>NZ_FMYH01000018.1 GCF_900096585.1 Sanguibacter gelidistatuariae
CGGGTAAGTTTGAACGGTTGCCCCAAGAGAAGGACCTTAGCGGTCTGGAAGTGGTGCGCGTCCGCTCCTTGAGAACTCAACAGTGTGCTTAATAGTCAATGCCAAGACCCCTTGTCTGGTGTTGGTTGCTGGGTCTTCGATCTGGTGGCTGATTCGCAGCAAGGTTTATTTGGTATGAATTGAAAACGCAAGTTTTCGGTTTGTAGCCTTGATTAATCAAGTGCCTCTTTGCAGGGGTGCTTGCTTCGTATGGTTGTTAACTGGTTTCGACTGGTTGATATCAAACATTTACGGAGAGTTTGATCCTGGCTCAGGACGAACGCTGGCGGCGTGCTTAACACATGCAAGTCGAACGGTGATATCGGAGCTTGCTCTGGTTGATCAGTGGCGAACGGGTGAGTAACACGTGAGTAACCTGCCCTTGACTCTGGGATAAGCGTTGGAAACGACGTCTAATACCGGATATGAGATGCGACCGCATGGTCTGTGTCTGGAAAGTTTTTCGGTCAAGGATGGACTCGCGGCCTATCAGCTTGTTGGTGAGGTAATGGCTCACCAAGGCGTCGACGGGTAGCCGGCCTGAGAGGGCGACCGGCCACACTGGGACTGAGACACGGCCCAGACTCCTACGGGAGGCAGCAGTGGGGAATATTGCACAATGGGCGAAAGCCTGATGCAGCGACGCCGCGTGAGGGATGAAGGCCTTCGGGTTGTAAACCTCTTTCAGTAGGGAAGAAGCGAAAGTGACGGTACCTGCAGAAGAAGCACCGGCTAACTACGTGCCAGCAGCCGCGGTAATACGTAGGGTGCAAGCGTTGTCCGGAATTATTGGGCGTAAAGAGCTCGTAGGCGGTTTGTCGCGTCTGGTGTGAAAACTCAAGGCTCAACCTTGAGCTTGCATCGGGTACGGGCAGACTAGAGTGTGGTAGGGGTGACTGGAATTCCTGGTGTAGCGGTGGAATGCGCAGATATCAGGAGGAACACCGATGGCGAAGGCAGGTCACTGGGCCACTACTGACGCTGAGGAGCGAAAGCATGGGGAGCGAACAGGATTAGATACCCTGGTAGTCCATGCCGTAAACGTTGGGCACTAGGTGTGGGGCTCATTCCACGAGTTCCGTACCGCAGCTAACGCATTAAGTGCCCCGCCTGGGGAGTACGGCCGCAAGGCTAAAACTCAAAGGAATTGACGGGGGCCCGCACAAGCGGCGGAGCATGCGGATTAATTCGATGCAACGCGAAGAACCTTACCAAGGCTTGACATACACCGGAATCATGCAGAGATGTGTGCGTCTTCGGACTGGTGTACAGGTGGTGCATGGTTGTCGTCAGCTCGTGTCGTGAGATGTTGGGTTAAGTCCCGCAACGAGCGCAACCCTCGTCCTATGTTGCCAGCACGTTATGGTGGGGACTCATAGGAGACTGCCGGGGTCAACTCGGAGGAAGGTGGGGATGACGTCAAATCATCATGCCCCTTATGTCTTGGGCTTCACGCATGCTACAATGGCCGGTACAAAGGGCTGCGATACCGCGAGGTGGAGCGAATCCCAAAAAGCCGGTCTCAGTTCGGATTGGGGTCTGCAACTCGACCCCATGAAGTCGGAGTCGCTAGTAATCGCAGATCAGCAACGCTGCGGTGAATACGTTCCCGGGCCTTGTACACACCGCCCGTCAAGTCACGAAAGTCGGTAACACCCGAAGCCGGTGGCCTAACCCCTTGTGGGATGGAGCCGTCGAAGGTGGGATTGGCGATTGGGACTAAGTCGTAACAAGGTAGCCGTACCGGAAGGTGCGGCTGGATCACCTCCTTTCTAAGGAGCTACACGCTGGCGCTTCCGGGGACTACCTCGGGGTGGTCAGGTGGCCACGTCCACTCTCCGAATGAGGGGGTGGGTGGTTGCTCACGGGTGGAACATTGACTATGGATGCCGGCTTGGCCGGTCATGGAAGTAC
>NZ_FMYH01000016.1 GCF_900096585.1 Sanguibacter gelidistatuariae
TAGGCTTGGTCAACGTCGAGGTCCTCGTGGAGCAGTGGCTTAGTCACTACTGATCCTGAGGGCCTCGACCTACGTCACCACGGACCCCGTGCGCACCGGCGCGTCACGCTCCTCCCACCGCAACTCTGATGAGCCGTCAATCGAGACGTAGTACATGCCCGCGTCCGGCTCAGCGAGAAAGTCTCCAGAAGGGACTTCGGCGGCGTATTCGTCAACATCGGGCACCTTATAGTGAGTGACATTGACTTGCGTCGATTCTTTACCGTTAAGGTAGGCATCGACGTTGAGCACTTGCCGATTGGGACTCAGGGCAATGTCTTGATAGTGCTGGCTGCCCGTGGCGAATTCAGGGAGATCCATCGAATCGATGTTTCCATCAATTGATGTGTGTGTATGAATAATGACGTACGGCCGGTTCATTATCAGTTCCTTCTCAGGTGTAATCAGATTCGAACACTGGGATGTTGACAGCATGTTTCTACTAAAGGCGCGAAGCAGTTGGGCTGGCTTCAGGGGGTGTCGGTGGGCGCCAGTGCGATGTGGATGCGCGTCCCATCCGGGAGCGCACGAAGCGCGCTCAGGTCGTAGCTAAAGCGCCCCATCCGCACCAGTCCCGGCCACCGTCCGGGACTGCCGTAGAAAAGGACTAGTCCTTGCGTGGGAGCGTAGTAGCCGATCTCTCCCGGTCCGGGGGCGTCGGCATCTGGTACGCCGCGCAGAGTCAGGGATCGACCGAGAGACGCTACCTTCTCTACCTGGTTGAAATCGTTGAAAACGAGATCGAGAGGCAGCGCCTGAGCGAGTTCGCGCGCCACTGGATGGTCATTCAGCTCGGCCTCGACACGGGTGTCGTCAATGGTCAACTCGATCTTCATGTCGCATCCCTCCCGACGGTGAATTCTGTGGCTGCGAGGGCGGAGGTTTCGTATTCACTGGCGGCCCACGAGGCGAGCAAGCGCATCGCATCTTCAGAGCGGGACCCGGGCTCCGCGACGTAGATGGTGAGAGTCAGGCCGGGTTCGGCCGCCATCTCCAGCCCCTCATACGCCAATGTGAGTTCACCGACGACAGAGTGGTGGAACGTCTTGGAACCGGTGCCGTGATGGCGGACATTGTGTGCGCTCCACCGGCGCCGGAAATCCTCGCTGCGGGTACTGAGCTCGCCGATGAGGTCGTGGAGTTCCTTGTTGTGCGGGTCGCGTCCCGCCTCAGTGCGCAATATTGCGACGGTGACCTCGGCGAAGAGATCCCAGTCGGGATAGAAATCACGTGCCCGTTCGTCGAGGAAGGTGAACCGGGCAATATTCGGCGGCTGGCCCGGCATGTCGTAGACATCCTTATAGAACGCCCGAGCCAGGGTGTTGACGGCGAGAATATCCATGCGTCCGTTGCGAACGAACGCCGGACCAGCCGTGATGGCATCCAGAGCCCATTGCAGACTCTGATGCGCTGCCCATGTCTTCGAGTTACGGCGCCGAGGTGGCCTCGCCACGGGGCCTGCCGAATGGGCAAGATCAAATAGGTGCGCACGCTCAGCGTCATCCAGGCGCAACGCCTTGGCCAGGCTGTCAAGAATCTCGGGTGAAGCGCCGCCGATCGTGCCGCGTTCAATGCGCGTGTAGTACTCAATGCTCACTCCGGCCAAGGTCGCCACTTCACTGCGACGCAACCCGTCAACCCGCCGATTGGTGCCGGCGGGGAGTCCAACCTGTTCCGGGGTGATCCGGGCGCGACATGAGGTGAGGAACTCCCGCACTTCCGTTCGATTATCCATACTCCGACGGTAGCCGAGACCCCTGAGTTGTGGGGGACCCTTGTGGTACCTCCACCGGGCGGGCCTCCCCCCGGGGCACGATGAGTGCTGTACTTGTGATTGAGAAGAATCGATTGTGAGGAGAGTACCCATCATGCGTGGAGTCATCATGCACGCCCCCAGCGATGTCCGTGTCGTCGATCGCGAAGACCCGAGAGTCATCCACCCCACCGACGCGATCATCCGCGTCACCGCATCCTGCGTCTGCGGATCCGACCTCTGGCCATACCGCGGTGCCGATGATGCGGCGGATGCCCCGATGGGTCACGAGTACGTCGGCGTGGTCGAAGAGATCGGTACCGACGTGAAAACAGTGAAACCTGGTGACTTTGTCGTCGGCTCGTTCATGGCCTCGGACAACACCTGCGAAATCTGCCAGGCCGGATACCAGTCCCGTTGCGTCCAGGTCGAGGTAATGGGCATGATCGGCACCCAGGCCGAGCGCGCCCGTATCCCGCACGCCGATGGCACCCTCGTCGCCACCCCCGGCCAGCCCGCACCCGACCTGATCCCGTCGCTGTTGGCAGCCTCGGATGTACTCGGCACCGGCTGGTTCGCCGCGGTCGCGGCCGAGGTGGGCCCGGGAAAGACTGAAGCGCCCCAGGTTTGATGCCGCTCCTGTTTGAGTCCAGGAGAATGAGCACCATGCCCAAGAAGATCGACGAAGAACTGAAGGCCCGTGCC
>NZ_FMYH01000015.1 GCF_900096585.1 Sanguibacter gelidistatuariae
TGAATGGTTGTCCGGCAGCGACCTACTCTCCCACACAGTCTCCCGTGCAGTACCATCGGCGCAGTGGGGCTTAGCTTCCGGGTTCGGAATGGGACCGGGCGTTTCCCCCACGCTATGACTGCCGTAACTCTATTAGGTTATACAGACCGGATAAGACACGGCCGTACCCTAAGAACCGCACAGTGGACGCGTAGCACACAAAATTTGAGTGTTATCAAGTTATCGGCTTATTAGTACCGGTCAGCTCCGAAGGTCTTTCGTCCCTTCTTCCACATCCGGCCTATCTACCCAGTGGTCTGCTGGGAGCCTCTCGGGATAAATCCCGTGGAAACCTCATCTTGAAGCAAGCTTCCCGCTTAGATGCTTTCAGCGGTTATCTCTTCCGAACGTAGCCAACCAGCCGTGCTCCTGGCGGAACAACTGGCACACCAGAGGTTCGTCCGTCCCGGTCCTCTCGTACTAGGGACAGCCCTTCTCAAGTTTCCTGCGCGCGCAGCGGATAGGGACCGAACTGTCTCACGACGTTCTAAACCCAGCTCGCGTACCGCTTTAATGGGCGAACAGCCCAACCCTTGGGACCTACTCCAGCCCCAGGATGCGACGAGCCGACATCGAGGTGCCAAACCATGCCGTCGATATGGACTCTTGGGCAAGATCAGCCTGTTATCCCCGGGGTACCTTTTATCCGTTGAGCGACGGCGCTTCCACAAGCCACCGCCGGATCACTAGTTCCGACTTTCGTCCCTGCTCGACTTGTCAGTCTCACAGTCAAGCTCCCTTGTGCACTTGCACTCGACACCTGATTGCCAACCAGGCTGAGGGAACCTTTGAGCGCCTCCGTTACATTTTAGGAGGCAACCGCCCCAGTTAAACTACCCATCAGGCACTGTCCCTGATCCGGATTACGGACCGAGGTTAGATATCCAGAGCGACCAGAGTGGTATTTCAACGTTGACTCCACACACACTGGCGTGCATGCTTCACAGTCTCCCACCTATCCTACACAAGCCGCACCGAACACCAATACCAAACTATAGTAAAGGTCCCGGGGTCTTTCCGTCCTGCTGCGCGTAACGAGCATCTTTACTCGTAGTGCAATTTCGCCGAGTTCACGGTTGAGACAGCGGAGAAGTCGTTACGCCATTCGTGCAGGTCGGAACTTACCCGACAAGGAATTTCGCTACCTTAGGATGGTTATAGTTACCACCGCCGTTTACTGGGGCTTAAATTCTGAGCTTCGCACAAGTGCTAACCCGTCCTCTTAACCTTCCAGCACCGGGCAGGCGTCAGTCCGTATACATCGTCTTGCGACTTCGCACGGACCTGTGTTTTTAGTAAACAGTCGCTTCTCCCTGGTCTCTGCGGCCCTTGCACGCTTCCCCAGCAAGTGGGTTCACGCTCCGGGCCCCCCTTCTCCCGAAGTTACGGGGGCATTTTGCCGAGTTCCTTAACCATGATTCTCTCGATCGCCTTAGTATTCTCTACCTGATCACCTGAGTCGGTTTAGGGTACGGGCGGCTAGAACCTCGCGCCGAGGCTTTTCTTGGCAGCATAGGATCACCCAATCATCGTCCATACGGACTCACCATCAGTTCTCAGGATATATGAACAGCGGATTTGCCTACTGTTCTCCCTACAACCTTGGACGTGGACAACCATCGCCACGCTGGGCTACCTTCCTGCGTCACCCCTGTTAATGCGCTTACCTACTACGAGCTCGGGTCGTGCGCTCCCCTGAGTCCTCAGCCCCGAAGGGCCTGTGGACCAGGCTTGGGCACTTAGCATCACCAGATTCGGTATGGGCGGTTCTTCGCCGGTAGGAGAATATCAACTCCTTGTCCATCGACTACGCCTGTCGGCCTCGCCTTAGGTCCCGACTTACCCAGGGCGGATTAGCCTGGCCCTGGAACCCTTGATCATTCGGCGGACGGGTTTCTCACCCGTCATTCGCTACTCATGCCTGCATTCTCACTCGTGTAGCCTCCACCGCTGGGTTCCCCCGCGACTTCACTGGCCACACGACGCTCCCCTACCCATCCACACACCTGGACCACGAAGGCCTGGTTATTATGTGAATGCCACAGCTTCGGCGGTATACTTGAGCCCCGCTACATTGTCGGCGCGGAATCACTTGACCAGTGAGCTATTACGCACTCTTTCAAGGGTGGCTGCTTCTAAGCCAACCTCCTGGTTGTCTGTGCAACTCCACATCCTTTCCCACTTAGCATACGCTTAGGGGCCTTAGCTGGTGGTCTGGGCTGTTTCCCTCTCGACTATGGAGCTTATCCCCCACAGTCTCACTGCCACGCTCTCACTTACCGGCATTCGGAGTTTGGCTGGCGTCAGTAACCTTGTAGGGCCCATCGGCCATCCAGTAGCTCTACCTCCGGCAAGAAACACGTGACGCTGCACCTAAATGCATTTCGGGGAGAACCAGCTATCACGAAGTTTGATTGGCCTTTCACCCCTACCCACAGGTCATCCCCCCAGTTTTCAACCTAGGTGGGTTCGGTCCTCCACGCGGTCTTACCCGCGCTTCAACCTGCCCATGGGTAGATCACTTCGCTTCGGGTCTAGACCCAGCGACTCATTCGCCCTATTAAGACTCGCTTTCGCTACGGCTTCCCCACACGGGTTAACCTCGCCACTGAGCACTAACTCGCAGGCTCATTCTTCAAAAGGCACGCTGTCACCCCTGCTAGGGAGGCTCCAACGGATTGTAGGCACACGGTTTCAGGTACTATTTCACTCCCCTCCCGGGGTACTTTTCACCTTTCCCTCACGGTACTTGTCCGCTATCGGTCACTAGGTAGTATTTAGGCTTATGAAGTGGTCTTCACGGATTCACACGGGATTTCTCGGGCCCCGTGCTACTTGGGATCCCCTTCGGGAGGCCACGTCATTTCGTCTACGGGGGTCACACCCTCTACGCCGGGCCTTTCAATGCCCTTCGACTATAACGCGGCTTTCTGACTCCCTGAAAGTTCGGCAGAACAATCTGAAAGGTCCCACAACCCCGCCCATGCAACCCCTGCCGGGTATCACACATGAACGGTTTGGCCTCATCCGCTTTCGCTCGCCACTACTCACGGAATATCTCTTCCTGTCGGTACTGAGATGTTTCACTTCCCGACGTTCCCTCCACACACCCTATATATTCAGATGCGGGTAACTGGACATAACTCCAGCTGGGTTTCCCCATTCGGAAATCCTCGGATCACGGTTCGTTTGCCAACTCCCCGAGGCTTATCGCAGGCTACTACGTCCTTCATCGGCTCCTAGTGCCAAGGCATCCACCCTGTGCCCTTAAAAACTTGATAAAACTAAATTGCAGAACAAAGACCAAAGTCTTTGATCGCAAAGATGCTCGCGTCCACTGTGCAGTTCTCAAGCTACGGACGATCCCACCGAACACCAACGCCTAC
>NZ_FMYH01000017.1 GCF_900096585.1 Sanguibacter gelidistatuariae
GGCTGCTCCTCCCACCGCAACTCTGATGAGCCGGCATGGGTGCGTCCTTGCTGGTCACGGGTCAGATCCACCATCCCCGTCAACATCGTCGGACCCTTCTCCTTGACCCTGTGCGGGGTGTGATGCCACACATGCTCATCAACCCCGAGAGTGGTCACGCCGGCGAAGCGGGACTCATCATTTGCCAGCTCATCCAAGCGGGGTTCAACCACCCGGCACAGCATGTTCCAGGTGACACCCAGCTGGCGGGCGAGGCCCTCGATGGTGGCGTGCTCACGGCGTAGCTGGCCGATCGCCCACCAGATCGCCCGCGTCGTCAGGACCGCCCGTCGGCTGGCCAAGGACGGGAGCTCCTCGGTCACCGTCCTGGCCGGGCAGGCATCGTCCGGGCACGCCCAGGTCCGCTGCCGCCAAGCCAACACCACAGGCGACCCCGAGCACGGGATGTCCCGCAGCAGACGGGCCCGACGCCCGTGACTGAGCGCCACCGTCCCGCACCGCCGGCACCCCGCAGGCTCCCTGGGCGTCTCGATGGTCATCGTCACCTGGCGGCCCGAGCGGACGACGGCGATCACGCGGACGCCATCCAGGTCGACGAGGGTGTCAATGCGCGAACAGTACGAACCGGGCGCGGCACAGCAGGTCACAGTAGCCTTGGTCAACGCCCGAGGTCCTCGTGGAGCAGTGGCTTTGTCACTACTGATCCTGAGGGCCTCGACCTATGTCACCACGGACCCTGGGCGCACCGGCGCGTCACGCTCCTCCCACCGCAACTCTGAAGAGCCGCCAAAACACGACCTTTCCGGGGCCCTAAGACCTCGGGCGGGTTCTGGTACGGGCTGAAGACTGCGCCGACACGAGTCATATAGCACCCCTCTCAACGGTTACAGAGGTCTGCTGTTGGTTTGGCTGCACGGTGTAGCGCAGCCACACGACGCTGTCCCCGAGGTCTTCAACGCTGGCGAGCTGAAAGGCGACGGGATTGACGGAGCTATACGGCTCACGGGCAGTAAAGAAACGGGGAGCATTCGGGTCGCCGTTGGCGATCGGAGACAGCACCATACTAACCTCATCCACCAGGCCATTCTGAAGGAAGGACCAATTGATGACCCCGCCGCCACCCACCATGAGTCGCTTGATGCCAAGGTTATGGAGCTTGCTCAACATGACCACATAGTCGATCTGTTCCGTGCCCGCGATGATGTACGAGACGCGATTGCGACGAAGATAGTCCTTGTACGCGTTACTCGCCTGGTCTGTGAGTACTTCCAAGAAATGCGCCTGGACACCACCGTAGCCAAAGGTACTGGCACTCCACGCCAGTTCACCGCGTGGGTCAATCGGGCTCATCAGAGTTGCGGTGGGAGGAGCAGCCCGCCGGCGACCAGCAGCATGCGTAGTCGGTAGTGATCGCCGTTGCGATATCCGCGTGCGATG
>NZ_FMYH01000013.1 GCF_900096585.1 Sanguibacter gelidistatuariae
CGCTGCTACCAACAGCTCCGAGGGGCCTACCGGGCCAAGGACACCACCGAGGGCAAGGCGCTGGCCGAGACGGTCCTGGAGACGTTCCATACCTGCCCGATCCCCGAAATCGCCCGGCTCGGGCGGACCCTACGACGCTGGAAGAAGGAGTTCCTCGGCTACTTCAGCACCGACCGCGCCAACAACGGCGGCACGGAGGCCATCAACGGAATCATCGAACTGCACCGGCGCATCGCACGCGGATATCGCAACGGCGATCACTACCGACTACGCATGCTGCTGGTCGCCGGCGGGCTGCTCCTCCCACCGCAACTCTGATGAGCCCCTCAACCTCGCCCTGGCAGGGGCCGTTCTGCTCGAGCTGACGGCCAGTGGGCGCATCGACGTCGCGCGTCCCACCGATCCTGCAGAGACCGGCCACATCGTGGTGCGCGACTCTCGACCCGTGGGCGATCCCCTGCTCGACCGAGGGCTGGCAGTCCTGCTGAAGGAAACTCCCTCCCTCCCTGCGGTCGCGTTGTGGCGGGTGGGAAGGGGCCTCCGTGAGCAGGTCTACGCGCGACTGGCCGACGGTGGGTTCGTGCGTCCCACTGTTCACCGGAGATGGGGACTCTTCCCGTCCCAGCGATGGCTGGTGACTGACTCTGGGCACAAGGACTTGGTGCGAGCCGGTCTTCGTGACGTGCTCACCGTTAAGCGCGCGCCGAGTGATCACGAGCTGTCCCTCTTGGTGCTGCTGAATGCGGTGAGCGCCGTCGGCCAAGCGCTGAGCGAACCAGGTCTCAAGGATTCCTCCCCTCAGGTGCGCGCGCTCGACCGCCGCGCGGACGCACTCCTCGCGGCGCCTCCTGTGGAACGGTCCGTGCAGCCGCCGCTCGAGGCCGTGCGCGGTGTGATGGCGGAGGTCATCAAGGGCGCAAGCGAGACGTCGGCCTGAGCGCTCAGGGACGCGGAAGCCCCGGAAGCGGTGAGCCACGGCCCGCCTGTGACTGGCAGCACCTCATCAGCCCACCCAAGGCCAACCTGTGGTTCCATGGGCGCATGATCCTCGCCGAACAGATCCTTCTGCTGCTCACCGAGGACGTGACCGGCAAACCCGTTGTCGACGTCACACGGCTCGACCTGGTCCTGGCCGGAGCCGTCCTGCTTGACCTCGCGGTCGCCGCGCGGGTCGACGTCGCGGGGCCGGGGGACCCCGTCAAGTCCGGACGACTGATTGTGCGCGACGCACGGCCTGTCGGGGACCCGATCCTTGACGAAGCGCTGAGCCGGATCCTCGCCGCGGGCCCCAAGAAGCCCGAGAGCCTGCTGCCCAAGCTCAAGAAGGACCTGCGCCGAGCGCTCTACGCAAGACTTGCCGACCGCAGGATCCTTCGCTTCGAACAAGCCCGCGTGCTGGGGATCTTCTCGACCGAGCGGTGGCCTGCGGTCGATCGCAGCCACGCGCAGCAGATGCGCGCAGGACTGCGCGAGGTGCTTGTCGTCGGGCGAGAGCCGACAGAACGGGAGGCTGCGCTCATCGCGCTGCTGCGCGCTGTCGACCAGGTCCCCAAGGTCCTCGGGACTGGCGAGGTCAGCGCACGTGAGCTGCGTCGCCGAGCCAAGCTCGTGGTCCCGAGCGGCCTCGCCGACACCGCCGTGCGCAAGGCCATCGACGCCGTGAACTCCGCGACGATGGCCGCCGTGATGGTCGCGACGACCGCGGGTACCGCCAGCAGCTGAAGGCCAGCGCCGGACGAACTGCCCATGCGCGGTGTTCCTCCTGCGCAGTAGCGTGGACGGTACAGGCGCCGCGCGCGCCATCCCCACTAGCCAGGAGCCTCACATGACGCACATGGCCCACAAGACCCACTGGAAAGACCTCAGCGGCAAGCGTAAGACCGGGATGATCGTCATCGGCCTCGCGCAGCTCACCCTCACCGCGGCCGCGTACCGCGACCTCATCAAGCGCCCTGCCGACCAGGTGGAGGGCCCCAAGTTCGTCTGGGGCATCGCGCTGCTGGTCAACTGGATCGGCCCGATCTCGTACTTCGCCAAGGGCCGCAAGGTCTAGCAGAGAACCTGCGGATCTCAGGACCGGTCCCGGATGTCCACGTCCCCGACGGTCGTCGTCGACTCCCTGGTGGTCCACCGCGGACGCCGGGAGGTGCTCCATGGATTGGACCTCACCTTCGCCGCAGGAACGGTCACGGGCCTGCTCGGCCCGTCCGGAGGGGGTAAGACGACCTTGCTCCGAGCGATCCTCGGTGTCCAGATCGTCACCTCCGGCACGGTGACCGTCCTCGGCGAACCCGTCGGCAGCGCGGGCCTGCGCCGCCGCATCGGCTATGTCACGCAGGCGCCCAGCGTCTACGAGGACCTCACGGTCGAAGAGAACCTGCGCTACTTCGCGCGCATTCTCGGCGTGCCCGACGCCGCGACGCCGCTTGAGCGCGTCGACCTCACCCCCGTGCGCCACCAGCTTGTTGGCCAGCTCTCGGGTGGGCAGCGCTCGAGGGTCGGGCTCGCGACGGCGTTGCTCGGCAGTCCCGAGCTGCTCGTCCTCGACGAACCGACGGTTGGCCTCGATCCGGTGCTCCGTGCGTCGCTGTGGGGCCTGTTCGCCGAGCTCGCGTCGAGCGGCGTCGGGCTCATCGTATCGAGCCATGTCATGGATGAGGCGACCCGCTGCGACGAGGTGGTCCTGCTGCGCGAGGGTGCCGTCGTCGTGCAGTCCAGTCCGACCGAGCTGCTCGCGCAGACCGGGACGACCACGGCCGAGGCGGCGTTCCTCGCGCTCGTCGGCGGTGCGGTCGCGCCATGATCGCGACCGCAAACCGTGTGCTGCGCCAGCTCCGGCACGACCCCCGCACCCTAGCGATGATCTTCGTCGTGCCGTGTGCGCTGCTCACCCTCCTGTGGTGGGTGTACGACGGCGCGCCGGTGTTCCAGTCCATCGCGCCGGCGCTGCTGGCACTGTTCCCGTTGCTCATCATGTTCCTGGTGACGTCGATCGCGACGCTGCGGGAGCGGACGTCGGGAACGCTCGAGCGGCTGCTCACGCTGCCGGTGAGCAAGGTCGGTTTCCTTGGCGGGTATGCGATCGCCTTCGGGGTGCTGGCTGCAGGGCAGGCGGTGTTCGCGTCGTTGCTACTGGTGGGACCGCTCGGGCTCGACCTGGCCGGGCCGTGGGGACTGCTCGTCCTTGTCGCGGTGCTCGATGCCCTGCTCGGGATGTCCCTCGGGCTGTTCGTCAGCGCATTCGCCCGGTCGGAGTTCCAGGCGGTCCAGTTCATGCCGGCGGTCGTGCTGCCCCAGTTCCTGCTGTGCGGGTTGCTCGTGCCGCGCGATCAGATGCCCGAGGTGCTTGAGTGGGTCTCGCGGGCCCTGCCGCTGACCTATGCGGTCGACGCGATGACCCGGGTGTCGACTCAGCCGGTCCCGGAGATCTGGGGCGACGTCGCGGTGATCTGCGCCTTCGTCATCGGCTTCCTGGGACTGGGAGCGGTGACCTTGAAGCGCCGCAGTGCGTAGTTGGGTGCGGTGTCTCGAGCGGGCCCCGCAGGCGGGCACGGGATCCGACCAGCGGACCTGCAGACCAGTAGTTGAGATTTTAATCAAACGCCTAGGTGACCCTCTCTAGCGCGACGTAGCCTGCTCAAGACGGCCTCGTGGCCGCCCGCACAGACTGATCTCCCCGAAAGGTTGCTTCCCATGTCGACAGGAACTGCCCTGCTCCCGTCCCTCGTCTCGAGCGCCGAGCTCAACGACGCCCTCGCCGCGCCGAGTGCGCCGATCCGCGTGCTGGACGCCACGACCTTCCTGCACACCACGGTCGAGGCGGCGCCGTACACCGCATCGAACGGATACGAGCAGTACCTCGGCGAGCACATCCCCGGCGCGTTGTTCGCTGACGTCACGGGCGCACTCTCCGCCCCGGACGCCGCGCAGCTGTTCACCATCCCCAGCCCGGAGCAGTTCGCGCAGGCAGCACAGGACCTCGGTGTCGGCTCCGACACCCACGTCGTTGTCTACGACACCGGCGGGTCCGCCTGGGCGACCCGGGTCTGGTGGCTCTTCCGCCTCTTCGGCCACGACGGCGTCTCGGTGCTCGACGGCGGTCTCGGTGCCTGGAAGGCTGCCGGCCACCCGGTTGCGGCAGGCGACGCCGACATCGCAGCAGCCGCAGAGGCTGCCGCGCCGGTCTTCATCCCAGACTTCCGGTCGCATCTCGTGGCGACCAAGAACGAGCTCGAGGCCACTCTGCCGGGGGTCGCCACCGCGCCCGAGGGCACGGTCGTGGTCAACGCCCTCGACCCCGCGACCTTCGTGGGCGAGTCCGAGCTGAGCCCCTACGCGCGACGCGGACGCATCCCCGGCAGCGTCAACCTGCCGCTGTACACGCTGCTCGACCAAGCGACCGGCCGGTTCCTCCCGACTGACCAGCTCACCGAGAAGCTCCAGGCGCAGGGAGTGCTCGACGCGCAGCGCGCCGTCACCTACTGCGGCGGTGGCATCGCGGCGACGCTTCCGGCCTTCGCCGCCTTCCTTGCGGCGGGTGTCGAAGTCGCCGTCTACGACGGTTCGCTCAGCGAGTGGACGGCCGACGAGTCCCTCCCGGTCGAGCTCGGCTGACCGTCAGGACGCTTCGTCTATAGCTCCACCCTCGCTGAGTGCGCTCAACCGGCTGCTTCGAGTCCGGTTTGGGCAGCCAATCCAGCGCGCTCAGCGAAGGGGGTGGGTGTTAGGCCTGGACCGAAGCCTTGGTCGAGAGCCGGCGGCCCTTCATCTCGCGAACGAGGGCTGCGAGCTCAGGGATGGGCTGGGGTTCCGCATCGAGTGCGGTATTGACCTGGGCGAACTCGGCGTGGGTGAGGCGCAGGATGCGCTCCTCGACGAGGACAGACCGGGCGCGTTCCATCGCGGCCCCGAGGACGAATGACGTCACGTCCTGCTGCTGGGATGAGGCGGCTTCACGGATGATCTCGAGAGCGTCGGTCCCGATGCGCATGTTCAGCCGTGAGTCACGGCCGCTTGCTGATGTGTTCATGGTTCCTCCGTGCAGTCACTGTACGTACTTCGGCTGCACAGAGTCAATGAGATTCTGCCTCGCGAGTCGATGGAAGCCGAACTTCAGTAGAACGCTGCCGCATCCTCATCGAGCGCATGGACGATGATTAGCTCGAAGCCGATGCTCTGCGCAGCCTCTGACAGGCGTGACAGCTTCGAAGAGGACCATCTTCCCGAAGCCGTTCCCCTGGTACTTGAGGTCGACTGCCAGCCGGGCGAGCGGCATCGCTGACATGGGGTAACGGCGTCCCGGACGCGCGACCGACTCGGTGAGCTCATCAACTTCCACTCGGTGGGTCACGAGGGAGAAGTAGGCAGCGATGCACGCCTCACGTAACTGAAGGCACCGCGATCGAGATCCTTGGTGAACGGGATGAAGATGATCAAGGCGTCCTCCGGTGAGTTGAGGGGTACGGGCGATGCGCATCGGTGCGGGCGGGTAGACCCGTGTGGGGACCAGCGCTGCCGGTCCCCACACCACATCAGCCCTTGCCCAGAGTGGATCCGGCCTGGGACTTCGCAGCCTTCGACGACTTGTCCGTTGCGAGCGTCGTCGCAGCCTTGGACAGCTGCGCCTTGGTCGGCTTGGTCATATTCATCACCTCCTCCGTCATGCGGACATGCTGGCAGGAGGCACTGACATGTCGCCGGTCAGGACTCTTCGAAGCCGTACTGCTCGAACTTCAACTGCATGGCATTCTCACGAACGGTCCGCACGGCGGCTTCGTCGAAGCCCTCGTCGACCACTGCGGTGATCTCTAGCCGCACTTCGAGCGTCACGCCGGGTACGCCGGCCACGCGACGCCTCAGTCTTCAAGCCAGCCACATTGTGCGGCATGCGCGCCGAGGAACTCATGCGAGGGAAGGTCTGCGCTGAGCGACGGCACGACGGCCAGAGCCTGGTCGTCCAAGGCCGCGTAGTGCCCGCCGAGTGAGGGGGAGGTCCGGGTGACGAGAGTCCCGTTCTGTCGAGGGACGATCGTCAGCAGCAGCCTGTCGAACAAGGTATGGACGTCGGCGCGGAGCAGGATGCCGTTCGACAGAGTGTTGGTGTGCACGCCGCGGTACGGCAAGATGTGCGCCGCCTCCAAGACGGCGTCTGTCGTGGTTCCGGTGACTGCGCACGACCTGCGGTACGCCTTGAGCAACTTGTTGCGGAATGCTGGTTGGCCCTGTCGTAGACGGATCTGGGCGAAAGCCAGCTCGCGTCGATCCTCGCTGAGTGAGTCGGCGTCGGGGTGGTTGAGAACCGAGAGTGTTTCTTCGTCCGTCTGGCTCATGGCAACCTGGTCTGGTGCCCCGCTCGCAAAGAGGGCGGCCAGGTTTGCCTCGACGACGCTGTCCGAGGATTTCGGTGCAAGGTGTGCCGCGCCACCAAGGCCGGTGCCAGCGCTGAGCTCGGTCCAGGTGAGCTTGGGCCCGTCGTAGTCCTCGAGCCTGGAGAATCCGATCCGCCCCCGGTACCGGGTTTCGTGCGCGTCATCCCACGGAAGCCCCATCGGTGGGGAGTCGACGACGTCAGCTGTCACGACTCCGCGCCCCGCGAGCCCGCGCTGGGCCACCCAGAAGTAGACGGTGTCTCCGCGCTCGATGTTTCGGCGGGTGCGCAAGTCCCAGATCAGATCGCGCTTGGCGACGTCCCAGTGGTGGGGGTGTTCCGCGTCGATAGACAGCACCCAACTCGTCATGACATGCCTCGTCCCATTCGGGGCGGGTGGAGGCATGTCCCAGAGGTGGAAGCCTGTCGTTCCGCTGTGCTCTTCGGTTATGTGGTGTGAGCATGGCGTAGGTGACCGGGAAGTCACAAATCTGGCGTCCTGTAGGCCGCCGTCACGAGTGTCCGCGCGCCTTCGAAGAGGTGACCTCGCCTCGCGCTAATGTCCTCCCAGCGGTACCGACGGACTTCCCCGCGCTCGCCTCAGGCCCACGCCAGACCGAGCGCGCCGGACATGCCCCCTCCGCACGACTATTCGTGCTGCCCGGGGGAAGTGTTCCGTTGTCTGCTGTTCGTTTCAGTGCCGGCTCGTTGGTGACCATGACCGCCCAGGATTCCTCGATCGTCGAGCGCCACCTCGCCGACCAGCTCGCGGCCCAGGGCCTCGGGCGCGCCGGGGAGAGCGAGCTGCGCTCGTGGCGCAGCTCGATCCCCACACTCGCCCGGGACCTGTGCGACGCCGGGCTGGACAAGACCGAGGTCATCCTCGAGCACCGGCTGCCGCTCTCGTCCAAGCGGGCTGACGTCATCCTCGCGGGGACTCACCCGCGCACAGGGGAGCCCTCGTACGTCGTCGTCGAGCTCAAGCAGTGGAGCACCGCGCGACGCTGGGAGGACTCCGCAATGCTCGTCGACGTCGACGGCGCGCCCTACCGCCCGGTCCTGCACCCCAGCATCCAGGTCGCCGGCTACGCGGAGTACCTGCGCGACTTCATGCGCATCTTCGCAACCGACCCGGACGCGCTCGCGGCCACGGCCTATCTGCACAACGCCTCGGACGGGATGGTCGCCGATCTCTGGGACAACCCGGCGCTCGCCCTGGCGCCGATGTTCACCGGGCAGACCCGCGGCAAGCTCCACGACTACCTGCGCACCCGGCTCGCCCCGGGGGAGCCAGGTGTGCATGCCGCCGACCTGTTCCTCCAGTCGGCCATCGCCCCGTCCAAGCAGCTGCTGACCGTCGCGGCGAAGCAGATCCAGGAGCGCGAGCAGTTTGTCCTCCTCGACGAGCAGCGCGTCGCCTACGAGCTCGTCCTGCGGGCGGTCGAGAAGGCCCGATCGGCGGACACCAAGACCGCCGTGATCATCACCGGCGGCCCGGGATCGGGCAAGTCCGTCATCGCCTTGTCTCTGCTCGGCGAGCTTGCGCGTCAGGGCCGGACCGTGCTGCACGCGACCGGGTCGAAGAGCTTCACCACGACCATGCGCCACGTTGCGGGCAAGGGCTCGACCCGGACAAAGTCGCTGTTCAAGTACTTCAACTCCTTCATCGACGCCGAACCCAACGGCCTCGACGTCCTCATCCTCGACGAGGCGCACCGCATCCGAGAGCAGTCCGTCAACCGCTACACCGTCAAGGCCGTCCGGGAGCGGGCCCGCCCGCAGATCACCGAGCTGCTCGACGCCGCACGCGTCCCCGTCTTCCTCCTCGACGAGCACCAGGTGGTCCGCCCCGGCGAGATGGGCACGGTCGCCGACATCCGCGCGCACGCCGCCCTGCGTGGCCTCCCCGTCGTGCCGGTCAACCTCAAGGCGCAGTACCGAGCGGGAGGCTCGGACGCTTATGTCGACTGGGTCCAGACCCTGCTCGGGCTGCGCGACGCCCCGCTCACGCCCTGGCGGGACGAGGCCACCTTCGCGGTCGACGTCGTCGACTCCCCTCACGAGATGGAGGCGCGGCTGCGCGCCTACCGCGACGCGGGGTCCAACGCCCGGATGACCGCCGGCTACTGCTGGCCGTGGTCGAAGTCCGCTCCCGACGCCGCGCTCGTCGACGACGTGCGGATCGGCGACTGGGCCAAGCCATGGAACGTCTACGGCGAGCGGCGGATCGGCGACGCACCACCGTCGGCCCTGTGGGCGAGCGAGCCGGGCGGGTTCGAGCAGGTCGGCTGCGTGTACACCGCGCAGGGCTTCGAGTACGCGTGGAACGGCGTGATCTTCGGCCCGGACCTCGTCTGGCGCGCCCAGGCGCGCGGGGGAGCGGGTGGCTGGGTCGCGCGCCGCGAGCACAACAAGGACCCCGACTTCAGGTCCCGGACCAAGGTCGACGACGCGACCTTCGACCGCCTGGTCCGTCACGTCTACAAGGTGCTGCTGACCCGCGGGATGGTCGGGACGCTGCTGTACTCGACCGACCCGGAGACGCAGGAGATGCTCAGGTCGGTCGTCAGCGGGGCGCGCTCACAGCACCCGAGCCAAGAAGTCCTGAGTCCGGGCCTCGCGCGGTGACGTGAGCACCTGCTCGGGCAGGCCCTGCTCCACGACAACCCCGTCTGCCATGAAGACCACCTGGTCGGCGACCTCGCGGGCGAAGCCGATCTCGTGGGTGACCACGATCATCGTCATGCCCGTCTCGGCCAGGGACCGCATGACAGCCAGGACCTCGCCGACAAGCTCGGGGTCCAGGGCCGACGTCGGCTCGTCGAAGAGCATGAGCTCGGGGTCCATCGCGAGGGCACGGGCGATCGCGACGCGTTGCTGCTGACCGCCGGAGAGCTGGGCGGGGTAGTGGTCACGGTGGTCCGTCAGGCCGACCCGCTCGAGCAGCTCGACGGCGCGCGCTCGGGCCGCGCTCTTGCTCCGCCCGAGCACCTGGACCTGCGCCTCGACGACGTTGCCCAGCGCGGTCATGTGCGGGAAGAGATTGAATCGCTGGAACACCATGCCGATCTTCGTGCGCTGGCGGGCGATCTCCCTGGGGTGCAGCGCGAACAGCGCCGGAGCGCCGCGGTGGGTCCCCTCGCGGAAGCCCATGAGCTCACCGTCGACGTAGATGCGCCCGGCGGTGATGCTCTCGAGCTGGTTGATGCACCGCAGCGCGGTCGACTTCCCCGAGCCGGACGGGCCGAGGACCACGCACACCGACCCCGTCGGCACCGTGAGGTCGACCCCGCGCAGCACGTGCGCGTCACCGAACTCCTTGTGCAGGTCGACGACCTCGACCATCGGGGTCTCGTCCCGGACACCCGCGCTCACGGCGTCACCTCCGTCAACGGTCCCGGTTCGGCTGTGGTCCCGGCCGCGTTGATCGCGGCCTGGCGTGCCCTGCGGCGTGCGGCGCGCCGTCGGCCGCCGTCGCCTCCGCCCGGTGCGTGGTGCACGTCGAATCCCTTGCCGTAGTAGCGCTCGAGGAAGTGCTGGCCGACCATGAGCACGCTCGTGATCGCGAGGTACCAGATCGCCGCGACCATGAGGAGCGGGATCGGCTGGAAGATGCGGTTCGCGACGGCGTTCGTGGCGAACTGCAGGTCGAGGGTGAAGGGCACCGCGAGCACGAGCGACGTCGTCTTGAGCATGGAGATCGTCTCGTTGCCGGTCGGCGGGACGATGACCCGCATGGCCTGGGGGAGGACGATGCGTCCCATGATCCTCGTGTTCTTCATCCCCAGCGCACGGGCCGCCTCGGACTGGCCTGGGTCCACGCTCTGCAGCCCGGCCCGCACGATCTCGGCGAGGTAGGCCGCCTCGTTGAGGGCCAGTCCGATGATCGCTGCCCGGGAGGCCGTCACAAGGTCCTTGGTGGTGAAGTCGAGGAGCTCGGGACCGAAAGGGATGCCCAGGCTCAGCCGCGGGTAGAGGACCGAGATCAGGCCCCAGAAGACGAGCTGGGTGTAGATCGGGGTGCCGCGGAAGATCCAGATGTAGGCCCAGGACACCCAGCGCATGACGGGGTTCGCCGAGCCGCGCATGATCGCGAGCAGGACCGACAAGACGATCGCGATGGCCATCGCGGCGACCGTCAGCCACAGGGTCCACACGACCCCGCGCAGCACCGGAGTGCTGAACAGGTAGTCGGCCACCGTGCCCCACGCGAACTTCTCGTTCGTCACGAGTCCGTGCACGGCCATGGCCGCGATGACGACTACGACCGCCCCCGAGATCCACCGGCCGGGGTAGCGCACCGGGATGGCGTGGATCCGGTCCGGGACCTGGTCGGCCGCCGGCTTCACTGGTTCCGTCGGCCCTGCCGGGCCCGCCCGGCCGGCGTCGGTCGTGGACACGGTCGTCCTCAGCTGACGCTCGGGTTGAGCTCTGCGGTCTTCACGGCGCCGACCTCGTTGCCCCAGGCGGTGAGGATCTTGAGGTAGTCGCCCGAGTCGATGAGCTTCTGCACGGCCTGTTGAACGGCCTCGGTGAGGGCCTGGTCGTCCTTGGAGACGACGATGCCCTGCGAGGCGCCGGAGAAGACGTCGCCGAGCTGCTCGATCTGTCCGCCGGTCTGCTCCACGGCGTAGGCGATGATCGGGGAGTCGGCGTACATGATGTCCGCCTTGCCGCCGACGAGGGCAGTCGTGACGTCGGACTGCTTGTCGTACTTGAGCGGGGTGATGGCGTCCTTGCCGTCCGCGGCGCACTTGGCCACAAGGGCGTCGAGCTCCTCATCCTCGACCGTGCCGGTCTCCACGCCCACGGTCAGGCCGCACAGGTCTGCGCCGTTCACCTTCTTCGGGTTGCCCTTGGCGACTGCGTAGGCCTCGCCGGCCGAGAAGTACTGGACCATGTTGACCTGCCCCTCGCGCTCGGGGGTGATCGTGAACGAGGACATGCCGATGTCGTACTTCGAGCCGATCGCGGGGATGATTCCGGTGAAGGATGCGGTCTGCACCTCGGTCTTCAGCCCGAGCACCGCACCGATCGCCTTGGCGAGGTCGACGTCGTACCCCTCGGGGGTCTGTCCGTCCGTGCCGATGTACTCCGCCGGCGCATAGGTCGTGTCAGACCCGACGACGAGCTTGCCGGTGCTTGCCACGGACTCCGGCACGAGGGCCGCGATGGTCGCGTCCTTGGCGATCGACGTGGGGTCGAAGGAGACCGCCCCCGCGCTCGAGGTGCCCGAGCTGGGGGAGTCGCCCGAGCCGCACCCGGCAAGAAGAAGCGTGAGGGTCGCAGCTGCGGCGACGAATGGGAATCTGCGCATCGTGTCCTCCAAGGACTGCGAACGGCTGAAGCGGGTCCTCGGCGGGCACCGATTCCGGCGGCTACGCGAGAGCGTCATTGCAGGCACCTTATGGGTGCGGTGTTACCAGCGTGTGTCCGGCATGTGAGCCACGCAACAGGATAGGGCGACCGGGCCCGCTCGGCTAGGCTCGCCACGAAAGAGCCGGTCACCGGACCTGGAACGAACGCGACAAGGGGACACCCGTCATGACGGACACCGCAGCACCCAGCGAGGGCGGATCCTCCGCGATCACGGTCGCCTCGATCGAGGCCAAGCTCGCCTTGGGCGCGGCGGTCGACCCAACCGACGTCGCGTGGTTGCTGCACGCTCTACGCGTCGCGACCGCAGAGGACGCCACCCCACGCGACGACGACGCCGTCCCCGCCCCTTCGCGGGAGCAGCTCATCGTGGAGTTCAAGCTCGGCCCGACCCCGTCCCCGGACATGCTCGCCTACCTCGCCGACTACGTCGCCGAACGCGCCGCCGAGGAGGCCGAGGACGGGGTCGAGGAATCCTGATCTGCGCAACGCCGCTGCGGCGCCCCGGACCAACCGCGACCACCCCGATCCGGACGGAGGAGCCTCCTGTCAGCCTCAGGTGAGAGAATGGCCTCCGTGTTCACACCCGCAGACATCTCCCAGCTCGTCGGTTCCGACGCGATGTCTCGTGGTGAGGCGTACTTCCAGACCGGCCACGTCATCGCGGTCGCCCGCAGCGGCGCCGGGGACACGATCGTCGGACAGGTCCGCGGTTCGGGGAACAAGCAGTACGTGACCGTCGTGGAGCTCTCGAGCGCGGGCGAGCAGGCCACCCCGCGATACGGAAAGTGCTCCTGCCCGGTCCGGCTCAACTGCAAGCACACCGCCGCCGTCCTGCTGGCCTTCCTGGACAAGCAGAACCCCACCGAGCCGCCGCCGGTCACTCAGAGCGCCGCGTTCTCGGGCGCGCACCCGCGCAAGACGGCCGAGTGGGAACGCACCTTCGCCGAGCTGCTCGCCCCGACCGGCTCGAGCGAGCCATCGGCGGCCTCCGCGCGGCGTCTCAAACCGTGGGACCGCAGTGCCGCGGCCGAGATCGGCCTGCAGTTTGAGCTCATCGTCGACGCTCCGTCCAAGCCGTTGCGCTACGGCGCGTCCTCGCGCGCCGTCTCCCCGGAACCTCGCCTGGGCATGCGCCCAGTCTTCCGGCGCGACGGCGGACGCTGGACCCGCACCGGCATCTCGTGGAGCGAGCTGCGGCTCATCGACGCCCGCGACGGCGGCTATCCCGAGGGGCACGTGGACGTGCTCCGGTCGTTGTTCGGCCTGTCCAAGTCGATCTCCGACATCGGCTACTTCGCGGCCCCGGCCTGGCTCTATGCCGACGCGCTGCCAAGCTCCGGCCTCTGGGCCATGCTCGACGCCGCCCGGCGAGCCGGACTGCCGCTGCTCCAGTCCGACAAGGCTCAGTCCCCTCTGGTCTTCTCGAGCCGCCCGGCCACGACCGAGCTCACGGTCACCCGCACCGCGAAGGGACTCGCTCTGAGCGCCGAGGTCGTCGTCCACGACCCGCCGTCCCCGCAGGGGCTCGACCTCGTTGAGCCCGTCGCCCCGGTCGCCGGTGAGCCCGCGCCGGACACGGACCCGCTGCCCGACGCCGTTCCGCTGCCCGACTCCGCGCCGGTCCAGATCAGCCGCGCACCGCGCAACGTCACGCTGCTGGGCAGCCCCCCCGCGGGCCTGTTCACCTGGCCGGCACACGGCGCGCTGGGGAAGGAGAGCAGGATCCTGCTGGCCCGCTTCGAGTCACCGCTCGACGCGACGACGGTCGCGCTCGTGCGACGCCTCGACCCGCTCACCGTCCCCAGGTCCGACGAGCGACGCTTCCTCACCCGGGTCTTCCCCACCCTGCAGGACCGTTTCGACGCCGTCAGCCTCGATCCCGAGATCACGCTCCCCGAGCGCCCCCGACCGAGCCTGTGGCTCGATGTGACGCACCGCCCAGACCACGGTGCCGACCTTGCCTGGCAGTGGCGCTACGCCACCCAGGACGACGACGGCGCACCCCTCACGGTCACTGTCCCCTTCGGCACCGTGCCCGACCCGGTGCTGCGTGACCTGGCCGCGGAGACGGCGATCCTGGATCGCCTCGCGGGGCGCGCCCCGCGGGTGCCCACCCCGGATCCGCAGGCCGACCTGCACGGCGCACGCGTCGGCGTCGGGCAGGTAGAGCTGCGGGGGATGGACACGGCGCTGTTCTTCACCGAGGAGCTGCCGGCGCTGTACCTCCTGGCAGACGCCGAGGCGGACTTCGGCGTCGAGCTCCACTCCGGCGCCGTAGGGGTCGACTACCGCCTGACCGACGACGTCGACGTCACCGTCACCACGTCCCAGCTGCCGGACCAGCGCGACTGGTTCGATCTCGGCGTCATCATCCGCGCAGGTCAGCAGTTCGTGCCCTTCGCGGACGTGTTCAAGGCGCTGGCCGAGGGCAAGTCGCACATCCTGCTCGTCGACGGGCTGCACTTCACCCTCGACGACGACCGTTTCCTCGCACTGCGCGACCTCATCGCGGAGGCGCGGGCGCTCCAGGACACGATGGGTGGACCGCTGCGGATCAACCGCTTCCAGGCGGGACTGTTCGAGGAGCTCGAGCGCTACGGCCTCGTCGGTGCGCAGGCCGAGAGCTGGCGGGCCTCCCTCGGCGCGCTCGCCGGGGGCGCGAAGCCCGACCACGTCGAGCCGCCCGCCGGGCTCGTGGCACACATGCGCAGCTACCAGCAGGAGGGCTTCGAGTGGCTCGCCTTCCTGCGCCAGCACGGCCTGGGCGGCGTGCTCGCCGACGACATGGGGCTCGGCAAGACGATCCAGGCGCTCGCGCTCATCCAGCACGACCGCAACGTCCGCGCGGCGTCCGATGGCGCCGCCCCGCGGCGGCCCTTCCTCGTCGTGGCGCCCACCTCCGTGGTCGGCAACTGGGCCGCGGAGGCGCGCCACTTCACCCCGGGTCTGCAGACGATCACCATCCATGAGACCCGTGCCCGACGCCGTGCTCCGCTCGCCGAGGTGGTCGCCGGCGCGGACATCGTGGTCACCTCCTACGCGCTCTTCCGCCTCGACTTCGAGGAGTACGACGCGCTGGCCTGGGACGGGCTCATCCTCGACGAGGCGCAGTTCATCAAGAACCACCAGTCGGTCGCCTACCAGTGCGCCCGTCGGCTCGCCGTGCCCTTCAAGCTTGCGCTGACCGGGACGCCGCTTGAGAACAACCTCATGGAGCTGTGGTCGATCCTCTCCGTGGTCAGCCCGGGCCTGTTTCCGAGTCCGGCCCGGTTCAAGGAGTATTACGCCCGCCCGATCGAGAACGACCATGCCGAGGAACGTCTCGACAAGCTGCGCCGGCGGGTTGCGCCGTTCATGCTGCGCCGGACCAAGGAGGTCGTCGCCAAGGACCTGCCGGCCAAGCAGGAGCAGGTCGTCGACGTGGTGCTCAACTCCCGCCACCGCAAGCTCTACGACAAGTACCTCCAGCGCGAGCGCACCAAGGTGCTCGGCCTGGTCGAAGAGTTCGGGGAGCACCGCTTCGAGGTGTTCCGGTCGCTGACCGTGCTGCGTCAGGCAAGCCTCGACGTGAGCCTGGTCGACCCCGAGCACGAGAACGTGCCGTCTTCCAAGCTCGAGGTCCTCTACGAGATGCTCGAGGACATCCTCGCCGAGGGGCACAGCGTGCTGATCTTCAGCCAGTTCACGCAGTTCCTGGGCAGGGTCCGCAAGCACCTGGACAAGCTCGCGGTCGACTACTCCTACCTGGACGGGTCGACGAGACGCCGCACCGAGACGATCGAGCGGTTCAGCTCCGGGGAGACCAAGGTCTTCCTGATCAGCCTCAAGGCCGGCGGGTTCGGGCTCAACCTCACGGCGGCGGACTACTGCATCCTGCTCGACCCGTGGTGGAACCCCGCGGCCGAGGCGCAGGCCGTCGACCGTGCGCACCGGATCGGCCAGAAACGCAACGTCATGGTCTACCGCATGGTCTCGACCGACACGATCGAGGAGAAGGTCATGGCGCTCAAGGCGTCCAAGTCCAAGCTCTTCGCGAGCGTGCTCGACGGCGGTGCCGCGGGCGGGGCCGGGCTGACGGCGACGGATGTGCGGGAGCTGTTGACGTAGGTCGGTGCGGTTGAAGCGGGTCGTGGATTCCATGCGGGCCGCTCGAATCGGATCGTGTCTAATTCGGCGGGAAGCGATTCGTGACTGTTGTATTCGGTTGCGCGTGCGCGGTCGATGCGGCACCAGATAATGCTCGTCTCGATCGTGCGCGTCCGGATAGCTGGGCGTCCGAGGTTGCAATTCGCTGCTGCGCGACGCGCCCTATGGGATTGCAGTATGACAACCCACCATGCGAGCGGCCGGGCTCCTCTATGCCGAGCGCCGCTCACTGTGTACAGTCGAGGCTGAACCCGCCCAAGGCGCGCCTACCCGGTAAGGGTGCGTCCGACCGCAGCAGGTGAGGGTGGCAGCCCGTTCAAGTCGGGCCGGGTCCGTAAGGGGGTCCTCGCGCTGCGGTCGCGATTCGGGCCCCCGCGTTGGTTCCGCCGGCTCAGCGAAGTGCCCCAATGTGGGTGTTGCTCACCTGGCAAGACGACCCCGCAATTCGCATAGACGTGTCCCGCGATTGTCTGAACAGTGCGGCTGCGTGATCCTGTGCGCCCCGGCGAGCGCTCGCCCCCCAATGAGATAGCGTTGGCTTTATTGTGGCGCCGTTTCGCTGATCCGGGCGTCCAACGCGTCACCGTGTGGATCGGCGGCGGCCGCCCGAGTCAAAGGTCCGCAAGACTGTGCCAATGCACCCGTACGACCCTCTGGGTTTCCATGGAACCGTGATCTGGCTGACCGGCGAGCAAGGCGGTCGGCGGTCTGGCCCACCCGTTCCGGCGCCCGGTCGTGACTACGCGGCCAACGGCTTCGTTCCACCCTTCAGCGTAGATACCCGGCTTGCCTCGTTGGTGGTCCGTCCGACTACGCCCGGCGCGTGGCGGTCTTCCGCAGACGCGGGGTGGCTCGTGGGCGACTACCGATACCCGCACGACGTCACGGCTGGAGACATCATCGTGGTGACCGAGGGCCCCACGATCGTCGGCTACTTCCACGTCGAGTCCGTGGGCTGACCGAACCACATGCGCATGCGACACGCGGGCCCGGCGCCTGTCAGCGCAGGCTGGCAGCTCCGCGAGGATCACGGTTGTGACCCTGGGGTTCGCCACGGCCCGCGAGGTGGAGACGCACGAGCCCCAGGAGGCGGTTGGTGCGGTCCTTGTTTCGGAGGCTGACCGAACGCTGCTCGAGCATCGACTTCAAGCTCGCGGCGGCCGCCTCTGCACCCGCAGTCGTGTAGTGCACGGGGAGTGTGGCGCGCACGGTGGTCTGCAGCTCGAGTCGTGGCCTCACCCCGGCGAGCCACGCTGTCGTGTGGGGCTGCTTGGCGGTGATCGTCGAAGTGAACGCGTCCCAACCGGCGCGATCTCGGAACGCCCCGTTCAGCGCTTCCATCCGCACTGAAGCGCCCCAGGTTTGATGCCGCTCCTGTTTGAGTCCAGGAGAATGAGCACCATGCCCAAGAAGATCGACGAAGAACTGAAGGCCCGTGCCGTGAGGTTGGTCACCGAGCATCGCGGGGAGTACCAGAACTTGACCGCGGCCTCGTTCGCGGTGGCCAAGCAGCTGGGGGTGAGCCGGGAGTCGGTGCGCCGGTGGGTCGCCCAGGCGGACGTCGATGCCGGCGGGCGTCCCGGGGTGACCAGCGATGAGCTGGAGGAGATCAAGCGCCTCAAGGCCGAGAACCGGCGCCTGCGTGAGGACGTGGCGATCTTGAAGGCTGCGAC
>NZ_FMYH01000012.1 GCF_900096585.1 Sanguibacter gelidistatuariae
CGAGCACGCGAACTCACTGCCAGCGATGATGCGCACCTCGTTGACCTGGGACCAAGGCTCAGAGATGGCCCAGCACGCGGCGTTGACGCTGGCCACGACCATGCCGGTCTACTTCGCCCACCCCAGGTCACCCTGGGAGCGCGGCAGCAACGAGAACACGAACGGGCTCATCCGGGAGTACCTGCCCAAGGGCACCATCATCACGAGCCACCAGCCCTACCTCGACGCCATCGCCAACGAGCTCAACGACCGGCCCCGAGCCGCCCTCGGTTTCTACACACCGCGAGAGATGTTCGACAAGCTCCTCAACGACAACGTTGTCTCCACGCCTTGACACCAAGCACGTCGACTCATGAGAAGACGGTCGGTACTGCTGATCCCTCCGATCACGCAATACGGCTCGTCAGGGTTGCGGTGGGAGGAGGAGGAGGCCGCCGGCGACCAGGAGCATGCGCAATCGGTAGTGGGTGCGGTTGCGGTAGTTGACCACCCAAACGGATGACGGCAACCACATGGACCCCGTCCAGGTCGACGATCGTATCCGAACGCGAACAGTACGAACCGGGCGTGGTGCAACAGGTCACAGTAGGCTTGGTTATCGTCGAGGTCCTCGTGGAGCAGTGGCTTAGATGCTCCTATGTCCCGTCAAGTCCTCGCCCGCACTCGGTTGCCTCGTGGCCGGTCTCAGGTGATTGCTGGTCGTAGGGCGTGGAAGGCCTCGCGGGCGACTGCGCGTTTGAGGCAGCGGATGATGTCCTTCTTGCCCAGGCCCTGCTGAGTGCGGCGCTGCACGTAAGTTCGGGTGCGTTCGTCGCAGTGCATCCGGACCAGCACGACGATGTGGAGCGCCCGGTTTGCCTGCCGGTTCCCGCTGCGGCTGAGCTGGTGGCGGTCGGTGCGTCCTGAGGATGCCGGGATGGGCGCGACGCCGGCCAGCCACGCGAAGGCGGCTTCCGAGCGAAGGCGTTCGGGGTTGTCGCCGACGGTGATCAGGAGCTGGGCGACGGTGTCGATGCCGAAGCCCGGACGCTCCAGAAGCGCGGGAGCGGCCTGCCTGGTCAGGTCGGTCAGGTGCCCCTCGAGCGTTGCGATTTCGGTGTTGAGGTCGTGGCATTGGCGGGCCAGCGACCTCACAGTGATCCTCACCGCGACCTCTGGGTCACTGGCACCTGATCCTGGCCTCAGGTGAGCCATCGTGGCAATCAGGGACTTACGGCTCAGTCCGCGACTTTGCTCGCGCAGACGGACCGGTCCAGAGACCAGGAGACCCCTGATCTGGTTGATCGCCTGGGTCCGCGCCTTGATCGCCGACCGGCGCGCCACGTGCAGGCAACAAATGGACTCGACAAGACCGTCCTTGCCCTTGGGCACCCCGGTGGCGCGACCAGCAGCCACGGCCCTGGCCGCGGAGTAGGCGTCGAGTGGATCGGACTTGCCTTGCAGGCGGCGGCTCTTACGGTCGGGGCGGTCGACCTCCACGACGGTCATTCCGACGCCGCGAAGATGACAGGTCAGCGCAGCCCCGTAGGACGATGTCCCCTCCACACCCGCCACCGCCACCACCCCGAACTGCTGGCACCAGGCCGACAGGGTCCGATACCCCGTCGGGGTCGTGGGAAAGCCGTGGTCCCCCAAGCCGCGGCCCAACTCGTCGACGACGGCGACATGGTGAACATCCGCATGGGTGTCGACCCCAACATAGACTCTGGTTCCTTCGACAATGACGGTCATGGCGTGTTCCGTTCTGACGCTTGGACGAGTGAAGCCGCCAAGGCCGGTGCCGGACAAGACGCCGGTGCCGGACAAGACAGTGACGAGTCGTGAAGCTAGCTGAAGCGCCCCAGGTTTGATGCCGCTCCTGTTTGAGTCCAGGAGAATGAGTTCATGCCCAAGAAGATCGATTCGGAGCTGAAGGCTCGTGCCGTGAGGTTGGTCAACGACCACCTCGGGGAGTATCAGAACGTGACTGCGGCCTCGGTCGCGGTGGCCAAGCAGTTGGGGGTGAGCCGGGAGTCGGTGCGCCGCTGGGTCGCCCAAGCCGAGGTTGATGCCGGTGGCCGTCCCGGGGTGACCAGTGAGGACCTGGCGGAGATCAAGACGCTCAAGGCCAGGGTCCGCCGCCTGGAAGAGGACAACGCGATCTTGAAGGCGGCGACGGTTTTCTTCGTCGGGGAACTCGACCCCCGCAACCGATGATCATGGGATTCATCGACTCCCTCCGAGCCCAGGGCCATGCGGTCGAGTCGGTCTGCAGGGTCCTGCGCGAGCAGGGCTGCCAGATCGCCGCACGAACCTACCGGGCCTGGCGCAGCGCCCGTCCTGCCGCTCGCACGATCAGCGATGCCCTGGTGGTCGAGGCGATCCGTCAGGTCGCTTGGATGACCACGACCGACGCCCAGGGTCACCGGCGCCGGGTGATGACCCCGGAGGGTCTCTACGGGCGCCGCAAGATGACCGCGCACCTGCGCCGCCAGAGCCTGGTCCCGGCGACGCCTGGGGCCGTGGATCGGGGCATGCGCCTGCTGGGGCTCTCGGGGGTGCGCCGGGACAAAGGCGTGCGCACGACCATCCCGGCCAAGGACGGGATCCGGGCCGGGGACCTGCTGAACAGGGACTTCACCGCCACGGCACCCAACTGCGTCTGGGTCACGGACTTCACGTATGTCAGGACCTGGGCGGGGTGGACGTATGTCGCGTTCATCATCGACGTGTTCTCACAACGGATCGTGGCCTGGCACGCCGCGACCTCGAAGGAGACCGACCTGGTCATGATCCCGCTGCGCATGGCCTTGTGGCAACGCGACCGCGAGGGCCATCCGCCCGCGCCCGGGCAGCTCATCCATCACTCCGATGCCGGTTCCCAATACACCTCGATCAAGCTCACCGAGCACCTGGCACTGGAGGACATCCGCCCCTCGATCGGGTCCGTGGGCGATGCCTATGACAATGCCTTGGCGGAGACGATCAACGGGCTCTACAAGGCCGAGTGCATCCGCACCACGATCTTCCATACCGGCCCCTAAAAGACCATCGCTGACGTCGAGTACGCCACAGCCGGGTGGGTCGACTGGTACAACAACCGGCGCCTGCACGGCACCTTGGGCAACGTCCCGCCCGTCGAGTACGAGCACGCCCACTACGCTTCACTCACAGAGCAGTTTCAACCCGCATAGAAGCGGCAGGAAACCTGGGGCGCTTCAAGCTCCTATGAGGTCACGCCGCCAGCTACCGGCGAGGACGACATATCTAAGCCCAGGCAGCCTCCGCAGGGACGCCAGTCACCAACTTGGGTCAGGCCCCGTCGGAAGCGCTGCCCCCATTCTCACTGTCACTACTGATCCTCCAGGGTCTCGACCTATGTCACCACGGACCCTGTGCGCACCGGCGCACCACGTTCCTCCCACCCAACTCTGAAGAGCCCGTTGGGTGGTGCCGCAGGTTAGGCTGTACTGGCTCAGCCGGCCCCTAGGCTGGAGTGCGCCGTAGATCTCTGGAGCCAACCAAATGACCTTGTACGACACCACCGTAGACACCGCAGTAGCCAACTCGAGCCATACGCAGGTGGTGAGGCTGGTCGGGGCGGGAAAGAAGGTGCTAGACGTCGGCTGTTCGACCGGATACGTGGCCCGCGCGCTGGTCGACAATGGATGCACAGTCAGCGGAATCGAGTACAACGAGGCCGCTGGTGAGGTAGCCAGGCCCTCGCTCGAACGCCTGGTGATCGCGGACCTCAACGAAGTCAAGCTCGAAGATGCGTTCGCCGGTGAGAGGTTTGACTCGATCGTGTTCGCGGACGTCCTGGAACACCTTGCCTCTCCAGCCGACGTCCTTCGTAGTTCAGGTTCGCTCCTCGCTGCGGAGGGGTCGATCGTCATCTCCATCCCCCACGTCGGCCATGGCTCGCTGCGCCTCGCCCTGCTGCAGGGCCGTTGGCGCTACCGGGATACGGGGCTGCTGGACCGGACCCACATTCACTTCTACACACTTGATGGGCTTCACGAGCTCCTCAGTGAGGCCGGACTGGTCGCGACGGATATCCGCGCGGTCGTTCTCGACCCGCTGGGGGTCGAGGTCGAGGTAGCGACCGAAGACCTCCCCGACGGTGTCGTCGACTGGGTCCGCGCCCAGCCTGACGCCTACACCTATCAATACGTCGTGTCGGCGAAGCTGGGACTCAAGTCGGACGATGATCCGTCACCGGTTCCGGTTCCGGCCGAGCCGATCCCAGGTGTGGAGAAGTATGCCGCGGTTGTCGAGCGCCGGGCCCGTGTGGAAGCACGGGACCGGGAGCTCGCTGACGAGTCTCAAGACTTGCGGCACAAGGTGCTCGTGGCCCGGGACAATGCTATTGGCCTTGAGGGCGCCGCTGCTCGGGCCCGACTCGAGGCCGAGCGGCTGCGTGCCGAGGTGAAGGGCCTCCATCTGCAGCTCGGCGATGCCCGGGCAGAGATCATCGAAACCCATGAGCGGCTTCGCGCCCTAACGGAGTCAATCGGCGAACTCAAAGCCACGACGACGTGGCGGTTGGGGAGCCTTGTGCTTTCGCCGACACGGATCTTGCGTGGTGGTCGGAAGTGACTGACGCCCCAGTCTTCTCCGTCGTTACTCCTGTCTATGAACCTCCTCTCGACGCTCTTCGAGACATGATTGACTCCGTCCGCGCCCAGTCGTTCGGTGATTGGGAACTCATTCTTGTCGACGACTTCTCACCGAGCGAGGACGTCCGACGCGAGCTTCACAGACAGGCCGCGATGGACCCTCGCATCCACGTGATCGAGCGTTCCAAAAACGGGCGGATCGTCGCTGCCTCCAATGACGGCCTGCGGGCGGCCCGGGGCGAGTTCGTCGTCCTCGTCGACCACGACGACCTTGTGACACCCGATGCCCTCGCAAATATGCACGAAGTGCTCGCCGCCGACCCGGAGATTGACTACGCCTACTCAGATGAGGACAAGGTCGATCCGGATGGGATGCACTACGACCTCTTCGAGAAGCCGGACTGGTCGCCCGAGCGACTTCGGGCGCAGATGTACACCTCGCATCTGAGTGTCCTCCGCACGTCGATCGTCCGTGAGGTCGGGGGATTCCACGAGGGATATGACGGGTCTCAGGACCACGATCTCGTACTTCGGGTGACTGAGAAAGGAAGAAAAGTCGCTCACGTACCGGAGGTGCTCTATCACTGGCGTGTCGTGCCGGGGTCGGCCGCCGGCGATGTTGACGCGAAACCCTACGCTTGGACCGCTGGACGACGTGCGGTCCAGGCGCACATGGATCGGCTGGGCCTGCGCTCAGAGGTAACTTTCGGGGTGACCCAGGGGACTTTTGCGATCCGGAGATTCTTGGATCCCGGGGTCTTCGTCAGTGTCGTGGTCCCGACCCGTGGTTCATGCGGGTACATCTGGGGGGAGCGGCGCTGCTTCGTTGTCGAGCTTGTCCGCTCGCTTCTAGAGCACACGAACCACGAGCTCCTGGAGGTCGTCGTCGTCTATGACACCGCGACCCCCCCAGAGGTTCTGGTCGAGCTGCGCGAGGTTGCGGGGGACAAACTCGTCCTGACCGAGTACGCCGCAGAGTTCAACTTCTCGGACAAGTGCAACACGGGCTACCTGGCCTCCCGCGGCGACGTCGTGGTGATGCTTAACGACGACATGCATATCGCGTCTGACGAGTTCATCGAGCAACTCGTGGCGCCGCTCGAAGAGCCTGACGTCGGCATGACGGGCGCACGCCTGCTCTTCCCCGATAGCACGATCCAGCACGCCGGTCACGCGTACTACGACTCGCACCTTCGGCATGCCTTCCTGGGCACACCGACCGAGGACGTTGGATACCTCGGTGTCCTGGGGGTCAACCGCGAGGTGAGCGGGCTGACCGCCGCTTGTGTGGCCCTGCGGCGAGAGGTTTTCGAGGAGGTCGGGGGGTTCTGCGAAATGCTTCCTGTCAACTTCAACGACGTCGACCTCTCGCTGAAGGTTCGAGCAGCGGGATACCGGAACGTGTGGCTTGCTGCCGTCACGGCTTTTCACTTCGAGTCGCGCACTCGGATTCCCGTCGTCCATGCCTGGGAGGCGGAGAGGATCTACGACCGATGGGACGTCGCCGGACAGGATCCCTTCTTGCCCGAGTTTGCCGAGTGAGCCGGACGTCCCAGACCTTGATGACCCCCTCGCCTCCCGAACCCTCACTCGGGCGTGGTGGCCGACTGGTGGCGAACGTCCATAGCTGGGTCGTACGCGCTCTGTCGAGCAAGGTGTTCCTCGCCCTCGTACTGCTGGGGTGCGGGTTGCAGTATGCGTGGGTCGCAGTCTCGGCGAGGCTCTCGATCTACGACGAGCCCTACCATGTCGCGGCGATCGATGCGTTCAGTCACCGGTGGCTCCCGTTCATCGATCAGACGGTAGCTGACGGCCCACTCGGGGATGCGGAGAGGTACGGATCCTACCTCTACCACTACCTTTTGAGCTTTCCTTGGCGCGCTGCTCGGGGGCTCGGAATGGCAGTTGACGACCGGATCGTCCTGCTGCGCCTGCTCACAGTCGGAATCGTGGTGCTGGCGCTGCTGGTCTATCGCCAGGTTTTCGTGGAGATGGGCGCGAGCCGCGCGGTGGCACACGTGACCGTCGGACTCGTCGGATCGCTCCCGCTATTGGTCTTCCTTGCGGGGACGGTAAACTACGACAACCTCATGTTCTTGGCCACGGCACTCCTCTTCCTCTACGGCCTTCGGGTCTACCGCGCCACGGAGTTCTTGTGGGCGAACTGGCTCGTCCTTCTATCCGTCGCTTGCCTGGGGGCGGTCACCAAGTACACGTTCCTGGTGCTATTGCCGGTCGTGGTGATTGCTGTCCTCGTGCGGCAGTGGTCGAACGTCGTTTCGGGCCTGCGTACGGGGACTGTCCGATTCTTCAGGCCAGGGAATCTCCGAGCGCTCACTGCGAACTACGCGCTGCTGCTCATCACAGTCGTGGCGGTGTCGCTCTTCGCCGAACGGTACGTAGGCAACCTGCTCCAGTATGGGTCTCTCATGCCGTCGTGCCTGTCTGTCCACGAGCTTGCCGTCTGCGAGATGCATGCACCGTGGGCTCGCAACGCAGCACTTGATGCGGCCTACCCCGACCAGCCGATGACGCTCCCGAACGCGGTCGCGTACTTGAGCAATGAGTGGCTCCCCTTGATGTTCAGATACTCGGGGTACATGGGCGTGACGACCACCGAGGGGACGGGCGTGACCACAGTCGGCCCAGCCGTGGGCGGGTGGCTGTGGCTGCTCCTCGCCCCTGCAGGGCTCGCCGTGCTGGTACTGAGTGCAGGAGTGCTCCGCAGAATCCGCGGTGTCGCCATGATGCTCGGGGCCTCTGCCCTCTATCTGGCGGTGCTGTTCGTTCAGAACCTCTCGGACTACCTCACGCTTGGCGAACCCGTCGGTATTGCCGGGCGATATGCGCTCGTCGTGCTTCCCGTGCTCATCGGGCTTACCGTCATTGGCGCTTGCAGGGTCCTGACGGTCACGAACGCGGACGCGGGCCGAGGCGCAAAGTTGGCTCTTCTGGTGGGAGCCGCACTTGTGCTGACCCAAGGCGGTGGGATCACGAGCTACCTATGGTCACTGGATGGGAGCTGGCTCAGGTCGGACGACAACCTCGTCGCCCGCTCGACACTTCGCGCGGGGGACCTCGTCCAGCACATCATTTTATCGGATGAGATCGTCTCCGACCCGAGGCTCTAGCGAGCGGCCAGGCCCCGGTACTTGGGCGGCGGGACCACGCCGGGGCTGTTCGGATGTAGGCATGCCTACGGCCGGCCAGGCATAGGGTGAGAGCCGGGCGGGCAGAGCCCACCCGGCAGGCGGATCAGACGGCGTTCGCGTCGAGCACAGAGAAGCGCGGGTCCAGGCGGATGAATCCGCGTGCCCGGCCGTCCCCGTCGACCGAGAACTGCCCGGCCTCGGGTACACGGTGCAACTCGGTTCCGTCGGCGAGGGTGAGCCCGACCTGCACGGAGTAGTCCCCCTCGCCCAGGTGCTGCTTCGGGACGAACACGTTGTACTTGTTGACCGAACCCAGCGGTGGGACCTGCGCCTCGAGCATCTTGGTGTTGGTCGCGTAGACCACGACGCCGAGCGGGTTGGCGATGCCGATCTCGATGATGCAGTCCGGCAGTGTCCGTTCGGACTCGATCTGCATGGCGATGAACAGTCCCTCACCCCCGGTCAGGACCGGGTGCCCAGTCTGCCCGGACTCCGAGGCGAGTGCGATACCGGTGAACTGGGCCCGGGGGAGTGCGCGCCCGGGGTCGATGACCTCGAGGGCACGCTCGCGCTCCTCTTGGCGGGCTTCTTCGAAGTCGGCCCGCAGCAAGCGCAGGGCGGTACGTGGGCTGCCGTCCGTGACGATGTGGCCCTTCTCGAGGACCACGGCCCGGTCGCAGAACTCGGCCACCTGATCGAGCCCGTGGGTGACGAGGACGATCGTGCGGCCTTCGGACTGGAACTGACGGATGCGCTCGAGGCACTTTCGCTGGAACGGTTCGTCTCCGACGGCGAGGACCTCGTCGACGAGGAGGATGTCTGGGTCGACGTGCACCGCGACCGAGAAGGCCAGCCGGACGTACATGCCCGAGGAATAGAACTTCACCTGGGTGTCGATGAACTTCTCGATCCCGGAGAAGTCGACGATCGCGTCGAAGTACTTGTCGATCTGGACGCGGCTGAGGCCGAGGATCGAGGCGTTGAGATAGACGTTCTCCCGGCCGGTGAGGTCGGGGTGGAAACCCGCGCCGAGCTCGAGGAGCGCGGCGAGCCTGCCCCGGATCTTCACACTTCCGGTGTCCGGCTGGAGGATCCCACCGATCATCTTGAGCAGCGTCGACTTGCCGGAACCGTTGGGGCCGATCAGGCCGACGGTCGTGCCGGACGAGATCTCTAGGTTGATGTCCCGAAGCGCCCAGAACTCCTCTTTGTGGAGTTTGGAGCGGCTGAAGTTGACGACGCGTTCCTTGAGCGACTTCTCCTTGCGGATGACGAAGTGCTTCGAGAGGTCCTCGATCTGTACGACGGTGGTCATCACAGCTCCTGAGCGAAGTTGGCTTGCAGGCGGGCGAAGACACGCTGGCACAGCCAGAGCAGGACGATACCGATGAGGATCGCGATCCCCATGCGGAAGTACAGGTGATCAGGGACCGGCTTGGCGTCGCCCGCGGTCCAGAAGGTCCTCTGGAACCCGAGCACCGCGAGCGTGATCGGGTTCGCGAGGTAGACCTCCTGGATGAGCGTGCTCTTCACATTGTCGATGAACATCGCCCAGGGGTACACGATCGGGGAGACCCAGAAGAAGATCATGACGAAGATCTCGACAAGGTACTGGATGTCGCGCAGGTAGACGTTCCAAGCACTCAGCAGCAGTGCCATCGCCGTCCCGTAGAGCACGAGGATGAGCGTTGCACCGATGAAGTATCCCCAGCGGGATCCCGTGGGGAAAGAGCCCATGGCCACCGTCGCCAGGACGAGGATCACCAGCTGGATGGCAAAGTTGAACAGCGCCGAGCCGATCGCACTCAGGGGGAAGATCTCGCGAGGGAGATAGACCTTCTTGACAAGCCCGGAGTTCGCGACGACGGACCCGGTTCCGGCACTGAGCGCCTCCGAGTAGAAGCCCCAAGCCGTCAGACCGGCATAGATGAAGATGGCAAACTCGGGAGTTTGCCGGGCCGCGCCCATGAACTTGCCGAGCGCGACGTAGTAGATGAGCAGCATCGCGAGCGGGCGGATGAGTGTCCAGACGAAGCCGAGCGCGCTGTCCTTGTACCGCGCCTTGAGCTCGCGCCTGATGAGCATGTCCAGCAGCTCACGCTGGTCGAAAATGTCCTTGATCGAGGACCACGTCCCGGACGCGAACCCGAGTCGGGGACCGGCGGTCCGCAACGGCTGTTCTGCGAGCGCTACCGCGCGGTCCTGCTGAGTGCTTGTCATGGTGTCCTTCGCTCTCGGTGCTGCGCTCGAACGTGCAGAGACAGCGAGAGTCACAATACAGAATGGGGCGGACCCAGGTGGGCCCCAGTTAGGATCAATAGTCTGCCTGCAGACTACGCCGACCAGATCGGTCCCCCTAACCTCGTGGAGGAAGTGTGTCTTCGAACCCGATGGCCATCGCTGTACCCAAGGCGGGAGTCCAACCGGGAGTCGTCTCCGTCGTTCTCGTCAACTACAAGGGCGCCGAGGACACGATCACGTGCCTGAGGTACTTCGACGAGATCGATTGGCCGCGTGAGCGGTTCGAGTTGATCGTCATAGACAACGACTCCCAGGACGGCAGCGTGGACAAGATCCGCGCTGCTGTGCCGGGCGCGATCGTCGTCGACGCAGGGTCGAACACGGGGTTCGCCGGAGGCTGCAACCTCGGTGTCGCTCACGCCAAGGGCGAGTACGTCGCGTTCATCAACAACGATGCGCGGCCCGACGCGGGCTGGATCCGCGCGGCCGTCGATGCCTTCGAGTCCGACGCGACGATCGGCGCGGTCGCGAGCAAGGTCCTCGACTGGTCGGGCAACCTCATCGACTACGCCGACGGGTCGCTCACCTGGTACGGCATGGGCTACAAGCGTGAGGCCGAGAAGCCCGACTCCGAGGAGTTCAACACTCCCAAGGACGTGCTCTTCGGAACCGGGGCGGCGATGTTCGTGCGCGCGGATCTCTATCGCGAGGTCGGCGGATTCGACGAGCGCTTCTTCATGTTCTACGAGGACGTCGACCTCGGCTGGCGCCTGAACATCCTCGGCTGGCGGATGCGCTACGTCCCGACGTCGCTCGCCTTCCACAAGCACCACGTCACGATGAAGAAGTTCGGCAACTTCCGCGAGACCTACCTGCTCGAGCGCAACGCGCTCATGTCGATGTACAAGAACCTCGACGACGAGTCGCTCGCCAAGGCGCTGCCCGCCGCGATGGCGCTCGCCGTGCGGCGCTCCTTGGCGCGCACCGAGACCGACGCGACCGCCCTCGACCTGCAGCGCTCTCCCGGCGGCGACGATGTCGGCACCCTCGAGATCCAGAAGATGGCCCTCACCGGTCCCTACGCGATCGACTACTTCACCGACAACCTCGACACCCTCATCGAGTCGCGGGCGTACCTGCAGAAGATCCGCCGCCGCGCCGACCGTGAGGTCTTCCCGCTGTTCCGGCACGCGATCGAGGCTGCCTACGCGATCGAGGGCTACAACAGTGCCCACGACGTCCTCATCAAGGCATTTGGCATCGCCGAGCACTTCACGTCCAAGAGCCGCGTACTCGTCGTCACCGGCGAGCCGCTCCTCGAGCGGATGGCTGGCCCCGCGATCCGCGCCTGGGAGATCGCCACGGCGCTCTCCGCGGAGCACGACGTCAAGCTGCTCTCGACCGCTGGTGTCAAGGTGACGAGCAAGGACTTCGAGGTCCTCTATCAGGTCGGGCCGAAGCTCGAGGCCGAGACGGACTGGGCGGACGTCATCATCTTCCAGGGCTTCCTCCTCGAGGGAGCTCCCTGGCTCAAGGAGTCCAGCAAGATCCTCGTCGCCGACGTCTACGACCCCATGCACCTCGAGCAGCTCGAGCAGGCCCGCGACCTCGGCGAGGAAGGGCGTGCCCGCTCCATCCGCGAGACCAGCCGGATCCTCAACGAGCAGCTCAAGCGCGCGGACTTCGTGCTGTGCGCCTCGGAGAAGCAGCGAGACTTCTGGCTCGGTCAGATGGCCGGACAGGGGCGGGTCAACGCCCTCGTGTACGACGAGGACAACTCCCTGGACTCCCTCATCTCGGTTGTGCCCTTCGGCATAGCCGACGAGGACCCGGTCCAGGTCAAGCACGCGATCAAGGGGACCGTCCCGGGGATTGGCGTCGACGACAAGGTCATCATCTGGGGCGGCGGCGTCTACAACTGGTTCGACCCGTTGACCCTCATCAAGGCCGTCGACCGGCTCGCGGTGCGCCACCCCGAGATCAAGCTCTACTTCATGGGGCTCAAGCACCCCAACCCCGGGGTGCCGGACATGAAGATCGCGTGGGAGACCCAGCAGCTCTCCGAGAAGCTCGGGCTCACAGGCAAGCACGTGTTCTTCAACACCGGCTGGGTTCCCTACAACGAGCGCGCCGACTACCTCCTAGACGCCGACCTGGGCGTGTCGACGCACTTCCACCACATCGAGACGGCGTTCAGCTTCCGGACCCGGATCCTCGACTACCTGTGGTCCGGGCTGCCGATCGTGGCCACCGGTGGTGACACCTTCGGCACGCTGATCGCCGCGAACAACCTGGGCCGGGTGGTCCAGCCGGAGGACGTCGACGGACTGGAGGCCGCGCTCGAGGAGATGCTCTTCGACGACGCAGCCATCGCCGACGTCAAGGTCGCGGTCAAGGAGTTCGCCCAGGGCTACCGATGGAACAGCGTGCTCCAGCCGCTCATCGAGTTCTGCCGGTTCCCGCGCCGTGCACCCGACCTGGCCGTCCGGCTCGGTCGGTCCGACCAGGTCGCGCACCCGCACAGCAAGCCGCCGTGGAGCATCCGCCAGGACCTCTCCCTGCTCAAGGGTTACCTGGCTGCGGGTGGACCCAAGGAGCTCGTGCGACGCGTCACCGGACGTCTCAAGCGTCTTGTTCGGGGCACCCCGGGCTGATCCGGGTCAGACCACTCCGGCGCGATACACGCTGCGCCGCTGCGCCGCACGACCTGCCCAGGTCGTGCGGCGTAGTCGTCGGGTCTGGGGGGCGCGCCGCAGGACCGCCAGCAGCGCGGAGCGCCGCGCACGGAGGAGGTCGCGGGGCTCGCCGCGGGTGACCGAATAGCGCACGAGCGCAGCCACCTGCCGCAGGAAGGAGCGCGCGACGACCGAGGCGGGTGCGTGCCTGCCGAAGACGAGCAGCGAGTTCCGGGTGTTGTAGAACCGGAACAGCGGGCTCGTCGCATCCGAGCTCGCTGCGTGCTGGTGATGGGCGACCGCGCCGGCGACGTAGTGGATGTCCCAGCCAGCGGCGCGCATCCGCCAGGACAGGTCGGTGTCCTCGTAGTACAGGAACAGTGAGCCGTCGAAGAGACCGATCTCGTTCAGGGTGGTCGCCCGCAGCGCCGCCGCTCCGCCGCAGAACCCGAACACCTCGGTCGAGGTCTGTTCCGTCCCGGCGATCGCCAGCCAGTCGCGGTCGTTCGCGGCTCCCGCAGCGGTCAAGACGTTTCCAGTCGAGTTGACGAGCGTCCGCCCGTCCGCGTCCGGCTCAGTGAGCAGGATCTGCGCCGTCGCCGCCCCGACACGCTCGTTCTCGGGGGACTCGAGGCGCTCGACGAGCAGCCGGACTGCCTCGGGCTCGAAGGTCGCGTCGTTGTTGAGCAGGACGGCATAGGTCGCAGCGAGATCGGTCAGGCCGACGTTCACGCCTCCCGCGAACCCGAGGTTGGTCTCTGTGACGCGGATGTCAACCATCGGATACGCCTCGGCGAGAAAGGCCGCGGTTCCATCGGTCGAGGCGTTGTCGACGACGACGATCTCAAGCGAACCTGGCGGTAGGTCCTGGGCCAGGAGAGAGTCGAGGCACGGGCGGAGCAGGTGTGCTCCGTTCCAGCTGACGACGACGGCACGCACCGTGGCCGCCTGCACGGCGGTCACAGCTGGTTCCGGGAGATCGGCCAGGCCGCTGCCGCTTCGTGGTAGGCAGTGACATGTTTCTCGGCGCTCGCCTCCCAGGTGTACCGCGCGGCGTTCGGCCGCGCGGCAGCGCTCAGCCGGTCGTGCGCGGGTCCGGCAGCCTCGACGAGGGCCTGTGCCATCGAGTCGACATCGAGCGGGTCGACAAGGATCGCGGCGTCCCCACTCACTTCCTCCATCGAGGTACCGCGCGACGTGACGACCGGGATGCCATGGTTCATGGCCTCAAGGATGGGCATGCCGAATCCCTCCCACAACGACGGGAAACAGAACACTCGAGCCCCCGCGTAGGCGAGCTGCAGGTCGTCGTCGTCGAGTCTGCCGAGGGTGTGGACGCGGTCCGCCGGCAGTGCCTGGACGAGGCGTCGCACGTCGTCGGAGGTGCCACCCCATCCGGAGGGACCGACAAGAACGAGGTCGAGGTCTGCCCCGGAGGTGAGGGCCGCGTCGAAGGAAGCGAGGAGCGTCGGGAGGTTCTTGCGTGGCTCGAGCGTGCCGCACCACAGCACGTACTCCCGCTCGAGCCTGTGCCGTCGTCGGAACTGGGCGACATCGTCGCTCGACACAGCCACACCGGTGGTCCCATGGTGGATCACCTGCAGTCGGTCTTCGCGGATGCCCGCCTCGAGGCAGTCGAGCCGTGTGGTCTCAGAGGGCACGATCACGATGTCGGCCTCGGTGCGGGCGATGTCGAGTGCCCGCTGGAAGAACGAGACCCCGCGAGGGGTGAAGTGCTCCGGTGAGCGCAGGAAGGCGACGTCGTGGATGGTGACAACAAGTGGTGCGCTCCGTGGTGGGATAGCCCATGTCGTCGCATGGACGACGTCGTAGCCGCGACCGGCGTGGCGGAGCGCCGGGGTGCGGGGGACCGAGGGGCGCCGCAACTTGTTCCATGCCTCATAGAGCGCACGCCGAGGGAGGTGGGACGCGACGACGTCGACCTGCAGGGGTGACGGATCATCGTCGCCGCGTCGCGAGGGGCGTGCTCGCACTCCGGTGACCGCCAGTTCGTCGCGCACGGAGAGGGCGGCCGTGAGAGCGCGTATGTAGGTCCCGGAGCCACCCGGGACGGGCTGCCAGAGCTGCTCGACAGTGAGGGCGACGGAAATGGTCCCAGGGTGTGCGGTCACCGGGTCAGCCTACCGACACGGGTCGGGGTCGACGGCGGTACCCGACCGAGCACCGGATAGCATGGGAGCACTTCCCCTGACATGAGAGTCCCATGAAACTGTTCGTTCAAGTGCCCTGCCTCAATGAAGAAGACACGTTGTTGTCGGTCCTCGAGACGATTCCGACCCAGATTGATGGGATCGACAAGATCGAGATCCTCATCATCGATGACGGTTCGACGGACCGCACGGTCGAGGTCGCTCGGGCGTTCGGTGTGACGCACTTCGTGTTCCACACCCGGAACATGGGGCTCGCGCGGTCCTTCCGCGACGGCGTCGACTATGCGATCCGCAACGGTGCGGACATCGTCGTCAACACCGACGGAGACAACCAGTACCCCCAGCAGAGCATCGCCGAGCTGGTCCAACCTCTGCTCCGGGGCGAGGCGGACATCGCTATCGGCGATCGGCAGACCGCGACGATCGCGCACTTCTCCCCGTTCAAGAAGCTTATGCAGCGGGTCGGCAGCGGAGTGGTGAACAAGGCCGCGGAGACCAAGCTCCCAGACGCGGCAAGCGGGTTCCGTGCCTACTCCCGAGCCTCGTTGTTGCGCCTCAACGTTGTCACGCAGTTCAGCTACTGCATGGAGACGATCATCCAGGCGGGCAACAAGCGCCTGCGCATCGCGAGCGTCCCGATCACGACGAACCCCAAGACGCGCGAGTCCCGCCTGTTCAAGAACATCGGCCACCACATGATGAAGTCGGCCTCGGCGATCAGCCGCAGCTACATCATGTTCAAGCCGCACATGGTCTTCATCACGCTCGGCGTCGTGTTTGGTGTCCTTGCAGTCATCCCGTTCGCACGCTTCCTCATCTACTGGTTCCAGGGCGACACGAACGGTCACGTCCAGTCGCTCATCTTCGGCACGGGGATGCTCGTCGGATCGTTGCTGTCCTTCGCGCTGCTCATCATCGCAGACCTACAACGGACCAACCGGGTGTTGATCGAGGACACCCTTGAGCGCATCAAGGAGATCCAGTACGGGCGCGCTGAGACCGCAGTCAGGCTGCAGGTTTCCGAACCGGCCGATGGCGCAGCTGCGGGGTCGGTTCCCTCTGCTGAACCAACGTGGTTGTACGAGGACATCAAATCGGTATCTGACCGCCCGGCAACGTGATCCGAGGCATAGGGGCAGGATCGCACGGGACCGGTGATTCTTAGCCCATGCTGGGCATTCTGAAGCGAGCACCGACATCGGCATTGGTCGCGGCGACACCGACGGCGAGAGGAGTCGTCGCTCGGCGATCGAGTTCCGGGAGGACCACGGAGCGCAACCTGAGATCGCGGGCCTGCTGCTGGGAGTGCGGCGATGCTGCGAGGACCACGGGGACCTGACGCCTGACGATCCGGTTCATCTCGCCTAGGAGTGCTGCTACTGACACGGACCGTCCGGACGCGAGGATCTTGGTGACAGTTCCTGTGTCGACCGGGCGGGACGCCACAGAGTCGAAGAAATCGATCACCAGGCGTGCCGCATCCTCGGCGTAGAGGTAGTCGCGGAGGGTGTCCAGCGATACGTAGACGTTGATCGGCGCACCGGTGTGGTGCGCTCTGCTGAGCTGAGAGATCAGACCTTGTTGCTTGGACAGGTTCTGTCCTGGCCCGTAAAGGTTCGCCAGCCGTCCCACGGCAACGCGGACTCCAGCCTCGGAGAGGTGGCCGAAGGAACGCTCGCCGATCAGCTTGGCGTGGCCGTAAGCGGCGAGGGGGCGCGGCTCGGTAAGTTCGGAAAACGGGGGCTCGACCGATCCGGCATAGACGCCTCCGGCCGAGGATGCGTAGAATACCGCACCTTGAGCGCGGGCATTCGCTGATAGCGACGTAATCGTCGTGATGAGCACGTTCTGTGCGCGTGACTCGGCCGCAAGGTCTGCTTGAGCCGTCGAAGTGACACCCGCTCCTGCTGCCCAGACGATGCGCCACGGCTCGTCTCCAGACGCGCTCAGTAGCTCGGCGACAGCGGTTCTGAGATCCTCCGCGACTCGGTCGAGGTGGCTCCACTCGATCTTTGCTGCCCTGACCGTCGTTCCGCGTCTGGTGTATTCACGGAACAGCGACCTGCCGAGGAGGCCGTTCGCTCCGATGACGAGCACGCGGGGGGTGGCATTCGGGATCGCCATGCTCTCAGCGACTGTCCGCGCCGCGGTCGGTTGTGCCATCATGCAACTTTCGGGTTCTGCCCAGAGGACCGTACTGAGGGTCACTGACGATGAGGTACGGGGGTTTCCCGATTGCCGCGTTGACGGCGACCCCGATATATTCGGCCACCACGCCCATCGAGAAGAGGATGAGACCGGAGGTCAGGAGGATCACTACCATCGTCGATGTCCATCCTGTGGGTACAGTCCCGCCTGTGAGCCGACTGGCAGCGAGGATGATCGCGAACGCAATGCCAGTGACGGCTGTCAGCGCGCCGAGTATCGAGACCAGTCGTAGGCCCCGAGTGCCCGAGGACAGGACCATCCGCCAGAAGTGCGAGAGAAGCCTGCGGGGGGAGTACCCAGACGTGCGCTCACCCTCCGAACGGAGCGTGACAGGTGCCGTCGTGACGTCGCCAGCGACCCAGCCCAGCGCGACGTCGAGATAGACGCCGGCTCCGGCGTATGCGGCGGCCGACCGGCCGACCTCTCCGAGCATGAGGCGAAAGCTCTGGTAGCGAGTCGCGCTCGCGTCTCCCATCATCGCCTTGACGATCCACTTCGCGACTTTGGACGTTGCGTTGCGGAAGAGCCCGTGGGGTGCGGCGTTCGTAGCCTCCGCGTATACGAGGCTTGCTTGATCGACGAGGGCGGCGTCAAGGAGAGAACCAATGTCGGACGGATTGTGCTGGCCATCCTCGTCCATCGTGACGATCCAGTCCCCCCCTGAGGACGCCATGCCAGCGATCGTCGCTGCATGCTGTCCGAAGTTTCGACTCAGCCACACGGGACGCACGTAGTCGAGTTCCTCGGCGAGACCACGGATCGTGTCACCGGAGCCGTCTGGCCCATGGTCATCGACGAGCAGCACCTCAGACACGACGGCCTGATGCCCCAGCGCGGTCTGGAACGGTTGGGTGAATGCGTCGATCTCGGCGAGCAGCGGGCGGAGCGTTTGGGCGCCCTGATACACGGGAATAATGATGGAGAGCTTGTGCACTGGGGCAATGCTGTCGTCGGGGGTCACGCCTGTAGTCTAGGCACTGTGGGCGCTTGTCCCTTGTGCGCGCAAGTGAGGATGGAGCATTCGGTGGCCGAGGCTGGACCTGTAGAGCGTGGGCCGCTGTTCCGTATTGTCCGCGACCAACGTGTGGCTTTTGTCATCGTCGGCGGTTTCAACACGATGCTCGGTACGGCGCTGTTCGTCCTATTTCAGCTGGTGTTCGAGCGGCTCGAAGTCGGCCGGTTCGACTACGTCCTCAGCCTCGTCTGTGCCCACGCGGGCTCGGTGATGTGCTCCTTCGGTATGCAGCGCACGCTCGTCTTCCGCGTACGCGGGCACTTCTGGCGGGATTTCGTCAGGTTCACCGGCGTGAGCATGGGAGCACTAGGGCTGAATCTAGTGCTGCTCACCATCTTGGTCGAGGGTGCACATTTACCCAAAATTCCTGCACAACTGATTGTCACGCTCGTGATTGCTGTCGGGACGTACTTCCTCCACAGGGACTTCTCGTTCCGACGAGGTGATCGACGCTCTCGCAAGCCTGACACGACCGACCCGGAGAAGCCCGAACGAGCTGGCGCAACCGTCCTGAATGTCGAGGCACGGATCGACGGCCCAACCCAGAGGAGGGTCCAGTGACTCCGCGAGTGTCCGTCGTCGTGCCTAGCTACAACAACGTCGATTTCATAGCCGAGACGATGCGGTCGATCCTCGCTCAGACGTTCACCGAGTTCGAACTCGTAGTTGCCGACCACTCCTCCACCGACGGCACGTGGGAGGCACTCGAGGAGTTTCGGGGTGACTCAAGGGTGCGGTTGGTCCGCACTCCTGCTGGGGGTGGCGCACCAGCAAACTGGAATCGCGTGAGCCGTCTCGCCACCGGCGACTTCGTCAAACTTGTCTGCGGTGACGATCTTATCCACCCCACGATGCTCGAGCGTCAGCTCGCCGCAGTGGAAGCGTTGGGGGAACGGGGCGCGGACATCGTCCTCGTGGCCTCGCAGCGCGACCTCGTCGATGCGAGGGGCAAAGTCTTCGTCCGTGGTCGTGGCCTGGGCCGACTGTCTGGTGTCGTCGACGGGCAGAAGGCTCTGCGCGCCACTGTGCGGTCGGGTGGGAACCTGTTCGGTGAGCCTGCCTGCGTGCTCATCCGCCGGTCAGCGCTCGAGGCTGTGGGGTGGTGGCAGGATCTCGGCTACTACCTCGACGTCGGCAGCTACGCCCGAGTCATCGTCCACGGTGACATCATCGCGCTGCGAGAGCCCCTGGCGTCGTTCCGGGTGAGTGCGCAGCAGTGGTCGGTGAGGCTCTTGCGCCAGCAGGCCCGCGAGGCTGCGGACTTTCATGCCTCGGCTCGCGATCTGGCACCATCAGCGATCTCGGGTGCAGACGTCCGGCTTGGTAACGTCAGGGCAAAGATTCTCGCGCTGCAACGCCGAGTCGCGTACGCACTACTGGGCGACCGGATGCGGCCAGCCTCGTCCACCTGAGGTCGTGAGTAGGCAGCCCTTGATACAGGCTGTCAGCGGTCCGGCGGGACCGAGTGGATCTCGATGCTCGGCCCGACGAGCCCACCACCAGCCAGGGACAGCAGATAGCTCAATGAGCGAGCAGTGTTGACCGCCTCGATCGCCGACCCATCACCTCGGGGGGTCGGGTCCCAGGTCTGCACCGTCGGGAACTGCTCGTCGAGGAGTTCGTAGATTCTCTGCTGCTCCACGTACTTGGGTTCGGCCATGAACCGTGCAGACATACCCGTGCTGGTCACGACGAACTTCGCATCGCTGGGAGTGGACATCGCGGACAGGCGGAGCCTGCCGTCGATGACAGCGAAGGCATCGAAGAATACCTTCGCAGCACCGGGGGACAACGGCGTGTAGCCCTCGTAGATCGAGTTGTCCGCCGTGATCGAGTGCTCATGCGTATAGCCGAGCGAGGCCGTCCGTGTGTCAGTCGCCAGGAACGACGCCGTCGTGGCGGCGGAACCTGCCAGCAGGTTGACCCCTATGACGGCGGCCGCAACGGCGAGGACCGCGGTCGGCCACCGCGAATCGGGCCGGTTCTCGCGAACCCACACGACGGTGTAGTAGAGACCGATGGGCGCCACCAGGAGCGGCGTCACGTACATCGGCAGTCCCCACCGGTCCCAATGCAGCTCGAGGCGGCTCAAGCCGACCCACATCACCAGCCCGAGCATGAGGGGCACAGCCTGCACGAGGCGCAAGCGGACGGCCCAGAAGATTCCAAGAGCGACGCACAGGACGAGGAGCGCTCCAGCCGAGACAGCGAAATCACGTGCGTAGAACGCCATGTTGCCGGACCAGTCCAGTCCGTCCGCACCCAGGTGACCAGTCGAGTTCTGGCCGGTCACCTGTTCGCGCACAGCCGCCAGATTGGTGAAGAGCACCGGGGAGAGCAAGAACAGGAAAGCAAAGACTGCGCCAATGGCCCCGGCGCCGTGGGAGAAGAAACGAAGCCATGCCCTGTCGCGGACCACCCCGATGATGACGACGACTGCGATGACCACGGCGGCGAGGGCGCCTGGGTACTTGATGGTCACGGCGAGCGAGACTCCCAAGCAGGCCAGAAGCAGGTCACGCCATGTCGCGGACTCGAGATAGCGCATGCTGGCGAGGACGACCAGCATGCAGGCGCAGGCGAGCGGGACGTCTGGCGTCGCAAAGTGGGAGTTCTCGATGAACGGGGGAAAGAAGGCTACTGCCATCGCGCTGAGCAGACCCACGGGACGGGCGAAACGCTTGCCGATGAGGTAGGCCAAGACGATCATCGCGATGCCGAAGACGGCCGTGATGAGTCGCGAGATGAGGTAGAAGGATGCCTGGTCCTGGGCGAACCAGACCTCTGGGCTCATTCCGTGTAGAAGATGGGAGTAGGCCTGGTAAGCGAGATAGCTCAACTGCATCTCAAGGTGGTCCGGCCGGAAGAAGTACCCGGGCTCGAATGAGTTTCGCGCCGACATGTCGATGGCACCGTTGACTACGACCCACTCGTCTGCGTGGAGTGTGAGAGGTAGTCCCCAGGCCAGTCCGCCGAGGCGAAATACTGACCCGAGTGCGAGGGTCGTGACGAACAGCCAGCGTGTCACGTCCCACCCGCTCCTGAAGGAACGTGGGGGAGCGGTTGTGTCGTGCGCAGCGCGGTGTCTTGCGGACGAGGGATGGGCCGTGGTGGCTTCGGTCGACACGCAGGAACTCCTAGGGTGCAGTGCAGGGCGGGACCGCGTGTGCGCGGGGCCGTGACAAGTCTATGGGTCTGTGGAGGTGCTAGCCGAGCGTGGTCGGCCGGTCCGTCAGCTCGACGCGACCCCGCTTATGGTGTCGTTCGAGGGCGATCCCGACGCCGGCGAGGGTGAGGTCGACAACGGTCAACAGAGCCCGGCTCGCCAGGACGACCATGAGGACTGCCCCTGACCCGAGAGATCCGCCGAGGACGAGGAGAAGCACGGCCTCGCGAGCGCCGGCCCCTGCGGGGACGAAGACGACCAGGAATCCGACCACCCAGGCCAAGGCATAACCGCCGACCGCCAGAGCGAGCGTCTGACCGGACATCGGCAAACCTAGCCCGGTCGCCAGCAGCCAGACCTGGAGGCCGGCCACGAGCCACGACGCGACCGCCCAGCCGACCGACGCGGTCAGGCCGCGAGCGGTGAGGGGATGCTCGAGTGGCTCGCGCCGCGTGAGACGGAAAATCCACGCGATGACACGGTTCATCACAGCCGGGACTAGGAGCACCATGAGCAACGGAGCGCCCCAAAGGGCCCACCGCCACACTCCCAACACCTCGGCAGGGGCCAGGGCGAAGGCCACGCAGCCAACTGCTGCGCCCGAGGCGATCGACACCAATACGGCGACGGTCATCGCCGTGACAGATCGGCGCCGGGGGATCTGGCGGTCGGCACCGAGCTCGGCTGCGGCGACGATGTTCCAGACGCCTCCCGGTATGTACTTCCCGATCTGGCTGACACCGAAGAGCGAAGTTGCAGCCCCCAACGGAAGGTGAGACCCGAGATCGGTGAGGATCCGTCGCCACGACAGGAGTGTGAGCCAGACGTAGACGAAGGACGCGACAGTCGCCCCGGCGATCGTCAGTGGTGACAGTTCCTCCGCAGCCAGAACCAGGTCGGCCCAGTTCGCCCAGACGGCGTAGACCGCGATGGCCAGTGCGACACCCAGAAATACCCAGCGGGTGACAGGCGAGCGGAGCGCCCCCACTATCCGCTTCATGCTTGGCGTCGGGGTTCGAGGCGGAGCACGGTGAGCAGTGGCAGGACAACTTGTGTCGCTGAGAACTGCTCGGCGGCCGCACGGGACCGGGCGCGCAGCTCGTTGACCGCCGCGGGATGCTCCGCGAGCCGTGTGATCTCGCGGGCTAGTGCCTGCGGGTCTGCCGCCGGTACCAGGGCGACGATGTCGCCCACGGTCCGGCGTTGGGGTGCGGTGTCACTCGTGATGACCGCGCACCCTGCAGCGATGCCCTCGTAGACCTTGTTGGGGACGACACGCATAGCCTTCGGGGTGTCAGCGAAGATCCCAAGGCACAGATCGTGTGCAGCGACGATCGACGGCAGCTCGTGGGGATCGACCCACGAGTGCCAGGTGACCGCAGCGAACCTGTCGAGCCTGCGGTGGACCTCGGCAGAGTCTTGGCCTGAACCGATCATCGTCACGTGGAGCTGGGCGGCGGACTGGAGGACGACCTCGAGCGCTTCCGCGATGATCGCGGCACCCTGCAACGGGGTGAACATTCCGAAGAACACGATGCTCAGGCCGTCGTCCGTGCTGGCCTCTGTTGCGGCGTCGAACCACTCGGCGCGTGCGCCAACGGGGACGACGACCCCCCGAGTGCCCTGGGGAAGCATCTGCAGGTGCTCTTCAGTGTCGACCAGCGCGATGCTCGCGCAACGCAGCGCGGTCCGATCGAGGGCGGAGAGCACGAAGGCTTTGAGTCCGCCGGTACCGCGGTCGCGTGCGGTGTCGCCGGCGAACAGCAGGTGGTCCAGCACGATCGGTACGCCGCGGAACAGGACCCGTGCGAGAAGAACGTCGAAGTGCCCCATGTAGCCCACGACCACGGCGGACGGCCGCAGCCCGCGTCGCTTCAAGGCCCGCACGTCACGACCGAGAAGAGACCACGACTTGAGCAGGCGCCAGGCAAGCACGGGGAGCCGCCATGGCTCCTTGAGCATCCGGACGCGCTCGGCAGTCGAGATACCGAGAGGGTGGTTCAGCTCGGCGACGTCGTACCCATGCACGCGAAGTCCGTCGATGAGGATCCCGATGCGCGGATGACGAGCAGCCTCATAGGTGCCGAAGGCAAAAATCATCGTTGCAGCAACCCTTCGAGCCTGCGATCCGCTGCGAGATCCCGCAAGGTCGCGGCGGCCGCGAGCAGTGAGATTCGACAGCGCTGGTGCATGACTTGTTCGCTCCGCTCGATGTGGGGACAGGATTGGTCGACGCGGGAATGGAACCTCTCGCTGTCGGCCCTCAGTCTAGTCGGGCGCAATTTGCCTTCAGTTGACAGTGACCGTCCGAGATTCGATGATCGGGTTCCCAGAACCGGCTGGCCATCCGATCGCGTAGACGCGCACCGTGTGGGTGCCGGGCTGCGCCGGGATCGACGTGGCGAATCCGTGCTGTCGACCGGTCCCGAAGGTGTTGTCGATGTCCGGGCGGTCTCCGTTCGCCAGGAGACTGGCCACATGCGCCCCGTCGAGGTAGACATGGACCGCGACGGGAGACGTCGTGTCGAGATCGTGCGCCCAGCCTCGGACGTTGATCGTGCCGCTGGACGCCGATGCTTCGTCGATCACGCCGTTCGCCGCCGTATTGGGGACGACGACCGTCTTGCAGCCCAGGTTGACCCGTTCCTTTGTGGTGGGGTCGGTGGCGCGGATGCACACTTCGTGGCTACCGGGTACGGCTGGAGCCGTCAACGAGAACCCCACGTCTGTGCGAGATATGCCGCCTACGTCGGTGCGTCGTACCGATGCAGTGCCCGACGCGATGACGGCCTGGTCGAGGAGGAGTTCGACGAAGACAGGCGCGTCGGAGTCGAGGTCCCAGGCCCACCCTGTTGCGGTGACGGAGGCGCTGGTGGATGGTTTTCCACCGCCGCCAGCCGTCGCTAGGTTCCCGGACACCTGGTCGACGGAACCGCTCGTGACGGAGTTCTCGACTGTGACCGTCCGGCAGCCGAGGTTCGGATTGGAGCCGCCTGAGGAGTCGATCGCGTAGACGCACACCGTATGGGCTCCGGCGATCGTGGCCAGCGAGGTGTCGAATCCGTGTGTCTCGCTGACCGCGTGAACGCGGGCGACGTCGGGTCGGGATGTGTTCGCGGTGACGCCTTTGGCGACCTTTCCGTCGACGTAGACGTGGACGCTGATGGGGTCCGTCGTGTCCCGGTCGAAGGCCCATCCTCGGACCTGCATGGTTCCTGGTCCGGTAGACACGAGCGAGTCGAACGAACCGGTCGGCGCGACGTTGATGACCGTCACGACCCGGCAACCCACCAGCGGGTTCGATCCGCCGCTGGCATCGATCGCGTAGACGCAGACGGTGTGGCTGCCGTTGCTCACGGGGACGAGGGTGTCGAAGCCATGGTTGTCACCCAGCCCGAAGGCACGGCCGATGTCGGCCCGCGGCGAGTCAGAGACGGTCGCTCGCGACATCTTGCCATCGACATAGATGTGGACCGAGATGGGTGCGGTGGTGTCGGGGTCGAGAGCCCAGCCTCGAACCTGGACGGCCCCAGGCGTGGGTGTGGCGTTGTCGAAGGTCCCCCGCGGCGCCTGGTTGGTCACCGTGACCGTCGAGCACCCCAGATAGGTGTTGGCGCCCTTCGACGAGTCGATCGCATAGACACAGACAGAATGCGTCCCTCCCGAAGACGGGATGTTTACGTCGAAGCCGTGCGCTGCCCCGTTGCCATAGACGCTCGCTACATCGGGTCGGCTGCCATCAGCGAGGGACGCCGTGGCGACCTTCCCGTCGACGTAGACATGGACGTTGATCGATGCGCTGGTGTCAGGATCCAATGCCCAACCGCGGACTCTGATGCTCCCCACTCCCGACGCGGAGGACACCGAGTCGACCACGCCGAATGGCGTGCGCTGGACGGATGATCCGAACCACTCGGTGAAGTAGAGGTGGAAGTTCCGGTTGCCATACGAGGAGCATGAGTCGCCGGTGCCGTATCCCGCTGCCAGAGCCGCCGCGTTGGGCCGGTAGGGGGTGTAGTTGTAGAGGCTCGCGGTCGCCTGGTTCTGGATGTACACCTGCGACGAGCCACAGGTCGTGTTGGGGTGCCACAGGACGGTGTTCGTCCGGCCCGCGCGGTAGGAGTAGCTCGTCGGGTTGGCTGCATAGCGCTTGAGCTGCTTGGCCGCCGAGTAGACCTGGTTTGCGAAGCCGGCGTAGCTGGGGTCGCACGCGCCGCCAGCGTTGTCCGGGCATCCGAAGCCGAGCGCACGCGAGTAGGTCGCCGCGGTCTTGCCAGCGGTTGCGGTGACCAGTCCCTGCTCCTTCTGGAGCGTCACGAGGAGCACCTGGGGATTGATCCCACACGCGCCGGATACCTTCGCGATGATCGCGGCGGCACTCTCGTTGGCGGTTCCCACGTAGGCGCCGGTGCACAGAGCGTCCGCGGCTCTGGTCGGTGTGGTCTCCACGTAGTGCTTGATACACGTGTATCCGGCGCCTGCCGAGCAGCTGGCGCCTTTGGTGTTGAGAAAGGACTGGATGTCCCCGGCAGACATGGTCGACGATTCATTCATGACCGCGTCGCTGATAATGAGCCCGGGGTCGAAGCCCGTGACTGGTGCGGCAACCGCCGTGCTTGCGGTTGTGACGACCTGGAATCCGACGAGGACCGACAGCAGCATTGCGACGATGAGGGGAACGGCGATATGTGTTCGCGTGATCACGGGACGGTCACCTCGATGGGGTCGGACTGGCCAGAGGATCGCTCCGACACATAGGTCACGATGGCGCTCCAGGTACCTGTTGACAGATCGGAGCCGGGAATGAGGAATCCGCCGCAGCTCATCGTGGAGACGTCCGAGAGTGCATCGAGGGTCTGCGACCTCACGGTCGTTCCCTTGGTCAGCGTCAGCGTGCACTGACCGGTGTTCTCGACGACGGCTGCGTAGGCTCCGACTTCCACGGACGAGGTCTCCGTGGCCCACGAGGCGTAGGTGATGACGACCGTCGCGACGGCGCGGCTCGGCGCGGGATCTGCTATGGCGGGCGGCGACGTGACGGTCGGCTCCGGTGAGGGGGTCGAGGACGCACCGGGCGTCGCCTCAGCAGGTGTCGTACTCGGCGCAGAGTCGCCCGGGACGGGTGCTGCTGACGGCGTCGGTGCGGCCGTGGTCGTCACGGTCGGCTCCGGCGAGTCGCGGTCAGAAGCGAACGGGCCCCAGAAGAAGGCCCAGGCTGCAGCCGCAGCGACCAGCGGGAGCGTGATGGCGATGACACGTCGTGTAGGGGAGTGCATGATCCTCGAGAATCTGGTTACGGCGTTTGCCTGGCGATACTAGTTCTGGCTGTCGCGGTGGCGGTGGTGCGACGCGCTCTCCGTGCTGATCTCTTTCCGGCCGACTACCCATTCCATCGGCACCTCTGGGGGTGTTTGAAGGAGACTCGACGTGTTCATGCGGACATCCCGGAACCGGCGCCGCCTGCGGGATCGACGGCTCCCGATTCGATAGTCTGTCGAAATGTCCACGAAGATCCTCTCCTCACGGCCGCAGTTCAGAGCCGCTGTCATCGCAGTCGTCGCTCTGACGTTGTGCGCCAGCGCTGCGCAGACAGGTGCCGTGGCAGAGGTCCGGTTGGCTGCTGTTGCCTCGAGCCTCTCAGCCGATGTCGACCCCGCTGAGCCCGCCGTCGTCGAACTCGACCTCACGGGGATCGATGACGGCGCGAAGGACGAGCTGGAGACCATCGCACAGGCCCAACCAGACCAAGCGCCTGTCACAGACCCGGAGTCTTCTCCAGCGCTGACGACAGAGGACCCACTGGGTGTGCTCTCCGACGATTCGAACCCGGACGTCCTGACCGAGCGGCTCGGTGTGGAGCCCTTCAGCGTCATGGGGGTGACCTGGGACCTCGATCCGTCGCTCGAGGGGGTGGTGGTCCAGTACCGCGTCTTCCAGGCAGGCGGATGGTCACAGTGGGCCTGGGGCGCTCCGAGTGAGGAGTACGTCGAGGTCAACGGCAGTGCCCCGACCCGTGGCGCCACTGACGCAATCTTCGTGCCGGACTCGACCGGGGTCCAGGTCCTCGTCTCCTCGACGAATGGCGCGGCCACCGGCGTCAAGATCGTCCTGATCGACCCCGGGACAGGTCCAGACGGGACCGGGGCGAGCACAGGATCAGGAGAACCGACGGACGCGGTCGCTGCGCCGGGATCGACGAGCTCCGCACCAGCCCCTGCACCGACCGAGGAGCCGGGGACACAAACGCCCGAGCCGTCGCCCTCCGCAACTCCCGCCCCGGCCGACGAACCCGAGGCTGTCACGCCGACTGTCCCTCCGACTCCGACTCCGACAGCCACTCCGACACCGACGGAACAGGAGACGACGTCCTCCGCCCCCGAGGGATCCGTCGGCACCGCCGCTACGGTCTCCAGCACGGTCACGACCGTCTCTAGCCCGTCGACGGCTGTCGCCTCGCCGCTGCGGATGGCGGCTACCGCCAAGCCGGGGATCGTCACCCGCGCTGTGTGGGGCGCGAGTCAGCCTGTCTGCACGGCCGACCACGCAAGCTCGACCTTGGCCGCCGCGGTTCACCACACCGCCTCGACGAACAGCTACACCGCCGCGCAGGTGCCTGCGCTGCTCCGCGGGTTTGCTGCATATCACATGCTTCCGGAGGCACAGGGGGGCCGAGGCTGGTGCGACATCGGCTACAACTTCCTCGTTGACAAGTTCGGCACGATCTACGAGGGGCGCGCCGCGAGCATCGACGAACCCATCGTCGGCGTGCACACAGGCGGATTCAACTCGCGGACGATCGGGGTCGCCGCGATCGGGAACTACCAGGATGCCGTCCCCTCGGCGGCGCTGGCAGAATCGATCAGTCAGATCATCGCGTGGAAGTTCGCGCAGAACGGAATCCTGGCGAACACCTCGGTGACGATGATCTCCGGCGGAGGTGCGTCGAAGTACCCCGAGGGCGCCGCTGTGACGTTCAGCACGATCTACGGGCACCGCGACGCTCAGTACACCTCGTGCCCGGGGCAATACCTCTATGCGGCCCTCGGAGACATCCGCAACAGGGTTGCGGCCCTATCGAACCAGACCGTGTCGGAGTCGCCGCGCGGTTCCTGGGACAGCGTCCAGGGTGGCGGGAACAGTCTTCGTGTGACGGGCTGGGCCCTGGATCCCGACGCCGGTTCACCGGTCCAGGTCCAGGTGATCGTCGACGGTTCGGTCGCGACGACTACCACGGCAAATCACACCCGTAGCGACGTCGGCGCCCGGGGCTATGACGCCACCGTCCCGGCGAGCGTCGGCCCGCACACAGTCTGCCTGCGACTGCTCAACCAAGGCGGAGGCTCGGATGTGCACCTGGGGTGCCGGAGCGCGACATCGACCGCTTCCAGCCCGACTGGTGTCATCGACGCTGTCGAGGCCACGGCCTCCTCGATCCGGGTCCGAGGCTGGGCCAGAGACCCGGACTCAACCAGTCCGATCTCCGTCCACATCTATGTCGACGGACGCGCCGTCGCGGCCGTCGCCGCCGATCTCGCGCGACCTGACGTGCAAGCGGCGGCGCCTGGGGTAGCCGGCCCCGCTCACGGTTTCGACCGGACGGTCACCGCTGCCACCGGTCGCCACACCGTGTGCATCTACGGCATCAACGTCGGTGGGGGATCGAACTCGCTCATCGGCTGCCGCGACGCCGTGGTGCAGAACAAGCTGCCGATCGGGAGCCTGGATCTGGTGGCTGCGGTCAGCGCGAACAGCATCAAGGTGCGGGGCTGGGTCCTCGACCCCGACACGACCTCGTCGATCACGACCCACATCTACGTCGACGGGCGGCTCGCCACCGGACTGCTCGCCTCCGGTGACCGTCCCGACGTCGCGCGCGTGCACGGACGGGGAGCCGCGCACGGATTTACCACCGACGTCGTCGTAGCCGCCGGCAAGCACGAGGTGTGCATCTACGCGATCGACTCCGCACAGGGGCCAAACCCGCGTATCGGCTGCGCCAGCGTGACCGTCACCAACCAGCCCCCGAAGGGCGTGGTCGACGCAGTCTCGGGTGGGGTCGGCTCGGTCGCAGTTCGAGGGTGGGCTTTCGACCCCGACACATCGGCACCGATCGCGGTGCACGTCTATGTCAATGGTCGCCTCGCAGGGGCAGTGCTCGCCCAGGGCGCGCGCCCCGATGTCGCCCGAGTCTTCGGTACGGGAGGTGCGCACGGATTCACTTCTTCGTTCGCAGTCCCAGCGGGCAGCTCTACCGTCTGCGTCTATGCGATCAATGCACCGGGCGGGAGCAATCCCCGGATTGGCTGTTCACAAGTCAGCGTGCAGTGACATCGGATGGTGCGAATCAACCCAATGGAGCGGGTTCTCGAAGAGACACGCTGGTCAGTCGCCACAAGACCGTCGTCCCGACGGCGACTCCGACTAGTGGTCCTACGAGCGCTCCGACGACGGTCGACCCCACCACGCTCAGTGGGCTGAGGAGCAGCCAGATGGCCGTCGAACCGGCCGCTGATGCCCAGACGATCCCCATCCATCTGTAGTTGCCGAATGCGATGAGGGCAGCGGACATGAGCTGAAGGAGCGCAAGGATGCACGCGGAGAAAATCAGACCGGCTATCGCTGCGGATGCGACGACGTACTGGGCGCCGAAGGCGATCCGCACTGCCCACGGACCGACGAACCAGGCACCTGCTGCTCCGATGGTGGCGATCGCAACGGTTGCGCAGGCTCCGCGAATGATCCATTGCCGGGCGTTGAGGCCAGGCGCGTCGTCGAGCCGCCAACGAACGATCGCGGGGACGGCAAGTGCCTGAAGAGGGGCGACGAAGAGGAGGGGGACTCGGGAGGCCGTCAGGGCAGCGAACACTGTGCCGCCCTCTGGTCCGAGTGGTCCTCCTGAGAATGCGGCGACCATCGTCGGGTAGCCGGTGATAATGCAGGCGGTGAGGGCGGCCGCGAACATGAGCGACCCAGCCCTGCGAAAGGGAGCACGCCACAATTGCGGCCCACGATGGGGCGGGGGCGGGGTTGACGTATTCCTGCGGGCGTTGCGTGCCCAGCCGAGCCATGCATATGCCCCGACTGCCACGGCGGCAGCTGCGGTCCCGAGGGTGACCCCGACCGTGAGCCAGATGGCAAGGAGAGCCACGAGTCGGACTGAGGCTTCAGTGATCACCAGCGCGCCGTAGCTGCGGATCTTTCCACTCCCGACTAGCAGCCCTCGGACCATGAACTGCATCGAGAAGCCGAGCACTGCGAGAAGCACGAGAAATCCGAGCTTGCTGTGGCTGTCCCCATAGAGACGACCCGCCACCGGAGGTATCAGAGTGACTGCCGCAGCCAAGACTGCGATGATCGAGGCAGCAACCGCAACCTTGCCTATCGGAGCACTGCCACGGATATCGCCTTCTGCAGACTGCCGAGCGGCTTCCTGCTCGATCGTGGAGAGCGAGCTGGCCAGTCCGAACAGAACGCCCCAGTAGGAGACGAATAGGCCAAAGTCGTTCGGGGTGAGCAGTCGGCCGATGATCGCCAGGAGGGCGTATCCGACGATGCTTGAGATTCCGACGGCCACCCCGACGGTGAAGACTTGTGAGCCTCGACGAGCAGACATCATGAGGTGGCGTCGCGTCGTGACCGGAACTTCGCCCGTGCGGCAAGGGCATACCCGCGCAGGACTCCCGAACCGAAGAGGATTGCGAAGGCCGGCGTCATGGCAGCGGCGGCACCGACCTCGCGTCGTGTTCCGCCCGAAGCGCTGACCGCGACGGGGATCGCAGCCCATGCCGCAAGCAGGCAAGGTATGCCGACTGAGGGCTTCGCCACGGTGAAGGCGATAAGCGCAACACCTCCGACCGATGCCCCGACGAGAGCAGGTCCCAGTACGCGGGACTGGCCGAGGTAGCTGTCGACGAAGGTAGTGCCGCGAAAGTATGCCTGCTTTCGAAGGCCCCCGACGCCTGTCTTGCCGTGATAATCGAAGGAGAACTGCGGAGAGAGCCAGATGCGCCGTTCGCCAGCGGCCTGACGCAGCAGCCGTGTGTCGTCGCTCGAGAGCCGCTGCTGGTCGAACAGAGACTCGAAGGCCCCGGCCAGTTCCAGAAAGTAGTCGCGTTCGAGCAGCAACGCGGTGGTGCCTTTGGGGAACTGGTCAAAGTCGTCCGCGCCGAAGGACACGACCCGCGGATTGCTCATGTAGCGCCGCCAACCGACCTTGGTCAACCCGGACCAGAACGCGGCGACCGGGTTGCCTCGCGTCTCGATGTCGACATGACCGCACCACACGCTGGCGTCCGGGTACGTGTCCCAGCTGTCGGCCATCCATCGGAGCGAGTCGGTGCCGACGATGACGCGCGCGTCGAGGAGGAGCAGGTGAGAACGGATGGCCGTCTGCGCGCCTGTCACTCTGGCGGCCATTCGGCCCGCGTTGGTCTGGCTCACGCGCCGCACCCTCGGGTCGATGGCGAGCTCGTCGATCACCTGAGCTGTGGAGTCAGTGCTTCCGTCATCGACGACAACGATGTCGAGGTCGATCCCTGCGGTCTCTCCAGCAGCAAGTACCGCGGCGACAGAACGCCGAATCCACGCCTCCTCGTTGTAGACCGGGATGACGACGCTGAGCGCGGTGAGGCCACGGCGCAGGTCTGCGGTGGGCTCGGGTGGGGTCTTCACCCCAACAGGGTAGCCGTCGAAGGCGAGACGAAGGCGTGCCGGAAGGCCCAGAAGGCGTGTGATGTACCTGTAGGCTAGCCCGGAATCTGGGAGGACTCGCACGCATGATCGCCTTCATCGTCGGCACGACGGCCGAACTCATCAAGATTGCCCCTGTCTACCACGAACTAGTTGCGCGTGGACGCTCTGCGGAGATCTGGTACACGGGGCAGCATGTCAATGAACTCCCTGGCGTGCTCGGTGACCTAGACCTCCCCGCTCCCGCGATCTGGCTCGTTCCTGAGCGGGGTGCCAAGAACCTCGCGCGGACCGCCCAGGTGCCAGGTTGGGTGCTGCGACTCTTCCGAACGGTTCTGTCCCAGAGATCCGAGCTGCGCGCTCGGCTCAGGTCAGATAGCGGGACTCCGATCGTTCTTGTCCATGGGGACACGTTCACGACGCTCTTTGGGTCGATCATCGGAAGAATTCTCCGAGCCAAGGTCGGGCACATCGAAGCGGGGCTGCGTAGTGGCCACCTTCTCCACCCCTTCCCTGAAGAGATCAACCGCAAGGTCACGGCGCGGCTCGCCTATATGCACTTTGCGCCTGGCGAGATCGAGGCGCGGAACCTCTCCCGTCGACGGCGGGTCGTGGTGACCGGTGGAAATACGGTCATCGACTCAGTGCGTCTCGCGCTGAGCAAGCGCGCGGAGAACCCTGTAGCCGGTCTTCCGGACCAGTACGGTGTGGCCACGCTCCATCGATTCGAACTCGTCCGTGACAAGCAGATGTATGAGTCCGCGCTCAGAGTTCTCAAGGATGCATCGAAACGGATGCCGATCGTCTACTTCGCCGGCGAGTCTGAGAAGGCTCGGCTGGCCGAGTACGGACTCGAATCGATCTTCGACGAGCAGTTTCTGTTGCGCGACAAGTTGCGCTACGTGGAGTTCCTCCCTGTTCTTTCAGGAGCGCGTTTTGTCGTGACAGATAGCGGTGGGGTTCAGGAAGAATGCGCACACCTGGGGATCCCGTGCGCTGTGCACAGGGTCAAGACCGAACGGCATCAAGGGATCGGTCACAACGTCATGCTCACGGGCATGGACACTGACCGCCTGGCCAATTTCCTCGAGAATGTTGACGATTACAGGTCGCGCGACACCGCTGATGCTGCCCGCCCGAGCGCTGTCATAGTCGACGTGCTGGAGAAACTCGCGTGAGGAGGAGCCTGGCACACGCGATCGTGGCAGCCTGCTGGCTCGAGGAAGGCTGGAGCTGTGGCTGACGGCTCTTCTCCCCCCAAAGTCCTAGTGATCCTGCCCGCATGGAACGAGCAGGAGGCGCTTCCGAGCGTGCTTGATGACCTCATGCTGACCCTGCCGTCGGTGGATGTTCTTGTCGTGAACGATGGCTCGACCGATGCCACGAGCAAGGTCGCCAGGCGCGGCCGGGCGATGGTGCTGGACCTTCCCCTTAACCTCGGCGTCGGTGGGGCGATGCGAGCCGGCTACAAGTTCGCTCGGGCGAAGGGCTACGACATCGCTGTGCAGTTGGATGCTGATGGTCAGCATGACCCCCGCGAGGTGCCCGTTCTTATCGCATCCATGCGCAACGAGGATGCAGATGTGGTCATCGGAGCTCGATTCACGGGTGAGGGGAAGTATTCTGTCCGCGGACCGCGACGATGGGCCATGCACGTGCTCTCGGTCGTCCTCTCGAGAGTCGCGGGGACCAAACTCACCGACACGACATCCGGATTCAAGGCGTCCAACCGTCGCGCCATCGAGTTGTTCGCTCGAGAGTACCCAGCCGAATACCTGGGTGACACGGTCGAGTCGCTTGTCATTTCCGCACGCTCTGGCCTGAAGATCCGTCAGGTCGGGGTGTCTATGCGTCCCCGTGCAGGCGGCACGCCATCTCACAACCCCGTCAAGGCGGGGTTCTTCCTGGCTCGGGCTGTGCTTGCGTTGCTTATTGCCCTGACCCGTCCCGTCGTTACTCGGACCGAGGAATTATGACGCTCAACTTCTTGGCGCTGGCGACGTGTGTTGTCGTGGTCGCGTTCCTCGTCATGCTGTTGCGCACCCGGCGCATCAAGGAAAAGTACGCTGCGGCATGGTTGCTGTTGGCCACCGCCGTCTGTGTCGTGGCAGCCTTCCCACGGGCCCTCGCATGGCTCGCGAGTATCACAGGTGTCAGCACACCATCCAACCTGCTCTTCGCGGCAGCACTCGCGGTGCTGTTCGGAGTGTGCATCCAACTGAGCGTAGAGCTGTCGACTGCGGAAGAGGAGACCCGGACGCTCGCGGAGGAGATCGCGATGCTGCGGCTCGACTTCGAGCGGCTCGGAGCGGATCCGTCATGGCCAGAAATGGGACACATCCCTGAGAAAGAAGACTGATCCATGGACATGGACAAGGCCAGCTCGGGGCACAACCGATTGATCGGTGGAGACGCCTCAGATATCCGAATAGCACACGCCCATCGCAAGTCTCGTCGAGGTCTACCACGACCGTCCTGGCGGGAGGTGCTTGCCCTCGGGTTCTTTGTGGTGTTCCTGGCTGCATGGGCGGTCGCCTCACCGGTCGCCTCCAGCCCGGACGAGGACTTCCACCTGGCAAGCATCTGGTGCGCCCAGGGTGATCGCGACCTGGCTTGCAAAGTCTCCGACGACGGCGCGGTGTACGAGATTCCTCCGGCGGTGCGGCATGCGCCCTGTTTCGCTTTCCATCCTGAGATTCCGGGGTCGTGCCAGGTGACGACGAACGTTCGGGAGGATGACGTCTTCGTGGCCACCGACCGTGGGAACTTTGGCGCTCACGCCGGCGAGTACCCCGGTGAGTTCTACTCGATGATGAGCCTCTTCGTCGGACCCGACGTCGCACGCTCGGTCATCGTCATGCGGCTCGTCAACGTCCTCATCATGGCTTCGATGGTTGCAGTCACGTACGCGGCGTCTTCGCTGCGCGCCCGCCGGGCACTGGTCGCCACCGTGGGCACGACCTTGATCCCGTTGGGCGCCTTCATCGTCCCTTCGATCAACCCGAGCAGTTGGGCAGTCATCTCGGCGGCGACCCTCCTATTCGCTGTTTCTGGATTCATGGTCGCGCGTGAACGGGGTCGCATGATCACTTTGGGGACCGTAGCTGTGATTGCACTTGGCCTTGGCGCGGGAGCCCGCGCGGATGCGGCCGCTTACGCAATCATCGCGATCGGTGCTGCGACGGTGACGGCTATGTCGACCATGGCGTCGCCATGGAACCGCCGGACGTTGGGTCGGTTGGTCCTTCCTGTCTGCCTGGCCGTAGTCGCAGGGGTCAGCTACCTCACCGCTGGTCAGGCCTCGGCCGCGGGACAGTCAGCCGGGCGTGGGCCGTCAGAGTTCTTGTTCGTGTCGTTGGACACGTTGAGCCTTTGGGTGGGGTCGTTCGGCCTTAGCCCGCTCGGATGGTTCGATACGCCGCTCCCCTCAGTCGTCTGGGTGCCCGTAGCCGCTGTCTTCTTTGCCGTCATCTTTGTTGCCATGTCGGCCGTAGGTCGGTGGCGCGGCGCCATGGTTGCTTTCGTTGCTCTGAGTGCGTTTGTTCTCCCGACCTATATCCAGGCGAGTGCCGTAGAGCCGATCGGCAGCGTCCAGCCGCGCTACATCTATCCCTTGTTGATCGTGCTCATGGCGGTGGCCACCCTGAGCACCGAGCAGCGGGAGTTTGTCCTGAGTCCTGTTCAACGGTGGATCATCGTTGGGGTGCTCAGTGCGGCCAACAGCGTTGCGCTCTACGAGACGCTCAGGCGTTTTGTGACAGGCACGAGCGTGAGGCAGCTCCGATTGGCCCCGGGCGACTGGTGGTGGTCGAGCGTCCCCTTCTCGTCCGAGATGGTCTGGGCTGCAGGGTCCACCGGGTTCTTCGTTGCACTTGCCCTTGCGTCGCGTGTGCTAGTCCGTCGGGTCAGTGCGGAAGATCCCATGGCTGGTGTGGAGACAGAGACCGCTTCGCGAACTGAGTCTGATCGGAGTTCTTTTGCGTGTCCTGCTTGATGCCACGGCAGTTCCCGCGGACCGTGGCGGCGTGGGGCGATACGTCGACGAGATTGCTCCTGAGATCGCCCTAACTGGTGTTCATCTCGCGATGGTTGTCCAGAGTCGAGATGTTGACCACTACACGCGGCTTGTGCCTGAGGCGACGATCATCGCTGCGCCTGCCTGGGTTGTAAAACGGCCACTGAGGATGGTGTGGGAACAGATCGGACTGCCCGCTCTGATTCGGCGAGTCAGGCCGGACGTCCTGCACAGCCCGCACTACACCCTTCCACTGTTCGCGGGTGTACCCGTTGTCGTCACCCTGCATGATGCGACGTTCTTCACTACACCTGAGCTGCACCTGAGCTCGAAGGCGGTGTTCTTCCGCACAGCTATCCGGGTCGCGAGCCGCCGCGCGGCAGGTCTGGTCACCCCGTCCAAGGCGACCCGTGACGAGGTCGTCCGGCTGGTCGGGGCGAAGCCGGAGAAGTTCGCCGTGGCCTATCACGGCGTCGATCACGCGATGTTCCATCCGGCGAGCCAGGCCGAACAGGACCGGGTCCGGGCCACGCTGGACATCACCGAGACGACATACGTCGGATTCCTGGGAACGCTCGAACCGCGCAAGAACGTCCCCGCGCTCATCCGCGCGTGGGTGCGTGCCTGCGCGGGCCGCACCGAGCCTCCCGCGCTGGTGCTGGCCGGGGGGAGAGGGTGGGACGCCGCGATCGACGACGCCGTCGCCGCTGTCCCCGCTGGGCTCACCGTCCGAGTTCCCGGCTACCTCCCGTTGGCGGATCTCCCGGCGTTCCTCGGCGGATCGATCGTGCTCGCGTACCCGAGTCTGGGCGAGGGGTTCGGCCTGCCGGTCTTGGAGGCCATGGCCTGCGGCACGGCCGTGCTTACCACCCGTGAGCTTTCGCTGCCGGAGGTGGGCGGCGATGCCGTCGCCTACTGCGGGACCGATGAGGCGTCGATCGCATCGGAGCTCGCGGCCCTGCTCGAGGACCCCGTTCGTCGAGCCTATCTGGCGGAAGTGGCGGTCGAACGCGCAGCCACGTTCACCTGGGCCCAGGCGGCGCGCGACCATGTCGCGGCCTACGAGGCAGCCCTGCGGGCAGGCTGACAGCCTGCCCGCAGGTGTGCGCCCTTCACCCGTGCGCGAGCGTGATCAGCGTGCGGAGGCGCGCAGCGCCTCGAGGCGCGCGGTGACCTGCTCGAGCGTCGGCAGCAGACCGGTAGCGGCCGCCTCGCTCAGGCTGGGGGCCGCGAGGTCCTTCTCGGAGAGCAGGGGCGTGAGGGCCGAGCCGTCGCGGGCCGTCGTCGGCCAGTCGATGGCGACCTCGGGGTCGAGGGGGTGGATGCCGTGCTCGCGCCCGGGGGAGTAGCCCGTCGAGCACAGGTACATCACGGTCGAGTCGTCCTCGAGCGAGAGGAAGGCGTGCCCGAGGCCTTCGCCGAGGTAGATGGCGCGGCGGTCGGTGTCGTCGAGGACCACGGAGTCCCACGCGCCGAAGGTCGGCGAGCCAACCCGGATGTCGACCACGACGTCGAGTACTGCGCCCTTGGGGCAGGTGACGTACTTGGCCTGGCCGGGAGGGGTGTCGGCGAAGTGGATCCCCCGAAGCACACCGGCCGCGGAGACCGACATGTTCGCCTGCTGCAGGTCGAGCGGGTGCCCGAGCGACTCCTCGAACTTTCCGGCCTTGAACCACTCGAGAAAGACGCCACGGGGATCTCCGAACTGCTTCGGGGTGATCTCCCAGGCTCCAGGCACAGACAGTTCGCGATACTCCATAGGACGTCTCCTTCTTGCGACAGGTGGCGAACTGACATCCGCCGTGACCAAGGACCGAGTCTAGTGGCGTCCACTAAGATCTACCGTGGCGAGGGCATACATTCGCCTTCCCAGTCGACAGGTAGAGGGAGACTCGTGCGCTGGTTGGTCGTTGGTGCGAATGGAATGCTCGGTCAGGATCTTGTCTCCATGCTCAAGGAGCGTGGTCAAGACGTCGACGCAGCCGACCGCGCGGAGCTGGACATCACGGATGCGGCGAGTGCTGCTTCGGGTGTTGTGGGATACGACGTCGTGGTGAACTGCGCTGCATGGACTGCGGTGGATGATGCCGAGACCCAGGAAGGGTCCGCCTTCACGGTGAACGCCGTCGGGCCGGCGAACCTCGCCTCCGCCGCTCGCGCCGCGGGTGCTCGCTTGGTCCAGATCTCCACGGACTATGTCTTCGCCGGCGATGCATCGACCCCATACGCAGAGGATGCACCGTTCGCGCCGAAGTCCGCCTACGGCCGGACCAAGGGCGCTGGTGAGTGGGCGGTCCGCGCCAACACCGACGACTACCTCATCGTCCGGACCGCGTGGCTGTACGGCGCGAAGGGGAACTGCTTCCCCAAGACCATGGTCAAGCTCCTCGCCGACCGCGACTCGCTCACCGTCGTCGACGACCAGGTCGGCCAGCCCACCTGGACGGTCGACCTCGCGGACCTCGTGGTTCGCTTGGTCGAGGCCGAGGCGCCGTCCGGGACCTACCACGGCACGTCGTCAGGTCAGACCTCCTGGTTCGGCTTCGCGCGCGCTTGCGTGACTGCAGCTGGATTCGACCCAGAGAGGATCGCGCCGACGACGAGCGAAGCATTCGTCCGCCCGGCGCCGCGACCGGCCTACTCTGTCCTGGCCCACGACTCGCTCACGGCCATCGGCGTCGTGCCGATCGGCGACTGGGAGGAGCGCTGGGCTTCCTCGGCACCAAGCGTGCTCTCGGTGCCCTGACCTGAGTCTCGCTCCATCAGTCCCGGGTTCAAGAAACGTGTGGACACCAGCGGCACCACGATGCCCGGGTACCAATACCTACGCACCTGATCTGTAGGATGGCAGAAAATCCGAGGGCAATTCAGGGGAGCATTCGTGAGGTCAAGTGGCGGAGAAGCCAACGATTGGACGCAACTGGCCGACGAAGGTGATCTCACTACGTCGCACGTCACGCCAGTCCGGTCGAAGGGTCGTCGGACACCAGACGGGTGCCTGCTCCTGCGGGATGCACATTCGACCTACAGTGACGGTGTAGAGGATCGGCTCTACGACCTCCTGATGGAGCAGGACGACCTGCGGTCGACCAACTCGCATCTTGCGACGCTCGCCGACGGGATGGTCGAGGAATATCACCTCGATCCTGCGCGTGCCAACATCGTCCGAGGTCTCGACATCCCGGCGGATGCACGTGTGCTGGAGATCGGTGCGGGCCTCGGAGCCGTGACGCGCTATCTGGGCGAGCGGGCTGCGGTCGTCGATGCGATCGAGCCGTCCTTCGCTCGTGCTCGTGTCGCACGGGCTCGCACCCGCGACCTTCCAGGCGTCGAGATCCTCGTCGGCGAGCACTCTGATGTGCCCGACGAACCGGTCTACGACGTGATCGTTGTCGTCGGCGTGCTCGAGTACACCGGTGCTGGAACGTCCAGCCCCGAGCCCTACGTGGACTTTCTTGCCAAACTGGGCCGATGCCTGCGCCCAGGGGGGACCCTCGCAGTCGCCATCGAGAACAAGATCGGGGTGAAGTACCTGGTCGGTGCGCCCGAGGACCACACCGACGTGCTCTTCGACTCGATCGAAGACTACCCGGCCGGGTCGCGGGCAAGGACATTCGCGCGGCGCGAACTGGAACAGCTCTTTGTGGCGGCTGGACTCATCCCCGAGGTGAGGATCGCCTTCCCCGACTACAAGATCACCCGCGCCGTCATGGATGCGGACGCGCTGACTGGCGAGGCGCCGGAGCTTCTGTGCTCGCTCCCGACGTTCCCGAGCCGGGATATGTACACGCAGCGGCCGCCCCTCGCCGACGAGGGACGCGTCTGGCGCACACTGGTCCAGGCGGGACTCGGCGCGGAGACGGGGAACTCCTTCCTCGTGCTGGCGGGCAAGGGAGGGCCACAGACCCTGTGGCCCGACGATCTTGCCGCCGTGTACTACTCCCAAGGGCGACGCGAGGCCTACTCCTTCGAGAAGAAGGTGCTCCGCGACGAAGACGGGTTGAAGATCGTGCGTGCTCGGATCGGTGACGCCGACGAGTCCATGGTCTTTCAGTTCACTGAGGCGACCGAACGCCTCATCCCGGGCTCCACGGTCCAGGATGCTGCTGTCGGTGCGACGGGGGTCGAGACCGTAGCCCTCCTTCAGGCGTGGCGCACTGCGTTGACCACTCGGTTCGGTGGCCTCTCGGTGCTGCCGGTCGACCTCATCCCGGGGAACTTCATCGTTCGCGCGGACGGCAGCCTCGAATCCTTTGATCAGGAGTGGAACGCACAGGGCTGGGAGCTTGAGCGGGTGGTGCGCCGTGGTGTTTTCTGGTTCGCCGCAAAGCTGGTCCGAGCGACACCTCGGAGCCGGTGGGCGTCCTGCACGACGGTTCGTGACGTCATGGTCAGCCTTGGGCTAGCTGCGGACCTGGATCCGGCAGGCGAATGGATCGACTCCGCTGTTGCCGAGGAAGCAGAATTCCTAGCCGAGGTGCGACAGCTCGGCGACGGCGAGTCCATCACTGACGCCGCCGACCGCATCGCCGCCGATCTGCGGTCGCTGGTAGCGGATCAGCTCGAATCCCTGGCATTCGGTGAGCGTCTCACGGACATCCTCGACAAGGTGCGCGGCTACCTCGCGGTCTCCGAGGAGAGCGTTGCCTATCTGCTCACTGAGAAGGAACGTCTCTCCGCAGAGAAGGACCACCTCTCCGAGTTTGCCGCCCGTGAAGAGAGCGCGAAGGACGCAGCTGTGGCATCAACGGTCCAGACCGCAGAGAAGCTCCGGTCCTCGGAGGCGCTCAAAGCGCACTTCCATGCCCAGCTCGTGGCGACCGACAGACTCGCGCAGAGCGAGCGAGCCAGGGCAGAGGCTGCTGCGTCCGAGTTGGCGGGTGTGCGGGGTTCACGTGTATACCGCGCCGTTCAGCTCTACTTCAGGGCGGTAGAGAAGGCAGCGCCAGCAGGCACTTTGCGTCGGAGGCTCTACTCAAAGTCGGGCAACGCTGCAGGGCTTGGCCTGCGGAAGCTACGACCGACCCCCATGCCAGTCGTCGCACCGATCGTGATTCCGCTCGACGCCGCGCCGCGCGTGTCCATCATCGTCCCTGTCCACGGAAAGTGGGACTACACAGAGCGGTGCCTGCGTGCGATCGCGGCGACTGCCGGCGACATCGCCTTCGAGGTGATCGTTGTAGACGATGCATCCCCGGACGAGACTGCCGAGCGACTGTCAGCCATACAAGGTGTGCACGTCGTAACGATGCCGGAGAACGTCGGATTCGTCGGAGCCTGCAACGCCGGAATCGCCGAGGCGCGCGGTGAGTTCGTAGTACTGCTCAACAACGACACCCGGGTGAACCCGTTGTGGCTCATCCCGCTCGTCGAGACACTTGAGGAGCCGGGGGTCGGCCTTGTCGGTTCCCGTCTCGTCTACCCGGACGGCCGACTCCAGGAGGCGGGTGGGATCGTCTTCTCGGACGGCTCAGGATGGAACTATGGAAAGTTCTGCGACCCCGAGGACCCTGCCTTCACCTACCGACGTGATGTCGACTATTGCTCGGGCGCGAGCATCATCATCCGCAAGTCCACGCTCGACGCGGTGGGGAATCTCGACACTCGTTTCGCTCCCGCCTACTACGATGACACCGATCTCGCCTTCTCCGTGCGCGAGTTGGGCCTTCGGGTCGTGTACGAGCCCCGATCGCTAGTGGTGCACGACGAGGGCATCTCCAACGGGACCGACGAGACCAGCGGGATCAAGGCCTACCAGGCCATCAACAAGGAGAAATTCGTCGACAAGTGGCGCCACCGCCTCGTTGATCATTGTGCACCCGATGCGGCAAACGTCCCGTTCGCAGTCCGGCGACGCAACGGCGAGCGTATCGTCGTCGTGATCGATCACTATGTCCCTCGCCCGGATGAGGACTCCGGGTCGGTCCGGATGATGGGGATCCTGCGTACGTTGCGCCAACTCGGCTACTCCGTGATCTTCGTCCCGGATAACAAGTTCCGCACCGAGCCTTGGACGGGCATCCTCGGACGGATGGGTGTTGAGGTGTTCTACGGTCACGGCGACTTCCCCGGCCTGCTCCGGGACCTCGCGGAGCACATCGAGACGGTGATGGTCTCCCGGGTCACTGTCGCCTGGAACTACGCGTTCATGCTTCGCACGGTGCTTCCTGACGTGCCGATGGTCTTCGACACTGTCGACCTGCACTACCTGCGTGAGGAACGTGCTGCTGAGCTTGCCGGACAGGACACGCTATCGCCCCGGGCACTGACGCTGAAGTCACTCGAACTGGCGATCGCCGAGAGCGCTGACACCACCGTCGTGGTGTCAACGTTCGAGCAGGAGCTACTTGGACAGGTTCAGCCGGGCAGCGTAGTCAAGGTGCTCCCGAATGTTCACGTGCGTGAGGTCTTTTCACCGACAGTCGACGGGCGGGCGGGGCTCCTGTTCGTGGGAAGCTTCGCCCACCATCCGAACGCCGACGGTCTCCGGTGGTTGTTCAGCGAGATTTTGCCGCTGGTCGAGAAGCGTGTTCCGGGTGTTCCCGTCAAGATCGTCGGGCGCTCTCCGGACGCGGATCTTGTAGCCTCCGCCCCGACCAATGTCGAGTTCCTCGGGTGGGTCGAAGACCTGACGCCACTGTACGACAGTGCCAGAGTGGCGCTGGCCCCGCTGCGTTACGGCGCAGGGGTCAAGGGCAAGATTGGCGAGGCGATGGTCCACGGTGTCCCCGTCGTGATGACTCCCGTCGGTGCCGAGGGTATGCAGATCAGCCATCTTCGGGACGCCTGGGTGGCGCAGGATGCACCGACGTTCGCCGCCGGGATCGTCGAGCTTCTCACCGATGACGAGATGTGGTCCTCGCTGTCAAAGATCGGCGCCGAGCACATCAACGACATCTTCGGTCCGGAGAAGTTCGCCGAGATGCTGCGCGACATCGTTTCGCGAGGCTGATTGCTGAAGGACGATGGGGCTGCCATCCGATGCGGATGGCAGCCCCATCGTCCTGACGATCGGTGCTCTCAGGGAATGGATCAGCTGTTCTCGAGCAGCCCGAGCAGGTACGTCCCGTACCCGGACTTGATGAGCTTGTCAGCCCGCTCACGCAGCTCGTTGTCGCTCAGGAAGCCCTGGCGCCAAGCGAGTTCCTCCGGCGCGCCGACCTTGAGGCCTTGGCGGTGCTCGATCGTCCTGACGTAGTCCGACGCCTCGATGAGGGAGTCGAAGGTCCCGGTGTCCAGCCAGGCCGTCCCGCGGGGGAGGACCTCTACCTGCAGGCGACCCTGTTCGAGGTAGATCCGGTTCACGTCGGTGATCTCGTACTCCCCGCGCGCCGAAGGCTCGAGGTCGCGGGCGATGTGCACCACGTCGTTGTCATAGAAGTACAGCCCGGGAACTGCGAAGTTGCTCTTGGGGTTGGCAGGCTTCTCCTCGAGGGAGAGCGCGATGCCGTTCTTGTCGAACTCCACGACCCCGTAGGAGGTCGGGTCCGCGACGCGGTAGGCGAAGACGGCGCCGCCCTCGATGTCCTTGAAGCGGGCCAGGCGCGAGCCGAGACCGGGGCCGTAGAAGATGTTGTCGCCCAGCACGAGCGCAACCTTCTCGTCACCGATGAAGTCGGCGCCGAGCACGAACGCCTGCGCGAGCCCGTTGGGCTCGGCCTGGACGGTGTACTCGATCGAGATGCCGAACTGGCTGCCGTCGCCTAGGAGGCGGTGGAACTGCTCGGCGTCGTGCGGGGTCGTGATGATGAGGACCTCGCGGATACCTGCCGCGATGAGGGTTGACAAGGGGTAGTAGATCATCGGCTTGTCATAGACCGGGACGAGCTGCTTGCTCACGCCGAGGGTGATCGGGTGGAGACGAGTGCCGGAGCCGCCGGCCAGGATTATTCCGCGCATAGGTCAACAGTGTGCCCTATGCGCCTGACCGGGACCTAAGTCAGTGTGGGCTGGCGTGCGCACAGGAACGGCTAGCGCCGCGCCCCGCGCACCTCGACCGTCTCGCGCGCCCACAGCCCCGCGCTGATGGCTGCGCGGAGCGGAGCCTGGTACCAGCGTGAGTACCGCCGGTGCAGGTACTGCTCGGCGCTCGCGTGGTGGGCCCGGATCATCAGCTCGGGCTTGGACTTCCAGGACACCCCCTGCACATGCGTGACGCGCGCCGCCGGCACGTAGAGGTTGAGCCAGCCCGCGTCCCGCAGGCGCTCACCGAGGTCGAGGTCCTCGAAGAACATGAAATAGCTCTCGTCGAAGCCGCCCATCTCCTCGAGCGCCGTGCGGCGCAGCACGAGGCACGCGCCGGAGAGCCAGCCGGCTGGGCGCTCCTGGGTGCTTGCGTGCTCGTGCTCGCGGCGATACTCACGCGACCACGGGTTATTCGCCCAGACGCGGCCGAACAGGGCATGCCCCACGCCCTGTCGCAGCGACGGGATCGCGCGCGCGGAGGGGTAGACGGTGCCGTCGGTGTTGAGCAGGGCTGGGCCGAGCGACCCGGCTCGGGGCTCGGCCTCGCCCGCCTCGAGGAGGACGTCGAGCGAACCCGGCTCCCACACCAGGTCGGGGTTGGCGACGACGGCCCACTCGGACGCGCTCGTCGCGAGCCCGACGTTCGCGCCGCCGCCGTACCCGAGGTTCCCGCCACTTGGCAGCACCCGTCCGCCGAGAGAGGCCGCCACTTCGTTGGCCACCGCTGAGGGGCCGCCGTTATTGACGAAGACGAGGTCGATCGGTCGGCGCGACGCGGTGGCCAGCGAACGGCCGAAGTCGCGCAGCTCGTCACCGGGGTTGAAGACCACGCACACCACGAGGACGGGGTGCTCGGGTGCGGAGGGCGGGTGCGGAGGTGTTGTCATGGTGGAACAAGGTTATCCACTGGTACCTGAGAGCGATGTCGTTTCGCGGTCGCCGCGATGTGGCGCGGGACATACCGGGGACCTATGGCACACGAGATCTGCTCAACATTGGGTAGGTTGTGGCGGAGTCGGATCGAACGAAGGAACGTACAGTGCAGCTCTCAGTCATCGGTTGTGGTTACCTCGGCGCGGTGCACGCCGCCTGCATGGTCTCCCTCGGGCACGAGGTCGTCGGGATCGATGTGGACCCCGACAAGATCAAGGCGCTCGCCAACGGCGACGCCCCGTTCTTCGAACCTGGCCTGCCCGAGCTGCTGCGCACAGCCATGGGCACGGGGCGACTGTCCTTCTCGACCGACATCGCCGACGCCCACGGAGCGCAGGTCCACTTCGTGTGCGTGGGGACGCCGCAGAAGGCCGGCAGCAACGCCGCAGACCTCACCTACGTCGATGCGTCCGTGACCTCGTTGATCCCGCACCTGCGCGCCGGCGACCTCGTGGTCGGCAAGTCGACCGTCCCCGTAGGGACCGCCGCGCGACTCGCCGCGCAGATCGCGGCTGAGACGCCCGGTGCGATGCTCGCCTGGAACCCAGAGTTCTTGCGGGAGGGATACGCAGTCCAGGACACCCTGACGCCGGACCGCTTCGTCTACGGCGTCCCCGAGGACGGCTCGGCCGCAACGGCGCTGCTCGACACGGTGTACGCGCAGGCGCTCGCGGCGGGCACCCCGCGCATCGTCACCGACTACGCGACCGCCGAGCTTGTCAAGGTCGCTGCCAACTCCTTCCTCGCGACGAAGATCTCCTTCATCAATGCCATGGCCGAGCTGTGCGAGGTGACCGGGGCAGACGTCACCGAACTTGCCGACGCGATCGGCCTTGACGAGCGGATCGGGCGCAGGTTCCTCAATGCGGGTCTGGGCTTCGGGGGCGGGTGCTTGCCCAAGGACATCCGGGCATTCATGGCTCGTGCGGACGAGCTCGGAGCCGACCAGGCCGTAGGGTTCTTGCGCGAGGTCGACGCAATCAATACTCGGCGCCGGGTCAGGATGGTCGACCTCGCTCGCGAGGTGAACGGCGGGAGCGTCGAGGGCAAGCGCATCGCGGTGCTGGGCGTCACCTTCAAGCCGAACAGTGACGACGTCCGAGACTCGCCGGCCCTGGACGTGGCAGCTCAGCTTGCGCGGCTCGGTGCACACGTAATGATCACGGACCCTGAGGGGATTGACAACGCCCGACGCCGTCACCCACACCTCACATATGTCTCGACCGTCGCGGAGGCGACTGCTGGTGCTGACGCCGTCCTGCTCCTCACCGAGTGGCGAGAGTACCGCGACCTGGATCCCGCGGTCCTGACGAAGTTTGTAAGTTCGCGGACGATCTTGGATGGGCGGAACGCTCTTGACCCGGCCGTTTGGCGCGCAGCGGGCTGGTCCTATCGCGCGCTAGGGCGCCAATAGCGACCGAGACCAATAGTTTGACGTCAGCCCTCGCGATCTGGGCAGGCGGCCGGGATGGTCGTGGCGAGCGTCACGCCACTTGCTAGGCGAGCCCGCTCTGAGGAGGGCATAGATGAAGTTGTAGATCGCTTCATGGTTGGCCGTGGCGCGCCAGGGGCAGGGGAATAACGCTCCGTGTCACCAGGGGGGTGCTCGCCTCGACAAGCAACCAGACTGCGATCTGAAGCGGCATCCGTGACTTGCTTTGGCCCGCCAGCACTCGAGCCGGCAGTTCCTCGACTCCGGCGACCATCCCACCTGTCGGCGGACATGGTTACGCCCGGCCAAAAGGCCCGCTGCGACCAACCAACACCCGGCGTCTTCGTCGAATTGTGCGGGGCTTCACAACCGACCAGCGCCTCCGGGTCGAAATGAGTCGCGATCGCGCAACGATCCCCCAGGCTTTGAGGCCAGGGACCTCCACCCGCTCAGAGATCGTCAGTATTCTGCGTTTCACGCTCGAGCCCTTCGCCGACCAGCGCTGCCACCACGCGAGGGACTGGCCCTCAGTTCGGGTGCCCATCGTCACTTGGTAGGTCAGGCAGGTGTGTCTATGGGTCGAATAGTCCCGCCCCTCGTCGGGAGCGCTCCTGCTTGAACGCTTCTTGGCCTCACCCAACCCTGACACGTAGGGAGACGACGTGCCCGTGCCCCGAGGTAGTGGGTGAAGGACGATCCGCAGCAGCGTTGACCTCAACATCCGTGCTGAGGTGCCGATGGACAAGTGACGGACGTCGTTTCGGATGTGCGGTAGTGAACAACGGAGAGGCAGTAGCAATGCGAAAGTACGCAGTTGTAGCAGGGGCGGTCGGAAGTGCGATGCTCATCGGAGCAAGCGTGCCGGCCTTCGCATTTGAGATTCCCGCGAGTGCCGTCCATGCAGTGGCCTCGGCCGTGATCGTTGAGCCGACGGTTGTCAAGAACACGCCGTTGAGCACGCGCTTCAGCGAGAAGAGCTTCACTGAGGAGTCTGGTTCGAAGGGGCACCACGAGTA
>NZ_FMYH01000011.1 GCF_900096585.1 Sanguibacter gelidistatuariae
GTCGCAGCCTTCAAGATCGCCACGTCCTCACGCAGGCGCCGGTTCTCGGCCTTGAGGCGCTTGATCTCCTCCAGCTCATCGCTGGTCACCCCGGGACGCCCGCCGGCATCGACGTCCGCCTGGGCGACCCACCGGCGCACCGACTCCCGGCTCACCCCCAGCTGCTTGGCCACCGCGAACGAGGCCGCGGTCAAGTTCTGGTACTCCCCGCGATGCTCGGTGACCAACCTCACGGCACGGGCCTTCAGTTCTTCGTCGATCTTCTTGGGCATGGTGCTCATTCTCCTGGACTCAAACAGGAGCGGCATCAAACCTGGGGCGCTTCAGGATTGCCCCAGGAGGCGAGACCGCGCGTGGTTGGGGCATCGTGATCGGCACCGACACGGCATTCCTGTTGGGCGTCCTGGCGTTGGTCGGGCCCGCCGTCTCGACGCAACTGCGGGTCTTCCTCCTGAGCCTGACGGTCGTTGATGACATCGTGGCTGTAACGGTCATCGGCGTCGTGTACTCCGACTCCATCGATATCTCCGCGCTGATAGTTGCGGCGGTCGGGATCGCGGTGCTGGTGGTCTTGGGGCGGGCTGGCGTATGGCGGACGTGGCCGTATGTGCTCGTCACGATCATGGTGTGGGTGGCGACGGTCGCCTCCGGCATGCACGCCTCGATCGCTGGGATGATAGCCGGCCTGCTCATCCCTGCCTTCGCTCCCCGCCGGGAGGCGGTGGAGGGGGCAGCCACCCTGTTCCGGGCGTTTCGGCAGTCGCCGATGGCTGAGGTGGGACGGTCCGCGAAAGACGCGCTCGTCCGTGCGGTATCCGTGAATGAGCGGATACAGCTGGTGCTGCACCCCTGGGTCAGCTACGTGATCGTGCCGGTTTTTGCGCTGGCCAACGCGGGGGTCGACCTTCGCGGTGGAGTTCTCGCTGAAGCATTGGTTTCACCGATGACGTGGGCCGTGGTTGTGGGACTGGTGGGTGGCAAGTTCCTGGGCATCGGCCTTTTTTCCCTTGGCGGAGCCAAACTCGGCCTAGGCCGGCTTCCGCAGGGCGTCGGTCCGGGTCAGGTGTTGGCCGGCGGCGCCTTGTCCGGGATCGGGTTTACTGTGGCGCTGCTCATCATCGGTCTCGCCTTCGATTCGCCGGAACTCCAGGATCAGGCGACCGTCGGCGTCCTGCTGGCCCTCGTCATGGCTACCGCACTGGGTTGGTTGGTGTTCCGGTTGGCTGCGATCCTGCATGGTGAGACCTCGGCTGGACTGCCGAGGACCCTCGCCCGCCCCGTGGATCCGGATCGGGATCACCTGCGCGGCCCTGCCTCGGCGCCGTTGACGCTGGTGGAATTCGCGGACTTCGAGTGTCCCTTCTGTGCGCGCGCCACCGGGGTGACCAAGGAGGTGCGGGAGCACTTCGGTGAGGATTTGCGGTACGTCTTCCGTCACCTGCCGCTGCCCGATGTGCACCCGCATGCGGAGCTGGCCGCCGCGGGCGCGGAGGCCGCCGCCGCGCAGGGGCGGTTCTGGGAGATGCATGACCTGCTCTTCGCCCGTCAGGACCAGCTTGAGCTCGAGGACTTGGCTGGGTACGCCGGACGCCTGGGTCTCGACGTCGAAGAGTTCCTCCGCGACGTCGACGAACAGCGCCACGCCGCACGCATCAGGGAAGACGTGGCTGACGCCGAGGCCAGTGGTGCCCGCGGCACCCCGACCTTCTTTGTGGGCACGCAGCGCCACATCGGCGCCTACGATGCTCAGAGTCTTATCGCTGAGCTTGAGGCCGCCCGGCGCGGCGAGGCAGACCCACGGCGTGGAGGCAGAACGCCTCTACCTTGAGCGATGACTCCACCACAAGGTCGCATCGTCAAAGAAGGCGACACCAGAGCGGAGTGGGCGTCGAGATCTCTTCGAGTCAGACCCACCACGGTCACGATCTCGGCGGCCGCCGCGACGACCGCAAGGCGCCTCAAGCTCAATACGGGGATCTCGTAGTTCGCCAGTACCGGGCCGTTCGTGGACCCTCGACGATGTCGAGCAGATCCTCTGCGCACTCCACCGTTCCGGGTACATCACCAACGGACCAGCCGGCTGGCAGACGACCTACGGCGGGCGGCTGTAGCAACTGCGCTGGCCAGAGGATCGGCGAGTTTGATACCGAGCCACATCCTGAAGGTGGGACGTGACCGCGCCGACCTTGATAAGGGGCAAGCAGGTCGCCGGACGTCTCGCTGGCAGCTTCCCGGCGGCCCGGGCCCTACGCGTCAGGGTGGGGTGGCAAGAGACGTTGTTCCCCTGGCAGTGACCGGGGGGAAGCCGGCCCCCGAGCGGGACCTTGAGTACGCAGATGATGGAATCATTCGTGCCAAGGAGATGGATGACCGAACGAGCCTCACCTGAGGTGATGAACGGTCCAGAGCATGGTGCGGCGCGCGGGCGGCTCAGCGAGGAACCTCTCCGGTATCGCAAACCTCGCGTGAGGAGTGCAATGAAGTCAGCGGTCAAGGCCAGGGGTACCGCTTGGACAACGTCGATCCGGATGGGAGCGCGAGGTCGCCCATGAGACACGGACAGAGGTACGCAAGGTTCAAGGTCGTCGCGCTCGCGGCGACCTTGGCGTCGCTGCGAGCCGCGTGCGGGGGAGGAGCGGCATCGCCCACACCGACTGTGGGCACGACGACGTCGAGCTCACCTTCCGCACGACGACGTCGACGTCGGAACCAGCCACCCCACCTCTGGCGACACCGATCCACCGGTTGAGCCGACCCCGAGCGTTGACCCGGCGACCGTGCAGGCCACCGCGTCCAATCGTGCTGTAACCGCTCCCCAACCCTCGGATCTGCCACGAGGCACTTCTTCGACATCGGTGGCCCATTCATAAGGACGTTCCGTTCCGACCGTGAACCGATAGGCGCATCGCTGTCTAGCATTTGCTCCAGGACTGAAATGTCAGAAACGAATTGAAGGACAGGAAATGACCGAACGCATTATCTCTACTTCCGTTCTCGTCATTGGCACAGGCGGTGCGGGGCTGCGCGCGGCCATTGAACTCCGCCAGCAAGGGGTTGACGTGCTCGCGGTGGGCAAACGCCGCAAGCACGACGCCCACACCACTCTCGCCGCTGGCGGTATCAACGCCGCCCTCGGCACGATGGACCCGGAGGACTCCTGGCAGCAGCATGCCGCCGACACCATCAAGGAGTCGTACAATCTCGCAGACCCACGAATCGTCGAGATCATGGCGAAGAACGCACCGGAAGGCATCCGCGAGCTCGAAGCGTGGGGCATGCCATTCGCCCGTGAAGCGGACGGACGCATCTCCCAACGCTTCTTCGGCGCCCACAAGTATCGCCGAACCTGCTTCGTTGGCGACTACACGGGACTGGAGATACAACGCACACTGCTGCGACGGGCCGAGACGCTCGACGTTCCCATAATCGACACCGTCTACATCTCCCGCCTCCTGGTCGCAGACAACCATATTTTCGGCGCCTACGGGTTCGACATCGTCGACGGGTCGAGAGTCGTCATCCACGCCGATGCAGTCATCCTGGCCACCGGCGGCCACACCAGAATCTGGCGGCAGACAACATCCCGCCGGGACGAGAACACCGGAGATACCTTCCGTCTGGCCGCCCTTGCCGGAGCGCGGCTCAGGGATGTCGAACTGGTGCAGTTCCATCCGTCGGGAATCATGGAACCGGCGGACGCTGCCGGCCTGCTCATCTCCGAGGCGGCGCGCGGCGAAGGGGGCATTCTCCGTAACGCCTTGGGTGAGCGGTTCATGTCCCGCTACGATCCGGAACGGATGGAGCTTTCCACCCGCGACAGGGTCGCGCTGGCGATTTCGACCGAAATCAGCGAGGGCCGCGGCACACCGAGGGGCGGGGTGCTGCTGGATCTGACCCATCTCGACCGGGACGTCATCCTGACCCGGCTACCGCGCGTGTACCGCAACATGCTCGACCTCCAGATGCTCGACATCACGAAGGATCCGATCGAGATCGCACCGACGGCCCATTACTCGATGGGCGGCGTCTGGGTCCGGCCCGAAGACCACGGCACAGACGTGGCCGGGCTCTACGCGATCGGCGAGGCGAGTTCAGGAACCCACGGCGCCAACCGGCTCGGCGGCAATTCCCTCGCGGAACTGCTCGTTTATGGTCGCATCGTGGGACACGCTGCGGCGTCGTACTCCCGCGGCCTGGAAGCCCAGACCCGCAGTACCGAAGCCGTCGGCGAGGCGAAGGGAGAAATCGACACGCTTTTGGCCAGCCGCGGTTTCGACAACGTCCGCAGCATGCAGCGCGCCATCCGCGACCTCATGAGCGAACACGCCGGGGTCATCAGAAACGAGGAAGGGCTACAGAACGGCCTCGCCAAGCTCGACGCCGTCGAGGCACGGTTACCCGACCTCGCCGTGCACCCGGATATCGCCGGTTTCGACGACCTCGCCCACGCACTCGACCTGAAAGGCTCCCTGATAGCCGCCCGGGCGACCCTCGAATCCGCGCTGGCACGCCGGGAGACCCGCGGCGCCCACAACCGCTCCGACTACCTCAAGCTTGACCCGGCGCTGAAAGTGAACATGGTGTGGTCGCTGACCGACGGGCTCACCCAGGAGCCCGTGGCGGAGACGCCACCGGAGATCGAGCAACTGATGGTATCGACCGAGGAAAGCGTCGTGGGCAAGTTGGTTGAATAGCCGCCAACGCCCTCACGTGATGGCCTCGCTCCGCAACACGGCCCTCAGCATCCCGCATCTGGCCGGCTGGACCAGCATCGCCGCCGACCTACGCCACCACGCTCGCTACCCCGATAGAGCCATCAATTGCGTCTCGAACTGCTAAAACACGACCTTTCCGGGGACTCTGGGGTGAAGGTAGCGTCAGACATGTCGAGGTCTTCCAGATGGGCTGTGTAGGAACTCTCATCATCGGGAGACTTCGACCCCTATCCAGCGAACGACGCGCCGCCGCCTGCTCCACCCTCATGTGTGAAGTGCCGCTTTCCTCGCCCCGATTGATGCCGGGCGCTAGGCTTTGGGCATGGACTCTTCATCGAAGGACCATCATGTGCCGGCGCCGGACGTTGGGCCAGACGGAGCGAAGTTGAGTTTCCGGTCGGAACTCGACAGCACGCACTACACCGTCGTCGATGAGCATTGGGCCGGGGGAGTTCCCGCCCAATACGGTGTCGCACCACGCGTGCGGATCGGCCGGAGCAAGTGGTTCAACCTGCTGTGGCTGATTCCGATCGGCCTGCTCCTCCTGATCATCGGCATTGCCGTCGCCAAGGGAATCCGCGAGCTCCCAGCTGTCGCAGACTTCATACACCAGTATCCCGGCGAATCCGAACTGCCGGACAACGCACCGGTCGGCTTCCCCGCTTGGGTCGGCTGGCAGCACTTCCTCAACCTGTTCCTGATGATCTTCATCATCCGGTCCGGCGTCACGATCATCGCTGACCATCCCAGGTTCTACTGGACCAGGCACTCCACCCCAGGAAAAGACTGGTTCCGTATGCAGAAGCCGGTGCCGTCTGACCCGCTGTACACGGCGAAGCAGGACTCGATCACCCTGCCGGACGGTGTTGGGCTGCCTGGCCGCCGGCACTCCATCGGCCTCGCCCGATGGTGGCATCTCGGTGTCGATACACTCTGGCTGCTCAACGGGATCATCTTCTACATCCTGATTTTCACGACCGGCCAGTGGATGCGTCTGGTCCCGATGAGCTGGGACGTGATTCCGAACTCCATTTCGGTTGCGATCCAGTACCTCTCTTTGGACTGGCCGGTGGAGAACGGATGGGTCAACTACAACAGCTTGCAAGTCATCGCCTACTTCATCACCGTGTTCATCGCAGCGCCGGCGGCTCTGATAACCGGGCTGGGGATGTCCCCGGCACTGTCTACCCGGTTCCGCCGGATCAGTTCGGTGTTCAGCATCCAGCTCGCCCGGTCACTGCACTTCCTCGTGCTGTGCTGGTTCGTCATGTTCATCGTCATCCACGTGACCCTGGTGCTGACGACCGGAGCCCTTCGCAATCTGAACCACATGTATGCGGCGCGGGACGACGACTCGTGGGTGGGCTTCTCGATCTTCGCCGCCTCCATGGTCGTCGTCATCGTCGGCTGGGTAGCGGCCACCCCGTTCACGTACCGGCATCCGCGGGTAGTGCAGAAGGTCGGCTACGCGCTGATCGGCCCGGCGCAGCGACTGTTCGAACACCTCGACTCAAAGCCGGGCCAGTACTCCGAGAAGGATATCTCCCCCTACTTCTGGCACAACGGCAAGTACCCCGAAACTGAGGAGTACAAGCAACTCGAGGCAGGTAGCTTCGCCGACTACAAGCTCCGCATCAACGGCCTCGTCGAAAACCCGGTTGAACTGAGCCTGGAACAGTTGCGGGCGCTGCCGAATCATGAGCAGATCACCCAGCATTTCTGCATTCAGGGCTGGTCTGGTATCGCCAAATGGGGCGGAGTATCGATGCAATCGATCCTCGATGTCGTCAAACCCAGGCCGGAGGCCAAATGGGTGATCTTCTATTCATACGCCGTCGGGCCGGATGGCGGAATCTACTATGACGCGCAGCCGATTGAGCAAATGAGCTACGAGCTCACGATGCTCGCCTATGACATGAACGACGACACGCTGTCGTTCGGTCACGGCGCCCCGCTCCGCCTGCGCAACGAAGTCCAGCTCGGCTTCAAACTCGTCAAGTGGATCAAGGGAATCGAATTCGTCGAGCACTTCTCGGACGTTGGCGGGGGCCTGGGCGGGTATAACAATGACCATGAGTTCTTCGGCTATCGACAGTCCATCTAAGGCGTGGACGGTCCTGGACGCCAGGCGCCGACCACTATGCGACCTGGAGATCTCGGTCACGGGCCGGTGTAGTTTCCGATGCCTGTACTGCGCGCCCAAAGAACCGGCCAGCAGCAGGGGAATGACTCACCGTGTCAACACTGGTGTCGGTCGAGTCAAGAAGCAACCGGCCCGCGATCTGACGCAGGGTCCGTGACCGGCTCATCCGCCAGAACGCGGGCCTGCAGGACCTCGTCGCCGGCGATCTTGCCCACCTGCGGTCGGCTCCCGATCCGCCGCCGTCATCATCCTGCGTCTCACACACGTACCCCTCGCTGACCAGCACTGTTGCTACGAGGCTATGACACCAGGGTGGCCGTTTTCCGTTTTGGTCTTCGTATGGACCTACAAATGGGGTCACCGGCGACAATATGGGTCCGCCGTCGGCGGGTCGTGAGCGTCCGACGCCTCCCTATGAGGCAGACCGGCACGATTCTGTGGATCGTGGCGATGCGCCGGCCGTCGTTCCGGGTAGATTGCGCGAATGCGCGGTCTCTATGCACTCAAGCCCTGGTACACCCGCCGGTTGACCTCCATCATTCGCGTCGCGGTCGCACGGGGGCTCTCACCCGACGTGTTCACCGCGGTCGGTGCGGTCAGCGCGCTCGGCGCGGGCGTGGCCATCGCCTACGGCAACTGGATCCTCGCCCTCGTCCTGCTCGCCGGACGACTGGCCGGGGCCAACCTCGACGGCGCCGTCGCCCGTGCCCGGGGTGTGAGCCGGCCGTGGGGGTTTGTCCTCAACGAGCTCGGTGACCGGGCCGGCGATCTCGCCATGTTCGCCGGGCTGGTCGTGCTCGCGGAACGGACTTTGGATCTCGGTTGGGGAACCGGCTGGGCGACCGGGTGGGTGCTGATCGCCGCCGTGTGCGCCACCCTGCCGACCTTCACTTCCCTGTCCGGAGCCGGCGCCGGTGCACCACGGCTCAACGGCGGACCGTTCGGCAAGACCGAACGTTGCGCCGTCGTCGTCGTCGCGACCGCGGTGCCCGCCTGGATACCCGCGGTCAGCGCCTTGATCGTCGTCGGGTCGGTGGTGACCATGCTCGTGCGACTGCGCACGATCCACCGCCTGCTCGACGCCCCCGCCCCCGTCGCCCATCCCGCCGGGGACCGGTGAACTTCCTCGGGATCGACGCCGACCCTCTCGCCGACTGGTTCGGGCTGGACCGGTCCGGTTTCGTCATCAACATCCCCGTGGGGCCGTGGCACCTCGTGCTCGAGGGGCGGGCAGTCTTCTTCCTGCTCGTCTCGGTCGCCCTCATCGTCGTCGCCGCGGTCCCCGTCTTCCTCTCGGGGAAGCCCGAGCTCCGACGCCGCTGGACCACCTGGGCATGCATCCTGCCGATCATCGGCGTGCCCATCTGGCTCGGCCCCGGACCCACCGCCGCGCTCGTCGCCCTGATCGGACTCCAAGCGGTCCGGGAGTTCGCCAAGCTCGCCGCGCTCCCCAGGCCCGAGACGTGGATCCTGTTCGCGCTCGCCGTTGGATACCCGGTGGCCGCCTGGCTCGACCCGGGGCTGCTCGCCCTGGTCCCGCTGATCGCCCTGCTCTGCGCGGCACCGGCGCTCCTGAGCGCGGACTCCACGGACGGGGTCCGGCGCGGTGCGATCACGGCCTTCGGTTCCATCTGGATCTGCTGGTCGCTGTCCAACCTCGTCCTGGTGTGGGAGGACGCCTACCTCATCTGCTTCGCGGCGGCCGCCACCGACGTCGCCGCGTGGTGCGGGGGCAACGGGCTGCGCCGATTCGGCTGGGCCAGGCGACCGCTGTCCCCGCTGAGCCCGAGCAAGACCGTCGGCGGCGTCGTCGGCGCCCTCCTCGGAGCTGTAATTGTCCTTGTCCTGCTCGGCTCCCTGTCGGTCGGGCTCATCGTTGCTGTTGTTGTCGGAAGCGTAGGAGGTGACCTGTTGGAATCCATGGTCAAACGTCAAGCAGGCGTCAAGGACGCCGGGAGCTGGCTCCCCGGATTCGGTGGCATCCTCGACCGCGTCGACTCCCTGCTGCTCGTCCTGCCCCTCGCGGCGGTGCTCGCATGAGCGCGCGCCGCCGGGTGGGCATCCCGCGGGGACCGAATGTCGCCGGTGCGCTGCGCCGGGGAATGTGGCGTCAGCTGTTCACCGCGGTGGGCGGGTACCGGGTCCGGGGGAGCGCCCCGTACGAGGCCATGGTGATCGTCGCCAACCACTCCTCCCACGCGGACACCCCGGCCCTCATCGCCGCGTTCCCGTCACCGTACAAACCCGTTGTCGTCGCCGCCGACGACTACTGGTACTCCGACGTCTGGCACCGGGCGCTGCTGCGGATCGCGATCGGCGCGGTCCCGGTCAGCCGGTCCGGTGGTGCCTACGACGGCCTGGTCGACGGCGCACAACAAGTTCTCGGCACCGGGTCGAGCCTGCTCATCTTCCCCGAAGGTACCCGCAGCCTGGACGGTGAGCTCGGTGACTTCCACACCGGGGCGCTGCGGATCGCCAAGGAGTTCGACGTGCCGCTGCTCCCCGTCGCGCTCGTCGGCACGCAGGCTCTACTGCCCAAGAATGGGAAGTTCACAGCGGGCCCGATCGAGGTCCGGCTCGGCGAGCCGATCCAACCGGAAGACCTCACGGACGGTGACATGAGCCCCGTGATCGACCAGATCACCGACCTGCTCGCCCGCGGGGAGGCCAGCGCCGCCGACGACGCCGCGTGGATCGCCCTGCACCGCCTCATGGACTCCAAGGCCGGGATGGCCGCCGCAGCCGCATGGGGATTTGCCGAAGCGATCAGCTGGCCAGTGACCGCGGAGATGTTCCTTGCCGTGTTCGGCGCCGCACACCCACGTAAGGTGCTCCCCGCAGCGGGATGGCTCGCCGTCGGGTCGGTCGCCGGGGTCATCTTCACCGCTGTCTGCGCCCGCCACGACCGCACTCCGCCCGCGCCTCTGACGACGGCGGCGATGCGCACCACGGTGGCCGACCACATGACGGTCGGTGCCGCCGGGATCTGGCGGCAGGCGCTCAACGGCATCCCTGTCAAGCTCTACGCCGCAGAGGCGGGACGCCGGCATATCCCGATTGCCCCGCTCGCCGCGCACGCCATCGGTGCCCGGGGTGCCCGGGCGCTGGCCCTGGGGGCGGTCGTTGCCGTGGTCTCGCACAAGGCGCAGCCGTTGCTCAGGCGCGCCTACCGCTCCTACCTCGCCACCGCCGGTGTCGGGTACACGGCAGGGCTGTCGCTCGTCATTCGCCGATGGAGGTGACAGGCAGGCCCGGAAAGGTCGGTTGGTAGGACTGTGAACTGCAGGTTTGTGGTGGGTGACCGCACTGTCAATGCGCCCCAGGTCATGGTCATGCTCCGCAACACGGCCATCAGCATCCTGCGCCTGGCCGGCTGGACCAACATCACACCCACCCTGACCTGCTCACACAACGTTTCCGTGCCCTGATCCCCAGGGGCGGGCAGAATGGCGTGATGCTCAGCACCCGACGTGTCCGTCACGACCTCGTGTCAGCTTCGCTCGCCGCCTGCGACGACGACGAGCTGGAGGCATTCCTCCATGCTGGGCCTACCAGCGCTGTGGGCGTGGGCGGTGGCTCCTCAGTTCTTGACGTCGACGGCATCGCGGTGTTCGCCAAGCAGATTCCGATCACCGATCGGGAACTGGCGCACCCGCACAGCACAGCGAACATGTTCGGCCTGCCGGTCTCCTGCCAGTACGGCATGCACCGCCTTGCTGGCCCGGGCTTCGGCGCGTGGCGAGAGTTGGCCGCGAACATCACCGTCAGCGATGGAGTCATCGGCGGTGAGTCCGAGTCCTTCGCCCTGCTGCATCACTGGCGGGTGCTACCGGGCCGCGCACCCGTCGCGGCCGAACACCGGGACATCGAGGCGGTCGTAGAGCAGTTCGGAGGCGACCCGGCGGTGCGGACCCGCTTCGAGGAACTGGCCGGCGCACGTTCCAGCCTTGTGCTCTTTCTTGAGCACATACCCGACCCACTGGTCGACAGGTTGGACGACCCGATGGGCAGCGCCGAGACGTTCGAGCAGCAGCTCTTCGAAGCCGTGGCGTTCCTGCGTCGCCGAGAGGTGCTGCACATGGACGGACACTTCGGCAACATGCGGGCCGACGGTGACCAGATCTACCTCGTCGACTTCGGGCTGGCCACATCGCCTCGGTTCGACCTGTCTGACGCCGAGCGGGACTTCGTCGCGCACCACGTCAACCACGATGCCGACTATGCGGCGATGCGACTGGTCAACTGGCTGGTCACCACGGCGTGTGAGGTGCCGCTGCTAGCCAGCGATGGTCTTGCTGCACGCAATGCCTACGTGCGCCGGTGCGCGCGGGGTGACATCCCGCAGGACGTGCCAGCGGCAGTGGCGGGCGTCCTTGCCCGGCGCGCTCCCGCTGCAGCCCGGATGAACGACTTCTGCTGGCGCCTGTTCGACGGCGACCTACACGCAACGTATCCCGGGCTGTAGCCGGGCTGCGGCCACGATAGGGCGACAGGAGCAGCGAGTTGATCTCGAAGGTGCGGCGAGGTGGGGCCCAGGGCTGACGCTGGATCGGCGGCGCCGACGGAACGATCTCGATTGGCAGTCAGGGTGGCACCAGCCTCGCCGCAGTCAACCAGGAACCTGCCGGGGGAGGGGGACGTCACCGAGCGGCCTGGTCTTCCCTAGCGCATACACGTATGCTGAATGTGTAGTCGTTTAGAAGGGGGGAAGTGATGGTGACTCGTCTCGCACCGGTGTTTACCCTTGATGATGCCCGAGCGGCTGGTCTGCGCAAGGATCAGGTCTACGGGATGCTCGCAGACGGTGAGATTGAACGCGCAGGACGTGGTGTGTACCTGCGCCCCGACGCGATCGACCCGGCGTTCGTCTCGCTCGCTGCTGCGACGGCGGTGCGTGGTGAGGCGACGATGTGTTTGACGAGCGCGCTGGTGCACCATGACCTGAGCGACGCGATCGTGTTCGGCGCCGATATCGCGCTCCCGCGTGGCACGCGTCACCCGGCGGGGTTCGCGCACGTGGCCTGGCACAGCTTCGCACCTGCGACGTTCCTGGTCGGGCGAGAGTCCCTCGAGCTCGCCGGCGGTGTGGTGGTCGCGGTGTACTCGGCTGAGCGCACCATCGTGGACTGCTTTCGTCTCATGCACCGCGAGGGCAGCGATGTCGCCTATGAGGCGTTGCGTCATTGGATACGTCGCCGGGGGAGCTCGCCGTCGACCCTGCTGAAGGTGGCTGCGTCCTTTCCCAAGGCCCAGCCGCTTCTGCGTCAGGCGCTGGAGGTTCTGCTATGACGCCGCCAGTGTCGACGCGGGACACTCCTGCCGGGCGGGCTTACAACGATCTGCGTAGTCTCGCCCGCCGGGAGGGGCGCGACCAGGGTGAGTACATCACCTTGTATGTGCTCGAAGGATTCCTGATCCGCCTCGCCACCTCCGAGCACGCTGAGGATTTTGTGCTCAAAGGTGGTGTGCTCATGGCAGCGTTTGCCGCGAGGCGGCCGACTCGTGACATCGACCTCGCGGCGACCGGCATCGCCAACGACGTTGGTGAGGTCGAGCAGTTTGTCCGCAGGATTGTCGACCGCGATGTGGGCGATGGGCTGGTGCTCGATTCTGCCTCTGTGGCCGGTGAGCCCATCCGCGACACGGCGGACTACGCCGGTGTCCGCGTCAAGGTCACCGCCCGGCTTGGGACAGGCCTGGTGGCGTTGCACGTTGATGTGAACTTCGGCGACCCGATCTGGCCGGCGCCCACCGAAGCGATCCTGCCGTTGCTGCTGGGAGCGACGCTCGCCCTTCGCGGGTACCCCGACCACATGGTGCTTGCCGAGAAGATCGTCACCGCCATTGATCGCGGGGAACAGAACACCCGCTGGCGCGACTTCGTCGACATCGCCGCGATTGCCGCCACCCGTCGAATTCGATACGCGGATCTGCGCCCCGCGATTGACGCGGTCGCCAGTACCGCGAGGTTGAGATTGAGCAGCTCGGCCCGTTTCTGGCCGCGATGCCGGACCTTGCCCAGCGCAATGGGTCGCCTGGCGGCGAAAGCAACGCCTGGAGGCGACGACGCTGGAACGCTTCGGCGATCTTCTGAGCGCATGCCTCACGTTCGCCGGGCCGGTCCTCGATGGCAGTGCCGAAGGACTCACCTGGGACGTAACGAGCCAGGCGTGGAGCGACGATCGCGGTCGCATCGCTTGACGCCGCCGTCATGCTGCCGTGAGCTCAGGGAGCGCTGACGAGGCAGGCGCGCCGTCGTGGACGGCGCCGAATTCATACCAGAAGGTATGCCAGCGGTTGGGACATCGATCGTGGTCTTCGTTGACGAGTGGGCGGCGCCGGTGGCATGCGCAGATCAACGCTGGCGCTCGGGGTCATAGCGCACCGGCACCATGGCCCTCAGCCCGACCAGCGCTCGGCGACGTCCGCCCTCGCAGTGGTAGCAGAAGTGGTAATAGGGGTGTGATCTACAGTGGAACTGCGGGGCTTGCGGTCATGCACCCTGGGACGCGCAGGTCGACCTTGACCTGCTGGTGAGGGAGAAGACCTATGTCGATGGACGCGGCAATCGAAGCCCACGCGCGCACGACGCGCCTGGATGATCACGAGGTCGCACGCAGACTGGTCAACCACCTGGGCGCTACGGCTGTCGCGGTCCTGGCGGGTTCGAAGGACGCCAAGGCGCCGTACCGGTGGATGAAGGCCACCACCCCGACGGCGTCGGCCTCTGAACGGTTGCGCGCGGCGCATCGGGTGTGGCAGATGCTGGCGGACGGCGAGAACGAACGCACCGCCCGAGCGTGGTTCGTCGGCAGCAACCCAGTCCTCGGCGAACAGTCCCCGCTGCTCGTCTTGCGAGAAGGACGATGCGACGAGGTGCTCAAGGCAGCGACCGCGTTCCTCGACGGAACCTGGAGCGCCTGACCCTTGCACGATTGCCCACCACACGCGTGATTGCTCAGATCACGGTGGACGGGTGGAAGCATTCCTCCCAGGGGTAGCGTTGAGCGGCAAGAAGCCCGAGATCGGATAGGTGGCGAGAGTCGTGGAGCGGCGCGTGGTGAACAAGGAGGCCGTGAAGCTGTCCGCCATCCGGTCGACCAAGACGTCGGCGCAACTCGAAGGTCGTATCGTGCCTGTTGGCTTCGTGCGCTCGGAGCGGGTTGAGCGATTCTTGGCCGGGCGTCGCCAGCGGGGCTGATGACGCCGGTGCCAGGCCGTGGCTCGGCGGCTACTTGGACGCTGTGCTCTCATATCCGCGAAGTTGCCGACCGCCCTGCCCGACGGTGCCGGCGGAGAGCGTCTGGAACGTGCCGGTGGTGTTGTCGGCGTGCATGAGGAGCAGGTCGGTGGCCCCGCGAACGGAATGCGGCGATCGAGGCGCGGGCCTGGGGGAGGGTGTCGAAGGGCGCGACGGCGAGGGAGGTGGTGGCGCGGGTGAGGTGGACGGCGGCGGTGTTCATGAGGTCGCCGACGGTGGGGTGGCTGTTCATCGCGTCGAACCGCGTCCCAGGTAGTGCCCCGGGCCCAAGCCCGGCGCAGTGTTGAGCGCTGGGCGATCTGCAGCCCGCGGGCGGTGGCAGCGGTGGCGATCATGTGGCAGAGGAGCGCTCGGCTGATTCCAAGGTGGCGCGCGGCTTCCGGGACAACACCGTGGGGAAGGCCTCGATCAGGTGCTCTCCCGCTTGATGACCTCCGGCGTCAGCAGCACCGTCCGGGGCGGCCCGCCCGCGACCATCTCGGCGGCGAGCGAGACGGCGATCTCCCCCTGCTGCCTGAAGTGCTGGTGGACCGTGGTGAGCTGGGGGGTCGACCGGGCCGCGACCGGGTGGTCGTCGAATCCGATCACGAGGACATCCTCGGGCACACGCACCTTGTGCTCACGCAGCGCCTGCAGCACACCCACGGCGATGCGGTCGTTGCCGCAGGCCACGGCGTCGAAACTAACACCGGATGTGGCGAGTTCGACGCCTGCGCTGTACCCGGCGGGCGTGTCCCAGTCGACGAAGGAGACGTGGGGAAGGAGGCGGTCGGCGAGCACCCGGCGGAGCCCTTCGACGCGGTCCGGGGTCGCGGGGTTGTCGGCGGGGCCCATGATCGCGGCGATGCGGGTAGCACCGCGCGCCAGCAGGTGCTCGGCTGCCAGGCTCGACCCAAGGACGTCGTCGGAGTACACCGAGGAGAAGATGCCTTCGTAGCGGCGCCCGTCGAGCTGGCCGCAGAGCACGACGGGGATGTGAGCGGCCTGGAGCTCATCGAGCATCCCGTCGTCGACGTAGGGGGAGATGTGGATGACGGCGTCGATCGTTCCCCGCTTGAACATCCGCAGTCCCTTAGCGCGCTCTTGGCTCGTCGCCATCGTAAACAGGACGGGCGCCACGGAGGTGGCGGCGAGCCCGTCGGTGATGCCCTTGAGCACGGAGGCGTAGGTGGGGTCGGTGAGGAGCTCGTCGATCGGTTCGGTGAGGACGACGGCGTAGGCCTCGGCGGTCCCGGTCGCGAGCTGGCGAGCTGAGGCTGAGGCGGTGAAGCCGGTCTCGGCGATGGCGCGGCGCACGGCCTGTTCTCGCTCGGCGGTGACGGTGGTGGCTCCATTGAGGACGCGGGAGACCGTCATGTGCGAGACGCCCGCGTGAGCGGCCACATCCCGGATCGTCACCTTCTTGGGGCGGGCGACCGCCATGGCGTCACTCCTTGGTCGTCACCCGGTCGGGTGCGGGGCATCTGTGCGGACGGTGTGAGTCTAATCGGTTGGTGGCTTCGCCTGCGCCCTTGCACGGCAGCGAAGTTACCGGTAACGTGCCTTTGAAGTTACCGGTAACGCAGAATTCTGTCAGCCGGGTCTGCTACTGCTCGACAACGACGACGAGGTGACGAGAGTGTCTACGCTCCGGTGGGAAGACCCCGCCAACACGGGTGCCAATCGGCTTCCTGGCCATGCCTATTTCTTCGGCTACGACACTCCGGAGGCCGCGGCCACCGGGCAGCGTGGCCTCTCCCAGGGATTCACCTCCCTGTCCGGGGAGTGCCGCTTCCGGTACAGCGACCACCCGGCCCGCGTGACGGCGTCGGACCTCGCCGAGCGGGCGGTGACGCACGAGGGAACCCTCGCGCAGGGCTGGGCCACGGTGAGCGTCCCGCACCTGTGGCAGCTCGACGGCTATGGCGACCTCCAGTACACCGACGAGGGATATCCCTTCCCGATCGACGTCCCGCACGTTCCGTCGGACAACCCCACCGGGGTGTACCAGTTCGACGTCGAGCTCGCTCCGAACGTCGTCGGCACCGAACGCATCCTGCGCTTGGACGGCGTCGAGGCCTACGTCGAGGTGCATGTCAACGGCGTGGAGGTCGGCTGGTCGAAGGGCTCCCGGCTCGCCGCCGAGTTCAATATCACCGCAGCCGCCCGCGACGGCCACAACCTCGTCACGCTCAAGGTGCTCCAGTTCGCCGACTCCACGTACATCGAGGACCAGGACATGTGGTGGGCCTCGGGCGTGTTCCGCGACCTCTACGTCTACGAGCGTCCCGCGGTGCACCTCGCCGACTACGTCATCCGCACCGCCCTGACCCAGGACGACGCCGCGCACCTCACGGTCGGCCTCACGGTGACCGATGCCGCCTCCGAGGCCGGGCAGCCGCGCATCGGATGGCGTGTTCGCAGCCTGGACGGCGCACAGACGCTCGCCTCCGGGGAGACCGGCGCACCCCAGGGCGAGGCCGACATCGACGTGGTGATCCCGGGGGTGTCCTGGTGGAATCCCGAGGTGCCCACGCTGTACCGCCTCGACCTCGAGGTGCACGACGGCGCCGGACGTCCCACCCAGCACGTCAGCGCACGCTTCGGCTTCCGGGACCTGACCATCCGCGACGGCCTCATGTGGCTCAACGGCTCCTATTTCGCCATGCACGGGGTCAACCGGCACGACCACGACGACCGGTTCGGCCGCGCCGTCGGCATGGACCGGGTCCGGCGCGACCTGGAGCTGATGAAGCGCCACAACATCAACGCTGTCCGCACCGCCCACTACGCCAACGACCCCCGGTTCTATGAGATGTGTGACGAGATCGGCCTCCTCGTGGTCGCCGAGACGGACCTCGAGTCCCACGGCTTCGCCAACGTCGGGGAGATCGGCCGGATCACCGACGACCCGGCGTGGCGCACCACCTACGTCGACCGCATCGAACGGCACGTGCTCGCTCAGCGCAACCACCCGAGCATCGTCATGTGGTCGCTGGGCAACGAGTCGGGTGACGGCTGCAACATCACCGCGATGTACGAGCGCTGCAAGGAGCTCGACCCCACCCGGCCTGTGCACTACGAGGAAGACCGCGACGTCCGCGACGTCGACGTCATCTCGACCATGTACTCCCGCGTCTCCCAGATGAACGACTTCGGCGAGCACCCCCACCCCAAACCGCGTATCCTCTGCGAGTACGGGCACTCCATGGGCAACGGCCCCGGCGGGCTCTCGGAGTACCAGCAGGTCTTCGACCGCTGGGACTCCATCCAGGGCCACTTCGTCTGGGAGTGGTGCGACCACGGCCTGCGTGAGGTCACCGACGACGGGCGGGTCTACCACCGCTATGGCGGCGACTACGGGGACTACCCGAACAACGCGAACTTCTGCATCGATGGCATGGTCTTCCCCGGTCAGCAGGCAAGCCCGGGCCTGACCGAGTACGCCCAGGTCATCAGCCCCGTGAAGATCGAGGCGGACGAGGGCGGGCTGCTGGTGCGCAACGGCTTCTACTTCACCACCCTCGCCGACATCGACCTTGTGGTCACCGACCTGGTCGACGGCGTGGTGACGAGGTCGCTGACCGTCCCCGCTGGTCCGGTCCCGCCCCGCGAGCACGCCGTCGTCGAGGTGCCTGCGGCGGCTGCTGCCCCGGGCCATGAGGTCTTGCGGACCGTGGTCGTCCTGCGCCGCAGTGCCACCACATGGTCGGCTCCGCACTCGCAGATCGGCGTCTACCAGTTCGCTGCAGGTCCCGCCACAGACGCCTCGGCCGGGTCCTCGGTCGCGCCGGTGGCGCTGCTCCCGCGGCGCCCGCTCACCGTGATCGAGGCCGACCACACACTCACGGTCTCGGCGGCCTCCTCGACGTGGACCTTCGACACACTCACCGGACGGATGCTCACGTGGCGCGGAGCGGGACGGGACCTCGTCGTGCGTTCGCCCAAGGTCCAGATGTGGAAGCCGCTCATCGACAACCACCAGCAGGAGTACGACGCGCTGTGGCACCCGCGTCACCTGCAGGTCATGCAGGAGTCCACCCGTAGCGTCCGCGTCGAGCGGGCCGAAGGCACCGTGACAGTCGTGGTCGAGACCACGCTGGCTCCTCCGGTGCTCGACTTCGGGATGCGGGTCACCTACCGCTGGGAGCTCTTCGACGACGGTGCAGCGCGGCTGTCCCTGTCAGGGGCACCTTACGGCGACTACCGCGACATCGTGCCCAAGATCGGCGTCGATCTCGGCATGGCTGTGGACTGCGACCAGGTCGAGTTCTACGGGCGAGGTCCGGGGGAGAACTACTCCGACTCCCAGACCTCGCAGGTTGTGGGCCGGTATGCCACGACGGTCGCGGAGATGGTCACGCCCTACGTCGTTCCTCAGGACTACGGCAACCACCAAGACGTTCGATGGGCCATGCACAAGGACCGGCATGGGCGCGGCCTGGTGTTCGCTGCGCAGGAGTCGCTGCTCAACTGGTCGGCCTGGCCGTACACGAGCGAGCAGATCGATGCCGCGCGCCACGTCACCGACCTTGTCGCGGACCCGGCAGCGCTCACCGTGAACATCGACCACGCCCTGCTCGGGCTCGGGTCGAACTCGTGGGGCTCCGAGGTGCTCGACTCCTACCGGGTGCGGTTCGAGGAGTTCAGCTACTCCTTCATCATGGCACCGCTCAACGCCGGCGACATGGACCCGAACGTCGTCGTGCGCGCTGCGCGCGGCGCGCATCCCCACCCCGACACCCCGACGGAGGCCTGATCATGCCCCTCTTCGCATCCAAGGAAGAGTTCGTCGCAGCCCACGCCGGGACGACCAAGTGGGACCGGATGACAGCGGCTATCGAGAATGCGGCGTCGATCCAGGATGGTGTGGCGCACTCGATCGGTGACTCGCTCACCTACTGGCGCACCTCGGCAGCCTCCCTGGCCGCGGAGACCTTCGTGGGCCACCGTCGGTACCAGACGGCGTTCTACGTGCTCGACGGCGCAGCGCAGGTCGAACTTGCACCGGCGGCCTCGCTCGTGCCCGCCGGTGCCTACGGCGACCTGTCCGACCGGGAGACCTTCACCCGCCCGGGCTCAAGGGGCGACCCGTCCTTGACTCTCTCACAAGGCCAGATCCTCGCGGTGCCGATCGACGGCGCGTGGCGGATCGCCGCCCAGCCAGCTGCACAGCTTCTCTTGGTCCGCCTCACCGTTGAGGGTGCGACCTTCCACAACAAGTAGCGGCGGACCTCCTGCAGTCCCGCCCCCATACGACTTCTTCAGAGAGACACGACCATGACCGAACGAAAGAATATCGGTGGCTTCATCCTGTTCACGATGGTCATCGCGGCAGTTTTTAACTTCCGCAATGTCATCAACAACTACGTGGCGATCGGAACGCTGGCAGCGCCGGCCTTCTTCATCGCGACGATCATCTACTTCATCCCCTTCACCCTGATCATCGCTGAGTTCGTCAGTCTCAACCGGAACTCCGAGTCCGGGGTATACCAGTGGGTGAGGTCGTCGCTGGGTGGACGGTGGGCCTTCTTCACGGCCTTCTGCTACTGGTTCGTCAACCTCTTCTACTTCATCTCCCTGCTGCCGCTCATCATCGTCTACGCGACGTACATGATCGCCGGCAAGGGTGTGCACGTCGAGACGTGGGCGATCGCCGTCATCTCGATCGTCATCTTCTTCATCGCCACGTGGATCTCGACCCACGGCGCGGCCTGGATCGGGAAGGTCACGTCCTTCGGGGCGACGCTCATGCTTGCCATGGCGCTGGTGTTCATCGTGGCGGCCGTCCTCGCTCTGTTCGGCGGGATCACTGCGGCCAACGACCTCTCCATCGCCGGGATGAAGCTCGACCCGAGCTCGGGTCTGACCACCTGGGCGTTCCTGGGGACCCTCTCCTGGATCATCCAAGGGGTCGGTGGCGCCGAGTCGATCGGTGTCTACCTCAACGACCTGCGCGGGGGAGCCAAGGCCTTCGTCCGCACGATCGTGATCGCGGGGATCACCATCGGGCTCATCTACACGATCGGCACGTGGCTCATGGCCGTGTTCGTCGACAAGAATGACGTCAACTACGAGAACGGCGTCTTTGTCACCATGGCTGCGGCCGCCGAGCACTTCGGCATCTCGGGGTCCTTCACGATCCGGATCGTGGGAGTGATCATGCTCGCCGCGACCCTGGGTGGCCTGATGATCTGGACCTCTGCACCGGTGAAGATCTTCTTCTCGGAGATCCCCAAGGGAGTCTTCGGCGAGAAGCTCGTCGCACTCAACGAGCAGGGAGTGCCGGTGCGCGGTGCCTGGCTGCAGTTTGCCATCGTCGTGCCACTCCTGGTCATCCCGACCCTGGGCGCTGGGTCCTCGGTGGATGCGCTCCTGAAGATCGTCATCAACATGACCGCAGCCACCGCGCTGCTGCCACCGGCGCTCATCCTCATTGCGTACTGGAAGCTGCGCAAGACCTACGATGCGGCCGGTCGCAGCTTCGTCATGGGTGGTCGCCGCCTCGGTCTGACGATCGCGTCGTTCCTTGTCATTCTGTTCGCGATCTGCTTCGTCGCCGCGACCTTCCCCGAGGACCAGGCCCTGTGGCTCACCCTCGTCTACAACGTCGGTGGCGTGGTCGTCTTCCTCGGAGCAGGCATGGTCTGGTACCAGCGGTATATCCGCCGCCTGCGTGCCCAGGACCCCGAGGCCGCCGAGCGTGAGCTGCGCCCGAGCGCCTTCGAGCAGTCCGCAGCAAACGCCGCGCAGGACGCAGCGGTTGGGCAGGGCGACACGGTGGTCAGCGCATGACCGGCGACCTCATCGACTTCGCTCACTTCAAGAAGCTCGAGCTCGTGGTCGGCCGGGTCGTCGAGGTGGTCGTGCACCCGAAGGCTGACCGGCTGTACATCGTCCAGATCGATGTGGGACGCGACTCACCGGTGCAGAGCGTCACCAGCCTGGTCCCGTACTACACGGTGGAAGAACTGACCGGACGCAGCGTCGTGGTCCTGCTCAACCTGGAGCCGGTGCGCATGCGCGGGGAGGTGTCGGAGGCGATGTTGCTGTGCGCTGAGACCCCGGACGAGTCCGAGAGCGTGCTCCTGACCCCGGCGCGAGACATGCCCCCGGGCACCCCCGTCGTCTGACCCCAGCAGGGGCGGCCAGAAGAAGTTCGCGGTGAGAAACAGCAGGCTGGCACGGGGTGCTGGCCTGCTGTTTCTGTCGTCCAGCGGACAGAGCGCAGATCCGGTGACCAAAGCCCCACAGCTCTGGCGCACCTGCATTAGCAGACGCTGGAGTGCGGGCATGTAGCGGCTGGCGTACGCCTCGAACAGCGTTCCGCCCGAGTTCGTCGACGGTTTTTCGCGCCATCGGTAGCTTCCGTCGGTACCGCGGCGGTGAGCTCGGCCGAAGAACCGATGAAGGCACGCCACCGCTTCGTGGGCCCCGGTGATTGCTGGCCAGTCGGTGGGCGTGCATCGCGCTGTCTGCGTCGAGCTGGGCGGCTCGGACGTGCAGGCATCCTCGTGTCCTGAGCCGGGGTACTAGCCAAGGCTCAATGGCCCCGACGACCAAGTGATCCCTGCCACGGTGGTGCTCCGCGCCCCGCGCCAGAGACCGATGGCTGGTAGGTTGACTGACAGCAGGCACGCCGATCACGGTCTGCCATAAGACTCGTCAACGTGTATCTACCGGCTGTCGGCCTCCTGCCGACGGGACGACGGCGGCACCAGAGCTATCGCAGCCCCGGCTGCGGTCGTCCGCAGAGGCTATGAACAACACCCACGAATCACAGTCCGGAGCAGAGCCTTCCGAGGTGTCGCCCACCTCGCTCATCCATTACACAGGAACGTTCTACTTCCCGATTGCGTTCGTTGCACGGTTGCCGTTCGCGATGATGGTCGTCGGTGTCCTCACTGCGGTCGTGTCGGCCCGCGGTTCCTTGTCGTTCGCTGGTCTGTCCTCAGCGATGGTGGGTCTCGGGACCGCCGTCGTCGGGCCATTGCTCGGTGCCTCAGCCGACAGGTTCGGCCAGCGTGTGGTTCTGCTCCTGGCGGGTGTGACCAACGGTCTCCTGCTCGTAGGTTTCGCCTGGGCGGTGAACTCCACGATGTCGAACGCGGCCATTCTGGCCATCGCCTTCGTCATCGGAACGACGGCGCCGCAGGTCGGCCCGATGTCGCGGACGCGCCTTGTTCGCATCATCTCCGAGCGGCTCGCGCCGGCGCGCAAGGTTCGTAGCTTCAACTCGACGATGGCGTACGAGTCCGCCGCCGACGAGACGGTGTTTATCGTCGGGCCATTCCTCGTGGGGTTGCTTGCCTCGATGGTTGCGCCATGGCTGCCGCTCGTGGCCGCCGGCGTCCTCACCATCATGTTCGTCACGGCATTCGCTCTGCACCCCACGAGCACGATGCAGAGCAGGGAAGACGACGGCAAGGCTGAGGTCGCGCCCCTGCGCAGCTTGGCGCATCCCGGACTCGTCTCCGTGGTTGTCGGGATCCTCGGTGTCGGGCTCTTCTTCGGCGCGACGCTCACGTCGCTCACTGCTTTCATGAACGACCAGGGAACTCCCGAGCGTGCCGGTCTGGTCTACGGCGTCATGGGCGTGGGCTCCGCAGGTCTCGCCCTCGCTGTCGCCCTGTTCCCCACGAGGTTCACGTTGCGTGCGCGCTGGCTCGTCTTCTCCTCGCTCATTCTCGCCGGCACAATGACGCTGCCGTTCGCTGGGTCGGTCACCCACCTTGTGATGGCACTCGCCATCATCGGCGTCGGCGTGGGGCCCACCCTCGTGACGCAATACAGCATCGGGTCCGCGCTCAGCCCGGCCGGACGCTCGACGACAGTCATGACGATCCTTGGCTCCGCCGTGATCGTCGGACAGTCGCTCGGATCGGCCATCACGGGTGCCATCGGTGAGCGATTCGGCAGCACTGCCGCCCTGGCGCTCCCCTCTGGTGCAGCCTCGCTCGTCGTTCTCGCCGGAGTTTCGTACTGGTTCTTTGCCGACCGTGGTGTGCACGGTGGCGACGAGCGCGGCCTGCCCACCTCAACGCCCACCGATTCTGCCCTCGAGATGTCGGGCGCTCGCTGACTGTCACACTCATGTGGATGCGCTTCCATGATGAAGTGATCCACGACAAGGGAGTGGAAGCCATGAGAGAACGCCTACCGACGATCAGCGGTGTCGCGAGTCGTGCGGGAGTCTCGTCGGCGACCGTGTCGCGGGTCATCAACCGGAGCGGCTTCGTCTCCGCGGCCGCACGCGTGGCGGTTCTTGAGGCGATCGACGACCTGGGATACGTACCGTCGGCCGCCGCACGGGGCCTGGCCTCGCGTCAGGCGGGCATGATCGGCATCTGTCTCCCGGACGTGGGACCGGGTGCCGACCTGGTCGAACGGGAGGTGTCGGACGGCGCGGTGCTGGTGCAGGTCGATCCGGAGCCGGATGGCGCGATCGCGTGGGGCGGGATCTACTTCGGCGAAGTCCTTCGCGGGGCAGAGTACGCGGCGTGGGAGGCCGGGTTGGCGATCACGGTTGCGATGACCCGCGAGCCGGACCTCGAGGCGCGGGTGCTGAACATGGCTGGGCGCGTCGACGGCCTCGTTGTTGTCGGTGAGACGTTGTCTGATGACCTGCTCGACCACGTGGCGCGACGAGTCCCGATCGTCGTGCTCGCCGGACCGAGGGCGGCCGACCGGCACGATCAGGTGATGGTGGGCAATGCCGACGGCATGGAACGGCTGGTCGACCACCTGATCGACGACCATGGGATCGAGACTCTCGCCTACGTCGCCGGGCGCTCTGGAGCGCCGGACGACGACGAGCGCTTCCGCGGGTTCTGCGCCGCGCTGTCTCGGCACGGAATCGAGGTGCCCCAGAGCCCTCGGCACCGAGGCGACTTCTCCCGGCACCGGGCGCGCGAGATCGGACGGAGCCTAGTCGAGGCAGCGCGCCAAGGGGAGGCCCTGCCACGGGCGCTGGTGTGCTGCAACGACGAGACCGCCCTGGGGCTGCTCGACGTGCTCGTGGCCCACGGGATCCGTGTACCAGAGGACATTGTGCTCACCGGCTTCGACGGGATCGACGCAGCCCGAACGTCCGCACCACCCATCACCACAGTCGAGCAGCCCATGGCTGAGCTCGGCCGGCTGGCCGTTGAGCGGCTGACCGCACGCATCGCGTCACCGCGACGTCGCCCGACCGTGACGCAGGTGCCTGTGACGGTCATGCTCCGCGGGAGCTGCGGTCCACATGCCCTCACGCCATTGCCCCCGGGCGGCGCCGTCGTGCGCCCGCACCACGAGTGAAAGAGAAGTCATGGAGAGCCTTACCAAGAATCGTCAGTCGTTGGACACGCTGCGGGCGATGATCGAGCGTGCCTACGGGGTGGACCAGGTGCCCGAGGGCGACACCTTCGCCTCGGAGCTGTCATACGGCCTCTTCAACGCCGTCTACCGGATCTGCTTGCGCGACGGCGCAGAGGTGGTGCTGAAGATCGCGCCTCCGGCGGGTGTGCCCGTGCTGACGCGCGAGCATCAGATGATGCGCAACGAGATCGCGGCGATGGCCCTGATCGAGCGCGAGTCGACCGTCCCGATCCCGCGGGTGGACTTCGTCGACCTCTCCGCGGAGCTGTGCGACGCGGACTTCTTCTTCATGGAGTATGTCGATGCACTCTGCTTCGGCATCGAGGCCGAAGCCGGTGACCTGCCTGACGACGTGGTGGTCGCAGGACATGAGCACCTGGGGGCGCTCAACAAGGACCTGAACCAGATCGTCGGTCCGCACTTCGGCCCTCTTGCGGGCCCGGGCTTCGCGACCTGGCGAGAGGCGGCCACCGCGATGTTTGGCGACGTGCTGGCGGACGGCAAGAATGCCGACGTCGACCTTGGCTGGGACTATGACGTCGTCGAGGGTCTGTTCGCCGCCCACGCCGCCGTCCTCGACCTCGTCCTCGTCCCTCGCCTCGTCGAGGTTGACCTGTGGGCGAAGAACTCGATGATGCGAGAGGGACGCATCGTCGCGATCATCGACCACGAACGGGCGATGTTCGGTGACCCGCTGATGGAGGCCGGGCTGACCGGGCTTGACCTCCCTTCGTTCCCAGACCCCGCGCCGTTCGCGCGAGGGTTCGGCCTCACCGACCTCACACCCGCCGAGCGGACCCGGCGCCACCTGTACACGCTGTGGCTCGCCGTGACGATGCTCGTGGAGACTACATACCGCGGGCAGGGCCCAGAGCAGTACAGGTGGGCCTGCGAGCAGCTCGACATCGCGATGGCGCTGCTCGGTCGGTCGAGGTAGCTCTATGACGACGCCCCAGGCCGGGCCGTCGCACGCGGACTTCCTCGGCACCCGCCCGGTCGGGCGGCTGCTCTGGAACACCTCCTCCCAGACCACGCTCTCGGTCGGTGTCTACGGCATCTACGCCCTGACCAATGCCTGGTTCGTCGCGCGGGGGGTCGGACCGACCGCGATGGCTGCCGTCAATCTCGTCGCCCCGATCCTGCTCGGTCTGGGTGCGGTCTCGACGACCGTCGGCGTCGGTGGGGCATCGCTCGTCTCACGCAGCCTCGGCGCGGGCGACCCCGCTCGCGCTGCCCGCGCGGCCGGCAACTCATTCCTCGTGTTCTGGGTCGCGGCGGTCGTGACGACGGTCGCCGGGCTGCTGCTGCTCGACCCGTTGCTGACCCTGCTGGGCACTACGGAGGCGACCCGTGAGTACGCCCACGACTACGCGGTCATCATCCTGGCCGGCGCGATCGTCTCGACCGGGTTCTCGAGTCTGGTCCGCGCCGAAGGCAGGATGCTCTTCTCCACGATGCTCTGGCTCGTCCCGATCATCGTGCAGATGACCCTCGACCCCGTGCTCATCTTCGGATTCGGTCTCGGTGTCAAGGGAGCGGCTCTCGGAACCGTCGGAGGGCAGACCGTCTCCGCTCTCATGAGCATCTGGTTCTTCTTCGTCCAACGCCGCCGGCCGTATCGCATCCGATGGGCGGACCTGCGACCGCACCGGTCCACCTTGGTCGCCATCCTCGCTGTCGGGTCCCCCTCGTTCCTCGCAGGCATCGGTACGACTGTGCTCGCCGTGCTTGTCAACGTCACGCTCTCTCGCACGGGCGGAGCGACCGCCCTGGCCGCGTTCGCGATCTGCGCGCGTCTGCAGACGTTCGTCACGATGCCTCAGTCCGGGATCAGCCAGGGACTGCAGCCGATCGTGGGCTACAACGCGGGCGCAGGACTCCTCGGACGTGTCGACCGTGCTCGCACCCTGAGCCTGCGCGCCACGGTCCTGTACAGCGTCGCCGCCGCCGTCATCGTCGCGGTCCTCGCCGACCCACTGGTGTCGTTGTTCGTGACGGACCCTCAGACCATCGACGCCGGCTCGCAGGCCCTGCGCATCATCGCCATCGGGGTGGCTGCCGCCGGTATCGCACCGCTGATCTCGGCCTACTTCCAGTCGCTCGGACATGCCCGTCCGTCGTACCTCATCTCGATCGGCACGCTCGTCGCCCTCAAGATCCCACTCGTTCTTTTCCTCGGCACGACCGGCCCGACGGGGATCTGGATCGCCCTCGCCGCCGGCGAGGTCACCTCAGCGGCGTGCGCGCTCGGCATCCTCCACGTCGTACGACGTCGAACGACCGGGATCACCGGGAAGTCCGAGCCGTGGACTGTCACTCGTGACGAAGACGCTCCCACGGCCGATAGAGAGTGGTCGCTGTGAGTTCTCTGTCGACTGGAACAGTGCTTGGAGTCGCCGGCGGCCGCCGGCGAGGCGCCTGCGCGCTCTTTCCTAGGTCATTCGCACGAAGGTCGGGTTGGACTGCCAGATCTCGCGGAACTGGATGGTCGTCCCGGGCAGGGATGAGTCGATCATCGTGTTGCCGCCGGCGTAGATCCCGATGTGGCCGGGGGAGAAGATGAGGTCTCCGGGCTGCGCCTGGTCTCGCGAAACTACCGTGCCCGCTGCTCGCTGCTCCCCTGAGGTGCGAGGGATGGCGATACCGACCTGGGCATAGACGTAGGAGGTGAAGCCGGAGCAGTCGAATCCGCTGGGGGTGGACCCTCCCCAGACATAGGGGACCCCGATGTAGCGGCTGGCCGCTTCGATGATCGCACTTCCTGATGCCGAGGCGGGAAGGGACACCTCTGCTGAGGCATCTGTTGGCGAGATCGCGGTCGAGCTCGATCCAGACGGGGTCGCGGTGCGTTCGGCCGCACGTGAGGTGGCGGGTGAGGCCCGGGCAGGCTCGGGCACCGGCTCGGGTGCGGGTGTGACTGAGACGGCGGTGAGTTCGACGGTCCACGATGCGTCTGGGGCCACGGTGACGGCGGGTGCGAGATCCAGTGCCTCCCGTGCTTGGGCAGTCAACGCGTCGACGTCCGCGGTATTGACGGCCGAGTCGGTGACGGGTGCTGCTGAGGCGGGTGCTCCGCCTAGCAGCGAGACGAATAGTCCCGAGGATGCCGCAGCAATCACCGTTCGGCGACGTACGGCGGCCACGTTCTCGGAGGTGCTGAGAACTAGCGCTGTCAAGGGCGTGATGGGGCGCCGGGCTGCACGATGGCGGGCAGGGGTTACCTGAGTCTTCAAGTTTCTCTCCATGACGCCTGCGAGGTTAGCTGTCGGGTTCGGATAGGAGAACACCCGGTCGATGGCCGATAGGCCATGCGACTTCACCCCAAGGACGCTGAGTTCAGCGTCCACTTCTGGGTCCCCCGTCCCTGCCAACGAGTTCTCGGAAACCTCAAGCGGTGGCAGGGCTAGACGTGCCGCTCAAGCGCTCCACGAGCTTCTTGCCTCTGTGGAGCCTCTCGAACGTACAGCACATGCTGCGGTATGTCACGAAGAGGTAACGAGCCGCTACCTGTCGATGGCCCTCGGGCTATGCAGCAGCCCGGTGGATGAGAACGTCGACGACATGCTGGTGGTCGCCGCCCGGCACCGGAAGGTCAGTGTCTGCGTAGAACTGAGCGGCTAAGTATGGTGGCCATCATGGAACTCAACGCCTCTGTCCGCCGCATTGGCAACGACATCGTCGCCGCCTACCTCGTCGTCACTCCCGAGGGAGTGACCGTCATCGACGCAGGGCTTGCCGGCCATTGGCACGAGCTGCTCGCCGAACTCACGTCGATGGGGCGCACGCTCGACGACGTCAAAGGCGTGGTCCTGACACACGGCGATTCTGACCACGTCGGATTCGCCGAACGGCTGCGGCGTGACCACGGGGTTCCCGTCTACGTGCACGCAAGCGATGCCGGCCGGGCGAAGGGCGGTCCGAAGCCTGCGAACACAAAGCAGTCGATGAGACTGGGTCCATTGCTGGGTTTCATGGCATACGCGCTCCGCAAGGGCGGGATGCGCACGGCTTGGCTCACCGAGGTCGTCGAAGTGCACGACGGCGAGACGCTCGACCTTCCAGGCGCCCCCCAGATCATCGGGCTGCCTGGGCATTCCGAGGGCAGCATCGCGGTCTACGTCCCCGTTGCCGACGCCGTGTTCGTGGGCGACGGCCTCACGACTCGCCACGTGCTCACCGGCAAGAAGGGACCCCAGCCCGCGCCGTTCACCGACGAACCGGATCGGGCGATCACGTCACTGCGAGGCATCGTGGGCACAGGTGCGAAGTGGGTGCTGCCGGGCCATGGCGCTCCGTGGAGCTCCGGCGTCGAGGCGGCGGTCGTCGCCGTCGAGACCGCGGCGCGCGCGGCAAAGTAGCGATTGCCGGCCGCCCGATGGCTACGTCGGTGAGCCCCGTCGTCGTATCTGAGACTGATGCGGTGGGGCCTCCGAGAGCGCGACCAACAGATGGCTTAGGCTTCGAGGCCGGGACGCGCACGAGACCGTTTTCATGAGACTGTCTCCGCGTGCCCTGCCCTGCCCTGCGCCCGTCCCGGCGAGGACCATCTTTGATCGGAGTCAACAATGGCCAGTCCCGCCAGCGTGCCGCGTCCCGTGCGCATCGGGGTGCAGATCGCACCTCAACATGCCCCCTACGAGAAGATCCGCGACACGGCCGCGGCTCTGGAAGCCCTCGGCGTCGACATCCTCTTCAACTGGGACCACTTCTACCCGCTCTCCGGAGAGCCGGATGGACTGCACTTCGAGTCTTGGACCATGCTCGCAGCGCTCGCTGAGCAGACGAGCAGCGTCGAACTCGGAGCGCTCGTCAACTGCAACAGCTACCGCAACGCCAACCTGCAGGCCGACATGGCTCGCACGATCGACCACATCAGCGCCAAGGGCGGCACGGGCCGATTCATCTTCGGAATCGGCTCCGGCTGGTTCGAGCGCGACTACGACGAGTATGGCTACGAGTTCGGAACCGCGGGAGGGCGCCTCGACGCGCTCGCAGCGAGCATGCCTGTGATCGAAGACCGGTGGAGCCGGCTCAACCCGCCTCCCACCCGCAAGATCCCCGTCCTCATCGGTGGGGGCGGAGAGAAGAAGACGCTGCGGATCGTGGCGAAGCACGCCGACATCTGGCACAGCTTCAGCGACGCGGCGACCCTCGAGCGCAAGCTCGGCATCCTGGCTGAACACGGACGGGCCGTAGGGCGAGACGTGGCAGAGATCGAGATCTCGACCGAGATCGGCAAGAGTTCGCCGGCCGACGTCGAATTGCTCCACGACCTCGGCGCGACGATGTTCACGATCGGGATCTCGGGTCCCGACTATGACATCTCGGGCGTCGAAGACTGGCTCTCGTGGCGTGACGAGAAGAATGCGCACCTCAGTGGGGTGACCGAGACCTCCTGAGTCCGGGCTTAGCAGCGACGACGCCCACCCCGGCTAAATTCAGGTGCGCCAGTAGTTGTTGGCTGCGGCGATGGTATGGAACTCGATTGCGATCACCTGGCTGACGGCGATGAGGCTGTCGGGGCTTGTTGAGTAGTTCGGCCGGCCGCCTTTGAGGGCTCATCAGCGTTGCGGTGGGAGGAGGGGAACGGGCTGCTGGAGCATCTTGGGGAAGAAGCGGGGCACCGCACGGCCGCGGGCAAGGTCGACCTCCCACGTGCACGCGCACATGCAGCGCGCAAAGAAGTGTCACGCCGCGGCTGGCCGCTGGCTCGTGCATGGCAGCGTGGGTCGTCGCGCGCCTCCCCATGGGCGACTTGGCACCCACGTGTACGAACGTCACCCAGTCTGTTCGGTATCGTTCGGTCGACACCAAACGCGCGGCAGACGCGCCCATGCCCCCACCATGTGCACCGCCCCAGCACGACCCGAAGACTTTGGAGAACCACCTGATGAACTCGGACAGCACGACCCCGTCGCTCTCAGCAGGCGAGCAGGAGCTGGCGCAGGCGTCCACCGGCCTGGTCGACACCGACACCTTCGTCGACCCTGAGCTCGCCGCGCTATGCCGGGAGTCCGCTGCCGACGGGGCGGTCCTGCTCCGCAATGACGAGACCCTCCCGCTGCGGGAGAGCGCGCGTGTCGCGCTCTTCGGGCGGGTCCAGATCGACTACTTCGCGGTCGGCTACGGCTCGGGTGGAGACGTCAACGCCCCATACTCCTGGAACCTTCTCGACGCGCTGCGCGACGGCGGCCGGGTCACCGTCGACGCCGAGCTCGCCGCGACCTACACCCGCTGGTGCGAGGAGAACCCGCCCGACGAGGGCACCTGGGCCAACTGGCCGCGCTACTTCGAGGAGATGCCCCTTGAGCGCGAGGCCGTCCGGGCCACCGCCGCGCGCACGGACGTCGCCGTCGTCGTCATCGGACGCGCAGCGGGGGAGGCGCGGGAGAACACCCTCGACAAGGGCAGCTACTACCTCACCGACGACGAGCGCGCGCTCCTCGACTCGGTCACCGCAGAGTTTGTGCACACGGTCGTCGTGCTCGACTGCGGGAATGTCATCGACCTCGCCTGGCTGGAGGAGTACGGCGACAAGATCTCGTCGGTCCTCTACGCCTGGCAGGGCGGCATGGAGGGCGCGCGGGCCATCGCCGACGTCCTCACCGGGGTCCGGGTGCCCGGCGGGCGGCTGACCGACACCATCGCCCGCCACTACGCCGACTACCCGAGCGCGCCGAACTTCGGCGGGCTCGAGCACAACGTCTACGCCGAGGACATCTACGTCGGCTACCGGTACTTCGAGACCTTCGCCCCCGACGCCGTGCTCTTCCCCTTCGGGTTCGGCCTCGGGTACTCCACGCTCGACGTCGCGGCCACGGCCGATGTCGGCGACGAGGACGTCACGGTCACCGCGCGCGTGAGCAACGCCGGGACGGAGCACCCGGGGGCCGAGGTCGTCCAGGTGTACGTCCGGGCGCCCGACGGCCAGCTCGGCAAGCCGGCTCGGTCGCTAGCCACTGTCGCGAAGTCGCGCCAGCTCGCCCCGGGGGAGAGCGAGACGCTGCACCTGACCTTCCCGATCGCGTCGTTGGCCTCCTACGACGACTCCGGGGTGACCGGTCACCGGTCCGCGTACGTCCTCGAAGCGGGGGAGTACACGGTCTTCGTCGGCACCGACGTGCGCTCGGCGACGGAGGTCGCATCCTTCGCGCTCGGTGAGCTGCGCGTCGTCGAGCAGCTGAGCGAGGCGTGCGCGCCCGCCATCGAGAACGCCTTCCAGCGGATGACGCTCGACCGCGACGACGCCGGTCGCGCCGTCGTCGGCTGGGAGGACGTCCCCACGCGCCAGGCCTCACGGCGCGAGCGGATCCAGGGACGCCAGGTCCCGGCGCTCGAGCCGACCGGCGACCAGGACATCATGCTCGGCGACGTCGCGGAGGGCGCAGCGACGCTCGACGCGTTCATCGCCCAGCTCTCCCACGAGGACCTCGAGGCGCTCACCCGGGGCGACCTCGTCATGGACAGCCCGCTCGGGGCGCCCGGCAACGCCGGCGTGTTCGGCGGCATCACCGCCTCATTGCGCGCCAAGGGCGTGCCTCCCATCACGACGACGGACGGCCCCTCCGGCATCCGGCTGTCCGCCTACGCTTCGCTCCTGCCGTGCGGGGCGGCCCTCGCCTCGACGTGGAACGCCCCGCTCGTGCGTCGTCTCGCGGCCCGCCACGGTGCGGAGATGGTCCGCAAGGGCACCCACGTGCTGCTCAGCCCGGGGATGAACATTCACCGTGATCCCCTGTGCGGGCGCAACTTCGAGTACTTCTCCGAGGACCCGTTGGTCACCGGCCTGATCGCGGCCGCAGTCGTGGCTGGCGTCCAGGAGGCGGGCGTGGCGGCCTGCCCCAAGCACTTCGCGTGCAACAACCAGGAGACCAACCGGAACCTCAACGACTCGAGGGTCTCCGAGAGGGCTCTGCGGGAGATCTACCTGCGCGGCTTCCAGATCTGCCTCACCCAGGCGCGCCCGCACACGCTCATGACGTCGTACAACAAGATCAATGGCGTCTGGTCGCACTACAACGACGAGCTGTGCACGAGGATCCTGCGCGAGGAGTGGGACTTCGAGGGAACGGTCATCACCGACTGGTGGATGCAGCGCGCGGTCGACCCGGACTTCCCCGCCGTGTCCGACGACGCCTACCGCGTCCGCGCGCAGGTCGACGTCTTCATGCCCGGCGGCTGGTTGGACCACGCCAGCGGCACCTTTGACGCGACTGCGGCGTCGTCCCTGCTCGATTCACTCGCCCGCCCGGACGGGATCACCCTCGGTGAGGTCCAGCGCACCGCTCGCACGGTTCTGGAGCTTGTCCTGGCGCTGCCCACGCTGGGCGAGGAGATCGCCACGAGGTCGCGGGAGGTGCGTAGCCGTACCTGAGGTGCGGGACAAGCCTGCCGGGACTCCGCGCCCCCTCGATCGGGCCACTGCCGGAAACGGCGGTGGCCCGGGGTGTTGCCTGACGAGGCCCTGGGTCACCCCCTGTTGACAAGGCGGTCGGCGGCGCGGGCCGCGACGGCCATGATGGTCAGGGCGGGATTGGCGCTGCCCTGGGTGGGCAGCACACTGCCGTCTGTGATGAGCAGATTGGAGACGGAGAAGCTGCGGCAGTCCGCGTCGACAACGCCGTGCTGTTCGTCCTCGGCCATGCGTGCTCCGCCGACCAGGTGGGCGTAGCGATCGATGGTGATGACTTCGTCGGCGCCGGCCGCGGTGAGGATGAGTTCCATCTTCTCCTGCGCAGCTCGCATGAGGGCGCGGTCGTTCTCGCACTGGGAATAGCTGAAGCGGGCCACGGGCAGTCCATGCCGGTCCTTCTCGTCCGCCAAGGTGACCCGGTTCTCGGCCTGCGGGAGGAACTCGCACAAGGCACCGAGACACGCCCAGTGGACGTAGTCGCTCATGTAGCTGCGCAGTGCAGTGCCCCAGTGCCCCTGGGCCATGACGTGTTCGGCCCAGGTGATGGGAAGCGGCGACACCGTCTGGATCGAGAAGCCACGCTTGTACGGCTTCGTCGGGTCGGTTTCGTAGAATTCCTCGCTGCTGACCTCCGGCGGTGGTCCCTTCCACATCCGCACCTCGGCATCGAAGCGTCCGGCCGTCTGTGGTGCGCCCTGAACCATGAGATAACGGCCGACCTGGTCAAAATCGTTGCAGAGCCCGTCGGGAAACCGTGCCGAGGTGGAGTTGAGCAGCAGGCGCGGTGTTTCGATGGAGTAGCCGGCGACGGCGACCATGCGGGCGCGCTGAAAATGGGCCACGCCACGGTGAACGTAGTGCACTCCGGTGGCCTGCCCGGTCCGTTGGTCGATGTCGATCCGGGTCACCATGGAATCGGGGCGAATGTCGGCGCCGTGGGCCAAGGCATCGGGGATGTGGGTGATCAGGGGTGATGCCTTGGCGTTGACCTTGCACCCTTGGAGGCAGAAGCCGCGGTAGATGCAGTGGGGCCGGTTGCCGAATCGGCCGTTGGTGATGGCCACTGGCCCGACCTTGGCCGTGATGCCCAAGGCTAGGGCCCCACGCAGAAAGAGCTCGCCATTTCCTGACACGGGATGGGGGCGGTGAGGGTAGCCGTGCGGATCACCCCAGGGCCAGCGCTCCCCGGCGACGGGGAGTTCTTCCTCGATGTCCTGGTAGTAGTGCTTGAGGTCTTCGTAGTGGAGGGGCCAGTCCGCGCCCACGCCGTCCAAGGTCATGGTGTGGAAGTCGCTGGGATGGAGCCTGGGCACGTAGCCGGCATAGTGGACCATGGAACCTCCCACGCCACGGCCGGAATTGTTCGAACCCAGTGGTACGGGGTCGGTCCCGGCGATGACGCGGGGCTCGTTCCAGAACAGGTGGTGGGAGCCGGCCTCATCGCTGACCCAGTCGTGTTCTGGATCCCAGAAGGGGCCGGCATCCATCGCCACGGCCCGCCAGCCGGCCCGTGCTAGGCGCTGCAACAGGATGGATCCTCCTGCGCCGCAGCCGACGATGACGATGTCCACTTCGACATCGTCGGCAAAGTGGCGCATGTGGTCACGTAGGCCGTGGTTGATGCCCGGACCGCTCGGGAGCAACCATGCCGATTCGTTGCGCGAGCGCACTGTACTCATCGGTGCCCCTCCTTCCCTCGCGTCGGGTCATCGGTGGGGTGGGCGTCACGGACTTCGAAGGGCTCGACGGAGTTCAGGCCCATGTTCTTGTAGCCGCGCGGATAGGCCGGCCCGGCAAAACCGATTTCATCCCAGGCCCAGGGATGGGAGTAGAACGCTGAGCAGGCGTAACGGGTCCACAGGCTCCAGACCTGGGTGGCTGGCATCCCGCGCCATGGCGTTGGTCCGAGGTTCTGGATGCTCTGCAAGAGCCGTGCCTGCTGCGGCCAGGTTGCTTCGGCCAGGAGGCAGCCGCATCTCATTCGGGCATCCTCATCCAAGCCAGCGAGCGTGCGGCGCCACGCTTCAGGGTCGATGGGCATGCCCTCGTAGTGCCAGCCGTCGGTATCTTGTCGTGCCAGCCGGGCGTCCACCAGAGCAACCACCGGGACACGGGGTTCTTCGTGCTGATCCAACAGCTGATTGAAAAGCGCATCCGCCGTGGCCTCCTCGGCAGGGGTAAAGAAGCGCACATCCCCCGGCGGTCCCAGGCGGGCCATGACGACGGCCGAGGTCGTGGTGTCCCAGTGCCTGACTTGGCCGGTGGCGCTCATGCCGGGAAACCGGCCGCCGCCGTCGCTGGCAGGCAGAGGGAGCGCACTCATCGTTCCCGCCGCAGCACGGCCGCTAGCAATCCCATGCCGCCGACCAGGGTCACCAGCAGTGGGGCGAGCAGAGGGGGGCCCATTTCCATGTTGTAGCGCAGGTTTGAGAAGCCACCAGGTTTCTGAGCGATTCCACGGGCGTGCAGATAGGTTCCCTGAAGTCCGTTGGCGACAATGACGGCCGAGGCGAGGGGCAATGCGGTTTTCGCCATCCGCTTGCTGCAGACCCCAGCCACACCCGCCGCGGCTCCGACCGGTCCCAAGATGACCGGCAGCCACATCCATCTGTTGCCGAAGCTGGCCTTGTCATGTTCAAAGAATATTTCGGCCGCTGTCACCAACGCCCCAGCGGCCGTGAGTGCCGCGAGGGAGCGTTCAAAGCGACCCGTCTCAACGTTGCGCACCATCCGGTCAATCACATGGACAAGTTCGTCCGGCTCGAACTCCTGCGCTCTGACGTGTGATAGCTGAGTCATCGGGCTTCCAGTGCGGCGAAAGTTGAGGCCAGGAAAGCGTCGATTCCGGCCGGCTTGCGCCAACGCCGATCCCCGGAGGCCAGGGCGACCATGGTTCCGGCATGGGTGAGGTCGACGATCGCACCGCAACGACGCAGAGTCCTCCCTGCCCGTGCCAACAGCAGGGCCTGCAGGAGGTTCCTGGCACCGAGAACTCGTATGAGCAGGACTGCACCCGGAGTCGGCAGGGTGCCGGTGGCGACCCGGTAGAGAAACTGGGGTCGGATCATTTGACACAACCCGAACAGGCACCGGATGGCCTCGAGTGGTCTCATCGTTGCCCCCAGCGTCCAAGGAGGACCCCGGCCCCAGCCGCGAGTCCCAAGAGACCCGAGGCGGTTCCCACCGCAAGGAGCCCGTGATGGTGCGATGCCCACAGCTGGGTGCTACGTGACGTGGAGCGGTTATCAAATGCGCCGTGGGTTCCAAAATCAACTGCAGCATCTGCTGGTTTCCATAAGTTGGTCGGTTGGTCCGCCGGGCGCTGTTCGCTTGTCTGCTGTGAGGCGAAACCTGTGCGGGCCAGGTATGCATCCAAGAGCCCAGGGAATACTGCGTTGGCCAACAAGGTTGCGGCGGTGCTGCCGCCCACCCAATATTCACGCCGTTGCGGGTGATCGGCGGCATAGACGACGGCGCGGGCCGCCACTTCGGGTTGATAGATGGGGGGTACCGGTTGGGCCTTTTTGGGGAGCCGGGAGAGGGTCCAGGAGAACTGGGGTGTGTTCACCGCAGGCATCTGCACCATCGTGGTGCGGATACCGCTGTGCTCGTGGAGCAGTTCACACCGCAAAGACTCATTGAATCCTTGGATGGCATGCTTGGCACCGCAGTAGGCGCTCTGCAGCGGTATGCCGCGGTAGGCGAGGGCCGAGCCGACCTGGACGATCGTGCCCCGGTTGCGGGTGCGCATCCGCTTCAGGGCGGCCATCGTGCCGTAGACGTACCCAAGATAGGAGACGCCGGTGACCCGCGCGAACTCCTCGGGTGTGATCTGCGTGAAGGGGGCGAAGACGGAGGCGAAGGCTACATTGACCCACACGTCGATGGGGCCCACGGTCCTCTCTACGTGATCCGCTGCTGCATCCACCTCCGCGGAGTCCGACATGTCCACCGGCACCGTCAACGCCGTGCCTCCGGCCGCCTCCACCTCCGCTGCGGCACCGTCGAGTCCTGCCTGGCCCCGCGCCAACAGGACAACCGTGGCACCGCGACGGCCAAAGGCGATGGCCGTGGCTCGGCCGATCCCACCGCTGGCCCCGGTCACGACAACGACCTGGTGAACTGTCTTCATCGGTCCTCCTTGGGTCTAGGCCCGGTCGTCCGGAGCCGGCGGCGTGGCGAGCCGGCCAGCGGTCTCGAGCATCGCGGCATGGACGAATGCCTGCGGAAAATTGCCGCGGAGCTGGCGCTGTTCGACGTCGTATTCTTCGGTGAACAGTCCCGTGGTGGAGCACGCGGCCCGATTGCGTTCGAACCAGTGCATCGCCTCAGTCTCATCGCCTTGTTGGTGGACGGCCATGGCCATGTTGAAGCCGCACAGAAGGAACGCCCCCTCCGTCTGCGCCAAGGGCCGTGCGTCCTGGCTGAACCGGTATACATACCCCTCGCGGCCCAGGTCGGCCCGGACCGCAGCCACTGTTGCCAGGCTGCGCGGGTCGTGTATCGGTATCGCGCCTCGCAGGGTGGGCAGGAGCAGTGCCGCGTCCACCCGGTCATCACTGGGGCTGCGTTGCCAGCGGCCACTGGGGTGCAGGCAGCTTCGGGCCGTATCGGCGACGATGTTGTCTGCCAGCGACGTCCATTGCGCGCCTTGGGCGGCGGGGGCGTGCGCGGCGACTGCGCGCAGGCCCGCCGCACAGATCAGCCGCGAATGCGCCCAGGTGTCGTTGTTGAGCTCCCAGATGCCGGCATCCGGTTCCTGCCAGCGATCGATGATGGCCTGGACCGCAGCCTCTGCCGCCCGCCAGTTCTGCAGGTCCAACCGGTCGTGACTGGCAGCAGCGGCGAAGAGCAGCAATGTCTCGCCGAAAGTGTCCAGCTGGAATTGGTTGTTGACCCAGTTTCCTGTTCTCGCGGAACCACCCGGATATCCGACCAGATTGAGATCAGCTTCGTCCGGAACCCGCCCCCCGGTGACCGAATAGGCTGGTTTCAGGCTCGGCCCGTCGTCGAGGAGTCGGCTGGTGATGAACCGCACGGCATCATCGAGCAGGGGGTAGGGCCCGCATGCGGCGATGGCTTGACCGGCGTAGCACTGGTCGCGGATCCAGGCGTAGCGGTAGTCGTAATTGCGTTGCTCTTGGGCGCGCTCGGGCAGACCCAACGTCGCCGCCGCCACCATGGCGCCGCTGGTGCCGGTCATGCCGCGCAATACGGCATAGGACTGGCGGGCGTCGTCGGGGGCCGTAGTGTCCAACAGCTGAGGGACGGAGTCTTTCCAGCTGCGCTCGGTTCCGGACCACGCTGCGTCCACGGCCACCGGAGCCGAGGCGAGCGGTTGGTCGGCCAGTTCCAGGACGAGGTCATGATCTGTGCCGGCCGGCAGGTCGAGATGCAGGTGCAGGGCGCCACCGTGGACCGTGGCCTCCGAGGCCCCGGCCAGACGTAGATACAGGTTTCCGCTGCGGCCCGTCCAGACCCCGTCCTCACACTTCAGCCGTGTCATCCCGTGCCTGCCGAACCCCGCGCCCACCTCAAGGACCACGTTCATCGTGGCCAGACCGGACACCGCACGCAGCCGACGCAACAGCACCGCCCGATGCTCATCTGCCGGCTGTGCGAGTGCCTCCCGGCATTCGACAATCCCATCTGTGGTGACCCAGCGGCTCGTCCAGATCAGCGTCCCGTCCTCGTAGCTGCCGCCCCAGACGTACCGAGAGCCGACGGGGGTCACCGCGAACCTGCCGCCGCCACCAATCAGGGAGGAAAAGACCGCCTCGCTGTCCCAGCGAGGTACACACATCCAAGCCACATCCCCATGGGGCCCGATCAGTGCGGCACGTTCCCCGTCGGCAATCATGGCGTACTCGCGCAATACGTGAGGGGAGTGGAGTGCTTGCGCAGCAGCCGACATAACTTGACACTAGGCGCGATTATTGACGTCGGCCAGTGCGTCCCTGCTCAGGTCGAGCCGTTGGTCGGGCCATGCACCGCCAACGGCTCACACCAGGGAGAGAACGTCATCGACAGCTCACGATCCGGGGAGCCAGGTCCAGAGCACAGGCGCGTAGGGGTCGTCGAATTCCGTCGAGGATCTCCGCCATGTCACCGTTCGATGGGTCGACCTGGGCGGTCCCGCTTGTCGACCGCCAGCGGCGAGAAGACGAACCGCCGGAACGCCCAGTACCGCAAGACGGTCGCGGCGCCCATGCCGAGCACGTTCGCCGAGAGGTTGTCCGCGAGCGGCGAGGTCAGGCCCAGCAGGTGGTGAGTTGCCCACAGGCAGAGCACCTGGACCGCAGCCGCCGCGATGCTGATAGCGACGAACGTCACGACGGCTCGTCTCGTGCCGGTCCGCGGCCCGGCCGGCCAGGTGTAGTAGCGGCTCCCGACGTACGCGACGGTGATCCCGACGACGGAAGACAGCGCCTTGGCAGCGAGGGGGTCGATGCGCAGCACGAGCAGAGAGACATTGAAGACGACGACGTCGGCCGCGTAGGCGGCGAGACCGGTGATGGCGAATCGCACCAGCTCGCTCGGACGTCCTGACCATGACGATGTCGCAGCCTGGGTGTGCGTCGTCATGGTCTATGCCAGGTAGAGAGCGCAGCCGACCAGCGCGGCCCAGACCGCACCGGCCACGAGCAGGAACCGGTCGGAGGTGAGCAGCCGCTCGGGGGCCTCGCCGTCGCCGAGGGCCACGAGCAGGCTGTAGCGCAGCAGGATCGCCAGGAACGGCACGACGGACAGTGCCAGGGCGGGCATGGCGACGTCGGATCCGACGTACTGGAATGCCCAGGTCGCGTAGGCCAGGACGGTGCCGGTCAACGACAGGGTGAGGACCTGCTGCAGCCACGACTGGGGGTACCCGTCAAGGACGGCTCGCGTCGTGGTGGTGCCGGTGGGGTGCATCTGTTCGGCGACGCGTTTGGCGGTGACCAGGAACAGCGACCCGAACAGCGCCACGAGCAGGAACCAGCTGGACAGGACGACCCCGGTCGCGACAGCTCCCGCTATCGCCCTCAGGACGAAGCCCGAGGCGACGGCCATGATGTCGATCACCGGCTGACGCTTGAGCCAGGCGCTGTAGCTGAGGGTCAAGGCCAGGTACGTTGCCACGACGGCCACGAAGGTCAGACCGAGAGGGAGGGCCGCGACCAGGGCGAAAACGGACAGGCCCAGGCCGACGGCATAGGCGGTGGCAGGTGCGATGCGGCCGGAGGCCACGGGCCGTAGTGCCTTTGTCGGGTGGCGCCGGTCGGAGGCGACGTCCTTGGCGTCGTTGACGAAGTAGATGCCTGCCGACGCCACGGTCAGGACGATTGCCGCCAACACCGCCGCCGCAGCAGTAGCCGGGACCACTAGCACGCCGGCCGCTCCTGGGGCCGCGAACACGAGCACGTTCTTCAGCCACTGGCGCGGCCGTGCGGTCTCGACCAGCGCGGACAGGGTGGGATGGACCACGGGTTTGGGCGAGCCGGTCGAGGCGCCCGAGATCAGAGGGCGAGGCGTCGTCGCCGGTGCGGAACTGGTGTGAGTCATGTCGGCTCCTGGGGGTGTTGGGCGGTGCCGTCAGCGCAGGGTGAGGTAGAAGAAGTCGCGCTGGTCGGGCGCGAGGTACCGGTCGGCCGGTCGCTGCATGCTGGGCAGCAGCTTGACCGGAGTCATCGTGGTGGCGCTCGCGGACGGCGTCCACGTCGCGAAGGACTGCAGGTTGGAGTGGATGTCTAGCTCCATGCCGCGCACGATCCCGGCGTCGACCATCGCGGTGGCGAGGGTCTGCAGGTTCATCGCCGTGCCGGCGATGTAGACCAGATCGCCCGAGGCGGTGACACCCAGGCCCGACCTCGCGGTGTACTGGAGCTGGTTCTTGGAGTTACCCCACCGCCCGTTGCCGTTGGCTGTCAGCCCATCGACGGGTGCGCCGGCGTCCACGACCAGCTGAAGGTTCTGCCGCACGGCACGGACATGGGAGCTCATGGTGAAGTCGCGTCCCCACTGTCCGACGCTGATGTGGCCCTGGTCGTCGATCACGGCGGACGCTTCACCGTCGACCAGCCGTGCTCCGGTGCGACCGTCGAGATAGAAGCCACCTCTGATGTCCTTCACCTTCCAGCCGGAGTTGAACGTGGCCACCAGCGCGGGCACGTCGGCCGGGGCAACCTGTGCGTTGCCCGGCCACGAGTGGCCGTCGGGTTGCAGGGTCCCGGCGACCAGGTGCGCTGTGGTGTCGCTGCTGCGCATCCAGGCCGCCGCAGCGACGACGCTCGCATGCGCGGGATCGGGCTGGAAGATGGTGGTGTAGACGGCCGGGGACCCTGCCGCGTCCACCCGGCCCGATACCCAGGTCCCTTCGCCCGCGAGAGCGGTCGCGCCAGGCAGCGCGCGGATGGCGGCAGGTCCGCCGCCGGCGGCGCTCGGGTGCGAAGCCACCACAGACAGCCTGGATCCCTGTGCCCAGGCGGGTAGGGCCGCGGCGCTGGGGGAAGCGTTGGTGGGGGCGTGCCGGGTGTAGTACCAGTTCTCGATGGAGTTCACGACCGAGTTGCCGCCGTGGTCGCGCACCCACTCGACCGATCGTTCTTGCCAGGTCGCGCTGCCTGGGTAGGTGAGCGCGCGGGCGTAGGAGGTGCCCACGGCGAGGAACACCAGCACCAGGATCGCCACGACCACGCGCGTCCACCGTCGCCGCCTCGGCGACCGGGTCTTGCGACGGGGTGGCGGTGGTGTGAGCGGGCTGTTCGGGTCGTCGGGGAGCGGTGCGGGGAGCACGGTGCTGGGGCTCGTCATGGCTCAACTCCTGAGGTGGCGACCTGGACGGCGCGCATCGCCGCGAAGGCGTGAGGTGGTGTGGTCAGGCGTCGGTAGGCGCGGATGCGGACCGGGACGTCCGCCAGGGCCAGGGCCAGGGTCGCCAGGTCGCTGCGGCTGTCGCCGTACGCCCACACCGACGCGGGCCGCACGTCGGCGATGAGGTCGTTGACCCGCCGGGCCTTTTCCGGGCCGCGGCAGTTGAGCGTGGACCGCGCCCCGGTCAGGTGGCCAGCCGTGCACTCCAGCTCGGTCGCCACGACGTGATCCGCGCCAAGCAGGGCTCCCAGCGGCCGCACGTACACCCCGGGGGAGGCGGACGCCAGCGCGAGCACATCACCGCAGCGCTGATGCCACGCCCAGCGCGACAGCGAGTCTGGTCGGCAGCCGGTCTCGAGCACGGACTGCGCGTACCGGAGGGCGAGCGCCTCGAGCTCCACCTCGGACCAGCCCGCCAGGGCGCCCCGCAGGAGCGCGTCCTTGAACTCGGCCCGGCCGCCACCACGGCGCACGACGGCGAGCGCAGCGCCCCGAAGGATCAGGGCTAGGGCACGTGGACCGAGGACAGCCCGCAGAAACGGCAGCAACGTGTCCGAGGTGGTCAGCGTGCGGTCGACGTCCCAGACCGCCAGGCGCGACGACCGCGTGGGCTGACCCGTCGGCGCGTGCGGCGCGGCGGTCATCGCCGGACCCCAGAGTGAGGTGCTGGAAGGGTGGGCTGGGTGCCCAACCGAGTGTCGTGTTCGCATAGGGACACCATGGTCGTCGGATGCGAAGAGGACGCTGAGAGACCGTGGGTGGCAGGATCAGCGGGTAGCGAGACAACCCGACGGAGGGACGTCGACGATGAAGGTGCTGGTGGTCGAGGACGAGGTGCGCCTGGCCGAGACGGTTCAGCGCGCGCTCGCTGCGGAGGGCATGAGCGTGGACATCGTCCACAACGGCGTCGACGGTCTGTGGGCCGCGTCCGAGAACCCCTACGACGTGATCGTGCTCGATATCATGCTGCCCCAGCTGTCCGGGTACCGGGTCGTCGAAGAGCTACGCCGGCGCGGGGTGTGGACCCCCGTCCTGATGCTCACGGCAAAGGACGGGGAGTACGACCAGGCCGACGCGTTCGACCTCGGCGCGGACGACTACCTGACAAAACCCTTCTCCTTCATCGTCCTCGTCGCCCGGCTCCGGGCACTGGCGCGCCGCGGGGCACCGGAGCGCCCCGTCGTGTTCGTGGCCGGGGACCTCACCCTCGACCCGGCCCGGCATCGCGTCGCCCGGGGCGAGGTCGAGATCTCGGTGACGCCTCGCGAGTTCGGGCTGCTCGAGTTCTTGATGCGACACCGAGGCGACGTGGTCAGCAAGACCGAGATCCTGGCGGGCGTCTGGGACTCCGCATACGAGGGTGACCCCAACGTCGTCGAGGTGTACGTCGGCTACCTGCGCCGCAAGATCGACCTCCCGTTCGGACGGCAGGCGATCGAGACGGTCCGCGGCACCGGCTACCGGCTCGCTGCCGACGGGTGAACAGAGACGGGTGATCAGATCGGAAGTCGCCTGAACACCGGACCCGGCAGGTGCCGTAGCCCGCTCATGACCCACCGCAACGCGGAGGGCGCCCACACCGTTCGTCGTCCTGCCCGCAGGCCCGCCACGATGATGTCCGCGACCTGTTCAGGTACCTGGGAGAGCGGCGCGGCGTCGAGCCCGGCGGTCATCTTCGTCCGGACGAATCCCGGGCGGACGACGAGGACCTGGACGCCGTCGCTGGCAAGAGCGTCGCCCAGGCCGGTGTAGAACGCGTCCATACCGGCCTTGGTGGACCCGTAGAGGAAGTTGGACCGTCTGGGGAGCTCCGCGGCGACGGACGACATCGCGACGATGGCGCCGTGGCCCTGCGCTCGCAGGCGTTGGCCGACCAGCACACCACAGCCGACCGCCGCCGTGTAGTTGACCTGGGCCAGCTCGAGGGCAGCGTCGATGTCCTGCCACGCGTGCTCCTGGTCTCCGAGCAGTCCGAACGCCACGATGACGACGTCGACGTCCGGTCCGGCGTCGAAGACGGACGCGATGGCGCGCTCGTACGACGTCCGGTCGGTGGCCTCGAAGTCCACCTCGGTGACGAGGAGACCAACGGTGACCAGGGAGGCGACCGCGGCGGTCCGGCGGTCGCCGGGGCGGGCGGCGAGCGTGATGCGCACGCCGGGTCGATCGCGGGTGAGCGCGGTGACCGTCGCCAGCGCGATGTCGGAGGTGCCGCCGAGGACAAGCACCCTTTGCACGTTGCCGAGCGAGTCCTTCATAGCTCTAGCCTCCTGGCGAGATCCGAGGTGAACACCCGGTCCGGGTTGGTGTTCCTGACGATGGCGCGCCACTCGTCGAGGCGCGGGTACATCTGGGCGATCGCGTCGGCCGGCAGCCGGGAGTCCTTGGCGAGGTAGTGTCGCCCGCCGGCGGCCATCACCTCCTCGTCCAGGCGGTTCAACAGGCGGTTCAGGATCGGTGCGCCGACTGGTATGTCGAGGGCGAGGGTCCAGCCCGGGACGGGAAACGACAGATGGCCTCTGCCTGCTGGACCGAAGCGCTTGAGCACGGCCAGGAACGAGGCCTGACCGGCGTGGCTGAGCATCTCGAGGCAGCGGCGAAGAGTCTCCTCGGCGCCGAAGGGCACGACGAACTGGTACTGGAGGAAGCCGCGGGGGCCGTAGATGCGGTTCCACCGGGCGACGCCGTCCAACGGGTGGAAGAACGCGGCTATCGACTGGATCTCACCGCGTCGCTCTCGCGGTGCCTTGTGGTACCAGGCCTCGTTGAACACAGCCACCGTCGCGCGGTTCAGCAGTCCGCTCGGGAAGACGGGGGGCGCGGTCGCGAGCTGTCTTGGCCGAAAGTCGAGGGCATGGTCGCGCAGCTGCGCGGGCAGCTGCTCCAATGGTGCCGATGAGCCCCGGGTCAGGACGGACCGACCCAAGGACAACCCGTGGGCGAGACAGTCGATCCAGGCGACGGAGTACGTGTAGCGGTCGTCGGTCGCCGCCATCCGCTCGAGCAGGTCGTCGACATTCGTGCACCTCTCGGTGTCGACGACGCAGTAGGCCGACTCGACCCGTTTCATCCGCAGGGTCGCGCGCACGATGAGGCCGGTCAGGCCCATGCCCCCCACGGTGGCCCAGAACACGGGGGACTCCGGGGTGAGGTGATGGATGGTGCCGTCGGCGACGAGCAGGTCGAGGGAGAGGATATGGCGTCCGAGGCTGCCGTCGACGTGATGGTTCTTGCCATGGATGTCTGCGGCGATCGCGCCCCCGACCGTCACCTGTCGCGTTCCGGGAGTCACCGGCACGAAGAGTCCCAAGGGCAGAAGGAGCCGCATCAGCTGGTCGAGACTTGCACCCGCCTCGACCTCGACGAGCGCGGTCTGGGTGTCGACCGACAGGACCCGGTTCCGGGTGGTCATGTCGACGACGACGCCGCCGCTGTTCTGGGCCGCGTCACCATAGCTGCGCCCAAGGCCGCGAGCGATCACCCCACGGGGGCCCGCGGTGGCCAGGAGCCCGGAGAGTTCGGCGTCGGTTCCGGCCGGGAGCACCGTCGCGGCGCTCGGGCTGGTCGCGCCCCACCCCGTGAGGAGGCGCTTTGACGCGTGTCCTGTGTGCATCACACCAGTCTCTGCTCCTGCGCCTGAGAGGGGCCTGAGCGACCGACGGCCCGGTGGGTGTGCTCCTGGTCACCATGAGATGCTCGGCCTGAGCTGGCCAGGTTCGCAGGCGAGAGAAGCGAGGCACAGGTGAGGTGGCCGACGTCGCTGCACGGGTTGCGCGGGGTGCGTGTCCGGACCGCGCTGGCCGCGGTCCTGGTCGTTGCGGTCGCGCTGGCCGTGGCTGCTGTAGCCCTTGTCGTCCTGCAGCGTCGTGAGCTGGTGCGTGAGCTGACGACCGTCGCCAAGGACCAGGGTGCCCAGGTGGCTGCACAGATCATCGACGGCGACGTCGACTCGGTCGACATCGCGGCGGTGACCGCGGGCGCGGGTGAGCGCGCGCTGGTCCAGGTTGTGACGCCGGGAGGACTCGTGACGGCGGCGACCTCGACCGTCGCGGGCGAGCAGCCGGCATCCACGGCGACTCCCGGCCCGGGTGAGGTCGTCGTCGAGACCCTGGACAGCTTGCCGAGTGGCGAGGACGAGCCGTTCGTCGTGGTCATCACTGGGGTCCAGACTCCGCAGGGGGTCGCCCGGGTGATCACGGCGCAGAACCTGGAGACGGTCGATCGCAGCATCGGGGTGGTCGTGACCCTGCTCGGCATCGGCTATCCGCTGATGCTCCTGGTCGTGGGCGGAACGTCGTACTGGATGGCCGGGCGCGCGCTCGCGCCGGTCGAAGCGATCCGGCAGCGGGTCAGCGAGGTCTCGGCGGTGGACCTGGGGGCACGAGTGCCGGTGCCGTCGTCCGGTGACGAGATCGCCCGTCTGGCGGAGACGATGAACCTCATGCTCGCGAGGCTGCAGCGCGCAGCGGATTCGCAACGCCAGTTCGTCGCCGATGCCTCCCACGAGCTGCGCAGCCCGCTGGCGACGATCCGCGCGACCGCTGAGCTCGCGGGTGCACACCCCGACGTCCTCACGTGGCAGGAAGGCGCCCAGACAGTCCTGATCGAGACCGACCGGGTCGAGCGGCTGGTGGCTGATCTGCTCTTGCTGGCCCGCTCCGATGAGCACGGATTGGTCATGAGGTCCGACGACGTGGACCTGGACGATGTTGTCACCACCGAGGCCGCCCGCCTCCGACCGCTCGGCCAGCACCGCATCGTCCTCGACATCCGGTCGGTGCGCGTGCACGGGGACGTCCAGAACCTGGTCAGGGCGGTGCGCAACCTCACGGACAACGCGACCCGGTACGCATGCTCGACAGTGACGCTGCGTCTTCATGTCGTGAACGCGATGGCTCAGCTCGAGGTGATCGACGACGGGCCAGGGATCCCCGCAGCGGAGCGGGAGCGGGTGTTCGAGCGCTTCGTGCGCCTGGACGTGAGCCGGGAACGGACCAGCGGTGGGTCGGGTCTCGGTCTGGCGATCGCCCGCGAGGTCGCGCGCGCCCACGGAGGTGACCTGCAGATCGTGGATCCGGAACCACGGGGTGCCGGCGCGCACATGGTGCTCACCCTTCCGCTGCCTTCGCCCGAGGACACCGCGACGGAGCCAGACCGAGCATCTTCCTGATCCCTCCGTCAGACTTCATATGGGGAGAGGACCTGAGATGTCACGGATACTGTTCGTCACCTGGGACGGCGGGGGCAATGTCACCCCTGCCGTCGAGATCGGCAGGGAGTTGCAACGCCGGGGAGACGACATCCGTTTCCTCGGCCAGCACCAGCAGCGGGAGAGCCTCGAGCTGGCCGGGTTCGGGTTCGCCGCCTACCGCACCCCCGGCCCCTGGACCGCGACGGGCAGACGGGGCTCCATCGCCACCAAGGTCGGGTTCCTTCGCCTGCTCGTCGGTCGCAGTCTTGGTCGAGACCTTGTTGCAGAGGTCGGGCGACATCCGGCTGACCTCGTCGTGATCGACTGCCTGCTCTATGGGGCCCTCGACGCGGCATCCCGCGGCGGAATCCGTCACGTGGTGTTCGTGCACTCTCTCTTCGCAGCTGTGGCGGAGAAGATGGCGGGTGGCGCACCCGGTGCGGTTGCCCAGATCGTCGGCCTCAACCCCTGGAAGCTGTGGTCGAAGGCCGTCGCGGTCGTGGCGGTCACGCTCGAAGAGCTTGATCGTCCGACCGAGAAACCGTTGGCCATCAGCTACACGGGACCGGTCCTGCCGACCATCGAGGGAGAGCCGGGAAACCGGCGGACGTCGTCCGCGACGATCCTGGTCAGCCTCAGCACGACCTACATCGCGGGGCAGACCGCGGTGATGCAGAACATCCTGGACGCCGTGGCGGATCTCCCCGTCCGCGTCCTCCTGACGACCGGTCCCGCCGTCGACCCGGACGACCTGCATCCACCCGCCAACGCCGAGGTACGACGGTTCGTACCTCACGCCCAGGTCATGCCCGGGGTCTCCCTCGTCGTCGGGCACGGTGGTCACTCGACAACGATGCTCGCCCTGGCCCACGACCTTCCGCTCGTCGTCCTGCCCATGAATCCCGCCTTCGATCAGCCGCTCATCGGGCAGCGAATCCACGACCTGGGTGCCGGAGCCACGCTCCCGTCGTCGTCCACACCGGCCCAGGTCCGGGCCGTGATCGATGACGTGCTCGCAGACGAGTCGTGTCGACATGAGGCAGCGCGTCTTGGCGCGGCCATCCGCGCGGCACGTGGTCGTGAGACCGCGGCTGACCTGCTCCAGTCGTTGATCACCTAGCCTCGGGCGTTCCGAGAATCCTCTGAGAATCGCACGGCACGCTGGGCACATGAGCACCCTCACGGAACGCAGAACTCGCCAGACCGCCAGGGGCACAGTCACGGCAACCACCGCTCATGGACGGTGGCCCCAGGCCCGGCTGGCGGTGCACGCAGTCGTACTGGGCGGCGCGGCAGCCGTGCTCGTGTTCTGGTGGGCGGGGACCCCCGCATCTGCTGGGTCGACTCCAGGAGGCGCGCTGACGAGTGCGGGTGAGCTGGCCGGTCTGCTCGCCGCCTATCTGGTCTGCCTCCAGCTTCTGCTCATCGGACGGGTGCCGTTCTTCGAGCGCGCGGTCGGGATGGATCGCCTCGTCGGGTGGCACCGGTCGCTCGGTACGACCGTCGTGCTCCTGGTGCTCACCCACGTGGGACTCATGATCGTCGGGGGCGGGCTTCTTGATCACGAGGCGTTGTGGCCGGAGGCCCTCTCGCTCATCGCGAGACAACCGAAGCTGCTCAGCGCCGTCGTGGGGACGGGGATCTTCCTGGTGGTGGGGCTCTCGAGTGCGCGACTGGCCCGCAGGGTCCTGTCGTACGAGGTCTGGTTCGTGATCCATCTGTCGGTGTATGTCGCCATCTTCCTCACCTTCGGGCACCAGATCGCGGCCGGAACGCACTTCGTCGACGCTCCGGTCGCTCGGGCGGTCTGGATCGGCCTCTACGTCGCCACGGCGTCGGCCCTGCTCACATGGCGCGTGCTCATCCCGCTCGTCGCCGGCCGGCAGATGATGCTGCGGGTCGAGCAGGTCGTCCCGGAGGGAGCCGGGATGGTGAGCGTGTGGTTGCGCGGCTCAGGGCTAGAACGCCTCGAGGCTCGGGGAGGGCAGTTTGTCCTCGTGCGCTTCCTCACGATGGGGCACCTGTGGACTGCGCATCCCTACTCCCTCTCGATGATCCCGACCTCGGACCGGCTGCGGGTGACCGTCGCCGCGCTCGGCGACCACTCGGCCGCGACGGCCCGGTTGCGTCCAGGCACGAGGGTCCTCGTCGAAGGTCCGTTCGGCCGGTTCACGGCCGAGCAGGCGTGGTCTGCGCGCACCCTTCTCGTCGCGGGAGGCGCCGGCATCGGACCGATCCGGTCGCTCGCTGAGGACCTGGTCCGGCGTGGTCACGACGTCGTCGTCGTGCATCGGGCCCACACGTCAGAGGGCCTGGCGCTGAGCCGAGAGCTCTCCGGCTCGCTGTCCCTGCGGTACGTCGCACTACCGGGGCGTCGGGCCGACCTCGGGTACGACCCGCTCGACCCCCACAATCTCCTGCGACTCGTCCCTGACATCGCTGACCGTGACGTCTTCGTCTGCGGCCCCGAAGGGCTGATCTCGACCGTCGTCCGCTCGGTGCGCGCCCTCGGCGTTCCCCGCAGCGCCATCCATCACGAGGAGCTGAGCCTGTCATGACCACACCACGGTGGCGCGGAACTCTCATCTACACCGGGACGCTCGCGACGATCGGCACGGTCGCGTTCACCCGATTCGGCCCGCTGGCCGGGACGGATCAGGTGGCGCCTGTCACGGCGGCGCCGGTCGCATCCTCCTCAAGTCCGGTGTCCCCGTCGACCGGGAGTGCAGCATCGTCGGCGAACGCGACCCCGAGCCCGTCGGACACCGCGACGCCAGCGCCCGGGTCGACGACGTCGAGCACCGTGACCGTCGCGGGATCGGTGTCCCAGACGCGCTACGGTCCCGTGCAGGTGTCGGTGACGTTCACCGGGTCCACGATCGTCGACGTCCGGACACTCCAGTCACCGAGCGCGGAGCGTGAGAGCGTCCAGATCGCGGCGCGGTCGACCCCGACTCTGGCGAAGGAGGTGCTCGCGGCCCAGTCCGCGACGATCGACACCGTCTCCGGAGCGACCTACACCTCTGAGGGCTACCGCGAGTCCGTGCAGTCGGCGATCGACCAGGTGGGCTGACCCGTGCGCCGGACGGAGCACATCATGGGCATCCCTATCTCGATCGACATTCGTGACGCGCCCGACGAGCGCACGGCGGGCGAGGCGATGAGCGCCGCTTTCGAAGTCCTGCGGTCCGCCGACGAACGCTTCAGCCCGTTCCGGAGCAACAGCGAGCTGCGCCGTTACGAGCGCGGCGAGACGACCGCGTCTGCCGATCTTGTGGAGGTCTTCGAGATCGCGCGTTGGGCGGGCATCGCCAGCTCGGGTGCCTTCAGCATCCACGCCCCCGACGGATCGCTCGACACCAACGGTGTTGTCAAGGGGTGGGCAGCGCAGCGTGCGGCCGAGGAGCTTCTCGCGCGTGGGGTCAGGAACTTCTGTCTGAACGCTGGAGGCGATGTTGTCACCCACGGGGAGCCCGAGCCGGGGCGGCCCTGGCGCACCGGTGTCCGTGACCCGGGCGATCCGCGGCGGGTCGTCGCCGTCGTCGAGCAGCATGACGGGGCGGTCGCGACGTCGGGGACCTACGAGCGAGGTGCCCACGTGTGGGACGGTCGCACCGGGGGACCGGCGCGCACCCTCGTCGCCGCGACCGTGGTCGCCGACAGCCTCACGACCGCGGACGTCCTCGCGACGTGCGTCCTCGTGCTCGGCCCGGAGGGAGTCGCCTGGGCGATCGGCCAGGGCGCGCGTGATGCCTTCGCGGTCCTGCCCGGCGGGGGAGTGGTCACCGCCGGGGCGCAGGTCCAGCTGCCCGCAGGCGTAGCGTGAGGGCCGCACCCTCCCGACCGTCTGGGCGCGGGCCGGCGACGACGGACCCGCCGTGCTGGGCCGCGACCTCGGCGACGAGCGCCAGGCCCAGTCCGTAGTGGCGGCGGTCGCCCTCAGGAGGTGCTCCCGTACGCCGGGAGGCGAACCGCTCGAAGAGGTCGGCAGCCTCACCTGCGATTCCCGGGCCGTCGTCCTCGACCCGCACGACGACGGCATCACCGTCGCGGGCGACGACGACCCCCACGTGGCCCGTGGCGTGGTCGAGGGCGTTGTCGACCAGGGCGGTCACCGCTCGCCGCACCGACACAGCCGAGACGGTTGCGACGACCGACGACGGGCCGGACCTGGCGAGCTCGACGTGGCGTCCCTGGGCCGTGGCGCGCGCCGCGTCGACCGTCGCGTCGGCGATCACGGCGATGTCGACCTCGGTCAGGTCGACCGAGCGTGCGTCGGCCGCGAGGAGCATGTCCTCCAGGATGGACGTCAACGCCCGGGTGTCCTCCAGCAGGCCGTCCACGTCCTCGGGCAGTCGTGAGCCGCTCGACAGCCCGTGCTCGGCGCGGACATGCCGCTTGAGCAGCTGCGCCCTCGTCGAGAGCAGGGTGAGCGGGGTCCGCAGCTCGTGGCTCGCGTCGGCGACGAACCGGCGCTGCAGGGCAAGAGCCTCGACCGTGGGGCGAACGGCACGTCGCCCGAGCCAGGTACCTCCCAGTCCTGCCAGGATGACTCCGACCCCGCCGGCGACGACGAGCGCAGTCACGAGTCGTTCCATCTCCTCCCGTGCCTCCTGCGGGTCGAGGACCACTTGGACCGTCCGGCCGCGGGACTGCGCGGTGAAGGCCGTGAGCGTCCCGGCAGAGACCTCGATCCGGGTCCGGCGGTCCTGACCTGATCGTGCAACCTCGTCCATGATGGCGAGGTCGGGGAGACCAATCGGCATGGTGTCCGAGACCTCGAGCCCACGGGGCCCCTTGATCGCCACCCACATGCCGGTCGGGGCGTCGTGGACGTCGTCGATCGATCGGGCCGCGGCCTCGATGCGGCGCTCGCCGTCCTCGGTCTGCCCCCGCTTCACGACTCCCACCACAACCGCCCCGACCAGGGTCAGGCAGACGAGGACGAGCGCGGCGGTCTGCAGTCCCAGGCGTCGGGCCGTCTGTCGGAGCCGCCCCTGCTCGGCCGAGGTCAGGGGAGTGGGGCGGCTCATCCCCGCCCCAGGCGGTAGCCCAGACCGCGGACGGTCGTCACGACCTCCCGGCCCAGCTTGCGCCGGAGGTAGTAGACGTACGTGTCGACCGCGCCCTCGTCCTCGGTGCCCTCGAAGACTCGGTTGAGGATCTCACCGCGGGAGAACACCTGGCGAGGGCGGCGAGCCAGGAGGTCGAGGAGGGAACACTCCCGCTCCGAGAGACCCACGACCGTCCCGTCCGCGGCGGTGACTCGGCGGGTGCCCGCATCGAGCTCGAGGGCACCGAAGCGGACGGTTCCCGTGTCCGGGAGCGAGCCGCCACCTCCCCGGCGGCGCAGCGCACGGAGCCGGGCGGTGAACTCGTCGAGGTCGAAGGGCTTGGACATGTAGTCCTCCGCGCCGGCGTCGAGCCCGGCCACCCGGTCGGCAGGGTTGCCCAGCGCGGACAGGACGAGCGCTGGGGTGAGCACGCCGCGCCCTCGCAGCCGGCCGAGCAGGTCGAGACCCTCGATCGCCGGGAGCCCACGATCGAGGACAAGGACGTCGTACGCCCTGGTCAGCCCCAGGTGGAGGCCGCGTTGGCCGTCCCCCGCGACGTCGACGGCGTATCCCTCGTCAGTGAGGAGCTCCTCGAGCATCGCGGAGAGCTGGCTATCGTCCTCGACCAGCAGAACCCGTGCGGACTGTGTCATCGTCGTCGCCTCCTGGGACATGGTAGGACCGCGGCCATCGCCTGCGTGTACGCGGCCTGGCTCGACCAGGGCACAAGGACACCCGACCGAAAGCCCCACATCACCGTGGGCGGGAGGTGCTGGTCGTTCCTATCGAGGCTGTGATCGGGGACGGCTTGAAGCCTTTGACCGTCAGCCAGATGCCGAGCGAGAACTCCCAGAGCGCGATGGGGATGACGGCGAGCCCCGGGACGGTGGACACCGGTTCCCAGGCGCCGAACAGGATGCCGATGTCGGAGGCGACGAGCAGGGGCGCCCCGATGAAGCCGATGATGGGAAGAATCCGCGGTACCAGACGCGACTGGTACAGCAGGGAGCCGAGCAGCAGCGCGTTGACAGCCGGCATGAAGCTCTGCCCGAGGAGGGTCGTCCACTCGCGCTGAGCGACGAGCGCCTGGCCGGTGACCAGGGCGCCCGCTCCGGCTCCGTCCTGACGAAGGGTGACGATCGACAGAAGCGCCACCACGCCGGCGAATATCGTCGCGGCCTCGAGAACTCGTGCGCCGACGAAGCCCAGCGCGACTCCTTGGTTCTGTCTCTTGACCACGGGGTAGAGCACGACGGCGGTGCCGATGCCGGCGAGGGCCACGATGATCTCCAGCATGGCGCCGACCATCACGGCAGTGTCTGGGCCCGGGCCGGTGATGAAGTTCGGGTCGGTTCGGATCGCGCTGTAGAGCCCGAGGGTCGGGATCGAGACAAAGGTGATCAGGTAGAGCACGCCGGCGACGAGCGCGGTCTTCCTCAGCGGGTCCATCGGGACTTGGGTCGTTGCTGTCGTGCGGTCGGGGGTGGTCATGGTGTTCTCCTTGTCTCAGCTAGGCCGGTGAGGGTGGTGCTCACCTGCCAGAGTCGTGCCGCGACGGTCTCGTCGTAGCTCTGCGTGGACGATTTCTGTGGCTTGCTGTTGGAGAAGTAGACGCCCGTGACCTGCGCGAGATCCGACGCGGAAGCCACACGGATCGACGTTGCCGCCCCGCGTGCGGGGCTCCTCATGAACGGTCGGAAGAATGGGACGAGCCGTCGTTGCACCGTGCTCGGGTCACCCGCCCCGAACGATGTGTTCACCATGCCGGGGTGTACCGCGTTCGCTGTGACGGAGGTACCCCGGAGTCTCCGGGCGAGCTCGTAGGTGAAGAGGACGTTGGCAAGCTTGGACTGGTTGTAGGCCCGTGAGCCGGAGTAGGACTGCTCACCTTGAAGGTCGTCGAAGTCGATCCGTCCCATGGTCTGGGCGTTGGAAGCGACGGTGACAACACGAGCCGGGGCGCTCTCCTCGAGTCGCTCGAGCAGGAGGGAAGTGAGCAGGAACGGTGCTAGGTGGTTGAGTGCGAAGGTGCGCTCGAGCCCATCAGCGGTGACGTGCCGCGTGTCCCAGTAGCCGCCGACGTTGTTGATCAGCACGTCGATCTTGGACAGTCTCTCAAGTACCTCGTCAGCCAGCTGCCGCACCTCCGACTGCGAGGACAGGTCCGCGACGAACACGTCGACCTGGCCACCTCCGGCTGCGCGAACCTCACGAGCCGCGGCCTCGACGCGCTCGGGGTGCCGGCCGGTGATGGCGAGACGCGCCCCCATCGTGGCCAGGCCTACGGCGGTCGCCCGACCGATGCCTGCGCTGCCACCGGTGACCAACACCGTCCTGCCGGTCATCGGTCCGCCCGGGCCTCGTTCCATCTCAACCGGCTCCCATGCTCGACGGGTTGGACGGTGGATCCAGCGCTCCCTGGTCGAGCCGGAATGGCGGATACCTGTCGCTCATCAGGGCCACGTAGGTCATGGTGCGGAAGGACCACCGGTGGATGCCCATGAGCAGGTTGAACAGTCCGAGCCGGTACACGCCGGTGAACAGAAGGATGATGGCGGCAATCAGAACCAAGAGCCCCAGCAACGAGAAGCCCTTGCTCGACGTCGACGGCCACGCGCCCCCGGTGAAGGCGGCAACGATCAACAGCTGCGGCAAAGCGAGCAGCCAGGACTTGAACAGAACCTTCCAGTGGGAGAGATTGAGCGGGTACACGACGTCGAACTCTGCCGGGTAGTCGCAGCGCGCCAGCGTGAACGGGGGATAGCGGTCAGTACCCAGAACTCCATAGGAATAGAAGGCAACACGCCAGTGCCAACGCAAGACGCCGACCGTGAACTGGAACAGCGACGCTGGATAGCGGCCGGTGAACAGGATGGCGATTCCTGCAGCGACGGTCACCACCATAAATGCGAAGCCGAGCATCCCGAGCACGACGTAGTGCGGGAGGGCGAGAAGCCACTTGAAAATCCAGAGCCAGCGTGACAGCACAGGATCGAGGTGGCCCGTGAGATGCGCGGGTTCTGACGCTTCCGTCCCGTCGGCGTCGATCTCGTGCGGCGCTCCGGGTGCGATCGCCCGCCCCAGGCGGGCGGCGCCGAGCAGGATCAAGAACACGCCGAGGGCGATCCCGGCCAGTCCCCACGGGACTGCCCAGGACCGGGCCAATGCTGAGATCCCGGCCAGACCGAGCACCACCCCGGCCACGAGCATGGTCATCGACAGCGCCGGCATCTTGCCCTGCTGAATCGTGATTGTGGATATTGCGCACGTCTTTCATCGGTGATGATCGAGTGGTCTCAGATGGCGATGGCGACCTTTCCGCGTGCGTGTCCGGCTTCGAGGTAGCGCATCGCGTCCGGCATCTGTTCGAGCCGGAATGTCCGGTCGATCGTGGGCGAGACGGCGCCGGTCTCGATGAGATCGGTGAGCCTCTCGAGGTCGCTGGTGTTCTGCGTCGCGATGAACGTGGCAAGCCGTTGGTGGACCAGCGGCGATAGCGCGACGGCGCGGAGCTGTCGGCTCATGCCGATCCAGCTGCCACCCTGTTCGCCGCCGACGATGACGAGCGTCCCGCGGTGGGTGAGCGCTCTGCGGAGCCGCGTGAGGCTCGCATCGCCCCCGATGTCGAGGATCAGGTCGTAACAGTGGGCGCTCTGGGCGAAGTCGGTGGTCGTGTAGTCGACGACGTGATCGGCGCCGAGGGAGCGCACCAGGTCGAGCTTCGCGGTGCTGCACACGCCGGTGACCTCGGCTCCGAATGCTTTGGCGAGCTGCACGGAGAAGGTGCCGACACCGCCGGATGCGCCGACGATCAAGACCTTCTGTCCGGGCGCGACCCGGCCGACGTCGCGCAGGCCCTGCAGGGCGGTGAGTGCCGACACCGGGACGGATGCGGCCTGCTCGAAGGTGACGTTCGCCGGCTTGCGCGCGAGCTTGTCCTCGCGGGCGGGCGCGTACTCGGCGAAGGATCCCTGACCGATCCCGAATACCTCGTCACCGATGGAGAACCGGGTGGCCGCCGAACCTACCCCGACCACCGTGCCGGCCAGGTCTTGGCCGATCACCGGTTCTTTGGGGCCGCGGAACCCCAGGGCGAGTCGCATCACGTACGGCCTACCGGTCATGAGATGCCACGTGCCGCGACTCAGGCCTGCGGCATGCACCTGGACGAGCACCTCGTTGTCGGCGATCTCTGGTCGGGGAACCTGCTCAAGGTGCAAGGCGCCCGCTGAGCCGTACCGATGCTGGACGATCGCCCGCATGGTGACCTCCGACGCCGAACCTTTCAGGTGGTCATCCTGCGCGTCGTGCTGTCCTACCGATGCCATGACCGCATCCCTTCGGCCGATGGGTCCGGCCATCGTCGTACTTAGTACGAACTCTACCGTACATAGTACGAAGGTGAGATATGCTCCGGGCAAGATGTCAGACCCCGATCGCGTGAGTCCCGAACTGCGCACGCCACTGAGCCGAGAGCGCGTGCTGCGCGGAGCCATCAGCATCGCAGGCGAGTCGGGGATCGGATCTCTGACCATCCGCTCGCTCGCGCACGCGCTGGGGGTCAAGCCGATGTCGCTGTACCACTACGTCGCGAACAAGGACGAAATCCTCGACGGCATCGTCGATCTCGTCTTCAGCCAGATCGAGCTGCCGTCATTGGCGGGCGCCTGGCGGCCGGAGCTGCATCAGTGGGCGCACTCCGCCCGTCGAGTGCTGACTCGCAACTCGTGGGCGATCGCGCTCCTGGAGTCGCGAACCACCCCCGGTCCCGCAACGCTGCGACATCACGACAGGATCATCGGCGTCCTGCGCAGAGGAGGCTTCTCGGTACCCATGACCGCCCACGCGTATGCACTCCTCGACAGCTACGTCTACGGATTCGCGCTTCAGGAGGCGGCTCTGCCGCCAGTCGGGTCGGGGATGGCCGCTGGACCCGGGGAACCGATCGTGCAGTCATTCTCCGACGGTTCTTATCCCTACCTTGTCGAGCTGGCCGTCGAGCACGTCTTCCAGCCCGGCCACGACTTTGGCGATGAGTTCGCATTCGGACTCGACCTGATCCTGGACGGCCTCGCGACGTCGATCTCAGGCAGCGGCGACACTCGTATCTGACTAGCAGGACTCCAAGACATATCCCGGGTCGTCGGGCGTCGAGAGCGCGCGGTCGCGGCCCACGACGGAGCTGCCGGTCGCGCACGCTGCGGCGAGGCGGCCTGCGAACCCGGGCTCGTCGTCGTACTCGATCTCCAGGACGTGCGGGCCGTAGGCGGCGGCGTAGTCCCCGCACTCGTCGTAGACCGCGCAGTCCTCCGCGACCACGAAGTCGAAGCCGAGCGCCGGGCCCCGTGTGTCCAGCTCGACCGTGTTCTTCTGCCCGATCGCCAGGCCGCGGGCGTGCGCACGCTCGATCAGCAGGGTCGCGAGCGCAAGGTTGTCCTCGAGCGTGAGGGCACCGTCCGAGCGGGAGAAGGAGTCCAGGTTGTCGGGTTCGACGGCGTCGAAGCCCGCCTTCGCGCACGCGTCGACCTGGGCTCCGACGACCTCCGCGATCTCGCGGCGCTGCGCGTCGGTCGAGGTGTCCAGGAGCAGCTCGTCGGGCCAGCCAGGGTCGGCGACGGGCTCGCCGCCGGCGTCACGCAGCACGACATCGGGATGGTCGCGGAGCCACGCTGCGCTCTCGCCGGGCTGAGTCTGGAAGCCGTTGACGTAGCAGACGTCATATCCGGCGCCGGCGGGGGAGTCCGACACGTCGCGCACGACGATCTGGACGCCGTCGGGCGGTGGATAGGCCCCGCCCAGCTGGTAGTCGAGCCCGGCACCGGCAGGCGGTGGCGTGGGACGTTCTTCCTGCCCGACGCCGCACCCCGCGATCAGGACGACGGCGAGCGCGGACGCGGCGAGCGCTGCCGTGGGGCAGCGCGTGAGGGACAGCAGGGGCATGGGTTCATGTTCGCACCCGCTGCGGCAGACGGCGGCTACGTTGCACTCTAGGATCGCAGTCCGAGCAGGAATAGAGAATCACCGAAGTCTGCTGGAGCCTAGTCTCAACGAAAGGCGGTGGCGACGTCGAGCCCCGCGTGCCACGGACGGAGAACCAAGTTGTCAGGTCCGCGACCTGACCTAGGTCCTCAGATGGCTGCGGAGCTTGGGGTCGCAGACGTAGACGTAGGTCCCACGGACGGTCTGACCCATACGATCTTGACCAGCGGTCTCTGTCCCAGCGCGCGGCCGCACAGCGCAAACCCCGCCCCTCACAAGATGACGTGATGGACGGGGGTTGCGCGACGGGAGTCGAACCTAGGCGGTGAGCATCCGGGCGGGGTTGTCTCGTATGAGCGCGTCGAGTACGCCGCGCTCGATACCACGCTTGGCCAGCATCTCGGTGAACACGGTGGGCACGTACGCGAAGCCGTTGCCGCCGTTGTGCACCCACATCTGTTTGAGGAACACGTCGTGGCTGAGCAAGATCTGACCGGCGAACCCGGCCGTGATGAGACCGTGCACGGCCCTTGAGGTGACGTGCGGGTCAGGGGAGGCGCCTTCCTTGGGGAAGGTGACGTCCATGCCCACCATGTCGAACTCGATCCACACGCCGCGATCGGCGACGGAGCGCTGGTAGTCGGAGTCCTCGGCAGAAGGGTCCATGTGCGCCAGGACGACCTTCTCGGGGCGCACACCCATCTCGCCGACCACCACATCGAGAATCTCGTGCGCCCGACGTTGCCAACCCGGCAGGTGGATCAGCAGCGGGACGTGCGGATGGTCCAGCTGGGCGAGCGCCGACGCCCTCAGTGACGCATGCTCACCGGCGGTGAAGTCCGGGGAGACCCCGATCTCACCGATGACGCCGGGACGAATGCCCGTCTGACCCACTCCGTAGGTGAGCTCCGCACTGATCGCCGCCGCCTGAACGTCGATGGCGCGGGCCGCGATGGCGTCGCCCTCGAACTTCTCCAGATACGCACCGCACCCCATGACGATGTTCAAACCGGTGCCCCGGGCCACCTCGAGCAGGCGTTGGGGGTTGCGCCCGATGACCGGGCTCGGTGTCGCGTCGACGACAGTGCGCCCACCCAGAGCCGCGAAGCTCGTGATCTCAGCGGAGACTTCGGCAACCGACTTGCCCGCCATGTTGTCGACGCAGCAGTACGGGTCTTGACGCAGCGCCCAGGCGATTGCCGCCGAGACCGGTTCGTGAACTACGGCGCGGGAAAAGGCGTAGCTCGGCTCGTCGACCACCCCGGAGAGGTCGTTGAACAGATGCTCGTGCGGCAGGATCAGTCCGAGGTCAGCCGCCGCGACCGGCCCGGTGACGGTCTGGACGACCCCGATGGGTGTCACCCGTGCTGCCTGCGCCGGCTGGCTCATCGGGGACCGACCTCCCCTGCTTCACCGCCGCCGACAGCCGCGGCTGTGGTCAGCGAGTCGTTCTTCTTGGACGGGATCATTCCGATAGCTGCTGCGACGAGAGCAACGATCGTTCCGATGATCGTTGCGGCGTGGATGGCGTGCCCCAAGGACGGGATCGCTGCGTCAAGGATGACCGAGCCCACCAGCTGGCCGGCGACGGAAGCAAGACCCAGAAGTAGGAGTCCCAGTCGGCGCACGAGAATCGCCATGAGGGCGATAGACAGCAGACCGAGGGGGCCACCGAGGTACATCCACCATTCGCTGGGCAGCGTGAGGCTGACACCCGTGGTGACTGCACGGATGCCATAGGCCAGGAGCAGGGCGGCAAAACCGACGAGGAAGTTCCAACCGATCGAGACGAGCATCGATCCGCTCACGTCGGCCACCGCAGCGTTGCCTGCCGGCTGCCACCCGGCGAGCAGACCACCGACGAACGGCATGATCGCGAGAATGATGGTGCTGGGGACGGAGAAGTTCGGGGAGATGACGATCACCGTCGCCATGATGGTCATGACCGCGCCGATCAGTCGGGGCGTCGTCAGCGGCTGCTTCCCAGATGCAGTCACTCCGAGACGGTCACAGACCAGACCGGAGATGACCAGACCGGACATGAGCGAGATCTGGAAGGTCGCTACTCCGAGGACACCGACGGTGACGCCTTCGGAAAGAACGATGACCGCGCCGCACAGGCCGGCGAGGTAGTTCCACCACGGGATGGTGCGGGCCCTGATCTGCCCGGGTACGGCCAACGCCTGACGGCGCGTGGTCTGGCGCGAGAAGACCACGATGAACATGAAGACCAGACCGACCCCGAAGGAGATCAGCGCGGCGGCGTGGCCGTCACCGATCGTCTGGCCGAGCTTTCCGTTCACCGCGGCTTGCATGGGGCCAAGCGCTCCGGCGAGGACGGTCGCGATGACCAAGAGGAACATCGCTGTGTCCTTCACCTTCTTGAGCGGGGTAGGGCTGGCGGTCCGCTGGGCAGCGGCCGTCGGACTGGTGAGCGAACCCTGAGGGGTTGGCGTGGTGTGCGTCATTGCGGAACCGAAGCCTTTCGTGCGTACCGACACTATGCCGGTGCGTTGCTACAACAAAGTGGGGTTGGGAATGTCGGTGGGGTACGGGAGCGATTCGATGGCCCCGTGCTTGGTCGTAGTCACGGCGGCGACTCGCGCGGCCCAGCGGGCTGCGCCCACCAGGTCTTCACCGCGCAGCAGACCATCGGCGAGGGCAGCGCAAAAGCTGTCTCCGGCGGCCGTCGTGTCGATCGCGTTGACCGGTATGGCGGGTACATGCACCGCGTCCCTGCCGCCATTGGGGATGACGACGCTGCCGTCTTCGCCCAAGGTGACAACCACAGACCCTGGAAACTCCAGGCTCTTAGCCAGTGCGACCACGCCTTCGAGGGTGCGTGGAACGGTGTTCGCGTTGGCGAGGGTCGCGAGCTCGAACCGGTTGGGGACCAAGATGTTGAACCCGTCGCGAATCTCCCGCGGTACTGCCACCGCGGGTGCGGGGTTGAGGATCTTGACGCCTTGGGCGAGGTCCACCACTGCGGCCAGAGCGCCGAGGGGCGTCTCGCACTGGCAGAGCACGATGCGTGCGTACCTGACGGTGTCTGCGTGCTCGCGCACGTAGGCCTCGTCGACACGTGCGTTGGCGCCAGCTTCGATGACGATCGTCGATTCTGGCTGTTCCCAGAGGATGACGGCAGTTCCGGTGGGAACGTCGGTCAGCTGTGCGACGGCCCTGGTAGTGAGACCTTCGGCGCCCAGCCGGTCAGCGATCTCGCGGCCCGCGTCGTCGTCGCCGACAGCGCCGACCATGGCGACGCGGCGGCCGAGCCGCGCTGCGGCGACGGCCTGGTTGCCGCCCTTTCCGCCGGGGGAGCGCTTGAGACCGGTGGCGCTGATGGTCTCCCCGGAGTGCGGGATGCGGTCCACGGTGAGCCGGATGTCCATGTTCAGACTTCCGACGACGACGATCTCGGGTGCCAGGTCGCGCCCGCCGGGGTCGCTCATCTGCCTGCGAGCCAGGTGATGGCTTGGCCGAAGAGCTTGCCGTAGCCGTCCCAGTCCATGAACTCGCGGGGAGCCCAGTGCGGGGAGATGTCGGAGGCGAAGGCGAGCGTGCGGCCCTTGCCTTCGTCGCGGACGGCGACGAGGGGGCGACCTTCGATGGTGGCCAGCACGGTGGCGTCCGCCTTGGCGGTGAGCTTCTGGTAGCCGAGCAGGATGGGCCACTCGGCGTCGAGCCCCGCGGTGACCGGGTGTGCGACGTCGGTGAGGTGGCCGCCAATGCCTTCGGGGGTCTCTTCCCGGTCGTCGTAGGGGAGGATCTCGACGGGGAGGACTGCCTCGACGGCGGTGCCGTGGTAGTTGGCCTTGGCCTGGAATCCTTGGAAGCTGAGGTACCCGCCGGCCATCATGAGTCCGCCGCCCTGGCGCACCCATTCGGCGAGGAGCTTGAGGCGGTTGGGGGAGGGGCGCCCTTGGGAGAAGACGACGGGCGGCAGCAGGAGCGTGTTCGCGCCGACGTCGGAGAGGATCACCACGTCATAGGCGTTGAGCTCGTCGAGGGTGTTGGGGAAGTCGGTCGAGACGAGGTGCGACGGCATGTGTGTGACGTCGTGGCCTTCGGCGGCGAGCGCGGTCAGGAGCCCTTCGCACCCGATCTCGAGCTGGGCGTGGGGAAAGGCGTCGTAGCCCTTGTAGTCGGTCGCGGCGTTGATCCAAGACTCTCCAGCTAGGAGCACTGTGCTCATGCTGACCTCCTCATTGAGTTCACGGCAACTGTGGCAGCTGATGGGCGGCCGGCACGTCGTTGCGCAATGTTGTGTTGATATTGCGCAACACGCTAGTTGCGGTGGAGAATGTTGTCAACTGCCCGCCCTGCGCAGGCCGCAGCAGCATCCATCTCAGATTCCCGATAGGCTCCGCGAGTGAGCGCAAGGAGAACCCCGTGACACTGAAAGACGTTGCGCAACAGGCCGGAGTCTCGACCTCCACCGCCTCGCGCTACCTGCGGGGTCAGCTCAACGTCCAACCTGAGACAGCCGCTCGCATCGACGACGCGGTCGCCGCGATCGGCTACAAGGTTGCCAGCCCCTCCCACGGTGCCACCCCGGGGATGAGCACCGTGGCCATGGTCCTCCCCGACCTCACCAATCCCTTCTTCGCGGCCCTCGCCGAAGAGTGCACGGACCTCGCAGCCGCGCGCGGTATCGTCATCCTCATCGCGATCAGCGGCACGCACGGGGAACGCGAATCGAGCCTCAGCCAGCTCTTCGCCAGCAACGACACCATCGACGCGATCATCTACGTCGGCATGAATCGGTCCAACGACCGCCTCGCGAAAGCGGTCGCAGACGGACTCCCCGTCGTCGTGATCGACGAAGAGATCGACCTCGAACTCGCCGTCGACACCATCACCGTCGACAACTACGGCGGCGCCTACCAGGCGACGAGCTACCTGATCCAGCTGGGCCACACCCGCATCGCGCACGTCGCCGGACCACAGGGACTCTCGACCACACAGGAACGCCTGCGTGGGTACCTCGACGCGCTGACCGACGCAGGCCTGCACGCTGACCCTGACCTCGTTCGGCACGGCCCCTACACCGAACAGTTCGGCGCAAGCACCTTCCCGTACCTGACCCGCCCGGGCAACGCACCCAGCGCGGCCTTCGTCGGTAGCGACATCGTAGCCGTGGGCATGCTCGGGGCTGCGGAGCTGCACGGCATCAGCATCCCGGAGGACCTCTCCGTCGTCGGCTGCGACGGCATCCGCGTCGGGCAGTGGCTGCGGCCCAAGCTCACCACCCTCGAGCAACCAATCCACGGGCTGGCACAAGCGGCGCTCGATACCGTCTCGCGTCGTATCACCGAACGAAGGTCTTCACCCGCGGTGTCCACGATCGACCACGCGAAGACGGTGCTTCCATTGCACCTCGTTATCCGTGGCTCCGCCGCCACCGTGCCCGGGACGGGAGACGTCCTCGATCAGAGGTGAAGCAGGCGGCCCGGCGAGACTGCCCACCACGACCTGGATCAACCAGCCTGCCGAAGATACCTGTCAGCGGTCGCACTCGCACAGCAGGTTGTACTCGACGACCTGCTCGCCCGGCTGTGCCCAAGCCTCGGCCTCGGCGGACGAGGCGAACGTGCGTCCGGCGAGTCGGCCGTTCTGCATCAGGACGCTGACCGAGATCTGCTCGCGCGGGTCGTCGGGGTCGATCGCACGCCCAGGGGCGACCGGTGCTGGCGCGGTGCTCATGTGTAGTCCCTCCGCCGTGATGGTGACGCAGTCGGACCTTCAGTATCGTCCTTCGCGGAGGCGGATGCCATAGCCGCCTGATCGGCGAAGGCCTGAATCCTCTGAACGTCAGCCGGATGCCGAGTGAGGGCTCTCGGGCGCGATCGGATGATTCGGTGACCAAAGCCCCACGAAGCACGGGAGATCGCATGGCAACGTGGTCTGGTGCACACCGACCTGTCAGCGGATGCGGGGGCTTGACGATGGCTCTTCCGTCCGGCACGTCGATCTATGACCTCGACGCCTTCCTCCGCGGTCTCGATGCCATCTTCGACGCGCACCAGGGTGCCACTCACGCCGACCCCTACCTGCTCTCCTCGCTCGTCGAGGCCGAACGCCTCCACGACGAGGGCGCGCAGCTCTCGATCCTCAACGAGCTCATGGGCTTCTACCGCTCCCAGAGCCGGCACGACGACGCCACCGCGACCGGCAGCAGGGCGCTCACCCTGGCGGACCAGATGGGCATCAAGGGCACGGACGCCCACGCGACCACCCTGATCAACGCGGCGACGGCCCTGCGCGCAGCCAGCAGGTACGACGACGCGCTCGACCTCTACCGGCAAGCCCTCGCCACCAGCGAGGCCGCCATGTCACCGACCGATCGGCGCCTGGCAGCCCTGCACAACAACCTCTCGATCCTCTTCAGCGAGATGGGCGACCAGCCGCAGGCCGCGGCGGAGCTGGCGGCCGCACTGGCGATCCTCGAGGCGTCCTCCGGCGATCCCACGCGCGACGTGGAGATCGCGACGACCTGCACCAACCTCGCCCTCGTCTGCTTCTCCCTCGGGCGCGACGCCGACGCCGCAGAACATGTCGAGAGGTCGTTGGCGATCTATCAACAAGGAGGCCACGAGAATGACGCGCACTACGCCTCCGCCCTCGCCGGTCACGCGGAGGCATGCTTCCGGATGGGGCGCACCGGGGACGCGGTCGTCATGTACCGGGCGGCGTTGGGCATCATCGCCGAGTGCTACGGGACCGATAACGACTACTACGCGGTCACCGCGGCCAACCTCGCTGAGGCGGAGGACGCCGCGCAGTCGACGCCGGACACGCCACCGCGCGCCGTCGGTCGGACTCGCGTCCCACGGGACTCCGACGACGCCGCACGTCCCGCGGGGCCGCCGATCAAGGGGCTCACCCTGGCTCGCGAGTACTGGGAGACCCACGGCCGTCCGATGCTGGAGAAGTACCCGCACCACCGAGGCCGCATCGCCGTCGGGCTGGTCGGTCATGGGTCGGAGTGCTACGGCTTCGACGACGAAGCCTCGCGCGACCACGACTTCGGTCCGGGCTTCTGCCTGTGGTTGACTCCCGGCGACCACGCCGAGATCGGGGCCGAGCTCCAGGCGGACTACGACGCCTTGCCTCGGGAGTTCCGGGGTGTCCGGGCGCGCGTCGAGACAACCCGCGCGCGCGGGGCCGGGCGCCGGGTCGGTGTGTTCGAGATCGGCGACTTCTATGAACAGATCACGGGCTATCGGGAGGCACCGGCTGCGGACCGGGTGCACGAGTGGCTGTTGCTCGAGGAGGCGACGCTCGCGGCCGCCACGAACGGCATGGTCTTCGTCGACCCCTTCGGTGCTTTCGGGGCGGTACGTGGCGGCTTCCTGCGGATGCCGCGCGACGTCGTGCTGGCGCTCGTCTCGCGTCGCCTGGGCATGATCGCCCAGGCCGGGCAGTACAACGTCCCACGCATGCTCGCGCGTGGCGACGGGGAGGCGGTGTGGCTGGCCGTCTCGGAGTTCACCCGCGCCGTCGCCTCGGTGGTCTTCCTGCTCAACGGTCCGGCGTCGGCCGGGTATCTCCCGTACTACAAGTGGCAGTTCGCCGCCCTGCGCAAGCTCAGCGGGCGCATGGCCTCGCGGCTCCCGGGCGTGAGTGGTGACCTGTCTGAGGTGCTGTGCCTGGCGTCGGCGGCCTGCTTCGGCCGCGCCGCGCCCGCGCGGGCGCGGCTGGAGGAACTCATCGAGCAGATCTGCCGGCAGATCGTCGTGGAGCTTCAGGCTCGCGGGCTCAGCCAGAGCGACGAGACGTTTCTGGAGCGGCAGCGGCCCTTCGTCGAGGCGCACATCGACGACGAGTGGCTGAAGAGCTTGTGAGACCACAGCGAGAGAAATCAAGGGGACGGACGTGAACGCGATGTCGACGCAGCGGGAGAACCGGCTGGTGGTGGCCCGGGAGATCGTCGCCCGCGAGTGGGCTCAGTTCCAACGCGTGAACAACGAGGGTGGGCGCGCCGACTGCCAGGGGGACTGGCCGACCTTCCATCAGATGCGGATCAGCCAGTTCCTCACCTGGCCGCTGCCGCTGCTGGACAGCTACGCGGGGGACCTCGAGGGGGCCGACGCCACCGGCCGGAACCTGCTGACCGAGAAGTACGCCCGCATGATGGCGTCGACCGAGCCGGTCCGCTACGCCCGGGAGATCGCCCCACGACTGCCGGTCCTCGACGTGGCCAGGGTGGCGCGGCAGGAGGCGATCATCACCGTCCAGGTCGGCTGGGCACTGGCCTTCCGGGAGCGCTACCCACGGCTGGGTCAGGCCATGCGGGTGTTGAGGACCCCCGAGGACACGCTCACGGACACCTCCTTCGAGACATACCTGCGCGGTGAGCTGGGCACGTATTCTCACCGGACGCTCGGGTTGTACGAGGAGCTGGTCGAGGTGACGTCGTCCGCTGGGGAGAACCTCACCGGGCAGACCATCACCTGGACGGTGGTGCTCGGCGGTTTCGCCGACCTGGATGAGGCCGAGGCCGCTCAGGACGGCTGAGCGCCGTCCACGGCGAGGCCGAGGCGTCGTCGACGTGCTCAGGGAGCCTTCGTCATCCCAGTGGCGAGTGCCGGACATGGGCCTACGGTGGAATCAGGTCGGGAAGGGGCGAGCACGAGACGCTCGCGGTTGCCGCCCGCATGGGTGATCTGGTAGGGCGCGATGCACACCGTCAGCGAAGGAGATCCACATGTTCAGCCATAGCCCGTTCACGGCCGGTTTCTCCGGCAACCACGACTTCGACTACGAGATCCGGGTCGTGCTGGGGCACGCCATCAGCGGGGCCAGCGACGTCGGCGAAGTGCTCGCCGCGGTCGCCGACGTCAAGGACAAGGACCACGAGGCATGGTTCAGTGCCTGGTCGACGCTGGGCGACCGGGTCGCCCAGCAGGCCGACGACGCAGCCGCGGGTGGACACGCGGTGAGCGCTGCGGCGGCGTTCCTGCGCGCGTCGACCTACTACGCAGTTGCGGTCAACGCCCTGTCCGCGCTCGAGTCCGACGACCAGCTCGCGGCGACCTTCCGCAAGCACCGTGCAGCGTGGGACCGATGGGTCGACGCCGTCGACCTCGACGTCGAGCGCGTCGCCATCCCCTACGAGGACACGACCCTGCCGGGGTACTTCTTCCGCGCTCCGGTCGCCGGCATGCAGGGCTCCGGTCCAGGGCCTGTGCTCGTCGCCGTCAACGGCTCCGACGGGTCGCTGCCGTCGCTGTGGAGCGCGTGCGTGGGTGGCGCGCTGCTGCGGGGCTATCACGCGCTCGTGTTCGACGGACCCGGGCAGCAGTCGATGCTCTTTGACCACGACGTGCCATTCCGGCCAGATTTCGAGGCCGTCCTTACCCCCGTGCTCGACTGGCTCGTCGATCGCTCCGACGTCGACAACGACCGGATGGCCGTCTACGGCATCAGCCAGGCCGGCTACTGGGTGACGCGTGCGCTGGCGTTCGAGCACCGGCCCGTCGCCGCGGTCGTCGACCCCGGTGTGGTAGATGTCGCCGCGTCCTGGACCAGGGAGATCCCGCACAGCCTGCTCAAGCTGCTCGACAAGGGCGACGACCACGCCTTCGACCGCGACATGGAGCTCGGCATGCGCCTGTCGAAGTCCACCGCGCGCACCTGGCGGTTCCGCGCCCGCCCCTACGGCGCCGACGGCTACGCGGCCACGGTCCGCGAGGTGCACAAGTACGACGCGACCGACGTCGCCGGTCGCATCACCACACCGCTGCTCATCACGGCCCCCGAGGACGAGCAGTTCTGGCCCGGTCAGTCCGAGCAGCTCGCCCAGCTCACCCCCGACGTCTCCACTCTCGTGCGGTTCACCGCTGCCGAAGGCGCGGACCGGCACTGCCAACCCCTCGCCCGCGGGCTCACCGAGCAGCGCATGTTCGACTGGCTCGACCAGCGCATCACCCGCTGAGCGGTCGGCGTCACCTCGATGGGCGGGTGATGCAGACGGCGAGGCGGCGGGGCGCTACTCCGATCGCCGCGCACAGGTGTGCGTGTCACCGTGGGGGTGTGGGGCCCATGTGTGGCGGTTCAGCCCAGTCCCGCGCTCCCGCTGACAGAGAATGAAGGGATCAATGATGGCGACGATCGTCTCCACCTTGTTCATGTCGCTCGACGGTGTGGTCGAGATCGACCCGACCTGGCACTTCCCGTACTTCGACGAGCACATGGGTGCGGCGGTCGACGAGGACTACGCGGGGGTCGACGCCTTGCTCCTGGGGCGGGTCACCTACGACAGCTTCGCTGGCGCGTGGCCGGGACGAGAGGACGCCGGGGAGGAAGACGCCGAGTTCGCGCAGCGGCTCGGCGACCTGCGCAAGGTCGTCGCAACGCGAGGGAAGGCGGACCTTGGTTGGCGCAATGTCGAGAAGCTCGAGGGGGACCTGGTCGAGGCGGTGACCGCGATCAAGGAGACCCCGGGGATCGGGAAGGTTCTCGTCGCCGGTTCGATCTCGGTGGTTCGCCAGCTGCTCGCAGCTGGTCTGCTCGACGAGTTGAGCCTGCTTGTGCACCCGGTCGCCGCGCGCTCGGGCGAGCGGCTCTTCGACGAGGGCATGCCGATGTATCCGCTGCACCTGCTGCGCTCGGAGGTCTTCCCCACGGGTGTGGTCCACCTGGTCTACGCGCCCGCAGCGCGGCCCGGAGCGAGGGCTACGAACCCGCCGGGAACTGGGGACTGATCGGGTCCGAAGGTGGAGCTGTGGTGGTCGTCGCGATGATGATCGACTCCAGCTCCCTCAGCCGCGGTACGCCGGCCCGCGAGTAGACGATCTCGCCGTCACGCAGGACGACGAGCGTCGGCAGCGACATGACGCCGAACCGTCGCGCGAGGCTCTGCTCGCGGTCCGTGTCCACGGTGCCGAAGACCAACCCGGAGTGGGCGTCTGACGCCGCGGCGAAGATCGGTGAGAACTGGTGGCAGGGGCGGCACCATGCCGCCCAGAAGTCCAGGAGCACGACGCCGCCGCGCGCGATCGCCTCACCAAGAATCTCAGGGGTCATCTCGATGGTCGGCACACGGTGAATCTACTCGCCTTGGGCGGCCCGTCGACCGACCCGCCTAGTTGATCGCCGGCAGGTGCCCGCTCCGGGCGCGGTGCACAACGTGCTCGCGGAAGAGGTCGGCCGAGGGGAGCAGCCGGCGGTCGGTGGACCAGGCCATGCCGATCTCGCGTGTCGCGTCGGCGTCCGTGATGCGCAGGTAGCGGATCGCGCCGTTCGCCGAGCCGAGCGTGGCGTCGCCGGAGGCAGGGACGATCGCGACCCCGAGCCCCGCGGCGACGAACCCGCGCAACGTCTGGACGTCGTCGCCCACGAAGCTCACCTGGGGCTCGAATCCGGCGGCCCGGCAGAGGGCGTCGCTCATCCGACGCAGGAGCAGGGTGGGTTGGAGCACAAGGAAGCGTTCCGTGGACGCGTCGGCGAGCCGGACCTGCGGGTTCGCGGCGAGCGGATGGTTGCTGGGGACGGCCAGCCGCAGCGGTTCGTCGAGGAGGAGAGTGCGCTGCAAGGCCGAGCTGGACGGTTGGACCGTCGAGATGACGAGGTCCGCCTGCTGGCTGTCCAGGACGGAGTCGACGAGCTCGTCGTGCACCTGGGTGAGGCGGAAATCGACCTCGGGGTGGTCGCGGCGGAAGCTGCTCACGAGGTCGGGCACGAGCCACGAGCCGAGGGACGTCTGGAAGGCGAGTGCGACCGTCCCGGTCTCTGGCCCGAGCAGGTGGTCGACGGCGGCCAGGCCGTCGTCGAGCTGGTGCAGGAGTGCGTCGACGTGCCGCTTGAACGCGGCGCCGGCCTGGGTCATGCGCAGCGTGCGCCCGGACCGCCGCAGCAAGGGTGTGCCGACGTCGCGCTCCAGGCGGGCGAGCGCCCGCGACACGCCAGGCTGGCTCACGTTCTCGAGCTCACTCACCATCGTGACCGTGGCGCCGTCTGCGACCTGTTGGAACCACCGCAGCGCATCTGTGTCCATATCTATGACGATAGTGCATGGATCAATGTCAGTACTGTCATTGGACACATGGATATAAGGGCGGCAAGGTTAAGACATGATCACAACAGACGCGAATGTGAACCCCGCCCCCCACGCCTCGAATCCCTCCCACGGCCAGTCCACCCGCATCGGCACCTGGTTCCGCGCCCGCGTCGAGGCCTACGTCGCCAGCAACGAAGAGGCGTTCCGCACTGCCGAGCCCAACGCGTCGATGGATCTCTCCGTCCGCTAGCGAGTCCCGCGGCCCCCTCCGGGGCGCCGCCTTGTGCAGGCCATCACCGTGTCTCGGTGGTGGCCTTTCGCAGTTCCCGAGCAGTTCCCGAGCAGTTCCTGGGTAGTCCGCATGGAAGCCGAAGCTGTCGTCGCGCCGCGCTGACCGGCACGGATGCCATCTCCGTGCTGCCAGGCAATTGGCAACCGGTTGACAAAACGTAGCCTGCGGTGTTGCCATTGGGGGGTGCCGCTGACGTCACGGCGAGAACTCGGCCCCGGTCTCTTCTCGCTGCCCCGACGTTCGCGCATCCGATCTCGCGAAAAGGAACTGACAATGGAGTGGCTCCATATTCTCTGGGTGGTGATGGGCATCGGGCTCATGCTCCTGCTCAACATCAAGTGGAAGATCAACCCGATGATCGCGCTGCTCCTCGCGGCTCTGTTCATCGGCTTCCTCGAGGGGTACGCACCCCTCGACCTCGTCCAAACCATCCAGAACGGGTTCGGATCGACGCTCGGTTCGCTCGCCATCATCGTGGTGTTCGGTGCGGTCATCGGAAAACTGATGGTCGACTCCGGTGCTGCTCACCGCATCGCCGGGACGCTCATCAAGCGCTTCGGCATCCAGCACGTCAAGTGGGCCATGGTCATCGTCGGGCTCGTCTTCGGCCTGGCGATGTTCTACGAGGTCGCCTTCATCATCATGGCACCGCTGATCATCGCGATCGCCGTCGAGGCGAAGGTCCCCTTCCTCAAGATCGCGATCCCCGCGGTCGCGGCGGCCACGACCGCGCACTCGCTCTTCCCACCCCAGCCCGGTCCGGTGGCCCTCATCGACATCTACGGCGCTGACACCGGCAAGGTCTACATCTACGCGATCATCATCGCGATCCCTACCGTGCTCATCACGGGCTTCCTGCTGCCGCGCTTCCTGGGTAACCTCGACCGTCCCATCCCGAGGCTGCTGCGCCCCGAGATCGAGCCGACCGAAGAGACGATGCCCTCCTTCGGCGTGTCGCTGCTCGTACCGCTCATCCCGGCGATCCTCATGATCAGCGCGACCGTCGCGAACATCTGGCTCGTCGAGGACTCGACCACTTACCAGTGGGTCAACTTCTTCGGTTCGTCCACCATCTCGGTGTCGGTCGCGCTCGCGGCCGCCATCTTCTTCTTCGGGATCCGGACCAAGCTTGGTATCCAGTGGTCCATGAAGACCTTCGAGAGCGCCGTCAAGGGCATCGCGATGGTGGTCCTCATCATCGGTGCCGGCGGCGCGCTCAAGCAGGTCATCATCGACACGGGGATCGGCGACTACATCGGGACCCTCATGTCGGCGTCGTCCATCTCGCCGTACATCCTCGCCTGGCTCATCACCGTCCTCATCCGGCTGGCGACCGGCCAGGGCGTCGTCTCTGCGATGACGGCCGCAGGCATCATCGGCGCCGCGCTCATGGACCCCACGACGGGCATGCTCGTGGGCGTCGACCCGGCGCTGCTCGTCCTCGCCACCGCGGCCGGGTCCAACACGCTGACCCACGTCAACGACGCGTCGTTCTGGCTCTTCAAGGGCTACTTCGACCTGTCCATCAAGGACACGCTCAAGACCTGGGGCCTGCTCGAGCTGTGCAACTCCCTCGTCGGTCTGGGCATGGTCATGCTCATCAGCGTGTTCGTCTGACCATGACGCCGGTCACCTCGAGAGAAAGGCTCATCATGAGTTCAGCTCTAGCCGTCCCGCTCGACCGCGCGACCTTCGCGGCGCGCACCGGGAAGCCGTCCGCCCCCGCCCCCGTGCGCATCGTGCACCTCGGGCTGGGGGCCTTCCACCGAGCCCACCAGGCATGGTTCACAGATCGCGTGGATGTCGCGCACGAGTGGGGCATCGCGGCATTCACCGGCCGGAGCCCGAAGGCCGCCGAGGAGATCGCCCAGCAGGACGGGCTCTACAGCGTCCTCGAGCGCGCGGCCACCTCGGAGCAGGTGTCGGTCGTGACGAGCATCGTCGAGGCGTGGGACGGCGCTCGTCTCGACCGGCTCGTGCCGCTGCTCGCGGCGAGCACGACGGCGATCGTCACGCTCACGATCACCGAGGCCGGGTACCGGCTCACCTCCGACGGTGCCCCCGACCGTGACGACCACGTCATGGTGGAGGACATGGATCGGCTCCGGTCTGCGCTCACGGGACCGGGGCTCGTCGCACCGGACTTCGCCGGGACGGCCGCGGGCACCCAGGCGCCCGTCAGCACGCTCGGCCGCCTCGTGCTCGGGCTCGAGGCCCGACGCCGCGCGGACGGCGGCGCGATCTCGATCGTGCCGTGCGACAACATGCCGGGCAACGGCGAGCACGTCCGGGCTGGGATCCTTGCAATCGCGCAGCACGCCCGCCCTGAGACTGCCCGGTGGATCGAGGCCAACGTCTCGTTCGTCTCCACCTCGGTCGACCGCATCACCCCGGCGACCACGTCGCAGGACGTCGCTCTGGTCGCCGAGCTCAGCGGATGGATCGACAACGCGCCCGTGGTCTGCGAACCCTTCGCCGACTGGGTGCTCAGCGGGGACTTCCCGGCTGGCCGACCCAGCTGGGAGGATGCCGGAGCGAAGTTTGTGCGTGATATCGATCCGTTCGAACGCCGCAAGCTGTGGTTGCTCAACGGCGCTCACAGCCTCCTGGCATACGCCGGACCGCTGCGTGGGCACGCCACGGTGGCGCAGGCCGTCGTCGACCCGGTGTGCCGCGCGCAGGTAGAGGCGCTCTGGGACGAGGCTGTTCGCCACCTTCCAGCCGAAGGGCTCGACCTGCAGGCCTACCGCCGGGCGCTCCTCGAGCGCTTCGAGAACGGGCGCATCGAGCACCGCCTCGCCCAGATCGCCAAGGAGGGCGTGACCAAGATGCGCGTGCGTGTCGCGGCCGTCGCGGTGCGCGAGCGTGCGGCTGGGCAGGATGCGGCCGCGTGCGCCTGGGCGATCGGTGCGTGGGTGGCGTCGCTGCTCGCGGCGCAGGACGCGGCAGGTACGGGGGAGCCGGCCACGCTGCCCGACGACGCAGCCGTCGCCGCGGTCCGTGCAGCGCTCGCGGGCGAAAACCCGGTCACGCGTCTCGTGGCACTGCTCGACGCTGGTCTTGCGGCGGACGAAGCGTTCGTGGCTCGGGTCAGCGACGCGGCGTCGTCCATGGGCTGAGGCGTGGCAACCGCTCGCCAGATCGCGCTCCAACTGGAGGTCGAGCTGCGGGCTACCAGTTCGACCCGAGCGACGTCGCCGCCCGGTCACCACCGAGAAAACACCACCACCGAGAAGCATGAGGAGAATTCACATGATCATCGACAAGGCTGAGGTCATCGTCACCAGCCCCGACCGAAATTTTGTGACGTTGAAGCTGACGACGGATGACGGCTTGACCGGGCTTGGGGATGCCACCCTGAACGGGCGTGAGCTGGCCGTCGTGGCGTATCTGACCGAGCACGTGGTCCCGCTGCTGCTGGGCCGCGATGCGCACCGGATCGAGGACACCTGGCAGTTCCTCTACCGCAGCGCCTACTGGCGCCGGGGCCCGGTGACGATGGCTGCGATCTCTGCGGTCGACGTCGCGCTCTGGGACATCAAGGCCAAGGCCGCGGGGATGCCGCTCTACCAGCTGCTCGGCGGTGCCTCGCGTACGGGCCTCATGGCCTACGGGCACGCCTCGGGCAAGACCCTCGACGAGCTCTTCGACAGCGTCCGCGCCCATCAGGCGCAGGGCTACCAGGCGATCCGGATCCAGTCAGGCGTCCCCGGACTGCGGGCCATCTACGGCATCGCCTCGAACGATGGCCTGCCCGGCAACGAGGGCGTGCGCTACGACCACGAGCCGGCTCAGCGGGGTGCGTTGCCGGCTGAGGAGGACTGGGACACCCGCGCCTACCTGCGTCACATCCCCACGGTCTTCGAGGCCGTGCGCAACGAGTTTGGCCCCGAGGTCCCGCTGCTGCACGACGGCCACCACCGGATGACCCCGATCCAGGCGGCCAAGCTCGGCAAGTCCCTCGAGCCCTACGACCTCTTCTGGCTGGAGGACTGCACGCCCGCCGAGAACCAGGAGGCCCTGCGCCTGGTCCGTCAGCACACCACGACGCCGCTGGCGATCGGGGAGATCTTCAACACGGTCTATGACTATCAGCAGATCATCCGGGAGCAGCTCATCGACTACGTGCGGTCGGCTGTGACGCACACGGGTGGGATCACTCACCTGAAGAAGATCCTTGACTATGCCGGTCAGTACCAGATCAAGTCGGGCATGCACGGACCCACTGACATCTCACCGGTCGGCATGGCTGCTGCGATGCACCTCGGGCTTGCCATCCACAACTTCGGGATCCAGGAGTACATGCAGCACGGGGAGCGGACCAACCAGGTGTTTGAGCAGTCTTACCGGTGGGAGGGTGGCATGCTGCACCCCGGCGACAAGCCTGGACTCGGCGTCGAGCTGGACGTGGATGAGGCGGGTAAGTACCCCTACGCGACGGCGTACCTGCCCTACAACCGGCTCGCTGACGGCACCATGCACGACTGGTGAACGCGCGACCAGTGAACGCACGAAGGGTGGACGCGATGGAGCAGGTGCCGAGCGGGGTGGTGCCGCGGGTCGTGGTCATGGGGGTATCTGGTTCGGGGAAGTCGACGATCGGGGCGCTCATCGCCCGTGAGCTGGGTGTCCCCTTCGTCGACGCGGACTCTCTGCACCCGGCAGCCAACATCGAGAAGATGGCTGCCGGGACGGCGCTGACCGACGCGGACCGGTGGCCATGGCTGGCGGTGGTCGGTCGTGTGCTGGCCGATGCTGAGACCGGGGTGGTCGTGGCGTGCTCGGCGTTGCGGCGTGTGTACCGCCATGCGATCCTTGCCCAAGCGCCCCGGACGCTGTTCATCCAGCTCGACGGGACCAAGGACGTCCTTGCTTCCCGGTTGGAGGGACGCAGCGACCACTTCATGCCGCCTGCGCTGCTCGACTCCCAGCTCGCCACGCTCGAGCCGCTCGGTGCGGACGAGCCCGGGGCGGTCATCGACATCGACGCGGACGTCCCGACGATCATCGCCCGGGCGGTCGCGAAGATCTCGCGCCCCACTTGATGTCGGGTCCGGTGGTCCCGTCCGCACCGGTGCGCGACTGGCGGACCCCTCGGGGATCCAGGCCTGTCCGTGGCGGCGTCGTCGACCCGACGACCTGCGCCAAGAGCGTCAACGCCTCCGCCGACGCGGACCCGACCGGCGCCGTGTGCGTGACGAGGCTCTGGTCGGGATGGTCGACCGAGCGGAGCGTCTGCTGGTTGACCGACACCCTCCCGACGAGCGGATGGGCAAGCTCATACACGGCCGTCGCGCACGGCTGGACCCGGTGATCGGCCCACAGGGACGCGAACTCGGGACTGGCTACGGTCAGCGAGCCGATCAGCAGCGCGAGCGCGGGGTCCTCGGGGTGCTTGCCCGCGGTGAGCCGGAGGTTGCCGACCACGGCCCGGCTCTTCGCCCGCCAGTCGGTGTACAGGGTGCGGGTCTCGGCGTCCTGAAACACGAGCGAGGCCATGTTGGGGCGCTGGGCGGAGGACCGGCACGAGTCCGGGTCCAGGTGCGAGGCGAGCAGGGCGTGCCCGAGCGGGTTCCAGGCCAGGACATCGGCGCGCCGCCCCAGGACGAGGGAGGGGACGTCACCGAGGGAAGCGAGCAGCTCGAGCAGCGCCGGGTCCGCCCGCTCGACGGGCGGCTTCTTCGGCAGGACCCGGCGTGTGCCCGACGCCGCAAGGTCACCCAGGTGCGTGCGCTCGGCGTCGGACAGGCGCAGCGCCGCGGCGATGGCGTCCAGGACCTGCGGCGAGGCGTTGCGGGACTGCCCCTGCTCGAGGCGCGTGTAGTAGGAGGAGCTGACCCCGGCGAGCATCGCGAGCTCCTCCCGGCGCAGCCCGGGGACCCGGCGGTGGTCGCCGTAGAGCGTGAGGCCGGCCTCCTCAGGCGTGATCCGCGCGCGGCTGGCCTGCAGGAAGTCGCCGAGCGCGCCGTTCGCAGATGAGGTCATGCACCCGAGTCTTGCACTCCGCGACGGGCCGTGGGTATCCCTGCCGGGGATAGGCACAACAGGGGCTTCCTCGTCGTGGCGCGGTGATCGATGCTGATCTCCGGAGCGGCACGGACCGCCTCGAGAGACCCCTTCCAGCGAGAGCAGACGACACCATGCCCACCATCACCCGCCCCACGGCCCCCGTCCTCAACTTCGGTGGTGTGACGGTCACCCGCGCCGTCGAGAGCATCGCCAGCATCGGTATGACGCCGGACCAGTTCTTCCCCGGCACGGACGCGTCCGTCTGGGAAGAAGACGCCGGATCGCTCCGGCCTCACTTCCTCGAGTCCGACGGCGCGACCGCCATGGAGAGTACCTCGCGCGTCGCGATGCAGACCTGGATCCTGCGCAGCGGCGGCCGGACGATCCTCGTCGACGCGGCCATCGGCAACGACAAGGACCGTCCGGATGTTCCGAGCTGGTCGCACCTGCAGACGGACTTCCTCGCGCGCCTCGCCGCGGCCGGCGTCGCGCCGGAGGACGTCGACGTCGTCGTCAACACCCACCTGCACGCCGACCACGTCGGCTGGAACACCCGCCTGGTCGACGGCGCGTGGGTGCCGACGTTCCCGAACGCCCAGTACCTGCTCCCCGCCGAGGACCTGGAGTTCTGGGACCCTGCGAACGGCCACGCCACGATCATGGGACCGGGTGCGCACACCGTGTGGGCCGACAGCATCGCCCCGGTCCTGGCCGCGGGGCAGGTGGTGGCGTGGAGCGGCAGCCACCGCATCGACGATGCACTGACCCTAGAGGCCGCACCGGGGCACACCCCCGGGGCCTCGATCGTGCGCCTGGTCTCCGGCGACGACGAGGTCCTCTTCGTCGGCGACACGTTGCACAGCCCGGCCCAGGTACGTGACGCCGGCACGTCGAGCTGCTTCGACGAGGATCACACCCAGGCGAACGCCACCCGTGACCGGATCTTCTCCGAGGCCGCCGACAAAGGCCTGCTGTTGTTCCCCGCGCACTTCGGCGGGCACGGCGGCTTCAAGGTCGAGCGGTCGGGAGGCTCATTCGCCGTCGTGGAGTGGGCACCGCTCGACGCGATCTAGAGCACGTCACCCCTCGGGGACCGTGAGGAGCTGCTGAGCGCAGACCCGGCGAGGATGCCCAAGGCGATCGCGACCATCGTGGACAAGGTCGTCACGACCGTGGACATGCCGTCGCCGTCACCTCCCAGGAGCGCTGTCACGCCGACGAGCCCGAGCGCCCCGGGCACGAGCAGCCAGAAGGCAGGGAGGAAGCTCACCGCCGCGGCGGGTCCCGAGGGGTGGCGAGAGACGAGGACGGCGACGGGGGTCATCACGAACGCCCCGATGAGCGCGGAGAGCACACCGCCGAAGAAGATGTCGCCGATGACCTGGGCACCGTACGCGACGTAGAGGACGAGGAGGATCCACGGGATCGAGTCGCGCCGTCCGCCCTGGTGGACGACGACGCCGACACCGAAGGCGGCGACTGCGATCCACGGTCCGGCCGGGCCGATGGGGTGGTGGGCCTCGGAGAGCACGATCTGCGGCACACCCACGAGCGCAGCCCCGGCCACGATGCCGACCGAGAGCAGGGTGAGCTGCATGAAGCCGGCCATGAGCCGCCCGGCGCCCGACATCATCTGCCCGGCCGAGAGCTCGATGATCCCCGTCGTCAGCAAGGCCCCCGGAAGGAGGATGACGAGCGGCGCGATGAGGGAGGGCAGCACGCCCGGATCCCATCCCGCACGCGCCAGGAGGAAGACGGCGGTCGAGACCCCGAACGCCAGCGCGACAGTGACCAGGGGCTCCCGCTGCCGGGAGACCTCCGCGCTCAGGAGGCGGGCCGTACCCACGAACCCACCGAGCACGCCCGCGACGGCGATGCCGACCAGCGATGCGCCCAGGATCACGGCGATCCCGGCGCAGAGCAGCGCGTAGGCAGCGATGCGCACCAACCGGGAGAAGGGCGGCGGCGCCGTCCGGATCTCACCGACACGCTGGAGGATCTGGGCTGGATCGACCTCGCCGGCGCGTGCGGCGCGCACGAGGTGGTCGAGGGCATCAACCTGGTGGAGGAGGAGCTTGTGGCGTCCGCTCGAGATCGCGCCGGTGTGCAGCTCGCCGCCGCCTCGCGTGGAGACGAAGAGCGCGGTGGGCAGCACCACGACCTCCGTCGCCGGGTAGGCGTTCGCCCGGGCGATGTCCTCGAGCGCGGCCTCGATCGTGATCACGGAGTACGTGGCGTCGAGCATCGCCTCCCCGACCGCCTCGATCGCGGTGAAGGTCACTGCCGCAGACGGCGCGTGCGGCGCATCCGGAGGCCAGCCGTACGCGGCGTCGGGAACCTGCTCCGGTGAGGCGTGGAGGGCCCGACGCCGCAGTGCCACCAGGAGCAGGCCGCTCATGGCCAGGACGGCGATCGCGATGATCCACGAGGCTGCCGACCGGGACGTGTCGGATGCCGCGGGTGGGATCGGATCGAGGACCGGGGCCTCGGGCGCGGCCGGATCCTCGGTCTCCTCCGGTGTGGCGTCGTCTGACCCAGGTGTGGGGTCGACCGGCTCCTCACTGACGGGGGACTTCGGGGTCTGGTCCGGTGCACCCGGTTCCGCGGACTCCCCGGGGGCCCCAGGCCCGCCGGAATCCAGATCGCCAGGTGCCTCGGTCGAGTCCGGCACCGGGGGAGTCGTCGGGTCGACCGGCTCACCCGGGACGGCTTCGCCAAGCCCGCTGCCGTCCGGCTCGGACGTGGGAGTGGGTGTGATCGGGACGTCCACGACCGCCGAGCGAGGTAGTGCGGACGACGCCTCCGCGAGCGGTCCGCACACGACCAGCCCCGCCGCGGCGACCGCGAGCACCCAGGTGCCGGCCCTGCGCCGTCGGGCATGCGCGCGCCGGGCGGCCGGCACGGGTGCGACGCCGATGTCAGACGCCGCGACGCAGGCTGCCGGCGCCCTGCGCCAGCGGGCCGCAGGTCACGCGCGGGTCTCCGCCAGCTCCGGATCGGCGATGTCGTTGATCTCGTCGTCGTCGGGCTCGAGCTTGGCGGGCAGGTCGCCCTCGCGGAACTCCGGCATCCGTGTCGCGGGCACGATCGCCAGGAGCGAGATGGCCGCCAGGGCGAGCAGAGAGATCTGCAGGGCGCGCAGGCGCGCGTCGGCGTTGATCTCGACCGCGGTGACGACCTCGGGCTGGGTCGCACCGGTGCCCTCGAGAACGACCGTGAGCTGCTCGTTCGTGAGGAAGTTCGCGTCGTCGAAGTTGATCTCGTTGATGAGCTCGCTCGAGATCTCGGGGTGCTCGGCTGCGCTCGTGGCGAGCGTCGATGCCAGGAGCCCGACCGCGAAGGCGCTGGCCACAGCGATGCCGACCGACCCTGCGAGGTTGTGCACGAGCCCCCGCCACGCGCCGACGTCACCGGCCAGCTCCTTGGGAGCCGCCGACAGCAGGGTGTTGAAGACCAGAGCCACGATGGACCCCTGGCCCAGGCCCAGCAGGACGAGCCCGATCACGACGAAGGCCTGGCCCCACTCCCCGCGCACGGTGAACGCGAGGATCGTGAGCGCGGTGGCCACGACGACGAAGCCTGCGGTCGCCAGGACCCTGGGGCTGAAGCGCCCGTAGAGGTAGGCGACGAAGGTCGATGCCAGGAAGATCGACAGCGTGTAGGGAATGATCGCGAACGAGGTCTCGATGCTCGTGCGGCCCTGCACGACCTGGATGTACAGCGGGATGAGGAAGTTCGCGGCGGTGCCCACGAAGAGCATCGAGGCCATGCACGCGATCACGGCGCGCTCGGTCGAGGAAGCGATCACGCGCAGGTCGAAGATGCGCGGCTTGCCCTCGCGCCCGCGCTTGCGCAGCCACATGAAGAACACCTGCCCGACGATGATGCCCGCGATGATCAGCAGCGGCGCGGGGGAGATCCCCAGCATGTCGAAGGGCGCCTGCGGCGTGGCCAGCCACACACCCCAGCCGGCGAGTCCGCTGAACCCGAAGCTGAGCAGGATGACGGCCGCCGCCGCGATGAAGGCGCCGGCCCAGTCGATCGTCAGCCCGGGTTGGGCGGGCACCTTCTTGAGCGTGAAGCTCAGCGCGAAGTTGATGCACGCGAGCACGACCACGAGGACGAAGGACCAGCGCCAGCCGATCGTCGTGGCGAAGGATCCGGCGATCAGGAGGGCGAGCACCCCGGCCGCCGGGATGGCCGCAGCGAGCAGGCCGATGGACTTGGCCTGCTGACGGCCCTGGTAGTTCGTCGCGATGAAGACGGTGAGGGCGGGGGCGATGAGGGCGATCACGGCCCCGGAGGACGCCTGCGCGATGAAGAGCATCGTGGGGCTCTGGCTCAGCGCGACGCCAAGCATCGCGACACCGTGCACGACGACCGCGATCTGGAAGACGAAGCGCGTCCCGTAGCGAGCGCCGACCTTCGCGCCGAGCAGGATGAATGCGGCCATCGCGAAGGTTCCGGCCGTGATGGCCGTCCCGACCGATGTCGCCGCGGTGTTCAGGTCTGCGGTGATCCCCGCCATCGAGACGGTCAGCGCGTTCACGGCGAAGGACGCCTGAATCTGCGTGAGGACCACGACGATGAGGGGAACCCAGGAGGCTGTCGCCTGTTGGGCGGAGACTTTCGTCGGTGCGGCGTTCATGAGCAGGTCCTCTCCGGGCCGTAGCCGGGTGCTCTTTCAGGATGTGGGTACCACTTGTCACGGCACCCAGTAGCAGTGGGGCGACGCGTTGACCAGCGATGACTGGTCACAATACATGGTTTGTCTGATCTGGTCAGTGGGGCTCTGACACCTGGCCCAGTAAGATCGGCGGGTGCCTCCCCGTTCCCCCTTGCCCCGGCGTCACGGGCTCGATGCCGCATGGATGCGCACCCCGGATGCCGACCCCTTGCGGACGACCCCCTGGCCGACCATGGGGGACTGGCTCGAGGACCGCCTGTCCGAGCGGGTGGATGTCGCCGGTTTCCTGGCGGCGGGACGGTTCGTCGACGAGACGGGCGCAGCGGTAGCCGCTGCCGCCGCCTACCGGCCGTGCGCCTTCGTGTGGTTCCACCGCGACCTTGTTGACGAAGCCGTTGTCCCCGGCGAGATCCACATCGTCCACCAGGACGAGCGGATCGTCGTGGTCGACAAACCTGCCTTCCTCTCGACCATCCCACGGGGCCGACACGTGGTGCAGTCCGTCGTGGTGCGTCTGCGTGAGCAGCTCGCGCTGCCCGAGCTCTCTCCGCTGCACCGCCTGGACAGAGTCACGTCGGGGTTGCTCGTCCTGGCCACGCAGCGTCGCTGGCGTGGCGCGTACCAGTCGTTGTTCCAGCGTCGTGAGGTGGATAAGGCCTATCGCGCTCTCGCCCCGCTGCGTCCCGACCTCGATCTTCCCGTCACCGTGCGCAATCATCTGCTCACGCGTCGCGGCCAGTGGCAGGCGGAGGTGCTGCATGGCGCAGCGCCGAACGCCGAGTCGTTGATCGAGGTGGAGACCGTCCTGGGGGACATGGCGGTCTACCGGCTCTCTCCCCGGACCGGACGCACCCACCAGCTGCGGATGCACATGCTCGGGCTGGGGATACCCATCAGCGGGGACCCGCTCTACCCGGTCGTCCGGGACGTCGCGTTGGACGACTTCTCCACGCCCCTGCAGCTCCTGGCGAGCGACATGTCCTTCAAGGACCCGATCGACGGTGCCCAGCACCGCTTCGAGAGCGTGCGCAGGCTCCCGCTTCGCAGCGAGGTCATGCCCGACGACGCTAGACTCAACACATGAATTTCAACCGTCTCGGCTGGTGGCTGCGCTAGCAGCCGTTCGAGACATCCGTCCGTGGGCTGCATGGCAGCCAGCGGACCGTCGGTCCAACGAGTCCATGCAGCCCTCTCACGTCAGAGGAAGAAGAGCATGGTGGATACCTTCACAGCAACGCGCGCCCGTTCAGCACGCATCGGCGACGAGGTCGCCAAGCACCCGGAGCAGTTTCGAGTCCTGACCGGCGAGCGGCCGACCGGCCCGCTGCACCTCGGTCACTACTTCGGCACCCTCGTCGAGCGTGTGCGCCTGCAGAACCTCGGCGTCGAGACCTTCCTGATCCTGGCTGACTACCAGGTCATCACCGATCGCGACACGATGGCGAACGTGCGCCAGAACGTGCACGGGGCGATCCTGGACTACCTCGCCGCCGGCATCGATCCCACGCGGACGACCATCTTCGTCCATTCCGTCGTCCCGGCCCTGAACCAGCTGCTGCTGCCGTTCCTGAGCCTGGTGACCGAGGCCGAACTGCACCGCAACCCGACCGTGAAGGCGGAGCTCGCGGCCTCCGGACGGGCACTGTCCGGGCTCCTGCTGACCTACCCGGTGCACCAGGCGGCCGACATCCTGTTCTGCAAGGGGAACCTCGTCCCCGTGGGCAAGGACAACGTCCCGCACGTCGAGCAGGCTCGCGTGATCGCCCGGCGGTTCAACGAACGCTACGGTCCGGTATTCCCCGAGCCGGAGGCGTTGGTGACGTCCACCCCGGAGCTTGCTGGCCTGGACGGACGCAAGATGTCCAAGTCCTACGGCAACACGATCTCCCTGGGCATGACCGAGGACGAGACCGCCTCGGCTATTCGGAAGGCCCGCACGGATGGCGACCGGCGGATCACCTTCGACCCGGAGAACCGACCCGGCGTCGCCGGCCTGCTGACCACGGCCGCGCTCTGCCTGGACTCCGATCCGCTCACCCTGGCCGACCAGATCGGGGACGGCGGAGCGGGAAGGCTCAAGCAGGTCACGACTGACGCCGTGAACTCGTACCTCGCCCCGCACCGCCGGCGACGGGTCGAGCTTGCGGCCAACCTCGACCACGTCCGCGACATCCTCCGCCAGGGCAACGCCCGGGCCAATCAGATCGCGGAGACGACGCTGGGGGAGGTCCGCGTGGCGATGGGCACCGTGTACTGAGGAGCCCGCCGGTTCAGAGCTGGGCAGCCGTCCAGCCGGGTTCGAGCTCGAGCCGGTGCGTGGCGACTTCGCCGACCAGGTCGAAGAAGCCTTCATGAACACCTTCGTCGGAGGGGTCTTCGACGGTTCCGGCGGCGTAGAGGATGAGGAAGTCGACCGGCCGCCCGTCGGCCTTGCGCCGGATGACCCGCCCGAGCCGCTGGACCATCTGCCGACGGGACCTGCTCGCCGTCATGACGATCCCCAGATCCACAGACGGTAGGTCGATGCCCTCGTCGAGCAGCTTGGGGGCGGCCAGCGCCTGCAGGTCGCCGGAGGTCAGGCCGCGCAGGGCCGCGCCGCGCTCTGCGGCGGACATGCCGCTGTGCAGGGCGGATGCGGCCACGCCCCATTCTCGAAGCCGGATCGTCGCCTCTTCCGCGACCTCTTTCGACTGCGTGAACAGGACGGCGCCCTGGCTGGCGGCCACGACCTCGGAGAGCTCCTCGATCGCGTCGAGCTTTCCCGACAGCAGCGCCAGCATCCGGCGTCGGTCACGCATCGAGCCCGTCGCGGTGCGGGCGGCGTGGCCGACGCGACCGGGTGCGCCGCAGAGGCGACCGATCTGCTGGAGCAGCCCGCCGCCTCCGCCCCCCAGGGCGCCCTGGCTGCGCAGGGCTCGGATCGCGGTCGAGATCTTCTGGCTCAGGTCGTCGTACTCGGCCTGCTCTTCGTCGTTCATCGTGACGGGTGCCATGACCAGGCGGAAGGGTGCGACGACTTTCTCGCGGATGGCCCGGTCGAACCCGACGACGAGACGGGTACCGCCGAAATACGGGTTGAGCACCGCCTCGATGGCGTCGTCCGTCCGCTCGAGCGTCGCGGTGAGGCCCAACCGTCGTTCGTACCCGACGCGAAGCGCGACCTGGAAGCCCTCGGCGCCGTACCGGTGGACCTCGTCGGCCACGATGAGCGACGCGCGCGGAATGGCGCTCAGATCTGTCTTCGTCGCCGAGTTCACCACGGCGATGGTCACATCCGCGGACTCCGGGTTCCCGGAGGACCGGCCACCGAGCCACGCCACCCTCAGGTCAGGCAAGAAGCTCGCGAACCGAGCCGTCCACTGGTCCTGCAGGTCGACCGACGGGACGAGGACGGTGGACCGCTCGCCTCGAGCTGCCGCGTGCGCGACGGCCTCGAGCCCGACGTGGGTCTTGCCCGTTCCGGTGACCGCCTCGATGATCCCGTGGCATCCGCTGGCGTACCAGGCCGCGATCGCCTCGTGCTGCCAGGACATGAGATCGAGGACGTGGACGGGAGCCTGCTGCGCGGCTCGGGCGACTGCGGGGGCGCGGACGGGCGTGGCGGAGGGCTCCGGTTCGAGGAGGTGCGCGTAGGTGTCGCGATCCTGAACCTCCCTGCGTGATCGGGGCGACCGCGCCGGCTGGGGTGACGGCGCGCTTGAGTCGGTTGGCCCAGAGGCGACCTGCCACCGCGGGACCGTCGAGTCGTCCTTGGTGAAGACGCTGCGTTCGCCGTAGAGGACCTGGTTGACCTCCGAGCGGCCGGTCGGCTGTCCGTCTCGGGTGAGCTGGAAGGCGATCTCCCGGACCGTGGAGTGCGGGGTGCTGGTCAGAGCGCGGATGATCGCACCGCGCAGGGTGCCGTCGTCGACGTGCGCGAGAGCCGCCGCAGCCGTCAGCGTGCCGAGGTAGACGTCGTGCCCGTCGATCTGAGTGGTGGCATTCCCCTCGCCGTCGACCCACACGCGCCCGCCGCCCGGGCGAATGGCCAGGAATGCGATGACCAGGGGGAGTGCCGCGTCGACCCCGACGATCTCGGTGAGGGGCACGTCGTCGGAGAGGCGGGTCAGCGTCTGGGGCGACGTGCTCAGCCGCCACCGGTCCTCGCCGCGCTCGCCGGTCCATCGGTCTCCGGGAGCGATCATGGGCGCGTGCATGGGTGTGACCTCTGTCTGGCTTTGACTGTCTGGCTGTGACGGGATGTGGCTTCGGGTGGGCGGCGCTGGCACCCCGGTTCGCCATGTGAAGTGTAGGCGACCAGGTCATCGCGGTGTCTGGTTCCTACGGCGTGCTGCGCCTGCTCGACCTGTTCGCCCAGGGCATCAAGCGGCGCTGATCTGGCGCCCGCGGCGCTGGCTCGCCTCCCACTCGCGGAAGTGCGGCAGGGCGAGCACACAGACCGCCGCGGCGACGAGGAACAGGCCGCCCGCGACGAGGAAGGGCGTCCGGAACCCGAGCAGCCCCGCGAGCGTCCCGCCCAGCAGAGCTCCTACGGCCAGGCCCAACAGGCTCAGGAGTCGGTTCACCGAGCTGACCCTGCCGATCAGCGCACTCGGGATGGCCCGCTGGCGCACCGATGCGGCGAGGACGTTCCAGACGACCGCATGGCAGATGTACGCCGCCAGGGCGATGGCCACGACGACGACGTTGCTCGACGCCGCGATGACGACGAACGACGCCGCGCCCAGCCCGAGCGCCCCGACGATCGACCAGCCGTAGCCGACCCGTCTGCTCAGCCGGCCGGCCAGCCAGCTGCCTGCGAGGCCGCCGAGGGCCGAGAACGACAGGAGCAGGCCGTAGCCGGTCGCGGACAGGCCGAGGATGTCGTGGGCGTAGAGCACGAGGTAGGAGAACGGGATCATGTAGCCGATGCTCGCGAGCGCTGCGACGACGACCAGGGTGCGCACGACGGGGTGACGGACGGTCCAGGCGGCGCCCTCCTTGATGTCGGCAAGGACGGTCGGCGCGGGCGCCTGCGCGGACGCTGCCGGATCGGGGACCGGCTGCGTATAGGTACCGCGGAGGGCGAAGAAGCTCACGCCGGCGACGAGGAACGCCACGGCATTGAGCCCGGTCGCGGCACAGGCGGCGACCCCGAAGAGGAGCCCACCGAGCGGCGGCCCGACGAACTCGTCGATGACGACCTGCGTCCCCGCGATCTGCGAGTTCGCGCGATCAAGATCCTTCGCCGCGACGGCCTGCGGCAGGACGGCGAAGGCGGAGGTGTCAGACACGGTCTCGATGACGCCGATCGCGGCGTAGACCAGATAGAGGACGGCGAGCGGGGCGGCGCCGGCCGCCACGAGGACCGTGAGGATCGCGAACATCGCCGCCCGCGAGAAGTTGGCCAGGTACAGCAGGCGCCGGCGGTCGCTCCGGTCGACGAGCACCCCGACGCCGAGGACGGTGAGGATGCGGGGGACCGTGTAGGCGATCGTCAGGCCGGCGACGGCGAGCGGGTCTCGCGTGATGGCCGCGGCCAGCAGCGGCATCGTGACGAACGTGACGCCGTCGGCGAGGTTCGACGCGGCGTTGCCGAGCCAGATGCGGCGGAACTCGGGGCCTAGCTTCACGCGCGGTCGCGGTGGGACGCACGGCCGCCGCGGGAGGCGCGGGACGGCGTCGGGCACGTGTTCAGGGAATTGCTCCAGTTCTCTTGCGGCGGCGTGCACGCGAGGGGTAATCTACAACCAAATGGTTGTAGATACTCTGAGCGATGCCGAGGTCGACCGCATCTTCCACGCACTGGCCGACGCTACCCGACGTGACATCGTCACCCGGGTCATCCACCGCGAGCAGTCCGTCTCGATGCTCGCTCAGCACTACGCGATGAGTTTCGCGGCGGTCCAGAAGCACGTGGTGGTCCTTGAACGGGCGGCGCTCGTGACCAAGGAACGCCGGGGGAGGGAGCAGATCGTGCACGGGGACCGCGCGACGCTGCGCAAGGCTGCCCGCCTGCTCGACGCCTACGAAGAGATCTGGCGCCTGCGAGCACAGAGCATCGATGAGATTCTGGCTGAAGATATACGAGAGGAATGACGTCATGGCCGTCGTCAGCACCCGCAAGGACACCAGTGCCCTGACCTTGACCTTTGTCGCAGAGTTTGAGGCGAGCATCGAGCGTGTGTGGCAGGTCTGGCAGGATCCACGCCAGCTCGAGCGCTGGTGGGGACCGCCCACCTGGCCGGCCACCTTCGACTCCCACGACTTCGTCGTCGGCGGTCAGTCCCGCTACTACATGACCGGACCGGAGGGCGAGAAGGCTCTCGGCTGGTGGACGATCACCGCGATCGACGCGCCGCACCGGCTCGAGTTCGACGACGGTTTCTCCGGAGCCGACGGCGAGCCCGACCCTGCCATGAAACCGATCGCGTGCGTCGTGACGTTTGAGACGGTCGACGGGAAGACCCGGATGACCACGGTGACCCGCTTCGTCAGCGTCGAGCACCTCGAGCAGGTCACCGCGATGGGCATGGAAGAAGGAATGCGCGGGGCGATGGGGCAGATCGACGCGCTCCTGGCCGCCGCATCCCACTGACGGTCTGGTCCCGCTGACTGTCTAGCCAGTCCCGCCCCCTGACGAAGGAGAATGCATGTCGTTCCAGGCCTACCTCGACGCGATCGAGGTCAAGACCGGTCGCACCCCACGCGAGCTGGTCTCCATCGCGGAGCAGAAGGGCTTCGCCGACCCGGCCGTCAAGGCGGGCGTGATCCTCGAGTGGCTCAAGGACGACTACGGGCTCGGCCGTGGTCACGGGATGGCGCTTGTCCACGTGATCAAGAACGGGCCGACCATCTCCGCCAAGCACGTGGGTACGAGCGGACCGCACAGCGACGAGTCCAACACGCTGTGGCTCGACGGGAAGGCCACGAAGCCGTCTGCCTGAGGTTTGCCTGGGGTCCTCCCGGGATGCCGTGTCGGTGCGGGTAGGTACGTTGGACCTATGGCCAGCGAAGCGGTGGTGCTGACGGTCCCTGGACCGCACGGCGAGCGTGAGATCCGGGTGTCGAGCCCGGGCCGCGTGCTCTGGCCCGCGCTCGGGATCACCAAGGGGGACCTCGCCCGGTACCTGGTCGACGTCGGTGGGCCGTTCGTCGCCGCCAACGGGGACCGGCCCGTCTCACTGCAGCGATTCTCGACGGACGTGGACGGGGAGCAGTTCTTCTCCAAGAACCCTCCGCGCGGCGTGCCGGCCTTCGTCCGGTCCGTGACCGTCGTGTACCCCAGCGGTCGGTCCCATCCCCAGCTGGTCATCGACGAGCCCGCCGCCGCGGTCTGGGCGGCTCAGATGAACACGATCGTCTTCCACCCGTGGGCCTCGCGTGCGCAGGATCCCGACAACCCCGATCAGCTCCGGATCGACCTCGACCCCCAGCCCGGCACGGACTTTGGTGACGCGATCGGCGTTGCGCAGGAGCTGCGGGCGGTGCTCGCCTCCGCCGGGTTGACGGCCTTTGTGAAGACGTCCGGGAACCGGGGACTGCACATCTTTGCGCCGATCTCGCCGGTTCACGAGTTCCTCGACGTGCGCCACGCGGTGATCGGAGCGGCCCGTGAGCTCGAACGGCGTCTTCCGGACCGCGTGACGACCGCATGGTGGAAGGAGGAGCGCGGGCGCAAGATCTTCGTCGACTACAACCAGGCCAACCGGGACCGCACCATGGCCGGGGCCTACAGCCCGCGGGCGCTGCCGCACGCCCCGGTGTCGTGCCCGCTGGGGTGGGACGAGCTCGAGGGCGCCTCGCCGGAGTCGTTCACGGTGCTCTCCGTGCCGGAGCGACTGGCAACCGTGGGGGACCCATGGGCGACCATGCACGACGACCCGGGATCGATCGACGTGCTGCTCGGGTGGTGGGAACGGGATGTAGCAGCCGGGCTGGGTGAGCTGCCATTCCCGCCCGACTTCCCGAAGATGCCTGGGGAACCGCCGCGGGTGCAGCCGAGCAGAGCAAAGAAGGGGGACGGTGGGAGGTGAGAGGTCCGACGACGTATGTGCTGCGTCCCTATGGGAGTTCCTCGAGCCCGGTGTGTTGTTGACGTGGGACTCCACTACTGGGCGGACGTGTCGCCAGCGAACTGGCTCGTTGCCTCGCCGACTCCGTGGGAGCGGCTGGTCACTCTGGGGCCGGACGGATTTCAGTCGCGGGCTCGACTTCGATTTGTCCCCGATCCCATCAGGCCTGGGCAGGCCGAGTCGGACGTCAACGTCGGTGATGGCCACCCGTCTGACCTCTTGCAAGCAAGGCGAGCGCTCCACCGGCTCTGGAGGTTCACCGCCACTCCTCAGGATTGCTACTTCTGTCTGTGGGACGGCTACTCGGGACTCTCGCCTGAGATGAGCGCCGGCCCGTTGGTCGCACTTCCCCCTGGGCAGGAGTATCCCTACCGGCAGTACGCCCTGTTCCGTGGACGACTGACCGATATCGACGAGTGGGAGACGTTTCTCGGGGCCGACGGGGGAGATTTTCCACCCGCACTTGTCTGGCCGGCGGACCGGAGCTGGTGCTTCGCCCGTGATGTCGACCCGCACTGGGCGGGGATCGTCGGCAGTCAGGCCGCCGTGGATGCGCTCGTGGCTGACACCTACCTGGATGTCGTCGTCGTTCGACCGGGCGATGCTGTTCCGACGTACTACTAGCGCGGGTGGAACGCCGGCTATGGCCGAGCTCGGCGGGTGTTTGATTGTTCAAGGTGATGCACGAAGTTGAACCGCCAAAACTCTTGCGTCGAAGACGTCTGTTCGATAGACTTATCAGGAGAAACAGGGATAGTTCCGGCTAGGATCGGAGGTGTGTTGTGAAGGCGTTAGGTCTCTTTCAGCACCTCCCCGTGCCCGTCTCGCGGCGCCCCAGGCGGGCCCGTGACGGCGGGGCCGAACCGGTCGCTCAAGCCCCCTCAGCAGTCGAGGACAACCTTGAGGCCGCGTTCGAGGCGCTGATCCGCTCGGGCTGGCCGAGCGTGTCGGATGAGCGTGCGTCGGAAGAGGCGGTCTCGGAGGGGCTCGCATCGAGTAAGGGCAAGCGTTCCTCTCGTGAGGAGGTCTGCGCGTGCGCGGTCCCCGCAGACGGCGGTCTGTGCATGGGGCCTGCGGATTCCGCGGGCGGTCCCTCCTCGTTGTTCTCAGCGGCTTCCTCGGCTTCCTCGCAGGACCCGGCCGCCGCTGCAGAGTTCGACGCTCCCACCCTCACCGCAGCCACCCTTGCTGACCTGGGCGTGCCGGAGGGTCTGTTGGCGCAGTTGGACCAGTTGGAGGCGGTGACCGAGAGGATCACGTCCGCGGACCTGTCGGGACTGCCGGGGTCTCTTGCGGCGGAGGTGTCGCAGCGGGTGCGTCGGGCGACCGACCAGTTGGCGGCGCAACGCTTGGTGTTGATCGGTCAGATCGAGGCTGAAGGTTCGTGGCGTGCTGACACGATGCATTCCTTCTCGTCGTGGTTGGCCTCGCAGGAACGCCTGTCGAAGGCGTTGGCGCAGCGGACGGTCGGGGCGGCGCGGGCGTTGCGTGAGCACCTGCCCGCGACCGCTGCTGCGGCGTGTGCTGGGGAGATCACCGCCGAGCACGTGTCGATCATGGTGAAGGCCACGGGCACGGAGACGTTGCGCGAGAAGTTGGCTGGGCCGGTGGCCAGTGATACTGCGGCGGGGCCGGTGTGCACGGGCGAGCAGATGCTCCTGGGGAACGCCGG
>NZ_FMYH01000014.1 GCF_900096585.1 Sanguibacter gelidistatuariae
AAGCACGCCGCCAGCGTTCGTCCTGAGCCAGGATCAAACTCTCCGTAAATGTTTGATATCAACCAGTCGAAACCAGTTAACAACCATACGAAGCAAGCACCCCTGCAAAGAGGCACTTGATTAATCAAGGCTACAAACCGAAAACTTGCGTTTTCAATTCATACCAAATAAACCTTGCTGCGAATCAGCCACCAGATCGAAGACCCAGCAACCAACACCAGACAAGGGGTCTTGGCATTGACTATTAAGCACACTGTTGAGTTCTCAAGGAGCGGACGCGCACCACTTCCAGACCGCTAAGGTCCTTCTCTTGGGGCAACCGTTCAAACTTACCCGATCTGATTCGCCCTGTCCAATCCACCGTTCCCGGCGCACCAACAAGCCAAACCAAATCTAGGATTTCCAACCCCGGGAACAGCCACTTCGCGGCGGCTCTTGCGAGCTTCGCAGTGGTGTCTGTGCCTCCCTGTCGGGCTGACTTCGTAAACATTACGTTACGCAGAGGTGTCTTGGCGAATCGGGGCCTCGTGACCGCGGTCACCGGGTTGTGAGGCCCGGATTCGGCACCGCCCGGCGGCACCGAATCAGGACCGCGGTGCTCCCGTGCTCTCCCGAATGACGAGCTGCGGGTCAAGCACGGCCGGCCCGATGGGCCGTCCGTCCAGCACCCCGAGGAGGGCCTGGATGATCCGCGTGCCCAGTGCCTCGAAGCCCGGGCGGACCGTCGTCAGCGGTGGGATGAAGTTGTCCGCCCCCGTGAAGTCGTCAAAACCGGCGACCGAGACATCCTCGGGGATGCGCAGCCCGGCCTCGTTGAAGGCACGCAGCAGGCCGAGCGCCAGCTGGTCGTTCGCGGCGAAGACCGCGGTGGGTGGCCCAGATCGGGCCAGCTCCCGGCCGACCTCGTAGCCACGACCCGCAGACCAGTCCCCCTTGATCGGTTCGCTCGCCGGCAGGCCGAGCAGCTCGCACTCGTCGGCCCAGGCCGAGGCGCGGGCATCGGCGTCGAGCCAGCCGTGCGGCCCCGCCAGGTGCACCACCTCGTGGTGGCCCAGGTCGGCGAGGTGGCGCACGACGAGCCGCGCGCCCAGCCCCTGGTCGACCGACACCGTCGTCACGGACTCGGGGGGGTCGGGGATCGCGGCGACCACCACGATCGGGAGCCGGTCGTGGAAGGCGCGCACGGCGTCGACCACCTCTGCGTGGGGGGCAATGACGACGATGCCCTCAACTGCCTGGTCCATGAGGTGCTCGAGGGCATCGTTCATGGAGGAGGTGTCCACGGTCCGCAGCGTGGCGACGGAGACGTGGTAGCCCGCCTCGCGGGCCGCCTCCTCGATCGCGATGAGCGTGCGCGAAGGGCCGAACTGGAAGGAGTCGGTGGTCACGATGCCGAGCGTGCCCGAGCGACGGGTCACCAGGGCGCGTGCGGCGCTGTTGCGCCGGTACCCCAGCGCAGCGATCGCCTCGAGCACGCGGTCGCGGGTCTCCGCGCGCACGTTGGGGTGGTCGTTGAGCACCCGCGAGACGGTCTGGTGCGAGACGCCCGCAACGCGGGCGACGTCGTTCATCCCCGGTGGTCGCGTGCGCGGGGCAGTCACAGGCTGTAGGCGAGGTAGAAGTTGCGGATGTCGGCCGCGGGGCCGCTAGCGTGCAGGACGAGAGTCCCGTTGGTCCAGACGGCGTGGGCCGTCTCGGTGACGGAGTCGCCCTCCCCGAAGAGGGAGAAGGCGCCCGTCACGGCACCGGTCACGTGCACGTCACCTGTGGACGACGCCGGCGCGAGCGGCGCGCTCAGGGCGCCGGCCGCCGCGGTCGCCGCGTCGGACGTGCCCCACAGCGTGACCTGGACGGTGTAGACGGCGTCGGCGTCGCCTGCGCCGTCGATCGCGCCCGCATAGGTGAGGTCGTAGGTCTCGAGCGCGCCAACCTGGGCTGCCAGGTCGCCGGGGGTGATCGCGGTGAGCACGTACTGACGCACCGTGCCCGGGAGGGCGGCGAAGAGCACTGTGCCGTCACCGCGGGCGATCGGGTCGGTCGTCGCGGTCGGCGCGGGGAGGGTGTGGGTGACCGTCGGGACGGGTGTCGGGGCCGTCCCGGTCGCGGAGTCGTCGCCGCGGAGCAGGAGGAAGGCCGTCACTGCGGCAGCCACGAGGACCACGGCCGCGACGACCGACCAGATGAGGACCGGACTGGCCGTGAACCGGCGGCCGTTTGCCGACCGGGCTGCGGACCGGGACGGGACCAGGGGCGGCGTCAGCATCGGCGAGCCCAGCGGGAGGACGGGAGCGATGTCCCCTACCTCGGTGCCCGTCGCGGGCGGATTGTCAGCCGGAGATAGTCGACCTTCCGAGGCGGTGCCGGCATCCGCGAGATCGGGCGCCGGCTGAGTCTCTTGGGCGGCGTCTCCGCTCGGACCCGGTCCTGGCCAGCGGTTCTCGTGCTCGCTCATGTCTCTCCCTCGTGCGTGCGCAGGCTCGCACATCTGATCGGGCGAGCCTGCGCCAGCCTACGGCGCGCAGCCGCACGAGGCCGCGAGCCACGTCGATGCGCCCGTCGGAACCTGTGTCATCACCTCACGACGGCGAGGGCAGGTACTCGAAGCTCTCCAGGTGAGCGGTCGTCGTCGTCGGGCGCCCGTTGCTAGTGGCGTACACGCCGATCCACAGCCCCAGGAACCCCCCGGTCGAGACGGAGTCGAGCGTCCGGCCGTCGACCACCGCGACGGTGACCGACTCGTTGCCACCCACCAGACAGGCGAGGAAGGCGTAGTCCTGACCACGGGCACGCAGGCTCAACCGGATGGCCACCTCGTCCCCGAGGGCCACCTCTCCCAGAGTGGTCTCGACCCCACCCTCGCGGCGCACGACGGCGACCCGGCTACCGCGGCCGGCGTCCGGACCGGTCAGGAACACCCGGACGTGGTCGTCCTCGGACTGGCGGATAGCGAGGCCTGCCTCCTCACCATCGGCGAGCGCCACGCGGATGGTCGCGTGCACGTCGACGTCTCGGTCCTGTTGGCGCACGCCGAGAAAGGCCGGGGTGACCGGGTCACGCAACGTGCTCGGTCGCAGCCTCAGGTCCCAGCCGTCGCCGCGCGGCGATGCGAACTCGGCCGCCGGCCCGCGCAGGGACGTCCACCGCAGATCGCCGGGGTGCACCACACCGGAGACGGCAGCTCCCGCCCGCACCTGCGCGGCGAACGGCACCTCGACCTCGGCCGGTACCCGGCCGAGACCCGGGGCGAACACGGGCCACCCGTCCTCCCAGGCGACCAGGACAAGGAAGGTCTCACGGCCGAGGTTGTAGTGGAGTCCGCCGTAGGGGCGCATGCCCAGCACCGTCGCCCACCAGCTGCCGTCGGCCGCCTGCACCAGATCGGCGTGCCCGACGCCGACCACGTCGGCCGCGGCGCCCAGGTGCCGGTGGGTGAGGATCGGGTTCTTCCGGCTGCCCTCGTACGGCCCGGTCACGGACGCGGCCCGGGCGACCGAGACCGCATGGTTTGTCTCTGTGCCGCCCTCGGCCGCGAGCAGATAGTACGTGCCGTCGACTTTGTATAGGTGCGGCCCCTCCGCCCAGACCACGTCGCGCAGCGCCCCGTTCCAGACGACGTGCTCCGGCCCGACGAGCTTCTTGGCGTCCGGGTCGAGCTCGCGCACCCACACCTCGGTCTGGTCGTGCCACTGCGGCTGCGCGGCCAGCCGCGTCCCGTGCATCCACACCCGAGAGTCGTCATCGAAGAAGATCGACGGGTCGATGCCGCCGACGTCGAGCCACACCGGGTCGGACCACGGCCCGGCCGGGTCGGTCGCCGTCATGAGGAAGTTGCCGCCGCGGCCGTCGTCCTGCTGGTCCACGAGCGTGCAGACCAGCCAGAACACGCCGTCGTGATGACGCAGGGTCGGCGCGTAGAGCCCGCCCGACGACGCGATCCCGTCGTAGTCGAGCTGGCCGGCCCGGTCGACGACGTGCCCGATCTGCTCCCATGTCGCCAGGTCACGGCTGCGGAAGACCGGGAGCCCCGGGAAGTACTCGAAGGTCGACGTCACGAGGTAGTAGTCGGCGCCGACGCGGCAGATCGTGGGGTCGGGGTAGCACCCGGGCAGCACCGGGTTGGCGACAAGGCTCACCCGGCCACCACCGGGACCGCCTCGTCCGCCACCGCACTCACTGTCGTCTGCACCCACCGCGGGTCGGCGGTCGTGACCGCGTGCACGTCCCCGGTCACCGCAAGGACTGCGCGGTCGGTCGCCGTCCCCGGAATCTCCCGACGCGTGGTGGCCTTGTCGTTGGAGATGGCCCCGCCCGTGAGCTCTTCGGTGCTCGCACCGGTGCGGCCTGCCTCGGCGTGCGAGCCGACCCACACCTCCACGTCGCCGGGCTCGACGATCCTGACCATCCGGCGGTCGCTGAAGGCGAAGCGGGTCGTGGGGACCGTGAACGTCACGCGGCTGGACGCGCCGGGCTCGAGCTCCGTGCGCGCGTAGCCGACAAGCTGGACCACGGGACGCGCGATCGTGCCCAGCACGTCGCGGGCGTAGAGCTGGACCGTGTCGGAGCCTGCGAGCGCGCCGGTGTTGGTCACCGTGACGGCCGCGGTGAAGGTCCCACCCGCCTCGACGGCGCAATCCACCTCGAGGTCGGAGTAGGCGAAGGTCGTGTAGGACAGCCCGAAGCCGAAGGGCCGCACCGGGGTCGAGTCGCTCGACGTCACGTCGGAGGGCCCACCGAGGATCGGGTGCAGGTAGGAGTATGGCTGAGCGCCCGTCGAGCGAGGCAGAGACACCGGAAGACGGCCCGACGGGTTGACCACGCCGGTCAGCACGTCGGCGATCGCGAGCCCTCCCCCCTCCCCCGGGAAGAAGGCCTGCAGGACCGCTCCCGGGGTTGCACCGTCGCCGTCGAGCGCCCAGTCGATCGCGTAGGGGCGGCCGGTCAGCGCCACCAGGACGACCGGCGTGCCGGTCGCCAGCAGCGCCTCGACAAGCTGGCGCTGGACGCCGGGCAGCTCGAGCGACTCGGCGTCGTTGCCCTCGCCCACGGTCCCGCGACCGAACAGGCCCGCCTGGTCCCCCACGACGACGACCGCGGCCTCAGCGCTCGCGACTGCGGCGATGGCCTCGGCGAAGCCGGACGTGTCCTCGCCCTCGGCCGTGCACCCCTGGGCGAACATCAGCTCGGGCTGGGCCATGCCCGCCGCCCCGAAAGCCGTGCCCAGTGCGTCGAGCACAGTCGGGATCTCGAAGCCGAAGGGAACGCCGGGGTGGTGCGCGAGCACGTGGTTGGCGAAGGAGTAGCAGCCCATGAGCGCCTCGGCCCGGTGTGCGTTGGGGCCGACGACCGCGATCCGCGTCGGAGGCGTCTCCCACCCGTTCAGCGGCAGCACGCCGTCGTTGGTCAGCAGCATCACCGACTCCTCGGCCAGCCGGCGGGCCAGCTTCTGGTGGCGCGGTGAGTCCAGCTGGATATCGGTCGGCGGCTCGCCGGCGTAGGCGTCGGCGTCGAGCAGCCCCAGCTCTTCCTTCTGATTGAGCACCCGCAGGACGGCACGGTCGACGTAAGCCTCATCAAAACGGCCGCTGCGCACACGCTCGGCCAACGGCTCCAGATAGGCGTCGCCGGTCGGCAGCTCGACGTCGATCCCGGCCGCGAGCGCGAGCGCCGCCGCCTCGCCGCGGTCGGCCGCCACGGCGTGCATGACCTCGAGGAAGGCGACAGCGAAGTAGTCGGCGACCACGACGCCGTCGAATCCCCACGTCTCGCGCAGCAAGGTCGTCAGGTGCTCGGAGCTCGAGGCCATCGGCACGCCGTCGACGTCGTTGTACGAGTTCATGACCGACCGGGCGCCGCCGTCGAGGACCGCCATCTCGAAGGGCGGGAGGAAGACGTCGGCCAGCTCGCGCGGGCCCACGCCGACCGGGGCGTGGTTGCGGCCCGACTTCGAGGCCGAGTAACCGACGAAGTGCTTGAGCGTGGCGTGCACCCCGGCGTCCTGCAGCCCGCGCACGTAGGAGGTGCCGATCGTGCCGACGAGGTAGGGGTCTTCCCCGATGCATTCGTCGACGCGGCCCCAGCGCGGGTCGCGGACGACGTCGAGGACCGGGGCGAGGCCCTGGTGGATGCCGAGCTCCCGCATGGAGTCGCCGATCGCCCGTGCGGCCTCGCCGACGAGCTCGGGGTCGAAGGACGCGCCCCAGGCGAGCGGCGTCGGGTACGTGGCCGCCTGCCAGGCGGCCAGCCCGGTCAGGCACTCCTCGTGGACAAGGGCGGGGATGCCCAGGCGGGTCTCCCGCTTGAGCCGGCGCTGCTCCGTCCACAACCAGGCGGCGCGCTCGACCGGGTCCACGGGTCGGGTGCCGTACACCCGTGTGTAGTGCCCTATCCCGTGCCGGGTGATCTCGCTCAGCTGGCTGGCAGGCTGCTGGCCGGCGGCCATCTCGGACTGCATCGGCGCGACAGTTCCGCTCTGGTCGAGCCAATAGCCCACGATCTGGGCGAGCTTTTCCTCGAGGGTCATCTGCGCGTGGAGCGCGCGGACACGCTCGCTCACCTCGGGCAGGACGGGGACGACGTGGGACACGGGGCACTCTCCTTCGATCTGTTTGTGTGTGCGGCGGGGCTGCCCGACGACGGCGCGCGCCGTCGTCGGGCACGGGCGCTCAGCCCTTGACCGCGCCGGTGAGGCCGCCGACGATGCGGCGTTCGAAGAGCGAGAAGAACACCAGGGCCGGGATCATCGACAGCGACGTGAAGGCGAGCACCCTAGCTGTGTCCACGGAGTACTGCGCGGCGAAGGCCTGGACCCCGAGCGGCAACGTGTAGGACGACTCGTCGTTGATGATGAACAGCGGGAGCATGTAGCTGTTCCAGCTCGCGATGAACGCGAGGATGCCGACCGTGACCACCCCCGGGACCGAGAGCGGCACGACCATCCGGAAGAAGAAGCCGAGCCGGCTGGCGCCGTCGATCGACGCGGCTTCCTCGAGCTCCTTCGGGATGGCCCGCAGGAAGGGCACGAGGATGATGATCGTCGTGGGCAGGGCGAAGGCGATCTGCGGCAGGATGATGCCGGCGAGGCTGTTCATCAGCCCGAGGTTCTTGATGAGGATGTACAGCGGGGTGATGGCAACCGTCATCGGGAACATGAGACCCGCGGCGAAGAGCGAGTACATCGCCATCCGGCCCCTGAACTCGTAGCGCGCGATGACGTAGCTCGCCATGACGCCCAGGACGACGACGCCGAGCGTGGTGAAGATCGCGGTGAATGTCGAGTTGCCGGTCTGGCGCCAGAACATCGAGCTCTGCAGCACGTCGACGTAGTTGCCGATCTGCCACGGGCTGGGGAAGCCCGACGGGTCCGTGGTGATCTGCGAGTTCGTCCGGAAGCCACCCAGGATGATGTAGAGGACCGGACCGATGCAGATGGCCACGAACACGAGGGCGATGAAATAGGTGACCGGGGTCCCCCGGCCGATCTCCGAGCTCTTGCGCACCGTCTGCGGCGCGGACCGCCGGGGCTTCGTGGCCGTCATGGTCGTCATCACTTCTTTCCTTCCGTGAGTGCGCCCTCGGTGTCACGTCGGAGCACGAAGCGCTGATATACCAGGGCGATGACGAGCGAGATCACAAAGAGCACGACGGCGACCGCGTTGCCAAATCCGTAGTTGCCCGCGTTACGTCCCTCAGCGACCATGTAGGTCGCCATCGTCGAGGTGCCGGCGGTCGAGGCGATGTACTGGCCCCAGATGATGTAGACGAGATCAAAGAGCTGCAGCGAACCGATGATCGACAGGAACGCCCAGATCCGGATGGTCGGGCCGAGCAGCGGCAGGGTGATGCTCCGCTGGATCTGCCAGTACGAGGCGCCGTCGATCGCGGAGGCCTCGAAGAGCTCCTCGGGGATGGACTGCAGCCCCGCCAGGAAGAGGATCACGGCGAAGCCGATGTACTTCCAGGAGATGATGAGCAGCAGCGTCCAGATGGCGATCTTGGGGTCGGAGAGCCACTCCACGGTCCAGCTCGGCAGGCCGATCTTGGTGAGCAGGTCGTTGACCGCACCGTTGGTCTGGAGCATGAGACCCCAGCCGGTGCCGACGATGACCTCGGAGACCACGTACGGGAGGAAGATCAGCACCCGGATCACCGAACGCCCGCGGATCTTCTGGTTGAGCAAGAGCGCCAGCGCGATCGCCGCGGGTCCCTGCACGACGAGGGACATCACCATGATGAAGCCGTTGTGCATCAGGGCCTCGTGGAAGGCACTGTCCTTGAAGATGATGAGGTAGTTGTCCAGCCCGACGAAGTCCGTAGGCGGCCCGTACCCCTTCCATTTGAAGAAGCCGTAGTACGCCGCCATCACCACGGGGAAGATGACAAACGCGAGGAACATGATGATGGCCGGGCCCGCGAGGAGCGCGATCTCGAGGCGCTTGCGCCAGTCAGGCTGACCGGCGCGGCGGGGCCTGCCGGCGGTGGACGACGCCGGAGCGGCGCCGTCCACCGTCGCGGAGCGACTCTCGGGCGGGGTTGTCATGGCGAGGGAGGTCTCACCCAGGGAGTCGCTCATGATCTGCTATCCCTTGGCTGCCGCGTCGTTCACGGCCTTGATGATGCCCGCGGGGTCACCCTTGCCGGCCAGCATGTCGACGACCCCGGCGTTGAGGGCGTTGCCGACGTTCTGTCCGTAGGTCGTGTCCAGCCAGAGCGTGACGTACGGGGCCTTGTTGTAGGCCTCGAGGATGGACTTGAGCACGGGCTCGGTCACGACGCCCTGCGCCTCCTTGCTGGCGGGAAGCGTGTGGAAGGCGTTGGCGTAGCCCTCCTGCTGGTCCTTGCCGGCGATGAAGTTGAGGAAGGCTGTGCACTCCTTCTTCGGAGCCTTCGCCGAGCAGGAGAACCCGTCGACGCCGCCCATCATGGCCCCGGGCTCGCCCTTGCCGCCGTCGACGGCGGGGAAGGGGAACCAGCCGAGGTCGGGCAGCGGCTGTTCGTCCGGGGTCAGGGAGGCGATCACGCCGGGGTTCCACGCGCCCATGAGCTCCATGGCTGCCTCGTGGTTGGCCACCAGCCCGGCTGACGACCCAGCACCCTGCTGGGCGGAGGTCGTCAGGAAGCCGTTGTTGAACGGTTCGGTCGCGGCGAAGGCCTGCAGGTCCTCAGCGGCCTTGAGCCAGCACGGGTCGTCGAAGGTCATCGACTTTGCGGATGCGTCCATGGTGGCCTGCGAGCACTCGCGCAGGGCGAAGAAGAAGTACCAGTGCGCCGCCGGCCACGCGTCCTTCGCGCCGAGCGCGATCGGGGAGACGCCCGTGCCCTTGAGCGCGGTCACCGCGGTCGAGAGCTCGGAGATCGAGGTCGGGGTGGCCGAGACGCCAGCGGCGGTGAAGAGGTCCTGGCTGTAGTAGATCCCGCCGGGCAGCACGGAGGTCGGCATGCCGTAGTTCTTTCCGTCGACCGCGAAGGCGCTCAGCACACCGTCGCCGATCGCGGACTTGGTGGCTGCGTCGATCGAGTCGGTGATGTCGAGGACCTGTCCGGCCTCGACGATGTCGGCCAGCTTGCCGCCGCCGCGAGCCATGAAGATGTCCGGGGCGTCCCCGGAGTTGAGGGCGGTCTGCAGCTTGCCGTCCATGTCTTCGTTCTGGATCGCCTGGATGGTGATCTTCACGCCCGGGTTCGCCGTCTCGAAGTCGGCGACCGTCTTCTCCCAGTACTCCTTGCCTTCACCAGTGGTGGAGTTGTGCCAGAAGGTCATCGACACGTCGCCGCTGCCGCCGCCGCTGCCGCCGCCATCGCCGGACCCGGAGTCGTCGCTGCTGCAGGCGCTCAGTCCCGCGGTAGCCATCATCATGACGGCCGAGACCGCCAGGATCTTCTTTGCGTTCATTGATCTGTCCTCTTTCGTAGAGCGATACAGAGGTGGAGAGGTCGCCGGTGAGGGCGACTGAGGAGGTGCGGGTTTCGTCAGCCCGCAACCGGCTGCTGCCGTTCGGTGCCCCGGCTTCGGTGCCGGCGCTTCCCGTGCTGTGGGGCGTTCCCCACCACGAAGACGTTCGTCGTGCGTATGTCGGTTCTCATCGTTGAGCACTCCTCGTCGTCTTCGACAGCGGTTCGTAGTGAACTATGGCAGCGCTCTCGCAAGCGTGTCAATCGTTATCGATAACGTTTTACAAACGGTATGGTCGAAGCATGAACCGACGGGTCACGATCACGGATGTTGCAGAAGCCGCAGGCGTTTCCGTCGCGACCGTCTCCAAGGTCATCAACGCCAGGTATGGCGTCGCCGCCGCGACCGCCTCCCGCGTGCAGGAGGTGATCGACCAGCTCGGCTACGAATCGAGCCTGGTCGCCAGGAGCATGCGCTCACACCGCACGAACGTGATCGGCATCCTGGTGGCCGAGTTCGAGCCGTTCAGCACCGAGATCCTCAAGGGCGCCGGGGCGGCGCTCGCCAAGACCGGCTACGAGCTGCTCGCCTACACCGGGGCCACTCAGAGCGGCGGCCCCGGCTGGGAGCGCCGCTACCTGTCTCGCCTGAGCGGCACGCTGATCGACGGCGCGCTCATCGTGACGCCGACCGTGGTCGACGCCGAGGTCGGCATCCCCGTCGTGGCCATCGACCCGCACGAGGGCCCGCTCGGTCCGCCCACGGTCGACTCCGACAACCTCACCGGCGCCCTCCTCGCGACGCGGCATCTGGTCGAGCTCGGCCACCGTCGGATCGGATTCATCTCCGGGCGAGAGGACCTCGCATCCTCCGCGCTGCGCGAGGCCGGCTACCGCCAGGCGCTCGAGGAGGCCGGGATCGCCTACGACCCGGCCGTGGTCCGGTCCGGCGACTATCGGCTCGACTCCTCCCGCAGCTCGGCCGCGGAGCTGCTGACCCTCAGCGACCGCCCGACCGCCCTCTTCGCGGCCAACGACATCTCCGCGATCGGCGCGATGGAGGTGGCCAAGACCCTGGGGATCGACGTGCCGGGCGACCTGTCGATCGTCGGCTTCGACGACATCCCGGAGTCGATGGCCACGACTCCCCCGCTCACCACGATCCACCAGCCGATCCAGGCGATGGGCGCCGCCGGGATCGCGATGCTCATCGAGCTGCTCGACGAGCACCCGCTCGCGAGCACGCACGTGCGCCTGCCCACCTCGCTCGTTGTGCGCGGGACGACCCGGCGGATCTAGCCCGCCCGGTGTCGGTGCCACCAGATACCGTTTCCCCATGGCCTCCACCCCACGAGCTTCGAGCGCGTCCTCCCGCGCCGCCCGCCCCGCATATCGCTGCACCGAGTGCGGCTGGACCACGTCCAAGTGGGTCGGCCGGTGCGGTGAGTGCCAGGAGTGGGGCAGCGTCGCCGAGACGGCCGCGGCGTCCTCTGGTCCCAAGACGACGGCCTCCGCACCGACCCGCGGGTACGCCAAGCCGATCGGCGAGATCGACGTCGACGCCGCCCAGGCCACCCCCACCGGGATCAGCGAGTTCGACCGCGTGCTCGGCGGCGGCATCGTCCCGGGTGCGGTCGTCCTGCTGGCCGGCGAGCCGGGCGTGGGCAAGTCGACCCTCCTGCTCGACGTCGCGGCGACCGCCGCGCGCGGCGGGCGGCGCGTCCTGTACATCACCGGCGAGGAGTCAGCCGGCCAGGTCAGGCTGCGCGCGGAACGGATCGGCGCCCTCGCACCCCGGCTCCTGCTGGCCGCGGAGACCGACCTGGGCCTCGTGCTCGGGCAGATCGAGGCCACCGAGCCGGACATGCTCATCGTCGACTCCGTCCAGACGATCGCCTCGGCCCAGGTGGAGGGATCCCCCGGGGGCGTGAGCCAAGTCCGAGAGGTCGCGGCGGCGCTCATCGCGGTCGCGAAGGAACGCAACATGCCCATCATCCTCGTGGGGCACGTGACCAAGGACGGCTCCGTGGCGGGGCCGCGCACCCTCGAGCACCTGGTCGACGTCGTGTGCCAGTTCGAGGGCGACCGGCACTCCCGGCTGCGGATGGTGCGCGCCGTGAAGAACCGCTACGGCCCGACCGACGAGGTCGGCTGTTTCGAGCTGACCGAGACCGGCATCACCGGGCTAGTCGACCCGAGCGGGCTGTTCCTCTCCCACATCAACCTCGCGGTCCCGGGCACCTGCATCACCGTCACGCTCGAGGGACGACGCCCGCTCGCGCTCGAGATCCAGTCCCTCGCGGTCGCGAGCACCCTCGCCAACCCGCGCCGCACGACCAGCGGGATCGACTCGAGCCGGCTCGCCATGATCCTTGCCGTCGTGCACCGCCACATCAACGTGCCGCTGCACAACCAGGACGTATACGTCTCGACGATCGGCGGCGCCCGGGTCACCGAGCCCGCGGCCGACCTCGCGATCGCACTGGCCACACTGAGTGCGATCGCGGACAAGCCCGTCCCGGTCGGCACCATCGCGATCGGGGAGATCGGTCTCGCGGGCGAGCTGCGGTCCGTCACCGGGATCTCCCGCCGCCTGAGCGAGGCGGCCAGGCTCGGATTCACCCGGGCCATCGTGCCCATCGGGACCGACGTGGTGGCCCCCGGAGGCCTGACCCTGCTCCCGGCGGCGAATCTCAGCGAAGCGGTCCAGCTCAGCCAGCCAGCCGTCCGCGTCCCGCGGCCGATCGACGCGTAGGATCACCCCCGTGGCCAACTCCCCCGCACACATTGACGAGCTCCTCCGCGAAACCCTGGCTGCGGTCGCACCGGGGACTGAGCTGCGGGACGGCCTCGAACGGATCCTGCGCGGACGGACCGGCGCGCTGATCGTGCTCGGCTTCGACAACACGGTCGAGTCCATGAGCTCGGGCGGTTTTGTGCTCGACGTCGAGTTCTCCGCCACCCGCCTGCGCGAGCTGGCGAAGATGGACGGCGCGATCGTCATGGACCGCGACGCCAACCACATCCTGCGTGCGGCCGTCCAGCTGCTCCCGGACCCGACGATCGAGACGACCGAGTCCGGGACCCGGCACCGCACGGCCGAGCGCGTCGCGAAGCAGACCGGCTTCCCGGTGATCTCCGTCAGCCAGTCGATGCGGATCGTCGCGCTCTACGTCGGCGGCTCCCGCTACGTGCTCGAGGACCCGGACACGATCCTGTCCCGCGCCAACCAGGCCCTGGCCACGCTCGAACGCTACAAGGCCCGCCTAGATGAGGTCAGCGGAACGCTCTCCGCCCTGGAGATCGAGGACCTCGTCACAGTCCGCGACGTCTGCGCCGTCGTGCAGCGCCTGGAGATGGTCGGACGGATCTCGGAGGAGATCGCCGGGTACGTCGTGGAGCTCGGGACCGAGGGACGCCTCCTCGCTCTCCAGCTCGACGAGCTCATCGGTGGGCTCGGCTCGGACCGGGAGTTCGTCATCCGCGACTATGTCGAGGTGGGCCGCAAGGACCGCTCCGTCCAGGACGTGCTCGCCGCCCTCGCGGTGCTCGACTCGACCGAGCTGCTCGACCTCAGCCTGATCGGCCGAGTGCTGGGGCTCCCCGGTGGTGGGGAGGCGCTCGATGCCGCCGTCGCACCGCACGGCTACCGGCTCCTGTCGAAGGTGCCGCGACTGCCCGCGACGATCGTGGGACGCCTGGTGGTCCACTTCGGTGGTCTGCAGAAGCTGCTCGCCGCGACGATCGAGGACCTCATCGCCGTCGACGGCGTGGGTGAGCAGCGCGCACGCTCGGTCCGCGAGGGGCTGTCCAGGCTCGCAGAGTCGAGCATCCTGGAACGCTACGTCTGATTCAGCCGATCGTGAAGGCGATCGGCGGTGAGCTCACCGTCCCGGCGGTGACGACCGCCTGGTAGCTCCCGGCCATGAGGGCCGGAAGATCCGCCGGGCAGCCGGGGGCCGAGCGGTTCGTGGCCCAGGCGACGGTACCCGGGTACTGGTCCCCGGGGGCGAGCAACAGCAGCTTCGACCCGGCTGAGTCGCAGTCGGCGCTCGAGAAGATCCGGTCCTCGCCCGAGGTGATGACCAGCTCCCGGCCGACGTTCCCGGCGTCGAGCGTGCAGGGAAGCGTGCCGGTGTGCGCGATGGCGATGTCGAAGGTCGCGGTCCGGCCAACCCGGTAGCTTTCGGCGTCGGCCGTGAGGGTGATCTGGACGTCGGCGGGGGTGCAGTCCACCGGGCGCAGCGGTCCCGTGGGGGTGGGTGCCGGTGTGTTCGCGGCCGACGCAGCGCTCGAGATCGCCTCACCGATCGTGTTGAACAAGGCCTTGAGCCCGACGATGACACCGATGAGAACAGCCCCGGCGACCGCGAGCAGGACGACCCAGCGGATGATGAGCTGGCGGCGCGACGGACGCGGGCGTCTGCGTGGGGGGCGCCCGTTCGGAGCCGAGCCCGACGGGCCGCCCGGACGCCTGGAGCGGCCCTGCGCGGCCGCTCGCGGCGCGTTCGACGACGCAGATCCGCCACGAGGGCGACCAGAGGGCTCGCGTTCCATGCCAGACCGTCCCGTCGTGAAGCCACCGGCCCGCCGCGGTGGTGAAGTGTCCCTCACGGTACGTGGCCCGCCGATCCCCCTGGCGAAGACACGCGAGAATAGACCGGTGACCTCCACCGCACCTGCCCACTGCCCGGACCTGGGGACCGCCCTGGCCGCGTGGTTCACGGCCACCGCCCGTCCGCTCCCGTGGCGCTCACCGGACCGCACCGCCTGGGGCGTGCTGGTCAGCGAGGTCATGTCGCAGCAGACCCCGGTCGCCCGGGTAGCTCCGATCTGGCTGGACTGGATGGACCGATGGCCCACCCCGCAAGCCTTTGCTCAGGCACCGACCGCAGAGGTGCTGCGCGCCTGGGGTTCGCTCGGCTATCCACGCCGCGCACTGCGCCTGCAGGAGTGCGCTCGCGTGATCGTCGACCAGTACGGCGGCGAGGTCCCCGCCGACGAGCAGGCCCTGCTGGCGCTGCCCGGGATCGGCACGTACACGGCCGCCGCGGTGATGGCCTTTGCCTTCGGCCGCCGCTCCGTCGTCGTCGACACGAATGTCCGGCGGGTCCTGGCGCGTACGGTGGGCGGCGAGGCGCTGCCCTCTCCCTCCCTCACCGCGGCAGAGATGTCCCGCGCCGCCGCGCTGGTCCCGGCCGACGACGCCTCGGCGGCGCTGTGGGCGGCGTCGTCGATGGAGCTCGGCGCGGTGGTCTGCACCGCCCGCGCCCCGCGCTGCGACGACTGCCCGGTCACCGCCCTGTGCGCCTGGCGCGCGGCCGGCTACCCCGCCGACCCCCACGCTGCCCGACGCCGGTCACAGGCCTGGGCGGGCACCGACCGGCAGGTCCGCGGCAAGGTGATGGGCGCGCTGCGCGCGGCCCACGGACCGGTGCCCAGCGCGGTCATCGACCTCGTGTGGCCCGACGCCACGCAGCTGAGCCGGTGCATCGCCGGTCTTGTCGAGGACGGCTTGATCGCGCAAACCGGCGAGGCCTACCACCTGCCGGTCGAGGTGGGGTAGGCCGTGAAGCCGTGAAGCCGTGAAGCCGTGACCAGCATCGCGTCCCGCAGATGTCTGGATCGCCAGGTGCTGGGCTTCAGGCCTGGTAGCTGTCGGGTGTGTTGACGTGCCAGCCGTTGTTGTAGGTCATGGCGATGTTCTCGCCGTCGACGCGGTGGTGGTGGTGCCTGCAGAG
>NZ_FMYH01000002.1:0-152342 GCF_900096585.1 Sanguibacter gelidistatuariae
CTTGGTGTTGATCGGTCAGATCGAGGCTGAAGGTTCGTGGCGTGCTGACACGATGCATTCCTTCTCGTCGTGGTTGGCCTCGCGGGAACGCCTGTCGAAGGCGTTGGCGCAGCGGACGGTCGGGGCGGCGCGGGCGTTGCGTGAGCACCTGCCCGCGACTGCTGCTGCGGCGTGTGCTGGGGAGATCACCGCCGAGCACGTGTCGATCATGGTGAAGGCCACGGGCACGGAGACGTTGCGCGAGAAGTTGGCTGGGCCGGTGGCCAGTGATACTGCGGCGGGGCCGGTGTGCACGGGCGAGCAGATGCTCCTGGGGAACGCCGGGACATGCAAGGTGGATGAGTTCGGCAAGCTCATCAAAGGCTTCACCGTCAGTGGCGACCCGGAAGCTCAGGAGAAGGCGTTCAAGGACGCGGTCGAGCGGGAGTTCCTGCAGATCTCACCGACGTTGGGTGGGATGCAGATCAGCGGGTTCGTCACGACCGAGCACGGCCAGGCCTTCAATGCCGCGCTCCGCGCGGTCGCTGGCGTCCCGGCCGCCGACGATCTGCGGCCGGCGGACCTGCGCAAGGTCGACTCCCTCGTGGACCTGGCCCACCTGGTCCTGGACGGTGGGATCGCTGGCAAGGGCGCCAACGTCCGCCCGCACTTGTCGGTCCACATCACGTGGGACGAGTTCACCGGCCTCTACGCCAACGCGCACACCGCGTCGACATCCTCGACCGTCAGCGTCAGTTGAACTCGCGACCCGTCAGCCTGCGCGGCGACCGGGGCTGGTCCGATGAGACCCGGCGCCTCGGTCGATGCAAGCAGGTTGATCACCGTACCGCCGAAGTCGAAGGCCGCGGACTGAGCGTCCTCGAACACGAGCGGCATCCCGAACACCTCCTGGTAGAACTGCTTCGTCTCGGCGAGATTGTCCGTGAACAGCGTGATGGCACTGATGCCCTGCACCCAAGGAGTCATGTGCCCAGTATTCACGTGTCAGCAAGGTCACGTGTCGGCAACGTCACGTCGAGGCGTAGAACGCGCACTTTCGGACGACGACCAGGCACCATGGGCTGGGTCCAAGGGCCCGGTTTTGCACGGAAGCCACCGGGAGAATAGATCTGGGCAGCCAGCCACACAGGACGTCCCACCGCAGACCCTCGACCGAAGGCACAAGTCATGAACACCACTCAGCTCGGCCGAATCGTCGTCGCCGGCGCTGGCATGGTCGCGCACCGCTTCGTCGAACAGCTCATCGCCCGCGGGCCGCAGGACGGCTGGACGCTCACCGTCGTCGGCGACGAGGGGCATCTGCCCTACGACCGCGTGCACCTGTCGGAGTTCTTCGACGGACGCAGCCCCGCAGATCTCGCCATGAACCCGTCTGTCTGGGACGACCCCCGGGTCGAGCTTGTCTCTGACGACCGGGTCGAGGCCATCGACCGCGATGCCCAGTTCGTGCACACCCGCTCCGGCGGCGCGATCGCCTACGACACCCTCGTGCTCGCGACCGGCTCCTGGCCGTGGAGCCCGCGCGCTGAGGGCACCGACCTGCCCGGCGTGTTCAGCTACCGCACCATGGCCGACGTCGCGGGCATCGCCGCGTGGATCGCCGAACGCGAGGCGACCCTGGGACGCCCGCTGCGCGGCGTCGTCGTCGGGGGCGGGCTGCTGGGGCTCGAGGCCGCGGCCTCGCTGCAGAAGCTCGGCGCGCACGCGTCCGTCGTGGAGTTCGCCGACCGCCTCATGAACGTCCAGCTCGACGACGGCGGCGGGCAAGCCCTGCGCGTGCTCATCTCCGACATGGGCATCGACGTGCACACGTCGACCGGCGCCTCCGCGCTCGGTGCGGCCGCCGACGGCCCCGTGGGCACCATGGCGCTCACCGACGGCTCCGAGCTGCCCGCCGACATCGTCATCTTCTCGACCGGCATCCGCCCCCGCGACCGCATCGCCCGCGAGTCCGGGCTGGCCATCGGCGAGCGCGGCGGCGTCGTCGTCGGCCCGACGTGCCGGACCTCCGACCAGGCGGTCTGGGCGATCGGGGAGTGCGCATCCTACGAGGGCGAGTGCACGGGCCTCGTCGCGCCGGGCAACGTCATGGCCGACGTCGTCGTGGGGCAACTGCTCGGCAGCGACCTGACCTACGCGAGCCAGCCGGCCGGCGCCAAGCTCAAGGGCGTCGGGATCGACGCCGCGAGCTTCGGCGACGTCTTCGCCCTCTCCCCGGGTGCGCTCGAGGTCACCTTCGCCGACCCGGTCGCCAAGACCTACAAAAAGCTGGTCGTCTCCGACGACGCCAAGATCCTGCTCGGCGGCGTGTTTGTCGGCGACACCACGCTCTACCCTTCGCTGCGGCCCATGCTGGGCCGCGCGCTCGGCGCAGACCCATCCGCCTTCCTCGCCCCCGAGGGCGGCGCTGGAATCCCCAGCACGGACCTGCCCGACGACGTCGTGGTGTGCTCCTGCGCGAACGTCACCGCGGGCACCATCCGCGGCGCGGTCACCGAGCACGGGTGCATGGACGTCGGCGCGGTCAAGGCGTGCACCAAGGCCGGGACGATCTGCGGGTCCTGCGTTCCGCTCGTGACCAAGTTGGTCAACGCCACGCTCGAGAAGGCGGGGATCGAGGTCTCCCACGCCATGTGCGAGCACTTCTCGATGTCCCGCGCGGAGCTGTTCGCGCTCGTGCGGGCCGAGGGGCTGCGCACGTTCACCGAAGTGGTGGCCGCCCACGGGACAGGCCGTGGCTGCGTCATCTGCAAGCCGGCAGTCGCCTCGATCCTCGCCTCCCAGGGGGCCGGGCACGTGCTCTCCCGCGAGCACATCGCGCTGCAGGACACGAACGACCACGCCTTGGCGAACATGCAGAAGGATGGGACGTACTCCGTCATCCCGCGGGTGCCGGGCGGGGAGATCACCCCGGAGAAGCTCATGGTCATCGCCCAGGTCGCGGCGGACTTCGGGCTGTACACCCGGGTGACCGGCGCGCAACGGATCGGGATGTTCGGGGCCCGGATCGACCAGCTGCCCGAGATCTGGCAGCGTCTCATCGACGCCGGGATGGAGTCGGGTCAGGCCTACGGGAAGTCCCTGCGCGCGGTGAAGTCCTGCGTCGGGCAGTCTTGGTGCCGCTTCGGCGTGCAGGACTCCGTCGGCATGGGCATCCGCCTGGAGCTGCGGTACCGCGGCCTGCGCTCCCCGCACAAGTTCAAGTTCGGCGTCTCCGGGTGCGCCCGCGAGTGCGCAGAGGCGCGCGGCAAGGACGTCGGCATCATCGCGACCGACAAGGGCTGGAACGTCTACGTCGGCGGCAACGGCGGGTTCACCCCGCGCCACGCCGAGCTGCTCGCCGAGGACCTCGACGACGACCGCCTCGTGCAGGTGATCGACCGCTTCCTCGCCCTGTACATCCGCGAGGCCGACCGCCTCGAGCGGACCGCGCCGTGGGTGGCGGGCTACCCGGGCGGCATCACCGCCCTGCGCAAGGTGCTCGTCGAGGACTCCCTCGGCCTGGGCGCCGAGCTCGAGCAGACGATTGCCGAGCACGTGGAGGCGTACACCGACGAGTGGGCGGACACGCTCGCCGACCCGGAGAAGCTCAAGCGCTTCGTGTCCTTCGTGAACCTGCCCGACGAGCACGACCCCGACCTGGCCTACACCTCCGAGCGAGGTCAGGTCCGCCCGGCTCGTGCGGGCGAGATCTCCAACAACAACCCGGTCATTGCCCGGACGATCGAGGTGCGCTCATGACGAGCTGGACAGCAGTGTGTGCGATGGACGACCTGCTCCCCGAGCTGGGGGCGGGGGCCATGGTCGACGGCGTGCAGGTCGCCCTGTTCCGCCTCGCCGACGACCGCGTGCTCGCCATCCACCAGCGGGATCCGTACTCGGGGGCGAACGTCCTGTCCCGCGGGATCATCGGGTCGCGCGGAGACGTGGCGACGGTGACGTCGCCGATGTACAAGCAGGTGTGGAACCTGGCCACGGGGGAGTGCCTGGACCCGGTCGGCAAGGACCCGGTCGACCTGCGCACGTGCGCGGTCGAGGTGACCGGCGGTCAGGTGCGGGTCTCGCTCGGGTAGGCCGGGACGTCGTCGGGCACGATCGCCGGGCCTTCGCCGCCCGGCGTGCGGAGCGCGGGCGTGACGAACGACGCCGCGAGGACGCAGACCAGCACGAGGACCATCGCCCCGCGTAGCCCGACGTGTTCGCCGAGGAATCCGAGGGTCGGCGGCCCCACGAGGAAGGCGAAGTACCCGGCTGTAGCAACCGCGCTGACGCGCACGGCGGAGTCGGGGTGGTCGCCGGCCGCGGAGATGCTCACCGGGAAGGCGAGCGAAGCCCCAAGTCCCCACAGCACGACGCCGACTCCCGCGACGACCGTGTTGTCGACGACGATGACGAGGGCCAGTCCGACGGCGGCCAACAGCGCGCAGAAGCGTACGACCGCGGAGCGGCTCACCCGGCGCAGCACCATCGCGCCCGCGAACCGGCCGACGGTCATCGCGGTCGCGAAGCCGGCGAAGATCAGCGATCCGGTCGTCGCGGACGTCCCGTGCCCGTCGACCATGAGCAGCGGGAGCCAGTCGTTGGCGGACCCCTCGGCGAAGGCCATGGCCAAGATGATCAGGGCGATGAGCACGAGCCGGTGGTCGCGCCACACGGTGAGCTGGTCGCGCCAGCTGGGTGCGCGGTCGTCGGGCTGGGCCTTGCCGGTGCCGGCCGGGACGGCCCGGGCGCCCCAGGCGCACACTGCGGCGGTGGCGACCGCGACGATGACCAGGTGCGCGACGACGGGGAAGTCGGCCGCGGTCAGGGCGATGCCCAGCAGCGCGCCGGCCACCGTGCCGAGGCTGAAGCACCCGTGCAGGGTGGCAAGGACCGGGGCGCCCAGGGCCGCCTCGAGGGCGGCACCCTCGATGTTCAGAGCGATCTCGCACAGCCCCATCCCCGCGCCGAACAGGGCGAGCCCGGCGAAGACGCCGCCGGCCACGCCCAGCAGCACGCCGAGCCCGACGACGGCCATCCCGGCCGCGATGAGCGTGACACCTGCCGTGATGACGGGACGACCGCCGTGCCGGCGGACGAGCCCCCCGGAGGCTACGACGCCCGTGATCGACCCGACCGAGAGACCGAAGAGGACCAGACCCATCTGCGCGGTCGAAGCATCGACGGCGTCGCGGACGGCAGGGGTGCGTGAGACCCAGGAGGCCATGGCGAGGCCGGCAACGAACATCGTGGCGAAGAGCGCCAGCCGCCATCTGCGGGTCGTGGGATCCATCGGTGCTCCAAGATCGGTGAGGGGCGGGCGGCTGTGCACGTTCGTCCGCGCCAAGTGTACGCTCGTACCTATGACGACTGACCGCACCACCCAGCCCACGTCCGGAGTCGGTCCCGACGGCTACCCGGACCCCGCTGACACCCGCACGATGCACACGCGCATGCTGGCAGGCGATCTCTACCTCGCCGACGACCCCGAGATCGGTGAGACGAGCGCGGCTGCCCTCGATCTCCAGGACGCCTACAACCAGACTTCCGCCCGGCAGGGTCCGCTGCGCAGGGTGCTGCTCGAGCAGATGCTCGGCTCGATCGGCGCGGGCTCCGAGATCCGCCCGCCGATGTACATCGACCTCGGCAGGAACATCACTATCGGCGCCCGGTGCTTCGTCAACTTCAACCTCACGGCGCTCGACGTCGCCGCGATCACGATCGGCGACGATGTCCTCATCGGCCCCAACGTCCAGCTGCTCACCCCCACCCACCCCGTCGAGCCCGCCCCGCGCCGGGACAAGTGGGAGGCAGCCAAGCCCATCACCATCGGCAACAACGTCTGGCTCGGGGGAGGCGTGATCGTCTGCCCCGGCGTGACCATCGGGGAGAACAGCGTCATCGGGGCCGGCGCGGTCGTCAGCCGGGACATCCCGGCGAACGTCGTCGCGGTCGGCAACCCGGCCCGCGTGATCCGCAGCATCTGATGAGCCGGAGATTTGATCCCACCCGACGTGACCGCCTGATCGACGTGACGATCGAGGCCATCGCCGAGCTGGGCGTCGCCGGACTCTCCGCACGCAAGGTCGCGACCCGGGCGGACGTGCCGCTCGGGTCGATGACCTACCACTTCACGGACATGGACGAGTTGCTCCGTGAGGCGTTCACCCGCTTCGCGGGCTCCGTGGCAGTCCGTTTCGAGGAGCGGTTGGCCTCGGTCGTCGGGGTCGCCGAGGCGAAGGCCGCAGTCGCGGCGATCATCCATGAGGATGTCTTCGACACTCCGGCCAACCTCGTGCTCACCCACGAGCTGTACACGCTGGCGGCCCGCGACCCCGCCTACCGCACGATCACCCGCGACTGGATGCGGCGCAGCCGGGCGGCCCTCGAGCGTCACTTCGACCCGACGACGGCACGTCAGCTCGATGCGCTCATCGAGGGCCTGACCATCCACCGAGCGCTGGACACCGAGTGTCACGACCCCGAGGTCACCGTCGGCGCGATCGAGCGCATCTGCCGAGGCGCGGGAGGCTAGAAGGCGTCGAGGAGCTCGACGACCTCATCTGTCGAGGTCGGGGTGAAGTCCGCATAGAACTGCCCTACGGCGCGGAAGGTGCGGGGGCTGAGAACCTGGACGAGCTCGTCGGCCGCGAGCCCCGCGGCGGTCGCCTCCGGCGGGGCTACCGGCACGGCGACCACCACCCGTGCCGCACCACGGGCGCGGGCCACCTCGACGGCGACCCGAGCGGTCGCCCCCGTGGCCAGGCCGTCGTCGACGACGAGAGCCACCTTTCCGGTCAGGTCGAGCGGGGCGCGTCCGTGGCGCAGCCGGGCAACGAGGGCGTCGACCGCTGCTCGCTCAGATTGCTGGACTTCGTCGAGCTCGCGGTCCGAGACGTAGGCGAGCGTCGCATGTTCGAGTACACCCACGGATCCCTCGCCGACTGCGCCGATGGCTACCTCCGGCTGAGCCGGGAACCCAAGCTTGCGGACCACCACGACGTCGAGCGGTGCTTCGAGCGCTCGCGCAACCTCGACCGCCACCGGCACGCCGCCGCGAGGCAGGCCGAGCACAACGACGCCCGGCCCTCGCACGTGCTCCAGTCGCCGAGCCAGCTGGCGCCCGGCATCTCGACGATCGACGAACCCTGACATCTGTGCCGCTCCCGTGAGTTCCTCCGTCCATCCTCGCCCCGCGCGGCGGCTGACGGAAGGGGGATCGCTCGCTTCGCGACGGGGCTGCGGCCGTGCGGTCGCGGCTCCTCGGGGAGCCGCGTGGTGTACCGCTAGTTGGCAATCGTTTGCCTCAGTGGCAGGATGGCACCATTGGAGCCGCCTGTGGTCATGCCGCAGTGTGGTGATGGCGAGGTGCATCACCGTTGATGCACCGCAGTCGGCCGCCGTGGCAGCCGACTGGGCCCAGGTCAGCCCGTGGAGGAGTACATCGTGGTCAGCGACAAGAGTGCCCTTGCGGACGACGCGATCGCCGCAGTGCCGGAGCCTGCGCCGCGCAGGCGCACGCGCAGCGGCGGGGCACCCACGATCTATGACATCGCCCAGCTCGCGGGTGTCAACCCGTCGACCGTCTCCCGTGCGCTCAACCAGCCGGGCCGGATCAACGCCAAGACCGAGGCGCGGGTTCGGGCCGCGGCGAAGGAGCTCGACTACCACGCCAACCCGATGGCGCGGGCGCTGCCGACCGGGAGGACCAACACCCTCGGTCTCTTCCTCGCCGACATCACCAACCCCATGGTCTTCGACGTCGTGCGCGGCGCCGAGCGGGCAGCCACGGCCGCTGGCCTGACGCTTGTCATCGCCGAGTCGCAGGAGTCCGGTGACCTCGAGGAGACAGCCATCGAACGGCTCCTGCCGTCGGTTGACGGCGTGGTCCTGGCGACCACGCGGCTGAGCGACGAGCGGATCCTCGCGCTGACCCGGCGCAAGCCCGTGGTACTCATGAACCGCGAGGTGGACGGCGTCACGTCGGTCGTCCCGGACATCGGACCTGGGGTCGACGAGACCGTGGCCCACCTGCACGGGCTCGGCCACCGCTCGATCGTCTACCTCTCGGGGCCGACCACCTCGTGGATGAGCGGCCGGCGCTGGGATGCGTTGAGCGCGAGCGTCGTCGCCCACGGGATGTCTCTCATCGAGATCGGTCCGAATGCGCCCACCCTCGCGGGCGGGCGCGACGCCTTCGCCCGGGTCCAGCTCTCGGGAGCGACTGCCGTGGTCGCCTACAACGACCTCATGGCCATCGGTCTGCTCCGCGAGGCGAGCCTGCGCGGCGTGGTGTTCCCCGACAACCTGAGCATCGTCGGCTTCGACGACATCTTCGGCAGCGACTTCACGTCGCCGCCGCTGACCACCGTGCGCTCACCGTTGCTCGAGGCGGGGACCCGAGCGGTCGACCTTGTGCTGCACGCGATCACGACCGGTGACCAGGTCACGCCCTGCCTAGTCACTGGTGACCTGACGACCGAGCTCGTGGTCCGCGGCTCGACGGGCGCGCCGCAGGCGACCTGAGCCCGACGCCGCGCGCCCGCTCTCGTGTGTAGCTCGCTGGCCTGCTCCATGGCCGCGTGAGCGTCGCCGATGCCGTGGCAGACCCCGTCTGCCGGGGCCGGGCCGAGGCTCTGTGGGACGAGGCCGAACGAGTGCTGCCGGCCGCAAGTCCTGACCTGGCGTCCTACCGGGCGGCGCTGCACAACCGGTTCGAGAATGCCCGGATCGAGCATCGCCTCTCCCAGATCGCCGCCGACGCCGCATTCCGTGCTCGGGTGCGCTCGGTCGTCACCTCGTTCAGCTGAGGCTCTCACCAGCAGGTTCGGGACCCGCCGACAACCAGCTATTCGGCCAAATGGCAATCGCATGCCAAACGGCGGGATGCGTGATCCACTGGAGGAAGCCCGAACCGGCTCCGGTTACTTTCAGAGCCAGCAGCACCAGGTCCCACGAATCTAGCCCGCAATGTCGCGCAGTCGCAGTGAAGCGACCCAGGAAGGTCAGTCATGCTGAAACCGCAGTCCTCCGCCACCCGTGAGCTCCTCAACCTCGACGGTCTCTGGCGGTTCGCCGTCGAGAACGACGAAACCGCGGGATCCTGGACCGCTCGTGTCGAGTCCGGCCTCGAGGCTCCCGTCCCGGCCAGCTACAACGACCTGTTCACCGACCCGGCGATCCGCGACCACGTCGGCTGGGTCCGCTACCAGCGCGAGGTCCGGGTGCCGCGCGGATGGGCGGGGGAGCGGGTGTTCGTCCGTGTCGACGCCGCGACCCACGAGGGCCGGGTCTACGTCGGTGACGTGCTGGTCGCCGAGCACGTGGGCGGATACACCCCCTTCGAGGCCGACATCACCGAGCTCGTCACGGCCGGCGAGGTGCTGCGGCTGACGATCGCCGTGAACAACGTGCTCACCAACGAGACCATCCCGCCGGGATCCATCGAGGTCACCGCGGACGGGCGCCGCCAGCAGCGGTACCTGCACGACTTCTACAACTACGCCGGCCTGGCCCGCTCGGTCTGGCTCTACAGCGCACCTGCCCTGCGGGTCGGCGACGTGACGATCACGACCGACGTCGACGGCTCGACCGGTCTCATCGGCTTTGACGTGTCCACCACCGAGGCAGGGCAGGTCCGGGTGAGCGTCCGGGACACGACCGGCCGCGTCGTCGGTCAGGCAGACGGCGCCCAGGGCACGCTCCGGGTTGAGGACGTGACCCTGTGGCAACCCGGTGCCGCCTACCTCTACGACTTCACGATCGAGACGCTCGACGACGCAGGCGCCGTGACCGACGAGTACGTCCTGCCCGTCGGGGTCCGCACCGTCGAGGTCCGCGGCATGCAGTTCCTCATCAACGGTGCCCCGTTCTACTTCACCGGCTTCGGCAAGCACGAGGACACCGCGGTCCGCGGCAAGGGCCACGACAACGCCTACCTCGTCCACGACTTCCAGCTCCTGGACTGGATCGGGGCGAACTCCTTCCGGACCTCCCACTACCCCTATGCCGAGGAGGTCATGGAGTTCGCCGACCGGCACGGCATCGTCGTCATCGACGAGACCGCAGCGGTTGGGCTCAACCTGGCCATGGCGGGTGGGATCTTCGGTGGGGTCGTCAAGCCGACCTTCTCGCCGGAGACGATCAACGACCGCACCCAGGCCGTCCACGCCCAGGCCATCCGCGAGCTCGTCGCGCGGGACAAGAACCACCCGAGCGTGGTCATGTGGTCCATCGCCAACGAGCCGGGCTCGAGCGAGGCCGGCGCGCGTGAATACTTCGAGCCGCTCGCCGCGCTCACTCGTGAGCTCGACCCGACGCGCCCCGTCGCCTTTGTCAACGTCATGTTCGCGACCTTCGAGACCGACCTCATCTCCGACCTGTTCGACGTCATGTGCCTCAACCGCTACTACGGCTGGTACGCCGACACGGGCGACCTGGCCAGCGCCGAGGTGCACCTCGAGACCGAGCTGCGGGGCTGGCAGGAGAAGTACGGCAAGCCGATCATCATGACGGAGTACGGCGCCGACACCCAGCCCGGTCTGCACTCGATCTTCGACCAGCCGTGGACCGAGGAGTACCAGTCGGCCTACCTCGAGATGAACCACCGGGTCTTCGACCGCATCGAGGCCTTCGTCGGCGAGCAGGTCTGGAACTTCGCCGACTTCCAGACGTCGGTCGGTATCTTCCGCGTCGACGGCAACAAGAAGGGCGTCTTCACACGCGACCGCAAGCCCAAGGCGGCCGCCCACGCACTCCGTGCACGTTGGACCACACTCGGAAAATAGTTGCGCTCTGCGCGACGGGCAAAGGAGCCCAGATGTCCTTCATGACTAAGCACCCGCGAGCGACGACGCCCGCTTCCCAGGCCACCCAGCGGCCGTCGACCACGACGCCTTCATGCCCCCGGCCCTGCTGGAGTCCCAGCTCGCCACGCTCGAGCCGCTCGCAGCCGACGAACCCGGAATCGTGGTGGACATCGGGCCCGACGTCGTCACAGTGATCGCCACGGCGGTCGGGCAGATCCGCGCCTTAGCCGGTGCCGGACAGGGCATCGCGCAGCGAGCCGATCACGAATGCTCCGGCAGGTGAACTCGCCACCGTCAGGAGGACGAGGTTGGCGACCACTGTGCACCAGAAGACCGCACGGAAGCTCACCTTGATGGTCTTGTGCCGCAGCACCTGCTGCGCGAGGAGTGCACCGGGCCACCCACCGAGCAGGGACAGCAGGTGCAGCGTGCTCTCGGGTGTCCGCCAGCGCCGGCCTCGCGCCGCGGCCTTGTCCTTCGCGTAGACGACGAACGTCAGCAGGCTCATTGCGGCGTACACCCAAGCCGTCCAGGACGGAACGGTCCAGACGGTGCCCAGCGCGGCCACGGCGCCTGCGCTCACCCCGAGCGGCACCGCGACCTTGAGCGTCCGAGACAGTCGACGCGAGCGCCCGCGCCGACCCGAGCTCGCCTGGGGCTCACGGGTCCGGGTGGCGCCGTCAGTGTCGCGTCCGGGGCCGGCGGGAGGAGTCATGCGGCGAGTGTAGCGAGGGCCGGTGGGGCGGGTGTCCGGGATGGGTGTCTGAGGTGGGTGTCCGAGGCGGCTGCCTGACCGGCGAGAATGATCCGTATGACCACACCGATCGCGCGACTGCTCGCCGACCCGCCGGACCTCCCGGTCCGGACTGGTCTCTCCGAGCTGGTCCGTGCCGTGGGCGCGCGCGGGGTGGCCGTCGTGCACGCGCCTCCCGGGACCGGCAAGACGACGCTCGTCCCGCCCGCGCTGGCCGCCGTCGTGGCGGGTCGGGTGATCGTCACGCAGCCGCGGCGGATCGCGGTGCGGGCGGCCGCGCGGCGCCTCGCCCAGCTGCTCGGCGAACCCGTTGGTCAGACCGTGGGGTACACCGTCCGCGGGGAGTCCACGACGACCGACGCGACCCGGGTCGAGATCGTCACGACGGGGGTGCTCCTGCGACGGCTGCAGAACGACCCCGAGCTGGTCGGCGTCGGTGCGGTCGTCCTCGACGAGTGCCACGAGCGTCAGGTCGATGCCGACCTCGCCCTCGCCCTGCTCGTCGACGTCCGCGCGAACCTGCGTGACGACCTCGTGGTCGTGGCCATGTCTGCCACGGTCGAGGCGGAGCGCACCGCTCAGCTGCTCGGCGGGGCCGGCGGCACGGGACCGGGCGACAGACCTGCCCCGGTCGTCACGGTCGAGAGCGCCCTCTTCCCGGTCACCGACGTCTGGTGCCCGCCGCCGCCACGGTCCGCCGCCCTCGACGAGCGCGGCGTCACCCAGCCGTTCCTCGACCACGTCGCGGCGACCACCCGCCGGGCGCTCGCGGAGCAGACCGGCGACGTCCTGGTGTTCGTGCCCGGGGCCGGGGAGGTGGGCGCCGTCGTGCGCCGCCTGGGCGGGCTCGACGTCGACGTCCGGCCGCTGCACGGCCGACTGCCCTCCCGAGAGCAGGACCTGGCGCTCGCGGCCGGGAGCCGGCGCCGCGTCGTCGTCTCGACCGCGGTCGCCGAGTCGTCACTGACCGTCCCCGGCGTGCGCGTCGTGGTCGACGCCGGTCTGTCCCGCGAGCCGCGGACGGACCACCGGCGCGGGCTCGCCGGGCTCGTGACTGTCCGGGTGAGCCGCGCGAGCGCAGCTCAGCGTGCCGGACGCAGCGGCCGCGAGGGCCCGGGGGCGGCGTATCGCTGCTGGTCACGGGAGGACCACGCGCGCCTGAACGCGCACCCCACCCCGGAGATCATGACCGCGGACCTGACCGACTTCGCGCTCGAGCTCGCCTGCTGGGGCAGCGCGGACGGCTCTGGCCTGGCCCTCATGGACGCGCCGCCAGCGGCTGCGATGGCGGTCGCACGTCAGACCCTGGTGGGGCTGGGCGCGGTGTCGCCGGACGGTCGGGTCACCCCGCGTGGCCGGGAGATCTCACGCATCGGCGTCGATCCGCGGCTGGCCCGCGCCCTGCTCGACGCGAGCGTGGTCATCGGGGCCCGGCGCGCCGCCGAGGTGGTGGCCTTGCTGTCCCAGGATGTGCGGGCCCCCGGCGGGGACCTCGTCGCCGCGCTGCGTGACGTGCGCCGCGGCGGCCCTGAGGGCGCCGCCTGGGCCAAGCAGACCCAGCGGCTGCAGCGGGCCGTGCCGCGCGGGCGGGACACCCGTGACCGGAGCGACCTGACTGAGGACCTCGCCGTAGGGCTTGTCGTTGCGCTCGCCCACCCCGACCGGGTCGCGCGCCGCCGCCCCGGCGGAACCCGCTATCTCATGGTCTCCGGGACCGGCGCGGACCTGCCGCCAGGGTCGCCGCTGGCCGGCTACGACTGGCTCGCGATCGCCGACGCCGATCGCGGCGCGGGCCGGCGCGACGCCGTCATCCGCTCGGCCGCTCCCCTCGACGAAGACCTCGCCCTCGAGGCCGCCTCAGCCGCCCTGCACGACGACGAGGAGGTCGCCTGGGTGGACGGCAGGGTCCTCGCGCGCCGCACGACCGGACTGGGGGCCATCGAGCTGAGCTCGGCTCCGCTGACCGATCCACCGCGCGAGCGGGTCGTCGCCGCGATCCGCACGGGCCTCGAACGCGACGGGCTCGACCTGCTGCCCTGGCGAGAGTCGGCTCGGGAGCTGCGCGCACGGTTGGCCTTTGTGCACCGCGCCTGCGGTTCGCCGTGGCCCGACGTGAGCGATCAGGCGCTGCTCGCCGACATCGACCGGTGGCTCGGTCCGGACCTCGGCAGGATCCGGACGACGCGGGATCTGCAGCGCGTCGACGTTCCGGTGGCGTTGCGCCGGCTCGTGCCGTGGGAGGTAGCCGGGCGCCTGGACGAGCTGGCGCCCGAGCGGGTGGCCATCCCGAGCGGGGCCCGGCCACGGATCGACTACTCCGGGGACCAGCCGGTGCTCGCGGTCAAGGTGCAGGAGGTGTTCGGGTGGAAGGCGACCCCCACGCTGGCCGGCGGCCGGGTGCCGTTGCTGCTGCACCTGCTCTCCCCGGCGCGCCGCCCTGCGGCTGTCACGGCCGACCTGGAGTCCTTCTGGCGGACCGGCTACCCGCAGGTCCGCGCGGAGCTGCGCAGGCGGTACCCCAAGCACGCCTGGCCGGAGGACCCGTTCGCGGGGTGAGGGCGCACGCGCGACGGGCCGTCGTCGTGCATCCCGGTGGGGAGACGACGGCGGCCCGTCAGGTGACTATTTGACGACGGGCACCGGTGACGCGTGCCAGATGCGGTCGAGGTAGTCGCGGATCGAGCGGTCCGAGCTGAAGAAGCCGGACCGGGCGACGTTGAGGATCGCGGCACGTGACCAGGCTTCCTGGTCGGCGTAGGCGACGTCGACCTTGTCCTGGGCCTCGATGTACGCCTGGTAGTCAGCCAGGACCATGAAGCGGTCCTTGTCGAGCAGGTCCGAGACGATCATCTGGAAGGTCGTTCGGTCCCCGCCGGAGAAGGCACCCGAGGCGATGAGGTCGATCGCACCGCGCAGCGAGGCGTTCGCCTCGTAGTAGGACCCGGGGCGGTACCCCGCGTCGGAGATGTCCTGGACCTCGGGCTCGGTGAGCCCGAAGAGGAAGAAGTTGTCCGCCCCGACCAGGTCGTAGATCTCGACGTTGGCGCCGTCCAGGGTGCCGATCGTCAGCGCCCCGTTGAGCGCGAACTTCATGTTCCCGGTTCCGGAGGCCTCCTTGCCGGCGAGCGAGATCTGCTCGGAGAGGTCGGCCGCGGGGATGAGCTTCTCGGCGAGGGTCACGTTGTAGTTCGCCGGGAAAGCGATCCGCAGGCGTCCCTCGAGCTCGGGGGCAGTGTTGACCACCTTGGCGACGGCGTTGATCAGCGCGATGATCTCCTTGGCCATCCGGTAGCCGGGGGCCGCCTTCGCGCCGAAGGTGACGACCCGCGGGGTCAGGTCGGCGGCGCGCAGCTCGCCCTTGAGCACCCGGTCGTACGTCGTGATCACGTGCAGGACCTTGAGCATCTGGCGCTTGTACTCGTGCAGGCGCTTGACCATGACGTCGAAGAGCGCATCGGAGGACAGCTCGATCCCGTCACGGGTGGCGAGCAGGTCGACGAAGCGCTTCTTGTTCTCGGCCTTGACGGTGCGGAAGGCGGCCCGGAACGAGGCGTCCTCAGCGAAGGGCTCAAGCTCGCGCAGGCGCTCGAGGTCGTTGACCCAGCCGGTGCCGATGGCCGCGTCGATGAGCTCGGAGAGCCCGGGGTTGCTCAGCTTGATGAAGCGGCGAGGGGTGACGCCGTTGGTGACGTTCGTGAACTTCTCGGGCCACAGCCCGGAGAAGTCGTTGAGCACCTTGTCCCGCAGCAGCTCCGAGTGCAACGCCGCGACGCCGTTCACCTTGGAACTGGCGACCGTGGCGAGGAAGGCCATCCGCACGGCGCGCTCCGGCTGCTCCTGGACGATCGACATGCGACGCGCCCGGAGCTCGTCGCCGGGGAATGCCGCGCGGACTCCGGCGAGGAACTGCTCGTTGATCCGGTAGATGATCTCCAGGTGGCGGGGGAGCAGACGGCCCAGCAGCTCGACCGACCACACCTCGAGCGCCTCGGGCAGCAGCGTGTGGCACGTGTAGTTGAAGCTGGCGCGGGTGACGTCCCACGCCACGTCCCAGTCCAGTCCGCGCTCGTCGACGAGGATGCGCATGAGCTCGGGGATGGCGATGACGGGGTGGGTGTCGTTGAGCTGGAACGTCACGCGGTCAGGGAGGTTCGTCAGCGCGAAGTCGTCCGGGAGCAGCCGGGTGATGAAGTCCGTGATCGACGCCGCGACGAAGAAGTACTGCTGCTTGAGCCGCAGCTCCTTGCCCTGTGGGGTCGAGTCCTCGGGGTAGAGGACCTTGGAGATGTTCTCGGCCACGGTCTGGGCGCGGACGGCTGCCTCGTAGTCGCCTGAGTTGAAGATCTGCAGGTCGAAGGCGTTGGTGGCCTTTGCGCTCCACAGGCGCAGGGTGTTGACGTTGTGGGTGCCGTAGCCGGGGACCATGTAGTTGTAGGGCACGGCGGAGACGCTCTCGGAGGGCACCCAGCGGGTACGGCTGCCTCCGGTCTCGTCTGTGACCTGCTCGGTGTATCCACCGAAGCCGACCTCGACGGCCATGTCGGGGTGCGGGAACTCCCACGGTGACCCCTTGGACAGCCAGGTATCCGGCTGCTCGGCCTGGCGGCCGTCGACGAAGGTCTGGCGGAAGATTCCGTATTCGTAGCGGATGCCGTAGCCGACCGCAGGAATGTTCAGCGTCGCGAGGGAGTCGATGAAGCAGGCCGCGAGCCGTCCGAGCCCGCCGTTGCCGAGCCCCGGCTCGATCTCGATCCCTTCCAGGTCGTCCAGGTCGAGTCCGAGGCTGGTCAGTGCGCCACGGGCGAGGGACTCGAGCCCGGTCGCGAGCAGGGCGTTCTCCAGCTGCGGGCCGAGCAGGTACTCGGCGGACAGGTACGCGACGATCTTCGACTCGGTGGCCTGCTGCGTCCGCAGCGTCGCCAACCAGTTGTCGATCATGAAGCCGCGGACGGTGCCGGCGAGGGCCTGGTAGAGGTTGTCCTTCGTGGCGAAGTTGAGGTCGACACCCTGTTCGTAGCGCAGCTGACGGACGAACTCGTCGGCGAACGATGAGACGGTCACGGGGGAGGAGGGTGGCTCCTGGGTGGTTTCGGTCACACGCACAACGCTACCCCGAGACGCCGGGTGGGGTGATGTTCACCGGCGGCGTGGTCGCTACTGCTTGGTACCGGAGATGTTGACGAGCCAGGCGATGCCGAACTTGTCGGTGCACATCCCGAACGTGTCGCCCCACGGTGCTCGGTCCAGGGGCATGGTGACCGTCCCGCCCTCGGAGAGCTTCCCCCAGTACCCGCGGAGCTCGGCCTCGTCCTCTCCGCTGAGCGAGACGGAGAAGTTGGTGCCCGGGGTGTACTCCATCGAGTTCGGCGTGTCGGAGGCCATGAGCGACAGCCCGGACGGTGTCGTGATCATCGAGTGCATGATCTTCTCCGCCTCGCCCGGGTCCTCGCTCGCCTGGAACTCGGCGAAGGTGCTGATCGTCAGCTCGCCGCCGAAGACGGAGTGGTAGAACTCGATCGCCTGTCGCGCGGTGTTGCGGAAGCTCAGGTACGGGTTGAGCTGAGTGGCCATGGTCGTGCCGCCTTGTGGGTGTGGTCGGTGGGTCGGGTCGATGCCCTTCGATTATCGACCGGTGGCACCGGGGGGCGCGCGTCGAGACGACTGATCAGGCCGGGACCGGCGCCGACTGCGGGTCCGGTGCCGCCAGGCCGCCGGGGACCAGGTCGTCGAGCAGGAGGAGCGCGGTCTCGTTGAGCTTCTGGAGGTGGCCGAGCACCCGTCGGGTCTCTTGGGTCAGGGGGGAGTCGTCGAGCAGGTCGTCTGTGAGATCGAGCCAGCCAGGGATGTCGTCCTGTGGGTCGCCGCGCAGCGCGGCGGCGAGCGCGTCGAGGTTGCCCATGGTGAGGGCGGTGAGCCGCGCCCACTTCTCCGCTGGGATCCCGGGGTCGCCGGCCTCCGTGCCGGTGGCCGCGCGCAGCAGCTCACGGGCCGCGAAGACCATCGCCCACACGGCGGTGAGCTCTCCCTCGATGCCCCCGATGTCCAGGGCCCCGGATGCGTGCCGCAGCGGGGCGGCGGTCGTCGTCACAGCTCGGAGTTGGCGGTCGATGGCAAGGCCTTCGCTGCGGAGCGCACCCACGGGCAGGTCGGCGCCGCCGAGGCGGTGGAGGGAGGCCGACGTCGCGGACGCCAGCTCGTCGACCAGGGCGGTGAGGTCGTCGTTGAGCTTGGTCCGGGTGCGGACGGGCAGGATGAGTCGGGCGACCACGAGGGCGACGACCGCACCGATGACCGTCTCGAGGATGCGGACCTCGACCGCGACGGTGCTGAGCTTGCCCAGGAACTCGTAGAGCTGGGCGAACAGCATGGTCTGCCAGAACGTGGTCAGCGGGGAGGACACCGTGCGGAAGTAGGTCGAGGCGAAGACGCACAGTGCGAGCAGCGGCAGAGTGACGGCGTGGTTCGATCCCCACTGGATAGCCACCGCGAACCCGATCGCCGCGCCGACGACGGTGCCGATGATGCGTTGGGTGGCCTTGACGAAGGTCTCACCGTCCGTGCCACCGAGCACCTGGTAGGCGGGCATGGCGGCCCAATACTGGTGGGTCGTGGACGCAACCGACCCCAGGCTCAGGGCGAGACCGGTCGAGACCGCCGCCTGGATCGCGCGCCGCGAGGTCGGGGAGAGTGTTGCCCGGGCGCCCGCTGTGGTCGATGCCGCGCCTGCGTGGTCGTGGTCTGGGACGACGTCCGTCGGGTCCATGCCGGGGCCGTCGAGGTCGAGCGGGTGGGCGGAGTGAAGCGCGTCGGCAGCACGGAGGAGGTCGACCGTCGAGCGGTGCAGTCGGCGCGCGGGCTCGGGCCATCCGGCCGGTGGTGCGTAGGACAGCAGCAGCTCCGTGGGGGCGGCAGACAGGTCGGGTTCCGACCCCGTGCGGTGGTTCCGGTCCTGGGCCCAGCGAGGTGCCTTCGTGAACTGCCGCAGGTGCTTCTGAAGCAGCTCGATCTCACCGGCCAGGCGGGCGCGCAGCGCGATCGGCATCGCCTCGCCGGTCGCGGCCCGTGCCGCGTCGGAGAGCATGACGGCCGCGAGCTCCAGGTCGAAGACCCGTAGCCGCAGCGCACCGGCCTGGGACGGGGTGAGGCCGAGCGTCGTGTTGTTGGCGGTGAGCTGCCCGCCGAGGAAGGCGCCGGAGCGGCTCAGCTGGAGCATGTCGCGCTGGACCCGGCTCGTGACATCAGGGTCCCACCGCGCCCACGAGACGGCGTCCACGAGTGGATCAAGGGCGAGGACCAGCCGCCGCTCGAACGCCTGCACGCCGTCGCGTGCCACCCGGCCCGGAAGGTCCGGCAGCACGACGAAGCCCAGGAGGAACGCCCAGGCCACGCCGACGACGCCGGCCAGGATGTGCGCGACGAGGTCCCCGGTCTGGAGGTGCATGAGCAGCGCGAAGTAGTAGGCGATGAAGGCGAGCTGGCCGAGGATCGCCCACCTCAGGCCGTATCTCCCGATCCACACCCCGACAAGGGCGACAAGTGCGAGAGACGCCGCGGTGAGCGGCGAGGGGCCTCCGACGACGATGGTGAGCAGGACAGCCAGGACGACCGGGCCGACGGCGAGGGCCGTGGTGAGCCGCCGCCCCTTCCCGGTGCCGGCCCCCGTCGCGGCGCTCGTGAGCATCGCGACGATCCCGCCGAAGATGGCGGCCTGGGTCGAGTCCGTGTCGAAGCCGTGCAGCACGAGGACGAGGGTCGTCGCGGCGAGGACTGCTGACAGCAGGGCGCGCAGGGCAGCGACGAGGCGGGTGAACCCGGGGTCGATGAGGGCGGACCTGTCGCGGAGGAAGGTGCGCCATCCGTGCCAGTGCCGGGTGACAGGGGAGTCGCGGGGCACCACACGAGCCGGGGTGGCCGGCGTCACGCCGACCTGGGCCGGGCCGGGGTCCGGCGCCTCCCACACGACCGGCGGCGCCCCCGACGTCCCGCGTGCCGACCGCCCGGTCATCACGACGATCGGCTGGTAGTCGAGATCACGGCTGACCGCCGTGGTGAGGCCCTGCATGCGGTAGGCGAAGGGGAGCCACGCGGTGTAGCGGTCATAGGTGTCCTGGGGGTCGTCGACCGGGCTCGTGCGTGACAGCCGAGCCATGTCGTGGTTGAGCTGGGCGAACTGGGTCACCCACCGGTCGGCGTCCGCGCCGGTGGGTGAGGCCCGCCACGCCCGCTCGAAGCCGTCGAAGTCCAAGAGCTCGGGGACGTCGGTGCTCTTCCACTGCAGCAACGGGTGGATGTACTCGCTGAACTGGTCGAGCTGGGCGGTGAGCGGGACGAGGACGGGCTGCAGCGACGCGAGCTGCCCGGTCGGGCCACCCCACCGCAGGCTGGCCACGACGCCACTGAGCATCCCGAGGGAATAGGGGAGGGAGAACTGGTCCCGCCCGCTCTGGAAGTAGTACGCGGCGTGGTGCAGGCGCAGCCCTTCGGTGTAGGAGGCGAAGGAGTCCGAGATCGCCTGGAGGTGGCTGTCCAGGCCGGTCGGCTGCCCCAGCGGGAAGAACGGCTCGAGGCTCGAGATCGGGTCTCCGGCGCCGCGCTCGGCGGAGTAGAACTTTGACGACAACGACTGCAGTGAGCTGATGACGTCGTAGATCCCCAGGAGGAACGTGAGGATGAGGGAGACGAGCACGACGCCGGAGATGGTCTGGGCGATCGACAGCGACCGCAGCCAGTCGGTGTTCGGGGTGAGTTGGGACGTGCCCACGGTCGATAGCTGAGCGGCGCTGAAGTACAGGGCGCTGTAGAACCCCTGGTGGACGCCGTCGTACAGGAAGTTGTCGTCGCGCATGTTGCCGTAGTAGATGAGTCCGAAGCCGAGGATCACCCCGCCGATCCAGGCGACCACGGTGGACATGATCTGCAGGCCGGTGACCTGGCGCAGGGCTGCCGGGCGCCACCGGCGGGAGAGCCTCCTGGTGGCCGCCCGCAGGAGCCGCCACTGCAGAGCGGCGAGCGGACCTGCGATGAAGCCGGCCTCGTCGTAGTTCAGTGCGGTGAGAAACACGTCAATGAGTGTTATTCCCAGAACCGCTATTCCTAATGTCGCCCAAATGGCTTCCACGATGGCAGTTTATCGAGGAGTGTCAAGGCGAACAAGGGCTGGGAAAAGAAGATGGCGGAATCCTGATCAATGGCGTTGTGAATCGTTCGGGAGGAATGATACGCCCGAGATTGATCGCTGTCCTGCGCATTCGTCGCGGGGTGGACAGCGGGTGGGCGGACGGGTCCGTCGCCCTCGTCTTGCCGGCCATGGCCGTGCCGTGTCCCCCCTGTCCGACCGGACCGGTCAGGTCGTCGAACTTGCATGAACGGTTGCCCTTTCAACTTCAGATGCAAGTGTCTGGGCCGTTCTCGAGGGGCCGGGTGGCCGAGAGTGCCGCGCACGATGCTTCAGACCGTGGGGCGGCTGGCGCCCCGGGGCGCCCGACCTATCGCCCACGACGGTCGTCCTGGGTGCCCCGTTCTGACCGTGCCGAAGAGTCTTCAGAGCCCGCATGCAGGTACTCGCGAGCGCGCGTATCGTCGAAATTGGACCACCTTGGGTCGGTGGCAGTCCGCCGCCGGACGCACTCCTGGAAAGGTATCGCTGATATGAACCTGACGCCGAAAGAACTCGACAAGCTGGTCGTCTATCAAGTGGCAGATCTTGCGCGCAAGAGGCGAGACCGCGGGACGCTCCTCAACCTCTCCGAGGCCCAAGCGCTGGTCACCGAGGCCATCCTCGAAGGTGCTCGGGACGGGAAGTCCGTCGCCGAGTGCATGGAGCTCGGCAAGACCGTCATCACCGAGAGGGACTGCATGCCCGGCGTGCGACCACGCTTGAGCCTGCTCCAGGTCGAGGCCACCTTCGTCGACGGGACCAAGCTCGTCTCGTGCCACGACCCGGTGGGAGCCTGACGGCATGAGCGGTGACCCTCTCGCTGCGCCCCGGATCGTGCTCGTCGCAGGACACGAGGCCGGTGGGGGCGCAGACCTCGACGACTACGCCGCCGCCCTGACCGGGGCCGTCGTCACCGGTGCGGGGCGCCAGCTCCACAATGTGGTGACCTCGATCCTGGGTGTGGCAGGCACCCGCGTGGTGGTGGTGCCGATGACCTTCGGACGCAACCCCACCATGGTCGCGGACGCGGCCAAGACCCTCAGGTGGCTCGCGGACGGCGACGGGCGAGGGCGGGTCGCGCTCGCGGCGTCCTTCGGGACGCTCGACCACCTCACCGCATGGCTGCGCAAGGCGGCCAACGAGACTGTCGCACGCTCGCCGGGCGCGGCCGTCGTGCTCGCCGCTCGCCGGGCCAATCCCTTCGACGACGCCGAGCTCCATCGCGTCGCCCATCTCGTGCGCACGCACGGGGCCGGCAACGAGGTGGAGGTGTCCTGCACGAACACCGGCGCCGCGGTGGCCGGCACTCTCGAGCGGTTGCGGCTGCTGGGGTGGGACGAGGCGGTGATCGTACCCGCAGGCTTTGCGCGGACCTATGACGCCGAGCTCTCGGGTGCGCTCGGCGGCGCCCGGTTCTACGGTCCGCTCATGTCGGAGAACGCCGTGCTCAACGTGATCACGGATCGGGTCCGGGCAGCTGACCACGACCTTTCCCACGGTCGCGACGGGATCGCGGCCGGCCTCGAGGCCGACCACGGGCACGGGTACGCGCACTCCCACGCCTTCGAGCTCGACGCAGCGACAGCAGGCCACGCCCATCCCCACCCGCACGCTGCACCCCACGCCCGACTCACGCACGATCACTGATCAGTGGAGGGAAGAACCCATGCTAGGAAGCCCGAAGTATGACCACAACACAGAGGACATAGAGATCAACGCCGGACGTGCCAGCGTGACGTTGCGGGTGAGCAACACCGGAGACCGCGCGGTTCAGGTCGGCTCGCACTTCCACTTCTTCGAGGTGAACCGTGCGCTGCTGTTCGAACGCGAGAAGGCCTACGGCATGCACCTCGACCTGCCGGCCGGCACGGCGGTCCGGATCGAACCGGGCGACACGCGCGAGGTGACGCTCGTGGCCTACTCCGGCGGTCGTCACGTCGTCGGGTTCAACGGCCTGGTCGACGGCGGGCTCGACGCCCCCCAGACCAAGATCGACGCCCTGGCACGGCTTGAGTCCCACGGTTTCAAGAACGGTGCGCCCAAGGCTGCACGGCCTGCTCAGAAGGGGAAGAAGTAATGGCTATCATCTCGCGCAAGCAGTACACGGACCTGTTCGGACCAACACGTGGCGACAAGGTGCAGCTCGCGGACACCAACCTCGTCGTCGAGATCGAGAAGGACTACAACGAGGGGTTCTACGGCGACGAGGTCGTCTACGGGGGTGGCAAGACCGGCCGCGACGGCATGGCCGCGGACCCCTCGACAACCGGCGCGCAGGGTGCGCTGGACCTCGTGCTGACCAACGCGATCATCATCGACCCGATCCTCGGTGTGGTCAAAGGTGACATCGGGATCAAGGACGGGCTGATCGTCGGGGTCGGCAAGTCCGGAAACCCGCACCTCCAGGCCGGGGTCGACCCCCGGCTGGTGGTCGGCCCCGGGACGGAGATGCTCTCCGCCGAGCACCAGATCGTCACGGCCGGTGGGATCGACACCCACATCCACTACATCTCGCCCCAGCAGGCCTATCACGCGCTCTCCGGCGGGATCACGACCCTCTTCGGCGGCGGGACCGGGCCGACCGATGGCAGCAACGGCGTGACCACCACCCCGGGGGTCTGGAATCTCCACCGGCTCTTCGAGTCCGCGGAGGGCCTTCCGGTGAACACCGGCTTCCTGGGCAAGGGCAACGGTTCCCTCCCCGAGGCTCTCATCGAGCAGGTCGAGGCAGGAGCGGCCGGGCTGAAGGTGCACGAGGACTACGGTGCGACCCCGGCCGCGCTGAGCTGCGCCCTGGACGTCGCCGACCGGTACGACGTCCAGGTGTCCCTGCACTCCGACTCCCTCAACGAGGCCGGCTTCGTCGAGGACACCATCTCTGCGATCGACGGCCGCACGATCCACACCTTCCACACGGAGGGCGCCGGCGGTGGGCACGCACCCGACATCATGAAGGTGGCCGGGCAGTCCAACGTGCTCCCGTCCTCCACGAACCCGACGTTGCCGTACACGGTCAACTCGGTCGACGAGCTGCTCGACATGGTCATGGTCTGCCACCACCTCTCCCACGACATCCCCGAAGACGTCTCCTTCGCCGACTCGCGGGTGCGCGCCGAGACCATCGCGGCCGAGAGCGTCCTGCACGACGAGGGCATCATCTCGATGATCTCCTCCGACTCCCAGGCCATGGGACGCGTCGGCGAGTCGTTCCTGCGGACGTTCCAGGTGGCTCACCACTGCAAGGACAAGCGCGGCAAGCTGCCCGAGGACGCCTCGGGAAACGACAACTTCCGGGTCCTGCGGTACCTGGCCAAGATCACCATCAACCCGGCGATCACCCAGGGCATCTCCGACTACATCGGCTCGATCGAGGCCGGCAAGCTCGCCGACCTTGTTGTCTGGCCGGTGGACTCCTTCGCAGTCAAGCCGCGCTGCGTCATCAAGGGCGGCCTGATCAACTGGGCGCTCATGGGCGACCCGAACGCGTCCCTGCCCACCCCGCAACCGGTCATCTACCGGCCGATGTTCGGGGCCTTCGGGCAGGCGCTGCAGACGACCAGGGTGACGTTCATGTCGCAGGCGGGCATCGACAACGGGGTCCCGGAGAAGCTGGGGCTCAAGAGCCAGGTGCTTGCGGTCAAGCGGTGCCGCTCGATCGGGAAGCAGCACATGGTGCGCAACGACTATGCCCCCGACATCCAGGTCGATCCGGAGACCTACGCCGTCACCTATGACGGGAAGCGGGCCACGATCGAGCCGGCGCAGTCGTTGCCGCTGACCCAGCTCTTCTTCCTGGCCTGAGGTCGACGTGCAGTCACCAGCTTTGACGGCGCCGACAGATGTTCGGCAGCTCCTCGTCAGCCTGCAGCTGGCCGACTCCGCTTTCCCGAGCGGCTTCTACACGATGTCGCACGGTCTCGAAGGATTCAGCCAGGCCCGCTGGGTGACCAGGCCGGACGTCGAAGGGCTGCTGGCGGACCTCCTGCGGCACTCGGTGGGTCCGGGAGACGCCACGGCGTTGGCCCGGGCCCACGACGCGGCGACCGCCGGTGACTGGCCATCGGTCCAGGAGATCGACCGGCGGCTGTTCGCCTCCAAGCTCAACACCGAGATGCGCAAGGCGTCGGTGCGCAGCGGGCACCAGGTGTGCGACCTTGCACTCGAGGTGCTCGGCGGCGAGGGCCTCGCCGAGTATGTCCGGCTGGTCAAGGCGCGATCGACCCCCGGGTGCCAGGCGGTCGCGAGCGCAGTCGCGTTCGCGGCGGCCGGGGTGAGCGTGGAGCGGGCGGTGACCAGCGACCTGTTCGCGTTCTCGGCCAGCTTCGTGGGGGCCGCGCTGCGGTTGCGGCTCACCGACCACCGCCACGCACAGGTGGTGCTCAACGCGGTGAGCTCCGTCATCGAAGACACGGCGGCCAGTGCAGTGGTGCGTGAGATCGACGACATGGGTGGGTGCGTGCCTGTAGCCGACATCATGTCTGCCCGGCACGAACGCGCCGAGGCCAGACTCTTCGCCAGCTGAGGGGCACGCAGCACGGACCTCCAAGCAGACGAGTTCCAGCACACGATTCACAGCACACGACGAGAGGGAGACCAATGAGCGAGGACGTACTACGCATCGGGATCGGAGGCCCGGTCGGGTCAGGCAAGACGGCGCTGACCGAGGCGCTGGTCCCGATCCTCATCCGGGAGGGACGCACGCCCGGTGTGATCACCAACGACATCTACACCCAGGAGGACGCCCAGCACGTCCGGCGCGAGCTGGCAGGGATCCTCGACCCGAACCGAGTGGTCGGCGTCGAGACCGGTGCCTGCCCGCACACCGCGGTCCGGGACGACCCGACGATGAACCTCGCCGCCGGGGCCGAGATGCTGGAGAAGTTCCCCGACATCGACACGCTGATCTACGAGTCGGGGGGCGACAACCTGACGCTGACATTCTCACCGGCGCTCGCCGACGTGTTCATCTTCGTGCTGGACACCTCCGAGGGGGAGAAGATGCCGCGCAAGCGGGGTCCGGGGATCACCGAGTCCGACATCCTCGTGATCAACAAGATCGACATCGCCCAGTACGTGCGCACCAACCTCGAGGTGATGGAGAACGACGCCTACCGGGTGCGTGACAACAAGCCGGTCGTGCTCACGAACTCGCTCTCGGGCGAGGGGCTCGAGGAGCTCCACCAGGCGATCATGTCCCACTGGTGGGCTTCACGATCCGAACTCGTCTGATGAGCGCGGTCACGGTGGCCGTGGACGAGGAGATGACCGACGACGGCCTCGCCGGGCCCTACGGCGGGTACCGCCTGCAGCCGGCTCACTACGAGCCGGCGCGGGTCCCCCCGGAGGTCGCACGGTACTCCCAAGCGCTCGACTCGCTCCCGGTGGGCAGCCCCGGCAAGGTCGGGGTGCTCCAGCTGGCATTCGCCCTGTGCGGTGACCAGACCCAGCTCGTCCATCACTACCAGAAGTCGCCGCTGCAGATCATGCGCCCGCTGTACTTCGACCCGCTGCGCCCCGACATGCCGCTGACCTCCCTCATGTCCACGGGCGGCGGCGTCCTGCAGGGTGACCGCCTGCGCACCGACCTGGAGTTCGGACCGGGATCCAGCGCGCACGTGTCCACCCAGACGCACGCGAAGTACTACCGGATGGAGCAGGACTACGCCGCGGTGAGCGTCAATCTCACGCTCGAGGCCGGGGCCTTCGTCGAGTACCTGCCCGACCCGGTGATCCCCTTCGAGGACTCCAGGACGTACCAGCACACCCGTGCCTGGGTCGACGAGGGCGCCACCCTCATCGCATCGGACACGGTCTATGCAGGTCGCCTCGCCCACGGGGAACGACACCGGTACGAGATCTTCGCCTCCGACTTCGAGGTGCGCCGCCCGGGCGGCGACCTTGTCGCGCTGGACCGGGTCCGCCTCAGCCGCGACGGGGTCAGCGGCCTCGCGGTCCTCGCCGACCGCGACGTGCTGGCCATGCTGTATGTGGTCACCCCGCTGCTCCCGGCCCAGGAGGTCGCCGACCGCCTGCACGAGGTGCTCACGGTCCTCGCCGACGACGACCTCCTGTTCGGGGTGAGCGTCCTGCCCTACGATGCCGGGGTGTCCCTGCGGATGGTCGGCAACGACACCATCGCCGTGGCCTCCGCGCACGCTGCAGCCTGGGCTGCGGTCCACGAGCAGCTCACCGGCAGAGCCGCACCGTCGATGCGGAAGAACTGAGCCATGCAGGCGCGACGGTCCTCCGCGTGGGAGGTTGTCAAGGTCTTCCTCCCCGTCGTCGGCATCCACGTGCTGGCCTTCGGGGTCTTCTTCCTGTTGATCGCGCCCCAGCACCTGAAGATGGGGTCGACGGTCTTCGGTGTGGGCCTGGTCGTGACCGCCTACGTGCTGGGCGTCAAGCATGCCTTCGACGCCGACCACATTGCAGCGATCGACAACACAACCCGCAAGCTTGTCGACATGAAGAAACCGGCGGCAGGCGTCGGACTCTACTTCTCGCTGGGGCACTCGACCGTGGTGTTCCTCATGGCAGCCCTGCTCGCCGCGGGCGTCTCCTGGGCCGTGGGCCTGACCACGGACGGCAACGACGTCCGCACCGGGCTCGGCGTCGTCGGGACGATGGTCTCGGGGGTGTTCCTCATCCTCATCGGCCTCATCAACTCCGTGACCTTCGTCGGGATCTGGCGAGTGTGGAAGCAGTCCTCCGACGGGGGCCTCAACCAGGAGGCCCTCGACCACCAGCTTGCCGGGCGCGGCCTCGTCAACCGAATGATCCGGCCGGTCATCAAGTCCGTCGACCGGCCCGGGAAGATGTACCTCGTCGGCTTTCTCTTCGGGCTCGGCTTCGACACCGCGAGCGAGATCGCCCTGCTCGTCCTCGCCGGGACCGGCGCCGCGACCGGCCTGCCGTGGTACGCCGTGCTGTGCCTGCCGCTCATCTTCGCGGCAGGCATGAGTCTCTTCGACACCATGGACTCCGCGATCATGGTCAAGGCCTACTCCTGGGCCACGGTCAACCCGGTGCGCAAGATCTACTACAGCCTCACCGTCACCGGGATCTCGGTCATGGTGGCGATCCTCATCGGCGGGGTCGAGCTCATCGGGCTGCTCAACGAGAAGCTCGGCTGGACCGATCCGGCGACCACCTGGGTCGCCAACCTCAACTTCGAGTACATCGGCTACATCATCGTGGGCACCCTGATCCTCGTGTGGTTGGGATCGACCGCCTACTGGAAGCTTGCCAAGGTCGAGGAGCGATGGACCCTGCGCCAAGGGACCGCCGCTGCGGCAACCGCCACTGTGGACGGGGGAGAACTGTGATGACTACGAGACGAGCTTCGCGACGTGGGGACCTGAACGTGAACGTCCGGTGGGGCCCGGCGCTCGCCGACGGCATCGGCCAGATATTCTTCCAACCCGTCGTATGGACGGGGCTGGCCGTCCTGGCGGCCTTCGTCGTCGCGGACTGGAGGATGGCCGTCCTCGTCGTGATCGGGACCGTGAGCTCGACCCTGACCGGCTACCTGCTCGGTGTCGCGCACAAGGACATCCAGGTCGGGCAGCAGGGTTTCTGCGGGGCGCTGATCGGCGCGGCCGTGTTCTCCGCGCTGGGCACCCAGTGGGTGGCCTACCCGATCACGATCGTCGCGGCCGCTCTCACGGCGCCCGTCTCGCTCCTGGTCATGTGGATCTTCGCCCACGAGCCGTTCAAGCCGCTCAACCTGCCGTCCACGACGGCACCGTTCTGCCTGCTTGCCGGGCTGATGTACACGACGACGTTCTCCCTGCACGTGGCGTCCACCTCGGACATCATGGACCAGTCCACGATCAGCGCGTTCGGCAAGTCGATTCTCACGAACGTCTCCGAGGTCGTCCTGCTCAACGACGTGTGGGCCGGGGCGCTCATCCTGCTCGGGCTGTTTCTCGCGTCCTGGAAGGTGGGGGTCGCCGCCGTCCTGGGAAGCGTCGTCGGTAGCCTCTGCGCACTCGCGCTGGGCGAGGACATCACCGGGGTCGGCAGCGGGCTCGAGGGCTACTCGGGTGTCCTGACGGCGATCGCGCTCGCGGTGGTGTTCCTCAAGGGGACGTGGGAGCCGTGGGTCATGGCGGTGATCGGGGCCGTGATGACGGCCCTGGTCACGGTGTGGATGCACCACGTCTCCGGGCCGGTCTACACGTGGCCGTACATCCTCACGACGTGGGCGCTGCTCGCCGTCGCGCACGTGATCCCGCGCCTGCAGCGCGCATAGGCGACTCGGAGCGTAGCGGCCCGGCTAGACCTGGGAACCGAGCCACAGGCCTAGGCCGGCGACCGCGACGCACGCGAGGAGCATGCCGATGCCGGAGGCGATGGCGAAGCCGTACCGGTTCTGCTTGATGAGCTGCACGGTCTCGTAGCTCGCCGTGCTGAACGTCGTGTACCCGCCGAGGAACCCCGTCCCGATGATCGCGGACGCGTCGCTCGAGAGCAGGTGGGCCGTGGTGAGCCCGGTGATGAAGCCGAGCACGAGGGACCCGGAGACGTTGATGATCGTCGTGGCCCACGGGTAGGCGGTCTTGAGCCGCGACCGGATGAGCCCGTCGACGAGGTACCGGGCGCTGGCGCCGACGCCCCCCGCGAGGGCGAGGGCGAGGAAGATGAGCGGGGTCATCGGCGGGCCCCCTCAGGTGAGTTGCGCCGGGCGTTCGCGCGGGAGGCCACGGCGATCCCGGCGAAGGTCGCGCACGCGCCGATCAGGAGCGTGCCGAAGGCATACAGGGAACCGACGCCCCACCGGCCGTGGGACAGCAGGACCGCGGAGTCGGTCGCGAGCGAGCTGTACGTCGTGAAGCCCCCGCAGAAGCCGGTGCCGAGCAGGAGCTTGATACTCGCGGCTGTGGGGTTGCCCGGTCCGAGCCGGGTCACCGCCTCGTAGAGGTAGCCGAGCGCAAAGGCACCCAGGACGTTGACGATCGCGATCGCGACGGGGACCCCGGACGCGTCCGGGATGATCAGGGAGGTGCCCTCACGGGTAGCCGCGCCCACCGCACCGCCGAGCGCGACGAGCGCGAGCGGCAGCCAGCGGAGGTGGTTGGGTCGGCCCGCCACGGTCACGGAGCCTCGACCCACGGCAGCGGCGAGGTGACGCCGGGCGGGCGCGCGGGGATGACGACGACGGGGCGCTGCTGACGATGGGCCAGGTGCACCGCGACCGAGCGGTTGAAGAATTCCTGCACGCCTCCGCTGAACGACCGTTCGTGGGTCCCCACGACGATCATCGCCGCGTCGACCGTCGTGGCCAGGTGCCCGAGAGCGACGGTGATGTCACCGGCCAGCAGCCGGGTACTCCACGTGACGTGGGTACCGGCAAGGATGTCGGCCAGCTCGGCCTCGAGGCCGGCGTCGAACTCATCCTCGCCGGGCTCGGAGAAGTCGGGGTCGATCGAGCGGGAGGTGACGCTGCCGTCGTCGGACTCCGAGGTGGTGAACCGGCCGGGGTTGACGTAGGCGCAGATGAGCTCGGCCCGGAAGGCGGCGGCGAACCGCGCGGCGTGCTGGACGATGTGCGGCGGCTGACCGGGGGATACGCCGACGACGACTGGCTGAAGAGGAGGCGGTGCCGGTGAGTCGACCATGTTGTGAGCGTATGCCCGGGTGAGAGGTGCAGCAAGGCATCGCCGAGCAGGTCAGTCGCGTGACGGCCCGGCTCCCAGGCGCCCCATTCGACGGGCGGCTCAAGGAGAAGTGCCTAACCTGGGGACTATGAGTGCAGCGCAGCAGTCAGCGGTGAGTCGTCGGGTGTTCTGGCCCGCCGCTATCGTCGTCGTGGTCTTCGTCGCCTTTGCGATGGCCTTCCCCCGGGCGGCTGAGACCACCTTCGCGAGCGTCCAGACATCGATCGTGGCGAACTTCAACTGGTACTACGTCCTCATTACCGCCTTCTTCGTGGTGTTTTGTCTGTGGATGGGGTTCAGCCGGTACGGGGACATCAAGCTCGGCAAGGACGATGACACCCCGGAGTTCTCCCTCGGGTCCTGGTTCTCCCTGCTCTTCGCAGCGGGGATGGGCATCGGGCTCGTCTTCTACGGTGTGAGCGAACCGCTCAGCCACCTCGCCCAGCCGCGGCCGGGGACGAGCGGGACCGAGGCCGAGATCGCGCAGGCCGCCATGGCGCAGACCTTCCTACACTGGGGCGTGCACCCCTGGTCGATCTACGTGATCATCGGGCTCGCGCTCGCCTACGCGATCCACCGCCGGGGGCGCCCGATCTCCATCCGGTGGGCCTTGGAGCCGCTCCTGGGGCGGCGGGTGCGGGGACGGTGGGGCGACCTGATCGACGTCATCGCCCTCGTCGGGACGCTGTTCGGGGTGGCGACCTCCCTGGGGCTGGGCGTGCTGCAGATCAGCGCCGGCCTGGAGAAGGCTGGCTACCTCAAGGCCTCCGACCTCGTCAACGTGCTGCTCATCGTGGTGATCACCGCCGTCGTGCTGTTCTCGGTGCTCTCCGGGGTGGGGCGGGGCATGAAGTGGCTCTCCAACTTCAACCTGGTGCTCGCCGCGGCGTTGGTCGTGCTCGTCCTCGTCGTCGGCCCGACGCAGTTCCTGCTGCGCGATTTCGTGCAGTCCGTGGGGAGCTACCTCCAGGGGCTGGTCGGGATGTCCTTCGACGTGAGTGCGTTCCAGGGGGCGGCGGGGGAGGCGTGGCAGGCGTCCTGGACGACGTTCTACTGGGGATGGTGGATCTCCTGGGCGCCGTTCGTCGGCATCTTCATCGCGCGAATCTCGCGCGGACGCACCGTGCGCCAGTTCGTCATCGGGGTGCTCCTGGTCCCCACGCTCATGACCTTCATATGGTTCTCGGTGATCGGCGGGATGGCGCTGTACTCCCAGCTCTTCGGCCAGGGCGGCCTGATCGCCGCGGACGGGACGGTCGACGTCGAAGGCGCGCTGTTCAGCCTCCTCGACCAGCTCCCCGGCGGTTCGGCCCTGACGGTCGGCGCGATCGTGCTCATCGCCATCTTCTTCGTCACGTCCGCTGACTCCGGGTCGCTCGTCATGGGGATGATCGCGACCGGAGGGCAGGTCGAGCCGAAGCACTGGATCCGGGTCTTCTTCGCGTGCATCACGTCGCTGCTCGCGATCGCGCTCCTGCTGTCGGGCGGCCTCGAGGCGCTCAAGACCGCCGCGATCATCATCGCGCTGCCCTTCTCCGTCATCATGCTGCTCATCTGCTGGTCGACGGCGATCGCCTTCGCCCGCGAGAACCGGGCCTACGAGCGGGCCCGGCGGGCGACGTTCCGCGACCACATCGGCGACTACTACGGGCTCGAGGTGGAGGAACCCGTCGAGCGTCCGGTCGGGTCGCCCTTCGCGGTGCTCCTCGCCGCGCGACGACGGCGGGGCCGGCCGCGCGGGACGGGGGCGGGTGCTGGGACGACACCGCCCGCGGACGGACCTGCAGGCTCCTGACAGGCACGGGGAGGGGAACCGGCCCTAGGGTGGGCGGATGGCCTCTCCCGCGACGCTGCTGGTGCGGTCGGCCCACCCCGGGCCGACCGCGGCGGTCACCGTGCTTGCCGTCGTCCTGGGGGTGGGTGTGGGCCTGCCCGCCGGCACGCTCGTGCTGCTCGCACTGGCCATCCTCGCCGGTCAGCTCTCGATCGGCTGGTCCAACGACTGGATCGACGCCGAGCGCGACACGGCGGTCGGGCGGACGGACAAGCCCGTCGCCCAGGGCCTGCTCGACGCCGGCGCCGTGCGCACCGCGGCGCTCGCGGCCGCCGGAGCCACGGTTGTCCTGTCCTTCGCGCTCGGCCTCGCCGCCGGCGCGGTGCACGTGGTGCTCGTGGCCTCGGGGTGGTCCTACAACGCCGGGCTCAAGCGGACGCCGTTCTCGGTCGTGCCGTTCATGGTGAGCTTCGGCCTGCTGCCCGCCGTGGTCACGCTCGCCCTGCCCGACCCCGCACCGCCCGCCGCCTGGGCGGTTGTGGTGGGCGCGGTTCTGGGAATCGCCATCCACTTCACCAACGTGCTCCCCGACCTGGCCGATGACGCCGCGACCGGGGTCGCCGGCCTGCCGCACCGGGTCGGTCGACGGGTGTCCGGGCTGGTCGCCTTCGGGGCGCTCGCGCTCGCGGCGGTCGTCGCGGGCGTCGGACCAGCCCTCGGGCAGGGCGGAATACCAGTGATCACGGTCGTCGGAGTGCTCGCGGCGGTGTCCATCGCGGTGTGGGGAGCGGTCCTCGTGCTCACCCGCCCGCCCGGGCGACTGCTCTTCCAGCTCATCATCGTCGCCTCGCTACTGCTGGCCACCCAGCTCGCGCTGAGCGGCACCCGACTCGTGGCAGAGTTGGGACCGTGACCGCTGACCCCACCTTTGTCCTGTTCCCCGGCCGCCACCACCTCGTGACGACCTTCCAGGTCGACTACCTGACCCGGCTGCTCGCGGGCGAGGAGACCGACTCCGACGGGGCGCCCCTGACCTTCGCCCCCGGAGCCCAGGTGGTGTGGGCGCTCACCTCGGCCACGCACAGCGGCACCCGGCGCAACCCCGTGCCCGCGCACCGCCGCGAGGCCCTCATCGAGCGGGTCGCGCTCGCAGCCGGTCTGCCCTCCCTCGTCGTCCCGGTCGCCGACGTTCCGCGCAGCGACGGGTTCGCGCACACCGTGGTCGCCGCGGTCGAGGCGAGCCTGGGCATCCGCCTCACCCCGGCCACGACGGTCGTCGCGTGCTCGACGCCGACCGTCGCCGCGCTCTACGCCGCCGCCGGGTTCGCCCTGGCCCCGGTCGAGCTCGGCCAGGACCCGGAGCCCACCCGCCCCTGGGACGTTCTCGAGATGCTCGCGACCGACGACCCGCGGTGGCGCGACCTCGCCCACCCCCAGACGGTCGACTACGTCGACCGCTATGCACTGGCCGCGGCCATCCGACTGATCCACCACGACCCGACGGTCTCGGCCGAGGGGGACCTCACTCAGACCCGCGACTACGCCAGCTACTCTGCGGACTTCGACGGCGCCTCCGACCGCAAGTGGGAGCAGGTCGCTCCGTACGTCCAGCCCGGGCGGATCGTGGACCTGGGGTGCGCGGCCGGCGGGCTGCTCGAGCGTGCCGCCCGCGAGCCAGCCCTCGAGGAGTCGGACCTGTACGGGGTCGACGTCGCCCGGCACCTCGTGGCCGAGGCAGAGCACCGCAAGGCCCAAGGCGTCTTCGCGAACCCGAACGTCTTCTTCGCCCAGCGGAACCTGCTGCGGGCCCCGGTGTTCCCGGACGCGAGCGTCAACACGACCCTGACGGTTGCGCTCACCCACGAGATCTCCAGCTACGGCGACGGCGTGGCCGACCTGAGGACCCTCGCCCGCAGGATCTTCGAGCACACGGTGCCGGGCGGGGTGTGGATCAACTCCGACGTGGTCGGACCTGATGGCGGCGACCGCCTGGTGCACCTGCACCTGGACCACGACCCGGAGGGCGACGGTACGAGCGAGGCGGACGTCGTCGACTACTCCGGGTGGCCACGCGCGGACGTTGCCGCCCACTTCGCCGGGCTCTCGCCGGCCGGGCGGCTGCGCCAGTTCGCCCGCGACTTCCCGGCTCTGTCCGGTGGGTCCTGCGACGCGCGATGGGTCTCGCCCGGGGTCGCCGAGCTCGACCTGCGCACGTCCATGGAGTTCCTCTACACCCGCGACTACACCGAGAACTATCTCTCCGAGTGCCACGAGCGGTTCTGCGACCTGACCTACGCCGACTGGGCGGACCTGCTCACCCGCGCGGGCTTCGAGGTGGACCGCGACAGCCGCGCCTGGCGCAACGACTGGATGGTCGAGAACCGGGTGTCGATCGGCGCGCGGATCACCGACGCGCTGACCGGTGAGGCCGTGCCGTGGCCGTCCACGCACGTCTTGCTCGTGGCCCGGCGACCGGGCTGAGACCGGCGCTGCTCTGACGAGCGCGGCTACGACCAGCGCATCGCGTACGCGGCGGCGAGCCCGCGGCTGGCCGGGGAGTTGAGCGCCCCGGCCAGGGCCAGGTCCCGCAGCGCGAGCCGCAGGCCCCGGGCCGGTCGCCCGAGTGCCATGTTCAGCTCGGCCTGCCGCGCGGCGCGGCGTGCGCTCAGCGACCGGGCGTGGGCCGTGCGCGCCAGGGTGTGGAGCAGGGCGTCGTCGGGCATGGCAGTGCGCAGCGCCTCGGTGAGGACCGGGGCGAAGGCTGCGGCGTCCAGCCAGCCCAGGGTCATGCCCTGGCCGCCGATGGGGCTGATCTCGTGGGCTGCGTCTCCCACGAGCACCGCGCGGCCCGCGGCCATCTGCTCGGCGAGGCGCCGCTGGACCGTGAACGCGCTGATCATGGTGCACGTGGCCGCCTCGACCCGGGCGCCGGTGCGGTGAGCGATCACCTCGGCGAGGTGTTCCGGGCGCGGTGCGATGACCAGACCCGAGGTGCGCACGACGAAGCGGCGCCGGAGCCCGGGTAGCGGGAAGGACTCCACGACGCCGTCGGGCTCGAGGAAGACGACGGCGTCGTGGCCGGCGTCCGTCGTGTCGGCGAAGTCGCCCATGACGTAGGTGTCGGGGTACTGGCGCAGTGTGGCCGGGATGCCGAGGACCGACCGCACGGTGCTGCGGGCGCCGTCGGCTCCCACGACAAAATGCGCCGTCTCCTCCACGAGCCGAGCGGAGGGCACGGCGACGGCGCTCCCCGTCGCCGTGGACACGCTCGCATGCCCGACGGCGTGCAACGCGCTCCCGAGCCGCCCGCCACGGGCGCCCACGACCCGGAGGTCCCCGAGCTGGACCCCACGCACGAGGGTGCCGGGGGCGACCTCCCGGAGCCGCTCGGTGAGCAGCGCCTCGGTGACCGACTGCGGGAGGGTGGCGACAAAGGGATAGCGGGGGTCGGCGCGGGCGAAGGAGACCTCGCCGAGCAAGCGGCCGCGGCTGCGCGCCACCCCGCGTCGCACGAGCACGGCCGACTCGAGGAGGGAGGGTGTCAGCCCGGCGGCCTCGAGGGCGTGCAGCGCGGGGGCGTGGATGCCGATCGCCCGCGAGGAGCCGCCGGCCTCGGTGCGCCGCTCCCAGACCGCGACGTCGAGCCCGGACTGTGCGAGAAGCACCCCGAGATACAGACCGACCGGACCTCCGCCGACGACGAGGACATCACGCACGGCCGCCGGCCTCATCCCTGGGGCGAGCAGCGGCACGGCGGACGAGCAGCAACCGGTAGGGGCGCTGGCGGACGACGCGCCACCCCGGGGGGACCGCCGCGGCGAGCTCGCCGCGGCGGTAGCTGCGGCGGATGGAGAGCAGGCCGTCGTCGTGGATGAAGGACGCGTCCGGGCGCGACCGGCGCCACGGCAACGTGCCGACAAGGTATGCCCCGTAGGCCACCGGGCTGCGGGCGATGTCGTTGTGGACCACGAGCCGACGCGACAGTGCCTCGCTGTCGGCGAGCATCGTGCGCAGCTCGGCCGGGTCGAGGTGGTGGAGCAGGTGGTTGGACGTGACGATGTCGAAGCGGGCGCCCGCACGGACCAGCTCGGAGCTGGTGGTCCGGGCGAACGTCAGCCCCGCGACCGGGGGCTCGGCGGCGGCGAAGGCCGCGGCGCGGGCGTCGGGGTCGATCGCGGTGATCTCCAGGAGCAGGCCCTCCCGCGCCGCCCAGCGCGCGAGGGCGCGCGGCACGTCGCCGCCGCCACAGCCGATGTCGAGGAGAGACGTGGGGGCGGTGGGGGACAGCAGCGGGCGCAGCCGGGACGTGTAGACCCGCCGCCACCGCGAGACGAGCCCGTTGATCACTCGGAAGTGGCGGTAGGTGCGTGCCAGCGCTGCCGGGTCGCAGTCCGGGTCGTCCATGAGCTCACGCGCACGGAGCTCGCGGTGGACCAGGAGGCGGTCTTCCCTGACCGAGGTCGTCATGCGCCGGGCATCCGGCGCTGGGTGAGCAGCGCGGACTCGACCGTGAGCCCGGGGCCGAAGGCCATCGCGCACACCCGCTGGGTGGTCGCCCCGCCTGCGGCGCCGGCGTGCAGCAGCCGTCGCAGGACGAACAGGACCGTCGCGCTCGACATGTTGCCGTGCTCGGTGAGTGTGCTGCGCGACGGCTCGAGCTGGCGGTCGGAGAGCGACAGTGCGTGCTGGACCTTGTCCAGGATCGACCGGCCGCCCGGATGGATCGCCCACAGGTCGATCGCGGACGCCGGCCGACCCGCGAGGTTCGGGTCGCCCATGAGCAGCGGCGCGAGCGCGGAATCGATGTGCTCGCCGATGATCGCGGGTACGTACCGGCTCAGCACCATCTCGAAGCCCTGGTCGCCGATGGTCCAGGCCATGTCGCTCTCGCCCACGGGGGTCAGCGTCGTCTCGAAGGCATCCAGCTCGAGCACTGCTGCACTGGGGGAGGCGGGGGAACCGAGGGGCTCCCGTCCGGTGACCACGGCCGCCGCCGCGCCGTCGGAGAACACCGACGACGCGACGATCGTGTCCGGGTCGTCGCTCGCCCTCAGGTGCAGCGAGCACAGCTCGACGCACACCACGAGCACAACTGCCCCCGGGTCGGCCACGCAGAAGGACCGCGCGGCCCGCAGCGCGGGGAAGGCCGCGTAGCAGCCCATGAAGCCCAGGTGATAGCGCTGTGTGCGGGGAGAGAGCCCCAGCTCACGCACGAGCGCGTAGTCCGGACCGGGGGCGTAGAAGCCCGTGCACGAGACGGTCACCACGTGCGTGACGTCCGCGGCCTCGATCCCGGGAGCCGCCTCGAGGGCGCGACGCGCGGCGGTCAGGATCAGCTCCGGGCACCGCGCGGCGTAGACGGCGTTGCGGGTCCCGGTGCTCGGGGTGAGGACCAGGCCGGCGTCGGCATCGTAGAACACCGGGGCGGCGCCGTAGCGGTCTGCGCCCTGGATGCCACGTGGGGAGCCGTCCAGCTCGTCGATCACGGTGTGCCGACTGTCGATCGCCGACGCGTCGAAGGCCGCGGTGATGAGCCGCTGGGCGAGCCGGCTGCGTCCCGGCTGGGCCAGGAAGAGGTCACGGATCTCGCCCTGCTTCACCTCGACGGACGGCACGGCGGTCTCGATCGATCGGATGCTGATGACCATTCGTCACTGTAACTCCGGCCCGCGACCGCCGCCCGACCGCCGCCCCGCGAGTGGCAACACCATCGTCAACGACGACGGGGTGCTCACCGCCTACAACACCGACTACTCCGCCGTCGCCGCCCTGCGCCGTGCCGGGTTCACCCGCGGGACGGTCGTCGCCCGCAACGAGGTCACCGGACGGGCGCTCGCGGATCTCGCGGGGTTCACCTGGCAGAGCGAGACCGGTTCTACGACCGCCGACCTCCTCGTCAACGCCACCCCGATCGGGATGGTCGGCTCGGAGCAGGCGGACGTCCAGTCTTTCGAGGATGCGACGATCGCCGCCGCGCGCACGGTCTTCGACGTCGTGGCCTTCCCCTCCGAGACGCCGCTGGTCCGGGCCGCTCGGTCGGCCGGACGTGCCGTCATCACGGGTGCGGAGGTGATCGCCCTGCAGGCCGCCGAGCAGTTTGCGCTCTACACCGGCGTCCGCCCGACGCCGGAGCAGGTCGCCCGCGCGTCGGCTTTCTCCCGGGCGTGACACGAGGCCGCGCAGGACGTTCCCTGCGCGGCCTCGTGTGGCGGGTCTGTCGACTCAGGTGCTCGTCCTCAGCCGCCCTGACTCAGTCACGCTGCGCCCCCAGTCACTCTGCGCCGACAACCACCCGCGGAGCGCGTCCGGCCGGTCGGTGATGATCGCGTCGACGCCCGCCTCGGTGAGTGCGGCCCACTCCTCGGGCTCGTTCGCCGTCCACACCATCACCTGCAGGCCCGCGCCGTGCAGCTTGCCGAGCAGCTCGGGGTGGGCGCGCAGCAGCTCGCCGTGCGGGTTGCAGGCCATGACGCCGAGCTCCGTGCACATGTCGAACAGAGTGTCGTCCGCGTCGGCGATGAGCAGGCCGCGGCGCAGCTCGGGTGCCACCTCGGCCAGGACCGCGACCGTGCCGGGGTAAAAGCTCTGCACGATCACCCGGTCGCCAAGACCGGCCGAGCGGATCGCCGCGACGACCGATCGAGCACCGACCGAGTCCCACTCGCCCTTGAGCTCGAGCAGCAGGTCGATCCCGCGCCGGGCCACGAGGAACTCGGTGACCTCGGTGAAGGTCGGCACCCGCTGGCCGGAATAGGCGGGTGAGAACCAGCTGCCGGCGTCGAGACGGCGCAGCTCGGCCAGGTCGAGGTCGGTCACCGCACCCGAGCCGTCGGTCGTCGCGTCGACCGTGTCGTCGTGGATGACCACGGCCACGCCGTCGGCGCTCAGCTGGACGTCGATCTCGATGCTGTCTGCGCCCGCGCGCCAGGCTGCCTCGAGGGCGACCAGGGTGTTCTGCGGGGCGACCCGGGAGTTCCCGCGGTGGGCGATCACGAGCGGGCGGGCCGGCGTCGGGAGAGCGGTCACAGGTAGGGCTCCACGTTCTCCTGGAAGGCCTTCTGCAGGCGAGGAGTGATCGAGGCCCAGGCCGTCGCGGCGGGCACGTTCTTGAGCACCATCTGCTCGATCCCTTCGGTGATGATCTGGTCACCGCCCGGCACGAACACCCGGACCCAGTCCTGCGTTCGGGTCTTCGTCTCGAGCTGGTCGATCGCGGTGCGGAACTGGGGGGTGGTCGCGTAGACCTCTGTCATGATCGCACCCTCCTGGGCGGAGGTGCGCACCGGCATGTACCCGGTGTTCTGGGAGAAGTACGCGGTGTTGTCGGCGTCGGTGATGAAGGCGAGGAACATCGCGGCGGCCAGCTGCTGCTCGGGGGTCCGCGAGGCAGGGATGGCCAGGCCGGTGCCGCCGGTCGGCACACCCGAGCCCTTCGGGCCGTCCGGCAGGAAGCTTGTACCGAGGTTGAAGGTCGCGGCCTCGAGCAGGCCCTTGAGGGAGCCGGTCGAGCCGACCATGGAGCCGAAGATCCCGGCGGCGAAGTCCGCGCTCGTGTCGGTGCCCAGGCCGGCGACCTTGGAGTCGTTGAACAGGGCGCGGATGAAGTCACCCGCGGCCTCCGCCTCGGGGGTGTCGAGGGTGACGGTCCAGTCCTTGGAGTAGGCGCCTCCCTGGCCCCAGATGACGTTCTCCATCCACCAGCCCGCCCAGCTGGTCCCGGTGTCCAAACCGAGGGGCGCGCCGTCGGCCGGGAGCAGCGCGGCGAGCTTCGGGGCCCACTCCTCGAGCTCGGCCCACGTCGCGGGGCCGCGGTCGGGCAGACCGGCCTTGGCCCACAGGTCGCGGTTGTAGTAGAAGAGCGGAGTGGACCGGGCGTAGGGGGCCGCCCAGTGCTGGGAGTCGAACTCGTAGTCGGAGTACAACGTGGCGTTGAAGTCGGACGTGTCCACCTCGAGGTGCTTGAACACGTCGTCGAGCGGCATGATCTGGCTGTTGAGGAAGTATCGGAACCACCAGACGTCGCTCGAGATGACGAGGTCGGGCAGGTTGGAGGTCGAGGACGCGGCCTGGAAGCGCTGGGCGACCTCGTCGTAGTTGGCGCCCGCGGTCACGTGCTTGATCGTGATCTCGGGGTGGACCTTGGCGAAGCGGGCGATGAGCTCTTCCTCGATCGCCTTGGAGGCGCCGGGGTGGTTGCTCCACCAGGTGATCTCGCTCGCGGGTGTGATCGTTGACCAGTCGGTCGTGGCAGTGGTCTTGGCGCGCGCGGTGTCCTCCGTGACGGAGGGGCCGCTGCACGCGGCCAGCGTGAGGCCGAGGGCGCCCAGGCCGCTGAGCTGCAGGAGGTTGCGCCGAGACGGCTGCCAGGGGATGCCGGACGAGAACGTGCGGGACGAAGTCGACACGAGAAGTGCTCCTTGGGTGTGGTGGTGCTCAGGGGGTGGAGGGACGAGGAAGAGTGCGGCGGTCAGCCGGTGACGGCGCCCGCGGTCAGGCCGGCGACGAGCCGGCGCTGCAGGACGAGGAAGACGGCCAGGATCGGCGCGGTGACCAAGACGGTCGCGGCCATCAGGACGCCCCAGTTGTTCATCCCGTCGACGTTCTGCAGCAGGGTGAGCCCGAGCGGCAGCGTCATGAGCTCCGCGTTGTCGATCACGAGGAAGGGCCACAGGTAGTCGTTCCATTCCGCGACCATCGAGACGAGCCCGACGGCCGCGATGGTCGGCAGGGACATGGGGATGACAAAGCCCCACAGACGGCGCCAGTGACCGGCGCCGTCGAGCTGGGCTGCCTCGAGGATGGACGCGGGCAGGGTGAGGAAGTGCTGGCGGAACAGGAAGGTCCCGAAGGCGCTCGCCAGCCCCGGCACAAGCACGCCCTGGTAGGTGTTGAGCCAGCCCAAGGACGCCACGAGCGTGTAGTTCGGGATGATCGTGATCTGCGCCGGGATGAGCAGCGCGAAGATCACCAGGGCGAAGATCGCCTTCTTGAAGGGGAACTCGAGGAAGACGAGCGCGTAGGCGCAGCACAGCCCGAGCAGCATCTTCAGGCTCGCGCCGACGACCGTGAGGCCGAGGCTGTTGAGGAAGAGTCGCCCGATCGGCAGGGTGTCGGCGACCTGGGCGTAGTTGGCCGGGTCGAGGCTGGTCGGGAGCCACTGCAGCGGCAGCGAGTACAGCTCGCTCGGCTGCTTGAAGCTCGCGAAGAGCATCCACACCAGCGGGACCGACATGATCGCCACGGCCACGATCATCGTCACGTACGACGCGGCATCGGCTCCTGCCCGACGCCGGGCCGCGCGCCGGGCGGGGCCGGCTGCGGGAACTTTTGCGCGGACGGGGACGAGGACGCTCATCAGTAGTGCACCTTCCGCTCGACAAACTTCAGCTGGACGACGGTGATCACCAGCAGGACGACGAAGAGGATCGTGGCGACGGCGGAGGCGTAGCCCGCGCGGCCGGAGACGAAGCTCTCCTGGTAGATCTGGTACATGAGGGTGGTCGTGCCGCCGAGCGGGCCGCCCTTGGTCATCGCGTGGATGATGTCGAAGGACTGCAGCGAGCTGAGCAGGGTCGTGACCGACAGGAAGAACGTCGTCGGGCCGAGCAGCGGGAGGACCACGGACCGCAGCGTCCGGCCGGAGCTGGCGCCGTCGAGGGCAGCGGCGTCGCGCAGCTCCTGGGGGACGGCCTGCAGGCCGGCCAGGTAGATGAGGGCGACGTAGCCGACGTTCTTCCACAGGTAGACGACGATGACCATGGTCAGCGCCCAGGGGGAGTCGTTGTACCAGTCGGGCGAGCTCAGTCCCACCCACTTCAGGGCAGTGGACATAAGCCCGTACCGCGGGTCGAAGATGAACAGCCAGAGCATGCCCACCGCGATACCGGACAGCACGTACGGGGCGAACACGACCGTGCGGGCGACGCCGCGCCCGAACAGCTTGCGGTTGAGCAGCAGCGCCAGGCCGAGCCCGATGAGCAGCGAGCCGCCGACCGTAGCCACAGTGAAGATCGCCGTCGTGGTGAGCACCTGGGGTGTACGGGGGTCGGAGAACCACTCGACGTAGTTGCCCAGGCCCACGGACCGGGCGTTGGGGGATCCGATGTTCCACTGCAGGGTCGAGTACTGGAAGCTCTGCAGGAGCGGCTTGTAGACGAAGACGATGAGCAGCGCGACGTTGGGGCCGGCGAGGAGGAGGAATGTCAGGTAGGTCTTCCACCTGGAGCGGGTGAGGCGCCGGCGGGGTGAGTGCCGCACTGTCGGTCGCACGGAGCCGGGCCGGTTGGTGGAGGTCGGTCGGGAGGATGGAGCGAGCGGTTCCGAGGCCGCGGTGGTGATCTGCGCGGTGGTCATCTGGGGGACTCCAGTCGTGGGCGGGGCAACGCCGCAACCCTAGGGACGTCAGGGGCCGCGAACGGCCTTTTTTGGCCTCGTTTGGCGACTGTTCGCGGGGAGTTCATCCGCCGCTCGGACGCGGCATATCCAGGTCGCCGGAGCGCCACCGGAAGGCCCCCGGGCGTTCGCCTGGAGTCCTTTTTGCGGATGTGTCGCTGGTAGTCTCCGGGTCCATGAGCCCACTCACCGCGCCGGTTGGCCTCGTGGTCCGCGGCGCCCACGTCATGGACGCCGACGGGGCCTTCTCGGTGGCACGCATCGAGGTCTCCGGAGGCCGGATCGTCGCCGTCGAGCGCCGGCCGGGCGCGGCTGGTGATGAGCGACCTGGTGGGTCGGAGATCGTCGAGGCGACCGGTCTCTGGCTGATTCCCGGCATCGTCGACTGCCACACCCACCTCGGCTGGACCACGTTCCTGCACGACGACGAGCCCGAGGCCGGCCCGGGTGGTGACGTCCGCGCGCGGCGTCGGGCGCTGGTGGCCCCCGCACTGGCGGCGACCTTGCGGGCGGGCGTGACCAGCGCCCGCGACGCAGGCGGCGCCGAGGCCGAGCTGCGGGACGAGGTCGCGGCCGGCGTGCTCCCGGGCCCGCGGCTCGCCGTCGCGGTCGAGATCATCACGGCGCAGGCGTCCTCCGGCGGGGCGGACAACGGCGTCGAGCACCTGCGCGAGCGGGTCCGCGGCCTCGTGGCTCGGGGCGCAGACTGGATCAAGCTCATGGCTACCGGCGGTGTGATGGCCGCGGCGGGAACCGAGCTCGAGTCGGCCTTCAGCGAGGAGGAGATCTTCGCGGTTGTCGACGAGGCGCGAGTGCTCGGGGCCAGAGTCATGGTCCACGCGTGGGGAGGTCCCGCGGTCACGCACGCGATCGCCGCGGGGGCCGCGTCGATCGAGCACGGGATCTTCCTGACCCGGGAGCAGGCGGTCGCCGGTGCCGCGAACGGCACGGTGCTCGTGCCCACGCTGGCCATCTACGCCGAGGTGGCCCAGATGGCGGAGCGGGGAGAGCTGCCGTCATCCGTGCTGGATCGGGTCCGTCGCGTGGTCGCCGCTCACCCCGTCGCCGTCCGGACGGCCCACGAGGCGGGCATGCGGATCGTGCTCGGCAGCGACTACGGGACGACCGACCAGCACGGGCGGAACCTCACGGAGATCGACCATCTGGCGCGAGCAGGCCTGGGCGCGCGGCACGCGTTGCTCGCGGCGACCCGCAACGGAGCCGAGCTGCTCGGCGGCGGATCGGGTCTGCTCGAGGTGGGCGAGGTCTTCGACGCGGTCCTGCTCGACGCCGATCCGCGCGACACGGGCATCTTTCTCCGACCTGACGCGGTCGTCGCCGTGTATCAAGACGGTCAAAAGGTGCGCTGAACTGCATCTTTGTCTTTTTGAGACGGAGGTCTTGATATTTGAGACGATGCGGGTCGGTGCGTCGAGACGTGCAAACGTAGGACGACTACTCGACCGAGTGGAGCATGCTGTTGTCCCGCTCGGCACTCCTGCCGATCTGGCATCCCCGCGGGCCCGCGCTCTTGTGCGCGGCCCCCACAGAAGGAAGTACGGACGTGACCCTCACCAGCGCATGCACCTCGACCAAGACGATCCGCCGCACCGGCGTGGCCGTCCTGACCGCAGGGGTCTTCGTGCTGTCGGGGTGTACCTCCTCCTCGACCCCGGAACGGGAGGGGACAGCGGCGGACACCACAGCGACGACGGCCGCGCCCACCCCCGGGGGGACGCTGACCTTCGCCCGGACGCAGTCGCCCACCTCGCTCGACCTGCACACCGAGATCACCGCGAACAACGCCTTCGCGATCGACAAGATCTTTGAGCCGCTGCTCTCCTTCAACGCCCAGGGTGAGATCGAGCCGTGGCTCGCGAGCGAGTACTCCCCGAGCGAGGACGGGCTCGTGTGGACGTTCACCCTGCGCCCCGGCGTGCGGTTCTCGACCGGTGACCTCGTCACCCCCGAGGATGTGGTCTACTCCCTCAACCGTCACATCGAGGTCGGCGGACCGCTGCCGCTGGACGCACCGATCACGTCGATCGAGGCGAGCGGCACCGACACGGTCGTGATCACCCTGAGCGAGCCATACACGCCCTTCATCGCCGAGCTCGCGGGATTCTCCAACGGCATCCTGCCGGCCGACCTCGGCGGGGTCGACGAGGCGACGTTCTTCAAGAACCCCGTCGGAACCGGCCCCTTCGTCGTCGACGAGTGGACCGAGGGTGGGGACATCTCCTTCACGAAGAACGTGAACTACTGGCAGGACGGCAAGCCGTACCTCGACGAGCTCGTCTACAAGCTCGTCCAGGACGACAACCAGCTCGTGGCTCAGCTGCAGTCCCGCCAGGTCGACGTGATCGACTCGGTGGCCAGCGCGAACGTCGCCACGCTCGAGGGCAACTCGTCCCTGACGGTGTCCACCACGCCCAGCTGGGTCGTGGAGGAGATCTTCTTCAACACTCTCGACGAGCACTTCGCGGACCGTGACGTGCGCCGTGCGGTGTCCTACGCCCTGGACCGTGAGGGCATCGTTGCCGCGACGAGCTTCGGCACCGCCGAGGTCGCCGGGTCGGTCCTGCCGCCGAGCGTCCCCGGCTACGACGCCACGATCGACTCGCTCAGCTACGACCTCGCGGGCGCCAAGGCGTCGATCGCTGCCTCCGCCTACCCGGACGGATTCTCCACGAAGCTGCTCGTGGCGAGCGGGAACACGCTGCGCGCCCAGGAAGCCCAGATCGTCCAGGCTCAGCTGGCCGAGATCGGCATCACGGTCGAGATCGAGTCGATCGACCTCGCGGCCTTCCGCGAGCGGTTCCGCGCCTTCGACTACTCCTTCATGATCAACAGCGCGACGTCGGACGTGGCCGACCCCAACGGGATCGTCTCCTTCCAGGCCGACCCTGAGGGTGGCACCAACGGATACTGGACGCACTACAACAACCCCGAGGTGACGGCGCTCATCGCGCAGGGGCGCACGCTGCCCGACGGCGCCGAGCGCACGGCCGTCTACTCCGAGATCCAGGCCACGATCGCCGGGGACGCCCCGTTCATCCCGCTGTCCTACCCGTCCAACATCAAAGCATCTCAGGCGACCGTCCAGGGCCTGACGGTGCTGCCCAACGGCAGCGTCCGGCTCCAGGACACCTGGCTCACCAAGTAGCCCGGCGGCTCGTGATCCAGGGATGGACCAGCAATGATGAACGGCTCCCTCCGGTGGCTGCGGCGTACGGCGCTGCGCGTCGTACCCGTGGTCACCGGGGTGGTCCTGGCGACCTTCTTCCTGCTCCGGCTGGTCCCCGGCGGTCCGGCCGCGGCGGCCCTCGGTGATCAGGCCACCAACGAGGCGGTTGCCGCCCTCGAGGCGCAGATGGGCCTCGACCAGCCGCTGATGACCCAGCTCTGGAGCTATGTCAGCGGCATCGTCACCCGCGGCGACGTGGGGACGTCGCTCCTCTACGGCACGCCCACGAGCGAGCTCATCGCTGGTCGCGTGGGTGTCACCCTGTCCGTCGTCGCACTGGCCGTCCTGCTCACACTCGTCCTCGTGGTGCCGCTGGCCTTCGCGGCCGCACTGCACAAGGACGGGGTCGTCGACCACCTGATCCGGGTCGTCCCGGCGATCGGCCTCGCGATGCCGACGTTCTGGATCGGGCTGCTGCTCATCATGGTTTTCGCGGTCAACCTCGGATGGCTGCCAGCCGGAGGTTCCGGGGACGGGGTGCGCAGCCTGATCCTGCCGGCCGTCGCGATCGCGATCTCCATGACGCCGGTCCTGGTGCGGACGCTGCGCGCCCAGCTCCTCGAGGTGCTCGACGCCGATTTTGTCGCCACCCTCACCGCGGCCGGGCTTGCGCGCGGGCGAGTCCTGGTGCACGTGCTGCGCAACGCGGCCCTGCCTACCCTGACCCTCTTCGGCCTGAACATCGCGTACATGATCGGGGGAACCCTCGTCATCGAGCGGGTCTTCGCCCTCAACGGACTGGGAGCGCTCATGTTCGAGTCGATCAGCAACCGTGACTTCCCCGTGGTCCAGGGCGTCGCGCTGTTCTGTGCCGTGGCCGTGGTGGCCGTGACCGTTGCCACGGACTTCCTCGTCGACCGCCTCGACCCACGATCGAGGCTGTCATGACGGCCGGATCGGCCGTGGAGACGGCCGAGGACGTCACGCGCGGTTCTGCCCCGCTGTGGCGGCGGATGGCTCGGACCCCGGCCTTCGTGGCCGGCACGGTGATCACCGTGAGCGTCATCCTCGCCGCACTGCTCGCCCCCGTGCTGGCCACCCACGACCCAGCGGCGCAGAACCTGCTGGGCGGTCTCCAGGGACCCTCCGGCGAGCACTGGCTCGGAACGGACCAGCTCGGCCGGGACATCTTCTCCCGACTGCTCTTCGCGGCCCGGACGGACCTGCGGATCGCCGGTCTCGCCGTGATCATCCCCTTCGTCATAGGCGTCGTGGCCGGGACCACGAGCGGCTACTTCGGCGGTTTCTTCGACTGGGTAGTCTCCCGCGTGGTCGACACGGTCGTGGCCTTCCCCTTCTACGTGATCGTCGTCGCAGTCGTCTTCGCCGTCGGCGCGGGCGAGAAGGGCATCTACGTCGCACTCGCCCTCGTGGGCTGGGTGACGTACGCCCGGGTGCTCCGCGCGACCACAGCCGTGCACGCGCGGTCCGGGTGGGTCACCGCGGCACGCGGCGGGGGGCTGTCGCACGCGCGGATCATCGGCCGCCACATCCTGCCCAACACCCTGACCCAGGCGATCGTGCTGCTCATGAACGACATCGTCTTTGTCATCGTCGCGGTCGTCACGCTGAGCTACCTCGGCCTCGGTGTGCAACCGCCGACGGCCGACTGGGGAACCATGATCAGCGACGGCCAGGCTTTCGTCGCCACCAAGTGGTGGCTCTCGGTCGTCCCCGGAGCCGCCGTCGTCTACACCGGGATCGGGCTGTCGCTCCTCGGCGACGGCGTGGCCGACGTCTGGAGGGTCGAATGAGTGCGATCGAGCTCGCCGGGCTGAGCATCGAGGGTCCTCGCGGACCGCTCGTGCACGGGATCGACCTGAGCGTCGAGGCCGGTGAGGCGATCGGGATCGTGGGGGAGTCCGGCTCCGGGAAGAGCCTGACGTTGAGGTCGATCATCGGGCTGCTGCCGCGTGGGGTCCGGGTGTCCGCCGGGCAGGTGACCACCTCGGGCAGGCTCGGGATGATCTTCCAGGACCCGCTCAGCGCCCTGGACCCGCTGACGACCGTGGGCAAGCACGTGATCGAGATCTGCCGACACGTACGCGGCATGTCCCGGGCCGCGGCCCGGGCGCGCGCTGTCGAGCTCTTCACCGAGGTTGGGCTCCCCGACCCCGAGGCGAAGCTACGGTCCTATCCGCACCAGCTCTCGGGGGGGCAGCGCCAGCGCGTCGTGCTCGCGGTCGCACTGGCCGCCGAACCGGAGATCCTGCTCTGCGACGAACCCACCACGGCCCTCGACGTCACGGTCCAGGCGCAGGTCCTCGCGCTCATCGAGACCCTGCGCCGGGAGCGGGGACTGACGGTGGTCTTCGTCAGCCACGACCTCGCCGTCATCAGCCAGGTGTGCTCCACGGTCGCCGTCATGCAGGCGGGACGGATCGTGGAACGCGGGCCGACTGCCGAGGTGGTGACCGAGCCTCGTCATCCCTACACCCGGTCGCTCATCGACGCGGTCCTGGAGGTGCCGAGGCCGGACGCGCCGGCATCTGACGCGGCCGCTGACCTGAACGCTCCCCGCACCGAAGGAGACGTCCGATGAGCACCGCGAGCCAGTCACGGACGTCGATCCCACGCCTCGAGGTCCGCGGCCTGCAGGTCTCCTACGGCGCTACCCGGGTGGTGCACGGCGTGTCCTTCGCCGTCCAGGCCGGGTCGGTCGTGGGAGTCGTGGGGGAGTCCGGCTCGGGCAAGACCACGATCGCCCGGGTGATCGCCGGCGAGCTAGAACCATCCGCGGGCGCCGTGCTGCTCGACGGCCACGCCCTCGGCCCACGCACCCGGGAGCTGCGCCGCGCGATCCAGGTCGTCTACCAGGACCCGTTCTCCTCCCTCAACCCGAGAATGACCGTCGTCCAGGTCCTTGCCGAGCTGCTTCGCGTTCACAAGATCGTTCCGCGGGCGCAGATTCGCGGGCGGTGCGCCGAGCTCATGGATCTCGTCCGGCTGCCCGCCTCGGTTCTCGACGCCTACCCCCGCCAGCTCTCCGGCGGTCAGCGTCAGCGGGTTGCGATCGCCCGGGCCCTCGCGCTCGGCCCGCGCATCCTCGTGGCCGACGAGCCGACGTCGGCCCTGGACGTCTCCGTCCAGCGGACGGTCCTCGACCTGCTCGCCGACCTGCAGCGGACGCTTGGCCTGACGATCGTGCTCATCTCCCATGACCTGGCAGTCATCCACCGGCTGTGCGACCGTGTGGTCGTGATGCGCGCCGGAGAGATCGTCGAGGACTCTGGGGCGCAGGAGTTCTTCGCCGCGCCGCGCAGCCCCTACAGCCAGGCCCTGCTCGACGCCGCACCTCGCCTGGCCGGCAGACCCGCAGACCTCTGACCTCTGACTGACAACCCGAACGGACCCACCGATGACCTTCGACCCCACGACCCTCCTCGACGTCCCCGGTCTCGACGCACCCTTCCTGGCTCGCCTGGAGGCGCAGGTCGCCGAGCTGCTCGGCGTGCGTGACGACGTCGTGATCTTCCAGGGCGAGGCGATCCTGCTCATGGAGGCCATCGCCAAGAACATCGCCGCACCCGGCGCGACGGCGATCAACGTCGTCACCGGTCCCTACGGGGCGATCTTCGGTGACTGGATGCGCGTGGCCAGCGCCCACGTGGTCGACGTCACGAGCTCGCTCGACGCGGTCATCACCGTCGAGGCGGTCCGCGCGGCCCTCGACGCGCACCCCGAGGCGACCGTGCTGGCCCTTGCGCACGCAGAGGCCGCGACGGGTGGCACCAACCCGGTCGCAGAGATCGTGGCGCTCGCCCGGTCCCGCGGGGTGGTGACCGTCGTCGACGCGGTGGCTTCGATCGGCGCCGAGCAGGTCACCCCGGCCCGGTGGGGTGCGGACATCTGCGTGATCGGCCCACAGAAGTCCCTCGCGGGTCCGGCCGGGATCAGCGCGGCGAGCGTGACCGCGCGAGCATGGGACGTCATCGACGCAAATCCCGGTGCGCTGAGCGGATCGTCGTTGTCCCTGACCGACTGGCGTGAGACGTGGTTGCGCACCGACCGCTCCGCGATCCCGGGCACTCCGTCGGTCCTGGAGAGCCGTGCCCTGGGCGCAGCCCTGGACCGTGTGAGCGCCGAGGGCCTCGACGCCGTCGTGGCACGACACACTGCGGCAGCCCACCAGGCACGCGCGGGGCTCGAGGCCCTCGGACTGAGGACGTGGCAGAGGGGCCCGCTGGGATACGCCTCGGTCGTGACCATCGTCGCCATCCCCGGCGACCTGGACGGCGCGGCCTTCACGCGTGCCGCGATCGACGCCGGAGGAGGCCTGGTCACGGCGGGGAACGGGTCCCTGCTGGACAAGGCCGTGCGGATCAACCACACCGGCCGCCAGGCGACTCCTGAGGCCGTAGACCGCGCGCTGGCCGGACTCGCCCGCGCCGTCGCCGAGGTCCGTGGACATCAGGAGCTCGTGAGGATGACGAGTCGCTGAGTCGCTCGGGTCATCGCGACATAGCGGTCGACCGCTCCTTCGATACCTGTGCCGAATGCCTCTGGGTCGATGAGGACGACCAGGTCGAACTCGAGCCCCTTCGCCAGCTCTGGGGTGAGCGAGCGGACGCGAGATGTCTCTCGGAACGTGCCGACGTCACCAGAACCGATGACGCAGGCGATCCCCTCGGCGTGGGCGGCCAGCCAGGAGTCGAGGATTGCGTCCAGATCCGCGGCAGTGCCATGGGTGACAGGCACACCGGTGCTGCGGATGGAGGTTGGCACGTTGGCGTCCGGGAGCGCGGCCCGGATGACCGGCTCTGCCTCCGCCATGATGTCTTTCGGTGTCCGGTAGTTGATGCTCAGGGTGGCCAGGTCGATCCGGTTGAGCCCGACCCGCTCGAGCCGTTCCTGCCACGACTCCGTGAAACCGTGCCTGGCCTGGGCGCGGTCCCCGACGATCGTGAAGCTCCGGGACGGGCAGCGCAGCGCCAACATCTGCCACTGCGCGTCGGTCAGCTCTTGGGCCTCGTCTACCACGATGTGGGCGAACGGACCGGCGAGCGCGTCCGGGTCAGCGCTCGGCAAGGTGCCCTCGTCGACCCACTTCTCCCGCATGTCCTCCCCACGCAGCATCGACATGACGAGCAGCTCGGAGTCGTCGGCCGCGATGAGGTCGTCGACCACCTGGGCCATCTGCTCTCGTTCGGCCGCGACGGCGGCCTCGTGGCGACGTCTGCGTCGTGACGCCTCGGGGTCGCCGAGTCGCTGCCGCGCGGCGTCCAGGAGTGGCAGGTCAGGCACCGTCCAGGCCTGGGGGTCCTCGCGTTGCAGCGTCCGGACCTCGTCGGGACCGAGCCAGGGAGCGCACATGCGCAGGTAGGCGGGCACCGACCACAGGTCCGAGACGAGGTCGGCTGCCTCGAGCAACGGCCATGCCTTCGTGAGGTGGGTGCGCAGGTCCGCGTTCCGCGCCAGCGACGTGCGGAGCTGGTCGGTCGGGACGTCGTCGTCGAGTTTGTCAGTCAGGATCGTGAGGATTTCCTCCCAGACCTGGTCGCGTGCCTCGTTGTGCGGAGTACCGGGGTCCGGTGCCTCGAAGGCATCGGCCCAGTCGGCGGCGCTCAGCCAGATGTCGGACCAGCCGGTCTCGACCGTCATCCCCTCGGTGGGCGGCTGCTCATAGAACCTGACGGCAGTCTCGATCGCCCTGACCATGTCCGCGGAGGACTTCAGGCGGGCCACGTCTGGGTCGGTCTCGCTCGCTGCGGCGGCTCCCTCGGGGACGAGGTCCGCCAGGGTGCAGGTCTGCACGCCCTCCTCACCGAGGCTCGGGAGGACGTCGGCGACGTACGCAAGGTAGGGCTGGTGCGGACCGACGAACAGCACGCCACCCCTGCGGTGACCGAGGCGAGGGTCGGAGTAGAGGAGATAGGCGGCGCGGTGCAGCGCGACGACGGTCTTCCCCGTGCCCGGACCGCCGTCGACGACGAGTGCGCCAGGCGATCCCGCACGGATGATGGCGTCCTGGTCGGCCGCGATGGTGCCGAGCACGTCTCGCATCTGGGCCGAACGGTCGCTGCCCAGGCTCGCGATGAAGGCGGACTGGTCGTCGAGCGCGGCGTTGCCCACCAGAGCGTCCGAGGTGAACACCTCGTCCCAGTAGTCGCTGACCCGGCCCCCACTCCAGCGATATCTGCGCCGGCTCACCAGGCCGGCCGGGTGCGCGTGGGTCGCAGCGAAGAACGGCTCAGCCGCAGGCGAGCGCCAGTCGAGCAGCAGCCGATGACCGGCGCTGTCCGTGAGGCCCAGCCGCCCGATGTACACAGGCTCGGCGGGGTCAGCGCCGACGATGCGTCCGAGGCACAGGTCGATACCGAATCGGCGCAGGGTACGCAGGCGAGCAGACAGCCGGCGGATCTCCACGTCACGCTCGAGCGTTTCCTGGCCCATGCGGGTGGGCGCCTTGCGTTCGGCGTCCAGGCGGTCGGACAGGTCGGCGATCGTCCGGTCGAGGCACTCCGCGATGGCCGTGAAGTGGTGCTCGTCGTCGGCGATCATCGACGGGTCGGCCTTGGCGGTGAGGTGGTCGGGAAGGTTGAATGCGCTCGTGGTCAAGGGGTTCACAGCATCGGCTCCGATCGAGCGGCTCTGGCTTTTCCGATGATTCTGCGACATGCCGGGGGGCTTGCCACAAGCCCCCGGGCGCGCTATATCTTGAGAGTGGAAGGGCTTTTCGAGGCCTAGAGCCACTTCTTCCACCGGAACACGCGGTACAGGGTGAACGACCCGCCGACCATGAGCCCGAGCGCCATCGGATACCCGAGTGGCCACGCGAGCTCGGGCATGTTGTCGAAGTTCATCCCGTACACGGTCCCCACGAGGGACGGCGCGAAGAGGATCGCCGCCCAGGCCGAGATCCGCTTGACCTCCTCGTTCTGCTCGAGGCTCGAGACCGTCATGGCCTGCATCTCCTCGTTCTGGCGCTGGGCGACGACCGTCGCGTTGACGGCGAGCGCGTTCTGCAGGAGCGCCCGGAATGAGTCCGCGCGGTCGACGACGCGCACCACGTGGTCATGGACGTCACGCAGGTAGCGGGTGAGCTCGTCGTCGACGTTGTACTTCGCGGCGCCGTTCTTGAGCGCGTCGAGCATCTCCAGGAGCGGCCGGGTGGCGCGCTGGAAGTCCATCACCTCGCGGAACAGGTCGTAGATCCGCCGGGACACGGCCGGGTTCCCAGCGAAGAGCTCATCCTCGATCTCGTCGATGTCGTTCTCCAGCCCGGCCACCACGGGGGCGTACTCGTCGACGACCTCGTCGAGGATCGCGTACAGGACGGCCTCCGGCCCGAGCCGGAGCAGCTCCGGGGCGGCCTCCATGCGTCGCCGGACCTTCGCGAGGTCTGGCGCCTCCGCGTGCCGGACGGTCACGACGAAGTCGGGCCCGGTGAAGACATGAAGCTCGCCGAACTCGACACGCTCCTCGGAGTCGATGTACCGCGCCGGGCGCAGCACCGTGAACAGCACGTCGCCGTAGCGTTCTATCTTTGGCCGCTGGTGGGCCTTGATGGTGTCCTCGACGGCGAGCGGGTGGATCCCGAACTCCGCCCGCACCGAGGCGATCTCGGCCTCGGTGGGGCGGTACAGGCCGATCCAGGCCATGCCGCCGTCGGCGTGCATGGCCTCGTAGGTCAGCTCGAGCGAGGCCGGCTCGGCGCGGCGCACGCCGTCGACATAGACGACGTTGTCGATCAGCGGCATGAGAGGCTCTTTCGTCGGATGCACGGGCGTGGTCGTGAGGTCAGCGCCCATTATGACCGCTGCCTGGGAGGTTCTCCCAGACCTGACCCTGCCCGACGTCGGCCCGACGTCGGCCCGACGCCGCGTGGGCGCCTCTCGCGGCGATAGGATCGCTGGAGTCGTGGTGACGGCCCGTCACCTGCCGGACCCACGACTTGCCCGACGGCGCGGGTGGTCACCCGCGCCGCAGACCATGCGGAGGATTTTCAATGGCGTTCTGGGACCAGCTCAAGACGAAGACCTCGGAGATGAGCGACCAGCTCAAGACCAAGACGAAGCAGTTCACGAACAAGGACTTCGCCAACGCCAGCATGGCGATGTGCGCCCTGATCGCGGCCGCTGACGGCAAGATCGACCAGACCGAGCGCGGCAAGACCGCCGCCCTCATCATGAACAACGAGATCCTCTCCGTCTTCTCCCCGAGCGACCTCCGCGAGAAGTTCGACTTCTACTGCGATCGCCTCGACCGGGACTACGACTTCGGCAAGGTCGAGGCCATCTCGGCCGTCGCCAAGCTCAAGTCGAAGCAGGACCAGGCCCGCGCCGTCATCCAGATCGGCATCATCATCGGCGGATCCGACGGCGACTTCGACTCCGACGAGCGCCAGGCCGTCAAGGAGGCCTGCTTCGCGGTGGGTATCGCGCCGGCGGAGTTCGACCTCTGACCGGTGGCTGACACCGTAGTCTGAACCGCAGATGGCGGCTGTCCCCTCGTGGGGACAGCCGCCATCTGCGTCGGGACCTCAGTCCTGCGGCTGGTCAGCTCAGCGGCCGGACCAGCGAGCGCTCCGCCGCAAGCATCGCCGGCGGCTCCGGATTGACGTTCAGAGACGGCTCGTGAAGGGTCCCGGTGGCCGCCTCGGGCGGCAGCGGGACGAGGGTCTCGACCGTGACGAAGGAAGCGCCGAGGACCGGATCCAGCAGCCCGGCGTCGCCGCCGGTGGCCAGCCGGACGGCGGCCCAGGGCAGGTTGACCCCGGTCAGGGACGCGGCGAAGAGCCCCCCCGACGGACGGGTGTTGACCTCGAGCAGGGCAAGCTCTCCGCGCCACCAGCGCAGCTGGGTGTTGGAGAGATACGCGAGCTGATAGGCCTCGGTGATCTGCCGGGCGATGTCGACGGCGCGCGGGGTGTCGTCGAGGAAGGTTCGGCGCCGTCCTGACTTGGCCCGGGGCAACGCGGCGAGCAGCTCGCCGAAGGTGGTGGAGAGGCAGTCCACGCTGATCTCGGGGGAGGACATGTAGGGCATGACCATCATGGCCGGGACCGAGCGGCCCTCGGCATCAGCGGCGCGCAGAGCCGCCGTGACCTCGTCGAGGCGGACCCGGTGCGCGGGCGGGGCGAGCAGGTCGTCCAGGCTCATGGCGTCGTCGCTGAGCAGCCGGAAGCCCTCTGCTCCGACGCCGCTGAGTGGCTTGATGCAGATCTTCTCGTGCGTCTCGAGCTCGCCGCGCAGCGACAGGACTGCCGCCTCGAGCTCGTCCGCGCCGCGGGCGCGGCGCCACGGTGGCACCGGCAGCCCGAGCGTGGTCGCAGAGGCGTAGGTTGCGCACTTGTCGTCGAGCAGGGCGATCGACGCAGCCGGGGAGGCCAGGACCATGACGCCTGCCGCGTCGAACTCACCGTGCCGGGCGGCGATCTCCTCGATGCCCTTGCCGGGGAGCAGCACGTCGATCGCGTGCATCCGGCAGAACTCCAGGACCCAGTCGACGTAGTCGTCGCCGACGAGCTGAGGTTCGAGGAAGGAGACGTCCGCGGCCTGGAGGACGGGCGACGTCGGATCGGTGTGTGTGGCGAACAGACGGACGCGGCGATGGTCCGGATTGTTCCGGAGCATCTGGAGGAACCAGTAGTTGGTGGCATACGTCCGGTTGAGCCAGATGTTCAGTGTCACGAGATCCCTGCTGAGTGCGCGAAATAGGGGGGAAGGCGCGCCGGGTCACGTGCGTCTCGGCGCTACAGTACTCGCGTCCGAGCGCGACTGCGGACCACCTTCTGGATCGCGATTCCCGCCGCCGTCACTTGCCTGCGAGCTGCTGGGCGAAGGGCAGGAAGTCGCCGAAGGGGCTCATGGGAGCCGGTGCCTGCTCGTGGGCTGACACCAGAGCTGAGAACTCCTGGGCTGCGCGCCGGATCCGTCCAGCCAGGTCGTCCGTGGACGCATTGGTGGACCCGCCCGTACCCCAGTCTGAGGAGGCCGCGAAGACCGCCGTCGGGGTGACGATCGCCCGGAGATAGGAGAACATCGGGCGCATCTCGTGCTCGAGGGTGAGGGAGTGCCGTGGCGTTCCGGCCGTCGCAGCCATGAGCACCGGGACGCCGGCGATCGCGGCGTTGTCGAGGATGTCGAAGAAGGACTTGAACAGCCCCGAGTAGGAGGCGGTGAAGATCGGGCTGACCGCGATGATGCCGTCCGCGGAGCCGACGGCGTCGATCACGGTGCGCAGGCGCGGGGCCGGGAAGCCTGTGAGCATCATGTCCATGATCTCGTGGGCGAGGTCACGCAGCTCGACGACGTGGACGTCCGCGGTCACGCCGCGCGTGGCCAACGAGCCGACGGAGTCGGCCACGAGGCGGTCGGTCAGCAGGCGGGTCGAGGACGGCTGGCTCAGGCCGGCCGTGATGGCGACGATCTTGCGGGTGGGCGCTGCGGCTGTGCTGGGGACAACAGGAATGGTGGACATGGTGGCCTTTCGGGTGGTGCTGGCGGCGATGGTGCTGGGGGTGGGTGCGCCGGTCAACGGCGCGGTGCGGCGTCGGGAATCTGCGCCTGAGCCAGGCGCAGCTTGGTGCACAGCTCATCGAGGGTGGCCATCTCGCCGGCGGTGAGCGCGGGCTCGACGTAGGCGCGGATGCTGCGCACGTGCCTGCGCCCGATGGTCTTCTGCAGCTGCGCGCCCTCCGGCGTCAGCGCGATGAGCGTGCCGCGGCCGTCGCCCTCGGCGGGCCGCTTGGTGACCAGACCCCTGGACTCGAGCCGGTCGACCATCCTGCTCAGGGACGGCTGGGAGATCAGCACGTCCCGGTTGAGCTCGTTCAGGCGCAGCCCGCACGGGTCCGCGAGGCTCAGCGTGAAGAGCACGTCGTACTCGCGGACGGTGGCCGGGGCCCAGATGTCCTCGGCGGAGAACCGCTGCATGAGGGCGACCTGGGCCCGGAAGAGGGACTCCCAGGAACGGGCCGCGAGATGGGAGTCGTCGCGGTGGACGTCGACCGCATCGGCACCCGGTACCGGCTGCGCGGTCAGAGTCGTCGTCATCGCTGGTCCGCGGGGGAGGCGCCGGTCACGTCGTCGGCCGCGGCGTAGACGGTCGCGTCGTGGGAGCCACCAGCCTTCGCCACGAGCGAGGCGTGCGTGGGGGCCTCGGGCACGTGGGCGGGCCGCAGGGAGTCGAACTCCTTGCGCAGGACCGGCACAACCTCTTCGCCCAGCAGGTCCAGCTGCTCGAGGACCGTCTTGAGCGGCAGGCCCGCGTGGTCCATGAGGAACAGTTGGCGCTGGTAGTCCCCGACCTCGTCGCGCATGGAGGCGTAGCGGTCGATCACTTCCTGCGGGCTGCCGACGGTGAGCGGGGTCTGGGCTGTGAAGTCCTCCATGGACGGCCCGTGGCCGTAGACGGGGGCGTTGTCGAAGTAGGGCCGGAACGCACGCTTGGCGTCCTGGGAGTTCTTGTTCATGAACACCTGCCCGCCGAGCCCGACGATCGCCTGGTCGGCCGTGCCATGGCCGTAGTGCTCGAAGCGTTGGCGGTAGAGGGCGACCATCTCTCGGGTGTGCTCGATCGGCCAGAAGATGTTGTTGTGGAAGAACCCGTCGCCGTAGTAGGCGGCCTGCTCGGCGATCTCGGGGCTGCGGATCGAGCCGTGCCAGACGAAGGGGGCCACGCCGTCGAGCGGACGCGGGGTCGCGGTGAAGCTCTGCAGCGGGGTGCGGAACTCGCCCTCCCAGTCGACGACGTCCTCGGTCCAGAGCCGGCGCAGGAGCGCGTAGTTCTCGACCGCGAGCGGGATTCCCTGGCGGATGTCGCGCCCGAACCACGGGTAGACGGGTCCGGTGTTCCCGCGGCCCATCATGAGGTCGAGGCGCCCGTCGGCAAGGTGCTGCAGGGTCGCGTAGTCCTCGGCGATCTTCACCGGGTCGTTCGTGGTGATGAGGGTGGTCGCGGTCGAGAGCATGATCTTCGACGTCTTGGCCGCGATGTAGGCGAGGGTCGTGGTCGGGGAGGAGGGGACGAAGGGCGGGTTGTGGTGCTCGCCGGTCGCGAAGACGTCGAGGCCGACCTCCTCCGCCTTGAGGGCGATCGCGATCGTTGCCTTGATGCGTTCGTTCTCGGTGGGCGCGCGTCCGGTCGTGGGGTCCATCGTGATGTCGCCGACCGTAAAGATTCCGAACTGCATGTGGACCAGCTCCTGAAGAAGTAGATGCGTTTGCATGTAGTTTACGTCTCAACTACTTCATGGTCAAACATATTCCGGTCAGCGGAGAGTGGCGGTGGTCACCCGGCCGCGCGGGCCGGCGTGAGGCGCTTGATGACGAGGTACATCTCTCAGCCGATGCACACATTGAAGACGGCGTTGAGGAAGGCCGCGACGAGCGCGACCCCGGCCGCCACGGGGACGGCCACCGGCACGACGGTGAGGCCGAGCACCAGACCGGCTCCGGTGATCACGAGGCCGACGCGCTGCGCGAAGCGTGGGGGGAGGGGGTCTTCAAGCTCGGTCGGCGGCGCGAGGCGCGGCCGGACGAAGGTCTTGAACACCCAGCCCTGGACGGTGCCCTGTGCCCCGCGGACGGCTCCCAGGACGAAGAGCGCGACGGCGATCCCGAGCAGCACGAACGCGGCGGTCGAGGTGCCGGCGAGAACGGTCACGGCCAGCAGGACCGACATGAGGACGGCTCCGAAGCGTGGTCCACGTGGGTCGATGCCGCGCGTGGGACCGGTCGTCGAGCCGGTGGCTGATGAGTCGCTCATGGGGTGTCCTTGAGGCTAGCCACGCCCGCGGGTGCGGCCGTGTGGTTCGGAGTTGAGCTCTGATGTACCGGGTGCATCGGAATCGAGTGCAGCGAGTGCGTCGCGTGCCTGTCCCGGGGTCATCGGGCCGGAGGTCCGTCCGTGGACCGAGCCGCTCGGTCCGAGCAGGAACACGGTCGGGGTTCTCAGGACCCCGTGGGTGCGGACCAGGTCCGGGTGCTCTCCCACGTCGATCTCGACGTGGGAGACGCCGTCCTCCCGTGTGCTGAGGTCGGTGAGCACCCGGGCGACCTGGCGGCACGGGGCGCACACCTCGGAGGAGAACTGGACGAAGGTCGCCCTGCTCCCATGGACCGCGCCCAGGCCGGCCAGGTCGAGGCGAGGGTCGTCGGCGCGGGCGGCGGAGGCGCGCATCGTCCCCGACCGCCGGGAGGCGACGAACCACAGCAGGCTTGTCACGGCCAGGAGCGCAACGAGGCCTGCCGCGCGTCCGAGGGGCGAGCCGAAGACGAGGTCCATAGGGGTGGTCCGGTATCTCTCTGGTGGGACGGAGGGTGCTTGTGGAGGTGGCTGGCCCGGTGCATCTGTTCCGGTGCTCATGGCAGTCGCGGTCAGGTGTGCGAGCTAGGAGCTGGGTCGTCACCAGCCGCATGCATCTCGCAGGGGAGGGGCCTCGGCGCCCGGGTGGGGCGCGGCGGGCGCGGTCGCTATCGAGCGGCCGGACAGCAGAGCGGCCGACAACAACGCCCGGCGCGGGGAGCGCGGGACGTGGTCAGTTCCGGGGACAGCTGCATGCCGAGCATTCAACCATGTTCGGCATCGACCACAACAGTGCCTGTTCACCTGCTGGATAGACGCCGATTCATGGCTTCCCCCCCCTCAGATCAACTTTCCCATTTCTTCACACCGTTCTTCAGGATAAAATAGTGTGCCAAGCACATCTGATGCTATGGAGGAGACTCGAGCTGTGACCTCACCACAAGAAGCAGTGACGGCAAGATACCCACGACCGCCAGTGACGCACGCCGAGGCGGAATGGATCTGGCGCGAGCTGTCCGTGGACGCGCTGCGTACCGGCGCGAAGCCGGAGATCGTACGCCTCGCGGTCATCGTCGCCCTGAGCCGGTGCACAGGCGCGCGCTACGGGGACCTGCTGCGATGCACGGTCGACTCCTTCGGGCCGGAGCAGGGGAGCGTCCTGGTCGACCACGGGAAGCTGCGCACTCGCCTAGAGCACCCGCTCGACGACGCCGCACGCCTCGTCCTGCGGCGCTGGTTCGTCGTCCGTGAGGAGCTGTGCGCAGGGATCGAGGGATCGACGCCCCAGGCGTTGCTCCTCACGGTCCACCACACCCACGACAACGGGATCACGGTCGTGGCCGGCCTGCCGATCACCCGGCAGGGTCTTGTGCTGTCGTGGCGACGGTTCATCCACCGCACCAACGCCCGCTACGCCGGGCTCCGTCCACCGCTGCCGACCCGCTTCGAGCAGGTGCGACGCGCCTGGTGGGCCTCCGACGAGCCACAGACCACCGACGAGCCGGTCATCCCGGCTGATCTAGGCTGACCCGGTGCCATCCTTCCGAGTCTCTCTCGCCGTCGGCCTGCTGCGCCCCGGCGTCCCTGCTGCGAGCATCCTGCCAGCCGCCAAGGCGGCCGGAGCCGACCTGACCACCGTCGAGTCGAGCGACGTCTCTGTCGTCGGGGGTGCGGCCCGGATCACCGTGCGCTTCACAGCCGAAGACACCCCCACCGCTCGCACGATCGCCGATCACGTGTGCGCGACGACGGGCGCGCTGGCTTCGATCTCCGACCTTGCGCTCACCCGCCGGTACGGCGGCCGCTGGCTTCCGGTGTGACCCGGCCGGCCCGCCAGATCGGCTCCTCGGTGAAGCCGCCGCCGCGCCGGCGCAGCGCTCTGGCGGGTTGGTAGTTCCCGGCCTAGGCTGAAACCATCCTCATCAACGAGGGCGGAATCATGGGCTGGATCCTTCTCTTCTACGGCGTCGTGCTGGCGTGCTTGGTCATCGCGCTCAGGTTCGCCCCGCACGGCACGGTGCCCGTGCGGCACGCCCGGCGCGGCATGTCGTCTCCACGCCCCCGGGGACGCCACGCATTCGCTGCGGCCCCTCGCCACGTCGACGACGATCCCTTCGAGGTCCTCGCCCTGCAGTGTCGGCTCACGGCCCTGGCGGCCGAGATCCAGCGGCTCGGGCGAGACCGCACGACATTCGCCCTGGCCCACCACCTGCGGGCGACCCAGTATGCCTACGATGCGCTGCTGGCCGAGGCGTGCACGCTTGTCGGCCTGACGACCGAGGCCTGGGACCCAACGATCCCCGACGAGACTTCTGGGTCCTGGACCGTCGACGAGGACACCAGGATGCGCAAGGAGCTTGAGCTGTCCGCACGCGGCTGGACCTGGTGACCCGACCACCAAGCCCGCTCAGTCCGTCGCGTCGGTGACCTGCCAGCCGCGGACGGCCACGACGACGGCGCCCGCCGTGGCGGCGGCGACCGCCTCCTCGAGCGCAGCGAGCCGCGCGGGCGGGACGAGCAGGGTGAACGTCGCCCCGGCGTCGTACACGACGGGGCAGAAGGTCGCGTGGGAGGTCGAGGCCCACTCACGGAGCATGTTCTCCAGGCGACCGGCCTCGGTGTGGCTCGCCGCGACGGCCACCTCCGCCCGCACCTCGCGACGCACGATCGTGGCCGCATCAAGAGCCTGGCCGACCGACGTGGAGTAGGCCCGCACCAGGCCACCGGCCCCGAGCAGCACCCCGCCGAAGTACCGGGTCACCACGGCCACGACGTCGGTCACCCCGCGGTGGCGCAGCACCTCGAGCATGGGCACACCGGCGGTCCCGGAGGGCTCGCCGTCGTCGGAGGACCGCTGCTGGTCGCCGCCCGGTCCCACGATGAGCGCCACACAGTTGTGCCGGGCGTCCCAGAACTGCTTGCGCACCGCGGTGATGACCGCCTCGGCCTCCTCCGTCGTGGTCACGTGGGCGAGGCGGGTGATGAACCGGGACTTCTTGATGACGATCTGATTGACCGTGTCGCCCGCGATCGTGGAGAGCAGCGGCCCTGCGCCCGCCGGGGGAGCGGGAGTCGGCACAGGTTCGGTCACCTGGTGAGCCTACCGAGGATCAGCCGGGGTCATGGCAGCCCGGCTGTGCCGCCCATCCGAGCCAGCGCACGCCGGGCGAGCACCTGCGGTGCGACGAACCACAGCAGGATCAATGCGATCGCGACGAACGCCGCCGCCCCGGTCGCCGCCCACTGGTTGGCCACGACGTCGAACAGCAGGAAGGTGCAGCCGATCAGCACGAGCGCCAGGACCAGCAGCCCGGCCCGGGCCAGCAGGTCCCCGTCGTGGACGAGGACGGACTTGAGGTGCTTGCGGAACAGGCGGCGGTGCAGCGCGACCGGGGCCACCAGGAGCGCCGTCGCGAGCATCGCAAGAACCACCAGGACGAGGTAGATGCCCCGTTGGGTGGCGTCGAGCAGCTCGAAGCGCTGCTGGAACGGGACGGTGAGGAGGAAGCCGGTGAGGATCTGTGTCCCGGTCTGGGTGACCCGCAGCTCCTGAAGCAGCTCGGACCAGTTGCGGTCCATCCGCTCGGTGACCGTCTCGTGACGATCGTCGGGCAGCTTGGGAGCCCCGGGGGGCTGGGGCGCCGGTGGCCCCGGGGGCACCGGGGGCACCGGCGCCTCAGACGGCTCGGGTTCCACCGAGCACCGTGGCCAGACCGCGTCAGCTGTCGGCCTTGCCGGCCTGATCCGCCGCGCTCTGCTCCGAGGTCGCTCCCGCGGTGCTCAGGTCGCCCCCGGAGGACTCCAGGTGGGCTCGGATGAACCAGTGGAACAGCTCGAGCTCATGGAGGTGGCCGATGAGAAGGTCGTTGCTCACCAGGTCCAGCTCCTCGGTGTCGGCGGCCGCCTTGCGGTGGCTCAGGATGACGCCCTGGTAGACCTCGTCGAGCGCTCCGAGGTGGGCGATCGTCGAGGCCCGCCCGAGCGCGTAGTCGTCCCACGTCCGTTCGGCGACGATCACTCCGGGTGTCCCGCGCGGGGCCAGCCCGAGGGTCGCGATGCGTTCAGCGAGCGCGTCGACCATCAGTCGCACGGCGTCGACCTGCGGGTCGATCATCTCGTGGACGGCGATAAAGTGCGGCCCGACGACGTTCCAGTGGACGTGCTTGAGGGTGAGGGCGAGGTCGTTGAGAGAGTTGAGGCGCTGCTGCAGGATCCCCGCGACCTCGGCCCCCTGGGCGGGGGTGAGTGACGGGACGGTGTAGTTGGGCAGCTGCTTGCGAGTCGGCATGAGCTCATTCCTCCACATGTGCGAGCGGGGCGGGTCCCCTCTCTCATCGTGCCCGCGGGCCGACGAGCGCGCAGAAGTTACCGCGCCGAGCTGGCCCCACGTCGCGGCCAGCTGCGCGCACCGGTGCGCAGCGCGATCGCCAGCACGATGAGCGCCAGCGCCCCGGCCACGCCGATCCACACCGTGCCCGACGCCGGCCCACCGTCCCCGGACTCGCTCACCGTCGTCAGGACGCCCGCGAGCAGGGCCAGGGCTTGGCCCACGAAGTTGATGACCGCGAACCGTCGCCCTTCGGCGGCCACGACCGTGACCTCGACCCGGGTGGTCGCCGAGACCTGCGAGGTGAACCAGCTGAGCCGCACGCTCGCGTGGATGGCGATCATGAGCAGCGGTATGCGCCAGGAGTACCCCTCAGAGCCGACCGCGAGCAGGACGATCGTGGTCGGGGCGAGCGATACCCCGAAGGCGAGATATCCGGGACGGCGCACGGTCACGGCGACCGCGGCGGCGATCACGACGCAGACGACGGCGACCAGTCCCGCGGGCAGCGCGGCGGCGGCCGCCGTGAGGAAGGCGCCGACGGCGCACACGGCGAGCCCTGCATGCAGGTACCAGCCCGGGATCGTGTTCCCGGCCTCGATCGTGGCACCTCGGCTGGTCTCGGCCCGTCTCCAGAACCGGGGAACCGTCACGGCCGCGCGCACGCGCCGCAGGAGCACGCGGGTGGCCCGCTCAGCGGGTGCAGCGGTCATCGTGGGCGCCCGTGCGTCTGGGCCCGGGCGGCCCCGCGCAGGTCTCGCGCGGCGTCGCCGCCGGCCCATCGAAGCACGTCGATCCCTGACCGGGCGAGGGTGATCAACCGGTCCCGGCGCTCGATGTCGGTCAGCCGCCAGGCGTAGATCTCACGCACGGTCAGCCCGCGCAGGTCCGCCACGGGCAGGGTGTCCACGGCGATGACCCGGTGCCCGTGGGTCTGCCACTGCCCGGCGATGTCGGCGGCATTGTCGTCAAGGAAGGTGGAGAAGAGGTAGACGAGCGCCCCGCTGGGGATCTGGGGCGCTCGCCTGCGGGTGGGAGGGGCTCCGACGGGGCGGCTCAGCGCGAGCGCGTAGGTGAGGCGCTGCAGGTGGCGCTTGCCGCCCGCGAGGGGCAGCGGTGAGGCGACCCGGCCGAGGTCTTCCAGGCCCACCCGGTCGCCCGCGTCGACCACGGCCTTGGCAATCGCGGCCGCGGCCTCCCGCGCGAGGTCGAGGGACGTCTGTTCGTAGGGCGCGCTCTCCTGGTACCCGACCCAGGTGGACACCCGGGGGCCGACGTCGTCGCGGGAGTCGACGACGAGCACGACGGAAGCCTCGGAGGCGGCGAAGGTCCGCCGGACGTAGAGCTGGCTGAGGTCGGGGGAGCGCCGCGCGGTCGCGCGCCAGTCCACCCGGCGCAGCGAGTCGCCCGAGCGCAACGGCGCGACGTCGCGCATCTCGGGTCCGTCACCCAGGCGCCGGGAGCTGTGCGGGCCGGTCAGCCCGCGCAGCTGCTGAGAGACCGGGACGAGGTCGAGGCGACGTTGGCGCGGCAGCACCAGAACCCGCGCGGCGGGCAGGTGCACGGGACCGTGGTTCCAGCCACCCGCAGCGACCAGGCCGAGCACGTCGACCGTGAACAGCTCACGGGTCCCGGTGCGGACCGAGGGGGTGTGCAGCCGGAGCGACCGGGTACCGCCGGGCACCGCGACCATCGCCGCGATCGACGGGTTCCCCGGGCTCAGCGCTCGGATCACGGCCGTGTCCGCGCCGGGCGGCGCCGTGATGGTGAGCTCGATGTCGAGCTGGGAGGAGCGCACGGCGGTGGTCCCGGCGACGGCCGTGAGCGTGAGTGCGCCGCGGGGGCGGTGAGCGATCGACCACACCGCGCACAGGACGAGCGGGGTCGCCAGGGCGACGACCTGGGGCCGGCCTACCAGCAGGCCCGCCGCGGCGAGCAGGAGCCCCGCGACGGCGCTGACCATGATGGACGCATCGGCGTGCCAGATGCGTGTCACGTGCCGGCGACGGTCGTGGGTCCCGCGACCCGGTCCAGGATCCGGGAGACCAGGGTCGCCGCGGCCACCCCGGAGGCCCAGGCGCCGGGGCTCAGGGTGAGGCGGTGCGCGAGGACGGGCACGGCGACGGCCTTGACGTCCTCGGGCAGCACGTAGTCACGGCCGTCGATGACAGCGAGGGCACGCGCCACGAGCATGAGGGTCTGGGAGCCGCGCGGGGAGGCACCCACCTCGAGCTCGTCCAGCTCACGGGTCGCGGCGGCCAGGTCGACGCAGTACCGCACGACGTCGTCGTCGATCAGCACGTCCTCGATTCCGGCCTGCATGGCCAGGACGGTCGCCGGGGTGACGACCGCCCGCACCGGGGAGAACTCCTGACGGCGGTCCAGACGGCGGCGCAGCACGTCGAACTCGGCGTCGCGACCCGGGTAGCCGACTGCCAGACGAACCATGAACCGGTCCAGCTGGGCCTCGGGCAGCGGGTAGGTCCCTTCGTACTCGACGGGGTTGGACGTGGCCATGACGTGGAAGGGCAGCGCGAGCGGGTAAGTCGTGCCGTCGATCGTCACCTGGCGCTCGGCCATCGCCTCGAGCAGGGCCGACTGCGTCTTGGGTGCGGTGCGGTTGATCTCGTCGGCCAGGAACAAGCCGGTGAAGACCGGGCCGGGGCGGAAGACGAACTCACGCTGGGCCGGGTCGTAGACCGAGGACCCGGTGATGTCGGCCGGGAGCAGGTCCGGGGTGCACTGCAGCCTGGTGAAGTCGAGCCCGAGGGCGCCCGCGAGGCTGCGTGCGGCCAGCGTCTTGCCCAGGCCCGGTACGTCCTCGAAGAGCACGTGCCCCCCGGCCAGGATGGCTGCGAGCGCGACCCGCAGGGGCTCGACCATACCGACCACGACGGTCGCGACCTCGGCCAGCACCTGGTGGGCGAGGTCGGCGATCTCGGCGACCGGGAGCGGCACGGTGAGCTGGCCGGTGAGCGGGTCGAAGGTGTTCTGAGCCGGCGTGGTCTGCTGGGGCGGGGTGGTCATCAGGGGATCCTCGGTGACGGTTGGCGGGGTGTGGCGGGGGAGACGTGCGGGGCGGCCGCCATGAGGGCGGCTGGCTCGATCGCGGTGAGCCGGTCGATGCACCGCCCGAGCTGCGCCATCGAGGGCGGCGGGCCGTACGTCGTGAGCAGCGCGTAGGCACCCTGGCCCAGCAGCTCGCGGGCGGCCCGGGCGTGGGCGGGGTCGGCGAGGTCGACGCCGTGCAGCGCGAGACGCGCGGTCGCGGCCTTGCGGACGGCGTGCAGCCCGCGGGTGCTCACCGACTCGTCTCGGGTCATGAACGCCCAGGAGAGCGCGGTGACCTGGTCGCGGGCGCCGTCCCGACGGTCGGAGGACTCCCGGGGCCACCGCGGCTCCTGGATGTCGGGCAGCGCGACCAGCATGACCGTCACGGCCGCGGCCGCGGTGATCGCGAGCAGAGCGTGGGCGGGGGCGAACCCCATCGCCTGCTGGGCGAGCAGGATCACGAGCGCCTCGAGGGGGAGATACCACCAGAGCGCCTTCATGCGGGCGCCCCCTCATCGGCAGGTGCGTTGCTGAAGTCCTCCGTCAGGCGGCGCAGCGCGGCGCCGGCCGCGGCGACCTGGGCCGCGGTCATGTCCGTGTGGGCGAACCTGGCCAGGTGGTAGAGCCCGAGCAGCTCGGTGACGGCCTGCGGGGAGGCGGGGGTGGTCCCGAGCACCGCGACGGTGAACTCGGTCGGTGTCTGCGCAGCGCCGCGCGTGGCGCCGCTGCGCACGGCCGCGTCCTCGAGCGCCAACCAGGCCGCGATGATCGCGTCGGTCGAGTGCTCTCCCTCACGCAGCAGCGTCTCGGCGTGGGTGGCGGCCTCCCGCAGTGCGCTCAGGGGGACGACCTCAAGGTCGATGGTCGGCTGCGGTGCGGCGTCGGTCGGCCGGTCGCGCCGGGTCGCGAGCCAGGGCAGAAGCGTCCGGCGCACCCACAGGGCGGCGCGGTAGAGCAGGAAGGCGGCGAGCAGCGCGGCGGCCACAGTGAGGACGATGCTCACGACTCGACTGCCCCACTCGTTCGTGGCGCCGTCGCCAGGGTCGAACATGGGCGGGGCCGCGGTCGGTTCCGTGGTCGGCGGGACGGTCTCCAGGGTCATGGTCGGCGCGGGACCGGGATCGAGCGACCAGTCACCGCTCAGGGCAGCGCCGGCGACCACGACGAGCAGCAAGATCGTCGCGGCGGCGACCGCGAGCGCCGTGCGCCGAGGACCGCGCGCCGCGCGGATCAGCTCGTCGGGGGTGCGTGGCTGGTGGCTCATCGTGACGCCCACCCTAACGGCTCCAGGCCACTCACCCGTGGGACGTTTCACGCACCCCCAGCCCGGATCCCCCATCCGTAGGGGGAGGACTACCGGCGGACGGTCCGCGCAGCGTGCAGGCCGGCGACCGCGGCGCCGAGGAAGGCCGCTGGGTCCTGCTCGAGCCCGCGTCCCATGGTCGACAGGCCCACCGGTGATTCTTCGAGGGCGGCGAGCAGCTCGGGCGAGGTGTCCACCGTGACCAGGTGGTGGCCGGCGCCAGACAGTGCCGCGACCTGCTCCCCGATCCGCGCGTCGAGGGCGGCCGGGTCCTGCCCGCTGGCCGCGAAGGCACTGGGGGCTCCCGTGAGGACGGGCACGACGACGTCGGCTGGGCGCAGGGCGACCCGGCCGTAGGCGGTCAGCGAGTGGTGGGACACGCCGAGGTGGCGGTCGCGCGGGTCCGCGCCCGAGATCCGCAACGAGGCGACCGGGTTACCGGCCAGGGTGGACACGGCGTTGACCGTCTCGCCGGCGCTCACCCCCGAGAAGCCCCACCGGGTTCCGGTGCCGAGGTTGCCCGGTCCCTGCGCGACGACGACGAGGTCGGCATCGAGCACCACGTGGGCGGCGAGCAGGCCGGTATGGACGGTGACAGCCTCGTGGTCGCCGCCGAAGGACTGTCCGACGGTGATGCACGAGGCCAGCCAGCCAGCATCCCGCAACCCGGCGATGGTGCGGGAGAATCCCGCCGGCAGCGCGCCTCCGTCGGTCATGACGTAGACGATGCGCGGCTGCGGGTCGCCGCGCTGGGCGGCGCCGAGGCGGGCACCGGCGACGATCGCCGGGACGGCGGAGTGCAGGTCGGCGACGACGACGGGCATGCCCGCCAGGTCGTCGGCGCGGCGCAGGAGGTCGTGGTGGGGTGACTCCTGCTCGTCGATCCCCAGGACCATGGTCTGCAGCGGGGTGTAGCGCGCCTTGACGAGGTGCCCGGGGCCGGGGGAGCCGGCGGTCCGCGGACGGGACGGGTCGTTGCCGAGCGCCGGCAGGACCGTGATGACCATGGCATAGCCGCCCGTGCCGAGCCCGCGGTCCAGAGCCGTGGTGTTGAGGACCACGTGGTCGCCGGGGCGGACATCTCCGACGAGGTCGGGGTAGGCCAACGACCGGACCGGGCCGACGCCCTCGACGTCGACGCTCAGCTCCTGGGCACCTGACCAGGCACGACCGAGCGACACCACCACACCAACTCGCGACGTAATCACGGCGTTAACGCTACTCGACGCTAGCGTAGGAGCGATGTCTGCCAACACTCCTCCCGCGGCCCGCCTGCTCAACCTCGTCATCGCGCTCATGAACACCCCGGTGCGCATGACCAAGGACGAGATCCGCACGTCCGTCGCCGGGTACGACGAGCCCGCCTCGACCAAAGCCTTCGAACGAATGTTCGAGCGGGACAAGGACTCCCTGCGCGGCCTCGGCGTGCCGATCGTCACGGTCGAGCCCGACGGACACACCGAGGACATCGGCTATCGCATCGACAAGGACTCCTACGCCCTCGACGAGGTGGACCTCACCCCGGCCGAGCTTGGCGTGCTCTCCCTTGCCGCACAGTTCTGGCAGGACGCCGCCGTCGCGGTCGACACCACGCGGGCGCTGACCAAGCTGCGCTCGGCCGGGGAGATGGACTCCGGCCCCGCGGGGGAGGGCACCGACGCCGTCGCCGGCCTGGCGCCCCGGGTCCGGACGGTCGCGGCCGCCTACGAGCCTCTGCTGGACGCGATCCTCGCCCGCCGGGTGGTGGTCTTCACCTACCGCGCGGCCAACACCGGTGAGGTCCGCCGGCGCACCGTGGAGCCCTGGAAGGTCGCCGTGCGCGACGGCGGGTGGTACCTGCTGGGCCACGACCGCGACCGCCGGGCGGCCCGCTCCTTCCGGCTCACCCGGATCGAGGGCTCCGTCCGGGCGATCGGCGAGCGCGGCGCCTTCACCATCCCGGCCGAGATCGACGTCGACCAGCTCGTGGGGGGCGCCGCCCCCGCTCCGGTGCGCCACGCCCTCCTCGCCCTGCGGCCCGAGCGTGCCAGCGCGTTGCGGGCCCGGGGGAGTGCAGCCACGCCCCTGGGGCCAGATCGCGCGGCGCTCGCCCGAGCGGTGGCCGACCGAGAGCTCGTCATGGTCGGCTACACCTCCACCCACGCCATGGCCGACGAGGTCGCCGGCTACGGCGAGGCCGTCCTCGTCCTGGAGCCCCTCGAGCTGCGCACGGAGGTCCTGGATCGGCTCCGCGCCGCGGCAGCCCTGCCGCTGACCCCAACAACCTCCGGAGACGATCGTGGCTGAGCGCGCAACCGAACGATTTGTGCGCCTCGTCGCGCTCGTCTCCTTCCTCGAGGCCAGCGGCCCGGTGCCGGTCGCCGAGCTCGCCCGGCACTTCTCGGTGACCCCCAAGCAGATCCTCGCCGACGTGGACACGCTGTGGATCTCGGGGACCCCGGGATACTGGCCCGAGGACCTCATCGACTTCGACGCGGACTCCTTCGACCGAGGCGTCGTGCGCCTGACCGAGGCCCGCGGCATGACCCGGCCGCTGCGCCTGGGCACCCGGGAGGGTATCGCCCTGATCGCCGCTCTGCGCGCCCTGGCCGAGGTCGTGGCCGAGTCCGGGGACGACGAGCAGGCCGCGGTCATCGGATCCGCGCTGACCAAGCTCACCCTCGCCTCGGGCGAGGCCTCCGCGGCCCTGGACGTCCGGCTGCGGGTCGACGCCACGCCCCACGTGCTCGAGGCCATCCGCTCCGCACTGAGCGAGGGGCGAGCGCTCCGGATCGAGTACGTCAACGCCTCCGACGTGACCTCCAGCCGCGTCGTCGAACCGTTCCGGCTGCTGCCCTCGGACACGTTCACCTACCTGCACGCCTGGTGCCACAGCGCCCAGGAGCAGCGCACCTTCCGCACCGACCGGATCTTGGCGGCCGAGGTCCTCGACCGCCACGTGGAGCACCGCGGACCGCTCGGCGTCCCCGCCGACTATCGGCCGGCCGGTGACACGGTGGCCGAGCTGGTGCTCTCCAGCCGGGCCCGATGGATCGCCGAGCAGATCCCGGTCGAATCCGTGGTCAACCTGGACGAGGCGCGCTTCGCCGTGACGGTCCGGGTGGCGAACCCGCTGTGGCTGCGCCACCTGCTCCTGCGCCACGCCCGCGACGTCCGGTCCGTGCGCCCTGCCGCCCCGCGCGACGACGCCGCCCGGGCTGCCGGGGCCGCGCTGGCCGCCTACGCGGCCCTGGATGCGTAGGCTGAGCAGATGTGGTTCTGGATCTGGTGCATTCTTGTCCTCGGCGCGGGTGCGGGCGGCTTCTTTCTCGCCCGTGACCTCTGGCGTCGGATCAAGGTGATGCTGCGCGCAGGCGCGGGGCTGAGCGACGCGCTCGAGGCCATGTCGGAGAAGGTCGCCGCGGGCGAGGCCGCCGGGCCGGCCACGAACCCGCGTCCGGTCGACGTCTTCGCCGACCCGCTCGACCTCGCCGACCTCGTCGCCGAGCGACGCCGGCTCAGGCGCTCCCGCACCGCCGCACGACGTCGGGGCCATGCGGAGCGCTACGAACGATGGCGCACGATCGACCTCTAGACCACACCTCGACGGACCACAACCTCGATCAGGACGCATCGACGACTGCCAATCTGTGACGGCGCACCGACCGTTCACCGCGGGCGGGTACCCTGCCCAGGGTTCAACCGAACTACCATTGAGTCAACACGTTCACATACTGGAGGTCTCCTATGGGTGCCATGAAGCCGATCCACTGGGTCGTACTGCTCGTCATCGTCCTGCTGTTGTTCGGGGCGAAGCGTCTCCCTGACCTCGCCAAGAGCGTCGGCCAGTCGATGAAGATCTTCAAGAAGGAGATCAAGGAGCTCCAGGAGGACGACGCTCCCGTGAGCGCCGCCCCGGTCGCACCGGTCGCCCCCGTCGTCGTCCCCGTCGTCGTCCCCGAGGCCGTGGCCCATCCGGTCGACACGTCCAAGCCCGCGACCGCCGCGTCCGAGAGCACCAATCCACCGAAGGCGTAGGGGCGTGGCGCGAGGCTCACAGTCGAAGGCAGACCAGCGCGCGGAGCGGCTGGCTGCCAAGGGGAAGATGTCCCTGCGGGGTCACCTCCTCGAGCTGCGCAAGCGGCTCTTCCTCGGCGCGCTCGGAATCGCGATCGGTGCGATCGTCGGGTGGTTCCTCTACGACCACGTGTTCCACCTGCTCCAGCAGCCGATCCTGGAGGCGGCCGCGCGGCGCAACCAGCTCGCCTCGATCAACTTCGGGGCACCGGGTGCGGCGCTCGACATGAAGTTCAAGATGTCGTTCTTCGTCGGCTTCATCATCACCAGCCCGTGGTGGCTCTACCAGCTCTGGGCGTTCATCACCCCGGGACTGACGGGCAAGGAGAAGCGGTACACGGTCGGCTTCATCGGCGCGGCTGTCCCGCTCTTCGCGGCCGGCGCCGGGATGGCTTGGCTCGTGCTGCCGCACGCGGTGCGCATCCTGACCGACTTCCTCCCCACGGACTCCACGAACTTCCAGGACGCCCAGACGTACCTGAACTTCGTCATGCGCCTCCTGGTGGCCTTCGGCCTCGCCTTTGTCATGCCCGTCGTCATGGTCGCGATCAACTTCCTCGGCATCGTGCGGGCCAGCACGTGGGCCAAGGGCTGGCGGTGGGCGATCATCATCGCCTTCACCTTCGCCGCGATCATGACCCCTACCCCGGACGCCCTGACGATGATCCTCGTCGCCCTGCCCATCTGCGTGCTCTACTTCGCGGCCCTGGGCGTGTGCATCCTGCACGACCGCCGCGTCGACAAGCGACAGGCGGCCTTCGACGCCGAGGTCGAGGGATACGACGTCTGACCCATGGCCGTCTCTGCTCACCACCCTGACCCCGTCACGCCTGCGCGCGTCGGTCTCGTCGTCAACCCCACGGCCGGGCACGGCCGGGGCCGCAAGGCCGGACTCCGCACGGACCAGCTCCTCCGGGAGGGCGGCCACGTGGTGGTCGAGCTCTCGGGGGAGACCGTCGCCGACGCGCTCGCCCGGGCCAGGGGCGCCTCGATCGACGGGCTCGACGCCCTCGTCGTCGTCGGCGGGGACGGCATGGTCCACCTGGGAGTGAACGCCGTCGTCGGCACAACCACCCCGCTCGGGATCGTGGCCGCCGGATCCGGGAACGACTTCGCCAAAGTGCTTGGCCTGCCCGTGCACAAGGTCGACGACGCCGTCGCCCGCATCGTCGTCGCGCTGGGCCACCCGCCGCGCGCGGTCGACGCCGTCCACGTCGCCCCCTACATCGCCGGGGCGCACTCGCCAGACGGCGAGACGTGGGGCGGTTCCTGGTTCGCGGGGGCCCTCTCGGTCGGCCTCGACGCCGCCGTCAACGCCCGCGCCAACACCTACACCTGGCCGCCCGGTGCAGGAAAGTACATTCGCGCGGTCGTCACCTGCGTGCGCGACTTCAAGCCCTATGGCTACCGGATCACGACCGACACGGCCGCCTTCGACCTCACCGGGACGGTCGTCGCGGCCGCCAACGCCCCCCAGATCGGGGGAGGGGTGCGGATCGCACCGGACGCACTGATCGACGACGGGCAGCTAGATGTCATCTACGCGAGCGCGCTGCCCCGGCGCGGCATCCTCAAGCTCTTCCCGGGCATGTACCGCGGTCGCCACATGACCCACCCTGCGGTCACGGCCCTGCGCACAACCTCGATCATCATCGAACCGACCAGCGCCGGGGCGTTCCCACCGGTCGCCTTCGCCGACGGCGAGGTCATCGGCCCCGTCCCGCTGCGCGCCCAGGTCCACCCTGGCGCGTTGCACCTGCTCGTCTGAGTCGAGACCTAGGCTGGAGCCATGGCTCCCCGCTCAGATCGCCGCACGTCAGACGCCAACAGGTCAGATCCCAGCAACGCCGAGCCCGGTCCGGCCGAGCGCTACCGCCGCTTCCGCGAGCGCACCGCCCAGACCGGACCCCAGCTGGCTGCGTTCCGTGAGTCGCTCGAGATCGAGCTCGACGACTTCCAGGTCGACTCCTGCGCGGCCCTCGAGCGCGGGCAGAGCGTTCTCGTGGCCGCCCCTACCGGCGCCGGCAAGACGATCGTGGGGGAGTTCGCCGTCCACCTGGCCATCGCGAGCGGCCGCAAGGCGTTCTACACGACCCCCATCAAGGCGCTCAGCAACCAGAAGTACGCGGACCTGGTCCGCCGGTACGGGACCGACTCGGTCGGCCTGCTCACCGGTGACACGACGATCAACGGTGAGGCGCCCGTCGTCGTGATGACCACCGAGGTGCTGCGCAACATGCTGTATGCGGACTCCCCGACACTGGCCGGGCTGGGCTTCGTCGTCATGGACGAGGTGCACTACCTGGCCGACCGGTTCCGAGGTGCGGTCTGGGAAGAGGTCATCATCCACCTCGCGAGCGACGTCCAGCTCGTCTCCCTCTCGGCGACCGTGTCCAACGCCGAGGAGTTCGGGGACTGGCTCGAGATGGTACGTGGTGACACGGCCGTCGTGGTCAGCGAGCACCGTCCGGTGCCACTCTCCCAGCACGTGGTGGTCGCCGGACGCGGGACCAACCCTGGCGGCATCCTCGACCTCTACGCCCATATGGTCGACCCGACGTCCCCGGGGACGAACCCGCCGATCAACCCGGACCTGCTCGCCGTCATGCGCCAGAGCGAGGGGTTCCGTGGCTCCGGGTCGAGTGGCGGCGGCTGGGGTGGCGGCCGCGGGCGAGGAAGACGCGGGGGACGCGGCGGGCCTTCACATCCCTCTGCTCCTTCACAGCACTCTGGCCGCCGCGGACCGCCCCGGTTCGCCGTCGTGGACGGCCTCGACCGCGCCGGGCTGCTCCCGGCGATCTTCTTCATCTTCTCCCGGGCCGGCTGCGAGGGAGCCGTCGCGCAGTGCCTAGGCGCGGGGCTTCGGCTGACCAGCCCCGCCCAGGAGGCGCAGATCCGCGAGATCGTCGAGGCCCGCTGCGCGGCCATCCCCTCCGAAGACCTCGCCATCCTCGGATACTGGGGCTGGCTCGACGCCCTCAGCCGCGGGGTCGCGGCCCACCACGCCGGCATGCTCCCGCTGTTCAAGGAAACCGTCGAGGAGCTGTTCAGCGCGGGCCTGGTCAAGGTGGTCTTCGCAACCGAGACGCTCGCCCTCGGGATCAACATGCCCGCGCGCTCGGTCGTGCTGGAGAAGCTCGTCAAGTGGGACGGCTCGAGCCACGTCGACCTCACCCCGGGGGAGTACACCCAGCTCACCGGGCGGGCCGGGCGGCGCGGGATCGACGTCGAGGGCCACGCCGTCGTCGTCGACCACCCCGGGCTGGACCCGGTCGCCCTCGCCGGGCTGGCGTCCAAGCGCCTGTACCCGCTCCGGTCGAGCTTCTCGCCGACGTACAACATGGCGGTCAACCTCGTCTCCCAGGTGGGCCGCGAGCGCGCCCGGGAGATCCTGGAGACGTCCTTCGCGCAGTTCCAGGCGGACCGCGGGGTCGTAGGCCTGGCCAAGCAGGCAGCTGCGAACTCCGAGGCGCTCGACGGCTACGCCCGCGCGCAACAGTGCGACAAGGGCGACTTTACGGAGTACATGCGCCTGCGCCGGGCGATCACCGCCCGTGAGGGTGCGCTGGCCAAGCGCGCGTCGGGGGAGCGCCGCTCGGCGATCGTCGCCTCCCTGACCGGGCTGCAGCGCGGGGACATCATCGAGATTCCGTCCGGGCGACGCGCCGGCTACGCGATCATCATCGATCCCGGTCAGGACGCCGGCTTCGACGGGCCGCGACCCACGGTGCTCAGCAGCGAGCGGCAGGTTCAGAAGCTCACCCTGGCCGACGTGCCGCACGGCGTGGAGACGGTCGGTGCCATCCGCATCCCCAAGGCCTTCAACGCCCGCAACCCCGCCGCCCGCCGGGAGCTCTCCGTCCAGCTGCGCGCCGCGCTGAACGCACCGGGGGGACCTGGGAGAACGGGCGGGGGTGCGTCGTCGGGCACAGCGCCCGGGCGCGGCGTGCGCCGCGGCGCAGGGGAGGACGCGGAGCTGGGGCGGCTGCAGAGCGCGCTGCGGGCGCATGCCTGCCACTCCTGCCCCGACCGGGAGGACCATGTGCGGTGGGCGACCCGGTGGACCAAGCTCGACGCCGAGCACCGGGCGCTGCTGCGCCGGATCGAGGGGCGCACCGGGTCGATCGCGAAGGTCTTCGACCGGATCTGCGAGGTGCTGAGCACGCTGGGCTACCTGGAGCGCCAGGACGGCGAGCTGGTCGTGACCGCCCCGGGCGCGGCGCTGCGCCGCCTGTACGCCGAGAGCGACCTGCTGCTCGCGGAGTGCCTGCGCCTGAAGGTGTGGGAGGGCCTGGACGCGGCCGGGCTGGCCGCGGCTGTCTCCACGCTCGTGTACTCCGCACGCCGCGACGACTCCGACGGCGACCCGCACATCCCCGGGGGACCGGGCGGCGTGCTGGCCCGGGCCCTGGACGAGACCATCCGGGTGTGGTCCAAGCTCGACGACCTGGAGGCCGCGCACCGCCTGGAGGCCACCGGGGCCCTCGACCTCGGCCTCGTCGAGGCGGTCCACCGGTGGGCGTCGGGGCGGGGCCTCGACGTGGTGCTCAAGGGCACGGACTTCGCCGCGGGGGACTTCGTGCGGTGGTGCAAGCAGATCATCGACGTGCTCGGCCAGCTCACCAAGGCAGCCCCGGACCAGCACATGCGCGCCACGGCCGACCAAGCCATCGAGGCGCTGCGACGGGGCGTCGTGGCCTATTCGAGCGTCTAGCAGCGCGCCCGGTGGCATAAAGTCGTGCGGTGACCTCGATCCTGTACCGCAACGGCATCATCCACTCCCCGGCAGACCCCTTCGCCGAGGCCCTGCTGGTCGACGACGGGGTCGTCACCTGGATCGGGGCGAACGACACCGCCGACGGGCTGGCCTCCCGTGCCGCCCGGGTGATCGACCTGGACGGCGCGCTCGTCGCCCCCGGCTTCGTCGACGCTCACGTCCACCTCCTCGAGGAGGCCTTCACCCGCGAGGGCGTCGACCTGTCCAGCGCACCCTCGCGGGCCGCGGCCCTGGACGCCCTTGCCGCGCGGGCCCGTGCCCACCGGGCCGACGACGGCCCGCTGCTCGCGCATGGCTGGGACGAGACCACGTGGGCCGACTCCCGCCGCTTCACCGCCGCGGAGCTCGACGCCGCGTGCGCCGGAGCGCCCGTCTATGCCGCCCGGGTCGACCTGCACTGCGCCGTCGTCTCGACCCGTCTCGCCGAGCTCGCGGGCCTGGCCGGGCGTCCCGGGTGGCACGACGACGGCTTCGTCGCAGGCGAGGCGCACGTCGCGGCGCGCCAGCTCGCCCGCCAGGTGGATGCCACCCGCCACGCCCGGATGACCGACGCCGTGCTCCGCGCCGCCGCGGCGCGCGGCGTGGTCGCCGTGCACGAGAACAGCGCCCCCGGCGTCGACACCCGCGAAGGCCTCACCTCGCTCCTCGCCGCGACCGCCGACGCCGCCAGCGGCTTGCCGCTCGTCGTGGGATACCGCGGCGAGCTGTGCCGGACGGTCGAGGAGGCACGCTCCCTCGCCGAAGCGATCCCGGGCCTGACCGGGATCGGTGGTGACCTCTCGGTCGACGGGTCCATCGGCGCGCGCTCGGCCGCGCTGCGCGAGCCCTACGCAGACGCGCCCGGCACAGCCGGTGACCTCCACCTGTCAGCCGCCGACGTCGAGGCGCATGTCCTCGCGGTCACCGCCGCCGGCCTGCAGGCCGGATTCCACGTGATCGGCGACCGCGCCTGCGACACGGTCGTGGCGGGCCTGCTCGCAGCCGGCGAGCGTGAGCGCAGCGCCATGCGCCGGTTGCGGCACCGCCTCGAGCACGTCCTGATGATCGACGACGCCGCGCTGGCTGCCCTGGCGACCCTCGGGGTCGGGCTCAGCATGCAGCCAGCCTTCGACGCGGCCTGGGGCGGTTCCGGTGGCCTCTACGACGTGCGGTTGGGGACGGCGCGGGCCGGGCAGATGAATCGTTTCGCCGCGATCGCCGCGGCCGGGGTACCCACGGCCTTCGGGTCGGACGCACCTGTGACGGCGCTGAGCCCGTGGGCTGGTGTGCGGGCAGCCGTCTACCACCACACGCCCGAGCACCGGATCTCCGCCCGGGCCGCCTTCCGTGCCGCAACCCGCGGCGGCTGGCGGCTGGCCGGCCTGGATCACACCGGGGCGGGCGAGATCCGGCTGGGCAGCCCCGCACACCTCGCCGTGTGGACATCCGAGCACGTGGGCGTGCAGTCCGAGGCGGCCGGACTGTCCTCGTGGAGCACCGACGCCCGCTCGGGCACGCCGTTGCTGCCCGACCTGAGCCCCGATGCGGCCCTGCCGCAGTGCCGGCAGACCGTGCGCGCGGGGCAGGTCATCTTCGACACCTTCGACTGACGCGCGCTCAGGTCGCATTTTTCACCCGGTCCCTTTTGTCCCACATTGCCGCCCTGACCTGCAAATATATCGCTGACCAGCGAGAACGCACTGTTGACAGCAGGCAGGGACGGACGAGTAGGTTCTTCTTGTACCTCCCCGGGGCGGTTCGTGCGTTCAGTAGAAAACGCAGGTCTCAGCGATGCGACCGGCGGCACGAAGGACGCACGAACCACCCCACCTCACTCCACCGGCCCGGACACGACCTCCAGGGAACGCCCAGTGCCGTGAAGTACCCTGCTCAGGTGCTTGCCCGTCACATGCCCCGGTGGTTCACCCTCGTCCTTGCCGTCGTCGGCGGGTACCTCACCGACCTCGGTTTCCCCGACGTCGGTATCTGGTTGCTGGCCATCGCTGGCGTGGGCATGCTCTTCCTCGCCACCATGCGCGACGCCCCGGCCTGGAACTTCCTCATCGGCCTCGTCTGGGGCCTGACGTTCTTCCTTGTGCACATCCGGTGGGCCCAGTACGCGGTCGGGGACGTGCCGTGGGTCGCACTGAGCGTCATGGAGGCCCTGTTCGTCGCCCTGTCCATGCTGGCCTGGACATACGTCCGCCGGGTACCCGTGATCACCCGCAGGGCCGGCCTGCAGGCCATCGCCTTCGCGCTGGTCTTCGTGGCTGGCGAGCTCGCCCGATCGGCCGTTCCCTTCGGTGGGTTCCCGTGGGGCCGGCTGGCCTTCTCACAGTCGGAGTCACCCATCGGTCGACTCGCCTGGCTGGGGGGCATGCCCCTCGTCTCCCTGGTCGCGGCGGTGTGCGCGGCCCTGCTCGCCCTCGCTGTGGGCGCCCTGGGACGGTTCAACCTGCTCCGCGCGGGCTCCTGCGCCCTCGTGGCGGTGGCCGCCATCGGCGTGGGCCTGGCAGTACCGCTCGCCACCCAGGCCGAGAGCGGCACCCTCCAGGTGGGCGCCGTCCAGGGCAACGTAGCCACGCCGGGTCTGGACGCCTTCAACCACCGCCGTGAGGTGCTCAACAACCATGTGGCCGGGACGTATGCGCTGCTCGACCTCGTCGCCCCCGGCGACCTCGACCTCGTTGTGTGGCCGGAGAACGGCACCGACATCGACCCCCAGGTGGACGCGGACGCCGCCACGGCCATCGACGACGCCGCCCAGGCTGTCGGGGCGCCCCTGCTCATCGGCTCGCAGGAGTTCCCCGAGACCGGCGGCCGGTACAACGTGTCGCTGCTGTGGGAGCCCGGCGTCGGCGTGGTGGGTCGCTATGCCAAGCAGCACCCAGCGCCGTTCGCGGAGTACATCCCCATCCGCAGCCTGGTCCGCCCGTTCTCCTCGGCCGTCGACCTGGTCACCAACGACATGATCGCCGGCACCGAGGTGGGCATCGTCAACCTCGACTCACCCCGGCTGGGGAGGGTGGTGAAGATCGGCGACGCCATCTGCTTCGAGGTGGCCTACGACGCCCTCGTCCAGGATGCGGTCGCGGCCGGCGCCGAGATGCTCGTGATCCCGACCAACAACGCCTCCTTCGGCCCGACGAACGAGTCCACCCAGCAGCTCGCCATGTCCCGGCTGCGGGCCATCGAGACCGGGCGCACCACGATCCAGATCTCGACCGTGGGGGTGAGCGCCGTCATCGCCCCCAACGGGGTGCTGCTCGAGCAGACGGGGCTGTTCACCGCCGAGCAGATGGTCAGCCCGGTGGCACTGCGCACGTCCCTCACCCCGGCGGTCAGGGCGGGGGAGTGGCCGGCTCGCACGGTGCTCGCCGCGGCCACGCTGCTTACCGCGGCGGGGGTCGTCGTGAGCATCCGGTCCCGGCGCCGCACCGGCCAGGACGCGGCGTCGTCGGCTGGCGCTGCAAAGAAGGCTGCAGCGAAGAAGGCCGCGGCCCGGGCCTAGCCGGCCGGCTCCGGACTGGTCTGAGTGGCAGGTTGGTCAGTAGATGTCGGATCGGTGATCGACGTCGAGGGCGATGATGATCCGGTAGTCACCGGCCCGGAGCCGCCATAGGCCGGCCATAGGGCCGCATCAGTGATGCGTCGGGCAGTGACCGGCTCGAGCTTCTTCAAGCTGCGTTGTGCTCGTGGGGTGAACTGGATATCCCAGCCGCTCATGCGTCGCCTAGCGCGGTGTCGTCCAACTCGTCACGGGTCATTCCGAGATCGGCAAGGACCTCGTCCAGACCGACCGTTTCGAGTTTGCCGCTCCGGACCGCTTCCGCCTCGGCGCGCAGTGTGTAGACGTGCTCCAACTCACCCAGGTGCTCGGTCAGGGCCTCGCGCACGTAGAACGCGGCTGGGCGGCCGGTGGATGCGCTCAGCGCGTCCAGACGGTGCTTCAACTCGTGGGGCAACCGGATACTCAGGACGCCTGTAGACATGTAAACATGTCTCCCACGTTCCCCGGTCGAGGACCAGATGTCTTGGCTGGGCTGGAGTTCTACCCCGCACATGACGATGCTCCCGAACCCAGACGGGTTCGGGAGCATCGGTGTTCGTGGCGGCGGCGCGCAGGCGCTGCTGCGGTCAGCTCACGCGCTGCGGCGGAGCTTTCCGGCCCTCAGCAGCGTCAGACGCTCGTCGAGAAGCTCCTCGAGCTCCTTGACCGTGCGACGCTCGAGCAGCATGTCCCAGTGGGTGCGGGGCGCCTTGCCGGCCTTCGCCTCGGGCTGGTCGGCGTCGCGGAGCAGCGCCTCCTCACCGCAGCGGCACTCCCAGACCAGGGGCACGTCGGCCTCGGTCGAGAACGGAAGGATGATCGTGTGCCCGTTCGGGCAGTCGTAGTGGGCCTGGAAGCGCGGAGCGAAGTCGACGCCCTCATCGGACTCCATGCTCTTGGCGCCAATGCTCATACCGCGCAAGGATCGGTCTGCCATGTTGTCCTCCAAGTGAATTGCGGTGACATCAAAAAGGCGTGATGCGCATACCGGCTGATACGTCTATGTCTGGAAAGAAGCTCTGGTGGTTCAACGAGTCGATCAGGCGATCTGTTCCACACACACCGTGAAGGTATCGTGAAATCGCCGCTCGGACTCGTCGAGATGGCGGTGATCCGCGCATCTCGGGTGTCTCGGTGGTGCTCCCAGGACCGTCCGCGGTCTGTGCCGGTCCGTCACCGGACGCACGACAGAGACGCGAGATTGATCTGGGAATCCCTGTCAGTGTAGCGCGGGCGGGCTGCCGACCGCATACTGCCGAGCGGTTACCGTCGTCACCTCTGGCTGGCGCTCACCTCAGGTCGGCGTGCGGTACGCACCGCGCCCGGTCAAGCACGCGGGACCGATCTGCTCCCACCGCGGCGATCATCCGGATCGACCAGCCGGTGGCATCGGCGGCGCGCCACAGCGCGTCGGCCCAGGAGCGTTCGTGGTCCCCGTAGTCCCCTCCCGTCGGTCGGACGATCGCGACGAGCGCCTGAGCGCCCGGGTACACCTTCCCGACGACGTCGCGCATCGCCGCGGCGAGCGCGGCGGTCGTCGCGTTGTCGGGCATGGACGGCAGATCGTCGATGGGCAGGACCAGCGCGAGCGCGCGGTCGTCGGCGGACAGGAAGGTCACCCACAGCACCGCGTCGTCGCTGCAGTCACCGACCAGGCCCGCCAGGTGCTTGAGCGCCTCGTGGTCGCTCGCGATGAGCGAGCCGGGAGGCATGGGGGAGCGGCGCCTGGTGGGACGGACGGGCGTGGGGTGGACGTAGTCAGGGCGGATGTTGTCGTCGGCTGGGGCGGGAGATGGAGTCATCGTCAGATCTTCGGCGCGGCGTGCCCCGCGCCGCAGCCCGGGACCTGCGGGTTGTGGACGGTCCTCGATGTCCACAACCCGGCCGCCAGCTCGATCGGGTCGAATCCTCACCCGCTGGGACTGCGTAGGATTGCTCTGCTGCGCCTGTGACCCGCAGCGACCACCTCGAATGCTCATCGAGCAGGCACTGGAGAGAACACCTCATGACCGGACGCAGCGGCGAGTCCGCGCTGGCTCAGTCGTTCAAAGCGCTCAGCGACCCGACTCGGCTGCGCCTGCTCTCGCTCGTGGCAGCTCACGAGAACGGCGAAGCCTCCGTCGTCGACCTCACCGAGCCGCTGAACCTCACCCAGCCGACGGTCTCCCACCACCTGAAGATCCTCGTCGATGCGGGCCTGCTGACCCGAGACAAGCGCGGCGTGTGGTCGATCTACGCCCTCGTCCCCGGCGCGCTGGGGACCCTGGGTTCCTACCTGCGCGACGCCGAAGCCGCCTGGGGCTGAGTGGGCTGAGTGGCTGGCCACTAGGCTGACGGGCATGGACACGACCGCCGCGCAGCCGCCCGCGCCCCATGTCGCCGACACCCATGATCTGATCCGGGTGCAGGGCGCGCGCGAGAACAACCTCAAGGACATCCATCTTGAGATCCCCAAGCGCCGACTGACGGTGTTCACCGGAGTCTCCGGCTCAGGCAAGAGCTCGCTGGTGTTCGCCACGATCGCCGCGGAGTCGCAGCGGATGATCAACGAGACCTACAGCGCCTTCCTGCAGGGCTTCATGGCGAACCTGGCCCGGCCTGACGTCGACCTGCTCGAGGGTCTGACCACGGCGATCATCGTCGACCAGGAGCGGATGGGCGCCAACTCCCGCTCGACCGTCGGCACCGCGACCGACGTCAACGCGATGCTGCGGATCGTGTTCAGCCGGCTCGGGCAGCCGCATGTCGGATCGCCCCAGGCGTTCTCCTTCAACGTCGCCTCGATCAGCGGGGCCGGCGCTGTCACGTTCGAGCGCGGCGGCAAGGCCGTGAAGGAACGGCGGGACTTCTCCATCACCGGCGGCATGTGCCCGCGCTGCGAGGGCATGGGGACCGTCAACGACATCGACCTGACCGCGCTGTACGACGACAGCCTGTCGCTCAACGAGAACGCGTTGACGATCCCCGGCTACACGATGGACGGCTGGTACGGGCGCATCTTCCGCGGCTGCGGCTTCTTCGACCCGGACAAGGCCATCCGCGACTACACCAAGACCGAGCTCGACGACCTGCTCTACAAGGAGCCGACGAAGATCAAGGTCGACGGGATCAACCTGACGTACTCCGGGCTCATCCCGCAGATCCAGAAGTCCTACCTGTCCAAGGATCGCGAGGCCATGCAGCCCCACATCCGGGCCTTCGTGGACCGTGCGGTCACGTTCACGCCGTGCCCCGAGTGCGGGGGCACCCGGCTCAACGAGGGCGCCCGGTCCTCGCGGGTCGCCGGGATCAACATCGCCGAGGCATGCTCCATGCAGATCAGCGACCTGGCCATGTGGGTCGCCGGCCTCAGCGAGCCGTCGATGGCGCCGCTGCTCACCGCGCTGGGCCACACCCTCGACTCCTTCGTGGAGATCGGGCTGGGCTACCTCTCGCTGGACCGGCCGGCGGGCACGCTGTCCGGCGGCGAGGCGCAGCGCACCAAGATGATCCGGCACCTCGGATCCTCGCTCACCGACGTCACGTACGTCTTCGACGAGCCCACCATCGGGCTGCACCCGCACGACATCGAACGCATGAACAAGCTGCTGCTGGAGCTGCGGGACAAGGGCAACACGGTGCTCGTAGTAGAGCACAAGCCGGAGATGATCGTCATCGCCGACCACGTCGTCGACCTCGGTCCGGGAGCGGGCTCGGCCGGGGGAGAGGTGGTGTTCGAGGGCACCGTGGCAGGGCTGCGAGCCAGCGACACGCTCACGGGGCGCCACCTCGACGACCGCGCCGTTCTCAAGGAGACCGTGCGCACGCCCACCGGGGCGCTAGAGATCCGGGGCGCGACGGCGAACAACCTGCGGGACGTCGACGTCGACGTCCCGCTCGGGGTGCTCGTCGTGGTGACCGGGGTGGCCGGCTCGGGCAAGAGCTCGCTCGTGCACGGGTCGATCCCGGCTGGGGAGAACGTGGTCTCGATCGACCAGGGTGCCATCCGCGGCTCCCGGCGCAGCAACCCGGCGACGTACACCGGGCTGCTCGATCCGATCCGCAAGGCCTTCGCGAAGACCAACGGGGTCAAGCCCGCCCTGTTCAGCGCCAACTCCGAGGGCGCCTGCCCCAACTGCAACGGTGCGGGCGTCGTCTACACCGACCTGGGCATCATGGCCAGCGTAGCCTCGCCGTGCGAGGTGTGCGAGGGAAAGCGATTCCAGGCCTCGGTCCTCGAATACCACCTCGGTGGCCGTGACATCAGCGAGGTGCTTGCGATGTCGGTGACCGAGGCCGAGGAGTTCTTCGGCTCAGGGGAGGCCCGCACGCCGGCCGCGCACACCATCCTCGCCCGGCTGGCCGACGTCGGGCTCGGCTACATCAGCCTGGGCCAGCCGCTCACGACGCTGTCCGGCGGCGAGCGGCAGCGGCTCAAGCTGGCCACGCACCTGGGTGAGAAGGGTGGCGTCTACGTCCTCGACGAGCCGACCACCGGCCTGCACCTGGCCGACGTCGAGAACCTGCTCGGGCTGCTCGACAGGCTCGTGGACTCCGGCAAGTCGGTCATCGTCGTCGAGCACCACCAGGCGGTCATGGCGCACGCCGACTGGATCATCGACCTCGGCCCGGGCGCCGGGCACGACGGCGGCCTGGTCGTCTTCGAGGGCTCGCCGTCTGAGCTTGTGGCTGACCGGTCGACGCTAACCGGCCAGCACCTCGCGGCGTACGTCGGGGCCTGAGGTGACGCCCGCCGTGCCGCCTGCTGACGGACCTGTCGCACGGCCCGCGCGCCACGGCGACCTCGACGGCATCCGGGAAGTCATGGTCCGGACGAGACCTCTCGACGCCGATTCCGGCGTCGACCAGGTTGCCCGGGCGATCAGCGACGACCACCGTGCTGTCGTGGTCGCCGTCGTCGGTCCCCGGATCGTCGGCTGGGGCAAGACACACCTGTTCGCCGACGCCGATGGTGTCGCACCCGCCGGTCACTACCTTGCTGGGATCACCGTCGACCCCGAGTTCCGTCGCCTCGGCGCGGGCGCCGCACTCACCCAGGCACGCATCAGCTGGGTGGGCGAACGCTCCGCTTCGGTCTACTACTTCACCAACCGCCGCAACACCGCGTCGATCGCCCTCCACCAGCGCTGGGGTTTTCGGGAGATCGCTCGCGGACCGTCGTTCCACGCGGTGCCCTTCGACGGCGGAGCCGGCCTCTTGATGCAGGCGGACCTCGGGCCCAGCGCGACTAGGCATATCAGCCCATAACGGGCTACTTAGATCACCTCGTCCAGTTCGCTCTGGTGGGTGATGGCCGCCCGGAGCAGGTTCCGCATCGTGGCCATGAGCAGCACGAACGCCGCTCCGCCGGCGACACTCGCGGCGAGGAGGAAGAGGACTCCGGGCCCACCGACACCCACGATCACGAGCAGGTGGAAGGTGACGGCAGCCGGGAGAAGGGCTGCGGCCACGCCGCAGGCGATGATGGTGTCGACACACCGCAGGGCGCGAACCGTGAAGATCGTGTTGTTGGCGACGAGAGACAGCAGCCGCCAGATCACGACCAGCGCAACCTGGGCGCACACGATGACCAGGATGCCCACCACCGAATAGGGCGCGACTAGGCGTGCGGTCTCCTCGTACGGCCCACCGAGGTCTTGGGCGAGCAGCGGCAACAGGGCCTGGGACAGCACGGAGCCGGCCATGAGAACGATCAGCACCGCGCGGAGTGACGGAACATATGGGGTGAGCACCTATCGAGTATCGATAGGTGCCGAACGACTGTCAATCGACGACCACCGCACCGCACTCATCGAGCCGTTGTCAGCTCGCCCGAGGACCGCTAGAAGCTCTTCAGCATCGTGACAGGGTGGAGCCTGACCGCTGCGACCATGTGATCGGCTTGGGAGTCTAGGTAGACGCTGGTGGTGGCCACGGACGCGTGGCCGAGAATGTCGCGCACGGTCATGACGTCCGCGGCGCCCGAAGCGAGGAGAAGGGTGGCCGCAGTGTGGCGCAGGCCGTGTGGGGTGACCTCCCGCATGAGGGCGGCGGGCATCAGGGCGGCTTGCCGGTGGACCATCAGCTCGACGTCACGCGGTTGCATGCGCAGACCCCTCCACGTGAGGATGAGCGCACGCTTGGCGTCGTCGACTCCAACCGTCTCGACCAGGACACCGTTGACCTTGCGTGTGCGCGGGGCCGGGGCCGGGCGCGCGCGGTCGTAGTTGGTGAACGCTTCCATGGTCCTGGGGGAGAGAGGCACCCTGCGGCGACCGCCTCCCTTGCCGTGACGGATGTCGAACCACGCGGCGCCTTCGTCGTCAACGCTGATGTCGGCGCGGTCCGCCTTGCAGAGCTCGGAGACTCGAGGCCCAACTTCCACGAGGAGGTGAAGGATGAACCGGTCTCGAAGCACCATGTCCTGGTCAGCGCGCGAGACCTTCTGGTCGGCGGGGTCGGTCGTGGACAGGAGAGCCACAGCGCCTGACTGGGGGAGCGCGGTGCGCGACTTCGCCCTGGTACGACTGCCCTTGAACGTGACGAGCATGTCGGGGACCGGGTTGAGCTGTACCCAACCGACGCGGGTCGCATGGGAGAACATCCGGGAGACCGACTGCATGAATCGGGCGGCTGCTCCGATGGAGCGGGTCCGATCACCAGGGTCGTTGAACCGTCCGTCCGGCTTGGATCCATACGTCACAACTGCAACATCAAGGTCTTCGCCGTTGAGGTCGTCGAGGATCCTGTCACCACCGACGATCTCGACGAACTCGGCGAGGTCGCGAACATAGTTGTCGACGGTGACCTGGGAGAGCGACCCCATGACGACGGACCGCGGGAACGTGCCGATGTAGGTGTCCGCGGCCACCGCCACGCTGAGGAGTTCAAGGGACGGCGGTGCAACCACGGGACGTGCTCCTTCGACTGAAAGTCCATCGGAAGAGGACTGGTGCGAGCCTAGTGTTGCCCTCTGACACTCAGAAAACTCAGTGCGACTCGAGCACAGTGCGACGCAAGTTCAGCGCAGTGAAGTGCCAGTGCGACGGGGGCGCGTTCACCCCATTTTTGTTACTACGTTCTTGCAGCGTACAGCGTAGTAAGCGTGATAACTTAGACATAACGTCGCCAACGCCCTCTGGTCCCACTTGATCGACACTCCAGGCCCGCGAGCTTGTACGGGACGTTCTGCTGCGTCGTCCGCGCCACAGCCTCCAGCCCGCCGACCGAACCCCCGTGGCGATGGCGATGGCGATGGCGCAGATTCTCGACCAGGGCCGGCTGCTGCATGGCCAACAGCAGATGCTGTCCACGGAGATCGGGTCGAACTCCATCGCAGCACGATGGACCTCATTGATCACACACAGGCAGATCCTTGCCCCCATGCGCGAGAAGGTCCGCAGCCCCTCAGTCAGTTGATTTCGGGCCACTTCTGCCCCACCGTTCATCCAGCCGATAATGTATCTTATGACATTACGGCGATGCGAACCCGGTCCCTCTCTGCGGACGGGACGCCGCTCACCTGCTCGTCGGCTATGTTCGTCGAGTGGATGATGTCGAACAGAGCGCCATGCGGTTCGCCCAGAAGACGCTCAAGCGTGCCCTGATAACCTCAGCGGTCGCGCCGTTCGTGGTGGCTGGCGCGATTGTCGCCCTCGACCACTGGAAGAAACGGACGGAATCGCGCAAAGCGGTGTTTCCGCACGCGCGACCGCTGACGACGACCATCGGCGACTCGACCACCACGGTGTTTTCCTTCGGCGAAGACCTCTACGCCGAGATGATCGCGGCGATCCACGCGGCGAAGACCCGCATCTTCATCGAGACCTACATCTGGAAGGGCGACGAGGTCGGTCAGACCTTCAAGGACGCACTCATCGAGGCGTCCGCGCGCGGCGTCGAGGTGTTTGTCGTCTACGACGGCTTCGCCAACCTCGTGGTCCCCCGGCGCTTCTTCCGGTTCCCCGAACCGATCCACGTCCTCGAGTACCCGATCTTCCGCCCGCAGGTCCTCCTCATGGACATCAAGCACACCGGGCGCGACCACCGCAAGATCCTCGTCGTCGACGACGAGATCGGTTTTGTCGGCGGGTACAACATCGGCACCCTGTACGCGACCCAGTGGCGCGACACCCACCTCAAGCTCACCGGCCCGGCCGTGTGGGAGCTCTCCAGCGCGTTCATCGACTTCTGGAACCTCAACCTGCGCGGCGCCAACCCCACGATCCCCTCCCCCGGGACCGAGGTCTGGGCGCCCCGACTCCAGGCCGCGCGCAATGCACCGGTACGCCGGGTATACCCGATTCGCAACCTCTACCTCGAGGCGATCCGCCGGTCCACCCATCACGTCTACCTGACCCAGGCGTACTTCATCCCCGACCGCGAGCTGCTGGCGGTCATCGTCGCCGCGGCGCGTCGCGGCGTCGACGTCCGGATCGTGGTGCCCGAGGCGTCCAACCACGTGCTCACCGACTGGCTCTCCCGCGGGCTCTACTCCCAGCTGCTGCGGGCCGGGGTGAGCATCTGGCTGTACCGAAACGCGATGGTCCACGCCAAGACGGCCACCGTAGACGGGCAGTGGACCACGATCGGCACGGCGAACATCGACCGGCTGAGCCTGACCGGCAACTACGAGATCAACATGGCCATCTACGACGAGACGCTCGCCGCCCAGATGGAGGACATCTTCGCGGTCGACCTGAGCAACTGCCGCCAGCTCCTGCTCGACGACTGGGAGCGACGCTCCCCCGTCGCCAAGATCGGCGAGCTCATCCTCACCCCGCTGAGCCCGCTGCTCTGAGCCCGGTTAGGCCTGGGTCGCCTGCACGCTGCTCACTCGCGGGAGGCGTCCGCCACGAGCTCCTCAGGGCGAGGCGGGATGGTCTCGTCGTCCTCGAGCAGGCGGACCTCGTCAAACTCAGGATGGGCGGAGTGCAGCCGGCGTGCCACCTCCTCGGCCTGCCCGTCGAGCCCGTCGCGATCGGGGCCAGCTAGATGGTCGGAAGCATCAAGTCCCTCGTGGTGAGCATTCATGTGCGTGTCCTCCTCAGATCCGGTGACGACCACGCTAGGCACCATCTCCCCCACCCGCCACCTGGATCCGCTAGGAGATGACCATGACCAGGTCGCCGCCCTCGAGCTGCTGGACAGCGCCGATCACCAGGCGCTGGACCGTTCCGGCCACCGGGGTGGTGATCGAGGCCTCCATCTTCATCGCCTCGACCGTGGCCACCGTCTGACCCGCCTCGACCCGCTGGCCCTCCTGGACCACGGGCGTCACAGCCCCTGCGAACGGCGCCGCGATCTGACCCGGGGTGTCCAGATCGGCCTTCTGTGCCAGAGAGCTGTCCACCGCGATGCGCATGTCACGGACCTGGATCGGACGGAGCTGGCCGTTCAAGGTGAACATCACGGAGCGCATGCCGCGCACGTCCGGCTCGCCGACGGCCTCGAGGCCGACGTGCAGCCGCACGCCGCGCGCGAGGGCGATCTCGACCTCGTCGCCGCGCTCGAGCCCGTACAGGTAGTTGGACGTGTCCAGCACGCTGACGTCACCGAACTTGGCCTGGGTGGTGAGGAAGTCCTTCGTCGGCCCGGCGAAGAGCAGGTGATTGAGCCGGTCCCGGCGCACCTGCGACGACCCGGCGAGGTCGGCGAGGTCCTGCTCGGTGAGCGGGTTGATCGCGTCGCGCACGGTCCGCCCGGCCAGCGCCTTCGTGCGGAAGGGCTCGGGCCAGCCACCGGGGGGATCACCGAGCTCGCCACCGAGGAAGGCGATCACGGAGTCCGGGATGTCATAGTCCTGCGGATTCGCGGCGAAGTCCGCCGGGTCCGCGCCGCGGGCCACGAGCTGGAGAGCCAGGTCCCCCACGACCTTCGACGACGGCGTCACCTTGACCAGGCGGCCGAGGATCCGGTCCGCAGCGGCATAGGTCGCCTCGATCTGCTCGAACTGGTCACCCAGGCCCAGCGCGATCGCCTGCTGGCGCAGGTTGGACAGCTGCCCACCGGGGATCTCGTGGGTGTAGACGCGACCGGTCGGGCCGACCAGGCCGGACTCGAAGGGTGCGTACAGCCGGCGCACGGCCTCCCAGTACGGCTCGAGGTCGCACACGGCGGCGAGCGAGAGCCCGGTGTCCCGCGGGGTGTGCTCGAGGCTCGCCACCAGGGCGGACATCGGTGGCTGGCTCGTGGTCCCCGCCATCGCGGCCGACGCCACGTCGACCGCGTCCACCCCGGCCTCGACCGCGGCCATGATGGTGCCCATCTGGCCGCCGGTCGTGTCGTGGGTGTGCAGGTGGACGGGGAGGTCGAAGCGCTCACGCAGCGCGGTGACCAGCTTGACCGCGGCCGCCGGACGCAGCAGACCGGCCATGTCCTTGATCGCCAGGATGTGCGCGCCGGCGTCCACGATCCGCTCAGCCAGCTCGAGGTAGTAGTCGAGGGTGTACAGGGTCTCAGCTGGGTCGAGCAGGTTCCCGGTGTAGCACAGGGCGACCTCGGCCACGGCCGTGCCGGTCGCCCGCACGGCCTCGATCGCGGGTCGCATCTGCTCGACGTCGTTGAGCGCGTCGAAGATCCGGAAGATGTCGATGCCCGACGCCGCCGCCTCGCGGACGAAGGCTTCCGTCACCTCGGTCGGGTACGGGGTGTAGCCGACCGTGTTGCGCCCGCGCAGCAGCATCTGCAGGGCCACGTTGGGCAGCGCGGCGCGGAGCTTGGTCAGGCGGTCCCACGGGTCCTCCCCGAGGAAGCGCAGCGCGACGTCGTACGTCGCCCCGCCCCACGCCTCGACCGAGAACAGCCCGGGAATCATCCGCGCCACGTACGGCGCCACGACCTCGAGGTCGTGGGTGCGCACCCGGGTGGCGAGCAACGACTGGTGGGCGTCGCGGAACGTCGTGTCGGTCACCGCGACCGCCGTCTGGGCGCGCAGCGCCCGGGCGAAGCCCTCGGGTCCGAGCTCGAGCAGGCTCTGCCGGGTCCCGGCGGGCGCCGGCGCGCTCACGTCGCACATGGGCAGCTTGGCCCGCGGGTCGATCGCCCCCCGCCCCGATCCGTGCGGACGGTTCACGGTGACGTCACCGAGGAAGGCCAGCAGCTTCGTGCCGCGGTCGGCGCTCTCCCGGGCCACGAGCAGCTCGGGGCGCTCGTCGATGAACGACGTCGACAGGTTTCCCGCGACGAACTCGTCGTCGGACAGCACGGCCTGGAGGAAGGGGATGTTCGTGCGGATGCCACGGATGCGGAACTCTGCCAGCGCGCGGCGCGCGCGGCGCACCGCCGTCGGGTAGTCGCGGCCTCGGCAGGTGAGCTTGACGAGCATGGAGTCGAAGTGACCGGTGATCTCCGAGCCCGCGGTCGCCGTCGCGCCGTCCAGGCGGACGCCCGCGCCGCCCGGTGAGCGGTAGGCCACGATCCGGCCGGTGTCGGGGCGGAAGCCGTTGGAGGGGTCCTCGGTCGTGATGCGGGTCTGCAGGGCGGCCCCGTTGACCCGGATGTCCTCCTGACGGATGCCGAGGTCTTCGAGGGTCTCTCCGGCCGCGATCCGCATCTGGGAGGAGACCAGGTCGATGTCGGTGACCTCCTCGGTGACCGTGTGCTCGACCTGGATGCGCGGGTTCATCTCGATGAACACGTGCTGACCGGCCCGCTCCCCCACCGTGTCGAGCAGGAACTCGACCGTCCCGGCGTTCTGGTAGCCGATGGACCGGGCGAATGTCACCGCGTCCGCGCACAGCGCATCCCGGATCGCAGGGTCGAGGTTCGGAGCCGGGGCGATCTCGATGACCTTCTGGTGGCGACGCTGGACCGAGCAGTCCCGCTCGAAGAGGTGCACGATGTTGCCCTCGCCGTCCGCGAGGATCTGGACCTCGATGTGCCGGGGTCGCAGGACCGCCTGCTCGAGGAACATCGTCGGGTCGCCGAAGGCGCCCTCTGCCTCCCGCATGGCAGCCGCGAGGGCCTCGGGGAGGTCCTCGCGATTGGCGACGCGGCGCATGCCGCGACCACCTCCGCCGGCGACCGCCTTGGCGAAGAGCGGGAAACCGATCACGTCGGCCGCGGCGATCAGCTCGTCGACGTCGGCCGAGGGCTCCGAGGAGGCGAGGACAGGGATGCCAGCGGCACGGGCGGCCTTGAGCGCACGGACCTTGTTGCCGGCCAGCTCGAGCACCTCGGCCGGCGGGCCGATGAACGTCAGGCCTGCGTCGACGCAGGCCCGGGCGAGGTCCGGGTTCTCCGAGAGGAAGCCGTAGCCGGGGTAGACCGCGTCCGCCCCGGAGTCCTTGGCGACCCGCACGATCTCTTCGATGTTCAGGTATGCCCGGACCGGGTGGCCAGCTTCGCCGATGAGGTATGCCTCGTCGGCCTTGAGGCGGTGCTCAGAGTTTCGATCCTCCTGCGGGAAGACCGCGACGGTGCGGGCCCCCATCTCGTAGGCGGCCCGGAACGCACGCACGGCGATCTCGGCTCGGTTGGCAACCAGCACCTTGGAGAACACGCGTTATCCCATCATTCGACAAGATCCCACGCAGTCCGCAGGCGTGAGATTCCGTCGATCTTCCCATGATTCTCGCCGGCCACGGCCACGAACGCGGAGAAATCTCGGCGTTCGGTACGCTGATCCCGCATGAAAGGCCTCAGCTCGCCCCTGTCACCAGTCGACAGCGCGACGAGCGACGGCATCGAACTAGGTGGAGTTCCCGCCGGAAGGACCGTGTCCCCTCGTGCCCGTGCTCGGAGTGTGCAGCTTGAAAGGCGGCGTCGGCAAGACGTCCATCACCCTCGGTCTCGCGTCGGCGGCGGTCGCCGCCGGCCTGCGGACGCTTGTGGTCGACCTCGACCCGCAGGCGGACACCACGCTCGCCCTCGGTGCCACCGGGGCGGCCGCGCAGGACGTCGCCGCAGTCCTGGACAACCCGGCCGACTACGTCGTGAAGTCGGCGCTCGCCGTCTCGAGCTGGGACCCGGACATGCTTGACGTCCTCATGGGATCGGCCGACTCCGCGCGTCACGACGGGCCCACCTACGAGCACCGGCTCGGCCGGCTCGCGACCGCCCTGGACACCCTGGACGAGTACGACCTGGTGATCATCGACTGCCCGCCGTCTCTCGGCGGCCTTACCCGACAGGGCCTGACCGCCTGCGACCGTGCGCTCGTGGTCACCGAGCCCGGGCTCTTCTCGGTGACCGCGGCGGCCCGTGCCTTCAAAGCCATCGACGACCTCCGCCGCAGCTCGGCACCCCATCTGCAGCCGCTCGGCGTGGTCATCAACCGGGTCCGCGCACGTTCGAGCGAGCAGGCATACCGCCAGGCCGAGCTCGAGGGCATGTTCGGACCGCTGATCCTGTCCCCGATGATCCCGGAACGGGCTGCCATGCAGCAGGCACAAGGCGCTGGGCGGTCGATCCACGACTGGCCGGGAGCCTCTGCCGCGGAGCTGGCACAGGCCTTCGACTCGATCCTGGCCCGTGGGATGCGGGCGATGTCCGAGGCGTGAGGGAGGGAGCCGCTAGCCCGCCGAGCGGGCCTGCCGGCGCACCGACAGCTCGTCGTGACCGGCGTCGACCACGGGGTCGTCGAGACGCTCGGTCGGCAGGGTCGCGAGCGTGCCCTCGACCTCGCGCCAGACGCGTCCGACGGCGATCCCGAAGACTCCCTGTCCGCCCTGGACGAGGTCGATGACCTCGTCGGCCGACGTGCACTCGTAGACGGAGGCCCCGTCGCTCATGAGGGTGAGCTCGGCGAGGTCCTCGACCCCGCGCTCGCGCAGGTGGACCACCGCGGTGCGGATCTGCTGCAGGGAGACACCCGTGTCGAGGAGCCGCTTGACGACCTTGAGGACAAGCACGTCACGGAAGCTGTACAGCCGGTGCGTCCCCGATCCAGTCGCAGAGCGCACGGTCGGCTCGACCAGCCCGGTCCGCGCCCAGTAGTCGAGCTGGCGGTAGGTGATCCCAGCCGCGCGGCACGCAGTGGGGCCGCGGTAGCCGATCGACTCGTTGCGGCTGGGGAGGTCCTCGTCGAAGAGGAGACCCTGGGTGCGCGTGACGGGTGCCCCACCCGGGCCGCCGTCGTGTCCGCTACCACTCACTTGTCTGCCTCCGTCTCAAGCCGCCCTGCCAACCGGACTCGGCGCAGTGCTGCTTCCATGGTGACACGATTCCGTGGACTGCAGATGCTCAGCGAGAGGGGATCTCGTGTCGCTGGCGCAGATCCTGCGCCATCCGATGACAGGCCCACGCTATGGCCCGGGTGGGGCGGGGTCAACGACCATCGCGGCAGGAGTTCTGGCGTGTCGCGCCGTGGCGGTCAGAGAAGCGGTCGCAACGACGGTCGTGACGGGCTCAGCCGGGGAGGTCTCCCACGCCCTGGCGCACCCACGCGGTGTGCAGGCGGGCAAACATCTCACCGAGCTCGGCGGCGGTCGCCCCGGCCTGGCCGCGGGCCGAGGGCGCGTGCTGCCCGCGCAGCGGTGAGACGACCTGGTCGATGAGGTCGATATGGCGTTCTGCCGCAGTGCGCAGGGAGCGAAGATGGCGTGGTTCGATGCCGAACTCGCCGAGCCCAGCGGCCAGCTGGACGATCTCCTGGGCCGCAGCGTCGAAGTGACCGAGCCCGTCCGGGCGCACGATCCCGGCGCCCACCAATGCCTCCACGAGTGTGGCAGCCACGCCGCACGAGGCGGCCAGCGCCTCCGTGCTGCTCTGGGTCCGGACGGCGGCGGACTCGCCGTCGCGGGCGATCAGGCGCGGGATGAGCGGCTGGTCGCTGCTCGCCACGCCCGCATCGAGGGCGGCGAGCTTGCCCTTGATCACCTTGAGCGGCAGATAGCGGTCACGCTGTTCGATGAGCACGAAGCGCAGACGCGCGACGTCGGCCGGGCTGTACTTGCGGTACCCGGAGGCGGTGCGCACCGGTTCGACCAGGCCCTGTTCCTCGAGGAAGCGCAGCTTGGAGTGGCTGATCGCCGGGAACTCCATGCGCAGGCTGGAGAGCACGTCGGAGATCCGCATGGAGGCCTCACGGGAGATCCCGTGCGGCCACGTGCGCTCGACGACGACGTCCGCCGGGGCACCGTCCTGAGGCGCGCCGTCGTGCTGACCGGCGTCGCCCTGCCTGCTGTTGGCGTGCCCGCTGTTGTCGTGCCCGCTGTTGTCATGCGGAGAGCGCGCAGCGCTCACTCGGCAACCGGTTCGTCGGTCGACGCGTCGCGAGTCAGCGGGCTCGGGTAGAAGAGCATGCGGTACTTCCCGATCTGCACCTCGTCACCAGCCTTGAGCAGCGCAGAGTCGATCCGCACGCGATTGACGTAGGTGCCGTTGAGGGAGCCGATGTCCCGGACGACGAAGTCGTCGAGCTCGCGGACGAACTCCACGTGCTTGCGGGAGACGGTCACGTCGTCGAGGAAGATGTCCGCCTGCTCGCTGCGACCGGCGACCGTGCGCTCGGCGTCGAGCAGGAAGCGAGAGCCTCCGCTCTGGCCGCGCTGCATGATGAGCAGCGCCGAGGTCCGCGGCAGGGCCGCCACGGCGGCCTGCTGCTCGGCCGTGAGTCCGCCGGCGCCGAGGACCTCGTCTGCGACGGGTGTCCCGAAGCTGATCGTGGTGTCCCCGAGACCTGACAGTGCGGAGCTGTCGGGCAGACCCGGTCCCCCTGGGTGTCCGGTGCTGCTGGTCATGTCGCCTCCTGGTCACTGCGAATACATCACTGCCTACGTCACTGCTGTGCCGCTCATGCCGCTCATGCCGCTCACGTCACTGCGCGGACGTCCGACTGTGTCCGCACCGACTACATCATCGGCAGGCGACCCGCATCTGTGAGTGGTCGGAACCTCTTAAGGACAACCTTAGAGGTGAACCGCCCAAGACAGAAGTCCCCCGATACTCTTGCACGCTACACGCCGGTCGTCTTGACCGGCCGGATCAGTCGCCGACGTCTGGCGTGGCGTACTTGGGCTCGGCCGGCTCGCGGACCGAGCGGATCTCCACCAGCGTCTTCTGCTGGATCGTGGTGCGGCCGCCGTTCGTGGTGATCGTCGCCATGGCGCCGCCGGGGATCGCGATGGCCGGCTCGAGCGTCTGCGGGTCGCCGATCACCGACCACCGGTAGGGCGCGGAGACCGGGATCCCGTCGATCACGACCCCCTGGTCGGCGTCGGTGAAGTAGCTGCTGGTGACCATCCGGATGCCATTGACATCGATCGCCTCGGCGCCGGCGTTGCGCAGTTCCTCCAGGACGTTGAACAGTCGGGCCGCCGTGATCCGCTTGGTGCCCTCCACGATCGTGATCTCCAGGCCGGGCCCCTCGGCTGGCAACCGGCCCGACAGGATTCCCTGCACGGCGACGTTCTGCTCGGCAAGCTCGATCGCCGCTCGCTGGGAGTCGCTTCCCGACTGCAGCTCGAACTCCGTCTCGCGCAGGGCCGCCGCCTCGCGCTCGAGGGCGTCTGACCGCCGGTTCACGTCGTCGAGGATGCGCACCAGGTCCGACTGGCGCAGACCCGCGAACTCGTCCTGCTGGGTCTGGCGGAGCTGCACGACGAGCGCGAAGCCGAGCACCGCACACAGGATCGCGGCCAGGATCTGCGCACGGGTCGCCCGCGGCCTCCAGGCGCCACGGACCCGGCGCCACGCGGTCATCGGGGGCCGGGGCGCGGTCTCTGTCGACGGGGCGTCTGCGGGACTGGCGGCCGCGTCGTCGGGCTCCTCGTGCTTGCTCATGCCTTGAACAGGTGCCGACGGATCGCCGCAGCGTTGGAGAAGATGCGGATGCCGAGCACGACGACGACGCCGGTCGAGAGCTGGGTGCCGACCCCGAGCTGGTCGCCGAGGAAGACGATGAGGGCGGCGACGACCACGTTGGACAAGAACGAGACGAGAAAGACCTTGTCGTCGAACATGCCGTCCAGCAGGGCGCGCAGCCCGCCGAAGAGGGCGTCGAGGGCAGCGACGACCGCGATCGGAAGATAGGGCTGGAGGTAGACCGGAACCGTCGGTTCCAGGAACAATCCAGCAGCTATCCCGATCAAGAGCCCGAAGACCGGAATCACGTTGTACTCCCCCATGCTGTAGTCACTTGTCACCATTGTCCGTGCCGAGGGGCTGTGCCGAGAACAGCACCCGAGTCGGCCCCGCGGGTACGAGGAGGTCCTCGTGCGTGGCCACGCTGGTCTTGATCCCGTACTGGGATCCCAGGGCACTGAGCTGCTGCGCCGCCGAAGATCGGGCCAGGCCGGTCTCGAGATCGTTCCGGTTGCCGATCGCGACGACCTCATACGGCCCGGCGACCCCGACGAGGTCAACAAGGATGGCGCTGCCGGCGCTGCGGATCGAGGTGGTCGCAGTGAGCCGCTGGCCGTTGATTGCGATCGCCTCCGCGCCCGCCGACCACAGCGCGTTGACGACCGACTGCAGGTCGGAGTCCTGCACGAAGGCGGCCGGGTCCGTGGCTGCATCGGCGCCGTCCGCGACGGTCACGGTGATCCCTGGCCCTTTGGCCGCGACCGTCCCGTTGGTGAAGCCGTCCAGGGCTACGGTGCGCACCAGCTCGGGGTCCACGAACTCCAGCGCGGAGTCCCGCAGGGTGTCGATCGACGTCCCCAGTGCGGCATTCTGGGCGGTCAGGGTGGCGACCTCCGCGCGGGTGCTGGTGATCTCGTCCTGCAGGAGCGTCCGGGCCGCCACCACGCCGGGCTGCGGCTTGCGCAGCTCGATCGCCGCCCGGGCGGTCCCGAAGCCCAGCACGATCGCCACGACGAGGAGCACCACGATCGTGACGGCGGCGCGCGGCGCTTCCTCCCCCCGTGCCCGACGCCCCGCCGCCGCGGCGTAGCCGGGGTCGAGCGGGCGGTGCATGACCTCGTTGAGGAGGGTCATCGACGCGTCGACGGCGCGGGCGGGACGCGGCTGGGCCGGGTCGGCGTCGGGCATCATGACGGTGCCCCGGCGGCCCGGATCAGCTCGCGCGCCTGGACCACGTAGCCGGCACCGGAGTACCAGTACAGGCCCACACCCCACCAGGCGAAGGCCCACCCGAGAGCCGCCGCCCACGCCCCCAGCGCGCCGGGCATCTCGGCCAGCAGCAGCAGCGGGAAGGCATAGAGCAGGGCGAAGGTCGCCGCCTTGCCGACGAAGTTCACCGGGAGCGGCCCGTAGCCGAGCCGGGTCAACCCGGGCAGCAGGCACATCATGACCACGTCGCGCCCGAGGATGAGCACGAGCAGCCAGAGCGGGACGATCTCGCGCCAGGCCAGCGCCACGAGAGTGACGAGGATGAACAGCCGGTCCGCGGCCGGGTCGAGCACCTGGCCGAGCTTGGACACCTGATTGAGCATCCGGGCCGCGACGCCGTCCAGCCAGTCGGTGAGCGCCGAGAACGCGAGCACCACGACCGCAGCGACGTCGTGCGACCCGACGATGAGCACCGCGAAGACCGGCACGAGCGCAAGCCGGAGCATGCTGATCATGTTGGGGACCGTGAGCACCCGGGTGCTCACGTGCTGCTCCTGCGCCTCACTCACCGCCGACCGACCATCCTTCGCGTGCTTACGCACTTCCGCTGTGTGCCGCTGCCTGCACTGCTGGCTATCTTATGAGCGTCGCACCTGCGACCCGTGCCCCGAGCCGGAATATATGACAACGATATGGACACGAGTTGACCTGTGGTCGAGGTCACCGGCGAGAGGCTCGACCCGGATGGGGCCGACCACGTACAGTAGGAGCATTCCTCGGAGTTTGTCGCGAGTCCCGCGTGTGTGCGTGTCAGTGGCCTGACTTGGCCCAGTGTGTGTTTTCGGGATTGCGACGCCGGTTCGGCTCACTCGAGCTGTCCTATCGCTCCCCACACCACTGAATGGTTGGTTGCTCTTTTATGACTTCTGTCGACACTGCTGCGCCCGCAAACAGCGCGCCCGACGCCCCCACCGTGTCTTTCGCAGACCTCGGCCTTCCAGCTGAGCTGCTCTCTGCGGTCCTCGACCTCGGGTTCACGATCCCCTCCTCGATCCAGGCCGAGGCGATCCCCGCTCTGCTTGCCGGCCACGACATCACCGGCGTGGCCCAGACGGGAACCGGCAAGACGGCGGCCTTCGGCCTGCCGCTGCTCGCCGCGATCGACCCCGACCTGCACCAGACGCAGGCACTTGTGCTTGCACCGACCCGTGAGCTGGCCATGCAGGTCGCCGAGGCGATCGAGACCTTCGCCAAGCACCTCCCCGGCATCGAGGTCGTCGCGGTCTACGGCGGATCCCCGTACCCCCCGCAGGCCCGCGCACTCTCCCGCGGCGCGCAGGTTGTCGTCGGAACCCCCGGTCGCGTGATCGACCACCTCGAGCGCGGCACCCTCAAGCTGGGCGCCATCCGCTTCCTCGTCCTGGACGAGGCCGACGAGATGCTCCGTATGGGCTTCGCCGAGGACGTCGAGAAGGTCTTCGGAGCCGCTCCGGTCGAGCGCCAGGTCGCCTTGTTCTCCGCGACCATGCCTCCCCAGATCCGCCGCGTCGCCGCGCACCACCTGCGTCAGCCGATCGAGATCGCCGTCTCGCGTCAGTCCTCAACCGTCACGGGCGTCACCCAGCAGTTCGCCGTCGTGCCCTTCCGTCACAAGATCGGCTCGCTCACCCGCGTCCTGGCCACGTCCGACGCCGAGGCCGCAATCGTCTTCTGCCGCACCCGCGGCGCAGCCGAAGAGGTCGGCTCCGCGCTGATCGAGCGCGGCATCTCGGCCGCCACCATCTCCGGTGACGTCGCACAGAAGGACCGCGAGAAGATCGTCGAGCGCCTGCGCGCAGGCGCCCTCGACGTCCTCGTCGCGACGGACGTCGCGGCCCGCGGCCTCGACGTCGACCGCATCGGTCTTGTCGTAAACTTCGACATCCCGGGCGAGCCCGAGGCCTACGTGCACCGCATCGGCCGTACCGGCCGCGCCGGACGCACGGGCACCGCGCTCTCCTTCGTCACCCCGAACGAGCGTGGCCGCCTCAAGCAGATCGAGCGGACGATCCGTCAGCAGCTCGTCGAGATCGAGATCCCCTCCCCCGCCGACGTCTCCGCGCACAAGGTCCGTCAGACCCTGGCCCGCATCGACGAGCGTCGCGAGGCCGGCCGCCTGTCGATGTACGTCGACCTGGTCCGTGAGTACCTCGAGACGCACGAAGGCACCGACCCCGCCGAGCTCGCCGCCATCCTCGCCGCCCTCGCGGTGGGCGACGACGGCCCCAAGGCTCGCGAGGAAGAGGCCGCGTTCGAGGCCCAGCGCGCCGAGGCCCGCAACGAGCGCAAGACCCGCGACGCGCGGGACGCCAACGACCGCGACCGCGGTCCTCGCGAGCGTCGTGACGACGGACCCCGGTCCCCGCGTGCCGGCGGAGCCCGCCGCGACGTCGTCGGAACCCGTTACCGTCTCTCGGTCGGCCACACCCACGGCGCCCAGCCGAGCGGGATCGTCGGCGCACTGACCAACGAGGGTGGCCTCTCGGGCAAGGACCTCGGCAAGATCGACATCTTCCCGAGCTTCTCCCTCGTCGACATCGCGACCCCGCTCGACAACGAGACGATCGACCGCATCTCCCGGGCCCGCGTGGCCGGCAAGGCGCTGCGCATCAAGCTCGACGACGGCCCCGCGGTCTCCCGCGGACCGCGCAGCGGATCTGCTCCCAGCAGCACCCACAGCGGACCGCGCAACAGCGCGCCGTCCGGTCGTCGCGAGGAGCGCTTCGAGCGCCCGACCGAGCGCACCGGGTACGACCGTTCAGAGCGCACGCCGCGCTACTGACCTGATGCGCGCGTGAGTGCGCGCGACTGAGTCAGGCTGAGCTACGCAAGGCCGGGTCCCGATGGGGCCCGGCCTTCTGCGTGCGTGGGCGCCGCGTGCTGGAGCTCGCTCAATGAGTGCTGTGCGATTCCCCGTGCAGGGTGACCAGCGAGTCCAGCCGTTCGACCTCGCGTGCGGCATACCGTCCGTCGGAGCGCTGGATCGCCATCATCGCCGTGCGATGCCCGTCGGAGAGCTCGAGCATGACCCACGGGTCCCCCGAGCCGTACGTGACCGCGACGATGTGGGGCCAGTCGTAGGTGCGTACCCAGAAGAGGTTGCGGACCTTGATCCCGGTCGTGTCGACCGTGGCGCGGACCGTGGCCTGCCGCCACAGAAAGACGCACCCGGCGAGCACGACGAGCGTCAGGCCGACCACGTTGCCGGCGCTGTAACCCGCCCCACCGGTGCCGGGCGCGAGGTACAGCACGATCGAGAGTCCGCCGACCAGGACGACGACCGCGGCCCACGCCATATACCGGACAAACCGCGGTGCAAAGGGTTCGTAGAGGCCCTTGGGCGACGCCATGACACACTCCCCTCGAGCCTGCGGGCGGAGCCTGTGTCTCAGCCGATCGTCAGAGCCTGCAGGCGTGGATCGATGTCACCAGGATCGCACGTGCCCCAACTTCGTACAGGGTGTCCATAACCTCATTCGTCTGGTCACGGCGGACCATCGCCCGGACCGCGGCCCAGTCGCGGTCGTGCAGCGGTGAGACCGTCGGCGACTCCAGCCCCGGGGTGATCGCGACTGCGGCGTCGACCAGGTGGACGGGGACGTCGTAGTCCATGAGGACGTACTCGTGGGCGGTCAGCACGCCCTGCAGGCGGCGGGTGAGCTGGTCGAGCTTCGCCGGGACATCTGACCCGCGGCGGCGGATGAGCACGGCCTCGGACTTGAGAATCGGGTCCCCGAAGATCTCCAGGCCGGCCGCGCGCAGCGTCGTGCCGGTCTCCACGACGTCGGCGATGACCTCGGCGACGCCCAGCTTGACCGAGCTCTCCACGGCCCCGTCGAGGCGGACGATCGACTTGGGCGTGATGCCCTGGGCCAGGAGGTAGTCGTGTACCAGGACCGAGTAGGACGTGGCGATGCTGCGGCCCTCGATCTGGGCGATGTCGGTGATCTCGCCCACGGGTGCGGCGAAGCGGAAGGTCGAGCGGGCGAAGCCGAGCGGCAGGTGCTCCTCGGCGTCGGCCCCGGAGTCGAGCATGAGGTCACGGCCGGTGATCCCGGCGTCGACGGTCCCGGCGCCGACGTACACAGCGACGTCGCGGGGGCGCAGGAAGAAGAACTCGACGTCGTTGGCCGGGTCGGCGAGGACCAGCTCGCGGGAGTCGCGGCGCTGACGGTAGCCAGCCTCACGGAGCATGTCGGAGGCAGGTTCGGACAGGGACCCCTTGTTGGGGACGGCAATACGGAGCACGGGATTCTCGCGTTCGAGTCGGAGGAGTGGGTCAGGCTCAGAGGTACTTGTAGACGTCCTCGAGGCTCAGTCCCTTGGCGACCATGAGGACCTGCAGGTGGTAGAGCAGCTGGGAGATCTCCTCGGCTGCCTCGGCGTCGGACTGGAACTCCGCGGCCATCCACACCTCGGCGGCCTCTTCGACGATCTTCTTGCCGATGGCATGGACCCCGGCGTCGAGCTCGGCAACTGTGCCTGAACCGGCGGGGCGTTCCACGGACTTGAGGGTGAGCTCCGCATACAGCTCTTCGAACGTCTTCACGGTCCAAGACTAGACGCCGAACGCCCCCGCCCCCCAACCCGTCCGCCAAATGACCACTCCCCCGAGATCCCACCCAGGCCCACCCCTCCCGCCCCATCCGCTGAGAGCATGAAAAAGTGCGTGTCGCACCCGCAGGTCGCGTACATTTTCGTGCACTCAGGGAGGCCGTCGAGGGGTGGGGGTGGGTTAGAGGGAGCGGAGGGCTATCACCGTGGCGATGGCCGCCTCGACGGCTTCGGCGCCCTTGTCCTCACGGGAGCCGGGGAGACCAGCCCGGTCGAGGGCCTGCTGCTCGTCGTCGACGGTGAGCACCCCGAAGCCGACGGGCACGCCGGTCCGGATCGCGACGTCGGACAGGCCCAGGGTCGCGGCCTGGCACACGTACTCGAAGTGCGGCGTCCCGCCACGGATGACGACGCCGAGCGCCACGACCGCGTCCGCCCCGGCCTCGGCCGCCCGCACGGCTGCCACAGGCAGCTCGAAGGATCCGGGGACCCGGATCTCCTTGACGTGCGTGACGTTGGCCGCGATCAGCGCCCGGTGGGCGCCGGCGAGCAGCCCGTCCATGATCTCGGTGTGCCACTGCGCCGCGATCACGGTGATCCGCAGACCGGTCCCGTCGGGACTGATGGTTGGTGCTCCTGCTCCGCTCATGGCGGTTCCTCCTTGGTCGGTCGTGCTGGTCGGTCGTGCTGAGGCTAGGGAACGAGCGGGGTCGGTGGATCCGCCGTGATGGTGTGCAGCAGGTGGCCCATCGACATCTTCTTGGTCCTGAGGTAGTGCTCGTTCTCCGGCGTGTGCCCAACCTCGATACCGACGGTCTCGGTCACCGTGATCCCGTGGGCGGTGAGCCCGACGGCCTTCGCCGGGTTGTTCGTCAGCAGCCGGATGCGTTCCAGCCCGAGCTCGGCCAGGATCGCCGCGGCCGCGCCGTATTCGCGGCGGTCGGCCGGCCAGCCGAGCTCGAGGTTTGCCTCGACCGTGTCCCGCCCGGCGTCCTGCAGCTGGTAGGCGGCGATCTTGGCGAGCAGGCCGATCCCCCGGCCCTCGTGCCCGCGCAGGTAGACGACGGCCCCGCCCTCGACTGCGACGACCTTGAGCGATGTCGATAGCTGCGGCCCGCAGTCGCAGCGCAGGGACCCGAAGGCGTCCCCGGTCAGGCACTCCGAGTGCACCCGGACGATCGGGACGGCCGACGGCGCGGTGGGCGCGGCAGGCACGAGCGCCACGTGCTCGGCCCCGGTGCGCACGTCCCGGAAGCCGTGGATCCTGAACAGGCCGTGCTCGGTCGGCAGGTCCGCGACGGCGGCCGCCTTCACCCGCACGGCCTCAGGCACGACGTCGTGGCTCACCACTGCGGGGTCGTTGACCAGGCGCCACGCGATGAGGTCCGCGATCGTGATGAGGACTAGCCCCTCCCGTTCGGCCAGGCGCGCAGAGTCGTCCATCCGCATCATCGTGCCGTCGTCGTTGACCAGCTCGGCGATCCCGGCAACCTCGCCCAGGCCGGCCAGCCGCACGAGATCCACCGCGGCCTCGGTGTGCCCGGCCCGGTGCAGCACTCCCCCGGCGACCGCCCGCAGCGGCAGCACGTGACCGGGCCGGATGAGGTCGACCGGGCCCGATGCCGGGTCGGCGAGCACGCCTAGCGTGCGGGTCCGGTCCAGGGCGGAGATGCCCGTCGTGACGCCTGTCGCGGCGTCGACGGTCACGGTGTAAGCCGTGCGCCGGGGGTCCTGGCTGTGCGGGACCATGAGCGGCAGGGCGAGCGCGTCGGCCCGCGCCGCGGGCATCGGCGCGCACAGGTACCCCGAGGAATGGCGGATCGTCCACGCCACCCACTCGCTCGAGACGTTCGACGCCGCGAAGATCACGTCAGCCTCGTTCTCCCTGTCCGGGGAGTCCGCGACCAGGACCGGGCGTCCCGCGCGCAGCTCGTCGAGGGCGACCTCGATCGAGGCAAGCCTGCTGGGCCCGCCGGCGGCGGTCATGACCGCGCTCCCAGCAGGCGCTCGACGTATTTGGCGATCACGTCGACCTCGATGTTGACGCGGTCCCCGGGAAGCAGGTCCCCCAGGACGGTCGCCTCGAGCGTCGTCGGGATGAGGGAGACGCCGAAGGACGTGTCGGTGACCGAGGTGACCGTCAGGGACACCCCGCTCACTGCGATCGAGCCCTTCTCCGCGACGTACCGGGTGATCTCGGGCGGTGCGTCGAAGACGAGGTCGTCCCAGCGCGGGCCGGGGGCCCGTGACCGGAGCACCGCCGCGCCGTCGACATGACCCTGGACGATGTGCCCACCCAGGCGAGTGTCCGCACGGACGGCACGCTCCAGGTTGACCCGAGACCCGGGCGCCAGCGCCCCGAGGGTGGTCCGGGCGAGCGACTCGGGCATGACGTCGGCGGTGAATGCGCCGCCGGGCAGGGACGTGACGGTCAGGCACACGCCACTGACCGAGATCGAGTCACCCAGCGTGGCGTCGGAGGTCACGAGCGGACCACTGACGGTCAGGACAACATCACCGTTCTCCCCTCCTGGACGCGCGATCGTGGTGACCGTGCCGATCTCTTCGACGATTCCGGTGAACATCTGATTCTCCTCAGGACGCGGACGGGTTACGGGGATGGGGGACGTGGTCATGTCAGGACGCTCGGATCTGGCGTCCCTGCCGTGACGGGTCGGGTCCGCGCGACGAGCAGCATGTCGTCGCCGAGCCGCTCGACCGAGACTGTGTCCAGACGCGGGGCGTCGGACAGGGTCGTCGCGCCGAGGCTGCCGACCACGCGGCGGCCCTCGCCCAGGATCATCGGGGCGAGGTAGGCGTGGACCTCGTCGACGGCGTGTGCCGCGAGGAACGCTGTCGCGAGCCCCGGTCCGCCCTCGAGCAGGACGTGGCGGATGTCGCGGGCGGCCAGCTCAGAGAGCACCTCTGCGACGTCGTGGGTGCGCAGGTGCAGATACTCAGCGCCGCTCCGCACCTTGGCACCGGGCGGCACCGCCCGTCTTCCGACGACGACGCGCAGCGGCTGGTGGGCATGCGGCTCGCCTGAGGCGTCGCGGGCGGTGAGGGTGGGGTCGTCGGTCAGGACCGTCCCGGTGCCGACCATGATCGCGTCGACCCGGCGCCGGACGGTGTGGGCGTGCTCGCGCGCCGGCGCCCCGGTGATCCACCGGCTCGACCCGTCTACGGCGGCCACGTAGCCGTCCAGGGTGGTTGCCGTCTTGAGCGTGACGTAGGGGGTGCCGCGTCGCACGGCCGTCAGCCAGACCCGCAGCAGCGCCTCGCCCCGGTCCTGGCGCAGACCGCTCGTCACAGACACTCCCCGCGACCGCAGGTAGTCAGCACCGCCACCGGCAATCGCGGTGGGATCGCTCACACTGACCACCACGTCCGTCACGCCCCCGTCAGCGAGGGCGCGGGCGCACGGACCGGTCCGGCCGGTGTGGTTGCACGGTTCGAGGGTGACCACGGCCGTCGCCCCGGTGACGTCGATCCCTGCCGTGGCGGCGTAGGCGAGCGCGTCGGCCTCCGCGTGGGGCGTACCCGCGCCGCGGTGCCAGCCTTGCGCGAGGATCAGTCGGGGCGCTGTGGGGTCCGGCGAGGTAGCGGGGGCCAGGATGACGCAGCCGACCTGGGGGTTGGGCCCATAGGCAGGGCCACGCGCGGCCAGCTCGAGCGCTCGCAGCATCGCCGCGTCGAGGGTGAGGTACTCCATCGCCAACCTTCCGGATACGCCGAGCGCTCCGGGGTTGGTCAAGGGTCGCCAGAAGGCGCACCACGACCACGACGGTCGAGGAGACCGTCGCCACGAGACTCTTCCCATCCGGACTTTAACCGTCGGTCCTGGAGTTCCACCAGGTCAACCGCACCGAGGTGCGGGTCGCGGACTATAACCGCCGGCTCGGATTTTCACCGACCCCAGAGCACGTGAACTTACGTCTCCACTATGGCACGGTGGCGGGAACGGTGTCATCGTCACTGGCTGTGAGCCAGGGCACAGGCGCGTCGCCATTCGCCGAGAGCAGGGCGCCAGCCCGCAACCAGTCGATCCCCAGGACTTCGCGCCGAGGCACGTCAGCTGATCGGGTCTTCGACCAGGTGGGAGCGGAGCTCCTTGACCGTGAGCGGTGGTGCAGTGCTCACGGTGCTAGCCGTGCCGGTGATGGGTGTGTAGGTCACGCCGCCGTCGAGGGAGTACTCCCCGGTCCAGGTGGTCGTCATGGTGACGGTGTAGTCGCCGGTCCTGGCGTAGGCGTACGCGACAGTGTGATCCGGCCACGGCGCCCCAGCGTCGGTCGTCGCTGTCGGTGTGGACCCGTCGGCCCAGTCCCAGACGAAGTCTCGGGGTGTGGCACGAACCGTGACCGGCTGGCCGAGCAGTGTCGTGGTGATGACCTGGGGCTGGGCGTCGGTGTAGACGATGGTGATCATGTTGACCGGGACCCACCCCTGAGCGGGGCCGACGACGATGGGTGAGGGCGTCAGCTGCAATGCCCGGAAGTCCGCCTGCGTGACGACGACGGGAGCGGCACCTGGGGCGCGGTTGCAGACCAGGACCGTGTTGAGATCGGCGGCGGAGTAGGTGCCATCGGGCTGAAGGGTCTGGATGGTGGTGGGGCTGACCTCGAAGCCGAGGTTCGGGTCGCAGTTCTCCAGGTCGAGGGCCGCCTGGCCAAGGCAGGCGACCGCGATGTTGACGACGCCGACGGCCCCGGTCGCCTCACATGCCTCGGTGCTCGTGATGAGGGTGGACGGGGGCGAGGACGGGATCGTGCCTTTGGTTGGACGGCCGCAGCCCTTGCTAGACAGAGCTGAGGACGCCTGGAGGTTCAAGAAGTCTCCCTGTGCCTGGGCTGCGTCGGAGCGCACTTGGGCATCGTCACACGATGGTGTCGGTGCTGCGATCGAGAGATCTCCCACCCCCACGCCGACGAGCATGAACATGACAGTCGCGGAAATGACAAGGACTCGACGCTTCATGAGGGCTGCACCACCCCGGCTTCAGCCCCTCTGACGACCCACTGGCCATCAGACTGACGCTGGACTGCGACTGCGAAGTCCAAGGCGTCGTCACCATCCAACTTGTCGACGATCGAGCCTGATGCGTCAAATACGGTGAAAGGAGTCCTTGCCAGAGTTCCCCACACAATATAAAAGGGATGCTCATCTGGGGGATCCACTGCAATCGTCGTAAAAATCTTCGCCCCACCGACCGTGACGTTTCCCGCCGCGATGTCGGCCTGGACTTCCTCAATCACGGCCGAACAGTAGATGCTCTCGGGATCACAGAGCTTCGTGAACTCCGCGAGGTCTTGACTCCTCACGGCATACCCGGAGACCTCCATGAAGTACTCCGCCGCGGCCTGCGCGCCCGCCTCGTCGTCGTTGTCCATCGCCGCGGGCCGCTCCGGCGGTACGAGGGGCTCCCCCGCCTTATCCGTCACAACTGGCGTCGGGTCGGCACTCGGCGCGGGAGCCGGCGTAGTCGACGTAGCCACGGCCCCCGGCGTCGTCGGCTGGGCAGACGACCCTTCCCCACAGGCGCCCAGCGTCAAGACACCGCAGAGCGTCCCGATCACCCAGCCGGCGAGCCCTGCCCTCACAAAAGTCATGCACCAGACACTACGTCCGGCCCGGGCGCTTCGGCATGTTTTAGCCGGGCCTGTGGACAACCGCTCCGATGTCGGAACGCGCGGCACGCCGCACCCGGGCCATCGGACACACCGTGGCCAGCGCCAGCGCCGGTGCTTGGAAGCCCACGCCCGCTTCGGCGAAGCACCGGGCCCATACGGGCCGCGGCGGCCCGGTCCCCGCGAAAAACCCCTGGCCGGACAGGCGACCGCGGGACACAATGTCTCGATGACCCAGTCGCTGCACACCTCGCCCACCTGGACCAGCGACCATCCCCTAGCCCGCTCCGTCCGCCTCGTCCGCCTGCCGACCGCCTCCGTCGAGGCCCTAGCCCGGGGATATCTGCGCGCGGCGCGCGCGGCCACCGACCTCGCCCTGACGGGATTCCTGACCAGCGACGGGTGCCGGTCGGTCTGGGCACGGCGGAGCAGGCAGATCGCTGACGACTCCGCCGAGGCGGACTGGGTGACCCGGGTCGTCGTGACAGCCTCGGGGGCTGTGGTCGGCCGCGCCGGGTTCCACGGCGCACCGGACCCGACCGGGATGGTCGAGGTCGGGTACGAGATCGACCCGATGTTCCGGCGCCAGGGCTACGCCCGCGCGGCGCTGCTGATCCTGCTCGACGTCGCTCGTGCGGAGCCCGGGGTCCAGGTTCTGCGGGCCACCGTCAGCCCCGACAACCACGCCTCGCGGAACCTCGTCGAGCAGCACAGCCTCGTCGAGACCGGGGAACAATGGGACGACGAGGACGGGCTCGAGACGATCTTCGAGATCAGCGTCTAGCCCTGCCCGGTCAGCGATCGGCTGCGGCCCGCCGACTTTGCGGCACCCCAGCGACCCGGCCCTCCGCGCTCGCTCAGTGCCGGTGACCTGAGGCCAACGCGCGCAGCACGTCGATCTCCGCCGGGATGTCGTCGGCCCCGTACACGGCCGAGCCTGCCACGAAGACGTTCGCACCGGCGTCGGCCGCGCGCTCGATCGTGGCGCGCGAGACGCCGCCGTCGACCTGGATCCACACGTCCAGGTCGCCCGCGCTGATCGCCGCGCGGGCGCGGCGGATCTTGGGCAGGGTGCCCTCGATGAAGGACTGCCCGCCGAAGCCGGGCTCGACCGTCATGATGAGCAGCATGTCGATCTCGGAGAGCAGGTCGACGAAGGACTCGACCGGGGTCGCCGGCTTGAGCGCGAGCCCAGCGCGGGCCCCGAGCCGGCGCAGCTCTCGGGCCAGGCGCACCGGCGCGGCGGCGGCCTCGGCGTGGAAGGTCACCGACTGCGCGCCCGCCTCGGCGAAGCCGGGGGCCCACCGGTCCGGGTCGGCGATCATGAGATGCACATCGATCGGGATCGGGGACACCTGGACGATCCGCTCGACGACCGGCAGGCCGATCGTCAGGTTCGGCACGAAGTGGTTGTCCATGACGTCGACGTGCGCGTAGTCCGCACCGGCGATCGCGTGCAGGTCACGCTCGAGGTTGGTGAAGTCGGCAGACAGGATGCTCGGTGCGATGAGGGCGCTCATGCCACCACCGTAGATCCCACACGGCGCAGCAGCGTCAGGTGCATCGCGTCGGTCCCGTGCAGGTGCGGCCAGAGCTGGACGTCCAGGCGCTCGGCGAGCGGCACGTCCGTGCCCGCGATCTCAGTGACGAGGGACCGCGCGTCAAGCATCTCGACGGACCCCTCCGGCAGCGTGCCCAGCACGTCAGAGACGACCGTACGGGTCTCAGCCAGGTGTGGGGAGCACGTCACGTACGCCACGACGCCGCCCTCGCGCACAGCTAGCAGCGCCGAGGTGAGCAGCTCGCGTTGCAGGGTCGCCAGGACCTTCACGTCCGACGGCGTGCGTCGCCACCTCGACTCTGGCCGGCGGCGCAGCGCGCCCAGCCCGGTGCACGGAGCGTCGACCAGGACGCGGTCGTAGGACCCGGGCTCCTGGGTGCCGATGTCCCGCCCGTCCCACACCTGAACCTTCTCGACCGAGTGGGCCGGGACCGCCGCGAGGGAACGCTCGACGAGGTCGGCGCGGTGCGGCTGGATCTCGTTGGCGACGATCCGCGCACCCCGGGTCCCGGCGATCGAGGCGAGCAGTGCCGCCTTGCCCCCGGGGCCTGCGCACATGTCGAGCCAGCGCGCGTCGGTCCCCTCAAGAGGCGCCTGGGCGAAGGCCAGCGTGACAAGCTGGCTGCCCTCGTCCTGGACACCGGCCTGGCCGTCGCGGACGGCCGCGATCGCGCCCGGGTCCGAGCCCTCCAGGATCAGCGCGGTCGGCGCGAGCCGGCCGGGGTGGGACTCGACCTGCGCGCCAAGCTCGGCAACAGAGATCAGGCCGGGCCGGGCCACGAGCGTCACCCGCGGGGAGGCATTGTCCGCCTCGAGCAACGACACCAGCTCGTCGACCGGACGCCCCGAGGCCACGAGGGCGTCACGCATGGCCCGGGTGATCCACTGCGGATGGCTGTCCACGACGGACATCTTCGCGATCTCGTCGCTCTCCTGGGCCTCGATGAGCTCGAGCCACTCCTCAAGCTCCGTCCGGGAGATCTTGCGCAGCACCGCGTTGACAAACTGGGCGCTACCGGCCCCCACCCGGGACCGGGCCAGGCCCACAGTCTCGGAAACGGCGGCGTGCGAGGGGACCCGCATCCCCAGGAGCTGGTGGGCTCCCAGGCGCAGCACGTCCAGGACGGGCGCGTCGATCTTGTCGAGCGGGCGGTCCACACACAGGGCGATCACGGCGTCGTATCGCCCGCGCATGCGCAACGTCCCGTAGGTGAGCTCGGTCGCGAAGGCCGCATCACGGCCCGAGAGCCCGCGTGAGCGGAGCATCGGGGGGAGCACGAGGTTCGCGTAGGCATCGGAGTCCGCGACCTGACGCAGCACGTCGAAGGCGATCGTGCGGGAGTCGTCGGTGCCCTTGCGCCGTTCCCCCGGTGCGAGCGAGCCACGGTTGCCGTCGCCCCGGGTGCGCGCGGCGCTGCGCTCGCGACCCTGGGCATTGCGGCGTTCGGGCTGGGTGCTGCGTGCTGCGTCGTCGTTCACTGGTGCTCCGTTCGTGGCGTCCGCGGGCGGGGCACCTCGCGTTGATGGGATGCCGCGCAGCTCGTGGCACCGTTCATGGTGATCGTCGTGATGGCTCTCGCCGGCGCTGCGGGGCGGCGTGCACGCCCGCTCACGCGCGGCCCTGCTCGCCCAGGTACGTCCCGGCGTCCAGCCGCGCACCGCGGGCCCAGTCGCTCGCTGCCATCGGCTTCTTGCCGGCGGGAACGACCTCGCCAAGCTCGACCGCGGCTGACGCCGTGCCGACGCGGACCGACTTCTTGGTCACCTCGACCTGGCCCGGGGCGAGCGACCCGGCCGGGGTCTGCTCGTCGTCGACGACGGTCACGGGTCCGATGCCGAGCCTCGACCCATCGGGGAGCACGGTCCACGCACCGGGCGCGGGTGTGCAGCCGCGGATCAGCCGGTCGACGGTGTGCGCGGGGCGCGTCCACTCGATCCGGGCGTCCTCGGGCGCGAGCTTCGCGGCGAGGCTGACGCCGTCTGCGGGCTGGATGACCGGGTTGAGCGCGCCGTCCTCGAGGGCGTCGAGCGTGGCCACGAGGAGCCCCGCGCCCGACGACGCGAGCCGGCCGAGCAGGTCGCCCGCGGTGTCACGGCGGCGGATGGTCTCGGTCGCGGTGCCCAAGATCGGTCCGGTGTCCAGGCCCTCCTCGATCAGGAACGTCGTTGCGCCGGTCACCTCGTCGCCCGCGATGATCGCGCGCTGAACCGGCGCGGCACCGCGCCAGGCGGGCAGGACCGAGAAGTGCAGGTTGACCCAGCCGAGGGCGGGTACGGCCAGCACGTCGGCCGGGAGGATCTCGCCGTAGGCGACGACGGGCGCGCAGTCGATGTCGAGTGCCGTGAGTCGCTCCACGAAGCCCTCGCTGCGCGGACGGTCGGTGATGACCTCGATCCCGGCTGCCTCCGCCCGTTCGCGCACCGGGCTCGGTGCGAGGTGGCGCCCGCGACCCGCCCGTGCGTCCGCGCGGGTCAAGACCGCCACGACCTCGTGGCGGGAGGCCAGCAGGGCCTCCAGGGCAGGAACAGCTACGGCCGGGGTCCCGGCAAAGAGCAGACGCATGGACCCCAGTCTAAGAGCGCGCGGGGGGCGACCCACACACCTGGACTCCCAGCTCGCGGAGCTGGACCCGGAAGTCCTCGGTCGTGGTGAAGTGCACAGCCACGTAGCCGCGCTCGGCTGCGGCCTCGACGTTGGGCAAGGAGTCGTCGACGAAGACCGTGCGACCCGGCTCGAGGCCGAACCTCGTCGTGGTGAGGTCGAAGATCGCCGGGTCAGGCTTGGCCAGACCAACCTCCCCCGAGACGACGATCCCGCGCAGCCGCCCGATGGCGGGCGCGGACGGCTCGGCATGGTGGAACAGCTCGGCCGACCAGTTGGTCAGCCCATAGAGCGCGAGCCCGGCGCGGTCGAGCTCGTCGACGAGGGCTGCCGAACCCGGGACCGGGCCGGTGAGCGTGCGGGAGAAGTTCTCCACGTACAGGTCCACGAGCTCGCCGTGGCGCGGGTCCGCGCTCGCGAGGAGATCACGCAGCTCCGCCCACGACCGGCCGGCGTCCTGAGCGTGGTTGTGGGCGAGGAAGCTGCTCTCGGCGAAGAACGCGTCGACCTCGTCGCGGCTCAGACCGTCGAAGGCCGCGTAAGGGTCCCAGCCGATGAGCACGTTGCCCAGGTCGTAGAGGATCGCTTCGATGGTGGTCTGAGCGGTCACAGCATCTCCTTCGGGTCGAGCACGACCGAGATCAGGCCGGCTTCGCGTTTGGCGCTCGCGCTGGCGAGCGCGCTGGCTAGTGAGCGGGCGAGCTCGCGCCCCCGGGCCACCGGCACCCGGATGATCGCGCGCACCGGGACCTCGAGGGCACCGCCCGTGCGTCCGGCGGGTCCGACGGCGGCCGAGGTCCCGTTCCGCGCCGGGCTGCCGGCAAGCAGCGCCTCGCTCCGGCGGGAGGCTCGACCGCGTCCGGGCTCCGGCGCGCCCGCCCCCGTCGAAGGTTCTGGCACGTCGACCGGCCCGAGCACGGACCCGCCCTCGGGCAGCTCGACACGGTCGAGGAACATCGCCACGGCGAGGCGGTCCCCCGTGACCGACGCGATGCGCACGGCCGGGGGCATGCTCAGCTCGACGCGTTCGTCGAGCTCACGCCCGGCAAGGCCCGCAGGGTCCCAGCGCACGAGCGCGTTCGTCGGGGTCGGAGCAGCGTCGCCGACGAGTAGCAACCGTCCGTCGTCGGCCGCGGACCGCACGAGCGCACCGGCGGTGATCCAGCGGTGCAGGGCCTCCTGATCGGTGTAGAGACCGATGTGGCTCGTCGACGACGCCGCGTCGAGCAGCACACCCACGGAGTATCCGCTCGGGGCGACCGGTTCGGCCCCTGGCGTGGCGACGACGAGCGCCGGGCGGTCCGGGATCTCGGTGAGGACTCCCGCGGCCGACCGGGCCCCCGAGATCCGCACAGTGGTCCCGGGGAACGCCTTGCCCAGCTCCTCGGCCGTTCGGTCGCTGCCCACCCGCACCGAGCGCAGGCCCGTGGCGAAGCACTCCGAGCAGGACCAGCCACCGGCCAGCGCGCCGCACCACGAGCACTGCGGGACGGCGTGCGCGCTGGTCAGCGCGAGCGGTCCGTGGCAGGTTGCGCAGTGCGCCGCCGTCCGGCACCGCACGCACGCCACGACCGGGATGTACCCGGCGCGGGGAACTTGGACGAGCACCGGACCGGTCTTGAGCCCCTTCATGATGGCCTGCCAGACAGCCCCGGGCAGCCGGGCGGCCGCGGCCGGACCCTCCCGGGCCAGGTCGACCGAGGTCAGTGCCGCGACGCGCGGTGTGCGGCTGCGGACCGTCTCACGGTCGGCCACGAGCTCCCTGGCCCACCCGCTGGTCACCAGGGCCTGGGCGTGGATCGAGCGGCTCAGAGAGCCGATGAGCATGGCGCAGGATGTCTGCTCCGAGCGCAGCGCAAGCACCTCGCGGACGTGCGGGTACGGCGCCCGGCGCTCCTGGTGCATGCCGTCGATGTCGTCCCAGCAGACGACCAGGCCGAGGTTGTGGACCGGTGCGAAGGCCGCCGCGCGGGTGCCGATCACCACGGTCGCCGCGCCGCGCCGGGCGGCGAGGAAGCTGCGGTAGCGGGGTGTGGGCCCGAGGTCCGCGGTGAGCCGGACGAAGGTGGCCTGCGGCAATGCAGTCTCGGCCGGCGTCTCAGCCGGTGCCCACTCGGCGACGCCGACCTGGAGCAGGGCGAGCGCGAGCCGGTCGACGTCGCGGGTGTCGGGCAGGACCACGACGGCCCCGCGGCCGCTCAGGGTCACCGCGCGGACCGCCTCGGCCAAGGCGAGCGGCCAGCCGGCGATCGCGCCGACACCGGGCAGAGCCGTCCACACGGCGCGCGGGGAGTCCCCGGCCGCGAGCCGGGACAGGAAGGCCTCTCCGGCACGGAATGGCACCCACTCGCTCGGGCCGGCCGTCGGGCTGGGCGCCGGGTAGGGCGCCGGGTAGGGCGTTGGGTAAGGCGCTGACGCCGCATCCGGCGCCACTCCCCAGGCCTCCCCCTCGACCTTGGCCAGCCGCGGTGGCACGGCCAGCCGCAGCACGTCCGTCAGGGACCCCGCGTAATAGTCGGCAACGAGCCGGGCGAGGTCTGTGACCTCTGCGGAGAGGACCGGCTCAGGCGAGACGACCCGGCGCAGCGCGACGAGACGACCGGTGTGCTCGCTGCGGCCGGCGCGCTCGATGAGGTACCCGTCCACGTCCTGCGCTCCGAACCGGACCTTGACCCGCACACCCGGCTGGGCGGCGTCGGACATGGACTCCGGCACGGTGTAGTCGAAGAGGCGGTCGAGGTGCGCGGGCGAGACGTCCACGCACACCCGGGCGATCGGCTGGACGGCCGCCAGCGGCAGGCCCGTCTCAGTCACGGCTGCGCGACCGGCTCCGCGCCCCGCGACCCGACCGGTGGTCCCGGCACGGCCGGACACCGGCAGCGGACCGAAGAGCGCGTCTTCAGTCTCCTGCCCCGCGGTCTCCTGCCCCGCGGCTTGCTGCCCCACGCGGGCGAGCGGCTCGCCCGTCAGCTGCGCGTTCACCGCTCACCCCCGATCGTGGCTGTTACCGGAGGCCTCGCTATCGTGCCTCCACCGTCCCTAGAGCATCCCAGGCGCCACTGACATCCTCAGACGGCGGCCTGCAGCTCGGCGATCCGGTCCGTGCGCTCCCAGGTGAAGTCCGCCAGCTCGCGGCCGAAGTGGCCGTATGCGGCCGTCTGGGCGTAGATAGGGCGCAGCAGGTCGAGGTCCGCCACGATCGCGCCGGGACGCAGGTCGAAGACCGACTTGATGGCCGCGGTGATGCGGGCGGCCGGAACCGTCTCGGTCCCGAAGGTCTCGACGTACAGGCCGACCGGTTGCGCCTTGCCGATCGCATAGGCGACCTGCACCTCGCAGCGGCGCGCGAGGCCCGCCGCGACGACGTTCTTGGCCACCCACCGCATGGCATAGGCGGCCGAGCGGTCCACCTTGGACGGGTCCTTGCCGGAGAAGGCCCCGCCACCGTGACGCGCCATGCCGCCGTAGGTGTCGACGATGATCTTGCGTCCGGTCAGACCGGCGTCGCCCTTGGGGCCGCCGACGACGAAGGTCCCGGTCGGGTTGACGATGAGGCGGTAGTCGTCGGAGGGCAGGTCGAGCCCGGCCAGGACCGGGGCGACGACAAGCTCGCTCACCAGTGCTGCCAGCTCGTCCTGACGGACGTCGGGGTCATGCTGGGTGGAGACGACGATCGTGTCGACCTTGACCGCGAGATCGCCGTCGTAGGCGATCGTGACCTGCGTCTTGCCGTCCGGGCGCAGCCCGGGCAGCGAGTGGTCCTTGCGGACCTGGGCGAGGCGCTCGGCCAGGCGGTGCGCCGCGAAGATGGGCAACGGCATGAGGGTCGCGGTCTCGTCGCTCGCGTAGCCGAACATCAGGCCCTGGTCGCCGGCGCCCTGAGCATCGAGCGGGTCGAGGTCCCCGGTGTCGTCACGCTGCTCGAGCGCCTTGTCGACGCCCTGGGCGATGTCGGGCGACTGCTGGCCGATCGAGACGGACACGCCGCACGAGTCACCGTCGAATCCGATGGCCGACGACGTGTAGCCGATCTCCTTGACCACCTGGCGCACGATCTGCGGGATCTCGACGTAGGCGGAGGTCGAGACCTCACCGGCGACGTGCACGAGCCCGGTCGTGACGAGGGTCTCGACGGCGACCCGGGAGGCCGGGTCCTGCTCGAGGAGAGCGTCGAGGATCGCGTCAGAGATCTGGTCGCACACCTTGTCCGGGTGACCTTCAGTCACGGACTCGGACGTGAACAGGCGGAGGGCTTCAGTCATGCGCCAAGGATACGGTCTTGGGCCCATCGCCTCGGCAGCCCGTCGAACCCTTGAGACAGCGGCGACGCGGCCACCGGTCCGCGGACGTCAGGAGCGGGTCGTCAGAATCTGAGCGGCCTCGTCGAGGATCGCCCGGGCGACCGCGTCCTTGCTGCCGGTGAACGCCGTGACGACGTCGCCTGCGGCGGTGAGGATCGTCACGTCGTTGTCGACGTCGCCGAAGCCCCGGCCTCCGCCCACCGGGTTGACGACCAGCAGGTCCGCGCCCTTGCGGGCGGCCTTGGCGCGGCCGTGCTGCAGCACGTCGCCGGTCGCATCGCCGGTCTCCGCGGCGAAACCGACGATGACCTGAGACCCGCCGCGTCGAGCGAGCAGATCGGGGCGTGCCTCGACGAGGCCGGCGAGGATGTCCGGGTTCACCACGAGCTCGATCGGCGCGACCACGCCGTCGCCGGTCTTCTTGACCTTGTGGGTGGTCACCGTGGCTGGACGGAAGTCTGCGATCGCCGCGGCCATGATGATGAGGTCGGCAGACTCTGCCCCCTCGCGGACGGCCTCGGCCAGCTCCTGGGTCGTCTCCACGTGCACGACCGCGACCCCGGCCGGATCGGGCAGGTCGACGTTGGCGGCGACGAGGGTCACCAGCGCACCGCGACGGTGAGCCTCGGCGGCCAGAGCGTAGCCCTGACGCCCCGAGCTGCGGTTGCCGATGAACCGCACCGGGTCGATCGGTTCGCGGGTGCCACCGGCCGAGATGAGCACGTGGGTGCCGGTAAGGCTGTTGGTGAGGTCGCCGGCGCCGCCGTCAGCGGCATCCACGGTCAGCGCCATGGCGGCCGCGAAGATGTCTTCCGGCTCGGGCAGCCGGCCAGGACCGGTGTCCGCGCCGGTCAGCCGCCCGGAGGCGGGATCGAGCACAGTCACGCCGCGGCTCCGCAGGGTCGCGACGTTGGCCTCGACCGCGGGGTGCAACCACATCTCGGTATGCATCGCGGGGGCGACCAGGACCGGGCACCGTGCGGTGAGCAGGGTCGCGGTGAGCAGGTCGTCCGAGCGTCCGGTGGCCATCCGGGAGAGCAGGTCGGCCGTGGCCGGGGCGACGACCACGAGGTCGGCCTCCTGGCCGAGGGCCACGTGCGGCACGTGCGGCACGTCGTCGAAGACGGTGGTTGTCACGGGCTTGCCCGAGAGCGCCTCCCAGGTGGGTGCGCCGACAAAGCGCAGGGCGGACTCGGTCGGGATCACCCGCACCGAGTGCCCTGCCTCGGCCAGCAGCCGCAGGAGCAGAACAGCCTTGTACGCGGCGATGCCTCCGCTCACGCCGAGGATCACACGCATGCCGGCCGCTCTCTCCTGGTGCGTCAGCGCGTCAGGACGCGTCGGCGTCGGTGACGGGTTCCACGATCGGGGTGCTGGTCAGCAGGCCCGCGTTGATCTCGCGCATCGCGATCGACAGCGGCTTCTCCTGGTTGCGCGTCTCGACGAGCGGGCCGACGAACTCGAGCAGGCCCTCGTGGAGCTGGGAGTAGTACGCGTTGATCTGACGGGCACGCTTCGCGGAGAAGACGACCAAGGCGTACTTGGAGTCCACGCGGTTGAGCAGGTCGTCGATGGGCGGGTCAGTGATGCCCACGGGGGCGGCGACGGTTCCAGACACAGGTCAACTCCGAAGGTGTTGAGGGATTGCGGATCAATAGACCAGTCTACTGCGTCTACCGAGCGCGGGTCGCCGTTGCGGGGACGCCCATCACGGACATGAGTTCGTCCGCGGCGCGTCGGACGTCGTCGTTGATGATCACGTGATCGAACTCCGGTGCTGCGGCCAGTTCGACGCGGGCGGTCGCCAGGCGTCGTTCGCGCTCCTCGGGCCCTTCGGTCCCGCGTCCGACGAGGCGCCGTTCGAGCTCGGTCCAGCTGGGCGGGGCGAGGAAGACGAACCGTGCGTCCGGCATGGACTCGCGGACCTGACGGGCTCCCTGCAGGTCGATCTCGAGCAGCGTCGCGACGCCGGCGGCGAGCTTCTCCTCGACCGGACCGCGAGGGGTGCCGTAGCTGTTCTGACCGTGCACCACGGCCCACTCCAGGAGCTCTCCGCGCTCGACCATCTCGGCGAACCGGGTGGGCCCGACGAAGAGGTAGTGGACGCCGTCCACCTCGCCGGGGCGAGGATCACGGGTGGTAGCCGAGACAGACAACCACACGTCGGGGTAGCGGGCACGGATGTCAGCGGAGACGGTTCCCTTCCCCACCGCCGTCGGGCCAGCAAGGACGGTCAGGCGGGGGGACGGTGAGCCAGCGGATGAAGCGGAGATGATCAGCCGAACCTTTCGATGAGGGCCGCTGCCTGGTGCGGACCCAGACCCCGCACACGACGACTCTCGGCAATGCCGACCTCCGTCATGATCGCGCGGGCCTTGACCTTGCCGACTCCCGGCAACGACTCAAGCAGCGAGACAACTTTCAGTTTTCCGATGACGTCATCGGTACGGCCCTGCTCGATCACTTCAGAGAGGACCCCTGAAGAATACTTCAGGCGGTTCTTGACCTCTGCACGCGCCCGTCGGGCACTAGCGGCCTTCTCGAGCGCGGCAGCACGTTGTTCAGGAGTTAGCTCAGGTAGTGGCACTCCGGTCACCTTCCTTGGACGAGCGGGAACATACTGCGAAACTATCCATGTTCTGGGTTATCGGCAACGTGAACGACAGACCTTCACACGCCGCGACCTGCATAATCACCCGGAACCGAAGCAGCGCGACCACCCGCGGACGGATCCACGGGTGGTCGCTGGGTCGCGCAAGTCAGCCCTGGAGGGCCTGCGCGGCGTCATCTGCGGCTCGGCGGGCGGCCGCCAGCAGCGCGCGCCCGTCCGGCCCGGCGGCGAGCACCCCGCGCGACGACGAGGCGAGCACCTGCCCCCGGGCAGACCCGAACACCTGCGCGAGCTCGGCCGAGCCTGCGCCCTGTGCGCCCACGCCGGGTGCGAGCAGCGGGCCCCTCACCGCGGAGAGGTCGACGCCGGTGGTCCGGGCCGCATCACCGATGGTCGCGCCCACGACGAGGCCGACCGAACCCATCGACGGCACAGACGCGCCGGCAGCAGACCCACCGCGGTCGGCGAGCTCGGCCGCGTTGACCGCGCCCGCCTGCCGGGCGATCTGCGCGGCCACGGTCTCCCCCGAGGCCGTGCGGGCGTGCTGGACCTGCGCGCCCTCCGGGTTGGACGTCAGGCACAGCACGAACAGACCCCGGCCGTTCGCAGCCGCGATGTCGATCGCGGGCTGCAGGGAGCCGAAGCCCAGGTACGGCGAGACGGTGAGCGCGTCACCGGCGAGCGGGGACCCCTCCCGCAGGAACGCCTCCGCGTAGCCGGTCATCGTCGAGCCGATGTCCCCGCGCTTGGCATCGACAATCGTCAATGTGTGTGCGGACCGGGCCGCGGCGATGACCTCTTCGAGAACCGCCATGCCGGCCGAACCGTGCCGCTCGAACAGCGCGGACTGCGGCTTGAGCGCGGCCACCTGTCCACCGAGGGCATCGACAACGGTCAATGCGAAGGACCGCAGCCCGGACGCGTCGTCGGGCAAACCCCAGGCGGCGAGCAGGCCGGGGTGCGGGTCGATGCCCGCGCACAGCGGCCCGAAGGCCACCATGGCGGCCGCCAGCCGCTCCCCGAAGGGAGCGGGGCGGGCAGCGCCAGGATCGAGGGGACCCGCCGTCACGGGCGCACCTCGACCTTGACGTACTCCTGCAGGCTGCGCACCGTGAACGGGCGGTCCCGGATGACCTCGATGCCCTGGACCGCGGCGGCGAGCTGGGCGACCGTGGTCACGATTGGCTTGTCCGCGGCCGTCGTGGCCGCCCGGATCTCGTAGCCGTCGGCGCGGGCGCCCTGGCCGGAGGGGGTGTTGACGACCATGTCGACCTTGCCGTCCGTGATGAGGTCGACGATCGTCGGCTCCCCGCCCGGGCCCCGGCCCTCAGAGTTCTTGCGCACGACCGTGGACGGGATGCCGTTGCGGCGCAGCACGTTCGCCGTGCCGGCCGTGGCGAGGATCTCGAAGCCGAGCTCGGTCAGGCGCTTGACCGGGAAGACGATCGCGCGCTTGTCACGGTCGGCGACGGAGATGAAGACCGAGCCGGACGTGGGCAGCCCACCGAACGCAGCGGCCTGGGACTTGGCGAAGGCCGTCGGGAAGTCCTCGTCGAAGCCCATGACCTCACCGGTCGAGCGCATCTCCGGGCCGAGGACCGTGTCTACGGCCACGCCCTCGGTCGTACGGAAGCGCTTGAACGGCAGGACCGCTTCCTTGACCGCGATGGGCGCGTCGAGGTCGAGCGTGCCGCCGTCGCCGGTCAGCGGGAGGACCCCGCTGGCCCGTAGGTCGGCGATCGTGTGACCGACCATGACCAGGGCCGCGGCCTTGGCCAGGGACACCCCGGTCGCCTTGGAGACGAAGGGCACCGTGCGCGAGGCGCGCGGGTTGGCTTCCAGGACGTAGAGCACGTCGGAGACGAGCGCGTACTGGACGTTGAGCAGCCCGCGGACGCCCACGCCCTTGGCGATCGCCTCGGTCGAGCGGCGGATCCGGGCGATCTCGGCCTCGGAGAGGGAGACCGGCGGCAGGACGCAGGCGGAGTCGCCGGAGTGGATCCCGGCCTCTTCGATGTGCTCCATGACACCACCGAGGAACATCTCCTCGCCGTCGTAGAGCGCGTCGACGTCGATCTCCATGGCGTCGTCGAGGAAGCGGTCGATGAGGATCGGGGCGAGGTGCCCGCCCGAGCGTGCGACCTCGCCGAGGGCGCGCTCGACGTAGCCGGTGAGCTGCTCCTCGGAGTAGACGATCTCCATGCCGCGCCCACCGAGCACGTAGGACGGGCGCACCAGGACCGGGTAGCCGATCCCGGCAGCGATCTCGACGGCCGCGACGAGGGTCGTCGCGGTGCCGAAGGCCGGGGCCGGCAGGCCCGCCTCGGCGAGCACCCGGCCGAAGGCGGCACGGTCTTCGGCGGCGTCGATCGCCTCGGGCGAGGTGCCCAGGATCGGCAGGCCGGCGTCGGCCAGGCGCTGCGCGAGGCTGAGCGGGGTCTGCCCGCCGAGCTGGACGATGATGCCCTTGACGGGACCGGCGGCAAGCTCGGCCTCGTAGACCTCGAGGACGTCCTCGAAGGTCAGCGGCTCGAAGTAGAGACGGTCCGCGGTGTCGTAGTCGGTCGAGACCGTCTCGGGGTTGCAGTTGATCATGACGGTCTCGTAATCGCCCTTGAGCGCGAGTGCCGCGTGCACGCAGGAGTAGTCGAACTCGATGCCCTGACCGATGCGGTTGGGCCCGGAGCCCAGGATGAGGACTGCCTCGCGCTCGCGCGGACGGACCTCGGTCTCCAGGTCGTAGGTGGAGTAGTAGTACGGCGTCTCGGCCTTGAACTCCGCGGCGCACGTGTCGACCGTCTTGAAGACGGGGCGGACGCCGAGCGCGCGGCGAACCTCGCGCACAGTGGACTCCCCCGCTGCCCGGGTGCCGCCGATGCCCCGCAGCGAGGCGATCTGGGCGTCGGAGAGGCCGTGCCGCTTGGCGCGGGTGAGCACGTCCTTGGTGAGCGCGTCGGCCGCAGCGACCTCGGCTGCGACCTCGTTGATGAGCTGGATCTGGTCGAGGTACCACGGGTCGATCTTCGTGGCGTCGAAGACCTGCTCGATGCTCGCCCCGCCGCGCAGCGCCTGCTGCGTCTGGACGAGCCGGCTCTCGGTCGGTCGGGCGATCGTCACGAGCAGCGCCTCGAGCGCGGCTCCCGAGGGGGCCTCACCGTCCCAGTGGAAGGTCGCTCCGGACTTGTCGAGCGAGCGCAGCGCCTTGCCGAGGGCCTCGGTGAAGTTGCGACCCATCGACATGGCCTCACCGACCGACTTCATGGTCGTGGTCAGGGTGTCGTCCGCGGCCGGGAACTTCTCGAAGGCGAAGCGGGGCACCTTGACCACGACGTAGTCGAGGGAGGGCTCGAAGGACGCCGGCGTAGACCCGGTGATGTCGTTGGGGATCTCGTCGAGGGTGTACCCGACGGCGAGCTTCGCGGCGATCTTCGCGATCGGGAAGCCGGTCGCCTTGGAGGCCAGCGCGGAGGAGCGGGAGACGCGCGGGTTCATCTCGATGACGACGACGCGCCCGGTCTCGGGGTGCACGGCGTACTGGATGTTGCAGCCACCGGTGTCCACGCCGACCTCGCGGATGATCGCGATGCCGATGTCGCGCAGGTTCTGGTACTCGCGGTCGGTCAGGGTGAGCGCGGGCGCCACGGTGACGGAGTCGCCGGTGTGCACGCCGACCGGGTCGACGTTCTCGATCGAGCAGATGACTACGACGTTGTCGGCCTTGTCGCGCATGAGCTCGAGCTCGTACTCCTTCCAGCCGAGGATGGACTCTTCCAGGAGCACCTCGGTCGTGGGCGAGTAGTGCAGGCCCTGCCCGACGATGCGGCGCAGCTGGACCTCGTCATAGGCGATCCCGGAGCCGAGGCCGCCCATCGTGAAGGAGGGGCGCACGACCATCGGGTAGCCGAGGTCCTCGGCGGCCGCGACGGCCTCGTCGATCGCGTGGATGATGACCGAGCGCGCGGACTCCCCGCCGCACTTGGTGACGACGTCCTTGAACTTCAGGCGGTCCTCACCCTTCTGGATCGCCGCGATGTTCGCGCCGATGAGCTCGACGTTGTACTTGGCCAGCACGCCGGCCTCGTCGAGGGCGATCGCCGCGTTGAGCGCGGTCTGCCCGCCCAGGGTCGCCAGGACCGCGTCGGGGCGCTCCTTGGCGATGATCGAGGTGAGCACGTCCGTCGTGATCGGCTCGATGTACGTGGCGTCGGCGAACTCCGGGTCGGTCATGATCGTGGCCGGGTTGGAGTTGAGGAGGATGACACGGATGCCCTCCTCCTTGAGCACGCGGCAGGCCTGCGTACCGGAGTAGTCGAACTCGCACGCCTGGCCGATGACGATCGGCCCGGAGCCGATGACCAGGACGGAGTTGATGTCTGTTCTGCGAGGCACTGGTCAGTTCTCCTTGGCGGGCGTGGTGGTGGCGGTCGCGGCCGAGAGGCCCGCGGCGGACGGCGCACCGGACGTCATGAGGTCGAGGAAGCGGTCGAAGAGGTAGGCGGCGTCGTGCGGGCCGGCTGCTGCCTCGGGGTGGTACTGGACGGAGAACGCCGGGATGTCGAGGCACTCGAGCCCCTCCACGACGTTGTCGTTGAGCCCGACGTGGGACACGATCACGCGGCCGTAGCGGCCCTCGCCATAGGGCGCCGGCGCCTCTTCCCCGATCGGGGCGTCGACGGCGAAACCGTGGTTCTGGGAGGTGATCTCCACCTTGCGGGTGGCCAGGTCCATGACGGGCTGGTTGATCCCGCGGTGGCCGTAGGCGAGCTTGTACGTGCCGAAGCCCAGGGCACGCCCGAGGATCTGGTTGCCGAAGCAGATGCCGAAGTACGGCAACCCGCGGTCGAGGACCTCGCGGAGCAGGGCGACCTCGTGGGTGGCAGCGCTGGGGTCGCCGGGGCCGTTGGAGAAGAAGACACCGTCCGGGGACAGGGCGAGGATGTCCTCGATCGTCGAGGCGGAGGGGATGACGTGGACCCGCATGCCGCGCTCGGCGAGGCGCTGCGGGGTCATCGACTTGATGCCCAGGTCGACCGCGACGACCGTCTTGAGCGGGGCCTTCCCGGCGAATGCGCCGAGGGGTTCGACGACGTAGGCGGTCTTGGTGCTGACCTCGGCGACGAGGTTCAACCCGGCCATCGACGGGGTCGCCCGGACCTCGGCCACGAAGGAGTCGATGGGTCGCGGGTATCCCCCGGCCAGGAGCGCCTCGCCGGAGAAGATCCCGGCGCGCATGACGCCGGCCTCGCGCAGGTGGCGGGTCAGGGCCCGGGTGTCGATCTCGGAGATCCCGACGATGCCCTGGCCGACGAGCTCGTCGTCGAGGGAGCCCTCGGAGCGCCAGTTGGAGGCGCGGCGGGCGGGGTCGCGCACGACGAAGCCGGCGACCCAGATCTTGACCGACTCGGGGTCGTCGTGGTTGACCCCGGTGTTGCCGATGTGCGGGGCCGTCATGACGACGATCTGGCGGTGGTAGGAGGGGTCGGTCAGGGTCTCCTGGTATCCGCTCATCCCCGTGTTGAACACGATCTCAGCGGTTGTGGTCCCGGTCGCGCCGTAGGCGCGCCCAGAGAATGTGCGGCCGTCCTCGAGGACGAGCAGCGCGGCGTCAGAGACCACCTCGCCGGGGGTCTTAGTCGCGTGCAGTTGCGGCGCGTGCAGTTGCGTAGTCACTCGGACTCCTTCGGGTTGTTCGAGTCAGGGGGAAGGGGGTTCGCGGTGGCCACGAGGGCGCTGACCGCATCAAGAAGCGTGGATCGGTCGGCCGCGTGGGCAGTGCGGATTCCGGTGTCCAGGGTCGTGAGCGTGCCGTCCGCGGCGGGCGTCGTCCATCGAAGGACGACGATGCCCTTGCCGCCGACGTACTTGCCGGCCATCCCGGAGGTCAGGCGGACCCCGACGAGCGCGGCGACCGGCACGAACAGGTCGGTTGCGCCCGCCCGGGCGATGCGGACGCCGGCGTCGTAGACCTGCACGACGGCGCGGGCGCGGAAGCCGAGATCGCCGGCTCCCACCCGGTCGAGCCAGTCTCCGGCGCCCGTGCTGGACACGTACGTGCCCTCGATCGGCGCGGTGCGCGCCGCGCCGAGCGCGCCGGCGTCGGGCAGGGTGGCCAGGGTGCCCACCCGGGGCGCGCCGCGGCGCCGCAAGCCTCGCCAGCCGCGCCACATGGCCAGCAGGATCAGCGCGCCGACGGCGAGCATGAGCGCGACGGCGAGCGGCATGGGCAGGTTCATCGGGCATCTCCGTGGCGCGCAGCGGGGTCCACGGGGACGCCGTCGAGCACGGTGGCCCGTCCGCGCAGGAAGGTCGCCACGACCTGTCCGGGCAGCTCGCGGCCGCCGAAGGGCGAGTTGCCGCTCGCCGTGGCCTGCTCGGCCGGCACGACGACGCGCACCGCGGCCGGGTCGACCAGCACGATGTTCGCGGGTTCACCGACCTCGAGCGGCCGGCCCTGCGGGCGTGGGCCGTCGGTGATCCGTCCGATCTGAGCCGGGGCGGTCGAGAGCACCCGGGCCACGTCGGCCCAGGTCATCCGGCCGGAGTCGACCATGGTCTGCTGGACGACGCTCAGCGCGGTCTCCAGACCGGTCATCCCGAAGGCGGCCGCGGACCATTCGCAGTCCTTGTCCTCGCGGGTGTGCGGGGCATGGTCGGTCGCGACGATGTCGATCGTGCCGTCGGCGAGGCCCTCGCGGACCGCCTCGACGTCGGCCGCGGTGCGCAGCGGGGGGTTGACCTTGAACAGCGGGTCGTAGCCGCGGGCCAGCTCGTCGGTGAGGATGAGGTGGTGCGGGGTGACCTCGGCGGTGACGGAGATGCCGCGGGCCTTGGCCCAGCGGATGAGGTCGACCGAGCCGGCCGTGGACAGGTGGCACACGTGCAGGCGGGAACCGACGTGCTCGGCGAGCAGCACGTCGCGGGCGATGATCGCCTCTTCCGCGACGGCCGGCCAGCCGGCGAGGCCGATCTCGGCGGAGACGACCCCCTCGTTCATCTGCGCGCCCTCGGTCAGGCGAGGCTCCTGGGCGTGCTGGGCGATGACGCCGTCGAAGGCCTTGACGTATTCGAGGGCGCGACGCATGAGGATCGGGTCCCAGACGCACTTGCCGTCGTCGGAGAACACACGGACCTGGGCGGCGGAGTCGGCCATCGCGCCGAGCTCGGCGAGGTGCGTGCCCTCCAGGCCGACGCTCACGGCGCCGACCGGGTGGACGTCGGCCCAGCCGGCCTCGGTCCCGATCCGCCAGACCTGCTCGACGACGCCCGCGGTGTCCTGGACCGGGGTCGTGTTCGCCATGGCGTGCACGGCGGTGAAGCCGCCCACGGCCGCGGCGCGGGTCCCGGAGTAGATGGTCTCGGCGTCCTCGCGGCCGGGCTCGCGCAGGTGGGTGTGCAGGTCGACGAGGCCGGGCAGGGCAATCAGCGCGGCGGCCTCGATGACGACGACGTCGCCGTCGGACCACAGCGTGCCGGCCGGGGCGAACGCCTCGATGACACCGCCGGCGAGGAGCATGTCGACGCGGTCGGCGCCAAGAGGGGCGACGTTGCGCAGGAGGTACCTGACCTGACTGGGTGCCGCGCTCATTGGTGGCCTGCCTTCTGTGATGAGACCTTCTGTGACGAGACGTTCTGTGCCGGGACTTGGTTCGACATGTCTCCTGCGAGCAGGAGGTAGAGGACGGCCATCCGAACCGCGACGCCGTTGGCGACCTGCTCGACGATGACCGCGCGGGGCGAGTCCGCCGCCTCGGCGGAGATCTCCAGGCCGCGGTTCATCGGGCCCGGGTGCATGACGATCGTGTGGTCGGGGAGGTGGGCGAGCCGGCGCCGGTCCAGGCCGTAGTTGCGGGTGTACTCGAGCGGGCTGGGGAAGAACCCGCCGCCCGCGCTCGACATCCGCTCGCGCTGCACGCGCAGCATCATGACGGCGTCGGGCTGGACATCGGTGAGCACCTCGTCGAGGTGGTAGGAGACCGCGCAGGGCCAGGCCTCGACCCCGACGGGGACGAGGGTGGGCGGGGCGACGAGGGTCACGTCCGCGCCGAGGGTGTGCAGGAGCTGAACGTTGGAACGCGCCACGCGCGAGTGCAGCACGTCGCCGACGATCGCGACCTTGAGCCCGGTCAGGTCTCCCCCGAGGCCGGCGCCGGCCAGCGGCGCAGCAGCGGGGTCGCGGGCGTCTCGGCGCTCGCCGCTGAGGTGGCGGCGGATCGTGTACGCGTCGAGCAGCGCCTGGGTGGGATGCTGGTGCATCCCGTCGCCGGCGTTGATGACCGCGGAGTCCACCCAGCCGGACGTGGCCAGGGTGTGCGGGGCGCCGGAGGACTGGTGCCGGATGACGACGGCGTCGGCCCCCATGGCTTGCAGGGTCAGCGCGGTGTCCTTGAGCGACTCGCCCTTGGACACGCTCGAGCCCTTGGCGGAGAAGTTGATGACGTCGGCCGAGAGGCGCTTGGCAGCGGTCTCGAAGGAGATGCGGGTGCGGGTGGAGTCCTCGAAGAAGAGGTTGACCACGGTGCGTCCGCGCAGCGTCGGGAGCTTCTTGATCTCCCGGGACTGGGTCGCGGCCATCTGGGCGGCGGTGTCGAGGATCGAGATCGCGTCGGCGCGGGTGAGGTCGGCGGTCGTGAGCAGGTGCTTCACGCGCGGGCCTCCCCGGTGGGGCCGGGCTGAGAGATGACCACCGCATCGTCGCCGTCGATCTCGGCGAGGCGGACCTGGACCCGCTCGCTGAGCGAGGTGGGCAGGTTCTTACCGACGTAGTCGGGCCGGATCGGCAGCTCACGGTGACCGCGGTCGACGAGCGCGGCGAGCTGCACGGCGCGCGGGCGGCCGATGTCGCTGATCGCATCGAGGGCGGCGCGGATGGTGCGGCCGGAGAAGAGCACGTCGTCGACGAGCACGACGACGCGGCCGTCGATCCCGCCGTCGGGCAGGTTGGTGCTGCCGATCACGCGCGGGGGCTGGCGGTGCAGGTCGTCGCGGTGCATGGTCACGTCGAGCGTGCCCACCAGGGCGGCGGCGTCCAGCCCGGGCTCGACCTCGGCGAGGCGCTCGGCGAGGCGGCGGGCGAGCGGCACACCGCGGGTGGGGATGCCGAGCAGGACGAGGTCGGCTCCGCCCTTGTTGCGTTCGAGGATCTCGTGCGCGATGCGGGTCAGTGCCCGGGAGATCTCGGTCGCGCCGAGGACCTCGACCGGATCAGGGACGGACGCGTTGGCGTCGGAAAACGTGGGACCGGATGAGGGCGTCACAGGGCCAGATGTCATCTGGCGACCTCCTTCTCCGCCTCTCGGGACGGCTCTTAAAGGATGTCAAGCAGGATGCCTCGATCGTACCTCCTACGCCGGGCTGCCCGGGCGCGTGTCCACGGGCCGAGCGGGTCAGCCGGCAGCGATCACCTGGTCGCGGACGACGCGGCGCAGGACCTTGCCGATCTGAGACCTCGGCAGGTCGGGCAAGATGACCAGCTGTTTGGGCAGGGCGTAGCGGGCGATGTTCTTCTCGCACCAGGCCCGGACCGCCTCGAGGTCGATCCCGGTCGCGTCGGCCGCGAGCACGAGCGCAGCGACGACCTTCTCCCCCAGCTCTCCCCCCGGGAGCCCGACGACGGCCGCGTCGGCCACGCCGGGCATCCGGCGCAGGCACTCCTCGACCTGGGAGGGGAAGACCTTGAAGCCGCCGGTGATGATCATCTCCTTGATCCGGTCGACCACCTCGACAAAGCCGTCGCCGTCCATGACGACGACGTCGCCGGTCCGGACCCAGGTCTTGCCGTCAGCGACGACGAGGGAGTCCGCGGTCTCCTGGGGGCGGCGCCAGTAGCCGTCGAAGACCTGCGGTCCGGCGATGAGCAGCTCCCCGCGCTCCCCCGGCGCGACCTCCTTGGTGGGGTCGTCCGGGTCGGTCACGCGGATGTCGGTCGACGGGAAGGGCAGCCCGAGCATGCCGGGGCGCCGCGCGTCGGACAGCGGGCTGCCCAGCGCAACGGGCGAGGTCTCGGTCATGCCGTAGCCCTCGATCGCCAGGCCGCCGGTCAATCTCTCCCACCCCTGCGCGGTCGCGGCCGACATCGGCATGGCCCCGCAGATGGCGTAGCGGAAGGAGGTGAGGTCGGCGTTCTTCTTCACCGCGCCCGCGGTGAGGCGGTCGAGCATCGGCGGGACCGCAGGCAGGAACGTGCCCGGGCGGCGGCGCTGGGCCTCGAGCACGGAGGCGACGTCGAACTTGGGGAAGAGCACAAGCGTGGCGGAGATCGCCAGGGTGTAGGACAGGCACAGGGTGAGGCCGAAGGCGTGGAAGAACGGCAGGACGCCGTAGACGACCTCGCCGGGCTCCCCCGCATCGACCTTGCGCTGGGCGCCGGTCCACTCGGCGCCCTGGACCGCGTTGGCGACGAGGTTGCGGTGGGTGAGCATCGCCCCCTTGGGGGTCCCGGTCGTGCCGCCGGTGTACTGCAGCAGCGCGAGGTCCCCGCCGCGGGGGCGGGGGAAGGAGTCTTCGAGGGGGCTCGCCCCGCGCAGCAAGGTGTGCCACATGAGCGTTCCGTCGGGGACCTTGGTGCGCATCGCCGACTTCAGCTCACGCGCCTTCTTGATCGGCAGGGAGAGCGCAAGCCGCTTGATCCCAGGCAGGTCGCGGGACATGTCGACGGCGACCACCGTGCGCACCTCGGTGCGCGCAGCGACGGCGAGCACCTTGACGGCGGTGTCCTCCCAGCAGATCGCCACGACGGCGCCCGAGTCGGCGAGCTGGTGCTCAAGCTCTGACTCGGTATAGGTGGGGTTGTGCTCGACGACGACCGCGCCGATGCGCAGGACGGCGTAGAACGCCACGACGTGCGCGGCGCAGTTCGGCAGCGCGATCGCGACCCGGTCCCCCGGCTTGACGCCCAGGCTGATCAGCGCCGACGCCGCCCGGTCGACCTCGTCGGTCAACTCGGCGTACGTCGTCGTACGACCCATGAAATCGAGGGCGACGCGTTCCGGGAACGCCGTGCCCGCGCGCTCGAGTGCCGCGCCCAGCGGCTCGTCGGGGACGTCGACGTCGGGGGCGACCTCCGGCGCATAGGAGGACAACCAAGGGCGCTGCGCATAGGTCGAGGTCACCGTCAGACTTTAACCTACGGGTCCGTAAGTTACTAGGACGTAGGTCCGACTGACAGCGCTCTCACCTCAAGTCCCCACCCGGGGTGCCGATAACCCACACATGCACGACACAGTCGCCGTCTGGACCGTCATGATGCAGTGCATCGCCGCTGGTCTGGTCGCCGGGCTGTGTGTGCTCCACACGGTGTGGCGCCGGGACGACCCGGGCAACGAACACTCGCACTGGACACTCATCTGGTCCATCGCGCTCGCCGCCGTCTTCTTCTGCGACGCCCTCGCCCTGGTATCCGTCGGAACCGTGTGGCACGACCCGCTGACCGTGCTCGCCGCCGTCGCGCTCGCGGTCGCGCTGCTGCTGGCCCTGCCTGTCGCCCACTCCTACGCCGACGGGCCGCCGTTCCGGGCATACCTCATCGTCGCGTCCGCGGGCTTCGCGCTGCACACGGTTCTCCTCGTCACGGGCTTCGTCACGGCCCGGACCGAACCCCGCATCGGCGCCCTGCACACCGCGACGAGCATCGCGGCCTTCCTCGTCCCGGCCGCGGTCGTCGGTCTCTACCTGGCGGTCAGCCTGCGGCGCACCCCGAGCCGGCGCACCCGCAGGGCCCTCGTCGGCGCGGCAGGGCTGAGCGTCACGCTGCTGGTGGTCTCCTACCTCGCGCCCAGCGCGACGACCCGCTCGGCATTGGCCAGCGCCTGGCTCGTTCCGCTCATAGTCGCCCTCGAGGTCCTCGCGCTGCGGCGGATCCGGCACGGTCAGCGCAAGGCAGAACAGCAGCGGTCCATGCGTGATGCGCAGGCCCGGTTGAGCAACCTCGCCTGGTACGTGCGCGACCCGCACGCCCTGCTGCGCCGTGCCGAGGAGGAGGCCCGCGAACTCCTTGGCGACCCGACGATCCGTGGCACGATCCGCACCCTCTCCCGCGGGCGCTTCGTCACCGACCTGTCCCCGCATCCGCACATCGCCACAGACCCCAGCGAACGCAAGCTGCTCATGGCGCTGGCCAACGTCGTCTCGTCCGCGGCCGAGCGCCATGCCCTCGCCGCCCGGCTCAGCCGGGCGGCCTTCAGTGACGCGCTCACCGGGCTGCCCAACCGCAACGCGATCGACGAGCACCTCGTCAACGCCATCGAGCGCGGGAGCATCGAACGCAGCCGCGTCGCCCTGCTCTACGCGGACCTCGACGGCTTCAAGCACGTCAACGACCAGTACGGCCACGCCTGGGGAGACCAGATCCTCGTCCTGGCCTCGGCCCACCTGCGCGAGACGGTCGGGGACGACGTCTTCGTGGCGCGGCTGGGCGGGGACGAGTTCATCATCGTCGTCGAGCGCGCGGGCGACGACGCGGCACTGCTGCGGCTCGCCTCGCGGATCCGGGACGACTTCCTGGAGACGTCCCAGGGCAGGCCGATCCCCCGGATCAGTGTGGGGATCACCGTCTCGGCGCCGGGCGACACGATCGACGCCGAGGCCCTGACCCTCTGCGCCGACATCGCCATGCTCGAGGCGAAACGGACCAAGGTCGGGGTGCTGGTCTTCGACAAGCACCTCGAGGCCCAGGTCGCCGCAGAGAACCTGCTGCATCGAGAGATCAACAAGGCCGTCGAGGAGGAGCAGTTCTGCGTGCACTTCCAGCCGATCGTGGACACCACGACCCTCCAGGTGCTCGGCCTGGAGGCGCTCGCGCGGTGGGAGTTCAACGGCAGGCTGCGCGAGCCACGGGAGTGGCTGGACTACGCCGAGACCTCCGGGCTCATCGTCGCGATCGGCAACATGACGTTCCGCAAGGCCTTCGCGGCCACCGAACGCTTCGACCTGCCGGTGGCCATCAACCTCTCGGCCCGCCAGCTGGCCGAACCCACCATCGTCGAGGACCTCGCGGCTGCGTGGGGGGATCGAGACTGGTCGATGCTCACCGTGGAGATCACCGAGGGCGCCCTGCTCCAGGACGAGCAGCAGACCGTGAGCATGCTCGCGCAGCTGCGCAGCCGTGGGGCCAGGATCGCCCTGGACGACTTCGGCACCGGGTACAACTCCCTCGCGCGGCTCGCGACGCTGCCGATCGACATCCTCAAGATCGACCAGTCCTTCGTGCGGAACATGTCCAGCCCGCCCGGCCTCGCGGTGCTGCGAGCCATCGTCGCGCTGGCGGCCGCTCACGACCTCGAGGTCGTCGCCGAGGGCATCGAGCAGGTCTTCGAGCTCGAGACGTTCGTCGAGCTCGGCGTCCGTCGCGCCCAGGGCAACATGCTCGGCCGCCCGGCCGCGGCCGTCCCGGTCCGCTGACCCGTCCCCCCGCTGAGTGCGGCCATATGGCTGCCCGCCGGGCGTTTTGTCCAGCCATTTGAGGACACCCAGCGGTTCGGCCCGGCGTCATACGCATGAAGGAGCCGCCCTTGTGGGCGACTCCTTCGTGGTGCTGGTGGCAACCTCCCTCGCCTGGGCGAGCGGGCCGCTATGAGCTACGCGAGCAGAGTCGGCTTGAGCTCGACGATGCGTCCCAGCAGGCCGTTGATGAAGGCCGGAGAGTCGTCCGTGGACAGCGACTTGGACAGCTCGACGGCTTCGTCGATCGCTACGGCATCGGGCACGTCCTCGTTGAAGAGGATCTCCCACGTGCCGATGCGCAGCAGCGCTCGGTCGACCGCAGGCATCCGGTCGAGGGCCCACTCGTGGGAGTACGTCTCGAGGAGCTCGTCGATCCAGTCAAGACGGTCGAGCACACCCTCGACGATGTCGACGGAGTACTGCGGCAGCGCAGACTCGGTTCCTGGTTCGACGAGCCGGTCGGCAAGCAGCCGGATCGGGTCCAGGTGACGTTGCTCTGCTTCGAAGAGAACGTCGAGTGCGCGCTTACGCGCCTTGGTACGGGCTCCCACGTCAGTCGTTCACTCGGCCGAGGTAGCTCGAGTCCCGGGTATCGACCTTGACCTTGGTGCCCTGCTCGAGGAAGAGCGGGACCTGGATCGAGTGGCCGGTCTCGAGCGTGGCGGGCTTGGTGCCGCCGGTCGAGCGGTCGCCCTGCAGGCCGGGCTCGGTGTACGTGATCTCCAGGATGACCGAGGCGGGGAGCTCGATGTAGAGGACCGAGCCGTCGTTCGTCGCGACGACGACGTTCTGGTTCTCGAGCAGGAAGTTCTTCGCGTCGCCCACGGCGATCTCGGGGATGTTGATCTGGTCGTAGGTGTTCGTGTCCATGAACACGTAGTCCGTGCCGTCCTTGTAGAGGTACTGCATGTCGGACTTGTCGACGGTTGCAGTCTCGATCTTCAGGCCGGCGTTGAACGTACGATCCACGATCTTGCCCGAGGTGACGTTCTTCATCTTGGTGCGGACGAACGCTCCACCCTTACCGGGCTTGACGTGCTGGAAATCGGTGACGGTCCAGAGCTGACCGTCAATCTTGAGCACGGTGCCGTTCTTGATGTCGTTAGTGGTAGCCACGTTCGGTCTTCCTGTCGAGTTTGCAAGGATCAGCGCTCGTCGATCACCCGGAAGACTGCACACCAAGGACTGGACCGCGCGAGAGCGGTGTTCAGTCTAACCCGCGGATGCCCGACGCCGGGCTCACCGGTGGATCAGCCACGCGCCGAGGACTCCGAGGCCGCCCGCCCAGACCATCGAGGCCAGCGTGCCGATGACAAACCGCTCGGAGGCGGCCGGGTTGTCGCGCAGCTCCGGGTAGCGCCCCAGGCCCTTGATCGCCACGAGGATGGCGATGCCGGTGGGATACCCCACGAGGATGAGACCCGTGATCGCCAGCCGCTCCAGGATCCCGATCCAGGTCCCGCCGCGCAACGCGGCGACGGCCTGCGGGCTGGTGGGTCCGACGTCGGGCACGGGCTCCCCCGCGCCGGCGCCATTCTCGCCGGCGCCACTCTCACTGGCACCGGGAACGCCGTCTGGCGCAGAGCTCTCTGCGGCGTCCGCCGACCCAGGAGGCACCGGACCTGTCACCTCCCGCGCGGTGTTGCGGGCCGCGAGGGCCAGGATGCCGCGGGTGACGTACCAGCCGCCGACGATGCTGACGACCATCGATCCGACGACGATTGCGAAGGTCACGCCTGGTCCCATGTGTCCGCCTCCTGGAGTAGTCGGGTTGCGAGCGGCCAGGCCGCTACCTCTTCGGCCCATAGCGTGGTGCGTACCCGCTGGCTGACGGCCTGTTCGCTGATGCCGAGGATACGGGCGATCTCGCGCTGGGTCAGGGGCGGCTCGCCGCCGCCGTCGGTTCGGACGTCCGCGGGCCGCAGGAGGTCGGTGACCTCCCACCCGTGCGGAGTCCGGCGCTCGACGATCGCCCCGAGGAGCCGGAGCAACGCTTCGACGTCGGCCGTCCGCTCGACGGCTCCCCCGCCCCCCACCACGGCCAACGGGACTGATGCAGCCTTGGTCTTGGCACGCTCGACGGCCGCTCGTGCGCGGACGAATGCGGGGCCCGAGGCTTCCCGACTGTGCTCGGGGAGCGGGTCGTTGACGGCTCCGATGCCAAGCCCGATCCACCATCCACCCACCCGGAGGATCTCGAGCACGATCATCAGGGTCGACCGCGGATCGGTGAGCACCATCTGCACCTCGTCCCCCACCGTCCGTTCGAGCGGGAGACGCACTCCCGGAAGTCGGCGCACGAGCGGCTCCAGGTGCCCAATGAGGTCGGGCACCGCATCCCCGCGGCTCGTGCTGCGCTGCTGGTCAACTGTCAAGACGAACATAGATCAAGGCTAGAGCCTTGATTCTCATAAATCAAGGCTTCAGGCTTGATTTCTTGGGATCAAGGCATGTTACTTGAGTGGTGCGGCGAGTTCTTCGCGTACGACCAGAGAGCTCAGGTCCGCTTGGCCCACTTTTTTATCTTGAGTGGTTCTTGACCGACCTCGTCGCGTTCATGCGACGAGACGACCTACCTGTCGTCGTGCAGGCAGCGATCGCCCACGCCCAGTTCGAGACCATCCACCCGTTCGTCGACGGGAACGGCCGCACTGGGCGCGCACTCGTCCACGCGATCATGCGATCCAAAGGCGTCGTGACCGACACGACCGCACCGATCTCCGCCGGCCTGCTGCGCGACACCCGAGGCCACTTCGATGCACTCACGCAGTACCACCGCGGCAACGCCAGACCCGTCATGGAGCGGTTCGCCGACGCATCGCGCTTCGCCACACGGTCAGGCGCCCACCTTGTCGACGCACTCGCCGGCGAGGTGGGCAGCGCCCGAGAACGGATGTCCGGGCTCCGCAGCGACGCAGCCGGATGGCGCGTGCTACCCCACCTGGTGGCCCACCCCGTGGTCAACGCGGGACTCATCAAAGAGGTTCTGGGCGCCAACGACACGACCGCGCAGAGGGCTCTGACCCAGCTGGCCGCCGCCGGGGTCCTCGAAGAATGCACGGGCAAGAACCGCGGACGCGTCTGGCAGCACTCCGGGATCCTTGGCGTGCTAGATGAATACGCCCAGTCCCTGCACCGGCGGTAGGCCGCGGTCGGGGCGGTCGTTCGCGCGTACTCGCCGCCGCTGCCCCGCTCAACCCGCCAGTGCCAGCAACGCCAACCGGTAGGAGTCAAAGCCGAACCCGGCGATCGTTCCCGTCGCGACCGGCCCGATGACCGACAGGTGACGAAACTCCTCGCGGGCGTAGGGGTTGGAGATGTGCACCTCGATCAACCGCAGCCCGCCCTTCGTCACCTGCGCCGCGGCGTCGCGCAGCGCGTAGGAGTAGTGCGTGAAAGCGGCGGGATTGATCACCACGTCGCTGCGGGTGTCCACGGCCTCGTGGAGCCAGTGGACCAGCTCGGCCTCGTCGTCGCTCTGGCGGACCTCGACCTCAAGGCCCAGCTCACTCCCCCACTGCGCACCGGAGGTCACCAGATCGGCGAAGGACAGCGAACCGTAGACCTCCGGCTCGCGCACGCCGAGCCGGCCGAGGTTAGGTCCGTTGAGAAGAAGAACTCGCGTCATGCCGCGAGCCTACTGGAGACTGCCTGCCCGACGACGCGCCGCCCACCATCCGCGACGGCCGGCACCTGCGCGGATGCACCTGACGCCCGACAACCCGGGTGCTACCGTCAAATCATGACTCCGCAGGAGCTGAAGGACCTCGCTCATCTGCGCCGCGCCCGGGACCTGATCGACCGCGAGTACGCCGAACCGCTCGACGTCCCGACCATGGCCCAGAAGGCGCTCATGTCGACTGCGCACTTCTCGCGCCGGTTCCGCGCGACCTATGGAGAGACGCCGTACAGCTACCTGATGACCCGCCGGATCGAGCGTGCGATGGCGTTGCTGCGGGCGGGCATGAGCGTCACCGACGCCTGCATGGCGGTCGGGTGTACGTCCGTGGGCTCTTTCAGCTCGCGCTTCACCGAGATCGTCGGACAGACCCCGTCGGCGTACCGGAGCCACGAGCACCCTGCGGTCAAGGCAATGCCCACGTGCATGGCCAAGTCGCACACGCGCCCGGTCCGGAAGGCATCGAGCAGGATCGAAGAAGCGGCCATGGAGGCCGCCACCTAGAGTCATTTTCATGACGATCTCACTGAAGTACTGCAACATCACCGTCAACGACGTCGACGAGTCGATCGCCTTCTACTCCGGCGCGCTCGGCCTCCAGGTGCTCATGGACGTGCCCTCGGGCGAGTTCCGCTGGGTCACTCTCGGCAGCGACGCGCAGCCCGGACTCGGGCTCGTCCTCTCGGTGCCGCATGCCGGCCGCTCGCAGGCCGACGGCGACGCGCTGCAGGAGCTCCTCACCAAGGGCGAGCTGCCGATGCTCGTGTTCAGCTCCGACGACGTCGACAAGACCTTCGAGACCGTACGCGCCTCGGGTGCCGAGGTCCTCCAGGATCCGGTGGACCAGCCCTGGGGCCCGCGCGACTGCGCATTCCGCGACCCCTCAGGCAACATGGTCCGGGTCGCTCAGGAACCCGCGGCCTGACTCCCTACAGCGACACGACCCGGCTGGTCGGCGCGTCCGCGCTGATCTCGGCGTAGGCCGCGACGAGCAGCGTCGGGTCGGGTCCTTCCAGGCGTGCGGGCTTCCCGACGGCCTCCAGGACCACGAAGCGCAGCAGGTCCCCACGGGACTTCTTGTCCCGGCGCATGACCGAGAGCAGCTGCTCCCAGCGGTCCCCGCGGTAGGTCACCGGCAATCCGACGGACATGAGGATGGACCGGTGACGGTCCACGACGGAATCGTCCAGGCGGCCGGCGAGGCGGGCGAGCTCAGCCGCGAAGACCATGCCGACCGACACAGCCGCGCCGTGCCGCCAGGCGTAACGCTCGACCTGCTCGATCGCGTGGGCGAGGGTGTGCCCGTAGTTGAGGATCTCGCGCAGCGAGGCCTCCTTGAGGTCCTCGCTGACGACCCGCGCCTTGACCGCGACGGACCGCTCGACGAGCTCGCGCACGACCGCCCACAGGTGGTCGTCGGCCACCGGCCAGGCCTGCAGCGCCGCGGCGTTCGCCTCGACGAGGTCGAGGATGAGCGGGTCCGCGATGAACCCTGTCTTGATGATCTCGGCTAGGCCTGCGACGAAGTCCCACCGGGGCAGCGTCTCCAGGGCGACGAGGTCGCAGAGCACCCCGCTGGGGCTGTGGAACGACCCGACGAGGTTCTTGCCCTCGGCCGTGTTGATGCCGGTCTTGCCGCCGACGGCCGCGTCGACCATGGCGAGCAGCGTCGTCGGGATGTGGAACACCTGGATGCCGCGCAGCCAGGTCGCCGCGATGAAGCCCGCGACGTCGGTCGTCGCGCCGCCGCCGATCGAGACGATCGCGTCGGAGCGGGTGAAGTCGGACTGGCCCAGCACCTGCCAGCAGAACGCGACGACGTCGATCGACTTGGCGCCCTCGGCGTCCGGGATCACCGCGAGGAGCGCCTCATAGCCCTGGGCGAGGAGGTCCTCGCGCACGGCCGCGGCGGAGGCCTCGAGGGCCTCGGTGTGCACGATGAGCACCTTCCGGACGCTCGTCCCGAGCAGCCCGGGCAGCTCACCGAGCAGCTGGCGCCCGATGACGACGTCGTAGGTGCGCTCGGCGGTCACCCGCACGCGGGCGGGGGGCTGGGTCTGGGGCTGGTCGCTCACGCGGGGTCCTCGGTGCTCGTCGGGTGGGGCACCTCGGCCGTGAGCGCACGGAGGATCTCCTGAGCGACCTGCGAGGGCGTCTTGTTGTCGGTGTGCACGTGGACGCGCGCGACCCGTTCGTAGACGGGTCGGCGGGCGACCATGAGTGCCTGCCACTTCGAGCGGGGATTGCCGAGCAGGAGCGGCCGGGCCTGGTTGAACCCGACGCGCGGGGCGACCTGGGCGAGGCTCACGTCGAGGAACACCACGACTCCCCCGGCGGCGGAGTAGGCCGCCAGCGCGGACTCTGTGACCTCGTCCAGGACGGCGCCGCCGCCGAGGGCGAGCACGCCGTCGTGCTCGGCGAGGGCGGCCGCGACCGCCTGACGCTCGAGGGCGCGGAAGTGGGGCTCGCCCTCGTCGAAGAAGATGTCGGCGATGGCCTTGCCGGCCGTCACCTCGACGTCCGCGTCGGTGTCCCGCCACGCCACGCCCAGGGCGTGGGCCAGGGCGTGGCCGGTCGTCGACTTGCCGGAGCCGGGCGGGCCGACGAGCACGACCCGCGGGCCGCGACCCGACGCTTGCGTGGACGGGTGCGGGGCGACCGCCGGCGCGGGGGGCGCCGAGCGAGGGGGCTGGGGAACGGGAGTCATGGGGTCAGTCTCCTCAGCGCTGCAGCTCGGGGATGGCCGCGAGGTAGGCCTCGGCATTGCGCCGGACCTCCCCGACGGAGTCGCCACCGAACTTCTCCAGCACGACGTCGACAAGGGTCAGGGCGACCATCGCCTCGGCGACCACGGCGGCGGGCGGGACCGCGCACACGTCGGACCGCTGGTGCTGAGCGGTGGCCGGTTCGCCCGAGGCGACGTCAACCGTCGCGAGGGCGCGCGGCACGGTCGAGATCGGCTTCATGGCGGCGCGGACGCGGAGGATCTCACCGTTGGTCATGCCACCCTCGATGCCACCGGCGCGGTTGGTTGCGCGGCGGATGACCCCGCTCGAGTCACGCGACATCTCGTCGTGGGCCTGGGACCCGCGCCGGCTCGCGGTGCGGAAGCCGTCGCCGACCTCGACGCCCTTGATCGCCTGGATGCCCATGAGCGCGGCGGCCAGCTTGGCGTCGAGGCGACGGTCGCTGTGCACGTAGCTGCCCAGCCCGGTCGGCACGTTGTAGGCGAGGACCTCGATGACCCCACCGAGGGTGTCGGCGTCCTTGTGGCACTGGTCGATCTCGGCGACCATCGCCTCGGAGGTCGCGGAGTCGAGGCAGCGCACCGGGTCGGCGTCGAGGTAGGCGACGTCGTCGGCGGTGGGGAGCGGGGCGTCGTCGGGCACGGCGATGTGGCCGATGCTCACGACGTGCGAGACCAGGCGGATGCCCAGGGCCTGCTCGAGGAACTTCGCGGCCACTGTGCCCAGCGCGACGCGGGTCGCGGTCTCGCGCGCGGAGGCGCGCTCCAGGACCGGTCGGGCGTCGTCGAAGGCGTATTTGCGCATGCCGACGAGGTCGGCGTGGCCGGGGCGCGGGCGGGTGAGCGGGGCGTTGCGGGCGCGGTCGAGGAGCTCGGGGGCGACCGGGTCGGAGGCCATGACGTCGACCCACTTGGGCCACTCGGAGTTCCCGATCTCGATGGCCAACGGGCCGCCCTGGGTCACGCCGTGGCGCAGCCCGGCGAGGATGCGGACCTCATCCTGCTCGAACTTCATCCGGGCGCCGCGCCCATACCCGAGCCGGCGGCGCGCCAGGGCGTCTTGGATGTCGGAGGTCAACACCTCCACACCTGCGGGAACACCCTCGATGATGCCCACGAGTGCGGGGCCGTGCGATTCACCTGAAGTCAGCCAACGAAGCATGCGTGCATCTTCCCACGACCCGCCGACACCGGCTGCGAGCGCCCGCAGATCGGACGCGGGCGCGTTCTGCCCGACGCCGTCCCCCGCCTCGCGCGGCCGGCTCGCGCCGTCACTACTATGGTTCCGCAGAGTCTCGCTCACCGTCGTACCCACAACCGCTCTCCCAGCGTGAACCTGGACGTCGCTCACTCCACCGTCTCGTCCCGGCGTGGGCGAACCCGCTGCGGCAGCCCTTGATCTGCCCGGGCCCGGCCGACGTCGGTGTTCAGCGGCTCGGTGGCCTCGATCACGGCGTCGGTGAGTCCGAGGACGTTCAGCACGGCGACGACGTTGTGCAGCCCGGCTGTACCCTCGCCTCGCTCGATGCTGCGGAGCGTGTTCCGGGTGACCCCTGCGCGTAACGCGAGCTCGGTGGCCGGGATGTTGTGGATCTTGCGCCAGCGCGTGAGATTGTCCCTACGCCGGGTACTTGACCGAGCGCAGGAGCTCTCCCGCCCCGCACACTCAGCCGAACCGCAGCCTGTCCACCATGACGTCTGCCTCGTCGAGCACGTCACCGGCCGCCCAGGCCATGTCGCGCTTGGACGCTGTGATGGGGCGCAGCACACCCGCGGCGGCCGACCCGGCGCGGGCACGCACCCGGTCCTGCCACACCTGCGGCAGGGCGACCCGGCGCTGCGCGGACACCACCGCCTCACGCGCCGCACGGATAGTGCGCGGTTGGAGCCAGCGATCCGGTTCTGGACAGTGCCCAATCGCGCATATACCAGCAGTTACACCTCCTACTGCAGATTTATGCAATGATCGATCCATGAAGCGGTCTCGAACCTACCTCCCAGCCACGACGCACGCGCTGCAAGCGCTCGGGGCGCAGATCGCTGCTGGCCGCCGCGAAATGGGCTGGAGCGCCGCGGAGCTCGCGGGCAGGCTGGGAGTGACCGCTCCCCTGGTGACCCGGATCGAGAAGGGCGCTCCAGGAACCGCTGTCGGCACCGTCCTGGAGGCAGCCATCCTGTGTGGCGTCCCACTGTTCGGCGCCGACCCCGACGACCTCGACGACGTGGCTGAGCGGACCCGGGACCGCCTGGCCCTGCTGCCCCAGCGCGTCCGGTCACACCGGATCGAGATCGACAATGACTTCTGAGCAGCCCGGTGGCGCGGCGCGCGCCCCGGTGTATGTGTGGACATGGCTGCCCGGCACCACAGTTCCCGTCGTCGCGGGTGCACTGCAGGGCACGGGCCGCGCTCTGAGGGGTGAGCCCGTGCTCGCCTTCCGCTACGCCGCGAGCTACCTCCGCCGCCCCGCCCGGGTGTCCCTGTTCACCCCCGAGCTTCCGTTGACCGACGCGACCCACGACCCGACGAGCACCCCCAAGCGCGCACCCCTCCCCTTGGCCGGGTGCCTGCGCGACGCGGCCCCGGACGCCTGGGGGCGTCGAGTGATCAACCTGCGCCTGTCCAGCAGCCCCGAGGCGGACCTGTCGGAGACGACCTATCTCCTCGCCTCAGGCAGCGACCGCATCGGCGCCCTGGACTTCCAGGAGTCGCCCACCTACTACGTCCCGCGGGAGGGCGAGGCGACTCTCGACCAGCTGGTCCGCGTCGTCGAGCTGGTGGAGGCGGGAGAAGAGCTGCCACCGTCGTTGGTGGCCGCCGCCGGGCACGGCACCTCGATCGGCGGCGCCCGACCCAAGGCGCTGCTGACCGACGGCGGTCGGCACCTGATCGCCAAGTTCTCCTCCACGACCGATGCGCGCCCGGTCGTCAAGGCCGAGGCGGTCGCGATGATGCTGGCCGAGCATGCCGGGCTGAGCGTCGCTCCCGTGGAGATGGTGCAGGCCGCGGGCAAGGACGTCCTCCTCGTGGAGCGATTCGACCGCGTTGTCGTCCCCCTCCCCGACGGGACGCAGGGCCATGCCCGCCGCCAGATGCTCTCGATGCTGACCGTGCTCGGCCTGACAGAGATGGGCTCGCGGCACACCAGCTACGCCGAGCTCGCACACACGATCCGTAGCGGCGTCTGGACCGAGGTGCCGGCGACCCTCCGCGAACTGTTCAGCCGGCTCGTGTTCAACATCTACACCGGCAACAACGACGACCACCTGCGCAACCTCGCGGCGTTCTGGGACGGCACCCGGCTCGAGCTCACACCCGCCTACGACCTCGCTCCTCAACCTCGTGCCACGAACACCTCAAGCCAAGCCATCGGGATCACCCGCGACGGACGCCGCTCCAGCCAGCTGAGGCTCTGCCGCGAGGTCGCCGGCGACTTCCTCCTCACCACCGGCGAGGCAGACCAGATCATCGATCACGTCGGAGCGGCGGTCCGCGACCACTGGGACGAGGCGTGCGACCGCGCACGGGTCACCGCCGCCGAGAAGAAGCAGCTGTGGGGCCGGGAGTTCTGGAACCCCTACATCTTCTACGACGAGGCCTGACCCGAGGCCGTTGGTTCTCCAGCTGCCTCCCTGCCCGACGCCGTCCCTCACTTCGTCCCGAAGCTCGCCGCCAGCCACCACCCACACGCGGTCTCACCTTTGACCCTCCCAAAGTTGATTTGCGGCACGGCCCGTTGACGCTAGGGCAACCGTGTCACCCCCCAAGGAGCTGGCCGTCGCCGAGCTCCTCAGCCGCGGCACCCACGTCGCACTCGACGTCGTGGCGAACGTCCGTGCAACGGAGGAGGCGATCACCGCCCTCGCCGATCGCACCCGCGAGGTCACCACGGCCGACATCGAACACCTGCAGCACGTCATCGAACCGCCGTTAGTCGCCGGCCTGCGCACCCGGCGCGCCCTCATCCATACGGCCCTGCGCCGCACGGATGCGCTGCGGAACACCCTCATCCCGATCAGCACCGTCTTCGCCGGCGACCCCATGGCCTACATCTCCGGGCTCAGTGCCTTCCGCGCAGACCCGCCCCGCCTGGACGACTGGATCATCGCCTTTGCGCAGGCAGCAGAGCTCGCTGCGGGAAATGCGGTGCGCCTGTCCGACGACCTGGCTGACCTCGACCGACGAGTTCGCGTCGACCTCGTCGTCCACCGCCAGGCCCGCGGAGCCTCACAGGCCAAGCTCCGCAGCGACGCAGTGGTCCTACGCATCCTCGACACACTCGCCACCAATCCGGTGCTGACCATCGAGACGGCCGCAAGGAAGCACGGGGTGTCGACCGCCGCCGCGCACCGCGCCCTCGTCGAGCTCGCCAACGCCGGCATCCTCGGCCGCACCAAGGACCACAAGGGCAAGCTCATCTGCTGGACCGCCGACCGGCATCTCGCGCTCGTGGCACTGACCGAACGCAGCAACCGGGTCGGCGCTGGCGATACAGGAGTTCGTGGCCCACGTCTGGGGCCGCCCGTTCCTGCCATCGATCAGTCTGGGCGGCTTCGCGGTCACCCGGAGGCAGACGTCACATCTGGTCCCGCGATGAATGGAGCTCCTGCCAGCCGAGGCCGTGCCACAAGGCACCCCCACCTCCGGCACCAGCTCTCCAAACGCCTCTGCCCGACGCCGTTCCGCACCTGGTCTCGCGGCTCACCGCCCGTTGCACCTCAACCTCCGGAGGCACAAGGCGCAGGCGCCACCGACTACCAGGGCGAGGAGGACGCACCTTGAGGTCCTCACTGAAATGCACTGTCGGTGGCACTGGAGGTCTGGCGCCGGGAGCTGCTCGGACGCCACCGGCGCGGCAGCAGCAGCCCGATCGTCGGCTTGCCGCACCCATCGTGCGACAGTCTTCTCGTTGTAGCCAAGCCACCGCGCGACGAGTTGAGCCGCCCCGTGCGTCACGTCCAAGTCGTCGCACAGTCCTCGAGCCATCCGGACGGCCACAGACCTCTCCTGCTCCGTATACCGCCGAGCACTCGAAGTCCTCGAGTCTCGCTCTTCACTCATGACTTCTCCTCGCTACCGAGGCCAGGGTGGTCGAAGTGCACCCCAGACCGCCACGCCTTCGCCTACGCGAAGCATCGTTTGTCCCGAATCGCACTACCGGGCGCGACTTCCGGACCACTGCGCGTCCCCGCGCACTAGAGGGGCCGCGCGAGCAGGTCATCATCGACCACCCACGAGGGACACCTCACCCGTAAATCGTCTCATCCAAAAGGATCTTCGACCATCGGAAGGTGATTAATGCGCTACAAGGCGCAACTTCGTTGATTCAGCCCCAAGATGGACTCGTAGATCCCAATGACGCCATCTACTACCAAGGAGCCAGCATGAGTCCCACCCTGACCCAGATGACAATCAGCCCAGTCGTCCGAGACACACTCGAAAGCAACCGCAACCGCGGACATGTGCACATTATGACGGGGTTTGCGCGCGGGCTCGGCCGCAGCCCGCGCGCGGCCGCCGGTGTCTTGTGGCATCTCGACACGCGACGCAACGAGCTGCTCGTCCAGTCCACGGAGCCAGCGCAGCGCCCCGACATCCTCGGCGCCGTGATCAGATCCCGCAGCATCGACTCCCCCACCCTCGGCCAGGCCGTCACGGTCAAGGTGAGCATCGCCTGCCTCAAGACACCACCCTCCGACGTCCCGGTCGAGCTGCGCGGCGAGCTCCAGAAGGGCAAGTGCTATCGATCCCGCACGGTCGTCGTGCCTGAGGCTGAGCGCGCCGCCTGGGCCCTGCGACGGCTCACCGCGATCGGCCTCGATGTCGTGGCCGAGTCGTTGATGCTCAGCCGGCTCCACCACGCCTCCCTCGGCGGGTCCCAGCGCGGGATCCCCTACGTCGACCTGTCCGTCGAGGCACGAGTGCAAGACCCAGTTGCGCTCCACGGCGCAATGGTCAATGGCGTCGGCAAAGGCCGCTCCTACGGCCTCGCGCTCCTCCGTGTGACCACCGCACCAACCACTCCCCAGATGCCCACCCCATCGACCGACCCCAAGACCGAAGGAGAAGCACGATGACGAACACCCTCAAGGACACCGTCCGCGCGCACATCAGCGACCCGTCCGTCTCCGGCCTCATCGGCGAGGTCGAGTACGAGCCGCTCGGGGGCCGATCCGCCGCGGTCGCTCCCCCGACCTACGCCGGGGACGTCGCCGACAAGAAGAAGGCCCTTACGCACGCCTACACGCAGAGTGCCTTCGTCCCGGCCCGCCGCGGAGACGGATGGTTGCTCGACATCGCCCAGTATCCAGACGGCGCCCCACGGACCGCCCCCCGCGTCGTCATCGATAGCGTCGGATCCCAGAGCGGACGAGCCGAGACCGCCCTATGGACCGAACAGTCCAGGCTCAACGTCCGCCTCCCCGGCATCGTCGTCAGCGGGACGGCGGCCGCCGAATCCAGCGACGACCCGGCCGTCCGGCGGGCGCTCGACATCAACGTCAGCAGCTGGGAGCTCGCGCACCGCCACGTCGACGCGTGGATCCGCTTCGCGACCCAAGACGGCACGACCCAGATCTGGCAGCAGACCGCGACCGACGCCGGGTCCACGGACAACCTCAAGGCCATCATCACTGCCGCGAGCCCCGAGAACGCCAACCTGCTCTTCTCCCACTTCCCCAACGCGTGCCTCTACGGCTTCTGGCTCTCCTCCGGCGTCGCCGCACGGCACCGCCTCGCCCGCGCCTATTCCTCGGAGATCACCGGCTTCGGAGCCCACGCCGTCGCAGCCGGCGCCACCAAGCTCGACGCCGCCGGGGGCGCGAGCAACGAATCGGGCGCCACCGTCAACGACGCCCTGCAACTGACCGTCGAGGCCAAACGGACCACAAAGACGAAGAGGCCGTCGGAGTTCGGCTTCGGGCAGGTCCCCAACCATCCCGAGGACCGCGCGTACGTGTGCGAGCTCATCCTGCAACAGACCTCCCTCTCACTACAGGTGCTCCGGTCACTCAAGTACGACTCCCCCGAGCAGGCCACCGCCGCGACGACAGTGCTCACCCTCCTTGCCCTCGCCGGACACTACCTCAGCAGCCAGGACGGCTTCCTACGCTCGGGCTGCTCCCTGGTCGCTGTCGACGAGCGGTGGGGCTGGCGCCGGCGCGGCTCCCGCACGCCCGGACCCCTCGTGATCTCCGGCCTCGACGAGATCGTCGACGCGCTCCGCGAGGCCCTCGCCGACGCCGAGGCGACGGGCCTGTCCTTCGCCGCGCCGGTGACGGTGGGGCTTTCCGACGCGGAGGCCGGGCTCATCACGGCCCGTGTCACCACCGAGATCACGAAGACCACGATCGACGAGGGTTGAGACGTGCTTGTCATCGACATCCACTGGTTCCGTGCGGCCTATCACGGTCAGCGCGAGGACGGGGAACCTGACTGGCCCCCCGCCCCCGCCCGGCTGCTCGGCGCGCTGCTGGCGGGTGCGCACCAGCTTCCCTCGCCCACGGCCAAGGTGCCCGCCCTCCGGGCCCTGCGCAGCATCGCTGCGAGCGCTCCTCCGTTCATCGACGCTCCTCTGGCACGGTCCCTGGGCACGCCGGCCACCTACACGGAGGGGACGTGGCTGCCCGACGTGGCGACGGCAAAGACGCTGGGGAAGCTGCTAGACCTGGGCGTCGTGTCCATGGATTCGCAGTCCCGCGTCGCCAAGCGCCAGGATGCGATGGCCCTCGCAGACGATCTGTTGTCGTTCATTGTCGACGTCGACCTCCCCGCGGACGAGCTCGAGGGCCTGCGGGAGGCTGCTGGGTGCGTCGCGTACTTCGGTCGCTCCAACGACCCCGCTGACCTCACAGTCGAGGTCGTCCACGAAGCCGACGTGCACGCGACGATCCCAACCGGTCACCGCGAGCGCTGGTATCCCCGCCGCACGAGCCGGGGATCGGTCCGTGGATGGCTTCCCAGCACGCTGGACTGGTACGACGCCAGCTTTGCGAGGACCTTTGGCACCGATGCCTCGGTGTCCTCGCTCCCCCCGATCCCCGCCGACGGGTACGTCGACCCGCTCTCCTACGATCGGACCCCTCCGGTGGCCACGAGAACGTCGTCTGCCTGCACGGTTGTTCCGCTGCTCAGGTCAGTCCCCCAGCACCTCGTGTCGGCGTTGATCGCGGAGGTCACCTCGGCCCTGGAAGACAGCGGCCAGAACGCGGTCGGCGGACAGGCGCCGGCGTGGTTCACCTTCGCCGCCACGGTGAGCGGAGGGATGCACGACGACGGACGGTGCGTCGGCGTGGGCCTGGCACCCCGCGCTGAGGTGCTCCCAGACAACAGCGACGTCGGGCCCGCGTCCGCGAGCGCCGTGGTGGAACGCATCGTCCTGTCTCGAGCCGCCACGCCCGGCAGTCGATCCATCGTCGGTCCCGGTGCTCTTGACCCCGATCACTGGACCGGTCCCGAGTCGCACTGGTTCTCTGCGACCCCGCTTCGCGGTTTTCCCGACGAACGAGTCATCCGCCACATGATGGAGGTGACACTCCGCGAGCGCTTCGGCGTCGGCCTGACGGCGCTCACGGTGCGGCAGTCCCCGCTGTACGCCTATGAGGCGCGTTGGCCCAACGGTGATCTAGCAGACGGGCTCGGTCAGTGGTGGTGCGAGCTCCACCTCTCCGCACCGATCGCGGGGCCCCTCGTCCTCGGTGCGGGCACCGACCACGGCTTCGGCCTTTTCCACCCGAGCAGGAGCCCCTCATGACATCTGCCTCTGTCCCGCAGGTCTTTCCGACCTTTGCCGAGTTCTTCGCGGCCACGCACGGCGGACACGCACCGTACGCGTGGCAGTCCGAGCTCGCGTCACGACTTGCCGGCGACGGCTGGCCGTCCGTCATCGAAGTACCCACAGGGCTGGGCAAGACGACGACGATCGCCGCCGCCGTGTACGAGCTGGCCCGCCAGTGCCATGCCCGCGGCACGCACTCCTCGGACGGCAGCCCGCTACCCCTGCGGACTGCACCGCAGCGCATCTTCCACGTGGTCAACCGGCGCAGCCTCGTGGATGACACCGGGGACTACGTCGGAGCGTTGGCGTCTGCCATCAACGATGCCGTGCCTGGCTCGACCCTGGCACCGCTGCGTGAGGCACTCGCGGGGCTGCTCGGTGAGGGCAGCACCATCCCCGTGGTCGCTGCGCGTATCCACGGCGCGAGCCCGCGCGGGCACAGCTGGCTGCGATCGACGGGGTGCACGATCGTCACCCTGACCCCGCATCAGCTCGTCTCGAGGCTCGTCATGCGCGGATTCGGGGTGAGCAACGGCGCTCGTCCCATCCACGCGGCACTCGTCGGGATCGACCGCCTGGTGCTTGTCGACGAACCTCACCTCGCAGTACCGACCATCCACACGCTGGTCGACGCCGAAGCTCTCCAGCGGGCAGCCACGACCGACCTCGGTGTCCCGCTCGGGCAGACTGTGCTCCTCGGTGCGACGGTCCCGCGGGAGGCTACCCGGCTTGTCGGAGCGACAGCACGCTCCACCCTGGCGATCGATCCACTCCCCCCGGGCGACCCGACCGCGCCAGCCAACCAGGACTACGCTCGCCGTCTCGGCGCTGTCCGCACGCTGCAGGTCCACCGGACCAGCACGGCGTCGGACACGGCGTTTGTGAAGAAGCTTGTCACGTGCGCGGCGGCGGCGTGGACCGAGGGCAACGGCCGGGTCGCTGTCATGGTGAACACGGTCGCCGTCGCCCAGGCCGTGTATGCAGCACTCCCGGGGGCGCTGCTCGCGGCCAAGCTGGCAGTTCCGACGACGCTCGTCACCTCGCGATTCCGTCCTGTTGACCGGCCTGTGGTCAGCCGTGACGACCCGGGGATCACTGTGGCGACGCAGTGCCTCGAGGTCGGGGTCGATGTGAGCTTCGATGCGCTGGTGACCGAGCTCTGTTCATGGGATGCCTTGGTCCAGCGGCTCGGGCGCCTCAACCGAGACGGGTCCGCGTCTCAGGCAAGAGCCCAGCTCGTGTCGGCTCCGGCCGGTGCCGTGCGGCCGGGAACTCGTGCGGTGTATGGCGACACGCTCGTCGCCCTCGCGGCCGTCCTCGACGACGCGGGCAAGGATGCAGTGATCGACGTCTCCCCGACGGGCCTCGACGCACTGCGTATGCGCGCGGTGGCACTCTCCCTTACACTGTCGGCTCCCGTCCCGCGTGCCGGGACTCTCCATCGTGGACTTGTCCCCCTCATGGTGCAGACGCGCCCGACGCCAGTGCCTGACCTCCCGGTGGACGCTCTGGTCTCCGGGCCCGACGCGCCGCCGACCTCGGAGGTCCTCGTCGCGTGGCGGTCCCAACCCAGCCTGCTGTCAACCGGCGCCGACCCGGTGCGCGCGGCAGAGGCTGTCGCCATCTCTCGTGCGGCTCTCCTGGGCTTCCTCGCCGGAGAGCCTGCTACCCGGGTGCCTGTCACCGACCTCGAGACCCTCGCGGAAGAGGTGGCGCCCGGCTACGACCTCGCGCGGGACCGCCTGTCCGAGGTTCAGGTGTGGGACCCGCAGAGCGAGTCGTGGATCGCGGCCCGGGACCTCGCGGCGGTGGCCGACGCGAGGCGCATCGTGCTTCCGTGCAGCCTCGGTGGGTACAGCGTGGATCGCGGCTGGACGGGAGTGGCCGACGGCGCGCACACCGGAGACGTGTCCTTGGCAGCCACGCTCCTTGACCTACGTGGACTGCAGTCAGCGGGGTTCACACTCCCGTCCGCACCGGTGACACTCATCCTCACGCAGTCGTCCATCTCGGAGGCGAACCGGCTCCTGGGTCCCTGCGACTCCGTCGACCACGAGTCTCTCGCGGGTGCGCTTGCTGATGCTTCCGAGTTGCTCACGGCCTTCCCGAAGCCTGTCGGTGGTGGCGTCGACGGCCTCCCTGACGCCTCTGACGTCGATGTTTTCACCGAGGAGGCGGAGGCACGTCTTCGAGAGATCGGCGCTCAGGTCGTCCACGCCGCGCTCGGGCCGGTTGGCACGTCTGCGGTTCCGCGGGTCGTGGTCGAGATGCTCACTGCGAGCGCCTTCCAGGTCACGGTGAGGTGGCGAGCGCGGACACCTGATTCGAATGGGGGCGAGGTCGGACTAGTTGCGCACCAGGAGCAGGTCGCCGCGTGGGCCCTGTCAGATGCGACGGCGGCCGGCACCACACCCGATCTAGCCCACCTCCTCGAACTGGCCGGACGCCTGCACGACGAGGGCAAGGCCGACCCACGGTTCCAGCGCATGCTCGCCGGATATGCGAACACCACAGTCTCCGGCGGCGCCCTCGTGACGACGGACAACGCGACTGGTGAGACCCGGACGCGGCCCCTGCTGGCGAAGTCGACCGGGAGCGGGACCGAGGACACCCGTTCAAGGCGGCAGTCCGACTCTCGCCGTCGTCGCGAGGCCGGTGTACCGGAGAGCTGGCGCCACGAAGGGGCCAGCATCAAGGCCGTGCCTGAGATGGACGGAGGTGAACTCGTCCGTCACCTCGTCGGCTCGCACCACGGCTGGTACCGCCCTGCCTTTCAGCCGATTGCTCCGGATCAGGACCACGGCTTCGCCCATGCCAGCGAGTTCCTCCGCCTCAATGCGGAGTACGGCCCGTGGGGGCTCGCGTATCTCGAGACGCTGCTCCGCCTGGCCGACTGGCGGGCGTCCGCACTGCCGCTCGGCGACGTCGTGGCAGGCGTCCACCTACCCGACGTCCTAGCCCCCGATACACAGCACCCAACTGCTCAGATCACAACGCCGAGCGAGTTCACGCATCATTCGCTGACGGGGCTCGCGACGCACCCGTTGACTGGGTGGTTCGCCGTCCTGGGCCTCCTCGGTGCGGCAGAGGCACTTGGTGACACATCAGCGAGAGTGCGGTGGGACGTCGGTCCCACCGGCGGCGCGCCGACCTTCCCGGTGCTCGAGTGCACCGTGCCGCTCCATGAACTCGTGGGGGCGGTGCTCGGCTCCCCGCAGTGGGACGACGCTCAGCAACGCGTCAGGGGCAAGACGGGGAGCAAGTCGGGCCTGGAGGTGAAGAACCAGAAGCTCTCGCCGTCCACGTCCCTTCGCTGCATCCTGACAGAGACTGAGAACACGATGCTGCTCGGGCTGGTCGGTGACCTCGGGCGTGCCGACCGAGCGACATCCGGCGGCCAGGTTGAGCTACCGATCGCGGCGTTCGCCAACAACTCGAGCTACCCAGGTGTCGCGCTCCGACTGGTCGGTGCATTGGCACCGGTTGACTCGATCGTTGCGGCGCTGTTCGACCCGAACGCCGGGTACCAGATGACCGCATGTGATGGCGGCATGGACCGTCCTCTCTCGGCCGCCCCCAAAGACACGGGGCTCGGAGAGGTTGGTGACAAGAGGTCGACTCGGGCACTCCTTGCGCCCCTTGCAGTTGCGGGCATGGCCCTCGCCGGCACCACGGGCGCCCAGCCGCTAGGAGTCAATCAACGCTCCCGCCCTGCACGGCTACGCGTTCCCCTCCCGTCCCGTCCGACGAGCCTCGACGAACTCCGCGCGTTGCTCGTGGGAGCATGGGCACCCGACCAGTGGCAGTGGCCTCTCGTCGGCAATGCGTGGGTACTTGAGCTCGACAAGTTCTCCAGGGGGAAGTCCGACATCTCCTGGCAAGGAAGGGCTGTCCGGCGCGACGGAAAGTAGCTCTTCCAAAGCGATGTGGGATGGTGGATCCTCGCGGTAAACTCCCTGGTCAGCAAGTGTCTTCCCCGCGTATGCGGGGGTGAGCCCGGCGAGGCCATCAACCCTGGGCGCGGCTGGTGGTCTTCCCCGCGTATGCGGGGGTGAGCCCGCCGGCAACGCACCCGCGCCGGCCACCGTCCGGTCTTCCCCGCGTATGCGGGGGTGAGCCCGACGAGGCGAAGAACGGTGAGACCACTCAGCGGTCTTCCCCGCGTATGCGGGGGTGAGCCCCGAGATCCTCGACGAGCCGTCGATCATCCGCAGTCTTCCCCGCATATGCGGGGGTGAGCCCAGATGGCTCCAGCCTGGGCCGACCAGCCGCAAGTCTTCCCCGCGTATGCGGGGGTGAGCCGGACGCAGCGACATGGCAAACGGCGACGCCGCAGTCTTCCCCGCGTATGCGGGGGTGAGCCCCAGTGAGAACAGTGACGTGATCCACACTTGCGGTCTTCCCCGCGTATGCGGGGGTGAGCCCACGTCCGCGCTCGGTGGGAACACCGGCGCGCTGTCTTCCCCGCGTATGCGGGGGTGAGCCGTGACCATCGCGAGGTCGCCTTCGTCGTCGGGTCTTCCCCGCGTATGCGGGGGTGAGCCGACACCGAACGACGTCGGCACCTGGTGGCCGGCGTCTTCCCCGCGTATGCGGGGGGTGAGCCTCCCGGCTCGCACAGTCTGCTCCGAGCACGTGGGTCTTCCCCGCGTATGCGGGGGTGAGCCCGGCTGGGACCTGCTCTGGTGCGCCCAGCACGAGGTCTTCCCCGCGTATGCGGGGGTGAGCCGTGCGGGATCCAGTGTGTGGACCCGGACACGATGTCTTCCCCGCGTATGCGGGGGTGAGCCGACGTACACCCAGTCGGTCTGCCCTGCCGCGTTGTCTTCCCCGCGTATGCGGGGGTGAGCCCTCAACGTCAACAATCAGCAGCACTACACGCTTGTCTTCCCCGCGTATGCGGGGGTGAGCCCG
>NZ_FMYH01000002.1:154080-268081 GCF_900096585.1 Sanguibacter gelidistatuariae
GTCGTCAAGTCTTCCCCGCGTATGCGGGGGTGAGCCCTCCACCTCGAGGCCGTTCAGGCGGAAGAACTGGTCTTCCCCGCGTATGCGGGGGTGAGTCGCCGCCCAGGATCACTACCAGGAGATGCTGCGAGTCCTCCCCGCGTACCCCGCCCAACGGAGACTCACCATCTCTGTCATACCTGGCCGAGTCGATGTACCAGATCGGCAGCTGCGAGCCGTCATATGCCGAGCAGCAGACCGACCGAAGCGTCGAGCCTCCCAGCCGTCAGGCTTCAGGTGCCCGCGGTTCGCGCCACCCGTCACTTGACCGCCGAGCACACGGTCCCAGCACGCCAGCATGGCAGCCGGTCGCCGCAAGCACCGTGCGGGGAATGAGATCGACTGATGGCAGGGGGCCGCCCATGTCCACTGGGCGACCCTGCCCCAGACGAGTGTCAGCTGACCTCGGTCCCGGCGGGCTGATCCCCCGTGGCCGGGATCTCCGCGAAGGGCATCACGAACACATAGCCGCTGATGACCTGCTCGACTTCGCCCTTAACGATCGCAGGCTTGCCCCCAGACGGCTCAGCCGCATCCTGACCGGCGATGTTGACTGTCTGGACGATATAGAGCCGTGAGCTCGCCCTTTGGAGGTCGTCAAGAAAAAGCGTCGCGTTGTCGTATGTCCCGAGGACTGTGATGCTCACCGAAATTGCATAGAGATTCGCGACGCCCTCGGGTTCGGTCGCGGGGTCGGAGGCTACGGGATCCGTCGCCACAACTGCATCTGGAACTGCGGCCAGCGGAAGCACCAGAGTGGCAGGGTCGGCTGTCACAGATAGGATCGTGACGCCGCGAGCCGCCGCGAGTTCACCGACGAAACGGTTGAACGCCGTTATGCCGTCGTCCCCGGGGATCTGTGTCTGAAGGGTCGCGAGCTCCGACTGGAGCTCGCCGATTCGCGAGAACTCGTCAGCGAGCTTCGCGGTCTCAACGCGCAGCTGGGCGTTGCGCTCGCTCGCGACCTTCGTGTCGGCCTCGGCCTGGGACGCCTCAGAGAGAGAGGTCGAGGCACCGAGGAACCAAACGATTGCAAGGATTGCGACCGACAGGAGTGCCGTGCCAAGGATAAACGTCGAGGACTTGACCTGACTCATCAGCCGGTACCTTCTTCACTGAAACGGTTGGCGAAGACGGACGTGTCGACCTGGACCATCGCCTGGACCTCGTAGATCGGTTCGAGGTCGTCGTTCTCACCGAGCGTCGCGGTGCTGAACGTCGCCTCCATGAATCCCGGAATCTCATCGAGCACGTCAAGCCACGCGGACGTGTCGAGGACGGTCGGCGACTCGACGGCGACCGTGACGGTCGCAACGCCCTGGTCGGTGATGGGGTCAGGGGCGGCCGGCGCTCCTGCGAGCGGGGTCGTCGTCGCGATGTCGATCACTCCGACCACAACCCCCTCGGGCAGGCCGACCATGATCTGGTCGGTCAAGGACTTCCAGAAGATGTCGTGACCAGTCACGAAGGTCCGTGCCAAGAGCGCGTCCCCGATCTGACCCTTGATTGCAGGAACGGCCGCATACTTGGCCTGCTCCCTGAGCAGCTTGCTGGTCTGCATCTGCTCGTTCTCGAGTTCAGTCTGGGCATTGATGGCAATGTTGGCAGTGGTGAACCAGATGGCCACTCCGAGCACCATGACAGCGCCGAGCACGAAGAGGAGCCGCACCTTGAGCCGTTGCAGCTGCCTCCGGGCTCGGATCGATGGCGGGAGCAGATTGACCTGCGGGAGCCGGGAGGCGCCTGCGATGACCGGCGTGTAGCCCCCCACTCCGGCCCGGTTCTGGGAGAGTTTCGTCGTGCTCATGCTGCCGCTCCCATCGCGAGGCCTGCCGACAGGCTGATGGTCTGCTGCCACGACTCGTCACTCTGGCTGGCGATCGCGTGCCCCAGCCTCAGGCCGGACATCGGCGCAGCGAGGGAGACGCTCACGCGTGCAGCCGTCGACAGATACTGACCAAGCCCGGGCAGGCTTGCGCCCCCACCTGTGAGGAGGACCATCTCGATCGCCCCGCCGGAGTTGTTCATGGAATAGAACGACAGGGTATTGCGCACGGCCTCGACAAGCACGTGCCCAACCTCCGCGATCGCGGACGCTGCCTCCTGGTAAGCCGGCGGGACGGTCTTCCCGATCCCGACCTGACGCTTGAGCTGCTCGGCATCAGACAACGAAAGATTCATCGAGCGCGCAATGGCCTCCGTCATGTCTGCGCCACCGGTCGGCAGGGTTCGCACGAACCGCGGGGCACCGCGGTCGATGACAACGACGTCGGTGATCCGTGCGCCGAGGTCCACGACTGCGATGGTGCGTTCAGCCCACTGACCGCGCGAGAGCGCCCGGGTCAGTGCGAACGCATTCACGTCGACCATGACTGGGCGCAGACCGGCAGCCTCGACCGCAGCAGTGTTCGCCTGGACCGTGTCCTTGGTCGCGGCGACGAGAAGGCCTCCGACGAGGGAGCCGTGCTGTCCGTCGTAGATCCCCGTGGGCAAGTAGTCCAAGACGGCGTCTTCGACGGCGACTGGCAGGAGGTCTTGCACTTGATACGGGAGAGACGCGCGGATCTGGTCGAGCGGCATAGCGGGCAGGTCGAGATCACGGATGAGCACGCGCTGGTTCCCGACGCCGATGGCGACGTCCTTGGTGCTGAACTTCTGCTCGCGCCAGAGCTGCTTGAGCGCTGTGGCGACCACGTTGGGCTCGGCGACCTCACCGTCGCGCAGGGCGCCTTCCGGTAGCGCTACCTGACCGAATCGCACAAGCTCCGGAACGCTCTGTGAGTCCAGGCCTTTGGGGTCGAACTTGAGTTCGGCAGCACGCACGTGCGTGCTACCGATATCCAGTCCGATAATTCGTGACTTCGTCACAGGTCTCTCCATCCTGGGGCCGTCGCATGGCCCACCGGAGTCATCGTCCTCAGCCGGGCGACTCTTGAGGATTCGGCGCGACGAGAATCTCGGCGGCTGTCACATGACTGCCGAGAGGTAGGACGACCAGATCTGCTCCCCGAATGCGATGCCACAGGCGGCACCGAGGATCATCCACGGGCCAAACGGGATTCCAGACTTCCGGCCCGCACGGCGAAGAACGATCAGAACCAGGGAGAATGCTCCACCAAGCAGGAAGGCGCCGAAAGCGCCGATGGCCAGTGCTCCCCATCCGATCCATCCGAGGTAGGCGCCGATGAGGGCGGCGAGCTTCACGTCACCGAATCCCATGCCCGCGGGATAGGCGAGGCACATGAGGAAGTACGCCGCATAGAGAACCACTCCACCGATCCCGGCGCGCAAGAGCGCGGACCAGTCTCCGGTGCCGATGGCTGCAACCAGGAGCAGGGCGCTCACGACGATGTATGACGGGAGGACGATCGCATTGGGGAGCCGGTGCACCTTGAGGTCGATGACCGTGAGTGCGACGCCGATCGCGGCGCCGTAGAGGTACCCGGGTAGCTCCCAAGTGAGCCCGAAGCGCACGAGAACCAGCACGAACAGCACTCCGGTCAGGAGCTCGACGACCGGGTACTGCGCGGAGATGGGCGCACGGCAGTCGCGGCACCGTGCTCGCAGGAGCAGCCACGAGAGCACCGGAACGTTGTCACGTGCGCGGATCTTACGGCCACAACCGGGACAGGCGCTCGGCGGGCGGACGACGGACTCCCCGCGAGGGACGCGCCAGATGACGACGTTGAGAAACGATCCGATGGCGAGTCCAAGTGCGGCGAAGAGCGCGACGATCACTGCTGTCATGGTGGGTCAGGTCGCCTAGCGGTAGGAGCCGTCGGGGTCGAAGGCTGTGTCGACCTCGATCCAGGTCGAGACGCCGTAGGTGGTCGTCACAGGTGAGAGGAACTTCGGGGGGGCTGTGTAGCGGAACCTGGTGTCGTACTTGTAAGCCTTCTTGTACCCGCTTGAGATGGCCGTGCCCGAGATGAGGCCGACGGTCCCACGGAACTTCTGACTGATGGCTCCGTTGATCGTGAGAGTTCCGCGGCTGACGCCCTGGTCGTAGTTCTGCACCTGGAACGTGTGAGCGACCGACAGGATTGCGGCGTCGATCCGGCGGCCGGAGTCGCTGAGAAGGTTGCTCTTGTCGCTCTTGACGGGGTTCCAGACCCAGACGACGTTGTTCGCCACGAGCCCGAGCATGTCGTCGGCGGCGCTCTTGTACTTGATGTCACCAGTGATGTAGATGTGGTTCTCGGTGGCGATCGTGAGCTGTCCGTCCAGTGTGCCCTCGACAAAGGCATCACCAACATTGCACCCGTATGCCGACGCCGTCGGGACTACCTCATTGGCCACGGGATAGCCAATTCCGTTACCGGCGGCGCCGCTGGCGCCCTTGCAGGTTGTCGCAGCGGTCGTTGCGAAGTTGGGGTCGCTGGACAGGCTAGGGACGTTCTGGATGTAGACCACGTTGTGATCGGGAACGGTGATCTTCGCACCAGTGGCACTTCCGAGCTGGTTGCTGCCGGTGCCCGGAGTTCCGCACTGGCTCGAGATCGCGCCGGCAGTAGCGGGAGACCCTGAGACCACCGTCTTCTTGGTCCACGGTGACCGAACAGTCATCGTTCCGTCGCTGTTCAGCTTGATGGAGGTGGGCCCGGTGTAGAGGCACCCTGGGCGAGGGACCTCTGCCGCCAGGTCGTTGCGGACCTCCCGGCGGAGCTCGGAGTTGGTGGGGGGCATCGGGATGCTGGGGCTGTAGACCGGCTTCCCATTCTCGAAGACCGCGCCGGTGCAACTCGTACCGGTCGATCCCTGCGCGAGGTACTTGAGGCCGGTGGTCGGGTTGTACGCGGTCGAGACTATTCCCTTGAACGTCGCGTCGCAGATCCTCAGGGTGTCGTTCGAGTGCACCGGACCGTCGACGACGTCGCTTCCGCCGAACTGGATCTCGCCGCAGCTTGTCCCCGTCCGGCCCTCCCAGTAGTGCTTGACGCACGAGGTGGCCTTGCCGGAGATGCTCGGGTCTTGGATCTCGTAGTCGGTGAAGTACAGGAAGTCGATGAAGCCTTGTTGCTTGAGGTCCGCCACGATCGTCCGGGTCTCCCCGCCTGCTCGCCCTGTTGCGCGGAGCCGGAGCTGCCCTGCCGTGGAGTAGGTGGAGCTGTCGACCTCATAGCGGAAATGTGCGCTGCCCCCGCTGCCGGCAACCTCGGCCCACGTCCCGGTTTTCCCGATCCCAAAGGCTGGGTTGCTCGCGAGCCCTGTCGGCAGCGTCAGGTTCGTCGACGCTGAGGAGAACTGGGCGGCAGGATTACCGAAGCGGACGTACGCGGTGTCGTTCGCCAGGCGACTCTGGTACTCCTCAACTCCCGCGTAGGCAGCCGCCATGGCCGAGCTCCAGTCCTGGTCTGTACGCGCCTTGCGCTGAGACCCGAGGGCGAGCGCCACACCGGCGACGAGCAGAATGGTCAGGGCCGATGAGACACCGATGACGAGGACGAGCGCGAAGCCCGACTCGTCGCCCCGGCGGACAGCAAGCTTGCGAAGCATGGTCAAAGCCCCAATCGGCTGACGGAAAGGTTCGGGATACCGATGGTGTTCTCAATCCGGACAGGTGCCGTCTTACCGGCAGGTCCGGTCTGGGTCTCGATGCTGACGGTCACCGCGACAACTCCTCGTCGCGCATCAAGCGTGAGCTCGCCGCTCGTGAAGGGCCAGGGTGAAGCATCTTCCTTGAGGTACGCGAACAGTGGCGTTGATGCGGTCGGTGCCGTCACGTTCCGCGCGATCACCCGAGTGCTCGTGGGAGTCGCGACGAATGTCCAGTTGGGCTTGCTCGATGCGATAGCGGCCCATCGGGTCTCTGAGAGTTCTCCGGTAGCCACGTTGAGCTCGAACCGCACCTGCACGGGTTGTGACGCAGCCGCCGAAGTGTCGAGGAAGGCGGAGAGCGTCACCGAAGTCGCGGAAGCTTTCAGGAACACCGGTGTCCCCGTCGTCTGACCCGCGACGGAGATCGTGGTTCCTGCCCGAAGAACTCGGTTCATCTCGTTCATCGCGATCGCGGCGGTGGTCGTGTTGTCGTTCGCGATGCGATCGGAGGTGAAGGCGCGCGACACCGACGTGACCAACGTGCCTACCAAGATTGCGATAAGAGACATGAGCATCATCGTGACAAGAAGCTCCGCCAGGCTCATACCGGAGTCCCGACCTTCTCTCTCCGCACGTGCCCAGCGGCTCCCCTGCCAGGCCATCACGGGACAACCTCAACTCGCGGGTCGAAGGTCACAGAGTTGCCCGTGACGGTGCCGCCGTTGAGCGGCACGAGTGCAGCCCCGGGGACGGGGACAGTCGCGCCGGTAGCGCTGGACCCACGAAAGACGTTCCACGAGCCGTAGGGGAGCGCGATGGTTGCGTTGTTCCCTATGTTGTCGAAGGCGTACGTCATCTTCTGCGCGCAGCCAGGATCGTCACCGACAGCGGCCGCTGAAACGGCCTTGACGAACCCTCCACCGCTGCCACCGACGGTCACCACTCCCATCGCCACGGGGGCGTCGACGCTCTGCCCACCTGCAGCGGCCACAGCGATGGGCTGGGGACTGCTGACAGCGACTCCATTCACCGTGCCGTCCAGCCACGCTGCAGGGTCGACGGACAGGCAGCTCTGGATACCGTCTGCGGGAGCCACGTACTTCCCCGCGAGGACCGTGTATCCGGAGGAGAACGGGAAGAGCTTCGCCGACGTACCCGTCACGACGTGCGCTCCATAGGAACTGATGAACGTCGTGTCGAGGGCGGTCGGGAACTTCACGGTGACACCTGGCGGCGGGGTGAAGTTCGCTGCGCGCTTGAGCACGAAGGTAGCAGCAGCGTCGTACTGGAACCCGACGGCCGCGGACTCACCCGCGGCGACACCCACGATCTGGCTGCTCGTCCCCTCCTGCAGGTAGGAGACGTAGTTGGTCGCGGAAACCCCGACATTGTACGTGCCCGGGATCACCTTGAGGATGTAGGTGCATCCCTGTGCATCTGTCTTGGCCGGTGCGACGGTGAGGGGCTTCGCGCCGTTCGCCGGACTTGCCGGGGACGCAGTGACCGTCACGTTGCTGCGGCCCGTCCCGTCACCGCTGAGTACGGAGACGAGGATCGTGCCGAGGCTGGGGTCGTTGAGGTGCCCCTTGGGACTGATGACGGTGTCTGACTGCACGGCCTTTGTGGACTCCCGCATGCCATCCCATGTGACGCTGATGTTCACGCGCTTGTAGCGCAGGGTTGCACCCGCGCTGCCGGTCGAGCTCGCACCGCACTGCAGGGACGCGCCCGGGTCAGAGACCCACTGTGTCTTGCGCGTGACGTGGAACTTGTCCTTGTTCAGCGTGACGTCCTTCGTCGCGTCAAGCACCGCGAAGAGGTCTTGTGTGTCCCGGGCGAGATCGATCTCTTGGGACGCGAGGTTGAGGGCGACCTGGCGGGCGCGGGAGTCGCGGCTCACGCTCAGGACGCTGAGCATCGTGTAGATGATGCCGGTAGAGACAAGCGCGAAGATCATCATCGCGACGAGGGCCTCGACGATCGACATCCCTGCCTCGCCCTCGGACGCGATCATGACTCGTCGACGGATCGCCTTCACTGTCCCTCTTTCGCGTACGTGGTGCGGAGTCCGACCTGTGGCCGGAAGTGGCTGGCGGGAACCCACAGGACCTTGTTTGATACAGCCGTGTGGGGCGCCGCCTGCGCGACGCCCCACACGTAGACCCAAGTATCTGGGAATTACGGAGTCTTCGTGATGACTCCGGTTGCGCTGCTGTACGTCCAGACCGCCGTGCCGAGGTTCGCGTGCTTTCCGGTCAGCGTGTAGGTCGTGGTAGGCCCTGTGCCGACCGCCACGGTTACGTCCGCCGTCGCGTTGTAGCCGTTCGCCTTCAGCTCTGCGTCGGTCAACTTTTCGAACGTACCGTTGTGTTCGGTTGCGAAGGACTCGGCCGCGATCGACGCGTTCTTGAGGTCGGAGGTCACCGCGGAGGCCCAGGCCTTCTCGCGCTGCTTGAGGAAGGCCGGGATGGCGATCGCGGCGAGGATGCCGATGATGATGATGACCACGAGCAGCTCGACGAGGGTGAAGCCCTTGTCGCGGTCCTTGTCGTTCATTGCCTTGTTGATGCGAATGAGCACGGAAGGCTCCTGTTCTAGGTGTCGAGATGAAAGGGAAGCACCGGTGCCGCACGTTCTGCGGCCTACATCATCTATCGGTCGCCGTCGGGCGGGACTTGAGGACGATGTCGAGCGCCTGGAGGATTGGTACTCTTGCGTACGGCATCACGCCGAGGTTGCGCGCGAACCGGCCGACGGCGACCTTGCGGAGGAGCCCTCCGAATACGGGATCTTGTGCTGGATCAGTTCTTCTTGATGACCCCAGTAGTACTGCTGTACGTCCAGGTGTCACTCAGGTTCGCGTGACCCGCAGTGAGTGTGTAGCCCGTGTCGCCAGTACCAACAAGGGCGACTGTGATAGCGGTCACGTCCGCCGTCTTGTTGTATCCGTTGGTGCCGAGCGCGGTCGCGTCCAGGCCCGTGAACTTCCCGTTGTGGTCGGTCGCGAACGACTCGGCCGCGATCGACGCGTTCTTGAGGTCGGACGTCACCGCGGACGCCCAGGCCTTCTCGCGCTGCTTGAGGAAGGCCGGGATCGCGATCGCGGCGAGGATGCCGATGATGATGATGACCACGAGCAGCTCGACGAGGGTGAAGCCCTTGTCGCGGTCCTTGTCGTTCATTGCCTTGTTGATGCGAATGAGCACGGAAGGCTCCTGTTCTAGGTGTCCAGATGAAAGGGAAGCGCCGGTGTCGCACGTTCTGTGGCGTACATCATCTATCGGACGCCGTCCGGCGGGACTTGAGAGCGTTAGGCAAAGAAGTTCTTTTCACCCGCGCTGCGCCCAAGATCACCCGATGAGTTCGAAGATGGAGAAGATCGGCATGTAGAGCGCGATGATCATTCCGCCGATAAGAATGCCGAGAACAAGGATCATCAACGGTTCGATGAGGCTCGTGAGCTGCTCGGTCGTGGATTCGACCTCCTGGTCGTAGAACTCGGCGATCTTCTCGAGCATCGTGTCGAGCGCGCCGGTGTCCTCACCCACGGCCATCATCTGCACGACCATCGGTGGGAAGACCGGATGCTTCGCCAAGGGGTCGGTGAGCGGGAGCCCTTGGCGGACCGACGCCTGGACGTCCTTGATCGCGTTCGCGATGACCACGTTGCCACTGGTTTCGCCGACGATGTCGAGCGCCTGGAGGATCGGGACGCCCGCGTGCAGCATCGTGCCGAAGTTGCGAGTGAACCGGGCGACGGCGACCTTACGGAAGAGCCCCCCGAACACGGGGATCTTGAGCTTGATCGGGTCGAGCTTGGCACGCACGCCGTCGTCGTTCTTGTGCTTCGACCACCACGCGGACCCGATGATCAGGGCGACGACGAGTGGGGGGAGGACAAACTTCATGGACCCCGAGAGGAAGACGAGGAACTGAGTGGGTGCTGGCAACGCTCCTCCGAGGTCGGCGAACATCTTCTCGAAGACCGGCACGATGAACAGGAGCATCCCGACCACGGCCAGGATCGCGATACAGAACACGACCACGGGGTAGGTCATGGCGGACTTGATCTTCGAGCGCAGCCGCACCTCGGACTCGAAGTTCTCGGCAACGGAGACGAGCACCTGGTCGAGGAACCCTCCGATCTCTCCGGCGCGCACCATGTTGAGCATGATGGGTGGGAAGGTCGCCTTGTGCTGGCCGAGCGCGTCGGAGAACGACAGTCCCGTCTCGATGTCGCCGCGGACGAGGTTGAGGATCTTTGCGAGCTCCGGGTTGTCCGTCTGCTCGGCCAAGATGCTTAAGGCCCGTAGCAAGCTGAGGCCCGCAGAGATCATGGTCGCCAACTGGCGCGCCATGATCGACAGGTCCTTCATCGTGATCTTCTTGCTGAAGCCAGGGATCGTGATCTCCCGCTGGAGCCCGGTGTTCTGGACCTCGGCGATCGACATCGGAGCGACGCCCATGCTCTTGAGGCGTGTCGCGACCGCGGACTCGTTGTTCGCCTCGATCCGTCCCTTGATCACCTTCCCCTTGGCGTCGCGCAGGGTGTATTCGTATGTGCGTTGGCCTGCCACGGTCAGAGTCCTCCGATGTTGGTGGCTGCCTGCTGGAGCGTGGCGCCGCCCTGGTTCATCCGGGCCTGGCGTCCCGTGAGCTTGTTGTAGTCCTCGACGTGGTGGCACTTTTCGAGGCCGGTCTCGTACGAGATCTGGTTGGTCCGGACGAGGTCCGCGAGGTGCTGGTCGAGCGTGTGCATGCCGAGCTTCTGCCCTGCCTGCATGGCGGAGTAGATCTGGTGCGTCTTGCCTTCGCGGACAAGGTTGCGGATCGCAGGGGTGGCAATCATGACCTCGGTGGCCACGACACGTCCCGGACGGCCCGTTCGTTTGCACAGCGTCTGGCAGACCACGCCCTGGAGGGCGCCGGCAAGCTGGGTGCGCACCTGGCCCTGCTGCTCGGAGGGGAACACATCGATGATGCGGTCAATCGTCTGCGCAGCGTCTTGTGTGTGCAGGGTCGCGAAGACGAGGTGCCCGGTCTCGGCTGCTGTGAGAGCAACGGACATCGTCTCGAGATCGCGGAGTTCGCCGATGAGGATGATGTCGGGGTCCTGGCGCAGCACGTGCTTGAGGGCGGTCGAGAAGCTGTGCGTGTCAGATCCGATCTCGCGCTGGTTGACGATCGACTTCTTGTGCCTGTGCAGGAACTCGATCGGGTCCTCGACCGTCATGATGTGGTCGGCGCGTGTGCGGTTGGCGAGGTCGATGATCGATGCCAGCGTGGTCGACTTTCCTGAGCCGGTGGGGCCGGTCACGAGGACCAGCCCGCGGGGCAGCCCGGCGAAGTTCGCGACCACCGCAGGGACGCCCAACTCCTCGAGCGGCTTGATCTCGTAGGGGATGACGCGGAAGACGGCACCTACCGACTCGCGCTGCTGGTAGATGTTCACACGGAAGCGGGCCAGGCCGCGCAGAGCGTGCGAGAAGTCGAGCTCGAGCTCCGTCTCGAACTTCTCACGCTGCTTCTGAGTCAGGATGCTGTAGAGCGTGCGCTGCAGACTCTCAGCCACGATCGGCGGGTAGTCCTCGAGCGGGACGAGCGAGCCGTTACGCCGAATCATCGGCGGCGCGCCCACTGTGAGGTGGAGATCGGACGCCCCGGCCTCGACCAACGCCCGGAGGACGACCTCGAGCTCGATGTCACTGTCCTGCTGCTGCCGGCTCATGCCGACGCGGCTCGGAGCTACGCCCTGCGCACGGGGTGCGCTGGAGAGTGCCGTCGGAGGCTGGGCCTGGTGCAGGCTCGCAAACGCCGCAGCTGGAGGTGTCGCAGACGGCACCTGCGCCGTCTGCAACGGCTGCTGGATCGCACGTGGGGGTGGCGCAGTCTCTTGACGCGGACCGCCCCACGGCGCCTGGCTGGCTGAGGCCTGCGGCGGGGGCAGAGGTGCCGGGGCACCGTAGGCGCGTGCGAGCGGCGAGGTCGGACTGTCTATGCCGGCGCCACCCATCCAGCTGGCCGCTGATCTGCGCGTCGGAGGCTCCGCTCGGAGAGCGGGCGCCTGCCACTCCCGGGCGATCGTCCCGTCTGCCGGGTGGGACCCACCCTGGGGCTCCACAGGAGGAACCGGGAACTCGCTCATGGATTAGCCTCTCGCGTCGACAATCACACGAAACATGTGACGCCTGGTTATCGGCGCACCGACGGCAGACCTTAAGCGACCACTCGCATGATCTCCTCGATCGAGGTCTGCCCCTGGACTACCTTCATCCATCCGTCGTCGCGCAGCCGCCGCATCCCCTGGGCCACTGCAGTCTTCATGATCTCCGCGGACGACGACCCTGTGACCGCGTGCCGCTCGATCTCCTCGGTCACCCGCATGACCTCGTGCAGGGCGAGGCGCCCGCGGTACCCGGTCCCCGAGCACGTGGTGCATCCGCCCGCCCGGAACAGCTGCGGCTTGGGCTCCCCCGGCGTCCACGGGAACCGAGACGCGACGAGCTCGACCTCATCCGGCTCGTACGGCGCCTTGCACTTGCCGCACAGCTTGCGCGCGAGGCGTTGGGCGACGATGCAGTCGATCGCCGACCCGACGAGGAAGGGTTCGATGCCCATCTCGACCAACCGGGTGATCGCCGACGGTGCGTCGTTGGTGTGCAGGGTCGAGAGCACGAGGTGACCGGTGAGCGCCGCCTCGATGGCGATCTGTGCGGTCTCGTGGTCGCGGATCTCACCGAGCAGCACGACGTCGGGGTCGGAGCGCAGGATCGAGCGGAGCGCGCCGGCGAAGGTGAGCCCGGCCTTCGGGTTGACCTGCACCTGGTTGATGCCGTCGAGGCGGTACTCGACCGGGTCCTCGACCGTGATGACGTTGATCTCCGGCTTGGAGACGGCGTTGAGTGTCGCGTACAGCGTCGTCGACTTTCCCGAACCCGTGGGCCCGGTGACCAGGATCATCCCGTAGGGCTTGTTGTACGCCTCGGAGTAGACCGCGTAGTTCTCCTCGCCGAAGGACAGGTCACGCAGGTCCAGGCTGGCCGTGGAGTTGTCGAGGATTCGCATGACGATCTTCTCGCCCCACACGGTGGGCAGCGTCGCCACGCGGAGGTCGATCTTGCGCCCGTTGTGGACCACGGACATGCGCCCGTCCTGGGGCTTGCGGCGCTCGGCGATGTCGATGTCGGAGAGGATCTTCACGCGGGAGGTGACCCCCGCGGAGATGCTCTTGGGCGAGCGTTGCATCTCGTGCAGCACGCCGTCGATCCGGTACCGCACCCGTAGGTCGTGCTCGGCCGGCTCGATGTGGATGTCGGAGGCCCGGTCGGTGATCGCCTGGGTGACGATGAGGTTGACGTACCGCACGATCGGGGCGTCGTCCTCGACGGAGTCACCGATCTTAGACAGGTCGACGTCCTCGAGGCGGCCTTCTTCCACGAAGGCGTTCGTGAGGTTGTCCATCTCGTCGTCGGCGCGCACGAAGCGGTCGATCGCGCGGGAGACGTCCTCGTGCGTGGCCACGACGGGTCGCACCTGCATGCCGGTCATGGAGCGCACGTCGTCGATGGCGAGCACGTTGCCCGGGTCGGCCATGGCCAGGACGATCGCGCCGTCCTCGAAGGCGATCGGCAGGACCGTGTACCGCCGGCACACCGAGCCGTTGAGGCGGGCGACGGCGGTGCGGTCGACCGGGAACACGTCGAGGTCGACGAACTGCATGCCGACCTGGGCGGCCAGCGCCGAGACCAGCTGGCCCTCGGTGAGCACCCCCAGCTCGACGAGCACACGCCCCAGGCTCGTGCCGCGGATGACCTGCTCGTCGAGCGCAGCCATCAGCTGCGTCTCGTTGACCAGTCCCTCTTCGAGCAGGATCTCACCGAGCTGCTTCATGGATTCTCCTCATCGGCCGCTGCGCGCTCAGTGTCGCCGAGCGAGTTTCAATCGTCCGTGGAGTTATCGGCAGAGGATCGGCCGCACGTGAGGGCGAGACTGGGTGACGTCTCTCACGCCTCGAGGGTGCGGGTAGGCGCCTGGGCGAGCGCCTGCTCGAGCGCGTCAGCCATCGCCTCGGTCGGGGCGACCCGCCCGGTCATCAGCCGCACCTGCTCAACCGCCTGGTGCAGCAGCATCCGCTGCCCGCCCACAACCGCTCCGCCGGCCGCGCTCCACGCGGCGGCCAACGCCGTCGTGCGGGGTTCGTAGCAGACGTCGAGGAGGACTCCGGTCACGCCGGACTCCCCCGCCGCGACCAGCGCGCCGAGCTCGCCAGCGACCCCGTCGGCCCCGTGGGCCGGCAGCGTCGAGACGACCACCGCGGCCCCGAGCATCGCCCGAGCGGCGCCGTCGAGAGCGTGGAATCGCGGGGTGACGCCCATCCGGTGCGCCGCGCGCTGCAGGTCACCGGTGCGCCCGAGGGAGCGCACATAGACGTCCGCCGATGGGTAACCGAGCTCGGCCAGCGCCGCGAGCGTGGACGACGCCGTCGCGCCGGCCCCCAGCACGACCGCGCCCCCACGGGGCGCAGAATCCACGGCCCCCTCCCGGATCGCCGTGACCAAGCCATAGACGTCCGTGTTCGTCCCGACGAGCGTCCGCCCGGCTCCCACCCCGGAGAACACGACCGTGTTGACCGCGCCGGTGACCTCGGCGAGCGGCTCGATGTGGTCGAGCAGGGCGATGATGGTCTGCTTGAGCGGCATGGTCAGGCTCAGCCCGGCCCACGAGTCGTCAAGGTCAGTGACAAAGGCGCCGAGGGTCTCAGAAGTTACGTCGACCGCGTCGTACTCCCAGCCCGTCAGGCCGAGCGCGGCGTAGGCCGCGCGGTGCAGCACAGGCGAGAGGGAGTGCGCGATCGGATGACCGAGCACCGCGGCGCGGCGTGGAGCGAGGGGCACGTCCCGCTCAATCCTTGGCCGCGTTGTGCTCTGCGCGCCACGCGTCGTAGAGCTTCTTGTTCGCCTCGTGCTCGGCGAAGGTCGCCGCGAACTTCGTCACCTTGTTGACCGGGTCGACGGCCACCCAGTAGAGGTAGTCGGTGTCCGCCGGGGTGAGTACCGCCTGGAGGGACGCCACGGAGGGCGAGGCGATCGGGCCCGGAGGCAGGCCGGCGTACTTGTACGTGTTGTACGGGTTGTCAACCTCGGTGTCCGCCGTGGTGGAGCTCGCGTCGTCGGTCGTGCCGAGGAAGTAGTGCAGCGTCGCGTCCATCTGCAGCTTCATGTCGATCGCGAGGCGGTTGTTGATGACCGAGGCCATGAGCGGGCGGTCCGCGTCGGTTCCTGCTTCCTTCTCGACGATGGACGCCGTCGTGAGAAGCGTCTGACGGTTCTCGATCGGAACAGCCAGGCTATCGAGCGTGGCAACCGTCCCGGCCACCATCTGCGCGATCATCTGGGTCGGGGTCGAGTCGAGGCCGAACTCGTAGCGCGCCGGGGCGAGCCACCCTTCGGCGTTGCCGCCCGCCTCGGCGGGCAGGCCGATCCCGGCGGCGTCGGCCATCGCGGCGGTCACGTCGGCCTCGGCGAAGCCGGTGACCTTGACGATCCGGGCGATGGTCTTGGCCTTGTTGAAGCCGTTGGGGATCTCGACGATGAAGTCGGCTCGGTTCGCGGGGTCCAGCAGCGCGGTGACCGCGTCGGACGCCTTCATCTCCTTGAAGAGGTTGTACGTGCCCGGCTGGATCGAGGCGGCATTCGGGTTCGCGGTGTACGCGGCGGTGAATGCCTTGGCCGAGGCCACGACGCCGGACTCGGCGAGCGTCTGGCCGATCTGCGATCCCGCGGCGCCCGCGGCGACCGTGACCTGTACCTCGCCGGTACCCGGTCCCGGGTAGTCGATGATCTCGTCCGGTGCGCTCGACCCGAAGGGGTCGAAGTCGTCGAAGAAGGCCGTGCCCTTGGTCCACACGAAGTATCCGCCGGCGCCGATCAGGACGACGGCCACGAGCACACTGATCAGGGCGCGCCGACGGCGCTTCGCCGCCCGCTTGCGCTCGGCACGCAGCTCGCGCTTCTCGGCGCGCGACAGGTGCTCCTCGCCATGAGGATGTTCGACATGTGTCGGTCCCTCGAAGAGATCATTCACCGGTTGGAGCCTCCACACTCGTCAAACATCGTCGCTGCGCCCCCGTGGACAAACCCACAACCTACTGCAGATACACCGTCAAGGACATACCCGCGACCGCGGGTCACAGGTATCGCTCAGGGAATGAGCTCTCCCGCGCGCTCACCGCTGCTGCGCTCACGCTCGAGAGAGGACTGCAGGATCACGACCGCAGCGACCTGGTCGATCACCGAACGGTGCTTGCGTCCTGCCCGTCCCGACGCGTGCAACGCCTGGTGTGCGCTCACGGTGCTCATCCGTTCGTCGACCATGCGAACCGGGACGGGTGCGATGATCGCAGCCAAAAAGCCAGCGTACGCCCGTGCACTGGCCGAAGCCGAGCCCTCAGCCCCAGAAAGGTGCCGCGGAAGACCGACATACACAACCTTCACACCGCGCTCGTCCACCTCGGTCGCAATCTGCGCGACATCGGTCGGCACGGCCGCCGGGTTCTTCGCGGCCGTGACCATGTCCCGGGCCAAGGTGTCGACCGGGGTCGCGATGAGCCCGTCGGGGTCGCTCGCCGCGACCCCGACCCGCACGCTCCCCACGTCGATGCACAGCCGCGGACCGCGGGGAAGGCCCTGCGGAAGCTCCTGTGAAGCGGGATCGCTCATGCGCCGAGGACCTGCGCGACGCCGTCGCGCACCCCGGCGAGGGCCGCCGGCAGCGCGGTCGCGTCCTGTCCCCCGCCCTGGGCCATGTCGTCCTTACCGCCACCGCCACCGCCGAGAACGCTCGAGGCGGCCTTGGCGAAGGCGCCGGCCTTGAGCCCCCGCTCACGCGCACCCGCGTTGGTCACGATGACCACGAGCGGGCGGCCGGAGGACACCCCGCCGATCGCCACGACGGACGCCTCAGCCTCGCCGAGCCGCCCGCGCAGGTCGAGGGCCAGGGCCCGCAGGTCGTCTGCGGAGGCCACCTCCCCGGCGTCGTGCACGACGACGCGCGCACCGGCGACGACGTCGGCGCCGGCCGCGAGGGCACCGGCCGAGGCGAGAAGCTGGCGCTGGCGCATGGCCGCGAGCTCCTTCTCGGTCTCCTTGAGGCGCGCGAGCAAGCCGCCGACGCGGTCGGGCAGCTCGTCCGTGCGGACGTTGAGCAGGCCCGTGAGCTGGCCGACGAGGGCGTGCTCCTTGGCGTGGAAGCCGTAGGCGCCGTCGCCCACGAGGGCGTCGACGCGGCGGACGCCGGAGCCGATCGAGGCCTCTCCGAGCAGCGTGACCATGCCGAGCTGACCGGAGCGCTTGACGTGGGTGCCCGCGCACAGCTCGCGCGACCAGTCGCCGCCGATCGAGACCACGCGCACGCGGTCGCCGTACTTCTCCCCGAAGAGGGCCATGGCGCCCAGCGCCCGGGCCTCGTCGATGTTCATGATCTGCTCGGTGACCTCGAGGTCCTCGGCGAGCTGGGTGTTGACCCGCTCCTCGATCTCGCTCAGCGCGCCCTGCGGGAGCCCCGTGCTCGAGCGGAAGTCGAAACGGATCCGGCTCGGGGCGTTCTCCGACCCGGCCTGGGTCGCGTCCTTGCCGAGGGACTCCTGGAGTGCCTTGTGGATCATGTGCGTCGCGGAGTGGGCGCGGCTGATCGCCTTCCGGCGGGCCACGTCGATCGTCGCCGTGCCGGTCTCGCCCATGGTGACGATGCCGTCGACGACCCGGCCGCGGTGGACCGAGAGGCCCTTGATCGGGGCCTGGACGTCGTCGACCTCGATGGTCGCGCCGCCGTCGAGCACGATCGTGCCGTGGTCGGCGAGCTGGCCGCCGGCCTCGGCGTAGAAGGGGGTGCGGTCCAGGATGACCTCGACCGTGGCCGGGGCGGTGGCCGCGGGGCCGGGCACGCCGTCGACCACAAGGCCGACGACGGCCACCCGGGCGGTCGTCTCGGTGTAGCCGAGGAACTCGACCGGCTTGGCTATCTCGCTGGCCAGCGCCTCGTAGGCGGCCTTGTCGGCGCCGCCGTTGCGCTTGGCGAGCGCGTCCGCGCGGGCCCGGGTGCGCTGTTCCTGCATGAGCGCGCGGAAGGCCTTCTCGTCCACAGTCACGCCGTGCTCGGAGGCCATCTCGAGCGTGAGGTCGATCGGGAAGCCGTACGTGTCGTGCAGGGCGAAGGCCTCTGGTCCGCCGAGCACGGGCGTCGCGGAGCCAGCCTTGGTCGCCGACTCGATCGCCGAGCCGACCGCCGACTCGAGGATCGTGGTCCCAGCCGTGAGAGTGCGCCGGAACGCCTCCTCCTCGGCGTAGGCGATCGCGGAGATCCGCTCGAAGTCGGTGCCGAGCTCGGGGTAGGACTCCTTCATGACGTTCATGCTGGCCGGCAGGAGCGCGGGCAGCGAGGGGTCCTCCACGCCGAGCAGGCGCATGGCGCGGACCGCGCGGCGGATGAGACGGCGCAGCACGTAGCCGCGGCCCTCGTTGGAGGGGCGGACGCCGTCACCGATGAGCATGAGGGCCGAGCGGATGTGGTCGGCGACGACGCGCATGCGCACGTCGTCGGCGTGGACCGCGCCGTAGGCCTTGCCGGAGAGCCGCTGGGCGACCTCGATGACCGGGAAGACCTCGTCGATCTCGTACATGTTGTCGACGCCCTGGAGCAGGAACGCGACGCGCTCGAGGCCCATGCCGGTGTCGATGTTGCGCTGCTTGAGCTCGCCCAGGATCGGGAAGGAGTCCTTGCCGCCGCCGTCGCCGCGCTCGAACTGCATGAACACGAGGTTCCAGATCTCGATGTAACGGTCCTCGTCCGCGACCGGGCCGCCCTCGATGCCGTAGGCGGGGCCGCGGTCGACGTAGATCTCCGAGCACGGGCCGGCGGGTCCGCGCGCGCCGGTGGACCAGAAGTTGTCCTTCATCCCGCGGGACTGGATGCGCTCGTCGGGCAGGCCCGCCACGCGCTTCCAGATCTCGCGCGACTCCTCGTCCTCGTGGAAGACGGTGACCCAGATGATCTCTGGGTCGAAGCCGAGCTTGCCGTCCTCGACCGAGCCGGTGATGAAGTCCCACGCGAACGTGATGGCTTCTTCCTTGAAGTAGTCACCGAAGGAGAAGTTGCCGTTCATCTGGAAGAACGTGCCGTGCCGGGTCGTCTTGCCGACCTCTTCGATGTCCAGGGTCCGTACGCACTTCTGCACGCTCGTCGCCCGCTTCCACGGCGCGGTCTGCTGACCGGTCATGTACGGGATGAACGGGACCATCCCCGCGATCGTGAAGAGCGTGGAGGGGTCCGGGGAGATGAGAGACGCGGACGGGACCACCGTGTGATCGCGCTCGGCAAAGTATGTGAGCCAACGCTTGCGAATCTCGGCGGTGCGCATGATGTCCTCTATCGACGGTTGTGCAGGGAAGGATGGTGCGGAGGCCCGCGGCAGGGCCGCAGTGCGGATCAATCTTAGTCAGAAGGAGTAGCCGAGCTCGTCGTCGTCGGAGTCGTCGTCCTGGATCGGCGCGTTGTCATTGTCGACGGCATAGCGGGCCCGGGTCGCGCGCTCGGAGTCGTCGGCGTGGCGGCCGGGACCGTGCCGGCCGGCGTCGTCGCGAGCGGCGTCGGCGTCATAGGCACGGCGGCGGGCCTGCAGGTCCTCGACCGATCCCTGGGTCGGTGCGAGCAGCGCGTCGGCGAGCTCTCTCGCCCGCTCGTCGCGGGCCGCTCGGAAGTCGGAGAGGAAGTGCGTGGCTGCGTCCGAGAGCGCCGAGCCGGTGGCCGCTGCGGTCGCGGTGGCGCGATCGACGACGGCGGCCGGGGCGTAGCGGTGGATGATCTGGCGTCCCTTGATCACGACGACGACCGTCAGCGCGACCCCCGTGCCGACCCAGAACAGGCGGGCCATCAGCGCGCCTTCTTGCCTGCGCCGTCGCGCACCCGGGAGGCCGCCTGGCCGAAGGCCTTGCGCACGCCGTAGGAGAAGGCCGCGACCTTGACCAGCGGGGCGCCGAAGGTGGCGGCGTACAGGCCGGTGAGGGCCGAGACGTTCTGGCTCACCTCGGCCGCGGCCGTGGTGATGGTGTCCACCTTGATGAGCTGGACGTTGGCGCTTGCGACCGTCTGCGCAGACTCGTCGAGGATCGGCACCGAGTGCTCGGTCAGGTCCTTGATGGACTGCGTCGTGGTGTCGAACACCTTGCCCAGCTTGAGCAGGGGTACAGCGATGAGACCGACCAGCGCCACAAAGGCGACCGCCGCGATGAGTCCCGCGATTTCTCCGATCACAGACGCGCTCCTTGCCATAGACACCAAAGTCATCCCCACACCCACCCAGCCCCGCTGAGTGCGGCCGAATGGCTGCACATACCGGACGTCAGGCAGCCATCTCCCCGCACTCAGCGGAGGTGGCACTGGGGACGAGACTACCTGCACACAAGGACGCCCCGCTCGCAGCAGCGCTGCGAGCGGGGCGTCCTTGTGTGCAGATCAGGAACAGATCAGCGCGAGTAGTGCTCGACGACGAGCTGGACCTCGGCGGTGACCGGAACCTCGGCGCGCTTGGGCGAACGCACCAGCGTGAAGGACAGCTTCTCGAGCTGAACCTCGAGGTACGGCGGGACGGCCGGGAGGACGTCGCGGTGCGCACCGGCGGCGGCGACCTGGAACGGAACCGTTGCCTGGCTCTTCGGCTTGACCTGGACCGTCTGGCCCGGCTTCACCTTGAACGAGGGGCGGTCGACGATCTTGCCGTCGACGAGGATGTGGCGGTGAACCACGGCCTGGCGCGACTGGAGCGTCGTGCGGGCGAAGCCCGAACGCAGCACGAGGGCGTCGAGGCGGACCTCGAGGATCTCGACGAGAGCCTCACCGGTCAGACCCGGAGCCTTGCGAGCCTCTTCGAAGGCACGCGCCATCTGCTTCTCGCGGAGGCCGTACTGGGCGCGCAAACGCTGCTTCTCGCGAAGACGGACCGCGTAGTCCGACTCGGTGCGGCGACGGGCGCGGCCGTGCTCGCCCGGGGGGTAGGGGCGCTTCTCGAAGTGCTTGACGGCCTTCGGGGTGAGCGCAATGCCCAGCGCGCGGCTCAGGCGAACCTGGCGGCGCGAACGGGTCACAGAAGACATAAAAAGTCGTCCATTCCTGTCGTGATTGACGTCGCATACCTCACGCGGGTCGCGTGGGATGCGGGACCAGCCGACGGAGCGAACCCGTGCGTCAGACGCAGGTCCCGCTCACAGGGCCGAGGTCCCAGTGGTCACCCAAGAGGGCAACCTGAGAATTCTAACATCTGTGGGGCTACTCCCCGCGCAGGATGGTGCGGATCTTGTCCATCCGCTCGGTCACGGCACGCTCGTACCCGCGGTCGCTGGGCAGGTAGTAGCGCGATCCGGCCAGCTCGTCGGGCAGGTACTGCTGCGCGGCGACTGCGTGCGGGGCGTCGTGGGCGTACTTGTAGCCCTGCCCGTGCCCGATCCCCTTCGCCCCCGCGTAGTGGGCGTCGCGCAGGTGCGCGGGGACCGACCCGGCCTTGCCGGCGCGCACATCGGCCAGCGCCGCGTCGATCGCCATGTACGCGGCGTTCGACTTGGGCGCGGTCGCGATGTGCACAACCGCCTCGGCGAGGATGATCCGTGCCTCGGGCATGCCGATCAGCGCGACCGCAGTCGCCGCGGCCGTCGCGGTCTGCAGCGCGGAGGGATCGGCCATGCCGACGTCCTCGGCCGCGGAGATGACGATCCGGCGGGCGATGAACCGCGGGTCCTCCCCCGCCGCGATCATCCGGGCCAGGTAGTGGATCGCCGCGTCGACGTCCGATCCCCGCATGGACTTGATGAACGCGCTGATCACGTCGTAGTGCTGGTCGCCGTCGCGGTCGTAGCGCACCGCCGCGACATCGATCGCGCGCTCCATGGTGGCCAGGTCGAGCGTGACCGGATGCTCACGGTCCGGTGGGGCCCCGTCCTCCCCGTCCGGGGCGGACAGCACCGCACCGGCGGCCGCCTCGAGGATGGTCAGCGCCTTACGCGCGTCGCCGCCGGCCAGGCGCAGGAGGTGGTCCTGCGCGTCGTCGGCCAGGGCGACCGTGCCAGCCAGCCCGCGCTCGTCGTCGACCGCCCGGTCGACGAGCGTGCGCACGTCCTGCGTGCTCAGAGGCTGCAGGGTGAGCAGCAGGGACCTCGACAGGAGCGGGGAGTTGACGGAGAAGCTGGGATTCTCGGTCGTGGCCGCGACGAGGGTCACCCAGCGGTTCTCCACGCTCGGCAGCAGCGCGTCCTGCTGCGACTTGGAGAAGCGGTGCACCTCGTCGATGAACAGGACGGTCTCCGACCCACCGGTGGCCAGGCGTCGTCGGGCATCCTCGATCACCGCGCGGACGTCCTTGACGCCCGCCGTGACCGCCGAGAGCTCGACGAAACGCCGGCCCGAGCTTGTCGCGATGAGGTAGGCCAGCGTCGTCTTGCCGGTCCCGGGCGGGCCCCACAGGATGACCGAGCCGGGCGCCGCGCGGCGCGAGGACTCTTCGGCGGGCTCCACGAGCCGGCGCAGCGGCGAGCCGGGCACCAACAGGTGCGCCTGCCCAGCGACCTCGCTGAGCGAGGCGGGGCGCATGCGCACCGCGAGCGGGGACCCCGTCCCGACGCTGGGGACGCCACTGGCTGCCTGCGTCGTGGCGTCGAACAGATCCATGGACCCAGCCTAGATCCTCCTGCGAGATCGCCCGCATGTGGGATGCTGGCCTGCGTGTTCGAAAGTCTAGGTCGCCGAATTGCAGACCATCCGCGCAGCGCCATCGTCACGTGGGCCGTCATCACGGTCCTCGGCTTCGCCCTGGCCGTCTTCGGCGTACACGGAGAGAGCCTGTTCTCCAGGCTCACCTCGGGGGCGCCGGTGGTCCCCGGATCGCAGAGCTACGAGGGCGCGGCGATCCTCGACCGGATCAGCCCGACAGGTGAGTACGTCTCCCTCATCGTCGACGGCGTCACGCCCTCCGCGACCGGCGTCGCGGACGTCATGGCCGCCGCACACACCGAGCTGCTGAAGATCAGCGGCGTGGAGTCCGTGCTCGACCCGATCATCGTCCCGGACGGCCCCGAGAGCGACGTCGGCAAGCTCTTCACCGCCCAGGACGGCGCCGGCTTCCTCGTCGTGGTGGGCGTCGAACCAGGGATGTCCGACGACGCCGAGGCCGCCGCGATCGCCGACGTCGCCGACGTGCTGCGCACCGTGCCGGAGTCCCTGGCGGCCACGAATGCCGGCGTCACCGGGCTCGTCGGCGGCAACGCCCTCATCCTCGATGCCATCACTTCCCAGGTCGAGCGGGACCTGACCACGGGCGAGGCGATCGCGCTGCCGATCGCGCTGATCATCATGGTGGCGGTCTTCGGCGGATTCCTCGCCGCGGCCATGCCGATGGCCGGCGCGCTCGCTTCGATCGGCGTCGGGCTGGGGCTGCTGCTGGGCATGTCCTACCTCATGAAGATCGACGCGTCCGTCGTCAACGTCGTCACGCTGCTGGGCCTGGGCCTGTCGATCGACTACGGCCTGCTCATCGTCTCGCGGTTCCGCGAGGAGCTGCAGCGGCTGACCGCCGAGTCCGCGACGGAGAACCCGGGCAAGCGCAGACGCAGCCGTGCCGACACGCAGGTCGAGCAGGCGCTCGTGACGACCATGGGCACCGCCGGGCGGACCGTGGCGTTCTCGGCCGTGACCGTGGCGATCTCGATCGCCGGACTGATGGTCTTCACCCCCGAGATCCTGCGGTCCATCGGCGGGGCCGGGCTCGCGGTCATCCTCGTGGCCGTGGCCACCGCTCTGACCCTCGTGCCCGCTCTGCTGCGCCTGGCCGGCAAGCGGCTGCTCCGCCCGGGGATCTTGTCCACCATCCCCGGGATCCGTCAGGTGCTCACCCGCACGGCCGCCGCCGACCGGGACGAGGGCGTCTTCTCACGCCTGGCGACCCGGGTCCAGCGGCACCCGGCGTGGGTGATGATCGGCTGCGTCGTCGTGCTCGGGGTGCTCGCGATCCCAGCGGCGGGTCTGCAGATGCGCAACTCAGGCATCGAGCTGCTGCCGGCAAGCTCACCCCAGCGCCAGTTCGTCACCCAGCTCGCCGAGCAGTTCCCGAGCACCGCTTCCCCCGAGATCCACGTGCTCGTGCGCGACGACGAGGCCGGCGCGCAGGCTTTCGCCGACTCGATCGCCTCGCTCGACGGCGTGGACTCGGTCACTGCGCCCGCCTTGATCGACGACTACGCCACCGTCGGCGTCTACATCAGCTCCGGCGACCCGGGTGGCTCGCAGGCCCTCGACGTCGTCGGCGCGATCCGCGACCTCGACCCCGGTGCCGACTACTGGGTGCTCGGGCAGGCCGCAGGCCAGGTGGACTTCGTCCACGCGCTCGGCGAGCGGGTCTGGTGGGCCGTGGGAATCGTCGTGCTGGCTACGTTCGTGCTGCTCTTCCTCATGACGGGGTCCGTGGTGATCCCGGTCAAGGCGCTGCTGACCAACGCGATCTCCCTCGCTGCGTCTCTCGGGGTGCTCGTCTGGGTGTTCCAGGACGGTCACCTGTCCGGGCTGCTGGGCTTCTCCTCGACCGGCGGGATCGAGACCTTCGTCGTGGCGCTCGTCATCGCGTTCGCCTTCGGCCTCGCGATGGACTATGAGGTGTTCCTGCTCTCGCGGATCAAGGAGCTGCATGACGAGGGTGTCGACTCCGAGACGGCTGTCCGGCTCGGGCTGCAGCGGACCGGGCGGATCATCACGTCCGCGGCCGCGATCATCATCGTGGTCTTCGCAGGGTTCGTGTTCGGCCAGCTGCTCATCATCAAGCAGGTCGGGTTCGCCCTGGCCGTGGCCATCCTCATCGACGCGACGATCGTGCGGATGCTGCTTGTCCCGGCGACGATGACGCTGCTCGGCAAGTGGAACTGGTGGGCCCCGGCCCCGCTGCGCCGGCTGCACGAGCGTTTCGGCATCACCCACTAATCCGGCGGCGGGTTGGAGACACCCGGCGCAGGTGCGTGTCACACTGTCCGGATGAATCCGACCTCCGCCGGTATGGGCCCCGCGGCCCGCGCGGTCATCACCACGCACGAGGCCGCCATGGCGCGGTATCGGCGCTGGACCTTCGCCACCCGAGCGATCACGATCGCGCTGATCGTGGCCGCGGTCCTGCCGTTCGTCGCGATGGTCGTCGTTGTCAGCGGGCTCGGCACGCCGACGCTGCTGAACTTCGTGCCCGTGGGCCTTCTTGTATCCTGGCTGCTGAGGAAGGACGAAATCCTCACCCTCCTCGGCCGCCCGGGCTACCCGCAATTCCCCGCCACGACGCTGGCGCTCGCCCAGGACAGCGACGCCCGGGCTGCCAACCCGCAGCCCTTCGGCTCGCTGCCGCCCGGCCCGCGGTTCCCACCCCGAAACTGGTAGCCCGCATGGACGACCCGCTCACCCAACCCATGCCCGACGACGCGTATCTGGACCGCTTCCGCCCTCACCTCCCGCAGCCCGACGCCGCCGTCACATCCCCCGACGAGACCGCTGGGCCCGCCCAGCCCGTCACGACCTGGGACGAGTGGTCCCTCGTCGACCGGGACCGGCGCGAGCGTCGCTCTCTGGTTACGCGCATCCGCGGCAACCGCGGCGCGCAAGGCCTGGCGCACGAGCGAGCCGTCACCGCGCACCGGTCGCGGGTCCGCACGGCCGCGACCGTCACCGTCGCAGTCACCACGCCTCTCGTGGTCGGGTGGTTCTGGGTCATCGGTGCGCGGGACGCATCGATAACACTGGGCTCCGGGGACCGCAGCTTCGCGCCCTTCGGTTTCCTGCTGCTCGTGGTCACGGCCCTCGCCGGGGTGGCGCTCCTGCGCTGGTGGGCGGGGATCTACCGGGACCGCCCGGACCCGCTGCGCTTCGACCCGCTCCCCGACTCCCCCGAGGCCCCACGCCACGGCTCCTTCGACGGCAGCACGACCCCGCCCACCCGCTGGTAGGACGCCAACGAGCCCTCCCTGAGCATCGGCTCGGGGAGGGCTCGTGGCACCTCAGGTCATACCGCCGGGATCACGGAGCGGCGGTCACCTCGGCGGCGGGCTTCACCTCGCCTTCCGGGGCCTTGGCCTTCGCATCCACGCCGGCCTCCTTGCGCTGCTGCGCGGTGATCGGCCCGGGCGCCTGGGTGAGCGGGTCGTAGCCGCCGCCGGACTTCGGGAACGCGATGACGTCGCGGATCGACTCGGAGCCGGTGAGCAGGGCGAGGATGCGGTCCCAGCCGAAGGCGATTCCGCCGTGCGGCGGGGCGCCGAAGGCGAAGGCGTCCAGCAGGAAGCCGAACTTCTCCTGCGCCTCTTCCTCACCGATCCCCATCATCGCGAACACCCGCTCCTGCACGTCGCGGCGGTGGATACGGATCGACCCGCCACCGATCTCGTTGCCGTTGCAGACGATGTCGTAGGCGTAGGCCAGTGCCTCGCCCGGGTCGGACTCGAAGGTGTCGATCCACTCGGGGGTGGGCGACGTGAAGGCGTGGTGGACCGCGGTCCAGGCGCCCTCGCCGACCGCGACGTCGTCGTCCTCGCCCGTGGGCTTGAACAGCGGCGCGTCGACGACCCACACGAAGGACCATTCGTCCTCGTTGATCAGGCCGGCCTTCTTGCCGATCTCCAGGCGCGCGGCGCCGAGCAGCGCCCGTGCCGCAGCCGGCTTGTCCGCGGCGAAGAACACGGCGTCACCGGGCTTGGCACCGGTGGCCGCAGCCAGGCCCTCGCGCTCGGCGTCGGACAGGTTCTTGGCGACCGGGCCGGCGAGCTCGCCGTCCTCGGTGAAGGTGACATACGCCAGGCCCTTGGCCCCGCGCTGCTTGGCCCACTCCTGCCAGGCGTCGAAGCCACGACGCGGCGTGGCTGCCCCGCCCGGCATGACGACGGCACCGACGTAGGGCGCCTGGAACACCCGGAACGGGGTCTCCTTGAAGTACTCGGTGAGCTCGACCAGCTCGAGGTCGAAACGGAGGTCGGGCTTGTCGGAGCCGTAGCGCTCCATCGCGTCCTTGAAGGTGATGCGCGCGATCGGCGTCGGGACCTGGTAGCCGATGAGGTCCCACAGCGCGACGAGGATCCGCTCGCCGAGGGCGATCACGTCGTCCTGCTCGACGAAGCTCATCTCGACGTCGAGCTGGGTGAACTCCGGCTGACGGTCCGCGCGGAAGTCCTCGTCGCGGTAGCAGCGGGCGATCTGGTAGTAGCGCTCCATGCCGGCCACCATGAGCAGCTGCTTGAACAGCTGCGGGGACTGCGGCAGCGCGTACCAGGAGCCCGGGGCGAGGCGCGCGGGGACGAGGAAGTCGCGGGCCCCCTCGGGGGTGGACCGGGTCAGGGTCGGCGTCTCGATCTCGACGAAGTCCTGGGCGTCGAGCACGCTGCGCGCGGCAGCGTTGGCCTTGGCGCGCAGGCGCAGTGCGCGGGCGGGCGCCGGGCGACGCAGGTCGAGGTAGCGGTGCTTGAGGCGCGCCTCTTCGCCGATCGTCTCGGTGCCCTCCAGGGCCGTGGACACCTGGAAGGGCAGCGGCGCGGACTCGTTGAGGACGACGACCTCGGTCGCCACGACCTCGATCTGCCCGGTGGCCAGGTTCGCGTTCGCGTTGCCGTCGGGCCGCTGGGACACGGTGCCGGTCACCTGCAGCACGTACTCGCTGCGCAGCGGGTGCGCCACGGCTTCGTCGCGGATGACAACCTGCGCGATGCCGCTCGCGTCACGCAGATCGATGAAGGCCACGCCTCCGTGATCACGACGACGGTCGACCCACCCGGTCAGGGTGACGGTCTGGCCGATGTGCTCGGCCCGCAGCGATCCGGCAGTGTGAGTGCGTAGCACGAAGAAGCCCTTCAGACGTGGGGTTTTGGTGTCCGGTCACCCGGACGGAGAAGCAGAGGTCAAGTCTAGTCGGTTGGCTGCTGGACCCGCGCAACGCTCGGCCACCAGTCGGCGGCCGGCGGCTCCCAGGCCGCGGGGTCCGCCTCGGCCTGCGCGCCCGTGCGGATGTCCTTGACCTGGTGGGCGACCGGCTCGCCGTCGGCGTTCAGCCCGGCCGGGAACCAGACGAAGGGCACGCCGCGCTTGTCGGCGTACTTGATCTGCTTGCCGAACTTCGCCGCGCTCGGGGCGACCTCCACGGGGATCCCGCGGGCCCGCAGCGCGGTCGCGACGGCGTCGGACGCCGGGCGGGTCTCCTCCGCGGTGACCGCGACGACGACGGCGCTGGGCACCGAGCGGCTCGCCTTGACCAGGCCGGCGCTCAGCAGGCGCGAGACGAGGCGGGAGATGCCGATGGACAGCCCGACGCCGGGGTAGGTGTTCGCGCCGTCGGAGGCGAGGGTGTCGTAGCGCCCGCCCGAGCAGATCGAGCCGAGCTCCTCGTGGCCCACGAGCACCGTCTCGTAGACCGAGCCGGTGTAGTAGTCGAGGCCGCGGGCGATCTTGAGGTCTGCGTGGACCACGCCGGGGGCACGGACGGCGGCGGCCTCCATGAGGGCGCCGAGCTCGGCGAGGCCCTCGTCCAGCAGTGCGGAGGTGATCGCACGGGTGGCGGCCAGGGCCCGGACGCGGTCGATGACAGACGCGTCCGCACCGGAGATCGAGGCCAGCTCGAGGCAGGCATCGGCCTGGTCGGAGGTCGCGCCGACCTCGGCGACGAGGGCCGCGGCCACCTTGACCGGTCCGACCTTGTCAAGCTTGTCGATGATCCGCAGCACGTCGTCGACCGCGTCCAGACCCAGCCCCCGGTAGAAGCCCTCGGCGACCTTGCGGTTGTTCACGAGGATCCGGACTTCCGGCACGCCGATCGCCTGGAGCTCGGCGAGGGCCGCCGCCATGACCAGGGGCACCTCGACCTCGAAGTGGTAGGGCAGCTCGCCCGCGCCGACGACGTCGATGTCCGCCTGGGTGAACTCACGGAAGCGGCCGTCCTGGGGGCGTTCCCCGCGCCAGACCTTCTGGATCTGGTAGCGCTTGAACGGAAAGGCCAGGTGCCCGGCGTTCTCGAGCACGTACCGGGCGAAGGGCACTGTGAGGTCGAAGTGCAGGCCCAAGCCCGCCTTGTCCGCGGCGGAGACGTTGGTCTCCTCCTCGGCCTGCAGCCGGCGGAGCACGTAGACCTCCTTGGAGGTCTCTCCCTTGCGCAGCAGCTGGTCGAGCGGCTCGACGGCGCGCGTCTCGATGCCGGTGAAGCCATGGAGCTCGAAGGTGCGGCGCACGGAATCGAGGATGTGCGTCTCGACGATGCGGTCGGCTGGGAGCCATTCGGGGAAACCTGAGAGGGGTGTGGGGCGGGCCATGATCACAGATTCTCCCAGATCCGCCGGCCTCCCGTCGCCGCCCGTGCATATCCCGTCACGCCGCGCCGCGCGGACACGTCAGCACGGCGGCCAAGTCTTCCCTAGACTGTGGGGAACTCGTCGACGCAGGGGCCTCCGCGCCTGCGCCACATGCGAGCAGCAGATCACCGGCTTGGGTATCCCCAAGCAGTCGCTGACGACCAGATCGCGCCCCGGCGCCCGTGTCGTCATCATCCAAGGAGTTGAGCCCCAGTGAGCGAGAGCACCGACCACGCTACGGACGCCGCACAGGACGGCGTCGTGACAGCGGACGCTCACGAGGCGGCCCCCGCCTCGACGCAGCCCCCCACGCCGGTTCCCGCGGCCGACGCCGCACCTGCGGCCGAAGAGCCCGCCGCACCCGTCGAGGCAGCTCCCCTCGAGGCGGCCCCCGCTCCCTCCCCTCGCCCGACGCCGCGCCCCACCCCGCGTCCGACGCCGCGCCCCGCGCCCGCGCAGGCCGCACCCGCCGCGGACGAGACCACCACCGCCGTCATCCCGGACGAGAACGCCCAGACCCAGGCTGCCCTGGCCTTCGGTCGCGTGGACGACGACGGCACCGTCTTCGTCACCGAGGCAGCCGGTGAGCGCACCGTGGGCCAGTTCCCCGGAGTCACACCCGCCGAGGCCATCAGCCTCTACGTCCGCCGCTTCCTCGACCTGCAGTCCAAGGTCGCCCTCTTCGAGGCACGCCTGGGCACCGCCGAGCTGACTGCCAAGGAGATCGACTCGACCCTGGCCAAGCTCACCGACGAGGTTGCCGAGCCGGCAGCCGTGGGTGACCTCGACGGCCTGCGTACCCGTGTCGAGGCCCTGCGGGCCATCGCCGCAGGCCGCCGCGCCGAGCTCGAGGCCGAGCGCGCCGCCGCCAAGGAGATCGCTCTGGCCGCCCGGACCGCGATCGTCGACGCCGCCGAGCGTCTGGCCGAGACGGACCCGTCGAAGATCCAGTGGAAGCCTGCCGGCGAGGAGCTGCGGATCCTGCTGGACACGTGGAAGGAAGCCCAGCGCTCCGGGCCGCGCCTGGACCGCCCGAGCGAAGAGGCGCTGTGGAAGCGGTTCAGCCACGCCCGCACCACCTTCGATCGCGAACGCCGTCACTTCTTCGCCGAGCTCGAGAAGCAGAACACCGGCGCGAAGGCCACCAAGGCCGGACTCGTGGCCGAGGCCGAGCGCCTCGCCTCGAGCACGGAATGGGGGGCCACCGCAGGCGCCTACCGCGACCTCATGACGGAGTGGAAGGGCGCGGGCCGGGCCAACCGCAAGGACGACGACGCGCTGTGGAGCCGCTTCCGCGGGGCCCAGGACGCGTTCTTCGCCGCCCGTGACGCCGCCAACGCCGAGACGGACGCGGAGTACGCCGAGAACCTCATCGTCAAGGAGGTCGTCCTGGCCGAGGCCGAGGCGCTCCTGCCGGTCACCGACCTCGCCCAGGCGAAGGTGACCCTGCGCAACCTGCAGGACCGCTGGGAGTCCGCCGGCAAGGTGCCGCGCGCCGACGTCCAGCGCATGGAGGCGCGCATGCGCGCCGTCGAGACGGCTGTCCGCGACTCCGAGCAGGCCAAGTGGACCCGGACCAACCCCGAGACCCGCGCCCGCGCCGAGGGCATGCTTGCCCAGCTCGAGTCCGCCATCACCGGGCTCGAGGCCGACCTGGCCAAGGCCGAGGCGGCTGGCAACAAGCGCAAGGTCAAGGACATCGAGACCGACCTGGCCGCCCGCCGGGCCTGGCTCGAGCAGGTCGTCAAGGCCGCTGAGGAGTCACGCGGCTGATGCCGCTTGCACGCTGACGGCGGAGCTGAGGGCGGGGGCACGTCTACGGACGAGCACCCGCCCTCCGTGGTCCACAGGCGACACCAACCCCCTAGCCAGCGCCCACCTGGTGCGGGCACGGTGGAGTCATGGCCCCCGGACGCACCCTCCACGACCTGCTCGCCCTGCCGCCGACCGTGCGGGCGCCCTTCACCCCGCAGGGCCTGCGCATGTCCGCCACGACGTGGGCGACGTCGCTGCGCGACGGTGACATCGTCGAGGTCCGGCCGGGCTTCGCGGTCGTGCCGGGAACGCCGATCACCGCCCGGCTGCGGGCGTGGTCGATCGCGGCCGACGTGCCGCGCGGGGTGGTCGTCGGCCGGGCGAGCGCGGCGTGGGTGCACACCGGGTACGGGCCGCCCAAGCGCGTCTGCGTGCTCTACTCCCCCGGAGGCTACCGCCCGCGGGACATGCGCCGGCTGGAGATCTGCCAGGCGACAGTCCGTACGTGGGAGAGAGACAACTTCGCCACCGGTGACACCGGCACCGACGAGGCCCCCCGCACCATCCCGGTCACGACCGTCGTCCGCACCGCCATGGACGTCGCGACCTGGTCCGACCACGAGCAGTCGGCGACCCTCCTCACGCACCTGGTGGCCGCGGGCCTGGACGTCGACGAGGCACTGCACCGCCTGGACCTGGTCGCGAGCTGGCGCGGTGCCGAGACGGCGCGGACCCGACTGCTGGCCGTGCGGCGAGCGACCGGTGCCGCACGTCAGGCCCTCGCGTCTGCCTTCGAGCCGGTGATCCGGTAGACATCGAAGACGCCCTCGATCTTGCGCACCGCGGTGAGCACCGTGGCCAGGTGACCCGGCTCGGCCATCTCGAAGACGAAGCGGGACAGCGCGACGCGGTCCGTCGACGTCGACACGGTCGCCGAGAGGATGTTCACGTGGTGGTCGGAGAGCACCCGGGTCACATCCGAGAGCAGCCGGGACCGGTCGAGCGCCTCGACCTGGATCTGGACGAGGAACAGGGCGTTGCCGCCGACCGTCCACTCGACCTCGACGATGCGCTCGGGCTGAGACTTCAGCGCCTCGAAGTTCGCGCAGTCCGAACGGTGCACGCTGACGCCCTGACCGCGGGTGATGAACCCGACGATCTCGTCCCCGGGGACCGGGGTGCAGCACTTGGCCAGCTTGACCCAGATGTCCGCGACGCCCTTGACCACGACGCCGGGGTCACCCGTGCGGGGTCGGCGTGGGGCGTGCCCGGGGCGCGCTGTCTCGGCGAGGTCCTCGGCGTTGCCCTCTTCCCCGCCCATGGACTGCACGAGGCGGTGGATGACGTTGGCCGCAGAGACCTGTCCCTCTCCGATGGCCGCGTAGAGCGCCGACACGTCAGCGAAGCGCATCTCGTGCGCGGTCGTGACCATCGACTCGTGGGAGAGGATGCGCTGGATCGGCAGGTTCTGCTTGCGCATCGCCTTCGCGATCGCGTCCTTGCCCTGCTCGATGGCCTCCTCGCGGCGCTCCTTGGAGAACCACTGACGGATCTTGTTCTTGGCCCGGGGGCTCTTGACGAAGTTGAGCCAGTCACGGCTGGGACCGGCCGTCTCTGACTTCGACGTGAGGACGTCGACGACGTCACCGTTGTCGAGGGTCGAGTCGAGGGGAACGAGGCGCCCGTTGACCCGAGCGCCCATCGTGCGGTGCCCCACCTCGGTGTGCACCGTGTAGGCGAAGTCGACCGGGGTGGATCCCGCCGGCAGGGCCACGACGTCGCCCTTGGGGGTGAAGACGTAGACCTCGGCGCCGCTGATCTCGAAGCGCAGGGAGTCGAGGAACTCCGACGGGTCCGCGGTCTCGCGCTGCCAGTCGACAAGCTGGCGCAGCCACTGCATGTCGGAGCCGCCGGCATCCTCACCGGGCTTGTCCGCTTCCTTGTACTTCCAGTGCGCCGCGACGCCGTACTCGGCCCGGCGATGCATCTCGTGGGTGCGGATCTGGATCTCGACGGGCTTGCCGCCGGGGCCGATCACCGTTGTGTGCAACGACTGGTACATGTTGAACTTCGGCATGGCGATGTAGTCCTTGAACCGGCCGGGGACCGGGTTCCATCGCGCATGCAGGGCGCCGAGCGCCGCGTAGCAGTCCCGCACCGAGTCCACCAGGACGCGGGTGCCGACCAGGTCGTAGATGTCGGCGAAGTCGTGCCCGCGGACGATCATCTTCTGGTAGATCGAGTAGTAGTGCTTGGGCCGCCCGGTCACGGTGGCCTTGATCTTCGCCGAGCGAAGGTCGGCCGAGACCTGCTCGCGAACCACGGCGAGATACTCCTCGCGCGCCGGCGCACGCTCGCTGACCAGGTGCACGATCTCGTCGTAGACCTTGGGGTAGAGGGTCTGGAAGGACAGGTCCTCCAGCTCCCACTTGATCGTGTTCATCCCGAGGCGGTGAGCCAGCGGGGCGTAGATCTCCAGGGTCTCGCGCGCCTTGCGCTGGGCCGAGCTCGACGGGACGAACTTCCACGTCCGGGCGTTGTGCAGGCGGTCGGCCAGCTTGATGACCAGCACCCGGATGTCGCGAGCCATGGCCACGACCATCTTGCGCACGGTCTCGGCCTGGGCCGCGTCCCCGTAGGTCACCTTGTCGAGCTTGGTGACGCCGTCCACGAGCATGGCGATCTCGTCACCGTAGTCGCTGCGCAGCTGGGCGAGGGAGTAGTCGGTGTCCTCGACCGTGTCGTGCAGCAGGGCCGCGGCCAGGGTCGGCGGGGTCATGCCCAGCTCGGCCAGGATCGTGGCGACCGCGACGGGGTGCGTGATGTACGGGTCGCCGCTCTTGCGCAGCTGCCCGCGATGCGCCTTCTCGGCCGTGACGTAGGCGCGCTCGATGATGGCCGTATCGGCCTTGGGGTGGTTGGACCGCACCGCGCGCAGCAGCGGCTCGAGGGCGGGCGTGCCCACCGCGTGCCGGGAACCGAAACGGACCAGCCGGGAGCGGACCCGGCTCGCCGAGCTGATGCCCAGCGGCGGGGTGGGCGGACCGGCTGTCTGGGAGTCGTCGGCCGCCGCGCCGTCCAGAGGTGCGCCGTCGAGCCCGGGTGCAGGCTCGGTCGACGCGGCCGATGTCCGAGTGTCGTCACTCATGCGCGCCTCCTGGCCTCGGGAGCGGGCTGCTCCAAGGAAGCGATTCTACGACGCCGCCGCGAGCACCGAGCACACCGTGCGACCTGACAGCCGTTCTCGGCCGCCCAGCCCCTCGAGCTCGAGCACAAACCCCAGCCCGACGACGACCGCACCGAGCTGCTCGAGCAGCTCGGCGCCCGCGGCCGCCGTGCCACCCGTCGCGAGCACGTCGTCGATCAGCATGACGCGGGCCCCGGCCTCGACCGTGCCCTCGCGGATCTCGACCGACGCCTCGCCGTACTCCAACGAGTACGTCAGGCGCCGGGTCGGCGGCGGGAGCTTGCCAGCCTTGCGGATGGGGACGAACCCCTTGCCGAGGCGGCCAGCCAAGGCTGCGCCGACGATGAAGCCGCGCGCCTCCATGCCGGAGATGAGATCGGCGTCGGCCGGCACGAACGCGACGAGCGCCTCGATCGCGGCGGCGAAGGCCGCCGGATCGACGAGCAGACCGGTGATGTCCTTGAAGAGGATGCCGGCGCTCGGGTAGTCCGGCACGTCGCGGATGAACGAGGCCAGGTCGATGCCTGCCCCCTCGAGCTGCGCCTGGGCAAGGGCCACGTCAAGACTCACTTCGTTCCTTTGCGCTTGCGCGGCTGGGCCGCGTTCCCCTGGTGCGAGCCGGGCTTCAGGGCACCGGTGAAGGCGAGCGAGCTCGTCTCACCGACGCTCTCGCCGTCGACCGCCCCGGACGCCGCCTTGGCGCGCGCGGCCAGCACCTTGGTGGCATGCGCCTTGATCGCCGGTTCGCGGTACCGCAGGGTGACCTCGAGCGGGGTCGCGAGGAAGATCGAGGAGTACGTGCCCACGGCCATACCGACGAACAGCGCCAGAGAGATGTCCCGCAGAGTGCCCGCACCGAGGATGAACGCCCCGATGAAGAGGATCGAGGCGACCGGGAGCAGAGCCACGACCGAGGTGTTGATCGAGCGCACCAGGGTCTGGTTGACGGCCAGGTTCGCCCGCTCCGCGTACGTGCTGCGGGTCTGGGCCAGCACGCCGTCGGTGTTCTCGCGGACCTTGTCGAAGACCACCACGGTGTCGTAGATGGAATATCCGAGGATGGTCAGGAAGCCGATCACCGTGGCCGGGGTGACCTCCCAGCCGATCAGCGCGTAGACACCCGCGGTGATGATGAGGTCGTGGAAGAGCGCGATGAGCGCGGCCACGGCCATCCGCCAGGCCCGGAAGTACGCGGTCATCACGAGGCCGACGAGGATGAGGAACACCACCAGGCCGGTGATCGCCTTCTGCGACACGTCCTTGCCCCAGGACGGGCCCACGAAGGAGCTTGTGACCTTGTCCTCGCCGACGTCGAAGGACTTCATCAGCGCGTCGCGGACCGCGGTGACCTGGTCAGCGGTGAGCTGGGCCGTCTGGACGCGGACGGCGTTGCTGCCGACCGAGGACACGCGGGGAACCTCGTCGGGTGCGACCGAGGCCACAGCCTCCTCGGCCAGCTGCTGGCTCTGGGTCGTCACGCCGGAGACGGTGAACTCGGAGCCGCCGCGGAACTCGATGCCGAGGTTGAAGCCCGGCTTGAACAGCAGCACGATGAAGACCACCGAGAGCACGATCGAGACGAGGTAGAACTTCCGTCGCTGACCGACGATGTTGTACGACTTGCGACCTGTGTGCAGGTCGTTGCCCCACTGGGCGAATCCGACAGCCATCAGAGCTTTCCGTCCTTGTTCTCGTCAGAGGCCGCGTCGGGAGCGGCGTCGTCGTCGGGTGCAGCGTCATCGTGTGGGGAGTCGGAGTCCTTCTCGGACTTCTTCTCGGCCAGTGCGCGTGCCGCGCGCCGTTCGGCGATCGTCATGCCGCTCGCGGCCCCGTCGGTCGCTGGGCCGCTCGTGCGGGCCGAGGCGCCGACGAGCTCCTTGGCGCCCTTGCCCGGCTTGGTCCCCGCCGCTGACTGCACGTCCTTGGTCGCCTGCCCGGAGGGCTCCGCGTCGACGCGGACAACCCGTCCGCGTCCGCCGTAGCGCACGCTCGTCGCACCGAGGCGGTGCGGGTCGAGGCCCGAGGCCGGGTGCCCGTCGCCGAAGAACTTCGTCTTGGCGAGGAGCTTCATGATCGGGTGGGTGAAGAGGAATACCACGAGGACGTCGACGATGGTGGTCAGGCCGAGCGTGAAGGCGAATCCGCGCACCCCGCCGACGGCGAGGAAGTAGAGCACGATCGCGGCGAGGAAGTTCACGCCGTCCGAGGCCAGGATGGTGCGGCGCGCGCGGTCCCAGCCTGTGTCCACGGCCGAGGTGAGCGACCTGCCGTCGCGCAGCTCGTCTCGGATGCGTTCGAAGTACACGATGAAGGAGTCCGCAGTGATACCGATCGCGACGATCAGACCGGCGACTCCCGGCAGCGAGAGCCGGTACCCCTGCGTCCAGGACAGCAAGGTGATCACGCCGTAGGTGATGAGCCCCGCGATGCCCAGCGACGCGACCGTCACAAGCCCGAGCGCGCGGTACTGGACGAGGGAGTAGAGGACCACCAGGAGCAGACCGATGACGCCGGCGAGCAAGCCCTTCTCGAGCTGCTCGCTGCCGAGCGTGGCGGAGATCTGGGACTCGCTCTGAACCTCGAAGGTCAGCGGCAAGGCACCGAAGTTCAGCTGGTTGGCAAGGTTCGTGGCGCTCTCACGCGTGAAGTTCCCGGTGATCTCGGCGCGACCGTCGGCGATGATCAGGTCGACCCCGGGGGCGGAGATCACGAGGTTGTCGAGCACCATCGCGAACATGTTGGGCGCCTGCGTCGGCGGCTGGGTGGCGAGCCACATCTCGTACGAGGGGAGCTTGGACAACCGGGTGGTCGTCTCGGCGAACTTCTTGGTGCCCTCGCCCGTGAACTTGATGCTCACGGCCCAGGTGCTGAGCTGCACACCCTGGGAGTTGGTCTGCAGACCCGAGCTGGCGCTGGCGATGTCCGAGCCGGCGAGCTCCATCGGGCCGAGAATGTACTTCATCGCCCCGTCATCGGCGCAGGCCACGATCGGCGTCGTCGGGTCCTTCGTGCCGCCGCCTGTGAGGTTGGCGGGGTCGGCGCAGTTGAGCGCGGCGAACTCGGCCTGCAGCTCGGGGGTCACCTGGGCAAAGTCGGACGGGTTCGTCGCCACGGGGGGCGTCGTCGCGGCATCGGTCGGGGCCGGCGTGGGATCCACGGTCGGGCCGGCGCCGGTGGTCGGCTCGGCGGTCGCGATGGGGTCGGTTCCCGCACCGGAGCCGAAGTACAGCACCGGGCGGAACTGCATCTGGGCCGACTCGCGCACGAGGTCCAGGGTCTCCTGGCTCGGGGTGCCGGGCAGTGCCACGACGATGTTCGTGCCGCCCTGGCTCGTGATCTCTGCCTCGGAGACGCCGGAGGAGTCGACTCGTTGCCGGATGATCGCGATCGCCTGGTCGATGTCCTGGGACGTGACCTTCTCGTTGTTCAGCGTCACGGGCCGCAGGATGATCTGCGTACCGCCCTCGAGGTCGAGCGCAAGCTTGGGAGTCCAGGCGGCGTCGGACAGCTGTGTCCCCGCGAAGATGGATCCGAAGATGGCGACGATGATGATTCCGAGGCCGATGAGCGACCGGTTCGATCGCGACTTTTTGCGGTTGGTGGTAGCCAACAGAGTGTCTCTTCTCGTGCGCGCATCCGGATCGCTCTCGCGACCCGGATGCGGGACCGTGACCCGCCGGGACAGGGGGCCGTCAGGGCGGAGCCTACTTGTCGGAGTCGTCCGGCTTCGGCTTCTCGAAGCTGGGCTTGTCGATCAGACCCGAGATGTCGTCGGGGATGTTGAAGGCCCGCTTGTTCTCGGCGTCGATCTGCGCGGCGGCGGCGGCCGAGCTGGCTACGTCACCCTCGGCGTCGTCGTCGGTGTCCGCGACGGGTGCCTCGACGAGCTTGGCGATCGCCGCACGCAGCCAGCGCGAGGTGTTCCCCGGGGTCGACTCGAGCGTGATGGCATCATCGTCGACAGCCACGATGGTGCCGAAGTAGCCGGAACCGGTCATGACCTCTTGGCCGATCTGGAGGTTGTCCCGGAAGGACACGGCCTCCTTCTGCTTCTTCCGCGAGTTGCGTGACATGAGGTACATCGCGCCGGCCGCAAGCACGATGATGATGACAATATCCATGACGTGGAATCACGTCTCCTGTTCTGCGTAGGGAACTACCGGAGTCTAGGCGCACTTGCGCCTAAGTAACTAACGTCTCAGAACCCGGAAACGTGCCCGCTCGATCAGGAGAAGAGGACGGCGCCGTCTACGGGCGGGGTCAGGCCGAGATGGCGCCAGGCCGCCGGGGTCGCGACCCGCCCGCGCGGGGTCCGGCCCACGAGGCCTTCGCGGACAAGGTACGGCTCGGCGACGGTCTCGACCGTCTCGGGCTCCTCCCCCACGGTGACCGCGAGCGTCGTCAGCCCGACGGGCCCACCGGCGAAGCGGACGCACAGCGCGGTGAGGACCGCACGGTCCAACCGGTCCAGGCCGAGGTCGTCGACCTCGTAGACCTGGAGCGCGGCGCGGGCGGCCCGCAGATCGAGCTGGCCGTCCCCGCGGACCTGTGCCCAGTCGCGCACCCGGCGCAGCAACCGGTTGGCGATCCTGGGCGTCCCCCGGGAACGAGAGGCGATCTCGCTCGCGGCATCGCCGGCGAGCTCGGTCCCGAGCAGGCCCGCCGAGCGGGTGAGCACCCGTTCGAGCTCGGCCGCGGAGTAGAAGTCGAGGTGTCCGGTGAAGCCGAAGCGGTCGCGCAGCGGCGCGGGCAGCAGCCCGGCTCGGGTCGTGGCGCCGACCACCGTGAACCGCGGCAGGCTCAGCGGTATCGCGCTGGCACCGGCGCCCTTGCCGACGATCACGTCGACGCGGAAGTCTTCCATCGCGACGTAGAGGAGCTCCTCGGCCGGGCGGGCCAGGCGGTGGATCTCGTCGATGAAGAGCACCTCCCCCTCCTCGAGGGAGGACAGCACGGCCGCGAGGTCGCCGGCGTGCTGGATGGCTGGCCCGGAGGTGACGCGCAGGGAGGCACCCAGCTCGGCCGCGATGATCATCGCCAGCGTGGTCTTGCCCAGTCCCGGCGGACCAGAGAGCAGCACGTGGTCGGGCGGCGCCCCGCGTCCCAGGGCCGCGTCGAGCACGAGGGACAGCTGGTCGCGGACCACTCGCTGCCCGACGAACTCGTCGAGCCTGCGCGGGCGCAGCGCTGCCTCGGCGGCCCGTTCGAGCTCGTCGGCTCCGCTCGTCCGCGCCGGGGTGAGTGCGGGAGTGAGCTCGATGCCATAGGCGTCCAGCTCGTCCGGCTCGTCGAGCTCGCCCACGTGGTCAGCCACGAGGACCGCCGAGGGACCGCAGGGTCGCGCGCAGGATGATCGGGACCTGGGCGAGATCCACGCCCTCCGAGCCGGAGTCGGCGACCACGGTCGCGACGGCGTCCTCGGCTACCTTGGCCGACCAGCCGAGGCCCACGAGGGCCTCGACGACCTGCCAGCTGAGGTCCGTGTCGGCCGCGGGCGCTGCGGGGGCGCCGTTCACGGCGACCTGCGAGCTCGGCTTGCCAAGCTTGTCCCCCAGCTCCAGAATGAGCCGCTGGGCGCCCTTAAGCCCGATGCCGGGCACCCTGGTGAGAGCCTTGACGTCGCCGCCCACGAGGGCGCGGCGCACGCCGTCGGGCGTATGCACCGCGAGGATGGCCAGGGCCATCCTCGGCCCGACGCCGCTCACGGACTGCACGCCCTCGAAGATCAGGCGCTCGTCGTCGTCGGCGAAACCGTAGAGGGTGAGGGAGTCCTCGCGGACGACCAACGACGTCGCGAGGACGGCCGGGGACCCCACGCGCAGGGCAGCCAAGGTGGCGGGGGTGGCGTGCACGAGGTAGCCGATCCCGGCGACCTCGAGCACGGCGTTGTCCAGCCGCAGGGCCTGCACGGTTCCGCTGAGGGACGCGATCACTGCCAACTCACTCTCTGTGACGTGCACTCTGTGACGTGCTCTGGAAGATCATCTGCGAACACTTGTACGAGTCTTACCGTAGCAACGGTTCAGCGCGTACCTTTCGCGCGACGCGCCGCCTGCTCGGCCGCCGCCCAGGCGCGCTGAGCCGGCGTCTGGGCGAAGCGCTCGGCCTTGTCCATGATCGCCGACGGGCGCCACAGGTGGCAGATCGCGATCGCGAGCGCGTCCGCGGCGTCGGCCGGGCGCGGCACCTCGGCGAGGCCGAGGATGTTGGCGACCATCCGCTGCACCTGTTCCTTGGGCGCCCGACCGCTCCCGGTCACCGCGGCCTTGACCTCGCTCGGGGTGTGCATCGCGACCGGCACCCCGCGCCGCGCCGCAGCGAGCATCGCCAGCCCGGCCACCTGCGCGGTCCCCATCACCGTGGACACGTTGTGCTGGGCGAAGACCCGCTCGACCGCGACGACGTCGGGGACGTGCGCGTCCATCCACGTGTCGAGCTCGGTGGCGATCTGCAGAAGCCGCTGGTCCACGGACAGCGCCGCCGGGGACATGGCGACGCCGACCGCAACGAGCTCGGCGCGCCGACCCGGCAGGGAGTCGACGACGCCGATCCCGCAGCGGGTCAGCCCGGGGTCAACCCCAAGGACTCGCACCAAGCCCTATTCGTCGTTCTCGAGCTCGGCCATGACCTCGTCGGAGGCGTCGAAGTTCGTGTAGATGTTCTGCACGTCGTCGGAGTCCTCGAGCGCGTCGATCAGGCGCAGGATCTTGCGGACGCCCTCGGCGTCCACCTCGACCTGCATGGCCGGGTGGAAGACGACGTCGGCCGAGTCGTACTCGATGCCGGCCTCCTGGAGCGCGGTGCGGACCGCGACGAGGTCGGTGGCCTCGCAGAGCACCTCGAAGACGTCACCGGCCTCGGTGATCTCTTCGCCGCCGGCGTCGAGCACAGCCTCCAGGACGGAGTCCTCGTCGGTCCCGTCCTTGGGGACGAGCACGACGCCCTTGCGGGAGAAGAGGTAGGCGACCGAGCCGGGGTCGGCAAGCTGTCCGCCGCTGCGGCTGAAGGCGATGCGCACCTCGGCCGCCGCGCGGTTGCGGTTGTCGGTCAGACACTCCACGAGCATCGCCACGCCGCCGGGGGCGTAGCCCTCGTAGATGATGGTCTGGTAGTCGGCGCCGCCGGCCTCCTGACCAGAGCCGCGCTTGACCGCACGGTCGATGTTGTCGTTGGGGACCGAGGTCTTCTTGGCCTTCTGGATGGCGTCGAAGAGCGTCGGGTTGCCAATGACGTCACCGCCGCCGGTGCGCGCCGCGACCTCGATGTTCTTGACGAGCTTGGCAAAGAGCTTTCCACGCCGGGCGTCGACAACAGCCTTCTTGTGCTTCGTGGTGGCCCATTTGGAGTGACCTGACATCGCTTAGTACTCCCTACGAACGATCGAGACGAACAATTCATGGATGCGACCGTCCCCGGTGATCTCCGGATGGAACGACGTCGCCAACAAGGCGTCCTGACGGACTCCGACAATCCTACCGGCGGCCGGGCCTGACGTGATCGTCGCGATCACCTGGGCGGACGGGCCCACGGACTCGACCCACGGCGCGCGGATGAACGCGGCGTGGACCGGCGGTCCGGGCACCCCTTCGACGGCGACGTCCGTCTCGAAGGAGTCCACCTGCCGGCCGAAGGCATTGCGGCGCACGGTGAGGTCCATCCCGCCCAGGGTCTGCTGGTCGGCCGCGCCGTCCAGGACGCGGTCGGCGAGCAGGATCATCCCGGCGCAGGACCCGTAGACGGGCAGGCCGCCCGCTATGGCCGCGCGCAGCGGGTCGAAGAGGTCGAAGATCCGCAGCAGCTTGTCGATGGTCGTGGACTCCCCGCCCGGGATCACGAGCCCGTCGACCTGGGCGAGCTCGCTGACCCGGCGCACCGTCACGGCGCTCGCGCCGGCCAGCTCGAGGGCGGCGACGTGCTCGCGGACATCACCTTGCAGGGCGAGGACCCCGATCTGTGGCTTCACGGGGAGCAACTGTACGCGGGCACGGATGGGGCTGAGCTCCCCATTGCAGCGTTCCCAGCGTGATGGGACGATCCCAGAGATGAGCCAGCCATATCCAGGACAGCAGCAGCCCAACCCCTTCGGCGCGCCCGGGCCGGGCGTGCCTGGGCCGGGCGGGCAGGCCGGTCCGTATGGTCAGCCGGGTCCGTACGGGCCCGGTCCGTACGGGCCCGGTCCGTACGGGCAGCCGGGTCTGTATGGCCAGCCGCCGGTCCCCTCTCGCCCGCCCGCCACCTCCACGACCGGACCCAAGGTCATGACCTTCATAGGGATCGGCCTGATCCTGGTGGCCGTCGCCGCTCTGATCGTCGGGATCACCCAGGTAGCCGGTGCGATCTCCGGGGTGACCAACCCGGCCAACTCTCCCTACGCGCTCGCCCACGCGACCCTGCCCGGCTCGCTGGAGTTCCATGGTGGCGCCGGAGAGGACTATGCACTCCTGTACACGACCACGTCCGCCGGCTCGATCGACGTCAACGACCTCGAGGTGATCGGTCCGGACGGAGCCAAGATCGACGTATCCCTGAGCTCCTTCACCTTTGACAAGAACACCACCAACTCCCAGTCGTCCTCCCGCGCCGCGACCTTCACTGCTCCCGAGGACGGCGTCTACACCGTGAGCGTGACGGGTGGCTCGGCAGACGCGTCCGGCAGCATCGCGGTCGTCAACGCCTCCGAGCTCGCCACAATCTTCGGCAAGACGGCCATCGGTGTTGTCTTCATCGTCGGGGCGGCCCTGTGCGGCGTGCTCGGCCTGGGCCTGACCATCGCCGGCGCCATCTGGTGGAATCTGCGCCGCAAGGCTCGGGCACAGTTGGGGCAGGCGGGGCGCTGGCCGACCGGACCGACCCCACCCGCCGCTCATGGACCTCTCTCCTCATAGCCACCGCCATAGGCGCGGCGGAGAGGAAATGCGCATCGTCCTTGCCGTACTCACCCCGCGCTCCCCCGTGTGCTGCACCCTTGCAAATTTCTGACTAGGGTCGGCGTCGAATGTGTCGGCGTCGTCGAGCGAGACGACGTGCTCATCTCGATGATCTGAGCAAAGTCGGAGACAATGAATTTCCAGAGGATCCAGCGTCCGGATATTTCGCGTCCATCAATTCACCAGACATTCTTGCTCCGATCGGTGCGGATCCGCACGAGGCGGCACGCGGGCACGGCATCCGCCGTCGGGATCGCGACACCACCGGGCGCCAGCTTCGGTGCGCTCGCGCCGGACCCGTCATGGTTGCTCGCATCCCGGCGAAGCATCGGCGCCAACCCGCCATTCGCACAGTTCGATGCCCCAGTCCGATCCGATCGTGTCGGAGAGGCAAGGTTCGCCGGGTTGGAGCGCTGGAGCGACCGCCACCCTGTCTTGCCCCGGGCAGCCCGGCCCGGCCCGCCGCGAGACCTCCCCCGACGACGTTGCACGTGAAGGTCAACACGCCTCACCAAGGTCCAATGGCTACCCCAACAAAATATCCATACTGCATATTCAAAACTCTTGTCGGAGCCACATTCTTTCGATAGAATTGGCAGATAGCCAATAGGGCAGGTTTTGACAGAGGTAGGAGGTGTGCGATGGGACCGATGAATATATCGTCTCACGTTTCCGCACCTGCCCCTGTGCACATTGAATGCGCCCCTGGCGTATGGGCCGACGTGGCGGCGCGTCCGGCGACCACGCTCGTCGAGGATCACCTTGAGACGGCGTTCGAGGACTTGATCCGTTCGAGTTGGCCGGGCGCGTCGGAGGCACCTGCGTCGGGCAAGAGTGCGTCCGGTAGGCGCGCGTCGCGTGAGGAGGTCTGCGCGTGCGCGGTCCCAACGGACGGCGGTCTGTGCGTAGGCCCTGCAGATCCCGCAGGCGCTCCCTCGTCGTCATTCTCCGCGTCGCCCTTGCCGGACCCGGACGTGGCCGCCGCTGCGGAGTTCGCCGCTACTAACCTCACCGTTGACAACCTCGCTGCTGCCAACCTCGCTGACCTTGGCGCGTCTGAGGGTCTGTTGGCGCAGTTGGATCGGTTGGAGGCGGCGGTTGAGGCGATCGCATCCGGCGATCCATCGACGCTGCCGGGGTCCCTGGCAGCGGAGGTCTCGCAGCGGGTGCGCCGGGCGACCGACCGGTTGGGCGCCCAACGCTTGGTGTTGATAGGTCAGATCGAAGCTGAGGGGTCATGGCGGGTGGACACGATGCACTCCTTCTCGTCGTGGCTAGCGTCGCGGGAACGCTTGTCCCAGGCGTTGGCGCAGCGGACGGTCGGGGCGGCGCGGGCGTTGCGTGAGCACCTGCCCGCGACCGCTGCTGCGGCGTGCGCCGGGGAGATCACCGCCGAGCACGTGACGATCATGGTGAAAGCCACAGCCACGCAGACGTTGTGTGAGGCGCTGGCCGGGCCGGTGAGCAGTGACACCCCGGAGACCGGTGATTCCCCTTCGGCCAGTGACACCCCGGCGGGGCCGGTGTGCACAGGTGAACAGATGCTCCTGGCGCTCACCGCGACGTGGAAGATCGGTGAGTTTGGCAAGTTCGTCAAGAGGTTCACCGTCGTCGGTGACCCGGAGGCGCAGGAGAAGGCGTTCAAGGACGCGGTCGAGCGGGAGTTCTTGCAGATCTCACCGACGTTGGGTGGGATGCAGATCAGCGGGTTCGTCGCGACCGAGAACGGTCAGCTGCTGATCGCCGCGCTGCGTGCGGTAGCCGCTGTGCCTGCCGCCGGCTCTCTCGTTCCGGCGGACCTGCGCCGCCTCGAGGCGTGGCTCGACCTGTCCCGCCGTTTCCTGGACGGCGGGTTCGCCGGCAAAGGCGCGAACGTCCGCCCGCACCTGTCGGTCCACATCACCTGGGAAGAGTTCAAGAACCTCTACGCCAACACGACCACCGGCGACGACGACGCGACCGACGCAGATGGCCACGGAGGCATCGGCACTGACCATGCGGGTTCAGGAGCCAGCCGCACCGGCCCCGGTACGACCGGCACCGGCTCCCAGACCTGGTCACCCGAAGACCTGGAAGCCCGCCTTCGGGCCGGGTTCGCGACCTGGGAGGACGGAACCGGGCCCATCCCGGACGCGGTCCTGAGGCGGATCGCGTGCGATGGGGAGATCACCCGGATCATCTTTGGTCCCGACTCCCAGATCCTCAACATCGGCCGGTCGAAACGCACCTTCACCAAGGAGCATCGCCGCGCCATCGTCGCCCGCGACCGGCACTGCGTCTGGCCGGGCTGCGACGCGCCACCGAATGTCTGCGAGATCCACCACGCCATCCGCCACTGGGCCGACAACGGAGACACCACACCCTCCAACGGGGCACTGCTCTGCCGTCACCACCACCACCGCGTCGACGGCGAGAACATCGCCATGACCTACAACAACGGCTGGCACGTCAACACACCCGACAGCTACCGCACTTGATGCCCGGCCCCCTGCCCTCAACCGGCACCGCCGATGGCGGCACCGCCGGCACGACCCAGACCTCCCCGTCCGGCAGATGAGAGTCCTCGCTAGTACAGGGGATCAGTCGTCGCGCTCCACACCGATCACTCGCACCACACCGTCCCAGCCGTGGGCGAGCTCGTCCAAGAGATCGGGCAGCGAGTGGGGAAAGACCTCCTGCGGCGCAGCGCGCAGCTGGGCCGGGCTCATCCATGCCATCTCGTCGATGAAGCTCACCTCGAGCTCGGTCCACCCCGCCCGGGTGAGCTCGTTCTCCTGGGGCGACACGCGCGCGAGGAAGAACTCCTCGTGCTGGAGGCAGTGCTCCCGCGCGAAGTCGAAGATCGCCGAACGCGTGAGGACCGGCCCTTCGAGCTGGTCCGGCGACAAGACGATGCCGGTCTCCTCGCGGACCTCACGGACCGCAGCCTGCCGCGGGGTCTCCCCCGCGTCGATCCCGCCACCGACCGTGAACCACCAGCTCCGGGTGGGTTCGTCCCCGTCATGTCCGCGCACGAGGAGTGTCCGCCCGCCCGAGTCCATGAGCAGGACTCGGGCGGCGTGCCGGGTGCGCATGCCGTCGGGACCCCGGAGCCAGCCCTCGTCGAGGTACTCGCTCTCCCCTGTGGGACGGGCCTGCGCAGCTGTCACCAGCCGCGCTCGGCCAGGCGGTGCGGCTCGGGGATCTCCTCGACATTGATACCCACCATTGCCTCACCGAGGCCGCGGGACACGTCGGCGATGACGCCCGGGTCATCGAAGAACGTCGTTGCCTTGACGATCGCCGCGGCGCGCTGGGCGGGGTTGCCGGACTTGAAGATGCCGGAACCGACAAACACACCCTCTGCGCCGAGCTGCATCATCATCGCGGCGTCGGCAGGGGTGGCGATGCCGCCCGCGGTGAACATCACAACGGGGAGCTTACCGGTCCGCGCGACCTCCTTGACCAGCTCGTACGGTGCCTGGAGCTCCTTGGCCGCAACGTACAGCTCGTCCTCGGGCAGCGACGTGAGGTGGCGGATCTGGCCGCGGATAGTGCGCATGTGCGTGGTCGCGTTGGACACGTCGCCGGTCCCGGCCTCGCCCTTGGAACGGATCATCGCGGCGCCCTCGTTGATCCGGCGCAGCGCCTCCCCAAGGTTCGTCGCGCCACAGACGAAGGGAGCGGTGAAGCTCCACTTGTCGATGTGGTGGGCGTAGTCGGCCGGAGTGAGGACCTCGGACTCGTCGATGTAGTCGACGCCCAGGGACTGCAGCACCTGCGCCTCGACGAAGTGCCCGATCCGCGCCTTCGCCATGACCGGGATGGACACCGTGGCGATGATCGCGTCGATCATGTCCGGGTCGCTCATCCGCGACACCCCGCCCTGAGCCCGGATGTCGGCGGGCACCCGCTCGAGCGCCATGACCGCGACCGCTCCAGCGTCCTCGGCGATCCGGGCCTGCTCAGGGGTGACCACGTCCATGATGACGCCGCCCTTGAGCATCTCGGCCATGCCGCGCTTGACCCGGGCGCTGCCGACGACGGCGTCGTTCGCGCTGCTGGTGGCCTCAGGTGATGTGTTCTCGCTTGGCACAACAAACCTCACTCGGTCAGGTCGGAGCGCCGCAGCCCGTTGACCACGACAGTGGGGACGATCCTACGCCGCCGAGGCGGGCGAAACGCCGGAATGTCCAGAAGAGGTCCCGGGGCGCCGCAGCCCGGCAGGCCAGGCGTCGTCGAACTCGACGGTCTGCGGCATCGCCGCGTGCCCGGCGAGGCGCACAGTTCGCACCAGGACCTTGGCCCGCACGCGCTGCGCCTGGGCCACGGCCTCGTTGTGGAAGCGACGAGCCAGCTGCACCCGGTACCAGGCGGCGGCGACCGCGTCGAGCAATGGCGCGCTGTCGGGCGAGGCGTAGAGCTCCTCCGTCTCGGCCGCGTCGTCGAGGACGGTGCGCAGGGTCGCGGACAGGACGCTCTCGGCCTGCGCACGCTGGTCGCCCAACCCGCTGTCCAGGGCGTGGGAGACCGAGGTGCGCGACGGCGCCCGCTTGGTCTGTGCGTCCAGCCGGGTCGAGAGGATGAGGTCCGCGAGGTCGGGGACCGCTGCCGCGAGCTCGCGTTCGCCGGAGTCCGCGCCCGAGGACGCCTCCCGCGCGGCCTCCACGAGCAGGACCGAGCTCACCGGGTCCAGCACGCCCGACGTCGCAAGCTCAGCCGCGGCGGCGGAGCGGCGCACGAGCTGGGCGTCCAGGGCGAGGCGGGACGCGACAACCTTGCGGTGCAGCCGGTCCAGCCGGGTCGCCGACACCCAGACGAGCCAGCCCACAACGACCAGGACACAGCCGACCACGACCAAGATCTCTGACCACGTCATCGCGTGACCTCCGTCCATCCGCGTCGCCGGGTCGAGGAGGGATCCTCCTCGACGCCGCCCAGGGCCCGCGAGGCCTCCAGGACCATCTCGTAGACCGTGAGCACCTGCGCGGTGACCGTCGACCAGTCGTACTGCCGGACCGCCGTGGAGGCCAGCGCGGACAGCCTGGCCCGTTCGTCGGGATCGGCGAGGGCCTCGCAGACCACCCTGGCCAGGTCGGCCGAGTCGCCCGCCTGGAAGACGTAACCGGCCCGACCGTCGTCGAGCACACGCTGGAAGGCGCCGAGGTCGCTCGCCACGACGCACGCGCCGGCGCTCATCGCCTCCACGAGCACGATGCCGAAGCTCTCGCCCCCGGTCTGGGGGGCGATGTACAGGTCGACCGAGGACAGCAGCTGGGCCTTCTCCTCGTCGGAGATCGACCCGAGGAACTCGACCGAGCGAGCCAGCTCGGGGCCAAGCGTCTCGATGGCAAGGTCACGTCCCTCGTCGCCACGGCCGGCCACCAAAAAGCGGGCACCGGGCACTTGCCGCACGATCTCCGGGACCGCGGCGGTCAGGACCGGCAGACCCTTGCGGGACTCGTCGAGGCGTCCCAGGAAGGCGACGGTCGGCGCCTGGGGAGTGCCCACCCATGCCGGGTTTGCGCTGGCGGCTGCGAAGGTGTCGACGTAGACGCCGTTCGGGATGACGACCGCGTCGCCGCCCATGTGCTCGATCAGGGTGCGGCGGGCGTCCTCGGACACCGCGATCCGCGCGGAGATCTTCTCGAGCGACTGACGCACGAGCGGGTAGGCGGCCTGCAGCGCCCGGGAGCGGATGAGCGCGGTGTGGAAGGTGGCCACGATCGGCCCGCGGGCGATCCACAGCGCGAGCATGCTCAGGCTCGGGGTGACCGGCTCGTGCAGGTGCAGCACGTCGAACTCCCCCTCCTTGAGCCAGCGGCGCACCCGCGCGGCGGTCCGCGGACCGAAGGTCATCCGGGCCACGGCGCCGTTGTACTTGACCGGGATCGCCTTGCCCGCGGACGTGATGTAGTCCGGGATCGGGGTGTCCTCGTCGGCCGGGGCGAGCACGGAGACGGAGTGGCCCTGGGCCATGAGCGCCTCGGCGAGATCGCGGATGTGGAACTGCACCCCTCCCGGAACGTCGAAGGAATAGGGGCAGACGATGCCCACCCGAAGACTGCGCGAGGCCATCGTCACTCCGTCTCCTGCCGTTCCGGCAGGGGTTGGTCGGCCTGTGCGGCCGCGGTCGAGCGGGCATAACGGTCGGCGTCGAGGTCGTCGATGAACACCTTCTGGAGCATGTGCCAGTCCTGGGGGAACTCGCGGATGTCCTCGCTCAGCGCGCTGACCCAGCCCTGCGTCATGGCCGCGATCCGCTCGTTCTTGCTTCCCTCGGTGGCCACGGCCACCGGTGGGTGGAAGCGGATGACGATTCCCCACGGGGTGCCCGCCGCGCGACGTCGGGCACCGGTGAGGCGTTCGTAGAAGATGCCCGCCGGGATGAGCGGGGCGCCGCAGGCCACCGCGAGGGCCGCGGGGCCGGCGGCGACGCGGGCCCGGTGACCGAGGTAGTCCACCTCGATGCCGTTGCGGCTGAGGTCCCGGTCGGCCAGCAGGCAGACGATCCGCGCGCCGGACGCATTGCCGTCCGAGGCACCGCCCCGCGCGGCGCGCATGAGCTCGCGGAACACGCCCGGGTCGCCCGCGGTGAGGATCTCCATGCCCAGCCCCTGGCGGAAAGCCAGGAACTCCTGGTAGACCTCGGGCGGCTCGAGCCGCTCGGCGACCGTGAGGACCGGGGCGATGTGCTTGCTCGCATAGACCCCCGCGAGGTCCCAGTTGCCCTGATGGGTCAGGGCGAGGACCGGCGTCACGCCCGCGGCGATGAACTGGGAGCACTCGTCGTAGTTCTCCAGCCGGACCCGCGCCTCGATCTGGGCCGGGCGCGCGTGGCGCAGCACGAAGGCCTCGCCGTAGTAGCGCATGTAGGACCGCATGCCCGCACGGGTCAGCGCGCGCAGCTCCCGCTCGGTCGCCTCCGGGCGCACCCGGGCGAGGTTCTTGCGCAGCTGCCCGACGCCGCCCGCCCCGGCCAGGCACGCGACGTCGGCTCCGAGCGTGATGAGTCCGCGAAGAAGTGGGCCGGGCACCTTGCCGGCGTGCCGCCATGCCAGGTGGAAGATGGTTCCCGAGCTGATCGCCATCTGTTCAGGCCTCGCTCGGGGCGCTCGGGGAGACCGCTCGTGCAGCGAGGGCCTGGGTGCGGACCGTGGCCATCCGCTGGAGGACGGTGACCAGGCTCGCCGCGGCGAGCAGCGACAGCAGGGCAAGCAGGACCCAGACCGGCAGCCCGAAGCCGACCACCCCGGCCGCGACGAGGGAGACCACGAGCCGTTCCCCGCGTTCGGCGATGCCGACGTTCGCGGTCATGCCCAGCCCCTCGGCGCGGGCTCGCGCATAGGAGACCATCGATCCCAGGACGAGGCAGGTCAGCGCCACGATCGTGCCGAACCTGCGGACGGCGCCGTCGGTCTGCAGCAGGAAGTACCCGGCAAGACCGCAGAAGATCGCGGCGTCGGCCAGCCGGTCGAGGGTCGAGTCCAGGAAGGCGCCCCACGGTCCCGAGCGTCCGGCGAGGCGGGCCATCGTCCCGTCGAGGGAGTCGAGGAAGGCGAACAGGGCGATGACGATCGCACCGACGGCTAGATGGCCGGTCGGGAAGGCCCACAGCGCAGTCACGAGCACGCCGATCGTCCCGAAGACCGTGACGGCGTCCGGAGAGACGCCCATCCTCAGCAGGACGCGCGCCAACGGGTTGAAGAGGGTCGTCATGACGCCCCTCAGTCGGCTCAGCACAGCGGCTACTCCTCGGTGTCGATCGGTGCGGGCGCCGGCCACCGGGCGGCGAGCAGGTCGCGGGTCTGGGACAGCAGCTGCGGCAACGCCTTGGTCTGGGCGACGACGGGCAGGAAGTTCGCGTCCCCAGCCCAGCGGGGAACCACGTGCTGGTGCAGGTGCGCGGCGATCCCGGCCCCGGCCACCTCACCCTGGTTCATGCCGAGGTTGAAGCCGTGCGGGGCCGAAACCTCACGCACCACGCGCATGGCCGTGCGGGTCAGCTCGGCGACCTCGGCGACCTCGTCCGTCGTCAGATCGGTGTAGTCCGCGACGTGCCGATAGGGGCACACGAGCAGGTGACCGGCGTTGTACGGGTAGAGATTGAGGACCACATAGGCCAACCGCCCGCGCGCGACGATGAGGGCGGTCTCGTCGTCGCGCGCGGGGATGGTGCAGAACGGGCAGGACGCCTCAGAGGCGTCCGCCGGCTTGTCCTGACCGCCGATGTATACCATCCGGTGCGGCGTCCACAGTCGGTCAAAACCGTCGGGGACGCCGGGATGGTCGGCTGCGGACTCGCTCACACCTGGACCCGGTCACGCACGGCCGCGAGGACCCGCTCGATCGCCTCGGCGACGGGTACGCCGTTGTCCTGGCGTCCGTCGCGGTAGCGGAAGGAGACAGCGCCGGCCTCGGCGTCCTCTCCCCCGGCGATGAGCACGAAGGGAATCTTCTGCGTGCTCGCGGTGCGGATCTTCTTGGCGAAGCGGTCCGTGCTGTCGTCGAGGTCCGCCCGGATGCCGTTCTTGCGCAACTGCGCGACGACGTCAGCCAGGTAGTCGTTGAAGGGCTCGGCGACCGGGACTGCAAGGACCTGGACGGGAGCGAGCCAGGCCGGGAACGCACCGGCGTAGTGCTCGGTGAGCACTGCGAAGAAGCGTTCGATCGAGCCGAAGAGGGCCCGGTGGATCATCACGGGACGCTGACGTGTGCCGTCCGCTGCGGCGTACTCGAGGTCGAAGAGCTCAGGCAGGTTGAAGTCGAGCTGGATGGTCGACATCTGCCACGTGCGCCCGATCGCGTCCTTCGCCTGGACGGAAATCTTCGGGCCGTAGAACGCGGCGCCGCCCGGGTCGGCCACGAGCTCGAGGCCCGAGGCGAGCCCGACCTCCTCGAGGGTGCGGGTCGCGATCTCCCACGCCTCATCGGTGCCGACCGACTTGTTGGGGTCGCGGGTCGACAGCTCGAGGTAGAAGTCGCTGAGGCCGTAGTCCTTGAGCAGGTCCAGGACGAAGTTCAGCGCATCGGTCAGCTCGGACTTCATCTGGTCGCTCGTGCAGTAGATGTGAGCGTCGTCCTGGGTGAAGCCGCGGGCCCGGGTCAGGCCGTGCACCACGCCGGACTTCTCGTAGCGGTAGACCGTCCCGAACTCGAAGAGCCGCAGCGGCAGCTCGCGGTAGGACCGCCCACGCGCGGCGAAGATGAGGTTGTGCATGGGGCAGTTCATCGGCTTGAGGTAGTAGTTCTGACCGGCCTTGCGCACGTTGCCGTCGGCGTCAAGCTCGGCGTCGAGGTGCATGGGCGGGTACATGCCGTCGGCGTACCAGTCCAGGTGCCCGGAGATCTGGTACAGCTTCTCCTTGGTGATGTGCGGGGTGTTGACGAAGGAGTAGCCCGCCTCGATGTGGCGCTGGCGGGAGTACTGCTCCATCTCGTTGCGGATGATGCCGCCCTTGGGGTGGAACACCGCGAGCCCGGAGCCCATCTCGTCCGGGAAGGAGAAGAGGTCGAGCTCGGTGCCCAGGCGGCGGTGGTCGCGGCGCTCGGCCTCGGCCACGCGCTCGAGGTACTCCTTGAGCTCGTCCTTGGTGGGCCAGGCCGTCCCGTAGATGCGCTGGAGCTGGGGGTTCTTCTCGCTGCCGCGCCAGTAGGCCGCGGCGCTGCGCAAAAGCTGGTAGCCGTTGCCGATGAGCCGGGTGCTGGGCAGGTGCGGGCCGCGGCACAGGTCCGACCATGCGACGTCGCCGTTGCGGCGGACGTTCTCGTAGATGCTCAGCTCGCCCGCGCCGACCTCGACGTCGGCGCCCTCGCCCGCGGTCTCGCTCGAGCTCTTGAGCCCGACGAGCTCGACCTTGTACGGCTCCCCCGCGAGCTCGGTGAGCGCGTCGGCGTCGGTGACCACGCGACGTCGGAACGTCTGGCCTTCCTTGACGATCCGCATCATGGCCTTCTCGAGGGCCTTGAGGTCCTCGGGGGTGAAGGGCTCGGCGACGTCGAAGTCGTAGTAGAAGCCGTCCGTGATGGGCGGGCCGATGCCGAGCTTGGCGCTCGGGTTGACCTGCTGGACCGCCTGCGCGAGCACGTGCGCGGCCGAGTGTCGCAGCACGGCGAGACCGTCCGGGGAGTCGATGGTCACGGATTCCACCACGGCGCCGTCGACCAGCTCGGTCGCCAGGTCCTTGAGCTCGCCGGCGATCCGCACGACGACGACGTCGCGGCGCTCGGTGAACAGCTCCGCTGCGGTCGTGCCCGTGGTCACCGTGGTCTGCTCGCCGTCGAGGGTGATGGTTACCTGGGGCTGCAGCAGCGGCGGCTGGGACACGGTGGTCTTCTCCTGGATCGATCGAGGGGCCCGCTCGTGCGAGCGTGCCCCTCGATGTTACCGATGTTGGCCCGCAACGCGTGCCACGACCACACCCGTCTGGTCGCCGATGTGGGGAATCCGTCAGTCGTTGGCTTCCTTGGCCTTCTCCGCCAAGGTGTCCACGTGCCCGTCGATCGAGTCGGGCGCGACCGACTTGATCTTGTCCGCGATGACGTCGATCTTGTCGTCGGTGAGGAACTCCTTCGCCTTGCCGACGAGGTCGCCCAGCCCGCCCTTGGTCTCTTCGCTCATTTCAGCTCCAGCCGCTCGGTGTTGCCTCGGTCGACAACGCTCGTTGCGAAAGTACCGCGGGACAGCTAATCTCACGACCGCTGGCGGGCCCCGCGAATCCCCGAGGGTGCGCATGTGACAATTGAGGCAGTTCTCCGGATGTACTGATATGACTCGCACCCACCACACCCGCGCCCGGCGTACCCGCCTCTCGTCCGCCGTCGCGCTCTTCAGCACCTCCTCGACCACGACCGTGAATGTGGGAGTATTCACGGTGGCACGTTCGGCATGGAACAACTCCTCGAAGGCCGCGTATGTGTACTCGGGTTCTGGGGGAAGTGGGTCGTCGACGTGTCTTCTGCCCGGTTCGACGACCACCTCGACGACCCTGTCGTCGGGATCGGTCAGGGTGAGCAGCAGCGGGAGCTGCTGACCGCTGATGCTCAGCGAGAGCTGTTCAGCGAGCTGTACCGGCAGATGTACACCGAGCTGCGGACGTACCTCGTCCGACACCTCGATGTCGGTCTCATCGACGACGTGCTCGCCGAGACCTTCCTCGTCGTGTGGCGCCGCTGGCCGGACCTCCCCGAGGACTCCTCAGGCCGCAGGGCTTGGGTCTACGGCGTCCTCCGCAACAAGATCATGCAGGCCACCGACATGCTCAACAGGCAGCTGCGGCTCACCTGGCGGGCCGGACGTCTCCTCGATGCGGAAGCCGCATCCGACATGCTCGGCCTGGAGGCCCTCGACGAGGCCCGTCGGCTGCTCGACCTCCTCCCGCAGGGAGAGCGGGACGCCCTCAGCCTCATGGTCGTCGCCGGTCTCACGTCCGCCGAGACCGCATCCGCGCTCGGCTGCTCGGTGAGCTCGGTCACCACGCGCGTCGCCCGCGCTCGGAAGCGACTGCTCCTCATTCTCACCGAGCAGGACCAAGGGAGGGAAAAGGCATGAGTACAGAACACAGCGACGTCGACGTCGCCGAGCTCCGTGGCCTCATGCGCGGCGCCGGCATGCTCCCACCGGTCCCCGCCCACCTGACCGACGACGTCGAGGCGCGCGAACGCCTGCTCAGCCGGATCCTCGCCGAGGCCACGGGAGCCGCTGAGGTCCCCGGCGATACAGAGCCGGTCGCGCCCAGCCGCCCCGCCCGCGTAGGCTCACGCCCTCACGCACCGACCCGCTCGCGACGGCGTGTGCTCACCTTGGCCGCAGCCGGGGCCTTCGCTCTGGTCGCGGCGCTGGGTACACAGCTCACGTCCGGTCCGCCGGCCCTCGCCGGCACACCCGCCACCCTGACCTACGCCCGCGCCGATGCGCTCGACGTGGCCACGGGCTCGGCGCCGAGCGCGGGCCAGGCCCTGACCGAGCTCGCCGAGGCGGCCCGTTCGGCGCCCGCGCCGGACCGGGCCGGCGACGTCCAACGCGTGGCGACCTACGCCTGGCTGCTCGAGCAGAACGGGGACACCGGGCAGACCGCCGTCATCCCGACCCGGAGCGTCTGGTGGCTGGCACCGGATGGTGCCATCCGCTCCACCCAGCTCCGCACCGACGCCATCGACCCGGAAGGCATGATCAGCCCCTCGGCGGAGTCGTCACAGGCCGGTCCTGTCTCGAGCGACGACTTCCCTCCGGGTTCCCTCGACCCAGCACTGCCCACCAACCTCCCCCGGGATCGGGTCGCCCTGACCGCCGAGCTCACGGCGCTCGCCGGCGGCCCGTCCTGCGAGGTCGACACGACAACGCAGGCGACCTGCCTGTTCACCGCCGTGCAGCAGCTGTTCTCCCAGTACGTGGTGCCCGGCGACCTGGCTGCGGCGATGTGGTCGGCCCTGGCGGCCCAGCCCGGAGTCGTCGACCTGGGATCGACGACCGACCGGTTCGGCAGGCCCGGCGCGGCCGTCGCGGTGGCGCCCGCTCCGGGAGCCCCCAGCACGGTCACGGTCCTCGTGATCTCCCCCACCGACGGTCAGCTGCTCGCCGCGGAGACCATCACGATCGACGACTCTGAACGTGGCATCACATCGGCGAGCGTGACCGGGTTCACCACCTGGAACACGCCGACGTGGGTCGCCGCGATCGGCGATTGACCGGCTAGTGGTCTGCAGGTGGGCCGCATGCTCTCAGGCGGAACCCGGCTCGAACAGAACGCCCCCCTGCGACGTTCGGCTCGAGTCGTGCTCCGCCTGAGAGACCCTTACTGCGGACGAGACGGCCCGCGCACAGCAGGCTGGTCACCAGGGGTGGCGGCGACCTGCGTCTCGTTGTCTATACATCCCCGGAGCGGGCTCAAATGTCACATCAATTTCAGAACTGGTCTCTAGACGTCGATGACACGCCGCCACGACGTCTCCTGCAGTCACAGCCCTGGCGGGGCATCACCATCGGAATTCTGCCCCCGTAGCTCCCGTAGCTCCCGTGACTCCCGGAACGAGGCCACCAGGCTCGCCACGAGTGTCGCGAGGAAGATCTGCCCGACGAGCGCCTCGAAGGTCGCTAGACCACGCCCGGCCCCTGAGGCGGCCGTGAGGTCCCCGTACCCAAGGGTGGTCAGCGTCGCGAAGGAGAAGTACTGCAGGTCGGGCACGTCCTGGGGGGCGCCCGAGGCAAAGAACGGCTCCACCTCCAACCAGGCGACCACGGCGTAGACAGACGTGAACGTCATGCCGATGAGCAGGTAGGCGCTCAGGGCGCCGGCGATCGTCTGGACCGTCACTGTGCGATGGGCCAGCACCCGGCCCAGCACGAGCGCGAGGGTCACGGCGAGCAGGACCGTGAGCGCGACGTCGGACAGGCCCATGGCATCGGCGACCGGGAGGACGAGGAGGGCCAACCCGGTCGCGCCAGCTCCGGCCAGGACGATCCATACCACCGCGCGGCGCTGGGCCCGGGTGGGGTCGGCGGCCCGCACCGCGACGACCATCGTCATCACGTACAGCGCGGAGACCACCCCGCGGGCCCACGCCGCCGAGGTGATCGCGAACAGCACGTAGGACGCCGTGAGCAGGAAGAGGACGACGACGAAGTCGTCCCGGCCGCCGACCAGCCACCTCCGGGCCTGTCGCCGCCCGCCGGGAGGCCGCAGGACGGTCACGGCACGGGACCGAGCCCGGCCATCAGGCCACCGCCAGCTCACCGCGAGCGCGGCGGAACAAGATGATGGCGGAGGCTGTCGCGACCCAGAGCGGGATGACGAGGACGACGGCTCGTGCGTAGGTGAGGGTCAGCATCAGCCCGAACGCGCCGAGGTAGCTCAGGACGGCGAACCACCGGGGGAACAGGTGCGCCCGCCAGGCTCGGGTCGTGCTGACGATCATGAACACCGCGGCGGTGCGGATCGCGAAGATCATCAGGATCGCCTCCCCGAAGGTGGTCATGGTCCGCAGCTGGGCGAGGTCGCTCGTATCGTCCACGTCCCCCAGCCTGACTCCGGCCACCCCCGTCACGGACGCCGCGGCTGCGGCGTACATCATGGCCACGAAGAGCACGCCGCAGGCGAGCTGGACGGTTCCCAGCAGGGTGTCCTCGCGCCGGGCCAGCAGGCCCATGCGATGGCGGGTTGCGGCGATGAACCAGAGGAAGCACACCCCGGCGAAGGGGACCAGGTAGCACCCTGCGACCAGGAGCATCCAGCCGTCCGTCCCCCGGTAGAAGGCCAGGACGGCGGCGTCGGTCCCGTCAGGAGGACGGCGGTCAAGGAGCAGGAAGCCAGCGGAGAAGAGCACTGCGAAGGCCAGTCCGGCCGCGCCGGCACCCGAGCCCTGGAGACGGTGCCCCTCGCCCGGAACGGGAACCGCGCGGGGCAGGTCAGATGTCACGGACCTCGTCGCCGTGCACGATCAGTGCCCAGATGACGATGAGGTAGATCGCGATGACGATGATCGACCACACCGGGTAGGCGGGCAGGGTGATGAACTGGGTCAGCAGGTTGAGGGTGACCAGGACGATCGCGAGCACCCGGGCCCAGGTCTGCCCGGCGGCCAGGCACGCGCCCACCAGGACGAGGATCACGCCATAGATCAGGTGCACCCAGCCCCAGCTCTCGACGTCGAAGACGACGAGGCCGACTCCGGTGTCGACGTAGGCGTTGTCGCGTCCGAGGACCGCGACCAGCCCGGTCATGACGTTGAGCACGCCGGACGCCATGATGAGCAGTGCTGCGAACCAGATCCACCCAACCCACGCTGTTGCACGGGACATGAGAACTCCTCCCAGGTGAGCCCCGCCGCGGTGGCGGGGTCGGCCACACCCGGCGGAGCCGGGCGTTCGTCCTCTCAGCGTGCGACGGCCACCTCGCCGGGACATCACCCACAAACGGTGAGATAGTCGCGATATGGAGTTCGTCCAGATGCGAACCGTCCCCGGCGGGTCATTTCTCATGGGTTCCTCGCGCTTCTACGCAGACGAGGGTCCAGTGCACCCGCGCCAGGTGGAGTCCTTCGAAGTCGACGTCCATCCCGTGACGAACGTCGAGTTCGCCGCGTTCGTCGAGGCCACCGGGCACGTCACCGTCGCCGAGCGAGACCTCGATCCGGCGCTCTATCCCGACGTCGCCCCGGCCGACCTGCTCCCGGGGTCGCTCGTCTTCGTGGGGACACCGGGGCCCGTACCGCTCGACAACTGGCGGGCCTGGTGGGACTGGGCGCCCGGGGCGAGCTGGCGCCGGCCCACCGGTCCCGGCTCGGACCTGGAGGGCAAGGACGACCACCCGGTGGTCCAGGTGGCCCTGGCTGACGCCGAGGCCTACGCCGCCTGGGCGGGGAAGTCGTTGCCGACCGAGGCGGAGTGGGAGTACGCCTCCCACGGCGGGCTCGACGTCGGGCCCTATGCCTGGGGCGAGGAGCCCCGTCCCGAGGGGCGGCTCATGGCCAACACGTGGCAGGGGCGCTTCCCGTACCAGAACACCGGCGCGCTCGGCTGGGTGGGCACCTCCCCCGTGGGGACGTTCCCGGCCAACGGGTATGGCCTCCTCGACATGATCGGCAACGTCTGGGAATGGACGACGACGGACTACGCCGCGACCCACGTGGTCCACTCCTGCTGCTCACCGACGCCGACATCCGACCCGACGACCATCCCCCGCAAGGTGCTCAAGGGCGGTTCGCACCTGTGCGCCCCGGAGTACTGCCTGAGGTACCGCCCGGCGGCCCGCTCCCCCCAGGCGGTGGACACCTCGACCACGCACATCGGGTTCCGCTGCGTGCGGCGCCCCGCGACCCGGGCGTGAGCGTCCGCCTCGCCTGGTCCCTCAGGTGGCGGGCACGTCCGGAACCGACCGCATCTCGCTGACCCGGAGGCCAAGATCATGGAGCAGGACCACCACACCGCTCAGCGCGGCCGTGTCCGGCACCCGGCACACCAGGTCGGTGTGGTTGCCGTCGGGGGTCACCGTGACGTCGACGAAGTCGTAGAGCATGACCGCGTCGACCCGTCCCACGACTCGAATGAGGTAGAGCACTCCCGTCCCCTCCCTCCGCGTGGCCCCGGTTCCCTCACCCACACTGCCCGCAGGCGACCGGAGGCCACCTCATGCGCGCAGGATGAGGGCAACCGCCCCGTCGGGGTGCGGACGTGACGCCTGCCGCCGCCGCGGACGGTCACCGGCTCCCGGCCCGCAAGATCCACCCGCCCCCGCCGCCGTCCCTGCACGTCGTCCGGGGCGCGGCCGGCGCACGCCTGGCGGAGGGCGTCGAGGCGACCTCGGTCACCCTGCTCTCCGCCCCGACCGGGTACGGCAAGTCGACCCTGCTCGCCGCGTGGGCCACGTCGACCGCGCGGTCAGTGGCGTGGCTGACGATCGACGAGCTCGACAACGATGCGACGACCCTGTGGCTCGGCATCCGCGGCACCCTCGCGGCCGCCCTGGCGCGTGACGGGCGCGGGGACCCCGTCGACCTGGCCGACGCCGCACCTCCCCACCATCCCGACGACGCCGGTCCGGCGATCGACGACCTGGTCTCCCGCCTCGACGCGCTCACGCACCCCCTCGCGCTCGTCCTGGACAACGTGGACGAGATCCGCGACCCCGAGCCCCGAGCCATGCTTGACCGGCTGCTGCGCTACGCCCCGCCGAACCTGCGCCTGGTGCTCTCCGGGCGGTTCGACCCCCCGCTGGCGCTCCAGCGGGTGCGGGCCGCCGGCCAGCTCACCGAGCTGCGCCATCAAGACCTGCGGTTCTCCGCCCACGACGCCCTCCGGCTGGCCGAGCTGTGCGAGGTGCCGCTGACAGCGGAGGACCAGCGGGACCTGCTCAGCGCGACGGACGGGTGGCCGGTCGCCGTGAAGATGGCCCTCGTCGCGATGGCGCGCTCGCCGGCTGCGCTCACCCTCAAGCCGCTGCTCAGCCCGACGAGCCCCATCGCCGACCTGCTCGTCACCGACATCTTGGCCGGCCTCGGCCCCGAGCTGGCTCAGTTCGTCCTGCGGGCCACCACGTGCCGCAGGGTCGACGCCACGCTGGCCGACGCCCTCAACGGCGGGGACGACGGGGCGCGGCCTCTCGCGGAATGCGTGGACCGCGGTCTGTTCCTGGACCGGCAGGCCACGGACGAGGGGGAACCTGCGTCCTACCGGTGGCACGACTTCTTCGCGGCGCAGTGTCAGGCCAAGCTGGCTGGTTCGCGCCCCCAGCACTGGCGCGCGCTGCACCGCAGCGCCGCGCACTACTGGCGCCAGCGGGACCTGGACGAGGCAGTCACGCACGCCCTGCGCGGGGGCCGCCCGGCGCTGGCCGCCACCTACCTGCACGAGCGGTGGATCGAGCTCGTGCTGCGCGGGGACCACACCCTGCTGCTGACGCTGTGCCACCGGATCCCCGCCCCCCTCGACGAGAGCCCCGAGATGCTCCTGCTCATGGCCGTGTGCCACTACCTCGACGGGGACCAGACCCAGGCCGACCTCCTGCTGCGCCGCGCGGCCTCACGCAGCCAGGCGCCCGAGCGCAGCCCCGACGCCGAGCACCGCTTCGCCCTGCTCGAGCAGCTGCTCGGCGTCGTCATGACCAGGAGCCACCCCGATCTCGCGACGATGGCGACGATCGGGGAAGATCTTCTGCGCACCCCGCACCCGTCCAAGGACGCGGTCGTCCTCGCCGGGGCCGAGCACATCGTGGGCCAGCTGCTGGCCCGGGCGGGCCGGCCGGCCGCGGCGACCGCGCTGCTCGAGGCCTCGACCGCGGTCGCCATGTCGCGGTCGATGACGGCGCTGCGGCTGGCCGGGGAGTCCGAGCTGTCCCTCCTGGTCCGCGAGCGCGAGGGCTGCGGGGCCGGTCGCCGCGCCGCGCGGGCCGTCCTCGACGAGGCGGGACGGCTCGGCTGGTCGGGCACCCCGATCCTGGCCCCCGCCTGCCTCACCCTGGCCCTGTGCGAGTACGACCGCGACGACCTCGGCGCCGCACAGGTCTGGGCCGCCCGCGCCCTGCGCACCGTCCAGCGCGGGGACCGCAGCCTGCCGGCCCTGGCCCGGGCGACCCTCCTGGAGATCGCCCTGGCCACGGGGGACCCTGCCGCCACGGAGGAGCTGTCGGGCGCCCTCGCCGCCGAGGCGCCGTCGGGCCTGCCCCCCTCCTGGCCCGTCCTCGTGGCGGTGCTCGACGCGCGGCGGCACCTGGCCCGAGGCGAGACGGAGGCCGCGGCCGCGATCGTCGCCGGACTGGGCGCCGGTCCCTACCTGGCCGAGCACCCCGGTTCCCTGGTGTGGGTCGCGGAGATCTTGCGCCGGACGGGCGATGCGGGCGGCGCCCGCGAGGTGCTGCGGTCCTTTCCGCCAGACTGCCGGGCGAGCCAGCTGGTCGTGCGCCGGCTCGTAGTCGACACGCTCCTGGCCACCGCCGACGGCGACCGGGACGGTGGCCACCAGCTCCTCGAAGACGCGCTCGCCAGCGCCGAGCCCGACGACGTCAGGCGTCCGTTCACCGATCGGTGCCAGGAGCTCCTGCCGCTGCTGGCAGAGCACCTGGCCTGGGGGACCGAGCACGCGGCCTTCACCATCGCGCTGCTCGACCACCTGCCCGCCGCCCCCGCCGCCCCCGCCATGCCCTCCTACTGGTCGCTCACCCCGCGTGAGCACGAGGTGCTGCTGTACCTGCGCACGACCATGACCGCCGCGGACATCGCCTCGGCGGCCTTCGTCTCGATCAACACCGTCAAGACGCACCAGCGGGCGATCTACCGCAAGCTCGGGGTCGAGGGACGCCGGGAGGCCGTCCGGGTCGCGACCGACCGCGGCCTGCTCTGACACGCCATCCCCGCAGGTCACCCGAAGCGGATGAGGCCTTCGCCCCGGTCCCCGCGCCACGATGGGTCCACGGTCGACTCCACGGTCGACGACGGGAGGGGACATGGGCGCAGCCATCGGCCAGTCGCTGCCGATAGCCGTCGGAGTGCTCATCACCCCGACGGCGATCATCGCGGTCGTCCTCATGCTCGTCGGCCGGCACGGGGGGACCAACGGCCTCGCCTTCCTGCTCGGCTGGGTCGTGGGGATCGCGCTCGTCGGGACGCTCGTCGTCCTGCTCGTCGGCGGGGCTCACAACTCCGCCGACGCCGAGCCGCCGACCTGGACGAGCATCCTCAAGCTCGTCCTCGGTCTGGGCTTGCTGGCCCTGGCCGTCAAGGAGTGGCGCGCCCGGCCGGCCCCCGGCTCGACCCCACCGGCGCCGAAATGGATGGCAGCCATCGACTCCTTCACGGCCGTCAAAGCCTTCGCCCTGGCCTTCCTGCTCGGCGCGATCAACCCGAAGAACCTGCTGCTCGTCGTCTCCGGCGCCGCGACGATCGCGCAGGCGACTGCGTCCACGAGCGAGCAGCTCGGCGCGCTCGTGGTCTTCGTGGTGGTCGCGAGCATCGGTGTAGCCACCCCGCTCGTGGTGTACCTCGTCCTGGGATCGCGCGCGGCTTCCGTCCTCGAGGGGCTCAAGTCCTGGATGACCCAGAACAACGCCACGATCATGGCGGTCCTGCTCCTCGTCCTCGGTTCCAAGATGATCGGGGACGCCATCACCGCACTGTCCTGACGTGCCGCATGTCACACGCCATCTGGGAAGCGCAACGGGGTCCCCCGCGGTTGTCACCTGCATGACTACCGAAACCTTCACCCCAGTCGACGCCGCCTTCGACGACCTGCTCGAGATCGACGCCGCGACCGCTGACCTGCTCTTCCGCGAGGCGCGCACCGTCAACACTTTTGTCGACGAGGCCGTTCCGGACGAGAAGATCCAGGCCGCCTACGACCTCGTGCGCTGGGGACCCACCGCGCTGAACACGCTGCCGCTGCGCCTCTTCATCGTGCGCGACGCCGCAGCCCGCGCGCGCCTGACCGAGCACCTGGGCGATGGCAACAAGGCTAAGACCCTGGCCGCCCCGCTGACCATCGTCGCGGCCGCGGACCCGAACTTCCACGAGCACCTCGCAGTCCTCGCACCCCACATGGAGGGCGCGCGCGAGCGCTTCGACGCCGCCGGCGAGGAGATGCGCGGCGGGATGGCCCGCACGTCCGCGCTCATCCAGGTCGGGTACTTCATCGTCGGCCTGCGCGCGGCCGGTCTGCATGTCGGGCCGATGGGCGGCTTCGACGCCGCCGGGGTCGACGCCGAGTTCTTCGCCGAGAACGGCTGGAAGTCCCTGATCGTCCTCAACGTCGGCACGCCCGCCGGCGAGGGCGCCTCGCACCCCCGCCAGACGCGCCTGCGCTTCGACGAGGTCTCCCTCACCGTCTGACGCACGCATCGCCTGACGCACGTACCGCACACGACGACGCGCTGGCCCGCCCACCCGGGCGGACCAGCGCGTCGTCGTGCATCACCCCTTGACGGCACCGCCCAGCCCGGCCCCGCGCAGGAAGACCCGCTGGAACACCAGGAAGAGCACGATCGGCAGGACGGTCGAGATCGCGAGGGCTGCCATGAGCACCCCCTTGTCGGTCGTGTTCTCGAGCGAGGGCAACCTGACCGAGAGTGGCTGGAGGTCGGGGTTCTGCAGCACCAGCAGGGGCCAGAGGAAGTCTTTCCAGGACGCGATGACCGCGAAGACGGACACAACCCCCAGGATCGGCTTGCTCATCGGGAGCACGATGTAGCGGAACAGCCGGAACGGACCGGCTCCGTCCACCCGGGCGGCCTCGAAGACCTCACGCGGCAGGTTGTCGAAGAACCGGCTCACGAGCACCACGTTGAAGGCGCTGGCACCCGCGGGCAGCCACACTGCCCAGAACGTGTTGAGCATCGAGTGTCCGACGACGGGCGGGTTGAGCACGATCAGGTAGAGCGGTACGAGCAGCACGACCGCGGGCACGAACAGGGTCGCCAGGACCGCCCCGTTGATGTACTTGGCCCACCGGGGTCGGAGCACGGACAGCACATACCCACCGGTCGTCGCCACGAGGATCTGCATGAACCAGGACCCGGCGGCAACGTAGACGGTGTTGAGGAAGTACTTGCTGATGTGGACGTCGTTCCACGCCTTGTCGAGGTTGTCCCACGCGATCCCGTTCGGGAAGATCTTCAGCGGAGTCCGCAGGATGTCCTGGGTGGGCGTGATCGCAAACTTGGCGAGCAGCAGGAGCGGTCCCAGGCACCACACGACCAAGATGATCAGCATGACGACGTGCATCGTCCGCCAGGTCCGGCGGACCCCGTGGCGCCGCCAGTCGGCCGTCGAGATCGCCGAGCGGTCGTCCGGCTCGGGGGTTGCGCGGCGGCGACGCGCAGGTGGGCGTGACGGGGGGGCACCCCTCCGTCCGGGATCGGGGACCTGAGCCATGTTCGGAGTTCCAGAGGTATTGGTCGTGGTGTCGGTGTTGGTCACGTCAGCTGCTCCAACGCTTGGTCATACGGAAGTACACGATGGACATCACGGCGAGGAAGATCGCCAGCAGGAGCGAGAGCGCCGTCGCCTCGCCGTACTGGGCGCCCAGACTGTTTCCGAAGGCGTACTTGTAGACGAGGAGCAGGATGGTCACGGTGGCGTTGTTCGGCCCGCCGCCGGTGAACAGGTACGGCTCCAGGAAGACCTGCGCCGTCCCGATGATCTGCAGGATGAAGGTGATGAACAGCACCCCCCGCAGGTGCGGGAGCGTCACGTGCCAGATCTTTGTCCAGACCGTGGCGCCGTCCACCTCGGCGGCGTCGTACAGCTCGGGAGGCACTCCGGTGAGGGCTGCGAGGTAGATGATGACCGTGCCGCCCGCGGCGGCCCAGGTCGCCTGGAGCACGAGCGACGGCATGACCAGGTGGGGATCCTGCAGCCAGGGCACCGGGTCGATGCCGACCCACCCGAGGATCGTGTTGAAGACCCCGAACTTCGTGGGGTTGTAGAAGAACTTCCACAGCATGACCGCGACCACCGGGGGCACCACGACCGGCAGGTAGGCCAGTGCGGAGAACAGTCCCTTGCGCTTGCGGACCTCGCTCATGAGCACCGCGGCCAGCAGCGGGATCGGGTAGCCGAAGATCAGTGCGAGGAGCGCGAACCACGCGGTGTTGCGGATCGCGATCGGCAGCAGCGGGTCGTTGAGCACGTTCTGGAAGTTGTCCCAGCCCACCCACGTCGCGGCGCCCACGAAGGTGGTCTCCTGGAAGCTCATGATCAGTGCCTTGACGATCGGCAACCAGGAGAAGACGCCGAAGATCACCAGGAGCGGCAAAGCGAACAGGAGCGAGCTGAGACCACCCCCGCGGACCCAGGTCAGCGGGTTGCGGGGCCGCGCCCGCTCCCGGACCTTGCCTCCGCGTGGTGGCGGGCTCACGGGGACGACGACGTCCTTGGACATGCGGAACAACCTTCTATCGGGAGGTACGGGAGGCGACCTGCCCGACCGGAGGTCCGGTCGGGCAGGTCGGTGTTCAACTCAGCGGGTCATTCTTCCTTGCCCTGGTCGATGAGCGCCTGGTCCTGCGTGTTCGCGGTGGCGAGCAGGGCATCGATGTCCGCGTTCTTGTCGGTCAGGACCGCCTGGACGATCGGGTAGAGCAGCCCGTAGGTCGGCTGCGTCGACCGGCTGGGCTCACCCACGAGCGGCTGGTCGAACATGACGTCCGTGTACGGCTTCATGTGATCGAGGGGCACGTTGATCTGGTCCTTGACCCAGGAGAGCGAGAGCTCGTACTGGTCGCGGCTGAAGATCGGCAGCACGGGGGTTCCCACGGCCTGGTTCGCCGCGGCCCGGGTCGTAGCGTTGTCCACGGCCTGCGTCTGGTCGAGCAGCGGGCTGAGGTACCAGAAGTCGATCCACTTGACCGCTGCCTCCTTCTCCGCGTCGGTCGCATCGACCTTGACAGCAGCGAACGTTCCTCCGGTGAGCGCGCCGGCGTCGGCGCCCTCGACCGGGATCGGGGCGAGGCCGTAGGGGAAGTCGGCCGTCACGCCGTTGTTCTCGACGAGCGCGTTGTAGATGTCCGAGCCGGACGTGAACATCGCGATCTGGCCTGCCGCGAAGGCGGCGTTGATGTCGCCCCACCCGAGGTCAGCGCCCGGGTAGATCGAGTTGTCTTCCCAGCGCAGGTCCTTGAGCCACTGCAGCTGTGCCTTGACGGCCGGGTCGGTGAGGGTCGCGGTGTACGTCTTGCCGTCCGTGGTCTGCACCCGCCCGCCACGGGAGTAGGCGGCCGCGGTCAGCTGCCAGCCACCGGCGTTGTCGAGCGCCATCATGCCGTATCCCGGGACACCCGTCGCGTCGTAGATGGCCTTCGCGTCGGTGCGGATCTCGTCCCAGGTCGCCGGCGGCTTGTCCGGGTCCAGGCCTGCCTGGGTGAACAGGTCACGGTTGTAGTGCAGCGTGACGTCGTAGAAGGACTTGGCCGGGATGGCATAGACCTTGCCGTCGTCGCCGGTGCCGGCAGCGAGCGCCTCCTTGTTGAAGTCGCCCGCGTAGGACAGCTCCTTGAACTGCGCGTCGATGTCGGCGAGCTGCCCGTTCTGGATGAGCGTCTTGCCGTCCGTGAGCGGGATCTCGAACACGGTCGGCAGGGTACCCCCGGCCAGCTGCGTGGTGAAGGTCGAGGCCAACCACTTGTATTCCTGCGGCTCGACCTTGATGTCCGGGTACTTCGTCTCGAAGGCCGCGACCCGTGCGTTGAGCTGGTCGACGGCATCCTGCTTGGCACCCGGCTCGAGACCGGCGACCGTGATGGTCACCTGGTCCGCGCCCGCGGTTCCGGAGGGCTTCGTGGTGGTCGAGTCGTCGCTCGAGCTGCTGCATGCGGTCAGCAGGCCCAATGACAGGACGCCGGCCAGTGCCACCGAGGTGGAACGGTTGAACCTCATCATCACTCCTTTGTGAGGTGCGCCTGGCGGTCGCCAGGTCGCGATGTGGAAAGCGGTTGAGATGCTGCCGGGGAAGGTTCTGGGGCCAGACGCAGCCAGGCCGCGTCGTCGGACCCGAGCCGACCGGCCACGAGCGGGGCGCTCGCGAGCAGGAGCTCGGCGTACCCGGGCAGGTCGACTGCCTCGGGACCGAGGTTGACGATGCAGGCCACGTCGCCGCGGCGGAAGGCAAGGATGTCGGGGGCACCCGGCGAGGTCGGCAGCCACTCGAGCGGTGCCTCGGCGAGTGCGGGCTCGGCCCGGCGGATGGCGAGCGCGGCCCGGTAGAGGTTGAGCATCGAGGACGGATCGACGTGCTGGGCCTCGACTGTGAGCCCGGCCCAGTCCGCGGGTTGTGGGAGCCACGGTTCGCCGGTGGCGCCGTCGGGGCTGAAACCAAAGGGCGGCAGCGTCCCCGACCACGGGAGCGGCACGCGGCACCCGTCACGCCCCGGGTCGACACCCTGGGACCGGAAGTGCATGGGGTCCTGGATGGCATCCCGCGGCAGGTCCTCGGCCTCAGGCAGGCCCAGCTCGTCGCCCTGGTAGATGTAGAGGGACCCGGGGAGCGCCGCGGTCAGCAGGGCAGCCGCTGCGGCCCGTCGTCGGCCCAGGTCGAGGTCGGTGGTGATGCCGAAGCGCTTGGCGAGGAAGGCGAAGGAGCTGTCCACCCGGCCGTACCGGGTGACCGGGCGGGTCACGTCGTGGTTGGACAGGACCCAGGTGGCCGGGGCGTTCGCGGATGCGTGCGCGTCGAGGGTCGTCTCGATGGAGGCCCGCATCGACCGCGCGTCCCAGGGCCGGGCCATGAAGTCGAAGTTGAAGGCCGTGTGCATCTCGTCGGGCCGCAGGTACTTCGCGAAGCGCTCGATGTCCGGCAGCCAGACCTCCCCGACGAGGACGCGCGGGTCCTCGTAGGAGTCGGCCACGGCACGCCACGAGCGGTAGACGTCGTGCAGCTCGTCCCGGTCGACGTGCGGGTGCTGGCCGGGGCGGGGATTCTCGGGGACCTCGGGCAGGGCCGGGTCTTTGATGAGCAGCGCGGCCGAGTCGATCCGGATGCCGGCGACCCCACGATCGAACCAGAACTTCAGGATGTCCTCGTGCTCGCGGCGCACGTCGGGGTGGTTCCAGTTGAGGTCGGGCTGCTCGGGGGTGAACAGGTGCAGGTACCACTCCCCCGGCGTGCCGTCCGGGTTCGTGGTGCGCGTCCAGGTGTTGCCCTGGAAGTCAGAGACCCAGCCGGTGGGGATCTGCTCGCCATGTTCACCCTTGCCCGGGTGGAACCAGAACCGTTCCCGCTCGGGCGAGCCGGGCCCGGCCGCCAGGGCGGCCGTGAACCAGGGGTGCTCGATCGAGACATGGTTTGGCACGACGTCGACGATCGTGCGGATCCCGAGGGCCGCCGCCTCGGCGATGAGCAGCTCTGCCTCGGCCAGGGTGCCGAACTGGGGATCGATCGCGCGGTAGTCGGCGACGTCGTAGCCGCCGTCGGCGAGCGGGGAGACGTACCAGGGGGTGAACCAGATGGCGTCGACGCCGAGGTCGCGCAGGTACGGCAGGCGGCTGCGGACCCCGGCGAGGTCTCCGGTGCCGTCACCGTCGCCGTCGGCGAAACTGCGCACGTACACCTGGTAGATGACGCCGTGGCGCCACCAGTCGTGGGTCGTGAGTGCGCTGCGGTGAGTGGTGGGCTCCACGGTCGCGGGCTCCTCGTCGTTGGGGTGTGGGAGTCGCACCTTCGCGGTCCCTGCTTCTGAACCCAACGTAATTCTTTAACGCGAAGTACGCAAGAACTTGACATTACAGTTATTGAAATGAGACATAGGATGTTTCTCGCCCACGCTGGCCGGCCCAGGAACACCGGAGGCCGCCCCCAGCGGGGACGGCCTCCGGTCACGCTCGACGCGGCGGAATCCGCCGTCCCGTGGCCGCGGTCAGCCGACGCTCACCGTGCGCACCGGCGCCGTCGAGCGTCGCACCACAAGCTCAGGCTCGAAGAGCAGCTCGTCGCGGGCCACATCCAGTCCCGCAACCATCTGGGTCAGCAGCCCGACGGCGGCGCGCCCCATCGGCTCGATCGGCTGACGGACCGTCGTCAGCGCCGGATCGACCGAGTTCATCAGGGAGGAGTCGTCGAAGCCGACGACCGACACGTCATCGGGCACCTCGAGGCCGGCGCGCCGCACCGCCCGGATCGCGCCGAGCGCCAACGGGTCGGAGGCGCAGACGATCGCCGTGACCCCCGACTCCAGCATCCGCTTCGTGGTCGCCTGCCCACTCTCCAGGGAATAGTCGCTGTGCACCACCTGCGCAGGGGGCAGCGAGATGCCGTGACGGGCCGCGAGCGCCTGCGCCGCCGCGAGCTTGCGTTCAGAGGGGATGTGGTCTGCCGGGCCGAGCAGCAGGCCGATCTTCTCGTGCCCGAGTGACATGACGTGCTCGAAGGCGAGCTGCATCGCCACGACGTCGTCGCACGAGACAGAGGGGAAGTGCAGCGACTCGATCGCCCCGCTGATCAGCACGACCGGCAGCCCGAGGTCATCGAGCCGTTCGTAGTGGGAGTGGTCGGCGCGCCGCTCGGTGTACTGCCCGCCGGCAAAGATCACGCCCGAGACCTGCTGGCCGAGCAGCAGGTCCATGTATTCGGACTCGCTCACCCCGCCCGCCGTACGGGTGCACAGGACCGGCGTGAACCCGGCCTGGGCGAGCGCGCCTCCGAGCACCTCGGCGAGCGCTGGGAAGATGGGGTTGGTCAGCTCAGGAAGGACCAGGCCGACGAGCCGCCCACGCTCGCCGCGCAGCTTGGTGGGCCGCTCGTACCCCATGATGTCGAGCGCCGTGAGCACCGTGTCGCGCGTGGATTGGGAGACGCCGGGCTTGCCGTTGAGCACCCGGCTCACGGTCGCCTCGCTGACACCGACCTTCTGGGCCACCTCGGCCAGACGTTTGGACATGGCGTCCACTGTACTCAGGGGCGACCTGCTTCCGTGCTCGACGCCGCGCCGTCGGCCGGAGACGGTGCGGTGAATCTGGGTCAGGGACGCGAGTCGCTCGGACTGGACAGCAAGGCTGTCAAGACGTCGCGCAGCTGCGCGCCGAGCTCGTCCTCCGTGGCCGAGGCCAGCGGTTCCAGCCCTGTCGAGCGGAGCTGGACGATTCCCAGGGCGGCCGACAGGGCGATCTGAGCACGGAGCAGGAGCCGCTCGGCGTCGATCCCCGAAGGGCGCCATCCTGCTGCGACGGCCATCCGCTCGGCGAAGGACTGGAGGATGTTGCGTCGGATGGTGTCGGCCCCCTCGTCGCCAGAGGAGCGAAGCAGGAGGAGCATCTGCAGCGCTCGTCCGTCGTCGCCGCGTGAGTTCATCGCCCCCCTGAGCACGGAGGCCACGACCTGGTCGATGGTCATATCGGTGGCGTCAGCGCGGCCGAGGTCCTGCGCCGCACGCGACAAGCACGCCTCGAAGAGGCCCTCCTTGGACGTGAAGTAGCGATTGATGAGCGCCACGTTCACCCCGGCGTCTGCCGCGATGTCCCGAACGGTCGTGGCCGCGTAGCCGTCCCGAGCGAAGCGAGATCGCGCCGCCGCGAGCAGGAGCTGGCGGGTGTTGCCTGCGTCACGGGAGCGACCGCTCCCGGTGGCGCCTGGGTCGGGCATGGGCGCTGGGGTTCCGGCGTTCATGGCTCTCCTTGGTGTTGGTACGGACGAGCCTACCCCGTGGGTAAACGTCCGTTGACATGACGTCAGATCGGACTACCATCTACAAGTCAGCAACCGTTTACATACCGGAGCGTCATGTCTCACACGATCGAAGAGCCCATTGCGGGCCTGGCTCCACACGCCACCGGCCGCAAGGTCAACACCACCGCGCTCGTCCTCTACCTGTCACTGGGCGGGCTCTCATTTGCCGTTCTGCAGTCTCTGGTCGCCCCGGCACTCTCCACGATCGGGCATGACCTGGGTGTCTCGACCAGCGACGCCAGCTGGGTCCTCACCGCATACCTGCTGTCCGCGGCGGTGCTGACGCCGGTCGTCAGCCGACTCGGCGACATGATCGGCAAACGCCGAACTCTCATCGCCGTGCTCGCAGTCCTCCTCGTCGGCACCCTGGTCGCCGCGCTCGCCCCCACCCTCGGGGTCCTCATCGTCGCCCGCACGCTGCAGGGCGCCGCTGGCGCGGTCCTGCCCTTGTCGATCGGCATCGTGCGCGATGAGCTACCGCCCGAGAAGGTCGGCGTGACCATCGGACTCCTCTCCGCGATCTTCGGAGTCGGCGCTGGCGTCGGCATCGTCGCCGCCGGTCCGATCGTGGATCACCTCTCGTGGCACTGGCTGTTCTGGTTCCCGCTCGTCCTCGTGGCGATCGCGTTGCTGGGCATCATCTTCGGCACGAAGGAATCCCCCGTGCGTACGCCCGGGCGCCTCGACCTCGCCGGCACCGCCGCTCTGGCGATCTCGCTCGTGGCGATCCTTCTCGCGATCGGCAAGGGACAGGAATGGGGCTGGGGCTCGGGCAGGACGCTCGGCCTCCTCGCCCTTGGCGTGATCGCGATGGTCGCGTTCATCCTCATCGAGCTCCGGGTCACCGACCCCCTCGTCGATGTACGGCTGATGAAGATCCGGGGCGTCTGGACGGCCAACGTCGTCGCGGTCGCGTTTGGCTTCGCGATGTTCGGCACCTTCGTCCTCGTGCCGACCCTGCTCCAGCTGCCGGCGATGACGGGCTACGGCTTCGGCAAGTCGGTCTCCCAGGCGGGTCTGTTCCTGCTGCCCACCGTCGTGATGATGGTCGTCTTCGGACCGGTCGCAGGGATCCTCGTGCGCAAGGTCGGCGCAAAGCCGCCCATGGTCGTCGGCGCAGTCCTGGTCACCGCCGCATTCATCCTCCCGGCCATGTCTCACGGCCAGGACTGGCAGCTGGTGGTCTCCGGTCTGCTCACCGGCGCGGGGGTCGGCCTGGCCTTCGCCTCGATGTCCAACGCCCTCATCGAGGCCGTCCCAGCCGAACAGACCGGTGAGGCGATCGGCGTCAACACCGTCGCACGGACGATCGGCAGCAGCATCGGCACCGCAGTGATCGCCGCGCTAATCACGTCGCACTCCACGCCGGAAGGCATGCCCACCGACGCCGCCTTCACCATCGGGTTCGTCGTCTGCATCGGGGTGGGTGTCATCGCGATCATCGCCGCCCTGGCCGCGCCGTCCAAGCGTCAAGTCCAGGAGCTTCTCTCTCCCGACGACGAACGACAGCTGGAGATGGCCCGCTAGGCGCATCGCCTCCACGAACCCCGCCGCACCGGATCGAGCCCGTAGGACAGCCTCGATCCGGTGCGGCGTCGTCTCCACGTGCCTGCGCCTCGATCAGCATTTCGAGCTGCGCGACGGTGATGCCCCCGGGCAGGCTTCCATCATCGTCGCTCGGGCCGACGATGACATATCCAGGAATGGCTACCAGAGCCGCAGGGCCAGACCGGTCACCCTGCCTCATCGTCGCCACGTCCCGTGATGCCGACGAAAGGAGTCGGGCACAATGGAGGCGCAGCGCAGTGCATGATGCGCGCCCGACGTCGTGCAGTTCCCGCCGGTCGGCCTTGGTTGAGTCACAATCGAGCACACGGCCATCTCATGCGGCGAACCCGACCAACAGCCCGGTCCCCTTGGCAGAACGCATGGCGTTCTGCGTCGGTACGGGCACGAGAGGCACCATGTCCATGACGAGTTTCCACGACTTCGCCCTACCAGCCGCCGTGCGCCAGAAGCTCACCGACCAGGGCATCACCAGCCCCTTCCCCATCCAGGTCGCGACGCTTCCTGACACCCTGGCAGGCAAGGACGTGCTCGGCCGCGGCCAAACGGGATCGGGCAAGACGCTCGCGTTCGCGCTCCCCATGGTCACGCGGCTCGCGGCGTCGAGCACCAAGCGCCCGGTCCGCCGTCCGCGCGCCCTCGTGCTGTGCCCCACGCGCGAGCTCGCCAACCAGATCAACGCGACCGTCGAGCCGCTCGCCAGGGCCCTCGGCCTCGTCACCACGGTGATCTTCGGCGGCGTCGCGCAGGGCCGCCAGGTCTCGGCGCTCAACGGCGGCGTCGACATCGTCATCGCCTGCCCCGGCCGTCTTGAGGACCTGCTCAAGCAGAAGGTCCTCACGCTGGACTGCATCGAGATCACGGTCCTCGACGAGGCCGACCACATGGCCGACCTCGGGTTCCTGCCCGGCGTCAAGCGCATCATGGCGAAGACGCCCAGGCGCGGGCAGCGCATGCTGTTCAGCGCCACCCTGGACAACGGGGTGGACGAGCTCGTCGAGCGCTACCTCGACCGGCCGGCCGTCCACTCGGTCGACAGCGCGCAGTCCCCCGTGTCCGCCATGACCCACCACATCTTCGCCGTGCCCGACGCCGCCACGAAGTACGCTGTCGTCTCCCACCTGGCCTCGGGTGAGGGGCGCCGGGTGCTGTTCACGCGCACCAAGCACGAGGCCAAGAACCTGGCGAAGGCCCTCACCGCCCAGGGCATCCCCGCCGTGGAGCTGCAGGGCAACCTCGCCCAGAACGCCCGTGAGCGCAATCTCGAGGCGTTCTCCTCGGGCGTCGTCAAGGTGCTCGTCGCCACGGACGTCGCCGCGCGCGGTATCCACGTCGACGGGATCGAGCTGGTGGTCCACGTGGACCCGCCGGCCGAGCACAAGTCGTACCTGCACCGTTCGGGCCGCACCGCGCGTGCCGGCCAGGGTGGCGACGTCGTCACCATCATGCTCCCCGAGCAGCACGGCGAGGTGCGCGACCTGACGCGGCTCGCCAAGATCAGTGCGAAGCCCCAACCCGTGAGCGCTGGTGATGCCGTGATCAAGCGGCTTGTGGGTGAGGTCGCCGCCTACGTGAGGCCTTCAGGGAAGACGGGGTCCGGCCAGGCCGCGCGCTCAGCCCGAGCATCCGGCGCATCCGGCGCGAACGCCGGTAGCAGCACCGCCACAGCTCCTGCGGGCGCTGGTTCGGCATCCGGTGGGGCTCGCCCCGCTCGTAGCGGTATCGCGTCAAAGAGCAAGCGCGCCGGTGGGCAGCGTCGCGGCTGAGTGTCTCCTGCCGCTCCCTCAGCGGTGGATCGTCTCGAGCTCGAGCCAGGTCGCGAGATCGAGGATCTCTCGCTGCACGGCGTCACGGGTACCTGCCGTGAACGGGAGGTCCTCGTGGATCGTGTGCACGGTGAGCACCCCCGACTTCCGGTCGGCTGTGGCATCGAGTTTTCCCACGAGGCGATCGTCGTGAAGGATCGGCAGCGCGAAGTACCCCCAGCGACGCTTCTCCTTGGGTTTGTACATCTCGAGCGTGTATTCGAACTGGAAGAGCTGCTGGGCACGCACGCGGTCGTAGATGAGCCGGTCGAACGGCGAGAGCAGGGCTGTCCGACCGTCGAAAGCCTGGCCGAGCGCGGCCGGGTCGACGCGCCAGACGCCCGGCACCCCGTCGATCACGGCCGGCTCGCCGGCCTCCCCCACATCGACGGGCTCGAGCGGCATCTTTGTCGACTTGGCTCGTGCGATACCGAGCGCGACGAGGCGCCGTTCGTCGCGCACACGCAATGATTCTTCCGCAGTGAGCACGGGCGTTGGTTGAGACGGGTAGACACGCTCGGCGAGGGACCACAGCCGTTCGCGTCCCCGCCGCGCGGCAATGGCGATCTCCCCGCGCATCGCCATGAACTCGAGCATCTGGCCGACGTTGCGCTGGTGGGTCCACCCCGACGACTGCCACGGGACGATGCTCGTGTCGGGGATCTCGCGCGACAAGAGCGGCCTCGTCGACCGGGAAAACAGATTCAGGATGTCGCGGTGAAAGCTCGCGTTCTGTTCCAGCCAGCTCCGCGATCGTGGGCCTTGCGGCCACGCCGCCATCGCCGCCCGGAAGAGTCCGAGGTCTTCCATCGGGCGCACGAGGGCATCAAGCTCAAAGAGGCTGCGCTCCTGCTCGAGGGCGTGGGTCAGATCGGCCGGCCGATACGCGGACCCGAGCCTGCTCCACGCCACGAGGTCGGCAGTCGGGGCGATCGCAGCCGTGGGATCGATCTGCAACAGGGTGAGGTGCCGGACGACGTCGCTCAGGCTCGTCGGCCGCGTGGAGGCCAGCAGCTGCGAACTGATCGCGATACGACGGGCGGTGCGAGGGTCGAGGCGATGCGGCTCCATGGGACGACGGTACCGACACTGTGCGAGGGCGACGACGGACACGGCCGAGTTCTGGGCATCGCGCCGCTGCCCACCAGGTCGCGCCACGCACACCTCCTGGCGAGCAGGCAACAGCACGATCCCGTCGACCTTCGGGGCCATCGAGGTCACCACAGTCGATGGGGCGGCTAGTGCCGGCTGTATCCTGCTGCCATGAGGGCTGGTGATTACGGCATCGTCGATGGGGTCGAGTACCAGGTGAGGGTTCACGGCGACATGGTGACTCTCTTCTTGCCACGAACGCAGCCGTGCCCGCAAGGATGGGCGCGGTCGCAAGGCGACCGTTGGAAGATGAGGATTTCGCGCGCCAACGTCTCCGAGCTCTACACCGTCCGGTCCTATGCGAACTTCAATGGCATCTACGTGAGCGTCTATCAAGTGTTCCCAACGACGAAGACCGCGTGGATCTACTACATCGGCGGTTCGGAGGAACAACCGATACACCCTGCTTTTGAGCCAGACCCTGATCCAGGGATCGCTTGGTGGAATGCCACGGTTCCCTGGGACAGCTTGACTGACGTGGTCGAGCCAGTCATCCCGATCCGCTGAGACAGCTCGCACCCAAGGGGGACGCCAGGCCGAGCAGACGATCATGCTGCTCGACGGCAGCGGGCAACGACTCACCCTGGCGATCGAGGTCGCCAACGCGATCCGCCAAGGCGGCCCGACGGCGTGGACAGGTGGGAGGACAACGGGTTCGTGTTCACCACCGAGGCGGGCGGCCCGATCGACCCCCGCAACTCCCTGCGGGCGTTCAAGGTCGCAACGGCCGCGGCCGGTCTGCCGGCGAAGGTCACGCTCCACACACCACCATGCTCGACGGCGGCATCCACCTCAAGGCCGTCAGCGCTTCCCATGCAACGTTGATCCGATGACGACGAAGCAGCAGTGCCAACCCCGATCGCAGCCGGGGAATAGGGCCATCATCGCCACCAAGTGTGAGCCAGTTGGGGTACGAGTTGGGGTATGGACCCTCTCGGATACGCAAAAGGCCGCTTCTGCTGATATCAGAAACGGCCTCTGACCTGCGGTAATACTCGTGGGCGATACTGGGTTCGAACCAGTGACCTCTTCGGTGTGAACGAAGCGCGCTACCACTGCGCCAATCGCCCGATTGGCGAACACCTCACGCAAACGCTCGCCAGCACCGTTCGTGCCGGTGAACTCCGCGTGTGCGGTATCCGTGGAAGAGCGTAACCGGAGATTGCCCTCAGAAGCGAACTGGGTCCCGCTGCGGCCACCGCGACGGGCGCATCAAGGGTCGATCTGCTCGCCAGCGCGCCGGGTGAACAGCTCCTGCGCGGCCAGGCACAGCGGCCCCGGCGCGCACCCCTGGCCGTCGAGGGCGACGACCGGGACGACGTTGCGGATACTGCCTGCCAGGGCGAGGTGCACGCGGCCGGTCGCTACGTCGTCGAGCACGGTGAAGGGGAGCTCGTCGGGACGAGCCTCGCGCACGGGCAGGCCCTCCTCGACGCCCCATTCGAGCAGCAGCTCGCGGGTGATGCCCGCGAGCGGCCCGGTGGTCAGGTGCGGGGTGAGCAGCTCGCCGTCGCGCTCGACGAAGACGTTCGAGGCGGTCCCCTCGCACAGCGCCCCCACGGTGTTGGCGAGCAGCCCCTCGTCCGCCCCGCGCGCCGCGGCGTAGGCGTAGCCGACGACGTTCTCGGCGTAGGAGGTCGTCTTGAGCCCCGCGACGGCCGAACGCTCGTTGCGCACCCATGGCAGACGCACCACGCGGTTGGTCACCGCCGCGGGCCCGACCGGCCCGGCCGCCACGAGCACCGACAACGGCCCGTCGCCGCGCATCGACCCGAGCGGCGCCGCCCCGGCCGTCACCGTGATGCGCAGCCGCCCGGCCTGCTCCCCCGCCCGCTCCAGCACCTGCCCGACGCCGCGACGCACCATGGCCTCGTCGGGCGCCTCCAGGCCCAGGCCGGCCGCGGAGCGCGCCAGCCGGCGCAGGTGCCGGCTGAGGGCGAAGGCCTGGCCGCCGTAGACGGCGCACGTCTCGAAGAGGCCGTCGCCGACCGTGACGCCGTGGTCGACGGCGCTCAGCGCGGGTTCCTCGGGCGTCAGGAAGCGCCCGTCTTTCCAGATCACCACAGTCATGGCCTCAGTGTGTGCGCTGAGGCCAGGGCGATCAACCGGGCGGCCTTGAGCTCGGTCTCCTCCCACTCCCCCTGCGGGTCGCTGCCCCACGTGATGCCCGCGCCGGTGCCGAAGCGCAGGCGTCCGGTGGCGGCGTCGGGCAGACTGCGGGGATCCGCGTCCTCGGTCCACCAGAACGTCCGGATGCCGACGGCAAGCTCGGCCGTGCCGCGGTCTGCGTCGATCCAGCCGACGGCGCCGCAATAGGGGCCGCGCGGGGCGGTCTCGAGCTCGTCGATGATCGCCAGCGCGGAGGACTTCGGCGCACCGGAGACCGACGCAGGTGGGAACGTCGCCTCCAGAATCGTGCGCCAGACGTCGGGGGCGGTCGCCGCGTCCTCGAGCAGCTCGCCGGTGACTGTGGACACGAGGTGGACCAGACCGGGGTGGTGCTCCACCTCGAGCAGGCCGGTCACGGCGACCGTGCCCGGGGCGCAGATGCGCTGCAGGTCGTTGCGGACCAGGTCGGTGATCATGATGTTCTCCGCCTCGTCCTTGGAGGCCAGGCCCGCGGCCGTCGACGCGGTGCCCTTGATCGGACCGGAGATGATGACGGCGGGGCCTTCGCCGCCGGTGCCGTTGAGGCCGTCGACGCGGAGGAAGAGCTCGGGCGAGGCTGTGACCACCCACACCGGGTCGAGAACCGGGCTCCCGTCCGCACTCTGGGCATGGGGCACGTGGATAACGCCCTGGTAGGGCGCGGGGTTGCCCGCGGCGAGGATCGCCGCGAGGGCACTGGCGTCCGGCTCCTCCCCCTCCCCAGTCCGGGGTAGGGGAGCGCTGAGCACCCGGCAGATGTTGGCCTGGTAGACCTCACCGTCGCGGATGTAGTCCCGCACAGCGGAGACTGCGTCCGTGTACCCGCTCCGCGAGAGCGACGACACCCACGCTGCCGCGTCCGGACCCGTCCAGGCGGGCGCGTCCACGGCCACCTGGGTCGGCGTGGACCCGAGAGATCCACCTGTACGCGTCACGTCAGCGAAGCGCCAGGCCCGGGCGGGGCCGGCGAACTCGGCGACGACAAACCAGACACCACCGCGGGTGATCGCCTCCGGCTCCACGCGCAGATCAACCATTTCGACCGGCTGACGAGCCTCGATACCTGCGAAACGTGCGTATCCATCCACCCCTCAACGCTACCGACCGCCGGATCGTCCACACGCCACGACCACTCTCCCGCAGGTTTCCGCGGCTAGCCCCCGACCGGTGGGAGCCAGTTGGACGCCGACGGCAAAGTTCCATTAGAGTCTGTGACGCGCCGAAAACGCTGGAGAGATGCCAGTGCGTTCGAGAGCATGCGGACGTGGCTCAGTGGTAGAGCATCACCTTGCCAAGGTGAGGGTCGCGGGTTCGAATCCCGTCGTCCGCTCGGAGAGAAATCTTCAAGCGCAAGCCCGAAGGATAGATCTCAACGGTGGAGTGGCCGAGAGGCGAGGCAGCGGCCTGCAAAGCCGTCCACACGGGTTCGAATCCCGTCTCCACCTCGCAGCACAGCTAATTTCACATGGGCGATTGGCGCAGCGGTAGCGCGCTTCCCTGACACGGAAGAGGTCACTGGTTCGATCCCAGTATCGCCCACCAGCATGACAGCAGGTCAGAGGCCGTCTCGGAAGAATCCGAGGCGGCCTCTTGCGTTCGCTGGTGGGTGCGTACCCCTACCTGTACCCCTACCGGTTCTGGAAGATTTCCCTGGACGGGTGTGGATCTGGGTGGCGAACGGTGCCGGCGAGAGAGTCTCTACTGGCCCCTGCAGGGACTCGCGCAGGCTGTCCCGCGACGACCATGGCCTCGCGCGAGACGGCTTCGAAGACGTGGCCGTAGCCGTTGCCGTCGGCAGCGATCTGGACATCTGCACGGCCGAGGAACGGGCTCGCGACGTTGAGTGGGCGGTGCAGGAGGTCGGGTAGACATTCCTGCGTGCCCAATGGCCCAGCAAACGACCTGGACCCCCATCAGTCCCGAATGAACTGGACGCTGCGGGTCTCGATCAAGAGGTCGAAGGCACCGACAATGACAAGAAATCTTCCACCGGTCGCACCGCTGTGCCGTGGCAGGACCGTGACTTCGTCGACGCCATCCATACCCATTGAGGGTGGCAGCAGGTTCTCTTCGATCGCCACGTCACCGTCGTATCTGCGATGCCAGCTTTTCGTCAGCGCGTCACCCACTGATCTGCTGGTCGGTGCGCGATGTCGATCGGGAAAGCGAATCTCGAGGTGTGCGACGCCAGACTCGTTCGATTCAGTGCGCGAACACCTTGAGCGCCAGGATGGCCAACCCGAACATGCCCGCGATCATGGCGTTGAGCAGCGCGCGCGGCCACCCCATGTCCTCTTGCCTGCCGATCACCAACCCATAGGCGAACAACGCCACGATGCCTACCACCAGCGCAACCACGACCGCCGTTGCGCGATCGATGACGCCGACAACCCCGAGCATGAGCGCCAGCAAAATAGGCCAGGACGACTGCAGCATCGGCCACTCCGCGCGCGCCAGGGAGATCAGCTCGTCGCGTCGGATCGGCCTGCGCAGGACCATGCGCGCAGCGAGTCCGAGCGAGTAGACGTGGGCCAGCCAGAAAATCACGGAGGTGCCAAAGACCAGGAGCGCGGCCCGGTCGATCGTCTCGGGATCGTGGCCGGCAGCGGCCACCACGCTCGTCGCCAGGATCGTCCCGTAGATCGCCCCCGCCAAGTGATGCGCTTGCTGCACCAGCGGCGTCTGGGTCACCTGGCGAGCGTATCGCCGCGGGGTCCACCGCGCCCGTCAAGCTTCTGAGACAGTTCAGTATGATTTCCGGCTACGCCGCGACGGATTCGTCGCGGCCGCGGTATGCCTTGAGTGCGGCGGCCGAGGGCAGCCCCGCGCTGCGGACGTGAGGTCGGCGGCGGTCGTACCAAACCTGGGGCAGTCCCAATCGATCCTCGTGGGCATGTGAGTATTCTCCTGGACTCAAACAGGAGCGGCCTCGAACTGAAGCCTCGTGCTGTGGGGTGGACCTGGGGAGCGAAGAGTGCCGGTGAGAAATGGAACACCCCGGGCTCGCGCCGGCTCTCGCCCAAGGCATGACACCTTCAAACCCGACGATCGCTTCATCTGTAACACTATGACCGTTACAGTTGCAACATGCGAACGGCGGTGATTGTGCGAGCGAACGAGCTCGCTGCGGCCCAGTGGGGCCTGTTCACGGCCGCCCAGGCGCAGACGCAGGGGCTATCTCGCATGCAGCTCTCACGGATGGTCGACGCTGGCCTGCTCGACCGGCTCGAGTACGGGGTCTACGCCTCCCCCGCCGTCCAGGGCGACCATCTCCTCCCGCTACGGTCCGCGTGGCTCGCCCTCCAGCCGGCCCGCTCGGTCCAGGAGCGACTGGCCGATCTGCCCAGCGCCGGCGTCGTCTCCCACAGCTCCGCCGCCCAACTGCACGGACTAGGCGATCTCCTCGCCGATGAGCACGAGTTCCTCCTGCCCGACCGGTTCCAGTCCCGGCGCGTCGGCGTTCGGATGCGCCGCGCCGTCCTGGATGCCTCCGAGGTCACCATCGCCGCCGGGCTCCCGGTCACCACTGCGGCCCGCACGATCGCCGACCTGCTCGCCATCGGGCACGACAACGACCACGTCGCCACCGTCACCGCCGACGCCCTGCGCCTCGGCCTCACCGATCGCCGCACACTCGCGGTAGCGCTCGAGAATGCCGCGGCTCGCCGCGGCGAACCGAGCGGGGCGGCGCTGGTCGAAATACTGACGCGCACCCACACGAGGATGGACCAGTGACGGAGCAGGTGTACACCTCCGGTCGAGCCCTGATGGACCGAGGACCATCAACTATCCGGTCGGCGCGGGACCTGAGTGCAGGGCCTCCAGCCGGCGGCGGTGCTGGACTCCCTCATTCTGCTACCCGACGGCGAGTGCCTCGGCCCACTTGGTGTCGTCGAGGTACGTCGCTTCAGAGACCACAAGGCGGTGGGCCGCGACACGCGCCGCGTACCAACCTTCAATGGGAATGACGACTATCGAGGCAAGCCCTGCGGCCTCACCGCTCTGAGCTCGGCTCGCTAGGGGTGTGCTTCGCGGAGGACGCCCCTGTCCGAGTACGTCTGTGTTGATCCGCTGCCGTGTCGCGTTCGACCACTCCCGCAGCGCGTCCACTTCGATCCCGCCAGCACCGAGGACGGTCCGCCACGACTGATCGTCGCTCGTCTGCTCACCGAGAGCGGCAGCCCACCAGAGCGCCGACCACGCGACATCGAGATCAGCTGCATCGGGACGGGCGGACGCCCCCGTGTCCGGGGGTGGCGACGGATGGGGAAGCCCAGGGGGGCCGCCGAGACCCCAAGCAGCCCGCACGAAGAGCAGTTGGACCAGCGTACTCGGAACGTCGAACTCCATTGCAGCGCACCCTTCACTAGGAGACTCCCCGCTGGCAGGGAGCCACTCGCTAGTCGTCAGCAGATCGGTTCCGTGGAGATAAGGCCCAAGGCGCATACAGCACCAGACGCCGCTGTCACCGACCCCGTTGCCTTCGCCGAGTACCATCCATGGTCGCAGTGCCGGCGCGCCTCTCCCACCCGAGCGGAAGGGCCGGGCCTGGCTGACGGCGAGGACGGCGCCCCCGCCGGTAGGCACCAGCGAACTCCACTCCGCCGTGGCCGGGTCATTGCGCGGGGCGTACAGACCGACGGCCGTCAGGAGGTCGGCGCCAGCTGGATGAATCGCGGCTGCTTGCCGTCCGGCAGCACCTCCCACTTGTAGTACCCGATCGTCGGCACAGGGCCGTGGGAATCGCGATGGTAGCGCGCGGCTCGACCGCGGCCAGCGAATCGGCCGATGTGGTGATCCTCCGCGACGACATCTCGCTGGTGGCAACGGCACTGTCGGTCGGCCGGGAAACGGTGACTGTGGCCCTGCAGAGCATCTGGGTCGGCATCAGCCTCAGTGTGGCGCTCATGATCGTCGCCGCCTTCGGTGTCCTTCCCGCCGTCGTCGGCGCCTGGCTCCAGGAAGGCGTCGACGTCGTGTCGATCCTGTGGGCACTGCGCGCTACCGGAAGCGGCAGATCGAGAACGCCCACCCCCGCGCCGAGCACCTCCCACCCCTTGGCTGGAGTCGCCCCGTAGGCAGGCTCACCCGGAACGCGTCCGGGGCGAGCGAGTGGTGAACCTGGCGGCGCGCCGGCTCACGCGGTGGTGATATCCACGACGGCGTGCGGGAGCGTCGGCTGCGCCTGGTTGCTGCGCGGGTCCTGAGAAGAATCGCGCCTTCGCGATCTCGACGAGCACCAGATAGGCGACGACCATCGCAACTAGGACCAAGAAGAAGGGAAATGGGAGCGGGTGGAACCCGAGGATGCGTGACAGGGGTGAGTACGGCAACCAGACGCCGACGCCGACTACACCGAAGGAGGCCAAAGCGAGCCCGAGCGACGGGCGGCTGCGGAAGAATGGCACGCGGCGGGTGCGGATGGCGAAGATGATGAGCGTCTGGGTGGCGATCGACTCGATGAACCACCCGGACTGGAACTCGCTCTGGCCAGCGTGGAAGACGAAGAGCATCAGGGCGAAGGTCGCGAAGTCGAACACCGAGCTGATAGACCCGAACAACAGCATGAACCGCCGGATGTACCCGATATCCCAGTGCGAGGGCGTGAGCAGCTGCTCCGGGTCGACATGATCGCCAGGGATCGCCAGCTGACCGGTGTCATAGAGCAGGTTGTTGAGCAGGATCTGGCCCGGAGTCATCGGCAGGAACGGCAGAGTCAATGACGCCACAGAGGCGCTGAACATGTTCCCGAAGTTGCTGGACGCTCCCATGAGCACGTACTTGATGGTGTTGGCGAAGATGCGGCGGCCCTCCATCACCCCGGCGGCAAGCACTCCGAGATCCTTGTCGAGCAGCAGCACGTCGGCTGCATCCTTCGCCACATCCGCCGCGGTCTCCACGGAGATGCCGATGTCCGCCTGGTGGAGCGCCAGGGCGTCGTTGACTCCGTCGCCCAGGAAAGCGACCGACCTTCCCGACCGACGCAGGACCCGTATCACCCGCGCTTTCTGCTCGGGAGAGACTCGCGCGAAGATCGTGGCCGTCGCAGCAGCTTCTCTCAGCGCGTCGTCGTCCATCGTCTCGATCGTCGTCCCGATCAACGTGCCGCCAGAGGCGAGACCGATGTCGGACAGGACTTTCTGCGCGACGAGCGCATTGTCACCAGTAGCGATCTTCACACTCACGCCAAGAGCCGCGAGCGCATCGAGCGCCTGCCGCGCGTCTGACTTGGGACGGTCGAGGAACACGAGCAAACCGTCCAGGGTCAGCCCCGACTCGTCTTCGGGACGCAGGTGGTCGCGGTCCGTCGCCATCGCATGGGCGACGGCAACCACCCGGCCTCCTTCGGCGTACTCCTGGTCCAGAACGCCCTGAGCCTCGGCTGGGATGTCGACGCAGATCGCCAGCACGTCTTCGGGAGCCCCTTTGGTGACGATCATCCTGCCGTCGTGAGGGACGTCCACAAGGACGGTCGTCCGGCGCCGATCGTGGTCGAAGGGCAGGACATCGATGTGAGGAGCACCTGTGGTGGAGGTTGCGGCTGCTTGAGGCGACTCCCACAGGGCCGCGTCGAGGGCGTTCAGACCAGAGGTGGACACGGGTCGGACGGTGTAGTCGGCCTCTGTCGCGAGCAGCCCGAGCAGGAGGAGCTGCTCCTGGGTGACAGCCGAGCCGATAGGCAACACGGTGGTGAGGGATATCCGCCCCTCGGTCAGAGTGCCTGTCTTGTCGGTGACGAGCACGTCCATGTCGCCGAGGTCTTCGATGCAGACCAGTCTCTTCACCAAGACCCTCTGCTTGGCCAGTGCGCGGGATCCCGTCGCAAGACTTGCACTCACGACGGCGGGGAGCAGCTGCGGAGTGATGCCGACGGCGATGGCGAGAGAAAAGAGCAGCGAGTCGATCACCGGGCGGTGCAGCAGCACGTTCACGACGAAGATGACCGTCGTCAGGGCGACCGCCACCTCTAGCAGCAGCAACGAGAATCGACCGAGCCCTCTCTGGAACTCTGTCTGCGGCTGCTGGGCGCCCAGGGCGACCGCGATCCGACCGAACTGCGTCCGCGGGCCTGTGTCGACGACCACCGCAGTAGCCGCTCCGGACAGGACCACCGTGCCCATCAACACGCAGCAGTGCAGCTCCGCGATCGCTGCTTCGCCTGACACCACCGCAAGGCTCTTCGCGACCGGGAGGGACTCCCCCGTGAGGATCCCTTCGTCGCAGGAGAGGTCGTGGGTGTCGATCAGGCGCATGTCTGCAGGCACGACCGCTCCGATGCTCAGCCGCACGATGTCGCCTGGCACCACCTCGGTGACGCCGATTGTGGTTGCCGCACCGTCCCGGATGACCGCAGCCGTGTGCGTGATCTGGTCGTGGAGAGCATCGGCGGCCTGCTCGGCGCGGAACTCGTTGACAAACCCGAGACCGATGCTGGCCGCCAAGATCACCCCGATGATCACCGAGTTGGTGGCTTCTCCCAGGAAGACCGAGACCGTCGCCGTCACGAACAGCAAGACGAGGATCGGACTCTTCAGCTGGCGTCCGAGCACTCTCAGCGGCCGCGCACGATGTGCACGCAGGGCATTGGGACCGATCGCGGTCAGTCGCCGGCGAGCTTCCTCGGACGACAGCCCTTCCGGTCGGGCATCAAGCTGCTCCATCACATCGGGAATCTCCTGGGATGCCGCTCGTGCCAGCCGGGACGGCGGTCGGAGGTCCACCTCAGGGGGTTTCTGGTCCTTCATCACCGTTGTCGTTCGAGGTCTACGGATCATGTCGAGCTGCGCGCTCTGTGTGCGATCCAGCCAGCACACCGTGCACTACAGATCGGATGCCTCGAGGCGGGAGGTGTCTGCGATGGGCGGTTCGGCCGACGACGGGATGGCCAGCGGGACAAACTCAACAGGGCAATGAGCGTGCTGGACGAGCGCGCGGGCAATGCTGCCCGGAGCGGACAAGGCGAGCCGTCCTTCAATACCTCCGTGGCCGTGGCGCCCTACGACGAGGACGTCAGCATCCTTGGAGTGGCGAACGAGCGTTCGGGTGACGTCGGCGTACTCCATGTGGGTGGCGACGCGGACGTCCGGATATCGTCCCGTCCACTCGTCGACAAATGCGCTGATCACGCTCGCGGTCCGCGCTCCCCACTCCTGTTGAACCGACATCTCGTCGACGAGATACGCATACAGCGAGTCGAGTTTCCAACAGTGGACGACATCGAGGTCGGCAGACGTCTCGGATGCTATCGCGAACGCGTGCGCGAGCACCGAGGAGGAGACCGCCGAACCATCGACGGCGGCCACGACCCGACGACGCGCACGGTGTTCGTCCCACTCGCGAGTAACGCTCACCACTGGGCAGGAAGCACGCGCGACGACACCGAACGTCGTGGTCCCTGTGAACAGGTGCTCGAGAGCGCCTCCGGGCCGGTGACCGACCACAACAAGACGCGCGTCTGCGGAGGCACCAGCCAAGACCGAGACCGCCGGTCCTAGGGCGGCGTGCACGTCGACCGGCACTTTCGCGCCGGCGATCTTCTCGACGAGCACTCGAGCGTCGGCCAAGATCCCCCGACCCACATCCATGAGGCTGTCGCCGGTCAGCAATGGCCACATGGGCGAGATCGGCACGATCTCGTGGACCGCATTGACAAGCAGAAGGCCGCATCCGATCCGGTCAGCGCGGTGAACCGAATAGCGGACCGCACGGTCCGATTCGGGTGAACCATTGACCCCAACCACAATCGGCAAGTCCAAGTGTGTGCGCATGACGACCTCCAGAGACGGGCTGGGCTGCCTTCCACCACCAGTCTCCCTAGGCCACAACGTGGTCGGCAGTGCCATCAGCCTCTGGCGGCCCAGTCCATTCGGCATGACAACGAGGCACAGATCCCAACCAGATAGTTGTGGACCAGGCGTCCCGAGATGCCTCTTCTCCGATATAGGTCCATTGGCCGGTACCGGGGAGCCCTCTCGCCCTATCGAGGATGCCTCCGGGGTGATTGCGTAGTAGCAGAGGCCCTGGCAACTCACCGTGAGCCGACCATCCTGGGGCCAGCGGCTGCTGCGATTGAAAGGAGAAGCGACATGGACGTCGTCGATGCTCGCATCGAGAGGATTCTGACCGCGGCCGCGCAGGCTCCGAGCGTGCACAACACGCAGCCGTGGACCGTTCAGGTGCAGGGCAACAGGATCGCGGTACACGCCGATCCTTCACGCCAGCTGCGCCATGTCGACCCGACCGGTCGCGAGATGTATATCAGCTGCGGTGCGTTCTTGTTCAACCTGAGAGTCGCTGCTCGCCGGGAGTCGCTGAAGGCGGTCGTCGCCGTGCTGCCAAGCCCGTCAGACGACCTGCTCGTGGGCAGGGTCCGGCTGGAACCTGACGCGGGGCCGCACACGGACGAGCTGGAGCTGTCGGTAGCCGTCGGGAGACGTGCGACGTCTCGGGCCCAGTTTGATGATCAACCGCTCGACCTCGACGTGCTGCGTGAGATGCAGGAGGCGGCCCGGGACGAGGAGGCTGACCTGCGCGCGATCAACCCGTCGGACCCAGTGCGCACGCAGGTGCTCGAGCTGGTGCGCCGGGCGGAGGCCCTTGCCGCGGAGGATGCCATAGCCCGTAGTGAGGAATCGACGTGGACGGCGACCGACCCGAATCGCGAGGACGGGATCCCCGCTGACCTGCTCGGCCCGGCCACCTCTGACGACGAGGCTCCGGTACGCCACTTCTGGGGCAGCACGGGGTCAGGCGGCGCGGCGTTCGAGCACCGCTCGACGATGGCGGTCCTCTCAACCTCGGGAGACTCCCGCCAGGACTGGGTCGCGGCCGGTCAGGGGTTGGAGCACCTGCTCCTGGTCGCCACGACGTACTTCGTGCACGCCTCCTTCGCGACCACGGTGCTGGAGAACCCGACCACACGGCACGACCTGCGCCGCGCGCTGGACCTTGCCGGGCATCCGCAGATGCTCATGCGCCTGGGGTACAGCCGGACCCCACCGCACACTCCCCGGCGCACCGTCGAGGAGATCATCACCTCCAAGCGCCCTGAGGTCCCAGGTACCTGAGTCCCACAGCACCTTGGGTGCAATGCGAGTGTCGCCACACGTGCCGTGCCGAAGGGCCCGGGCCCAAGGGTCTCCCGGCCCTGTCGGGATCGTCCGACTCGGACGAGTGTGAGTGGAGAAGAGACTCACCCCCGTTCTGGAGGTCATCCCTGCGGGACGCCATGTCACAGGAGGAAGATCATGAGCACGACCCGAGAACCCCACCAGAACATACCCAGCGGCCCAAGCCGGCCATCGAGTCCAAGCGTCGCTGACCCCAGCCCGATCCGCCACCAGGCCCACGCCCAAGGTGCGTTGCGCTACGTCGGCGCGCTGATCCGCATCAGTCTCGGCTGGATCTTCCTCTGGGCCTTCCTCGACAAGCTCTTCGGTCTCGGTCATGACACTGCCTCCGACGCCGCATGGATCAACGGCGGGCATCCCACCGCGGGCTTCCTCAAAGGAGGCACCAGCGGTCCCCTCGCGGACTTCTATCAGGGTCTGGCAGGTCAAGCGTGGGTGGACTGGGTTTTCATGATCGGGCTCCTGGGTATCGGACTCGCGCTGCTGCTGGGCATCGGGATGCGCCTCGCCGCCATCGCCGGGGCCATCATGCTGGTCCTGATGTGGTCTGCTGTCCTGCCCCCGGCGAACAACCCCTTCATGGACGACCACCTGATCTACGCACTTGTCCTGGTCGCACTCGCACTGGGCAACGCAGGCAACACACTCGGTTTCGGTCGCCAGTGGCAACGCACCAACCTGGTGCAGCGGTGGCCGATCCTCACCTAGCGCATGGAACTCATCGTGCGGCGCAGGGGGCCGCACACGAGGGCACTAAGCCGCGAGGGCCGGAGACAGCGCCGGGGTCTCACCCGTGTCCGGCGCACCTCTCACCGGAAGGATGACGTGAAACGGGAATACGCTCAAGATGTGGACCGGGCCTCTGCCGAGGTGCAGGACGCGATAGAGCAGGCGGTGAGCGGTATCTCCTCCGACTTCGACCTGCGTGACCTGCTCGTCGGCGTGGTGCGCGCTGCGTGCACGCTCTCCGGTGCCCGCTACGGTGCGCTCGGGGTGATCGGCCACACCCGGCGACAGCTCGTGGAGTTCGTCACCGAGGGAGTCAACGACGAGGAACGCGCACGGATCGGCCCCTCGCCCATCGGTCGCGGCCTGCTGGGTCACCTCATCGACCATCCAGAGTCGCTGCGAATCGACGACCTGAGGACGCACCCCGCCTCGACCGGCTTCCCGCCCGCCCACCCCCCGATGACGACGTTCCTCGGGGTCCCCGTCAGGGTGAGCGGCCGTGTCTTCGGCAATCTGTACCTCACGGACAAGACAACCGGCAGCACCTTCACAGCCGACGACGAGAAGGCGGTCGTCGCCATAGCGCACCTGGCTGGTATCGCCATCGAGCACGCCAACCTCCTCGTGATGACCGAACATCGAGCGCGCTGGCTCGAAGCCACTGCACTCATGCCCGCCGACGTTCTGCGCGCCCACCTGCCTCAGAACGCCCTGGAGGCCGTGCTGCACGGCGCTCTCGACGCCGCCCAGGGGCTGACTGCCATCGCCATCGCACCCGCCTCTGCGGGACAGTTCACCGTCCGCGCCGCCGTTGGGGACCTCAGCACCGACCCGTCCACGACGCTCCAGACGCTCCGCCCAACCCTCATGCTCGCGATGGCCACTTCCAGCACCCGCTGGATCGACCTCCCTGTTGGTGGGGCTGTCATGACCCGGCTCGTCATCGACACGCTCACCCGCGGGGCGCTCATCATCGTCTTGCCCCAGGGAGGCTTCGCCGAGAATGTCGCCGACGACTCAGAATTCATCACGAACTACGCCAGCCAGGCCTCGCTCGCCCTCGAGAAGCACCACGCCCGGACCATCCACGAACAGCTCGCGGTGCTGGCCGAACGCAACAGGATCGCTCGCGACCTGCACGACGTGATAATCCAACGGCTGTTCGCCCTCGGCCTGCAGCTGAAGACGATCAGCAGCGCCGTGGAACCAGGGATCGCCGACCGGTTGCACGAAGTGATCGACGACCTCGATGCCACCATCGGTGAGATCCGCCGATCGATCGTCGACCTCAGACCAACGCACCAACAACGCTCCATACGCGCCAAGATCCACGGGCTGGTCACCGAGTACTCCCACGTCCTCGGCTACGCCCCAGCCTTAACCATCACGGGCCCCCTGGACACACTCCTGGACCCGGCCCTCCATCACCACGTCATCGCCGTCCTGCGCGAAGGGCTGTCCAACAGCGCGCGGCACGCCTCAGCCACCAAGGTGTGGCTGGCAATCGAGGTCACCCCCGCCCAGCTGACGTGCACGGTCACCGACGACGGCACCGGCCCCGAACAGCCCGGCCTGCGCAGCGGCCTCCGCAACCTTGCGGAACGAGCGGCCGAACTCGGGGGAACCCTCCAGATTGCCAGCCGGTCGCCCCGCGGCTGCACGCTCACCTGGACGGTTCCGCTCTCAGGAGTCGCATGACCCACCCCCATGAGCGCTGACCCCACCGTCTCCTAGCTCTGGATCTTCGTCGCCAGAACAGCCGCCTGGGTCCTGGACTCCAGCCCCAGCTTGGTCAAGATGCTCGAGACGTAGTTCTTCACCGTCTTCTCCGACAGAAACATCTGCGATGCAATCTGCCGGTTCGTCCTCCCCTCTGCTATGAGTGTCAGAACCTTGCGCTCCTGCTCGCTCAGGGACGCCAGCTCTGGTTCGTGGACCGGCCCACGGCGCAGCCGTTCAAGAACCCGTGACATCAGCGTCGGGTCGATGAGCGACTGACCTTTGGAGACGCTCCGCACGGCGGACACGACATCGGACCCGGCGATCACCTTCAGCAGGTACCCCGACGCACCCGCCATGATCGCCGCGAAGAGCGCCTCGTCGTCGTCATAGGAGGTGAGGATCAAGGTGTGCACACCCGGCGCCGAGGAGTGCAGTTCACGGCACACTTCGATCCCCGAGCCGTCCTGGAGACGCACATCCAGCACGGCCACGTCGGGGCACAATGACGGAACCTGCCGCATCGCCGCCTGCGCAGAACCCGACTCGCCAACAACCTCGATGTCCCCCTCAGCTTCGAGCAAGCCCTTGATCCCTCGGCGGACGATCTCGTGGTCGTCGAGCAGATACACACTGATGCGCTCCATAGTCCTGTTCTACGCCCACTGCTCACCCGGCACCATGTCCCGTCACGCACCTCCCGGAGGACGGTCCGCGCGCCCGTCTTGCCGCCTTAGCCCTTGCACACCCCTACTGATGGACTTCCACTGGTGCCGATCGGCGACTGGGAGGACTGCGTGACTCCGTGAACCGCTGATCGTTTCCCGACGCGAGATACGGCGATTCTCAGCCGGCAAGCGAATCGCCGGCAGCCTATATTCACTGACGCCACAGAAGTTGTGACATGGGTCTCACAGAAGCCGACGAGTTGGACCCACCGGCAACGTTCCACTAGAGTCTGGGACGCACCGAGACGCTGGAGCGCAATAATCCGGTGAGTAACGACTATAGTAGAGCATCACCTTGCCAAGGTGAGGGTCGCGGGTTCGAATCCCGTCGTCCGCTCGGAGAGAAATCTTCGTGCGCAAGCCCGAAGGATAGATCTCAACGGTGGAGTGGCCGAGAGGCTAGGCAGCGGCCTGCAAAGCCGTCCACACGGGTTCGAATCCCGTCTCCACCTCGCAGTACAGCTAATTTCACATGGGCGATTGGCGCAGCGGTAGCGCGCTTCCCTGACACGGAAGAGGTCACTGGTTCGATCCCAGTATCGCCCACCAGCATGACAGCAGGTCAGAGGTCGTTTCGGAGGAATTCGGGACGACCTTTTCAATTGCCTGGAGGGTCCATACCCCTACGCGTACCCCTACCGGATCTCGCGGACGGGTCTGGATCCGGCTGGTCGAGGACGTGATGTGCGACACGCAGCAGCTAGGGCGACGAGGTCTCGCGCAGGCCCGGCGTCGGAGCTTCAGGACTGCCTGTGACGCGGGATAGGGGTCGACCGACCGGTCCCGGGCCGACGTGGCATATTCGCGCCGCGCCAGAGTTGGCGTGCGGACGCTGAGAAGGAGGAGATGTGGCACGACGAGGCCAAGGACGGTCCGGTGGCGCACATGCTGCCCCTGGCGCCCAGCGCCGCCGCGACCCGCGCCGCACCGCGCAGGGGATCATCTCGGTGCTCGCCGAGGTTGCCCGCGAGGTCGACGGCGCCGTTCAGCGACCGCCCACGAGGCCCACAGTGCGCACGAAGTTCCAGGTCGTCGCGCTGCTCGTGCGCGAAGAACGAGCCCGGGTGATGGCCGACGACGCTCTGACGGCGGTCCGACGCGGCGAGGAACTCAAGCGCCTCGATGGTGTCGCGACGATGCTGGCCAGGACCGCTGCCCGGGACACCTCGCTGCTCGAGCTGCTCGCCGACGACGCCCGGGTCTCCGACGCGGCGCGCGCTTTCAAGGCGTCGGTGATGCGCGCCGGTGGGCTAGAACCGCCGGAGGTTCCCTCGCCGGTAGCTCCGACCGCGCCGGTGCTTAGTGCCTCAACCCAGGTGGTGCCGCGGTCGGTCGTTTCGCGCCAGCTGGCGAATCCATTCCTGGCTCCGGACTTCGCGGCTGCGGCCGAGCGGACGCCGACGCGCGCCCGCAGACTGGCCGGCTGGGAGCTGCTCGAGCCGCTCTTTCGATCCTTCGAGCGGGCCGCCACGGGAGCACCCGCTTGCATGGCCCTGCCCGACCCCCGGCCGGTGTCCGTTCCCCGCGGCCGGGACCTGATGCCGCACCAGGCTCAGGTCGTCACGGCTACGGCTCGCGGCCATCGCACGTTCCTGCTCGCCGACGAGCCAGGGCTCGGCAAGACCGCCCAGGCGCTGCTCGCAGCCCAGGCGGCCGACGCCTACCCGCTGCTGGTCGTGGTGCCCAACGTGGTGAAGGCGAACTGGGCGCACGAGGTGGCCCTGTGGACGCCGTCGCGGCGGTCCACGGTCGTCCACGGCGACGGCGACCGGATGGACGGCTTCGCGGACGTCGTGATCGTGAACTACGAACTGCTGGATCGGCATGTTGGTTGGCTCGGCGACCTAGGCTTCCGCGGCATGGTCATCGACGAGGCGCACTTCATCAAGAACAGGACTTCCCAGCGGTCCCAGCACGTCATTGCGCTCTCGGAGAGGATCCGCGCCCGCGTCGCCCGGCCGTTGCTGATGGCTCTCACCGGCACCCCGCTGATCAACGACATCGAGGACTTCCGAGCGATCTGGCAGTTCCTCGGCTGGATCGACAACACCGTGCCGCTGGGCGCGCTGCAGACCGCCCTCGAGAACACTGGGCTCACCCCGGCCGACGCAGGCTTCTCGGCCGCCGCGCGGGCCAGCGTGATCGACATGGGCATCGTGCGCCGCCGCAAGACGGACGTGGTCGCCGACATCCCGGCCCGCCGGCTCGCGGACCTCGTGGTCGAGCTCGACGGTGCGGCCGGCCGATCGGTCCGTGCCGCCCAGTCCGCACTCGTCGAGCGGCTGGTCGAGCGCTACCGGATGGCCCTGGAGATGCGCACCGGAGGCGCCACCGTCGACGGGATCCACCACGAACTCGTTCGCCGGGTCGCGGCAGCGGAGCTCAAGGACTCGAGCTCGAAGGCCGGTGGCGAGAACGTGTTCACGATGGTCCGTCGGATCGGCCAGGCCAAGGCCGGGCTGGCCGCCGACTACGCCGCGCAGCTCGCCCGCAACGTCGGCAAGGTGGTGTTCTTCGCCAAGCACGTCGACGTGATGGACCAGGCCGAGCAGATCTTCGCCGGCCGCGGCATCCGCTACGCCTCGATCCGTGGCGACCAGACGCCCAGGGTGCGGGAGAAGAACATCGCCGCGTTCGTCGACGACCCGGACGTGTCGATCGTGGTGTGCTCCCTGACGGCTGCGGGTGTCGGCCTGAACCTCCAGGTGGCCTCGAACCTCGTACTGGCCGAGCTGTCCTGGACCCACGCCGAGCAGACCCAAGCCATCGACCGTATCCACCGGATCGGCCAGACCGAGCCCGTCACCGCGTGGCGGATCATCGCCGCGCAGACGATCGACTCGAGGATCGCCGAGCTGATCGACGGCAAGTCCGGGTTGGCCGCCCGCGCGCTCGACGGTGCCCGCGAGGAGGACGTCTCCTCGTCCACGACCGTGCAGCTCGACACCCTCGTCGGGCTGCTCACCGACGCACTCGTCTCCGGCGCAGTGGCCTGAGCCCTCGTCACCGCTTGGGGATATGGCTGGTGGCTGCCGACCGGCGCATTCATTGACCTTGGGGTCTTCTCGATCCTCACGATCGGACCGTCGGCTTCTCGGTACCAGCGCTGCGCAACCGTTCGGCGGCAGCGGCCATCACAGGTCTCGGACTATCGGTGCTATATCTGGCCTTGCTGAATCGCGCTGGACCCGGTCGGGTCTGCCACGTCACGGCGTCGGCTACGACGTGCGTAGAGGCATAGAGTCCGTAGCCTCCTATCGTTGTGAGCGCAGGACTGATCGTCGCCTTGTTGCTGATCACCCGCTCGCGGCGGTGGCGACAGTCGCGAGGTTCTACCGGGCCGTCGCGTGGTCTAGTTCCCTTCGTGTCGTGGTCCTGATGCCGGCCCCTTCGACACGTTGACAGACCTGAACGCGTTCTTACCTGCCGTTGACGCCAACGACGAACACGTCGGCGTCCAACCGCCCGCCAAGGTCCGCACAGAAGCGCTTGGCCCGATCGACGTCAGCGACCGGGATGCCAACGACTTCTAGCCTGAAGTCGCCAGGCTGCGGGATCGGTGTGGTGTCGTCACGATTGGCCCGGCGAGGCCTTTCACGGTAGGTGGGAGGGAAGCGGTGTCGGTCCAGTCGTGGAGAGTACGGCGTCGAGGAGCCCGGGGAAACGTGCGTCGAGTTCCTTCCGGCGCAGGCTCATGATCACCGTCCGCCCCACGCGCTCCTGATGGAGGACTCCCGCCTGACGAAGAACGCGCCAGTGATGGCTTGCCGTCGACTTCGACACACCTGGAAGAACACTTCCGCAGGTCAGGTCGACGCCAGCAGCGATCTGGCGCACCGCCTCGAGTCGGAGGGGATTGCCAAGGGCGTCGAGGACCGCTGTCACGTCGAGCGCACCCAGGTCGGGGTGGTCCAGGATCTCGTGCGCCATCTTTCGAGAATACCCGAACGATCCACTGCGCGATGCTACATTGTTCGAAACAAGTCGAACAGTTTCAAGGAGCCCGCATGTCGCCCGATGCCACCTCGACCACCCGCCAGAGCACGGCCGATCACCGCCTTGTGGGGACCGCCGACCCTGCCGTTGGTCACGCGTTCTTGCGCGCCTACGCAGCTCGCGACTGGGACTCCCTTCGGGCACTGTTCCACGCAGACGTCACCTGGGACCTCCCCGGCCGCGGCCCGATCTCGGGCCGGGCTGCAGGGGTGGAGGCCGTGATCGACCGCGTGCGACGAATCGTCGACGGAGGAACGCGAACCCAGCTGCTCCACGTCCTGACGGGCAGCTCCGGTGTTGCCCTTTTGCTGCACAACACGGGGCGGAAGGCGGACGGGCGCCTGCTCGACGAACACCTCATCACCCTGCTCCGTACCAGGGAGGATCAGATCGCGGCGGTCGAGACGTACCTGTCCGACATCGAGATGATGCAGGCTTTCTTCGCTGAGCCTCCGACGACCTGAAGCCCGAATCGGCGCTCGTCAGCCTCGCACCAGGGAGCGATGGACGCCGACGCGATCGTGCGACGCGCGAGGGCCTCCGCCCACGACGACGGAGCGTCTTCCTGGGTGCACCCGGGAGACGAGACCCCGACGGCGTGCACGAGGATCTCGTACCCATCAGGGCCAGGCAACCTCGGTTCCAACAAGCGCGATTCCTACGGCGGATGATGGCGCGAGCGCTACGACATGCGTACCGCCATGCGTCAGTAGGTAAAGCCGTGACTCGCCAAAGTCCCATGACAGCGCGAGCATCCAAACGCCATCGATCGAGACCAGGACTGGGACCATGGCGACGGGAACCCGGTCAGCTGGCACATTACGCTCGGTGCCCCACTCCTCCAGGACCGCCGTGACGGGTACCCCGGTCGTGACAAGTGAGTCACCTAGGGCCCCGATATACGCACCGTAGTGGAGCAGAAGTACCGCTGACTCTTCGACCATGTCGGCATACACCGGGTCCATCCGGATCATCGCCCATAGTCCCTGCGGCGTCGTCGCGTACAAGGCGCCCATAGCGCGTCGAGGACCTCCGCAAAGTTCAGCGTCGAACCACAACTCACCTGTAGTCCGTTTACGCATCGGAAGACGACGCTGCACTGAGCCTCGTCGTGGATGCCCTGCTCAGCGTGTCGCGCATTGGGGGGACAGGCCAGTTCATATCAACTCCACCTTTCGCTCAGCACCACGGAAGCATGTCGCTAGGTCACTTCAGCAGCCGGTTAAGTCACAGGTGACAGACCCCGCTTCCCAGTCGGTCACGGTCCGTCGAGTGCGGACCTTGTAGGGAAGATACTCCTAATATGCACCTTCGGGATCCGGTCCGAGTGCAATGAGCACCACATGCGTGTCGGTCCTGTTCGAAGCATGGCGATCGTCTGTCTACCGTGCACCCCACGGGTCAGGCGCCACGATCCATCCACAGGGAACCACCACGGCGTGGACCTGTGGCCGTCGAGGTGGACATGAGCGCGGCCATGTCTCGTCTCCCACCTGTGCTAACCGCGTCATATCGCCCTAGCGATGACACACCACGTTGTCGCTGGTCAACTCCCTGACGAAGGGCAGCTTCCTCACGTGTCTCGGATCTGCCGCCGGGCAGCGGCCCGCGCCTCTGCCCGGTTCGGGGATCGGGTGGCCATTGCTGCCCACCTCGGGTCGCACGACCGATTTGAGAAAGCAGTCGCCGACTGCGCCGAGACCCGCGCCAAACAGAACGTCTGCAGCCACGGCGCCTGGTCGACGCAGTCGATTCCGGACGGGTCATCGCGCAGACCGGACCGTATCCCACGGACCCGCGTTCTCTGGCCGACTTCACTGGCCAGTTCACTGGCGCGGACCTTCTCACCCGCCGCGGATGAGGCGCGACCTAGCCCAGCGGGATTGTCTGGTAGTGCAGCGGTGGTCAAGGAACGTGACGCAGAGTCAGAGCGCATTTCAGGAGGAGGAGCCGTGAGCGTGCCATTCAAGGGCAAGGTCAACGTCGACATTCGGGACTCGGTGGAGGACTGGACGCCGTTCGCGCCGCCACAGGCACCCGAGGGCGCGCCCAACGTCATCTACATCGTCCTGGACGACGTCGGCTTCTCGGCCATGTCCTGCTACGGCGGGCCGATCAAGACGCCGAACATCGACAAGATCGCGGGCGATGGGCTCCGGTACACCCAGTGGCACACCACGGCGCTGTGCTCGCCCACCCGATCGTGTCTGCTGACCGGCCGCAACCACACCCGCAACAGCATGGCCTGCATCACCGAGGCTTCCAGCGGATTTGCCAACGCCAGCGGCACGATCCCGCCTGAGAACGGCATGTTGTCCGAGATCCTGGGCGAGCGGGGCTGGAACACCTACATGGTGGGCAAGTGGCACTTGTGCCCCACCGTCGAGATGAACCTCGCCTCGACCCGCCGCAACTGGCCCACCGGGCGAGGCTTCGAGCGGTGGTACGGCTTCCTGGGCGCTGAGACGAGCCAGTGGTATCCCGAGCTCACCTACGACAACCACCCGGTGGACCAGCCGAGGACGCCGGAGGAGGGTTACCACTTCGGCGTGGACATAACCGATAAGGCGATCGAGTTCATCATGGACGCAAAGGCGGTTGCGCCCCAGAAGCCGTTCTTCCTGTACTACGCACCCGGTGCCTGTCACGCTCCCCACCACGCACCCAGGGAGTGGATCGAGAAGTACAGGGGCCAGTTCGACATGGGCTATGAGGCGATCCGTGAGGAGACGCTGGAGCGCCAGAAGCAGATGGGTATCGTGCCGGCGAACACGGAGCTTCCCCCGATGAATCCGATCGGCACGTCCGAGACACGCCAAGGGCCCGAGGGGCAGCCCTTCCCGGCGCTGGATGTCACCCGGCCGTGGGATTCCCTCTCCGCAGAGGAGAAGCGGCTGTTTGGGCGAATGGCGGAGGTCTACGCAGGATTCCTCTCCCACGCGGATGATCAGATCGGGCGGTTGCTCGACTACCTCGAGGAGTCCGGCGAGCGGGAGAACACCCTCATCATGGTCGTGTCAGACAATGGTGCCAGCGGCGAGGGCGGGCCGGACGGGTCGGTCAACGAGATGTTGTTCATGAACGGCATCCCGGATGACATCACTGCCAACCTAGCCATGCTCGACGACCTTGGCGGGCCGAAGACCTACAACCACTACCCCAACGGCTGGGCGATGGCGTTCAACACGCCGTTCAAGATGTGGAAGCGCTACGAGTTCAACGGCGGTACGTCTGACCCGTGCGTGATCTCGTGGCCGGCCGGCATGAAGGCCAAGGGGGAGATCAGGGCGCAGTACCACCACGCGATCGACCTGGTGCCGACCGTCCTGGACGCCCTTGGTGTGCAGGCGCCCGACACGATCAAGGGACATACCCAGAGCCACTTCGACGGCGTGAGCATGCGCTACAGCTTTGACGACCAGGCTGCCGCGGGGCAAAGACAGACGCAGTTCTTCTCGATGCTCGGGTCCCGGGGCATCTGGCACGACGGGTGGAAGGCCGTCACCACCCATCCGACGCTCGCTGGCTGGGCACACTACAACGACGACGACTGGGAGCTCTACCACGTGGAGGTCGACCGCTCAGAGCTGCACAACCTCGCGGCCGAACAGCCCGAGAAGGTCCGCGAGATGGTGAACATCTGGTATGCCGAGGCCGGCGCCAACCAAGGTTTCCCCCTCGACGACCGCTCGGCCCTCGAGATCTTCGTCGCGAAGCGGCCACAGCTCTCGGCGCCGCGCGACCGCTACGTCTACTTCCCCAACCACGCCGAGGTACCCGAGGCCCAGGCAGTCGTCGTCCGTGGACGCTCCTTCGTCATCGGCGCGCTGGTCGACATCCCGGAGCCCGGCGCGCAGGGCGTCCTGTTCGCACAGGGCTCGCGGTTCGGCGGTCACGCCCTCTACGTGAAGGACAACCGGCTGCACTACGTGAACAGCTTCGTCGGAATGTTCGAGCAGATGGTTGTCGCAACCGACGAACTGCCGACCGGTACGGACCTGATCCTGTCGGCCTCGTTCGAGAAGGACGATGTCGATCCGCCCCCGGTGACGGCAGGCATCCTTTCTCTCTACTACGGCGAGACGAAAGTCGGCGAGGGTCGCATCAAGACCCAGCCGGGCAGCTACATGATCGCCGGTGAGGGCCTGTCCATCGGTCGCGACGTCGGCGACCAGGTGACCGAGGACTATCCCGGCGAGCGCCCCTTCCGCTTCACCGGCGGCACGATCAAGCGGGTCGCGGTTGATGTCAGCGGCGAACCGTATATTGACCTGGAACGCGAGGCGCAGGGGATGTTGATGCGGGAGTAGTGGGCCAGAACCAGATACCCGGCGGGAGCGGGAGGTGCTGCTCACCGTCGCCCGGGGACTGTCGAACATCGAGATCGCCGTCGAGCTGTTCATCAGCGAGGCGACGGTGAAGTCCCACGTGTCGGTGATCCTCCGCAAGCTCGGCTGCCGCGACCGCGTGCAACTCGTCATCGCGGCGTACGAGAGTGGGCTCCTCGGCGCGGCCGCCGTCGTGTCGTGACGCCAGTCATCAGGCTCGACCACTCGACAAAGCACCACGGTGTGGTCGAGATGCAGCCGTTGGCTGACCACTTCACGCCGAGGTCATCTAGCCGGCAGAACGTCGTCAGGTCAGCAACGCTGAAGGTAGCGTCACGCACGACCTTAGGGCGCAACCGCGACCTTCGGGGATCGGGGATCCTCCGGTGGCAGGTGGCTGATCAGGCACGGTCGTGGAGAGTGACCTGGTAGCCGTCGGGGTCGGCGAAGGTGAATCTCCGACCGAAGGGGCCGTCGATCGGCGCGGAGACGATGGTGTGGCCGTCGGCGACGAGAGCATCGTGAATAGCCTGGACGTCTGTGGCGTGGAGCCAGATCGCGGCACCGATGCCGGGCTGAGCAACGGATGCAAGATCGGTTCCGGGAACGATGTCACGGAGTGCGAACGCGATCGGCTTCGTCTCGAAGACGACCGCGTGCGGAGGTCCGGCCTGCGAGCGGACGAGGCCGAGGTACTGCTCGTAGAACGCCTGCGAAGCGTCGAGATCGCGCGCTTGGAGGGAGATGAAGTCGGGGCCGGTGGCGGGCATGGTGATGCTCCTTCTTTTCATGTCAGCTTTCTGACACAGTCAATGTATGTCAGAATACTGACATGAGTCAAGATGGGGTCGGCATCGACCTAGAGACGTCACTGGGCTACCTGCTGAAAGAGGCGTCGAGTGCCCTCCGCGCAGCCATGGAGGAGGTGCTGCGGCCGCTCGGGATGAGCGTGACGCACTACTCCTGCCTCGAGCTGCTGGCTCAACGACCGGGCTTGTCGAACTCCGAGCTCGCGCGGGGCGCGTTCGTGACACGGCAGTCGATGAACGTGCTGCTTCAGGCCCTGGAACGAGACGGGTGCGTGACCAGACCCGCGGAGGCCCCCGTCGGGAAGGTCCTTCCCACGCAGCTCACGCCTCGCGGCCGACGGAACCTGGAGAAGGCGACCGTCGCCGTCCGGTCCATCGAGGTCAGGATGCTGGCCGGCATGACCGAGACCGAGCAGTCAGGCGCGTTCCGGATCCTGAAGAGCATGATCCATTCACTACGCGACGGCAACGACGGCGCATAGTCCGCGCACCGGCGCACATCAATCCGAGGAAAGGCAGGCCCATGAGCACCCCCGCTGTCGGATCCGTCCACCACATCGAGCTGTGGGTCCCTGACATGGACCGTGCCATCGCGCACTGGGGATGGCTGCTGACCGAGCTCGGCTATCAGCCGTTCCAAGACTGGCCCGGTGGGCGCAGCTATCGGCTGGCCTCGACCTACATCGTCGTCGAGCAGTCACCCGACCTGGCCTCAGACGAGCACGACCGCAGGCGTCCCGGCCTCAACCACATTGCGTTCCACGCCGGCGACCGCGCCCGCGTCGACGAACTCACCGCCGCCGCACCCGCGCACGGCTGGACGCTGCTGTTCGCCGACCGCCACCCGCATGCCGGTGGCGCGAACACCTACGCTGCCTACCTCGTCAACACCGACGGGTACGAGGTCGAGCTCATCGCGGGCGACTAGATGGTTCTATCTCGAAAATCACTCGACTGTCGAGAAGAACGACAATGCCGCAACGACGTGCGCCTGCGTGGCTACACCCAGACTGGGGTCGATGGCTGGCGCGAAGAACGGCGAGTGGTTCGCCGGGATGTCTTGCGCCACCGTGCCGTTCTCCACTGCGGTGCGGTAGACGTCGGACGGCACTGACCCTACGGTCCAGTACGTGTACGGGATCCCGAATGCGTCCGGCAGTCTGCTGAAGTCCTCCGACGCCGTCGCCGGGCTGGTGTTGTAGACCACCCCGGGCCCGAAATGGGCGTTGAATGCTGCGGTCACCCGGGAACTGACGTCGGGATCATTGGTCGTGAGCGGGTACTGGTCGTAGTACTCGAACTCCGGCTCCCGAGGCGACCCTGCCGCGGCGCACTCGCCTCGCACGATGCGTTCGATCGAGGCGATGACCCGGCCCCGCAGCGCCATGTCATAGGTGCGCACGTTCAGCAGCAGGACCGCACGGTCCGGGATGATGTTGGACTTGGACCCAGCGTTAGACGCTCCCACGGTCACCACGGCGAACTCCCCCGGCATGGTCTCGCGCGAGACGATGGTCTGCAGGCGCAGCACGATGGCGGCGGCCAGAACCACGGGGTCGATGGAATTGTGCGGCATCGAGCCGTGCGCGCCCCGGCCGTGCACGGTGATCCTCACAGAGTCTCCTGCGGAGAGGATGGGACCAGCGGTCGTGCCGATGGTCCCGGCCTCGGTCGCCATCACGTGCTGTGCGAACGCCACGTCCGGGCGAGGCACCTTGGTGACCAGCCCGTCGTCGAGCATGGCGCGGGCTCCGGCTGCCGTCTCTTCGGCCGGCTGAAAGAGCGCCATATAGGTCCCGGACCAGGCATCGCGGTGATCAGCGAGCATCTTTGCTGCACCCAGGAGAGCGGCGATGTGCATGTCGTGGCCGCAGGCGTGCATGACACCGACGGTCGTGCCGTCGGTGTCCGTGACGGTCGTGGTGGACGCGTAGTCCAGGCCGGTCGCTTCGGTGACCGGAAGGGCATCGATGTCGGCGCGGGCGAGCACGCACACGCCAGGTCCGTTCTCCAGGACGCCGACGACGCCGGTGCCCCCGATGCGCTGGACGGCGTAACCCCAGGAGGCGAGTCGGTCCGCAACGGTCTGCGCTGTCGAATGTTCCTGCAGGCTCAGCTCGGGATTTCGGTGCAGCTCCTTGTAGAGATCTCGCTGCCAGTGCAGCTCCTGGTCCAGGTTCGCGAGCACTGCGTCGACGTCCTGCATGTGCCTACCTCCCTCGGGTCAGCCCGTGGGGTGGTCACCCCGATGCGTGCGAGCACGCTCCCCACATGGCCATATCGATCGTACTCCGCGCCCTCTCCGCGACAGCGGGCTTGCCTCGAGGGGCTTCCGCGGGCGTGTGGGGGCAATACGCTGCTGGCATGAACAAGGACCGTGTGACGCTCGGGCGCGCACCGCGCCCGACGTCGGGTGCGGACCTCGCGGAGCGGGTCTGGTACCTGCTTGCCACGGCCTTGGCGCGCGCCGGGAAGCCCGTCCGCGGGCTCGAGGGGATCACGGTCGACATGACGGCCACCATCCAGGACGGGCCGTTCGCCTGGCTTGAGCTGGCTGACGGCTCTCTCGCGGTCGAGCTCGATGGTGGTACCTCCTCGCGGGCGGAGGATCAGCCTGTCCTCCCTCGAGCTCGTCCTCACGTCGACGGGACCCAAAGACCTCTCCGTCGGTGCCTTCGCTCGACTGCGATGGGGAGTCCTCTCGGCCAGCGCTCGGATCGGCGCGACTGTGAGCATAGGCCGTGACATGCGTGGGCGGTTGAGCGACGTCACGATCACGAGCGGTCACCCCGTCATCGCCGCGGTCCTGTACGGGTTCCGCCGACGGATCTCCGAGAGCGAAGACCAAGGCTTCAACCTCGGCGCCGACCTCGGGTCGGGCATCCGCATGACCGATCTGTCGGTCGAGGCAGGCACAGACCTCGTGCTGAACGCACGGTTCGGCTAGCTCCGGACCGTCCGCCTTCCCGCCTAGCCTGTCCCTATGACGATTCTGCGTTCCATCGCGCTCTTCGCCGCCGCCGCACTCCTCGAGATCGGCGGTGCCTGGATGATCTGGCAAGGTCTGCGCGAGCACCGGGGGTGGGCCTGGATCGGGGCCGGTGTCGTCGCGCTCGGTCTCTACGGCTTCGTCGCGACGCTGCAACCGGACGCCAACTTCGGCCGGATCCTGGCCGCCTACGGTGGGGTGTTCGTCGCCGGGTCGCTCCTGTGGGGCTTTGCCGTTGACGGGTTCCGTCCTGACCGCTGGGACGTGGCAGGAGCCCTGCTCTGCCTGGCCGGGGTGGCCGTCATCATGTACGCACCCCGACCAGCCTGAACCGCACTCCTGCGCGTGCGCAGTTCCCCGGCACCACGAGGGGCGCGGCTACGCGACGCAGGCCTCCATCCCGGCCAGCGCCTGGGCGACCGCGTGAGCAAAGCCCGTCGGGTTGTCGAGCATCATCGTGTGCCCGGCATCCGTGACGACGTAGACGGGGATCCCTGCGGCACGCAGGTCGGGGTCGTCTCGGAGCCAGCCTGACCGGTCGCCCTCCACGACCGCGCGCGGCATCGCCAGAGCGCGCAGCACGCCGTCGAGCACCGGCATGTCTGCACCGAGCGCGTGCTCGGAGCGGTACATGGCCACGGGGTCGGCCAGGCGCATGGTCGCCGCCCAGGTGGTGCCGACCTCGGAAAGCTCGAGCGCGAAACCGTGCTCGACGAAGGCATCCTCTGTATACGGCTCGACGAACGGGCGAGGCGAAGGATGCAGGCTGGGCTCGGCCAGGACGAGACGGCCCACCAGGTCGGGACGGCGATCCGCGAGCAGGGTCGCGACGCCGCCGCCCATGCTGTGGCCGATCACGTCCGCTCCTGCGACACCAAGACGGTCGAGGCCTCGGGCGATGGCGTCTGCGTGGTCGACGAGGGTGTAGCCGAAGGACAGCGGACGGTCGCTCATGCCGAAACCCAGGAAGTCGATCATGAGGACCCGGCGTCCCGCCAGGACCGGCTCCGCGGCCGACCGTGCGAAGTAGATCGGGGAGCAGGATCCGAGGCCGTGCAGGTACACGAGCGGCGGGACGTCCCCGCGTCCTTCAAGCTCCACGTACCCCAGGTGTGCGCCCTCGGGTCCGACCTCTACGTGCTTCATTGCGTCTCCTTCCCCGCGACAGGTCTGGCCGACCGGTCGATCTGGCCTGGAGGTTAGCAGCAGGTACCGACGCCGCCGCGAGGTGACGCACCTCGGCCCCATGGCGGCGCCAGACCACGCCAGCGATACTCGAGGAAGAAGACGCGCACCCGACCGGAAGGCACACCGGACATGAAGAAGTGGTCCGTCCTGATCATTCTGGGCTGCGCGCAGTTCGTCCTCGTGCTCGACGGCACGGTGATGAACGTGTCGATCTCCACGGTCGTGGCCGACCTCGACACGACCGTGACCGCCATGCAGGCGGCCATCACGTTCTACACGCTGACGATGGCTTCGATGATGCTCCTCGGCGCGAAGCTCGGTGACGTGTGGGGGCGCCGTCGGGCCTTTGTCATCGGCTCGTGGATCTATGCGGCCGGGTCGCTCATCACGGCGCTGAGCCCCAACATCGTCTTCCTGTTCCTCGGCTGGTCGATCGTCGAGGGGCTCGGCGCGGTGCTCGTCATCCCTGCCGTCGCCGCGCTCATCGCCGACAACTACACCGGTCCCGACCGGGTCAAGGCCTACGCCGCGATCGGCGCGATCTCCGGGGCGGCCGTGGCCGCCGGACCGCTGATCGGCGGCTTCCTCACCACCTACGCCAGCTGGCGGTACGTCTTCGCCGGCGAGGTCGTCATCATGATCGTGGTCGTCTCCTTCTCCCGGGTGGTCACCGACTCCACAGCCCGTCAGCAGGTGCGCATCGATGCCCTGAGCGTGCTGCTCTCGGCGTCGGGGCTGGTCCTGGCCGTGTTCGGGATGCTGCAGAGCAAGACGTGGGGGTGGATCCGCCCGGCGGCCTCCCCCGAGATCGGCGGCGTGGAGATCACCCCGCTGGGGGTGTCACTCAGCGCGTGGCTGATGATCGTCGGCGGATTCCTGCTCTACGGCTTCGTCCGTCGCCAAGCCGTTCTCGTGCGCACCGGGCGCCCGCCGCTCGTGCAGATCGAGATGTTCTCGATCGCCGCGCTGCGCAGCGGGCTGACCGTGCTCGGCGCGCAGTACGCGATCACCGCGGGGCTGTTCTTCATGGTGCCGGTCTACCTGCAGATGACGCTCGGCCTCGACGCCCTGGAGACCGGCCTGAAGATCTTCCCGCTCTCGGTCTCGCTGATCCTCTTCTCGGTCGTCGGCACGCGACTGTCGTCCATCTGGTCGCCGCGCCGCATCGTGCTGTGGGGGCAAGGCATCCTCGTTGTCAGCTCGCTCATCCTGCTGGGCTCGGTCGACCTGGAGCTGCGGAGCGGCCTCTTCGGCGCGGGGATGTTCTGCGCCGGTGCCGCGCTCGGCCTGCTCGCCTCGCAGCTGGGAAACGTCAACATGTCGGCCGTGTCGAAGACGCAGACGAGCGAGGTCGGCGGGCTTCAAGGGGTGTTCCAGAACCTCGGCTCCTCCCTCGGCACGGCGCTCATCGGCTCCGTGCTCATCGCGGCCCTGACCACGTCCTTCGGCGCCGCGGTCGCCGCGAGCGACCTCCCGGCCGACGCGCAGTCGACCGTCGCCGGGCTCACCCAGGGCGGCGTGGCCATCGTCGAGGCCAACAGCGTGGACACCATCGCCGAACAGGCCGGCCTGACCGCCGCCCAGGGCCAGACCTTGACCGACATCTACACCGAGTCCCAGGTCTCCTCGCTGCGCACCGCCCTGTTCGCGCTGACCGTGATCGCCCTGGTCTCGCTGCTCTTCTCCCGCGGCGTGCCGGCGGTCAGCCCACGCCGGCGCCGCACGCCCACCTCTTCGTAGAGCGCGCCACGGGCGCGCTCTGCGTGGTGCCGGCTCACTCGCCGTGGATGAGGACAACCCGCGACGACCGGGGCAAGGATGAGGAATGGACACGCCCGGCGCGAGGTCGATCGCTCAGGAGCTGACCGCGTTCTGGGTGCGAACCTTGTTGATGATCGTCCTGCTCACCACCTGCTACTACGTACTGCCCGACAACGGCCCTTTCGACGATCGCGCGGCTGGCCTGCGCACAGGCGGATCGTTGCTTGCTCTGGTCGGCTTCGCGCTCGTCCTGCGGATCCAGGTCCGGGTGATCCGACGACGCCCCTCGGTCTGGGGTCGCTCGGAAGCCCTGCTCACCGTGCTCTACCTGCTCATCCTGGCCTTCGCCATCACCTACGACCGCATGGCAGGCTCGGCCGGCAACCAGATCGAGGGGATCAGCAACCGGACGGACGCGCTGTACTTCACCGTGACCGTCGTCTCCACGGTCGGCTTCGGCGACATCCACGCCGTCAGCACCGCGGCCCGCGCGGTCGTGACCATCCAGATGCTCGTCAACGTCTTCTTCGTCGGGGCCGCGCTGCGCCTGCTGACCGGGCTGGGCGGCAGCGGAAAGGGCGGCGGGTCCGGTACGGACGGCGACGCCAGGGGGCCTGGGGCGCCGTGACGGCAACCGTCTCGTCCGTGGAGGATGACGCGCGGTGACTCCGGACGCGGCAGCGTTGTTCGTGACAGATGCCACGACGGCGGGTACGGCGACACGGGGATGGGTGGTCACCATGACGGAAGAGCGTGCGGGCAGGGACGAGAACGCCGACGCGCTGAGCGCGTTCGAGGACATGGGACCGGTCGACTACATCGTCGTCGAGTTCCCCGGCAGCCGGTTCACGGGCCACGGCCTGCCCCTCCTCGTCGACCTCGTGGACCGAGGGGTGATCCGCCTCCTTGACCTCGTGTTCGTCAAGAAGGAGCTCGACGGGTCCCTGACCGGTCTTGTGCTCGCCGACCTGGACGCCGACGGCGAGCTCGACCTCGCGGTCTTCGACGGCGTGTCCTCAGGGCTGCTGGGCCAGGACGACATCGACGAGGCGGGAGCCGTTCTCGAGGCCGGGAGCTCGGCCGGGATCCTCGTCTACGAGAACAGCTGGGCCGGGCCCTTTGCCTCCGCTCTCCGGCGCGGCGGAGCGCAGCTCGTGGCGAGCGGCCGGGTGCCCGTCCAGGCCTTGCTGGCCTCGCTCGACGCCGCCGAGCAGCGCGACTGATCCCACCCGAACACCGTAGGAAGGACGACGACCATGCCCGGTCTGCTTCGAGGAGTTGCCAGAGTGGCGGTGGTCGCGGGAACCGCGACGGCCGTGTCCAATCGTGTCTCACGCCGCCAGGCCGGCCGGTGGGCTTCGCAGGCCCCGGAGCCGGAACCGGCACCGGAGAGCGCCCCGCCCCCGCCTCCACCACCCGCCCCGGTCGCCCCGGAGCCTGCCGCCCCGGCAGCCGGCGGGATGGACGACGTCCTCGCCCAGCTGAAGTCGCTCGGTGAGCTCAAGGAGCAGGGTGTTCTCTCCGAGGCGGAGTTCGAGGCGCAGAAGCAGCGCATCCTCGCCGGTTGAGGCGTCCTGAGACGACCCACCTCACATGATGTTCACCGCCCTGGCCACGACGAGCGTGGCCAGGGCGAGCGATATCGCCGACTCCGCGATCACCATGAGCTTGGCCGAACGCCTGAGCGCGGACACGTCCGTGGGACCGAAGGCGGTCGCGGTGTTGAAGGACAGCGCGAGGTAGTCCACGAACTGCGGGGCCCACCGCGGCGGCACGAGGTCGGAGTTGGCCATCTCCGGGAAGAGGAAGGCGACCCCGACCCGGTGCCGCGACGCGGCCCGCGCCGAGGCTCCCCCGCCGTCGAAGTCCCAGAACCACAGTGCGAAGATGATGACGTTCGTCGTCCACACGATCGCCCCGACCGCGAGCAGCAGCCCCGCCGAGTCGAAGGACGCTCCCCACAGGATGCCCTTGACCAGGCGGATCGCCGTCACCGCGTTGGCGACGGCGATCGACATGATCATCAGCCCCGTCGTCACCTTCAACCAGGGGCGTTGCCGGTCGATCAGGCCCGGGTCACCGGCGACCAGCACCCCGAGGAAGACCAGCAGGAAGGCCGGGAACACCCACCGCGGCGACACCAGGAACTCCTTCGGGAGGAGCTGGTGCAGCCCGCCCGCGGCGAGGGTGGCCACCGCCATCGGCCAGCGGTGCTCGGCTGGCGGCGCGGTGTCCTCGACGACGGGATCGTCGTCGGTCATGCCTGATTCACGGTCTCCGCCGCCGATTCGCCCGATGGCACCGGCGGTCTGGCCAAGAGCTCCAGGAGCGCGATCGCCGCGACGGCGACCACCGCGACGGTCACCACGATCGCCGGGGTCGGCGCCGGAGCCAGCAGGATCACCAGCCCCGCGAGCGCGATGATCAGGACCCGCAGGAGGGTCCGGTGCGCGTAGAGCCAGAGGCCGACCGGGCCGGTCGTGACGCCCCTGCGCTGCCCCGCGGTCCGGGCGGCCGCGAAGGCCCGGCCGATCCCGGCGCGCACGCCGCGCGCGGAGTCGCTCCCGCCTCCGAGGTAGGCCGCAGCGGCAACCACGAGACCGAGCACTGCCACCGTGCGCAGCGCCACCCGGATGAAGGCCACCAGCTGGTCGAAGACGATCTCTGCCGCGTCGAGCCGCTCGACCTTACCGGCCAACCCGTCCAGATACAGGCTGCGCCCGATGTAGAGGCCGATGCCCAGGACGAGCATCGAGGCCGCGAGCGCGAGCCCCGCGACGACCAGGGCCCGGGAGCGATGCACGGCGGTGAGCACGCCGACGGCGATCAGGCCGAGGCTGAGCCACGGCAGCCAGGTGCCCACGACGTCGAGCAGGGAGTATGCGTTCTGCAGCTTGACGAGCTGGGTGGTCTGCACGAGCGTGAAGGAGGCGTTGACGGTGGGGATGTTGGCGGCGACCGAGAAGCCGTCCTTGACGAGCTGCGCCTTGAGGGTGTCGATCACTCCGGAGAGCTCGATCGTCAGCTGCCCCTGGTCCCCGATCTGCAGGACGCTGCCGGGCTCTCCCTTCATGACCGCGATGAGCTGGGCGTGCGCCACCCGGTTCGCCTCGATCCAGGCGGTCTCGAAGGCGTCGCTCTCGACCACGGTCGTGGCCGCCTTGCGGATGAGCGACTGGATGCCGTCGGTGAGCGGCTGCTCGACCGCACCCAGGGCCGCCGCTGCTCGGGGTGGCAGGTCGGGGCGGTTCAGCGCAGACACCGCGTCGTGGACGAGCGTGGGCACGTCCAGCTGCTCCATGACCACCTCGGTCAGGCGGTTCTCGATCGCGGACTGGATGACCGGGTCGCTCGCGAGCGGGCCGACCGTCGCGACGTACCGGTCGGTGTCGGTGAGCTCCCGCTGCGCCCAGCTCGCGACGACGGCCACCGGGGCGAGCAGCACCCCGAGCAGGATGAGGACGAGCGCAGCCGCGGATCGTCCGCGGTGGCGGCGCCGGCCCTGGGCCTGCGCACCAGGAGCCTCGCTGCCCGACGACGCAGGTGTGGGCCCGGCCAGCGCCACCTGTTCGCGCAGGGCAGCGTTCTCCCGCTCGAGCTGGGCCAAGCGCGCGGTCAGCCGGGCTGCGTCGGCGTCTCCCTCGGTACGCGCCTCGTCGTCTGGCATCATTGCCTCCTTCCCGTGGACCCCATGGATCCTGGCTCCCTACACACCGGTCTGCGCGATCACCCGTCCCGACGTGATCGCGGCATAGAGCGCCGCGTGGTCGCGCTCGTTCTGCTCGGCATAGGTCTCGGCAAAGTCCGCGATCGCATGATCGAAGCGGTCGCTCGAACCGAGGTAGGCGGCGATCGCCACCCGGTCGCCCGAGCGGGCGTGTGCCCGGGCCAACGACTCCCCGCAGACCCGGCCGTAGAAGGACATCCCGTCGGCCACCATGTCTTCGACCGGGAGCGATGCCTTGCCGTCACGGAGCTGACGCACGTAGAAGTCGCGTTCGACTCCGTCCGGGCCAAGGGCCCGGTCCCAGCCGAGGAAGATGTCGTTGCTCGCCTGCATGAGCTGCTGCCCGGCGACGACCCGCTCCCCCTCGTGCGTGATGTCGTTGGGCGGCACGTAGCCGGCGAGCACGGAGGTCTGCGCCTCCTTGGCCTGCAAGAACAGCGGGTCGCTCCCGTCGATGCCCTCGAAGAGCAGGATCCACGCGCGGGTCCCCACGCTCCCCACTCCCACGACCTTTCGGGCAACCTGCGTGAGCTCGTACTGTGCCAGGAGGTGGCGGCGGTGCCTGGGGAGGCTGCGGCTGTAGGACTGCACCAGGTCGGCAAGGCGTTCGTAGGTCTGGGCGGCGCCCTCCTCTCCCCACAGCTCCTCGACGGGAACGATCAACGGCGGCTGGCTGATGATCCGTGGTCGGCCGTCGACCAGGGTGGTGAGCTTGGACAGCGCCTGGACGCTGTCTCGGGTGCGGGCCTTGTCGACGACGGCCTGGATCTGTTTCTTGCGCCCGGAGTCGAGCTTGCGGCCGATCCGGGACATCAGGTCCTCCATGTCGACGTGGGAGTACCAGACACTGAGGTTGCCCTGGTGGGCGAAGGTGCGCATCGTCTCGCGGTACCCCCGCACGGACCTGCGGACCATCTTGCGGCAGGTCTTGGTGGGGAAGCCGTTGGCCCGCCCGGCCACGTGCAGGCTCGTCGCGAGGCGTTTGACGTCCCACTCGAAGGGGCCCGGGTAGGTCTCGTCGAAGTCGTTGATGTCGAAGACCAGGCGCCGTTCCGGGGATGCGTAGATCCCGAAGTTGCTCAGGTGCGCGTCGCCGCACAGCTGAACCGTCAGCCCCGAGTCCGGGCTTCGGGCGAGGTCGGCGGCCATGATGAGCGCGCCCCCGCGGTAGTGCGCGAAGGGTGAGCTGACCATCCGCCCGGACCGGATCGGGACAAGCTCCGGCACGCGGGACAGAGCCTGGCTCTCCAGCAGCGCAACCGGGTCCGCCCGACCGTGCGCTGAATACTGGGAATGTTGCTCGAGCGGCACCCGGTCGCGGACGGACCGTCCCAGGTCCGCCCGTTCGCCGCGGGTCGGACTCACGCGTCCTCGGTCAGCTCGTGGGCGAGCTCCTTCTCGTCTTCCTCCGACAGCGAGGTCTTGAGCAGCGTGCCGCCGTACTGCTTCATCGCGTCGGCGAACTTGTCCTCGGTGATCTTCGAGGCCATGACGACGACGGCCGCGCTGCCGGGCTTGAGCATCTCCTGGACCTGGGAGCGGAACTCGTCGTCGATCCCTGACTTGCCCATCTTCCCCATGAGCGCGCCGAGCGCGCCGCCGAGGGCCAGCCCGACGAAGGGGACGAGGAAGAGCAGGCCGATGATCATCCCCCAGAGCGCCCCCGATGCGGCGGAGACCCCGACGATCTTTCCCGGCGTCTCGACGTGGCTCTTGCCCTCGGCGTCGACCTGCACGACGGCGAGGCCGGACAGCTGGACGACGAAGTCCTTCTGCAGCTGCATGACCTGGTTGTAGGCCTGGGTCGCGACCGCATGGTCGTCGTAGCCGATCACGATGAGCTCGGACATGGTGGACCTCCGTGGTGAGGGTTATGGTTCGGTACCTCTACCGTCCACCCCGGCGCCCGACGGGGCCTCATCCCAGATGGGTGAGACGACCTTCGCCGCGGCCGGTCACAGGTGGCTGAAGCCGCTCGACTCCTCCGGCGTCATCGGCACGGTGACCGGATGCCGGTGCATGTGGTCGACGGCGTCACGGAGGTCGTCGATGAGGGTCGCGACCATGTCCCGGCTCACGCCCTGGCGCACGAGGACACGCTGCACGGCGATGTTCGAGGCCGCGCCGGTCAGCGGGTAGGCCGGGACCTGCCACCCGCGCATGCGCAGGCGGTCGGCGAGATCGTAGAGCGTGTACCCAGGGTCCTGACCGTCGATGATCTTCCAGGTGACGGCCGGGATGCCATCCTGGGGGGTGCTGCCGAACACGATCTCGAAGGGCCCCAGGGTCGGGATGGTCGCCGCGAGCAGCTGACCGGTCTCGTAGCAGGAACCATGGATCGCGCGGTAGCCATCCCGGCCGAGCCGCACGAAGTCGTAGTACTGCGCGACCACGGGGCCGGCCGACCGGGAGAAGTTGATCTGGAAGACCGGCATGTCCCCGCCCAGGTAGGTGACGTGGAAGACGAGCTCAGCCGGGAGCTCGCCTGAGTCCCGCCACACGACCCACCCCACCCCGAGCGGGGCCAGCCCAAACTTGTGCCCGGAGGCGCTGATCGACTTCACCCGTTCCAAACGGAAGTCCCACACCAGGTCGGGGGCGCAGAACGGGGCCAGAAATCCTCCGCTGGCCGCGTCGACGTGGATGTCGACGTCGAGCCCCGACTCGGCCTGGAGGCGGTCGAGGGCCGCAGCCATATCGGCGATCTGCTCGTAAGCGCCGGTGTAGGTGACACCGAGCGTCGCGACGACGAACACGGTGTTCTCGTCCACCTGCTCGAGCATCTGCTCCGGTGTCATGGCGTAGGAGCCCGGCGCCATCGGGACCTCGCGGATCTCGACGTCCCAGTAGCGGGCGAACTTGTGCCAGACCACCTGGACTGGGCCGCAGACCATGTTGGGTCGGTCGCTCGGCAGGCCTGCCGCCTGCCGCTTCGCCCGCCACCGCCTCGTGGCCGCCATCCCCGCCAGCATGCACGCCTCGGAGGAGCCGACGGCGGAGGTCCCGACCGTGTTGGCCGCCCCCGGTGCGTTCCACAGGTCCGCGATCATGTGCACGCATCGCCGTTCGATCTCGGCCGTCTGCGGGTACTCGTCCTGGTCGATCATGTTCTTGTCAATCGCCCGGTCCATGAGCTCGTGGACCTGCGGTTCCTCCCACGTCTGGCAGAAGGTCGCAAGATTCTGGCGGCTGTTGCCGTCCAGCAGCATCTCGTCGGCGACGAGCTGGAACGCGTCGTCGGACCGGGTCGCGCCCAGCGGAAAGGTGTACTTGGGGACGAGGCCGCGCAGGGCACCGCTGCCGAACAGCGGGTCGGTCATCTCGTCGCGGATCGCGTCACGTTCGTGGAGGGCCATATAGCGATCGTCATGTCGCGGTGAGGCAGCGGCGTCATCCGACGGGGATGAACCTGCGGTCCCCGGATGCGCTGTGATGTCAAGGACCGCCACACAAGACGAAACTGCCAAAAACCTTGTGCCATAGACAAATGTTCGATAGACTTATCAGGAGAAACACGGACAGTTCCAACGAGGGTGGGAGGGTGCCATGAAGCTTGCAAGTCGGTTTCACGAGTTCCCTCAGTCCGCCTCGATGATGGCTGAGTGGTTCGAGGTGGCGGTCAACACTCTGCTTCAGTCGGCATCTGACCAGACCCCTGCAGACTCTCCCGCGGCGCCTTCTCCTGCGGTGCCGGAGGGGTTGTTGGCGCAGTTGGACCTGGTGGACGCGGTGACCGAGAAGATCGCCTCGACGGACCTGTCGGGGTTGGCGGGGTCGTTGGCGGCGGAGGTTTCCCAGCGGGTGCGCCGGGCGACCGACCGGTTGGCGGCGCAACGGTTGGTGTTGATCGGTCAGATCGAGGCCGAAGGGTCGTGGCGGGTGGAGACGATGCATTCCTTCAGTTCGTGGCTGGCCTGTTCGGAAGGGTTGTCGACGGCGTTGGCGAAGCGCACCGTCGCGGCGGCGCGGGCGTTGCGTGACCACCTGCCCGCGACCGCGGCGGCCGCTGTGGCCGGGGAGATCACGAGTGAGCACGTGTCGCTCATGGTGAAGGCGACGGTCACGGAGACGTTGTGTGAGGTGCTGGCTACGCCGGTGACCAGTGATACCCCGGCGGGGCCGGTGTGCACGGGTGAGCAGATGCTCCTGCGGCACGCCGGGGCGTTCAAGGTGGATGAGTTCGCCAAGCTCATCAAGAGTTTCACCGTGGTCAGTGATCCGCAGGCGCAGGAGAAGGCGTTCAAGGACGCGGTCGAGCGGGAGTTCCTGCAGATCTCCCCCACGTTGGGTGGGATGCAGATCAGCGGGTTCGTCACGACCGAGCACGGCCAGGCCTTCAACGCCGCGCTCCGCGCAGTTGCTGGCGTCCCGGCCGCCGACGACCTGCGTCCGGCGGACCTGCGCAAGGTCGATTCCCTCGTGGACCTGGCCCACCTGGTCCTGGACGGTGGGGTCGCCGGCAAGGGCGCCAACGTCCGCCCCCACCTGTCGGTCATGATCACGTGGGAGGAGTTCAAGCGGCTCTACGACCACTCGACCGGCGACCACGCAAGCAACGGTGAGGCCGACGACACGAGCAGTGTCGTGAACGGCACGTCGACGTGCTCGGGCACTACGGCATCGACGTGCTCGGGGCACCCTGGGACTGGGACTGCGACCGCGGCCCCCGCCGAGACCACCGGCCCCGCGCAGGAGCAGTCCCTCGCCGAAGCGATCGCCGCGTCCCAGGCCAGTGGCCACTGGGGCCCGGGTCCTGTGGTCACCCCGACGTGGA
>NZ_FMYH01000002.1:269996-644560 GCF_900096585.1 Sanguibacter gelidistatuariae
GCGGGATCTCAGTACACGTCGATCAAGCTCACTGAGCACCTCGCCCTAGCCGACATCCGCCCCTCCATCGGGACCGTGGGCGATGCCTATGACAACGCCCTGGCCGAGACGATCAACGGGCTCTACAAGGCCGAATGCATCCGCACCACAGTCTTCCAGAGCGGCCCCTACAAGACCATCGCGGACGTCGAATACGCGACTGCCGGCTGGGTCGACTGGTACAACAACCGGCGCCTGCACGGGAGCCTGGGCCACGTCCCACCCATCGAGTACGAACACGTCCACTACGCTTCACTCACCGAGCAGTTTCAACCCGCATAGAAGCGGCACGAAACCTGGGGCGCTTCACACCGACCCGAAGTGCGAGACCCGGTCGGCGGTGAGCGCAGCGACGGCGTTGGTTCGCACGTGGTGCTCGCACGAGAACACGAACGGCACAGGCAGCGCCTGACCGGGCTGGGCTGGCCAGACGCGCTGGACGGCCGCGGTGACCGCCAGGTTGTCGTCGGAGATCACGGTCGTCGGCGGCTTCGGTAGGTTCAGGCTCGTCAGGAGGGTGACCCAGTCTGAAGCTTGGGCCGTGTAGGAGGCGTGGATGCCCCACGCGCGTGGCCTGGGGTCGGCGGCTCCGGGTCCGGGGTGGCCGTAGGCAATGAGGACCGCGAACTCAGGTCGGCGACGGTTCGTGCGCGCGTTGGTCCACCAGAAGTCGGTCAAGTCGAGGACGAGGGTCTCGGGCCAGTCCGTCTCGGCGAGCGTCGCGATGACGATAGGAGCCCAGGCGTCGGTCCACTCCGAGACCAGATGCCCGGCGCCGGAGCCGAAGACGGGATCGCGGCCGGCCCCGACCCGCGCGCGGTTCGAAGCACGGACGTAGGAGGCACCGCCCCCGACCTGAACGAGCGCGTCCGCAACAAGTCGGAGCCGATGAAGGTAGTCGCGGCCGACGACGGGTCCGGTGTGGGCCACCAACGTCGAGTCGCACGAGTCGCATACGCCATCGTGGTTGTGCTCGCGCGGGAGCGTAGGGGCGAAGCGATGCCGGGCACCGTCTGGCGCGATGCACGCGTAGAGCTACCGCTTCGCAGGACCACCGTAGGTACCAGCCTTGCGTACCGAGTACCCATCGTGCGACACGTGCCCTCGAGGACAGAGAGGCGGATTCAACAACGACGGTCGCGGCACGACAGGCAGTCTACATAAAGCCAACGCTATCTCATCGGGGGCGCTCGCCAACGTGACGATTGAAGCGGTTGACTCTCATTAACGCTCGATCGAAATGGTCGACGCTGCGCCCAACTCAATATCGAGATCCCTTGTCGAATGGCCCCGAATTCGATAGACTGCGCAATAGGTGGTGAGGTATATATTTGCGAAGACGGGAGGCGTATCATGAGGTCGATTAATCTATTCGATCGCGATCTCGCGCCCGCCGTCGAACGCCTTGAATATGGTCCCGGCATGTGGTGCGACGTGGTCGCCGGTTCGGCGGCCACCCTTGTCGAGGACCACTTCGAGGCTGCGTTCGAGGACCTTGTCCGCTCGAACTGGTCCGCCGCTCCTGAGGGACCGTCGTTCTGGACACATGGTGCTGAGGCGACGAGGCCCGCGCTGGCCTCGTCCGCTGGTTCTTCCCCGGCGGCCGCGCGTGTCGCCCCTTCCGCCCCTTCCGCCCCTTCCGCCCCTTCCGCCCCTTCCGCCCCTTCCGCCCCTTCCGCTCCTGAGGTTTCGGACGTGCCGGAGGGGTTGTTGGCGCAGCTGGACCTGGTGGACGCGGTGACCGAGAAGATCGCCTCGACGGACCTGTCGGGGTTGGCGGGGTCGTTGGCGGCGGAGGTTTCCCAGCGGGTGCGCCGGGCGACCGACCGGTTGGCGGCGCAACGGTTGGTGTTGATCGGTCAGATCGAGGCCGAAGGGTCGTGGCGGGTGGAGACGATGCATTCCTTCAGTTCGTGGCTGGCCTGTTCGGAAGGGTTGTCGACGGCGTTGGCGAAGCGCACCGTCGCGGCGGCGCGGGCGTTGCGTGACCACCTGCCCGCGACCGCGGCGGCCGCTTGTGCCGGGGAGATCACCGCTGAGCACGTGTCGCTCATGGTGAAGGCGACGGTCACGGAGACGTTGTGTGAGGTGCTGGCCACGCCGGTGACCAGTGATACCCCGGCGGGGCCGGTGTGCACGGGTGAGCAGATGCTCCTGGGGCACGCCGGGGCGTTCAAGGTGGATGAGTTCGCCAAGCTCATCAAGAGTTTCACCGTGGTCAGTGATCCGCAGGCGCAGGAGAAGGCGTTCAAGGACGCGGTCGAGTGGGAGTTCCTGCAGATCTCCCCCACGATGGGTGGGATGCAGATCAGCGGGTTCGTCACGACCGAGCACGGCCAGGCCTTCAACGCCGCGCTCCGCGCAGTTGCTGGCGTGCCGGCCGCCGACGACCTGCGTCCGGCGGACCTGCGCAAGGTCGATTCCCTCGTGGACCTGGCCCATCTGGTCCTGGACGGCGGGATCGCCGGCAAAGGCGCCAACGTCCGCCCGCACCTCTCGGTCCACATCACCTGGGAAGAGTTCAAGAACCTCCACGCCCACGCCCACGCCCACGCCACCGACGGTGGCGGCGACGGCGACACGGACGGTTCTAGCTCCCAGACATGGTCACCAGAGGACGTGGAAGCCCGCCTTCTGGCCGGGTTCGCGACCTGGGAAGACGGCACCGGCCCCATCCCCGACGCGGTCCTGCGACGCATCGCCTGCGACGGGGAGATCACCCGGATCATCTTCGGACCCGACTCCCAAATCCTCAACATCTCCCGGACGAAACGCACGTTCACGAAGGAACATCGCCGCGCCATCGTCGCCCGCGACCGACACTGCGTCTGGGAGGGGTGCGACGCCCCACCCCACGTCTGCGAGATCCACCACGCCATCCGCCACTGGGCCGACGGCGGAGAGACCACACCCTCCAACGGCGCACTCCTCTGCCGCCACCACCACCACCGGGTCGACGGCGAGAACATCGCCATGATCTACGACGACGGCTGGCACTTCGCCGCACCCGGCAGCTACCAACCGGGTAGCGACCAGGCCGGCCGCCGACCAGGTGCCCAAGCGACCTGACTCGGCCAGACCCGATCCGCCCGATCCTGAGCTCGGATCCTGACCTACGGGTAGCGGCACCTCCACGGCATCGGGTCCACAGCAAACGCTCAACCGGCACCTGCGCGGGGCATATCTGCGCTGCATAGAACTGGGTGATGAACTCATCCATCCAGCATCTCGACAAGCCCGGGCGCCCCGCGGGGCACCGCAGCCTGCGTCGACGCATCCTGTTCGGCGCGTTGGCCCTTCTGCTCGCCATCTTGCTGGCAGTGGGCTGGGCGCTCAACCGCTACGTCTTCGAGCACGTGGCCATCTCCGACGTCGCGGCCTACGAGGCCGCGCACTCCGTCGCAACTGTCGACGCCGACCCCGACGCCGCCAGCTCTACCGCCGCCTCGACCGACGCCGTCACCACCGCGACTACCTACACCTCCGACCAAGCCGGCATCACCATCTCGACCGTGACGACCGGCACCGGCGATGCGACCGTCACGTACTACGTCGCCGACGTGACGCTCACCGATGCGACCACGTTGCGCTCGGCCTTTGCTCAGAATGCCTTCGGGCAGAACATCACTGAAGACACCTCCGACATCGCCGCGGACAACGACGCTGTATTCGCCATCAACGGCGACTACTACGGCTTCCGCGATACCGGGATCGTCATCCGCAACGGGGTGGTCTACCGCGACGACGGGGCCCGCGAGGGGCTGGCCTTCTACCGCGACGGCACGGTCAAGGTCTATGACGAGACCGCCACCACCGCGACCGACCTGGTGGCCGCAGGGGTGTGGAACACGCTCTCCTTCGGGCCCGCCCTGCTCGCCGGCGGGCAGGTCGTCAGCGGGATCGACGACGTCGAGGTCGACACGAACATCGGCAACCACTCGATCCAGGGGGACCAGCCGCGCACCGCGATCGGCGTCGTCGACGACAACCACCTCGTCTTTGTCGTCGTCGACGGCCGCAGCCCCGGCTACAGCGCAGGCGTGTCGCTGACCGGCCTCGCCGAGATCATGCAGGGGCTGGGCGCCACGACCGCCTACAACCTCGACGGCGGCGGCTCCTCGACCATGTACTTCGACGGCGAGCTCGTCAACGACCCGCTCGGCAAGGGCCAGGAGCGTGGCACCTCCGACATCCTCTACATCGGGAGCTGAGGGGTCACCATGATCGTCCTCATCCCCTCCTACGAACCCGACGCGCGCCTCGTCGACCTGGTCCGGGCCCTGCGCACGGCCGACGCCGGGCTCACCGTCCTCGTTGTCGACGACGGCTCTGGCCCGGCCTACCGCGCAGTGTTCGACGCCGCGCGCGCCTTGGGCGCCGAAGTCCTGACCCAGCCCAGGAACGTCGGCAAGGGACACGCGCTCAAGGCCGGCTTTGCCCACATCGAGGCCAACCACCCCGGAGCCGGTGTCGTGTGCGCCGACTGCGACGGGCAGCACAGCGTCGTCGACATTCTCCGGGTGGCGACCCGGGTGCGGGACTCACAAGCAGCGATGGTGCTCGGCGCCCGCCAGTTCAGCGGGAGCGTCCCAGCCCGCAGCCGCGCGGGCAACGCCATCACCCGGCGGATGTTCGCCCTCGCCACCGGCCACCGCCTCCACGACACCCAGACCGGCCTGCGAGGCTACCCCGCGTCGGCGCTCGAGTGGTTGCAGACCGTGCCGGGGGACAGGTTCGAGTACGAGCTGAACCTCCTGCTCGAGGCGACATCCACCCACCGCGAGATCGAGGAGATCGCGATCGCGACGATCTACCTGGACGGAAACACCTCCTCCCACTTCCGCCCGGTCGCGGACTCGGTGCGGATCTACGCGCCGCTGCTGAAGTTCGTGGGCTCATCCCTCGCCGCCTTCACCGTGGACACCGTGGCGCTCCTCGTACTTCACGCGCTCACCGGATCGCTCCTGGTCTCCGTGCTCGGGGCGCGGGTCGTGAGCTCGGCGGTCAACTTCGCCATCAACCGGTCGTTCGTCTTCGACCACGGCAGGTCGCGGCGCCTGGGTGCGGCCGCGCTGCGCTATTACGCGCTGACGCTCGCCCTGCTGACCGCAAACCTGGCATCGCTCTGGGTGCTCACCGCGGCGGGGGTGCCGCTGCTCGGGGCGAAGGTGGCGACCGAGGCAGTCCTGTTCGTCGCGAGCTATCGCGTGCAGCGCGCCGTCGTCTTCGCCGCGCCGCACGCGCTTGCGGCGCCGACCGGACCCACCTCCGTCTCGCCAGGCACGCCAGCCTCACAGGAATCTCACAAGCGACGGCGATCCCACGCATAGCCGTTCCGCGTAGACCTGACACATACAGTCACCGACCTCTGGAGCAACACCATGCGACGTCCGACCCGCACCGCCCTACTGGCCCCGGTCCTTGCCCTCGCGCTGCTGGCCGGCTGCGCCTCCGAGGAGGCTGGCAGCACCGGCACATCCACCACCAGCTCGACGACCAAGACCGAACAGGTTGCCGACGCCGCCGAGGCGACCAGCGACAACGCCGCCGACCACGACGAGGATGCCGACTACGTCTGGGACGCAGCCGACGAGGTGGCGGTCACACTGACCGGCGACTCCGCGACGTCCGCCAGCTCGGACGTCACGATCGACGGCTCGACCGTGACGATCACTGCGGCCGGCACCTATCGGCTCTCCGGCACGCTGACCGACGGGCAGGTCGTCGTCGACTCCGCCGACGACGCCATCGTCCGGCTGATCTTCGACGGCGTCGACCTGACCAGCTCGACGACCGCACCGATCGTGATCACCAACGCCGCGAAGGCGATGATCGTCCTGGCCGACGCCACGACCAACACCGTCTCGGACGCGAGCACCTACGTCTACCCCGACGCCGAGACCGACGAGCCGAACGCCGCGATCTTCTCCACGACCGACCTCACCATCACCGGCTCCGGCGCGCTCACGGTCGAGGGCAATGCCAACGACGCGATCACGAGCAAGGACGGCCTCGTCGTCTCCGGCGGGATCATCACGGTCACCGCGGCCGACGACGGCATCCGCGGCAAGGACTACCTCGTCATCAAGGAACGCGAGTCCGCCCCGCAGATCACCGTGACCGCAGCCGGCGACGGCCTCAAGTCCGACAACGACGACGACGCCACCAAGGGCTACGTCTCCGTCAGCGCCGGCGAGGTGACCGTCACCGCAGGCGACGACGGGATCCAGGCGCAGACCGATGTGATCGTCTCCGCCGGCACCGTGACGGCCACCTCCGGCGGCGGCGTTGGCGCGACGATCTCCGAGGACGCCTCGGGCAAGGGCATCAAGGGCGACGTGAGCGTCGTCGTCACCGGCGGCGCGATCACGGTCCGCTCGGTCGACGACGCGGTCCACTCCAACGGCCTCGTCTCGATCTCTGGGGGCACGCTGACCCTCGCTGCGGGAGACGACGGCGTGCATGCCGACGCCGTCCTGACCATCACCGGCGGGACGGTCGACGTCACAGAGTCTTACGAAGGCCTCGAGGCAGCCCAGATCACGATCGACGCGGGCGACATCCGGGTGGTCGCCTCCGACGACGGCATCAACGTCGCGGGCGGGACCGACTCCTCCGGGATGGGCGGCCCTGCCGGTGGCGGCGGCCAGGGTGGCGGCCCTGGTGGCGATGGGGGAGGCGCCCCCGGCGGCATGGGCGGCGAGGAAACCTTCACAGCCGACGCCGACTACTTCATGGCCATCTACGGCGGAACGATCGTCGTGGACGCGGGCGGCGACGGCCTCGACGCGAACGGGTCGATCGAGATCGCCGGCGGCACCGTCGTCGTCTCCGGCCCTACGGACAACGGGAACGGTGCGATCGACGCAGACGGCGGGGTGCTCATGACCGGGGGCGTCCTCGTGGCCGCCGGCAGCGCCGGGATGGCAGTCTCGCCGGCCGCCTCCTCGCCGCAGGCCTCGGTCCTGGTGAGCTTCGACTCCGTCCAGAAAGCGGGGACGATCGTCCACCTGGTCGCCGCGGACGGCACCACGGTCGCATCCTTCGAGTCCTCCAAGGACTTCCAGACGATCGTCGTCTCCACCCCGCAGATCATCAGCGGCCAGACGTACACGATTACCGTGGACGGCACGGTGACCGGCGACCTCGTCGGTGGGCTCTCGCTCACCGGGGACTCGACCGGCAGCCGGGAGGCCGGCTCGGTGACCGCGTGAGCCTATAGTGGGCTGTGCCCCAACGGGCCCCGACCTCAGGAGGTGACGACCATGGACCCAGCGAGTAGCTATCCGCCTGACCCACCCATGGCGTCGGTGCTCCTCGGCTCGTCCCGAGCCTGAACCCGGTTCTGCCCTGCTCGCGCGGGGCACCCAGCAGTGCGCTGGCGCCTGACCGATCCCGTCCGTCACCGCGCCCGCGCGGCGGCTCCTCTCACCCGCGACCAGGGGGAGGGGAGCAAGTCGTTGTGCCCGGTGGCTGCCCGCACGAGGGAGCGCCATGCGCCAGAACCTGCCTACCCGCTCGAACACGCCCGACCTGCGCGACGTCATCGCCGCCGGGACACTGACCGCCGTCGACCGGTGGCTGCACGAGATCCCCGGCTCGTGGCGCCGCTCGGAACAGGTCGACGACCTGACCGACGCCGAGATCCGCCGGCTCGTGGCCCTGCTCACCCCGCAGACTGCCCGCGAGCTCTTCGACTCGATCGACACCCCGGCCGTCGTCGGCGTCCTTGAGGTCCTGCCCCCGGTCGTCGCCGCGGGTCTGCTCGACGCCCTCGACGACGACCGGTCCGCGGAGATCCTGCGTGGGCTTGACGACGACCATCGCCAGCAGGTCCTCGCCGGCACGGGTGCGGTGCGCTCGGCGACGCTTCGCGGTCTGCTGTCCTGGCCCCAGGACAGCGCCGGATCCCGGATGAACCCCGACGTCGCGTCGGTCAGTGCATCGATGACGGTCTCTGACGCGATCGAGGCGATCCGCGCCCGGGCCGCCGAGACGACGCTGGGCGAGGGGGACGTCCTGGTCACCGCATCGCCCGACCACCGCCTGGTCGGCGTCGTCTCCTACCTCGACCTCGTGCTGTCCCAGCCGCACACCCTCATCGCCACGATCATGGACCCGGAGGTGGTGAGCGTCAGCGCGCTCGAGGACCAGGAGGTCGCGGCCCGGCTGCTCGCCGACCACGACCTCTCGGCCGTTCCCGTCGTGCACGACGGCGCGCTGCTGGGCATCATCTCTGCGGACGACGTGGTCGACATCCTCGAGGCCGAGGCGACCGAGGATGCGGAGCGTCAGGGCGGTTCGGCCCCGCTCGAGGTCCCGTACCTGCGCGCCTCCCCGTTCCTGCTCTGGCGCAAGCGCATCGTCTGGTTGCTGGTGCTGTTCCTCGCCGAGATGTACACGGGGACAGTGCTGCGGATGTTCGAGGACGAGCTCTCGACCGTCGTCGCGCTGACGTTCTTCATCCCGCTGCTCATCGGCACGGGCGGCAACACCGGCACGCAGATCACCACGACGATGATCCGCGCCATGGCGATGGGCCAGGTCGAGATGCGCAACATCCTGCGGGTCGTGCGCAAGGAGGTCGCGACCGGCGTGCTCATCGCGGCGACCATCGCGGGCATCGCGTGGGTGCGGGCGCTGACGCTCGGGGTGGGGGAGGAGGTAGCCATCACGGTCGCGATCTCGGTCGTGGTGATCGTGCTGTGGACCTCGCTCGTCGCCTCGGTCCTGCCGCTGCTGCTCAATCGCCTGGGCGTCGACCCGGCCGTGGTCTCCGGGCCGATGATCACGACCGTGGTCGACGGGACCGGGCTGATCATCTACTTCACGGTCGCGCGCCTGGTCATCACCCAGCTCGGTGCTGGGTAGCGCTAGCGCAGGAGGGCCGCGACGACGATGAGCACGGGGACCGCGCCGATGGTCGTGACGAAGATCGCGTCGCGGGCCAGCGTCTCCCCGCGCCGGTAGCGCTGGGCGTAGTTGAAGACGTTCTGGGCGGTGGGCAGCGCGGCGAGGGCCACGACCACAAAGAGGTCGTGGCCGGTGAGCCCGAAGACGAACCGTCCGCACAGCCAGGCGACGGCTGGCATGACCAGGAGCTTGAGCGCCGACGCGAGCACGGCGTCACGGCGTTCGACGCCCGGCTCGAGGATCTTCTGACCGTGCAGGGACATGCCGTAGGTGATGAGCATGAGCGGGACCGCGGCCGCGCCTATGATCCGGAACGGTTCCATGACCGAGTCCGGCACCTGCAACCCGGTGAGCGTGACCACCAGGCCGAGCGCGGAGCCGATGATGATCGGGTTGCGCAAGGGCTGGCTGATCAGGCGGCCCACCGAGGCGCGGCCCTGCTGCTGGACGTCGAGCACGGCGAGCCCGAGCGGGGCGAAGAGCAGCAGCTGGACGAGGATCACCGGCGCGGAGTACGCGGCGTCACCGAGCACGTAGACGGCGACCGGGATGCCGATGTTGTTCGCGTTCACGTACCCGGCGGACAGCGCGCCGATCACGGCGTCGGACGCGTCCCGGTGCCACGCCACCCTCGCAACCGCGATGTAGACGGCGAACGTCACCGACGCCGCGATCAGGGAGACGACCATGAGCGGGGAGAAGAGCTGGGCGACCTCGGCGTCGGCCAGGATCGTGAACAGCAGGCTGGGTGCCAGGACGAAGAAGACCAGACGCGCGATGACCTGCCTGGCGTCGGGTCCCAGCAGGTTCACCCGGCCCACGACGTACCCGACGGCGATGATGGCGGCGATGATCGCAAACCCGGTAAGGACTCCTGTCACGGTGCCATCGTGCGCCGATCCGGCGGGATCCGGGTCACCGTCTCACGCCAGCCTGCGCTGAGCGCCTCAGCGCACCTCGGTGACCTCGACCTCGTACATGTACCCGTCCAGCAGCTCGGCGGCGTGCTGGGATGCGGCGATCTCCGCAGTGGTCGAGTCCGGGGCCTCCCCGGGCACCACGAAGACGATTCGGTCGACGTGGACCTCTGGGTCACCGAACGCGCCGAGGGCGTCAGCCATCCCGGTGACCTGGTCGTCGTCGAGATCGTCGCGGACGGTGATGTGGGCAAGATAGGCGGCCATGGTCCCATCCAACACGAGCCCACCGACATCTGCGTCCGCCGTCGGACGTAGGCTGATTCTGTGCCCCATCACTCCTTTGCCTCAGACAACTACGCCGGCGCCCACCCCGAGGTCCTCGCTGCGCTCGCGGCCGCGAACACCGGCCACGCCCGCGCCTACGGCGCCGATCAGTGGACCAGTCGCCTCCAGGACGTGATCAAGACGCACTTCGGCGACCAGGCGAGCGCCTATCCGGTCTTCAACGGGACGGGTGCGAACGTCGTCGCGCTGATGTCGATGCTGCCGCGCTGGGGGGCCGTGATCACGAGCCGCTACGCCCACATCCACAACGACGAGAACGCCGCACCCGAGCGGGTGGGCGGCATGAAGCTGCTCACGGTCGATGCCCCGGACGGCAAGCTCACCCCTGCCGCGATCGACGAGCACGCCTGGGGCTGGGGCGACCAGCACCGGGCGCAGCCGCTTGTCGTCTCGATCACCCAGTCGACCGAGCTCGGCACCGTGTACACACCCGACGAGGTGCGGGCGATCGCCGACCACGCGCACTCCCTCGGCATGAGGGTCCACATGGACGGTGCCCGGCTGGCCAACGCGGCCGCCTACCTCGGCGTGCCCCTCGCCGCCATCACGACCGACGCCGGCGTCGACGTGCTCTCCTTCGGCGGCACCAAGAACGGCCTCGTGTTCGGGGAGGCCGTGATCGTCCTGGACCCCGCCGCGGTCGAAGGTATCGACTACGTCCGCAAGATGACCATGCAGCTCTCCTCGAAGATGCGCTTCGTCTCCGCACAGCTTCTTGCGCTCCTTGACGGCGGACTCTGGTTGCGGTCCGCCTCGCACGCCAACGCGATGGCCTCCCGGCTGCGTTCAGGGCTCGACGAGCTCATCGCGGCGGGTGCGGCACCTGGCCTCGCCTTCACCCAGGAGACCCAGGCGAATGGAGTCTTCGCGATCCTGCCGCCCGCCTCCGTCGAGCCCCTGCGTGAGCAGTTCGGCTTCTACGACTGGAACGCAGCCCGCGGGGAGGTCCGGTGGATGTGCTCCTTCGACACGACCGAGCGCGACGTGGACGCTTTCGTGGCGGGCGTAGGGGCCGAGCTGGACCCGCGCGGTGCCTGACGCCGCGCGCCGGGTCAGGCGCCTACCGCTCGCCGCCGCGGCTGCAGTCACCACGGCCGCTGGCCTCGCCGTGGCCACGGCCGGCAGCGGCACGCTCGCCGACGCCGCCGGCGACGTCCTCTACGCGGTCCTCGTCTACCTGGTCCTGGCGTTCTGCGTGCCCGGTCAGCGCAGGGCCGTCCTGACCGTCGTCGCCTTCGGTCTCTGCGCGGTCATCGAGCTCTCCCAGCTCACCGGCGTCCCGGCTGCGCTCGCGGGCGCCTGGGAACCGCTGCGGTTCGTGCTCGGCACGACCTTCAATGCCGTCGACCTGGTGGCCTACGCGCTCGGAGCGGTTCTGGGCGCACTGGTCCACCGGCTGCTCGGTCGCCGAGCACCCGTCAGTCCCCGAGCACCCAGCCCCCCGGAGCGGCCAGCGCACGAGCCTCAGCCGGCCCCCATGACCCGGGCCGATACGGGAGCGGCTGCGGGCGATCCGGCCCGAGCAGGGGGGCAAAGGCCCGCCACGCGTCTCTGAGTCCGGCCGGGGTGGTGAACAGGCTGCGATCACCGATGATCACGTCGTGCACGAGTGAGGCATAGGGCGACAGCGGTTCTCCGGGTGCGACGTCGTCCAGCGCGAGCCGGGCGGTCCCAGTTCCGAGCGTGAGGTCGGGTCCTGGGCGTTTGACGGTCGTCGTGATCTCGATCGCTCCGTCCCCGCTCAACGACAGGCTGATCCGGTCGGGCCCCACCTCCTCGCCGAAGAGCTCCTTCGGTGTGCGCAGCACAAGCGTCACCCGCTGGGCCGAGACCGCCATCCGCTTGCCGGTGCGCAGCAAGAACGGCACGCCTCGCCACCGGTCGTTGTCGATCCACAGGCGGGCCGCCACGAAGGTGTCGGTCGTCGAGCCATCCGCGATGCCCGCGACGGCCTGGTAGCCGTCGAACTGCCCCAGCACCACGTCGTGAGCGAGGTCGAGCGGACGGAAACAGCTGATCGCGGCCTCGCGCGCGGGCGAGACGTGATCGGCGTCGAGCCCGTGGGGTGGCTCCATCGCGACCTCGGCGGCTACCTGGAACAGATGGGTGACCAGCATGTCCAGAGCCGCGCCGGTCGCGTCGTAGAACTCCGCGCGGTCGGTGATGTCGAGCGTCTCCGGCACGTCGATCTGCACCTGTTCAACATGCTCACGGTTCCAGACGCCGCCGAACAGCTCGTTGGCGAAGCGCAGCACGTGCAGGTTCTGGGTGGCCTCCTTACCGAGGAAGTGGTCGATGCGGAACACCTGCTCCTCCTTGAGGACACCGTGCACGACGTCGTCAAGCTCGCGGAAGGAGTCCGGAGACGTGCCATAGGGCTTCTCGTAGACGACCCGCGACCCCTTGGTGAGGCCGTGCTCGCCCAGTGCGCGCGTGATCGACACGAAGGTGGTCGGCGGCACGGCCAGGTAGTGGATGACCAGGACGTCGTCCGGAGTGTTGTCGCCCGTGGCGAGGGTGTGGCGCAGGGCTGCGACCGCGCCGGTGAGCGCGCCGTCGGGCTCACCTTCGACGACCTCCTGGGCGTAGCTGGCGCGAGCCGTCAGGGCGTCTGCCGCCTGGGTGGCGGCGGCCTTGTCCGCAGGTCCGAATGTCTCGAGCGAGCTACGGACGATCTGGGCGAAGTCTGCGGAGTCGATCGCGGCGCGACCTGTCCCTAGCAGTGCCCACCGCTCGGGCAGCAGGCCACGGGCGCTGAGCTCGGCCAGTCCGGGGATCACCATGCGTTTGGCGAGGTCACCGCGGGCGCCGTGCAGGACGAAGATCACGGGACGCTCAGGTGCGGTGGTGGTCACGATGGCCTCTTGACGTCGGCGGTGGCTGGTCACCCACGCTACGACCGTCTGCGGGGCGTCGCGCGAGGAGCAGGCCGGCGCGGACCCGCCATTGTTCATCCTCTGCGCGCCGTCGACGTCCTCAAGGGCGCGGTCGCCCCTGCCGATATCCCCGGCAGAGAGCGAGGGGATCACATGCCAGCGGGACGGTCAGCAGGCGTAGGGGCGCGCCGCGAGGCCTTGCTCGCTGGCGCCCACGCGGCCGAGGTCTCGGAGAAGGCGACCGTCGCGGCGCTCGGACGGCTCGCCGGGGTGGGTTACCACCTCCTGGCAGACCGCCGATGGCCGGGCAGCCGGACGGCCAACGTCGACCTCGTGGTTGTGGGGCCAGGCGGAGTGTTCATCGTGGACACCAAGTGGTGGGCCGACGTGTCCGTCGCGCAGGGACGCATCTTCCGTGGTCAGGACGACGTCACCGAGGAGCTCTATGCCCTCGCCGACCTGGGCCAGACCGTCGAGGCGGACCTTGCCGACGTGGGCCTCTCGCCCAACGAGATCCACCCGGTCGTCGTCCTGCACGGACGGTCCGGGATCAGCGAGACGGTGGCCAGCGTGCGCGTCCTCGGGGAGGGTGACGCGCTGCGCTTCATCGCCGGTCACGGCCAACGACACACCCCCGCCGCGGTCGACCTGCTCCTCGCCCGCTGCCTCGACCTGTTCCCCGCGATGGGCAACGCCGACGCCGCGGCACACGCTGTCGCCGTCGACCCCGTCCGCCCGGCCGACCGCGCGTGGGAGGAACCGCTGCTCTCCGATCGGGAGATCGACGCGGCCCTCTTCGACTCGCTGCTAGCCAGCCCGGTCGAGGACTGGATGGCGTTCCTGCACCCGGCCCAGGCCAAGCTCGTCCGGCGCAGCTTCAACGGGCCGTCGCGGATCCGCGGGTCGGCCGGCACCGGAAAGACCGTCGTCGGGCTGCACCGGGCCGCCTATCTCGCGCGGATGAACCCTCACGGGAAGGTGCTCGTGACGACCTTCGTCAACACCCTCCCGGGCGTCATGGCCCAGTCGCTCGCGCGCCTGGCCCCCGAGGCCGTCGACCGGGTCATCTTTACGAGCGTGCATCGCTTCGCGCGCCGGGTGCTCGACGCCCGCGGGGTCACAGTCCGCGTCGACCCCGGCAAGGCGCTCACCGCATTCAACCTCGCGTGGGTGCGCACCGGCCGCCACAGCGTGCTCGGTGGGATCGACCTGCCGGTCACCTACTGGCAGGAGGAGGTGGTGGTGGTGCTCCGCGGGCGGGGGATCACGGACTTCGACGCCTACGCCGACCTCGCGCGCACCGGACGCAAGCACCGCCTGTCCCTCGAACAGCGCCGCGGCGTCTGGGAGCTGCACCTCGCCTACGACGCGCAGCTGCGCGCCCTCGGGATCACCGACTTCGCCGGCAGCATCCTGCTGGCCGAGGCGGCGCTGCAGTCAGTTCCCTACGGCAGCGCCCCGGGCGAGGAGTCGATCGCGGCGGTCATCGTCGACGAGGCCCAGGACCTTACCTGCGCCCAGATCCGGCTGCTGCACGCCCTCACCGGCGACGCCCCCGACGGCCTGACCCTCATCGGCGACGGCCAGCAGTCCATCTACCCCGGTGGGTACACCCTCGCCGAGGCGGGCGTCTCGCTCGCGGGGCGCGGCGTCGTCATGGATGTGAACTACCGCAACACGGCCCAGATCGTCGAGTTCGCGAGCCGGCTCGTCGACGGTGACGAGTTCGCTGACATCGAGGGTGCGACCAGCCGAGCCGACCGCACCGACCGGGTCACCCGCACCGGTCCGGAGCCAGTGCTCTGGCGTGGTCCCCAGCCCGACGCCGCGGCCGCCCTGGTCGCCCGGGTGCGCGAGGTGCTGACCGGGGTCGGGACGGATGCCGCCGACATCGGCGTTCTCAGCCCCACCCATGCGGGCGTGCAGGGTGCCCTGCGCGCCCTCGCGGCCGCGGGCATCCCCACGATCAACCTTGCCGACTACGAGGGCGTTCCGGTCGACGCGGTCAAGGTCGGGACGATCAAGAGGGCCAAGGGCCTGGAGTTCAAGCAGGTCCTTGTGTGTGCGGTGCCCGCAGCGCTCGTCGCGGCAGACGCCCAGCCGCCCGCGGCCGACGCCGACCGCGAACGCTGGGACCGGGACCGCCGCGAGCTCTTCGTCGCGATGACCCGGGCCCGTGACGGACTGTGGGTCTCGACCACGGGGACCTGACCATCGCCCTCAGACCACCCTGCCTCAGATCACCCTGTGTTCTGCAGGCCGGCGGCCACCCCGTTGACGGAGAGCAGCAGCAGTCGCTGCAGCTCGGGGATGTCCTCGGCCGGTGCGCCGCGGCGCAGCGCCCGCAGCGCGCGAAGCTGGATGAGGGACAGTGCGTCGACGTAGGGGCTGCGCAGCTGCACGGCCCGCCCGAGCACCCGCATGTCCGCGAGCATCCGCGTCTTGCCGGTCACCTTGAGCACCCACTCCTTGGTGATGGCCATCTCGGCCAGCACGAGGGTGGCGAGGTCCTCCCGGTCGCCCAGGGCGAGGTAGCGCTCGGCGATCCGGTCGTCCGTCTTGGCCAGCGACATCTCGACGTTGTCGATCATCGTGGAGAAGAGCGGCCACTCACGGTAGGCGGCCTGGAGCTCGTCGAGGTCGCCCACGCCGGCCAGCGCGGTGCCGAGGCCGAACCAGCCGGTCAGGTTGATCCGCGCCTGGGTCCAGGCGAACACCCACGGGATGGCGCGCAGGTCGTCGAGGGAGTTGACCGACAGCCCACGCTTGGCCGGACGGGAGCCCAGGGGCAGCAGCCCGATCTCCTCCTGCGGGGTGACCTGGGCGAACCACTTCGGGAAGCCCTCGGCGTGCACCAGCTCGAAGAAGCGTTCCCGGGACACGGCGTCCAGCGTCGCGGCCACGCCGGAGAAGCGTTCGGCGGCTGCCGCGTTGTGCTCCCCGACCGACGGCAGCGACTGCAGCAGGGTCGCCGCGGCGACCTGCTCGATGTGCCGGGTGGCGATCACCGGGTCGCCGTAGCGGGCCGCGATGACCTCGCCCTGCTCGGTGAGCTTGAACCGGCCGTCGACCGAACCCGGCGGCTGGGCGAGCACCGCGCGGTTGGCGGGGCCGCCCCCGCGTCCGAGCGCACCGCCGCGACCGTGGAACAGAGTCAGCGTGATGTTGTTGTCCTGCGCCCACTTCGAGATCCGGCTCTGGGCGTCGTACAGGGCCAGCGTGGCCGAGACCGGGCCGACGTCCTTGGAGGAGTCGGAGTACCCGAGCATGACCTCCATGCGCCTCTCGGTCTGGGCCAGGCGAGCGACCACCCGCGGATGGTCGACGATCTCGGTGAGGATCTCCGTGGCGGCCTGCAGGTCGGCGAAGGTCTCGAAGAGCGGGACGACGTCGAGCACGGGCATCTTCTCGGGGGACCCGAGGGCGTGGTCGGCCAGCGTGTAGACGTTGGCGAGGTCGTCCGCGCACTGGGTGAAGGACACGATGTACCGGCGCGCGGCGGGGGTCCCGTAGCGCTGCTGGATCGAGGCCATCGCCCGGAAGGTGTCGAGGACCTCGACGGTCCGTTCGCTCAGCGCGGGGCTGTCGGCCCCGTGCTCGGCGATCTCCGCGAGGGCCTCGCGGTGCACCTGGGAGTGCTGGCGCATCTCCATCTCGGCGAGGTGGAAGCCGAAGGTCTGCACCTGCCAGAGGAACTGCTGCAGGTCGGAGTAGGCGACGCGCTTGGCGCCCGCAGCGACGAGGGAGTCCTGGACGACCATGAGGTCGTCCAGCAGGCCGTCGGCCCCGGCGTAGGCCAGGTCGGCGTCGCGCAGGCGGGTCGCCTCGATGCGTCTGGCGATGACGAGAAGTGCCCGGCGGTGCGGCTCGTTGGGGGACCGCAGGGCGATCTCCGTGGTGAGCTCGGGGGCCAGCTGGCGCTGGCTCAGCCAGAGCTCGTCGAGGGCAGGGGAGGCCGGCGTCGTGGCGGCGTCGAGGGTCATGGTCCGCCCGACCCGCAGGGCCACGTTCTCGAGCGCGCGCAGCACGTGCTCGTTCGCGATCGCGGCGGCCTGGCGGGTGATCGCGGCCGTGACGTTCGGGTTGCCGTCCCGGTCACCGCCGATCCACGTCCCGAGCCGCACGAAGGCGGGTGCGACGGGTGCGGTCAGGCCTGCGCCGTCGACGTTGACCCAGTTCTCCAGCCGCCGGTAGACCTCCGGGAGCACGGTGAACAGGGTCTCGTCGAAGACGCCCATCGCGGTGCGGACCTCGTCGAGGGGCGACGGCTTGGTCATCCGCAGCGGGGAGGTGCGCCACAGGCCGTCGATCTCGGCGAGCAGCTGCTCGGTGTTCTCCCGCAGCGCGACGCCGCCCAGTCCGTGGTCGTCGCGGGCGGCGAGCAGCACGGTGATGCGGCGGATCGCGGAGGCGATCGCGCGGCGTCGGGCCTCGGTGGGGTGCGCGGTGAGCACCGGGCGGAACTCCAGGCCGGCCACGCGGGCCCGGGCGTCCTGGGCGCCGACCTCCTCCTCGAGCGCCCGCAGGGCGCTCGGCAGGGAGTCCTCCGGGTGAGACTGCGACGGCGTGAGCGCGGACTCTCGCTCGCGCAGCACGCGCACCCGGTGGTGCTCCTCGGCGAGGTTGACGAGGTGGAAGTAGCAGCTGAAGGCGCGTGCCACGTCCTCGGCGCGCTGCGGGGTGAAGGAGTCTACGAGAGCCTCGGCCTCCTGGAGCGCGCTGGACTCAGGGGACGTGGCAGCGAGGATGACGAGTGCGCGCAGGCACTCGACGTCCTCGAGCAGGTCGGCCCCGACGGCTTCGCTGAGGATCTGGCCGAGCAGGTCGCCCAGGAGGCGGACATCCCTGCGCAGCTGCTCGGGCATGTCCTCGCGGGCGCCGTCGCGCAGGCGCTCGGGCGCGGCGGGCTGCTCCGGTGTGTTCAAGTGGTCTGTCACCCCAACAGGTTATCGGGCCAATGTTGACCGCGTGTTTCGTGCTCACGGAGTGGAGACCGACGCCGGGCCACGTAGGGTTGAGCGGTGATCATCGCAACCCACAACGGCAAGTTCCACGCCGACGACGTCTTCGGCGTCGCGCTCCTGACGCACCTGTTCCCCGACGCCGAGGTGATCCGCACGCGCGATCCCGAGCGGCTTGCCGGCGCGGACATCGTGCTGGACGTCGGGGGGGTATACGACGTCGATGCCAAGCGCTTCGACCACCACCAGCTGAGCTCGGGCGCCCGCGACAACGGGATCCTCTACTCGGCCTTCGGTCTGCTGTGGCAGCACTACGGCAAGGACTACTGCGAGGGCGACGACGCCGTCTGGCAGCGCGTGGACTCCCGGCTGGTCCAGGCGATCGACGCGGTCGACAACGGGCAAGACCTCTACAGCCTCACCGACCTGGGCGCGGTGCCCCTCGACATCTCCGAGGTGCTGGGGCTGTTCAACCCAATCGGCGACGACGAGGACTTCGACTCCCAGTTCCTCGTGGCTGTGGCCCTGGCCGGTCAGCTGCTGGCCCGCCTGCGGCGCAAGTACCAGACGTCGCTCGCGGCCGAGCGGGACTTCCTCGCGGCGTACAAGGCCAGCCCGAGCAAGGCCTACGTCGTGCTCGACAAGTTCATCCCGCACGGCGGGATCGCGACCAAGCAGTCCAAGCTGCTGTTCACGGTGTTCCCCGGCGCCACGGGTCACTGGACCCTGCAGACCGTGCGCCCCGAGAGCTCGCAGTTCGGCTCGCGCAAGGCCTTCCCCGAGGCGTGGCGTGGGCTCAACGGCGCGGAGCTGGCCGAGGTGACCGGCGTGCCGGACGCCGTGTTCTGCCACAAGGCCGGGTTCATCGCCGCCGCGGAGTCCCGCGAGGGCGCCCTGGAGATGCTCAAGCAGGCCCTCGCGAGCAAGTAGCAAGCACCGCGCACGAGCGCACCGCACACAAGAACGCACCGGATGCCCGACGACGGGCATCCGGTGCGTTCTTCGTCTACCGGTGGGTGCTTCCTATCGGTGGGCGGCGTGCTCCGCGTGGGCCCGATCGAGGAGCTCGGTGAGCTCGGCGTCCGCCGAGTCGGTGAACTTCGCGTCCAGCCCCCGCAGGACCTTCTCGTTCTCGAGCATGACGGCGTACAGACGGTGGCGCTCGTTCGGGTCCTCGGTGTAGTCGTGGTCGAGGTAGTGGGCTGCGCTGGCGCGAGCCGACGAGATGACGTTGTGGGCCTTGCCACGCGGGCTGAGCAGCGAGGCGATCACGGTCACCGCGAGGACCCCCACGATCACCGAGAGGGACAGTGCCGTGCTGATCTCGACGATGTCGACGTGCTCACCCCCGTTGATGAACGGCAGGTTGTTCTCGTGCAGGGCGTGCATCACGAGCTTGACGCCGATGAAGCCGAGGATCGCCGCGAGACCGTAGGACAGGTAGATGAGCCGGTCGAGCAGGCCGTCCACAAGGAAGTACAGCTGGCGTAGGCCCATGAGCGAGAACGCCGTCGCGGTGAAGACGATGTACACGTTCTGCGTCAGGCCGAAGATCGCCGGGATCGAATCGAGGGCGAAGAGGATGTCCGTCCCGCCGATCGCGACCATGACGAGCAGCATCGGGGTCAGGGCACGCTTGCCGTTGTGGATCGTGAAGAGCTTGTCGCCGTCGTACTGGTCGGTCGTGTGGAAGATCTTCTTCGCCGTCCGGATGATGAAGTTGTTCGCCTCGTCACCGTCCCCCTCGCCCTCGGGCTTGAGCAGCTTGATCGCGGTGAAGAGCAGGAACAGACCGAAGAGGTAGAACAGCGCCGAGAAGCGGTTGATGAGCGCGACGCCGACGAAGATGAATGCCGTGCGGGCGATGAGCGAGAAGACGATGCCGAAGAGCAGCACCTTCTGCTGGTCTGCGCGCGGCACCTTGAAGCTCGCCATGATGATGAGGAAGACGAAGAGGTTGTCGACCGACAACGCCTTCTCCGTGATGTACCCCGCGAAGTACTCCGAGCCCATCGTCGCGCCGCCGAAGGCGAGCACGCCGAGACCGAAGATCAGCGCCAGGCCGACGTAGATCGACGACCAGATTGCGGCCTCGCGCAGCGTAGGGGTGTGGGCTTTGCGGACGTGGAAGAAGAAGTCGAACGCGAGCAGCGCCGCGATCCCCACGATCGTCAGTGCCCAGACGAGTCCTGAGACCTCCATGCATGTCCTCCAGCTGTCGCCGACCGCGCGGGATCCCGGGGCCGGTGGCGGTGCGCCCGATGATCATCGGGCGCAGTACGTTATGTCGTGTCAACGACGGGCGAGGCCCGGTGGTTCCCGGGCGGCTGCTCGGCTGCGTCACACGCGCGCGAGCGTGCGCGCCCGCTCGAGCACGGCGTCGAGCATGGCGGGGGTCAGCCGGCCGGTGTTCGTGTTGCGCTGGCTCACGTGGAAGCATCCGAGCATCGTCAGGTGGCGGCCGTCCGGGTGGGTCAGGCTGAGCTCCGCGCCGTGGCCGAAGGTGGGCCTCGGGCGGGGGACCGCCCAGCCCTGGTCGGCGAGCGACCCGAGCAGAGCGAGCCACCCGAACGCCCCCAGCACGACCGCGACCCGCGCGGTCGGGGCCGCCAGCTCGAGCTCGCGGCCCAGGTAGGGCGCGCACCGATGACGCTCTTCGGGTGTGGGCTTGTTGTCCGGGGGTGCGCAGTGCACCGGGGCTACCATCCGCAGGCCCCGCAGGATCAGCCCGTCGTCGGCGCTCACGGACGTCGGCTGGGAGGCGAAGCCGGTCCGGTGCAGCGCCGCGACGAGGAAGTCCCCGCTCGGGTCGCCGGTGAACATCCGACCGGTCCGGTTGCCGCCGTGCGCGGACGGAGCGATCCCGACGACGAGCACGCGGGCCCGCTCGTCGCCGAAGCTCGGCACCGCGCGGGCCCAGTACGTCTCGTCGGCGAAGGCCGCCCGGCGGACCCGTCCGACCTCCTCCCGCCAGGCGACCAGGCGCGGGCAGGCGAAGCAGGCGATGACGTGGGTGTCGACCTCGGTGAGGGTCGTGGCGGATCGGGCGCCCAGCGGCCAGTCGGGCGCGTCGGCCCCGGGCATCTTAGGGGGTGCGGCCCCCGCAGCTGAGTCGGCCATCTGGCCAGTCTGCGCGGTCGGCGCGGGGGCCGCCAGCAGGGCCGTCACGGCAGGGGCTGCTCGATCCACCGGTCGACGCCGGCGAGCAGCCGGGCCTTCGTGCCCGACCGCGCCAGGCTCGCCCGGATCGACCCGCGGGCGAGGTCGGCGAGCTCGGCGTCGCTGAAGCCGTGCACCCGGCGGGCGCTGGCGTACTGGTCGACCAGGCGGGAGCGGAAGAGCAGCGGGTCGTCGGCGCCGAGCGCGACCCGCGCGCCGGCGTCGACCAGGGTCCGCAGCGGGACCTGGGCGTCCTCGGGATAGACCCCGAGGGAGACGTTGGAGGCGGGGCACACCTCGAGCGCGATCTCCTGGGCGGCGAGGCGGTCGAGCAGCCGCGGGTCCTCGCAGGCGCGCACGCCGTGACCGAGCCGGTCCGGGTGCAGGGACTCGAGCACGTCGTGGACGTGGCTGGGCCCGAGCAGCTCCCCGCCGTGGGGGAGGGAGGCCAGGCCGGCCCGCCGGGCGATCGCGAAGGCGGGGGCGAAGGTCTGGGTGTCCCCGCGGCGTTCGTCGTTGCTCAGGCCGAAGCCCACGACCTCGCCCGGGCCGTCCCCGGCATGGCGGGCAGCGAGCCGCGCGAGGGTGCGCGCCTCGAGGGGGTGGCGCATGCGCGACGACGCGACGATCACGGCGACCTCGGTCCCGGTCGCCGCGCTCGCGGCCCTGGCCTCGTCGAGCACGATCTCGAGCGCGGGGGTGATCCCACCGACGAAGGGGGCGTAGGACGTCGGGTCGACCTGGATCTCCAGGCGCCCGGACCCCTCCGCGGCGTCGTCCTCCGCGGCCTCCCGGACGATCCGGCGCATGTCGTCGGCGTCGCGCACGCACGCTCGGGCGGCGTCGTAGAGGCGCTGGAAACGGAACCAGCCGCGCTCGTTGGCGGGGACCCGCAGCGGGTCGGCGTCGAGCAGGGCGGACGGCAACCGGACGCCGTGCTTGGCCGCGAGGGCGGCCAGGGTCTCCTGCCGCATCGATCCGGTGAAGTGCAGGTGCAGATGGGCCTTGGGGAGGTCGGCGAGGTCCCTGCCGGTGGGACCGGGCCGGTCGCTGTGTCTCTTGTCGTGCATCGCCCGATTGTGTCAGGGACCACGCTCAGCGAGGGACTTCTGACCTACGGGGCGCGAAGACTCGCAGGCAATGATGGAGAAGTCGGACATTCACGCTTCGACGTCGGGTTGCGGACCAGATCGAGGAGGGCAGCGAGATGCGCGTCTTAGTGAGTGCGGCGTCCAAGCACGGCGCGACGAGGGAGATTGCGGCGTTGATCGCGGCGACGCTCAACCACGCTGGCTTCGACTGCGACCACATCGATCCAGCCGACATCGCCAACGCCGGCCACTACGACGCCGTAGTGATCGGCTCGGCGGTGTACCTCGGGCAGTGGCTCCCCGAAGCCCGTGACCTCGTCGACCGGATCACCACCCAGCTCCAGGACACGCACGTGTGGCTGTTCTCCTCGGGCCTGGCCGACGCCCCGAGCAAGGACGCCAACGCCACCCCGGCCACGGCCGCGCGGATGGCGGCTCTGCAGGCCAAGGGACACCGGCACTTCCCCGGCAAGCTCGACGTCCTCGAGCTCAGCCTCGCCGAGCGCGCGGCGATCCTCGCCGCCCGCGGCAAGTACGGCGACAACCGCGACATGGACGCGGTCAAGGCATGGGCCGAGCAGATCGCTGCGGCCCTGGCGCAGGAGCCGGCGCGCACCGCCTGAGGTGCACGGCTCCGTCTTCGTGGCGCCGTGGCGCCTGGTGACCCCAGGCGTCACGGCGCCCACAGGACCCCGCGCGAGGTCAGCCGTCGTCACGACGACGCCAGCGGAACGTCCGCACACCCACGACCAGACCCGCGATCAACCATGCACCCAGGATGAACGCTGTGGCTCCGTGCTGCCAGGACCCCGACGCCTCCCACGCGGCGGCCTCGGGCGGCAGGAAGACCGATCGCATGCCCTGCGCCATCCATTTCAGCGGGAACACCTCGGCAACCTTCTGCATCCAGGTGGGCAGGTCGGTGAAGACGAAGAACACCCCGGAGACGAACTGCAGCACAAGCACGACGGGGGTCACGACCGCGCTGGCCGACTTCCCGGAGCGCGGCAAGGAAGAGAAGCCGATGCCGCAGACCGTCCCGGTCGCCGTCCCCAGCAGGAACACCCAGGCGAAGGTGAGCCACGCCGTGGACGAGGTCGGCAGGTCGATGCCGAACATGACCGAGCCGACGGCCAGCAGCAGGGCGATCTGCACGCCGGACACGAGGAGCGTCTGGAAGATCTTCCCGGCGAAGTAGCTCACGGGCGGCAACGGCGTGGCGCGCAGCCGCTTGAGCGAGCCCTCGTCGCGTTCCACGGCGATCGAGATCGCGAGCGACTGAAAGCTCGTGAGCATGACGCCGGTCGCGACCATCCCGGGCAGGAAGTACTGCGCGAAGGGGATGGCCCCGGCGCCGGCCGCGTCGCCGTCCACCATGGCGCCGTCCTGGCCGAACACCGTCGCGAAGATCGCGAGCATGATGATCGGGTAGGCGAAGATGAAGATCACCGCGTCGCGCTCGCGGAAGAACATCGTCATCTCCACCCGGGCGCGTTCGACGCTCAGGCGCAGCGCGCCGGGCAGGGGTCGGCCGGGACTCGGCTGGGTGGTCCGGGTCGCCTGAGTGCTCATCGGTTCGTCTCCTCGGTGGTCGCGGCGTCGGCGTCGGTCCCGGTGATGAGCGAGAGGTAGATGTCCTCCAGGCTCGGGCGCGCGACCAGCAGCCCGGGGATCTCGCCGCCGGCTCCCGCCAGCTCGCCCGCCAGCCTGGCCACGAGCGCGGTCGGCTGCGCCGTGCGCTCGCTGAAGTGCTGCCCCCCGCTCTCCCAGTGCACGACGGGCAGGCGGGCCTCAGCCCCGCCGAGCGTGTCCGGGGCGCCCAGGGCCACGACCCGCCCGTCCTGCACGACGGCGACCCTGTCGGCCAGGTGGGCCGCCTCGTCCAGGTAGTGGGTCGTGAGCAGGATCGTGGTGCCGCCCTCCCGCAGGGACAGCACCAGCTCCCAGAAGCTGCGCCGCGCCTGCGGGTCGAAGCCTGTCGTCGGCTCGTCGAGGAACAGCAGCTCAGGGTTCCCCACGATCCCGAGCGCCACGTCGAGGCGCCGCCGCTGTCCGCCGGAGAGCTGGCGGCCCCGGACCTTCGCCTTCTCGCGCAGCCCGACGGCCTCGATCACCTCGTCGGGATCGCGCGCGGCCGGGTAGTACGTCGCGTAGTGGTGCACCAGCTCGGAGACGGTCAGCTCAGGTTGGTCGCGGGAGTCCTGCATGACGACGCCTATCCGGGCGCGCCAGGCTCGCCCGGCATTCGCGGGGTTCTCGCCGAGCACCCGGACGACCCCGGAGTCCGGGCTGCGGAATCCCTCCAGGATCTCCACGGTCGTTGTCTTGCCGGCCCCGTTGGGCCCGAGGATCGCGAAGATCTCACCGGTCTCGACCCGCAGGTCAAGACCGTCCACGGCGGCGTGCGACCCGTAGGTCTTACGCAGGTCGGTCACGGAGATCGCGGGCGCCGGGGCGCCGGGGGAGTGCGCGGTCGTGGGATGCATGGGTCAAGCATCGTCCAGAGGTGGCCCCGGACGTGCCGGTTCGACCCACGCCATCCTGTCGCGTAGAGTACTCATTCGGTGGTTCACGTCCACCCGGATCGGACGCGCCCAGCAGGTCGCGGAGGAATCGGGGGTGACATGACCTCGAAGGGTAGTGGCGCAATTGGTAGCGCAGCGGTCTCCAAAACCGCAGGTTGCAGGTTCGAGTCCTGTCTGCCCTGCAAGGCGCCGCCGTCGACGCGAGTCGACGAGGGTGTTTCCTCGGTCACGAGGGTGATCGGTCATAGGCACACGAGAAGGCAAGCCACGACGTAGGGACGAACAGTGAGCGATTCCGCATCAGGTGCCGCCAGCGCCGAGGGCGTCAGTGTCAGCGGCGGGAAGAGCGGAAAGAAGGCCGAGCAGAAGAAGGCCAACTTCTTCGCCCGCGTCGCCCTCTTCGTGCGCCAGGTCGTTGCTGAGCTGAAGAAGGTCGTCGTCCCGACCCGCCCTGAGCTGATCAACTACGTTGTTGTCGTCATCGTGTTTGTGCTCGTGGCCATGGCGTTCGTGCTTGTGCTCGACTTCCTCATCGGCAAGGGCGTCTTCGCGCTCTTCGGCTGACGCCGCCAGGTCCTCGGAGCCGGATCACCGCTTCGGTATGGGCCGGTGGGCCCCACGTGCAACAGCTCGGCACCGGCCGCAGGCCAGGATCGAGCATCCATTCAGAAGTAGTCCGGGCTGGTCTCGGAAAGTCAGTAGAAAGCAGGTTGGCCCGTGTCTCAGGAGTCGTTCGAACCGACGGAGGAGATCGTCGACGCCGTCGCTGGCGACGCCGCGAGCACGGAAGCGGACACCTCCGCAGAGAACCTGCCGGTCGAGGCTGACGAGGTCGAGGACGAGTCTGCAGACGAGGGGTCCGCAGACGAAGAGTCCACCGACGAGGTCGACGCCGACTCCGTCGAGGACGCTGAGGCCGACTCTGACGAGGAGGAGGAAGAGGACCCGGTCGAGGTGTTCAAGCGGGAGCTGCGCTCCAAGCCTGGCGACTGGTTCGTGATCCACTCTTACGCTGGCTACGAGAACCGCGTCAAGGCGAACCTCGAGAACCGCATCCAGAGCCTCAACATGGAGGACTTCATCTTCCAGATCGAGGTCCCGATGGAAGAGGTCACCGAGATCAAGAACGCCCAGCGCAAGATCGTGCGCCGCGTCCGGATCCCCGGTTACGTCCTCGTCCGCATGGACCTGACCGACGAGTCGTGGGGTGCGGTCCGCCACACTCCCGGTGTCACAGGCTTCGTCGGCCACACCCACCAGCCCGTTCCGCTCACGCAGAACGAGGTCTTCGGAATGCTCGCGCCGCTCATCGCCCCCAAGGCGGAGGCTGGCGCGAAGGGCGCTTCGGCGCCCGTCATCGAGGTCGACTACCAGATCGGTGAGTCGGTCACGGTGACCGACGGGCCGTTCGACACGTTGCCCGCCACGATTTCGGAGATCAACGCCGAGGGCCAGAAGCTCAAGGTGCTGGTATCAATCTTCGGCCGGGAGACCCCGGTTGAGTTGTCGTTCAGCCAGGTCGCCAAGATCTGATACTGAGCGAGCCGACGGCGTCAGAGGGCGTCGTCAATCACTGAGTCAGAACACGAAGGACCCGATATGCCTCCCAAGAAGAAGGTATCTGGGCTTATCAAGCTCCAGATCAAGGCCGGCGCTGCCACGCCGGCACCCCCGATCGGCCCCGCGCTCGGTCAGCACGGCGTCAACATCATGGAATTCTGCAAGGCCTACAACGCGGCGACCGAGTCGCAGCGCGGCAGTGTGGTTCCGGTGGAGATCACGGTCTACGAAGACCGTTCCTTCACCTTCATCACCAAGACCCCGCCGGCAGCAGAGATGATCAAGCAGGCCGCAGGCGTGGACAAGGGTTCGCCCACCCCGCACACGGTCAAGGTCGCCTCGCTGACCGCGGCTCAGGTGCGAGACATCGCCCAGACCAAGTTCGAAGACCTCAACGCGAACGACCTCGACGCTGCGTCGAAGATCATCGCCGGCACGGCTCGTTCCATGGGCATCACGGTTCAGGTCTGATCCAGCCCTGATCATTCATCTTTCGCTGACAGGTCCTTGATCTGTCAGACAGTGGCAGGGTCCGCGCGGACCCGCAGACCACGACTGCTCTAAGGAGAACAAGCAGATGGCAACGCGCAGCAAGGCATATCGCACCGCGGCCGAGAAGATCGACCGCGACAACCTGTACACCCCCCTCGAGGCCGTGCGCCTCGCCAAGGAGACCTCGGTCACCAAGTGGGACGCGACCGTCGAGGTCGCCTTCCGTCTGGGCGTCGACCCCCGCAAGGCGGACCAGATGGTCCGCGGAACGGTGATCCTCCCGCACGGAACCGGCAAGACCGCCCGCGTCCTCGTCTTCGCGACCGGTGAGCGTGCCGAGCAGGCCCGCGCGGCCGGCGCCGACGTCGTCGGTGGTGACGAGCTCATCGAGCGGGTTGCCGCCGGCTTCACCGACTTCGACTCGGCTGTCGCTACCCCTGACCTCATGGGCAAGGTCGGTCGCCTCGGTAAGGTGCTTGGCCCCCGTGGCCTCATGCCGAACCCGAAGACCGGAACCGTGACCATGGACGTGGCCAAGGCCGTGTCCGAGATCAAGGGCGGAAAGATCGAGTTCCGCGTCGACAAGCACTCGAACCTCCACTTCATCATCGGCAAGGCGTCCTTCCCCGAGACCTCGCTCGTGGAGAACTACGCCGCGGCGATCGACGAGGTTCTTCGGTTGAAGCCCTCGTCCTCAAAGGGCCGCTACATCAACAAGGCGACCATCGCGACGACGATGGGCCCCGGCGTTCCCGTGGACCCGTCCAAGACGACGAAGCTGCTCGGCGAAGACGAGTCCTGATCGTCTCTCTCCCCGCATAGCGCACACACGACTCGAGCCGGATCCCGTCAGGGGTCCGGCTCGAGTCGTCTCTGATGTATCAGGATCGGTTCCTCGTTCTCTTCTCAGGTGTGAGCGGCAGCCGTGCGCGACCTCACACAGGTCATATGGTGCAATCGGTCCCAGCGTTCTATGATCAGCCCGATCCCGAGGGAGCGCTGACAGATGGACATGATCGAAGACGACACGCCGGCGACCGGCTACGTGGGCAGCGGGATCGCCGACCGTGCCGCGCGTGCGCTGATCGCGTACCGGGCCGGGTTCCCCACCCTCATGGGTGAGGCCGTCAGGGAGATCACACCGCTGCTGTGGTACGCGGTGCGGTCCCAAGGAGTGGGTCGGGACAGGGCCGAGGACGTGGTGCAGGGTGTCTGGGTGTCCTTCGTGGGGGGCATCGACACGATCCGAGAGCCCCAGGCCCTGCTGCAGTGGCTCCTCGTCGCTGCGCGCCGGGCCGCGTGGGCCTCCGTCCGGGCAAGCAGAGCCGACGCCGTGAAGCAGGCGCCCGTCCAGGATTCCGACGCCGACCGGCTCCAGGCCCTGGTCACAGTGCCGGAGGTCGACGCTCAGGTTCTTCATGACGAGCGGGACCGTGTCCTGTGGGCCAGGTTCGCGCTGCTCCCGGAACGGTGCCAGGCACTCTTGCGGTTGATCTCCCTCGCAGAGCGACCGGACTATCAACAGATCTCGGCGGCCCTTGACATGCCGGTCGGCAGCATCGGCGCCACCCGAGGCCGCTGCCTTGCCAAGCTCCGCACACTGCTCGCCGACGATGACGTCAGGGGTTTCTCATGACCGAGAGCTGGATGGAAGGCGCACGCGCCGATGAACCGATGGATGAGGCGGACCAGGAGATCCTGCGCTCGCTCGGCGCGGCCGTCGTCCTCGTGGACCCGGTGCCCGACGGGCTGGTCGACCGCATCTTGTTCGCGATGACCCTCGAGCGGCTCGATGCTGACGTCGCCGAGATGATGGAGCAGGTCAGCACCGAGCCGGTCTCGATCCGCGGGGACGCTGCGGCGGTCGCCGAGACGATCACCTTCACCTCGTCCGAGCTGAGCGTGATGATCACTCTGTCGGAGGTCGCGGGGGGCGTGCGGATAGACGGCTGGGTGGCGCCGGGCGGCGCCTTCCGGATCGAGGTCCATCGTTCCGCTGGAGTGGACGTCACGGAGACTGATCCCGACGGACGGTTCGTCTTCACGGCTGTGCCGCGAGGCCAGGCGAGCCTGCTGATCCATTGCGAGGAACCGCACCGACGGTCGCTGAGGACACCGACGTTCGAGCTGTGAGGCAGGACCGATCCACCGGTGAACCACCACCTGAGCTCTGACCGACCAAGGAGTACGGATGACGACCGACGACACGCGCCCAGGACAGGCCGGCCAGCCGGCCGATGATGGTGGCGAGAGCCACCTGTCGTTGGTCTGGCGGACGAGCTTCCTCGATCCGAGCGGCGCCGACCGTACCCCGACGGACCGCACCCTCCACCCGACCTGGTACGTGAGCGACCGGATCCTCGTCTCGGGTCCGGCCCCCGTACCCGGGGTGGCCGTCGAGCAGGACCCGGGGCTCGCGGAGCTCGCTCGGGTGGCCGCGGAGGCCGGCTATGCCGTCGAGGTCGACCCGCGTGCCGTCCGGGACATCGCGCTGCTCCGGGGCGGCCGGCTCTCCGAGGAGGCGGCACACAGCCTCCTTGCGAGCTACGCCTACGCCGTGACCCTCGTGCCGGAGCCCGGACGGGTCGAGGCGCCCGTGGACGCGTGGGACATTCTGCAACGTGTGCAGTCCGACGTGCAGTCCCCCGGACTGGACGGCTCGGCCAGCAGGGTCGGCGGCAGAGATCCCGGCAGCTGGGTCGAGGGACCCGTGTACGGGCTCGACCACGTCATCAGCGCGACGACCCCGGCGCAGTCCCACCCGTTCTCTCAGCCGCATCCTTTCTCCCAACCACATCCGTTCTCCCAGTCGCACCCGTTCTCTCAGCCGCACCCCTTCTCCCAACCACATCCGTTCTCGCAGCCGCATCCGTTCTCCCAGCCTCACCCCTTCGACCAGCAGAGCCCGGCGGCCGGCCTCGACGAGTATGCGGTCCCGGGTTCAGGGGGACGCCAGCCCGTCGCGTGGGTGGGGCCGGCCCCGGTGCGTCGCCACGACGACGGCGCATCGGCATTCATGACGTCGTCGGGCGTGCGGCGCCCGGTGATCGCGGTCTTCGACACGGGGACGGGGGAGCACCCCTGGCTCGGCCCGGAGGCGGTCGTCCGGGACCCGCGGGTCCTGGACATCCCGATCGGGTCCTTCATCGCGCCCGCGCACCCGGTCGAGGACTCCGAGGTCGGGGGCATGTCGCTGTCACCCCTGACAGGTCCGCTCGACCCGGTCGCGGGCCACGGAACCTTCATCGCGGGGATCCTGCGTCAGGTCTGCCCCGACGCCGTGGTGCTCTCCTGCCGCGTATACGGCGGAGCGGGCGCGGTCGCCGAGTCGGACCTGCTCGGCTCGCTGAACCGGTTGCTGGCATTTCACCTGCTCGGGCTCTCGGGGGAGGACGGGCATCAGCCGGTCGACGTCTTGTCGCTGTCTATGGGCTACTACCACGAGCGCCCCGAGGACGAGGCCTTCGACGAGCCGCTCGGCCGGGCTTTGCGGCTGTTGCGCAGATGGGGGATGACCGTCGTGGTCTCGGCGGGGAACGACGGGCAGACCAAGCCCAGCTTCCCCGCGGCCTTCGCGCCGCTGGTGGACCGTCGCGTGTCACCGCCGGTGTTCACGCACCCCTCGGAGGTGGACCCCTCCCTGGCCCCGATCATCGCGGTCGCCGCCCTCAACCCCGACCAGAGCACCGCGCTGTTCAGCAACGACGGACCGTGGGTCACGACAGCCCGAACCGGTGCAAGCCTGGTGAGCACCGCCCCGGTCACGCTCGACGGGGCGTGGGCGCCCCATCGTTCGCTCGCGGGGATGTGGGATGCGACGCCGCGTCGCACGATCGACCCGGAGCGGTTCGCGGGCGGCTTCGCGGTGTGGAGCGGCACGTCCTTCTCGACTCCCGTCGTCGCCGCTGAGCTCGCCCAGGCGGTGCTCGCGGAGAAGTCCACGCGACGGGCGGCGGAAGAACGGGTCGAGGACAGGCGATCGGACCTGGTCCGGCGGGCGTGGGCGGCCGTCACGGCCGTCCTTGGGCTCGTGCCGGTGAGCGGGAGTCGGACGGGCTGACCCGACCTCGCGCGGGCCGCCGTCGGATCGGGTGAAATGCCGGGTAGGCACGGCTCGACGGGGTGGGAGTGCGTAGAGTCGATGGGTCCCCCGGATTTGGAGGCTCCGTGTCTGACCGCCCGGATCTGCTGAGCGTCGGCGGCGCGCCCACGGGCGACGCCGACGTCGGGCAGGAAGCCGCCCGGACACGTGACGAGCCGGACTCGGTCCGCCTGGACGATCTCACCCGCCGCTTCGATGAGGCGCTGGCGCTCACCGCCGCGAGCCTCCCGGCGCAGGTGCTCACGATCGGGTCTGCCGCGCTGGAGGAGGTCGAGAAGATCTTGGCCAGCCCGGGGCTCCGCGCGGCGGACGAGACCCGAGGGCTGGTGCTGCGAGCCCGGCTGCTCCTGACGACGAGCGGTGCATCCTACGACCTGGACGCCGATCGGGCGGCGAGCCTCGACCGGCTGGACCGCGCCGCGGACAGCGCCCGTCGGGCTGGCGCCGACGACGTCGTGATGGCGGTCCACGGCCAGCGGGCCTACATCGCCATGCGCGCGGGGGACGCGGAGACCGCGACCGCCGAGTACGACCGGGCTGTGGCCCTGATCGCGGCGGCAGAGCCGCGCGACGCGTGCGTCCTCCTGCTCAACCGCGGGTGCCTGAGCCTCGAGCAGGGCCGCCTCGCCCAGGCCCGCCACGACTTCGAGGACTGCGTGGACCGCGCGCGGTCGGCCGGGCTCCCCGGGCTCGTCCACCGGGCCTCCCACAACCTGGCCTACGGGGAGTTCCTCGGCGGTGACCTGCCGCGCGCCTTCGCGATGTTCGACGCGGCCGAGGAACTGCTCACGTATGAGGGCGCGAGCGAGGACCAGCCCGTGGTCGCCCTCGATCGTGCCCAGGTGTTCGTCGAGGCGGGGCTGCTGAGCGAGGCGGACGCCCAGCTGCGCAGCGCCCGGGCCTCCTTCGAGGAGCGGGGGTTCGGCCACGAGCGGGGCGAGGTGGATCTGCTGCGCGCCCGGGTCGCGTTGTTGCTGGACGACCCGGGGCAGGGCTTGGCGCTGGCTCGGGCTGCGAGGCTCACGTTCGCCAAGCGCCAGAACGCCGTCTGGAAGGTCCGGGCGGACCTGGTCGTCCACCAGGCGCTCGTGGCGCTGCACGAGGCACGGGAGCCGGTCCGGACCCGATCGCTCCTGGCGGTCGCGGCGCGGGTCGAAATTCTGGCCGCCGAGGCTGGGGCCCTCGCCCGGTCCGCGGGCGCCGAGGTGGCCCGTGATGCTCGGGTGCTGGCGGCGCAGGCCTACGTGCGTGGCGGCGCGCTGCGGCGCGCCCAGAGTCTCCTCGAAGGTATCGACAGCAGCTACAGCACCGACGGCGACGGCCCTCTGGCGCTCCCGGGGCGGGGGTCCCTGCCTCGTCAGCTGCATCGCGTGCTCGTGGGCGCCCACCTCGCCTTCGCCCAGGGGGATCGATCGGGCGGGCGGAGCCAGGTCGCCGCGGGCCAGGCGCTGCTCGGCGGGTACCGGGCACAGTTCGGCTCGGTCGACGCTGTCACCGCCAGCTCGATCCATGGCCTCCGGCTGATCGAGGCCGACCTGGCGGACGCGCTCGCGAGCGGCTCGGCGGACCTGGTGCTCGAGACGGTCGAGCGCGGGCGGGCGGCCTTCGCCGGTCCCGCGGGCGTGCGGCCCGACGTCGACCCGGCGGTCGCGGAGGCCACCTCCCGTCTGCGTCAGCTGAGCGAGCAGCTCCGCCTTCTGCCGGCTGACGCCGACCCGCACGAGTCGGCGCGCCTGAGCGCGGAGGCGTCCGGGGTCAGACAGGAGGTCCGTGCGATGGGCTGGCGCAGGGGGAGCGGTCACGAGGCACCGACTGCCATGACCATGGACCAGGTTCAGGCTCAGGTCGCCGCGCGAGGCGACCTCACGGTGATCAACTTCATGGCGCTGCACGGGGTGCTCCATGCGGTCGTCGTCGACCGCCTCGGCGCCCGACTGGAGGTCGTGGGCCCCGCAGCGGCGATCGACGAGCAGGTGCGCAGGGTGCGCGGTGACCTGGCCGCGATGGCCAACACGCTGATTCCCGAGGGGCTGCGTGCGACCGCCGTCCGGTCCCTGCGCAGCGGGGCCGCGCGGCTGGACGAGGTGCTGCTCGCCGGTGTGCGCGAGCGGGGACCGCTGCACGTCGTCGCCCCCGGCTTCCTGCTCGCCCTCCCGTGGCAGGAGCTGCCCTCGCGGCGCGGTCTCGCGACGAGCGCGGGATCACACCTTCTTGACCTGCCCCCGGAACCCGGCCCTCGGCGCCGGGCCGCGGTCGGCGGAGTCACCGCAGTCGCTGGGCCCCAGGTGCGGCTCGCCGGCCGGGAGGCCGAGGCCGTGGCGGGTCTCTGGCCGGGGGCAGAGGTGCTCGACGGCGCGGCGGCCACGACCACGGCGCTGGTCCGTGCCCTGGGCGCCCGGGACGTCGTCCACCTCGCCGCGCACGGGACGCACGTGGTGGCAAACCCGCTGTTCTCGAGCGTCCGGCTCAGTGACGGCCCGCTCTTCGCCTACGAGCTGGAGGGCATGCGCCTGCACCCCACGGTCGTGGTCCTGTCGGCCTGCGAGGTGGGTCAGGTGACGCCGACGCCGGGCGGTCAGGTGCTGGGCTTCGCGAGCGTCCTGCTCCGGCTCGGCGTGCAGACCGTCGTCGCGGCCGTAGGGCCCGTCGATGACGCCGTGGCGCATGCGGCCATGTCCCGTTTTCACGAGCGCTTGAGGGGCGGGGCGACCCCGCAGGATTCGCTCGCGGACGCCGCCGCAGCATCCGACGTCCCGTTGCCGTTCGTCTGCTTCGCCTCCACCTTGCACATCGGACCGGCGGGTGTGAGCACCGGTGATGCCCTGGCGTCGCGCTAGCGGCATTCGACGGCGATGTTGGCCGCACCCAGAAGATGGCGTACAGTATCGGTGTTACCAAAGACCGCAGGTCGTTGGCTGCTGCTCTAGGGCAGTGGGTCAGCCGAAGCTCCGCATAGACGGGGACCAGCGCAGGTGAGAGACATGGCATGCGGGCCCGCCCGCTGTGACACGAGCTCCGCACCTGTGCGGGGCTCTTTTTCTTTGTCCTGGCTCGGCTCCCTCGGGAACGTCTAGCGGTACCACCATCGGAAGGATTGCCATGGCGAGGCCGGACAAGGCAGCCGCAGTCGCAGAGCTCACGGACCTGTTCCGCGAGTCGAACGCTGCCGTGCTGACCGAGTACCGCGGGCTCACCGTCGCGCAGCTCAAGCAGCTGCGTCGGTCGCTCAGCGGCAACGCAACCTTCGCAGTGGTGAAGAACACGCTGACCGCAATCGCGGCCAAGGAGGCCGGCGTCGAGGGACTTGACGCCGCGCTTGCTGGGCCGTCGGCAATCGCCTTCATCACCGGGGATCCGGTTGAGGCTGCCAAGGGTCTGCGTGACTTCGCCAAGGCGAACCCCCAGCTCGTCATCAAGGCGGGTGTCCTTGACGGACGCCCGTTGACGGCCGCGGACATCACGAAGCTCGCGGACCTCGAGTCCCGCGAGGTTCTGCTGGCCAAGGCAGCTGGCGTTTTCAAGGCGTCGCTCTACCAGGCGGCGTACCTGTTCACGGCCCCCGCATCACAGGCTGTGCGCACCATCGACGCCCTTCGCGAGAAGCAGGCTTCGCAGGAAGTCGCTGCCTGAGTCTTCCTTCGGGAAGGTAAGGCAACGCACACACATCACTTTTCTGCTTCACGCAGGACAACTAGGAAGGAACGCCGACCATGGCGAAGCTCAGCACCGAAGAGCTCATTGCAGCTTTCAAGGACCTGACCCTCATCGAGCTCTCGGAGTTCGTCAAGGCATTCGAGGAGACCTTCGAGGTCACCGCGGCAGCCCCCGCCGCAGTTGCAGTTGCCGGTCCGGCAGCCGCTGCCGCTGAGGTCGAGGAAGAGAAGGACGAGTTCGACGTCATTCTCGAGTCGGCTGGCGAGAAGAAGATCCAGGTCATCAAGGAGGTCCGTGCCCTCACGAGCCTCGGCCTGAAGGAGGCCAAGGACCTCGTTGACGCAGCTCCGAAGGCAGTCCTCGAGGGTGCAAACAAGGAGACGGCCGAGAAGGCCAAGGCTGCCCTCGAAGGCGCCGGCGCGACCGTCACCGTCAAGTGATCTGAGCCCTCTGGGCTCGGGCCGACAGCAGTGATCGCCAGCGATCGCGGTAGCCGGTCCACATCAGTGCGATGAGGCCCGCACCCTGTCAAGGGTGCGGGCCTCATCGTCTCTCCTCTGAGATTTCCGGCGGTCAGCCGCTCCGGAGCTCTCTGGCGGAACGCCCGCCCGGCGACTTCGCCCGGGCTGGTTCGCACATGCACAAACGACCGTGTTGCGTTTTCTTGACTCGGTCGGCTATGCTAACGCTTTGCGCTGGCGTGTGCCTGCAAAACCCATCCATGGTGTCGTACGGCTTGACGGTCTGAACTCTCGGGGCGACCTCCGAGCAGGTTCCCGCCCAGGGTCTGACGGCAGGTGAGCCCAGTGAATCCCGTCTTGTGACGGTGGATCTGGGGTCGCGGGGTGTCCATGACACCACAAGGGTGAACGAGCAGGCCACAAAACGCAACAGCGTGCACTCGATCCGCAGGGAAGGACCCCTCTTGGCTGCCTCGCGCACCCCTTCTGCTCCGTCCGCCGACGCAATCGCGAACCGCACCGCCTCCCGGCGCGTTTCCTTCGCCAAGATCTTTGAGCCACTCGAGGTCCCTGACCTCCTTGGCCTCCAGACTGAGAGCTTCGACTGGCTCCTGGGCAACGACAAGTGGCGCGCACGCGTCGCGGTTGCCAATGAGTTCGGTCGTCAGGACGTCCCCGAGACGTCCGGTCTGGAAGAGATCTTCGAAGAGATCTCGCCGATTGAGGACTTCGGCTCCTCGATGTCCCTCTCGTTCTCCAACCACCGCTTCGAACCACCGAAGCACACGGCTGAAGAGTGCAAGGAGAAGGACTTCACCTTCGCAGCACCGCTGTTCGTCACGGCGGAGTTCTTCAACTACAACACCGGTGAGATCAAGAGCCAGACGGTCTTCATGGGTGACTTCCCGCTCATGACCGAGCGTGGCACCTTCATCATCAACGGGACTGAGCGCGTCGTCGTGTCGCAGCTCGTCCGCTCCCCGGGCGTCTACTTCGAGCGCACCGCCGACAAGACGAGCGACAAGGACATCTTCTCCGCGAAGATCATCCCTTCTCGCGGTGCTTGGCTCGAGTTCGAGATCGACAAGCGCGACGCCGTCGGCGTGCGCGTCGACCGCAAGCGCAAGCAGTCCGTCACAGTGCTCCTCAAGGCGCTGGGCGTGACCGAGTCGGAGATCCGCGAGGAGTTCGCGGACTTCCCCTCGATCCTGGACACCCTCGAGAAGGACCACGTCACGACGGAGGAAGAGGCGCTCGTCGACCTCTACCGCAAGATCCGTCCGGGTGAGCCGCCCACGGTCGAGGCCGGTCGCTCGCTCCTGGAGAACTTCTACTTCAACCCCAAGCGCTACGACCTCGCGAAGGTCGGCCGCTACAAGGTCAACAAGAAGCTCGGCATCGACGCGCCGCTGGCCGACTCGGTCCTGACCGTCACCGACATCGTCGCGACGATCAAGTACCTCGCGGCTCTGCACGCCGAAGCCGCGACGATCCCGGGCAAGAAGAACGGCGAGGCCATCGAGGTCCGTGTCGAGACCGACGACATCGACCACTTCGGCAACCGTCGTATCCGCGCCGTGGGCGAGCTCATCCAGAACCAGGTCCGCACGGGTCTGTCCCGGATGGAGCGCGTCGTGCGCGAGCGCATGACCACCCAGGACGTCGAGGCCATCGCCCCGCAGACCCTGATCAACATCCGCCCCGTCGTGGCGTCGATCAAGGAGTTCTTCGGAACGTCCCAGCTGTCGCAGTTCATGGACCAGAACAACCCGCTCGCCGGCCTGACGCACAAGCGTCGCCTGTCCGCGCTGGGCCCAGGTGGTCTGTCCCGTGACCGTGCCGGCATGGAGGTCCGTGACGTCCACCCCTCGCACTACGGACGCATGTGCCCCATCGAGACCCCTGAAGGCCCGAACATCGGTCTGATCGGCTCGCTGGCCTCCTTCGGCCGGATCAACCCCTTCGGCTTCATCGAGACGCCGTATCGCAAGGTCGAGAACGGCAAGGTCTCCGACGAGGTCACGTACCTCACGGCCGACGACGAGGACCGTTTTGTCATCGCCCAGGCCAACACCGGGCTCAACGTCGACGGGTCGTTCCAGCAGGAGCGTGTCCTCGTCCGCCTCAAGGGTGGCGAGACCGACGACGTGCTCGGTACGGCCGTCGACTACATGGACGTCTCCCCGCGCCAGATGGTGTCGGTCGCGACCGCCCTCATCCCGTTCCTCGAGCACGACGACGCCAACCGCGCACTCATGGGTGCCAACATGCAGCGTCAGGCGGTGCCCCTGGTTCGTTCCGAGGCGCCTCTCGTTGGAACCGGCATGGAGCGTCGTGCCGCGATCGACGCCGGTGACGTCATCGTCGCCACCAAGCCCGGCGTGGTCACCGAGGTCTCCGCAGACCTCATCGTCGTCGCCAACGACGACGCGACCACCACGAGCTACCGCGCAGCCAAGTTCCGCCGCTCGAACCAGGGCACCTCCTACAACCAGCGTGTGCTGGTCGACGAGGGCGCACGTGTCGAGGTCGGTTCGGTCCTGGCTGACGGTCCCGCCACGGACGAGGGAGAGCTTGCTCTCGGCCGCAACCTGCTCGTGGCATTCATGTCATGGGAAGGCCACAACTACGAGGACGCGATCATCCTCAGCCAGCGTCTCGTGCAGGACGACGTGCTCTCCTCGATTCACATCGAGGAGCACGAGGTCGACGCCCGCGACACGAAGCTTGGCCCTGAGGAGATCACCCGGGACATCCCGAACGTCTCCGAGGACGTCCTGGCTGACCTCGACGAGCGTGGCATCATCCGGATCGGCGCCGAGGTCACCTCGGGCGACGTGCTGGTCGGCAAGGTCACGCCCAAGGGCGAGACCGAGCTCACCCCGGAGGAGCGCCTGCTCCGCGCCATCTTCGGCGAGAAGGCCCGCGAGGTCCGCGACACGTCGCTCAAGGTTCCCCACGGGGAGTCCGGCACGGTCATCGAGGTCCGCACGTTCAACCGTGAGGACGGCGACGAGCTTCCCGCTGGCGTGAACGAGCTGGTCCGGGTCTACATCGCCCAGCGACGCAAGATCACCGCGGGTGACAAGCTCGCCGGCCGTCACGGCAACAAGGGTGTCATCTCCACGATCCTCCCGATCGAGGACATGCCGTTCCTCGAGGACGGGACGCCGGTCGACATCATCCTCAACCCGATGGGTGTTCCGGGACGAATGAACGTCGGCCAGGTGCTCGAGGTCCACCTCGGGTGGATCGCCGCGCAGGGTTGGAACATCAACCTGGCGACCGAGGGTGACCTCTCCTGGAAGGAGAACGTCCCCGCTATCGCGGCGACGTCCGAGCCCCGCAACCCGGTGGCGACGCCGGTGTTCGACGGTCTCCAGGAGAACGCGCTGAGCGGGCTGCTGCAGTCCACCCTGCCTAACCGGGACGGCCAGCGCATGGTCCAGCCCGACGGCAAGGCGCGTCTCTTCGACGGTCGCTCCGGCGAGCCGTTCCCCGAGGCCGTCGCTGTGGGCTACATGTACATCTTGAAGCTCCACCACCTGGTGGACGACAAGATCCACGCTCGTTCCACGGGCCCGTACTCGATGATCACGCAGCAGCCGCTCGGTGGTAAGGCGCAGTTCGGTGGACAGCGCTTCGGCGAGATGGAGGTATGGGCGCTCGAGGCTTATGGCGCCGCGTACACCCTCCAGGAGCTGCTGACGATCAAGTCCGACGACGTCCCCGGACGTGTGAAGGTCTACGAGGCGATCGTCAAGGGCGAGAACATCCCCGACTCGGGCATCCCGGAGTCCTTCAAGGTGCTCCTCAAGGAGATGCAGTCGCTGTGCCTGAACGTCGAGGTGCTCTCGAGCGACGGCGTCTCCATCGAGATGCGTGAGTCCGACGACGACGTGTACCGCGCCGCCGAAGAGCTCGGGATCGACCTGTCACGTCGCCCCAACGCAGCATCCAGCATCGACGAGATCTGATCTCGGAGGTGACGGGGCGCCGCGCGAGCGCGGCGCCCCGTCACCATTCGACACTCTGTAGCACCTCCACCGCGCCGGCCGGGAAGACTCCCGGGCAGGCCGGCAGACGAAGGAAGTAGGACCACCTTGCTCGACGTCAATGTCTTCGACGAGCTGCGCATCGGACTGGCCACGGCTGACGACATCCGCACCTGGTCGCATGGCGAGGTCAAGAAGCCTGAGACCATCAACTACCGCACGCTCAAGCCTGAGAAGGACGGACTCTTCTGCGAGAAGATCTTCGGCCCGACCCGGGACTGGGAGTGCTACTGCGGCAAGTACAAGCGCGTCCGCTTCAAGGGCATCATCTGTGAGCGTTGTGGCGTTGAGGTCACCCGCTCCAAGGTGCGCCGCGAGCGGATGGGCCACATCGAGCTCGCCGCCCCCGTCACCCACATCTGGTTCTTCAAGGGTGTGCCCTCACGCCTGGGCTACCTGCTGGACCTCGCGCCGAAGGACCTCGAGAAGGTCATCTACTTCGCCGCGTACATGATCACGTCGGTCGACGTGGACGGTCGCCAGGAAGACCTCCCCAATCTCCAGAACGAGATCGACCTGGAGAAGAAGGAGATCACGGACCGCCGCGACAACGAGATCGAGAACCGGGCCAAGCGCCTGGAGACCGACCTCGCCGAGCTCGAGGCCGAGGGCGCCCGCGCCGACGCACGCCGCAAGGTGCGCGACTCGGCCGAGCGCGAGATGGCGCAGATCCGTAAGCGGAGCGACGCCGAGCTCGAGCGCCTGGACCAGGTCTGGGACAAGTTCAAGAGCCTCAAGGTCGCTGACCTCGAGGGCGACGAGATGCTCTACCGCGCCCTGCAGGACCGGTACGGCAACTACTTCGAGGGCTCGATGGGCGCCGCGGCGATCCAGAAGCGCCTCCAGGACTACGACCTCGAGGGCGAAGCGACAAGCCTGCGCGAGATCATCAAGACGGGCAAGGGCCAGCGCAAGACCCGGGCGCTCAAGCGCCTCAAGGTCGTCAACGCCTTCCTCACCACGACCAACTCGCCCACGGGCATGGTCCTGGACGCCGTCCCGGTCATCCCGCCGGACCTGCGCCCGATGGTTCAGCTCGACGGTGGACGTTTTGCGACGTCGGACCTCAACGACCTGTACCGCCGCGTCATCAACCGCAACAACCGTCTCAAGCGTCTGCTCGACCTGGGCGCTCCGGAGATCATCGTCAACAACGAGAAGCGCATGCTTCAAGAAGCTGTCGACTCCCTCTTCGACAACGGTCGTCGTGGCCGTCCGGTCACCGGACCGGGCAACCGCCCGCTCAAGTCGATCTCCGACATGCTCAAGGGCAAGCAGGGGCGTTTCCGTCAGAACCTGCTCGGAAAGCGCGTCGACTACTCGGGCCGTTCGGTCATCGTCGTCGGCCCGCAGCTCAAGCTGCACCAGTGCGGTCTTCCCAAGCAGATGGCGCTCGAGCTCTTCAAGCCCTTCGTCATGAAGCGTCTTGTCGACCTCAACCACGCCCAGAACATCAAGAGCGCCAAGCGCATGGTGGAGCGCGCGAAGCCGGCCGTGTGGGACGTCCTCGAAGAGGTCATCACCGAGCACCCGGTCCTGCTCAACCGTGCACCGACGCTGCACCGCCTGGGTATCCAGGCCTTCGAGCCGATGCTCGTCGAGGGCAAGGCCATCCACCTGCACCCGCTCGTCTGTGCGGCGTTCAACGCCGACTTCGACGGTGACCAGATGGCTGTGCACCTGCCGCTGTCCGCAGAGGCGCAGGCCGAGGCCCGCATCCTCATGCTCTCGAGCAACAACATCCTCAAGCCGTCCGACGGACGTCCGGTCACCATGCCCTCACAGGACATGATCATCGGCCTGTTCCACCTGACGAGCGACAAGGAAGACCCGATCGGGTCCGGACGGGCATTCAGCTCCGTGTCCGAGGCGATCATGGCCTTCGACGGTGGATCCCTCGACCTCAACGCCGTCGTGATCATTCGCATGGAGGACCTGGTTCCTCCGACGACGGACTTCACGGCCCCCGAGGGCTGGGAGCCGGGCAAGGCGATCCTCTTCGAGACGACCCTCGGTCGTGCGCTGTTCAACGAGCTGCTGCCCGTGGACTACCCGTACGTCAACAAGGTCGTGGACAAGAAGGTCCTCTCCCAGATCGTCAACGAGCTGGCCGAGACCTACCCCAAGGTCGAGGTGGCCGAGTCGCTCGACGCGCTCAAGGCTGCCGGCTTCCGCTGGGCGACCCGCTCGGGCATCACGATCGCGATCTCCGACGTCGCGACGCCGGCGCACGAGAAGGCCGAGATCCTCGAGGCTCACGAGGCCCGGGCGCTCAAGGTCCAGCAGCAGTACGAGAAGGGCCTGATCACCGACGACGAGCGCCGCCAGGAGCTCATCGAGATCTGGACCCAGGCCACGGACAAGGTCGCCAAGGCGATGCAGGAGAACTTCCCTGCTCGCAACACGGTCTACCGCATGGTCGGCTCGGGTGCTCGTGGTAACTGGATGCAGGTTCGCCAGATCGCCGGTATGCGTGGGCTGGTGGCAAACCCCAAGGGTGAGATCATCCCGCGTCCGATCAAGTCGAACTACCGTGAGGGCCTCTCGGTCCTCGAGTACTTCATCGCGACCCACGGTGCCCGTAAGGGACTGGCCGACACCGCGCTGCGCACCGCCGACTCGGGGTACCTGACCCGCCGTCTGGTGGACGTGTCGCAGGACGTCATCGTCCGCGAGGACGACTGCGGGACCGAGCGCGGCCTGACCCTGCCGGTGGGGGAGGACCTCGGAGACGGGCGTCTGGTCCGCCACGACAAGGTGGAGCAGAGCATCTACTCCCGCACCCTCGCCTCCTCGGTCGAGGTCGACGGCAAGGTGCTCGGGACTGCTGGTGAGGACGTCGGCGACGTGCTCATCGACGCGCTGCTCGCGGCTGGGGTCACCCAGCTCAAGGTGCGTTCCGTGCTCACCTGTGAGTCGCACGTCGGCACGTGCGCCAAGTGCTACGGCCGTTCGCTGGCCACCGGCAAGCTCGTCGACATCGGTGAGGCCGTCGGTATCATCGCGGCCCAGTCGATCGGTGAGCCCGGAACCCAGCTGACCATGCGTACGTTCCACACCGGTGGTGTGGCCTCGGCAGACGACATCACGCAGGGTCTGCCCCGTGTGACCGAGCTCTTCGAGGCCCGCACCCCCAAGGGTGAGGCGCCCATCGCGGAGTACACCGGACGGATCACGATCGATGACTCCGAGCGCACCCGTCGGATCGTCCTCACCCCCGAGGACGGCTCCGAGGAGATCGCGTACCCGGTCACCAAGCGGTCGCGTCTGCTCGTCGAGGACGGCCAGGAGGTCGTCGTCGGCACGCAGCTCGTCCAGGGTGCTGTCGACCCCAAGAAGGTCCTGCGCATCCTCGGCCCCCGCGCCACCCAGAAGCACCTGGTGGACGAGGTCCAGGACGTCTACCGCTCGCAGGGCGTGGACATCCACGACAAGCACATCGAGGTCATCGTGCGGCAGATGCTGCGTCGCGTGACCGTGCTCGACTCGGGTGACTCCATCCTGCTCCCGGGCGAGCTGGCCGCACGTGGCCGCTTCGAGGACGCCAACCGCCGCGCCGTGGCGGAAGGCGGCCAGCCGGCCTCGGGTCGCCCCGAGCTCATGGGCATCACGAAGGCGTCGCTCGCGACCGACTCGTGGCTGTCCGCGGCGTCGTTCCAGGAGACCACCCGCGTGCTCACGGAGGCCGCCATGAGCGGTCGCCGCGACCCGCTGCTGGGCCTCAAGGAGAACGTCATCCTCGGAAAGCTCATCCCGGCCGGAACGGGTCTGCCTCGCTACGGCAACGTCGAGGTGGAGCCGACCGAAGAGGCCAAGGCCGAGCTGTACCCGAGCTTCGGGTACGACGAGATCGACTTCCCGCCGCTCGGTATGGGCTCCGGCGAAGCGATCCCGCTCGAGGACATCGACTTCGGTCCGGACTTCCGCTGAGCGGTGTCCACCGAGGCCGACCGACCTGATCGGGTCTGATCAGTCGCAGCGACTGCGGGGCGGTTCCCTTCCGGGGGAGCCGCCCCGCAGTCGTTGATTCGGTGAGCCCAGCCCCGCTGAGCCGCTGCTTTGACCTCACCGCTGATCCCGAGTAGGGTTAGCAACCGTGCCCGTGCTGTCGGGCTTTCGTCTGTCCCACCAGCTACCGACCACCGGTCGCCGAGGAGCGCAAGCTGCTCAGGCTCGATGGTGGTGGGTGCATGGACAAGGACCGGAATCATCTGGTCCCGTGACGAAGGCCCCGCAAGCTGGCGGGCTTCTCTGGTTCGACGCTGTGAAGCGACGAGCTGGACCATCGAGCCGGTGGTACGTGGCGTATTGCAGCGAAGCTGCGGTGCCCTTGTGCACCCAGCCCGGACACAGACCAGCAATACATACCAGTAGCCGTCGTCGAGAACTTCTTGGCGGGCTCGAGTAGACACGGAGACGCAGTGCCCACGATTCAGCAGCTCGTCCGCAAGGGGCGGACATCAAAGGTCTCAAAGTCCAAGACGCCGGCCCTCAAGGGCTCCCCTCAGCGTCGCGGTGTGTGCACCCGCGTTTACACCACCACCCCGAAGAAGCCGAACTCCGCGCTCCGCAAGGTTGCTCGCGTGAAGCTCTCCAGTGGCGTTGAGGTCACCGCCTACATCCCCGGCGTCGGCCACAACCTCCAGGAGCACTCGATCGTGCTCGTTCGCGGCGGTCGTGTGAAGGACCTCCCCGGTGTGCGTTACAAGGTCATTCGCGGCGCGCTCGACACCCAGGGTGTCAAGAACCGCAAGCAGGCTCGCAGCCGTTATGGCGCGAAGAAGGAGAAGAGCTGAGATGCCTCGTAAGGGTCCGGCCCCGAAGCGGCCACTTATCGTCGACCCGGTCTACGGATCGCCGGTCGTCACGCAACTGATCAACAAGGTTCTTCTCGACGGCAAGAAGTCGACCGCGGAAGCGATCGTCTACGGCGCCCTCGAAGGTGTTCGCGAGAAGACCTCGGGTGACCCCGTCGTCGTGCTCAAGCGCGCGCTCGAGAACCTCCGCCCCGCCCTCGAGGTTCGTTCACGCCGTGTTGGTGGAGCGACCTACCAGGTCCCCGTCGAGGTTCGCCCGGTGCGGGCGACGACGCTCGCGCTGCGCTGGCTCACCGACTACTCGCGTGCTCGTCGCGAGAAGACGATGACCGAGCGCCTCATGAACGAGATCCTCGACGCGAGCAACGGCCTGGGTGCCGCGGTCAAGCGTCGCGAGGACATCCACAAGATGGCCGAGTCGAACAAGGCATTCGCTCACTACCGCTGGTAGTGAAGGCTGGGTGCCCCGGGGGCGGTTTCCCCGGGGCACCTCCTCATCTTTCGACGCACGGGTTGCGTCACTGCTGTTCTTCGTGCTCCATCCACTCATCAGTAAGAGGTAAACCACCGTGGCACTTGACGTGCTGACCGACCTGAACAAGGTCCGCAACATCGGCATCATGGCCCACATCGATGCCGGAAAGACGACTACCACCGAGCGGATCCTGTTCTACACCGGGGTCAACTACAAGATCGGTGAGACGCACGACGGCGCGTCAACGATGGACTGGATGGAGCAGGAGCAGGAGCGCGGCATCACGATCACGTCGGCCGCGACGACCTGCTACTGGCACGAGAACCAGATCAACATCATCGACACTCCCGGCCACGTCGACTTCACGGTCGAGGTCGAGCGTTCGCTGCGCGTCCTCGATGGCGCGGTCGCGGTCTTCGACGGCAAGGAAGGTGTCGAGCCTCAGTCCGAGACCGTCTGGCGCCAGGCCGACAAGTACGACGTCCCCCGCATCTGCTTCGTCAACAAGATGGACAAGCTGGGCGCGGACTTCTACTTCACCGTCTCCACGATCATCAACCGCCTCAAGGCGAAGCCGCTCGTCATCCAGCTGCCGATCGGCTCCGAGGGCGACTTCATCGGTGTTGTCGACCTCGTCGAGCAGAAGGCCCTCGTCTGGCACGGCGAGACCGCTCTGGGTGAGGCTTACGCAGTCGAAGAGATCCCGGCCGACCTCGTCGAGAAGGCCGCGCAGTACCGCGCAGAGCTCATCGAGGCCGTCGCCGAGGCGAACGACGAGCTCATGGAGAAGTACCTCTCCGGTGAAGAGTTCACGGTCGCCGAGCTCAAGGCCGGCATCCGCCAGCTGACGATCCGGTCCGAGGGCTACCCGGTCCTGTGCGGCTCGGCGTTCAAGAACAAGGGCGTCCAGCCCATGCTCGACGCTGTCATCGACTACCTGCCGACGCCGCTCGACGTGCCCGCCATCGAGGGCCACGACGTTCGCGACGAAGAGAAGATCGTCGTGCGCCACCCCAGCGCCGACGAGCCCTTCTCGGCTCTCGCGTTCAAGGTCGCCACGCACCCGTTCTTCGGTCGCCTGACCTACGTCCGCGTGTACTCCGGCCACGTCAGCCAGGGCGCCCAGGTGCTCAATGCGACGAAGGGCAAGAAGGAGCGCATCGGAAAGCTGTTCCAGATGCACTCCAACAAGGAGAACCCGGTCGAGAGCGCGACCGCGGGTCACATCTACGCCTTCATCGGGCTCAAGGACGTCACGACCGGTGACACCCTCTGCGACCTGGCGAACCCGCTGGTTCTCGAGTCGATGACCTTCCCCGACCCCGTCATCTCCGTCGCCATCGAGCCGAAGACGAAGGGCGACCAGGAGAAGCTCTCGATCGCCATCCAGAAGCTCTCCGACGAGGACCCGACCTTCCAGGTCTCCCTCAACGAGGACACCGGCCAGACTGTCATCGCCGGAATGGGCGAGCTGCACCTGGACATCCTCGTGGACCGCATGCGTCGCGAGTTCCACGTCGAGGCGAACGTGGGCAAGCCCCAGGTCGCCTACCGTGAGACGATCCGCCGCATCGTCCCCAAGATCGACTACACGCACAAGAAGCAGACCGGTGGATCTGGCCAGTTCGCCAAGGTGCAGATGTCCTTCGAGCCTCTCGACCCGTCGGGCGAAGAGCTCTACGTCTTCGAGAACAAGGTCACGGGTGGACGTATCCCTCGTGAGTACATCCCGAGCATCGACGCCGGTATCCAGTCCGCGATGCAGCTCGGCGTGCTCGCCGGCTTCCCGCTGGTCGGGATCAAGGCGATCCTGCTCGATGGCGCCTACCACGACGTCGACTCCTCGGAGATGGCGTTCAAGATTGCCGGCTCGATGATCCTCAAAGAGGGCGTCCGGCAGGCGGACCCGGTTCTGCTCGAACCGGTCATGGCAGTCGAGGTGCGTACCCCTGAGGAATACATGGGCGACGTGATCGGCGACATCAACTCACGCCGTGGCATGATCCAGGCCATGGAAGACGCAACCGGCGTGAAGGTCATCCAGGCAACCGTGCCTCTTTCCGAGATGTTCGGGTACATCGGCGATCTGCGGTCCAAGACCCAGGGTCGTGCAGTGTACTCGATGCAGTTCGACAGCTACTCCGAGGTTCCTCGGAACGTTGCCGAAGAAATCATCAAGAAGACCCGGGGCGAGTGAGTCCCCAACAGGTCGAACTGTAGTATCAACACCATCAACCTGTAGCGACCCGCACGCCCCGCAGCTCCTCTCTCGCGAGGGGGAGGAACTGCATCGTTCGGCACAACTACCCAAAGTCCCAGGAGGACCCCCAGTGGCTAAGGCCAAGTTTGAGCGGAACAAGCCCCACGTCAACATCGGTACCATCGGTCACGTCGACCACGGTAAGACGACGCTGACGGCAGCGATCTCGAAGGTGCTGCACGACAAGTACCCGGACGTGAACCCTGAGTTCAAGTTCGACGAGATCGACAAGGCGCCGGAAGAGAAGCAGCGCGGTATCACGATCAACATCGCGCACATCGAGTACGAGACCGAGAAGCGTCACTACGCGCACGTCGACGCTCCCGGCCACGCTGACTACATCAAGAACATGATCACCGGTGCCGCGCAGATGGACGGCGCTATCCTCGTCGTCGCCGCGACCGATGGTCCGATGGCTCAGACCCGCGAGCACGTTCTGCTCGCCCGCCAGGTTGGTGTCCCCTACCTGATGGTCGCGCTGAACAAGTCCGACATGGTTGACGACGAGGAGATCCTCGAGCTCGTCGAGATGGAGGTGCGCGAGCTCCTCTCCGCACAGGGCTTCGACGGCGACAACGCTCCCGTCATGCGCGTCTCCGGCCTCAAGGCTCTCGAGGGCGACCCCGTCTGGGTTCAGTCCGTCTCGGACCTCATGGACGCTGTTGACGAGAACGTCCCGGACCCCGTCCGCGACCTCGACAAGCCCTTCCTGATGCCGATCGAGGACGTCTTCACGATCACCGGTCGTGGAACCGTCGTCACCGGCAAGGTCGACCGTGGGCGTCTTGCGCTCAACTCTGAGGTCGAGATCGTCGGAATCCGCCCCGCGCAGAAGACGACCGTCACGGGCATCGAGACCTTCCACAAGTCGATGGACGAGGCTCAGGCCGGCGACAACACCGGTCTCCTCCTTCGTGGCATCAAGCGTGAAGACGTCGAGCGCGGCCAGGTTGTCGTCAAGCCCGGCTCGATCACGCCTCACACGAACTTCGAGGCTCGCGTCTACATCCTGGGCAAGGACGAGGGCGGGCGTCACAACCCGTTCTACTCCAACTACCGCCCGCAGTTCTACTTCCGCACCACGGACGTCACCGGCGTCATCACGCTGCCCGAGGGCACCGAGATGGTCATGCCTGGTGACAACACCGAGATGTCGGTCGAGCTCATCCAGCCGATCGCCATGGAAGAGGGCCTCGGCTTCGCTATCCGTGAGGGTGGCCGCACCGTTGGATCGGGTCAGGTCACGAAGATCGTCAAGTGATTTTCTGACTAGCTGATCCAGCTCGCGCACGAGGGCCCGGTGACCACACGGTCACCGGGCCCTCGTGCGTCCGGAGCCGGCGTCGCGGGGCTGTGTCCGACGCGATGTTCGGCGTGGGGCCAGGATGCGGTAACCTAAGGGACCGGAGACATCCTCCACGCGCGGCTGGCTTTTGTGGCCGAGGCGTGGCAGACTATCCAGGTTGCCTGTTGCAGGCGCGCTCATTCTCATTTCGAACAGTGTGTTGAACATCGGGCCCCTCGAGGGGGGTCGTTCCGTGTGTTGAACTCTCTGTGAGACATCAGATCGAGGCACCGCGGGACCATCGGTTCAGCACAGGCGAGAAGACGTTGTGACGTTGTTCTGCGTCGTCGGGCATCTACGCCCACGTACGCGGTTCGCATCGCATATCCAACGACTCCGCACCACAGAGTGGTGCAGCGCAGAGACGTGTCACGCATAGCGACACGCCCGAGCGCGGGGGTCGGACAGTTCGAGAGAAAGAGTCAGACGACGCCATGGCGGGACAGAAGATCCGCATCCGGCTCAAGTCCTACGACCACGAGGTCATCGACAGCTCGGCGCGCAAGATCGTCGACACGGTGACACGCGCTGGTGCGACGGTCGTGGGCCCGGTGCCGTTGCCGACGGAGAAGAACATTTTCTGCGTCATCAGGTCGCCTCACAAGTACAAGGACAGCCGCGAGCACTTTGAAATGCGCACGCACAAGCGGCTCATCGACATCATCGATCCCACGCCGAAGGCAGTTGACTCGCTCATGCGACTCGACCTGCCCGCGGACGTGAACATCGAGATCAAGCTCTGAGACTGGGGGAGGACATACACATGGCTACCCAGCAGAACGAGCGGCCCGTCACGGCCGTACTCGGAACCAAGCTCGGTATGACTCAGGTCTGGAACGAAGCAGGACTTCTCGTTCCCGTGACTGTGGTCGAGGTCGGCACCAACGTGGTGACCCAGATCCGCTCCGCAGAGGTCGACGGCTATGCAGCCGTCCAGCTCGCGTACGGGCAGATCGACCCGCGCAAGGTGTCGCAGCCTCTCAAGGGTCACTTCGAGAAGGCCGGGGTCACCCCGCGCCGTCACGTGACCGAAATCCGTACGTCCGACGCTGGCGAGTTTGCGCTCGGCCAGGAGATCACGGCCGACGCCTTCGTGGCCGGCAGCCTCGTGGACGTCATCGGAACCACCAAGGGCAAGGGCTTCGCCGGTGTCATGAAGCGTCACGGCTTCCACGGCGTCGGTGCCTCCCACGGTGCACACAAGAACCACCGCAAGCCTGGCTCGATCGGTGGGGCTTCAACCCCGTCGCGAGTGTTCAAGGGCATGCGGATGGCCGGTCGGATGGGCGTTGACCGTCAGACCACCCAGAACCTGACCGTTTACGCGGTCGACGCTGCGAAGGGACTGCTGCTCGTCAAGGGCGCCGTTCCGGGCCCCAGGGGTGGCGTCGTCCTCGTGCGTAGTGCCGCGAAGGGTGCGTGACAGCATGTCTGAAACGCTGACTGTCGACGTCATCGACGCCACAGGCAAGAAGGCCGGCACTGCCGAGCTTCCCGCCGAGGTGTTCGACGTCCAGACGAATATTCCATTGATCCACCAGGTCGTTGTCGCGCAGCTTGCTGCAGCCCGTCAGGGTACGCACAGCACCAAGACCCGCGGTGAAGTCCGCGGTGGTGGACGCAAGCCGTACAAGCAGAAGGGCACCGGCCGGGCTCGTCAGGGCTCGATCCGTGCACCTCAGTTCGCCGGTGGTGGAGTCGTTCACGGCCCCAAGCCGCGCGACTACAGCCAGCGCACCCCCAAGAAGATGAAGGTTGCCGCCCTGCGCGGTGCCCTCTCTGACCGGGCACGTGCCGGCCGCATCCACGTTGTGACGGGATTCGGGATCGATGGCTCGCCGTCGACCAAGCAGGCGATCAACTCGCTCGCGAACCTCTCACCCCGTAAGCACGTGCTCGTCATTCTCGAGCGCGGCGACGACGTGACTGTGAAGTCTCTTCAGAATGCTGAGCAGGTCCACCTTCTGGTTGCCGACCAGCTCAACACCTACGACGTGCTCGTCTCCGACGACGTGGTCTTCACGCAGGGTGCACTCGCTGCATTCCTCGCGGGCCCCGCCAAGGGCGCTTCGGCCAAGGCCGTGGCGACCGAGTCCGAGTTGGCTGAGCTCGTGAAGGAGGACGCCAAGTGACTACTCCAGTGACTTCGACGCCAGCTGTTCAGAAGAACCCGCGCGACATCGTGATCGCACCGGTTCTCTCTGAGAAGAGCTATGGCCTGCTCGACGAGGGTAAGTACACCTTCCTCGTCGACCCGCGGGCGAACAAGACAGAGATCAAGATCGCGATCGAGAAGATCTTCGACGTCAAGGTCTCCTCCGTCAACACGATCAACCGCAAGGGTAAGACCAGGCGGACCCGTTTCGGTATCGGCAAGCGCAAGGACACCAAGCGTGCAATCGTCTCCCTCCGTGAGGGTTCGATTGACATGTTCGGTGGACCAGTCGGCTGAGCCGGCCGAGAGCAGATTGAGGATAGATCCCCATGGGAATCCGTAAGTACAAGCCGACTACGCCCGGACGCCGCGGCGCCAGCGTGGCCGACTTCGTCGAGATCACGCGCTCGGAGCCGGAGAAGTCGCTTATCCGTCCGCTCCACAAGACCGGTGGGCGTAACAGCTCCGGTCGGATCACCACCCGTCACAAGGGTGGTGGACACAAGCGTGCGTACCGCGTCATCGACTTCCGTCGCCACGACAAGGACGGCGTGCCCGCCAAGGTCGCTCACATCGAGTACGACCCGAACCGGACCGCCCGCATCGCGCTGCTGCACTACGCAGACGGCGAGAAGCGCTACATCATTGCACCGAACAAGCTGCACCAGGGTGACTCGATCGAGAACGGCGCCGGGGCTGACATCAAGCCCGGCAACAACCTGCCTCTTCGCAACATCCCGACCGGTACGGTCATCCACGCCATCGAGCTCAAGCCCGGTGGCGGCGCGAAGATCGCACGTTCGGCTGGTGTCTCTGTTCAGCTCGTCGCCAAGGACGGCGCATTCGCCCAGCTGCGTATGCCGTCCGGTGAGATCCGCAACGTCGACCTGCGCTGCCGCGCCACGGTCGGCGAGGTGGGCAACGCCGAGCAGTCCAACATCAACTGGGGCAAGGCCGGCCGCATGCGTTGGAAGGGCAAGCGCCCGACCGTCCGTGGTGTCGCCATGAACCCGGTCGACCACCCGCACGGTGGTGGTGAGGGAAAGACGTCCGGTGGACGTCACCCCGTCAGCCCGTGGGGACAGGCCGAAGGCCGTACCCGTCGTCCCAACAAGGCGAGCGACAAGCTGATCGTTCGTCGCCGTCGTTCCGGCAACAAGAAGCGTTGATAGGAGCCTGACATGCCACGCAGCCTGAAGAAGGGCCCCTTCGTCGATGGACACCTCCAGAAGAAGGTGGACGTCCAGAACGAGAAGGGGACCAAGAACGTCATCAAGACATGGTCCCGTCGGTCGGTCATCACGCCCGACTTCCTCGGTCACACTTTTGCCGTGCACGACGGTCGTAAGCACACCCCGGTGTTCGTCACCGAATCGATGGTCGGACACAAGCTCGGCGAGTTCTCGCCGACGCGTACGTTCCGTGGCCACGTGAAAGACGACAAGAAGGGTCGTCGCCGCTGACCCGCGGGTCAGTAGCGACAGGACCTCTTGGTCATGACGAGACAAGAAGGCAGGACAGCAATGGAAGCCAAGGCGCAGGCACGGTTCGTCCGTGTCACGCCTCAGAAGGCCCGGCGCGTCGTGGATCTTATCCGTGGCAAGCAGGCAACTGAGGCCGTCGCGGTGCTGAAGTTTGCACCGCAAACGGCGAGCGAGCCGATCCTCAAGGTCGTGCAGAGCGCGATCGCGAACGCACGGGTCAAGGCGGACCGTGCGAGTGTCGCATTTGATGAGCACCAGCTCTTCATCTCTGAGGCGTTCATCGACGAGGGACCAACCCTCAAGAGGTTCCGTCCCCGTGCGCAGGGGCGAGCCAGCCAGATCCTCAAGCGGACGAGCCACATCACTGTGGTCGTCGCTCCGCGCGAAGACACGAAGGGAAGGGCCCGATAGTGGGACAGAAGGTTCACCCTACCGGGTACCGTCTCGGGATCACCACCGACCACCGTTCGCGTTGGTTCGCCGACAGCACGAAGGTCGGTCAGCGCTACCGTGACTACGTCCGCGAGGACGTCCAGATCCGCAAGCTCATGGGCACCGGCCTCGAGCGCGCTGGAATCTCGAAGGTTGAGATCGAGCGCACCCGCGACCGCGTCCGCGTCGACATCTACACGGCCCGTCCGGGCATCGTGATCGGTCGTCGTGGCGCCGAGGCAGACCGCATCCGCGGCGAGCTTGAGAAGCTCACCGGCAAGCAGGTTCAGCTCAACATCCTCGAGGTGAAGAACGCTGAGATCGATGCTCAGCTCGTGGCCCAGGGGATCGCCGAGCAGCTCGCTAGCCGCGTGTCCTTCCGACGCGCCATGCGCAAGGGCATGCAGTCCGCTCAGCGCGCCGGAGCCAAGGGCATCCGTGTCCAGTGCTCCGGTCGCCTCGGCGGCGCCGAGATGAGCCGTAGCGAGTTCTACCGCGAAGGCCGTGTGCCCCTGCACACGCTCCGCGCGAACATCGACTATGGGTTCTTCGAGGCACGCACCTCCTTCGGCCGTATCGGCGTCAAGGTGTGGATCTACAAGGGCGACATGACCGAGAAGGAGTTCGCCGCACAGCAGGCGACGCAGGCGCCTCGTGCGCCCCGCGGCGCACCGCGTGGTGGCGAGCGTCCGGCTCGCGGCGGTCGTCGGAACGAGCGTCCGGCTTCCGCCGAGGCGCCCGCCCAGGCCGAGCCGGCTCCTGCAGCTGCAGAAGCCGCACCGGTCGCTGAGTCCGGAACGGAGGCCTGAGCGATGCTTATCCCGCGCAGGCTCAAGCACCGCAAGCAGCACCACCCCGGGCGCTCCGGCGCCGCAACGGGTGGCACCACGATCGCTTTCGGCGAGTACGGCATCCAGGCTCTTGAGCCTGCATACGTGACGAACCGTCAGATCGAAGCTGCTCGTATCGCCATGACCCGCCACATCAAGCGTGGTGGCAAGGTCTGGATCAACATCTACCCTGACCGTCCGCTGACCAAGAAGCCGGCGGAGACCCGAATGGGTTCAGGTAAGGGTTCCCCCGAGTGGTGGATCGCCAACGTCAAGCCCGGTCGAATCGTTTTCGAGCTCGCCGGTGTTCCGGAGCCCCTGGCTCGGGAGGCTATGCGTCGCGCAATCCACAAGCTCCCGATGAAGTGCCGTTTCGTGGTGCGCGAGGGTGGTGGCAGCTGATGGCTTTCGGAACCAAGGACCTGGCTCCCAGTGAGCTGGACGGGTTCGACGACGAGAAGCTCGTCGCCGAACTCGAGAAGGCGAAGAAGGAGCTCTTCAACCTCCGCTTCCAGTCGGCCACCGGCCAGCTGGAGAGCCACGGTCGGCTCAAGGCTGTTCGTCGTGACATCGCGCGGATCTACACGATCCTGCGTGAGCGCGAGCTCGGCATCCGTACCGCACCGAGCGTGAGTGAGTGAGGCTGACATGAGCGACAAGACAACTGCTGAGGCAGCTGCAGAGCAGGACGTCACCGCCAACCGGGCGAACCGCAAGACGCGGCGCGGCTACGTTGTCAGTGACAAGATGGACAAGACGATCGTCATCGAGGTCGAAGATCGGGTCAAGCACCCGCTCTACGGTAAGGTGATCCGACGTACGAGTAAGGTCAAGGCGCACGACGAGCAGAACTCTGCTGGCACCGGCGACCTCGTCCTCATCATGGAGACCCGCCCGCTGTCCGCTACCAAGCGGTGGCGACTGGTGGAGATCCTCGAGAAGGCCAAGTAGTACCTGCACGCCAAGAAGTACCAGCACTTGGAAGTAGAGCTCGCACGACCTGAGGGGCGGATCCGTGGGAACATGGTCCGCCCCGCAGGGGTGAGAGCAGCTACTACAGTGCTTGACAGCTATCCGTTCGGCAAGGCTCGCACAGGCGAGAACCAGCTCGACGACAGGAGTTCATTACATGATCCAGCAGGAGTCGCGACTTCGGGTCGCCGACAACACGGGTGCCAAGGAAATTCTCTGCATCCGCGTTCTCGGTGGGTCGGGCCGTCGCTACGCCGGAATCGGCGACGTCATTGTCGCAACAGTCAAGGACGCGATCCCAGGCGGCAACGTGAAGAAGGGCGATGTGGTCAAGGCTGTCATCGTTCGGACCACCAAGGAGCGCCGTCGTCCCGACGGTTCCTACATCAAGTTCGACGAGAACGCGGCGGTCATTCTCAAGAATGACGGCGAGCCTCGTGGAACCCGCATCTTCGGCCCGGTTGGCCGCGAGCTGCGCGACAAGAAGTTCATGAAGATCATCTCGTTGGCTATGGAGGTGCTCTGATATGGCGAAGATCAAGAAGGGCGACACGGTGATTGTCATCGCCGGTCGCGACAAGGGTAAGACGGGCCGCGTCCTGTCGGTGCTCACGGACTCTGACCGTGTCATCGTCGAAGGCGTCATGCGCGTCACCAAGCACGTCAAGGTCGGTCAGACCCAGCGGGGGACCACCACGGGCGGGATCGAGACCGTTGAGGCCGCGATCCACGTCAGCAACGTGGCGTTCTACGATGCTGAGGCTAAGCGCGCCAAGCGTCTCGGTGTCCGCACCGAGCAGGTCGAGCGCGATGGCCGTACTCGTACGGTTCGCGTTCGCGTGACCCGTGGCCACGGCGACGCCGAGAAGGACATCTGATGAGCACTGAGACGTACGCGAAGGCACAGCCTCGCCTCAAGGCCCGCTACGCCGAGGAGATCATCCCCGGCCTGCGCGAAGAGTTCTCTCACGAGAACATCAACCAGGTTGCCGGCCTGACCAAGATCGTGGTCAACATGGGTGTTGGTGACGCAGCCAAGGACTCCAAGCTGATCGAGGGCGCTATCCGCGACCTCACCGCGATCACCGGTCAGAAGCCGCAGGTCACGAAGGCCCGCAAGTCGATCGCCCAGTTCAAGCTGCGTGAGGGTATGCCCATCGGCGCCCACGTCACGCTGCGTGGCGACCGTATGTGGGAGTTCGCTGACCGGCTCCTGTCGATCGCGCTGCCGCGTATCCGTGACTTCCGCGGACTCTCGCCCAAGCAGTTCGATGGTCACGGCAACTACACCTTCGGTCTGACCGAGCAGGCGATGTTCCACGAGATCGACCCCGACAAGGTCGACCGCGTTCGTGGTATGGACATCACCGTCGTGACCTCCGCAACCACCGACGCTGAGGGCCGTTCGCTTCTGAAGCGTCTCGGCTTCCCCTTCAAGGAGAACTGACATGGCGAAGAAGGCCCTGGTCAACAAGGCAGCCGCAAAGCCTAAGTTCGCGGTGCGCGCCTACACCCGGTGCCAGAAGTGCGGTCGCCCGCACTCTGTCTACCGCAAGTTCGGACTCTGCCGTATCTGCGTGCGCGAGATGGCGCACCGCGGCGAGCTTCCCGGCGTCACAAAGAGCAGCTGGTAACAACTACGTCGAAGGTCCCGACCGTGTCGTCTGACGACACGAGCTGGATACCCCGTCGAGGAAGGGCAGAAGCCCAATGACGATGACCGACCCGATCGCAGACATGCTTACGCGTCTGCGTAACGCGAACTCGGCTTACCACGAGACGGTTCAGATGCCGTTCTCAAAGCTGAAGTCGCACATTGCTGAGATTTTGCAGGCTGAGGGATACATCTCTGGCTGGACCGTTGAGGACGCGCCCGTGGGCAAGTACCTCACCCTCCAGCTGAAGTTCGGCCAGAACCGCGAGCGTTCGCTCGTCGGTATCCGCCGCATCTCCAAGCCTGGCCTGCGTGTATACGCAAAGTCCACGAACTTGCCCAAGGTTCTCGGCGGACTGGGAGTGGCTATCTTGTCCACGTCCTCAGGCCTCCTGACCGACCGGCAGGCCGCAAAGAAGGGCGTGGGTGGGGAAGTCCTCGCCTACGTCTGGTAATCGGAAGACGGAGAGGAGATAGCCATGTCCCGTATCGGCAAAGTCCCCGTCCCGGTTCCCTCCGGAGTGGACATCACCATCAGTGGCGCACTCGTGACGATCAAGGGCCCCAAGGGGTCTCTTGAGCACGTCATCCCCGCCCCTATCGAGGTCGCTCACGCTGAGGATGGTGCTCTTGTAGTCACCCGCCCCAACGACGAACGCACCTCACGTGCACTGCACGGCCTCACTCGTACGCTGCTCGCCAACATGATCACTGGTGTGACGGACGGCTACGAGAAGAAGCTCGAGATCGTCGGTACTGGTTACCGCGTCACGGCGAAGGGCTCCGAGCTGGAGTTCGCGCTCGGCTTCAGCCACCCGGTTGTCATCCCGGCACCCGAGGGCATCACCTTTGCTGTCGAGGCACCGACCAAGTTCTCGGTCCAGGGCATCGACAAGCAGCAGGTCGGTGAGGTCGCTGCGAACATCCGCAAGATCCGCAAGCCTGAGCCTTACAAGGGCAAGGGCGTGCGTTACGCCGGCGAGATCGTCCGCCGCAAGGCCGGAAAGGCTGGTAAGTAACCATGGCTCTCAAGATCATGGGCAAAGGAAAGGCTGTCGCGCGTAAGCGCCGTCACCTTCGCCTGCGCAAGAAGGTCTCAGGCACGCCTGCTCAGCCGCGCCTGGTGGTTACGCGTTCCGCTCGCCACATGACCGCTCAGGTCGTCGATGACACCATCGGCAAGACCATCGCATCAGCGTCGACCCTTGAGGCCGACCTGCGTGCATTCGACGGTGACAAGACCGCCAAGGCACGCAAGATTGGCGAGCTCGTTGCAGAACGTGCGAAGGCAATCGGCGTCTCGGCGGTCGTGTTCGACCGCGGGGGTAACAAGTACCACGGCCGAGTGGCAGCAGTCGCTGACGGAGCCCGCGAAGGCGGTCTTTCCCTGTGACGCGAACCACTTCCGCATCGAAGCAAAGGACTCTCTGATGGCTGCAGGGCAGCGCAGCACCACCGGCGCCCCCACGGGCGGCGCCACCACTGAGCAGAACGATCGTCGTAACGACCGTCGTGGCGGAGGCCGCGGAGACGGTCGGCGGGAGGCGCCCGAGAAGAGCGCCTTCGTCGAGCGTGTCGTGACGATCAACCGCGTTTCCAAGGTCGTCAAGGGTGGCCGTCGCTTCAGCTTCACCGCGCTCGTCGTGGTCGGAGACGGCGACGGAACTGTCGGCGTCGGCTACGGCAAGGCGAAGGAAGTTCCTGCGGCGATCGCCAAGGGTGTCGAGGAGGCCAAGAAGAGCTTCTTCAAGGTTCCTCGCATCCAGGGCACCATCCCGCACCCCATCACTGGTGAAGCAGCAGCCGGCGTGGTCTTCCTGCGCCCTGCGGCACCCGGTACCGGCGTTATCGCCGGTGGTCCGGTTCGCGCAGTGCTCGAGTGCGCTGGTATCCACGACGTCCTGTCGAAGTCGCTTGGTTCCACCAACGCGATCAACATCGTGCACGCCACGGTGGCAGCACTGCGCGGACTGGAGCTGCCTGAGGCAGTTGCAGCTCGTCGCGGGTTGCCGCTCGAGCACGTCGCCCCGGCGGCGCTGCTCCGTGCACAGGCAGCCGGTCGTGCTGCGGCAGCTGGGGCAGGTGCATGATGGCCCGTCTCAAGGTGACCCAGCTCAAGTCCGGTATCGGCGGCAAGCAGAATCAGCGCGACACCCTGCGCACTCTTGGCCTCAAGCGGATCGGCGACACCGCCGTGAAGGAAGACCGCCCGGAGATCCGCGGGATGGTAGCAACGGTGGCACACCTCGTCGCCGTTGAGGAGGTCGAGTGATCATGGCTGAGAAATCAGACAAGAAGGACGTCGCCGTTGAGGCTGTCGCTCCCGTAAAGAAGACCGCTGCGAAGAAGGCTCCGGCCACGAAGGCAGCTCCGGCTGCCGAGGCAGCGCCGAAGGCGAAGACGGCAAAGGCTCAGCCTGCTGACGTCGGAGCCGGTGGACTGGTCAAGGTTCACCACCTGCGTCCCGCCCCGGGTGCCAAGACCGCCAAGACCCGTGTGGGTCGTGGTGAGGCATCCAAGGGTAAGACCGCCGGACGTGGAACCAAGGGCCAGAAGGCTCGTTACCAGGTTCCCGAGCGGTTCGAGGGTGGACAGACGCCGATGCACATGCGGCTTCCGAAGCTCCGCGGGTTCAAGAACCCGTTCCGCACCGAGTACCAGGTCGTCAACCTGGAGAAGCTGTCCGCTCTCTTCCCCGAGGGTGGATCGGTCACGGTCGACGGTCTTATCGCGAAGGGCGCCGTCCGCAAGGGCGAGCTCGTCAAGGTGCTTGGCACCGGTGAGATCACGGTCAAGCTCGACGTGACTGTGGACAAGGTCTCCAGCAGCGCCAAGGACAAGATCCTTGCCGCTGGTGGTTCCGTCTCGCAGGACTGACACACCGCTGCAGGGCCGGTCGCGCATCGCGCGACCGGCCCTGTCTGCGTCTGCAGGTGAGATTGTGATCTGACTTTCGGACCGATTATCGTGAACTGCAACACAGCAGATAAGGTTCGGTGGGCGTCGGTCGACCGACGCCATCTTCAGCGGCCGGTTATCCGGTATCGACATCCCGCTCCGGCGGACCAGGAGGACTAGGTGCTCAGCGCATTCGCAAGGGCGTTCCGTACGCCCGACCTGCGGCGAAAGCTGCTGTTCACGATCTCGATCATGGCGCTCTTCCGTGTCGGGTCCTTCGTTCCCTCACCGGGCGTCGACTACGGGAACGTGCAGCAGTGCCTCAACAACGGGGGCACGAGCGACATCCTCGGCCTGGTCAACCTGTTCAGCGGCGGTGCGCTGCTGCAGCTGTCGATCTTCGCGCTGGGCATCATGCCCTACATCACGGCGTCCATCATCGTCCAGCTCCTACGCGTGGTGATCCCTCACTTCGAGGCGCTCCACAAGGAGGGCCAGTCCGGGACCGCGAAGCTCACGCAGTACACCCGGTACCTGACGGTCGGCCTGGCCGTGCTGCAGGCGACGACGTACGTGACCATGGCCCGCAGCGGACAGCTGCTGCCCGGGTGCGACGTCATCCCCAACACGAGCTTCCTGACCTCGCTGATCATCGTCATCACGATGACCGCAGGCGCCGGCCTGATCATGTGGCTCGGTGAGCTCATCAGCGAGCGCGGCATCGGCAACGGCATGTCCTTGCTCATCTTCACGTCGATCGCCGCGAGCTTCCCGCCCGCCCTGTGGTCGATCGCCGGCGGCGCCGGTGGCCCGCAGAAGTTCACGATCGTCATCCTCGTGACGCTGCTCGTGGTCGCCCTCGTGGTCTTCGTCGAGCAGTCCCAGCGACGCATCCCGGTCCAGTACGCCAAGCGCATGGTCGGTCGCAAGATGTACGGTGGCTCGACCACGTACATCCCGATCAAGATCAACATGGCCGGCGTGATCCCCGTGATCTTCGCGTCCTCGCTGCTCGCGGTGCCTGGCCTGATCGCGCAGTTCGCCAGCCCGGAGTCCGCCTGGGTCGCGTGGGTCCAGCGCAACATCGTCGCGACGAGCGCACCGCTGCACCTGGCGATCTACGTCGTGCTCATCCTGTTCTTCTGCTTCTTCTACACGGCCATCACGTTCAACCCGGACGAGGTCGCCGACAACATGAAGAAGTACGGCGGATTTGTGCCCGGCATCAGGGCCGGCCGCCCCACGGCTGAGTACCTCGACTACGTCATCACCCGGATCACCTCAGCCGGTTCCATCTACCTCGCGCTCGTCGCGCTGATCCCCACGATCACGTTCATCGTCATGGATGTCGGCACGAACATCCCCTTCGGTGGGACCTCGATCCTCATCATCGTCGGCGTGGGCCTGGAGACGGTCAAGCAGATCGACTCTCAGCTGCAGCAGCGCCACTACGAAGGGTTCCTCCGATGAGCGCACGACTGGTCCTCCTGGGCCCTCCCGGGGCCGGTAAGGGCACGCAGGCGGCCCGCCTGGCCGAGAGCCTCGGCGTCGAAGCCATCTCGACCGGCGACATCTTCCGCGCCAACATCAAGGGGGAGACCGAACTTGGCAAGCTGGCCCAGGCATACACCGCCAAGGGCGAGCTCGTGCCCGACGAGGTCACCAACGCCATGGTGCGGGACAAGCTGACTGCGAAGGCTGCGGCGGGTGAGGTCGGGTTCATCCTCGACGGGTACCCCCGCAACGTCGCCCAGGTAGCCGAGCTCGATGCGATCCTGGCTGACCTGGGCCTGGCCCTGGACGGCGCACTGGAGATCACGGCCGACGCCGACGTCGTGACCGAGCGCCTGCTCAAGCGCGCCGAGATCGAGGGACGCGCCGACGACACCGAACCGGTCATCCGTCACCGGCTCTCCGTCTACGCCGAGCAGACCGCCCCGATCTCCGGCCTCTACGCCGAGCGTGGCACTCTGGCCGAGGTGGACGGCCTCGGCGAGGTCTCCGAGGTGACCGATCGTCTCGTGGTGGCGCTGGCCGCCCTCAAGGCCTGACAGTCCCCGATGTTCGGACGCGAGCGGATCGAGTACAAGATGCCTGAGCAGGTTCTGCTCATGCGTCGCGCGGGGCTCGTGGTGGCTCAGGCGCTGTCGGTCCTCGAAGAGGTTGCCCGGCCGGGGATCACGACTGCCGAGCTCGACCGGATTGCGGCTGAGGTCATCGCGGACGCGGGCGCCGTACCGTCTTTCCTCGGCTACGAGGGCTTCCCGGCTACGGTCTGCATCTCTGTCAACGACGAGGTGATCCACGGCATCCCGGGCGGCCGCGAGCTGGGGGAGGGCGACGTGGTCTCGATCGACTGCGGGGCGATCGTCGACGGCTGGCACGGCGACGCGGCTCTCTCGCTCGTCCTGGAGGGCGGATCCGCTCAGGACGCGGACCTGGTCCGCGCGACCGAGGACGCTCTTTGGGCCGGGATCGCGGCGCTCGCGACCGGCACGAGGATCTCAGCTGTGGCGGACGCGGTCGAGGACTCGATCGCCGCGTCAGGCGCGGCTCACGGGACCCGGTACGGGATCGTCGAGGAGTATGTCGGTCACGGCATCGGGTCCCAGATGCACCAGGCGCCCGACGTGCTCAACTACCGCACCCGGGAGCGTGGTGCGAGGCTCCGGCCGGGCATGTGCCTGGCTGTCGAGCCGATGATCACCCGCGGGGAGCAGGTCACCCAGGTGTGTGAGGACGACTGGACGGTCGTGACGAGTGACGGGTCGCGCGCCGCTCACTGGGAGCACACCGTAGCGATCGGTGAGGCCGGCATCTGGGTGCTTACCGCCCGCGACGGTGGGGCGGCCCGCTTGGCGGCGCTGAACGTCCAGATTGCCCCGTTCTAGCTCGCCGCTGCTTGACAAGCGGCGGGTTTTCACCCTCCGCGTCCAGGAGACTTCGCGTAGTCTTCCCATTCTCGGATCGTTCCCATGAGGCGCGATCGACGGGGGAAGTGCAGACCTTGGGCAGGGGTGACGTGATGGCACCGGATACGGTCGGGGGTGGGGCTGTGACGCTCGCGCTGGGGCACGCGTCCCGGTGGCCGCGCACCCCCTCTGTGTTCGTCGTCAAGGCGAGCCTGATCGGCCTGCTGGACCGTCGAGAGCCGCTGACGATCGTGCGTGGCCCGCGCGGCTACGGCAAGACGAGCCTGGTCAGTCACTGGGTCCGCTCGCTCCCCGACGAGGTGAGCGTCGTGTGGGTATCCGGCCGCACGGCTCCCGGCGACGACGCCGGCCCGGTCCCGTCGTTGTGGGATCTGGTTGCGGACTCCATGGTTGGCTCGGGCCTCCTTCAGCTTCCTGAGAACGGGGCTTCCGGGCGCACGGAGGTGATCCACGCGCTGGCGAGCTCTCAGGGGGAGACCTGCCTCGTGGTCGACGACTTCGACCAGGTCCGTGACCCCCGCGTCGAGGCCGACCTCCTCGATCTCCTGCGCCGGTTCCCAGGCCTGTCCCTCGTGCTGTGCATGCGTGACGTGGCGAGCGTGGAGACCGTGCTGGCGGCGACGATCGACTCGGTCGTGATCCGTCCCATCGACCTGCTGCTCGACGCTCAGGAGACATACGAGCTGGCCGAGCGCCTTGGGTTCACGCTCTCGGGGGACGACGCGCGGGCGCTCCATCTGGAGACCGCGGGATGGCCGGCCTTGGTCCGGGCGATCCTCACCAACGGAGCGAGTCCCCACCCTGGCCGCAGCGGGATCGCGATCGACCTCCAGGCGGGTGAGCCGTTCCTGCAGTCGGTATGGACCGAGCTGACAGACCGGCGGATGCAGCGCTTGATCGTGCGGACCGCGATCCTCGACGAGTTCACAGCCGCCTCCGCCCAGCTCTGCTCAGGGCTGCGCGATGTCGGTGCCACGCTTCAGCTGCTTGTCGGGTCTGGGCTGCTCATGGCCGAACGCTTCCAGGACGCAGTCGTCTACCGCTACGCCCCGGCTGTGCGGCACGCGTGCCTGGACGCCCTGCGCCGCCAGGACCCTCGCCAGTTCCGCGTCGTCTCGCGCCGAGCCGCGCAGACCCATACCGCCCAGGGGCGCAGCGCCACCGCGTTGGCTCTGCTGTCCCGGGCATCACTGTGGGAGGACGTGGCCCAGCTTGTCGACGCGTTCTGGGTCGAGCTCGTCGCGGAGTCGCCAGACGAGATCGCGGCTGCCGTCGCGGCCATGCCCAGCGAGGTGCTTGAGCGTCACGCGCGCCTGGTCATCGCCCGCGACCACCTGCTCCCGTTGCACAAGCCGGCAGGGGATCCGGCCGACCATTCCCGCAGCCATGTGCTGGACCTCGCGGCTGTCGGACCGGCCAGCGTGGAGCGACGTGAGGTGTTTGCGCTGCCTGGGGTCGCCGAGGCCATGGAGCAGAGCCTGGCCCAGATCGCGATCCTGCGGATGACGGGTGACTTCATGGCCGCCCGGGTGGTTGCGGAGCGCGACCACGACGCGGTCCTCCTCCAGGTGGAAGACCTGCGCAACGACGTGCGGGACGAGCTGGCACCGGTCCTGCACGAATGGGCGGTGACGCGGCTCCTGGCCGCAGACCTGCCAGGTGCCCTGAGCGCGTTCCGGGAGGCCGCCGAGCTCGCCGGTGAGCACCACCACCCGGCGATCGTGCGTGAGGCCTCGGTGGGGGCAGCCCTGGCTTGCGCCATGCTCGGCTATCTCGAACCGGCCGAGGCGTGGCTCGCCGCGGCCGCCCGGGCGCCGGTCGGCTATGACCAGGATCCGACGGCCGACAAGATCGTGGCCACCGTGCGCGGGATCGTGGCGCTCGAGCGGATCGACATCGAGGCAGCGGTCGGCGCGGCTGCCTTCGACGTGCCCGAGGAGGCCGGGGAGTTCTGGGCCCTCGCAGCGATGATCAGGGCCCAGGTGGCACTGTTCGACGGGTCACACTTCCGCGTCCTGGGAGAGATCGAGGCAGCGAGAGTCGACGGGGGAGTGCCGGGGCTGCGGGAGGCGCTGCTCGTCGCGGCGTCGGTCGACCTGAACCTCGCGATCGGGCACTTTTCTCGGGCCCGGACCGCGATCGCGGGCTTCCCCCAGAGCTACGAGATCACTGGGCTGGCCCGGGCTCGCACGGAGTACTTCTCCGGAGAGTTCGCGCGCGCCGTCGATGTGGCGACCCGGTGGCTCAAGACTCGGATCTACGCGCCCGCGAACCGCCTCGACTTCCTGCTCATCCTGACCGGAGCCGAGCACGCCCGCGGGCGACGCTACGAGGCGGCGGTTGCGCTCGAGGAAGCCGTCGCCATCTCGCTCGCGACCGGCCTCCTCCGGGCCTTTCTCAAGGTTCCGCGGGCGACTCTGAGGGATCTGTCGACCGAGGTGCCACGGATCGCCGCCATCCTCGACAGGGAGGGGCTCGCCGATGCGGCTGAGCTGTTCCCGGCTCCGACGGCCAGTGCTCAGCTCAGCGAGCGTGAGAGGGAGGTGCTCGAGAGCCTCGCCACGAACGCCTCGTTGGCGGGTGTGGCGCGCTCGCTCTACCTGTCCTCGAACACCGTCAAGACCCACCTGCGCAGCATCTACCGGAAGCTGGGCACACACTCGAGTGTGGAGACGGTCGAACGGGCCTGGGAGCTCGGGTTGATCTCGCGACCCGAGTGAGGCCGACCCAGCCAGCACAGTCGGACCGGGTTTCCCTTCGCCGCTGCATGCCGTAGGATGCTTCGTTGGGTGTCTAGTGCTCTCGCACTGCCACCACCAATCCACGGGAAGCTCGGATCTGTAGGCTCCGGCCGGCCGGTTTCAAGGTAACCGTGGGCAGTAGTTCGTCACGAGAGTTAGCGGAGGATATGGCGAAGAAGGACGGTGTCATCGAGATCGAGGGCAGCGTGGTCGAGGCACTGCCGAACGCGATGTTTCGCGTGGAGCTGGCCAACGGTCACAGAGTGCTCGCTCACATCTCGGGCAAGATGCGTCAGCACTACATCCGAATCCTCCCTGAGGACCGGGTGGTTGTTGAGCTGAGCCCGTACGACTTGTCCCGTGGCCGGATTGTCTACCGCTACAAGTAACCACCACTCGATCAACTGCTGCCAGCGCGCTCCGGACACTATCGTCCGGATCTCGTCATGCGGCGGCGGAGGAACCACGATGAAGGTCAACCCCAGCGTCAAGAAGATCTGCGACAAGTGCAAGGTGATTCGCCGGCACGGTCGCGTCATGGTCATCTGCGAGAACCTGCGTCACAAGCAGCGCCAGGGCTGATTGCCCAGCGCTCTGCGCAGCTCGACCAGCATGTCCAGTGCCCCTGAGAGATGATCTCAATGGGCACGACCAGCGCACCATCACCGGGCCGCGCGCGGAGTGATCCGTGACGGCTCGTGAACCCTCGGCTCGGAGGCCGGGGCTCGCAGACAGCGAGAGATGATGCGGCAGACCTCCGAAGGCACTACAGGAGCCGGAAGGCACATGGCACGTCTTATCGGTGTCGACCTCCCCCGCGACAAGCGGCTAGAGGTTGCACTCACTTACATCTACGGCGTTGGCCGTACCCGCGCTCAGCAGACGCTGGGCGCCACCGGGATCAGCCCGGACGTTCGCGTGAAGGACCTCGGGGACACCGAGCTCGTCGCGCTGCGTGACTACCTCGAGGGCAACTACAAGCTCGAGGGTGACCTTCGCCGTGAGGTTGCTGCTGACATCCGCCGCAAGGTTGAGATCGGCTGCTACGAGGGTCTGCGCCACCGCAAGGGACTTCCCGTCCGCGGACAGCGCACCAAGACCAACGCTCGCACCCGCAAGGGCCCGAAGCGCACCGTGGCCGGCAAGAAGAAGGCCCGCTAGCAGCAGTAGTTCGCCGGGAACCCTCCGCAGCGCCCACGGCGCGACGGGGCGAGCGTCCCGCGATCCGAAGACCTCAATCCAGGAGAAAAACAGCACATGCCTCCCAAGACTCGCGGCGCGCAAAGCGCACGCAAGCCTCGCCGCAAAGACAAGAAGAACATCGCCGTCGGCCAGGCGCACATCAAGAGCACGTTCAACAACACCATCGTCTCGATCACGGATCCGTCCGGCGCCGTGATCTCCTGGGCCTCCTCCGGCCAGGTCGGCTTCAAGGGTTCGCGTAAGTCGACCCCGTTCGCGGCGCAGCTCGCCGCCGAGGCCGCCGCTCGCCGCGCCCAGGAGCACGGTATGAAGAAGGTCGACGTCTTCGTCAAGGGCCCCGGTTCCGGCCGTGAGACCGCGATCCGCTCCCTCCAGGCCGCTGGCCTCGAGGTCGGCTCGATCCAGGACGTCACCCCCCAGGCGCACAACGGCTGCCGCCAGCCGAAGCGTCGCCGCGTCTGACATCCACGCATCTCCTGCTCGATCGGGTTCTGCCCACCCCGCGCCTCGGTGCGGGGTGGGCATGGCCCCGCTCGGTGGGTGTGCTGCTGCAGGTCCCGGCAAGAAGTTTCGTCATGCCGGTCACACGATGCGTCATATAGCGGACGCACGCTGAAAGGAATTCACCAGTGCTCATCGCACAGCGCCCCACTCTGACCGAAGAGGTCATCTCGGAGAGCCGTTCACGCTTCTCCATCGAGCCCCTCGAGCCCGGCTTCGGCTACACGCTCGGCAACTCGATGCGTCGCACGCTGCTCTCCTCGATCCCCGGTGCCGCAGTCACGTCCATCCGCATCGACGGTGTGCTCCACGAGTTCACCACCGTTCCGGGTGTCAAGGAAGACGTCACGGAGATCATCCTCAACGTCAAGAACCTCGTCGTCTCCTCGGAGAACGACGAGCCCGTCGTGATGTACCTGCGCAAGCAGGGCTCCGGAGTGGTCACGGCCGCGGACATCGTCCCCCCGGCCGGCGTCGAGGTGCACAACCCTGACCTGCACATCGCCACCCTGAACGACAAGGGCAAGCTGGAGATCGAGCTCACTGTCGAGCGTGGACGTGGCTACGTCTCCGCCCAGCAGAACAAGTCGTTCGACGCTGAGATCGGTCGCGTTCCCGTCGACTCGATCTACTCTCCGGTCCTCAAGGTCACCTACAAGGTCGAGGCGACCCGAGTCGAGCAGCGCACCGACTTCGACAAGCTGATCGTCGACGTCGAGACCAAGCAGGCCATCAGCCCGCGTGACGCCCTCGCATCTGCGGGCAAGACGCTGGTTGAGCTGTTCGGTCTGGCTCGTGAGCTCAACGTCGAGGCCGAGGGCATCGAGATCGGCCCGTCGCCGACCGACGCTGCACTGGCCGCTGACCTCGCTCTGCCGATCGAGGACCTGCAGCTGACGATCCGTTCGTACAACTGCCTCAAGCGTGAGGGCATCCACGCTGTGGGCGAGCTCGTCGCACGCAGCGAGGCAGACCTGCTCGACATCCGCAACTTCGGTGCGAAGTCGATCAACGAGGTGAAGGACAAGCTTGCTGAGCTTGGCCTCTCGCTCAAGGACTCGCCTCTGGACTTCGACCCCTCGACCGCCGACTACTACGACGGCGACGAGTCGGACGACGAGCAGTTCAACTGACTTCAGGGTTGACCGGTACGCCGGACAGCTCGACCAATCCTTAAAGGAGCAAGAACATGCCTACCCCCACCAAGGGTGCACGGCTCGGTGGTAGCCCGGCGCACGAGAGCCTCATCCTCAAGAACCTCGCGACGAGCCTCTTCGAGCACGGACGCATCACGACCACCCAGACTCGGGCCAAGCGCCTGCAGCCCGTGGCCGAGCGCCTGATCTCCAAGGCCAAGCGCGGCGACCTGCACAACATCCGTCAGATCGCCAAGACGGTGCACAACAAGACGCCTCGCCGTCCCGACGAGCCGGGTGACGCAAACACCATCCTGCACCGTCTGATCACGGAGATCGCACCGGCCATGGCTGACCGCCAGGGTGGCTACACGCGCATCACCAAGGTCGGCAACCGCAAGGGCGACAACGCCCCCATGGCTGTCATCGAGCTCGTGCTCGAGCCGGTCAGCCCGAAGCAGGCTGTTGTGCGCGAGGCCGAGAAGGCCGCCAAGAAGAGCGCGCCCAAGGCCGCTGCTGTCGAGGCGCCGGTCGAGGCACCCGCCGACGAGGCCGTGACCGAGGTCGCTGCTGAAGAGTCCGCCAAGCAGGACTGACGAGCGATCGGCCTAGGCCGACGCCCGCAGATGAAGGCCCGGACCGAGATCACCTCTCGGTCCGGGCCTTCATGCATCCCAGGCGATATATGCACTACCGTCATCCCTGATCAGACAGCAGACGACGAAGGCAGATCCGGGTGACGTGGACCGAGCAGGTGCCGGCCTTTGCGGGCGCCTTCGCGTGCGTCGTGGCAATCTTCCTGATCCCCGGGGCGGGGCTGCTGTGGCTGGCCCGGGTACGTGGCCTTGTGGCGTGGGCGCTGGGCCCAGCGGTGTCCGCTCTGCTCTACGGGACCGCCGCGGTCGTCCTCGACCGGGTGGGCCTGCCCTGGGGGCTTCCAGCCGTCCTGGCGGCGGCCGTACCGGCCGCGGGCGTCGCCCTCTTGCTGGGGCGGTGGAGACGCCACGACCCGCCGCTGCGGACCGCACAGCTCCCGACCATGGTCATCCGCGCCCTCTGGACCGCCGCGCTGCTCGCCGGTGCGCTTCTCGTGATCGGCGTCTTCGCCGGTATGCCCGACCTCGCCGCCCCGCTTCAGGTGCGCGACGCCGTCGTGCACCTCAACGGTCTCGAGCTGGTCCGTCAGGATCACAACGCGTCGATGTTCGGTGGCCTGGACCTCGTGGTCAGCAGCGCCGGCGCGGGGGCTTTCTACCCGAGTCTGTGGCACGGAGCGCTCGCGCTCGTGCCCTTCGGGTCGGCCGGGGTGGTCTCGACCGCGGGCATGCTTGCCGTCGCGACCGTGCTGTGGCCGCTGTCCATGGTTGCGCTCGCCCGCGCCGTGCTGCCCGCCCAGCCGTGGGCCGTCGTCGTCGTGGCGGCGCTCAGTACGTCATTCTCCTTCTTTCCCTTCGGTCAGCTGGTGCTCTCGGCACAGTGGCCGAACGGGCTGGGCACCGCCATGATTCCGGCGGTGCTCGCCGCGACCGTGCTCTGGGTGCGCAGCTGGCACGACGCCGCGCTGGCCGCGCGGGTGCGCCGGCGACGCGCCCTGAGCGGCGCCGTCGTGCTGGCGGGGGCCGTCGGGGGGATGGTGCTCGTGCACCCGAACACGGTGTTCTCCTATCTCGTCTTTGCCGGCCCGCTCCTGCTGGCTGTCGCCTGGCGGGCGTGGCGAGCGCACCCGCGAACCGGCCGGACGGTGGTCTGGGTGGTCGCCGGTGTCGTCGTGGCTGCTGCCGGAGTCGCAGCGGCAGCGCGGGTCAGCGGGCTCGATCGCGTCCTGAAGGACGTCATGGGCTATCAGCAGATCCTGCCCGAGCGGCCCTACCTGTTCACGATCGCGCGCCTGCTCGGAGACACGACTCTGGCGTCGGTCCCCGGCAACGTGCTGCTCTCCGCCGCCGTCCTGACCGGCGTGGTGGTCCTGCTCCGGGAACGGCGACTGCGCTGGGTGGTGCTCGCCTGGGCCCTGACGATCGCGCTGGCTGCGCTGGCCGGCGGCCCCGAGATCGGGCTGCGCGGGATCACGGGTTTCTGGTACAAGCACGTGTTCCGGCTCGAGGCGCTCTACCCGATCACCGCGGTCCTGCTCGCGGCGGTGGGCGTCGGATGGTGGGCGAATCGCCTGCACACCCGCTGGTCGGCGCGGGTGAGGGACAAGGCGCCCCGCGGCGCCGGACGGCTGGTGAGCAGCCCGGTCCGGGCAGGCGCCACGGTGCTCGCGGCGGTCCTGGCCTCGAGCGTGGTCCTCGGGGTCCCGGCGATGGCCACCCGCTCGGCCGGCGTCTACGACCCCGAGAACCTGGGCGCCAGGCTGCTCGTCTCGGCCGACGACCGGCGGCTGCTCGACCGGCTCCCCGAGCTGGTGCCCGCCGATGCGGTCGTGCTCGGCGACCCGAACGCTGGTGCGGTGCTCATCTTCTCCTACGGGTCCCGGACACCGGTGTACTACCGGATCGGGGCGGACTGGCTGGGCACCGACCAGCTGCTGCTCGCCCTGCACTTCGACGAGGTGTCCAGCGACCCCGCGGTCTGCGAGGCCCTCGCCAGGCTCGGGGTGGAGTACTTCTACCTCAGCTCCGACCGGGAGGACAAGAAGTGGCCGAGCAACCTAGCCACCCACGCCCTGCGCGCTGTGGACACCGCGAGCGGCTTTGAGCTGCTCGCGAGCGAGGGCGCGGCGCAGCTGTTCCGGATCACCGCGTGCGAATGAGCCCAGCCGCTCTCGACGACGCCCACGGAGACCGCGGCGACCGCCTCCCCGTGCTGCTCGTGCACGGCATCCGGACGTCGTCGACCATGTGGCGTGCTCAGGTCGAGGCCCTGCATGCCGCCGGAGCTGCCGTCCTCGCCGTGGACCTGCCGGGTCATGGCACACGTCTGGGCGAGCCGTTCACAGTGGCCGCAGCGCGCGCGGTGATCACCGGCGGCGTCGAGCAGCTGGGCGGGCGGGTGCTCCTGGTCGGGCTGTCCCTCGGGGGGCTCCTGGCAGTCGACTATGCGGCCCGTCACCCCGACCAGGTCGGTGGTCTGGTGGCCGCGGCGTGCAGCACGAGCCCCCAGGTCCGGCTGCGGGCCGGATGGGCCGAGATCTCACGGTGGATCGAGGCGACACCGGGTTCGGGGGCCCAGCTCAACGCCTTCGTCGTGCGGACCTTCCTCACGCCCCAGGCGGCTCTGGACATCGGTGCGGGCGGCTTTGCGCTGACGGTCATGTCTCAGGCGCTGCGGGCCGTGGCTGGGTTGGACCCGGAGGCGGACCTGGCCACGGTGGGATGTCCGGTGTGGGTGGTCAACGGTCGCTTCGACCACTTCCGGTCCCAGGAGGGCCGCATGCTGCGGGCCGCCCGCAGCAGCGGCCAGCCGGTCCACCACGTCGTCGTGCCGCATGCGCGGCACCTGGTGAGCCTCGACGCCCCGGTCGCCTTCACCCGGGTGCTGCTCGAGGCGCTGGACGCGACCGCAGCGGGCCGTGCCGGCCACGGGGCAGGCCAGGGGTCAGGTCAGCAGGTCCCAGGCCCGCGACCCACCGACCAGAGCCGCTGAGTTCGTCACCACGACGACGTCGTCGCCGAGCTGGTCGAGGACCGGCTGGGTGAGCTGGCGGGAGTTGCCGCCGCCGAGGTAGAGCCTGTCCCACCAGAAGACCGGGCGCAGACCGGCGACCACGCGGGCGACCCTGCGCGACCACAGGCCGTTACCGAGGCGGCGACGTTCGATCTCCCCGATGTACTCGTCGTAGCTGGTCCCGCGGCGCAGGGGCGCGTGGGAGAGCTCGAGGTGGGGCGCGATCGCGCCGCCGTCGAAGTGTGCCGAGCCGAGACCGGTGCCCAGCGTGAGCACAAGCTCCAGGCCGGTTCCGGCGATGACCCCGGCGCCGTGCAGCTCGGCGTCGTTGAGCACGAGGGTGGGCGCCGCGAGCCGTTCGGTGAGGGCAGCCCGGATGTCGAAGCCGGTCCACTGCTCGCGCAGCTCGGGGTCGACACGGGTCCGCGGACCGGATCGGGTGATGTAGTGCGGGGTGTGGATCACGACGCCGTGCCGGATCATCCCGGGCATGCCCACGCTGACCCGGTCCGCGCGGGGGAGGTCGGCGGCCAGCGCGGCGATCGTGGAGACCAGCAGCGACGGCGGGAGCGGATACGGTGTGGGGACCCGAGCGGCCGGCGCGTGCGCAGTCCCTGCGGAGTCGAGCACGGCCGCCTTGATCCCGCCGCCTCCGCAGTCCACCGACAACGTGAGGGTCCCGGGTGAGTGCGCAAGAGCCATGTGCCCACACTAGTGGCACGCGGGCAGGGCGGTAGGCGATGATGTACGGCGTGATCCGCATCCGGCTCGACTTCTCCTACCGAGGTACCGACTTTGCCGGGTGGGCTACCCAGCCCGGCCTGCGGACCGTGGAGGGCGTGCTCGACGACGCGCTCACCACGGTCCTGCGCGTGCCGGCCCCGCGTGTCACCGTCGCCGGGCGCACCGACTCCGGAGTGCACTCCCGGGGTCAGGTGGCCCACCTGGACCTCGACCCGCAGGTGTGGGCACGGGTCGCCGGACGGCCGGGTGAGGCCCGGCGGACCCCGGCCCAGGCCCTGCTGTCCCGGCTCAACGGGGTGCTCCCCGGCGACCTGAGGGTGCGCGCGGTGAGCGAGGCCCCACCCGGCTTCGAGGCACGGTTCGGGGCGTTGCTGCGCCGGTACACCTTCCGCATCGCCGACGCCCCGGAGCTGCACGACCCGCTGACCCGCGACTGGGTGCTCTGGACCCGGCGCGGCCTCGACGTCGGCGCGATGCACGCAGCCCTCCAGCCGCTCCTGGGCGTGCGGGACTTCGCGGCCTTCTGCCGTCCCCGCCCGGGTGCCACGACCATCCGCCACCTGCAGGAGTTCAGCTGGGAGCGGCCCTCACAGGGTCCCGATGCCGGGCTGGTCGTCGCGCGGATCCAGGCCGACGCGTTCTGTCACAACATGGTGCGGGCGCTCGTGGGCGCCTCGCTCGCCGTGGGGGAGGGCCGTCAGGACATCGACTGGCCCGCCCAGGTGCTCGCCCTCGGGGAGCGCGACCCACGGGCCGGGGTCATCGATGCGCACGGCCTCGTGCTCGAGGAGGTGCTCTATCCCCCGGACGCCGAGCTGGCGCTGCGCGCCGAGCAGATCCGGGCTCGCCGGATGGACGAGCACGTCTGGGTGCCGGGCGAGCCGTAGGCCAGCCCTGTCTGCCCGGTCGGTCTCAGGGCTCCTGGATGACGTGCATGGCGGCTTCCTCGGCGGTCGCCGCCCCGCCGGCCACACCCTCGTCCTCGGCGAAGGTGTCGTTCACCCGCCCGTCCAGGGCATCGGAGTCGGCGACCAGCCGCCCCGCGCGGTCGGGCTCGCCGCCGCCGATGTCAGGGCGGTCCCAGACGTCGGGCTCCTCCTGGGCGAGGTGCTGGTCGAGGGACTCCCCGGTGCTCTCCTCCCGTGCGGTCTCACCGAAGTGGTTGTTGCGGTCGCGCTCGGGAGGGGAGTACCCCTCGTCGAGCAGGTCGTCGACGCCGCGCTCGAGGAGGGTGTCCTCCTTGGTCAGCTGGTCGGAGTCGACCTCCGAGCCGAGCTCGGGGTCCGTGCCGGGGTCTGATGTGTTGTTGCTCATGACCCCACACTTGCACCGGACCAGGGAGAATGCATGTCGGGCGCGCGTCCGCGGTCGAGCCGATCGGGGCACGGAAAGGGTTCGCCTCTTCCGGCCCCCAGGCCGCACACTTGGTCGGTGGGCCATATCGACATCAACGACATCAGCTACTTCCTCCCCGACGGGCGTCCCCTGCTCTCGGGAGTGAACCTCCGGGTGGGCGACGGCGCCAAGGTCGCCCTGGTCGGTCCCAACGGGGCCGGCAAGACGACGCTCATGCGGATCGTCGCCGACGACCTCGCCCCGCACAGCGGCCGGGTGAACCGCAGCGGCGGCCTCGGGGTCATGCGTCAGTTCGTCGGCCGGATCGACGACGACCGCACCATCCGGGACCTGCTCACCGATCTCGCCCCGCCCGCGGTGCGCGAGGCCGGGATCGAGCTGGCCGCCGCGGAGCTGGCGATGATGACGGCCGAGGACGAACCGACCCAGATGCGCTACGCGCAGGCGATCGCCGACTGGTCCGACGCCCGCGGCTACGAGGCCGAGAACGACTGGGACCACGTGACCGACGAGGTCCTGTCCATCCCCTTCGAGCGGGCCCAGTGGCGCGAGGTCCGGACACTGTCCGGCGGGGAGCAGAAGCGTCTTGTCCTTACGTCGCTGCTGCGCGGCCCTGAAGAGGTGCTGCTGCTCGACGAACCGGACAACTACCTCGACGTGCCCACCAAGCGGTGGCTGGAGACCCAGCTTGCCGCGACCGCCAAGACCGTCCTGTTCATCAGCCACGACCGGGAGCTGCTCTCGCGGACCGCGACCCAGGTCGCCTCGCTCGAGCCGAACCCGTCCGGGGGGTCCATCTGGGTCCACAGCGGAGGCTTCGCGACCTACGGGGCGGCTCGCGACGACCGGATGAGCCGGCTCGAGGAGATGCGCCGACGCTGGGACGAGGAGCACGCCAAGCTCAAGGACCTGGTGAACGCGCTCAAGAACAAGTCCGCCTTCAACGACGGGCTGGCCAGTCGGTACCAGGCCGCCCAGAGCAGGCTGCGCCGCTTCGAGGACGCCGGACCGCCCGAGGTGGTCGTCCGCGAGCAGAACGTCCGGGTCCGCCTGACCGGCGGTCGCACCGCCAAGCGCGCGGTCGTCGCGGGGGCCCTCGAGCTCACCGGCCTGATGGAACCTTTCGACGCCGAGGTCTGGTTCGGCGACCGGGTCGCGGTCCTGGGCTCCAACGGCTCGGGGAAGTCCCACTTCATGCGGCTGCTCGCCGCGGGTGGGTCGAACCCGGACCCCGCCGACTCCGACCACGCCCCGGTCCCGGGCGGGGCCCCGGTGCACGGTGGACCGGTCGCGCACACCGGGACGGTCACGCTCGGCTCACGGGTGCGTCCGGGATGGTTCGCGCAGAACCACACCCACCCCGAGTTCGACGGCAAGACGCTGCTGGACATCCTGCACCGCGGGGAGGGCGCCCGGGACGGGATGAGCCGGGAGCCGGCGAGCAAGGCGCTCGACCGCTACGAGCTCGCCGGCCAGGCCGAGCAGCGCTTCGAGACCCTGTCCGGTGGGCAGCAGGCCCGCTTCCAGATCCTGCTGCTCGAGCTGGGGGGAGCGACCCTGCTGCTGCTCGACGAGCCGACCGACAACCTCGACCTGCACTCGGCCGAGGCGCTCGAGGCCGGGCTGGCGCAGTTCGAGGGCACGGTCGTCGCCGTCACCCACGACCGGTGGTTCGCGCGCGGGTTCGACCGCTTCCTCGTCTTCGGCAGCGACGGCCGGGTGCAGCTGACCGACGAGCCAGTGTGGGACGTGGAACGGGTCCGGCGCGAGCGCTGAGCCCGCGCCCGGGTGCGGTATCACCCGGGCGCCGAGCCGGGGACACGTCGACCGTGCTCAGGGGGCCAGCTCGAGGGAGACGGTGACGTAGGAGTGGGCCGGCAGGTCCACCTCGAGGCCGAGGGCGTGCGTGCGGATACCCGTGTGCAGAACCGGCGCGACGGCGTCGGGCACCTCGGGGGTGTTGTGCGCCTGGATGTCGCTCGCGCCGAGCAATCGCGCCGAGAACGCGCTCACCGCCCGCCCGCGCAGGTCGAGCACCACGGTGCGGGGGCCCTCCGCGTCCAGGTTGGACAGCGAGACCAGGGCCGTGTCGCCCTTGGTGGAGGCCGAGGCCGAGAGCAGGTTGAGCGCCGATCCCTCCACCTCGCGCGTGGGCAGGTCGCCCTTGAGGTGCACGGGGAGCTGCTGGGCGTCGTGGTGCCCGGTGTTCATCTCGAAGACGTGGTAGGTCGGCGTCAGGACCAGTGCGCCGGAGTCCGGGTCGGTGAGGATCATGGCCTGCAGCACGTTGACGGTCTGGGCGATGTTCGCCATGGCCACGCGGTCGGCGAAGGCGTGGAAGACGTCGAAGTGGACGGTCGCCACGAGCGCGTCGCGCAGGGTGTTCTGCTGGTACAGGAAGCCCGGGTTGGTGCCCTCCTCCACGTTCCACCAGGTGCCCCACTCGTCGACGATCAGGCCGACGGTGCGCTCGGGGTCGTAGCAGTCCATGATCGCGGCGTGCCCGCGCACGAGCTCCTCGATCCGGGCGGCCCGCTTCATCGTCAGGTAGTACTCCTCCCGGGTGAAGGACGTCGCGTCGCCCTTGTCCTCCCACGGCCCGGTGTGGGTGTAGTAGTGCAGGGACAGGCCCTGGAAGAAGTTGTTGGGCGTGCGCGAGCACCCCAGGCAGGAGAGCGCCTTCATGAGCGTCTCGGTCCAGGTGTAGTCGTCGACGTTCGCGCCGGCGGCGATCTTGTAGACCTGGTTCTCGCCGTGGTTGCGGACGTACGTGCCGTACTGGCGCGCGAGGCTCGCGTAGTGCTGGGCGTCCATGTTCCCCCCGCACCCCCATGCCTCGTTGCCGATCCCGAAGAAGGGCACCTTCCACGGCTCGTCCTGCCCGTGCTCGCGGCGCAGGCTCGCCATCGGTGAGTCGTCGCCGCGGGTCAGGTACTCGACCCACTCGCTCATCTCGCGTACCGTGCCCGATCCGACGTTGCCGTTGACGTAGGGCTCGGCCCCGAGCAGCTCGCACAGCTTCATGAATTCGTGGGTGCCGAAGGAGTTGTCCTCCACGACGTCGCCCCAGTGCGAGTTGACCATCCGAGGGCGGTCTTCGCGTGGGCCGACGCCGTCGCGCCAGTGGTAGTCGTCGGCGAAGCAGCCGCCCGGCCAGCGCAGGTTCGGGATGCTCAGCGCCCTCAGCGCCTCGACGACGTCGAGGCGGATGCCGCCCTCGTTCGGGATGTCGGAGTCCTCGCCCACCCAGAAGCCGCCGTAGATGCAGCGGCCCAGGTGCTCGGCGAAGTGGCCATAGACGTGGCGGGAGATGGTGGGACCGGGTACATCGAGGTTGATGACGGCGGTTGTGGTGGTTGACACGTGAGGAGGCTCCAAGTCGGGGTAGAAGCGGGGACGGGTGGTGGATCAGCCTTTGACGCCCCCGGCCAGCAGGCCGTTGACGATGTGCTTCTGGGTGAAGACGAAGAAGATGACCATCGGGATGAGGGCGACGACGGAGACGGTCATGAACATCGGCCAGTCGGTCGTGAACTCCGAGACGGCGTTGTAGACCTGCAGCACGATCGTGCGCTTGCCGGGCGAGGAGATGAACACCGTCGGCAGGAGGAAGTCGTTCCACACCCACATGGTCTGAAACACCCCCACCGTGAACAGGATCGGCTTGATGAGCGGCAGCACGATGCGCCAGAAGATCTGGAACGCTCCAGCCCCATCGAGGCGCGCGGCCTCGATGATCTCGAAGGGCAGCGTGCGGATATAGCCCTGGATGAGGAAGTAGCAGAAGATCGCCCCTCCCATGTACATCACGACGAGGCCGTTGAGGCTGTCGACGAGCTTGAAGCCGACCAGGGTCCGATAGAGCGGGATGAGGGTGGACTGGCCGGGAACGATGAACCCCAGGAGCAGGACGCCCCCCAGGAAGGCGTTCAGCTTGCTGGTGCGCATGACCATCGCGTACGCGGCCATCGCGCCGACCACAAGCTGCAGGATCACCGACAGTGCTGTCACGTACAGCGTGTTGGCGAAGGACCGGAAGATGCGAGGGTCGCTGAAGACCTCCTTGAAGTTTCCGAAGAACCACTCCGTGGGAGGGGACAGCGGGGAAGCCACCATGTCGGCCTGGGTCTTGAAGGTGTTGATGACGATGTAGTAGAGCGGGATGGCGACGAAGCAGGCCATGGTGATCATGACCACGCTCAGGAGGGCGCGACGCCACATCGGAGCCTTCATGTGAACCGCCTCTCGATCGTCTTGGTCAGTCGGAGCTGACCGAAGGCCAGCAGCCCGACGGCGAGGGTGAAGAGCACAGCGAGGGCCGAGGCCAGTCCGTAGCGCCCCTGTCCCACCCCGGAGACCACGATCGACTGCGTGATCGTGTAGGTGGAGAACCCGGGTCCGCCGTTGGTGAGGGTGTACGGCAGGTCGAAGACCTTCAACCCTCCGGTCATCAGCAGGAACGTGCTGATCACCATGGCCGGGGTCAGGAGCGGGAGGGTGATCGCGAAGAACTGCTGCCGCGGGGAGGCGCCGTCGATCTTGGCCACCTCGTAGTAGTCGTCCGGGATGGACTGCAGGTAGGCCGTGTAGAGCACGGCGTGCCATCCGACGGCGCCCCAGACGCCGACGACGATCACGGAGAGCTTGGCGAGGTTGTCCACGGACAACCAGCCGATGGGTCCGATGCCGAACACCGTCTTGAGGACCGAGTTGAGCACGCCGGACTCGAGCGGGGACAGGATGTAGCGCCAGACCAGGCCGAGGATCGCCATGCTGGGGATTGCGGGGAAGAACCACAACGACCGCACGAAGTTGCGTCCGAAGAAGGCCTTGTTGAGCTGGACCGCCAGCGGGATCGCCAGGGCCGTGATGATGATGGTTGTTCCCACGCCGAACAGCAGCGTGAAGCTGAGCCCCGCGAGCATCGAGGGATCGGTCAGAATCACCTTGTAGTTGTGCAGACCGATGAAGTTGGTCTCGGGGCTGTAGCCCGTGAAGTCGGTCAGGCTCCAGTAGAAGGTCTGCCCGAGCGGGATGACGAAGAGGAACACGAAGACGACGATCGCGGGTAGAAGGAATGCCTGGTTGACGGTGATCTGCTTCCAGCCGCCCGCGGTCCCACCCCCGATGCCGCGCCGTGTGCTCCGCCCGCCAATTTTTTCGGCGTCTCCGGCGGGGCTCCGCCGGTTGAGCAGTGCTGTCATGTCTGGGTCGCCTTTCGCAGTGTGCGAGCGACGCGGGGAGGCCGAAGCGGCCTCCCCGCGTCGCCGAGCTTTTGCTAGCTCAGGATGCTGCGAGCTTGGAGTCCATCGCCTTGGCGACCTCGGCCGGCGTGATCTGGCCCTGGATCATCCGCTGGATCTGCGCCACGGCCTCGACGTTGAGGATGTCCTCCGAGCGCTGCCAGGAGATCATCGGCAGGTAGAGGTCGCCGGCCCGGATCGCGCCGGCGAGCGGGGCGAAGGCCTCGTCGACGGGCGGGTCGAAGTCGCTCGTGACGGTGACGTCGTTCGTCTGGGCCTGATAGACCTTCACGCCCTCCGGTGAGGAGAGGAACGTCAGGAAGGTCTTGGCGGCCGCCTGCTTGGCCTCGCTCGACTTGGAGTTGATGGCGTAGCCGGGTGACGCGGCTCCGGCGAGGAACGGTGCGTTCCCGTCGATGCCGGGGATGGCGGAGTAGGCGAAGTTGAGGTCGGGAGCCGCCTCGCGCACCGGTGCGATGATCCACGGGCCGGCGTTGATGATGGCGACGCGACCGTTGGCGAACTCGTCACGGACCATGTCGCCGTCCAGGCCCACGACGTCCTTGGACATGATGCCCTCGGTGAAGACGCGGTTGTACTCCGTGAGCGCCGGTGTCCACTGCTCCTCGAAGGTCGACGCACCGGAGAAGATCTGGTCGTCGAGCGTGGGGCTCATGGACGCGCCCTGAGCGCCGACCCAGGAGGAGATGGTGGTCGGCATCTGGTCGACGCTCTCGAGGAACGGCGTGATGCCTGCGTCCTTGAGCTTGGTGCACATCTCGAGGAACTCGTCCCAGGTCTCGGGGATCGCGTCGTACCCGACCTCGGCCAGGAGGTCTTTGTTGTAGGCGTAGCCGGCCGCCCAGGAGGACACGGACAGGCCGTACACGGCTCCGTCGCGGCCGTAGGTCTCCTGGTTGAACTCGGCGACGTTGTCGAGGAACGGCTCGCCGGCCAGGTCGACGACGTGGCCGCCGTCGATGAGGTTGGTCTTGTTCTCGGCTGCGATGAGGAAGACGTCGGGGGCCGTGCCGGAGAGCACGCGCGTCTGGAGGGCCTGGATGTACTCGGCGACCGGTGGCGAGTAGGAGGTCTCGACCTTGATCTCGGGGTGGGCCGTGGCGAAGGCGTCGAGGACCGGGGTCATCTGCGCCTCGCCCGTCCAGGACAGGAAGGTGATCGTGGTCTTGCCGGAGTCGTCGCCATCACCGCTGCCGCATGCGGAGAGGGTGAGGGCCATGGCTGCCGCCATCGCAGTGGCGATGATGAGTGGGCGTCGCTTCATGAGGGAACTCCTTCGTTTCCAGGGGCGTGCACTGCTCGCACCGGCGCGTCGATCTCTCCGGTGAGGTGGGTCGGCCGCATTGCCGACTACGCTCGTCATCGAGGTGGTATATCGATACACCTGGGTGTTGAAGAGGACTCTGGCACCTCGCCCCCGAGGTCGTCAACCCTCGACGATCACGTTTTGAGAACGTTCACATCTGGAGCCGTGTGGGAACGTGTTCCCACCAGTGCGTGAAAGGAACCACCGTGACCACCATGAGCGACGTCGCTCGCGAGGCCGGCGTCTCCGTGATGACGGTGTCCAACGTCGTCAACGGCAGGCCCCGGGTCGGCGCCGAGACGCGGCTGCGGGTGCTCGACGTCATCGCCGGTCTGGGCTATGAGGTCAACCTGAACGCCCGCCGCCTGCGCGCGGGACGCACCGACACCGTCGCCCTCATCGTTCCGTGCTTCGACCACGTCTACTTCGGCGACCTGGCCGCGCGGGTGGCCCGCGCGCTCGAGGCGACCGGCCGACACCTCGTTGTCGAGCAGGGTGGGGCGACCCGCGAGGGCGAGCTGGCCGCCGTCTCGCTCGCCCGGCTCAAGATGTATGACGGCGTCCTGCTCTCCGTGGTGGGGCTCGACAGCGCCGACGTGGACCGTCTTCGCACCGCGACCCCCATCGTGCTCCTGGGCGAGCGCGAGCTCCCGGAGCGCTTCGACCACGTGTCCATGGGCAACGTCGAGGGCGCCCGGCTGGCGACCGCCCACATGCTGGCGACCGGCTCGCGATCCGTCGTGATCCTCGGTGGCGCTCGGGAGTGGTCACCCCAGGAGAGCGGCATGTCGCAGATGCGTACCGCCGGGTGGCGCGCGGCTCATGCCGACGCCGGGCGCGAGCCGGACCCGCGGCTGGTCATCGAGATGGCGGCGCCGGACAGCGCCGAGGCGCACCGCGCCATCGGCGCGCTCGTGGACTCCAGGGTCCCCTTCGACGGCGTCTTCGCGGTGACCGACGCCGTCGCCATCGGGGTCCTGGCGGGCCTCGCGGCGGCCGGGCTGCGCGTGCCCGAGGACGTCCAGGTGATCGGCTTCGACAACCTCAATCTCTCCGAGTTCCTGGTGCCGGCGCTCTCGACGGTCGACCCCGGCCACCTCGCGATGGTGGACGGGGCGCTGCGCCTCCTCGACCGCCGGATCGCGGCGGGCGACGAACCGGTCGTGCCCGAGCACGTCGTGGGACCTGTGCGGCTCGTCCTGAGGGGCTCGACGCGTCGCTGACCGCGGGCGCCCTCTAGGCTTGGGGCATGGCTGTGCACAAGATCGTCCTCTTCTACGCCTTCACCCCGGTCCCCGACCCGCTCGCGGTCAAGCTCTGGCAGACGGCGCTCGCACAGCAGTGGGACCTGACCGGCCGGGTGATCGTCTCCGAGCACGGGATCAACGCGACCCTCGGCGGCACGGTCGAGAACCTCAAGCGCTACGTCCGGACGACCCGTCAGTACCCCGGCTTCGCGGACATGGACGTCAAGTGGTCGCAGGGGACCGGGGTCGACTTCCCGCGGCTGAGCGTCAAGGTCCGCCCCGAGCTCGTGAGCTTCGGCGCCCCTGACGAGCTCACGGTGGACTCGACCGGGGTGGTCGGGGGAGGGGTGCACCTGAGCCCCCAGGAGGTTGACGACCTCGTGGCCGCGCGGGGCGAGGAGGTCGTGTTCTTCGACGGGCGCAACGCCTTCGAGGCGGAGATCGGCCGGTTCAAGGGCGCGATCGTGCCCGATGTAAGCACGACCCACGACTTCGTGGCCGAGCTCGACTCGGGCAAGTACGACGACCTCAAGGGCCGCCCGGTCGTGACCTACTGCACGGGCGGGGTGCGCTGCGAGGTGCTCTCCTCGCTCATGGCGTCCCGCGGCTTCGGTGAGGTCTACCAGCTTGACGGCGGCATCGTCCGCTACGGGGAGACCTTCGGTTCCCAGGGCCTGTGGGAAGGCTCGCTCTACGTCTTCGACCAGCGGATGCACGTCGAGTTCGACGATCAGACCCGCTCGCTCGGGCGCTGCGTCCTGTGCCAGGCGACGACCGCGAACTACGAGAACTGCGCCGCGCCGTCGTGCAAGACGTTGCGGGTCGTCTGCGCCGGATGTGTCCCCGGTGCGGCCGTCCAGGTCTGTGCGTCCTGTGAACCCGTCAGCGTGTGAGGTAGTCGTGATATGCCGATCGCCAGCGCTCGGGTAGTATCTGTTAACGGCTTGTCATTTCTGCTCTTGCTTCTAAGAACGGTGACCTGATTTCGGCAGCATCTGCTGAGGCTCGTCGCTGTGATGTAACCGGTTTTGACCGGCTGCCCCTAGAGCGGATATCGTGACTAGTCGTTGTGCTTCCACACGTGACCGGTGCGCCCACTCGCGAGGTCTACCCACGAAGCGCTCACCGACCTCGCCGACTGCAGAATCCTGCGTCGGAGAAGACACACGAACACGAAACGAAGGCTACGACCGTGCGCACGTACACCCCGAAGCCCGGCGATGTCCAGAGTGACTGGTACGTCATCGACGCGACCGATGTCGTCCTGGGCCGCCTCGCTACCCACGTTGCTACCTTGCTCCGAGGCAAGCACAAAGCCACCTTCGCTCCGCACGTCGACGGCGGTGACTTCGTCATCGTCATCAACGCCGGCAAGGTTGCCCTGACCGGCAACAAGCGTGAGCAGAAGCTTGCATACACCCACTCCGGTTACCCGGGTGGTCTGCGTGCGGTTGTTTACTCCGATCTCCTGGAGAAGCACCCCGAGCGCGCAGTGGAGAAGGCCGTCCGCGGCATGCTTCCCAAGACCACCCTCGGTCGCAACCAGCTGGGCAAGCTCAAGGTCTACCGTGACGCTGAGCACCCCCACGCTGCGCAGCAGCCGAAGCCCTTCGAGATCACCCAGGTCGCCCAGTAGGCTCCGCCTGCTGAGCCGACATACAAGGACACGAGGACACCGCTGTGGCTGAAACCACCGTTGACATCGACACGCTGGACGAAGAAGCTCCCAGCACCTACACCTCTGAGACTGCTGCCCCCGCGGGCCGCGGCCAGAGCAACACCGCGCCGGCCCAGGCCCTGGGACGTCGCAAGGAGGCGATCGCCCGCGTGCGCATCGTCCCCGGCACCGGACAGTGGAAGATCAACGGGCGCACGCTCGAGGGTTACTTCCCGAACAAGGTCCACCAGCAGCTCGTGAACTCCCCGTTCAAGCTCGTTGACGTCGAGGGTCGTTTCGACGTCGTCGCACGCATCAACGGTGGTGGCACCTCCGGCCAGGCCGGCGCGCTGCGTCTCGGCATCTCTCGTGCACTCAACGAGGTCGATGAAGAGAACAACCGCCCCGCGCTGAAGAAGGCTGGCTTCCTCACTCGCGACGCACGCGTCGTCGAGCGCAAGAAGGCCGGACTCAAGAAGGCCCGTAAGGCACCTCAGTACTCCAAGCGCTGATCTTGCGCTCTCGCGGCGGCCCCGATGGTTCTCCATCGGGGCCGTCGCTTTTTGTTAACTAGACAAACATTCTTTCAAGGTGGGGCGTGGCAGACATGGGTCGACTTTTCGGAACAGACGGCGTGCGGGGCTTGGCGAACCGCGACGTCACTGCGGAGCTGGCCCTCGACCTCGCCGTCGCCGCCGCGCACGTGCTCGGCCAGCGCGGCGTCTTCTCCGGGCACCGCCCCAAAGCCGTCGTCGGACGCGACCCGCGGGCCTCGGGGGAGTTCCTCTCCGCCGCCGTCTGCGCCGGCCTGGCCAGCGCGGGGATCGATGTCGTCGACGTCGGCGTGGTTCCTACCCCGGCGGTTGCCTACCTGGCCGGGAACATGGACTTCGACCTTGGCGTGATGATCTCCGCCTCGCACAACCCGATGGAGGACAACGGCATCAAGTTCTTCGACCGCTCGGGCTACAAGCTTGCCGACGATGTCGAGGACCAGATCGAGACCCGCATGGGTGAGGACTGGGAGCGCCCGATCGGCCCCGCGGTCGGCCGGATGACCCAGGACTTCACGGCTGTGTGGCGCTACGTCGACTACATCGTCGGGACCGTTCCCTACCGGCTCGACGGCCTCAAGGTCGTCGTCGACAGCGCCAACGGCTCCGCGAGCGAGGTCGGCCCCGAGGCGTTGCGCCGCGCCGGCGCCGAGGTCGTGGTGATCGGCTCCTACCCCGACGGGGAGAACATCAACAACGGCTACGGGGCGACCCACCCGCGCCGGATGGCGGCCGCCACAGTCGGGCACTGGGCGCACGCCGGTGTCTCCTTCGACGGCGACGCCGACCGGTGCATCGCCGCGGACGAGGAGGGCAACATCGTCGACGGCGACCAGATCATGGGAATCCTCGCCCAGGCGCACGCGGCGCGCGGCACCCTCGCGAACGACACCTTGGTGACCACGGTCATGTCCAACCTCGGGCTCAAGCTCGCCATGGCACGCTCGGGCATCCGCACGGTCGAGACGAACGTGGGGGACCGCTACGTGCTCGAGGAGATGCGCCGCGGTGGGTTCTCCGTCGGCGGGGAGCAGTCCGGGCACGTGCTGCTCACCGACTACGCGACGACGGGGGACGGCACGCTGACCGCGCTGCACCTGCTCTCCCGGCTCGCCGAGGCCAAGGTGACCATGTCCGAGCTCGCGTCGAGCATCGGGCGGCTGCCGCAGACCATGGTCAACGTGACCGGGGTGGACAAGTCCGCTGCGAAGACCGACGTCGAGGTGCTCAGCGCCGTGGCTGCCGCCGAGGCTGTCCTGGGGGAGACGGGCCGGGTGCTGCTGCGCCCCTCCGGAACCGAGGCGCTCGTGCGGGTCATGGTCGAGGCGGAGAGCCAGGACCAGGCTGATCAGATCGCCCACTCCTTGGCCGACGTCGTCCGCGCGCGACTCTCCCTCTGATCGTGGCGACCGATCCCGTGTTCCGGGCGGCCGTCGAGGCGTTCCTCGATGCCAACGACCGTGGTGTGCTGCCGATCGTCCAGGCCGGGCACCCGGTGCTGCGCGCGCCGTCCGCCGTCTACGACGGACAGCTTGGCGACCTGCTCGACGACTTCCTGCACGCCATGCGCCTGACCATGCTGGACGCCCCCGGCGTGGGGCTCGCCGCGCCGCAGATCGGCGTCGGGCTCGCGATCGCCGTGGTGTGGGACCCGGGGGTCGGGGAGAACGCCGCGAGCGACCCGCGGGAGCGGACGCCGGTTGCGCACCGGACACTCATCAACCCGTCCTACGAGGGGGTGGGGACCGAGCGCCGCGCCTTCTACGAGGGATGCCTGAGCGTGGACGGCTACCAGGCCGTCGTCTCCCGTCACCGCAGCGTCCGCCTCACCGGACAGGACCAGGCCGGGCGCGAGCTCGATGAGGTCCTCACCGGGTGGCCGGCGCGGATCATCCAGCACGAGACCGACCACCTGCGGGGCCAGCTCTACCTCGACCACGCCGAGCTGCGGTCGTTGTCCAGCAACGAGAACCTCTCGCGGTTCTGGGCCGACACCCCGGACCCGGCCACAGCGGCGGAGATCCTGAACTTTCCGCTGGGCTGATCGGCATTTGGCCGATGTTCTGGCCGGTCGTCCCACGATGGGATCTCAGGGGAGAGATGGGGGACACCCCTGATGTCTCTAGAGGCCGCCCCTGCCTAGGCTGGCCGGGACCGGATCGGCGACGGAAGGCCTGCCATGCTTGACGGACTTGAAGTCTGGGCCGCGACCCTTGCGGCATCGCCGTGGATCCTTGCGATCGTCATTGCGTTTGTCTTCATCGACGCGTTCTTCCCGCCGATCCCGAGCGAGTCCTTGATCATCGGGGTCGCGGCGCTGGCCTCGTCCTCGGCGGGTCCCAACCTCTGGCTCCTCGTCGCGGCGGCCGCGGTCGGTGCCTTCGCGGGTGACCTGCTGGCCTACACGATCGGTGCGCGACTGCCGATCCGCAGGCTCCCATTCATGCGAGGCCGGCAGATGCAGGCGGCCTTCGCCTGGGCGGATGGCGCCCTCCTCGACCGGCCCGCGCCGCTCATCATCGCGGCGCGGTACATCCCGGTGGGGCGGGTCGCGGTGAACATGACCGCGGGATCTGCACGGTACCCGCTGCGGCGGTTCCTTCCCCTGTCCGCGATCGCCGCGGGCACCTGGGCGGTGTACTCGACCCTGATCGGCCTCGGAGCCGGGACGTGGTTGAACGGCAACCCGCTCCTGGCGGTCGTGCTCGGCGTCGTCGGCGGCGGCGCGATCGGCTTCGGGGTGGACTGGGTGCTGGGCAGGGCGCTCCGGGTACGCGGCGCGGGCGAGGTGGCCCGCAAGCCAGCTCTCGCGCCGCTCAGATCTTGCGCAGCCGCACCCGCTGGACGGAGTGGTTCGGCCCCTTGGTGAGAACGAGCGTCGCCCGGGACCGGGTGGGCTGGATGTTCGCCAGGAGGTTCGGCTCGTTGATCGAGTCCCAGATGCCCTCTGCCTTGGCGACGGCCTCGTCGTCGGACAGCGTCGCGTAGCGGTGGAAGTAGGACTCTGGGCGGGCGAAGGCGGTGCTGCGCAGGGACAGGAAGCGGTCGACGTACCACTGGCGCACGTCGGAGGTGCGGGCGTCGACGTAGATCGAGAAGTCGAAGAAGTCGCTCACCGCGAGGCTCGACCCGCTCTCGGTCGTGCGGCCCGGCTGGAGCACGTTGAGGCCCTCGACGATGAGCACGTCGGGCCGGCGGATGACGATCTCCTTGCCCGGCACGATGTCGTACGTCAGGTGGTCGTAGACCGGGGCGCGGACCTCGGGGCGGCCGGCCTTGACCTTGGTGAGGAAGCGGAGCAGGGCGCGTCGGTCGTAGGACTCGGGGAACCCCTTGCGGTCCATCAGCCCGCGGCGCTCGAGCTCGGCGTTGGGGTAGAGGAACCCGTCGGTCGTGATGAGCTCTACCCGGGGGGTGTCCGGCCAGCGGGCCATCAGCTCGCGCAGCACCCGCGACGTCGTGGACTTGCCCACCGCGACTGACCCGGCCACGCCGATGACGTAGGGGGTGCCCCCGGACTCCTCGCGCAGGAATGTCGACGTCGCGCGGGTCAGGCTCGCGGCCGTCGCGACATACAGGTTGAGCAGCCGCGAGAGCGGACGGTAGATCGTGTCTACCTCGGCGAGGTCGATCGGGTCGCCCAGGCCCCGCAGCCGGGCGACGTCGTCGTCGGTCAGCGGGAGCGGGGTCGACTCCGAGAGTCGGTACCAGGCCGCGCGATCAAGATCGACATACGGCGTGGCTGGGACGAGGCTGGTGGCTACCACCCGATGATTCTGCCTGATCGAAGTGGGGGGCGCGTCGATTAGACTGGCGACCATGTGTGGAATCGTTGGATATGTAGGCGCCCAGACCCCGTCCGACCGTGCCCAGGAGGTCGTGATCAGCGGCCTGCGGCGCCTCGAGTATCGCGGATACGACTCTGCCGGTGTGGCGCTCGTCGCACCTGGAGCGCTGCTGACGATGATGAAGAAGGCCGGCAAGCTGGTCAATCTTGTCGACGAGCTCGAGGCGCGCCCGCTCGCTGACGCGACCGCCGCGATCGGGCACACCCGGTGGGCCACCCACGGCGCGCCCAACGACCTCAACGCCCACCCGCACCTGTCCGAGGACGGGAAGCTCGCGCTCATCCACAACGGGATCGTCGAGAACTTCGCCGTGCTCAAGCAGGAGCTGCTCGCCGACGGCGTGACCTTCCTCTCCGAGACCGACACCGAGGTCGCCGCCCACCTGCTCGCGAAGGAGCTGGCCGCGGCCGGTGACCTCACCGAGGCTATGCGCCGGGTCGCGCTGCGCCTGGACGGCACCTTCACCCTCCTGGCCGTGCACGCGGACCACCCCGACACGGTCGTCGGCGCCCGTCACGACTCCCCGCTCGTCGTCGGGCTGGGGGAGGGCGAGAACTTCCTCGGCTCCGACGTCGCCGCCTTCATCGCCTACACCCGCGAGGCCCTCGAGCTCGGCCAGGACCAGATCGTCACGATCACCCCGGACGCCGTCTCCGTGATCGACTTCCAGGGCGAGGCCGTCGAGCCGCGCCGCTTCACGGTCGACTGGGACGCGGCCGCCGCGGAGAAGGGCGGCTTCGCCTCCTTCATGGACAAGGAGATCCACGACCAGCCGCAGGCCGTGGGCGACACCCTGCTGGGCCGCACCGACATCGCAGGTCGTCTGATCCTCGACGACCTGCGCATCGACGAGGCCGTGCTGCGCAGCATCGACAAGATCGTCGTCATCGCGTGCGGGACCGCGGCCTACGCCGGTCACGTCGCGAAGTACGCGATCGAGCACTGGTGCCGCATCCCGGTCGAGGTCGAGCTCGCCCACGAGTTCCGCTACCGCGACCCGGTCGTCAACGAGAAGACCCTCGTCGTGGCGATCACCCAGTCCGGGGAGACCATGGACACGCTCATGGCCGTCCGCCACGCCCGCGAGCAGGGCGCCAAGGTCATCTCGATCGTCAACACCCACGGGTCGACGATCCCGCGCGAGTCCGACGCCGTGCTCTACACCCACGCCGGCCCGGAGATCGCGGTCGCCTCGACCAAGGCGTTCCTGTCCCAGATCACCGCCGCGTACCTGCTCGGGCTGTACCTCGCCCAGCTGCGCGGCAACAAGTTCCCCGACGAGATCGCCGAGATCCTCGACGACCTCAAGGCCATGCCCGCCAAGATCCAGGAGGTCATCGACCGCGGCGGCCGCGTCCGGGAGATCGCCCGCTGGATGGCCGACACCTCCTCGGTCCTGTTCCTGGGCCGCCACGTCGGATTCCCGGTCGCGATGGAGGGTGCGCTCAAGCTCAAGGAACTCGCCTACATCCACGCCGAGGGCTTCGCGGCAGGCGAGCTCAAGCACGGCCCGATCGCGCTCATCGAGCCCGGCCAGCCGGTCTTCGTCGTCGTGCCATCCCCGCGTGGCCGTGACTCCCTGCACTCCAAGGTGATCTCCAACATCCAGGAGATCCGGGCCCGTGGCGCGCGCACCCTGGTCATCGCCGAGGACGGCGACGACGCGGTGCTGCCCTTCGCCGACGAGGTGTTCTGGGTGCCGCAGTGCCCCACGCTGCTCGCCCCGCTGCTGACCGTCGTGCCGCTGCAGATCTTCGCCTGCGAGCTCGCGACCGCCCGCGGCCTCGACGTGGACCAGCCGCGCAACCTCGCAAAGTCCGTCACGGTCGAGTGATCCTCGGGGTCGGGGTCGACGTCGTCGACATCGCGCGCTTCATGGCCACGCTCGAGCGTGCGCCGAGGCTGCGGGAGAAGTTGTTCACTCCCGTCGAGCGCGACCTCGCCCCGTCCTCGCTGGCTGCCCGGTTCGCCGCCAAGGAGGCCCTGGCCAAGGCCCTGGGCGCCCCGGGCGACCTGCACTGGCACGATGCGACGATCCCGCGGGTCCCCGGCGGTGCCCCGGTCATCGAGATGCGCGGGACGGTCGCCGCGAGGGCGGCCGCCCTCGGCGTGACGAGCCTGCACCTTTCCCTCTCGCACGACGGCGGGATCGCAACCGCGATGGTCGTGATCGAGGGACCGGACGCTCGCTCGTGAGCAACTGTCACTCGCCCGCCGGGTGATCGCAGGTTGTTCGACTACGCGAGCGCCGGGGCGACCTGCGACTCGAAGAGCTCGATGCCGGACCGGTCGTAGGCCGCCTCGGCGAAGTACGTGATCGCGTAGGTCATGCCCAGCGCCTTGAGCCCCGTGAGGGTCTCGACGATCTGCTCGGGGGTCCCCACGAGCGGACCCGAGCGGAGGTCCTCGACCGTACTGGCGGCCTTCGCCGGAACCGTCTTGGCGTAGTGCTCACCGATCCACGCGAGGCGATCGGCGACGTCCTTCTCGGTCTCCCCGATGACGACGTTGTAGTTGGCCGATCGGGTGATGTCGGCGAAGTCGCGTCCCTGCTCCGCGCAGTGCTTGGCCAGGATGGCCGACTTGTGGGCGAAGACCTCGGGCGCGCCGTCGAAGTTCGTGAAGTCGGCGTGCTGGGCCGCGATCCGCAAGGTCTTCTTCTCCCCGCCACCCGCGATCCACAGCGGCAGCCCGCCGTCCTGGAGCGGCAGCGGGTAGTTGAGCGCGCCGTCGACCTGGAAGTGCTTCCCAGCGAAGGTCGCCGACCCTTGGGTCCACATCTGCTTCATGATCTGCACGCCCTCGTCGAGGGCGTCCAGGCGCTCCCCGGCACGCGGGAAGCCGTAGCCGTAGGCCCGCCACTCCTCCTCGTACCAGCCGGCGCCGATGCCCATCTGCGCACGGCCGCCGCTGATGATGTCGACCGTCGTGGCGGCCTTGGCGAGGTAGGCCGGGTTGCGGTAGGCCATGCACGTGCACATCTGCCCCAGCTTGACCCGGGACGTCGACGCCGCGAAGGCAGCCATGAGCGACCACGCCTCGTGGGTGGCCTCCGTGGTCGGCTCGGGCACGGTGTGGAAGTGGTCGTAGACCCACACCGAGTCGAAGACCGTGCCCGTGTCCGCGTGCTGGGCGAGGCCGTTCATGGTGGTCCAGTGGGCGGCTGGGGCGATGCCTGTGAGGTCTTGGCGCCAGCCCTGTGGGATGAAGAGTCCGAATCGCATGGCTCCACAGTACGCATTCGCAGCCGTGACCTTCCGGCGCAGACGCCCTGTTCACGGCATGATGGCCAGATGATCGAGGCCTACGAGTCGTCCGCCGTCCGTGCCGCCGAGGAGCCGCTCCTGGCGGCGGGCGTTCCGCTGATGGACCGGGCGGCCTTCGCGCTCGCGGCCGCGGCGGTGCGCGAGCTGCGCGCGCGCACCGGTCGTCCGGGGCTGAACCGCAACCGCGCGGTCTTGCTTGTGGGACCGGGCAACAACGGAGGGGACACGCTCTACGCCGGAGCGAGGGTCGCCGCGCGCGGCGTCCACGTCGTCGCCGTCCTGGTCGGCGATCGCGTGCACGACGCCGCGCTCGCGGCCCTGCGCGCGGCCGGCGGGACGGTCGTGGCGTGCACGGGAGAGGACACCACGACCGGTGCCCTCGCCGGCGATATCGTCACGGTCGCCGAGGCCGCCGACCTCATGGCCTCGGCGGACATCGTTCTTGACGGACTGCTCGGGATCGGTGGGAGGGGCGGGCTGCGCGGGTCGGCGCGTGACCTCGTCGCCGCGACCGTCGCAGTCCTGGGGACCCGCCCGCTCCGGTCCCGGCCGGTCGTGGTCGCCGTCGACGTGCCGAGCGGGATCGGCGTCGACGACGGCGCCATCTATGGGGCGGCCGACGGCCCGGTTCTGACCGCGGACCTGACCGTCACCTTCGGGGCGGTCAAGTCCGGGTTGCTGCTGCCCCCGGCCTCGGCCCACGTTGGCCGGATCGAGGTCGTCGACATCGGGCTCGGTCTCCCCGGGCAGGCCGGGCCGGCCACCACCAGCGCAGCCGCCGTCCGCCGTCTCACCGCCGCGGACCTCGTCTCGCGCGGCGTCCTCGCCGTGCCCGCCGCCGACGCGCACAAATACACCCGCGGGGTGCTCGGCGTCGTGGCCGGCACCCAGCAGTTCCCCGGGGCCGCGGTCCTCACGGTGAGCGGCGCGATCCGGGCCGGCGTCGGGATGGTGCGCTACCTCGGCGCGCGGGAGGTCACCGCGGCGGTTCTCGCGGCGCGCCCCGAGGCAGTCCCGGCCGGTGGCCGGGTGCAGGCCTGGGCGCTCGGCCCCGGGATCTCGCCCGCCCCGCCCGCGACCGACGAGGCGGCCCGGGCTCAGCAGGGACGCATCCGCCACGCCCTCGCGCAGGTGACCGGTCTGCTCGGCTCGGACGTCGTCGGCGACGTGGTCCCGGCCGCGGTCGACGCCGGAGCGATCGCGCTGCTCCCTCGCGACTGCCCGCCGTGGCTCGTCATCACCCCGCACGCCGGCGAGCTCGCCGAGCTGCTGCGGTCGAGGGGGGAGAGCGTGGAACGGTCCGACGTCGAGGCGCACCCGCTGGCCTGGGCCCGCCGGGCCCGCGACCTCACCGGCGCGACCGTCCTGCTCAAGGGGGCCACGACCGTCGTCGTCGGCCCCGGAGTGACCTACACCCAGGCCGACGGGCCGTCGTGGCTGGCGACCGCGGGCGCCGGGGACGTGCTCACCGGCCTGCTCGGCTCGTTGCTCGCCGCCCACAGCGTGGCCGCGGTCAAGGACCCCGCGCTGCCGGCCCTGCTCGCGGCGTCGGCCTCGCTCCTGCACGGGCTCGCGGCCCACCGCGCCAACCCCGGCGGCCCGGTCGCGGCCCTCGACGTCGCGCGGGCGCTCCCCGCGACGATCGCCGATGTGCTCGCCGGACGGGACCCGCTCGCGTGACGGAACAGCTGCAGCCCGTCTACGCCCCGGACGACCTCCTCAGCCGCGTCCAGGCGTTGCTCGCCGCGGCCCGGCCGGACCAGGCCGCCCCGCCCGACTCTTCCGGAGTGCGTCCGCCGCGGATCCTCGTCGGCATCGCCGGGCCACCCGGCTGCGGGAAGTCGACCCTGGCCGCCGGGCTCGTCGGCGCGCTGAACGCGGCCGGCACGACCGCGACCTGCGTCCCGATGGACGGCTTCCACCTCGCCGGGGCCGAGCTCGCCCGGCTGGGCCGCCAGGACCGCAAGGGCGCCCCGGACACCTTCGACGCCGCCGGCTTCGTCAATCTCCTGACCCGGCTGCGCTCGCGGACCGAGACGGTCTACGCACCGTCCTTCGACCGCGACCTCGAGGAGCCGATCGCCGGCGCGATCGCCGTCGACCCGTGTGTTGAGGTGGTCGTCACGGAGGGCAACTACCTGCTGCTCGACGACGGCCCGTGGGCGCGCGTCCGGACGCTCCTGGACGAGACCTGGTACCTCGACCTGCCCGACGACGTCCGGGTGGAACGCCTGGTCGCCCGGCACGTGCGGCACGGGCGCACGCAGGCCGCGGCGCGGGCCTGGACCCTGGGCCCCGACCAGGGCAACGCCGATCTGGTCGCGGCCACCCGCACCCGGAGGGACGCCGCCGTGCGCGGGCGGTGAGAGAATCGGACACCATGAGCACCAACTACCCCTACTACCCGGCGCGGGCGCTCGTGGACCTCGCCGCGATCCGGTCGAACGTCCGAGCCCTCGCCGCCCACGCCGCACCCGTCGCCGGCCGCAGCGCCCAGGTGATGGCCGTGGTCAAGGCCGATGCCTACGGGCACGGCCTCGTCCCGTCGGCCCGCGCCGCCGTCCGGGGCGGGGCCACCTGGCTGGGGACCGCGCAGATCGCCGAGGCGCTCGCGCTGCGTGCCGCGGGCCTGACCGGGCGCATCCTCACCTGGCTCTACGCCCCCGGTGCCCCGCTGGGCGACGTGCTGGACGCCGACATCGACGTGTCCGTCGCCGCGCCGTGGGCCCTGACCGAGGTGGTCGCCGCGGCGCGCGAGCGCGGACGGACGGCCCGGGTGCACATCAAGGTCGACACCGGGCTGGGCCGCAACGGCCTGCTGCCCGCCGCGCTGCCCGCCTTCCTCGCCGGCGCCGTCGCCGCCCAGTCCGCCGGGCTCGTGGAGGTCGTCGGCATCTGGTCGCACTTTGCCTTCGCCGACGACCCCACCCACCCCACGGTCCTGGCGCAGGCGGACACCTTCGACGCCGCGGTGCGCCTGGCTGAGCGGGCCGGGGCGCACCTGGAGGTCCGCCACCTCGCCAACTCCGCGGCCACACTGACCAACCCGCGCATGCACTACGACCTGGTCCGCCCCGGCCTCGCCGTCTACGGCCTGTCCCCGGTCCCGGACCTCGCCGGGCCGCAGGCCTACGGGCTGCGCCCCGCGATGACCCTCGAAGCGAGCCTGGCGACCGTCAAGACCGTGCCGGCCGGCTCCGGGGTGTCCTACGCGCACGCCTACACCACGACGCAGGACACGACGCTCGGCGTCGTGCCCCTCGGCTACGCGGACGGGATCCCGCGGCACGCCTCGGGCTCCCTGCCCGACCACCCCGGCGGACCCGTGCGGGTCGGGACGGGCGGCGCCGCGCGCACCCTCGCCGTCGCCGGCCGGGTCTGTATGGACCAGCTGGTCCTCGACCTCGGTCCCGACGCCGCCGAGCAGGCGGGGGACCGGGTCGTCCTCTTCGGCGACGGCCTCGACGGCGGCCCGACCGTCCAGGACTGGGCGGACGCGGCCGGCACCATCAGCTACGAGATCACCACCCGGCTCGGTGACCGGGTGCCCCGCGTCTACCTCGGACAGGACTGAGCACATGACCAGCCCCGCAACCGGCACCCCGGTCTTCGCGATCAACCTGCCCGACGCCGAGACGACCCGGGACTTCGGCCGCACCCTCGCGGGGCTGCTGCGGGCCGGTGACCTCGTCATGCTCACGGGCGACCTCGGGGCGGGCAAGACCACCCTGACCCAGGGGATCGGCCAGGGGCTGGGCGTGCGCGGCCAGGTGGCCTCCCCGACGTTTGTCATCGCCCGGGTGCACCCCTCCCTCGCGGACGGGCCGGCCCTCGTGCACGTCGACGCGTACCGGCTCTCCTCCCTCGAGGACGTCGACGCCCTCGACCTGGACGCGAGCCTGGACGACTCGGTCACGGTCGTGGAATGGGGGGTGGGCCTCGTCGAGCGCCTGTCCCGGGACCGCCTGGAGATCACCGTCGAACGCCCCCGCGGCGGTACGGACCTCGAGGCGATCCTGGCCGATGCCGAGGCGGGCGTCCGCCGGGTGCGGGTGCAGGGCTTCGGGCAGCGGTGGGCGGACGTGGCGATTCCGGGTGTAGTCATGACTTCACCTCCACCGTTGCCGCCCACCGCGCCACAGAAGTCAGTAGGCTGAGGCTGTGGCAGTTCTAGCGCTCGATACGTCAGCGGCGGTCGCCGTCGCCCTGCTCGACAATCTCGGCTCGCAGCTTGCGGCCCGTCGGGTGGTGGAACAACGCCGCCATGCCGAGCTCCTGGCCCCGATGATCGAAGAGGTCCTCGCCGAGGCCGGGCTGACCCCTGCAGACCTGCGGGCGATCGTCGTGGGCACCGGCCCGGCCCCCTTCACGGGTCTGCGGGTGGGGCTGGTCACGGCCCAGACCATGGCGCACGCCCTGGGCATCCCGGTGTTCGGGATCTCCAGCCTCGACGCGATCGCCGCCGAGACCGCTGACGTCCTGGACCTCCCGCACGGCGCGCACGTGCTCGTAGCCACGGACGCCCGCCGCGGCGAGGTCTACTACGCCCGGTACACGGTCGACGACGTCGAGGTGCTCGGCGCCCGTGCCGTGCACACAACTGCGGGACCCGCCGTCGCCTTGGCGAGCGACGTGGTGGCCGCCGGGCATGCGCAGGACGCGATCGTCGTCGGGCAGGGGACCGAGCTGTACGGGGAGGCCTTCGCCGAGGCGAACACCCCCGACGACGCGCCGTGCCTGCCGGACCCGGCCTACCTGGCCCGGCTCGCGCTGGCCCGGGTCGCCGCCGGTGAGGACCTGCCGAGCGAGCCCTTGTACCTGCGCCGTCCCGACGCGCAGGAACCACCCGCAAGGAAGCGAGCCACAGGGTGAGCGCGACAATGGATAGTGCGAAGATGAATACCCCGCCCCGCACGCGTGCGAGGTTGCGGCCGCTGCGCGCCGCGGACCTGCCGCGCGTCGTCGAGCTCGAGGTGGAGATGTTCGGGCCGAGCGCCTGGACCTACGGCATGCTCGCCGAGGAGCTCGGCGGCCTGGGGCGCTGGTACATCGCCGCGGAGGAGATCCGCGACGACCGCCCCGGCCCGGGCGACATCGTGGGCTACGCGGGGCTGTGGTTCGACGGTGAGATCACCCAGATCATGACCCTCGGAGTCGCCCCGCGCGCCCAGCATTGCGGGATCGGCTCGCAGATGCTCGGCGCGCTCATCGACCGCTCCCGCGAGCTGGGCGCCTCCGCGATCCTGCTCGAGGTGGCCGTGAACAACGCTGCGGCTCTGGGCATGTATGAGAAGTACGGCTTCGCCCGACTCGGCCTGCGCAAGCGGTACTACCAGCCCGAGGACGTCGACGCGTACACGATGCGGCTCGACCTGACGGCTGTGGACACCGCTGTGGATTCAGTGGCGGAGACTGCATGAACGACGTCGACGCGGACCTCGACTCCCGGCGAGCCCGGGTGTTCGTGGGCCCGGCCGAGCTGGCCGGGATCCTGGAGACCGGAAAGCCGGTGACTCTGCTCGACGTGCGGTGGGCCCTGGGGCGCAGCGACGGCCGCGAGGCCTACCAGGCCGGGCACGTCCCCGGCGCGGTGTTCGTCGACCTGGAGACCGAGCTGGCCGGGCCGGCGAGCCCCGCGGTCGGCCGACACCCGTTGCCGACGCTCGAATCTCTGCAGGACTCCGCCCGCAGCTGGGGCGTGCGGGACGGCGTCCCCGTCGTCGTGTACGACGCCGTCGACGGGCTCTCTGCGGCGCGCGCCTGGTGGCTGCTGCGCTGGGCCGGGCTCTCCGACGTCCGCATCCTCGACGGCGGCCTCGGCGCCTGGACTGACCGCGGGGGCTCGCTCGAGTCCGGCGACGTGGTCGTGGCCGAGAGCCAGGTGGTCCTCACCGGGGGAGACCTCCCGGTCCTGGACGCCGACGGCGCGGCTGCGCTCGCGACCGAGGGGGTGCTGCTCGACGCCCGTGCCGGGGAGCGGTTCCGCGGTGAGATCGAGCCGGTCGATCCACGCGGGGGACATATCCCCGGGGCCCGATCGGCACCGACCGGTGAGTCCCTTGGCGCGGACGGACGGCTGCTGCCCGCCCACGAGCTCTTCACGCGCTTCGCCGACGTCGGCGTGCGCGCTGGCGATGCGGATCCCGCCTCGGGGACGCGGATCGGGGTGTACTGCGGGTCCGGCGTGACGGCGTCGCACGAGGTCGCGGTGCTGGCGAGCCTGGGGATCGACGCGGCGCTCTACCCCGGGTCATGGTCGCAGTGGTCGAACGACCCGGGCCGCCCGGTCGCGACCGGGGCCTGAGCACTGACCTGACCGCTCGGCGGGACCGGTAAAGTTGGGAGCATGTCTGCGCCCCTCATCCTTGGCATCGAGAGCTCCTGCGACGAGACGGGCGTTGCCCTCGTGCGCGGCAACGACCTGCTCATCGACGCGGTCGCGAGCTCGGTCGACGAGCACGCACGGTTCGGCGGGATCATCCCCGAGGTCGCCTCGCGCGCGCACCTCGAGGCCATGGTGCCCACGATCGAGCGGGCGATCGCCGGCGCCGGCGTCACCCTGGCCGAGGTCGACGCGATCGCCGTGACCGCAGGTCCCGGGCTGGTCGGTCCCCTGACCGTGGGGGCCTCGGCCGCCAAGGCGCTCGCGGTGGCCCTGGGCAAGCCGCTCTACGGGGTGAACCACGTCGTCGGGCACGCCGCCGTCGACCAGCTGGTGCACGGGGAGTTCCCCGAGCGGTTCATGGCCCTCGTGGTCTCGGGCGGGCACTCCTCGCTGCTGCTCGTCGACGACATCGCGACCAAGGTCGACGAGCTCGGCTCGACCCTCGACGACGCCGCGGGGGAGGCCTTCGACAAGGTCGGGCGCCTGCTCGGCCTGCCCTACCCGGGCGGGCCGCACGTGGACTGCCTCGCGCGAGAGGGTGACCCGCTGGCCATCCGGTTCCCGCGCGGCCTGACCGCCTCCAAGGACCAGGCCAAGCACATGTACGACTTCTCCTTCTCCGGCCTCAAGACGGCCGTGGCCCGCTGGGTCGAGGCGCATGCCGACGCCGGGAAGCCGATCCCCGCGGCCGACGTCGCGGCGTCCTTCGCCTTCGCGGTCGCCGACGTGTTGACCGCCAAGACGATCGCCGCGTGCAAGCGCAACGACGTGAGCACGCTTGTCGTCGGCGGCGGGTTCTCCGCGAACTCTCAGCTGCGCGAGCTTGCCGCGGCGCGCTGCGCGGAGGCCGGGATCACCCTGCGGATCCCGCCGATCCGCTTCTGCACCGACAACGGCGCCATGATCGCGGCACTGGGGTCCGCGGTCGTCCGCGCCGGCGTGGCGCCGTCGAGCCTCGACATCCCCGTCGACTCCTCGATGCCCCTGACCACCATCACGGTCTGACCCACCCCACCCACCCCATCAGCGGCGGGGCCTTACATCAAGGAGCGGGCGCGGGGTGCCGATAGGCGGGGTATGGGCGAGACGGCGCGGTTGTGAAGCGGGTTCTGCTGGTCATCGCGATGCTGGTCGTCTGCGGTGGGATCGGCATGGGCGTGCGGGTGTGGACAGCCGGCGAGCCCGAGCTCGAGGTCGTCACGGTCGACCCGCCGGCGGAGCTGGTACCGCTCGCCGAGACGCTGACCGTCGACACGACGGGCATGGGGACCTGCCCAGGGTTCACGGTCCAGGCTCCACGACCGCCGATGTCGCCTCCCACGACGGCCTCCGACGGCACCACCTCGCTCGCGACGGTGATCCTGGACGACTCCAGCTCGGCCTTCCTCGTCGTGTGCCTAGGGCAGACCGCAGATCTCGGGACGCCCCGGGAGCTCGTAGCTGCGATCGAGCCCCATGACGGCGTAGAGGTCGTGGGCACGTCGGTCGAGATGCGGGCCGGCTTCGCAGAGGTGGTGCGTCGTGACGTCAAGATAGGTGGGACTGAGCTCTCCGACAGGTACTTCGAGCACGACGGCTGGCTCTACGTCGTCGGGTTCCTGCGCAAACCACAGGAGACCACCGCACTCGAGGCAACCATCGAGACGATCCTGCTGAGCTGGACCTGGAGCTAGCGTCGTGCTGGTCTGCGGTGGGTCCAGAGGCGCCAGCCGCGGGCCGCGAGGAAGAACACCGTGAAGTACAGGGCGAGCCCTGCGCGGTCGTCGCCGCGCCCGCGGTGCTGCCGACGGCGTCGAGCAGGCCGAGGGTGTAGGCGAGAAGCATGAACGTCGTGAGCGCCGCCAGGAACCCGGCGGCCAGTCCGCCTACCCACCACTGCGGGAGCTTGCGGCCCTGAGCGGTTGCCGCGGCGCCGAGGTCCGCGCGGAGCTCGGCATAGATCGCCCTGCTGCGGTCCGGGTGGGAGCGGATGTCATCAGATCTCTCCGGGGGTAAGGATGTTGACGATCTCGCTGAGCTCGTTCCAGGCTGCGAGCCCCTGCGCAAGGCGCACGGCGCCGTGGAGCGTGGGCGCGTAGTACTTGCGCGCGGGGCCAGACGACGAGGCGACGAGTCGCGAGGTGATGGCACCTTCGCGCTCGAGACGGGTGAGGATCGGGTAGACGGTGCCGGTCGCGACGTCGGTGAGGCCGCCGGCCTGGAGCCGGGTGACGAGCTCGTAGCCGTAGGACTCCTCGGTGCGGAGCAGGGCAAGGACGAGCGTGGGGAGGATGCCCTTGAGGAGCTGGGGGTCGCGATGGATACTCACGGTCGTAACCTATACCCACTAGCGGGCATTGCCAGCTAGTGGAGCGCGGAAACTCTCGTCCAGAGGGGTGCCTGGCTAGAGCGGCTTGCCGGCGCGCATCTCGGCCACGAGGGCCGAGACGACGACGTCGAGCTCGCCGCCGTTGCGCCGGGCGACCGCGCGCTGGCGCTGGTAGCCGGCCCCACGCCGCATGATCGTGCGGATGCCGTCGAGCTCGTCGAGGCAGCCCAGACGGACGGCGACCGGCTCGAGCTCGACGAGCAGGCGGGAGACCGCGTCGGTGACTAGCTCCTCGTGGCCGCGCTTGTCGAGGATGAGGATCGCGTCCATGCCGTAGCGCGCCGAGCGCCACTTGTTCTCCTGGGCGAACCACGGCGGGATGGTCGGCAGCTCCTTGCCCTCGTCGAGCATGGTCGACAGGTGCTCCACGAGGCAGTGGTTGAGTGCGGCCAGCGCGAGCACCTCGGTGATGTTGGAGGCACCGTCGCAGATGCGGGTCTCCAGGGTGCCGAACCGGGGGGAGGGGCGCAGGTCCCAGCGGACCTCGTCGAACTGGTCGATCACGCCCGTGTGCATCATGTCCGCGACGTAGGCCTCGAGCTGGGACCACTCCTCGAACTGGAAGCCGAGCCCCGCGGTGGGCAGCTGCTGGAACATGAGCGCCCGGTTGGAGGCGTAGCCGGTGTCCTTGCCGCCCCAGAACGGGCTCGAGGCGGACAGGGACTGGAAGAAGCCGAAGTAGGTGAGCATCGCCCGCGAGATGGGCAGCACCTTGTCCCGGTCCTCGATGCCCACGTGCACGTGCACGCCGTAGATGAGCATCTGCCGGCCCCACCACTGGGTGCGGTCGATGAGCGTGGCGTACCGCTCCTTGTCGGTGACCTTCTGCTGGGCCCACCGGGCGAAGGGGTGCGTGCCGGCGCTCATGAGCTCGACCCGCAGGGGGTCGGTGAGGGTCCGGATCTCTTCGATGCTGCGCTCGAGGTCGTCGCCCGCCTGGCGCACGGTCCGGGACACCCCGGAGACCACCTCGACGGTGTTGAGCAGCAGCTCCTGGCGGATGTTGGGGTGCTGGGACCCGTCGGCGGGCGCGACGGCGTCGAGCACGGTCTGGGCGACCTGGCGCAGGTCGCCGGAGTCCTTGTCGACGAGGGCAAGCTCCCACTCGATGCCGACGGTCGACCGCTCCGAGCGGGCGAAGGGCAGGTGCATGGTCACTCCATCTCCGCTGCGGGCGGCGGCGTCGGGCGGTCGGTCGCGGGACGGTCGAGCGGGTCGACGATCAGCACGTGCTGCGCACCGGCGACCCTGGTCAGCACGATAGTCGCCTCGGCCGAGCCCTTGAGGCCGAGCTGGCCGCGCAGCTGCTCAGGCGTGACCGCGGTCCCGCGCTTCTTGATCGTCAGGCGGCCGACGTCGCGCTCGCGGAGGTAGCTGCGCAGCCGCTTGAGCCCAAACGGCATGGTGTCCAGGATCCGGTAGCCGGTTGCGAGCGAAATATCCGGCGTTCCGCCATCAGCGGCTTCCGGCCCGAGGTCGCTCGTGATGTAGGCGATCGTCGGGTCGAGCAGGCGTCCACCCAGGGCGCGGGCCGCGTCGGCGACGAGGCCTGCGCGGATCACCGCGCCGTCGGGCTCGTAGAGGTACCCGCCCAGGCCGGTGGTGTCGGAGACCGACTCCGGGCCGGTGGCTCCGGGCAAGGAGTCGACGCCGTCGCTGCGGAACGTGCGCCCGGCTGTCTGGCCGTCGTGGGTGCGCAGCAGCAGGGCGGTGCGGCCGTGACCGTCGGGGGCGAGCGGCCCGAACCACAGGCCGGCCTCGACGACGTCGCCGTCGACCGACACCCACTGCGCCTCGCAGTCGCTGGGTAGCCCCTCGTGCGGGATGCCAGGGCCGACCTTGATGCCGACGGCAGGCACGCGGCTGCGTAGCGCCCATACCTCGTCGAGGGCCGGGGCGTAGGCCTTGGGGTCGAAGATCCGCTTGCCGGAACTCGTGCGACGGGCCGGGTCGGCGTAGATCCCGCCGCTGCCCGAGGTGTAGCCCTCGGCCTCGAAGTCGAGGCTCAGGCCGTCGGCGTGGCGCACGACCGCCTCGGGGAAGGCGCGCAGGTTGACGGTCGCGACCGCGGCGGTCGCCTCGTCGATGTCGGTCGCGAGGACCCGTAGGCCGACGCCGGCGAAGGCCATCGAGTCGGCGCCGATCCCGCAGGTGAGGTCGGCCACCCGGTCGATCCCTGCGGCGAGGTAGCGCTGGGCGTGGCGGGCCGCGACGACGAGCCGGGTGGCCTGCTCGAGGCCGGCCGGGGTGAAGAGCATGCCGTCGGCGAAGGGACCGAACTTGGGCTCGGCCTTGGCGCGCAGCCGGGACTGGGTGAGGACGAGGGCGACGACGTCGGGGTCGAAGCCCTTGGCGCGCAGCCGCTCGGAGAGCACCATCGCGAGCTTCTCCTCATAGGGAGGAAGTGCGTTGAGGAGCGCCCAGGCGTCCTGGTCGAGGAGCTTGGCGAGCGCAGCGGGATCCATGAAGCGATCCTTTCACGTCGCGTCCCCCCGAAACCCACCCCCACCCGCTGAGTGCGGTTAAACGGCTGCCTGATGTCCGGTTTGAGCAGCCGTTCGGGGGCACTCAGCGGTGGGGGTGGGTCGCTTCGGCGGGGACGCGTTGGGCGTCCAGCTCGGCGACGACAAGCGGGTCGGTCTGCTCGGGGGCGAGACCGACCGCCACGACCGGCTCGGGAGCGTGCAGGTCGACCTGCGTGCGCTCGGCGTCCAGGGCGTGGAAGCGTTCCTCCTCGAGGAGCCAACGTCGTTGCTTGGCCCAGGAGATCCACACCGGGACCAGCGCCGCGATCCACGCCAGCGGTGCCGCCAGCGCCACGCCGACGAAGCCGAAGTGCTTGGCCAGGAGCAGCGCAGCGGCAACCCGGGTGACCAGCTCCATCACCCCGGCGAGGGTCGGGACAAATGTCTTCCCGAGGCCCTGGAGGGTGCCGCGCAGTGCGAAGAGCAGGCCGAGCGAGATGTAGAAGATGCCGTTGAGCACGAGGTAGGTGTGCGCCAGCTCGACGACATGCACCTCGTGGTTACCGACGAACAGACGGACCATCGACGGCCCGAAGACGATGTTGACGCCCGCGATGAACAGGCTGAATGCGACGGACATGGCGCAGGTCACCCAGACGCCCTGGCGGATGCGCCGATAGGCGCGGGCGCCGTAGTTCTGCGCGGTGAAGGTCGCGATGGCGAGGCCGAAGGAGGCCAGCGGCGCGATGGCGAGGGTATCGACCTTCTGGGCGGCGGTGTACGCGGCGACCGACTCGGCGCCCAGGCCGTTGAGGGCGTACTGCAGCACGAGCGTGCCGATCGCGATGATCGAGGACTGGAAGCCCATCGGCAGGCCAAGCCGGAGCTGGATCAGCAGGTCCGACTTGGTCACCCGCCAGTCGGCGCGCGTCAGGTGCAGGATGGGCATCTTCTTGCGGATCAGCCACAGGCACGCGACGACCGACACGAGCTGAGAGGAGATGGTCGCCAGCGCGGCGCCGCCAACACCCATGCCGAAGGATCCGATGAACAGGAACACCAGGGCGACGTTGAGCACGCAGGAGATCGCCAGGAAGATCAGCGGGGTGCGGCTGTCGCCGAGTGCGCGGATGGTGCTGGCGAGGAAGTTGAAGAACATCGTCGCCCCGATGCCCCAGAACGTCACGACGATGAACACGGTCGCGTCGTCGATGATCTCGGGTGGGGTCCGCATGAGCTCGAGGAGGGGCCGGGCGATCGGCACGGCGATCGCGGTGAGAATGACGGCGAAGGCGCCGGTGATCAGCGCACCTGCCGCGACGGAGCGGCGCACGCCGGCGTGGTCGTTGGCGCCGAAGGCCTGAGCGGTGGGGATCGCGAAGCCGGCGGTCATACCCCAGGCGAAGCCAAGCAGCAGGAAGGACAGGCCGCCGGTTGAGCCGACCGCGGCGAGGGCGTCGATGCCGATCAGGCGACCCACGACGAAGGCGTCAGCGAAGCCATAGAGCTGCTGGAACACGTTGCCGATGAGGAGCGGCAGCGTGAAGAGCAGGATGATTTTCGCTGGTTTGCCGGTTGTGAGGATCTTGGCCATGGGGGAGAGCGAGCTTCCGCGAGCAGGGGTGGGGGATCTATCCGGCCGTGTCCGCTGCGCTGTGTGGGGCTGAAGCAGGTGGTCGTCTGAGGATTCGAGCGTAGGCCCAGGTCGAGGCGATTGTCGAATCGATTCGAGGGTGGAATCTCAAAGGGAAAGAGGCGGCCATCTTTGCGTCATGGCGCGGGCTGGTGGAGGGAGGAGAAGAGCCTGGAGGGCACCTCGTTCGCGCTCACGAGGTTCGGTGCTTGCCCGGCGACGTCGCCACGCCGGGGCCGCGCGGTGTTCACCTTTCGGTGAGGTCGGCGCCGTCGTGCGTTCACGTCGTCTCGCAAGAATGTGAAAACGCTATCGGACACCCCGGTGGCGTTCTCTTTGATTGGATGATCGTGACCCAGACCCACCACGGGCCGCCCGGACGCAGGACGGCGGCACAGCGGCTCACGGCGATGCTCGGCGCCGCAGCGACCGTCGGAGTGCTCGCCCTGGCACCCGCTCCGGCTGTCGCAGCCATCCTGACCAATGACGTGACTGCACCGGCGGACGCTGCGCTCGGCTCTCGCTTCACCCTCGCCGTGCTTCCGGACACCCAGTTCTACTCGCGCTACTCCGAGGACCAGTTCCTGCCGCGGTACGGAAGTGACCCGTTCGCCACGCAGACCGCATGGCTCGTGGACCACCGTGAGGAGCTGAACATCCCCTTCGTCGCCCACCTCGGCGACATCGTCGACCAGGTCGGGACAGAAAAGGAATGGCGCGCCGCCGACCGTGCGATGGCGACGCTCGACGATGCGGGGATGCCCTACTCGATCCTCGCCGGCAACCACGACGTCCTGAACTCCTCCGACGACTGGTTCGACACCGACTACACCCTCGCGGACGAGCCGTTCGTCCAGTGGTTCGGCACCGAACGGGCCGCGAAGCAGTCGACCTATGGCGGAAGTGACGATACCGGCTTCAACCAGTTCCACATCTTCGAGGCCGCAGGGCAGGAGTTCCTCGTGCTCGCCCTCAGCTGGCGTGCCTCGGACGAGTCGCTCGCCTGGGCTCAGGACGTGCTCGCGGCGCACCCCACACTTCCGACGATCCTGACGACCCACTCCTTGCTCAACATCGAGCCCGACGGCACCTCGCCGAAGGAGGACCCCAACGGTCTGCGCCTCTGGGAGAAGTTGATCCGCAGCAACGACCAGATCTTCCTCACCTTCAACGGCCACTTCCACGGCGCGACCCAGCTGACGAAGACCAACGACTTCGGCAATCCGGTGACCGAGGTCCTCATGGACTACCAGATGGCCTACGAGGGCGGGAACGGCTACCTCGGTCTGCTGGAGTTCGACCTCGGGGCGAACACGATTTCCCTCGAGACCGGTTCCCCATGGGTCGCGAGCAAGCCGCGTGACATGCTCACCTCCTATGACCAGGTGCTCCTGGAGGGTGAGCAGCAGCGTTTCACGATGCCGATCGTCTTCGCCGAGCGGTTCCGCGGATTCGCCCCCAACTTCGCCGCAGGCCCCGCGGACCAGCCTTCGCTCACCGCGAAGGCCAGAGAGATTCTGCTCGACGGGTTTGAGGCACCGGACTCCGCCTCGCTAGAGTTTCCCGGCTCCAGCGAGGACTACGTGCCCGTCGATGGGACGCTTGCACACTGGCGGTTCGGGGGCGCCGAGGGGGTCGTGGCCGAGGGGCAGGTCTTCGAGGACGTCGCCGGGGGCGCCGACCTGCACCGGGTGGGCATCGCCGAGTCCGGTTCGGCCACGGCCCAGGCCGCGGACGTGACCGTCTCAGCGGACACGAACCCGTATTCCTCCGACGGCGGTGCGGTCTGCTTCGCCAACTCGGACAAGCGCACCGGTCGCCTGAGCTACCTGTCGACCGACGCGGACGCGGCGATCAACGACGTCAACCTCGACAAGGGCTACACGATCGAGACGTTCCTCAAGGTCGACCCGGGCTGGAGCGCAGACGCGAACGGGTGGATGAAGGCGATCGTGCGGTCGGGGAACCGATCCACGATGCCGGGGATGCCGTGGATGCGCTGGGACTACACAGCGTCTCCCGCCGCGCTCGGCCTCTCGAACCTCAAGGAGCTCCAGTGGACCGAAGTCCCTGTGGACACCACCAAGGGCGACCGGACCTCGTGGTCGGGCGAGATCATGCCTGACCGCTGGATCCACGTAGCACTCGTCAACGATCCCCAGACCTCGCGCACCACCATGTACATCGACGGGGCGCCGGTCCTGCGCAATGCGACGGACACCTTCGGCCAGAGCGTCAACGGCGCCATGCCGTGGATCTTCGGCGCGGACTGGTTCGACGACCGGGTGGGCAACGGCTGGGCCGGCTGCATCGGGGAGACCCGGGTCATCGATCACCCGACCGGACCCGAGCAGTGGCTCACCGCTCGTCCCTCCCTCACCGGGTTCACGGCACTCGCGTCCGAGACCGAGGTGGTGGCGGGGCAGCAGGCCGTGCTGCACGGGACTGGCACACCGCGCGCCGAGGTGACGCTGAGCGGCGCTCTGGCTGGCCAGGCACAGGTCTCCTCCGACGGACGGTGGTCGATCGAGCTCGAGACGTCATCGGCTGCTGCCCGCGCCGTGGCCATCCTGCCGGGAGAGCACCACTACACGGCGACGCAGTCGTTCGGGACGCGCCAGTCGGCCCCGGTTGCCGGTGTGCTGCGGGTCGCTGAGACCTCGACACCGGATCCGGAGACGCCGGATCCGGGTACGCCGGGCACACAGGTGCCCGACGCCGGTACGCCTGCGCCGGGTGGGTCGTCGAGCGATCCCACCCAGCCGGGTTCGGGACACCCGAGTGATGGCGGCGGTCAGGCCGGGACGGTTCCCGGAGGTGACGGAAGCCTGGCGATCACCGGGGCGGGTGCGGTCGACCTGGCCTGCCTCGCTGCAGCAGTGCTCGCTCTAGGCATCGTCCTGCTCGTGATCAAGCGCCGGACGGCCCGCATGGAACTGTGATCGGTGCCCAGGGGGAAGGGGGAGCCATCACGCGATCGACGGTGCCGCCACCGCATATTGGCACTCGCCTTGACCGAGTGCTAACGCGGGCATAGATTTGTGCATGGCGACACACCTGATCGTGACCGACCCCCGCGACGGCGGTCCGGCCAGGACGTGGCCACCCTGAACTGTCCTGCATCTCTTTAGCGAAAGGGGATCCGCGTGTCGGTCTCCATCAAGCCGCTCGAGGACCGGATCGTCGTCAAGGCTCTCGAAGTTGAGCTCACGACGCCCTCTGGTCTTGTCATTCCTGACACTGCCAAGGAGAAGCCCCAGGAGGGCGAGGTCCTGGCAGTGGGCCCGGGTCGTGTCGACGACAACGGCAACCGCGTCCCGCTCGACGTCGTCGTCGGTGACAAGGTCATCTACAGCAAGTACGGCGGAACCGAGATCAAGTACTCCGGCGAGGAGTACCTCATCCTCTCGGCTCGTGACATCCTCGCCGTGGTCGTCAACTGATCACTGCGTGATGCATTAGGTGCATCGCTTACGTGATGCACAGGGAAGGCCCCGTGACCACCAGGTCACGGGGCCTTCCTCGTGCTCGGGGGACTACCCCACGCGGCGGGTCTTCGTCGGCATCGTTCCGGCCAGGGCTGCTGCGCGCTCGTCCTCGCTGAGCCCGCCCCAGACCCCGTACGGCTCACGTACGGCGAGGGACTGCTCCCGGCACTGCATCATGACCGGGCAGCCGTGGCAGATTGCCTTGGCGGCTTCCGCGCGACGACGCCGCGCGGCGCCGCGCTCGCCCTCGGGGTGGAAGAAGAGGGTGTCGTCGACGTCGCGGCACGATCCTTGGTACTGCCATTCCCAGAGGTCCATCACGGGTCCTGGAAGTCTCGAGAGCTCGGTCATCGTCAATCCGTCCTTCAGTCGTGGTGCTTGCGTCTACGTCCTGTGCACCGTGAGGTGCCGAGGGTGAGTTCGAATGCGAACTGATCGCTGTGCGGCCATGGCTAGGTACTTGCCCCAAGGTACAACCGTTTCAAGAGTTGTTCAAGGGGCGGGGTGAAATCTCGGCGAACAAGTTTGCGAGGATGACTTGTCGCGATAGGGTGCTATGTGGAGTCGACAGCCTACGGAATCGGCGCGTGCATCGATCGCATGCCTCGACATCTGATATCGCGAGCGCCCGGTGAACAACTACCGACCTGTTTTGTGGGGCCCCGCATGGGCGAGCCGGGTGGCACTCTGGCTCGACTCTCGGCACAATCGAGTCATGACAGTTCCGCGATCCTCCGAGGACGCCCTCGGAGGCTCAGGCTCCGGTGGCGGGACTCCTGGGCTCGCGGTCGCAGCCGTCGCGCGCCGCCTCGGCGTCGCCCCAGCCACCTTGCGCACATGGGACCGCCGGTACGGGCTGGGTCCTTCGGCGCACTCCGCGGGTGCGCACCGTAGATACTCCGACGACGACGTCGCCCGACTCATGGTCATGCGCCGGCTCGCACTGGAAGGCGTGGCTCCGGTCGACGCGGCCCGCGCCGCGCTTGCCGTCGACCTCGCCGCGACGACGCGCGAGCAGCTCGAAGAGGAGCTCAGCGACTCCCTCGCGCAGGCGGATGCGCCCCGCGGGCGCGGCGGCGAAGGCAACGGGGGGGACGGGCACACGGTGCGGGGAGTGAGAAGCCTGCGGGCCGGAGACGCCGACCCTGCCGGCGACGGCGAGACAGGGGCGGAGGGAGCGCAGCCGCTCGACCGCCCTCGCGCGATCCTGCGCCTCGCCGCTCCTGTGGACCACCTCGTACCCACCCCGACGGACGTCATCGACGCGGTCCTGCGGGGCAACCTCTCGGCCTGCGAGCGGCTGCTGGCGCTCGACGTCGACCAGGACCCGGCCCAGTGGTGGATGACGCTCGTCGAACCCACCGTGCGCCGGCTGGCCGAGCGCACCGTCCTGACCAAGCCCGGCGAGGCGCCCGAGATCATCCTGGCGAGCGCGACGCTCAAGGTGCTCGCCGACTTCATCCGGGCGCGCGAGCAGCGTGCGGCGCTCGTCACGGGAGTCAGCTCTCCCCACCCGAGCCAGATGAAGAAGATCGTGCTGCTCTTCGGGGCGGCCGACGACGCCCAGCCTCTCGCGATGCACGTCCTTGCCGCAGCACTCGTAGCTGCGGACGTCACCGCGAGGATCGTCACAGGCCCGGCGAACGCCCACCGGGCGATGGAGCTCGTGACGATGGTCCGCCCCGTGGCGACCGTCCTGGTGACATCGCTCACACGACCGGAGCTCGGGATCGTCCATGCGCTCCACGAGGCCCAGCCCACGCTGCCGATCTTCGTCGGGCTCAGCAGTGACGACGCCGCCGCCGACCTGCCGCTCTCGGCCAACGTCACCCGGGTGCGCAGCTTCCAGGGCCTGCTGCACGAGGTTCTCGCGGTCGCGCGGTAGTGACCCGGTGCCCCGTCCGCTGTGCGGGCGGCGACGGTGAGGGCGGGTGACGGTGAGTAGACTCCATCCATGAACGAGTCGAGCAGCGCGCCGTCCCACGACCCCTTCGGATTCATCGGTCTCACCTACGACGATGTCCTCCTGCTCCCCAACGAGACGGACGTCATCCCCAGCGAGGTCAACACCACGGCCCGGCTCACCCGCGAGATCAACGTCTGCATCCCGCTGCTCTCTGCGGCGATGGACACCGTGACCGAGGCGCGCATGGCGATCGCCATGGCCCGCCAGGGCGGCGTCGGGATCGTGCACCGCAACCTCTCGATCGAGGCGCAGGCGAAGGAAGTCGACCTCGTCAAGCGCTCCGAGTCCGGGATGATCACGGACCCCGTGACAGTCAGCCCCGGCGCGACCCTCGCCGAGCTCGACGCGTTGTGCGGGCAGTACCGGGTCTCCGGCCTTCCTGTCGTCGACGAGCGCGGCACCCTCGTGGGCATCATTACCAATCGCGACCTGCGCTTCGTCCCCGGCGGTGACTTCGCCACCCGACGCGTGCACGAGATCATGACCCCCATGCCGCTGGTCACCGGTCCGGTAGGCATCTCTCGCGACGCCGCTGCCGCGCTCCTGGGAAAGCACAAGATCGAAAAGCTCCCGCTGGTCGACGGGGACGGTCGCCTGCGCGGGCTCATCACCGTCAAGGACTTCGTCAAGACTGAGCAGTACCCCGACGCGACCAAGGACGGCGAGGGCAGGCTCGTCGTCGGCGCCGCGATCGGGTTCTTCGGTGAAGCGCTCGAGCGAGCCGGTGCGCTCGCCGAGGCTGGCGTCGACGTCCTGGTGGCCGACACCGCGAACGGGCACGCACGGCTGATGCTCGACATGATCCGCAAGCTCAAGGCCGACCCCTTCTTCTCCGGCGTCCAGATCATCGGCGGGAACATCGCCACCCGTGCCGGCGCGCAGGCGCTCGTCGACGCGGGAGTCGACGCGGTCAAGGTCGGCGTAGGCCCAGGTTCCATCTGCACCACCCGCGTGGTGGCCGGCGTCGGCGTCCCCCAGGTCACGGCCATCTACGAGGCGTCCCTCGCCTGCAAGCCGGCCGGGGTCCCGGTCATCGGCGACGGCGGCCTGCAGTACTCCGGCGACATCGCCAAGGCTCTCGTGGCCGGGGCCGACACCGTCATGCTCGGCTCGCTCCTGGCCGGCTGCGACGAGAGCCCGGGCGATCTGGTCTTCGTCAACGGCAAGCAGTTCAAGCTCTACCGCGGCATGGGATCCATCGGGGCCATGGCCTCGCGCGGCAAGAAGGTGTCCTACTCCAAGGACCGCTACTTCCAGGCGGACGTGGCCAGCGACGACAAGATCGTCCCCGAGGGCATCGAGGGCCAGGTGCCCTACCGCGGCCCGCTCGGCGCCGTCGCGCACCAGCTTGTCGGCGGGTTGCACCAGTCGATGTTCTACGTCGGTGCGCACACGATCCCGGAGCTGCAGGAGCTCGGGAAGTTCGTCCGGATCACCCCGGCAGGGCTTAAGGAGTCCCACCCGCACGACATCCAGATGACCGTCGAGGCCCCGAACTACACGGGCCGCTGAGCAGGTCTCGCGGGGCCCGCACCGCACCGCTTCCGGTGCGGGACGGCCTCAATCCGGTGCGGCTGCAGATGCCCCACTCCGGGGGCGGACCGCACCCGCAGCCGTACCCGCAGCCCCACCCGGACCAGGGCGGCGGGTCGTCCTGGCCGACTGTGCTCGACTACCTCGTGGCGCGGTTCCCCGAGGATGCCACCCGGCTTCGGGAGAAGGTCGCCGGGGGAGAGGTCGTCGACGAGGCCGGCCGATCCTTCCACGAGGGGTCGGCCTTCGTCCCCGGCGCCCTCGTCTATCTCTACCGGGACGCCCCGGTCGAGAGTCGGGTGCCGTTCGAGATCGACGTGCTGCACCGCGACGACGACCTGCTGGTCATCGACAAGCCGCACTTCTTGGCGAGCACGCCGCGCGGGGCCTACGTCGTGGAGTCAGCGGTGGTCCGCCTGCGCCGCCAGTTCGACCTCCCGGAGATCAGCCCGGCCCACCGGCTGGACCGGATTACCGCCGGGGTGCTCATCTTCACGACGCGCCGTGCCGTTCGCGGCGCCTACCAGTGCATGTTCGCCGAGCGCACCGTGCACAAGACCTACGAGGCCGTGGCGCGGGTCGACCCGGCCCTGGCCTTCCCGCAGACCGTCCGCAGCCGGATCGTCAAGGAGCCGGGGGTCCTCGCGGCTCAGGAGATCCCAGGCGAGCCCAACAGCGAGAGCCGCATCGACCTGACGGACGTCAGGAGCGACGGGGACGGCGACCCACGCGGCCGATATGAGCTGCGTCCGCACACCGGGAAGACCCACCAGCTGCGGTTGCACATGGCCTCCCTCGGCCTGGCGATCTGCAATGACAACTTCTACCCGCGCTTCTACGACGTGGCCCCCGACGACTACTCCGCGCCGCTGCAGCTGCTCGCCCGGTCGGTCGAGTTCACGGACCCGCTCAGCGGCCAGCGCCGGGAGTTCGTGAGCCGCCGACAGCTGAGCCTGTGGCCCGACTCACCCACCTGACGAGCGCAGTCCTAGAGCGCGCCGATCTGACGGTGATCGCTCAACCACGACTCCCCGGCGCCGGGCCCGTCCAAGCCCTTGCTCTCCCGCCAGGAGTTGAAGTTCACGGCCCACTTGGTGTGCTCGACGGCCTGGAAGGCGTGCAGGGCGGTGAGCTCGAGCTCGGCGAGGCTGGGGTGGCGCGCAGTCATGGCGGCGAGGACGTCCAGGGTCGCGAGGACGTCGACGTCGGCGTTGTGCAGGTCCCCGTCTCCGCCGACCCCGTAGACCTCGCACAGGTCGACGAGCTTGCGCTTGCCCCTGCGGTACCGGTCGACCGCGCGGTCCAGCACGAGCGGGTCGATCACCGGGCTCACCTCGCGCCCGATCCGGTCGGCCAACGAGACCAGGCCGTGGCGGGCGAGCTCGGCCTCGAGGATGCAGATGTCGAAGGTGGCGTTGAAGGCGACCACCGGGACGCCGTCGTGCAGCGCGCGGGCCAGGGCGGCCGCGATCTCGTCGAGGGCCTGGGCCGGCGCGGCGCCCTGCGCCTGGGCCATCTCGGTGGTCACGCCGTGGATTGCCGCGGCCTCGGCCGGGATCGGCACGCCGGGGTTGATGATCCACGTTCGCACGTCAGATCCGGTGGCATCACGACGCACGAGCGCGGCGGTGACGATCCGGTCGTTGGCAACGTCGACCCCGGTCGTCTCGGTGTCGAAGCCGAGCAGAGGGCCCGCAGTCCAGGTCATGATTCTCATCTCCTGACCGACGACCGGGAGGTCGCCGTCGTGCTCGTGGGTGCTGGAAGGCGTGCCGCCGGTCGACGACCACCGTGCACAGCATCCCAGGAGGCACTGACACTGTGGTCCACCACTCCGGTCCACGGGCCACGTTTCTGCGTGGGTCGCTGTGGATCGGCGGTAGCCTAGTCGCGTGAGCAACGAGATCGAGATCGGCCGAGGCAAGCGCGGACGGCGCGCATATTCCTTCGACGACATTGCGGTTGTGCCGTCCCGCCGCACCCGTGACCCCGAAGACGTGTCGGTGGGCTGGCAGATCGATGCCTACCACTTCGACCTCCCGATCGTCGCGGCACCGATGGACTCGGTCATGAGCCCGGCCACGGCCGTGGCGCTGGGCCACCACGGCGGCCTCGGCGTGCTCGACCTCGAGGGCCTGTGGACCCGCTACGAGGACCCGACGCCGCTGCTCGCCGAGATCGCCGAGCTGGCCCCCGAACTCGCGACCCGCCGCATGCAGGAGATCTACGCCGCGCCGATCCAGCCGGAGCTCATCACGGCCCGCCTCAAGGAGATCCGCGCCGCGGGCGTCACGGTCGCCGGGGCGCTCTCGCCACAGCGGACCCAGGAGTTCTACCAGACGGTCATCGACGCCGGGGTGGACCTCTTTGTCATCCGCGGTACGACCGTTTCCGCCGAGCATGTCTCGGGCAACGCCGAGCCGCTCAACCTCAAGCGTTTCATCTATGAGCTCGATGTCCCGGTCATCGTTGGTGGCGCCTCGACGTACACCGCGTCGCTGCACCTCATGCGGACCGGTGCGGCCGGCGTGCTTGTCGGCTTCGGCGGCGGCGCGGCGCACACGACGCGCATCTCCCTCGGGATCCACGCGCCGATGGCGACCGCGGTGGCCGACGTCGCGGCGGCTCGCCGCGACTACCTGGACGAGTCCGGTGGCCGGTACGTCCACGTGATCGCCGACGGCGGCGTCGGCCGGGCCGGGGACCTCGTCAAGGCCGTGGCCTGTGGCGCGGACGCGGTCATGGTCGGTGCCGCGCTCGCGCGCGCCGAGGAGGCTCCGGGCCAGGGCTGGCACTGGGGTTCCGAGGCGCACCACCCGGAGCTGCCCCGCGGGGAGCGGGTCAGTGTCGGGACCGCGGGGACCCTCGCCGAGATCCTCTTCGGCCCGGGCCGCCAGGCCGACGGCACGCTCAACCTCGTCGGCGCGCTCAAGCGCGCCATGGCGACCACCGGATACTCTGACCTCAAGGAGTTCCAGCGCGTCGAGGTCGTCGTCTCCCCGTACCAGCCGCGCTGAGCGCGCTGAGAGCACCGAGCACCACGCGCATGGACGACGGCGGGCACGTGCCAGCCGGCCCCGGGACCACGATCTCGGAGATGGCCGACGGCGACGCGTCCGCCCAGGGCGCGGGCAAGGTCCAACTCATGGTCCGCACAGCCAACACCGCGGTGGCCGACTTCTACGCCGCGCTCGGATACACCGACCAGGAGTCTGTGGTGCTCGGGCGACGGTTCGAGTAGACCGACGCCTGCGTCGTGGTGAATGCGTGGTGGTGCTCTGTCGGGGGCCCGGCGTACGCTCGCCCGTATGCCAAGCACACCTGGACCAGCAGCACCCGGCTCCCCTCAGATCAGCGTCCTGGACCCGGAGAACGATCCGCGCGCCAGCTACCTGCTCTCGCCCGCGCTCACCACGCCGCTCGTCGCGCGGATCGTGACGTCGCACTCGGCCGGGTCGCACCGCAGTATGGCGCCGTTCACCGGCCAGCCACTGGTCGACCTGCCCGTCTCGAGCACGCAAGACGTCGAACGCGCCGTCGACCGTGCCCGGGACGCCCAGCGGTTCTGGGCCGGGGTGCCCGTGCGCGAGCGCGCGCAGGTGCTCCTGCGTCTGCACGACATCGTCCTGACCCGGCAGTCCGAGGTGCTCGACCTCATCCAGGCGGAGTCGGGCAAGACTCGCGCCAATGCCTTCGAAGAGGTGGCCGATGTCGCGCAGGTGACCCGCCACTACGGCATGCGGGGACCTGCTTACCTCGCGCCGCGCCGAGTGCGCGGGATGCTGCCGATCCTGACACAGACCCGGGTGAACCGGCTTCCGGTGGGGGTTGTGGGCGTCATCGCGCCGTGGAACTACCCCCTGACGCTGGCGCTGGCGGATGTGCTGCCCGCCCTCGTGGCCGGGAACGCCGTCGTGCTCAAGCCCGACCCTCAGACGACGCTCACCGCGCTGTGGGCCGCGGCCGCGCTCGAGGCGGCCGGCCTGCCCGAGGACGTGCTGCAGATCGTCGCCGGCGGCGGCGACGTCGGGGCCGCGCTCATCGACGAGGTGGACCACATCGCCTTCACGGGGTCGACGGCCACCGGCCGCAAGATCGCCGCGCGCGCGGGTGAGCGGCTGATCGGGGCGACCCTCGAGCTTGGCGGCAAGAACCCGCTCTACGTCGCGGCAGACGCGGACGTCGAGGCCGCGTCTGCAGGCGCCGTGCGCGCCTGCTTCGGCAACACTGGGCAGCTGTGCATGTCGATCGAGCGCCTCGTGGTCCACGAGGCGGTCGCAGATTCCTTCGTCGCGAGCTTCGTGACCAAGGTCAAGGCCCTGACGCTGTCCCCGGCGATGGACTACTCAGCGGACGTCGGCTCGTTGACGAACGCGGCTCAGCTCGAGCGGGTGGAGAACCACGTCGACGACGCGATCGCGCGCGGCGCGCGGATCCTCACCGGGGGAGTGCACCGCGGTGACGTCGGCCCGCTGTTCTACGCCCCCACCGTGCTCGACGGCGTCCCCCCGGACGCGCTGTGCGCCCAGGAGGAGACGTTCGGCCCGGTCGTGTCGGTCATGGTGGTGCGCAGCGACGCCGAGGCGGTCACGGTCATGAACCAGACCGAGTTCGGGCTCAACGCGAGCATCTGGACCCGCAGCGTCCCACGCGGGCGCGAGCTGGCGCGGCAGGTGCGCGCCGGGACGGTCAACATCAACGACGGCTACGCCGCCGCCTGGGGCTCGGTCGAGGCGCCGATGGGCGGCTTCAAGGCATCCGGCCTCGGCCGTCGGCACGGCAGGGAGGGGATCGAGGAGTACACCGAGGCCCAGACGGTCGCCGCGCAGCTCGGGGTCGGCGCGGGGTTGTCCCTGGACGCCCTGTTCGCACTGCCGAACGGGCGCGGGCAGGCGATGCTCACCGGGGGGCTGCGGGTGCTCAAGTCGCTACGCGCGCGCTGAGCCGCGTGCTGGTCCGCCCAGGTGGACCTGTCGCCCGGATCCTGCCCGCGGATATCCGTTCACCCCCGCTTCTGTCCGATAACAACGGTACGAAACGTCTCTCTCGGGCATTTGGTGCCGTCAACTGTGAAGGTTTTTTTGTTTGGAGTTGCATTCAAAGATAAACGGGCGTAGACAAGTCCATACAGACATCCGAGCCGTCGGCGACTCGGATCAACGATGGAGTTGGACGTGTACGCACCTGAACGCCACCAGCAGATCCTGGCACTCGCCCGCACCGCGGGACGTGTTGACGTCAACAGCCTCGCGCTGACTCTCGACGTCACCCCCGAGACGGTCCGCCGCGACCTGTCCGTGCTCGAGCGCCATGGCTTCGTGCGGCGGGTCCACGGCGGTGCGATCCCGGTTGAGCGCCTCGGCTTCGAGCCCGGCATCGCCGACAAGGAGGCTCTCCTCTCCACCGAGAAGGAGCGCATCGCCCGTGCCGCCCTCGCCGAGCTGCCCGACGCCGGGACGATCGTCCTCGACGCCGGGACCACGACGGTGCGCCTCGCCGAGATGCTCCCCATCGACCGAGAACTCCAGGTCGTGACGAACTCCTTGCCGATCGCCACGGTCCTCGCGGCCCGCTCGAACATCTCCCTGCACTTCGTCGGCGGCGCGATCCGCGGCCGCACCCTCGCCTCCGTGGGCCCGTGGGCCGAACGGGCCCTGGCCGACATCCACGCCGACGTGGTCTTCCTGGGGGCGAACGGGATCACCCCGGACCGCGGCGTCACGACCCCAGACCTCGGTGAAGCCGCCGTCAAGCGGGCCCTCGTGCACGCCGCACGCCGCGTGGTGGTGCTGGCCGACCACACGAAGATCGGCCGGTCCGACTTCGCACGGATCGTCGGCCTCGACGAGATCGATCTGCTCGTGACGGACTCGGCGATCGACGACGAGCTCGTCGCCGAGCTGGAGACCGCGGGCCTGTCTGTGATCCAGGCATGATCATCACCGTCACCCCCAACCCCAGCCTCGACCGGACGTTCGAGGCCACCACGATCGAGCTCGGTGAGGTCAATCGGGCGCACGCGACCCACATCCACGCCGGTGGCAAGGGCATCAACGTGACCCGGGCGCTCGTCGCCGGGGGCTTCGACTCTGTCGCGGTGTTCCCCGCCGGCGGGTCCGACGGCGACCGTCTCGTCTCCGACCTGCGGCTCCGCTCGGTCCCGGTCCGCCCGGTCCGCGTCGAGGCCGACACTCGATCCAACGTCACGCTCGTCGACGCCGGCGGCGTCACCACGAAGATCAACGCCCCAGGCGCCGCGCTCACCCCGCAAGCTGTCGACGCACTGCTCGCCGAGCTGGCCGAGGAGATCACCCGAGCCACCCGTGCGGGCACCGTCCCGCTCGTGGTCGGCGCCGGCTCGCTGCCCGACGGCGCGGGGCCGGACTTCTACGTCCGGGTGACCGCGCTGGCTGCCGAGCTCGGAGCCCGAACGGTTCTCGACACCTCCGGTGAGCCGCTTCGAGCCGCCGTTGTTGCGGGTGGGTTGGCCCTCGTCAAGCCCAACGACGAGGAGCTCGCGGAGCTCGTGGGCCGGGAGCTGGTCACCGTCGCCGACGTGGTCGACGCGGCCCACGAGGTGATGGCCTCCGGCATCGATGCGGTCCTTGTCTCTCTTGGTGCGCACGGTGCCCTCCTCATAGGACCCGGCGAGCCGGCCTGGGCCGGTGGTGCCCCGCTCGTGCCGCTCTCGACCGTGGGTGCCGGCGACATCACGCTCGCTGGTTTCCTCTCCGGGCTCGCGCCGTCCACCCCGACGTCGCCCACCTCGTCCACCTTCACCGACGCGCTCGTGCGCGCCGTCGCCTGGGGCAGGGCAGCCGTCCTGCTCCCCGGATCAGCAGTACCGACGCCCGCCGACATCCACCCGGCAGACGTCACGCTCGCCCACCCACCCCGCCACATCGCACTGAAGGAGCTGTGACGTGAGCACTTCATCTCCCGCCGCACTGATCACCCCCGAGCTCGTTGCACTCGACCTGGTCGCCGCCGACCGTGACGAGGCCACCCGCCACCTCATCGACCTGCTGGCCGCGGCCGGTCGGGTCACTGACGCCGACGGCTTCCACGCCGACGTGCGCGCCCGCGAGGCGCAGATGGCCACCGGTATGCCGGGCGGCATCGGGCTGCCCCACGCCCGGTCCGAACACGTCACGGTGCCCTCCCTCGCGCTCGCGCGGGTGCCGGCTGGTGTCGACTTCGGCGCGCCGGACGGACCAGCGACGTTGATCTTCCTCATCGCCGCCCCCGCCGGCGGAGACTCCGACCACCTCAAGATCCTCGCCGCCCTCGCCCGCCGCCTCGTGCACGAGTCCTTCCGGGACTCCCTGCGCGCCGCGCCCGACGCCGCCACGATCGCCGAGATCGTCACCCGAGAGGTCGCCCCGTCATGAAGTTCGTCGCCGTCACCTCCTGCCCCACGGGCATCGCCCACACCTACATGGCCGCTGAGGCCCTCGAGCAGGCCGGCAAGGCCGCCGGCCACGACGTCCAGGTCGAGACGCAGGGCTCGGCTGGGACCATCGCGCTCGACCCGGCCGTCATCGCCGCGGCCGACGGCGTGATCTTCGCCGCCGACCTCGAGGTCAAGGACAAGGAACGGTTCGCCGGGAAGCCGACGATCGACGTCGGCGTGAAGAAAGCGGTCCACGACGCCAAGGGGGTCCTAGCCCAGGCGATCGCCGCCGTCGAGGCGGGTGTCGTCGCCCCCGCGGGTCCGACAGCTGCCGCGGGCGCTGCGTCCGGAGGCCTGTCGACCAAGGTCGACAAGAACGCCGGCGTCGGCACCCGCGTCCGCCAGTGGCTGATGACCGGGATCTCGTACATGATCCCCTTCGTCGCCGCGGGCGGGATCCTTATCGCCCTTGCCTTCATGCTGGCCAACCTGGCCTGGGACGTGGACGGCCCGATCAAGGTCACCCAGGTGACCGCGGAGCAGCTCATCAACAGCTTCTCGGTGACCTCCGGCCAGGACTGGGCCGCGCTGCTCAACCTCACCGGCGGTGCCGCCTTCGGCTTCCTCGTCCCGGTGCTCGCCGGGTTCATCGCCTACGCGATCGCGGACCGCCCGGGCCTGGTCCCCGGATTTGTCGGTGGTGCGATCGCCGTGACCGTCGGCGCCGGGTTCCTCGGCGGCCTTGCTGCCGGGTTCGTCGGTGGCTTCCTGGCCCTGTGGATCAGCCGCTGGAAGGTCCCGCGCGGAGTGCGCGGCATCATGCCGGTCGTCGTCATCCCGCTCGTGTCGACGTTCATCACCGGGCTGCTCATGTTCGTCGTGCTCGGCCGCCCGATCGCCGCGCTCATGGACGGCCTCACGGACTGGCTCAACTCCCTCTCCGGCGGCAGCACGATCCTGCTCGGCGTGCTGCTCGGCGCGATGATGGGCTTCGACCTCGGGGGACCGGTCAACAAGGTGGCCTACACCTTCGCGGTCACCGGCCTGGCTACCGAGGGCCTCGCATCCGACGCGACCCAGTACCGCGTCATGGCCGCGGTCATGGCCGCCGGCATGGTTGCTCCGCTCGCCATGGCGCTGGCCACGGTGGTCCGCAAGTCCTTGTTCACGCACGCCGAACGGGAGAACGGCAAGGCAGCCTGGCTGCTCGGTGCGTCGTTCATCTCCGAGGGAGCCATCCCCTTCGCCGTGGTGGACCCGCTGCGCGTGCTCGCCTCGACGATCGTGGGCTCGGCCGTCACCGGCGGGCTCGTCATGGCCTTCGACTCCACCCTGCGCGCCCCGCACGGTGGTATCTGGGTCCTGCCGCTCATCGGCAACCCGATCCTCTTCGTCCTCGCCGTGATCATCGGCACGGTCGTCTGTGCCGCCATCGTCATCGTGCTCAAGAGCCTCGGGACCAACTCGGTCGTCGCGGCCGAGCAGGCGGCCGACGCCCTCGCGGAGTCGCAGGAGACCACCGGCGTCACCGCTCCCGCCTCGGCCTGACGGCCGCACCCACCAGACGTTCCGACCACTCAGCTAAGGACACACCATGTCGACTCGCACCGTTGCCGTCGCCTCCAGCTCGGGGCTGCACGCCCGTCCCGCCTCGATCTTCACCCAGGCCGCCGCCGACTCCGGCATCGACGTCCTCATCGCCCATGGCGACGAGGATCCCGTGGACGCCGCGAGCATCCTGCTTGTCATGTCCCTCGGTGTCCCCAGCGGCGCCGAGGTGACGCTCAGCGCCGACGGCCCGGACGCCGACCGCGTGCTCGACGAGCTCGTCGCACTGCTGGCCACGGACCTCGACGAGGAGCCGTGAAGCTCACCGGAGCGGGGGTCGGACGTGGGGCGGTGATCGGACCCGTCGTCCGGATCGCGCCGGCCCCGGCCGCCCCTGCCCACGAACCCGTGCCCGAAGACCCGACGTCGGCCGCGGCCGACGTCGTCGCGGCCTTCGACGCGGTCGCCGCCGGCCTGCGCGCCCAGGCGGGCTCGGCCGAGGGGGCAGCTGTCGCGGTCCTCGGCGCGACCGCACAGATGGCCGAGGACCGCGCGCTGCGCAAGCAGACCCTCGCCAAGGTCGCGGCGGGCGAGGGGCCGGTCACGGCCCTCGACTCCGTCGTGGGCGGCTTTGTGGAGATGTTCACCAAGGCCGGGGGCATGCTCGCCGAGCGGGTCACCGACCTGCGCAGCGTGCGTGACCGGGTGGCCGCGCACATCCTCGGCGTCCCGGCCCCGGGTGTCCCGCACCTGAGCGTCCCCTCTGTCGTCGTCGCGCAGGACCTCGCACCCGCCGACACCGCGGCCTTGGACCTCTCCCTCGTCCTGGCGATAGTCACGGAGCTCGGTGGCACCACGAGTCACACCGCGATCATCGCTGGGCAGCGGGGAATCCCGTGCCTGGTGCGGGTTGCGGGAGCGCTTGAGCTCGCCGAGGGCGCCGTGGTCGCCGTCGACGCAGCCGCCGGTACGCTCGAGGTGGACCCGGGCCCGGAGGTCGCCGAGGCGTTCGCCCTGCGCGCCGACGTCGCCCGCCGCCTCGCCGAGGACGTGTCGCCCGGGGCGACCGCGGACGGGATGCCGGTCAACCTGCTCGCGAACATCGGGACAGCGGCTGACGCCGCACGCGTCGCCGGGGACGCGTGCGAGGGGGTCGGGCTCTTCCGGACCGAGGTGCTCTTCCTCGACCGCACGAGCGCACCTACCCGCGAGGAGCAGGCGGAGGTCTACGCCCAGGTGCTCCGCTCCTTCGCCGGACGCAAGGTCGTGGTCCGCACCCTCGACGCGGGGGCGGACAAGCCGCTGGCCTTCGCGACCCAGCTCGACGAGGAAAACCCGGCGCTCGGGGTGCGTGGCTACCGCCTCGTGCGCACAGCCCCCGAGCTCCTGGAGACCCAGCTTGCCGCACTCGCCGACGCCCAGCGGGTCACCGGGGTCCAGCCCTGGGTCATGGCACCGATGATCTCGACGCCGGGGGAGGCGCGCGACTTCGCGGCGGCCGCCCGCCGGCACGGCCTGACCACGGTCGGCGTCATGGTCGAGGTCCCCGCGGCCGCGTTGCGCGCGGACGCGATCCTCGCCGAGGTGGACTTCGTCTCGATGGGCACCAACGACCTCGCCCAGTACGTCATGGCCACCGACCGGTTGCGCGGGGAGCTCTCTGACCTCATCAACCTCTGGCAGCCCGCTGTGCTCGACCTCGTCGCCGCGACCGCGGCGGCAGGGCGTCGCGCCGGTAAGCCGGCCGGGGTGTGCGGGGAGTCGGCGGCCGACCCGGTCATGGCCGTCGTGCTCACCGGCCTGGGCGTGACGTCTCTGTCGATGTCCGCCGGCGCCGTGCCGCTCGTGCGCTACGCCGTCGCCCAGCACACCCTCGCCCAGGCGGAGGCTGTGGCGCAGGCCGCACTCGCGGCCGACTCTGCCGAGGCCGCCCGCGCCGCCGCGATCGCAGCACTGGTTCCCGGGGTCGCGGCGACGCTCGGGCTCTGAACTGTTGCCGGGTCAGACCTCGAGCTTGAGCGCCTGGCGCCAGCTCAGCGCGGTCCCGCCCTGCATGACGGCCCGCTGGTAGACACGTTCACCGAGGCGCAGCAGGGCGTACGCGGTCGCGATGACGACGAGGAGAGAGACGAGCGGCTCCCACATCGCCACGTTGCCGTCGAGCAGGCGCACCGGCATGGCGACGGAGGAGACCACCGGCACGTAGGACGCGACCGTGAGCCACGTGCCGTCGGCGAAGATCCCCGCGAACAGGGCGACCATGATCACCGTCGTGATCGGACCGGTGTTGGACTGCAGGTCTTCGCTGCGGCTCGCGAGCGAACCGAGAACCGCCCAGACGGCGGCGAGCGCGGTGAACCCGGCGACGAAGAACGCGATGAACCAGCCCGAGGCACCGAGCAGCCAGCCGAAATCGCTCGCGGCGCCGGTGAGGTTGAGCCCGACGAGCGCGACCACGGCGAACAGCCCGATCTGGGCGAAGGCCAGCAGGGAGTTGCCGATCACCTTGCCGTAGAGCAGCTGGCGGATGGGGATGGCGGTCGCGAGGATCTCCACGACCCGGTTCTGCTTCTCCTCGAGCACGGAGTTGGCGATCGCCATCCCGAAGATGATCGCGGCCATGTAGAAGAGGAAGGCGAAGGCGAACGAGGCGGCGGACTTGAGCGCGTTGCGCTCGTCGCTGCCCTCGAGGAGCTCGGTCGTGACCTCGGAGCCCGCGGTGAGGGTGGCAACGGTCGTGCCGGCGGCTTCCGCGTTGGCCGCCAGGACGGAGGAGGTGACGCTCGCGCTGAGCGCCCCGCCGAGAGTCCCGTCGACCGAGTCGCGGCCAACGAGGATCCACCCCTGGTCCGTGAGCACGAGCGCGACGTCGGCATCGCCGTCCAGCACCTGCTGGCGGGCGGCCTGCTCGTCGGCGGCCTCCTTGATCGTGAGGGTGTCGCCGGAGTCGCCGGAGGTGATGGTGTTGGTGGCGCCTGAGGCAACCTCGCGGCCCTCGCCGGAGGTCACCACGACGGTGTAGTCCGCGGTCCGCGACCCGAGGAAGGCCGACAGCCCGATGCCGGCGACGATGAGAACAAGCGTGAGCACGGTCGAGAGGAGGAAGTTGCGGTCCGTGAGCTTGACCGTGATCTCCCGGATGGTCACGACAAGCCAAGGGTTCTTCACCGCCGGCAGGTCGGTGGGCGCCGAGCCGTCATCGAGCCGTGGTGAGTGTGTCGCAGGGGCGGTGGTGCTCATCGTGTGACCTCCCGGTAGATGTCTGACAGGGACGGGACGAGCGGGGTGAACTCGCTCAGGCCGCGAGCGACCGCCTCGCGCAGGACCCGGTCCTGGGTGGCGGCGTCGTCGAGCTCGAGGACGGCGCGAGCGCCGTCGACGTCCACGACCTGCACCCCGGGCATGCCGCGGAGCCAGCCCGCGTCGGGTGCGGTCGTGATGGCGAACTGCCGGGGTCCACGCGCGCGCAGCTCGGCGCTCTTCCCGGCGGCCATGACCTTGCCGCCGGCGAGCACGACGAGCGAGTCGCACAGACGGTCGACGAGGTCGAGCTGGTGGCTGGAGAAGAGGACGGGGACACCCTCGCGGAGCCGGTCGCGCAGCAGGTCGACCATCGAGTCGACGGCGACCGGGTCGAGCCCGGAGAACGGCTCGTCGAGGACGAGTGCGGCGGGCCGGTGCAGGAGCGAGGCGGTGATCTGCACGCGCTGCTGGTTGCCCAGCGACAAGGACTCGAGCTTGTCCTTGAGCCGGTCGCCCAGCCCGAAGCGCTCGAGCATGCGCGTGGCCTCGGAGGCTGCGTCCTTGCGGGTCATCCCGCGCAGCTGGCCGAGGTAGATCAGCTGGTCGAGGATCGGCTGCTTGGGGTAGAGCCCGCGCTCCTCGGGCATGTAGCCGAAGCGGGTCCGGTCCCGCGCGGTGATCGGACGATCACCCCACAGGACCTCGCCCCCGTGCACGGTCAGAACTCCCATGATCATCCGCATGGTTGTTGTCTTGCCGGCGCCGTTCGCGCCGACAAAACCTGTCATCTGGCCCGGCTCGACGGTGAACGAGACGTCGTCGACCGCCGTCTTGTCGCCGAATGAGCGCATGAGATTGCGCACCTCGAGCGATGGCGTGTGGTTGGTCATGGTGACCCCTCTCCTGCGTCTCCTCCAGCCTAAGGAAAACGACCCGGGCGCAACTCCCCCACCAGGGGGAATGCCGACGCCGGATCGGCTGGGGGGAGGGTGCCGCCTCCCCCGCGCGGGGGAGGCGGGCGTATGCGGCTTACCCGCGGGGGTGGAGTCCGTTGCGGTAGGCGTAGATCACGGCCTGGACGCGGTCGCGGGAGGCTGTCTTTGCGAGGATGTTGGAGACGTGCGTCTTGACGGTCGCCTCGCCGAGGAAGAGCCGCGCGGCGATCTCGGCGTTGGAGAGGCCATCGGCGAGCAGCTCAAGCACCTCGAGCTCGCGGGGGGTCAGGCGTGGGGCGACCGCCCGCGCGATCGCTGGCGTGGCCGGCGACGCGGCGACCAGGTCCTGTGACGCACCGGGGGAGGCCTGCGTGAGCCGGGCGATGACCTTGAGCGTCGCCTCGGGGGCGAGCAGCGCATGGCCGTCGGCCACCGCGCGCACGGCCTCGACGAGGTCGCTCGGGTCGGCATTCTTGAGCAGGAAGCCGCTCGCTCCGGCCGCGAGACCGTCGAAGAGGTAGTCATCGCGGTCGAAGGTCGTCAAGATGATGACCTTGGCCAAGCCCGCGGCGACGATCTCCCGGGTGGCCGCGATGCCGTCCAGGACGGGCATCTGCACGTCCATGAGCACGACGTCGGCGGGGTGCTCCGCGAGGACGGCGAGGGCGGCCCGGCCGTCGGCGGCCTGACCGACCACCTCGATGTCGTCCTCGACCGAGAGCACCATGGCGAATCCCGAGCGGACGAGGGCGTGGTCGTCGACGAGCAGGACCCGGATGGCGGTGGTCATGAGGAGAGGCTCCCTTGGGTGGAGTCGAGCGGGGCGGCATCGATCGGGCTGAGGGGCAGCCGGACCCGCACCCGCCAGCCGGCGCCGGTCCGGCGCGGGCCGACCTCCGCCTCGCCGCGGTGCAGCAGGACCCGCTCGCGGATGCCCCGCAGACCGTATCCGGACCCGGCGGACCCGGCGCGGGGCTGCCCATCGTCGACGACCTCGACCTCGACCCAGCGTGGGCCGGTCTCGGGGGCGCCCGTGCGCACCGTGACCCGGGCGCGGGCCGCAGTCGAGTGCCTGGCGGCGTTGGCCAGCGACTCCTGCACGGTCCGGAAGAGGGACAGTGCGACCGGGCTCGGAACCGTGGCCAGGCTGCCGGCGTCCTCGACGACGGTGAGATCCACCTCGAGCCCGGAGTCGCGGTGCACTGCGATCAGGTCGCCCAGCTCCGCGAGCCCCGGCTCGGGGGCGCGACTGCGTCCGCTGGCACGCTCGGTGTCGGTCTCGGTGCGCAGCACGCCGAGCAGCGACCGCATGTCGCTCACGGCCTGCCGGCTCGATCCCTCGATGTTCCGCAGCGCCTCGGAGGCGGCCTCGGGGTCGCGGGTGAGCACCGTGCGGGCCGCGCCCGCCTGCACACCGATGACGGACACGTGGTGGGCGACGACGTCGTGCAGCTCGCGGGCGATGCGCAGGCGCTCGTCGACGACGGCGCGGCGGGCGAGCTCGTCGCCCTGCGCGCGGATGCGCTCGGCCTGCTGGCTCAGCCGGGCGCGCTGCAGGGCGCTGCGCCACGAGGCCCGTCCGGCGGCGATGGCGCCGCCGAAGTAGGCGAAGTTGATGAGCGAGGTGTAGACGACCGCCGCGACGAGCGGGGAGACCAAGCCGTCGGGGTCCACCTCCGGCCGGATGGTAGCCCCGTAGCCCGAGACCAGCGTGAACGTGATGACGAGCCAGAGGGTCATGGTGAGGATCACGAGCCCCATGGCGATCCACAGGGCCCGCCGGTTGCGGGCCCACGCGACGGCGGCGTAGAGCGCCGCGAAGTAGGCGATCTGGAACGCGATCTCGTACGCGGCCGACGGCGCCGCATAGCTGAGAGAGAGGAACAGCCCGCTCGAGACCACGAGGACGGTCAGCGGGAAGCGCCGGCGCACCGCGAGCGGGGCGATCATGAGGCAGAGCGCGCCATAGGCGTCCCAGGGGCCTTCGGCGTCGGGCATCCCCTGGACGCTCCGGGACATCACGAGGGTGACCAGCGCGACCACCATGAGCGTGAGCGCGCCGTAGACGTCGTGGCGCATCTGTCGCGGCGTCGGCGACGGTCGTTCCCACAGCGGTTCGTCGACGTCGTTGAGCCACGCATTGAGCCGTTCCGGGAGTTTCACGCGGGTGGTCGTCGGGTCGGCCATGGCTGGCACACTACGCCATCGCCCAGTACGCCATGGCCGACGACGCGATAGCAGCGAGGACCCCCGCTGCAGGTGCGCGGCGGGGGTCCTCGGAGTGGTGGCGGTCAGCCGTTGATCAGCTCAGGCGTCGATCATCGCCACGCACTGGCGGGCGATGGCCAGCTCCTCGTTCGTGGGCACGACCATGACGAGCGTCGAGGTCCAGTCGGGGGAGATGATGCGGGGTTCGCGGGAGCGCTCGTTGTTGCGGGCCGGGTCGATCGCGATGCCCAGGCTCTCCAGGCCGGCCACGGTGAGGCTGCGGACGATGTCGTCGTTCTCCCCGGCCCCGGCGGTGAAGACGATGACGTCGACGCGTCCCAGGATCGCGTGGTAGGCGCCGATGTACTTCTTCAACCGGTGGATGTAGACGTCCAGGGCCAGCTTGGCGCCCTCGTTCCCGGCCTCGATGAGGTCGTGCAGACCGCGGAAGTCGTTGTCCCCGGCGAGGCCCTTGAGGCCCGACTTCTTGTTCAGCACGTCGTCGATCTCGTCGATCGAGAGTCCGGCGTTGCGGTGCAGGTGGAAGATGATCGCGGGGTCGATGTCCCCGGACCGGGTGCCCATGACGAGGCCTTCGAGGGGGGTGAGGCCCATCGAGGTCTCGACCGCGACGCCGCCGCGGATCGCCGACGCGGACGCGCCGTTGCCCAGGTGCAGCACGATCTGGTTAAGGTCCTCGAGCTTGCGGCCCAGCACCCGGGAGACCTTGCCCGAGACGTACTGGTGGCTCGTGCCGTGGAAGCCGTACCGGCGGATACCGTGCTCCTTGGCCAGCTCGGCGTCGATCGCGTACGTGTACGCGGCCTCGGGCAGGGTCTGGAAGAACGCGGTGTCGAAGATCGCCACGTGCGGGATGTCTGGCAGCAGCGCCCGGGCGACCTCGATGCCGCGCACGTGCCCCGGGTTGTGCAGGGGGGCGAGCGGGATGAGGGACCGGATGTCTTCGACGACCTGGTCGTCGATGATCACCGGCCCGGAGAACTTGCTGCCGCCCTGGACCACCCGGTGACCGACGGCCACGACGTCGGCCGCGGCGAGGTCGGGCCCGAGCTCGTTGAAGAGGTCGAGCACGATCCGCAGCGCCGTGCCGTGGTCGGGGACGTCCTGCACCCGCCGGGTCGTGTTGCCGGCGAACTTGTGGGTGATCTTGCCGTCGTCCTCGCCGATCCGCTCGATCAGGCCGGAGGCGATGGCCTCGCCGCCGATCGGGTTGACGAGCTGGTACTTGACCGAGGAGGACCCGGAGTTGATGACCAGGACGGTTTCGGAGGCCCCGTGGGCACTGAAGGAGCTGAGGCGGTCGCCGGTACCTGTCGACGGGTTCATGCGGTGTGAGCTCCTTCGGTTGCGCGTGCCTTCTCGGCCGAGAGCGCTTGGGCTTGGATGGCGGTGATCGCCACGGTGTTGACGATGTCTTGCACGAGCGCCCCGCGGGAGAGGTCGTTGACGGGCATCCGCAGGCCCTGCAGGATCGGCCCGACGGCGACCGCCCCGGCGGACCGCTGGACAGCCTTGTACGTGTTGTTCCCCGTGTTGAGGTCGGGGAAGACGAACACGGTGGCCCGCCCGGCGACGGCCGAGTCGGGCATCTTGGAGGCCGCGACCGAGGCGTCGACCGCGGCGTCGTACTGGATGGGGCCCTCGACGTAGAGGTCCGGGCGGCGCTCGCGGACCAGCGCCGTGGCGGCGCGGACCTTGTCGACTCCGGCCCCGCTCCCGGACTCACCGGTCGAGTAGCTGAGCATGGCGATCCGCGGCTCGACGCCGAACTGCACGGCGGTGGCCGCCGACGAGATCGCGATGTCGGCGAGCTGCTCGGCGGTCGGGTCGGGGTTGACGGCGCAGTCGCCGTAGACCAGGACCCGGTCTTCGAGGCACATGACGAACACCGAGGACACGACGGACACCCCGGGCACGGTCTTGATGATCTCGAAGGCGGGGCGGATCGTGTGCGCGGTCGTGTGCGCGGCGCCGGAGACCATGCCGTCGGCGAGGCCGAGCTGGACCATCATCGTGCCGAAGTAGGACACCGAGGAGACGATCTCCCGGGCCCGGTCCACGGTCATGCCCTTGTGGGCGCGCATGACGGTGTACTCCTGGGCGAAGCGCTCGTGCAGCTCGCCGCTGCGCGGGTCGATGACCCTCGCCTCGGAGATGTCCAGCCCGAGCTCGACGGCGCGGGCCCGGATGGACTCCTCGTCGCCGAGGATCGTCAGGTCGGCCACCTGGCGCTGCAGCAGGGTCGAGGCGGCCCGCAGGATGCGGTCCTCGGTGCCCTCGGGCAGCACGATGTGCTTGCGGTCGGCCCGCGCCCGGGCCAGCAGCTCGTACTCGAACATCAGCGGGGTGACCACCTCGGGACGTTCGACGTCGAGGCTCGCCAGCAGGGCCGCGCCGTCGACGTTCTGCTCGAAGAGCGCGAGTGCGATGTCGACCTTGCGCTGGGAGTCCTTGGACACCCGTCCCCGGGCCGACGCTGCGGCGCTCGCGGTGCGGAACGTGCCCAGGTCCGTCTGGATGATCGGCACGCTCGGGGCGAGGTCCTTGATGAGGGCGGTGACGGAGGCAGGCGGGTAGAACCCGCCGTTGAGGATGATCCCGGACAGCGACGGAAAGCTCTTCGCCGTCTGCGCGGTGAGCAGGCCGAGCAGCACCTCGGTGCGGTCACCGGGGGTGATGACCACGGCGCCGTCGGCCAGCTTGTCGAGCAGGTGCTCGAAGTTCATGGCGCCGACGAGGACGTCGAGCACCTCGCGGCCGAGCAGCTGGGGGTCGCCCATGATCTGGCGCCCGCCGACCGCTCGCATGAGCTGGTTGACGGTCGGGGCCGTGAGGAAGGGGTCTTCCGGCACGGTCCACACGGGGACAGCGGACTTGCCCTCGAACTCGGCGCGGACGGCTTCCAGGTCGGTGGGCAGGCACCGGTTCGCGACGACGCCGATCACCTGGGCGTGGTTGGCCTCGAGCTCGTTGATCGACACCTCGCACATCTGGTGGATGCCGGCCGGGGTGCGGCGGTTGCCGGAGACCACGAGGAGCACGGGCGCGCCGAGGTTCGCCGCGATCCGGGCGTTGTAGGCGAGCTCGGTCGGGCCGGCGACGTCGGTGTAGTCCGTGCCGACGATGACCACGACGTCGCACTGCCGGGAGACCTCGTGGTACTTTGTCACGATCTGTGACAGTGCGGCGTCGGGGTCGGCGTGCAGGTCGTCGTAGGTGACCCCGACGCACTGCTCGTACGTGAGGTCGACGCCGTCGTGCGCGAGCAGGAGCTCGACGACGTAGTCACGCTCGGGCGCCTGGCCGGCGGGCGCCGCGCCGGTGTGCCCGGTCCGGGTGACCGGGCGGAACACACCGACCCGCTGTACGCGACGAGTCAGCAGGTCGAGCACTCCGAGGGCGATCGTCGATTTCCCGGTCTCGCCCTCGGGGGACGTGATGAAGATGCTGCGAGCGGAAGAGCTCACTCGTTATCGCCTCCAGTGGCAGTGGTGGCCGACTGTGGGCCACCGATCGTTGTTGCAGTGTCGCCCGCGTCGGGCCAGACCCAGTCGCGCACCTCGGGGAGGTCCTCGCCGTGGGCACGGGTGTACTCCCGGGCCCGCAGCCGGGCGTCGGACATCTCCTGGCGGAGCACCGCAGCCTTGGAGCCCAGGTGCGGCACCCGGTCGATGACGTCCATGACCAGGTGGAACCGGTCGAGGTCGTTGAGCATGACCATGTCGAAGGGGGTGGTCGTGGTGCCCTCCTCCTTGTAACCGCGCACGTGGATGTTCGCGTGCCCGGCGCGGCGGTAGGTGAGGCGGTGGATGAGCCACGGGTAGCCGTGGTAGGCGAAGACGACCGGCTTGTCCGTCGTGAACAGGGTGTCGAAGTCACGGTCGGAGAGCCCGTGCGGGTGCTCCTTCTCGTCCTGCAGACGCATGAGGTCCACGACGTTGACGACCCGCACCTTGAGCTCGGGCAGGTGGCGGCGCAGCAGGTCGGCCGCAGCGAGCACCTCGAGCGTGGGCACGTCACCCGCGCAGCCGAGCACGACGTCGGGGTCCTCGCCCGGGACCTCGGTGCCGGCCCAGTCCCAGATCCCCAGACCACGGGTGCAGTGCGCGACGGCCTGCTCCATGGTGAGGAAGTTCGGCGCGGGCTGCTTGCCGGCAACGACGACGTTGACATAGTCGCGGCTGCGTAGGCAGTGGTCGTAGGTCGAGAGCAGGGTGTTGGCGTCCGGCGGCAGGTAGACCCGGACGACCTCGGCCTTCTTGTTCATCACGTGGTCGATGAAGCCGGGGTCCTGGTGGGAGAAGCCGTTGTGGTCCTGGCGCCACACGTGGCTCGAGAGCAGGTAGTTGAGCGAGGCGACGGGCCGGCGCCACGGGATCTCCCGGGTGACCTTGAGCCACTTCGCATGCTGGTTGAACATCGAGTCGACGATGTGGATGAACGCCTCGTAGCAGTTGAACAGGCCGTGGCGCCCGGTGAGCAGGTAGCCCTCGAGCCAGCCCTGACACTGGTGCTCGGAGAGCATCTCCATGACCCGGCCGGCCCGATCGAGGTGGTCGTCGAAGTCGGAGGCAAGGTACTCGGCGTTCCACTGCTTGTCCGTCACGTCGAAGACGGGCTGCAGCCGGTTGGAGGCGGTTTCGTCCGGCCCGAAGATCCGGAAGTTCTCCGGGTTGAGCCGCACGACCTCGGCGAGCCACTGGCCCAGGACCTTGGTCGCCTCGCTGATCGACCCGCCCGGGGTGGGGACGTCGACGGCGAAGTCACGGAAGTCAGGCAGGCGCAGGTCCTTGAGCAGCAGTCCACCGTTGGTGTGCGGGTTCGCGCTCATCCGCAGCTCACCGGCCGGGGTCAGCCGGGCGACGTCGGCGTCGAGGCGGCCCTCGGCGTCGAAGAGCTCATCGGCACGGTAGGACTCCAGCCAGCTCTTCAGCACCTGGAGGTGCTCGGGTGTGTCCCGGGCGCTCGCGAGCGGCACCTGGTGCGAGCGCCAGGAGTCCTCGGTCTTCTTGCCGTCGATCTCGGGCGGGCAGGTCCACCCCTTGGGGGTGCGGAAGACGATCATCGGCCACATGGGCCGAGTCAGGTCGCCGGCGGCCGCGCGGGCCTTGATCGCGGCGATGTCGTCGAGCACGTCGTCGAGCAGCGCGGCGAAGCGGGCGTGGACGGTGAGGTGGTCCTCGCCGTCGAAACCGCCGACGAAGAAATACGGCTTGTGGCCGTAGCCAACCATGAGAGAGCGGAGCTCTTCGTCCGAGATCCGCGCCAGCACGGTCGGGTTGGCGATCTTGTAGCCGTTGAGGTGGAGGATCGGCAGGACCACGCCGTCCTTGGCGGGGTTGACGAACTTGTTGGAGTGCCAGCTCGTGGCGAGCGGGCCGGTCTCGGCCTCGCCGTCCCCGACCACGGCGGCCACCAGCAGGTCGGGGTTGTCGAAGGCCGCGCCATAGGCGTGGGAGAGGGCGTAGCCGAGCTCGCCGCCCTCGTGGATCGACCCAGGGGTCTCGGGAGCGACGTGGCTGGGGATGCCGCCGGGGAAGGAGAACTGGCGGAACAGCCGGCGCAGGCCCTCGGAGTCCTGGGTGATGTCCGGGTACGTCTCGGTGTACGTGCCCTCGAGGTAGGAGTTCGCGACGAGGCCCGGCCCACCGTGCCCGGGGCCGGTCACGTACATCGCGGAGACCTCGCGCTCGCCGATCGCCCGGTTGAGGTGGGCGTAGAGGAAGTTGAGGCCCGGAGTCGTGCCCCAGTGGCCGAGCAGGCGGGGCTTGACGTCGTCGCGGGAGAGCTCGGTGCGCAGCAGCGGGTTGGACAGGAGGTAGATCTGGCCGATCGAGAGGTAGTTCGCGGCGCGCCACCACCCGTCGACCCGGCGCAGGGTGTCCTGGGTGAGCGGCCCATCGGGTCGGGTTCGCCAGGCAGGTGCGCCCGGTGGGGTGGCGAGAGTGTTGTCGTCAGCTGCTGCGGTGGTGCTCATCATGATCTCCTACCGGCGTTGTGGATGACGCTTTCATGTAACCGTATCCGGTGGAGGTTCGCACTAGGTCTTTGGTGCGAGGTGAGTGTGTTGCGGTGTGCTAGAGGGCGTGAGCGCGCTGGTGAGTTCCGTCACGACTCCCGGAGCTGCGGGGAAGCCGAGACGACCACAGACTCGGGGTAGCCTGAATCTGTGCCAGATCGAGTGACCGAGGAGCCCCGAGCGAGCGAGCTTTCCGGAGCCACGGAGGTTCCCGGAGAGACCGAACGGCCCGGCCGGGTGTCGATGCTCACGGTGGCCCGCCGGCCCCGGATGATCGTGCTGCTCCTCATCTTCCTCGCCGCGGCCGCGGTCTGCGCCCGGCTCGGCGTCTGGCAGCTCGACCGCGCTCAGGAGCGCGGCGAGCTGGCCGCCGCTCACGCGGCCGCCGAGCTTGCCAGCCAGGGGCCGGAGAGCCTCGGATCGATGCTCGAGCCGCAGACGACGTTCCCCGGTGACCTCGTGGGTCGCCAGGCCTGGGTCGAGGGGGAGTACGACCCCGCTGGGCAGCAGCTCGTCGCAGGCCGCGCCCACGACGGGCAGGAGGGCTTCCTCGTGCTCACCCCGATGCGCGTCTCCGACGACGGGACCGGCGGGGCCTCCTGGGCCGACCTGTCCGGCGCGCCGATCCTTCCCGTCGTGCGCGGGTGGGTTCCCGCAGACCCGTCGGGGCAGTCTGCCGCGCTGACGGCCGAGCAGCTCGCGCCGCCGCAGGGCACGGTCCGGCTCACCGGCTACCTGCAGGCCTCCGAGGCGAAGGGCTACGCCAAGCTCCCGGAGGGGCAGACCGACTCGATCAGCTCCGCGGCACTGGCGAACGTCTGGGGCGGGCCCATCTACGCCGGCTACCTCGTGGTCGTCTCCTCCGCCCCCGGCCAGGACGTGGCCCTCGCGCTGCTGGACCGCCCGAGCATCGAGGGCGGGGACGGGCTGAACCTGCAGAACCTGTTCTACGCGCTGCAGTGGTGGATCTTCGGTGCCTTTGCGGTCGCGCTGTGGCTGCGCACCGTTCGTGACGAGGCCCGGGGCAGCGACGAGACGGTCGACGTCAATCCGTTTGCTGCGCTCGACTGAGAAGCGCTCAGCGTCCGAGCTGGAGCAGCATCTCGACCGTCCCGGCATCCTCGACCTTGACGAACCCAAGGTTCGGGGCGTCGACGCCGTAGTCGGAGAAGGTCACCGGGATGGAGCCGCTGACCTCGACGCCGTCGGCCGTGGTCTGCGCGCTGAGCGCGACCGTGACCGACCGGGTCACGCCCGCGATGGTGAGGTCACCGGTGGCATCCACCGTGACCACCCCGCCGGTGATCGCGGAGATGTCGACCGGGCTAGTGAGCGCAAAGGTCGACGTCGGGTGCTCCGACGTCGACAGGATGTCCAGGAACTGCCGGTCGCGGCTGGAGTTGTCGGTCGCGACCGAGGTCATCGACACGGTGACGTCGGCCGCCACGAGCTCGGGCCCGGTGATCGTGACCGACCCGGTGACGTCCGTGGTGCGGCCCACGACCGTGACGTTCTGCCCGTTGAGCACCTCGGCGACGCGGTAGCCGGCCTGGGAGCCGTCGCTGATGGTCCAGGCTCCGGCGAGGGAGTCGAGGGTCACGGGGCCGGCGGGGGACGCGGCGTCGGCCGACGCCGTGGCCGTCGGGGTGCTCAGGGCGAGCTCGTCGGGGGCCTTGTTGTTCTCGATCCGGGCGTAGAGCGCCGTCCCGCCGACGACGGCGATGATCGCGACGACGACGACGGCGAGGGCGATGATCCACTTCTTCTGCATGGCCTGTCCTGACGCTCGAACGGTTGAAGGTCCAAGTAATTCAGACGAGTCTGTGAAATGTCTGGAACCGTCTCATGCTTCGATCTGTCTGCCCGGATCTGCCTGCCCGGATCCGTCCCACACCCGGTCAGGCGCGGGATCGGCGCCTTCCGGCCCAGGAGACGACCATCGCGACGACGACCAGCGTTACGAGCGCCAGCCAGGCCCAGATGATGGCCGAGCCGGGGACGAGCGCCGCGACCGCGACGCCGACCAGGGCCGCGAGCACCCACGCCAGGATCCGCCGGCCCAGGGGCCGTCGCGGGGCGTCGTCACCGATGTAGGCGTGCGGGTCGACGGGCCGCATGGGGCCAGGGCCGTGCGCGTCCGACGACGTGCCCACGACATGCTCCGCGAAGTCCCCCACGACTGCCTCCTGTGTCAGGCCTGCTGCCAGCTGTGCCACAGTCTGGCATGTTCGCCGTCGGCGACCGACGCCCCTCTCGCGGTGGGGCCGAGGACCGCTGTGGGGTGCTGGCACGTACTGAACCCCTCTGACCTGCAGACCCACCACCGACTCCGCTGCTAGTATCAATATACATTTTGATCGCTGGGGGATCTCGTGGGTCGCAAGCTCTATCAGCAGGTGTATGACTCGTTGCGCGCACGGATCGAGTCCGGGGCTATCCCGGTCGAGGGCAAGCTGCCCACGCAGGATGCGCTCGTCGTCGAGTTCGGTGTCTCCGCGATCACTGTCCGGCGAGCGCTCGACATGCTGCGCGACGACGGGCTGATCGTGCGCCGTCCGCGCATCGGATCCGTCGTGGTCTCCGACGTCGTCACGACGGACACGAGGTCGGGGCGCGAGCTGCCGTTGCTCGGCTGCCTGCTGACCAACTTTGACGACACCTTCGGCACCCATGTGCTCACCGGTGTGCTGGATGCGGCTGAAGGGCACGCCGAGGTGATCGTCAAGCGGTCCCTGGGCGGGCACACAGCTGAAGAGCACATGCTGGCGGAGCTCATCGACGCCGGATGCGCGGGCATCATGCTCCTCCCGTCGTCCTCCCTCGTGGTGCCCCCGGCGGTTCTGCAGCTCACGGCGGAGAGGTTCCCGCTGGTCATCCTCGATCGCATCTTCGACACGCTGCCGGTCTCGACCGTGTGCTCGGACAACTTCGCCGGTGCGCAGTCAGCGACCGAGTACCTCTTCTCCCTCGGGCACCGCAACCTTGGACTCATCCTTCCGCGGTCGACCGTCTCCACGATCGACGAGCGCCGGAACGGGTTCATCTACGCCCACGCGGCCCTGCACATGGCGTACCTGCCCGAGCACGAGTATCACGAGGTCAGGTCGGTCGTGCCCGGCGACATCGCCCCGATCGAGGAGGACATCAGCGGCCTCATCGACTTCCTTGAGGCGAACCCGCACCTGACCGGCTTCCTGGTCTCCGAGTACAAGGTGGCGCAGATGCTCGTCGAGGCGGGGCGCCAGATCGGGCGACGCTGCCCGGAGTCGCTCTCGGTCGTGTGCTTCGATCACCCCCCAGTCGGCTTCGAGCCGCAGAACTCCCACGTGACCCATGTCCGCCAGGACCAGGCGCGCATGGGGCGCACGGCTCTCGAGCAGGTCCTGCTCCAGGTTGCTGACCGAGGGGCCGTCGCCAAGCACGTCCTGCCCACGAGCCTTGTTGTGGGTGGCACGACTGCGGCCCCGACCGTCGGCTGACGTTCGGGGCTGCAGGTGGGACGTCTGGGGCTCAGCGTTCGGCGCGGGCCCTGACCTCAGTCGCCATGATGGCTGAGAGCATCGTCGAGTAGGGCATGGACACCGTCGGCGCAGCGTTCCAGTCGTTGCCCGGGAACAGCCATCCGTCCACAGGCGACGACGCCCACAGACGATCCGTCGACGTCTGGACGAACTCGCTCAGCGCGGGGACCGCACGGACGGCGAGCAGGGTCTGCAGGTAGCGGTAGTAGACGCCCTTGAACAGCCCTTCGTCGCCGTCCGTTCCTTCCTGGGTGAACACCCCGTCCGTCGTGAGCTCACGCACAGCCGTCAGTGCGGTGCGCTCCGCCGCATCCAGGAGAGACGCGTCCCCGGTTGCGGCCGCGAGCTCGACGCAGGCTCCGATGTAGAGGCCTTGGTTGTACGTGAAACGCCACTGCAGGTCGATCGCGTGATCCTCGGCGCGGTTGATGCCGTCCTCGACGAACCCATCTTTCGGATTCACCAGCGTCTGCGTCAGCCAGTCGAAAGACTGCTTACCGTAGGTGAGGAACTTGTCGTCTGCGGTGTCCACGAACAGCCGCGCGGAGAGGATGATGAACGGACCGTTGGCTGGGGCGTTCTTGTAGTACGGCTGTTGGGTGCGCCAGGACAGCGACGCTCCTTCGATGTCGTTCCACCCGTGGGCGACTGTGTGCTCCCAGACGGCCACTGCCTCGGCGTGGAACGTCTGGTCGCCGGTGGCTGCCGCCAACCGGTGCAGCGCGAGCGCGAACCACAGCATGTCGTCGAAGTAGTCGTTGAAGAGAGAGTCTTCGTTGCGCGCCAGGAGATTGCTGCGGATGGCGAGCGCCTGCTCGAGCCGGAGGGGGTCGCTCGTGCGCTCGAAGGCGTCCAGCCTGGCGTCGAGCGCGTGGGCCAGCCACCAATAGTTGAAGGTGTCGTTCGACCCGGGAGCGGCCGGGACCCAGTTCGTGAGGAACTGGGGCTCGGGTGCCCCGTAGAAGTGGTCGAGGCTGTCCTGGGCGAGGTCAGCGCGAGCTGACCAGTCGATCGGGGAGGGGGAGGTCATGGAGATCCTTGCTCGAGGTGGTGCAGGGGGTGGTCGTTCTCGCACCTGGTGGCCGGGTGGGCCCGGCCACCAGATGCGGAGGCGGACAGCACAGTCGCCGCCCGGATGTTCTAGCGGCCAGCAGCTGCCTTGCTCAGCAGGGCGTCGCCCTCGGACTGGGCGGTCGACAGGGCCGTCTCGGCTGACGACTCGCCCGAGAGGAACTTCTGCAGCTGGGGGATGAGCGCAAGTCCCTCGACGTCGCTGTAGCCCGCGACGATCGGACGAACCTTGGCAAACTCCATCGTGGCGATGAGCCCGCCGTAGTGCTCGTCGTCGACGAAGAACGAGTTGTTCGCGGCCTCGACGTTGGCGGGGATCCACCCGGCGATCTCGCCGAACTTCACGCCGTTCTCGGGCTGCGTCGACCACCAGGTCATGAAGTCCCACGCGCCGTCGACGTTCTTGGCGCCTTCGGGGATGATGAGCCCGAACCCGCCCATGCCGGCGCCCTTGTCGCCATTCGGTCCTGTCGGCGGCTCGACGACGCCGTAGTCGAGACCCTCGACCTTGTTGTACGTCGAGATGGCCCACGGCCCGTCGTACTTCATGGCGAGCTTGCCCTCGGCGAAGGGGTCTGTCCCGTCGCCGAACCCGAGCTTGTAGACCTTGTCCTGGTTGAGCAGCTGATCCCAGAACGTGAGGACGGACAGACCGGCGGGGGAGTTGAAGGCGGTCGTCGTGCCGTCCTCGCTCAGGAGGTCGCACCCGGCCTGGTAGCACCAGATGTTGAAGAGACCCGCGTCGTCGAGCGAGAAGCCGGCCTGTTTGAGCGAGCTGCCGTCCCAGACGGTCAGTGCGCTCGCGGTGGTCGCCAGTTCGTCCCAGGTGGTCGGGGGTGTCAGACCGGCCTCCTCGAACAGCGTCTTGTTGTAGAAGATGGAGCGGTTGTCCACGGTGAGCGGGAGCCCGAACAGCTTGTCGTCGTGGGTCATCTCGAGGACGGCCTGCTCATAGAACTGGCTCGTGTCGACCGAGTCCTTCGCGACGAGGTCAGTGAGGTCGTGCAAGACGCCCTTGCCCGCATACAGCGCGGTCTGATTGCGATCCCACAGCACGACGTCGGGGACGTCGCCGCCGGCCATCGCGGTGAGCAGCTTCTGCTCGACGATCTCCTGGGCCTGGTAGGTGACGTGGTACACGTCCTGTGACCCGTTGTAGAGGTCGATCATCTCCTGGGCCTGGCGCTGCTGGTCTCCGGACCAGGTGCCCCAGAAGGTCACTTCTTTGCCTTTGGACGGGCTGCTGTCCGGTGCGGCTGAGCTGCATGCGCTGAGGGCGAGCGTCGCGACAGCAACGCTGGCGCACACGGCGAGGAACTTGTTTCTCTTCATGGCCTATCTCCTTTGATGAGGTGTGATGAACGAGCGGGTCTTACTTGTTGCCGACGTGTGAAACTCCTTCGATGATGTAGCGCTGGCAGACAAGGAAGACGACAAGGACGGGGATCATCGAGATGACGGTTCCGGCCATGAGAGGGCCGTAGTCGGTCTCGTAGTCGTTCATGAACGACGCGAGCCCCACCTGGACGGTCATCATCTTGGGGTCACTGAGGACGATGAGCGGCCACATGAAGTTGTTCCATCCGGACTGGAACGTGAGGATCGCCAGGACAGCCATTCCGGGCTTGGCCAGCGGCAGGTAGATCCGCGTGAAGATACGGAACTCGGACGCGCCGTCCAGCCGTGCTGCCTCTGCGTAGGAGTCGGGGATGGTCTCGAAGAACTGCTTCATCATGAAGATCGCGAAGGCCCCGACTGCGCCGGGCAGGATGACAGCCATGTACGAGTTGATGAAGCCGGAGCCACCCTCTCCGAGTATCGAGTTCCCGCCGACGAGCGGGAACTTACGAAGCACGAGGAAGGTGGGGATCATCGTGACGATCGACGGCACCATCATCGAGGCGAGGAGCATGGCAAAGAATGCCTTTGCCCCCCGGAACTTCAGCTTGGCGAAGGCATAGCCCGCGAGAGAGCCGAGGAACACGTTGCAGACCACCCCGGCGAGGGCGAGGATCGTCGAGTTGAGGAAGTACCTGCCGAAGGGCACGCTCTGCCACACCGTGACGTAGTTGTCGAAGGTCCAGGTGCGTGGGAGGAAGTCCATGCCACCCGAGAGGATCTCCCCGGCTGGTTTGAAGGACGTCAGGAGTGTCCAGACGAGCGGCAGAACCGTGACCAGAGAGATGGCGATGACGGCTGCATACCACGCGACGTCGCCGAGGACGCGTCGTTTCATTGTCGTATTCATGGTCATCCCCTCAGTCCTGTGCCTTGTTGGTGATCCGGGCATTGACGAGGGAGAACACGATGATGATGAGGAACAGCACGAACGACATCGATGACGCGTACCCCATCCGCAGTCGGCCGAAGCCCTCGTTGTAGATGTAGTAGACGAGGGTCAAGGTCGAGTTGCCCGGGCCGCCCTTGGTCAGCACGAATGCCTGGTCAAACACTTGGAACGCGCCGATGATGAGCAGCGTCGTGACGAGGAACATGGTGCGCTGCAGCTGGGGGATCGTCACGTGCCAGAACCGTTGCAGCACGTTCGCTCCGTCGATGCGGGCTGCTTCCAGGAGGTCTCGGGAGATGCCTTGGAGCCCGCCGAGGAAGATCATCATGTTGGTTCCGAACGTGGCCCAGGCGCTCATGATTACGATGGCGACCATGGCCCATCGTGAGCTGTACAGCCATGCGGGGCCGTCGATGCCGATCCAGCCGAGAGCAATGTTGATGAGCCCGAAGTCGGGGTTGAGCAGCCAGTACCAGATGGTCGCGGCGGCGACGCTCGAGCACACGACCGGGATGTAGAAGAAGGTCCGGAAGAGCTTGACCGCGCGGATGCGGCGGTTGATGATCAGTGCGGTCCCGAGGGCGACCGTGAGGCCGAGCGGAACGAACAGGGCGGTGTAGATGGCCGTGTTCTTCAGGGACAACCAGAAGTAGGGGTCGTCGATGAGGGCGGCAAAGTTCGCCCCGCCGACCCAGGTGGTCGTTCCGATGACCGAGTAGTCGGTGAAGCTCATGACGAGGGCCATGACCACCGGGATGACCGCGAAGACAAGGAACAGCAGGAGCGGGACGGCGATGAACAGGTAGCCGTAGCGCTGCTGAAGCTTGAGGGAGGTGCCGCGCGCTCGGGTCGTGTGCCGGGAGGGGGAGTCCTCGGTCGGAGGCTTCGTGAGCGTCGCGGTCATCGTGCGTGTCCGGGACGCAGGAGAGCGGTCACGGGCTGACCGACCATGTCGAGGACAAGCTCGCAGAACATCGAGTTCGCCCAGGAGAACCACTTTCGGGTGAACTGGTTCGGGTCGTCGGCCAGGAAGGACTCGTGCATCATCCCGGTCCCGCCGTCTGTCTCGCGCAGCGTGGTGAGCATGCGGAGGCGCTCGTCGGGGTCGGTCGAGGTGATGCCCTGGACGCACAGGGCGATGGGCCAGATGTGCCCAGGGGGAGTGTGCGGACTCCCGATGCCTGAGGCATGGGTGCCTTCGACGAAGTACGGGTTCTCCGGGGAGAGCACCAGCTGCCGTGTGGCGCGATAGACCGGGTCGTCCGGGGGGCAGACGCCGAGCATCGGGAGCGAGAGGAGCGACGGGACGTTGGCGTCGTCCATGAGGAGGGTGTCACCCAGGCCGTTGACCTCGTAGGCGTAGACGGGCCCGAGCGTGGGGTGCTCGACGATCCCGTGCTGACGGATGGCCGTGCGGATCTGGGTCGAGAGGGCAAGCGCCCGACGGCTCAGGTCCGGGTCGGCGAAGGCGTGGGTCGCGAGCTCGGCGAGCTGGGCCAGGGACTGGGCGGCAAAGGCGTTGCCGGGAATGTTGAATCCGTAGGTGCAGGCGTCGTCGCTCGGGCGGAAGCCGCTCCAGGTGAGTCCGGTGGGGGCCGTGGGCGGCCCGAAGCCGTCGTGGGTGAGCGTGTCCGTCGGCGCGGGAGCATTCGGCCGGCGGAACTGGTACGGGGAGAGGACCTCGTGGTTCTGCTCGACGGCGATCGTGCGGACGATGGTCCGGGCGGCCTCGGCGAAACGGGGGGTGGCCCATGAGGTGTCGCCGGTCGCTCGCCAGAACATGTAGGCGAGCTGGAGGGGGTAGCTGAGCGAGTCGACCTCGTACTTGCGCTCCCAGACCCAGGGATTGAGGTCGGTCAGGTCGTCCTGGTGGCCACGGCCGTCAGCCGTGCGGTTGAAGGCGTTGGCGTAGGGGTCGCGGAGGATGAGCTCGGCCTGCCGGGCGATGAGGCCGCGGAGCATCCGGCGCAGCTCGGGGCTCGCGGCGGCGAACAGCAGGTAGGGCCGAATCTGCGTGACGGAGTCGCGCAACCACATGGCGGGGATGTCCCCGGTGATGATGAAGGTCGAGCTGTCGTCCAGCTCGCTCACCGTCGTCTCGAGAGTGTCGTCGAGGCAGGTGAGGAACATCTCAGTGATCGTTGCGTCCTTGAGTCCGTCTCTGACGGCGGCGGCAGCGGCATCCCTGAGGGAGGGGTCCATGAGTTTCACTCGGCACATCCTTGTGGTCGAAGCTTCCTCGCGAGTGAATTAATATACTTATTAATCTCAGCGAGATAGCCTGACCATAGATAGGAATTTCAAGGATTGCAAGCCCCCGTCCCTCAAGGGAATTCCGGAGTCCTCAAAACGGCAGTATTAGTATACAAAATACGCCGCGGGGATCGTCGGTTGTGTGCGGTAGCCATGGCCGACGCAGGCTCGTCCTGTGCCTGCTACTCACCAAGCAGGAGCAGCATCTTGACCGTTCCGGAGTCCGCGAACCTGACGAACCCATAGTCCGGGGGCACGACGGCGACGTCGGAGAACGGGATCGGGATGGATCCGCTCACCTCCACGTCCGTCGCCGCCTGCTGGGCCTCGAGCGTGGCAGCGACCGGCTGGGTCGTTCCCATGGTCGTGGGGTTCCCGGCTGCCTCGACGCTCGCGGCCCCGAGGTGATCCCTGAGATGTCGACGGGGGCGGTCAGCTCGAAGGTCGCGGTGGAAACTGACCCGTCCTCAGGAAGCTGAGGAAGTGGTCGTCGCGGTCGGAGCTGTCGGTGGTGACCGTGGTCATGTCCACGGTCACGGAGGCCGCGGTCAGTCGACCCTGCTCGACCGTGACGGTTCCGGTGACGTCGTCGGTGCGCCCGACGACGGTTACATCCTGGCCATAGAGCACCTCGGCGACGCGGTACCCGGCCTGCGACCCGTCGCCGATCGTCTAGGTCCCTGCGAAGGAGTCGACGGTCGCCTCGCCAACCGTCGACGTGTCGCCATCAGCTTTTTGCGCACGGAGAGGTCCTGACCCTCGAAGGATTGGCGGGTTGGACTCCTTCGGCTACGCCTGCTGCCAGCTGTGCCACAGTCTGGCATAGTCGCCGTCGGCTGCCACGAGCTCGTCGTGCGAGCCGATCTCGGTGATCAGCCCACCGTCGACCACGGCGACGCGGTCGGCGTCGTGCGCGGTGTGCAGGCGGTGCGCGATCGCGACGACGGTTCGCCCGGCGAGCACCGCGTTGAGCGAGCGCTCCAGGTGACGCGCCGCGCGCGGGTCGAGCAGGCTCGTGGCCTCGTCGAGGATGAGCGTGTGCGGGTCGAGCAGCACCAGCCGCGCGAGCGCGACCTGCTGCGCCTGAGCGGGGGTGAGTACATACCCGCCCGAGCCGACCTCGGTCTCGAGACCCTCGGGCAGGGCATCCGCCCAGGTCCGCGCGTCCACGGCTTCGAGGGCGTCCATGAGCGTGGCGTCGTCCGCGGTCACGTCGGCCAGGCGCAGGTTCTCCGCGAGCGACCCCACGAAGACGTGGTGCTCCTGGGTGACGAGTGCGACGTGACGACGCAGGTCTTCGAGGGGCAGCTCGATGAGCGGCACCCCGCCGACCTTGACCGATCCACCGGTGGGAGGGTGGATGCCCGCGAGCATCCGGCCTAGCGTCGACTTGCCGGCCCCGGACGGACCGACCACCGCGAGGCGTTCGCCGACGGCGAGGTCGAGATCGATCCCGTGCAGCACGTTGTGCCCGGGTCGGTAGGCGTACTCGACGCCGTCGGCGACGATGTGCTCGTCGGAAGGCGTGCGTTCGCCCTGCTCACGGTCGCGCTCGACGAGCCCGACCCCGATGATGCGGGCCATCGACGTGGCGGCGACCTGGATCTCGTCGAGCCAGAAGATGAGCTCCCACACCGGGCCGACGAGCTGCATGGAGTAGAGCACCACGGTCGTCACTGCACCGATGGTCACGTGCCCCTGGGAGAGCAGGTACCCGCCCCACAGCAGAACCGCGATCGGCCCGATGACGAAGGCGCTGTCCATCCCGGGGACGAGCACGGTGCGCAGGTTGAGGGTGCGGGTCTCGGCCGCGAAGGCCTCGCGCAGGTCCGCGTCGATCTTCGCCCGACGGCGGGCGCCCAGGCCCAGGGCGTCGACCGTGCGGGCGCCTTCGACGGACTCGGTGATCGAGCCGTTGAGCGCCGCGTAGGCGGCCGACTCGCGCAGGTAGGCGGGCGCGGCACGCTTGAGGTACCACCGACCGATCACGAGGATGATCGGCGTACCGACGAACATGCCGAGCGCGACGAGCGGCGCTGTGAAGAACGCCGCGATGAACGTCAGGACGATCGTGACCGAGGCGACGAGGATGCGCGGCACCCCGAAACGCACCGAGTGCTGGACGCGGTCGACGTCGTTGGTCGTGCGACCCACGAGGTCACCGGTCCCGGACCGCTCGACGGTCGAGAGGGGCAGCTCGGTCACCGTCGCGAGGAAGTCCTCGCGCAGGTCCGCGAAGACCGTCTCGCCGAAGATCATCGCGTTGCGCTGGGCGAAGCGGATGAGCACGGTCTGGGCGATCACCGCGGCGACGAGGATGCCGACGACCTTGTTGACGTACCCGGACGTCGTTCCCTGGGTGACGGCGTCGACGAGCCCGCCGAGCAGCAGCGGACCGACCAGACCGGCGAGCGCGGCGAAGGTGTGCAGAGTGATCACACCGGCCAGAGGGCGCTTGTTGGCGCGCAAGAGCATGGCGGTGTGCTTGCGCACCGTCGCGCCGTCCGCGATGGGGAGCTTGTTGTTCATCGGGTCACCTCCTGTGAGGACTCGTCGGTGTCGGGGGTCGTTGCGCCGCTGTGAGCAGGTTCTTCAGCCAGGGACCGGCCCACCACGGACCGGTAGTGGTCGTGGGCCTCGCCTACCCCGGCGAGCAGCTCGCGGTGGGTGGCGCGGGCGATGACCTCGTCGTCGCGCAGCACGATCACCTCGTCGACGTGGTCGAGCACGAGCGGGCTCGCTGTGACGATGAGCGTCGACCGTCCCGCGCGGGCGGCGACCAGCCGCTCGGCGATGCGTGCCTCGGTGTGCGCGTCGACCGCGCTCGTCGGCTCGACGAGGATGAGGTATTCCGCCTCGGTCAGCAGCGCACGGGCCAGGGCCACGCGCTGGCGCTGGCCTCCGGAGAGAGAACGACCCTTCTCGGGGAGCTCGCCAGCCAGTCCGTCTGGGGTGGAGTCGAGCACGTCCTGGGCGTCGGAGACGACGAGGGCAGCGTAGATCTCGTCGTCGGTCGCCCGATCACGGACGTCGAGCTCGTCACGGAGCACGCCGGAGAACAGGTGAGAGGTGGCCTCAGCAACCACGATCCGCTCGCGCAGCACGGCCTTGTCGATCTCGCGCAGCGCGGTGCCGCCCAGGTGCACGGGTGTGGCAGCCTCGGCGTCGTCGTTGAAGCGGCCCATCCGGGTGGCGACATTGGCGGAGTCGTCCGGGCGTTCGCTCACCAGGGCGACGATGCGGCCCGGTGCGAGGGTGACGCCTGTCGTCTCGTCGCGGAGCACGGCGCCCGGCTGGGGTGCCGGCGCGGTTCCGGGCTCGTGCCCGGCAGCGGGGACGACCTCAAGAACCTTGATGATCTTGCGTGAGGACACAACTGCTCGGGTGGTGATCTGCAGCGTCTGGGTGAGGTTCTGCAGCGGCCAGGACAGGAAAGCGGCGTAGCCGTAGAAGGTCACCAGCTGTCCAGGGGTGATCTCCCCGGTGATGGCCTGCTGGGCGGCGATCCATAGGACGAGTGCCACGAAGAGCCCGGGCAGGAGCACCTGGAGCGCGTCGAGGTAGGACTGGGTCGTGGCCACCCGGACAGCGGCGGCACGCACGCGCTGGGACTGCGCGCGGTAGCGGTTGGTGAAGACGGCTTCGCCGCCGATGCCGCGCAGGATGCGCAACCCCGAGACGGTGTCTGCACCGAGGGTGGTCAGTCTGCCGGACGCCTCACGCTGGGCGCTCTGGCGGGCTTGCAACGGCTTGACAAGCAGGCCGAGGATCGCGGCGACTACAGGCAGCCCGATGGCGACGATGATGCCGAGCTTGAGCGAGGTCACCAGCATGAGGATCGCCACCGCGATGTAGGCGACGAGACTTCCGATGAAGCGGGCGGAGTTGAAGAAGAACTCCCCGATCCGTCCGGAGTCGCTCGCCACGGTCGCGACGACCTCACCGGTCGGGATGGTCTCGGTCACGGCGTCACCGCTGCGGCTGACCTTGTTACCGACGAGCTGGGAGACGGAGAACGCGGCACGGAGCCAGTTCTCGACGTCGTAGCGGTGTCCGAAGGCGCTCGCGACGACCTGGACGGTGCCCGCGGCAAGCATGAACCCGGCCCACTTGACCAGCTCCCGGCCGAGGCCCTGCTCGAGGCCCTCGTCGAGGGCATGGCCGAGGGCGTACGGCATGACGGCCTGAGCCAGGAAGGTGATGATGCCGAGGGTGACAGCCACAGAAAGCACCCCCCACTGGCGGCGAGCCTGCCAGGCGAGGAACGAAGAGGCGGATGTCAGCGGGGGAGTCCCGGGGTCGGGGAGGGGAAGGGGGCGCACGGTCATTAACATTAGGTCGTGGCACTGACACTCGGCCACAGTTTATTCGGAAGGCTTCCCATGACGTCCCCCACAGACCACGACGCACAGACTGCCTCGTCACAGGCGCCTGCCGCCACAGACGGCTCCTCCGAGGCGGCCCAGGCCGCCCGGGCGAAGATCATCGGCGCCGCTCGTGGCGCCCTCAAGCGCTACCGCATCATGGCGTACGTCACAGGCGTGATGCTGCTGCTCCTCGTTGTCGAGATCTTGGTCAAGATCTTCGCCGGCGACGACGCGGTGAAGTATGTGAAGTGGATCCCCTTCGCGCACGGCTGGATCTACGTCGTCTACCTCGTGACGGTCGTCGACCTGTGGTCGAAGATGCGGTGGCGCTTCGGCCGCCTGGCCGTCATGGTGCTCGGTGGCGTCGTGCCGGTCATGTCCTTCGTCGTGGAGAAGAAGGTCCACGCCGACGCCGACGCCCGCATCGCGGCCGCCCGCGAGGTCTGACTAGGCCATGACCCGCAGCCCGGGCGCGGCGCTCGCGCGGTTCGGTGCGGTGGTGCTCTCGGTGGCCGTCGCGCTCGGGGTGTGCCTCGCGCCAGCGTCGGCCTCGCCGGCCGGCGCCGCTGTACCCGGCGCCGCTGTGCCCACTACCTCAGTGCCCGACTACTCGACCGGCCCCTTCGCTGGCCGCCTGTGCGGCGGCGGCCGCGGCGACTTCGTGTGCGTCGCCGCCCGCGCGGTCACGGCGATGACACAAGGCAGCGGGCACCGGGCCGACGCCGTAGCGCAGGGCCGGACCTGCGAGGTCCAGTCCGGCCTGTGGGTCTGCTTCGGGATCGAGTCGATCCTCGCCCAGCGTGGCGGGACGACGTACGGGGACACCTTCCTCACGTCCCGGGGCGCCGAGGCGCTCGCCCCCGGCCTCCTCGCGCACGAGAGCGAGCACGTGCGCCAGTGGCGGCTCTTCGGTCCGGACTTCGCCCTCCTGTACCTGCTCGAGGGCACCGACCCGTGCGCCAACTACTTCGAGATCGCGGCGGGGCTCGATGCAGGCGGATACACGTGCCCCTGACGGGGCCCACGTGGCGACCTCACCCGTGTGGTTGGGTGGACGGGTGACCTCCACCGCTTCCGCCCTCGCCACCCTCGGCCCCCTCGTGGCCGAGTCCGCGCCGCTTCCCCCGGCCGAGCTCGCCCGGTACGCCCGCCAGATCACGCTGCCGCAGATCGGTATGAGCGGCCAGCGCCGGCTGAAGAACGCCCGTGTCCTGGTCGTGGGCGCGGGCGGGCTCGGCAGCCCAGCGCTCCTCTACCTCGCCGCCGCAGGGGTGGGCACCCTGGGCGTGGTCGACGACGACCGCGTCGAGGAGTCCAACCTGCACCGTCAGGTGATCCACGGCGTGGGCGACGTCGGCGCGGCCAAGGTCGACTCGGCCCGGGCGGCGGTCGCCGCGATCAATCCCCACGTGGTCGTGGAGACCCACCCTGTCCGTCTCACCGCGGCCAACGCCCTCGACATCCTCGGCGGCTACGACCTCGTGCTCGACGGCGCCGACAACTTCGCCACCCGCTACCTGGTCAACGATGCCTGCGAGATCCTCGGCATCCCGTGCGTGTGGGGCGCGATCTTGACCTTCCACGGTCAGGTCAGCGTGTTCTGGGCGGCCCCGCCGTCCGGGGTCGAGGGCGTCACCTACCGCGACATCTTCCCCGAGGCGCCGCCCGCGGGAAGCGTCCCGAGCTGCGCCGAGGGCGGGGTGCTCGGTGCGCTGTGCGCGACGGTCGGCTCGGTCATGGTCAACGAGGCGATCAAGCTCATCACCGGCGCGGGCCGGAGCCTGCTCGGTCGACTCGCGCTCTACGATGCCCTCGAGGTCAGCTGGCGAGAGCTGTCGATCGGCGCGGACCCGAGCCGGATGCCGGTGACCGAGCTGATCGACACGGTGGTCGCGTGCGAGGTGCCGGCGCCGGGCACGGGTGTGGGCGCCGGTCCGGACGCTGGCGCCGCGCCCGTGGAGATCACCGCCCGCGGCCTCGCCGCGCTGCTCGCCTCCGGGACCGACGTCCACGTCCTCGACGTCCGGGAGGCCTTCGAGCGAGAGATCGTCGCGATCGAGGGCTCGGTCCACGTGCCGATGGCTCAGCTGCTGGCCGACGGCGGCCTCGCCGCGGTGCCGACCGACCGCCCGGTTGTCGTGCACTGCAAGGTCGGGGGGCGCTCACAGGCCGTCGTCGACGCCGCCCGCCGAGCGGGCATGACGAACGTGGCGAACCTCACCGGTGGCGTGCTCGCCTGGGTCCGCGACGTCGACCCGAGCCTGCCGACCTACTGAAGCTGTTGGCTCGACGTACCGAACGACTCGCGCGAACCGCACCAGCAGCGCGTGCTCATCGGGTGGTCTCCGGTCCAAAGCGTCGTGGGTCGGCGGCACCCAGGACCGCCGCCAGGTCAGGATCGTCGCTGGGTGCCGCGCCGAGCAGCCCGCCCACGGCCACAGCGGTGAGCGGGGTGAGCAGGATCCCGTTGCGGAAGTGCCCGGTCGCGGCGAGCAGCCCGGGCACACCGGTCTCCCCGATCAGCGGAAGGCTGTCCGGGGTGCCCGGTCGCCCCCGGTTGGTGACCTCGACGAAGGACAGCTCGTCGATGCCGGGCACGAGCGCTCGGGCGTCGCGCAGCAGCGCGAACACCCCACCGGCACTAGCCATGTCCTCGGCGTCGCGCTCCTCGCTCGTGGCGCCGACCACCACGTCCCCGCCCGCCCGGGGAACGATGTAGATCGGGCGCATCTGGACCGTCCCGCGCACCACGTGCGCCAAGTCGAATCCGGGGGAGGTGCGCAGCCGCAGGGTCTGGCCTGTCACTGCCCGGACGGGCAGTCGCACGTGCCGCATCGGCGCCACCAGCCTGCCCGACGCCGTTCCCGCGGCCAGCACGACCGTCCCGGCATGGTGGACCCCACCATGGGCATCGGTCGCGCCGATCGCTCTCCCGTCGCGACCGAGCAGCAGCTCGGTCGCGCTCGACCGAATGAATGTGGCGCGCGGATCGGCGGCCAGCACGGCGAGCAGCGCGCGGTGCACGGCCCGCGGGTCGACCTGGTGGTCGCCCGCGACCCACAGGGCGCAGGACAGCTGCGGACCCAGGAACGGCTCGCGCTCGCGGGCCTGGGCGACCGTGATCGGCTCCGAGCGCAGGCCGAGCCGCGTGTGCAGGGCGTGCAGGCGGTCCAGCTGCGCGGCGTCGGCCTGGTCGTAGCCGACCGTGAGTGTCCCGCTCGTCTCGAAGCCGAGGTCCATCCCGGCGGCATCGGCCAGCTCGGCTGCAAAGGCAGGCCACAGGGATGCCGAGGCGACGCACAGCGCGGTGAGGGCGTCTTCCCCGACCGTCGCCTCGGTGACGGGCGCGAGCATGCCGGCTGCGGCGAAGGTCGCCCCGGCGCCGGGGGAGGGATCGAGGTACGTGACGCTCTGGCCACCGCGCAGCGCCTGCCAGGCGACCGCGGCCCCGATGATCCCCGCGCCGATGATGAGGACGTCGTTCGTGGAGGGGTGCGTGGAAGGCAGTGGTGGGGACAGTTGCGGAGAGGTCGCTCGTGGCGCAGACGACCGCCTCGCAGGTGCGCGCATAGGACGGTGCTCCCTTCGCTGGCATGACCCAGAGCAGGTTCGACGGTCGGCATGCTGCCCTCTCGGGCCCGCCCGTGCACCGATGCTCGCACGGACCGCGCAGGACCGCGCGACGCGGACCACTTCTGTGTCGGTCCGCTCACAGTGGCCGTTGGCTGAGCGGCCCACCTCGCGGGGCGACTATCCTGGGTCCGTGACGCACACCCCACCCACTTTGCCGCGCCCGGTCCTCGTTGTTGACTTCGGCGCGCAGTACGCGCAACTGATCGCACGCCGAGTCCGCGAGGCGAAGGTCTACTCCGAGATCGTCCCGCACACCTTCTCCGTCGAGCAGATGCTCGCGAAGAACCCGGCGGCGATCATCCTCTCCGGCGGTCCCTCCTCGGTGTACGCCGACGGCGCGCCCTTCGTGGACCCCGCCCTGTTCGACGCCGGCGTGCCGGTCTTCGGCATCTGCTACGGCTTCCAGGCGATGGCCAAGGCCCTCGGCGGGACCGTCGCCCAGACGGGTCTGTCCGAGTACGGCGGCACGTCGGTCGACGTCTGCGAGGCCGGTGCCCTGCTGCACGGCTCGCCCGAGCAGCAGACCACGTGGATGAGCCACGGCGACGCCGTGCACTCTGCCCCTGAGGGCTTCCGGGTCTTGGCGACCTCGGCCGGCTCCCCGGTCGCGGCCTTCGAGAACACCGAGCGTCGCCTCTACGGCGTGCAGTGGCACCCCGAGGTCAAGCACTCCCCGCTCGGCCAGCAGGCGCTCGAGAACTTCCTGTACAACGGTGCCGGACTGGCCCCGGACTGGACGCCGAGCAACCTCATCGCCGACCAGGTCGAACTCATCCGCGCCCAGGTCGGTGACGCCCGGGTGATCTGCGGGCTGTCCGGCGGCGTCGACTCCTCCGTGGCCGCTGCCCTCGTGCAGAAGGCCATCGGCGATCAGCTCACCTGCGTCTTCGTCGACCACGGTCTGCTCCGCGAGGGCGAGGCGACCCAGGTCGAGGAGGACTTCGTCGCTGCGACCGGCGTCCAGCTCAAGGTCGTCGATGCCCGCCAGCGCTTCCTCGACGCGCTCGCCGGTGTGAGCGACCCCGAGACCAAGCGCAAGATCATCGGCCGCGAGTTCATCCGCGTCTTCGAGATCGCCGCGCGGGAGGTCGTCGAAGAGGCTGGCGAGTCCGGTGCCGAGGTGAAGTTCCTCGTCCAGGGGACGCTCTACCCCGACGTCGTCGAGTCTGGCGGCGGCGAGGGCGCGGCCAACATCAAGAGCCACCACAACGTCGGCGGGCTCCCCGACGACCTGGCCTTCTCACTCATCGAGCCGCTGCGCGCGCTGTTCAAGGACGAGGTCCGGGCCGTCGGCCTCGAGCTCGGCGTGCCTGAGGTCATCGTGTGGCGCCAGCCGTTCCCGGGCCCTGGTCTCGGCATCCGCATCGTCGGCGAGGTGACCGCCGAGCGCCTCGACATCCTGCGCGCGGCAGACCTCATCGCCCGCGAGGAGCTCACCAAGGCAGGCCTGGACCGCGAGATCTGGCAGTGCCCCGTGGTGCTGCTCGGCGACGTGCGCTCGGTCGGCGTGCAGGGCGACGGGCGGACCTACGGTCACCCGATCGTGCTGCGCCCGGTCTCCTCCGAGGACGCGATGACCGCGGACTGGACCCGGCTGCCCTACGACGTCCTCGCGACGATCTCCACCCGCATCACCAACGAGGTCAAGGACGTCAACCGCGTTGTCCTCGACGTGACGAGCAAGCCACCGGGCACGATCGAGTGGGAATGACGGCGCGAGCTGTCTGATCAGCGGTGACGGCGGGGCAGGTCTGCGGACCTGCCCCGCCGTCCTGCGTCCAGGGCCGCGCGACACTCCTCGATACCAGAGCGCGAACATCCGTCCTGTTCGCTACGGTGTGTCCAAGAGCCACATGAGGTAGCGGCCTCGACGAGGCCCGCCATCGAGCGCTTCCATCTTGAAGGAGATCAGATGTCGAGCAAGGTCACGATCAGGCAGAGCAAGGGCGTCAGCGTCGTCGGCCTCCTCACGCTCATCGCGGGGGTCGTTCTGATCCTCGCCGGTGGCGTGACGTGGTGGGCAGTCTCGGACAAGCTCTCCCAGGAGGGGATCACGGTCTCGGACGACGCCTCCTTCCTCGCCGGCCGTCACGTCAACGACCCGTTCTCGGCCTTCGCCCAGGCCGAAGTCATCAACAAGCACGCGCTTGCCATGACCGACGGCAAGACCTACGCCGAGCTGCCGCAGGACGACCCGCGGCGTGAGACGGTCATGAACGCCTCGTTCTTGCGGGCCTCGCTGTTCACCTCGGTCGTGTCCTTCGGCGTCGCGGCCCTCGTGATGGGCCTGGGCGTGCTGTTCATCCTCGTCGGTTGGGCGCTGCGCCGTCTCGCCGGCGGACCGCCCGTCATCGTGGAGACCACGGGTGCGCACGGCGCGCACGCGCTCGCCCCCCAGGCACCGGCCGCGGCCGGACCGCGCCACCAGTCCCCGCCCTCGGCGACTGCAGAGACGGCAGCCGACGCTGCTCCCGCTGCTCCCGCGGCTGCTGCGGCGCCTCTTGCGCCGACTGCTACACCCCCGGCTGCCGCGCCGGAGGATCCGATCCGGCGTAGCCGCTCCGAGCGCTCCGTCCCGACCTCGTCCCCGTCGCCCGCGGGCGAGCGCCCCGAGGCGAGCACGACGAGGACGCCGGTGTTCGGTTCGTCCGACGCGGACGGCGCCGCACCTGACAGCGCTGCATCCGCCAGCCCCGCGCCGGTAACCACCCCGCCCGTCACGCAGCCAGCTGCCCCGCAGACGCCGGCCGAGCCCGCGGTACCGACCGACGCGCCACAGGCAGACGAGCGCCCGGCCGGGTGGGCCTCACCGGCCGATCGTGTCCCGCCGGTCGAGAGCACCTCGGACGAGAACGGCACCACCAAGTAACGGCGCACCAAGAACGACACAGGCCGGGCAGGACCGCGAGGTCCTGCCCGGCCTGTGTTGTTCCGCAGCTATCTCTTGCGAGTGGCAGAGACGATCGAGGTGGCGACGAGGGCCACGCCGGCAACGCACAACAGGGCGATGAGCGCGAGCTCGTTGTCGAACTCGGCCCCGAGGGCCCGGGCGAGGACCCCCGCGCCGACCACGATGATGATCAGTCCCCACACGACCGTGCTCATCCGGACCGGCGGGCGCGAGGCAGCTGTGGGAATCTGCTCGACCGGCCGCGCGTCGTCGGATCTCGTGGAGCCGGTGAGGGGGGGCTCGGCCTGAAGGTCTTCCGCCTCTGGGCGCTCTGTCGAGTCGTTCATGACTCCTCCTTGATGAGAATGTCGCCCGCGCCGGCCTGGATGTCCAGGTGGATCTGCGGAGTTGCGCCGTCGCGGACGTCGGAGGTCTGAAACTCGACGATGCGGTTGCCGACCCCGCCGCGGCTGAGGTCTGCGTCCTCGACCCGCCATGTGGCGTTCCCGGCCCCCAGGCGGACCTCGGCCGAGGCGGATGTGTCTTCAGGCAGGATGATCGTGAGGTCGCCGACCCCCATGTTCACCGGGACCGTGATGGCGTGGCCGGAGGTCAGGGGGAGATCGGTGAGGTCGATCGTGAGATCTCCCGCGCCGATCGAGAACCCGTCGGTGGCCTCCTGCATGGTTGTCGGCGTGAAGGTCCCCTCGCCGATGAGCGTCCCGCTCGAAAGCTGCGTGCCGAACACAACGAGCGAGAGCGGGCTGACCAGCACCGCCATGAGGGCGATGAAGCCCAGAATCCCGGAGGACCGTCCGCGGAAGCCCGCCACGACGATCCCGGTGCCGGCCAGGATAGTTGCGGCCCCGAGGGTCGTGAAGACGATCCGACCGTCCGACCCGTCGTAGGCGCCAGCCCGGTCGGCGAGCAGCAGCCCCGCGAAGGTCAGCAGTGCGAGCCCGACCACGACGCCAAGCGATGCCGCTCCGGGACCCTTGACGGGCGGGCGTGAGTCCTTGGCCTTGACGGCCTTGACGGCCTTGACAGGCTTGACCGGCTGGCCGGGCCATCCCTGGGGGGCCGGTGCGGCGTAGGGGACGTAGGGAGCCTGCGGCGGGACGGACTTGGACAGGTTCGGCGGCGCCGGAGCTGTGATCGGCTGAGGTCCGCCGTCTTGTGCGGCGGGGTAGGACGGGGTCGGCTGCGGCGTCGTCGGGTAGGTCGCGCTGGGGGACTGCTGACCGTGCGGCGGCAGGGCCCCGGACTTCTCCTTGCGGACCGTGACGAAGAGGTAGATCGCGAAGATGGTCAGCGCGAGCCAGAACAGCCCGTCGAACCACCCGTAGCCCCACGTGCCCCACCAGCCGAACTGGCCGGTGCGCCAGAAAAGCCCGATGAACAGCACGATCCCGGCCCCGGCGATCGCCGAGTCGAAGCGGCCGCGGATCGCCTCTTGCAGGTGGATCCTGCCGTCGCTCTGTTCGGGCAGCAAGGCCCAGCCCGCGGCGTAGAGGATGAATCCGACGCCCGAGAGCAGCATGAGCACACCGAAGGCAGCGCGGATGAGCAATGCGTCGACCCCGAGCCGCAGGGCCAGGCCGGAGGCCACCCCGCCGATCCATCGGTCGTTCGTGCGCACGATGCCGCCACGGCGGATCGAGTCGAAGAAGGCGTCGATCCGGTCGGGACCGTTCGGCGGTGTCGGCCCAGGCTGCGGGCCTGACGTCCCACCGGGCGACCAGGGCGGTGCGCCGGGCCCGGTGGGGGGGAGGGGGGAGTCGTCGCTGTTCATATGTAGATCCTGGTCCCTGCGGCGGCCCTCTGGCTATCGGGTGACACCCTGACCCGACCCTGATCTGCGCGCAGGTCAAGCCCTGATTCCTCCCTGGTTCCCACCGAATAGGCTAGAGGGACCCCACTGTGCGGCGCCGCGCGTGTGACCATCAAGGAGTGACCTTCGCAGTGAACTCGTCTCCACCAGCCGCACCGGCGCCGGCGCCAGCTCCCGGGCAGCCCGCGCGGCTCCCGCTGCGCCGTCCCCAGCGGGGCCGGATCGTGGGCGGGGTGTGCCTGGGCGTCGCCGCGCACCTTGATCTGCCGGTGCGCACGGTGCGGCTGTTCGCCGTCATCCTGGCCTTCGTCGGGGGCGTCGGCATCCTTGCCTACCTGTTCCTGTGGACGCTTGTCCCGTCGGGCGACCCGGCGCAGATCGCGGCCGACGAGCGTGACCCGGCGCTCGCGCGTCTGGCACCTCGCGCGGACCTCACCCCGGGCACGAGCCGCCTCGACGACTGGCTGTCCAGGTTCCCCGTCCGCGACATCCTCATCGGCGTGCTGGCCCTCGTTGGCGCCACCGCGCTCATCGCGAGCCGCTTCGGGGTGCGGATCGAATGGTCCTGGGTGCTCCCCGTGGTTCTTGCCCTGGCCGGGATGGGACTCGCCTGGAGCCAGCTCGACGAGACGCAGCGCGGGCAGTGGCTCACCCGGGCCGGCGGGCGCACCACGAACGGGATCCTGCGTCTCGCCGCCGGACTGGTCCTCGCCCTCGTCGGGGTGCTGCTCCTGGTCAGCCAGGACATGCCGTCCGCTGCGATGCTCCCGGCGGCCGTCGCGGCGCTCGCGGTGCTCGCCGGCGCGGCGATCGTGCTGGCCCCGTGGTGGCTGCGGCTGGGCCGTGAGCTCGGTGAGGAGCGGGCGGCTCGCGAGCGGGCGAACGAGCGCGCGGACATCGCCGCCCACCTGCACGACTCCGTCCTGCAGACGTTGGCCCTCATCCAGCGCAGCGCCGAGCGTCCCGGGGAGGTGACCCGGCTCGCCCGCAACCAGGAACGCGAGCTGCGCGAGTGGCTCTACACAGACCGGTCGGCCGCCGGGACGTCTTTGGCAGCGGACCTCGTGGCGCTCGTCGCGGAGGTGGAGAACACCCTGACCGAACGCTCGGGCGGCGGGGAGTCGATCTCCGTGGACACCGTCATCGTGGGCGACGCCGTCCCGACCGAGGCGACCAGCGCGCTGCTGCAGGCCACCCGCGAGGCCCTGGTGAACGCCGTCGTGCACGGGAAGCCGCCGGTGTCGCTGTATCTCGAGGTCAGCGCGGATGCCGCGGAGGTGTTCGTGCGGGACCGCGGTGACGGGTTCGACCTGGACAGTGTCCCGCGCGACCGGTTCGGGGTGCGCGAGTCGATCCTCGGGCGGGTTCAGCGCCGCGGCGGTGAGGCGAGCGTGCGCACCGGACCCGGGCGCGGGACCGAGGTCCGCCTGCGGCTGCCGCTGACCGACGCCGCGCACCCGAATCCGGCCGCGCACCCGAACCCCACCGCGCAGAACCCCACCGATCCCGCAGGAGAGCACCCATGACAGCCGCCGAAACGATCCGCGTCGTCCTCGTCGACGACCACGACATGTTCCGGGCCGGGGTGCGGGCCAGCCTCGACGCCCACGTCGAGGTGGTCGGTGAGGCCGGGGACGTCGACTCCGCAGTCGAGGTCATCCGCGCGACGGCGCCCTCGGTCGTGCTCCTGGACGTCCACCTCCCCGGCGGAGCGGGCGGCGGCGGGGCCGAGGTGCTCGCCCGCTGCGCGGACCTGCACGCCGCGACCCGCTTCCTCGCGCTGTCCGTCTCCGACGCGGCCGAGGACGTCGTCGCGGTCATCCGCGCGGGTGCGCGCGGGTACGTGACCAAGGCGATCTCCGGACCTGAGCTCAGCGCGGCAATCGACCGGGTGGCCGGGGGGGACGCCGTCTTCTCACCGCGACTGGCGGGATTCGTGCTCGACTCCTTCGGGACGCAGGCGGCCGACGTCGCGGTGGCAGACGACGAGCTCGACCGGCTCTCGGCCCGTGAGCAGGAGGTCATGCGCCTGATCGCCCGGGGGTACTCCTACCGGGAGGTCGCGAGCGAGCTGTTCATCTCGATCAAGACGGTCGAGACGCACGTCTCGGCGGTCCTGCGCAAGCTGCAGCTCTCCTCCCGGCACGAGCTCACCCGGTGGGCGGCTGCCCGCAGACTGCTCTGACCCTGCCCGCGGTCGGCAGAGACAATCCGAAAGATCACCCTCCATCTTTGCGAGCCCGCCGTGAGGTCGGGCACGATGGGAACATGGACAACGACGCCTTCACCGACGACCTCGAAGGAACCGATCATCACCCGGTGCTGATCGCCTGCTCGCACGGAACTGACAATCCGCAGGGGCGGGCGGTCGTCAGCCACCTCGTCGGTCAGGTGCGTGAGCTGTTGCCCGACATCGAGGTCCTCGAGACGTACGTGGACGTGCAGTATCCGCAGGTCGACGAGGTCGTAGCCAGCGTCGCCCCCGGGCGTGGGGTGGTTGTGGTGCCGTTGCTGCTCTCGGGTGGCTTCCACGTCAATGTCGACATCGCATCGGCCGTGAGGTCCCGCGTCTCGACCGGTTCCCCTACGGTAGCTGCGTCCCCTCTGGGTCCGGACCCGCGCCTGGCGAGCATCCTCGTCGACCGTCTCGACTCCGCGGGCGCACTGCCCGGCGACGCGGTCGTCGTCGCGGCAGCCGGGTCGAGCGACGCGGCCGCGGCGGCCGACGTCGAGCAGGTCGCGGCCGACGTCGCAGAGTCCTGGGAGGGGCCGGTGAGCATCGGCTACGCGGCCTCGGCGACGCCGCGCGTGGCCGTCGCGACCGACCTGGCGCGGTCCGCGCTCGGCGGCGCCGAGCACGGTCGGGTGGCCATGGCGACCTACCTGCTCGCACCTGGATTCTTCAGCAATCGCCTGGCGGAGGCGGGGGCCGACATCGTGGCCGAGCCGCTCGGTGCGCACCCGCTCATCGCGCAGATCATCGTGGACCGGTTCAACGAGGCGCTCACGCAGCTGCCGGCGGCCGTCTAGGCCTGTCTTCTGCCGTGCGGTCTGCTCGGTAGTCCGCGTGCTTTCGCTGTGGTCGCGGGGCATCCTTGTCCCATGGACACCCCGCTACGCGTCACCGACACCCTGAGCCTCGCCCCGAGCGAGCTCGGGTGGCGCTTCTCGCGGTCCTCGGGCCCGGGCGGCCAAGGTGTCAACACCGCCGACAGCCGGGTCGAGCTCACCTGGGACCCGACGACGTCGCTCGCCGTCGCGGGGCTGCCACCCTCGGTCAGGGATCGCCTCATGACCCGGCTCGAACCAGTCCTGGTCAACGGCAAAGTGGTCATCGCTGCCTCCGAGCAGCGGGCGCAGCTCCGCAACCGGCAGGCTGCTCGTGAGCGGCTGGCCCAGATGCTTCGCGAAGGCATTGCGCCGCCCCCTCGCGCGCGACGTTCCACCAAGCCGACCCGCGGCTCGATCGAGAGGCGGCTGGTGGCCAAGAAGTCTCGGTCGCGGATCAAGTCGGGACGGTCAGGCCGCCATTCTGGTGCTGACTCTTAGGCAACCGCCCCGAACAGCTCACCGTCTCGACCCTCGCCGCGGCAGCAGGAGTCAGCGGCCAGCTCCTCTACAGCCGACCTGACCTCATGGAAGGGCTACGCCGGCACCAGGAACAGCACCCCGATACCGGCACCGGCCCACTCCGAGCGGCACGCACCGCGGACCTGGTCAACGTCCACGACACCATCAAGAGACTCAAGGGCGAAATCCGAGAACTGAATCGGAAGCTCGAGGCGGGCCTCGCCGCCCAAATCGAGCTGCGCGACGAGAAGCGGATCCGACAACTCTACGAACAACGCGGCCACGAAATCGAACGCCTGCTTACCCACAACGCCGATCTGATCCGCACCGTCACGCAGCTGCGAGAACTCGTCCGTAGCCTCGAAGACGACCTCGCGGTCGAACGCACCGCTCTGCGCGAGCTCACCGGTCAACCCGCCAACGTCACAAGCATCCGGTTTGGGGAGTGTCTCACAAAGCCCGCCGATCGGTTGTTGCGTTTGAGATACCTGAATGCGAATTCTTTACGGGCGGGTCATGCGGGCACAAGGCCGGCACGCGCGGCGCGGACCCCAGCGTTTGCCAGGGAGTGCCCGCTGAGCCTCCCGCTTACGGGCGAGCAGTCAACGGCTTCCGGCCGGGGCTTTATCCCAACATCCCGACCTTTGTGCTGACGGCCGACCAGAGTATCGATGCCGCCTCAGGGTCCAGGCCACCCTTGCCTGGTTTGCGTACTTTCGGATTGCCCTTGATGCTTCCGAAACCGCTCGGACCGATGTAGGCATTGCCGTCCACATTCTGGGTGGCCGCGAAGAGAGTGGGTAGGGCGCCGTGCTCGGGGTCGTTCAGCAGGAACGAGAGCCTGTTGATGGCGTTCGAGGACGAGTGCGCGGCCAGCGTCGTGGTCGCGATTCCCGGGTGCGCCACAACGGAACGCACCGTTGATCCTGCCGCGGTCAAGCGCCGTTGGAGTTCGAGGGAGAACAGCACGACCTGAAGTTTCGAGTCGTTGTAGGCATCCATGGGCTTGTATGCGCGCGTTTCCCAGTTGAGGTCGGCAAGGTTCAGGTGCCCCATTCGGTGCAGCTGGCTCGTCACCCACACGACCCGGTCGGTGATGTGGGGCAGCAGCAGGGCGGTGAGCAAGAACGGACCGAACGAGTTCGTTACCGTTTGTACATCCAGTCCGTCGCGGGAGCGCGACAGAGGAATATCCATGACGCCGGCGTTGTTCACGAGGACATCCAATGACCCGGTCCACGCGTCGGCGAACGCTCGCACGCTCGTCAGGTCGGACACGTCCAGTTGGCGAACCTCGGTGTCGCCGACCATCCTGGTCGCGACGTCGTGTCCCTTCTCGAGGTTGCGAACTGCGAGCACGACGTGGGCCCCTGCTGCAGCGAATTCGCGGGCGGTGATGAGTCCGATACCGCTGGAAGCGCCGGTCACCACCACGGTCTTGCCTGTCATGGCCGGCATGTCTGCTGTGGTCCACTTGCTCATGGCTCTCCTCCTTTATTCGCGGCCATTCGTTCGGCTACGAAGACCAGTTCACCGTCTGGTTCCACGGTGTACAAGGACACGTTTATCCACTGAACGCCGTGCACTGGATGAGAATCGCAAGAAGAGGCAGAGTGGCAGAGACGAGAGAGGGAAGGCAGCACACACATGGACCAGATCGGGGTCGGACGTTTCATCCGCAACCGCCGCGAGGCGCTGCAACCCGAAGACGTCGGACTGCGGCGCGGATCCCGTCGTCGCAGCATCGGGCTCCGACGCGAAGAGGTCGCCGAACTTGCGGACATGTCAGCCGACTACCTCTCACGACTAGAGCGCGGCGCCGGCCCGCAGCCGTCGGAGCAGATGATCGGCGCACTCGCCCGCGGCCTGCGGCTGACCGTTGACGAACGCGATCATCTGCTGCGCCTCGCCGGCCACCAGCCATCAACGAGGCCCGGATCATCTACTCATGTCAATCCCGGGCTGATGCGAATCCTCGACCGTCTCATCGATACGCCGGCACAAGTCATGGGGCCGCTCGGTGAGACTATTACCCAGAACCCCGCCGCCATCGCTCTCCTCGGCGACGAAACCCATTACACCGGGCCCATGCGAAGCGCCACCTACCGGTGGTTCACCGACCCGACCTCACGATCTCTCTACCCCCAAGACGACCACGAGCATCACAGTCGGGTTCACGTATCCCAGCTCCGCACCGCAGCTGCCCGTCTCGACCCCGCGAGCACCACGCCACTGATCCTGCACCTGCGCAAACACAGTGCGGAATTCGCTCGCCTATGGGAGACAAACGAGGTAGGACTCCGTCACTCGCAAGAGAAGCGATTCACGCACCCCGAAGTCGGTGACCTCACTCTTTTCTGCCAAGTGACCCTCGATCCCGACGAAATGCAGACCCTCCTCGTATTCACCGCCACGCCCGGGACCATAAGCGCAGAGCGACTCCAGCTCCTCACGGTCGTCGGATCAACTACTCTGACCTCCCGCTGACCGTTCCGCTATCGAACACTCCTGGAAAGGAAGACGAGAGGTCCGCGCTCATCGCCTTCTACACGCTCTCGCTCAAACCCGAGAGCCTCGAGCGCGCGGAGAGAAGCCTCGTTCCATTCGCGGACAGTGGCCCACACCTGTTCAAACCCGGCTCGAGAAGCCGCTGCAACCACAGCACCAGCGGCCTCTCGACCAAAGCCCTCCGAATCCTGGAACACGCGCAGATCCCATGCGCGCCGCCTGCAACTTATCCATCATCTCCGGCATCAATAGCCCCCTGAGACAACCGTATCGAGCAGAACCACGAACGACAGTGCCACGACGGAGTGATCCTGGCGGCCACGCGCAGCGCCCTACTTGACCCACTCCGGCGCGCGCCGCACGACGTCCCCGATGACCGTGATCGCCGGCGGGCGGACGCCCGCCTCGACCGCGCGGGCGGCGATGGTCGCCAGGGTGCCGACCGTGGTGCGCTGGCGCGGGCCGTAGCCGTCCTCGATGATCGCGGCCGGCGTCTCGGGGTCGCGGCCGTTGGCGAGCAGGCCGGCGGTGGTCAGCGGCAGGTGTGCGACGCCCATGAGCAGGACGACGGTGTGGTCGCTCGCGGCCGGCACGCGGCCGACGTCCTCGTGGCCGGTGAGGATCGTGAACCCGCGGGACAGCCCGCGGTGGGTCACGGGGATCCCGGCGGCGGCGGGCACCGAGATGGCGCTCGTCACGCCGGGCACGACCTCGACGGGGATTCCAGCCGCGACGCACGCGTCGAGCTCCTCGCCGCCGCGGCCGAACACGTAGGGGTCCCCGCCCTTGAGACGCACGACGGCGTAGCCCGCCAGGGCGCGCTCGACGAGGATCGCGTTGATCTCGTCCTGGGGGATCGGGTGGTGCCCGGACGTCTTGCCGACGTCGATGATCTCGACGTCCGCAGGCAGCTCGTCGAGGATCGCCCGTGGCGCCAGCCGGTCGATGACGACGACGTCGGCCGCGGTGATGAGGTTGCGTCCCCGGACGGTGAGCAGGTCGAGCGCGCCCGGCCCGCCGCCGACCAGGGCGACCGAACCGGTCCTCATCCTGCTCGCGCCGCCCCCAGCAGGACCGTCGCTGCGCGGCGGCGTAGCGCGCACCGGGAGCGTCCCGGTGCGCAGGCTCGCCTCGATCGCGTCCCGGACACGGATGGACCGGCGCGGGTTGCGGTCGCTGACCGACGCCGACGTCACGGACACGACCGAGTCGCCGACCCGGGCCACAGCGGGCACCCAGGCGGTTGCGCCCTCGCCGTCGCCGGCGGCCACGCAGAACGTCTGCTGGGCCTCGGCGTCCGCGCTGACCTGCGCGTCGACCGCCGGGTCGCCCGTGGCGACGTGCACCAGCCAGGCGCCGGCGAGGTCCCCGTGGGCATACTCCCGCCGCTGCTCCCACGCGACAGCGCCCGAGGCGACCAGCGTCGCCAAGGCCGAGCACGCGCCGGGAGCCACAAGAAACAGGCGAGCACCGGCGTCGGCCAGGGTCTGGGCGCGGCGGGCGGAGACGGGGCCTCCGCCGACGAGCACGACCCGGCGGCCGGTGACGCGGAGCCCGAGCGGGAGGATGTCGACGGAGAGCGCGGGGGAGAGCGAGGGCGAGAAGGTCACGAGCCAGACTCTAACGGTCAGATCGTGTACTGGACCGGGCGGTCCTCGGGGTTGCGGGCGGCGGAGAGCGCGTCGCCGACCATGCCGGCCGCGAGCGTGCCGCCGTCGGCCGCGTCGATGAGCAGGAACGCCCCGGTGCGCCGGGAGACGAGGTACTCCTCCGCCGCGATCGGGGACGCCAGGCGCAGCGTGACTCGCCCGATGTCGTTGAGCTCGAGCCGCTCGGCGGGCTCGAGGGTCGCGGAGTCGAGGTCGAGCTTGCCGACCACGTCCCGCACGACCGCCTGCACGGTCTTGGTCGTGTGCTTGAGCAGCACCCGGGACCCGGGCAGCAGCGGGCGCTCGGCCAGCCACGCCACGGTGCCCACGACGTCCTGGGTGACCTCGGGCGCGTCGGTCGCCGTGGCGATCAGGTCGCCGCGGGTCACGTCGATCTCGTCGCTCAGGCGCAGCGTGACCGACTGCGGCGCGAAGGCCTCGGCCAGCTCGCCGTCGGCCGTGTCGATGCCCTCGATCGTCGAACGCTTGCCCGAGGGCAGCACGACGACCTGGTCGCCGACGCGCACGACGCCGGCCGCGATCTGCCCGGCGTAGCCGCGGTAGTCCGTGTACCGCGGGTCGCGCGCCGCGCCCTGGGGGCGGATGACCGTCTGGACCGGGAAGCGGAAGGACTCCGCGCTCGGCTCGTCGGCCTGGGGCAGCTCCTCGAGCAGCTCGAGCAGGCTCGGGCCGTCGTACCACGGAGTCTTCTCGGACCGGTCGACGATGTTGGCGCCCTCGAGCGCGGACACCGGGATGGTCACGAGGTTGGCCACGCCGAGGTCGGCGCCGGCCGTGCTGATCTGCGCGGCGAGCTCGCGGTAGCGCGCCTCGTCGTAGTCGACCAGGTCGATCTTGTTGACCGCGACGATCACGTGGGCGACGCGCAGCAGGCTGGCAACCGCGAGGTGGCGCCGGGTCTGCTCGAGCAGACCCTTACGAGCATCGATGAGCAGCACGACGACGTCAGCCGTGGAGGCCCCGGTGACCGTGTTGCGGGTGTACTGCACGTGACCGGGGCAGTCCGCGAGGATGAAGGAGCGCTTCGCCGTGGCGAAGTACCGGTAGGCGACGTCGATCGTGATGCCCTGCTCCCGCTCGGCGCGCAGGCCGTCGGTGAGCAGCGCGAGGTCGGGGGCGTTGAGGCCGCGGTCGCGGGAGACCCGCTCGACGGCGTCGAGCTGGTCGGCCAGGACGGACTTGGAGTCGTAGAGCAGGCGGCCCACGAGGGTGGACTTGCCGTCGTCGACGGATCCGGCCGTAGCCAGGCGCAAGAGCGTGGACTGCCTGGCGGGAGTGACGGGTGCGAGAGTGCTCATCAGAAGTACCCAACCTTCTTGCGGTCTTCCATGGCGGCCTCAGAGATGCGGTCGTCGGCGCGGGTCGCGCCGCGCTCGGTGATGCGGGTCGCGGCGACCTCGGTGATGACAGCCGCGACGTCGGCGGCGTCGGACTCGACCGCGCCGGTGCACGACATGTCGCCCACCGTGCGGTAGCGCACCTGCTCGGTGATGACGGCTTCGCCCTCGCGGGGCTGGGAGTAGGGCCCGACGGTGAGCAGCATGCCGTCGCGCTCGAAGACCTCGCGCTGGTGGGCGTAGTACAGCGAGGGGAGTTCGATGTTCTCGCGCTCGATGTAGCGCCAGATGTCCAGCTCGGTCCAGTTGCTCAGCGGGAAGGCACGCACGTGCTCACCCGGACGGTGGCGGCCGTTGTACAGGTTCCACAGCTCGGGGCGCTGGTTGCGCGGGTCCCACTGGCCGAACTCGTCGCGCAGGGAGAGCACGCGCTCCTTGGCGCGGGCCTTCTCCTCGTCGCGGCGGGCCCCGCCGAACAGCGCGTCGAACTTGTGGGCGGCGATCGCGTCGAGCAGCGGCTGGGTCTGCAGCGGGTTGCGCGTCCCGTCGGCGCGCTCGCTGAGCCGGCCGTCGTCGAGGTAGTCCTGGACGGAGGCGACCTCGAGGCGGGCGCCGAGGCGGGCGACCGTGGCATCGCGGAAGGCGAGCACCTCGGGGAAGTTGTGCCCGGTGTCCACGTGCAGCAGCGGGAAGGGCACGGGCGCGGGCCAGAACGCCTTCTCGGCGAGGTGCAGCATGACGACGGAGTCCTTGCCGCCGCTGAACAGCAGCGCGGGACGCTCGAACTCGGCCACCACCTCACGGATGATGTGGATGCCCTCGCTCTCCAGGGACTCGAGCTGACTGAGTCGGCGCTCGGGTGCGGCTGCTTCGGCAGCGGCCACGGCGGTGGCGGCAGTGGTAGTGACGTCGGTGACAGTCATACGTGGAGCCCACATTCGGTCTTGTCGAGTCCGGACCAGCGTCCGGAGCGGGGGTCTTCGCCGGGGGCGACGCGCTTGGTGCAGGGTGCGCAGCCGATCGACGGGTAGCCGTCGTTCAGCAGCGGGTTGAGGATCACCTGGTGCTGAGCCGCGTAGGCGAGCAGGTCATCGAAGGTCCAGGCCGCGAAGGGGTTGATCTTCACGAGGCCGTTCTTCCCGTCCCAGGTGACCAGGGGAGTCGTGGTACGGGTGGGCGCCTCGTCGCGGCGCACGCCGGTGACCCACAGCTCGTAGCCGGCGAGGGTCCGCTGCAGGGGCTCCACCTTGCGCATGGCGCAGCACGCGGCCGCGTCGCGGGAGAAGAGGTCCTTGCCATGGACGGCATCTTGCTCGGAGACGGTGAGCCGGGGCAGCACGTCGACGATGGTCACGTCCATCTGCTGGGCGACGGCGTCCCGGGTGCCGATCGTCTCGGCGAAGTGGTACCCGGTCTCCAGGAACAGCACGTCCACCCAGGGGGCGGCCGCGGCGACCAGGTGCGGGAGCACGGCGTCGGCCATCGAGCAGGCGACGGCGATCGAGTGGCCGAACTCGCGGGCGGCCCACGCCACGACCTGCTCGGCCGTGGCCTCGTCGGGGGCGCCCAGGCCGGACCCGTGCAGCTCGGCCGCGCCGCGCTCGACGATCTCCTGGAGCTCGGCGTCGCTGCGCTTGGGGCGGGCGTTCGCCGCACGGTCGGCAGTGTGGGCGTCCCGTGATGCGGTGCGCGACGCCGTGCGCGCCTTGGCAGCGGCGCGCAGCGAGGCGAGCGGGTCGGTGCTGATCGGGGTGGTGCTCACAGGAGCGCCTCCTCGTCCGCGGTCGCGGCCCACTCCGCGAAGGACTCCTCGCCGGCGCGCTCGGACTCGAAGCGGCGCACGACGCGCTCGACGTAGTCGGGCAGATTTGCAGTCGTGACCTTGAGCCCGCGGACCGTCCGCCCCATGCCGGCCTCGGTGCGGTCCTGGTTGGCCAGCCCGCCGCCCAGGTGCACCTGGAAGCCCGGCTCCTGCTCGCCGTCGTCGTTCATGACGAGCTGGCCCTTGAGGCCGATGTCCGCGGTCTGGATGCGGGCGCAGGAGTTGGGGCAGCCGTTGATGTGCAACGTGATCGGCTTGAGCCGGGTGATGTCGCCGAGGCGCTCCTCGAGCGTGTCGATGGCGACCTTCGCGGTCTCCTTCGTCTCCACGATCGCGAGCTTGCAGTACTCGATGCCGGTGCAGGCGATCGTCGAGCGGCGGAAGTTGCTCGGCTCGGCCTCCAGGCCCAGGGCGCGCAGGCTGGTCACGACGCCGGCGACCTCGGCCGGGGGCACGTCGAGGACAAGGAGCTTCTGGTGCGGGGTGAGCCGGACGCGCTCGGAGCCGACCGACTCGGCGAGGTCGGCGACCGCGGCCAGGGTCGAGCCCGAGACCCGGCCGACGTAGGGCGCCGCGCCGACGTAGAAGTTCCCGTCCTTCTGCTCGTGCACGCCGACGTGGTCGCCGGGGCTCGTGGGGCGCGGGGCGGGCGGGCCGTCGGGGAGCTTGTACCCGAGGTACTCGTCCTCGAGGATCTGGCGGAACTTCGCAGGTCCCCAGTCCGCCAGCAGGAACTTCAGGCGGGCCTTGTTGCGCAGCCGGCGGTAGCCGTAGTCGCGGAATATGCGCACGACGCCGTGCCAGACGTCAGGCGCCTGCTCGGCCGTGACGAAGGCGCCGAGGCGCTCGCCGAGGCGGGGGTTGGCGCTCAGTCCGCCGGCGACCCACAGGTCGAAGCCGATGCCGAGGTCGGGGTGGGTCAGGGCGACCAGGCCGATGTCGTTGATCTCGTGGACGACGTCCTGACTGGGGTGGCCGGTCACGGCGGTCTTGAACTTGCGGGGGAGGTTGGCGAGCTCGGGGATGCCGATGTACTTCTCGGTGATCGCGTCGATGATCGGCGTCGGGTCGATCAGCTCGTCCTTGGCGATGCCGGCGACAGGGCTGCCGAGCACGACGCGGGGAACGTCGCCGCAGGCCTCGGTGGTCTGCAGGTTCACGGCCTCGAGGCGGCGCCAGATCTCCGGGACGTCCTCGACCTCGATCCAGTGCAGCTGGATGTTCTGGCGGTCGGTGATGTCCGCGGTGTCGCGGCCGAACTCGGTCGAGATCTCGGCGATGACGCGCAGCTGCTCGGTGGTCAGGCCGCCGCCGTCGATGCGCACCCGGAGCATGAAGTAGCGGTCCTCGAGCTCGTGCGGCTCGAGCTGGGCGGTACGCCCGCCGTCGATCCCGGGCTTGCGCTGGGTGTACAGGCCCCACCAGCGGAAGCGGCCGTGCAGGTCGTCATCGGTGATCGAGTCGAAACCGTCGCGGGAGTAGATCGTCTCGATGCGCTCGCGGACGGAGAGCCCACCGTCCTCCTGCTTCCACTTCTCGTTGCCGTTGAGCGGCTCCTTGCCGTCCACGGCCCACTGGCCGTTGGGGCGGGCGGCGCGCGCGGGGCGGGCCGGGGCTGGAGTGGCGAGCTCGGCCGTGGGGGCGGTCGACGGCGACATGATGACTTCCTCGGGATCGTCGTGGGCGCGAGGGTCGCCGGGAGGTCAGCGGAAGCGACCGGAGGGGCGGGGGAACCTCACGCGCCCTGGTCTGTGGTGCCCAGCGGGATGGAATCCGGGAGGGCAGGTTCAGGCGCGAATCAACAACAGCAACAACAGGTGCTGCTGGGGGCGCACGTCGTCAGGGCGCGACGGGAGGTCGCTTCCTGGGTGCTCCGAGCCGTGGTCATGTCGACGACGGTACGTGCCAATTCGGGCGCCTGTCGAGGGTGTCCGCATGTTGGTCCCGTGTGTCGAAATCTGAGATGGGCGTTTTCCCTGGTCGCGCCACGCCGGTCTGGTTGTCGACCCGGTGTCACAAAACTACGATGCAGGCATGGAATTCCTCTATCACGTGTTCACGGTCCTGCACTTCGTCGGCTGGGCCATCGTCCTGGGCGGCTACTTCGTCTCGATGCGGACGCCGGGCCTGAACAAGGGCGTGTTCCACGGCGCCGCGACGGCCGCCGTCTCGGGCATCCTCATGGTCGGCGTGGCCGAGATGGGCGGCCTGTGGGACGACGGCGGACCGTCGATGGGCAAGATCGGCGTGAAGCTTGTCATCGCGGTCATCATCGCGATCCTTGCCTTCCTCGCGGTGAAGAAGGGCGACAAGGTCACCCCTGCGCTCAAGCACTCGATCGGCGCGCTGACGCTGGTCAACATCATCGTCGCGGTGTTCGTCTGAGCAGGTCCGGCTAGTCTGTCCGGCGTGAGCGCAGCCCAGGAGATCGTCGTCGGCGTCGTCATCCTCCTGGGGATCGTCGGCGGCACCACCCAGCTCGTTCCGGGCGGGCTGATCGTCCTCGGCGCGATCCTCGTCTGGACCCTCATGACCGGGGGAGCGCTCGCCTGGCTCGTCCTCGCCTTCGCGGTGGTCGCGATCGTGGGCTCCGGCGTCGTCAAGTACGTCTTCGCCGGGCGGCACATGAACCGCGCCGAGGTGCCCGCCTCGACCCTCGTCGTCGGCATGGTCGCCGGTGTCGTCGGGTTCTTCGTCATCCCGGTCGTCGGGCTGTTCGTGGGCTTCGTCGGCGGCATCTATGTGTGCGAGCTGTCCCGGCGCCGCGACCACGCGCTTGCCTGGACGGCGACCAGGGCGGCGCTCGCGGCCACCGGTCTGACGATCCTCGTCGAGCTCGCGGGATCGCTCGTGGCGGGCGGCACCTGGCTGCTGGCGGTCGTGCTCGGCTGAGACACTCATGACCCTCGCGCGGTGGCCGATAGAGGACTCAACGTCCCTGCGACTTCTGCGAGTGCCAATGCTGTCACGCCTGAGCTCCACGTCCATCATGACCCGCCTGGTCGTCATCGTCGCCGTCTCCGCCCTGGGGATGGCCCTTCTTGCGGTCATCGCCTCGAGCGTGGCGCGCGACCGAATCATGACCGAACGGCAGGCGGCGACCCGGGCCGTCGTGGAGACCGCCGCCGGGATCGTCTCCTTCTACGGTGACCAGGCGTCCTCGGGGGAGATGACCACGACCGAAGCCCAGACCGCGGCCATCGCCGCAGTCGGCGCGCTGCGGTACGCGGGCGCGGAGTACTTCTGGATCAACGACGAGACGCCGGCGATGATCATGCATCCGATCAAGCCCGAGATGGACGGGACCGACCTGTCCGCGAACGCCGACCCCGACGGCAAGCTGCTCTTCGTGGAGATGGTCCGGGTGGTCCAGGCGGACGGGGCCGGATTTGTCGACTACCAGTGGCCAAAGCCGGGCTCCGACTCGCCCCAGCCGAAGATCTCCTACGTCCAGGGCTACGAGCCGTGGGGATGGGTCATCGGCTCCGGCGTCTACGTCGACGGCGTGCAGGGCGCAGCGCTGGCCGACGCGGGGAAAGTGCTGCTCGCCGCGGCGGGGCTGACGCTGCTCAGCGCGGGTGTCGGCGTCGTCATCGCCCGCTCGATCGTGCGGCCGATCCGCCGCGCCGCCCAGGTCCTCGCCTCGGGCGACCTGCACGTGCGCCTTGACCCCGGTCGCGGGAAGACCGAGCTCGAGCATCTTGCGGAGGCGCTCAACGCGACGCTCGACAGATCCTCCTCGATCGCCCAAGAGGTCTCGACGGTCGCCGCGCACCTGGAGTCCGCCGCCTCCCAGCTGCTGCGCAGCGGGGACGAGATGACCGTGGCCTCCCGGGTCACGGCCGAGCAGACCTCGCAGGTGACCGACTCGGCCATGGGCGTCAGTGCCGGGATCGACTCCGTGGCCGCCGGCACGCACCAGATGGGCGCCTCGATCTCGGAGATCGCCCGCAACGCCAACCTCGTGGCGAAGATCGCCTCGGACGCGGTGACCGCGGCCGAGGCCACGAACCGCACGGTGACCGAGCTGGGGGAGTCCTCCGCGCAGATCAGCACGGTCGTCAAGGTCATCACGTCGATCGCCGCGCAGACGAACCTGCTCGCCCTCAACGCCACGATCGAGGCGGCTCGGGCCGGAGACGCCGGCAAGGGCTTCGCGGTCGTGGCGAGCGAGGTCAAGGAGCTGGCCCAGGAGACGGCTCGCGCGACCGGTGGGATCTCCACGCGGGTCGACGCGATCCAGGCTGCCGTCGAGCAGGCCGCGGGGGAGATCACCCAGATCTCTTCGATCATCGGCCAGATCAACGACCTCCAGGTGACGATCGCCGGGGCGGTCGAGGAGCAGACGGCGACGACGTCGGCCATGGCGCAGACGGTCTCCTCGGTCGCCGACGGCGGCCGCAGCATCGCGGAGTCCCTGCGCGGGATCCAGGAGTCCTCCCAGACGACCTCCGGCGAGATCGACGCGATCCGCTCGGCGGCCTCCGAGCTCGCGGCCACGTCGCGCCAGCTGCAGTCGACGGTGACCGCCTTCTCGTCGTGAGCACGTCCCCGCCGTCGTACCGGCCCGTCTGGGTCTGGCTGTCGGTGGGGACGCTTAGGCTGGGTGGGCTATGACTTCTCTCTTTGATCACCTCCCCGGTTTTGACGGCCTGCCGGGCGCGCCTGCGCCCGCGAGCGCTGCGCTGCCCGACGACGCCCCCGCCCCCGGCCCCGCGGCGTCGGCCTTCGCGCGGGTCGCCGCCTCCCACCCCCAGGACTGGGAGGCGGAGGCGGAACAGGCCCGTGCCGCCTCCGCGGCCACGGCCGACGCACTGCTCGAGGGCCTCAACCCCCAGCAGCGCGAGGCCGTCATGCACTCGGGCGGCCCGCTGCTCATCGTGGCGGGCGCGGGCTCGGGCAAGACCCGTGTGCTGACCCATCGCGTGGCGTACCTGCTGGCTACCCACCGGGCCCGACCGAGCGACATCCTCGCGATCACCTTCACGAACAAGGCCGCCGCAGAGATGCGCGAACGCGTCGCTGCGCTCGTGGGACCGGCCGCGGGACGGATGTGGGTCTCGACCTTCCACTCCGCCTGCGTGCGGATCCTGCGCCGGGAGGCGACCGCCCTCGGGCTGCGGCAGTCCTTCTCGATCTACGACTCCGCGGACTCCCAGCGGCTGCTCACCATGGTGCTGCGCGAGCTCGACGTCGACCCCAAGAAGTACCCGGTCAAGCAGCTTGCGCACAAGATCTCCGCGCTCAAGGACGAGCTCGTGGGACCCGAGCGGTACGCGCTCGAGTCCGGGGCCTCCGACCCGTCCGGGAATGCGGCGAACGAGTTCGACCAGATGCTGGCGTCCGTGTACTCCCGGTACCAGGCCCGGCTGCGTCAGGCCCATGCCCTCGACTTCGACGACCTCATCATGAGCACGGTGCGCCTGCTCCAGGAGCACCCGGCGGTCGCCGAGCACTACCGCCGCCGGTTCCGGCACGTCCTCGTCGACGAGTACCAGGACACCAACCACGCCCAGTACACCCTCGTGCGCGAGCTCGCCGGGGTGAGTGCGGGCGGGGCGAGCGCGCTCGCCCCCGGCGAGCTCACCGTCGTCGGCGACTCCGACCAGTCCATCTACGCATTCCGGGGCGCGACGATCCGCAACATCCTCGAGTTCGAGGTCGACTACCCCGACGCCCGCACCATCCTGCTCGAGCAGAACTACCGCTCGACCCAGAACATCCTCTCCGCGGCCAACGCCGTCATCTCCCGCAACACCGACCGCCTGCCCAAGCGGCTGTGGACGGACGCGGGGGCCGGGACGAAGATCATCGGCTACGTCGCCGACAACGAGCACGAAGAGGCGCGGTTCATCGCCCAGGAGATCGACCGCCTCGGTGACAACGAGCAGGTCCGCCCCGGCGACGTGGCGATCTTCTACCGCACCAACGCCCAGTCCCGGGCGCTCGAGGAGGTGCTCATCCGGGTCGGCCTGCCCTACAAGGTGGTCGGCGGCACCCGCTTCTACGAGCGCCGCGAGATCAAGGACGTCATCGCCTACCTGCGGGCCGTCGCCAACCCCGACGACGACGTCAACATGCGCCGCATCCTCAACGTGCCCAAGCGCGGGCTGGGGGACCGCGCCGAGGCGATGGTCGTCGCCCAGGCCGAGCGCAACCGGTCTTCCTTCAACGAGGCCCTCGACCACCTCGAAGAGATCCCCGGTCTGACCACCCGTGCGCTCAACCCGCTCAAGGCCTTCCGCGCGCTCATGGATGCCTTGCGCGTGCTCGCCGAGAAGGGCGCCGGCCCGGCCGAGATCCTCGGCGAGGTGCTCGACCGCACCGGCTACCTTGCCGAGCTGCGCGCGAGCGACGACCCCCAGGACGAGTCCCGGGTCGAGAACCTCGCCGAGCTGCACGCGGTCGCGAGCGAGTTCGAGGAGTCCGAGCCAGAGGGCACCCTCGCGGACTTCCTCGAGCGCGTCTCCCTCGTCGCCGACTCCGACCAGATCCCCAGCGCCGACGACGCCGGCCACGAGGGCGCCCCGGTGATCGATCCTGGAGTCGTGACTCTGATGACCCTGCACACCGCCAAGGGGTTGGAGTTCCCGGTCGTCTTCCTCACCGGCATGGAGGACGGCACCTTCCCGCACATGCGCTCACTGCACGACGACGTCGAGCTCGCCGAGGAGCGGCGCCTCGCCTACGTGGGCATCACCCGGGCGCGCGAGCGGCTCTACGTCTCCCGCTCGGCGGTCCGCTCGGCCTGGGGGATGGCGAACGAGTTCCCGGCCAGCCGCTTCCTCGACGAGATCCCCGAGGAGCTGTGGGACTGGCGCCGGCGTGAGTCGTCCATGTCCACGCTGCGCGGACCGGGCGGGTACACCGGCGGCTACGGCCAGGGAGGCTACGGCTCGGGCAACCGGCGCAAGTCCTCCGAGGACGACGACTTCGCCCCGCCGATCGGCTCGGGCGGCTACCGCAGCGAACGCGGCTCCCGGTCCGGCGGCTCGTCCGGCGCCGGGTCGTGGAAGAAGCCCGCCGAGCCGGCGAGCCCGAGCTTCGGCTCGGGCGGCGGCAAGGCTGAGGGCGACATCCCGTCGCTGTCGGTCGGGGACCGGGTCACCCACGACTCCTTCGGCCTGGGGACCGTGGTCTCGGTCGAGGGATCCGGGGCGAAGGCCGTCGCGAAGATCGACTTCGGGGCGGACGGCACCAAGCGGCTGCTGCTGCGTTTCGCCCCGGTCACCAAGCTGTGATGACACCAACTGGAAGAAGCTCCATGTACCTGCGCACATCTCCCGCTCGGATTCGGACGACCATCGGCGGCGTCCACCGAGCTCGAGCGGCGGTTGCGCTCGTGGTCGTCGCGCTCGTCGCGGCCGGCTGCTCGAGCTCGGGCGACGCGGACCCCGGCCCCACTGCGACGACCCCCTCGACCGACGGGCCGACGTCGTCGACCCAGCTCGTGGACCCCGACGCGGCCTCGGTCGTGACGCAGACGGCAACCCTGGGCGGGGTCGACCTGACCCTGACCGTGGGGCCGGTTGCCGTCGCCGACGGTGTGGGTATCCTGCGGGTGGCGGCAGCCCCGACCGGCGGCGAGGGGGCGGTCGACCTCTCTGAGCGGTTCGGCCTGTCGTGGACCGCGGGTGACACGATCGACGCCGTGCGGCTCGTGGACCTCCCCGATGGGCGGGTCTACCTGCCCGCGATGGACGCCGAGGGCGCATCGATCGGGTCGGAGGGCAACACCTACCTGCGCCCGGGCGACGGGTCGGAGACCTTCTTCGTCGCTTTTGCCGCCCCGACCGCAGGATCGGTCTCGGTCATGGTGCCGGGGGTCGCGCTCTTCGACGCCGTCCCCGTGCTCGACGCCGCGGACGCCCCCTCGGTCGCCCCGCTCACCGACCTCACCTCCGTCCCGGCCGCCAAGCTGACCTTGGCCTCGCCCGCCCTCGACTCCTTCACGCAGGACGTCGCCGGGCAGGTGAGCACCCGGGTCGCCGACGACGTGACCGTCGCGATCGACTCCGACGTGCTCTTCGCCACGGCCTCCGCATCACTGTCTCCGGAGGCCGACGGCGCGCTCGTCAGCGCGGGCGACCAGCTCGCGCGCTTCCCGGTGGGGACGATGCGCGTCGTCGGGCACACCGACGACGTGGGGGACGCGGCCGAGAACCAGGTGCTCTCGGAGCAGCGCGCCCAGGCCGTGACCGACCGCCTCGGTCAGCTTGTGGATCTCTCCGCCTACTCCGTGACGGTCGAGGGCATGGGCGCGACGCAACCTGTCGCGGAGGGCACGAGCGACGAGGCGCGGGCGCTGAATCGTCGGGTCGAGCTGGTCATCGAGGCCAGCGCCCCGGGCGAGGCGACGTCGACGGTCGTCGCGGACCTCCCGCCAGCGCAAGGACCCGAGGCGGCAGGCTCCGACGGGGTGTCCATAGTCCAGCCGCGCGACGGGCAGACCGAGCTGACCTGGGACGTCAAGCTCGACCACGTGCGACGCGTCGACGGCGCGATCGTCGGTGACGTGCAGCTGACGAACACCGGTACGGAGGCCGCATACTCGGTGACGGCTTTCGGTGGGACGACGTGGGACGCGCGGGGCGAGGGCTCGGCGTCGCTCATCACGGGCGCGACGAAGCTCACGCTGCTGAGCGGCGGCATGCGCCTGTATCCGCTCGACTACGTGATCGACGACTCGCTCTACAACGTGGACGGCAGCGGGCGGGAGCCGCTCGCGGATCGTCAGCTGCCCCCGGTCGAGGCGGGGGAGACCATCATCGTGACCGTCGTGTGGCCCGACGTCCCGGGCGACACGGTGGTGCTTGACTCGGCGACGGTGACCACGGAGTCCGGCTTGACCGGCGACTTTGGCCCGGCGTTCCGATTGACTGGTGTTCCTGTAGTCGGCTGAGGTCTAGCGCGGGCGCCGTGCTGCTTCTCGTTCCTCCCGCCGCGCTCTGGCACGCTGGTAGCCTCGCGCGATGGAGACGAGTTTTGATGTCAGGTCGGCGATCCAGCGTGACGTCCCCCAGATGGCACGGCTGCACGTGCAATCGTGGCGCGAGACGTATCGGGGCCTGATGGACGACGCGGTTCTCGACGATCCAGGCTTCGTCGGTCGGCGCGAGCGATTCTGGACCGCGGCGCTCACCGATCCTCGGTACGGAGCCAACGAGATTGCTGTCGCACTGCGCGACGACGTGCTCGTTGGCATCGCGATGGCTGGCCCCGCTGCAGAACCTGACACCGACTGGTCCGCTCAGCTCTATGTGCTGTACGTGTCCGTCGTCGTCCACGGCATGGGTGTTGGCGCGTCTCTTCTCAATGCGGTTGTTGCGCCGCCGACACATTCAGGCCTGTGGGTGGCAGACCCCAACCCGCGGGCGCAGGCGTTCTATCGCAAGCACGGCTTCGCCCTGGACGGCGAGAGCAAGGTGGAGGACGGAATGCGCGAGGTCCGCATGGTTCGTCGCTGACGAGCCTCACCGCCGCCGGTAGGGCTGTGACGGTCCCTATTCATGGGATGTAAATACATCCATTCATGGGATGCGAGTGCCCCCATTGGTGTTCACGAACGCCTGTCGGTCCGGATCCCTCTCGCTTGATTTGCTCGGGGGCGTGTCGAATCGGATTCTGACTACGGCAGAGGCGCGTCCTCTTCGCGCAATCCTGATGGGCCGGTCCATCATCATTGATGATCGCTCGCATGATCCGCGAGAAGCTACATTTGACTGCGCATTCCTCTTGCCGAACACGTGTTCTCTGGATAGAATGGAAAACGTAGCCAATCAGGCGGTGCGACAAGGGTGGGAGGCGCGTCATGGATTCAAACAATTCATTCTCCCAGCTTGATGCTGCGCCTGTTGTTGAGCGTATTGAGTTTGCCCCTGGCGTGTGGGTCGATGTGGCGACGTGTCCGGTGAGCACTCTGGTCGAGGATTGTTTTGAGGCGGCGTTCGAGGATCTGATCCGCGCGGGCTGGCCGGTTGGTGCTGGAGAAGCTGGTGCCGGTGCTGGCGTCCACGCGCCTGTGGTGTTCGAGGACGTCGCGGACCCGGACGTAGTTGCGGATGGCGATCCGGGCGATGTTGATCCCGCCGCCGCCGACGACCGCGCAGGCGACCGCGCAGACGACCACGACGGCGACCGCGCCCGCGACGGGGCTGATGCGGGGGCGTCGGGTGCTGGTCTCTCGGTTGTGCCGGCGGGCCTGTTCGGGCAGCTGGATCTGATGGAGTCCCTGGTGGAGGTGATGGCGTCGGTGGACCTGACGGCGTTGTCGGGTCCGGTGGCTGCGGAGATGTCGCGGCGGATTCACGACGCGGTGGGCAGGTTGGACGCGGTGCGGTTGGGGTGCGTGGGCCGGGTGGAGGCCGACGGGTGCTGGCGGGCGGAGACGATGCATTCTTTCGGGTCGTGGGTGGCGAAGGCGGAGGGGTTGTCGAGGTCGTTGGCGGCCCGGACGGTCGCGGCGGCGGTTGCGGTGCGTGATCACCTGCCTGCCACGGGCGTCGCGGCTCGGGCGGGGTTGATCACCGGTGAGCATGTGGCCACGATGGTCAAAGCCACCACGACCGAGCCCCTGCGCGTGGCGTTGGCCAGTTCGGTGACCAGTGATACCCCCGAACCGGGTGAGGCGGCTGGCCTGGGCCAGGCGCCTGGATCGGGTGGAACGCCGGGGCGGGTGTGCACGGGTGAGGAGATGCTCCTGGGCCACGCCGGGGTGTGGGGGTTCCCTCAGTTCAACCGGATCGTCAAAGAATTCACGGTCGTCGCCGACCCAGCCGCGCAGGACAAGGCGTTCAAGGACGCCGACGAGCGGGAGTTCCTGCAGATCTCCCCGACTCTGGGTGGGATGCAGATCAGCGGGTTCGTCACGACCGAGAACGGCCAGACCGTCAACGCCGCGCTCCGGGCGGTCGCCGGTGTCCCTGCCGCCGATGACCTGCGTCCGGCGGACCTGCGTAAGGCCGGTTCCCTGATCGACCTGGCCCACCTGGTCCTGGACGGTGGGGTCGCCGGCAAGGGCGCCAACGTCCGCCCGCACCTCTCGGTGATGATCACCTGGGAGGAGTTCACGCGGCTCTACGACCACGCGAGCAGTGGTGAGGCCGGCGACCTGGACGGCACGTCGACGTGCTCGGGTCACCCTGCGACTGCGACTGCGACTGCGACTGCGACTGCGACCGCGGCCCCCGGCGAGAGACCCGCTGCGACCGCCGGCCCCGTGCCGGAGACGTCCCTGGCGCAGGCGATCGCCGCGTCCCAGGACAGTGGTCACTGGGGCCCGGGTCCTGTGGTCGCCCCGACGTGGACCCCGCAGACTCTCGAAGCGCGCCTGCGCGCCGGGTATGCGACCTGGGAAGACGGCACCGGCCCCATCCCCGACGCGGTCCTGAGACGCATCGCCTGCGACGGGGAAGTCACGCGGATAATCTTCGGACCCGACTCCCAGATCCTCAACATCGGCCGCACGAAACGGACCTTCACCAAAGAGCACCGCCGAGCCATCGTCGCCCGCGACCGACACTGCGTCTGGCCCGACTGCGACGCGCCACCCCACGTCTGCGAAGTCCACCACGCGATTCGGCACTGGGCCGACGGAGGGGAGACCACGCCGTCCAACGGCGCACTGCTGTGCCGTCACCATCACCACCGGGTCGACGGTGAGAACATTGCGATGACCTACGATAACGGCTGGCAGATCCACACCCCCGGCAGTTATGCGGCCGGCGAGCGAGCAGCCTGAAGCCTCTGCCCGAACGAGCGCAACGAGCGCAACGAGCGCAACGAGCGCAACGAGCGCTGCCGCGAGCTGCAACTGCGGCCGACGCGAACCCGGCCGGCACCGAAGCGGACTGATCCGTCCAGATCGGCTGCACCATCCGGGTGCGGTGCGCGGGCGCAGCGCACCCAACCAGCAGGTTCGGTGGAATGACGGCTGGCATGCCGCCCCGCCATCCTGTCGTCCATGCTCAGCCAACTCTTCGACCAGCCCCACGACGACGTGCACTCCGGAGCGGGCATCGTCGTCGTCCAGCCCTCCGAGGTGGTCTGAGACCATGCCACCGTCGGTCGATCTCACGCTGGTCATCCTCGCGGCTGAGGACCCCGCGGCGCTCGCCTCGTTCTACGAGGCCGTGACCGGCTGGGTGAGGGACGTCGACTCGCCCGTCTAGGTCGAGATGCGCTCACCCCAAGGGCGCCGCCTGGGCATCTACGAGGTCGGGGCCTACCTGCGCAACCTCGGGCTCGGGGCGCGAGCCGTGCCACCACCCGGCGGCATGGCTCTCTCCCGGACCGAGGTGTACCTCGGCTGCGAGAGCGTCGAGCGGTCGCTGGCGACGGCGCTCGAGGCGGGTGGCCGTCTGCTCGCCGCGCCGTCGGCCAAGCCGTGGGGTGACACCGTCGCCTACGTCGCGGACCCGGCTGGGAACGTCTGTGCCCTCGCGGAGCCCATCGGGCGACTGTGCCGGAGGCAACCGGGCGACTGTGTTGTACCTGACACCTTGTCAGGAGTCCCGATCCGCGGATCGGCACTAGTCTGTAAGAAAGTGTCTCGACGTCGAGACACATGTGTGTACCGGTCGACGGAAGGACGCAGCAGGGTGGACCTGTTCGAATACCAGGCACGCGACATCTTCGAGAAGCACGGCGTGCCCGTGCTGGGGGGAGTGGTCGCCACCACCCCTGAAGAAGCTCGCGCAGCAGCAGAAGAGCTCGGCGGAGGAACTGTTGTCGTCAAGGCGCAGGTCAAGGTCGGAGGCCGCGGGAAGGCGGGCGGCGTCAAGCTCGCCCACACCCCCGACGAGGCAGCCGAACAGGCCGCACAGATCCTCGGCATGGACATCAAGGGCCACACGGTTCACCGTGTGATGGTCGCAGCCGGCGCGAAGATCGCCGAGGAGTTCTACTTCTCCGTGCTCCTCGACCGGTCCAACCGCTCCTACCTCGCCATGGCGAGCGTCGAGGGCGGCATGGAGATCGAGCAGCTTGCTGTCGAGCGTCCCGACGCCCTCGCCAAGATCCCCGTCGACCCGATCGTCGGCATCGACGAAGCCAAGGCCATCGAGATCGCCGAGGCCGCAGGCTTCGCCGACGACATCAAGGCCCAGGTCGTCGACGCCTTCCAGAAGCTGTGGACCGTCTACAAGGAGGAAGACGCGACTCTTGTCGAGGTCAACCCCCTGGTCCGCACCGAGGACGGGCAGATCGTCGCCCTCGACGGCAAGGTCACCCTCGACGAGAACGCCGGCTTCCGTCACGCCGATCACGCCGAGCTCGAGGACAAGGCCGCGGCCGACCCCCTCGAGGCCAAGGCCAAGGAGAACGACCTCAACTACGTCAAGCTGGACGGGTCGGTCGGGATCATCGGCAACGGCGCGGGTCTCGTCATGAGCACCCTCGACGTCGTCGCCTACGCCGGTGAGCGTCACGGCGGCGTCAAGCCCGCCAACTTCCTCGACATCGGGGGCGGCGCCTCGGCCGAGGTCATGGCCGCGGGCCTCGACGTCATCCTCGGTGACGCCCAGGTCAAGTCCGTCTTCGTCAACGTCTTCGGCGGCATCACCGCCTGTGACGCTGTCGCCAACGGCATCGTCGGCGCCCTCAAGGTGCTCGGCGCCGCAGCGACGAAGCCGCTCGTGGTCCGTCTCGACGGCAACAAGGTCGAAGAAGGCCGTCGCATCCTCGCTGAGGCTGCCCACCCGCTCGTGACCCTCGCCGAGACGATGGACGGCGGCGCCGACAAGGCTGCCGAGCTGGCCAACGCCTCCGCCTGATCCGTACCCAGAGAGAAGAAGCGACACAACAATGGCAATCTTCATCACTGAGGACTCCAAGGTCATCGTTCAGGGCATGACCGGCTCCGAGGGGCAGAAGCACACCGCGCGCATGCTCGCCTCGGGCACGAACATCGTCGGCGGGGTGAACCCGCGCAAGGCGGGCACGTCCGTCGCCTTCGCGAACGACGAGGCGTCGGTCGACGTCCCCGTCTTTGGCTCCGTCGCCGAGGCCATGGCGGCCACCGGCGCCGACGTCTCGGTCATCTTCGTCCCGCCGGCCCACACCAAGGCCGCCGTCGTCGAGGCCATCGAGGCGCAGATCCCGCTCGTCGTGATCATCACCGAGGGCGTCCCCGTCAAGGACACCGCGGAGTTCTTCACGCTCGCGCAGGAGAAGGGCGTCCGGCTCATCGGCCCGAACTGCCCCGGTCTGATCAGCCCCGGACTCTCCAACGTGGGCATCATCCCCGCGAACATCGCCGGCGCCGGCAAGATCGGCCTCGTGTCGAAGTCCGGCACGCTGACGTACCAGATGATGTACGAGCTGCGTGACTTCGGCTTCTCCACCGCCATCGGCATCGGCGGGGACCCGATCATCGGGACCACGCACATCGACGCCCTCGCAGCGTTCGAGGCCGACCCGGCGACCGCCGCGATCGTCATGATCGGCGAGATCGGTGGCGACGCCGAAGAGCGTGCCGCCGCGTACATCAAGGAGCACGTGACCAAGCCGGTCGTCGGCTACGTCGCAGGCTTCACGGCTCCCGAGGGCAAGACGATGGGCCACGCCGGCGCCATCGTCTCCGGTTCCTCGGGCACCGCGCAGGCGAAGAAGGAGGCCCTCGAGGCCGCTGGCGTCAAGGTTGGCAAGACGCCGTCCGAGGCCGCCGAGCTCATGCGGGGGATCCTCTCCGCCTGAACTGCGTGAGCTGAAACACCTGGTCCCGCTCCGCGGGCCGCAACCGGCGCCCGTCCCGATGCCTTCGGGGCGGGCGTCGCTGCGTCGTCGGGCAGGTGCGAGCGCGTCGGAAGTCAGCGCGACGCGCCTCACAACCAGGCGCGCCGTCCCTCCTCCCGGCCCGGGGCGGACCTTCGAGAGACGATGACCACGTGACTTCTGCACCTCCCCCCACCCAGCCGCCGGGACGCCTGCGAGCCTTGCGCCAGACCCTCGAGCAACGGCTGCCGGGCGACTCCGTGCGCAGCTCGATCGACGGTGCGGCGCCGTGGGTCTCAGGGGTGCTCGCCGCCACCCAGGCGCTGATCTTCTCCTTCGCGGCCGTCGTCATCCCTGCGATCGCGATGGCCGTGACGGCCGCCGCACAGGTGGCCGGCGCATCGACCAGCTGGGGCGGGGCTGTGTCGATCTCCACCCGGGTGTGGCTGCTCGGGCATTCGGTCCCGCTCGCCACGGGCGTTGCCGATCTGACCATCGTGCCGCTCGGGGTGAGCGCCGTGGCGATCTTCGGCGCCTACGTCTGCGCGCGGCGCACCATGACACCGCACTGGTCCGCGCTCCTCGCGGGCCTAGGCACCTACCTCGCCGGTGTGCTGCTGCTCGCGCTCCTCGCCGGCGCCGTCAGCCCCGTCCAGCTGACCTCCGCGGCCGGTGGCGCCCTGGTCATCGGCGCGATCGGGCTGTCCTGGGGCGCGCTCGCCCGGCCCGACGCTGGCGACCTCGCGGACGGCCTGCACGCCGTCGTCATGCGGGTACACGTCCTCATCCGGGTGGGCACGCGCGGCGGCATGGTCGCGGCGAGCTCAATCGTCTTCATGGCCGGCGTGGTCGTGGCCACCTGGATGGTCGCCGAGCACACGACGGTGACCGACGTCGTGCGCGGGCTCGCCCTGGACAGCGCGAGCGGGGTGTCCCTCGCGGTCGCGCAGCTCGCGCTGGTCCCCAACCTTGTCGTGTGGGCGCTCGCCTGGCTCGCCGGGCCGGGCTTCTCAGTCGGCGCTGGGACGCACTTCGGCCTCGACGCGGTGACGTCCGCCCCGCTGCCCGCGCTGCCGCTGCTCGGCGCCCTTCCCGGCCCGACGACGGGCGCGGGCCTGGTCGTGTGGGCCCCGGTGCTCGTCGGGTGCGCGGGCGCGCTCGGGGGATGGTTCGTGCACCGCAGGATGGAACGGATCGCGTGGTGGCACGTGTTCGTGCTGGCGGCCCTCGTGGGCGCGGGAGCCGGACTCGTCTCCGGGGTCCTCGTGGCGCTGGCCTCGGGTGTCGGGGGACCGGGGCGTCTGGGTGAGGTGGGTGCGTCGGGGGTGTTCATCGGGCTGACTGTGGCCGCGCAGGTCGCGATCGGCGCGCTTGTGCTGCTGGTGTGCGTGCGCCACGAGGTGTGGTCCGCCGTGCACCGTGGATGGACAGGCCTGCGCGCCTCGATCCGGGAGCGGTCGCAGGGCTAGTCGGTGAGGGACTTCTGGTACCGGGTGATCGCCGTCTGGTAGTCGGCCTCGCAGGTCGATGTGGCCGAGATGGTGATGGCCTCGTTCAGGCACGCCTGACGGTCCATCTCGATCTGCCAGACCGGGATCACCGCGAGCGTGGTCAGGGCGAGCACGAAGGTCATGACGACCCCGGCCGACATGGCGGCCACGAGGAAGCCCCGCAGCCCGGCGCGCCAGATCCGGCGCAGCACGCGGATCCCCACGACGATCGCGACGAGCGCGATCGCGACGCTCACGAAGCGCCACGGCAGGGCGAGGGAGCTGGTGAGCAGCGAGGCCAGCATGAGCAGCCCGAAGTGCATGACTGAGCGGGTCGCGAGGCGGGCGGTCTCAGGGTCGACCGGCGGGGGCGGGGGCCTGTGGGCGCGGGCCGTCCTGGCCGGACTTGTGGCGTGCGGCGGGGTAGTGGCGTCGTCGGTGGTCGGCAGCTGTGGCTGGAAGGGCCGTGGGTCTGGCGGCGGGGTGCCCGGTGGCCTCGGTGCGTACGGGTTTCCCATGGATCTATCATCGCGCATGTCGCCGGGTGGCGTGCACAGACGTGGCGTGCACGAAGGGTGGAACGCCCACCGACCCTGGAGCCGGGACGCGTTAGTGTTCCGTCCGTGACTTCTCGCGCTCAGGACGACTCCGCCCGCACCCCGTCAGGCCACCCGGTGACCGTCGTGGGGCGCGGCCCCGCCGCGGCCGCACGCGTCGTCGTGCTCGCCTCCGGCGCGGGCAGCAACCTCGCCGCGCTGCTCGAGGCGCACGACGCCCCCGGCTACGGCGCACGCGTTGTGGCCGTCGTGACCGACAACCCGGCGGCCGGAGCGATCAATGTGGCGCACGACGCCGGGATCGCGTGCGCCGTGGTCAAGACGGCCGACTTCGACTCCCGGGCCGAGTGGGACATGGCCCTGGCTGAGACGGTCGCGGTCTTCAACGCCGACTACGTCGTCAGCGCCGGCTTCATGCGCCTGCTCGGGGCGGGCTTTCTCGCCCGCTTCGGGGGCCGGATCATCAACACCCACCCCGCGTTGCTGCCCGCCTTCCCCGGCGCGCACGGGGTGCGGGACGCGCTCGCCTACGGCGTGCGGATCACCGGATGCACCGTGCACCTGATCGACGAGGGCATCGACACCGGCCCGATCATCGCCCAGGCGGCCGTGCCGGTCGAGCCAGGCGACGACGAGTCGACCCTGCACGAGCGGATCAAGACGGTCGAGCGCCAGCTCCTCGTCGACTGGGTGAGCCGGATCGCGACCGGCACGTTGACGGTCGACGGCCGCCGCGTCACCGTCACCCCCGCCTGAGCTACATCGCCCGGGCGTTCCACCACGCCAGGGTGTCCGTCGTGATGGTGTCCCAGCTCGACGGGGTCACCGCGAGGACCTGCTCGGCGGTCGCTGACTCCATGACGAACGGCTCGGTGAACTGGTAGCCGATCCGGGCAACCTCCCGCAGCATCGGCTGCACGGTTCCCAGCGCGGCGACTGCCCAGAGGGGGACCGGACTGATCCGCGGCTCGGCCATGCCTGCTTCGCGGGCGAACCCGCACGCGACCTCGCGGAAGGTCCGCGCCTGCGGTGACGGCCCGTGCCACGCCTGGCCCCAGGCGGCCTCGGTCTCTCCTGCTGCGAGGAGCGCCCGGGCGAGGTCGGGCAGGTAGGTCCAGGTGTGTGGCTGGTCGGCGCTGCCGATCGGGCGGATCGTCTTGCCCGCGAGGAGCGGCTCGAGCAGGCGTTCACCCACGTGCGACGAGATCAGCGCGCGCGGGCCGATGTAGTCGCTGGCCCGGACCTCGGTGATGCGCACCTGGCCGGCGTCGTGGCGGCGCTTTGCCTCGAGCCACATCTGGGCGCGGACCTGGCCCTTGGTGTCCTTGCTCGCGAGCGGGCTCTGCTCGGTCATCGGGCCGAAGGTGGGGCCGTAGACGTAGAGGTTCGCGGCCGTGACCAGGACCGCGTCGTGGGCCTGCGCGGCGCTGAGCAGCGCATTGGAGATCGGCGGCCAGTCCGTGGCCCAGCGGTGGTAGGCGGGGTTGACGCAGTTGTAGACGACGTCCGCGCCGACTGTCGCACGGGTGAGGCTGGCGGCGTCGGAGGCATCCGCGGCGACGTGCTCGACGTCGTGCAGCGACCGGCGGCTCGTGGCATCCGGCGCGCCGGAGCGGCTGACCATCCGGACCTCCTCGCCGCGGGCGAGCAGCAGCTCGGCGGTCGTCGAGCCGATGGGTCCCTTGCCGATGATGACGTGGACGGTCATGGTCGTGCTCCGATCTGATCGATCCGGGGGCGACCCGGTCAAAACGAGAGCAGTGCTCTCCGTTGCGAACAATGCTCACACCCCGCGGCATGAGCTGTCAAGAGCGGTGCTCTCTTTTGCGTGCAGCGAACTCTCTGGGGCAGAGTGAGGCCATGATTCAGCCGGACCAGCCGAACGCGCCCCGCACCGCCCGCGAACGCGCTCGCGCCGAGGTCATGGCCGAGCTCCTCGCCGCCGCGAACGCACGCCTGGACACTGACGGCGCCGCAGCGCTGTCCCTGCGCGCGATCGCCCGCGACCTCGGCATGGCGTCCTCCGCGGTCTACCGCTACGTCGACTCTCGCGACGCGCTGCTGACGCTGCTCATCGTCGACGGGTACAACGCCGCCGGGCTGGCCTGCGAGGGCGCCGCGACGGCCGCCCGCGGGCGCGGGGACGGCCCCGCCCAGGTGTGGCTCGCCGTCGCGCGGGCGCTGCGGGCGTGGGCCCTGGCCCACCCCCGCTCCTACGAGCTCATCTACGGAACGCCCGTCCCCGGCTACCGGGCGCCCACCGACACGGTCGCGGCCGCGACCCGCCTGTGGGCCGTGATCATCGCCGTCACCCGCGACGCCGAGGCGGCCGGGACGCTCGCGCCCACCGGACCAGAGTTCCCCACCACGGGCCTCATCACGGCGGAGACCTTCGCCTTCGCAGGCTACGACCCGGCGTCGGGCAGTCCTGAGCAGACTCGCCAGATCGAGCTGATGATCGTGCGCTCCTTCACGCTCTTCTCCTGCGTCCTCGGCGCGATCAGCGCAGAGCTGTTCGGGCACTTTCACAATGTCACCGCCGACCTCGCCGGGGTCTTCGACGCGACGATCGCGACGGCCGCGGCGGGGGTCGGGCTGATCGTCGACGTCGGCTAGAAACCCGGTAGAATCGTCAACGGTCGCGACTGGCGAGGGTGGGGTTCACCACCGGGGAGCGGCCGGGAAGTCCCTGTGCAGGTTCTGGTTCAGCCGGAGGCTGCGTGGCGCCGTCCGCCTGGGCGCCTGGGTTCACCGAAGTGACAGACCGCAGATGCGGGTCACGCTCGAACCGCCACGACAGGAGAACACCAGATGTCCGCCGCTCACTCCTCCACACCGATCCCGGCGATCGCCGACGAGGCCCAGCGTCCCGTGCGCCGCGCCCTGATCAGCGTCTACGACAAGACCGGCCTGACGGACCTCGCTCAGGCCCTGCACACGGCCGGAATCGAGATCGTCTCGACCGGGTCGACCGCCTCGACGATCGCCGCCGCGGGCGTACCCGTGACCGGCGTCGAGACCCTCACCGGCTTCCCCGAGTGCCTCGAGGGCCGCGTCAAGACGCTGCACCCGCGCGTGCACGCCGGCATCCTCGCCGACACCCGTAAGGCCGACCACCTCGCCCAGCTCGCCGACCTCGGCATCGAGCCCTTCGAACTGGTCATCGTCAACCTTTACCCCTTCACCGCGACCGTCGACTCCGGCGCGACGCCTGACGAGTGCGTCGAGCAGATCGACATCGGCGGACCGTCCATGGTGCGCGCAGCCGCGAAGAACCACCCGAGCGTGGCCGTCGTCGTCGACCCGACGAGCTACCCGGCCGTGACGGCGGCCGTGGCCGCGGGCGGTTTCACCTACGCCCAGCGCAAGGCGCTCGCCGCGCAGGCTTTTGTCCACACCGCGACGTACGACGTGGCCGTGGCCAGCTGGATGAGCTCGGTCGTCTCCCCGACCGACGCCGTCGAGACCCCCGACGGCCCCGTCTCGACCGGCTTCCCGGCCTGGGTCGGTGCCACCTGGAACCGCTCCGACGTGCTGCGCTACGGCGAGAACCCGCACCAGCGCGCCGCCCTGTACACGAACGGCTACGGCCCCGCGGGCCTCGCCCAGGCCACCCAGCTGCACGGCAAGGCGATGAGCTACAACAACTACGTCGACGCCGACGCCGCCTGGCGCGCCGCGCACGACCACACCGGCCCCACCGTGGCCATCATCAAGCACGCCAACCCCTGCGGCATCGCGGTGGGCGAGTCCATCGCCGACGCGCACGCCAAGGCCCACGCCTGCGACCCGATGAGCGCCTTCGGTGGCGTGATCGCCGCGAACGCCGTCATCACCAAGGAAGCCGCGGAGCAGATCGCCCCGATCTTCACCGAGGTCGTCGTCGCGCCGGGCTTCGAGCCCGAGGCGATCGAGATCCTCACCGCGAAGAAGAACATCCGCCTGCTCCAGGTCGACGGCGCGCCGAGCGCCGCCGTGGAGCTGCGCCCGATCAGCGGCGGCCTGCTCATGCAGGCGGTCGACCGGATCGATGCCGCCTCTGAGACCGGCGGTGACTCGCCCGAGCACTGGACCCTCGCGACCGGTGAGGCCGCGGACGCCGCGACCCTCGCCGACCTCGAGTTCGCCTGGCGCGCGGTGCGTGCCGTGAAGTCCAACGCGATCCTCATCGCCTCGGGCGGCGCGTCGGTCGGCGTGGGCATGGGCCAGGTCAACCGCGTCGACTCGTGCAAGCTCGCGGTCGAGCGCGCCAACACGGGCGACACGGAGCGCGCCCGCGGGGCCGTGGCCGCCTCGGACGCGTTCTTCCCCTTCGCCGACGGCCTCCAGGTGCTGCTCGACGCCGGCGTGCGCGCCGTCGTCCAGCCCGGCGGCTCGGTTCGCGACGACGAGGTCATCGCCGCCGCACAGGCTGCGGGCGTCACGCTGTATCTGACCGGGACGCGGCACTTCGCGCACTGAGACGACCTGAGCTGACGGCGCCATCCCGACCGGGTGGCGCCGTTCGCGCGTCCCGCGAGGTCAGACGGCCTGCTCAGACGAGCGTCGCCCGCAGGGAGACCTGCGGGTCGGCGGCCCGCAAGAGATCGAGCTTGACCGGCCCGCCGACCATCATCCGGCGCGCCGCGGCGACGTCCTTGGGGGAGTCGACCACAAACATCCCGGTGACCAGGCCCGCGGGGGAGACGTAGAGGGCCGCCCACCCGGCGCCGGCGGGGTCGCCGCGCAGCACGACCGAGTCCGTGACCGGGTCGGGGAGACCGAAGAGCGCCAGGTCGTGACCGAGCTGGGTGGAGAACACGTACGGTGCGTGCCCGGCACCCGGCTCCAGACCCAGGATCTCGCGAGCGACCGCGTCGGGATCAAGCAGCGCAGCCGACCAGTGACCACCCGGCACCTGGTCCCACACCGGATCTGCCCGGGTGGCGCAGTCGCCGACGGCGAACAGGGTTCCGCCCGCCACCGTGCCGGTCTCGACGACCCTGCCGCGGGCGTCCACCCGGATCGCTCCGCGGGCGTCGCGGGGGAGAGCATCGGCCAACCAGTCGGTCGCCGGACGGGCGCCGACCGCGGCGAGGACGACGTCGGCCGGGATCGCCCGCGGGGTCGTCGTCCCCAGGTGGACGCCGCTCGCATCGACGCCCACCACGGGAGCGCCGGTCACCAGGGTGACGCCCGCGGCGTCGTACCAGCGGCTCAGGTGCGCGCCGACCGTGGGGCCAAGCTGGCGGTGCAGCGGGACCCCGGCGGCCTCGATCACGGTCACCTCGCACCCGGCCGCTGCGGCCGCGCCGGCGACCTCGGCGCCGATCCAGCCCGCGCCGATGCACACCAGTCGCGCGCCGGGCACGAGCCGGGAGCGCAGGTGGTCGGCGTCGGTGGCACCGTGCAGGGTCACCGCGTCCTCCCACCCGGCCGGTCTCACTGGCACCGACCCGCAGGCGAGCACGACGACGTCCGCGTGCACCCGGCGCCCGCTCGCGGTGGCGACGGAGACCGAGTGGTCAGCGAGCGGGACGGGGTGCTCGAGGTGCCGCGCGGCATCGCCGAGCACAAGCTCGTCGGCGAGCTGGGAGAGGTCGACGCCGAGCTCGTCGGTGAGCCACGCCGGCGCCCGCCGCGTGAACAGCTCCTTGGACAGCGGCGGGCGGTCGTAGGGGGGCAGGCCCTCGGCCCCCAGTACTGTCAGATGCCCGGTGAAGCCGTGCCCGCGCAAGGCCGCGGCGGTCTGCGTCCCGGCCAGACCAGCTCCGACGACAAGCACGGACCGTGGCGGGCGCACGCCCGGCTCGTCGGGGGCGGGCGTCGTGTGGTGCGTCGGTTCCATGGTCGCAACGGTAGTCTCAGTGCGGTGAAGTGCTCGTGGACGTGACAGGCAGCGTGATGGTCGACAACGGAAATCAGGTGCCGGCGCCCCAGAGCGCCGATGGCTTGCCGACCCCGGACGTCCCGACCCCTCAGCGTCCCCGTACCCCCGCACCACGGCGGACCACAGCCATGTGGACCATCTGCGCAGCGGTCGTCGTCGTGGCGGTCGTCACGCTCCTCGAGGGCGCGCGGCTAGGAGCCCTCGGCCTCGCCGGGGTACTGGTCGGCGCGGGGGTGGCTCGGCTCGTCGTCCCCGGCCCTGGACTGGTGGGCATCGCCATCCGCTCCCGCGGCCTCGACGCTGCGATGTACTTCTCTCTCGCCGCGGCCATCGCCGTGCTGGCGCAGACCGCCCCCAACATCTAGCACGGGCACCTGAACGCCGACGAGGTCGTCAATCTCGCTTGAGCGAGATAGACGACCTCGTGGGGTGGAGCTGGTCGAGCGAGCGGACCGGTGGGGCTACTTCTTGTCGGACTCGCCGTTGTCGGACTCGGCGTCGGGCTCGGCGGCCTTGACCTCCTCGACCACGACAATCTCCTCGACCACGACCTCCTCGACGACCACGTCGGAGGCCGCCGCGGCGTCCTCTTCGACCGCGATCTCGTCGAGCTCGAGGCCACCCTCGACCGCGACGTCGCCGTAGTAGACGTAGTCGACGACGGTCTCTTCACCCGCGAAGCCGCGGTAGAAGAGCGCGGCGATCGCGGCACCGACGAGCGGGGCGACCCAGAAGATCCAGACCTGGCTCAGCGCCCAGCCGTCGGAGAACAGCGCCGCGGCGAGCGAACGTGCCGGGTTGAGCGATCCGCCGTCGAACGGTGTGGCGAGCATCAGCAAGATGAAGAACGTGAGTCCGATGACGATCGGGGCGGACTTGGCCTTCACGCGCTTGTCGGTCACCGCGAGGATCACGCCGACGAACAGGGCGGTCGCGATGACCTCCATGATCGCGACGGCGGTCAGGTCGAACTTTGTGAACGTCGGCAGGACGAGCTGACCGGAGTTGATCGCGTCGTTGATCTGCGCCTGGGTCGCACCCTGAGCCAGGTAGGGGGCGAAGAACGCCTTCTGGGCCGAGGCGAAGGCGGGGGAGTGATCGCCGAAGCCGTTGGCCGTCGCCGAGAAGAAGTTCTTCAGGCTCGAGTAGGCCGCGGTGTCGCCGGTTGTGAGCGACTTCGGGATGGTGGCGAAGAGTGCGGCGGCCGCTGCGACCGCGCCGACGATCTGCGTGATCCAGTAGACCGGCACGAGCTTCCACGGCGTGCGGCCCGCGAGGGCGGCGCCGAAGGTCACGGCCGGATTGAAGTGGCCACCGGAGATGTGCCCGACGGCGGCGATGCCGGCGATCAGCGCGACGCCGAAGCCGAGCGCGACCTCGAGCGAGCCGATGCCCTGGAGGGAGGCGTAGAGCGCCATGCCCACACCCACGAACACCAGCAGGAAGGTTCCGAGCAGCTCGGCGCCGATGAGTGCGAACGGCGAGGACGTGAACAAGGCCGGTCGGGAGGAGTGCGCGTCGCGCTCGTGGTCGATGACCACGGTCTCCGTGATGGGTGTCTGCTGCGCAGAGGCGTCCTGAGACATGATGATCCTGTCGTGTGGAGGAGAGAGGTTCTCAAAGAGATGGGCCGAACAGATGAACCGTAGCGCTGCCTCGACGGCATGCATAGTTCCGCTTCGGAGTGAATAGTTCCATGATCACCTGTGAAACACATGACAGTCGAGGAGGCTTCTCACGGGGAGCTCCTCACGGCCCTGGACTCGGCGGGTTGCCCCGCCGCGCGTCGGACCAGTATCGACGTGCCGGATGGGCCACTATGAAGGGAGTGTTTGCGAACAAAGGAGTTGTGATGAACGCGATCGTCAATGTGACCGTCACCGGAGCGGCCGGCCAGATCGGCTACGCCCTCCTCTTCCGGATCGCCTCCGGTCAGCTGCTCGGCCCGGACGTGCCGGTCCGCCTGCGGCTGCTGGAGATCCCGCAGGGGGTCAAGGCCGCCGAGGGGACCGCGATGGAGCTCGACGACTGCGCCTTTCCCCTGCTCGCCGGCATCGACATCTTCGACAACCCCCGCGACGGCTTCGACGGCGCGAACATCGCGCTTCTGGTGGGTGCCCGCCCGCGGGCCAAGGGCATGGAGCGGAGCGACCTGCTCGAGGCCAACGGTGGGATCTTCCGCCCGCAGGGCGAGGCGATCAACGCCGTCGCCGCAGACGACATCCGTGTCCTCGTGGTCGGCAACCCCGCCAACACGAACGCGCTCATCGCCGCAAGCAACGCCCCCGACGTCCCCAAGGATCGGTTCAGCGCGATGACGCGCCTCGATCACAACAGGGCGCTGACCCAGGTGGCCAAGCGCGCCGGTGTGGCCGTGGACGACGTCCGCAAGCTCACCATCTGGGGGAACCACTCTGCGACGCAGTACCCGGACCTCTTCCACGCGGAGATCGCCGGACAGTCGTCGCACGTCCTGACCGAGGACTCCGCCTGGCTGACCGAGGAGTTCATCCCGGTCGTGGCCACCCGCGGTGCGGCGATCATCGCGGCGCGCGGTGCGTCGTCGGCGGCATCCGCGGCTAACGCGGCCATCGACCACGTCTACGACTGGGTCAACGGGACGCGCGAGGGTGACTGGACGTCCGCGGGCATCGTCTCGGACGGGTCGTACGGGGTGCCCGAGGGCTTGGTCTCCTCCTTCCCGGTGGTCTCGCGCGGCGGGTCGTGGGAGATCGTCCAGGGACTCGAGATCGGTGAGTTCTCACGGGAGCGGATCGACGCCTCGGTCGCCGAGCTGGTCGAGGAGCGCCTTGCAGTGCGGGCGCTCGGCCTGATCTGACGGACTGCTCGGACCCATGCGCGTCGCGATCCCCGTGTTCCCTCGGTTCACGAGCCTCGACATCATCGGCCCGTACCAGGTCCTGGTGAACCTGCCGGACGTGGAGGTCGTCCTCGTCGCAGAGTCCACGGGGATCGTGACGGACGACCGTGGTCTGATCAAGCTGTCCGTCGACGCGACCTTCGACGACGTCGACCACGCGGACGTCCTGGTGGTCCCGGGCGGCCCGGGGTCCAGGGTGCACGGAGACATGCCCGAGATGCTCGCCTGGATCCAGCACATCCACGCCTCGACCACCTGGACGACGTCGGTCTGCACCGGATCGTTGTTGCTGGGAGCGGCGGGGCTGCTCGACGGATTGACGGCGACCACGCACTTCTCGGCGGTCCGTGAGCTCCAGGCATGGGGAGCGACCTACGTCCCCGACCGTGTGGTCACCCAGGGCAAGATCATCACCGCCGCCGGGGTCTCGTCCGGGATCGACATGGCGCTGACCCTCGCCGCACTGCTCACCGATCAGGTGACGGCCGAGGCCATCCAGCTGTTGATCGAGTACGACCCTCAGCCTCCGTTCGCGGGCGGATCGGTCGCCTCGGCCTCCGAAGGCGCGCTCGCCAAGGTCCGAGCGCGGCTCGGGTCGGGCTGGGAGCCCTACGGGGTCACCTGATCGAGTGGTCGGCAGCCGACATGCGCCCAATAATGGGATGAATCAACTGCAAGAATGATGTGCGTTTTCATCCCGTATCGACCGCATTTTTGAACACCTTCAGGAACCGGTCTGCAACAAAATCCGCGTTGCTTGCTGCAACTTGCAGCAACGCGTACTGTCTGGCCCAATCAGTGATGCGCGCAACGATGCGCGCTTCGACGAAGGGGTCGTGCATGGTCCAGCCAGGTTTCCGTCTTTCCGCGTTGTCTCGAAGGTCCCGTCAGGTGCCGGCCCTCCTCGCGGCCACCGCGCTGGCGAGCGCGAGCCTGGTGGCACTCCCGGCGGCTGCGCCGGCGTCGGCCGCCCCGCCGGTCTATCGCCTTGTGGGTGATCTCCAGAGCGAGCTCGGGTGTGCAGCCGACTGGCTACCGGAGTGCATCGATGGCGAGCTCGTGGCGAGCACCATCGACGGCCTCTTCGCTGGCGAGTTCTCGCTGCCGGGCGGGTCCTACGAGTTCAAGGTGCTCTCCGGAGGGACCTGGGACGACCAGGCCTGGGGTCGCGCGGGCGCGACCGGACCGGACGCGGCCAACATCCGCCTCACGGTCGCCGGTGACACGACCATGACGGTCGTCTTCGACGAGGTGAGCGGCCGGACGAGCATCGTCCCCGTTGATCCCGTAGCCGCCCCGGTCGAGGCCGACGCGCCCGCCCCGGTCCGCCAGCCGGGCAGCGACGAGCAGTTCTACTTCGTCCTGACCGACCGCTTCGCCAACGGCGACCCGTCGAATGACAACGGCCACATCATCGTCGACGGCACCGCCTCGGCCGACCGCGCGGTCACCGGCTTCGACCCGACGGACAAGGGCTTCTACCACGGAGGAGACATCGCGGGCCTGCGCAACAACCTCGACTACATCGAGGGCCTCGGGACGACCGCGATCTGGCTCACGCCGTCGTTCAAGAACAACGCCGTCCAGGGGACCGGCGATGACATGTCCGCTGGGTACCACGGCTACTGGGTCACCGACTTCACGCAGATCGACCCGCACCTGGGGACGAACGCCGAGCTCGATGCCCTCATCGACGACGCGCACGCGCGCGGCATGAAGGTCTACTTCGACATCATCGCCAACCACACTGCGGACATCATCGACTACAAGGAGGGTGTCTACACCTTCCGTGCGCCGCCCGAGGAGCCGTACACGCCGTCCATCCCGGCGGGCCTGGAGACGATCAAGCAGCCCACGTGGCTCAACGACACGAGCTTCTACAACAACCGCGGCAACTCCACCTGGGAGGGTCCGTCGGTCATCCTCGGTGACTTCGACGGCCTCGACGACCTCGACACCTCGCAGCAGCCCGTCGTCGACGGCTTCATCGACATCTACACGTTCTGGGCGAAGTCCGGGATCGATGGCTTCCGCATCGACACGGTCAAGCACGTCGACTTCTCCTTCTGGGAGCAGTGGACCACGGCGATCAAGGCCGCCACGACGGACAACCCCGACTTCTTCATGTTCGGCGAGATCTATGACGCCGACCCCAGCAAGCTCTCGCCCTATGTGCGGGGCACCGACATGGACTCGGTCCTCGACTTCACCTACCAGTCCGCAGCCTCGTCCTACGCGAACGGCAACACCGCCAAGGGCCTGCAGCTCCTCTTCGCCGGCGACGACTACTACACGACGGCCACGAAGAACGCCTACGCGCTGCCCACCTTCCTGGGCAACCACGACATGGGCCGACTCGGCTTCGTCGTCAAGGACCAGCCCGATGCGCTCGAGCGCAGCGAGCTGGCGCACTCCCTGATGTATCTCACCCGCGGCCAGCCGGTCGTCTACTACGGCGACGAGCAGGGCTTCGTCGGCAGCAGCGGAGACGGCAAGGACAAGAACGCCCGCCAGTCGCTCTTCGACTCCCAGGTCCCCGAGTTCAACAACCAGGTGCTCCTGGACGGCTCCTCGGGCGCCGGCGACCACTACTCCACGAGCGGGGCGCTCTACACCCACATCGCTGAGCTGGCAGCGCTCCGCACGGCCAACCCGGCGCTGTCCGACGGCGCGCAGATCGAGCAGTACGTCTCCGCCGGGACGGGGATCTACGCCTTCTCGCGCGTGGACACCGCCGCTGCCGCGCCGGTCGAGTACGTCGTCGCCGTGAACAACGCGACCGAGGAGAAGACGGCCGAGCTGACCGCGCTGACCCCGTCCGCGGCCTTCGCCCCGCTCTACGGGACCACCGCAGGCGAGTCGTCCGACACCGACGGCACGCTGTCGGTGACCGTCCCGGCGCTCTCCGCCGTCGTCCTGGTGGCCGGCTCGCCGATCACTGCGGACACCACGGCGATCGCACCGACATTCACCACCCCGACTCTCGGTCAGGGCCTCGCCGGTCTCCAGGAGATCACGGTAGACCTCGGGACGGAGCGCTACGCGGAGACGTCGATCTCCTACCGGGTCGCAGGCGCGAGCGCCTGGACCCTGCTCGGGACCGTCGACGACGGCGCACCCCGCCTCTTCCAGGACATGAGCGCCCTCGCGCCCGGGACGGTCATGGAGTACCGCGCCGTCGTGCGCGACGCCGCCGGCAACCTGACCCAGGCCGTCACCTCCGCGAGCATCGGGGACGACCACGGCACGGGGACCCCCGTCGAGGTCGACCCGAGCGACCGGCTTACCATCCCGGGCAGCCACGGCGCTTCGATGGGCTGCGCCGGCTGGGACCCGGCGTGCTTCGACGCCGAGCTCCTCAAGGGCGCGAACGGCCTCTACTCGGGCACCTTCGACGTCACGGCCGGGACCTACGAGCACAAGTACGCCTTCGGCGGTGACTGGAGCAACAACTTCGGTGTCGGCGGCGTCCACAACTCGACCACCGGGAACTACTCCTACACCCACCCCGGGGGAGAGCGGACGTTCTACTTCGACCCCGCCACCAAGCTCGGGACGAGCGTGCCAGCAGGTTCGCCGCTCTACACGCTGGCCGGAAACTTCCAGACTCAGCTCGGCTGTGCCGCGGACTACTCCGACGCCTGCATCGGCGGCGAGCTCACGCCGGGCACCGACGGCACGTACACCTACGCCACGGACAAGCTCACGCCGGGGACCTACAAAGCCAAGGCGATCCAGGACCTGTCCTGGGACACGAGCTTCGGGGACGTCTCCGGAGCTGACGTGACCTTCACGGTCACCGCCGAGTCGCCGCTCGTCACGTTCACCTTCGACCCGGTGACCTCGGTGCTGACCGCCGTGGCTGCCGCGCCCCCGGTGACCGAGGGACCGGCCCCGCTCCGGGACGTCACGGTCTCGATCGCGGGCACCGTCAACACCGCGATGGGATGCGTCGCGAACTGGAAGGAGACCTGCGTCGAGGCCGAGCTCACCAACCGCACCGGCTCGGTGTTCTCCCAGTCCTTCGACCTGCCCGCCGGCACCTACGAGTACAAGGCGGTCATCAGCCACTCCTGGGGCGAGAGCTACGGGCTGACCCGGGTCTCGGGCGGGGACAACATCTCCTTCACCCTTCCGACCGACGCCACGGTGACCTTCGTCTACGACGACGCCTCGCACTTCGTCACGCACTTCTTCGACGGCAGCACCCAGGGCCGGATCGCGGTGGCCGCCGGAAGCTTCCAGAGCGAGCAGGGCTGCGCCGCGGACTGGGACCCCGCGTGCCTGGCGTCCTGGCTGCAGAACTACGACCGCGACAGAAAGGTCTACCACCTGGAGACCGACCGTCTCCCGGCGGGCACCTATGACGCCAAGGCGGTCTTCGGACTGACCTGGGACGAGGCCTACCCGGGCGGCAACGTCACCTTCATCGTGCCCACCGACTGGGCGAAGATGATCTTCCGCTTCGACCTCGAGCTCCAGGAGCTGGTGATCGCCGCGGACGACTCCGTCCCCGGAGATGGCGACCGGGCCTACTGGCTCGATGCGCAGACCCTCGCCATCCCGACGTCGGCCCTCCCGGCGGGCGCGGACCTCGCTGACCGGACGTGGACCCTGCACGGCGCCCCGACCGGTGGGATCACCGTCGCCGAAGGCGCCGTGACCACCCCGGTCGGAGGCGTCGACCTACCGCTGACCCTGCTCGATGGCGGCCTGCCCGCCGACCTCCGCGCGGCCTACCCGCACGTGGCGGGCTACCTCGCGCTGCGCCTCGGCGACGACGTCGACGCCGCCCAGGTGGCCGACGTCCTGACCGGCGAGCTGCGCCTGACGCAGTCCGGCCCGGACGCGCTGGAGTACTCCACCGGCGTGCAGATCGCGGGCGTGCTCGACGACCAGTTCACGGTCGACGCGGGCCGCGCGCTAGGCGCGACGTGGGCCGGCGCCGTGCCGAGCCTGGCACTGTGGGCCCCGACCGCGAAGTCCGTGACCGCGACCGTCTGGCCCGAGGGCAACGGCACCGCCACGGGCGAGGCAGTCAAGGTCTCGGCCACCCGGCAGAGCGACGGCACGTGGACCACCCCAGGTCAGGGAAGCTGGAAGAACGCCGCGTACGTCTACGACGTCGAGGTGTTTGTCCACTCGACCGGGGCGGTCGAGCACAACGTGGTCACCGACCCGTACTCGGTCGGTCTCACGCTCAACTCGAAGCAGTCCGTCCTGGTCGACCTCGCCGACCCGGCGTTCGCGCCGACCCTGTGGTCGCAGACGCCGGCCCCGATCGTCGAGCGGGACGTGGACCGCAGCATCTACGAGCTGCACGTGCGTGACTTCTCGATCACCGACACGTCAGTTCCGGAGGCCGAGCGCGGCACGTACAAGGCCTTCACCCGCGACTCCGCGGGGATGGAGCACCTGCGCACGCTGGCCGACGCCGGTATGAACACCGTCCACCTGCTGCCGACCTTCGACATCGCCACGATCGAGGAGGACCGTTCCGTCCAGGCCGTGACCGGAGACCTGAGCGGCTTCGCAGCGGACTCGCCCGCCCAGCAGGCGGCCGTGACCGAGATCGCCGACACGGACGGTTTCAACTGGGGCTACGACCCGCTGCACTTCCAGGTCGCCGAGGGGTCCTACGCGACCGCCGGCAACCAGGAGGGCGGCGCTCGCACCGCGGAGTTCCGCTCTATGGTCGGCGCGCTGCACGGCAGCGGCCTGCAGGTCGTGCTCGACCAGGTGTTCAACCACACGGCGGCGAGCGGTCAGGACGACAGGTCGATCCTTGACCGCGTCGTTCCCGGGTACTACCACCGCCTGAGCGCGACCGGGTCGGTCGAGACCTCGACCTGCTGCGAGAACGTCGCGACCGAGAACGCGATGGCCGAGCGGCTCATGGTCGACTCGGTCGTCACCTGGGCCCGTGACTACCACGTCGACGGCTTCCGCTTCGACCTCATGGGGCACCACTCGACCAGCAACATGCTGGCCGTGCGCGCCGGGCTGGACGCCCTCACGCTCGCCGACGACGGGGTGGACGGATCCTCGATCTACCTCTACGGCGAGGGCTGGAACTTCGGCGAGATCGCGGACAACGCCCGCTTCACCCAGGCCACCCAGGGTCAGCTCGGCGGGACCGGCATCGGGACGTTCTCCGACCGCCTGCGCGACGCCGTGCACGGCGGCAGTCCGGTCGACGGCGCCTCGCTCTTCCAGCAGGGTTTCGGCACCGGCCTGGGAACAGACCCGAACGGGCTCCCCGCCCGCCAGGGTGACGACTCGACCGTCAACGACGGCTCGGCCGAGGAGCTTGCGGACCTCGCCCACCAGAGCGACCTGGTCCGTCTGGGGCTCGCCGGGAACCTCCGGGCGTACTCCTTCGAGACGTCGTCGGGCGAGGTGCAGCGCGGCGATCAGATCGACTACCGCGGCGCGCCGGCCGGCTACGCCGACTCACCTGAAGAGGTCGTCAGCTATGTCGACGCCCACGACAACGAGACGCTCTTCGACATCCTCACGCTCAAGCTGCCGCTCGACACGTCCATGGCGGACCGGGTGCGGATGAATACGCTGTCGCTGGCCACGACCGCGCTCTCGCAGACGCCGTCGTTCTGGCACGCCGGGACAGACCTGCTGCGCAGCAAGTCCCTCGACCGGGACAGCTACAACTCCGGTGACCACTTCAACGCGATCGACTGGACAGGCACCCAGAACAACTTCGGGATGGGGCTGCCGCTCGAGGGCAAGAACGGTGAGAGCTGGGATGTGCAGGGACCGCTGCTGGCCAACCCGGCGCTCAAGCCCGCGACCGCGGACATCACGACCGCGACCCAGGGCGCTCAGGACCTGCTGCGGCTGCGCTACTCCACGCCGCTGTTCCGGCTCGGGACCGGTGCGTCGATCCAGGAGAAGGTCACCTTCCCCGGATCGGGCACCGGAGCGGTTCCCGGCGTGATCGTCATGCGGGTAGACGACACCGTCGGAGCCGACGTCGACCCCGCGCTGGCCGGCATGCTCGTCGTCTTCAACGCGAGCCCGTCCGCGGTCACCCAGACCGTGGACGGCCTCGTCGGGCACGAGCTGACGCTCTCGCAAGTCCAGACGGACGGCACCGACCCGGTGGTCCGCACGACGGCGTGGGACGCGACCGCCGGTCAGGTCACCGTGCCGGCACGCACGGTCGCGGTCCTCGAAGAGGTCCAGGCGACCGACCCGGTGGACCCGGTGGACCCCGTCGACCCGTCGGCGCCCACGGCGAGCGTGTCGCTCTCGGCGACGTCGGTCCGTCCGGGTGAGACGGTCACCGTGACCGGCTCCGGCTTCGCGCCGGGCGAGACCGTGCAGGTGTGGATCCACTCCACCCCGCAGCTGCTCGCCGCCCGGGTGGCGGGCGCTGACGGCACGTTCACGGCGGCGGTGACCGTCCCGGTCGACGCGACCGTCGGCAAGCACGCGATCCGGGTGGTCGGTCTGACCTCCGCGCTCGAGGCCAGCGCCCCGCTCACGGTGGTCGCCGTGGTCGGTGGCGGTGGGGAGCTCGGCACGACCGGGTTCTCGCCGATCATCGGCGTCGCCGGGGTGCTCCTGCTCATCCTCGGGGCGGGTGTCTACCTCACGGCCCGCAACCGCCGGGAGGAGCTGGACACGCTCTGACAACGATGCGGGGCCCGGATCCGACGTGCTGGATCCGGGCCCCGCGCCGAGCAGAGGGCCATCAGGTCGTGATGTCCCTTACTGGTAGCTGCTCACGTAGCTCGGGATCGTCGCAGTGCCCTGGGCGGGGCCGCCCGTGCCGTTGATCACGTGCTGGACCGTGCCGTTGCCGCCGAGGGAGACCGTCAGCAGGTTGTGCATCCGGACCCCCGGGGTGATCGGCACCTCGAAACCGTTGTCGAGGACGATCGTCGGGTCGGTCGAGAAGTACGTGTAGGCACCGAGCCCCCATGCCTCATGAGAGGTGACCGTGTCGGCGACCTTGTAGGCGGCGTAGCCACGGGTGGACCCGTTCTGATATGCGGCCTGGCTGGGGACGTCATAGGGCAGCTCGTTCTGGTAGAAGACCGTGCGGCCCCCGTTTCCGTTCCAGAGGGTGTTGTACTTCTGGAAGTGCTCCACAAACAGCCCGTAGGCCGAGACCCGGTCACCGTTGACCACGAACCCGTAGTCAGAGGTGTTCACGTCCCAGCCGATGCCGGCTCCGTGGTCACCACGCCAGGACCAGATGTGGTCGACGATCGTGTCGTCGCTGTTGATCTGGATCGCGGTGTCGACCTTGCCGGCGACGGCCCCGCCGACGCGGGCGAACACGTCGTGGATCGACGTCGGGTTGGCGGCGTGCGAGATGTGCGAGCCGGGGGTGCCGACCTGGAGCAGGAACGGGGACTTCGTGGTGCCGGCATCAAAGAGCAGAGCCGCGATCTTGACGCCGCCGACGTCGGCCACCTTCATGGCGGTCACGCCGCCTTCGGGGACGATCGTCGCGTAGCCGAGGCCAAGGACCACCGTGTTCGCGCGGGTGACGTTGATCGTCTTGTCCAGGTGGTAGACGCCCGGGGTGAAGAGCAGGTTGAGCCCTTGGGCCAGTGCCTGGTTGATCGTGTCGCCGGTCACGCCCGGCTTCGCCACATAGAACTGGCTGATCGGGATCGACGTGCCTGGGGTTGAGCCACCTGCCCAGGTGGTGCCGCGTGCGTTGGTGCGGACGCTCGGCACGAACACCGCGTAGTTGGAGCCGTCGAGGTACAGATACGGCTTCTCGGCGATGACCGGCGTGGTGGGCAGCACGGTGTGCGACGGGTTCGGGAAGTTCGGAACCGGTGACCCGTTGACGCCCGAGAACACCATGTTCCAGACCGAACCCTCCCACTTGCCGAGGGTCGAGTCACGCGTGAACCACTGCTGCTGGGAGTAGGACCCGACGGTGCCGTCGACGACCGAGTCGGCGATGAAGCCACCGCTGGCCCAGCCGTAGCTGGACGGTGCGAGGTTGAGGCTTCCCTTGACGTGCATCCGACGGAACGGGGCCGCCTGGGACACGGCCCAGCGGGCTTCGCCACCCAGCGGCTCGATGGCCATGTTCTCGGCCGACCGCCAGAAGTTCTGGGTCGCGTTGCCGTCGAACCAGCCGGCGTCCACCCAGATGCCACCCCTGATCGTGACGTCGTCGGGATTGCGCCCGAGCCCCGAGATCGAGGTGTTGAAGCCGATGTTGGCATTGACGTCGTAGGTGCCGGGGGCGAAGAGGAACTGGTCGCGCCGCGGCCCGAACTGGTTCTCCTCCTGGGCCGTGAAGGCCTCGTCGAGGCTGGCCTGGATGGTGGCCGTCGGCGTGGACGGGGTGAAGACGTGGACGTTGGGTCCCAGGTCTCCGCCGCCGGGAAGCTGCGGCCCGGTCGGGGTCCCGTCGCCGGTGCGCACGGCAACCTCCCAGAGCGAGTACCCGTAGCCGTTGGCCCGTCGAGTCAGGTCGAGCCGGACGTATCGGCCGGTCGCGGCGACGTCGAGCGACTGCTTCCCGCCGGTTCCATCTGTCACGGTGGTGGCCGTTGTCCAGGTGACCCCGTCGAGCGAGGTCTGCACGCGGAAGTCCTTGCCGTAGGAGGCCTCCCAGGTCAGGTCCACCCCGCAGATCGCGGTGGGTGCGCCGAGGTCGACCTGCCACCACTGTCCGTCGCTGAACTGGCTCGACCACCGGGTCGCTGCGTTCGCGTCGACCGCGGAGCTTGCCGGTGTGCCGCTGTTCTCTGTCGAGGAGGCGGTGGCCACCTTGCCGAGGGCCGCATTGGCAGTTCCGCACTGGCCGGGGGTGACGGGTGGGTCGGGATCGACCGGTTGGCCCCCGGCGGTGCCGAAGACCTGGACCTCCCACAGGGAGTAGCCGTATCCGGTGCCCCGTGCGGTCAGGGCGAGACGCACGTAGCGTCCGTGCCCGTCGACACCGAGCGTCTGCTCGCCGCCGGTGCCGTTCGTGACGGTCGCCAGCGTGGTCCACGTGGCGCCGTCCTCGGACGCCTGGACCGTGAAGGCCTTGCCGTAGGCGGCCTCCCACGTCAGGACGATCTCGGACAGCTGCGAGCTCTCGCCGAGGTCCACCTGGATCCATTGGAGGTCAGTGGCTGCGGACGCCCATCGGGTCGCGGTGTTGCCGTCGAAGGCGGCGCGGGCGCCAAGATAGTCGGGGTTCTCGGTCGACGAGGCCGTGACGACCTTGTCTTGGGAGAGCAGGGTCGCTGGCGCGGCCGTGGCTGGGGAGAGCGGTGCCATCGTGGCGCTGACGGCGAGGGCGAGGGCGAGTGCCGCCCAGCGGTACCGGGTTCTGGATCGGGTGTGCATGTTCTCATCTCTTCAATCGGGAAGTGCCCGGCGGGAGGTCCCTGCCGGGCAGGACGGGACGTGCGGGGGCCTCAGGCGGTCGAGACCGGACCGGTGAGGCCGGCCGCGGCAAGGAGGGCGGCCGTCACAAAGGACAGGGCGCCGTTGCTGGCGGTGCCTGGTCGCCAAAACCGGCGATGGGGACTGGGGCGATGGTGCACGGTCGACTTCGACACGAGTGGGACTCCTTCGAGAGGGGCCGAGAGAGGGCAGAAGGCTCGCGTCGCCGTCAGGACGTCGTCGTCGTTACGGTCGCGCAAGCACACAGTTCGTCATTGATCTGGTCGCTGCGGAGAATCCGAATGCTCAGAGAGCGCTCTATCAGAATCCCAGGGTGGGGGATGGTCTGGTGAGCTGTCGAGGGTGTCGAAGCAGTTCTGATGCCTCTTGAAGACCGTTATACCCGGTCTAGCGGGTGATTTGCTACCCCTGGGCGGATATTGCTCCGCTCGCGGTGCGTGGACGGTGAGCGGACGGCGCCTGGGTGGAGCGCGTGCGGAGCGCCTAGAGAAGGCTGCGGGCGAGACATCCATCAAGTTGAGAGCGCTCTCCTGGCGCCTGTTACGATCGTCCCATGTCACAGGAATTCCCTCACCGTGGGTCGCCCACGCTCGAGGACGTTGCCCGCGTGGCAGGCGTTTCCCGCGCAACCGTCTCCCGTGTGGTGAACGGCAAGCAGGACGTCGGTGAGAAGTTCGCCGTGCTGGTCCGGGATGCGATCGCGGCGACGGGCTATGTCCCCAACCGTGCGGCTCGCTCCTTGGTCACCGGGCGTGCAGGCACGGTTGTCGTTGTCGTCTCGGGGCTCTCCGAGGCAGGGACGGGCAGCTCGCCGGGTGCCGACTTCGACGACCCGTTCTTCGGCCGCGTGGTCAGCGGGTTGCTGCGCGCGCTGCGCCCCCGCGACCTCGACCCGGTGCTCATGCTCGCAGAGACGGACGAGGACCGGAACCGGGTGCTGGCCTTCCTGCGCAACGGGAGCGCCGACGGCGCCCTGCTGGTGACGACCCACTCCGACGACCCGTTGCCCGCACTGCTGGTCGAGGCGGGGGTCCCGTTGGTCACCTTTGCCCGGCCGGGGCTGTCGCTTCCGGTGAGCTTCGTCGATGTGGCCAACCGCGACGGTGGTGTCCTTGCCGCCCAACGGCTGCTCGCCCTCGACCGGGGAGCGGTCGTGACGATCAGCGGTCCCCTCGACGTCCCAGCCGCCCATGATCGGCTCACCGGGTTTCGTGACCACCTTGCGCGGTCGGGGCAGGCGTACGTCCCCACGGTCGCGGGTGACTTCAGCTTCGAGAGCGGCGCGGTCGCCATGCGGCTGCTGCTTGGCGAGGTCCCCCAGCTCGATGGTGTCTTCGCCGCGAACGACCTCATGGCACTCGGCGCGATGAGAGTCCTCCAGGAAGCAGGTCGGCGCATCCCGGAGGACGTCGCGGTGATCGGCTTCGACGACTCCAAGATCGCGGCTGTCTCCTCCCCGGGGCTGACCAGCGTGCGTCAGCCGATCGAAGGGATGGTCGTCGAGATGGCAACGATCCTGCTGGACCTGCTGGCCGACCCGACCCGTCGAGCTACCTCGGTCATCTTCGAGCCGACCTTGACCGTCCGCGGCTCCGCCTAGGAGGATCCGCTCGCGCAGGAGGGCTGGGCAGAGCGGACGGTGGCGCTAACCTGAGGCCAGGTGTCAGCGACGACGGACTGGTTGGAGATGAGCGCAGATGCGTCGAGGGACAAACCTGCCCCGCATGGGCGGCTACAACCAGATGGTCGTGATCGACGAGATCCGGCGCGCGCCGGACGGGGTGAGCCGCGTCGAGCTGGCCGGGTTGACGGGCTTGTCGCTGCAGACCATCTCCAACATCTGTGGGCGGCTGCTGACCGACGGTGTCATCGTCGAAGGCGAGAAGCGCAGCGAGGGACTCGGCAAACCGCGCACCATGCTGCACCTCGAGCCGTCCGCCGGCTATGCGCTCGGAGTCCATGTCGACCCGGTCGCGATGACCATCATCGTGGTGGATCTTGACGGGGAGATCTTGGAGAAGCGGGTCGTCGAGACCCCCGTCGGCGCCGAGAACGCCATCGCCGCGATCGTGACCACGGCGGAGGATCTCCTTGATCGTTCGGGCATCCTCCGATCCAAGGTCTTGGGGATGGGCGTTGCTGTTCCTGGGCCGATCGACATGGATACCGGCCGGGTGGTGCGCCCACCGCTCCTGGTGGGGTGGGACGACGTCCCTCTCCGTGATGCCTTGGGCGAGGCCTTGGACATGCCCGTCCTGCTCGAGAAGGACGTCAGCGCGGCCATGATCGCGGAGATGTGGCAGGAGGTCCGCCTGGCGAGGGGCACAGCGATCTTCTTCTACATGGGTTTCGGTGTCGCGGTGGCCTTTGCGCACGGCGGCGAGCTCCTGGCAGGGTCGTCGCGCAACGCCGGCGAGGTGGGACACCTCATCGTCGATGGCGATGGCCCGCTGTGCTCGTGCGGCAATCGAGGGTGCATCGGGGTGTCGTCGTCGCCGATGACCTTTGTCGACGAGGCGATCAGCCGGGGGATCCTGCCGGAGACGACGGTTGTGGCCATACCCGCTGATGTGGACCGTGCGCTGACGGTGCTGTGCGCCGCGGCGGAGGGTGGAGACGAGCGGGCGATCGACATCATCGAGACCTCCGCACGACGTGTCGCGCACGGGATCACGATCCTGACGGACCTGGTCGACGCCGACATCGTGGCGTTCGGTGGTCCGTGCTGGTCACGGTTGCAGGGGCGTTTTCTGCCGGCCGTGCGTGAAGAGCTGGCTACCCGCGCGACGTTGCGAGAGATGCACCCGGTAGAGATCCTCGGGTCCACGGTGGGGGAGCACGTGGGTGCGGTCGGCGCGGCGAGCCTGGTGCTCGATGATGCCTTCACCCCGCGGCCGTCGGGGTTGCTCGCAGGAGCTCGTCGCTCCTGATCGGTGCGAATGTGGCGCGAATGTGGTGTGGGTCACGCCGCAATCGTGACCAGATCGGGATGATCAAGGGCTCACTTCGTCTTGACAACACTTCTTCAATTTGATGGAGTTACTCCACCGGAGGGACTTGGCAAAGAAGCCAGGTCGACGGCGGCAAAGGAGCAACGATGCGACTCGCTAAACCACTTGTGGCACTCACCGCGGCAATCTCGCTCATCGGACTCGCCGGATGCGGGGGGAGCGACGACAGCTCAGACAGCAAGACAGTCAAGATCGCCTATCAGAAGTTCGGCAACTTCACGCAGGCCGACGAGCTCTTCCAGGGAGTCAAGAAGGAGTTCGAGGCAGCCAACCCCGGTACCACGGTCGAGCTGGTCCCCATCGAGGCCAGCCAGAACGACTACTTCACCAAGCTCGCCCTGATGAACCGCTCAGCAAGCACCGCACCGGACCTCATGTACGAAGACACCTTCATGATCAAGTCCGACGTCGAAGCCGGGTACCTCGCCCCGCTCGACGACTACCTCAAGGACTGGTCCGACTGGAGCCTCTACCTCGACGCCGCCAAGCAGGCCGGCAAGGGCGACGACGGCAAGACCTACGGCGTCTCCATGGGAACCGACACCCGGGCGCTCTGGTACAACAAGGAGGTCTTCGCCGCAGCCGGCCTGCCCACCGAATGGGCCCCCAAGACCTGGGATGACGTCCTCGAGGCCGCCCGCACCATCAAGGCCAGCGACCCGAGCGTCATCCCCTTCAACATGTACTCGGGCAAGCCCATGGGTGAAGCCTCCGTCATGCAAGGCTTCGAGATGCTCGAGTACGGCACTGGCGGAACCCTCTACGACGAGGCATCCTCCAAGTGGGTCGTCGGAAACCCGGACTTCATCGACTCCCTCGGATTTGTCAACACCGTGTTCTCCGAGGGACTCGCGCCCACCGCCGAGCAAGCCCTCGACGCGAACATCGGCAACACCGTGGCCTCGGACTGGTTGCCCAACAACAAGCTCGGCATCGCCCTCGACGGGTCGTGGATGGGTGGCACCTGGATGGAGAGCGGCGGCACGCCCTGGGCCAAGTGGACCGACGTCATGGGCGTCGCCCCGATGCCCACCAAGAACGGTGATGCCCCCGGATCAGTGAGCATGTCGGGTGGTTGGACCCTCGCCGTCGGTGCCAAGTCCAAGAACCCAGAGCTCGCTTTCAAGGTCCTGACGACGGCGATGAACGCCAAGAACTCCCTGGCCTTCACGATCGACAACAGCCAGATCGCCGTCCGCTCCGACGTCGCGGCTGACCCCAGCTACACGGCGGCGAACCCCACGATCAAGGCGTTCACCGACCTTGTCGCGGTCACCCACTTCAGGCCGGCGACGTCTGACTACGCACAGATCTCCAACGCCATCCAGGTGGCCATGGAATCCGTCATGACCGGCCAGCAGACACCTGAAGAAGCTGCCGCGGCCTACGACAAGGCCGTCATCGGCGTCGTCGGCGAAGAGAACACCACGTCGGGTTCCTGACGTGACCACGACCGTGGCTCCCTCACGAGTGTCACGGGCACCGGTGGATCCTGTGCGTCAGCGCGCCATGCGCTGGCGCACAGGGCGCCGCCTGATGCCCCTGCTGCCCGCCGTCGCACTGCTTGCACTGTTCATGCTCGGCCCGGTGCTGTGGTCCTTCTACGGCTCCTTCACCAACGCGGCGCTCACCGGTGTGAACGCCGCCAACCCTGACTGGGTCGGCCTCGACAACTACCGCAAGCTCTTCGCAGACCCAGACTTCCCCAAGGCGATCTGGCTCACGGTCGTCTTCGTCTTCGCCTCCGCCGTGGTGGGCCAGAACGTCCTCGGGGTGCTCCTGGCCATGCTCATGCGTTCGTCGCAGAAGATCATCCGCGTGGTCGTGGGGACGCTCATCGTGACGGCGTGGATCCTCCCGGAGATCGTGGCCGCCTTCGCTGCCTACGCGTTCTTCAGCAAGGAAGGCAGCCTCAACTCCTTGCTGGCCATCGTGGGAATCACCGGCAAGAGCTGGCTGTACGCGACCCCCATGCTCGCGGTGATCCTGGCGAACGTCTGGCGGGGGACGGCCTTCTCCATGATGGTCTACTCCGCGGCGCTCAACGACGTCCCACCGGAGATCACCGAGGCCGCGACGGTTGATGGCGCTGGCGGATACAAACGGCTCATCTACATCACCCTGCCCATGATCCGCCGCTCCATCTCCACCAACCTCATGCTCACGACCCTGCAGACCCTGTCGGTCTTCACGCTCATCTACGTCATGACCGCGGGCGGACCAGGGACGAACAGCTCGACCCTGCCGATCCTCGCCTACCAGCAGGCCTTCAAGTTCGCCCAGGTGGGCTACGGAACGGCGATCGCCACGATCATGCTGATCATCGGCGGAGTGTTCGCTGTCATCTACATCCGCACACTGAAGCCTGAGGTCGACTGATGAGTCAGATGACGATAGCCGCCCCTCGCCAGCGCTTTGCCCGCGGTGCCTCGAACACCATCCTCATCATCATCGGATTGTGCTTCCTCGTCCCGCTGGGCTGGATCCTCTTCGCGTCCTTCGACACCCGAGCGACGCTCGCCGTCGAATGGCCCAAGAACCTCTCGATCGACAACTTCACCGCGATCATGACGGTCGACCAGACCTGGCGACCGCTCTGGAACTCCACGCTGCTCTCCACGGGAGCAGCGGTCATCACCGTCCTGGCGTCCATCCTGGCCGCGTACCCGCTGTCGCGGTTCGCCATGCGGTTCAACAAGCCGTTCATGTACGCCGTGCTCTTCGGAACCTGCTTGCCCATCACCGCGATGATGGTCCCGGTGTACTCGCTCTTCGTGCGGCTCAACCTGCTCGACTCCCTCTGGGGAACCGTGTTCTTCATGGCGGCGACGTCGTTGCCGATGGCCATCTGGATGACCAAGAACTTCATGGACGGCGTCCCCATCTCCCTCGAAGAAGCCGCCTGGACGGATGGTGCCTCCGCGATGGTGACCCTGCGCGCCGTGGTGCTGCCGCTCATGCGACCCGGCCTGGCCGTCGTCTTCATCTTCGTGTTCATCCAGGCCTGGGGGAACTTCTTCGTCCCCTTCGTGCTGCTGCTCTCACCGGAGAAGCAACCCGCAGCCGTGAGCATCTTCGCGTTCTTCGGCCAGCACGGGGCTGTCGCCTACGGACAGCTCGCAGCATTCTCGCTCATCTACTCGATCCCCGTCCTGGGGCTCTACGTCCTCGTCTCCCGGTTCACCGGGTCGTCCTTCGCGATGTCCGGAGCCGTCAAGGGCTGACGCCCACGGTTCCCGTCTCGTTCGCCTGCCCTCACCTTCTGGAGTGCCTTCATGCATGACAAGAGCACGTTGATCACCGCCCGCCTAGACCGATTCGTCCGTGACCTGCTCGAGCCGGCCATCTACCGGGCGCGTTCGCCGCTGACCGTCACGTCCTGGGACGTGCCGGACGAACCCGTTCCGTTCGCCGAGGCCCGCGCCGCCGACTTCACGCCCTTCGCCGCTGGCTCGCCCTGGGGCAAGCCCTGGGGAACCGTGTGGTTCCACGTCAGCGGAGACGTGCCCGCAGAATGGGCCGAGCAATCCGACGTCGCGATCGAGGTCCTCGTCGACATCGGCTTCACCACGGCCCAGCCGGGGTTCCAGGCCGAGGGCACCGTGTACGGCCTCGACGGGCACATCATCAAGGGCCTCGAACCGCTCAACCAGCACATCCCTGTGACCCAGGGTCCCGGAGAGGCCCTCGAGATGTATGTCGAGGCGGCTTCCAACCCCGACGTCCCTGACGGCCAATGGACCCGCCCGACGACGCTCGGCGACGTGGCCACCGCGGGGGACCGCTCCCTCTACACGACGCGCGCCTTCGACGTCGCGCTCCTCGACGTGCCCGTCTGGGAGCTCCTCCAAGACATCTGGACTCTCGACGGCCTCGCCCGGGTGCTCCCCAAGACCTCACCGCGGCGCGCCGAGATCGTGCACACCCTCGACCTCATGGTCGACGCCGTCGACCCAGACGACGTGTCAGGGACCGCAGCAGTCGGCCGCGCCGTCGTGGCGCCGGCCCTCGCCCGACCGGCGAACGCCAGCGCGCACGTGGTGCACGCCGTCGGGCATGCGCACATCGACTCGGCGTGGCTGTGGCCGGTGCGCGAGACCGTGCGCAAGTGCGCGCGGACCTTCTCCAATGTCTTGGCGCTCATGGACGAGGACGAGCACTTCACCTTCGCGTGCTCCTCCGCCCAGCAGTACGCCTGGGTCAAGGAGCACTTCCCGGAGCTCTTCGAACGCATCCGCGAACGGGTCGCCGAGGGACGCTTCATCCCCGTCGGCGGCATGTGGGTCGAGTCGGACACGAACATGCCCGGTGGTGAGGCGCTCGTGCGCCAGTTCGTCACCGGCAAGAAGTTCTTCGCCGACGAGTTCGGGGTCGAACCGCGCGAGGTGTGGCTGCCGGACTCCTTCGGGTACACCGGAGCGTTCCCGCAGATCGCCGCGCTGGCCGGGTGCGAGAACTTCCTCACGCAGAAGATCTCCTGGAACGACACGAATGCCATGCCGCACCACACGTTCTGGTGGGAGGGCATCGACGGGTCGCGCGTCTACACGCACTTCCCTCCCGTCGACACCTACAACTCGGTGCTCAGTGGCGAAGAGCTCGCCCGCGCCGAGCACAACTTCGCCGAGAAGGGCCGCGCGAACACCTCCCTCGCGCCCTTCGGATTTGGCGACGGCGGCGGTGGCCCCACCCGCGAGATGGTCGCCGCGGCGCACCGCACCCGCGACCTCGAAGGGTCGCCGATGGTCAAGCTCAGCTCGCCGCAGGGGTTCTTCGACGCCGCACGCGAGGAGTACCCGGAGCCGCCGACGTGGTTGGGGGAGATGTACCTCGAGTACCACCGCGGCACCTATACGTCGCAGGCGCGCACCAAGCGCGGCAACCGCCGCAGCGAGCACCTGCTGCGCGAGGCAGAGCTGTGGGCGACGACCGCCGTCGTGCGGTCGGGCGCGGAATACCCGACGCAGGCGTTGGACCGCATCTGGCGGCTCGTGCTGCTGCAGCAGTTCCATGACATCCTGCCCGGCTCGTCGATCGCCTGGGTGCACCGCGAGGCGGAACGCAACTACGCCGCGATTGCCATCGAGCTCGACGAGATCATCACGACGGCGCTGACGACCCTGGCCGGGCCGGGGGAGCAGACCGTCGTCGCGAACGCGACGCCGTTCGCCCGCGGGGGAGTGGGCGCGCTGGGCACGAGCGTTGCGGCTGCCGAGCCGCGTGGGGGTTCGCTCACCGCAGAGGGCACCGGCTGGGTCTTCGCCTCCGACACGATCCGTGCCGTATTCGACGAGCGTGGCCTGCTCACCTCGTACGTCGACCTGGCCAGCGGCCGTGAGACCGTCCCTGCGGGCACGGTCGGCAACCTCTTCCAGCTGCACCGTGACATCCCCAACCAGTGGGAGGCATGGGACATCGAGCAGAACTACCGCCGGACGGTCACCGACCTGGTCGACGCCGTCGTGGTCGAGGCCGTCGACGACCGGACGCTGCGGATCGTCCGCGAGTTCCGGGCGTCGCGCATCGAGCAGCTCGTGACCCTGGCCGATGGGCCGCGGGGTGGGTTGCGGTTCACGCTGAATGTCGACTGGCACGAACGCCAGAAGCTCCTCAAGCTGGCGTTCCCGCTCGACATCCACACCGACCGGGCGACGTCCGAGATCCAGTTCGGGCACGTCCACCGCGCGACCCACACGAACACCTCCTGGGACGACGCCCGCTTCGAGACCGTCGCGCACCGGTGGGTGCACGTCGGTGAACCGGACTTCGGGGCGGCGATCATCAACGACTCCACCTACGGGTACGACGTCACGCGCTCGCCGGGGAACCAAGGCAGCAGCACGACCGTGCGGCTGTCGATCCTGCGCGCGCCGCTCTTCCCCGACCCGGAGGCAGACCAGGGGCAGCACACCCTCACGTGCGAGCTGGTCCTGGGGGCGACCATCGCGGACGCCATCGAGCACGGATACGCGCTGAACCTCCCCACCAGGGCGGTGACCGGTGGCGCCGGGTCTGCGCCGCTCGTGCGGGTCAGCAACCCGGCGGTCGTGGTGGAGTCCGTGAAGCTGGCCGAGGACGGCAGCGGCGACGTGATCGTCCGCCTCTACGAGTCTCTCGGTGGGCGGGCCGCCGCGTCGGTGAGCGTCGACTTCGAGCACACGGGCGTGCACGCGACCGACCTGCTGGAACGCCCCCTAGGCGATCACCCCGAGATCGCCGCGACGTCCGACGACGGCGCCCCGGCGTCGTACCCCGTCGCCTGTGGTCCGTTCCAGATCGTGACGCTCCGCGTGCAGAGGTAGCTGCACTCGGCACGGATCAGACCCGGTCGCGGCCGCGGCGCCCAGTGCGCCGTGGCCGCGACTTGTGTGTTGCAAGCTGGGCGAGTGAGGCGCTGCAACCGGCTTGGGTGTGAGTACGATCGAGACGCTCTGCACAAGGGGCGCATCTAGCGCTCACCTGACTTCTCGCCTTGGGCAGCTGCACTCCGATGACCAGGTCCCAGGACCATACGACACCAGGACGGCGACGATGACCTACCCTCCGCAGGACCCGTACTCCAAGGACCCCGCCGGTGGCCAGCCGCCGTACGGTCAGCAGCCCGGCCAGGGTGGTCAGTCGCCCTACGGTGGTCAGCCGCCCTTCGGTGGTCAGCCTCCTTACGGCGGTCAGCCACCCTACGGTGGTCAGCCGCCTTACGGCCAGGGGCCGGTGCCGAACAAGAACAGCCTCGCTGTCTGGGCGCTCGTCCTGGGCATCGTCGGGCTGCTGTGCTGCGGCCCTGCCGGGATCGCTGCGATCATCGTCGGCAACAATGCGAAGAAAGCCGTCGCCTCAGGGCAGGCGAACAATGGTGGCATGGCGAAGGCGGGCGTGATCCTCGGCTGGATCGCCATCCCGGTCTGGATCATCGCCCTCATCGTGAGGGCGAACGCTGGTGCCTTCAACTTCTAGCACCTCCTCCGAGGGTGCCTCGCGCCGGCCCGATTACGGTGTCGCCGGACTGCCCGAGGCGGCGGTGCCTCGTCACCGACGGCTGCGGCTCCCTATGGCAGTCGGCGCGGCGACCGCGGCGGCAACAGTCGTGGTCGCGTTCGTCGACCCGCACCGGCCCGGCCAGTTTGGGATCTGCCCCACTCTGTGGCTCACGGGATGGTACTGCCCGGGATGCGGTGCGCTGCGGGCCACCTTCGACCTCGCCCACCTCGATCTCGCGGCGGCTTGGGCCATGAACCCGTTGTGGGTCCTCGCTGTTCCCGTCGTGGCGGTGGTGTGGGCGGCCTGGTTGCGGCGCGCCTGGCGGGGCACCTCGGCCCGCCCGTTCCCAGGCTGGCTGGGCGTGGTCCTCCTGGTGGTGCTCGTCCTCTTCGGGGTGCTGCGCAATGTCCCGGCGCTGGCATCCTGGCTCGCCCCCGGTGGGGCGACCGGGGCATAAGTCAGTCCAGGCTCGGCGCGCAGAAGAACCCCGGACGGTTGTTGCCGTCCGGGGTTCCTCTGTGTCGAGCTCGGGTGTGCGCGAGGGCCCCGATCAGCCCTTGACGGACCCGGACATGAGACCGCCGATGAAGTACTTGCCGAGCAGGATGTAGACGATCAGGGTCGGGAAGCTGGCCAGCAGCGCCCCGGCCATGGACACCCCGTAGTTCTGCAGCATGGCCCCGTTGGCGAGGTTGTTCAGCGCGACCGTCACGGGGCCGTTCTGGCTCGAGGAGAAGAACACCGCGAAGAGGAAGTCGTTCCAGGCCGAGGTGAACTGCCAGATGAGCACGACGACAAAGCTGGGGATCGAGATCGGGAGCACAACCGAGTAGTAGGTGCGCAGCATCCCCGCGCCGTCGATCCGGGCAGCCTCGATGAGCTCGTGCGGGATCGACTGGTAATAGTTGCGGAAGATCAGCGTCGTGATCGGCAGGCCGTAGACGACGTGCAGGAAGATCAGGGTCGGCACGCCATTCGGCAGCCCGATGTCCACGACGAGCTTGGAGAGCGGGATGATCACCGCCTGGTACGGGATGAACATGCCGAAGAGGATCAGCGTGAACACCAGGTCCGCCCCGCGGAACCGCCACCGGGCCAGCACGAACCCGTTGAGCGACCCCAGGAACGAGGAGATGATCGCGGCTGGGATGACCATCTGGAAGGTCCGCCCGATCGCCGGGGCGAGGGTGTCCCACGCGGTCTGCCAGTTCTCCAGGGTCCAGACCTGGGGCAGGTTCCACGCGCGTGCCGGGCTCGCATCGCCGGCCCCCTTGAAGCTCGTGATGACCAGCACGTAGACCGGGATGAGCACGACGAGCAGGAAGAACAGCAGCAGCGCGTACTTGAGGGTCCGGCCCACGCTGAACCGGCCCACGGATGGCTTGCCGCCCGAGGCGGGCTTGATCGGCGAGGTCAGGTCGCGGGCTGCGACGGCGGTCATGACTTGCCTTCCCGGTGGTTGTGGATGAGGTACGGCACGATGAGCACCCCGACGATGATCAGGAGGATCGACCCCACCGCAGCCGCGTTCGCGTAGTCGAAGCTCGACTTGAGGACGTACATGTCGACGGCGGGGACCTTGGTCTGGTAGTTCGCAGGCTTGGAGATCGACATGATGAGGTCGAAGGCCTTGAGCGACATGTGACCCACGATGATCACCGCGGACAGGGCCACGGGGCTCAGCTGCGGGAAGATCACGTGGCGGTACAGCTTCCACTCGGTCGCCCCGTCCATCCGTCCGGCCTCGCGGAGCTCCTCGGGGATGCCGCGGAACCCGGCCAGGAACAGCGCCATGACATAGCCGGACAGCTGCCAGATCGCAGGGATGGCGATCGCGGCGATGCCGGTGTTGACGTTGTTCCACCAGTTGTTCTGCAAGAACCCGAGGCCGACCATCTGGAACAGCCGGTTCAGCCCGAGGGCCTGCTCGCCCTGGTTGGAGTTGAGCAGCCACCGCCACACGACACCCGAGGCGATGAACGACACGGCCATCGGGAACAGGTAGATGGACCTGAAGATCCCTTCGAAGCGGACCCGCCGGTCGAGCAACCAGGCCCACAGGAAACCGAAGGCCATGGTTCCCACGAGGAACACGACGGTGTACAGCACGAGGTTGCGCAGCGAGTGCTGGAAGTCGGCATTGCCCAGCAGGTCGAAGTAGTTGCGCAGCCCGACAAACGTGGTGGGGGCATCCCCGACCGACCGGGCGGCATCGTGCGCGTCCGTGACGGATGTCTTGAAGTTGACGGCTAGCAGCCCGTAGACGAACACGCCCAGCAGGAGCAACGTCGGGGAGATGAGCAGGACGGGCGGTCCCCAGTGCCTGATCTTTCGAAACACGGCAGGCCTCTTCCTCGAGAACGGGTGCGGCCCCGGGACGTGTCCCGGGGCCGCACCCTGTCGGCTACTTCGTGACTGCTGCTGCGAGGTCGCTCTGGTACGTCGCGAGGTCGGAGGCGCCCGTGGTGAACTTGCTGGTGGCGTCCGAGATCGCGTTCAGGGTGGCGATCGGAGCGGCCGCCCCGTGGGCGAGGGAGGAGACGATCGTGTCCTTGCCGAAGGACGTGATCGCGGTCTGCTGGTACTCGCTGAAGTCCTTCGGGTTGGCGTCGGTGCGAGCCGGGATTGAGCCCTTCGCCTTGTTGAACGCCGTCTGCCCCTCGAGGGAGCCGACGGTCTCGAGCCAGGCCTTGGCACCGTTCGGGTGCGGTGCGCCGACCGGGAGGGTGAAGGAGTCCGCGAGGAAGTCGAAGACGCCGTCGGTTCCCGGGACCGGGAAGTACGTGAAGTCTGTTCCCGGCTTCTTTCCGGCTTCTTCGAAGGCCGCCACGGCCCAGTCACCCATGACGTTGAATGCGGCCTGGCCGTCGATGACCTGCTGGGTCGCGTCCGGCCAGTCGAGCCCGTCGCGGTCGGTGTTGGTGTAGCTCATGAGCTTCTGGAAGTCGGTCAGGGCGGCAGTCACCTCGGGGCTCGTCCAGTCGGTCTTCCCGTCCCACAGGCCGGAGTAGCCGTCTGCGCCGAGGTCGGCGAGCAGGACCGTCTCGAGCAGGTTGACCTGGGTCCACGTGGTCGCGACCGACAGCGGCGTCTTGCCGGTGGCCTTGACGGCGTCGAGCGCCGGGAACCAGTCGGCGATCGTGGCGTAGGTGGCCGTCGGGTCGAGGCCGGCCTCCGTGAGCACGGCCGGGTTCGCCCAGACCATGTTGGCGCGGTGGATGTTGGAGGGGATCGAGTAGATCTTGCCGTCCACGGTGAGCCTGCTGAGCAGGTCCGCGGGGAAGACGTCGGTGAGCTTGAACTCGGTGTAGAGATCCGAGATGTCCTGGATCTGGCCGGCTGCGATGTAGTCGGTGAGCTCTGCGCCGGCGTGGGCCTGGAACGTGTCCGGCGGGTTCTTCGCCTGCAGCCGGGACTGCAGCAGGTCCTTCGCGGCGGAGCCGGCGCCGCCGGCGACCGCCCCGTTGACGAACTTGATGTCGGGGTGCTGGGTGTTGAAGACCCCGACGAGCGCGTCGAGTCCGAGCTTTTCGGAGCCGGAGGCCCACCAGGTGAACACCTCGACCTCGTTGTCGCTGCCGGATGCGGTGGTGCCGTCGTCCTTGTTGTCCGAGCCACATGAGCTCAGAGACAGTGAGGCGACCGCGAGAGCTGCGGCCACCGCTGTGAATCGCATGAGTTTGCGTGTCATTGTGCTTACGCCTCCGTTGCCGTAATGGGGTTCGTCGTCGCCGGTTGCGACCATGGGGAGCACCGTCGCGCCCCGTCTCGATCCATGTTCATCAAATGCCCCACAGGCCTTGGCGTCAAGAGGTGAAGACAAGGTTGGCCAAATCGTGATCTTGGCTTCAGGGTGTGGATTCGCGATTTTGCGCTGTTCCGCCAGATCATCCAGTGGTTGTACGCTGTGGCGCGTGAGTAATGACCGGGTGACGCCGGGCTCTCAGACTTCACTACGTGAAGCCAACCGGGCCCGCATCGTGAGTGCGGTCCAGCAGCGTGGCTCCCTCACGCAGGTCGAGCTGGCCGGGGTGACAGGGCTGTCACCAGCGACGATCTCCAACATCGTCAAGGAGCTTGCGGGCGCGGGCGTGCTCAGCACCGCGCCCACCTCACGCAGCGGGCGCCGCGCCCTCCAGGTCACCCTCGCGCGCAACCTCGGCCTTGTCGCCGGGATCCATTTCGGGTCACGCTCCCTGCGGGTCGCGGTGGCCGACACCGCGCACCAGATCATCGCAGAGCAACGCATGCCGTTGCCGCCCGATCACAGGGCAGACGCCGGCATGGAGCGAGCCGCGCTGCTCCTGACCGAGCTGGTCGAGCAGGTGGACGCACCGTTGGAGGAGCTGCTCGCGGTCGGGGTGGGGGTCCCGGCCCCGGTCGACGTGCGGACCGGGCGGGTCTCCGCACTGGGCCTGCTCCGGGGATGGGAAGGATTCTCCGTCTCCGAGGAGCTCACCCAGCGCTTGGGTGTGGCCGTCCACGTCGACAACGACGCCAACCTCGGTGCGCTCGCGGAGGCCCGGGTGGGTGCCGCGAGCGGCTTCCAGCACGTCGTGTACATCCGCGTCTCGCACGGCGTGGGCGCGGGGCTGATCCTCAACGGTCAGGTCTTCCACGGGCGCAGCGGGACGGTCGGGGAGATCGGTCACCTCACGGTCGAGGACCACGGCCCGATCTGCCGCTGCGGGAGCAGAGGCTGCCTGGAGATGTACGTCGGCGCCTCCCTGCTGCTCGACATGCTCACCACGAGCCACGGCAACCTCACCCTGCCCGAGGCCATCCACCTGGCTCAGAACGGTGACCTGGGGTGCCGCCGGGTGATCTCCGACGCCGGCCAGCACCTGGGGGTGGCCGCCGCGAGCATCTGCAACTTCATCGATCCCGAGCTCCTGGTCATCGGCGGGGAGCTGGCGCAGGCCGGTGACCTGTTGCTCGATCCGATCCGAGCAGTCCTGGGCCGCCGGTCCATCCCGTCCTTCGACGGGCCGGTCGGAGTGGTGGCGTCGGCTCTGGGCAGCCAGGCCGAGGTGCGCGGGGCGTTGCTGCTTGCGATGGACCATGCGAAGATCGCGGCCCCGATGGGAGGGGGACTGTGACACGACGACAGGGCAGGCCGAGGCAGGGCAGAGCACGGCTGTGCGTCGCGATGGCGGCGACCACCGCGCTCGTGGCGCTTCTTGCACTCACCAGCTGCTCCGACGCCGACGGCGCGTCCGCGGGGACGATCGCCTTCCTGCTCCCAGAATCCAAGACCACCCGCTACGAGTCGATCGACCGCCCGATGTTCGAGTCGGTCGTCTCGCAACGATGCCCGGACTGCACCGTGCTGTACTCCAATGCCAACCAGGACCCGGAGCGTCAGCAGGTCCAGGCCGAGGCCGCCCTGGCGCACGGGGCGACCGTCCTGGTGCTCGACGCCGTGGACACCGCGACCGCACAGTCCATCCTGGCGTCCGCCCGTGCCCGCGGGGTGGCCGTGGTCGCCTACGACCGCTTCCTCGCGGGCGCGGACTACTACGTGTCCTTCGACAGCCGGCGGATCGGTCAGATGCAGGGCGAAGCCCTGGTCCGCGCGCTCCGCAACAACGGGGTGACCGAGGGTCACATCCTCGTGGTCAACGGCGCGGCGACGGACCCCAACTCTGCCGAGCTGCGCGAGGGCCTGGCCCTCGCGCTCGAGAACAGCGACCTGACCATCTTGGCCGAGTACTCGACCCCCGACTGGAGCCCCGACTCGGCGCATGAGTGGGTCTCGGGGCAGCTCACCCGCTTCGAGGGGGATGTCGACGGGGTCTATGCGGCCAACGACGGGACCGCCGGAGGGGCGATCACCGCGATGCGCGCGGCTGGCCTGTCCCCGATCCCGCCGGTCACCGGCCAGGACGCCGAGCTCGCGGCGGTCCAGCGGATCGTCACCGGTGACCAGTACATGACCGTCTACAAGGCCATCAGCCAGCAGGCCTGGACCGCTGCAGAGTTGGCGGTGCGCCTCGTGCAGGGGGAGACCCCGGTGGCTACGGCCACCGTTCGCGGCGTCCCGGCGATGCTGCTCACGCCCATGGCGGTCACCCGCGAGACGATCCAGGGAGTCCTCATCGCCGGTGGGGTCTTCACGGCGGCGCAGATCTGCGTCCAGCCATTCACTCAGGCCTGCATCGACGCCGGCCTGCTCGACCCAGCGGAGAACTGACATGGCGCCCTCCGACCTGCCCGACGACGCGTGGCGCGCGGGCGCGCCCGCCCGCCCCGTGCTGGCCCTGCGCGGGGTGAGCAAGAGCTTTGGCGCAGTCCGCGCCCTCGTCGGAGTCGACCTCGAGGTCCACGCCCACGAGGTGCTGGCCATCGTCGGGGACAACGGCGCCGGCAAGTCCACCCTCGTGGAGATCCTCTCCGGTGCGCAGGTCCCCGACGCCGGCCACGTCGAGGTCGACGGCGAGGAGGTCACCTTCACCTCGCCAGGAGCAGCCCGCGCGCAGGGGATCGCCACGGTGTTCCAGGAGCTCGCGCTGTGCGAGAACCTCGACGTGGTGGAGAACCTCTTCCTGGGCAACGAGCTGGAACGAGGCCCGCTGCTCGACGAGGTGACGATGGAGCGCCGCGCCTGGGAGGTGCTCGGCCAGCTCGCCGTGCGGGTGCCCTCGGTCCGGGTGCCGGTCGGGGCGCTCTCGGGCGGCCAGCGCCAGGCCGTCGCCGTCGCACGGTCGTTGCTGGGGGAGCCCCGTGTGGTCATCCTCGACGAGCCGACCGCGGCTCTGGGCGTGATGCAGACGGCTGAGGTGCTCAATCTCGTCGAGAGGCTGCGCGAGCGAGGACTCGCGGTGATCCTCATCAGCCAGAGCCTCGCCGACGTCCATGCGGTCGCGGACCGTATCGCGGTCTTGCGCCTGGGCCGGACCAATGGCCTCTTCTCGGCGAGCACCACCACCTATGAGGATCTCTTTGCCGCCGTGACCGGGGTGCGGACCGGTCACCACCGCCCGGCCGACGGCGACCCGCCGACGGCGTCCCACGACGCCTCCGGGGGGTGGGCCCGATGAGTTCATCGACGCCGATGGTCGGCCAGTCGTTCATCCACCGAGTCCGCAGCGGCGAGCTCGGTTTCCTGCCGATCGTCGGCGCGCTGCTGGTCATCTGGGCGGTCTTCGGGCTGCTCAACCACACATTCCTGAGCAGCGACAACCTCGTCAACCTTACGCTGCAGTCCGCGGCGAGCGGGATCATCGCGCTGGGCATCGTGCTGACGCTGATGATCGGGCAGATCGACCTGTCGGTCGGCGCGGTGAGCGGGCTCGGCTCCGCCGTCGTCTCGGTCACCGTCATGCGCGCGGGGCTGCCGTTGTGGCTCGCGATCGCCGCCGCCCTCGTTGTCGGCGTCATGATCGGGGCGGCCTACGGGCTGCTGTTCACCCGGCTGGGCCTGCCCAGCTTCGTCTTCACCCTCGCCGGGCTGCTTGTGGTGCTCGGGATCCAGCTCAGGGTGCTCGGCAGCACCGGGACGGTCAACCTGCCCTACGAGTCGTGGCTTGTGCGGTTCTGCCAGCAGATGTTCCTCTCGCCGTGGCTGTCCTACCTGCTGGTGGCCGTCGTCGTCATCGGCTACGCGGCCTCGCTCGTGGTGACCCGGGAGCGGCGGCTGCGGGTGGATCTGCCGGCCGACCGATGGGCCTCGATCGCCCTCCGGGTGGGCGTGCTCACCCTGGTCGCCGTGGTGGCGACCACCTACCTCAACACCAACCGCGGCGTGCCGTACATGTTCGCACTGTTCCTCGCGCTCGTGGCCGGGACGGATGTCGTGCTGCGGCGCACCCGGTGGGGGCGTGCCGTCCGGGCCGTGGGGGGGAACCTCGAGTCCGCCCGCCGGGCGGGCCTGCCGGTGCGCGGCGTCGTCGTCTCGGTGTTTGTCGCCTGCTCGACGTTCGCGGTGATCGGCGGCGTGCTCTCCGCGGGCCGGCTCGCCTCGGCCTACCAGGGGACCGGTGGGACGGACGCGAGCCTCACCGCGATCGCGGCCGCCGTGATCGGCGGAGTGAGCCTGTACGGGGGCCGGGGGAGCGCGTGGTCGGCGTTGCTGGGCATCCTCGTGCTGCAGTCGATCTCCAACGGTCTGACGCTCATGAACATGGGCGCGTCCGCGACCTACACGGTGACCGGCATCGTGCTGGCGGTCGCGGTGATCATCGACGAGCTGTCCCGTCGGGCCCGGGGAGCCCGCGGGGCCAGCCGGGCCTAGATCACAGGCTCAGCCCGCCGGCTCAGCGGAAGATGACGGTCCGGTGGCCGTTGAGCAGCACCCGGTGCTCGGCGTGCCAGCGCACCGCGCGGGCCAGTACCCGGCGCTCGACGTCCTGCCCCTGGGCGACCAGCTCGTTCACGTGGCGGGAGTGGTCCACCCGCTCCACGTCTTGCTCGATGATCGGTCCCTCGTCGAGGTCCCCGGTGACGTAGTGGGACGTGGCGCCGATGAGCTTGACACCACGGTCGTGGGCCTGGTGGTAGGGCTTGGCGCCCTTGAAGCTCGGCAGGAAGGAGTGGTGGATGTTGATGATCTTCCCCTCGAGCTCGCGGCACAGGTCGTCGGAGAGCACCTGCATGTAGCGAGCGAGCACCACGAGCTCGACGTCGAGCTCACGGACGAGGGCGAGCAGGGCGGCCTCGGCCTCGGCTTTGGTGTCCTTGGTGACCGGGATGTGGTGGAAGGTCTTGCCGTAGAACTCGGTCAGCGGCTCGAGGTCACGGTGGTTGCCCGCCACGGCCACGATGTCGATCGGCAGGTTCTCCGACCGCTGGCGGAAGAGCAGGTCGTTGAGGCAGTGCGCGGCCGTGCTCACCAAGATCAGGGTGCGTACCGGGCGGCCGACGACGTCGAGCGACCAGGTCATGTCAAAGTCCGCTGCGAGGGCCGTCAGCGCGGCGCCAAGATCGGCTCGCGAGGCTGCGGACTCGACCTGGACCCGCATGAAGAACAGGTGCGTGTCCGGGTCGCCGAACTGCTGGGACTCGGTGATGTTCCCGCCGTGCTCGGCGAGCAGCCCGGCCACGGCATGCACGATCCCAGGGCGGTCCGGGCAGGACAGGGAGAGCACCCAGTGCTCGGGGGATCGCTCGGGGGATGCGGAGGCGTCGGAGGTCGTCACCCGCTCAGAGTAGTTTGTGCGGCGCGGGTGCGGGGAGGCCGCCACAAGTCTGAGACGATACGTACATGAGCGATCTAGACATCACGATCAGCCTGGTGACCGACGAGGCAGCCGGAGAGCTCCTCACGCTGCGGCGTGCCGCGTTCGTCACAGAGGCGCAGGTCTACGGAGACCCGAACATCCCGCCCCTGACGCAGACCCTCGGCGAGCTGCGCGCCGACCTGCGCGCTCCCGGCGTCGTCACGCTCGGGGCCTGGTCCGGGCACCGCCTCGTGGGTTCTGTCCGGGTGGAGATCGAGGATGACAAGGCCACGCTCGGCCGCCTCGCCGTCGCCCCCGACCTGCAGGGCAAGGGGATCGGCACACAGATGATGTTCGCGGTGCTGCCGCACCTGCCCGAGGAGACCAAGGAGATCTGGGTCTTCACCGGCAAGGACTCCAAGCAGAACCTCGCGATGTACCAGAAGCAGGGCTATGAGCACCAGTACGACCAGGTGGCCGGCGACCTGACGTTCGCGTACCTGCGCCGGATCCTCGGCGAAGCCGCACAGTCCGACGACGCCGATGCCGGCGACGCGCTCGACGCTGAGGACTGATCGCCGGCTCGGTCAGCGCGTCTGCGTCGAGAAGTCGGCCGCGCCGGTGATCGCGGCGATGATCTCCTCGTAGCTCGTCGAGTAGCCGGGGAAGCTGCCGTTGTTGCGGCCGTGCCGCAGCACCTCGATCCGGTCGGCGACCGCGCGCACGTCGCTCATGTTGTGGCTGATCAGCACCACGGCGTGGCCGAGGTCGCGCATTCGCTCGATGTGGGTGAGGACCTCGGCCGTCTGGGAGACGGACAACGACGCCGTGGGTTCGTCGAGCACGACGATCCGCGGGTTGCCCAGCAGCGTGCGGGCGATCGCGACGCTCTGGCGCTGACCGCCGGAGAGGGACGAGAGCAGGGTCCGCACCGACGGGATCCGTGAGGTGAGGTCGCGCAGGATCTTGCGCGCGATCTCCTCCATCGCGGCCTCGTCCATGTACCGCCCGCGCCGCAGCTCACGCCCGAGGAAGAGGTTGGAGACGACGTCGAGGTTGTCGCACAGGGCGAGCTCCTGGAAGACCGTCGCGATTCCCAGGGCGTGCGCGCTCGCGGGCGTCGGGATGGTCACGGGGATTCCCTCGGACTCGATGATCCCCGCGTCGGGGGTGATCACCCCGGCGATGATCTTGGCCAGGGTCGACTTGCCGGCGGCGTTGTCGCCGACGATCGCGACGACCTCCCGCGGGTAGATCGTGAAGTTGACCTCGGAGAGCGCCTGGACGGCGCCGTAGGCCTTGTCGATTCCCCGCAGCGACAGTGCTGGGGTGGAGGTGGTGTCGCTCACGTCAGTCCTCTGTTCGGGGAGTACCTGGAGGGGCTCTCTGGACGGCCACGTCGTCGTGGCACGGTGCGCGGCGGGGTCATGGCGCGGGTGTCCGGCGGGAACGGCCGGCCATGGACTCGTCGGTCAGGGTGCTGATGGTCTGGTGGTCGGTGGCGACCTCGGTGGACTGGAGCGCAAGGGTGAGCGCGCCCATCACCTCGGCCTGGGGGCCAAGCTCCCCGAGCACGACCTCGACGGGTGCGATCGTGTTCGGCGGGGTGTGGCGCAGGACGGCCTCGCGGAGCGGGCCGACGAGGATCTCGCCCGCTGCGGCGAGCTCGCCACCGACGACCACGACCTGCGGGTTGAGGGTGTTGACGACCTGGGCGACGACGGCTCCGATCCGGTCGCCGGCGTCGGCGATCACCCGGCGGCACCCGGGGTCGCCCTCGGTGGCCCGGGTGATGAGGTCGCGCAGCGTGAGGTCGCCATGGCTCGAGCGCACCAGGTCGAGCAGCGCGGTCGAGCTCACCACGGTGTCCAGGCAGCCGCGGTTCCCGCACCGGCAGATGTCACCCATGGGGTCGACCTGGACGTGCCCGATCTCGCCGGCGGTCCCGGCATACCCACGGTGCAGGTGGCCGCTGAGGAGGATGCCAGCGCCCGTGCTGTAGGAGGCGCGGACGAAGACCATGTCCTGGTGGCCGCGTCCTGCTCCAAGCTCGTGCTCGGCGAGGGCGCCGAGGTTGGCATCGTTGTCGACGATCACGGGACGGGCGAGGCGCTTGGACATGGTCTGCCCGATGTGCAGGTCGTCCCAGCCGCGCATCACGCCGCGCACCGAGATCATCCCGGTCGACGTGTCGACGGGCGCGGGGAGCGCCACGCCGATCGTGAGCAGCTCGTCCATGGACGCGCCGACCCGCTCGAGCAGGTCGACGACGAGCAGCGCGGCGCGGTCGAGGCCGGTGTCCACCCGGTGATCGAGGGGGAGCGGCATCTGCTGCTCGGCCACGATCGTGCGGCCGAAGTCGCCGAGGGCGACCTTGAGGTGGCGGTGGCCGAACTGGACGCCGGCGACGAGCCCGAGCTGGCGGGCCAGGGTGACCTTGAGCGCTCGGCGCCCCGACCGCGAGGTGGGGCGCGTGTCGACGACGCCCGCGCCGGTGAGCTCCTTGACGATCGTGGAGATGGTCGCAGTCGACAGGCCGGTGGTCTCCGCGAGCTCGATCTGGGTCAACCCACCGAAGCGCTTGACGGCATCAACGATGCGCGCTCTGTTCGCTTCTCGGAGAGAAGCCTGCGATCCGGGCGTGGATCGGTCGGTGGTCACACGGCCGAGCGTACCGCAGCACCCCTTCTGTGAGGTAGACCACCCTCTTGAGTTTGAGACTCGAACACAAAATGGTTACGAAGTTGTCTTTGTGCTTGACGGTCAAACTCAAAGGCCATAGTTTTCTCGACATCGGCCACGTGGAACGACCCACTCGGCCACCGGGCGACGCACTGGCGACGCCCACCACGCTGATTCAACGGTGAAAAGGACATGACGATGACGTCACTGCGCAAGACGATTGCCGCCCTTGCGGGCACGACCCTGCTCTTCGGAGCGCTCGTGGGATGCAGCTCGGAGCGTTCGGATGCCGAGACCACGGACGCCGCGTCCGACACGCCCCTGATTGGCATCGCGATGCCGACCAAGAGCCTCGAGCGCTGGAACAACGACGGCAAGCACCTCGACGAGCTGCTCAAGAAGATCGGCTACGAGACGACCCTGCAGTACGCCGACAACAAGGTGGACCAGCAGATCACCCAGCTGCAGAACATGATCAACGACGGCGCGGACGTCCTCGTCATCGCCTCGATCGACGGGACGGCCCTCGGCCCGGTCCTGCAGACCGCCGCGGACAAGAAGATCCCGGTCATCGCGTACGACCGCCTCATCAACGACACGGCGAACGTGGACTACTACGCCACGTTCGACAACGAGCTCGTCGGGACGCTCCAGGGACAGTTCATCGAGGAGAAGCTCGACCTCGCCGGCGGCGCCGGGCCGTTCAACCTCGAGCCCTTCGCCGGTTCTCCGGACGACAACAACGCGCGCTTCTTCTTCAAGGGCGCCTGGGACGTGCTCCAGCCCTATGTCGAGAAGGGCCAGCTGGTCGTCCCGTCCGGCAAGGGTCCGGCCACGCTCGATGACTGGACCACGATCGGGATCCAGGGCTGGGAGTCCGCCAAGGCCCAGTCCGAGATGGAGAACCGTCTCAACTCCTTCTACACCGACAAGAAGGTCGACGTCGTCCTCTCCCCGAACGACTCGCTCGCCCTCGGCATCGAGCAGGCGCTCTCCGGCAGCGGCTACACCTCGGCCGACTGGCCCATCATCACCGGCCAGGACGCTGACGAGGCCAACGTCAAGAACATGATCGCCGGAATGCAGTCGATGACGGTCTGGAAGGACACCCGCACCCTGGGCGACCAGGTCGCGAAGATGGTCGGCCAGATCATCGACGGCCAGACGGTCACCGTCAACGACGAGAAGACCTACAACAACGGCGTCAAGGTCGTCCCGGCCTACCTCCTCCCGCCCGAGGTCGTCGTCCCGGACACCATCCAGTCCCTGCTCGTGGACTCCAACTTCTACACAGCCGACAAGCTCGGCCTCTGATCCACCTGGTGTCGGCTCTGGTCGGTCACGACCGACCAGAGCCGACACCGCCCCGGATCGGCAGCAGAGCTGGCATGAGTGAGGAGCACGGATGGGTGACAACGACTACATCCTCGAGATGCGCGAGATCACCAAGGAGTTTCCTGGGGTCAAGGCGCTCAGCGACGTCACGCTGAACGTCCGACGCGGTGAGGTCCACGCGATCTGCGGGGAGAACGGGGCCGGGAAGTCGACCCTCATGAACGTGCTGTCCGGGGTGTACCCCCATGGCAGCTATGACGGCACGATCGTGCTTGACGGCAAGGACTGCGAGTTCCGGTCCATCCGGGACAGCGAGGCTCGCGGGGTGGTGATCATCCACCAGGAGCTGGCCCTCATACCGTATCTGTCGATCGCGGAGAACATCTTCCTCGGCAACGAGAAGTCCTCGGCCGGGATTATCGACTGGAACCAGGCCCTGCACGACGCCGCGGACCTGCTCGCGCGGGTTGGGCTCAAGGACAACCCGCAGGTCAAAGCGATGGACATCGGCGTCGGCAAGCAGCAGCTGGTCGAGATCGCCAAGGCCCTGTCCAAGAAGGTCGACCTGCTCATCCTCGACGAGCCCACCGCGGCGCTCAACGACGAGGACAGCGCCCACCTGCTCTCCCTCATCGCGCAGTTCCGCGACAACGGGATCACCTGCATCATCATCTCCCACAAGCTCAACGAGATCTCGGCGATCGCCGACCGGGTGACGATCATCCGGGACGGATCCACGATCGAGACCCTCGACCTGCACGGACCGGAACCTGTGACCGAGGACCGCATCATCCGCTCGATGGTCGGCCGGTCGATGGACAGCCGTTTCCCCGAGCACACCCCCGTGATCGGTGCGGAGGTGCTGCGGGTCGAGCACTGGACCGTCCACCACCCCGTCGACTCCGAACGTCTTGTCGTCGAGGACGCGAACATCAGCGTGCACGCCGGAGAGATCGTCGGACTGGCCGGGCTCATGGGCGCGGGGCGCACGGAGCTGGCGATGAGCGTCTTCGGGCGCTCCTACGGCTCCCGGATCAGCGGGACGGTCTACAAGGACGGCGAGCCGGTGCGGATGCGCACGGTGTCCGAGGCCATCGGCCACGGCGTCGCCTATGCGACCGAGGACCGCAAGCGCTACGGGCTCAACCTCATCCAGACGATCCGCGAGAACATCTCCGCATCCGCCCTGGGCAAGGTCGCGCGCTGGGGCATCGTGGAGGCGGAGGCCGAGATCAAGGTCGCCGAGAAGTACCGCGCCGAGTTCAGGATCAAGTCGCCCACGATCGAGGCGGTCGTCGGCAAGCTCTCGGGCGGCAACCAGCAGAAGGTCGTGCTGAGCAAGTGGGTCTACTCAGACCCCGACGTGCTCATCCTCGACGAGCCGACCCGCGGCATCGACGTGGGCGCCAAGTACGAGATCTACGGGATCATCAACGCTCTTGCCGACCTCGGCAAGGCCGTCATCGTCATCTCCTCCGAGCTTCCCGAGCTCATCGGGCTGTGCGACCGCACCTACGCGATGAGCCAGGGCCGGATCACCGGTGAGGTGGCGCGAGCCGATGCCACCCAAGAATCACTCATGCATTACATGACTATGGGCAAGGGAGCAGCAGTCCGATGAACGCCGTCAGGGAATACCTCGGTCGTAACGTCCGTCAGTACGGGATCGTCGCGGCGCTGATCGTGATCGTCTTGTTCTTCCAGGTGAAAACGGACGGGCGACTCCTCTACCCGAACAACGTCGCCGCCCTCTTCCAGCAGAACGCCTACGTGATGATCCTCGCGATCGGCATGGTCATGGTGATCGTCGCCGGGCACATCGACCTCTCGGTCGGGTCCGTCGTCGCCTTCACCGGCGGACTGTGCGCCATCATGCTCACCCGATGGGACATGCCGTGGCTGCTCGCGGTCGTGCTGACACTGCTCGTCGGCGCACTGGTGGGTATGTGGCAGGGATTCTGGGTGGCCTACGTCGGGATACCGGCGTTCATCGTGACGCTCGCCGGCATGCTCATCTTCCGCGGTCTGGCGATCATCCTCGTCGGAACGACGGTGGCCGGCCTGCCCAAGCCCTTCAATGCGATCTCAAACGGATCGCTGCCGAACTGGTTCGGCTTCGCCGGTAACCTTGATGTGGTCACGATCTGCGTCGGTGTGATCGCCATCCTCGCCTTCGCCCTGACCCAGTGGCGCTCCCGCGCCTCGCTGCGCAAGCACGAACTCGCGGTCGAGCCGATGGCCGCCTTCGTCATGAAGATCGTCTTCACGGCGGTGATCATCGGTCTCTTCACCTACTGGCTCGCGCAGAGCTCGGGCGGAACCCCGATCGTGCTGCTCATCGTCGGGATGCTGGTCATCGCGTACTCCTTCATGCTCAACCGCAGCGTGTTCGGCCGTCACATCTACGCGGTCGGCGGCAACCGTCACGCGGCCGTGCTGTCGGGTGTCAACTCACGACGGGTCGACTTCGGCATCTTCGTCAACATGGGTGTCCTCGCCGCGGTCGCCGCGGTGGTCACGACCGCGCGCGCCGGTGCGGGTGTGGCCACGGCTGGCACGAACTACGAGCTCGATGCGATCGCCGCCTGCTTCATCGGCGGGGCCGCAGTGACCGGCGGTGTTGGCAAGGTCTCTGGCGCGATGATCGGTGCGCTCATCATGGGCGTGCTCAACATGGGCCTGTCGATCCTCGCGGTCGACGCAGCCTGGCAGCAAAGCATCAAGGGTCTGGTGCTGCTCGCCGCGGTCGCCTTCGACATGGTGAACAAGCGCCGCTCCAGCGTCGGCTGATACCACCGGCCGTGAACGCCAGAACCGCCGGAGGGCGGGACGCAGCAGCCTTGCGTCCCGCCCTCCGGCGGTTCTGGCATCCGGGCAGGCTCATGCGTTAGGCTCTTCAACGTCGCGACTGGCGCAGCCGAACCGGCGGATCGACCCTGGAGACAGGGCGCATCCAGCGGATCGCATGGTGGACCACCACCGGGGAGCGACACGTTTTCAGACTTCGGGTCGTTCGCCTGGGCCCCGGTCACCCACACGTGTGTGCGGTGCCCGGATGAGCACATCTGGGCATCTCACACAGTAGGTACGTCGACTGAGCAGATCCGCACGGATCTGCCTGCCGCCTCCCGCTGCAAGGAGAACCATGACCGCCCAGAACGAGATTGTTATGAACCAGGGCCTGGCCCAGGTCGACCCCGAGATCGCCGCCGTCCTCGACGGCGAGCTGGCCCGCCAGCGCGACACCCTGGAGATGATCGCGAGCGAGAACTTCGTCCCGCGTGCCGTCCTCGAGGCCCAGGGCTCGGTGCTGACGAACAAGTACGCCGAGGGGTACCCCGGACGCCGCTACTATGGCGGCTGCGAGCAGGTCGACATCGCCGAGAACCTCGCGATCGCCCGCGTCAAGGAGCTCTACGGGGCCGAGCACGCCAACGTCCAGCCGCACTCGGGTGCGACGGCCAACGCCGCGGTGCTGCACGCCCTCATCAACAAGGGTGACAAGATCCTCGGCCTCGAGCTGGCCCACGGTGGTCACCTCACGCACGGCATGAAGATCAACTTCTCGGGCAAGCTCTACGAGGTCTCCGCCTACGGCGTCGACCCCGAGACGCACCTGGTCGACATGGACAAGGTCCGCGAGACGGCCTTGGCCGAGCGTCCCGATGTCATCATCGGCGGCTGGTCCGCCTACCCTCGCCACCTCGACTTCGCGGCCTTCCGGGCGATCGCGGACGAGGTCGGCGCGAAGCTCTGGGTCGACATGGCTCACTTCGCCGGGCTCGTCGCCGCCGACCTGCACCCGAACCCGGTGCCCTTCGCCGACGTCGTCTCCTCGACCGTGCACAAGACCCTCGGTGGCCCGCGGTCCGGCTTCATCCTGTCCAAGCAGGAATTCGCCAAGAAGATCGACTCGGCCGTCTTCCCCGGGCAGCAGGGTGGCCCGCTCATGCACGTCATCGCCGCGAAGGCCGTGGCCTTCAAGATCGCCGGCTCGGCCGAGTTCGCCGAGCGTCAGGAGCGCGTGCTGCGCGGGGCGAAGATCATCGCCGAGCGCCTCGTGGCCGACGACGTCACGAAGGCCGGCGTCTCGGTCCTGACCGGTGGCACCGACGTGCACCTCGTGCTCGTCGACCTGCGTCACTCCGAGCTCGACGGCCAGCAGGCCGAGGACCTCCTGCACGCCGTCGGCATCACGGTCAACCGCAACGCGGTGCCCTTCGACCCGCGCCCTCCGCGCGTGACCTCGGGCCTGCGCATCGGCACCCCGGCGCTCGCCACGCGCGGCTTCGGCGACAAGGAGTTCACCGAGGTGGCAGACATCATCGCGACCGCCCTGAAGAACGGCGCGGCGACCGACGTCGACTCCCTCAAGGCCCGCGTCGACAAGCTGGCAGCCGACTTCCCCCTCTACCCCGGCCTCCAGCAGTACTAACCCCATTCCGCCGAGTCCCCGACCCGCTGCGTCCCGATCCGCTGAGTGCGGTCAAACGGCTGCCCGATGTCCGTTTTAGGCAGCCGTTTGCCCGCACTCACCGCGGGTTTTGGCCGCAGTCGGCGGCCGGGTGGGCGCTCGGTAGACGTGCGCGGTGGTGCACGGTGGTGGGTGTGTCCGGTGGTTCGTGGATAAAGGAGCGCAACATGACTGCACAGATTCTTGATGGCAAGGCTGCCGCGGCGCAGATCAAGGCCGAGCTGACCGCCCGCGTCTCGGCGCTGCGCGCGAGCGGCTCGACGCCGGGGCTCGGCACCCTGCTCGTGGGCGCGGACCCGGGATCCACCTGGTACGTCGCGGGCAAGCACCGCGACTGCGCAGAGGTGGGCATCGAGTCCATCCGCGAGGATCTGCCGGCCGAGGCGACCCAGGACGAGATCGAGGCGGCAGTGCGCCGCCTGAACGACGACCCCACCTGCACCGGGTACATCGTCCAGCTGCCGCTGCCGCGCGGCATCGACACGAACCGGGTGCTTGAGCTCATCGACCCCGACAAGGACGCCGACGGCCTGCACCCGATGAACCTCGGCCGCCTGGTGCTGCGCACCAACGAGCCGATCACCTCCTCGCTGCCGTGCACCCCGGCCGGGATCATCAACCTCATCGAGCGCAACGGGATCAGCCTCGCCGGCAAGCACGTCGTCGTCGTCGGGCGGGGGACCACGGTGGGTCGCTCGATCGGCCTGCTCCTTACCCGACGCGCCGTCAACGCCACGGTCACCCTGACCCATACCGGGACCACGGACCTGCCGGCGCTGCTGCGCACGGCCGACGTGATCGTCGCGGCCGCGGGTGTGCCGGGCATCGTCCGCGCGCAAGACGTCAAGGCCGGAGCCGTGCTCATCGACGTCGGCGTCAGCCGTGCGACCGACCCCGAGACCGGCAAGTCCGTCGTCGTCGGTGACATCGACCCGGCCGCGGCCGAGGTGGCCGGCTGGATCTCGCCCAACCCGGGCGGCGTCGGCCCGATGACGCGGGCCATGCTGCTCGCGAACGTCGTCGACAGCGCCGAGCGGCGCCTGGCAGGACTGGCCGCGGCAGGAGCCTGACCAGCGCGGACGGGACCTTCTGACGCAAGATCAGGAGGTCCCGTCGACGTTGAGGGGCTAGTGTGCGGCAATGAGCTCAGTGCGCCGGCCGCCACCAGCCTCTCCCGCGAGCACGCTCCTGCGACGCGGCCGGGTGAGTGTGACTGCTGCCTACGCCGTCCAGGGCATGGCCTTCGCCGTCATGCTGACGAACGTCCCCACGTACAAAGACCGCCTCGGCATGGACGACGCGATCATCACGCTCGCCGTCCTGTGGGTCTGTGTCTGCGCCGGCACGGGCAGCGCTCTCTCCGGGCTGCTCGCCGCGCGCTACGGTTCCGCCAAGGTAGTCACCGGCGGCCTGATCGGTGCGGCGCTGGCGGTTCTCGCGGTCGGCTTCGCGACGACGTGGCCCGCCTTCCTCGTGGCCTTCGGTGCCTATGGGCTGTGCCTGGGCTCGGTGGACGCGTCGATCAACATGCAGGGCATCATGGTCGAGCGCGGCTACGGGCGCAGCGTCCTCGCCTCCTTCTTCGCGGCCAACGCCGCGGGCGGCGTGCTCGGCGCGCTGAGCGTGTCGGCCGCGGCCCTGGCCGACGCCGAGCTCGACCAGTCGCTCCCGCTCGTCGCGGTCGTGGTCGTCGCCGCGACGCTCGTGCTCTCCCGCGGCCTGCTGCACGGGGCGGAGACGCCCGCACCCACAGTCCCCGCACCGACCATGCCCGACGACGTCGCGCACGCTCTGCCCTCCGCCTCGCCCTCCGCAGTGCCGCTGTCCACGATCGTCGTGCTCGGTGCGGCGATGCTCGCCTACCCGGTCGCCGACTCCTCCGCGTCTACGTGGGGCGCGCCGTTCCTGCGCGACATCCTGGACGCCGGGAAGGTGGTCGCCCCGCTCGGGTACGCCGCCTATCAGGCGACGCTCATCGCCTCCCGACTGTTCGCCGACTCCTGGGTGGCCAGGGCTGGGCGGGTCACGGTCGTGCGCCTGGGTGGGACGGTCGGCGCGGCCGGGTTGCTGACCGTTGCACTCGCGCCGGGCTGGCCGGTCGCGCTCGTGGGTTTCGCGGCGACCGGGCTAGGTCTCGGCGTGGTCGCACCGCTCGCCTTCTCGGCTGCGGGGGACCGTGCGGCCGAGGCAGCCGCGCGTGCGGGCCAGGCGACGACCGTCGTCGGGACGTCGGCCGTCTCGACCGCCGAGACGTCTGTCGAGACGGTCACCGACCAGGCGGTCGCCAGGCTCAACATCTTCACCTACGTCGGTGCGGTCCTGGGCGGGGCGCTGACCGGCGTCTTCGCGACCGCGGACGCCCTGCGGGCCGGATTCGTCGTGCTGGCCGGGCTCGCTCTCGTGTCTGCCGTCCTCGCGCGGCGATTCCGCGAGACGGCGCTGCCTGAGACTGCCCCGCCGGAGACTGCGCTGCCCGTCAGGCCCGCGCCGGACGGCACGTCCCGACCCTGAAACCACCGTTCCACCCGCGAGCCGACACAGACTGTCGGTGGCATGCGGTTGGATGGGGGCATGGTCACCATCGCAACTGCCAACGTCAACGGCATCCGTGCCGCCTACCGCAACGGCATGGCCGCCTGGCTCGCCGAGCGCCAACCCGACATCCTCCTGCTGCAAGAGGTCCGCGCCCCTGACGAGATCGTCACGGGGTTGCTCGGCGAGGAGTGGCACATCGTCCACGAGGCTTGCGAGATCAAGGGCCGCGCCGGCGTCGCGATCGCCTCCCGGCTGCCCTTCCACGCCGTGCGCATCGGCCTGGGCAATGGCGAGCCGGAGGTTCCCGTCGACACGGGTCGCTGGGTCGAGGCCGAGCTCGACCTGCCGTCGGGGGAGCGGATCACCGTCGTCTCCACCTACATCCACTCCGGGACCGCCGGCACGCCGAAGATGGACCAGAAGTACGCCCACCTGGAGAAAGTCACGGCGCGCCTGACCGAGCTCGCGGAGAGCGGGCAGCACGTCGTGGTGGCGGGCGACCTCAACATCGCCCACACCAACAACGACATCAAGAACTGGAAGGGCAACCTCAAGAGCGCGGGCTTCTTGCCCGAGGAGCGGGCCTACCTCGACGCCTGGTTCGCCCAGGGCTGGGTCGACCTCGGCCGGGTGCACGGCGGCGACGGCCCCGGCCCGTACACGTGGTGGTCCAACCGCGGCCAGGCCTTCGCCAACGACTCCGGCTGGCGCATCGACTACCAGCTGGCCACCCCGGCCCTGGCGGAGCACGCCTCCGGCGTACGCGTCGACCGGGCGGACTCCTACGAGGCCCGCTGGAGCGACCACGCCCCGCTCGTGGTCGACTACGCGCTGTGATCTAGGTCAGGGGGGCGCCGTCTCCGGCAGTCGTGGGGTGTTCTCCCGGACGGTGAGGAGCAGCGCGTCGAGCTCCTTGCGGTTCTCCTCGAGGAACTCCTGCTCTCGGGCGATGCGGATCCCGTCTGTGATCGCGTCGTAGTCGAGGTCTGTGCGGCACGCGAGGTCGGCAGCAGCAGCCGCCACCTCGTCCGCTCGCTGGGCCTCGATCTCGTCGGGCGTCAGCTCGCCGTCGTTCGGGGGGAGCGCCTCCTCGAAGGTGGATGACGCGTTGCCGGGCGTGGTGTAGCCGAGGTACCCGGAGTCGGTCATGCACTGCGCCCACCGGGCGGCGATCTCGATCGTGCGCGGGTCGGTCCCGTCGGACGCGTACAGCTCGAAGATCTCCTCGTACAGGGCGAGGAGATCGGGGGTCGTCGCGAGGGCGCTCTCGATCGAGTATTCCGCCGTCGCCTGGTCGTTGCACCCGCCGACGTCCAAGAAGGCCGCGTAGTACGCCTCGCGCGCGGCCGGGGACAGGGCCAGGGCGATCTTGAGGTTGGGGTCGGGCTCGGACGCCGTCTGACCGGTTAGTGAGACGAGGGCGGCGGGGTTCTCCATCCCGACGCCCGTCTGCCCGGCCGTCACCCCCCACCCCTCGACAAGCTGGAATGCGGCCCAGTCGTCAGGCTCTGGCAGTGTGAACTCAAGCGGGCCGGCCAAGGACGGGATGTACTCGAAGCCCGCATCGCCCATGCATGTAGCAATGAAGTCTTGCTGCAAGCGGGCTTGTGCGACAAGGTCGACGCCGGCGTAGACCTCGGAGACGTACTCCTGGAGCAGGTAGGCGGACTCGGTGGGCGCCGTGGCCGGCTTGTCGTCGTCGGAGTCGCATCCGGCCAGCACCAGCGAGGAGCCCATCAGGGCCGCGCCGGTGGCGATCCCGAGGCGCCGCCGACGACCACTGCGCGGAGCGGGACGACCTCCGGTGCTCGCAGTGTTCGTCATGGAGTTTCCGTCTTCTCCGGCAGCCGTGGGGTGTTCTCTTGGGCGGCGATCACCATCGCGTCGAGGGCGTCCTGATTCTCGGTGACAAACTCGATGTTGCGGGCGGAGCGGATGTCCAGGGTGACCTGGTCGTAGTCGAGCGCCTCGCGGCACTGCTCGTCCGTGACGGCGGTCGCGACCTCGAGGGCGCGCTGGGTCTCGAACTCGTCGGGAGTCAGCGGAGACAGGGGATTGGCGACGATCTCCTCGAAGCGGCTCGAGGCGTTGAATGGGGTGGTGTACCCGAGGTACCCGGCGTCCGTCATGCACTGCGCCCAGCGGGCGTCGAGGTCGAGTATGCGGGGGTCGGACCCGTAGTTGGAGCGCACCTCCCGCATCTCCTCATACACGGCGGCGAGGTCCGGGGTAGGCGCGAGGGCTCCCTCGATCGAGTACGTCTCGCGGGCCACCTGGGAGCAGCTGGTCGTCGACACAAGCTCACCGGTCGCGCGATCGATGCCGTAGAGCGCAAGGTCATAGGCGTCCTTGGTGGACGCGGACATCGCGTCGACGATCACTTCGTTGGGGTCCACGTCGACGACGGGAGTGAGCCGGGTGGACGACCCGGGGCCGGCCATGCCGGTCCCCGACTGCTCGGCAGTGACTCCCCACCCCTCGACGCGCCGGAACTCCGCATTCTCGGCTGGGTCGCCGAAGTCGAGGCTGATGGCGGCCGCGCGCGCGAACGTCGGGATGTACTCGAAGCCGAGGTCCCCCATGCAGGCAGCGATGGCGTCCTGCTCGAGGGACAGGCTCGCCGTGTAGTCGAAGCCGGCGAAGATCGCGTCCATGTAGGACTCGAACTCGTCCCCGGGGGAGACCGCCGTATCCGGGGTGCCGGGAGTCGAGCACCCGGCCAGCGCGGCGACGCACAGCCCCAGGGCGCTTCCCAGCACCAGAGAGCGTGCAACGCCGGCCGCCACGGCGCTAGATCCCCCCGCGCAGCGCGGTGATCGGTTCGATCGCCGCGGCTTTCATCGCCGGGTACAGGCCGGCGAGCAGGCCGATGACCCCGCCCATCGCGGCGGCGCCGAGCGCCATCTTGATGTCGAGGATCGCCGTCCAGTCCTTCATGATCGACACACCCACCACGACGAACACCCCGATCGAGGCGCCGATCAGCCCGCCCAGCAGACCGATGACGACGGACTCCACGACGAACTGCCACGCGATGTTGCGCCGGGTGGCCCCGAGCGCACGGCGCAGGCCGATCTCCCCGCGCCGTTCCATGACGGACAGCAGCGTGACGTTGGCGATCCCGAGCCCGCCGACCAGCAGCGCGACGCCGCCCAGGGCGAGGAAGATCGCGTTGATGTCCGCCTGGACGTTCGCCCGCAGGTCCGATCCGGCCGGGGGAGCCTTGACCTTGAAGTTCTCCGGTCCGTTCGGGTCGAGCGCGATCGGTGCCTGTACCTTGACGAGCGGCCCGGCGCCGGTCGCGATCTGGATCTGCAGCTCGTCCGGGCGGGTGAGGCCGAAGTCCGCCTGCGCGGTGCCCATGGGGAGGATCACGGCGTCGAGCATGTCCGGGCGACGCTCCATCGCATTGACGATCCCGATGACCGTGTAGCTGTCGTCGCCGATGAAGATCGACGGCTGGCTCTCCAGCCGGCTGATCCCCAGCTTCTCCGCGGCCCGCTCGCCGAGCACGACGACGCGGTCGGCGCGGGCGCTGTGCCCGTCGTCGAAGTAGCGTCCGGTGTTGACCTGGCCGCGGACGGCGTCGAGCAGCCCGCCGGAGGTCGCCAGGACCGCGGGGCCGATGCTCGCCGACGCGGAGGGGTCGTTGACCGGGACGGCCGTGACTTTGGCGCTGTTGGTGTTGACGATTGCGATGAGGCCCGCCTGCTCGACGCCGTTGAGCCGCATGACGCGTTCGGGGGCGTCCCACGGCAGCTTCGTCTTAGGCTGGGCGTTCCCGCTCCAAGAGTTGCCCGTCGTGTCCGGCTCGACGACGACCTGCGTCGCGGCGACCGCGTCGAACTGCGCGCTGATCTGGCCGGCCGCGGTCTGGGCGAGGCCGACGGTCACCACGACGCTGCCGATGCCGAGCACGGTGCCCAGGATGGTCAGCAGCAGCCGGCCGGGGCGGGCGCCGATGCCGTGGGCGGCTTCGGCGAACAGGTCACGGACCGAGAAGCGGTCCCGTCGGGCGCTGAGGTGGATCTGCGCCTTCGCGGTGCGCTCGCCGCGCCCGCGGCGCAGGAAGCCGGGCACCCGCAGGCGGCGACGGGCCTTGGGACGTTCCTGCCCGACGTCGGGCAGGACGCCGGCGAGCAGGTCACCCTGCGGAGTGGTCGTCTCGGCGGTCGCCTCAGGGGTGGCCTCGGGCTGCGGGGCGCCCCGGGTCGAGATGCGGTCCATCAGGCGACCTCCGTCAGTTCGCCGTCGGTGATCCGGACCCGGCGGCTGGCGCGGGAGGAGACGGCGAGGTCGTGGGTGATGACGATGAGGGTGAGGCCGTCACGGTGCAGCTCGTCGAAGAGGTCCATGATCCCGGCGGAATTTGTCGTGTCGAGGTTCCCGGTGGGCTCGTCGGCGAGAAGCAGCTTGGGGCTGGCGACGACGGCCCGGGCGATGGCCACGCGCTGGCGCTCGCCGCCGGAGAGGGTCGACGGGGTGAAGGTCATCCGGTGTCCCAGGCCCACTCGTTCGAGGGCGACCTTGGCCCGCTTCGTGCGCTCGCCCCGCGGGACGCCGGAGTACAGGGTGGCGAGGAGCACGTTGTCGAGCACGGTGCGGTTGGGCAGCAGGTGGAAGGACTGGAACACGAAACCGATCCGCCCGCCGCGCAACGCCGACCGGTCGGACTCGGAGGCCTTCCCGGTGGGCAGCCCGTCCAGCAGGTACTCCCCGCTCGTGGGGCGGTCGAGCAGCCCGAGGATGTGCAGCAGGGTCGACTTGCCCGAGCCGGATGGGCCGATGATCGACAGGTAGTCACCGGGGTTGACGACCAGGTTCGCCCCGGTGAGCGCGTGGACGTCGGGCGGACCCGGGAACGTCCGAGTCAGCCCGGCGAGCTCGACGACAGGGTGCGTGACCGGTCCCTGCAGGTGGATCTCTTCGGTGACCGTCACTTGCCCACCACGACGAGGTCGCCGTCGGTGAGGTCGATCTCCGAGGAGACGATCTGGACGTACCCGCCCGCAGCCAGGCCGGTCTCTACCTTGATCAGCTCGGTCGTGTCACCGGTGACCTTGCGCTCGACCCGCGACTCCCCGCCCGGCCCGGCGGTCAGCGCGGCCGAGGGGACCGCGAGGACCTTGTCGCCGGTCGAGTTGACACCGATCGTGACCTTGATGTTGCTGCCCTGCAGGGTGGCGATCTGTTCCGGGGTCAGCGCGTCCGGGGTGAAGAGGACGGTGAAGCGGCCGGTGGTGGTCCCGGAGTCGCCGGTATCTCCCTCGTCGGTGCCGGTCTTCTCGGCGGCCTTGATCTCGGTGATCGTCGCGGTGGACGTGGTGCCGTCGGGGAGCGGGAAGGTCCCCGTCATGCCAGCCTCGAGCAGGTCGGCGTCCGAGCCCGCGACGGAGCCGGAGACGACGATGTTCGCTCCGGAGACGCTCATGACCGCCTTGGCGCTGGTGACGGTCTCGCCACGGGTCACAGTGACCTGGTCGACGCGTCGCGGGAGCGCGGCGAAGTACGTGATCTCGCTCGCGGGGAGGGAGGTCAATGTCGCCTCGAGCGCTAGGGCCAGCTCGGTCTCGGCGTCCTTGACGGCCTGGCTCGCGCTGTTGCGTGCGGTCTGCTGGGCGGCTGTGCCGGTCCCGGCGATCACGGCGTCGCGCTGGACGATCACGAGGTTGAGGCGATCCTGGGCGTCGGCGACGTCGTTCTCCTGCCCGCGGATGTCCTTGGGCAGGGCCACACCGTCGGCATCGACCTCGGCCGGGGCGTCACGCACGGCGATCGCCGTGTTGAGTGCGCGCTGGGCGCTGTTGACCTCGTTGTCGGCCGCGAGTCGCTCCGCCTTGGTCGGTCCGGACTTCGCGGTGGTGAGCTCGGCGTCGGCGGCGGTGAGCATGTCCTTGGCCGAGGCGAGCGAGGCGCGTGCCCCGGTCAGCGCGGCTGCGGCGTCCGCCGACGCGACGGGCGAGGGGTACCCGGCCATGACGTAGAGCTTGTCGACGGCGGCGGCAGTGCGGGCGTCGTAGAGGTCGGACTCGACGTTGCCCGGGTCGATCCCCAGGCTCGCGAGGGCCTGCTTGAGCTGGATGACGTCCGGGCCGGAGACTCCCACCCGCAGGCTGCGGAAGGCAGGCAGCTCGCCGGGCAGGGCGATGACCGGGCGCCCGGCGATCTCCAGCAGGATCGACGCCGCGGCGAGCTCGGTCCCGACCTCGGGGACCTTGCCCGTGACCACGGCGGCCCCGGAGATCTCGCCGGTCTCGATCTTCACCTCGACCGCCTCGTCGTAGAGGACGTCGGCGCGCATCGTCACGTCGTTGGCGATGACCCGGTTCTCGACCGGGACGGTGATCAGACCGGCGGTCGGCGGCTGGGCCTTCGCGGCGGCGTCGCTCGGGGACTGGATGAAGCGGCTGAGCAGCATGCCGGCAGCGAGCGAGAGGACGGCGACGATCGCGATCAGCCAGATGACTCGGTGACCGCGCAGCAGCGCGGTCCCGCGACCTGCGCCGCTCACTTCCGGGTGTCCTGGACGGCGGCGACGAACTCGTCGAGGGCGGCCTTGTTGTCCTTGACGAAGGCTTCCTCGAGCTCGAACTGAACCTTCTGCGAGATCTTGGCCAGGTCGACCGATTCCTTGCACTTGAAGTCGGCGAGCGCGGTCGAGAGCTCGATCTCACGGAAGGCCGCGATGGCCTCGCTCGAGGGGCCGGTGTAGTCCTCGGCCATCTCACCCTCGAAGCTGTAGAGCTCGTTCTGCGCTTCGCTCACGGAGGTCATGGCGTCGTCGGGGGTGGCGAACTCGGCGAAGCCGGCGTCAGCCATGCAGTCGGCCCATTTGGCGGACAGCTCGACGACGCGGGGGTCCTTCTGCGCGGACGTGTAGAGCTCGTTCATGGAGTCCATGAGGTCTTCGAACCGAGGGTCGGAGTAGATGTCCTGCTCGTCGCCGCTGATCTCGTGCTGAGCGGAGCCCTGGCAGCCGCTGTCCTCCCAGTTGTACTCGTAGGTCTCCATCTCTTCTTCGGTCATCTCCGGCTGGACACCGTAGAGCACCTCGTAGAAGGCCGTCATCTCGGTCTCGGACAGGGTGGCGACGTAGTCCGCGTTCGGGTCGACCCACTCCTGCGTCGGCTCGCCATCGGTCGGCTCCTCGGTCGCCTCCATGCCCATCGACATGCCGTAGCCGTTCTTGGCCACCCACTCCTCGGTGTTCATGTCGGCGAAGTCGTCCTCGTTGAAGGACATCGACATGCTCGAGTAGTCCTGCGGGGTGTACTCGAAGCCCTCCGCGGCCATGCACTCGGCGACCAGGTTCTCTACCTCGGCCTGCTGACGGGTGCTCTCCTCCTGGTCATACTCGCCAAAGGCGGCGCTCATGATCTTGGACAGCGGACCTTCCTCAGGCTCGGCGCCGGTGGACCCGGGCTTCTCGTCGCCCGAGCACCCGGCCAGGGCAACAGGCCGACGAGTGCAACTGCTGAGGACAGGCGCAGGAGGGAAGGTCGGATCATGGTCGGCAGGTCTCCTTTGACGAGGAATGCAATATGGTTGAAACCGGTACTAGACGGCATGCTGCTTGCCACAACCCTAGACGCTGTGAGTCTCCTATGGGTCCACCCATAGGTGGACATTCACTCACGTTCTCGCAGGTGGGGATCATCCGATCGGCTGACGGGCCTCCGTGAGTGCGGCGACGTATTCATCGAGGAGGGCCTTGTTGTCTTTGATGAAGGTCTTCTCGAGCTCGAACCGGACTTGTTGCTCTGTCGTGTCCCAGTCCACCTTCTGCTTGCACCTGAAGTCAGCGAGCGCGGTCGAGAGCTCGAGCGCGCGAAACTCGGCCCTGGCATCACTTGAGGGGCCGCTGCCCGCCGGGGATCCCGCACTGAGGTCGCGGTCAGCTGAACGCATAGACGTCTCGTCGTCCTCGGGGGTGGCGAGGTCGGTGAAACCGGCGTCGGCCATGCAGTCCACCCAGTCGGCGGCGGCCTCGGCGACGCGAGGGTCGTCCAGCTCCGCGGAGAAGAGGACGGAGAGGGCCTCGGTGAAGGTCTCGTAGGTCACGCTCTGGTAGACGGCATCTTCTTTGGCGTTGATCTCGTGCTGAGCGGCGCCGTCACAGCCGCCGCGCTCTGGGCCGACTCCCGAACCGTGTCCATGGCGGTCGATATGCCGTAGCCGTTCGTGGCCACCCACGCCTCGGTGTTCTGGTCGGCCAGGTCCTCGTCGGTGGCCACGGTGACGGTTCCCGTGAGGTCCCGTGGAAGGTACTCAAAACCCTCCGCGGTCATGCACTCCGCGATCAGGTTCTCAGATCTGACCCCGATCTTGTCGTAGTACTCCTGGTCACGGGCGCCCTCGGCGTCCCCGAGGAGCTGGGCCAAGGGGCCCTCCCTGTCCCCGGGGGCAGCAGTTGGCGCCGCCGTGCTGCCCGAGCACCCGGCAACGATGACCAGGCCGATCAGAGACGCCACTGACATCTCCCACGTGGGCATACGCCCGCTCATGCCGTTCACTCCCTGGCCTCGTGGTACGCCGCGACGAACTCGTCGATCTCGGCCTTGTGGTCGTCGACGAAGGTGGCCTCGAGCTCGAAGACGACCGTGTTCCACGTCGACTGCCAGCCGACCTGCTCCCGACAGGTGAAGTCCGCAAACGCGAGGGCGATCTCCTGCTCGCGGAACTCCGCGAGCTGCTCGCGGGTGGGACTGACGTAGTCGCCGGGAGTCCCGACGTCGCTGAAGAGTGCATTCGAGGCGCTGCTGAGGGAGTCCGCGGCCTCCGCCGGAGCGGGGAAGTCGGTGTACCCCTCGTCGGCCATGCAGTCGGCCCATGCAGCATCGGCGGCCATCGTGCGGGGATCTTCCTTCACATCGGCGTAGATGTCGTTCATCGCCCGGAAGAGGACGGTGAACTCGGGGCCGTTGAAGAAGGCGGACTCGTTGCCGGAAACCTTCTCGTCGGCTATGCCGGAGCACCCGGCCGTCGACGGGTCATAGGAACTCTCGCCCGACTCCACCTCCTCCTCGGTCAGGCCCTTGGACTCGCCGTAGAGAGCCGCGCGGTACGCGGCCGACTCCGCTTTCGACAGGGACGCGGCATAGTCCGTGTTGGGGTCGGTATGCAGGGGAACGGGCTCGCCGTCGGCCTGGGTGTTGACCAGCACGATGCCGTAGCCGTTCGTGGCGGCCCACTCGGCGGTGCCCTGCCCGACGAACCTCTCCTCATCGACGGCGTCGAACAACGACGAGTAGTCGACCGGGATGTAGTCGAAGCCCTGCTCGGTCATGCACGCCGCGATCTCGTTCTCAAGGGCGGCGCTCCTGGTACGCATCTCCTGAGGGTCCGGTCTGCCCAAGATCCCGCCCATAGCCTTCGAGAGCGGGCCGTCCTGCGGCCACGTGGCGGTGGCCTCGGGAGTTGGTGTCTGTGAGGCGCATCCGGTGAGGGCCATCGCCGCGACGAGGATCGTGACGCGCAGCGGTTGGTAGTTCACGGGGCGAGGCGCGCCACGCTCTCGCGAGCGTCGCGTGCTTGCTCGGGGGAGCAGGCCGTCGGCGGGGTGGTGTGACATGGGCGAGCATCCTTGCTCGAGACGCTTGCAACGGCCAGATCCGGCACCGGGCGGCGTTTTGATACGCCCACCCTAGGTGCCTGGATCGCCCGCGTCTATCCATCCCGGGACGGATATCACCACCACACCGACCGTCAGACGACGCTGAGCCCCAGCCGGCGTCCGGCCAGCCCGCGGCCGCGCGCCGCGAGCGTGCGGGAGATCTCGATGAGGGCCAACGCGGCGGGGGAGGTGGGGTCGCTGAGCACGACGGGGATTCCCTCGTCCCCGCCCTCGCGCAGCGTCACGTCGAGCGGGATGTGGCCGAGGAGCGGCACCTCGCCGCCGGTCAGCGACGTCAGGTTCGCGGCGACCCGCTCCCCGCCGCCCGTCCCGAACAGCGCGAGCCGGGAGCCGTCGGCCTGCTCGAACCAGGACATGTTCTCGATCACGCCGACAAGTCCCTGGTTGGTCTGCACGGCCACCGACCCGGCGCGCTCGGCGACCTCGGCCGCGGCCACCTGCGGGGTGGTCACCACGACGATCTCGCTGTTGGGGAGTAGCTGGGCGACGGAGATGGCGATGTCACCGGTGCCGGGGGGCAGGTCGAGCAGCAGCACGTCCAGGTCGCCCCAGAACACGTCCGCGAGGAACTGCTCGAGCGCGCGGTGCAGCATCGGACCGCGCCACACGACCGGCTGCCCGGCGGGCACGAACATGCCGATCGAGACGACCTTGACCTCGTGGGCGATCGGCGGCAGGAGCATGTTGTCGACCTTGGTCGGCTGGCCGGTCACTCCCAGCAGGCGGGGGATCGAGAAGCCGTAGATGTCGGCGTCGAGCACACCGACCTTGAGGCCGTCCGCGGCCATCGCGGCCGCGAGGTTCGCGGTCACGGTCGACTTACCGACCCCGCCCTTGCCCGAGGCGATCGCGTACACCTTGGTCAGGGAGCCAGGCTTGGAGAAGGGGATCTCGGGGGCGCCGGTGCCGCCGCGCAGCAGGGTGCGCAGGCCCAGGCGCTGCTCGGTGCTCATCACCCCGAGCTCGATGCGCACGTCTTCGATGCCCTCCACGGTGAGCGCCGCGGCGCTCGACTCGGAGGTCAGCGTGCTCTTCATCGGACACCCGGCCGTCGTGAGGTCGATCCCGACGACGGCGCGCGCCGCCCCCGGGCGCCCCGCGATCTCCTGCACGACGACGGAGCGCACCATCGACAGCTCGGTGATCGGTCGGCGGATCTCTGGGTCGATGACCGTGGTGAGCGCCTCGTGGACGGCGGTCTCGAGGGCGGTCAGGTCAGCCGGGAGCAAGGAGTCAGCCATGGCGCCATCCTACGCAGCGTGGGGCCGTGGAAAGTGTGACCTTGGTCGATCGGAGGCTTGCGGACTACTTCGCCTGGGAGGCCTGGACGACATAGTCGATGTACTCGTCGATCTCGGCCTTGTTGTCTGCGAGGAACTGGGCCTCGACCTCGTCGATGACGGAGTCCCGTACCGTCTCCCAGTCCACGGCTTCCTTGCAGTCGTAGTCGGCGAGGGCGACGGCGATCTCAAGGGCCTTGACCTCGTCGGAGGTGATGTAGGGGTCACCATCGGGACCGGGAGTGCCCTGGATCACGGCCGAGACGGACTCCCAGGCGTCGGTCGGAGAGGTGTAGACGTGCCCGGCGTCGGCCATGCAGTGCGCCCACTCGGTCGCCAGGTCCACCATCCTGGGGTGGGTGTCCAGGTCGCGCCAGGTAGTGGCGTACATGCGTTCCAGCAGGTCGGCATAGTCGGCGAAGAAGGCAGTGTCCCTGTCGGCATGCTGGACGAAGGCGGCCCAGGTGTAGCACCCGTCGGCCCGGGACCAGGGGGTGGACTCATCCCTGTCGTTGGAGAGCGGGGGTCCGTTCAGCGCGAGATCGTAGGCGGCCTTGGTGCCCTCGGACAGCTGGGCGTAGATCGCGTCGTTCGGGTCGACTGACGGGGGCCGCGCGGCGTTGGCGACACCGGAGGCGATCCAGGCGTCTCGTTCTGGACCTTCCAGCATTCCGCCGCTGAGGTCGTAGCCGACCCGGGCCACCCAGTCTCGGGTGCCCTTGTCGGAGACCTCGAGGTGGATCGTCTCGGGGGCGATGTAGGGGATGTAGTCGAACCCTGCCTCGGCCATGCAGGTGGCGATCCCCTCCTGGATCTCGATGTTGAGCGCAAGCTGTGCATCCTCGCCCGTCAAGGCTTCGGTGACCGGCGCCAGGTACTCCGTGAGCGGTCCCTCATAGCCCGTGCTGGGGCTGGCCGTGGCTTCGGGTGCGTCGCTCGCCGAGCAGCCTGACAGGACGAGGCTCAGTGCGGCGAGGAGCGCAGCAGTGCCTGCAGCGGTCCAGGGGTGAGCGGGTGCAGGCAACTGACATCTCCTCAGGTGCGGCCGCACGACGTCGGACGGCGCGAGTAGCTGATGCTAGGCATCCTAGGATCGGCGGTTCCCCGCGACATCCCCCCACAGGCGGATATGACGTACGGACTGCCCTATTCGAGCATGCTCTCCACGGCGGCGATGTACTCGTCGATCTCGGCCTTATTGTCGGCGAGGAACTGGGCCTCGACCTCGTCGCGGACCGTGTTCCTCATGGCATCCCAGTTCAAGGATGCCTGGCAGTCGTAGTCGGCCAGGGCAACGGTGATCTCAAAGGCCTTCAACTCCTCGGATGTGGCGTAGAGGTTGCCGCCCGCGCCGGGATCACCGTGGATCACGGCGTAGACGGAAGCCCATGCGTCCTCCGGCGAGGTGTAGGCGTGCCCGGCGTCGGCCATGCAGTGCGCCCACTCGGCCGTGAGGTCGATGATCTGGGGCTGAGAATCCAGGGTCTGCCATGCCGCATCCATGCGCTCGAGGAGATCGGTGAACTCGCTGAGGTCGTCCCGAGTCCGGCGGTCGGCCTGCTCGATCGCCCAGCTGGAGCATCCATCCTCCTTGGTCCACGTCGGGGAAGGGAGCGGCGAGCCGTTGACATCGATCGTGACCTGGTTGCGATTCTCCGGACCGTCGAGCGCGAGGTCGTAGGCGGCCCGGGTGCCCGGGGAGAGCTGCGCGTGCGGAGCGGCGTTCGGGTCGACGTAGTCGGGTATGTTCGCCTCCGCAGCCGCCCATGCCTGGGCCTCAGGCGTGCCCATGGCTCCGCCGCTCAGGCGGTATCCATGCCTGGCCACCCAGTCTAGGGTGCCCGCGTCCGAGACGGGTGCCACGACGAAGGGCGGCGCCACGAAGGGGATGTAGTCGAAGCCTGCCTCGGCCATGCAGCTGGCGACATCCTCCTGGTAGACGGCGTCGTCCGCCGCGGTCTGCTCGTCGCTCATGGTGGGGGCCAGGTATTCCAGGAGCGGCCCGCGGTGCTCGGTGGAGGTGGCAATGGCGGGGGTGCCCGGGGTGTCAGCTGATGAGCAGGCAGTCAGAACGAGCGCGACCGCGACGAGCGCCACAGCCGGCCCCCCGGTGGCCGCTGGTCGCGAGCGGGGAGACGCGCGCATCAGGGCTGTGGCCCTTGGAGCACGGCGGCGATGAACTCGTCGATCTCGGCCTTGTTATCGGCGAGGAACTGGGCCTCCACCTCGTCGACGACCGAGTTCCGCACCTCGTCCCACTTCAGGGTCTCCCTACAGTCGAAATCGGCCAGTGCGACTTCGATCTCGAGGGCCTTCGCCTCGTCAGAGGTGACATAGGGGTCGCCGTCAGGTCCGGGGTCGCCCTGGATCACGGCATAGACGGATTCCCACGCGTGTGTCGGGGAGGTGTAGACGTGCCCGGCGTCGGCCATGCAGTGTGCCCACTCGGTCGTCAGGTCCACCATCCGGGGTTGGCTGTCCACGGATATCCGGGAGACGATCATGCGTTGTGCCAGGTCGTCGTAGTCGCTCAGGTGGGCTGAGCGCCGAGCGGTGACCTCGCCGGACGCCCAGAAACTGCACCCGTCGTCGCGGGTCCACTCGACGCGCGTCCCAATCTCGTCGTCCGCTCCGTCGTCCTCGGTGAACCCAGGTCCGTATAGCGCGAGGTCGTAGGCGGCCTGGGTGCCCGGGGAGAGCTGGGCGTAGAGGGTCGTATTCGGGTTGACCCACTGGGGCAGCTCGGCGTTCGCGGCATCTTCGGCGAGCATGGCCTCGAGCTCCGGTCCCTCCACGACGCCACCGCTGAGACCGTAGCCGCGTCGAGCCACCCAGTCCCGCGTACCTGCGTCCGAGACCGGAACGCTGACACCGTTAGGGGTGGTGGCGTAGGGGATGTAGTCGAAGCCCGCGTCGGCCATGCAGCTGGCGATGGCCTCCTGGGTTTCGGTGTTGAGCGCGAGGTTTGCCTCTTCGCCCCCCACAACGTCGGCGATAGGGGCCAGGTACTCCGAGAGCGGCCCCCGGTGCGCCTCGGCGGTGGCCGCCGCAGCCTCGGGTCCCTCGCCCGCGGAGCAAGCCGTCAGGGTGAGGGCGAACGCCGCGGCCAGGGTGGCGGCGACCAGGGCGATCGGGCGGCGAGCGGTCATCGCGGTCTCCTTCACCGAGAGCCGCAGGTCCCGCGACGCCCCAGGCGGGCTGGTGGCCCCAGCCCTCGATGCCGGGAATCTACCGCACATCCGCCCACAGGCGGAGATCTTCGGTGGGCGCGCCAGCGCCGTCAGGCCTGGGCGTCCTTGCCGGTCGGCGTCTCGCCCTCGCGCTCCGCCTCACGCTCCGCCTGACGATCGGCCTCGCGTTCGGCGTCGCGTGCGCTGTCCTTGAGGGCGATCTCCTCGAGCAGGTTGCGGATCTCAGAGCGGACGAAGTCGCGGGTGGCGACCTCGCTCAGCGCGATGCGCAGCGCGGCCATCTCCCGGGCGAGGTACTCGGTGTCGGCGAGGTTGCGCTCGCCGAGCTGGCGGTCCTGCTCGGCGGTGACCCGGTCCCGGTCGGTCTGACGGTTCTGGGCCAGCAGGATGAGCGGCGCCGAGTATGACGCCTGGAGGGAGAGCATGAGGGTCAGCGCGGTGAAGCCGAGCGCCGCGGAGTCGAACTGCAGGCTCTCCGGCCCCCACACGTTCCAGGCCAGCCACGCGATGCAGAAGATCGTCATGTAGACGAGGAAGCGCGGCGTCCCCATGAAGCGGGCGATGCCCTCGGCGGTGCGGCCGAAGGCGTCCTGCTCGACCCGGATGGTCGGCAGCAGGGAGCGCTTGGCCTCCTTGGGCGTGTCCAGACGGTCAGCCACGTGGTCCCCCCTCACGGGTGCTCTCGGAGTCGTCACTCTCCCGCCAGTCCTCGGGGAGCATGTGGTCGAGCGCGTCGTCGACGCTCACCACCCCCACGAGGCGGCGTTCGGCGTCGAGCACGGGCAGGGCGAGCAGGTTGTACGCCGCGAGCAGGCGCGCGACCTGCCCGAGCGGGGCGTCGGTGCGCACGTGCTCGACGTCGGAGTCGAGCACCGAGCCCAGGGGCTCGTGCGGCGGCTCGCGCAGCATCTTCTGGAAGTGCACGACGCCGAGGAAGCGCCCCGTGGGCGTCTCGAGCGGCGGGCGCACGACAAAGACCATGGAGGCCAGCGCGGGCGACAGGTCGGCGCGGCGGATGTGCGCCATGGCCGCCGCGATCGACGTCTCGGGGGACAGGACCACCGGCTCGGTGGTCATCATGCCGCCCGCGGTGTTCTCGTCGTAGGCGAGCAGGCGTCGCACGTCCTTGGCCTCGTCGGGCTCCATGAGGCCCAGCAGCTCGGCGGCGTGCGCGACGGGCAGCTCGTGCAGGAGGTCAGCGGCGTCGTCGGGCTGCATGGCCTCCAGGACGTCCGCGGCGCGGTCGTTGTCGAGGGAGGACAGGATCGAGACCTGGTCGTCGCCGGGGAGCTCCTCGAGGACGTCGGCTAGGCGTTCGTTGTCGAGGGCGGTGGCTACCTCCAGGCGCCTGCTCGCGCCCAGCTCGTGCAGCACGTCGGCCAGGGCGGCGGGCTTGAGGTCGTCGTACGCGGCGAGCAGCCGGGCCGCGCCCTGGGAGGCGGCGGTGTGGGCGAGGCCGGTCACCGCGTCGAGGTCGACGACCTGGGTATGACCCCGGCGCCGCAGGCCGAGCGCGGACTTGCCCACGGGAGCGCGGCGGATGAAGAGCTTGTTGACCCGCCAGTCCCCGGTGCGCTGCTTCTCGATGGCCAGGTCTTCGACGATGGCCTTGCCCGAGCCGTCGGTCAGCTCAACCGTGCGGTCCAGCAGCTCACCGACGGCCAGCGTCTCCATCGCCCGCTGCTCGAAGCGGCGCATGTTGAGCAGGCCTGTGCTGATCACCTGGCCGGCATCGATGCTCGTGACCCGGGTCAGCGGCAGGAAGACGCGGCGGCGTCCGGGGACCTCGACGACGAGCCCGACGGCTCGCGGCGCGCCCTTGGACCCCATGAGGATGACGACGTCGCGCACCCGCCCTACCTGGTCGCCGATCGGATCGAAGACGATGGTCCCGGCGAGGCGCGCGACGAATACTTGAGTTCCGGCGCTGCTCACGCGGTAAGCCTACGCACTGGTCTGCACTTCGGCGTGCGACGACCACTGTTTGTGCAGGTGAAGGTCACAGATCCGGATCTGGCGGGTTGGCGGCAGGTGGGCGAGAATGAGGTATGAGCATGCCTCGCCAGAATGTTGCGCCCAAGCTTCCTACCCTCCCGCGCGGTGACCAGATCGCCGCCTACTCGACGTACCTCGAAGCGCAGAAGGCGGTCGAGGCGCTGTCTGCTGCGGGCTTCCCGGTCCAGCACGTCACGATCGTGGGGACCGACCTGAAGATGGTCGAGCGGGTCACCGGCCGGCTGACATACTCCCGGGTGGCCGCGGCTGGCGTGGCCTCAGGGGCCTGGTTCGGGCTCTTCGTGGGCCTGCTGCTGTCCCTGTTCGGGGGCACCGGGACGGCCCTGCCGCTGTTCGTGGCGATCGGCATCGGCGCCGGTTTTGGGCTGCTCTTCTCGGTCCTGTCGTACTCCCTGACCCGCGGCAAGCGTGACTTCACCTCCGCGAGCCAGATCGTCGCCATGTCCTACGCCCTGCTCTGCGACAGCGACCGCGCCGGGGAGGCCGGGCGGATCCTGCGCGAGAAGAACCTGCAGGGCACGGCGGCGGTCCTCCAGCAGCCGGTCGGATACTCGGCACCGGTCCAGGCGGGCACCCCAGCACCGTATGTCGCCCCGGGACAACCGGCCGCGACCCCGCCGTCAGGGCCGCCAGCAGGTCCGACGCCCCCCGCCCCGACCGGCGAACCCAAGTACGGCGTCCGCGTGGTCGACGGCAAGCCCCAGTACCCGACCCAGCCCCCCACCCCCTAGCGGAAGGTGGCCATCCAGGCCTCGACTGCCTCGGGGCGGCGGGGGAGGGCGGCCGAGAGGTTCTCGTGGCCGTCGGCGGTGATCAGGACGTCGTCCTCGATCCGGACGCCGATCCCGCGGAACTCCTCCGGGATCGAGAGGTCGTCGCTCTTGAAGTACAGGCCCGGCTCGATCGTGAAGACCATGCCCGGCTCGAGGCGGGCCTCGAGGTACATCTCGCGCCGCGCCTGCGCGCAGTCGTGCACGTCGAGCCCGAGGTGGTGGCTCGTCCCGTGCACCATCCACCGACGGTGGAACTGTCCCTCGGGGGCGAGGGACTCCTCGGCGGTCCCCGGCAGCAGGCCCCAGTCGGCCAGCCGGTCCGCGATGACCTCCATCGCTGCGGCGTGCACGTCCGCGAACCGGGAGCCCGGGCGCGCGACGGCGAAGGCGGCGTCCGCGGCGTCGAGCACGGCCGTGTAGACCTTGCGCTGGACGTCGGTGTACGTGCCGCTCACCGGGAGGGTGCGGGTGATGTCCGCCGTGTACAGCGATTCCACCTCGACGCCCGCGTCGACCAGGATGAGGTCGCCCGAGCGGACCTGGCCGTCGTTGCGGATCCAGTGCAGGATCGTGGCGTGCTCACCCGAGGCGGCGATCGTCTCGTAGCCCACGGTGTTGCCCTCGAGCCGGGCGTGGGCGTCGAAGGTCGTCTCCACGACGCGCTCGCCGCGGCGGTGATCGGTGGCTTGGGGGAGCGCGCGGACCACCCCGGAGAATCCGTCGATCGTGGCGGCGACCGCCTCGCGCATCTGGGAGATCTCGTAGGGGTCCTTGACCAGGCGCAGCTCAGAGAGGGCCTCGGCCAGCTCGGCGTCCAGATCGTCGTAGGCGGCGGCCTGGGCGTCCGTCTCGGCCTCGGCGCGCAACGACTCGACCAGGGCGGCGACGAGCTCGTCTGCGTCTGGCACGACCCGCAGGCGCACGGTACCGGCGTCGAGCGCGAGCGCGTCGGCGAGGGAGTCGATGTGCGCGGCCCGGATGCCGGTCAGCGTCGTCATGTCGTCGAGGGAGGGGCGGGCGCCCACCCAGAACTCCCCATAGCGGGAGTCGGCGTAGAACTCCTCGGTGTCGCGCGCGGCGAGCGGACGCACGTAGAGCACGGCGTCGTGGGAGCCGCCGGCCACCGGCTCGAGGACGAGCACGGCGTCGGGCTCCTGATCGGTGCCCAGGCCTGTGAGGTGGGCGAAGGCCGAGTGCGGGCGGAAGCGGTAGTCCGTGTCGTTGGACCGCTGCTTGAGCGTGCCGGCCGGGATGACCAGACGGTCACCGGGGAAGGCCGCCGAGATCGCGGCGCGGCGGGAGACGGTGAACGCAGCGGCGGGACCGGCCTCGACGGACAGGCCCGCGCGCGGGGCCCAGCTGCTCGTGATGAAGTCCCGGAAGGCGGGGGAGGACGGCCGCTGAGAGCGGTTGTCGCCCCGGTCGGCGAGAGGCTGGTCGTCGGAGTGCGTCGCAGGGTGGGCGGCGTCGGGGACGGGAGTGGTCTGGTCGTTCATACGTCCATCTTCACACCCCGTGCGCCACGGCCACACCCGAGGCGGCCGGAACATCGACCGGGGCGGGCGTCCGCGCCGTCGCGGGTTGCGTGGCGCGCTCGTGCTCGATGTCCTCCAGGACGGTGAGCATGACCCGGTTGAACTCGTGCGGGGCCTCGAAGCTCACGTCGTGACCGGCCTTGGGGATGACCACGAGGCGGGAGGTCGGGACGGCGGCGAGGTACTTCTTCTCCTCGAGGCGCAGGTGGTCGCGCTGGCCGTTGACGAACCAGATGGGGACGGTGATCTGCTTGAGGTTCTCGATCGAGGACCGCCCGGCGAGCTGACCGAGCATGTCGGTGACTACGTCCCAGCCGGGACGGAACGGTGCGGTCGAGCCGTCGACACGGAGCCGACGGCCCGCGAGGTCGGGGACAAGAGCCGGGGTCCACCGGCCGGCCCAGGCCTGCACGGAGGAGATGGCGCGGGTCACGTGGTGGGCGACCTGACCGTACATCCGCACGGGCTTGCCCTTGGGGTCGCAGGTGCAGGCGGAGGCGATCACGCCGGCGAGGCGTGCGGGACGACGGGCGGCGTACTCGAGGGTCACGTACCCGCCGAGGGACAGGCCGACGAGCACGACGGGGCTGGTGCCCTCCCCGACCGAGGCGATCGCGTCGTCGATCACGGTGAAGGCGTTGTCCAGGGTGAAGCGTTCGTCCCGGCGCGCGCCATGGCCGGGGAGGTCGACGGCGACCGCCTCGTAGCCGGCCGCGTGGGCGGCGCGGATCTGGGCATCCCACAGTGCGCTGGAACTACGGACGCCATGGATGAACACGAGAGCCGGACGCCTCACTGAAACCGCCTTGGTGATAGAGAACCGATGGGAGAAGTGACCTTCTACGAGGGTGCCACCGACCGTGCCGTCGGTGGCGAGAGCACTGGGCGCGAGACGTGAAAGTACAGTGAGGGTGTGCCTCGCGACCCGGTGATCGACCTCCATACCCATTCCAACGCCTCCGACGGCACGGAGAGTCCCGCCGCGCTGGTCGCCGCTGCCGCGGAGGCCGGGCTCGACGTCGTGGCCCTCACCGACCACGACACGACCGCCGGATGGGCCGAGGCCGCGGGCGCCGCGCGCCGGTTCGGCGTGGCGCTCGTACCGGGGACGGAGTTCTCGGCCCGAGCACGCGGGGTGAGCGTCCACCTGCTCAGCTACCTGCACGACCCGGCCCACGAGGCGCTCGTCCTGCAGAATGCCGAGGTCCAGGCCGCCCGCACCGAACGCGCCCGGCGCATGGTCGGCCGTCTCGCCGTCGACTACGCGATCACCTGGGAGGACGTCCTGGCCCACACCGAGCCGGGCACGACCATCGGGCGCCCGCACATCGCCGACGCGCTGGTGGCCCTGGGGTACCTGCCCGACAGGTCCGCCGCGTTCTCGTCGATCCTGCGCCCCGGGACCCCGTACTACGTGCCCCACTTTGCCCCGGACGGCCTTGAGGTGATCCGCGCGGTGCGCGACGCCGGCGGTGTCCCCGTCTTCGCCCACCCGGGAGCGGACGGGCGGGGTCGAGTGGTCCCCGACGAGGTCATCGAGGAGATGGCCGCCGCAGGGTTGGTCGGACTCGAGGTCTACCACCGGGACAATAGTCAGGCACAACAGGTGCGACTCACAGAGATCGCACGGTCGCTCGGCCTGCTCATGACGGGGTCGAGCGATTATCACGGGACCGGAAAACCGAACCGGCTCGCGGAGAACACCACCCACCCCGAGGTGTTCGCACGGATAGAAGAGTTAGGTCGTAGTGAAGTGATTCGTCAGTGAGCGCAGTGCTCGACGCACGTCTGTTTACCGAGGTGTTCATCACCTTGTTCGTCATCATGGACCCGCCAGGGACGGTCCCTATCTTTCTCGCCTTGACCAGCTCCATGACGCACAAGCAGCGGGCCAGGGCCGCGCGGACCGCGATCTTCGTCGCCGCCGGGGTGATCCTCGCCTTCGGGTTGTTCGGTCGACAGCTGCTCAGCTATATGCACATCTCCTTGCCCGCGCTTCAGGCCTCTGGCGGCCTGTTGCTCCTGCTCATCGCGATGGAGCTGCTCACGGGCAAGATGGAGGAGCCCAAACCGGGGGCCAAGGGCGTCAACGTCGCCCTCGTCCCCCTGGGCACCCCGTTGCTCGCCGGCCCTGGCGCGATCGTCGCGTCGATGCTGTTCGTCCAGCGCTCCGACGGCTCCGCCCAGGACTGGATCTCGATCTCCCTCGGCTTCCTCGCGGTGTGCGTGTGCCTGTGGCTGGCCATGCGCTTCGCCAACGTGGTGCACAAGGTGTTGGGTGAGAGCGGAACCGTCCTGGTCACCCGGATCGCCGGCCTGCTGCTCGCGGCCATCGCCGTCCAGCTCATCGCCGACGCGGTGACGGCCTTCGTCCAAGCGGCCGGCTGACGCCGAGCTCGTGAACGCCTCGCCGAGCTCGTGAATGAGGCCGGCTTCTCGCGTCAGGACGCCGGTGGCTCACGAGTTCGGCGGGTGCTTTACGAGTTCGACGGGCGTCGGGAGAGATGCGGGAGGGGCGTGGCCATCGGCCACGCCCCTCCTGTGTGCGCCTGTTTCAGGTCATGCGGTGACCGGTGCGTCCCCACCTGCGGTGGGTGCGCCCTCGGCGCCCGTGCCGCGGGCGCGACGACGGCTCCGCTGACGACGAGGGTGGTCCGCCCCGTCGTTCTCGGTCTTGACGGCAGTCGTGTTCGACGACGGCCCAGCGGTCGAGGAAGCAGCGTCCGGCACTGCGCTGGACTGCGGGGTGCTGGTGACCTCTCCGGCCGGCGCCGCGTCGGTCCGCGTGCGGCGGGACCGGGAGCGACGCTCCTCGCCCGCCGGTGCGGCGTCGTGCGCAGGGGCCGCTTCGCGTGCAGGTCCAGCTTCGCGCGGAGCGGAGCGTGCGCCCTCGCGGGAGCCGCCGCGACCGCTGTCACGTCCACCATCACGACCGCCGTCGCGCTTGGGGGCGCCGCCGCGCTTGCCGGTCTCGCCGAGGTCCTCGAGGGTCTCGGCGCCGAGGCCGGCCCGGACCTGGGCGGACTTGGGCAGGCGACCCTTCGTGCCCTCGGGGATGTCGAGGTCGGTGTACAGGTGCGGTGACGTGGAGTACGTCTCGACCGGCTCGGGGATGTCCAGGCCGAGGGCCTTGTTGATCAGGCCCCAGCGAGGCATGTCGTCCCAGTCGACGAAGGTCACCGCGGTGCCCTTGTGCCCCGCGCGCCCGGTGCGGCCGGTGCGGTGCAGGTAGGTCTTCTCGTCTTCGGGGCACTGGTAGTTGATCACATGCGTCACGTCGTCGACGTCGATGCCGCGGGCCGCGACGTCCGTCGCGACGAGCACGTCGACCTTGCCGTTGCGGAAGGCACGCAGCGCCTGCTCGCGGGCGCCCTGGCCGAGGTCGCCGTGGATGGCACCGGCCGCGAAGCCGCGCTCGGTGAGGTCGTCGGCGACCTTCGCCGCGGTGCGCTTGGTACGCGCGAACACGATCGAGAGGCCGCGGCCGTTCGCCTGCAGGATCCGGGCGAGCACCTCGACCTTGTCGAGGGCGTGCGCGCGGATGACGACCTGCTTGATGTTCTTGACCGTCTGGCCGACGTCATCGGGGTCGTTGGCCCGGATGTGGGTGGGCTGCGTCATGTAGCGGCGGGCCATCGAGACCACGGCGCCGGGCATGGTCGCGGAGAAGAGCATGGTCTGGCGTGAGGCCGGGGTGCGCGAGAGGAGCTTCTCGACGTCGGGCAGGAAGCCCAGGTCGAGCATCTCGTCGGCCTCGTCGAGCACGACGCACTGCGCCCGGGTGAGGTTGAGGTGCCCCTGGTTGAGCAGGTCGATCATTCGGCCGGGGGTGCCCACGACGACCTCGACGCCCTTGGTCAGCGCGCTGACCTGCGGCTCGTAGGCACGGCCGCCGTAGAGCTGGACGATGCGCACGGGGCGCTTCGCCGACGCGGCGGTCAGGTCGTTGGCGACCTGCACGGCGAGCTCGCGGGTCGGGACGATGACGAGGGCCTGCGGCTTGCCCGGGTCGGGAAGTTCGTCGTAGCCTGCTTCGCCCGGTCCGATGACCCGGTGTAGGAGCGGCACGCCGAAGCCGAGCGTCTTGCCCGTCCCAGTCTTGGCCTGGCCGATGATGTCGTGCCCGGCCATCGCGACCGGCAGCGTCATCGCCTGGATCGGGAACGGGGTGGTGATGCCTGCATCAGCCAGGGCTTGGACGATCTCGGGACGGACGCCGAAGTCGTCGAATGTTACGTCAGCAGCTTGGACGCTGCTTGAAGTGCTGGTCACGTTGCCTCATGTAGGTCTGGGCGGCGGCGCGCGACGCTGCAGGGGTCGCGCCCTGGTGAATTCAGGGCGCTCCGGTGTCAGGACGGGCATGCTCGCCTGTGGCCGGCAGCCGATCGCGTATTTGCGGTGTCAGGCACGGATCGCTCGCTTGAGCGGTCCTGCGTGACTGTGGTCGAGACGACCGGGCAACCGATGTACTCACACAGTCTATCGGACGAGCGGCCCATCCCAGTGGATTGCCCGCAGAACACTCGGGTGAACGGGTGTGGCGCGCTCGCCCGGTCGCGTCGGCGACCCGCTGGGCAGCCGCAGCGTCCTATCCTGGAGGGATGAGTGACACCCTCGAGCTCCTCGGTTTTATCGCCTACACCGAGCTCACGACCTTCACCCGTCTTGCCGGTGCGGCCACCACGGCCCCGACCCCCGAGCACCAGCTCCGCCTCGTGCGGCTGGCAGGGGACGCGGTGAGCCGGATGGAGCGAATCCTTGCCCGGATCGGCGAGCTGGACGGCGACCCGGACGCACAGCTGCTCGCCTTCGACGGCACCTTCGACGACTACAACGCCCGCACGGTGCCGGGCACGTGGTGGGAGAACCTGCTCAAGGGCTACGTGGGCAACGGCGTGGCCGACGACTTCTGCCGGATCGCCGTCGACGGCCTTGACGCCCAGACCCGCGCGCTGGTCATCGAGGTGCTCGACGACAACCGCAATGCCGAGATGTCCGTCCGGGTGCTCGCCGACGCCGCGAGCGGCGACGCGGTGCTCGCCTCGCGGCTCGCGCTGTGGGGACGGCGCCTGGTGGGGGATGCGCTCGGCCTCCTGCAGAACCTGGCCACGCGTAACGATGCGCTCGGCCGGCTGGTGCTCGACGGCGCACGCCAGCGGGCCGGAGCGGCCGACGTCGACCAGAGCTGGGTGTTCGCCCAGCTCACCGCCGAGCACACCCGGCGGATGGGCCGCTTGGGTCTCGCGGCCTGATCGGCCGGATCGGCCTGATCGGCCAGGCGGCTGGTCGACGCCGGGAGTCGGCTCAGACGGAGCCGAAGCCGACCTTGCGCTGCTCTTCGGTGCCGATCTCGACGTAGCCGATCGTCGCCGAGGGGACCAGGACGCGCCGGCCCTTGGTGTCGACGAGCTCAAGCACGGGCCCGCCGCTGAGGGCCGCCGTCACGAGCTTGGTGATCTCGTCGGCCGTCGCATCCGTCTCGACGGTGATTTCGCGTGCCAGGTTCTGAACGCCGATCGTGATGTCCACGAGGTCTCACTTTCCATGGTCGAGGGCTGAGAGGATCAGCCGGGCTCGCTTCTGATCCTAGAGCGCCGCAGGGGGCACAGGTGGCTCTTCGCGCCGTAACATCCCATGGATTCCGCGCCAAGCGAACTGGGCGATGAGATCTGCGGTCTCCTGGGCGGTCGTCGCCGTGGCGCCGTCCGCCGTCGTCAGGGACGGGTCCGGGTGCAGCGCGTCCGAGGCGGCCACCCGGGCCATCGACGTGGACGCGCGGGCGACGGTGAGCGCCTGCGCGGGCGAGAGGTCCGTGATGGAGCCGAGCACCTGGGCGAACAGCTCCGCGTTGCGCCGGTTGGGCTCCTCCACCCGTTCCCGCACGGCGGGGTCCCGGGTCACGTCCGACTCGAAGAGGAGTGACGCCGCCACCCCGGACCCTTCCGCGAACTCGACGTACGCGCGCACGACCGCGTGCACGACGTCGTAGCCGTCGAGGACCTGGTTCGCGGCGATGCCCCAGCCCTCGACGGGCTGCAGGGCGCGGGAGACGGCGTCGACAAGAGCTTGGCCGCGTTCGTCGATGACCGCGAGGTAGAGGTCGAGCTTGGAGGGGAAGTGGCGGTAGAGGATGGGCTTGGAGACGTCAGCCTGGTCGGCGATGTCATCCATAGAGATGTGGTGGAAGCCGTGGGCGGCGAAGAGCCCTTGCGCGATCGCGAGAAGCTGCGCCTGCCGCTCGTTCTTCGGCATGCGAGGTCGGTTGCGTCTGTGTGATTCGGGCACCGGATCGGACGCGGGACGGCTGGTCACAGCCACAGCCTAGGGGAGGGGTCGCATCGTCTGGCACGATGGTCCGATGACCACCCCCGATCCGAGCACGGTCGACGGCATGCCCACGGGTGCCTTCGAGGCGCCCGGGGCGACCCGCCACGAGCTGCGTGAGGACGCCGGGACTCGTCGCGGCCACTCGCCGGTGCGACCGCGCAGGCGTGCCAGGTCGCGGATGCGGGCAGGCCCGGCCGTCGTGCTGGCCGTGGCCGGGCTGGTGGCCGGAGTGGGCTCGGGAGCCGCCGTCTCCGCGCTGATACCCACCCCGCCGCCGCTCTCGGTCGAGGCCGACGCGACGTCGGGCGTGTCCTCGGCCGCAGACCAGCGCGACCTGCTGCTCGATGCGGCGAGCCGCAGCGTCGAGCGGACTGCGCTGGACGGTGCCCTGGACCCCGAGCTGGCGGGCCAGCAGGTGCCCGAGCCGCAGGTGCCCGAGCCGCAGGTGCCCGAGCCGCAGGCGCTCCCCGAGGGCGTCGACGAGATCAGCTTCGCGGCCGGCCTGCTCTCCATGACCGTGCACGACGCCGCGAGCGGGGTCTTCGACGTCGTGCCCGGCGAGGTGCCCGCTCCCGGCGCAGGCGAGGTGAAGTCCGTCCGGATCGAGGTCGAGCAGGGGCTCGACATCGACCCAGTCAAGTTCGCTGACCAGGTCCTGGCCACGCTCAACGACCCGCGCAGCTGGGGTGGGGACGGGTCGCAGACCTTCTCCCGCACCGCGGGCGAGGCGACCCTGACCGTGACCCTGGCCAGCCCCGCCAGCGTGGACCGGCTCTGCGCCCCGCTCGACACCGGCGGCCTGTGGTCCTGCGGCGTCGAGGGGCGGGCGGTGCTCAATCACCTGCGCTGGGTGACCGGCTCGGAGAACTACGGCGACGACATGGCCGCCTACCGCCAGTACCTCGTCAACCACGAGGTCGGCCACGTGCTGGGCCACCGGCATGCGAAATGCAGCTCGTCGGCCGCACTGGCCCCCGTCATGGTCCAGCAGAGTGGGGCGCTCGTCGCGTGCACGCCCAACGGGTGGCCGTTTCCCTGACCGGTCTGTGACCGTCCCCTGATCTGCGATGACCGTGATGTCAGTGGCGTGTGGTGGGATTCCCCTGTGGATCTTCTCCCGCCCCGATCGGGCTCCCGCAGCGACCGCCGCCCCGCGCCGGAGGGCGCCGACGCGCCCTTGAGCCCGCGCGAGCGCCGCATCATGCTGGACGCCGCGCAGGTCAGGGCGCTCGAGGGGGCCCTCGCCGCACCGACGTCGCTCATCCTGGGCGCGCCGGGGACAGGCAAGACGACGCTCGCGCTCGAGATCGCGGCGACCGCGGTCGAGCGGGACGGGCTCGACCCCGACGAGATCCTCGTGCTCAGCGCGACCCGGCGTGGCGCCGGCCTGCTGCGTGACGCTCTCGCGGCCCGGCTCGGGATGACCGTGCGCGGGGCGGTCGTGCGGACGGCTGCCTCGGCAGCCTTCGCGATCCTCACCAAGCATGCCCAGGCCGCCGGCGACCCGGTCCCCGTCTTGATCACCGGGCCCGAGCAGGACCTTGCACTCGCCGAGCTGCTCGCCGGCCACGCCCACGGCGAGGGGGTCAGCGTTCCGTGGCCGGCGACGATCCCGGCCGAGACCCTCGCGCTGCGCGGCTTCCGGGAGGAGCTGCGCGACCTGCTCATGCGGTCCGCCGAACGTGGGCTGACACCCGACGACCTGTGCGCCCTCGGGCGCAGGTACGGGCGCCCCGAGTGGGAGGCCGCAGGCCGCCTCTACGACGAGTACCTCTCGGTCATGGCGCTGCGCCAGCTCACCCCCGACTCGGGCGCGCGCTATGACCCGGCGGTCGTCGTCGACGAGGCCGCGCACGTCTTCGAGCGCTGGAGCGGGCCGGAGCGTCCCGCCTGGCGCCTTGTCGTCGTCGACGACTATCAGGAGGCCACGGCGGCGACCGCGCGGCTCTGCCACGGACTGGCCTCGGCTGGGGCGCGGCTCGTCCTGCTCGGCGACCCCGACGCCTCCGCCCAGGCCTTCCGCGGCGCGACGCCCGCGCTCATCGGGCGGGCCGCCGCCGGTCGCCCGCCGGTCCTAGGCGCGGTCGGGGGTACCGGCGACGAAGGAGAGTTCGGGGCGACCACCCTGGTCCTGGAGACGGCCTGGCGGCACGGGCCAGCCATCCGGGAGGCGACGCAGGCGGTGACCCAGGAGATCGGGTCGGTGGGTGCCGTCGAGCACCGACGGGCCGAGGCACGCCCTGGCGCCGTGGACGGTTCTGCCGACGGCGACGGCGACGGCGACGGCGTCGTCGAGACCGCGATCCTGCCCAGCCCGGCCCTCGAAGAGGCCCATATCGCCAAGACGCTGCGGTCGGAGAACCTGCTCCGGGGCACGCCGTGGTCCCAGATGGTCGTCATAGCACGCTCCGGCTCGGAGCTGCTGCGCCTGCGACGTGCCCTGACGAGCGCGAGCGTCCCTGTGACGGTGCTCGGGGCGGACATCCCGCTGCGCGACGAACCTGCCGTCCGGCCGCTGCTCGGCGCGCTGCGGGCTGCCGTCTCGGGGGACATCCCGGTCGAGGCGGTCGTCGACCTGCTCACGTCGCCGCTGGGCGGGATGGACGCCGTCGGGCTGCGACGGCTGCGCCGGGCGCTGCGCACCGACGAGCTGAGCGCGGGCGGGGGCCGGTCCTCGGACGCGCTCCTGGTCGAGATGATCGCCAACCCCGCCCAGGTCGAGCTGCTGCCTTCCGACGTGGCCCGCGCGCCGCGCCGGATCACCCGGGTGCTGGCGGCCGGGCGCATGGCGATCGAGGCCCCCGGCGCGACCGCCCAGACGGTCCTGTGGGCGCTGTGGGCCGCGGCCGACGTCGCCGAGACCTGGCGGTCGATCGCGGTCAACGGCGGGCCCGGCTCCGCGCGGGCCGATCGTGACCTCGACGCCGTGATGGCGCTGTTCCGCTCGGCCGAGCAGTTTGTCGACCGGGTCCCGCAGGCGACCGCGCTCGCCTTCGCGGACTTTCTGCAGTCCCAGGACCTGCCGGCGGACAACCTGGCTCGTGCGGGCGCGACCGAGACGGTCTCGCTGCTCACCCCGGCCGGGGCCGCGGGCGGGGAGTGGGACGTGGTGATCGTCGCCGGGCTGCAGGACGGCAGCTGGCCCGACCTGCGCCTGCGCGACTCCCTGCTCGGCTCGCAGGCGCTCGTGGACGTCCTCTCGGGGCGGTCCGCGGATGCAGCCGGCGCCGGTCGTGAGGCGCGTCGGTCGGTCCTGGCCGACGAGCTCCGCGCCTTCGCGGTCGCGGTCTCCCGCGCCACCCGGCGCCTCGTCGTCACTGCCGCGAGCGACACCGACAACGAGCCGTCGGTCTTCGTCGAGCTGCTGACCGGCCCCGACGACGAGGACGAGACCGGGGCGAGCGCGCCGGACGTCTTCGCCGCCCCGCTCGACCTGCGCGGCGTCGTCGCGACCTTGCGGACGGAGCTCGCCGAGGCGGTCGGACGGACGGACGGGGCCGAGGGTGGCCGCGCGATCGCCGCGCTACTTGCCCGGCTGGCCCGGGCCGGCGTCGGCGAGGCGGACCCGCGCACCTGGTACGGCTCCGCGCAGGTCTCATCGGGGGAGGGGCTGTGGGCGCCCGGCGAGGCCGTGATGGTCTCCCCGTCCAAGGTGGAGCAGGTGCACCGGTGCGCCCTGCGGTGGGCACTGGAGAGCGCCGGTGGGACGGGCGCAAGCGCCCTGTCACAGTCTGTGGGCACTCTGATCCACGACATCGCCCGCGAGCTCCCCACGGCTGGGCATGCCGCGCTGGCCGCCGAGCTCGACCGCCGATGGCACGAGCTCGGTCTGCCGCAGGGATGGCCGACGACGCAGACCCGCCGGCGCGCGGACGCGATGATCTTGCGGCTCTCGGAGTACTACAAGGAGATCTCCGGCGACGTCGTCGTCGAGGAGGCCTTCGAGGTCATGGTGGGCCGGGCGGTCCTGCGCGGCGCGGTCGACCGGCTCGAGCTCTCCGGCGTCGACGGGGTCCGGGTGACCGACCTCAAGACCGGGAAGGGCATCCCCACCGTCCCCGAGGGACGCACCAACGCCCAGCTCGGCGCGTACCAGCTCGCCGTGGAGGCCGGCGCGTTCGCCTCGCTGCCCCCCGGGACCCGCAGTGTGGGTGCCCAGCTCGTGTTTCTCAGCGACGGTGCGAAGGGCACCCGCCGCGGTCAGGACGCGCTCGGCCCCGACCCGGAGAACTGGGCACGCACCCTCGTGGAGGACGCGGCCGAGACCATGGCCGGCGCGGCGTTCACCGCGACGGAGAACTCGCTGTGCTCGATGTGCGGGGTCCGGCGCTCGTGCCCCCTGCAGTCCGAGGGGCGGCAGGTGGTAGACCTGGGGCTGCCTGGCCCGGCAGCGCGGTCAACGGCTTTGCGAGAGGACCGATCATGACCGACCGGCCGAACGGAGGCGAACGGGTGAGCCCCGAGCTCATGAGCGCCGCCGAGATCGCCGAGATGCTCGACCAGCACCGGCCGACCCCGGAACAGACCCAGGTCATCGAGGCCCCGCTGAGCCCGATGCTCGTGGTGGCAGGGGCCGGATCCGGCAAGACCGAGACGATGTCCGCGCGCGTGGTCTACCTGATCGCCAACAAGCTCGTCGAGCCGCACGAGGTGCTGGGCCTGACCTTCACCCGCAAGGCCGCGGGCGAGCTCGCCGAACGCGTGAGCAAGCGACTGCGCCAGCTGCGCCGGGCGCGCTCGTCCGTGGGCGGCAGCGCCCTCGATGCCCTCGACCGGCCGACCATCTCGACCTACAACTCCTACGCGGCATCCCTGGTGAGCGATCACGGGCTGCGGATCGGCCGGGAGCCGGGCGCGCGGCTGCTGTCGGAGGCCTCGAGCTGGCAGGTGGCCAGCGACGTCGTGGAGAGCTGGCACGCGGACCTGGCGACCGACGCCGCGGTCTCGACCGTCGTGGCGGCGGTCCTGGACCTGTCCAACGCGCTGAGCGAGCACCTGCTCTCCGTCGAGGCGGCCCGGTCCGGGATCGACGCTTTGCTCGCGGACATCGAGGCGACGCCTTTCGGCGGCAAGCGCACCGGTCTGCACGCCGATGTGGTCAAGCTCGCCCAGTCGCTGGCCGAGCGCCGCCGCCTGCTCGACGTCGTGGAGACGTTCCAGGATCGCAAGCGCGCCATGGACGCGGTCGACTTCGGGGACCAGGTGGCGCTCGCGGCCCGGCTCGCCGAGGAGGTCGAGGCCGTGGCCCCGGGAGAGCGCGACCGTTTCAAGGTGGTGCTCCTCGACGAGTACCAGGACACCTCCTATGCGCAGATCCGCCTGCTGAGCTCCCTGTTCGGGGCCGGGCACCCGGTCACCGCGGTCGGAGACCCCAACCAGTCCATCTACGGCTGGCGCGGGGCGAGCGCGTCGGGGCCAGCCCGGTTCCCGAGTCAGTTCAGGGACGCGGACGGGACCCCGGCACGGGTGCACCGGCTGAGCACCTCCTGGCGCAACGACCTCGCGGTCCTCGAGGTGGCCAACACGACGTCGAGCCCGTTGTACGCGGCCGACCCGGAGAACTCCCTGCCGTCCCTGGAGGCACGTCCCGCGGCCGGGCTCGGATCCGTCCACGCGGTCTACACACCCACCGTCGAGGAGGAGGGCGCGGCGATCGCGGAGTTCATCGTCAAGCGATGGAAGCCGGGGGTCGCGACGGCGGCCGTGCTGTGCCGCGCCCGCAGCCAGTTCCCGGTGATCGAGGCCGCGTTGCGGATGCGCGGGCTGCCGGTCGAGGTCGTGGGCCTCGGCGGGCTGCTGACCACCCCCGAGGTGGTCGACCTCGTCGCGCTCCTCGAGGTGGTCCACGACCCCTCTCGGGGTGACTCGCTCATGCGCCTGCTGACCGGCCCGCGGCTCAACCTGGGTGCGGCGGACCTGCACGCCCTGGGCAGCCGGTCCAAGGAGCTCGCCCGTCGGCGAACGGCCCACGGCGTCCACGGCGCCGGCGGCGCCGTGGAAGGGGACTCCTCTGACGAGCGATCGATCGTCGACGCGATCGACGACCTGCCCGGAGCGGACTGGCACGCACCGGACGGCCGGTCGTTCACCCCCGAGGGCGGCAAGCGTCTCCGTGAGCTCGCTACCATGCTCCGCGAGCTGCGGGCGCTGACGTACCTGTCCATCCCCGAGCTGGTCGACCGGGCCGAGCGGGCCCTCGGCCTGGACATCGAGGTGGCCCTCCTCGCGGCCGCCGGCTGGGAGGGATCGCCTGACCGCCCGACCTCCGACCCTCGCGGCCGGGCGCATCTGGACGCCTTTCGTGACGTGGCGGTGCACTTCGCGAACACCTCCGACCTGGCCACCCTCGGTGCCTTCCTCGCCTGGCTGACGATGGCCGAGAAGCGTGAACGAGGCCTGGACCGTCCGGCGAACGCCCCCGACCCCAAGGCCGTCCAGCTCATCACCGTGCACGCCTCGAAGGGCCTCGAGTGGGATGTCGTGGCCGTGCCCGGCCTGGTGGACGGGGTGTTTCCGTCGACGAAGGCGAACGGTGCCAAGGGACCTGTCTCCTCGGGCTGGCTGACCGGGCTCGGAGCGCTGCCGTTTCCGCTGCGCGGGGACGCCGCCGACCTGCCCGAGCTCAACCTGGCGGGCGCGGACGACTCAGCCGAGCTCAACACCCGCCTCACCGACTTCCGGGAGAGCTGCGGCGAGCACGAGGTGTTCGAGGAGCGCCGGCTGGCCTACGTCGCCTTCACCCGGGCCCGCTCGGACCTGCTGCTGACAGGGGCGTGGTGGCGCACGGCCCAGAAACCGACCACGCCGTCGCTGTTCCTCACCGAGCTGCACGACGCCGACGTGCTCGCGGAGTTCACCGTCGCCGACGCGCCGCCCGCCGACGCGACCAACCCGCGCGACGACCTCACCCGGCAGGCCGACTGGCCCGCCGGGCCGGAGCCGCTCCTCGGCGACGGCGAGGCTCCCGCGCCGCTCGTGGCCGTGCTGCGCCGGTCCGCTGACCTGGTCGCCCGGGCGCTCAACTCGCCGGGTGGGGCCAGCGCAGATGAGCCCGACGTCGACCGGTCTGCCGGAGTCGCCGTGCTCGGACGGGACGGCACGGACCTCTCTGAGCTCAGCGAGATTCTGCTCACAGAGCGGGCCTCGCGCGGCAGCTCGGCGACGTCCATGGCGTTCCCCGCCCACATCTCCGCCTCCGGGCTGGTCGAGATCGCCCTCGACCGGGACGCCTACGCCCTGTCGCTGCGTCGTCCGATCCCGCGCGAGCCCTCCGTGCACTCGCGCCGGGGGACGGCGTTCCACCTGTGGGTCGAACGCTTCTACGGCTCGACGTCGCTCTTCGACCTCGACGACATGCCCGGAGCCGACGACGAGCGGATGGATGCCGACCAGACCTTGGACGACCTGCGGCGCACCTTCGAACGCTCACCGTGGGCCGCGCTGCAGCCGATCGCCGTCGAGGTCGCGATCGACACGGTCGTCGCCGGGGTCATCACGAGGACCCGGATCGACGCGGTCTTCCCTGACTCTGAGCGGCCGGCCTCCGCCGGCCCCGGGGTGGTTGTGGTCGACTGGAAGACGGGCCGGTCACCGAGCGACCCGGAGGCCATGCGGGCCCGGGAGGTGCAGCTGGCCGTCTATCGGATCGCATGGTCGCAGTGGGCCAAGGTCCCGCTCGAGGACGTCTCGGCGGCCTTCTACTACGTCGGCGACGACCGGACGGTCCGACCGACCGACCTGGCCGGCCTGGCAGACCTCGAGCGGCTCATCGTCGGTGAGCCGCGCGTCGGCTGAGCGATCAGTCGGAGTGGGACACGCCGCACTGCCCTGATCGGCCGCGGGCGACGGGGCCGTTGGGATCGAGCTCGAGGGCGATGGGTTCGAGGATGTCCGCGAGCATCGTGATCTGGTCGGGGCGCAGCTTGCTCAGGACGAGCGCACGGGCTTCGTCCGTGTAGGTGGGCAGAGCGGCGAGGATGGCGTGCTGACCGTCGGTCGTGAGCTCGAGGCTCGTCGCACGCGCGTCGGCCTGACAGGCGGAGCGCCGGACCAGCGCCTTCGCCTCGAGCCGGGCGACAACCTTCGACATCCGCGGCAGCGGCGCATGGGTCAGCTCGGCGAGCCGACTGATCCGGAGGGAGCGTCCGGGAGCGTTCGAGAGGGTGACCAGTGCGCCGAGCTCGAACGCCGTCAGGCCGAGCGGGCGGAGGCGGGTGTCGAGCGCTGGCGTGAGGGCTTGGGCGAGAGAGACGAGCGCGATCCACGCACGAGATTCCGACTCGTCCATACCCATCACCCGTGCAGCCATCTCACCAACCTAACAGATGGTTGCAGCGGCAACTGATTACGCTATGGTTGCACCGGCAACCTTGCCGCAGCGCACGACACACGACGCACGACAGAATGGAAAACCCGGTGCTCATCGCCCTCTGGATCATCAACGTCCTGCTCGCCATCGCCTTCCTCGGCGCGGGTGGCATGAAGCTTGCCCGTCCGAAGAGCGCCCTCGCCGAAATGGGCATGGGCTGGGTCGAGAACGTTTCCCCCACGTCTATCAAGATGCTCGGCGGCCTTGAGGTCCTCGGCGCCATCGGCCTGATCCTGCCCCTGGCCACGGACATCGCGCTGATCCTCACCCCGATCGCCGCGGTCTGCCTCGCGATCACGATGGTCGGCGCGACGGTCGTCCACGCCCGGCGCGCCGAACCCATGACCGTCGGGATCGTGCTCACGCTCCTCGCGGTCGTCAGCGCCGTCCTTGGTTTCCTCGCCCTCTGAGCGCAGCCCGGGAGCTTGGGTCAGGCGTCGTCGCTGCTCTCATCGCTGGGGGCCGCGACCGCCGCATAGGCGGTTGTGTCGACGTCCTGGGAGGGACGGGGCAGGACCTTGTCGTAGTCCGGGAGGAGCTCCTGCGGACCGGAGGCGTCTGAGGACTCGGCGGCGGCGTCGGCTGGGGCTGGGGCCGGCGTGGCACGTGGCGCCGGCTGTGCGGTCGGCGCCGGCTTCGAGCCCGGCGCGCCGGCCGAGCTCCCGCGGTGCGTCTTGGAGGTGCCCCCCGTCGGCGACTGGCCCTGGTCGGCGACCGCGACGCTGAACGCGCCGACCTCGGTCGCTGCGCGGTCCAGGTCGCGTAGCATGCCGACCGCGTCCTTGACCACGTCGCCCCGGTCGTTGCGGACCCCGTGCAGCAGCCAGCGGGCCAGGGCCAGCTCGCTCGCGAGCAGCGCTCGGTCCACCAGGTGCGGGTCGATCAGCTCGGTGCGGCGCAGCTGATAGGCCTCCAGGATCGACTCGACCGACTCCTGCGGGGCGGTGACCAGCAACCAGGACAGGTCGTCCGCCGGGTCGCCGACCTGCACCTCGAAGAAGTCGGTGATCGCGCTGATCTGCCCGGCGCGGACCAGCAGCGTCTCGGCCGAGAGAGCCGTGTGGGTCACGGTCGGGCGGAACCGCCACATCGACACGTCCTCGAGCGACCGCTCCCAGCGGCGCAGCAACGTTGCCGGGACCTGGCCGGTCTGGGCGGCCTCGTCGACCTCGGACAGGCGCCGTTGGCGATACTCCTCGGCCGAGTACACGGGGAGGCCGGAGCTCTCGACGAGCGCGACGGGCAGCTCGTGCAGCGCGGCGATCGCGCGGCCCAGGCTCGCGCTGATCCCCGGACCCGGGACGATCCGTTCGACGCGGAGCGGGTGACCGGGCAGCTCGGGGTAGACGACCGCCCGGCCGCCGTCGGACAGTGGTGCGAAGCCGGCCGCGCGCGGGACCTCGAAGGGCAGCCGCCCGGAGTCGACGAAGTCCTCCAGGCCGGACAGGAACGCGGCCTCGGCCTCCAGAGCCGCACCGGCGGCCAGGGTGCTTGGTGCCCGGACGACCCACCGGCGCTTCTCGGCGTCGATCGCTATCGCGGCGTCGAAGCCGTCGGGCGCGGTGGTCTCCTGGACGTGGTGGACGTCCAGACCGGGTACGGCGAGGGTCGAGAGGGCGGCGAGGGCGAGCGGTGAGCGGGACACACAACAACGGTAATCGGCTCAGCGGCGAATGGCCCGAAGGCTCCCCGCCCCGCCTTGCGTCGATGGTCGCGGTGGGTGGCGGCGAGTCTTACGGTGGAGTCATGGGATATGTCGACTGGGATACGTTGCCGCTGTCACGGGCCACCACGGGACGCGGGGCGCACCGACGCACCGAACCGGACGTCGTCGCGCACGTGCTGACCGAGGAGGGCACGCGGGTGCTGCTGGTGCACCGCGGACGGCTCGCGGCCTCCGGTGACTCCGGCGGTGCCGAGCTGGTCTTCGTGGCCGGTCCGGCGACGGACCCCGCGCTCGCGCCGTCGAAGGACGTCCCGGAGTCGCAGCGCGGCGCGTGGCTATACCTCGGCGAGGACGACGCCGGTGCTTTCGTGGCGCTCGTCCTGCCCGACGACGCTGGCGTGCCGGCCGTCGGCCTCGAGGGGATCGCCCCGGTGAACCCCGCAGGTGACCTTGTCGCCGCCCACACCTGGCTGTCGCTGCGCGATCTCGGCGCTGCCCTCTCCGCGCGGGACGCGGGCCTGGCCACGGAAGCCGTCGCGCTCGCGGCCTGGCACGCGGCCCATCCTCGGTGCCCGCGGTGCGGTGAACCGACCGAGCCCGTTCATGGCGGGTGGGTGCGCAGGTGCACCAACGATGCCAGTGAGCACTACCCGCGCACCGACCCGGCAGTCATCATGGCCGTGGTCGACGACGGGGACCGCCTGCTGCTGGGGCGCGCCGCACAGTGGGCGCCGGGCAAGTTCTCGACCCTGGCGGGGTATGTGGAACCGGGGGAGCCGCTCGAAGCGGCCGTGCGCCGCGAGGTCCTGGAAGAGGTCGGGGTCCGGATCGGCGCGGTGGAGTACCGCGGGAGCCAGCCGTGGCCGTTCCCGGCATCGTTGATGCTGGGCTTCGTCGCCCACGCGACCTCGACGGAGATCCACGTCGACGGCGACGAGGTCGTCGACGCCCGGTGGTTCAGCCGCGCGGGCCTCGCGGAGGCCATCGATGCCGGATCCGTCGTGCTGCCCAGCCGCACGTCCATCGCCAGGTCGCTGATCGAAGACTGGTTCGGCGCGGCCCTGCCCGGCGCGTGAAATCGCCCAGCTCGCCCGACGCAGGCCCGCCCTCCGTCGCCCTACCCGTCCCCGCGCTCCCGCGAACTCGTGAGCCACGGACGTCGTCCGCTGTCGAACGGCTCTAGCTCACGAGTTCGGCGGGGGATTCACGAGCTCGGCGGGGCGGGGGTGCGTGGAGGGGGCTCCGGGCGGGTGGGTCCGGGGTGTCAGACCGTGAGGCGGGCCTTGACGTCGGCCAGGGACGGGTTGGTCGCGGACGTGCCGTCGGGGAAGACGAGGGTCGGCACGGTCTGGTTGCCGCCGTTGACAGCCTGGACGTACTCGGCCGTCCCGGGGACCTCTTCGATGTTGATCTCGGTGTACCCGATCCCGGCCGAGTCGAGCTGCGTCTTGAGCCGGCGGCAGTAGCCGCACCACGTCGTCGAGTACATCACGACCGATCCGGCCTCGGGGATGGTCGGGGAGGTGATGGTGGTCTCGCTCATGGCGCGTGAGTCCTCTCGTAGCGGTGGGTACAACGTGGTCAACCGTAGGTTGCGGGCCAAGTATTCCCTCCGTCGGCGGCCCGAGCAGTCACCGAGCGGGCCACCGGCCCGCCCACCGTGTCGCCCACCGTGTCGCCCGCATGTCGGTCGAGCCTGGGAGAATGGGCGTTGATGTCAGACAACCCGCGTTCGCTGCCCAACGTCCCTCGCTCCGCCGAGGCGATCCTCGACGCGCTCGACCCCGACCAGCGCGAGGTCGCCGAGGCGCTGACGGGTCCGGTGTGCGTGCTCGCGGGAGCCGGGACCGGCAAGACCCGGGCCATCACCCACCGCATCGCCTACGGCGTGCGCACGGGCATGTACACCCCCACGACCGTGCTCGCGGTGACGTTCACCGCGCGCGCGGCCGGGGAGATGCGCACCCGGCTGCGGGACCTCGGCGTCTCGGGCGTCCAGGCGCGCACCTTCCACGCGGCCGCGCTGCGCCAGCTGAGCTTCTTCTGGCCGCAGGTCATCGGCGGACCGCCGCCACGGATCCTCGAGCACAAGGCGCCGGCCATCGGCGAGGCGGCCCGCCGGCTCGCCCTGAGCGTGGACCGGGTCGCGGTGCGAGACCTGTCCTCCGAAGTCGAGTGGGCCAAGGTCTCCCTGATCACGGCCGAGGACTACGAGCGGGCATGCACCGCGATCGCCCGCCCCGCCCCGGGCGGCTTCGACCACCGCACGGTCGCCCGGCTGCTGACCACCTACGAGGAGGTCAAGACTGAGCGCTCGGTGATCGACTTCGAGGACGTGCTCCTCATGCTCGGCGACATGCTCGCCTCGCAGGCGAACATCGCCGACACGGTGCGCCGCCAGTACCGCCACTTCGTCGTCGACGAGTACCAGGACGTCTCTCCGCTCCAGCAGTTTGTCCTCGACCAGTGGCTCGGCGGCCGGGAGGAGCTGTGCGTCGTCGGGGACCCGAGCCAGACCATCTACTCCTTCACCGGCGCGACCCCCCACCACCTGCTCACCTTCAAGAAGGCCCACCCGACCGCCCACGTCGTCAAGCTCATCCGCGACTACCGCTCGACCCCGCAGGTCGTCGAGCTGGCGAACAACCTGCTCTCCGTGCGCGGTGTGCGCCGCTCCGGCAGCCACCCGGCCCTCGAGCTCGTCGCCCAGCGCCCGGCCGGCCCACCCGTGCAGTTCACGACGTACGACGACGACGAGTCCGAGGCCACGGGCGTCGCCGCCCGTGTGGGCCGCCTCATCGCGGCCGGCACCTCGGCGAGCGAGATCGCCGTCCTCTACCGCACCAACGCTCAGTCCGAGGGCTTCGAGGCCGCCCTGGCCGACGCCGGGATCGGGTACCTCGTGCGGGGTGGGGAACGCTTCTTCGCCCGCCGCGAGGTTCGCGACGCGATCGTGCTGCTGCGCGGTGCGGCGCGCTCGGCCGAGCCCGACATCCCGATGCCCACGACCGTCCGCGACGTCCTCACCTCGGCTGGCTGGTCTGTCGCGCCGCCTGCGGCCCGCGGCGCCGCGCGCGAGCGGTGGGAGTCCATGCAGGCTCTCGTTGCGCTCGCGGACGACCTGGCCGCCAAGCAGCAGGCGACCCTGGCTGACCTGCTCATGGATCTCGAGGAACGTGCCTCGGCCCAGCACGCCCCGACCGTGGAGGGTGTGACGCTCGCGTCCCTGCACGCGGCGAAGGGGCTTGAGTGGGATGCGGTGTTCCTGGCCGGGATGAGCGAGGGCCTCATGCCCATCTCGCTCGCCGAGACCGACGAGGCCGTCGCGGAGGAGCGACGCCTGCTCTACGTCGGGATCACCCGTGCCCGGGTGCACCTGGACCTGTCCTTTGCGAAGTCCCGCAACCCGGGTGGCCGGGCCTCTCGGCGCCGCACCCGTTTCTTGGACGGGTTGTGGCCGGGGGAGGGGCCTGGCGCCGGGGTGCGCCGGCCCGCGCGCGACGCGCGCGACGTCGTCGGGCGCAGCGCGGTGAAGATCTCCGGCGACTACGACGAGGCCCTCTACGAGGCGCTGCGGGAGTGGCGCCTGGCCCGTGCGAAGGAGATCGACCGGCCCGCCTTCGTCGTGTTCTCCAACACGATCCTCGAGGCGATCGCTGAGACCCGGCCGACGTCGGTGTCCGAGCTCGTGCGCATCGGCGGGGTCGGTCCGAGCAAGATCGACACGTACGGAGCGTCGGTCTTGGAGGTCGTCAAGACCTTCGTGGAAAACTCGTCCGATAAATAGGTTGCGCCGCTCGGACGCGGCGACCTATGGTTCTTGAGTCCCTGTAGGAGGGCGACGGCCGAGAGGTCCGAGCCCGAGACGAAGAAGGAGGTGGGTGCACAGATGAAGATCAACACAATGACCGCTCCGGTCACCGGGCATGACGCAACAACCGGAATTACACACCGGTTCCGCGCTACCGGATCTCGCGCACCCCACGTCTCCGTCCCCAGGGCACATCTCATCTGAGCACCAGATGAGTTTGACCAGGCCGCGGAGTCCTCAGGGATCCGCGGCCTTCGTGTTCTCTCCAGTCCTCGGGCATCGATGCCCGTAGGCGGTCAGTCCCCCGAATTCCGCGAATTCCTTTTCGACGACATATACGAAACAGGGATTTGAGGAGGACACCGTGCGGCCCACGCTGCTCGACACGATGTCACACACGAACGTGACGACACTGACGACACTGACCACCACATCGACTGCACCTAGCTCGACTGAACCGACCGCACTGACGACACCGATCTACGTCGCACCCACCCTGCCGGAGCGAGCTCTCACCCGGCAGGAAGGGCGAGAGTTCGCCCAGCTCGTCGCGGGCCTGCTGCCCTGCCGGTCCAACGATCCAGAGCTCTGGTTCGCCGAGCAGGCCGATCAGGTCGAGCAGGCAAAGGCCATGTGCCAGCAGTGCCCGCTCATGGCGGCCTGCCTGTCCGGGGCGATCGATCGCGCAGAGCCCTGGGGCGTCTGGGGCGGGGAGGTGTTCGTCGACGGAGCCGTCGTCGCCAGGAAGCGCGGGCGCGGGCGCCCGCGCAAGGATGCGGCGGCCTAGCCATGACCCGCGCCCGACACGTCGATGCACCCGCACTCCGGGTGCATCGGCCACTCGCGCAGCCGGGGCACCGCATCAGGGGCTGACACCTCGATGCACGCCCCGGCCGTCGCGGGCAGGCGCCCATCCAGCTGGGCGAGCACCTGCGCGGCCCCGAGGGCCCCGGCCACCGCGGCGGTCGAAGACTCCTGCGCCGGAGGCACGAGCGCGGCCGCTTCCTTGAGCTGGTCGCGTACCCGCGGCCACGCCGGATCCAGATCCGTGCGCCCCGCATCCAGGCAGTTGAGGCACGGCGTCCGCCCGGGCAGGACAAAGGGTCCGACGACCACGTCCCCCTCGCGCACCGTGACCACCAGGTGTGCGACCCCCTCGACCATGAGCCGGACGGTCCGTAACGAGTCGGCCACCTCGTCGAAGACGACCACCACGACGTCGGGCACCTCGTGTGCCCCCGCCCCGAGCCGTAGCGCCGGGTATGTCCCCCCGAGCACCTGAGCCGCGGCCTGCGACCGCAGCAGGCCCACGTGCCGCTCCCGCAGCCCGCCCACGCCGACGTCGCACGCGCGGACCCTGCGCGCGTCGTCGAACAGGAACCCACCCACCCCGGCCGAGGCCAGGGTGTCGGCCAGAACCATCCCGAGCCGGCCGAGCCCGACGACCGCCACCGTGGCACGCCTCCGAGCTGCCACGACCTGTGCACCATCGCCGTCCGGCGCCGTGCACGCCGCCGCCCGCGCGTCGTCTCCGGCTCCGGAACCGACCGGGAGGGCACCGGAGGGCCCCTCGATGAGCAGACCGTCTCGGTCGAGGCCGGCGAGCAGCTCGGCCATCCGTGCGGAGGCCACCCCGCGACCGGCGCAGCGGCGCAGCAGATCCTCCCCGGTGGCCGGCGCCGGACCGGCCAGGGTGCGCAGCAGCGTCGCCTCTGCGGGGGTGAGGCCGGACAGGACCGTCGCCCACCTCTGGTCGACGCCGATCTGGAGCGTGCCGGGGTCACGATCGAGGACCCGCAGGCCGGGGCGGAGCTTCATCCTGTGATCGTGGCATGCGAGCTGGTTCCGTCGACGTTGTGCACAACCTGAGCGTGTCCTCGGCGCGTAGCGCCCACTTCGGGCAGAAGACCCGCTACGGTCATCACGTGCCCGACATTGTTGACGGTGTTCGCAACGCCCAGGTCGAGGTACGACGGAGCCGTCGCCGCACGAGCACGGTCAGTGCGTACCGTGACGGCGAACGGACGATCGTATCCATACCCGCGAGATTCTCGCGCGCCCAAGAACGCGAGTGGGTGCAGCGGATGCTGGACCGTCTCGCCGACAAGGAACAGCGGCGCCGCCCCTCGGACGAGGGGCTCGAGGCGCGCGCGCACGAGCTCTCGGAAAAGTATCTGGCTGGCCGCGCGCGGCCGTCGTCGGTGCGCTGGTCCTCCCGGCAGGGCCGGCGCTGGGGCTCGTGCAGCCTGCCGGAAGGGTCCATCCGGATCTCGACGCGGGTGCGAGGGATGCCCGGTTGGGTGCTCGACTACGTGCTCCTGCACGAGCTCGCGCACACCCTGCACAGCGGCCACGGCCCAGACTTCTGGGCGCTGCTGGACTCCTATCCTCGCACCGAGCGTGCGCGCGGATTCCTCGAGGGCCACTCCTTCGCCCGGGACGTCGGACCCGAGGACGAGCCCGGTGAGGGCGACACGCTCGCCACCCTCACCGAATAGCTGGTCAGCTCGCGGGTGCGTCCGGGGCGCTCGTTCCGTCTCCGTCGGTCTCGTCGCCCGGGCCCTCGCTCGAGCCCTCGTCCTCCGCCTCACCGAAGATCTCGGCGAGTGCGCGGTCGACGTCGGACTGCTCCGCCGTGACGGCGTCGCGGCGGGTGAAGTACCCGGCCGGTTCGTCGAGGTCGATCGTGCCGGGGAGCAGGTCCGGGTGGTCCCAGACGGCGTCCCGCGTCGATGGTCCACCCTGGGACTCGATCGAGGCCCACAGGGCGGCGGCGTCGCGTGAGCGGCGGGGCCGCAGCTCGAGCCCGACGAGGGAGGCGAAGGTCTGCTCAGCCGGTCCCCCGGCCGCCCGGCGGCGCCGGATCATCTCGCGCAGCGCGACGGCGTGCGGGAGGTGGGGGAGCGCGGCGCGGGCCACGACCTCGTCCACCCATCCCTCTACCAGGGCCAGGACGGTCTCGAGGCGGAGCAGCGTCGCCTTCTGCTCGGGGGTCGACTGCAGGGCGAAGACGCCACCGGACAGCGCGCCGCGCAGCGCCTCGGTGTCGGTCGGGTCGATCTCCCGCATGGAGGACTCGAGGGCGTCCATGTCGATCGTGATGCCCTTGGCGTACGCCTCGACGAGACCCAGCAGGTGCCCGCGCAGCCACGCGACGTGGGTGAACAGGCGGGCGTGGGCGACCTCGCGCAGCGCCAGGAACAGCCGGACCTCCTCCTCGGGGGCGTCGAGCCCTTCGGCGAAGGCCGCGACGTTGGCGGGCACGAGCACCGTGGCCGGTTCGCTGAGCAGGGGCACGCCGATGTCGGTCGCCCCGAAGACCTCCCGCGAGAGGGTGCCGGCTGCCGTGCCGATCTGCATACCGAAGACGGCCGCACCGATCTGACGCATGATCTGGCTGGGGTCGATCGCGCCGCCATCGCCACCAAAGAGCCCAGCGGGCAGCCCGCCAGTCAACCCACCCGAGTCGCCCATGGCCGACAGGTCACCGGGGAGCTGGTCTCGCAGGATCGCAGTGAGCGCGTCGGCGACCGACGATGCGACTGGCTGCGCGAGGGTGTTCCACGCCGGGAGGGTCCGCTCGACCCATTCCGAGCGGGTCCAGGCGACGGCCCTGCCGCCGCCCGGGGGGATGTCGGTGGCCGCGTCGAGCCACAGCTCGGCGACGGACAGTGCCTCGGTGGCCACCCGCACCTCGCGGGAGGTGAGCGACGGGTCGCCCCCGACGACGGCGGCCTGCCGCGCGACGTCGTGCGCGACGTCGGCGTTGACCGGACCCGTCCCGGAGGAGGTGAGCAGGCGCTTGACCTGGTCGAGGATCTGCTGGAGCATCTGCGGGTCGTTCTGGAACTCCGAGCCGGCTGCAAGGGTGGCGGGATCGAAGCCGCGCGCGCGGAGCTCGCGCAGGGCGTCCTCCGCGTCGGCCCCGAAGAGCGAGCGCAGGAGCTCCTCCCACTGGGAGGGGTCCGGCTCGCGCGGCGCGCCAGAATGGTCGGACGGGTCGCTGCTCATAGAGTCTCCTCGTGCGATGGCTGATCGACGGCCGGTCTTCGACGCGGTCGCCTCGATGACGTGGCCGTTGACCTCGATGCTCTTTACGGTAACCACTAAACCGTCTCCAGGGAGGCAGGATCACCATGCCCACACGACCGGTTCGCTCTGGGCGCACCAACGTGGTCGTCGTGGGGGACTCCCCGACAGCCCGCGGCATCCGCAACCGACTCCGCGCCTCGGGTGCTGACAGCACCACGGGCGAATCGGGCGCCGACCCGGTCCGCTTTGCAGGCGCCCGCGCCGTCGTCCTGGTCGGGCACACCGGGGACTTCGCGCGGGTGACCTCGCGCCGCGCCGCCGAGCGACGCGGCGAGCTGGTCGCCGGCCTCGAGCAGGACCTGGCCGACGCCGCTGCGGCGGGCGTCGAGCACGTGGTCGCGATCAGCTCGGCGATGGTCAACGGCGCCGAACCGGACCGACCGGTCATCAACGACGACGAGCCGCGCCAGCCCGTGGTCGACGACAGCTACGCCGGGGACCTGCTGACCTTCGAGGCGACGATCGAGCGTGTGGCGTCGACCCTGGCCGACGTCTTGGTGACGGTGCTGCGACCGGCCGTGCTGGTCGGCCCCGACATCGACACGCTCATGACCCGCCACTTCGAGGCACCCCGCGTGCTGACCATCCGGGGTGCGCGCCGCGGGTGGCAGTTCGCGCATGTGGAGGACGTCGCCGACGCGGTGGGCGTCGTCGTCGCAGCCGGCCTGACCGGGCACCTGACGCTCGGCGCGCTGCGGGACGGGGAGCCTGACGTCCTGGAGCCCGAGGAGGTGACGACGATTGCCGGAATGCGGGGGATCGACCTGCCGGCCGCCTCCGCCTTCGGCACGGCCGAGCGCCTGCACCGGGTCGGGGTGCTCCCCGCCCCGGCCTCCGACATGAGCTACGCGGTGTACCCGTGGACTGTCAGCGCGAGCATCCTGCACGACGCCGGGTGGTCGCCGTCGTGGTCGAGCGAGGCATGCCTGCGGGCCCTGCTGGCACAGATCCGCGGACGGGTCGGCGTCGCCGGTCGGCGCGTGGGTGGGCGCGACGCGGCCGCGCTCGGCGCCGCGGGCGCCGCCGTCGCGCTGCTGGGAACAGCTGCGATCTGGAAGCAGGCCCGCGGCCGGCGCTGAGGGGCGTCGCCAGGCGGGTGCGCTCAGCGCGCATCCAGACTTGTCGGGGATGATGGTCTCGTGTCGATCGAGCCGAACGCCGAGAACCAGCCCCACGCAGCCCGCCTCCCCACTCCGGGAGAGCCCGGTCCGGAGGCGCCCGCGCACGGAGGATCTGGCCTGGGCGACGCCTACATGGTGACCGGCAACGAACGCCCCAGCCCGCGCTCGATCACCCTGGGTGTGGCATTCATGGCGACGATCCTGCTGCTCTCCGGGCTCGCGGTGCTCCCCGCGCCCTACGTCGTGAAATCGCCCGGGCCGACCCGCGACACCCTCGGGCAGGTCGACGGCAAGGACCTCATCGAGATCACCGGGGCCACGACCTACCCGTCCACGGGCGAGCTGCTGCTCACGACCGTCGGGGTGGGTGGGGGACCGGGATACCCCGTCAACCTCGCACAAGTTGTCCAGGGCTGGGTCAGCGACACCCGTGCGGTCTTCCCCGTCGAGGAAGTCTTCCCCCCCGACGTCACCCGTGAGGAGAGCGCGGCCGAGAGCGCGGCCGAGATGTCCAGCTCGCAGGAGAACGCGACCTACGCAGCCCTGACCGAGCTCGGCTACGACATCCCCGTCTCGGTCCAGGTGGCCGCGACCGTCGAGGGCTCGCAGGCCCTCGGCCACGTCGACGTGGGGGACACGATCACCTCCCTCGACGCCGCACCGGTGACCAGCCCGGCCGAGCTCATCGAGGCCATGACCACGATCGAGCCGGGCACGACGGTCACGCTCGGGCTGATCCGCGACGGCGCGCCGGTCGAGGCGTCCTTCGCCACGACCGCGCCCACCGATGGTGGGACCGGGTCGCGGCTGGGCATCCAGGTCAGGTCCGCCTTCGACTTCCCGGTCGACGTGCAGATCCAGATCGACGACATCGGCGGTCCCAGCGCCGGGACGATGTTCGCCCTCGGAATCATCGACCGGCTCACCCCCGAGGACGAGGTGAACGGCCAGGTCATCGCCGGGACCGGGACGATGGACACGACCGGGACCGTGGGTGCGATCGGTGGGATCCGCCAGAAGCTCAACGGCGCGCTGCGCGACGGCGCGACCTGGTTCCTGGCCCCGGCCAGCAACTGCAACGAGGTCGTCGGACACGTGCCCGACGGGCTGCGGGTCGTGAAGGTCTCGACCCTCGCCGAGGCGCGAGCCGCGATGACCGCGATCGGCGCGGGCGACGGGGGCTCGCTCCCGACCTGCACGTCCTAGCGGGAGCGGCTCAGACGAACGTCGAGCGCAGCGCCTCGATCAGGCCCGGGACGAGGCTCATCCCGGTCGCGACGTCGGCGTCGGAGTCGTTGGCGCGGGTGCGCAGCGCGCACCAGGACGCGCCGTCGCGCAGCACGCCTACGGCCATCCGGACGTCCTGACGGTCGGGGTGCTCGGCGAGGAAGACGAGCGCCGCGGCGGGATCGTCGGGGATGTGCGCCTCGGCCGAGGGCGGCAGGATGATGCACTCGACGACGACCGCTGCCCCGGAGACAGCCTCGGGCCAGATGATCGAGGCGAGCAGGTCCTCCAGGGACCCGGAGTCGGGCAGGCCGTCCTGCTCGACCGACGTCAGGTGCGTCGGGTCGGTGAGGGCCGCCTGGACCGTGGCGGGGGGCAGCACGCTGGCGAGCTCGGGCTCGGCCGCGAGGGCGGCCTGGGTCGAGACCAGCGCAAAGACGCGGGTGGGTGCGTCCCACCCGGTGGACGCGACGTGCTTCTCGACGTCGACGACGGCGTCGGCGAGGGCGCGCTGGGTGGGGGAGAGCGGAGACGTGAGAGGCGCTGAGGGCTCGGTGGGCACGGTCATGGTCACCAGGATGTCAGAAGACCGGTCCCGGGGGCACCATAGCAATGCGCCCTGCGGATGAACTGTGGGAACCTAAGGAGGCTCGTAAGCGTTTGACCGGGTGAGAGCCGCGCGGCGGCCCTCACCGATGAAGTGCCACCAACAGCGAGGATTTCACGTCGTGTCTTCAGCAGCACCTCCGCGCCGTCCGGCCCCCGTGCGGGGTCGGGGCGGTCGCAGGCCGAGTCCGCTCGCCATCACCATCATCGCCGTCGGCGTGGTCGTGGTGGTGTTGTTCCTGCTCGCGCAGTTCTGGACGGAGGTGTTGTGGTTCGACCAGCTCGGGTACGGGAAGGTCATCTGGACCCAGTGGGGAGCCCGTGCGGCGCTCTTCGCCGGTGGCTTCCTCGTCATGGGCGCAGCGGTCTGGGCGAGCCTGCAGCTGGCCTACCGGAACCGACCGATCTATGCGCCCTCCACCCCCGAGCAGGCGACGCTCGACCAGTACCGTGAGGCGATCGAGCCGCTGCGCAAGCTCGTCATGATCGCCGCGCCGGTCCTCGTGGGGCTGTTCGCGGGGGTCGCGGCGTCCTCGCAGTGGACCACGGTGCTGCTCTCGCTCAACTCGGTGCCCTTCGGCACGAAGGACCCGCAGTTCGGCATCGACCTGTCGTTCTTCGTGTTCACGCTGCCTGCGTTGCGCTTCGTGGCAGGGTTCCTGGTTGCCGTCGTGGTGATCTCCGGGATCGCCTCGCTCGCGACGCTGTACCTCTATGGTGGTCTGCGGATCGCCGAGGGTGGGATCCGCACCACCCGTGCGGCCCGGGTCCAGCTCGCGGTCCTCGCCGCGGTGCTGATGCTCCTCATCGGCCTCAACTATTGGTTCGACCGCTACTCCTTGCTCAAGACGGACGGTGAGAAGTTCGCGGGTGCGGGCTTTGCCGACGTCAACGCCGTCATCCCGGCCAAGGCGATCCTGGCCGGGGTGGCCGTCCTCGTGGCGGCACTCTTTGTCATCGCGGCGGTGCGCGGTACCTGGCGGCTGCCGGCGATCGGCGTCGGCCTCATGGTCGTCTCCGCGATCGCCGTCGGCGGCATCTACCCCGCCGTCGTCCAGCGCTTCCAGGTCACCCCGAACGCACAGGTGAAGGAGGCCGAGTACATCCAGCGCAACATCGACGCGACCCGGACAGCATTCGGCATCGACGGCATCGAGGTGCAGAATTACGACGCCAAGACCACTGCCGAGCAGGGTGCGCTGCGCGAGGACGCCCAGACGACCCAGTCGATCCGGTTGCTCGACCCGACGATCGTCAGCCCGTCCTTCCGCCAGCTGCAGCAGAACCGTGGTTACTACAACTTCGCTGACACCCTCTCGGTCGACCGCTACGTGATTGACGGCGAGAGCCGCGACACGGTCATCGCCGTACGTGAGCTTGAGCTCGACGGTCTGGGCAACGAGCAGCGCAACTGGGTCAACGACCACACGGTCTACACCCACGGCTTCGGTGTGGTCGCCGCCTACGGCAACCAGATCGGTCCGGATGGTCGGCCGGCCTTCTTCGAAGGTGGCATCCCCTCGGTCGGCGCGCTGACCGACCTCGACGCCGGCGGCTACGAACCGCGGATCTACTTCTCCCCGTCGTCCCCGAGCTACTCGATCGTCGGCTCCCCCGAGGGGACTGACTCCTGGGAGCTCGACTATCCGACGGACGAGGCAGGCGGCCAGGTCGACACGACCTTCCCGGTCGAGACGACGTCGATCGGCCCGTCGGTGGGCACCTTCCTCAACAAGATGCTCTACGCGCTGAAGTTCCAGTCGGAGGAGATCTTGTTCTCCAACCGGGTCACCGATGTGTCGCAGATCGTCTACGACCGTGATCCGCGCGAACGGGTCCAGAAGGTCGCCCCGTACCTGACGCTGGACGGCAGGGTCTACCCGGCCGTCGTGGACGGCAAGGTCGTCTGGATCGTCGACGGGTACACGACGTCCGACGAGTACCCGTACTCGGCCTCGGAGTCTCTAGAGGACGCGACCACGGACTCGCTCACCGCGTCTTCGCTGAGCATCCAGGCGCAGGCCCCGCAGGAGGTCAACTACATCCGCAACTCGGTCAAGGCCACGGTCGACGCCTACGACGGCACGGTCACGCTCTACGCCTGGGACGCGAAGGATCCGGTCCTTCAGGCGTGGCAGGGCGTGTTCCCGAACACGGTCAAGCCGGTCTCGGAGATCTCCAGCGACCTCATGAGCCACATCCGCTACCCGGAGGACATGTTCAAGGTCCAGCGGTCGCTGCTCACCAAGTACCACGTGACCACGGCGAGCGAGTTCTTCTCCGGGCAGGACTTCTGGCGCAGCCCGGACGATCCCACCACGAAGAAGGGGGAGACGGCCACGCTGCAGCCGCCGTACTACCAGACGCTGCAGATGCCCGGCCAGACCACTTCGGCATTCTCGCTGTCCTCCTCGTTCATCACGGGAGGCACGAGCGACCGTAACGTCATGACGGGGTATCTTGCGGTCAATGCCGAGGCGGGCAGTGCCGCGGGGGTGCCCGACGGCGACTACGGCCAGCTCCGGCTGCTGGAGCTGCCGCGTGGGTCGACCGTGCCCGGACCGGGTCAGGTGCAGAACAACTTCGACTCCGACCCGGAGATCGCACGCAACCTCAACCTGCTGCGTCAGGGCAACTCGGTCGTGATGAACGGGAACCTGCTGACACTGCCGATGGGTGGCGGGCTGCTCTATGTGCAGCCGGTCTACGTGCAGTCCTCGAGCGGTACGGTCTTCCCGCTGCTGCGCAAGGTGCTGGTCGCCTTCGGTGACCAGGTCGGCTTCGCCGACACCCTCGACGAGGCGCTCGACCAGGTCTTTGGCGGTGACTCCGGTGCCAACGCCGGGGACGCGACCGCCCCCGACGAGGGCGACGTGCCGGTGGCCCCGTTGCCGACGGACACACCCACGGACACCCCGACTGACACCCCGACTGACACGCCCACGGACACCCCGACGGACACGGCAACCGGGGATGCCCAGTCGCGGCTCACGGCGGCGCTGACCGACGCGAGGAAGGCCATGGAGGACAGCCAGGCTGCCCTCACCGCTGGTGACTTCGCGACCTACGGTGCGGCGCAGGCGCGGCTGCAGGTCGCGATCGAGGCCGCACTGGCCGCGGACGCGGAGCTCGGCTAGGTCTCATCTAGGTCGCAAGTCCCTTTCGGGACGCACGGATGACGGCGGCGACGCACCTTCGGGTGCGTCGTCGCCGTCGTCGTCCATGGTTATTTGCTCGCACCGTCCTCAAGCGTGGACGATAGGTGCATGACAACGATGAAGACTCCGGCGACGACCGTCGCGAACACGATCACGGACGGTACGTTCGGGTCCCTCCCCACGAAGATCCTCCGCCACGGTGCCAGCGGCGCGCAGGCGGAGATCCTCGTGCGCGGCGCGACCGTGCTGTCCTGGGTCGCCCCGTGGCACGGCGGGCTGGGGGAGTTCATCGACGGGTACGCCGACGAGGCGGACTTCGCCGGCCAGTACGGCGGACGCAGCGGGATCCTGTTCCCCTTCGCCAACCGCCTGCGCGACGACCGCTACACCTTTGACGGGGTGACCCACGAGGTGGGCCTGCAGTTCCCGGTCGACAAAGAGGTCATCCACGGCTCGGCGCGCATGGCCGACTGGACGATCCTCGACGAAGACACGTCCGACCCCCGCGCGGTCAGCATCACCTTCGGATACTCCATCCGCCCGGGCGACATCGCCGGGTACCCCTTCTCCGTCGACGCGACCGTGCGCTTTGAGCTCACAGAGTCCTCGCTCGACCTGCTGCTGACCTACCGCAACGTCGGACACGTCGACGCGCCTGTCGCGGCCGGCTGGCACCCGTACTTCAAGGTCCCCGGGCACGCCACGATCGACACGCTCTCCCTGCGTGTGCCCGCGCGCGCCGCGATCGTCACAGACGCCAAGCTCGTCCCGCTCGCCGGTGAGGCCGCCTACGCGCCGATGGACTCCGACCTGGTCCACGAGACCCTTGCAGGCGTCGTCTACGACCACGCCTGGGATCGCCTCGTGCCCGACGCCGACGGTCGGGCCCGTACGTTGCTCACCGACCCCGCGACGGGGGAGGGCGTGGCCGTGTGGCAGGAGGGCGGCACGCTGCTCGTCTTCACCGGTGACGCGCTGACCCGCCCGCGCGAGTCCGCCGCAATCGAGTCCCTCGAGACCACGACGGATGCGTTCAACCGCCCGGACCGTGCCGACGACATCCGCCTGGCCGCCGGCCAGCAGAAGACCTTCGCCTTCGGCGCCCACACGGTCACCCGCTGACCCGCTGACCCGTTGACCCGGTCTTCACCCCGCCCCAGCTGACCCACCCAGCTGCCCGCCCCCTCCGCTGAGTGCGGTCAATCGGCTGCCCGATGTCCGGTTTGGGCAGCCGATTGCCCGCACTCAGCGGAGTTGTGTGGGTCCGGGGGCGGTAGACGGCGGGACTGGGGGCTGGATGGGGGTGGGGACCGGTGGCTTGTGATGGGGGTCACGGGCCTTCTGGTTGGCATCCCGGTTGGCATGACGTAAGGTTGTGTTTACCGACGCGGGGTGGAGCAGCTCGGTAGCTCGCTGGGCTCATAACCCAGAGGTCGCAGGTTCAAATCCTGTCCCCGCTACAAGAGAAAGTCCCGTTGGGTCCCCGGATCCAACGGGACTTTCGCGTTTCCGCACCAGGCCCCTCCCGGGGCGGACTCGCCCCTGCCCTGCCCTGCCCCGCCTCGCCCCGCCCCCGCTCGCTGTCGAACTCGTGAATGAAGCGCCGAGCTCGTGAGTCAGGGCTGGTTCACGCGTGGGAACCTGGCTGGCTCACGAGTTCGGCGTCCGGTTCGCGGGCTCGGTGGGCGAGTTCGGCGGGCGAGCGAGGGGGCGCGTGAAGGGGCGAGGGAGAGGGTGTGGTTTGGAGGGCGCGGAAACTGGCGTAGAGTTGTGTTTACCGACGCGGGGTGGAGCAGCTCGGTAGCTCGCTGGGCTCATAACCCAGAGGTCGCAGGTTCAAATCCTGTCCCCGCTACTGTGAAGTAGATGTTCAACCCAGAGGCCCTCTTGATCTTCGGATCTGGAGGGCCTCTGGCGTTGCCGGAAGGCACCGTCGGCCTTTGGCGCTCGCCGGATCGAATCGATTCGGCCGCGTCTGTTCCCCCATGCCGCCGCGGCGGCTATCGTGGCGAAGATGAGCGCACTGAAAGTTCTCTTCATCGGCGGCAGCGGAGTCATCAGCTCGGCGAGCGCGCAGCTCGCCGTCGAGCGGGGGATCGACCTGCACGTCCTCAACCGAGGGTCGAGCTCGCCCCGGCCGCTGCCCCCCGAGGCCACCGTCCACCACGCCGACGTGCGGGACGCCAAGGCCGTCCGGGAGGCGCTCGCCGGCCAGGACTTCGATGCGGTCGTCGACTTCGTCGCCTTCGACCCAGGTCACGTCCAGGCAGACATCGACCTATTCACGGGCCGGACCGGACAGTACGTCTTCATCAGCTCCGCGTCGGCCTACCAGACGCCGCCCGCGCGGGTCCCGGTCGTGGAGTCGACGCCCCTGCGCAACCCGTTCTGGGAGTACTCCCGCAACAAGATCGCCTGCGAAGACCTGCTCGTGAATGCCTACCGCGACTATGGATTCCCGGCGACGATCGTGCGTCCCTCGCACACCTACGACCGCACCTCGGTTCCGATGGACGGCGGCTGGACGTCCGTGGAGCGGATGCGCCAGGGCAAGGAGGTCGTCGTCCACGGGGACGGGACCTCGCTGTGGACGCTCACCCACCACGAAGACTTTGCCAAGGCCTTCGTCCCGCTGCTCGGCCACGCCCGCGCGGTCGGGGACGCCTTCCACATCACCTCCGACGACGCCCCGACGTGGAACCAGATCATCGCGACGCTGGCGCACGCGGCCGGCGTCGAGGCGAAGATCGTGCACGTCCCCTCCGACGCGATCAACGCGGTCGACGCCGACTGGGGGGCGGGGCTGCTCGGCGACAAGGCGCACTCGATGATCTTCGACAACTCCAAGGTGCGCTCCCTGGTTCCGGAGTTCCGCGCGACCATCCCCTTCGAGCAGGGTGCACGCGAGATCGTCGAGTGGCACGACGCCGACCCCTCGCGCCGCAGCGTCGACGCCCGCATGAACGGGCTCATGGACGACCTGGTGGCACGGTTCCGCGTGGCCTGAGCACGGCCTCTTGGGGATCTCTTGACGTTATCTCCAGGTACTCTTGGGAATGGTTCACCATTGTGGTGACCCTTGAGGGAGCAACGATGACCGCCAAGACTTCAGTTTTGTCCAGTCTGCAGTGCTCGTCCATGACCGAACGGGCGTACCGATGACCGGGCCGCTGCTCTCCCTCGGAGTCATGGCCACCTCGCGCAAGCCCGATGAGCGGCGCCTCCCGATCCACCCGTCGCACCTGGAGCTGATCGACGAGGACCTGCGCGCGCGGATCATCCTGGAGAGCGGCTACGGGGCCGACTTTGGTTTCACCGACGCTCAGCTCACCCCGCTCGTGGGCAGGATCACCTCTCGCGCCGAGCTCCTCGCCGACGCCGACGTCGTCCTGCTGCCCAAGCCTCAGGCGAGCGACCTCGCCGACCTGCGCGAGGGGCAGGTCCTGTGGGGCTGGCCGCACTGCGTGCAGGACCGCGAGGTCACCCAGCTCGCGATCGACCGGCGGCTGACCTTGATCGCCTTCGAGGCGATGAACCACTGGGCCAGCGACGGCGGCTTCGGCCTGCACGTCTTCCACAAGAACAACGAGCTGGCCGGGTACTGCTCCGTCCTGCACGCGCTCCAGCTGTGCGGATCGACCGGCGACTACGGCCGGCGGCTCAGCGCCGTCGTCATCGGCTTCGGGGCGACCGCGCGCGGCGCGGTGACGGCGCTCAACGCGCACGGCATCCACGACGTCCAGGTGCTCACCAACCGCGGGGTCGCCGCCGTCGGCGCGCCGATCCACTCGGCCACGATCGTGCAGTTTGATCACGACGACACCGCGCCCTATCTCAGCAACGTCATCACCGACCAGGGCAAGGTGTCGCTCGCGCCCTACCTCGCGGCCGTCGACATAGTGGTCAACTGCACGCTTCAGGACCCCGAGGCGCCGCTGACCTACCTGCGCACCGAGGACCTGAAGGCGTTCCGCCCCGGAAGCCTGATCGTCGACGTCTCCTGCGACGAGGGGATGGGCTTCGAGTGGGCGCGCCCCACGACCTTCGCGGAGCCCATGTTCACCGCGGGGGAGACGACCAACTACTACTGCGTGGACCACAGCCCGTCCTACCTGTGGAACTCCTCGACCTGGGAGATCAGCGAGGCGCTCCTGCCGTTCCTGCGGACCGTGCTGGAAGGCCCGGCCGCGTGGGAGGCGAACGAGACGATCCACCGAGCGACCGAGATCCGGGACGGCCGCGTCCTCAATCCCGCGATCCTTTCCTTCCAGGGCAGGACCCGGGACTACCCCTACGCGCCGCTTGAGGGCTCGGGCGACTGAGCCGATCCGACGACGGTCGGCCGACCTCTCACGACCGGCGGATCGGCGTCAGTCGATCCCCGCGAAGAGCAGGGTGAAGCCCTCGGTCATGGTCGGGTGGATGATGATCGCGTCCCGCAGCGCCGTATAGGGCAGCCCGGCGGACATGACCATCTGGGCGCTCGTGAGCGACTCCGAGGCCTCGGCGCCCATGAGCGTCACCCCGAGCAGCAGGTTCGTGTCAGCGTCGACGACGGCGCTCCACAACCCGGCGGTCGCGCGCAGGGTGTGCGCCCGGGGGATCTTCGCGACCGGCATCCGTGCGACCTTGACGGTGTAGCCGGCAGCCTCGGCCTGCACCTGGCTCAGGCCGATCATGGCCAGCTCGGGATCGATGAACACCGCTGACGGGATCACCCGCCCGGCCGTGGACACCGAGCCGCCCGCGAGATTCGCGCGAAGCACCCGGTAGTCGTCGTAGGACGCATGCGTGAACTGCGGCGTCCCGGCCACATCGCCGGCCGCCCACGTCCCGGGCGCGGTCGTGCGCAAGAACTCGTCGGTCGCGACGAAGCCACGGTCGGTGACGTCCACCCCGGCAGACGGCAAGTCGAGGGTCGCCGTCGCGGGTGTCCGCCCGGTCGCCACAAGCAGCGCGTCAGCCGTGATCTGGGACCCATCGGCCAGATGGACGACGACGCCCTCACCGCCGGGCCAGTGCGCTCGGGCGACCGAGTGCGCGGGGGCGGACAGGCGCACGTCCACACCGTCGGCGCGCAGCGCGTCAGCCACGGCGTCGGAGACGGCCGGGTCGAGCCTGCTGAGCAGGTGCGGGCCGCGCTCGATGACGGTGACGCTCGAGCCGAAGACGGCGAACATCTGCGCGAGCTCGGTGCTGACGACCCCGCCGCCGAGCACCACGAGGCTGCGCGGGATCGTGCGCAGCTCGAGCAGGGTCTCGCTGGTCAGGTACGGGACGTCGGTGAGGCCGTCGAGGTCGGGGACGAGGGGGCGGGCGCCGGTGTTGATGACCACCTGCTCCCCGCGCAGCGTGCGCCGGGACCCGTCGTCGGCGGTGACTCGGACCGTGCGCGGGGCCACGAAGACGGCCTCCCCGATCACCAGATCCATGCCGCTGGCCAGGAAGAGCGACCGCTGGGAGGCGACCATCTCGCCGACCACGCCCTCCTTGTGCGCCCGCAGCAGGTCGATGTCCACGGCGACGTCCCCGGCCAACGGGTCCCCGGGCAGCTGCCCGACGACGAAGCCCAGCTCACGCGCGCGGCGCGCCATCCGCAGCGCGCGGGCGCTCGTGACGAGCGTCTTGGTCGGGATGCACGCGACGTTGATGCACGTGCCACCGATCCACCCGCGCTCGATCATCGCGACCCGGCGACCGGCGTTGGCCCACTCCATCGCGAGCGTCTTGCCGGCCTTCCCGCCGCCGACGACGAGGAGCTCGATGTCTTCGATCGCGGGGTCGGACAGGGCGGTGGGAGGGGGCTGCTGGCTCATCAGGCCATCGGACCACGGGCCCGGGAGGGCCGCCACCGGGATCGTGCCGCAGGCCCGGTGCCGGCGCACTGACTCAGGAGGCGGACAGGCCGCGGGTGTCGTAGGCCGCACGGGCCTCGACCACCTCGGGAACCGACTCCTCGACGACGGTGATGAGGGCGAGCAGCCGGTCGGCGACCCGGGTCCCGAGCGGGGTGAGGGAGTACTCCACGTTCGGGGGGATGGTCTCGCGGACCGTGCGCAGCACGAGCCCGTCGCGCTCGAGTGCCTGCAGGGTCTGGGCGAGCATCTTCTCGCTCACCCCGTCGACGCGCCGTCGCAGGGCATTGAAGCGGATCGATCCCTCGCGCAGCGCGGCCAGGGACAGCACCCCCCACTTCCCGGCGACCGTCTCAAGGGTCCGGCGTGAATCGCAGCCGCGCTGGAAGACGTCCGGGACAAGGGTGTCGAAGGCGTCGAGCTCGGTGGGCGGGGCTGTCGTCGTGGGCACACCTCATCATAGCGGCAGTGCTCGCCCAAGGGTAGTGCCTGCCAAATGGTTGCACTAACTAAAAGTTAGTGTGATGCTGGAGGGGTTCCGTACTTCGCCCTTCTGCAAGGCCAACCTCTCAAGGAGTCTCACCATGATTGCTGTCACCGGAGCCACCGGCCACCTCGGCCGCTTGGTCGTCGACGCGCTGCTCGCCCGTGGGGTCGCACCCGAGCAGATCGTCGCTGCGGTGCGTACTCCCGCGCGAGCCAGCGACCTCGCCGCGCTCGGCGTGGCCGTCCGTGAGGCGGACTACTCACGCCCCGAGACCCTCGTGCCGGCCCTCGAGGGGGTCAAGACCCTTCTGCTCGTCTCCTCCTCCGAGGTGGGCCGGCGCGCCGCGCAGCACGCCAACGTCATCGACGCGGCCAAGGCCGCCGGTGTCGAGCGCATCGTCTACACGAGCGCACCCCACGCCGACACCTCGACGCTGATCCTGGCCCCCGAGCACAAGGCGACCGAGGAGCTGCTCACAGCCTCCGGACTCGCCACGACGATCCTGCGCAACAACTGGTACACCGAGAACTACGCCCCCGCGCTCGAGCAGGCGCGCGAGAGCGGGGTGATCTCCGCGAGCGTGGGCGAGGGCCGGGTGGCGAGCGCAACCCGCAAGGACTTCGCCGAAGCGGCCGCGGTCGTCCTGATCCGCGACGACCAGGCCGGCAAGGTCTACGAGCTCACCGGTGACCTGGCCTGGACCCACGAGGAGCTCGCCCGCGCCGCCTCCGAGATCCTTGGCCGCGAGGTCACGTACAGGTCGCTCACCTCCGCCGAGCACGCGGCGGCGCTGGCCGCCGCGGGTCTCGACGAGGGCACAGCCGGGTTCCTCGTCGCGCTCGACGCCAACATCCGCGAGGGCCTGCTCGGGGAGGTCACGAACGACCTGACCGACCTGCTGGGACGCCCGACGACGCCGCTCACCGAGGGCCTGGCTGCGGCGCTCGAGGCCACCTCTGCGAGCTGATCCGCGAACGCTCGCGACCGGCTAGACGGCCGCCTTGATCACGAGAACCGGGACAGCGGCGTCGAGCAGGACGCGCTGGGTGGTGCTGCCGAGCAGGAACTTCCCGACCGGGGAGCGCTTGCGTGAGCCGATGACGATGGCCTCGGCCTCGGAACGCTCGGCATGGTCGAGGATGGCGTCCGCGACGTCGATCTTGTCGCTGCGGAACGCGATCTCCACGACCGCTCCCGCGTCGGCGGTCTCGACGAGATCGGTGAGGTGCGCGGGGACGGGGGAGGTCTCGGGCTGCGGGGTCAGGACGAGCACCGTGAGGGTCGTGGCGCGGCGTCGGGCCTCCTCGACGGCGGCCCTGAAGGCGGCCTCGCCCTGGGGAGATTCGTTGTAAGCCACGAGAACCGTCATGATGCCCTGCTCCCTGCCTGATCCGGGTGTGTGGGCGATGGCCCGCGCGCTGGTCCATAGCCTAGAGCCAATGTCCGGCATCGGGGGCCTGGAGACGTCGTGCCGTCGGCGTGTCCCTCACCGGCTCGTCACCAGCTCGTGACCAGCGCAGCGGGCAGGGTGACGCCGGGGGGCAGCAGTGCGGGGAGCTCGGACGCGATGATCCGCGTGAGCTCGGTGCGCCGTGGTGGGGTCATGCGGTCCGAGGGAGCGGTGATGCTCACCGCGGCGACCGGGGCGCCGTCGCGCAGCATCGGGACGGCCAGGCAGCTGATGCCGGCCTCGTTCTCCTCGGTCTCGGTCGCGTAGCCGTTCGTCTGGGCCACGGACAGGATTTCGGCTAGCCGGTCGGTGGGCAGGTGCCTGCCGGCGTACCAGGCGAGCGTCGCCGGGTCGATGTGGCGCTGGGAGAGGATCGCGCGCCCCAGCGCTGTGGTCGCGGCCGGCTGGCGCCGACCGACCGCGGACCACACCCGGACCGGGCGGGCCGGCTCGACCTTGTCGAGGTAGAGGATCTCGGCCCCCGAGAGCACCCCGAGGTGGACCAGCTCATCGGCCTGTGCGCACAGCGTGACGAGCGCGTTCTGCAGCAGGCGGGGGAGGTTCTCGTCGGAGAAGAAGGCCAAGGAGAGCGCGGCGGCGGCGGCGCCGAGCACGTAGTTGCCGGTCACTGGGTCCTGGTCGACGAATCCGCGGAAGCGTAGGGCCGCGAGGGTGCGGTGCAGGGAGGTCTTGTTGAGCCCGAGGGATTCCGCGAGCTGGGCGAGCGCCAGGCCGCCAGCCCCGGCCGCGCTGAGCTCCTGGAGCGCGAGCAGTGCTTTGTCCACGCTGCCCATGGGGGAGGCGCCGTCGGTTGCGGAGGTGTCCATCGCGGAAGTCCTTTGCTATGGTGATTTCGTAACCAGCAACGTGCGTTCACTATAACGAAACTCTAGCAGAGATGCAGGCGGTCATGTCAACCGAGAACCAGATCATCGACGCCCTGGCCGAGGCCCGGATCGTCCCCGTCGTCGTCATCGACAACCCCGACCACGCCGTCCCGCTCGGCAAGGCGCTGCTCGACGGCGGGCTCCGAGTCATCGAGGTCACCTACCGCACCGCGGGCGCGCAGGCCGCGCTCACCGCGCTCAAGGAACTTCCCGAGCTCATTGTCGGAGCTGGCACCGTCGTGCGGCCAGACCAGGTCGACTCGGCTGTTGCCGCCGGCGCGCAGTTCCTTGTCTCTCCGGGCCTCAGCGTCGAGGTCGTCCAGCGCGCCCAGGCCGCCGGGATCCCGATCCTGCCGGGCGTGGCCACGCCGTCGGACATCATGACTGCGCTGTCCCTGGGACTGTCAGTGGTGAAGTTCTTCCCCGCGGCGACGCTCGGCGGACCGTCGGCGATCAAGGCCTTCTCGGCGCCCTTCCCGGGGCTGCGGTTCGTCCCGACCGGCGGCATCAGCGCCGCGAGCGTCGGCGACTACCTCGCCGTCCCGGCCGTGCTGGCCGCCGGAGGGTCCTGGATGGTCGACCGCGCCCTCATCGAGGCCGAGGACTGGGCCGAGATCACCCGCCGCACGGCCGAGGCGGTCGCGCTCGCGGCCCCCGCCCCCGCAACGATCGGAGCTTGATATGACCACCTCCCACGCGATCGAGGTCAAGCCGGCCGCCGACTGCGACTTCGACGTCGTCTCCCTCGGCGAGGTCATGCTCCGCCTCGACCCGGGCGAGCGCCGGATCAAGACCGCGCGCACCTTCGACGCATGGGAGGGCGGCGGGGAGTACAACGTCGCCCGCGGCCTGCGGCGCTGCTTCGGCCTGCGCGGCGCGATCGTCACGGCCCTCGCCGACAACGAGATCGGGCGGCTCGTCGAAGACTTCATCCTCACCGGTGGCCTGGACACGAGCTACATCCAGTGGGCCGAGTACGACGGGATCGGGCGCACCGTGCGCAACGGCCTCAACTTCACCGAGCGCGGCTTCGGGGTGCGCGGGGCGGTCGGTGTCTCCGACCGCGGCAATACCGCGATCGCCCAGATGCAGCCCGGCGACGTCGACTGGGACGACCTCTTCGGCCGGCGCGGGGTGCGTTGGCTGCACACCGGCGGGATCTTCGCGGCGCTCTCGGAGTCGGCGGCCGACGTCGCCGAGGCGGCCATGACGTCGGCCCGCAAGCACGGCACGGTCGTGTCCTACGACCTCAACTTCCGCCCCTCGCTGTGGAAGGGGATCGGCGGCTCGGCCCGCGCGCAGGAGGTCAACCAGCGCCTCGCCCGCTACGTCGACGTGATGATCGGCAACGAGGAGGACTTCACCGCGAGCCTCGGCTTCACGATCGAGGGCGTCGACGAGAACCTCACCGACCTCAACACCGGTGCCTTCCGGGCGATGATCGAGACCGCGGCGGCGGCCTACCCGAACTTCCAGGTCATCGCCACGACCATGCGCGGGGTGCACTCGGCCTCTGATAACGACTGGGGCGCGATCGCCTGGAGCCGCACGCAGGGCTTCGCTGAGGCGACCCACCGGGCGAACCTGGAGATCCTCGACCGGGTCGGCGGCGGTGACTCCTTCGCCTCGGGCCTGGCCTACGGCCTCATGGAGATCGGCGACATCGCCTCGGCCGTCGAGTACGGCGCCGCGCATGGCGCGATCGCGATGACCACCCCGGGCGATACGTCGACCGCGAGCCTCGCCGAGGTCGCCAAGCTCGCCGGCGGAGGCAGCGCCCGAGTCCAGCGCTGACCCACCCCCACCCGGTCCGCTGAGTGCGGGCAAATGGCTGCCCGATATCCGTTATGGGCAGCCGTTTCCCCGCACTCAGCGGACTTTTTGCTGGCTTCTTGGGCGCTCGGTACGCTTCGAGCGCGGGTGGATGGGCGGCGGTGGCGTCGGGGGAGAAGGTCGTCTCGTCAGGGATGCGTCAACGCCGTGGTCACCCCCGTCAAGGTCTCGTCAACGCCGCGTCTTCTGAGGTCAGCGACGCGTAGACCTGAAGGTGCGCACCTCAGGTGCGTCGGCACGGCCGAGCGGTCCACCAGGACCCACGGCCGGTGTGCTGCCCGACGTCAGAAGGCATGACAACCATGGCCGACGTGGCCTTCATCCTCCTCACCATCGCGTTCTTCACCGCGATCGCGGTGCTCGCCCGGCATGCCGGCGACTCCGACTCACCCAAGGACCGCTCGTGAGCGCCCCCGACTGGGTGGGCCTGGTCGTGGCAGCCGCGCTGCTCGTCTATCTCTTCGCCGGTCTGATCCGCGCCGGCGGCGCCGGCCGCGCTGGCAAGGGGCGGTGACCCGTGAGCTCACCATGGATGGCCATCGGCCAGATCTCTGTCCTGCTCATCGCCCTCGCGGCGGTGCACCTGCCCCTGGGTGCCTACCTCGCCCGGGTCTACACGAGCCCCAAGCACCTGCGCGTCGAGCGCGCCGGCTACCGTCTCATGCGGGTCGACGCCGACGCCGAGCAGAAGTGGAGCTCCTACCTCTTCTCCCTGCTCGGCTTCTCGATGGCCTCGCTGCTCTTCCTCTACGCCCTCGGCCGGCTCCAGAATCATCTGCCGATGAGCCTCGGCGTGAGCGCCTTCGACCCGGCAGGCGCCTGGAACACCGCAGTCTCCTTCGTGGCCAACACGAACTGGCAGTGGTACTCCGGTGAAGCGGCCGCCGGTCACTTCTACCAGATGGCCGGCCTCGCGGTGCAGAACTTCGTCTCCGCGGCCGTGGGCATCTCCGTGGCGATCGCGCTGATCCGCGGCTTCCAGCGCTCGGGCACAGACGGGCGCCTCGGCAACTTCTGGTCCGACCTCACCCGCACCTGCGTCCGGGTGCTGCTGCCGATGGCCTTCCTCGGCGCGATCGTGCTGCTCGCCACCGGCGTGATCCAGAACTTCGACAGCCACACCGCGGTCCAGACCGTGACCGGTGCGACCCAGAGCGTGCTCGGCGGACCGGTCGCCTCCCAGGAGGTCATCAAGGAGCTCGGCACGAACGGTGGCGGCTTCTTCAACGCGAACTCCGCGCACCCCTTCGAGAACCCCACCCCGATCAGCAACCTCTTCGAGATCTTCCTCATCCTCGTCATCCCGTTCACGCTGCCGCGCACCTTCGGCATCATGGTCGGGGACAAGCGACAGGGCTGGGCGATCCTCTCGGTCATGTCCAGCCTCTGGCTCGCCTCTGTCGCGCTGCTCACCTGGGCCGAGATGTCCGGGCCGGGCGCCGTGGCACGAGCCGCCGGCGGTGCGCTGGAAGGCAAGGAGCTCCGGTTCGGAACCGCAGGGTCGGCGCTGTTCGCGGCCGCGACCACGGGCACCTCGACCGGTGCGGTCAACGCCATGCACGACTCCCTGACCGCCCCCGGAGGCGGGGTTGCGATCTTCGGCATGCTGCTCGGTGAGGTCGCCCCCGGCGGCGTCGGCACGGGTCTGTACGGGCTGCTCATGCTTGCGATCGTCGCGGTCTTCGTCGGCGGCCTCATGGTCGGACGGACCCCGGAGTACCTGGGCAAGAAGATCGGCCGGCAGGAGATCACGCTGGTCGCGCTGTACATCCTCACCATGCCGCTGCTGGTCCTCGTCGGGACGGCGGTCGCCATCGCGACACCGGCCGGACAGGCCGGGATACAGGAGCTCGGTCCGCACGGCCTCTCCGAGGTCCTCTACGCCGTCACCTCGGCGGCCAACAACAACGGCTCGGCCTTCGCTGGGCTGACCGCGGCCACCCCCTTCTACAACACGCTGCTGGGCGTGGCGATGCTCGCCGGTCGCTTTATCCCGATCGCACTGGTGCTCGCCCTCGCGGGCCGCTTCGCCAGCCAGCGCACGACGCCGACCACCGCCGGCACGCTTCCCACGCACCAGCCGCTGTTCGTCGGTCTGGTCGCCGCGGTGACCGTGGTCATCGTCGGCCTCACCTTCATCCCCGTTCTCTCCCTCGGTCCGATTGTGGAGTCCCTGACATGAGCGCACCTACGCTGACCAGCGTCGAGGCATCGCCGAACCCGCACGCGCACTCCGCCCGCACCGCTTCCGCCCTGAGCTGGGCACAGATCCGCGGCGCCATGCCCGACGCGCTGCGCAAGCTCAACCCGAAGGAGATGGTGGCCTCACCGGTCCTGTTCGTCGTCGAGGTCGGCGCCGTCCTGACGACCGGGCTGGCGATCACCGACCCGTCGTTGTTCGCCATCCTCATCACGATCTGGCTGTGGGCGACGGTCCTCTTCGCGACCCTCGCGGAGTCCATCGCCGAGAGCCGCGGCAAGGCGCAGGCATCCAGCCTGCGCGCGACGCAGAAGCAGACGACGGCGCGGAAGGTGATCGCGGCGTCGGGCACCTCGAAGCTCACCTCCGGGTTCACCCGGATGGCGACCGAGGACGTGCCGTCGGCCAGCCTCGCGGTCGGCGACGTCGTGCTCGTCTCGGCCGGGGAGACCATCCCCGGCGACGGCGACGTCGTGGAAGGCGCAGCCTCGGTCGACGAGTCCGCGATCACGGGGGAGTCCGCCCCGGTGATCCGCGAGTCCGGCGGTGACCGCTCCGCGGTGACCGGTGGCACCGTGGTGCTCTCGGACACGATCGCGATCCGGATCACCGCACCGGCCGGGTCGACCTTCGTCGACCGGATGATCGCCCTCGTCGAAGGATCCGAGCGGCAGCGCACCCCCAACGAGATCGCGCTGAACATCCTGCTCACGTCGCTGACGATCATCTTCCTGCTGGCAGTGGTCACCCTGCAGCCCTTCGCGATCTACTCCGGCTCACCGCAGTCGCTGCTCGTCCTGGTGGCGCTGCTCGTCTGCCTCATCCCCACCACGATCGGGGCGCTGCTCTCCGCGATCGGGATCGCCGGCATGGACCGACTCGTCCAGCGCAACGTCCTGGCCATGTCCGGGCGGGCCGTGGAGGCCGCCGGCGACGTCGACGTCCTTCTACTGGATAAGACCGGAACGATCACCTATGGCAATCGCCGGGCCACCGACCTGCTGGTAGCCACCGGGGCGACCATCGAGGAGCTCGCGGGCGCCGCCCGCCTGGCCTCCCTCGCCGACGAGACCCCCGAGGGACGCAGCGTCCTGGTGCTCATCGACGAGAAGTTCTCAGGTCCCGGCGCCGAGCCGCTCGCCGACATCCTCGGCGCCGAGCTTGTGCCCTTCTCCGCGCACACCCGGATGTCCGGGATCGACCTGGCCGGCCCGGACGGCCTGCGCATCCGCAAGGGCGCCGCGAGCACGGTCGCACGCTGGGTGCACTCGACCGGGGGCGTGACCCCCGACCAGATCGAGACCCTGGTCGACGGCGTGTCGATGACCGGGGGCACCCCGCTCGTCGTCGCCCAGCAGTATGGCTCGGGCCCGGCCCGGGTGCTTGGCGTCATCCACCTCAAGGACGTCGTCAAGGAAGGGCTGCGCGAGCGTTTCGACGAGCTGCGCGCCATGGGCATCCGCACGATCATGGTCACCGGCGACAACGCGATCACGGCCCGTGCGATCGCGGCCGAGGCCGGGGTCGACGACGTGCTCGCGGAGGCGACGCCGGAGGACAAGCTGGTGCTCATCCGGCGCGAGCAGGCCGGCGGCCGGCTCGTGGCGATGGCCGGGGACGGCACGAACGACGCCCCCGCCTTGGCCCAGGCCGACGTCGGCGTCGCGATGAACACCGGGACGTCGGCGGCGAAGGAGGCCGGCAACATGGTCGACCTCGACTCCGACCCGACCAAACTCATCGAGATCGTCCGGATCGGCAAGCAGCTGCTCATCACCCGCGGTGCGCTGACCACCTTCTCGATCGCCAACGACATCGCAAAGTACTTCGCGATCCTGCCGGCGATGTTCATGGTGGTCTTCCCCCAGCTGGAGGTGCTCAACATCATGGGCCTGTCCAGCCCGGAGTCGGCGATCCTCTCGGCCGTGATCTTCAACGCCTTGATCATCGTGGTGCTCATCCCACTCTCGCTGCGCGGGGTGCGCTACCGACCGGTCGCCGCGTCCGCGCTGCTGCGCCGCAACCTGCTGATCTACGGGCTCGGCGGCCTGATCGCTCCGTTCATCGGGATCAAGCTCATCGACCTGCTCACCTCACTTCTCCCCGGGATCGGCTGACATGGCTCACGACAACAACTCCTCCGTCCACCCGGCGGGGCAGCGATCCCTCGGGTTGCGCCGCGGGTCGGTCTCCCTCGCCCGGCAGACGCTGGCCGGCTTTCGGGTGCTGCTCGTCCTGACCGTCCTGCTCGGGGTGATCTACCCGGTCGCCGTCTTCGCCGTCGGGCAGGTGGGCCTGCGCTGGCAGGCGAACGGCTCGCTGCTGCTGGCCGACGGCAGCCACGCGGACACCCGCTCGACCGGGGCTGGGACGGACAACGCGGTGGTGGGCTCCGCGCTCATCGGCCAGCAGTTCACCGGTGACGAGTGGTTCCACCCCCGCCCGTCGGCGGCTGGCGACGGCTATGACACCCTCGCATCCGCGGGTTCCAACCTCGGACCGCTCAACCTGGACCTGGTAGCCACGATCGAGGAGCGGCGCGCCGAGGTCTCCGCGGCCGACGGCACCGTGGCGGGCGACGTGCCGCCCGACGCCCTCACCGCCTCCGCCTCCGGCCTGGACCCGCACATCTCCCCGGCCTACGCCGCCCAGCAGGCCGAACGGGTGGCCACGGCGCGCGGCCTCGACCAGGCTGCGGTGACTGCTCTGGTCGCCGAGCACACCGCGGGTCGCGACCTCGGCGTGCTCGGCGAGCCGCGGGTCAACGTGCTCGAGCTGAACCTGGCTCTTGAGAAGATGTCCTCATGATTGATGCAGATGTCTGATCGATCCTCCTCCTCGGAGGACCGACGCCCCGGGCGGCTCACGGTATATCTGGGAGCCGCCCCTGGCGTGGGCAAGACCTTCTCGATGCTCGGGGAGGCGCGACGACGCCGGGAGCGCGGGACCGACGTCGTCATCGGTCTCGTGGAGACGCACTCTCGCGAGGGCACCCAGAGCCAGATCGTCGACCTCGAGATCGTGCCCCGCACGATCGTCATGTACCGGGGCACCGAGCTCGGCGAGATGGACGTCGATGCCGTCCTGGCTCGCGCCCCCGAGGTGGTCCTCGTCGACGAGCTCGCGCACACCAACGCCCCAGGCTCGCACCACGCCAAGCGCTGGCAGGACGTCGAGGACCTCCTGGCCGCCGGGATCGACGTCGTGACCACGGTGAACATCCAGCACCTGGAGTCCCTCAGCGCGGACGTGGAGACGATCACCGGCGTCCGCCAGCGCGAGACCGTGCCGGACCGGGTGGTGCGCAGCGCCGACCAGATCCAGCTCGTCGACCTGTCCCCGGACGCCCTGCGCCGGCGGCTCGCACACGGCAACGTCTACCGAGCCGAGCAGATCGACGCCTCGTTGTCCTCCTACTTCCGGGTCGGGAACCTCACCGCGCTGCGCGAGCTTGCGCTGCTGTGGCTCGCCGACAGCGTCGACGATGCCCTGACCCAGTACCGCAGCGACCACGCGATCGAGGGGACGTGGCCCGCGCGCGAACGCATCGTGGTGGCCGTGACGGGCGGGCCCGAGGGCGAGACGCTCCTGCGCCGCGGAGCCAGGATCGCCCAGCGGGCGGCCGGGTCGGAGCTGCTGGCTGTGCACGTGCTCGCGACCGACGGGCTGCCCAGTGCCCCCGCCTCGGCCATCGCCGCGGACCGCGAGCTCGTCGAGGCGCTCGGCGGCAGCTTCCACTCCGTGGTCGGAGAGGACGTGCCCAGCGCGGTCGTCGACTTCGCCCAGGGGGTCAACGCGACGATGATCGTCGTCGGCGTCTCCCGGAACTCGCGGCTGCGCGAGGCGCTGCTCGGGTCGTCGAGCACCCAGATGGCCCAGCTCGCCGGGACGATCGACGTGCACCTGGTCACCCACGAGCGGGCGCGTGCCGGGTCGCTGCTGCGGGCCCGCTGGTCGGCCTTGTCCCGGCCGCGGCTGCTCGCCGGGTGGCTGCTCGCGATCGTCGTACCGGCGCTGCTCACCTGGGTCTTCTGGATCCAGGGGGACACCCTCTCGCTGTCGACCGAGCTCATGCTCTTCCTCGCCGGGATGGTCGGCGTGGCGATCGTGGGCGGGCTGTGGCCGGCCCTTGTCGCCGCGCTCCTGTCCTTCGTCTGCGTCAACTGGTTCTTCACAGCCCCCACCGGCATGCTCACCGTCGCCGACCCGGAGAACCTCCTCGCGCTGGTCGTCTTCGTGGTTGTGGCCGTCGCGGTCGCCTCGGTCGTCGACCTTGCCGCGCGGCGCACCGTGCAGGCATTTCGTTCGAGGGCTGAAGCCACTACTCTGGCGGCTCTGTCTCGGTCGGTCATGTCGGGGGAGGACACCGCCGAGGCTGTGGTCTCCCGGCTCGCTGAGACGTTCTCTGTGCCCGAGGTCCGGCTCGAGGAGCGCGCCGGACCGGGGGAGGCGTGGACCGTGCTCGCTCAGGCGAGCCGGCCCGGACCGGGCGCAGGCGGCCCGGCGCCCGCCGGGGCCACGACGGTCGTGGCGATCTCCCCGGACCGGCGCCTCGTCGTCGAGCGCGTGCTGCCGGCGAGCGACCAGCAGGTGCTCGAGGCCTTCGCCGCGCAGGCCGGCCTCGTGCTGGAGTACCGGCGGTTGCGGGAGCAGGGCGCCGCTGCGGCCGTGCTCGAGCAGGCGGACGCGACCCGCACCGCGCTGCTCGCCTCCGTCTCGCACGACCTACGGACCCCGCTCGCCTCGATCCGCGCCGCGATCGACGGCCTGAGCGCACCGGATGTCCAGGTCGACGAGGACGACGAGGCGGCCCTGCTCGAGACGATCGCGGAGTCCACCACCCGGCTCGAACGGCTCATCGCCAACCTGCTCGACCTCTCCCGAATCCAGATGGGCAGCGTGCGGCCGATGGTCCGGGCGGTCTCGGTCGACGAGGTGGTGCCCTTCGCCCTCGAGCCCTTCGCGCCCGGGCAGGTCACCATGGACGTGCCCGACAACCTGCCGCTCGTGCTGACCGACCCTGGGCTGCTCGAGCGGGTCGTCGCGAACGTCACCGCGAACGCCGTGCGGTTCTCCCCGTCGGGCACGCCTGTGCGGATCACCGCCTCGGCCCGTCCGGGCGAGGTCGAGCTGCGGGTGGTCGATCGTGGGCCGGGCCTGGACCAGGCGCGCAAGGAGCGGATGTTTGAGCCGTTCCAGCGGCTCGGAGACACGTCACCGGAAGGTCTGGGGCTCGGCCTCGCCGTGGCGCAGGGCCTCGCGAGGGCCGTGGGGGCTACGTTGGGCGTCGACGACACACCTGGGGGAGGGCTGACGATGGTACTGACCGTCCCGACGGCGCCAGCGGCGCCTACCGTGCCCACCATGGCCACCGAGGTACAGGCATGAGCGCGCCGCCAGGCAGCGCGTCCCAGGCTGGCGCCGGCAACAAGGTCCTCGTGGTCGACGACGACGCGGGCCTGGTCCGTGCGCTCGCCATCAACCTGCGCGCGCACGGCTGGTCGGTGACCACCGCCTCCGACGGCGCCCACGCCCTCGACGCCGCGGCCAGCACCCAGCCGGACGTCGTCGTGCTCGACCTCGGCCTGCCGGACATGAGCGGTCTCGAGGTCATCGCGGGCATCCGCGGCTGGAGCCGGGTCCCGATCGTCGTGCTCTCCGCGCGCCAGCTCGGCGACGACAAGGTCGACGCCCTCGACGCGGGCGCTGACGACTACGTGACCAAGCCTTTCGCGATGAACGAGCTGCTCGCGCGGCTGCGCGCGGCCGTGCGCCGGGCGGCTCCGGTCGAGGGCGCCGAGCTCGCCGAGCCGGTCGTCGTCGCCGGTGAGCTGACCATCGACCTTGCCCGACGGCGCGTGCAGCGCGCGGGCGTGGACGTCCGGCTCAGCCCGACCGAGTGGGCGCTGCTCGAGGTGCTCGTGCGCAACCGCGGCCGGATGGTCGGCCGGGTCCAGCTGCTGCGCGAGGTGTGGGGTCCGGCGTATTCCGCCGAGACCCATTACCTGCGCGTCTACACCGCCCAGCTGCGCCGCAAGCTCGAGGCCGACCCGTCCGCCCCGCGCCACATCATCACCCAACCCGGCATGGGCTACCTCTTCGAACCGTAACCCGCTGTGGCTCCCGCCCCTCCCCCCCGTCACCTCCCGCTGAGTGCTGGGTTTTACATGATCTGTTCGGGCTTTTTGCGTGTAAAATCCCCACTCAGCGGTGTGGGGGAGGGGGCGGGCGGCTCAAGGGGGCCGGTACGCTCTGGGCGTGACTGTAACGGCTGACCAGGGCGTGGATCGGCTGGCGGTGCTTGCGACTCTTGCCCGCGCGGCGTCCTCCGTGCGTGGGGCGTTCGGGCTGTACGTCAAGGCCACGCTGCTCCTGCAGGGCGCGGCGTGGGCTGTCGCGATCCCGCTGATCGTCTGGCTCTTCGACACGGCCCTGCGCTGGGCGGGGGTCTCGTCCCTGACACACCTCAACGTCGGTCACGTTCTCACGACCCCGGCGGCCGCTGGCGGACTCGTCGTCCTGGCGTTCGTGGCCTGCGTCGTCGTGCTGGTCCAGCAGGGTGCGTTCCTGCTCATCGGTGACCGCCTGACCCGCGGTGAGCCCGTCGCAGCGCGCGCGATCGCCGCCGACCTCGCGCGCGCGGCGCGCAAGCTGCTCAGCCCGCAGCTCGCGCTCTTCCTCGGCTACTTCTTCGTTCTCGTCCCGGTGGGCGGGATCGGCGCCGCGGCCTTCCTCGTCCAGGGGATCGCCATCCCCAACTTCATCATCACCGAGCTGAAGAAGTTCGACGGCGGCCTCTACGTCTACGCCGCCTTCCTCGCCGCGGTCACCTATCTCTATCTGCGCCTCGCGCTCACCCTCGCGGTCTTCCTCACCACTGACGCCTCCGTCGCCGGGTCGATGGCGGCCAGCTGGCGGATGACCCGCCGCCTGAGCGTCCGGCTGCTCGCGATGTTCGCCGCGGTGGTCGGCGCCGCCGGACTCGTCCTGGCCGCGGTCGTGGCACTCGGCTTGCTCCCCACCCGCGTGGCCGACGCCGTCGCCCCGGGCGCAGCGGCTGTGGTTGCTGGTCTGTCGCTCACCGTGGTCCAGGTCATCGCCTTCTTCGTGGCCGGTGCGGTCGCCGCGCTCGGCACCCAGATCGTCGTCCTGGTCGCGCGCGCCCGCGCGCCGCAGGGTGCTCCGGTCACTGTGCCTGACGTCGCAGTGCCTGACGCCGCAGTGCCCGACGTCGCAGTGCCTGACGCCGCTCGCGCGCCACGTCGCGCGGTGCGGCTCGGCGTCGGCATCGTGGTCGTAGGTGCCCTCGCGGCGGTGAGTGTGCTGAACACTCACGCCATGACAACCCTCTCCGACGAGGCACCGACCCTCGTGATCGCCCACCGCGGCGACGCGTCGGCCGCCGTGGAGAACTCGATCGCCGCCCTTGAGTCGGCCGCCGCGCTGGGCGCCGACTACGTCGAGCTCGACGTGCTGCAGAGCGCCGACGGCGGACTTGTCGTCTTCCACGACCTCACCCTGCGCCGGCTCGCCGGGTCCGACCGCGCTGTGGCGGACATGACGCTCGCGGAGCTGACCGCGACGACCATCACCCAGAACGGCTTCACTGCCACGATCCCGTCGCTGGCCGAGTTCGTCGAGCGGGCCAAGGAGCTGGACATGCCGCTGCTCGTCGAGCTCAAGGCGCACGGCCGGGAGACCGCGTCCTTCGTCGACGACGTCGTCGCGCTGCTGCGCGCGAAGGGCGTCGCCGGCACGTACCTGGTCCAGTCGATCTACCCCGAGCTGGCCGATGCGGTGCGCGCGGCGGCCCCGGAGATCGGCGTCGGCTACGTCGTCCCGTTCAGCCGCGGCGGGCTCGGCGACCCACCGGTCGACTTCGTCGCGATCGAGGAGTTCTCCTACACCGCTCGGGTCCGGGCCGAGGCGCGCGCTGCGGGTATCGATGTGTTCGTCTGGACGGTCAACGACCCCGCCGCCATGCGCCAGTACCTGCGCGCCGGGGCGGATGGAATCGTCATGAGCGCGCCTCGCGAGGCGGTCGCCGAGCGCACGGCCTTCGTCGAACAGACGGGGCTGTCCGGGCGGCTGGAGGACTTGGTGCGGGTGGCGATGGGGAGGTGAGCATCATCTGAGAGGAACTTGCTCGTCGCCGTCCACTACTTCGTCTGGTTCAGATGCCGCGTGTGGACGTTCTCGATGTGGACGGTCCTGCCGAAGACGAAATACCAGATGCGGCGCCACTGCTGAGCTCGCACTGATATTGATCGTGCGTCGTGCCATTGTGAATAGTAGGGCTAGGAACTGCCAGGTTCGGCTACGTGAGCCCGAGTGCCCGCTCGAGCTCGTCTCTCTTCACCTCCTGCGGCACGACGACGGCGTCCTTGAGGGCCACCTTCGTGCGCAGCAGCCTGTCGAGCTTGACGTCGAACGACTCGAGGTCGGGATGGAGCGCCATCGGGTAGTGCACGTGGACCTCACGTTTCTGCCCGATTCGATAGATGCGGTCCGTGGCCTGCGCCTCCTTGGCGGGGTTCCAGTGCCGTTCGAGGTGCACCGCATGATTGGCTCCCACGACCGTAAGTCCGACTCCGGCGGCGAGGGGAGACATGATGATGACGTTGAACCCGTCACGAGCCTCAAACGTGCGGATCTTCCCCATGCGAGTCTCACCGCCTACGCCCGTGGCGGCGGTGTCGCCGTTCACCACGTCGACCCGCAGGTCGTAGCGATCCAGGAGCCAGAGCGCGAGGGCACGCTGAATTTCCTTGGACTTGGCGAAGACGATGACCTTCTCGTTCTTGACGCGAACTGCGTCGAGAATGACCCGGACGGTGACGAGAGTTCGAGCCGATTCGTCGAGACCCTCCGCACCGCTCGGGAGACGGCCTGCGAGCAGGCCGGGATGAAGTGAGACGGCCCCGAGCTCGTGGAGCGTCTTGAGTGCGGCACCCTTCGCGCCGGCGCGGCCGCGGTGTGCGGTGAGCACATCGTCGTAGGCCTGGAACTGAATCGCGGGCATCACCTGTGGGTACTCGTGGATGTGCTTCGCCGGTAGATCCGGAAGGTGGTCCTCTTTCACCCGTCGCAGCATGAAGCTGCCGACCGTTGCGCGCAGAGCGCGGCCCAGACGTTGGTGTTCCTCGGGCGTTGCCTCCTCCATCGGCACGATCCACGCGTCGTGGAAGTTCGCCCACGGGCCAAGAAGACCGGGTTGCGCAGTATCGATCAGGGACCAGAAGTCGCGCAGCGAGTTCTCCACCGGAGTGCCGGTAGCGAGGAGCTTGAAACGCGCCTTGAGGCCCTTGGCCGCGCGGGTCGCGAGGATCTCCGGGTTCTTGGTCGCCTGTGCCTCGTCGAACACGACCACACCCCACTCGACTAGGCCAAGCGACACCTGGTAGCGCCGCAGAGTCTCATACGTCGTCAGTACCAGGACTCCAGGGCGGTCCAGGCGAGCTTCCTCCCATCCCGTTCCGATCCGGAGGGTCGCGTGGATCCGATCCGCACGCACCATCCCGGCGGCGTCGAGGTCGTCCACGCGCGCCGCCGTCTCCCGTGTGGCGCCTCGCAGCCGGTAGTCGGCGAGTCCCGGCCCCTGGAGGACAACGACGTCGTCAAACGGGCCATGAGCGGACCCGAATGTCGAAGCCAGCTCCTGGAGCCAATTCTCCAGCAGCGCGACGGGCATGACGGCCAGCATGGGCAGCGGTACACGACCGTGGGCAAGCTGCGCACGGTGCGCCTCCGCAAGCGCAACGAGGGTCATATAGGTCTTGCCAAGCCCCATGTCATCGGCTAGCAGCGCCCCTTGGATCCGAGTGGGGTCATCCTCGGCGCTCGACAGAGCCGACTGCATCAGGCCCGTCATCCAGTCAGCCCCCACAACTTGGTGAGGGAAAGGTGTGCGACTGAGACGGGCGTAATCGACCGCTTGCTCCGGCGCCGCGCTGGCGGCGCGGGCGCGTAGGGCGTCGGGGGCGTCGACAGCTTCGAGGATGTGCATGCCGACGGTGACCTGTCGGCCTGGGGCTCCGGCGTCATCGCCAGGTATTGCGCTCTCGACGAGAAGTCCTGCGATCCTCGCCCGTGATGCAATGAACGCATCCTCAACACGACTGTGGTCAGTGATGTCCACAATTTGTTCGCGCACCGTGACGACGGTGTCCCCGTGCTCCCATGCCTGGGCGACATTGCTCTCGATGGTCTTCTGCTCGCTCGAGTTCCGAGCAATCTCGGCGAGAGATTCCGGCTCAGATACGTGCCCGAGGGTTGCGAACCAGTCGAGACCGCTTGAAGCAGCTTCGGCGAATGTAAGCGGTGCGATGACGCCGAGCCCAGCGACGCGGACACTGAACCGCACGTCCACGTCGACGAGATCGGGGTCGTAGTATGCGCCGGGGGCGAGGAGGAACTGCGCGACCTCGTCAGCGGGGATTCGTGGTCGGTCGCGCACTTCTTGGATACCCACGAGTTGCTCGGGCTCGAGTAGAACGAGAGCGTCGTCCGCGCGCACCACGGCACCTGTCGAGCGCTCAGCGGCTGGCCCCTCGATACTTGGCTGGAGTGCAGAGAAGCCCTGCCGGCGGTCGAGCTGGTGCCACCGCTTGCCGAGCAGTGCGCGATCGACACCAGGGCCGATGTCAGGCTCGACGGTGAGTGATCCGTCTCCCTGAAGCTCCACGGTGAGGCCGACGCCCCTTGGGACGACAGTCGAGAATCTGTCTAGCGCGCCAAGGGAGAGCTGGAAGTGATCGTCTCGCGCGCTGGCGTCGTCGGAGTCCGTCGCGAGCTGGTGGGCGGCCTGGAGGCGAGCGACGAGGCGGACGTTCTCGGCCTCTGTCCGTGCCTCTCGGCTGAGCGACGCGTGATCGTCGAGTGCCCGCAGTGATCGGAGCAGCGGCAGACTGACTCGGAGCAAGGAGCCGTCGACGAGGATCACGGGCCCGCGCCGGTCGGGGGAGACCGGGTGGGCGCCGACGCGCAGATTGAGGTCGATGCGAAAGTCGAGGGATGCCGTCCACTTGTGTACGGCGGTAGAGAGTTCGCCTGAGAAGCGCGGAGGAAGGCCAAGGAGTTCGGCGTCATCATCCTCGAGGCGAGCAACCTCCTCCGCCGGGACTGCGAAGCCGTCCTCGCAAGCGGTGGCGCGGCCGTCCTCGGCGAGCATGTCGAGGACGAAGAACTGTTCCTGGGCAGTCCGCTGAGCATGACCGTCTCGCACTAGTCCGAGGGTCTCAGTGTCAGCGACGAAGCGAGTCACCTCGCCATACACGATCCGGAATCCCGGCATCGGGGAGAAGGCATCGTCCGGCACCGATGCACGACGGCGGAGACGGTCGATCAGGCCCATGTCCAGTGCCCCTCGTTTGCTCGGCGCCGTCGGAGCTCCGCATAGTCGTTGGCGGTCATCAGACCGCGCTCGTCAACGGTGATCCCGTGGTACACCAGGAAGTCAAGGACCTTGACCAGCCATTCGAAGCCTCGGTGCGCGACGATCAATTGGCTGTTGGTCCCGTAACTCTGGTGATTTCGCGGAATCGACTCACGAAGCTCAACAGCGCTGAAGGTGGTCACATGTCGGTTCGCGAGCTTGTCGACGGCCCCACCCGTGTAGACCTGCAGCTTGAAGCTGTGCGACCCCTCGACTAGCCAGAAGTCGCCGCAGTCGACATAGACAACTGCTGTGTCAGTCTTACTGGCGTCCTGAAGAAGCGCTGCGTCAGGTAGCGAGGATTTCGTTCGGCGTCGCATGTCCTTCCGGATGCTATCGCCGAGGATCAGCCGAACGTCGTTGATGCGGTCCTGCTCGTACAGACCCAACAGCAGTTTCTTCCGGCGCGCGAGCATGCGCAGCATCGCTTCGTCTTCCTTGTCGGTGGCGTAAGACTCCACGCCGTCGAGGAACGCGCGAAGCTCAAGGCCACGCATCCAGTTCACCGCGAGCGCAAGGTTCTCCGGAGGCACTCGGGACCACCAGGTCTTCCATTCCGGGGTCTGCCGGGTTCGGGGGTCGCCGCCGATGTCGAGAGCGGCTTTGAGCCAACCCGGGCTCGGATGCCTAGTGGTCTTCGACGTCAGCGCAGTGAGCACCTGATGCCCGAAGTAGAGTCGATCTTCATCGGTCGACTCGGTTCGCTGCCGGGCAAGGACGTCGGAGGTCACTACTTCCAGGAAGTCATGGTCACCGTTCTCAGCGTCCAAAGACTCGATCAACGTCAGGTAGTAGGCGTCTCGGGCGATACGCCCAAGACGCGAGTCTGCATGAGCCGTCAGGTGGTTGGCTCGGAACCACGACGTGACGTCCTCCCCTGTGGCCAAGAGGCGCTGCGCGAGATGAATCGGACCGCCCAGCTCCAGCAGGAGCGCGTCGTGGCCGCGGATCGTCTCGATGATGTCATTGGCGTGTCTGGAAGGCTGTGCCGCGACTGCACGCCGAACGAGATCACGAACGGCATCGAAGAGCCCGCGGTGCCACATCTCCAAGCGATCGAAGTGAGTGAAGAAGAGAGTGGCGGTCGCGATCGTTGTGAGCCGAGACGGGGCCGCACCAGCAGACAGGGATCGAATCGCCTCCGGCGACACCGTGGAGCGGGCGAGTGAAGCGTCGTCGAGCCAGGCTGCAATGACTGCTCGCCCAAAGCGGCGCTCGGTCAGCCTGCGATCGAGCGCGACGTGGTCTCCAGCGAGAAGAAGCTCACGAGCCTCCGCCACAAGCTGGCCGAAGTTCCGCCCGACGCCTGCCCGAGCGCTCAGTTCAGCGGCGAGGTTGGCTCGCGCGTCCCACGTGTGCCGGATTCGATCGGGCCAAGGTGGGAGTTGGAGAGGCGGAACCGGGACCAGTATGAGTCGGGTCATGGAGACTCGCCCGTGCCCGTGGCGTCACGAATCCCGCTGATCTCCTCTTCGGAGAGCCGATGCTCGGTGAACCGAATGTCGATGCGGCGGTTTGCCGCTCGGTCGCTGTCGCTGCCCTGGACGGCATTCACAGGCCTGGTGTCGGCGTAGCCAGAGACGGAGAAGAGCCGCTCGCCGGAGTGTCCGACGAGGGAGTCCAGGTCGGCCGGCAACTTGTCCTGCCACAGGCGCCACAGGGAGATGGCGCGATTGGCGGAGAGCCCCCAGTTCCCTCCGAACAACCCTTCCATCGGGACGTCGTCGGTGTGACCTTCGACGAACACTGTATCGAGCAACGTGAACCGGTCGTCCTTGAGCAGAGCGTCTGCGATGACCTCGCCGATGATCAGGGCGTTCGCCTCGTGCTGCGGCTGAATCTCGGACGAACCGCTGTCAAATCCTAGGAGGTCGACCGGGACACGCAGGACGGAGGTGGCAGGGTCGACCTCAACGTGAATCCCTCGAGCAGCGAGGGTGTCACGGATCTCCGTCACCATGTCGGCACGGACCTGTTCACCGGTTCCGAGGCTGCTCAGCATGGTGTCGAACCGGTCGCCACGCGCCTGAGCTTCCTCGGCTGCGACCTTCGCCTGATCTGCTTCAGCCCTCGCCTGAGCGAGGGCGTCCTGCTCCTGCGACAACGAGAAGACAAGTGCGACGGCCGCCAGCATGAAGACCGTGAGAAGCGCAGTCATGAAGTCTGAGAAGGAGATCCATACCGTCTCCTCGTTGCTTTCCTCAGGGCGTCTGCGGGCGAGGAGGCGGCGGCTCATACGACAATGCCGGTCACGTCAGCTGCCCCCTGGACGCTCAGTTCGTCAACGGCGTCGGACAACGCCAGCGCCGCATTGAGCATGGTGGACGTGAACCGCTCCGTCTGGTCGTTCCATTCATCCATCCGATTCGACGTCTGCTTGCTGACCTCGTCGGCGTAGGTGGCGAGCCATCCCGCCATCGCCTCGGAATGCTTGCCGAGTCGGTGCTCAAGGTCGGCGAGGAACCGTTCTTGCGAGGTCTGCATGCCTTCGAAGCCGCCACTGAAGGCGCTGGAGGCCACCCGGAGTTGCTCGGCTGCCTCCACCGCCTTGTCCGTGAGCTCACTGACTGAATTCTGCTGCGTGATGAGCGCCCCAGCTGCCGTTCCGGTCTTCTCCGCGAGGTCGTCCATCGTGCCGATCGCATCAGCGAGCATCCGGCCAAGCGCTGTGCTCGTTGCTCCAATCTCCGTGGTCACGCCCGTCAGTCCGGCGACAACGTCGTCCATTCCGTCGGCGGCGGCGCCGACTAGCGACGCCGCGCGGTCAAGGCCCGTGACAACTCTTGGGAGTGACTCGTCGAGAAGGACCATCTGCCGTTCCGTCGCGTCCGTCACTGATCTCAGCTGTGCCGTCGTCGCTTCGTGGAGCCTGCTGAGCTGTTCGGTGGTGGCGGTGCGGAGGTCATCCAGGTGTCTGGCAGCGGCGATCTCCATCACGTTCATCTGCGCGAGGTGTTGGTCAGCCTGACGGGAGAGCTGTTCGCTCATATAGTCGAGCGTGCTTCGCATCGACTCGGATGAGGCCTTCAACTGCTCGGCGAGCGATACCCCGATCTCGCTGAACGATGCGGTGAGCTGCCCGGAGATCTCCTTGAAGACGTCTGCCGACTGGTCCGCGGCCTTGGTCACAAGTTCGGACATGACGGGTGCGAGAGACATCTGGATCGCTTCGCTAACCGCGCGGCTCGTGTTCTCGCCGACCTGTGCGACCGACTCCTGCAGAGCACTTCCGATCTTCTCGTGCAGGACCTGGAGGGCTTCTCGCGACTCGCTGGTGTGCGAGGCGATGTCCGAGAGTGACTGCTCGGGAGAGCGCATCGAGAAGAGTCCGTCGATCCGGCTCTGAAGGCGACGAACGGACTTGACGACGCGGCCCTCCTGCCAGCGCTCGAGGACGTTCGTCACGAGGCTCATGGCAACACCCCACAGAGACGCTGTGAAGCCGAGGGCGGCACCATCGACGAGCGTCTGGATGCCCGACCGGAGCTGGTCCGTGCTGGACCCCAGGTCGAGACCGCGAAGTCCGACGGTGAGCCCGAAAAACGTCCCGAGGAGGCCGATCGTGGTCAGCGCCGTGGGCGCGGCGTGGAGGAATCTGTTGCCGATCAGGCGGGGCGCGAAGTTGTACTCGTTGAAGAACTCCTCGGCGCTGACGGTATTGAACAGTCGCCGATCCTCGGTGACCAACGTCTCGTCAAACTCTCGCCAGGCGTCCTTCACGGGTTCCGAACAGGTCAAGGATTTTGCACTGATCTCGCTTCGATGCTCCCAAAGATTGCCTGGCTCGAGGTCGGCAAAGAGCTGGTTCGCCTCCGCGACGAGGTTCCTGGCGACCTTTGCGTGCCACCACGCGAACCCACTCGCGTAGAGCGCAACAGCCCAGATGATCAGAACCAGCAACGGCGTCACCGCCTCGACGTCGCCGCTCAGAATTTTGTCGAAGCGGGGAAAGATCAGCGTCCAGACGTCGCCGAGTCCATGGTCGGGCATCGTGCCTCTTCTCAGTCCTGCTTCGAAAGTCGCCTTGTGAACGGCGTATGGGAGATGCTAACTGCTGGAGGTCATGACGTTGGTGACACCCCGCTGGGGCGGAGCGTAGGCCAGGGATCCGTGCTTTTCGTGGGGCGAGGTACCCGTTCAGTGCGACTCGCGTTCATCCTCGCGGGTCGTCTACTGGTGCGGCCTCATGAAGCCAGCCAGCGGTCGCCATGTCCCAGCCTGCGGCAACAGCAGTGGCGAACTGTTCGAACTCCGACGCTTCTGCTCAGTCGTGCATGCTCGATGAGATACCCCTATACGAGTACCTGCTGATCGGGAGTATCGGAGAGAACATTTGACGCCAGATTGTTGTCCGTCAGGTACTTCAACGCACGCTCGACGGTGTCGAGCTTTCGCTTGAGTTCTTTGAGCGCGGGCGCCGATTCGTCTGAGAACGCGCCGAGCCGCTCGTGGTGACGGCGGACCTCGATCTCGATCTCAGCCAAGGTGATCCAGACGGTCGGGTCGGGCTCGAGATGCTGCAGCTGGCGCAGGATCGCGGTAGCCATCCACCGCACGACAACCTCTTCGAGGGCTTCCGCTGAGGTTCCAGAGCTGGCAAGACCATAGGTGATGCCGCTGCCACCTGCAGTGACGAGTGCGCCTGCGGAGACCAGGCCCCCGATCATCCCACCGGGTCCAAAGCTCGCCAGCGCACTGGTGATCACTGCGGCTCCGGCGAGGCCGGGCGCAGCTGCTAGGGCCAGGCCTCCGGTCGCGAGGACTATCGCGGCTGCGCCGGCACTGAGAGCACCCACCTTGATCCAGTTCACCCCGCTGCTCCCGTTCAAGGCCTCGTGGGCACGCTCGGCGGCCGTGAAGACGTCGGTTCCGTACTGGCGTCCCAATCCCATCTCGGTGGTGAGGGCCTCCATGGCCTTCTGCCGGATCTTCCGTGAGAGCACGATCTCGAACGGTCGAACGACGTTCGATGCCGCGAGGACCGTCAACAGGTTGGCAGCCTCGTCCTTCGGGATGTGGCTGATCTCGAGTGGCACGGGCACAGTCGACCGTGGATCGGACATGTCGAATGCGAGGTGTGCGACCGCCGCGGGCATCGCCCTGTACTCGCTGACGTTGCGGGCCCTGATCTCGTCGACGGCGTCAGACTGCACCTCTCGAAGTGCTCCGGCGAACTTCTCCCGTTGATCGCCCTGCAGCTCCAACAGCATGAGGTACGCGTATCGCAAGGCCAGGACAGTCAAACGCTCTGTCTCGTCCAAGGGGATGTCGGCGCCCTTGTCGACCACCGCGATCTCGCTGGATCTGGACCCGAATAGTGCGAACCCGACGGCACTAGCCACGGCATCGTTGTTGAGGTACTCCGTCGCGGCATGGGCCGCGCGCAGCACCTTCTTCGTACCAATCTGGAAGTCTGTCATCCACGGGACGACAGATGACACGCCCCGCTGCGCTGCCACAAGGTCGTTTGGGTTCCAGAAGTTCACCCACCATGCCAGGTTCGTCGGTGGCTCTTCCAGTGACTCCCGCACCTTGTCGACGTCGAAGGTTCCGTGCGCCAACGGGCTCCCGATCGTCACCATGCCGGCCACCTCGATCCACACCGGCAGGTAGCGCAGGAGGTCGGCGGCGATCACCGAACCGAGGCTGTGGCCGACGATGATGAGCCGGCCTGACTCCGGCAGCCTGGAGAGAACGCGGTGGAGGACCTGCGCGCGAATCGCCGGCTCTTCCAGGTAGTTCTTGGCCGCCTTGAAACTGGGGAAGAACTCGACGGCTGTGCTGGTAACAGCGTCACTGCCCAACCGGTTCTGGCCACGATCAGAGCGCGGCAGTCTGCGCTCGACGGCGCCCATGCGCTGCTGGAAGGCCCGACGATTCGACCGGGCGGCCTCGAGGGAGAGCTGCTTGGCCGTCACTGCCGGGAGGGGCTGCGGCTCATCGACGCCCTTCAATGCGTGCGCGTACTGGGGCGCGATGACTCGCACGTTCTCCAGATCCGGGTATCCGAGGCGGGTCAGCGCCGCTGAGCAGGTGGCCTGCCATTCCCCGCCGGGGTCGCCCTTTCCCACGCCGTGGAGGAGCAGCAAGATCGGTTCGTTCGACAAGATGTCTCCATTCGTCGTGGCCCTCAGCTGTGAGACACCGCGGTGGTGGGTGATTGGAATAAGTTCAGTAGGTTGTCGCCAAAGCGAACCGCGGCGCGATCGACTCCATCTGCTCCATGACGAGCTTGATCGCCTCGGGCTGCTGGTCCGGCGGGTACCCGTGCCGCACGAGCAGCCGCTTGATCGAGGACCGGAGCTTCGCTTTGACGTCGTCGCGCACGGTCCAGTCGGTGCGGATGTCGGCTCGCATGACCGCCACGAGATCGCGAGCGATATCAGCGAGCACACCCGACCCCTGCTCAGCCACGGCGGACTCGTTGGTCGCGACGGCGTCGTAGAACGCCAGCTGGTCGGAGTCCAACGGCGGAGAGAATGCAGCCCCGCGGTCGGCCTCGACGGCTACCTCCTTGGCCACCTCGATCAGCGCGGCGATCACCTCCGCCGAGGTGAGCTGCTGGTTGGTGTACTTGATCATGAGGTCCTGCAGCCGCTGGGAGAAGGCCCGCTGGCGCACCACGTTGTGGCGGGTGACCGCGCGGGTCTCGGACATGATGAGCTTGCGCAGCGCCTCGATCGCCAGGTGCGGGTTCGCGGCGGCCTGGGTCTTGTTGATGAAATCGGTATTGATGTCGCTCAGGGACGGCTTGGGCATGCCCGCGGCGTCGTAGATGTCGAGGACCTCCCCGGAGACCACGGCGGTGGCCATGAGCTGGTTGAGGGTGCGCTGGACGTCGTCGGGTACGGGCTCCCCGCGCGCCTGGCGCTCCTCGGCGTCGAACTTGGCCATCCAGACGCGGACCTCCTCGAAGAAGCGTGCGTCGTCGGCGAAGGGCTCGAGGGTGGGCGCCCGGCCGCACAGCGCCCAGGCGCGTCCGAGCTGACCCGAGAGCTGGCGGAACCGCGCGGTGAGGGACTCTTCGGCGGGCAGGCCCTGGTTCCCGGGCGTGGCAGGGTCGCGGAGGTAATTGACCGCCGCCGTCACCGCGGAGATGTAGGACCGCGGCCCGGGCCGCGCCAGCCGCGCGCGCCAGGAGGTCGGCTCGAGCATGGTCCGCAGCGACGACACGAGGGTCTGGGCGAGGGCCACAGCCTCCTCGATGTTCCGCCCCTGAGGCTTGGCGCCCGGAGCGGAGGAACCGGACGAGACATATTCCTCAAGCGCCCGCGCCAGGTTGTCCGCGACCGGCGCATACGCCACGAGCAACCCGTCCTGCTTGCCGCGGAAGGTCCGGTTGACCCGGGCCAGGGTCTGCATGAGCAGCGCGCCCTTGATCGGCCGGTCCAGGTACAGGGTGTGCAGCGGCGGGGCGTCGAAGCCGGTGAGCATCATGTCCTTGACGATCACCAGCTCGAGCTCGTCGTTGACGTCCTTGAGCCGGGCCTTGACGAGCGCGTTCTGGGAGTCGCGGCGCACATGGTCGGCCACCGGCGGGGCGTCGCCGGCGGTCCCGGAGTACACGACCTTGATCCGCCCGGCGGTCAGGTCGTCGCTGTGCCAGTCCGGGCGCAGCGCGACGATCGCTGAGTACAGGTTCGCGCAGATCTCCCGGGTGGCGCCGACGATCATCGCCTTGCCGGGCGTCCCCGGGCGCGAGGCCGTCCCGAGCGACTCGAACATCGCCGCGCGCCGGGCCTCCCAGTGCGTGACCAGGTCGGCTGCGAGCTCGGCGATGCGCGCGGGTGCGCCATACACGGCGTTGACGACCGCGACGGTCTGCTGGATCCGGTCCCGCTCGGTGTCGTCGAGCCCCTCGGTCGCCTCGTCGGCCGCCCGGTCGATGTCCTCCTCGGTGAGCCCATCGGCGAGGTGGACCTTGATCAGCCGGCTCTCGAAGTACACCGGCACGGTCGCGCCGTCGTCGACCGCGCGGGAGAGGTCGTAGACGTCGATGTAGTCGCCGAAGACGTCGCGGGTGTTGCGGTCGTCGAAGGAGATCGGCGTCCCGGTGAAGGCGATGAGGGTCGCGTGGGGCAGCGCGGTCTTGAGGTGCCAGGCGTAGCCGTCGAGGTTGTCGTAGTGGCTGCGGTGCGCCTCGTCGACCACGACGACGATGTTGCGGCGGTCGGAGAGCACCGGGTGCGCCGCGCCGGCGTCCCGTTCGGCCTTGCTCAGCCCGAACTTCTGCAGGGTGGTGAAGTAGATCCCGCCGGTCGTGCGCTCGCTGAGCTCGCTGCGCAGCTCTTCGCGGCGCCGGATCTGCTGGGGCGCCTCGGGCAGCAGCAGGGACTGGGCAAAGGTCTCGTAGAGCTGGCCGTCGAGCTCGTTCCGGTCGGTGATCACCACGATCGTGGGGTTGCGCAGCTTGGGGTGGCGGATGACGAGGTTGGCGTAGAGCTCCATCTCCATCGACTTGCCCGAGCCCTGCGTGTGCCACACGACGCCGGCCTTGCCGTTGCTCTCCACGGCCAGCACGGTCTTGGCCACGGCCTTGGACACTGCGAAGTACTGGTGCGGCTTCGCGATCCGCTTGGCCAGCCCGCCGGCGTTCTGGTCGAAGGCGACGTAGCTCATGAGCAGCTGCGTAAACCGCTCCTGGTTGAACAGCCCGTAGAGCGCGTGGTCGAGCGGCGTGCTGGGCACGCCGTAGCCGTCGTCACCTTCCACGTCGCCGCTGCCCGACGCCGTGCCCCCAGTCGGCAGCGGATCCCCACCTTCGGTGATATTCCAGGGGGAGAAGTGGTTGAGCGGGGTGAAGGGCGTCCCGTACTTGGCGGTGATCCCGTCCGAGGCCAGGGTGAGCACCGCGAAGCGGAAGGCGAGCGGGAACTCGCGCAGGTACGTCTGCAGCTGGGCGTGCGCGGAGGCGACGTCGGCGTGCGCGCTGCCGGCGTTCTTCAGCTCGATCACGGCGACCGGCATCCCGTTGAGGTAGAGCACCACGTCGAAGCGGCGCGTGTGCTCGCCCGAGACGATGGTGACCTGGTTGACGGCCAGCCAGTCGTTCTCGTGCGGGGCGGTGCTGACCAGCCGGATCGTGGGCGTCTGCTCGGTGCCGGTGTGGTCGATGTACGTCACGCCGCGGAAGCCGTCGACGAGCGCCGTGTGCATCCGGTAGTTCTCGGCGATCGCGTCCTGGGAGCTGGGGGAGACGATCACGTCGAGCGCCTGGTCGAGGAACTCCCGCGGCACGTCCGGGTTGAGCCGCACGAGCGCCGCCCGCAGCCGCCCCCGGATGAGCAGCTCGTCCCACGACTCCCGCTCCACCGTGCCCGACGCCGTAGCCCCGCCCGGGGCGATCGCCGCACCCAGGGTGGGTGCCCACCCAAGCTCGCCCAGGGTCTCGAGCGCGAGCTGCTCCCAGGCGTCTTCGGTGAGGTTCATGCTGTCTCCATCGGCAGGTTTGGTGGTCCGGTCCAGTGATCCGCGCCGCGCTCTTGTGCGACCACTCTGAAGGGGTTTCGAGTGCCCTCTAGAGTTGCTTAAGAGTTGGATCGGCATCCCGGGCAGGCCTACTTCCCAATCGTCAAGAGCTGCGAAGTTGATCTGCGAAGTGCTGTGAAGTTGATCTGTTAAGTTCCGGGGAGTTCGGCTGCCCGCTCCATGACGATCTTCTGCTTGAGGCTGTGCCCCCAGGCATAGTCGCGGGTTTCTCGCTGTGCTCGGCCGAGCACGATGCTCGCGGCGATCCCGAGCTCTCCTGCGAGCTCCTGCACTGCTGCGATGTCGCGTGTGCGGGGAAGCCGGGAGGCGAACGAGGGTGGGATGAGCAGGTCGGAGGCGAAGGCGTTTGCCTCGTCCTCGGCCTGGGTCGACTCCCCGTTGAGGTAGAGCTCCTTGTCGCCGTGGAGGAGAACGTGCCCCAGTTCGTGGAACAGGGTGAACCAAAGCTGATCGTCGCTCTTCCAGAGCAGGGACAACTGGATGATGGGGCGCCCGTTCAGCCAGCGGGTGGCCCCATGGATGCCAAGACCGGGGACTGCCGGGATGAGGCACAGCACGACGCCGACCTTGCGGAGCTCGACGACCGCATTCTCGATCGCGACGACAGGGTCACCGCTGGTTGAGGCGCGAAGCTGGGGGAGCGCAGCCTCCAGTCCAACCCGGTCGAAGGCAGGCAGGTTGTCAAGGCCGTCGTGGTGGCGTTCGGCCAACGCTAGCCAGATGGCGAGTGCCGGTGCGTGCTCACGTCCGACGGCGGCGCGTCGGTAGGCAACGCTCCCTCGGGCCCATGTTGCATCGAAGGCACTCAGGCTCGCCACACCGAGCACACCGAGCAGCTGCCGCACCGTCTCGGCCCGTTCCTTCACCGACGCAGTGATCGCGCCCCACTTGCGAAGATAGGCCAGTGGAAATGCCGTGGCCTTCTCGTATTGGGCTTCCAGGGCCTTGGTCTCTTGGACGCGGGCAAGGTCGGTGCGGTACCCGCTCTCGTACTGGTTCCAGATGCGCGCGCTCACCCCGGTCACCCGCTCCAAGGCGAGTGCGAGGGTGTGCGACAACGGCGCCTTGCCGCTCAGCAGTTCGCTGACGTGCTTGGGTGTCACGCCGAGCCGGCGGGCAAGTTCGGCGGCGTTGATGCCCGCCTCGTCCATCCACTCGGCGATGAAATCGCCGGTGGTGACGATGTAGTCGGGTGTCGCAGTCATTTTTCCTCCTTCCGGTTCGGCTCGCCGCATCAGCGACGGTGGTAGTCGACGATCTCGACGACGATCACGGCGTGGGCCTCACCCTCGCCGGGGCGGACAACGAGCCGCCAGTTCGCGGTGAGCCGCGCCGACCACTTGCCTGACAGGTCCCCGCTCAGCTCCTCCCAACGCCCCGTGCCGGCTAGCAGGTCTGCCATCTCGGTGGCGTATCGCAACTCGGTGATGCGCAACTTGAGCGCCTTCGCGACCTGCGCCCCGAGCTTGCGCTGCATGTAGCGCTCGTCGGTGCACTTCCGCTCCAGCTCGCGGTCGGCGTAGTCGAGGCGCATGGCTTGATGTTACCTCAATCGTAATACTCGAAATGGCGTGGGGAAAGGGGCGGCGGGGGTGAACTCGACGACACGGTCGGCCTGCCGGGTTTCGGGAGTCCTGCTGAGCGGGCTACTTCGCCGCGACGGTGAAGAGGCCGTCCATGCCGCGGTCGGGGTGGTAGGACCACGAGACCGTGATGTTGTCCCAGGTCTCGGTCTGGCGGCCGTCCTGGGACGTGGTCTGGTCCATGTGAGAGGTCACTGCGGACGGAGTGTCGAGCTCGTCGAGCAGGCAGGCTATGGCGGAGAACTCGACGCCCGAGGAGTCCTCATCGCCCTTGTGGTCAAAGGTCAGGGTGAGGTTCTTGTCGGCGAGGGTGATCCCCGAGGTGTCGGTAAGGTCGCAGGCTGTGACCGCATCGAGCAAGACGGCCTCGTCAGCGCGGGCGCTGGAAGAGTCCTGGAGCGAGGTGATGACGAACATGCCTGCCGCCCCGAAGACCGCGCCGACGACGCCGGTCACCACCGGCAGCAACCAGGCGGGTCGCTGGGTGGGGGCCGCAAGGGGCATGGGAACCGATGCGTCGGGGATGGTGCTTACAGGTGCCGAGTCGGCGTTGGGCGGAGCTGGCGGGACCGGGGGCAGAGCGGACATGCGGGAACTCCTTGGTGGTTGGGTGAGGGTGTGGCGGAAGGTCAGAGAGCGGACTCGACGACCCGCTCGGCGTCGCGGACCCGGAGGGCGCCGGACATGAGGGCAGGGAGGAGAGTGTCGCGGGTTGCGGCGAGGGTGCGGTTTTCAGCAAGCGCTGCTTCCACATGATCGCGAACTGCATCGATGCGCTGACTCATCGCTCGCGCAGCCTGTTCTCCTGGCCAGGGAACCTCAATTGACGACAGGGTTGTCCAACTCGTCCGGGGCATACGCGTCCCCTCGCTGGCGGCGGTGCATCGTTCGACTACTGCGTCTGATGAAAGTGCGGCCAAGACAAAGCCGCTGAGCCGCGTGTCCGATGCTCGGACAGCGAGAATGTCGGTGGAGGAGACGCCGTCGAAAGGTGCCGACGTGACCTTGTGAAAATAGGGCCGGAGCTTTCCGAAGAGCACGTCACCCTTGGCGAACCGTGTCTTGGTGCTTGTCACGCTTGCCGCAGTGCCAGAATCGTCAAGCCACATCTGTCGGCGTGGCACGTGCTCAAGGCCCACGTACGCCACGTTGTCTGTGAGTTCCGACGGGGCCGCTGGGGTCCGCGACCGGGTTGCGAGAGTGGCGACTGTGGTCGTCGCATCCGTCGTTGTGGAAACCTTCCCATACCAAGCGCGCACCAGTTCGTCAGCGGTGCTGGCGAGGGTGGTGTTAGCGGCGATCTTGTCGTCGAGCGCGCCCAGCACCTCCGCGATCGCCCGCTGTTCGCCAATCTCAGGAATGGTCAGGGGGGTGTCGTTCAGGATCGACGTGTTGAGATTCGGCATGGTTGCGCCAACTGCGTGTCGGACGATCCAGGCGCGCACTTCTTCAGTGCCAAGGAGGTACGAGACGAAGCGAGGGTCGGAGTCGCTTTCGGACCCGAAACGAACTCTCAAGCATCCTGTCCCGCAGAGCCACCCCTCGTGTTCGGGGCGGACGAGGGCTCGCTTTTCGACATCGCCGCGTCGCGAATAGATGATATCGCCGACGCTCAGGAGATACTTCGACAGTCTCTGGGCATCGTGCGGTGCGATCCTAGCGATATCGTCCTCGATGATGATGTTGTCGCCGATGTTCTTCGGCATCACACTCGGAATGCCATCAAGAACGTAGTCACTGGCGTGGAGCTGGCTGCCGAACGGTCCGGTCTGGATGCCTCCGCCGCCTTGTGAGCAGATTTCGCCGAGCGTCGTCTCGCGCCACTCACCCATGGACCCGCTCCAGCTGCCCGCGCACGACCTTCTCGAGCCGCGCTGACTCCGCAAACTGCTCCAACAACTGCGCGGACAGCCGCGCGATCTTCTCCTCGACCGGCTCGCCGTCGTCGGCCACCTCCGCCGCGCCGACGTACCGGCCAGGGGTCAGGGCGTAGTCGCTCGCCTTGATCTCCGCGAGCGTCGCGGACTTGCAGAAGCCCGCCACGTCGTCGTACACCAAGCCCGCAGACGCCGCAGACGGGGTGCCGCGCCAGGCGTGGAAGGTGCTGGCAATGCGGGCGATGTCCTCATTGGAGAGCGCGCGCTCGGCGCGGTCGACCATGTGGCCCAGCTCGCGGGCGTCGATGAACAGCACCTGGCCGGTGCGGTCGACCGACCCCTTGGGCCCTGCCGTCTTGTCCTTGGCGAAGAACCACGTGCACACCGGGATTGCCGTGGACCGGAACAGCTGGGTGGGCAGGGCGATCATGCAGGAGACGAGGTCGGCCTCGACGAGCTGGGCGCGGATGTCGCCCTCGCCGCCAGAGTTCGACGACATTGACCCGTTGGCCATGACCACGCCGGCTGAGCCGCCCGGGGCGAGCTTGGAGATGATGTGCTGGATCCAGGCGTAGTTGGCGTTGCCGGCCGGCGGGACGCCGAACTTCCACCGGGGGTCGTTCTCGGCCCGGGCCCAGTCCTTAATGTTGAACGGCGGGTTCGCCAGCACGTAGTCCATCTGGACGTCGGGGTGCAGGTCGCGGGCGAAGGTGTCGCCCCAGATCGTGCCGAGGTTGGCGTTGAGGCCGTGGATGGCGAGGTTCATCTTCGCCATCCGCCACGTGCGCTCGTTGTTCTCCTGGCCAAACACGGAGATCGCCGTGCGGTCCCGGTCGTGGCCCTCGAGGAACTTCTCGGTCTGCACGAACATCCCACCCGAGCCGCAGCACGGGTCGTACACCCGGCCCTGATGCGGCTCGAGCACCTCAACGAGCACCTGCACCACACCGGGGGGAGTGTAGAACTCACCGCCGCGCTTGCCCTCGGCGCTGGCGAACTTCCCGAGGAAGTACTCGTACACCTCGCCGAGCACGTCGCGGGCCCTCGTCGCGCCCTGCCCGGTGAACCGGGCGCTGTTGAACAGGTCCATCAGCTCGCCCAGGCGCCGCTGGTCGACGTTGTCCCTGTTGAACAGTCGCGGCAGCGTCCCGAGCAGCGCGCGGTTGGACCCCATGATGAGGTCCATCGCGTCGTCGATCAGCTCGCCGATGGTCTGGGCGGCTTGGCTGTCCTGGGACGGGCGGCCCTTGGCGTTCTGGGCGAGGTAGTCCCAGCGGGCGGTGATCGGGATCCAGAACACGCCGCTGCCGGTGTACTCGTCCATGTCGTTGACGAAGGTCGCGATCTGCTCCGGGCTCATGCCCTCGGCCGTGAGCTCGGCGGTGATCTGCTCGCGGCGCTCTGTGAAGGCGTCGGAGACGTACTTGAGGAAGACGAGACCGAGGATGACGTCCTTGTACTGCGAGGCGTCCATCGACCCGCGGAGCTTGTCGGCGGCCTTCCAGAGCGTGTCCTTGAGCTCCTTCATGGTCGAGGGGACCACCGCGGCGGAGTCCTTCTTCTTGGGGGGCATCTCAGCTACCTTCTGTCGGGTTCTCGGTGGAGCCATTGGTGAAGCTATCGGTGAAGTTCAGCAGCGCGCGCGCTGCGCCGTCCAGGACGAGCTCTTTCAGCTCGCGGAGCTGGTCGAGCCGGCGCTGGGCCGCCTCGAGCGCGGCGTCGACGGCGCCGGCGGCACGTGCAACCGGCGCGAGCTGGTCGAGGGGCACGATCGGGACCGGGGTGGTCTTCCACGAGCGCTGGGCGGGGTCTCGCCCGTGGGCGTTGATCGCCCGGCACACCAGCTCGGGGACCACGCCCCGCCCACCGCGCCCGGGGTGCCCGGCGTGCACCCGCAGAACCCTAGCCGGAAACCGGACCAGGGAAGCGCCGTCGGGATCCACGATGGCCCGCAGGGTTCCGGCGGCGACATAGATCACGTCCCCCGGCTCGGTGAACTGGGTCCGCGGGTAGGTCGCGGCGAGGGTGAGGTGGTCGATCGCCACCCCCGAGGCCAGATCGAGCGAGGCGTCGACGACCCGGGCGCCACCGCCTGTGGTGAGGTGCTCGGCAGCGATCCGGTGGCCCGGCAGTTGCGTGAGCGCCCCCGAGGCGAGCAGGCCCTCGATTGTCTCGACGGACCCTCGGCGCCCCATTCCGGACGCCATGCCCGACGCCGCGCCGGCGGCGTGCGTCGTCTCGACCGCGAGGGCCGGTGCCACCAGGGACCGGGTGGCCTCGTCGAGGCGGCCGGCCAGGTCGCCGATGCGCAGGGCGAGGTCCGGGCCGGTCTGCGGGGCGGCCGGTCCGGTCGTCCGGGCGAGGGGACGCGGCCTGGCCTCCACGAGGCGTCCCGAGCGTGCACGCACGGAGTGGGCGTCCACCCGACGGGAGAAGCGGAAGGCGTGCGAGCGCACGGTGCCTTCATTGCCGAGCGCGGCCAGGACGTCGTTGACCAGGTCGGTCGTGACGTCGTCGGACAGCGTGCGGTCACGCAGGTCGGCCGTCGTGGTCCACTGACGCTCGCTGGGCACGTCGGGGTGCGCGTCGCCGAGCACCCACAGGGCGAGGTGCTGGCGCGGGCGGCCCGGGAGCCCGCCCGCCGGGAGCGCGACGATCGACCGGATGCGGTCCGAGCGCAAGATCCCAGCCCGTGTGTTGGTGTCGTCGCGGTCGTTCAGGCGATCGACCAGGGCCTCGGCGGGGGCGAGGACGACGGCGCGCTGATCGGGTCCGAGCCCCAGGAGCAGGTTGTCGACCGCTTCCAGGACGGGCCCGGGACCGGTCGACCCGCGCAGGTGAGCCACGACCACGGAACGCGCGAGGAGGCCCGGCTGGGCGTCGCCGGACAGCGGACGGTGGCCGATCCCGTGAGAGTGCAGGCGCCGGACGGTCGCCCGGGCGGCGGGGTCAGTCCGGGCTGCCGGGGTGTAGGCGAGCATGTCGATGTTCTCGGGGAGACGGCTCCGTACGGCCAGCAGGACGTCCCCGTTGCCGGGGGACACATCGATGAAGGACGCCTCGGTGTCGTTGGTCTCGCCGCTGTCGTTGGTGAGCAGCGCGATCGCGAGGTCACCCATGAGCGTCGCGGCTGCAGGGGAGAGCGCCTCGTCGTCGCCGCGGCGGATGCGCTCGGCCCGTTCGAGGGCCTCCAGGGCCGCCACGGGGGAGAAGTGGGCGTCTGCGAAAGCGTCGGCGTGGGCCGTCGCCGCGGCCAGTGCCGTCGTGGTCAGGGCGGTGATGGACTCGACCTCGGAGTAGAGGAAGTGGTCGCCGGGGTCGCGCTCGTCTGCGAGGTCGAGCAGGTCGGGGCCCGTCATCGCGGTCAGGAGCTCCCCGGTCAGCGCCTTGAGGCACAGCAGCGCGCCGAGGTGGGCCGCGCCGCCGGGTGCGGCGAAGGGGCTAGGCAGTTGCGTGAAGGCCGCGGCGTCGGCGCGGACCTGCCGGTTGTTGCCCAGGTCCGTCGCCTCCAGCCAGTCGACAACCTGCTCGGCGTCGAAGCGCGGACGGGAATCGGTCGGGTCGAGAGGGGCGGGGAAGGGCTGGGCGGTGTGCGCCTTGCGCCTGCGCCAGGTGGTGACGACCGGACGCTGGACGCGGGCCAGGCCGGCGACGTCGGACAACGACATTGTGGCGGGGGCGAGCGTCGTGGAGAACGCGGGTGTGCTGGTCACGGCGGGCTCCTCTCGTTGGCCTGTGGGTTGATCGTACGGCAGGTTGCGTCTAGGCGGGTGGTGGGTGTGATAAGGGGGCTTATCGCGCGGTTCCTTGTTCAGCGCGTGGCGAGTCTCTACCTTCGTGACCAGCGAGAAGGCCCACCGTGTGGTCTTCCCATCACAGGCAGGGAGCAACTCATGAGGTACATCCGAGCGGTTCACGTCGACTCACCAGGCACCCGCAACGAGCACATCAGCTCAGTGAAGTACACGTTCTCGACGTCGGGGGCGGTGTTCGCGGCTACCCGTGATGGAGTTGCCGCCGAGATCCGTGCCGGACACATCTACCGGACGCACAACGACCAGACCGGCGCCGAGGCGCCGGTCATCGCCGCTACCAGCATGTCCGGCCGCCCCTACATCACGACGATCGCGGACGGGCGGGAGAGCAACAACCTCCTGGGCCTACCGCGGTTCTGAGGCGGTGATGACCGTCATCCCACATGAGTTTCCCGCGACCCCGGTGGCGCGGCTCAGTCGCCGGCAGCTGCTCATCGCCATCGCCGTCGCGGTGATGGTGGCGGCCGGAGTGCTCTTCGTCGTCAAGCAGGCGATGCGGCCGAGTGCGCTCGAGTACGCCTACGAGGTGTGCAAGTTGTCCAGCTCTTCGGGGGCACGGCTCGCCGACGCGGGCTCCACGCTCATCCTCGACACGCAGGGGGAGGACGACCTCACCGGGATGGACTACCTCGACCTCTACTGCGTGAGCGCAGCCCTCGACATGCCCACCTCGGTCATGACTCAGATCGAGCAGACCCGCGCCATGGACGGCCGTGTCAGTGGCACCTGGGATGGCTTATCCGCTTCGTGGAGCTATCACCCCGATTCCGGCCTCGACCTCATGGTCACGGCTGAGTGACCGTCCGACTACCCCGTCCGCACGTAGACCACCTGAAAGCAGGAATGACCATGACCGACCCCATGCACCAGCCCGGCCCACCGGCACTGCCCGCCCCTTTCTCACAGCCCTTCTCGGCCGCGTCGCCTCTCGCTGTCCCGCCAGCCAAGAAGCCCAAGAAGTCTCGGCCCGTGCTTGTGGGCGCGATCAGCGGCGCCGTCGGCCTCGTCATCGGGATCGGCATCGGCGGGGCCGGCGGGGGAGAGGCCGACTCCGGGAAGGTGACGGCAAGCGCCTCGGCCGCCGCAACGACGTCGGGCACGGAAGAAGTGGCAGAGCAGGATGCCGCGGCCACCGTGGAGCCCACCCCGGAACCAGTCGCGACCACGCCGGCGCCTGCGGAGGGGACCCGCGCCAACCCGTTCGCGATCGGTGAGGCGGTCGGCAACGAGGACTGGTCCGTCGTGCTCTCCGCCCCGCGCGAGGCGGGGGCGGAAGTCTCGGCCGAGAACCAGTTCAACTCTCCGCCCGCCGCGGGCTTCGAGTTCTACATCGTCCCGGTGTCGGCGACCTACACGGGCGCCGAGACCGGCACCGCGTGGCTCGACCTGCAGGTCGCCTTCGTCGGGTCGGACGGCGTCACGTATTCCGACAGCTGCGGCGTGATCCCCGAATCGCTCAACGACGTCGGCGAGCTCTACGCCGGTGGGGTCGCCGCGGGCAACGCGTGCGTCGCGGTGCCCGCGGGCGCCGACGGACTCTGGACCGTCAGCGCGGGCTGGAGCGACCCGGTCTTCTTCACGACCACCCCGGCCTGACCTGCGGGCGTCGCCCGACCCGCTGAGTGCGCCGAAATGGCTGGCCAAACCGGACGCCGGGCAGCCGTTTGACCGCACTCAGCGGAAGTGGAAGGCGGGGATCTCGGCCCGGCAGGGGGCTGGCCGGGATTCCGTGCGCGGTTGCTGCCACCGCTACCGCCACCGCGCCGCACGGCTCGCGGCGTCCTAGCGGCCGTAGGACGTCGACCCGCGGACCACCAGACGGCAGTCGAGGGTCTCGACACCGGGCGTCTCGCGGCCGGCGATCGCCTCGATGAGGCGCTCGGCGGCGCGGCGCCCGAGCGCCTCGAAGTTCATGTCGATGCTGGTCAGTGCCGGACGCGAGCCCTGGACCAGGACCTCCCAGTTGTCGAAGCCGATCACGGCCACGTCGCGGGGGACGTCGACGCCACGGTCGCGCAGGGAGTCGAGCACGCCGCGGGCGATGAGGTCGCTGCCGCAGACGATCGCGTCGATCTGCGGGTCTCGGTCGAGCAGGGTGAGCGCGGCGCTCCGCCCCCAGGACTCCGACCAGCTGCCGTAGAGGACCTCGCCCCCGGCCAGCGGGAGCCCGGCGTCGGCCAGGGCGCGCTGCACGCCGTTGGCGCGCTCGCGCGCCGCCAGGTACTCGACGTCGCCGGAGATGTGGGCGATGCGCCGCCGGCCGGTCGAGATGAGGTGCTGCGCGGCGAGCATGCCGCCGTGGGTGTTGTCGGGCACGACGGACACGTCGGCCGGGTCGAGGGAGGGTGCGTAGGCGTAGACGACTGGAACGGGCAGGCTTCGTCCGATGGACGGGCGTGGGTCGGTCTGCCCGCCGACCACGATCAGGCCGTCGATCCGCCGGGAGAGGAGCGCCTTGAGGTGGTACTGCTCACGGATGGAGTCGCCGCGGGCATCGCACAGGAACACCGACATCTGACCTGCTCCGGCGGCGTCCTCGGCCCCCATGAGGATCGGGATGGAGAAGCGGCCCTCGAGGTCGTGGGTGAGCAGGCCGACGGTTCCCGTCTGCTTGCCGAGGATGGCACGGGCGAGCTGGTTCGGGGTGAACGAGATGCGCTCGGCCGCCTCGACGACGCGCCTGCGCGTGTCGGGGTGGACGTTGTCCTTGCCGTTGAGTGCCTTGGAGGCCGTCGCGACCGAGACGCCTGCGAGCTTGGCGACATCTTTCAGCGTGGCGTTCCTCGGTCGTGTCGTCACATCGTCGTGAACGGTCACCTGGCCACCTTCTCTCGTCGAAAACTATTGATTCATGGCAGAACTGTAGCGCGCTCAGAGTGGCCTTGACCACACTGTGCAGCCGATGCTACCTTCGGAAAACGGTTTCGGAATGTTGCCTTGCGAGGTACGTCCGGCGGTGGACGATCGTGGATGACCGCCCACCTGCACGCAAGAACGCGTGCGGCCTGCAGCACATGCACATCTCATACACGTGCGATCGGGACTCGAAGAAGAGGTTCGCCATGGCTCCCGCTCTCACATCCCCTGAGGAGAACCGTTGAGCATCCAGTCCGCCGGCACCCGCCGGAACACCCCCCTGTCCATGCGACGCCTGACCGCCGCAGCCTCCCTCGCCGTGATCGGCTCCCTCGCGCTCGCAGCCTGCGGGTCGTCCGGTGATGCCGCAGCCGGCTCAGCCGACAAGATCACCGTCTGGCACTACTTCAGTGACGCGAACCAGGTCAAGGTCATGGACGACTACGCCGACATGTTCGAGAAGACCCACGACGGGGTCACGGTCGAGAACGTGTTTGTCCCCTACGACCAGATGAACTCCAAGCTCATCTCCGCAGCCGGCGCCAAGACCGGACCCGACGTCGTCGTCTTCAACGGTGCGGACGCCGGAACCCTCGCCCTCGGCGGTGCGCTCGCCCCGATGGACACCCAGTGGGACGCCTACGCCGACAAGGACCAGTTCCCGGAGTCGGTTGTGCACTCCCTCGACGGCGTCACCTACGCGGTCCAGGGCTACGTCAACCTGCTCGGCCTCTGGTACAACGCGGACATCCTCGCCGAGATCGGTGTTGAGCCGCCCACGACCATCGACGAGCTCGAGTCCGACATGGCCGCCGCGAAGGATGCCGGGTACTCGGGCATCACGCTCTCCGGGCTGCCGCAGTCCCAGGGCGAGTGGCAGGCGTTCCCGTGGCTCTCGACCGAGGGCTTCACCTACGAGGCGCCCGACGCCGCAGCGCTCGAGGCCGGCCTGGCCCGCGCACGTGGATGGGTCGAGGACGGCTACCTGACCCAGGAAGCCGTCACCTGGGACCAGACCGTCCCGTTCCAGAAGTTCGCCGCGGGCGGCGTCGCCTTCGCTCAGAACGGCAACTGGCAGATGGGCACGGCCGCGTCCGACGCCAAGTTCAAGTACGGCGTCGTGCCGCTGCCGCTCGGCGACGACGGTCAGGTCTACCTCGGTGGTGAGGCCGAGGGCATCGGTTCCTTCGCCAAGAACCCCGACCTCGCCTGGGAGTACCTGGAAGGGACCTACTTCTCCGCTGACGGGCAGATCGTCGCCGTCAACAACGTCGGCTCGCTGCCCTCGCGCGCAGACGCCGGCCAGGACCCCGCAGTGACCGACAACGAGCTCCTCAAGCCCTTCGCCGAGACGATCGTCCGCTTCGGGGCGAACTACCCCTCCTCCGTCATCCCTGCAGCGGCGGTCGCCGACGTGCAGCTCACCATGGGCCAGACCTGGAGCGCGGTGCTCGGGGGACAGAAGTCGCCTGCCGACGCAGCCACCTCCGCAGTCGCCACGATCGACGGACTCCTGAAGAAGTAGCCCCGGACCGCACCGTGGGCGCTGGCGCCAGGTCACCTCGAGACAAGAAGGCATATCGAATGACAGATCAACTGGCGTCGGCGCCCTCGCCGACCACCACCAGAAAGCCCGCGAGCGGCGGCGCGGACCGCGCCCCCGCCCGCCCGCGACGGCCCTCCAAGGGTCTCAAGCGGCAGAACCGACTCGTGTTCCTCATCCCCGCGACCGCGTTCCTCCTCGCCTTCAGCGTGTACCCGCTCATCACGCTCGTCCGGATGAGCGTGTCCAAGGTGAACTCCGCGACGCTCAACGGTGACTGGGTCTTCACCGGCCTGGAGAACTTCCGCGTGGGCTTCGCGTCGGGAGAGACCACCCAGGCGCTGTGGCGTACCGGACTGTTCGTCCTCGTGGTCACCGTCGTCGGCATGGTCGGCGGCCTTGCCGCGGCGATCGCGCTGCGCACGACGGGTCGCTGGTCCGGGATCGTGCTGGCCGTCATGGTCTTCGTGTGGGCGCTGCCCCCGGTCGTCAACGGCAGCGTGTGGAAGTTCCTGCTCGGCGACGCCGGGCTGATCAACACGATCGTTCTCAAGACCGGTCTGGTCGACTCGGCCATCCCGTTCCTCTACGACCAGCACTGGGCGCTCGCGTCCGTCGCTTTCGTCAACTCCTGGTCGGTCATCCCCTTCAACGCGCTCGTCTTCCGCGCCGCGCTGATGGGGATCTCCCCGGAGGTCTTCGAGGCCTCCGCGCTCGACGGCGCGAACAAGTGGCAGGAGATCCGCCACATCATGCTCCCCGCAGCGCGCCCGACGACGCTTGTCCTCTTCGTGCTGACAGTGGTCTTCGCCTTCCGCAGCTTCGACCTCATCTACGTCATGACCTACGGCGGTCCAGGCACCGCGACCAACACGCTGCCCTTCCTCGGCTACCTCCAGGCGTTCGTCCGCTACGACTTCGGCCTGGGGTCGGCGACGTCGGTCTTCACCGTCCTGTTCGTCATCGTCCTTGCGGTCGTCTACGCCCGCAGCATCCGCCGTGAGGAGTCAGACTCGTGAAGCAGACCGCCGGACCCGTGACCATCACGATCAAGGTCCTTCTCACCCTCCTGTACGGCATCCCGCTGTTCTGGATCCTCCTGACGTCCTTCAAGAGCTCGGCCGACGTCATGTCGACCCAGTCCTCGATCTTCTTCCGCCCGGTGACCACCGCCTATGTCGAGGCATTCAACGGGGAGCTGTTCACGGCGCTCGGCCAGTCCGTCGCGATCGCCCTCGGCACCACGGCCTTGACCATGCTCATCGCCATCCCCGCCGCCTACGGCCTGGCGCGCACCAGCGGGTACATCACGACCATCGGCCTCGGCCTGCTGATCGTCTTCCAGATGATGCCGCAGACGGCCAACGTCATCCCGCTGTTCCAGCTCTTCGGGAAGTGGAGCATGCTCGACAGCGTGCTCGGCGTCGTCGTCGCCGACACGGCCCTGCTCGCGCCCTTCGCGATCATCCTGCTCCGACCGTTCTTCCGCGGGGTGCCACCCGAGCTGGAGGAGGCCGCGTCGATCGACGGCTCGGGCATGCTGCGCACGTTCTTCTCGATCGTGCTGCCCATCGCCCGCAACGGGATCTTCACCGCCGGGACCCTGGTGCTGCTCATGTCCTGGGGCGAGTTCCTCTACGCGGTCAACTTCTTCCTCTCCCCGGGCAGCTACCCGCTCAGCGCGCTGCTGTCTCAGCAGGTCTCGGCCTTCGGCATCAACTGGCCGGGCCTCATGGCCCTGGCGGTCCTGACGTCCATCCCGGTCCTCATCGTCTTCTCCTCCACCTACAAGCTGCTGCGCGACGGGCTGACCGTCGGCGCGGTCAAGTGACCACTGAACTGGAGCTAGTCATGTCTTCCCCCGAGCGCGCCCGGACCCTGGGTGCCACCACCGAAGCCCCGCTCACCCATCTGCTGCACACCGGCGCGGATCGCGGCCTGCCCGTCGCGCCGGCGTCGGGCCGGCTGCGGCCGCTGGGACTGGGCGAGGTGCAGATCACCGGTGGGTTCTGGGCCGACCTGCAGAAGCTCAACTCCTCCGCGATGATCGAGCACTGCGAGAAGTGGGTCGAGCGGATGGGCTGGACGACGAACTTCGACTCCGTCGTCGCCGGCACCATCGCCGAGTCCCGTCGGGGCCGGGAGTTCTCCGACTCCGACGTCTACAAGCTCATGGAAGCCATGGCGTGGGAGATCGGCCGGACCGGCGACCACGCGATGGACGCCCGGTTCGAGGCCCTCGTCGCCCGGATCGCTCCCGTCCAGGAGGCCGACGGCTACCTGTCGACCAAGTTTGGCCGCCCGGGTCAGCAGCCGCGCTACTCCGACCTGCAGTGGGGCCACGAGCTCTACTGCTACGGGCACCTCATCCAGGCCGGGGTCGCCCGCGGGCGCACCACGGGCGAGGATGAGTTCGTACGGCTTGCCGTGCGGGCCGCAGACCACGTGTGCGAGGCCTTCGGCACTGGTGGCATCGACAACGTCTGCGGCCACCCGGAGATCGAGGTCGCGCTCGTCGAGCTGTCCCGATACACGGGGGACCGCAAGTACCGGGACCAGGCGCAGCTGTTCATCGACCGTCGTGGACACGGCCGGTTGGGGGACATCGAGTTCGGTGCCCAGTACTTCCAGGACGACGCGCCGGTCCGCGACACCGCGATCATGACCGGGCACTCGGTGCGCGCCCTCTACCTGGCCGCCGGGGCAGCCGACCTCGCGGTCGACACCGGTGACGGCGAGCTGCTCGCCGCGATCACCTCACAGACCCTGGCCACGCTAGCCCGCCGTACCTACCTCACCGGTGGGATGGGCGCGCACCACGAGGGGGAGTCCTTCGGGGTCGACTACGAGCTGCCCTCGGACCGCGCATACTCCGAGACGTGCGCGGGGGTCGCCTCCGTCATGCTCAACCAGCGCCTGCTCCTCGCCTCGGGCGAGGCCGCGCACGCCGACGCCGTCGAGCGGACGCTCTTCAACGTCGTGGCGACGTCGCCGTCGCAGGACGGGACGGCCTTCTACTACACGAACACGCTGCACCAGCGCGTGCCCGGGACCATCCCGGACGAGGACGAACCGAGCGCCCGCGCGTCGTCGAGCCTGCGCGCCCCGTTTTTCGAGGTCTCGTGCTGCCCCACCAACGTCGCGCGCACCGTCGCCTCGCTTGGTTCCTACCTCGCATCCGTGGACGACGCCGGTGTGCAGCTGCACCAGTTCGCGTCGGCGCAGATCCTGGCTCCGCTGGGCGACGGCCGGACGGTCGGGCTGAGCGTGGAGACCCGGTACCCCGACGACGGACTGATCCGCGTCACGGTCATCGACGTCCCGTCGGAGGATCAGGGCGCCGAGTGGACGCTCAGCCTGCGGGTGCCGGCCTGGGCCGAGCGCGCGGTGCTCAGGGTCGACGGCGAGGCCACGAGCGTTGCCTCCGGCTATGCCCAGGTGACCCGCGCCTTCGCGGTAGGCGACGTGGTCGAGCTTGAGCTGCCCGTGGTGGCCCGCTGGACCTGGCCCGACGCGCGCGTCGACGCCGTCCGCGGCCAGGTGGCCGTGGAACGCGGCCCGCTCGTGCTGTGCCTGGAGTCCACGGACCTGGGCGCCTCGGTCAACATCGCCTCGGTCGACACGAGCGTGCCCCCGATCGAGCTCGACGGCGCGGTCCTGGTGCAGGTCACCACGACCGAGGCAGCCGACGTGGCGTGGCCCTTCGGCGCAGCCGCCGAGACCGACCCGCTCCAGGTGACCGATCGCGGTCTGATCTCCCTGGTTCCGTATCACTCATGGGCGAACCGCGGGCCGTCGACGATGCGGGTATGGATGCCCGTCGCCTGAGCGGCCCCAGGACAGGGTGGGCCCCGATCGTCACGCTGCACACGTGACGATCGGGGCCCATCTCTTGATCTGCGGCGCCCGCTCAGTCCCCGTGGGCCTGCGGCCCCATGAGCTCGCGCAGCCGCGTCGTCTCCGCCGGCGTCCACGCCTCCGGCGCCCCGAGGGCAGACAACCCGTCGACGTAGGACTGGCGGTAGTCGTGACCGTGGCCCGAGGGCACGTCGGCCGCGACGAACATGTCGAAGGTGACCTGCCAGAACGTCACGATCGGCACCCAGGTCATCTCCATCCTGTCGGGGCCGGGCTCGGAGATCCAGTCGGCCTCGCGCCAGAGCAGGTCCATCGACCACCACATGACAGCGTCCGAGGCGTGCTGGATGTAGACGACGTGCGGCGTCTCCCACGTGCCGGGGACGTCCCAGATGTTGGCGGCGCTGTTCACGTCGGTGCCGAAGCGGACCTGGCGGCCCTCTTCGAAGACCGGGCTGTACTCGAGACTGCCCGGGTCGCGGTTGTCGGTGAAGAAGCGCCAGTTGGGCGTGAAGCTCGGCGTGCCGACAAAGAGTGCACCCTCGGTGCGTGCGCTGATGTCCTGCAGGCCGCTGAAGGCGCCCTGCGCGCCGAAGCTGCCCAGGGAGATGCCGTAGGCCACGAGGAAGGGGCGGGAGTCGGCGGGCTTGGTCGACCACGCCGCGTAGACAGCCTCGTAGAGCGCCTTACCGGCGGCGGGCGGCGTCTCGCGGTCGGAGAGGATGCTGATCCAGCTCGGCAGGAAGGAGTACTGCATGGCGGCGATCGCGGAGTTGCCGCCGTGCATGTACTCGAGCGCCTCCGACATGCCCGGGTCTACCCAGCCGGTGCCCGTCGTCGTGGTGACCACAAGGATCTCCCGGTCCCAGGCGTCGGTCCGGTTGAGCTCGGCGACTACGAGGTCCGCCGCGGCCTTGAGCGACTCGTCGGTGTCGAGGGAGCCGGCGGCGTCGGCGGAGTCGAGCCCCGCGTACACCCGGATGGGCTCCCTGACCTCGGCCGGGGCGATCACGTCGCCACCTGCGACAAAATCGGTGATCTCCTCGACCGTGGGTCCGCCGGAGACGAAGCCGCGGCCCTGGTTGCCCAAGGTGTCCCAGGAGGCGAGGGATTCTGGCGAGCCGGACCGCTCGGCGTTGGTCGGCTGGACCGCGCCGGCCGGGGTGGCCTCGTCGACCTTGGCGTACACCGAGTTGAGTGCGTCGAGCGTGCCGTTGACGAGGCCACCGTTGACGACGACCACCGTCACTGCCGTGACCGCGACCGCCGCGATGAGCTTGGCGACGTGCGGCGGGATCCACCGGCCGAGGAATGCCGCCGCCTTGCGGGTGCACCAGCGCAGCCCGCGACCGATCTGCAGCAGGAGCAGCGCCAGCACGAGGGCGAGGGCGAGCAGCTTGATGTAATGGATCGGTGCGGACTGCTCCATACCGAAGAGCGTGCGCAGCGCACTCTGCCAGTGCGCGCCAAGCACGAGGAACCATGGGACCAGGATGAGGGTCAACCCGGCCAGGCCCCACCACGCCACCCGGGTGACCTTCTCCGACCACGGCGTGGAGAAGCCGAATGTGCGCAGCACCCATCCCAGCAGCGCGCCGATCGCGTAACCACCCAGCGCGGACAGCCCGGTGAGCAGCCCCTGGTAGAGCCACGTACGGGGGATGAGGGACGGCGTCATCGACACGCAGTAGAAGATCAGGGCGACGGTCAGCCCGCTCGGGGAGAAGGTGTGGCCGTAGCGGCGCAGGACCGCGCCGAGGCGAGACATGAGATGACCGATTCGCTCCATGTCGCGACTCTAGTGGCTTGGCCCCTCGTCGTCCCCGATGAACTCTGTGATGTCGTCGGGCAGTCCGTCGTCATTCATGTCGTTGCCGCGGTCCGTGCGCCGCGTGTCGGCGCGCAGGGCCAGCGCCGCGAGAGTCGCCGCGATGACCGACGCCGCCAGCACGGCCGTCTTCGCGGCGTGGCCGTGCATCGAGTCGGCCGGGAAGGACAGCTCGGCGATGAGGAGTGAGACGGTGAAGCCGATGCCCGCGAGCAGGCCGACCGGGAGCAGGTCGCGCAGCCCGATCCCGGGGGCGAGCCGCAGCGGGGTGAGCCGGGTCAGCGCCCACGTGGTGCCGAGCACCCCGACGCACTTCCCGACGACAAGGGCAACCATGATCGCCACGGCCACGCCCTGGCTGAGGACTCCGAGCACGCCGTCATCGACGAGGGACACCCCGGCGGCGAAGAAGGCGAAGACCGGCAGCGCGAGCCCTGATGAGATGGGACTCCAGACATCATTGAAGGCGTGAGTGCGCGGCTCGCGCTCGCCGTGGACCAGCGCGGCGGGGACGAGGAAGCCCATGACGACGCCGGCCACCGTCGCGTGGATCCCCGAGGCGTGCACGAGCGCCCAGATCACCACCGCCAGCGGGAGCAGGACCCAGCCGCGCACCGTGCGCGCGCTGACGAGCAGCCGGAAGACGACGAGCGCGACCACGGCCAGGCCCAACGGCAGCCAGGACACGCTGTCGGTGTAGAAGACGGCGATGACCACGATCGCGAGCAGGTCGTCGACGACGGCGAGGGTCAGCAGGAAGGTGCGGATCGCGGCCGGCAGGCCGCGTCCGAACACGGCGAGGACGGCGAGGGCGAAGGCGATGTCGGTCGCGGTGGGGATGGCCCACCCGCCGGCCGCGGACGTGTCTCCGGTGAGGTGGAGGACCGTGACGAACAACACCGCCGGGACGGCCATACCGCCGACGGCCGCCAGGATCGGGACGCCGGCCTGCCGCGGCTGGCGCAGCGACCCGGCGACGAACTCGTACTTGAGCTCGAGCCCGACGACGAAGAAGAAGATCGCCAGCAGACCGTCCGCGGCCCACTGCGCGAGGGTGAGGTCGAGGTGCAGGGCCGCTGGGCCGATCGTCAGCTGCGACAGGCTCGTGTAGGCCTCGCGCCACGGGGAGTTTGCCCAGACGAGGGCCGCCGCGGCGGCGAGGATCAGGAGCAGGCCACCCGTGGTCTCACGGGTGACCCACGTCCTGAGCCGCTGGCCGACGGTGCTGTCAGCGCTGTTGCTGGTGGTGCCGGGTGGGGTGTTCATGCTTCTCCCGAGGGTCGACGATGAGGACGCCGACCAGGCTTCCCGGCACACCAAGGGTTGATCCTATGGATCTACGGTACGTCAGGCGATCTCGCGCCTGCGCATGCCGACCGCGACGGCCACGATGCCCACGATGAGCCCGAGGATCGCCAGGGCGGCCCCCACGAAGGCGAGTGTGAGGGTGGGGCCGTTCTCGACATCCGTCTGGAGCTGGTTGGTTCCCTCGGAGATCTGACTGGTCCCACCGCCCACGGCCGTGGCGCCCTCGGCGACCGCGTTCGTGCCCTCGGCCAGGGCGGTGGCGCCGTCGGCGAGGGTGGCCGAGCCATTGCTGAGGTCTCCGGCTCCGGTGGCCAGGCTCTGGGCTCCGGTGGCCAGGGCCTGCGATCCGGTGACCAGGGTGCCGGTTCCGGTGCTCAGGGCCGCGGTGCCTTCGGCGAGCGTGCCGGTTCCGGTCGCCAGTGTGGTGGTCCCGGTGGCCAGCAGCTGGGTCCCGGTGGCCAGGGAGGACGCCCCGGTCGAGAGGTCAGAGGTGCCGGTTGCGAGCTTTCCGGCTCCGGTCGCGAGGGAGGCGCCGCCGGTCGAGAGCGTCGTGGCGCCGGTCGCGAGCTGAGACGTTCCCGCCTTGAGCGCCGAGGCGCCCGTTGCGAGGGTGGTTGCGCCCTGCTTGAGGGTGCTCGCCCCCGCCGCGATGAGGGTGGTGCCCTCGGTGAGCTGGGGTCCGGCGACGGCCAGTGCGGCGGTTCCGTCCTTGAGCGTGATGGCTCCGGTGTGCAGGTTTGCGGCGCCGGTGACGAGCGGTTCCATCTTGGTCGCGAGAATCCCTGCGTTCTTGGAGACGCCGGCGATCGTGGCCTGCATGACGAGGAGGCCGTGCTTGAGGCTGGTCTCTGTCGTGCCGGCCGCGGCGTTCTGGATCGCGGTCGCCGATCCGGACAGGTCATCGGCCTTCGTCTTGAGCGTCTCGAGGTCTGCTTCCGAGACCGCAGTGCCCGACGCGAGCGCAGCACGCAGCACCTCGAGGTCCGCTTCAAGGGTGTCGAGCTTGGTCGCGAGGGTGCCCGCATCGGCGCCGATGTCCTTGGTGGCTGCCATGAGCGACGTCGTGCCGTCCGCGGTCACGCTCTGGGAGAGGCCATCCAGGTACGCGCTCAGGCCCACGACGCTGTCCTTCGCGTCCGTGACGCCTTTGGAGACGGTCTCGGCACCGTCTTTGACCAGTCCGGCCCCGGTGTCCAGGGCCGGCAGCTTGCCGGCCAGGATCGCGACGGAGTCGCGGAGCTCGCCGGTCTTGGTCGACAACGTGCCGGCCCCGGTGTCCAGGGAGGCTGCGCCGTCGGACAGCAGGCTGGCACCGGACGACGCCGAGGCGGCCCCGGTGGCCAGGGACTGGGCGCCGGTGGCCAGGGCGGCGGCCCCGTCGGAGAGGCTGCCCGCCCCGGTCGCGACCGAGGCCGCGCCGACCTTCAGCCGTTGTGCGCCGGTCGCGGCGTCGCCCGCGCCGGAGGCGATCTTGGTTGCTCCGTCGTCGAGGTCCTTGGCTCCGGAGTCCAGCGCGCTCGCGCCGGTCTGGAGGGTGAGGGTGCCCTCGGACAGCGTGGCGGCACCGTCGGAGACGGCGGTCGCTCCGTCGGCGACGTCTGAGGCGCCGGTCTTGAGGGTGGCCGCCCCGGCCGAGAGAACTCCGGCGCCGGTAGCCGCACTCCCCGATCCGGTGGCGAGCTCACCCGCGCCGGCCGCGACCTGGGTGGACCCGTCGTTGAGCTTGATCGAGGCGTTGTGCACCTTCGTGTTGAAGATCTGGAGGTAGACGATGAGCCCGATCGCCACGAGGGCGAGCAGGATCATCGACACCCCGGTGAAGAAGGGGAACCGCGGGAGTCGGGGGGCAGTCGTGTGCGAGCTCATCGGAGTCCTGTCTCGCGCCTCGGATTGCGGCGCGCGCGTGGACAGCCAGGCGCAGCGCCTGGCTGGTGGGGACCTGTGGGGCGAGAGAGCTGGGAAGTCGGACCGCCATTGGTCCGCCGCGCCAGCCCTATCTGAAACTCAGAGTATTAGATAACTTCTCAGTAAGCCTAGCAACACCTGGTGGAAGTTGTGAAGTGCGTCACACGGGCGTGTCGTGGAGGCGTTACTGCGGCGTGACCTGCGGTCACGCGGGGCGTGCTACCGCTCGGCCTCGTAGGCGAGCAGCGCGAGCTGGATCCGGTTGGAGAAGTCCAGCTTGGTCAGGGCGCTGGAGATGTGCGACTTCACCGTGCCCATCGACAGGAACAGTGTCTGGGCGATCTCGGTGTTGGTCATCCCGCGCGCGACGGCGTTCGCGACGTCGCGCTCGCGGGCACTGAGCACGGCGAGCTGGGTATGGGCCGCCAGGGCGCGTTCGGAGACTGCGGGCCCCGCATCGGGCTCGGAGACGGCGTGCCTCGTGCCGGTCGGCGCGACATTCGTCGCCTGGTCGATGAGCACCTGCATGACAGCGGGGGAGAGCACCGGCTCGCCGTCGGCCGCGCGACGCACCGCGTCGACGATCTCCTCCGGCGGGGTGTGCTTGAGCAGGTACCCGGAGGCGCCCGCCCGCAGTGCGGCGAGGATCATGTCGTCCCCGCCGAAGGTCGTCAGCACGATGACCTGAGGCCCGCAGGGGCTCGCGGACAACGCCCGGGTCGCGGCGATGCCGTCCATGACGGGCATCCGGATGTCCATGAGCACGACGTCGGGGCTCAGCTCCGTCACGGCGCCGGCCACGAGCGTCCCGTCGGCCACCTCGCCAACCACCTCGATGTCGTGGGCCCCGCCGAGCATGAGTCGCAGGCCGGAGCGGACGAGGGCGTCGTCATCGACGATAAGGGTGCGGATCATGCTCGCCACGGTAGCCGCACGCGGAGCCGGAACGCGCCGCCGCGAATCTCATGCCCAAGGGTCCCGCCTTCGATCGCCACCCGCTCCGCCAGTCCGGCGAGGCCCGCCCCAGCCCCGGGGATATCCGACTCGACCGCGTCGATCGGCACGACGTTCGTGATGACGAGGTCGATCCCCGCGGCGACCTCACCCCGGAGCGTGACGTTGACCAGGGCGGACGGGGCGTGCTTGCGGGCGTTGGTGAGGCCCTCCTGGACCACCCGGTAGACCGTGCGCTGCAGCTGAGGTCGGGTGCCCTCGAGGCCGGGCGCGTCGATCTCCAGATGAATCTGCTGGCCCGCAGCCCGGGCCTCGGCGACGAGCGTGGCCAGGTCGCCGATCGTGGGCTGTGGTGCCGCCGTGCCGACGTGCGGCGACGACCCCGGCTGGGCGAGGGGGGCGTCCTCGACGCCCCCCTCGCTGCGCAGCACCGTGAGCACCTCCCGGAGCTCCTCGAGCGCCTGGTGGGCGTTCTCCCGGATCACCGCCACGGCAAGGTGCACCTCGGAGGCGGTCAGGGCCGAGGCTGTGCCGGCCTCGCCCTGGCGGGTGCGGTACTCGAGGGCGCCGGCATGCACGGAGAGCAGGGAGATCCGGTGGGCGAGGACGTCGTGCATCTCCCGGGCGATGAGCTCGCGCTCGGCGCGGCGGGCGTCCTGGAGCAGGAGTCCGTGCTCGCGTCGCTCCTGGTCGGCGCTCGCCCGCAGGCTCAGCACGAGCTGGCGCCGCGCCCGCACGGCGATGCCCCAGGCGAGGATCGCCAGCAGCATGAGCGTCCCGAAGATGAGGGATCCGAGGAAGCTTGTGGAGTCGTCCGGACGGAGCCGCCCGTAGACGAGGCTTGCGGGGACGTTCAACAGTCCGAGCGGCACCGAGATCGGCCACGGACGATGCACCGCGAGGGTGAAGACGATGACGAGCGCCGCGCCGCTGGACGTGATGGAGAAGGTCCCCGCGAGCACAGCGAGGACGGCGAGGGTGACCGGCAGACGTCGGCGCCACCACAGCGCAAGGCACAGCAGCGCGCCTACGACAGGATCGACGACGTCGAGCAAGATCGAGGAGGAGTGGATGGCCGGGGCCGCCATACCGATCCCGTTGTCGACCTGAGACGTCACCTCGAAGGTCGACGCGGCATTGATGTGCAGGCTGGCCAGCCACAACAAGGCGGCGAAGAGGAAGAAGGCGATGTCGACCGCCCAGTCCCGGGGCGTCCGTCGGAACCGGGGCTGGCCATAGGCCGCGCTGTCGGCGCGCGCGATCTGACCGGGGAGGGCCCACCGGGCGTCGATGAGTGGACCGTCGCTGACCTGCATGCCGCCAGCCTACGGACCCGGCCATGGCCGGCGCGACGGCCGTTCGGCCGAATGTGGTCAGTCGATCGGCTGACCGATGCTCTCCCTGTCGGCGAGCAGCTCGCGAAGCTTGAGCACGGTGTTCCAGTTCCGCGCGGTCCCGTCGCTCCCGACTGCGCGTCGGAGGAAGGCGGGGGTGAGTTTGCTCGTTCCCGCGCCGCCCGGGTAGTGGGCGATTCCGACGCCGCCAGCCCAGACCATCCGTTCCGGAAAGCCCGTGAGATCAATTGCGGCGAGCCGCTCGGGGTCGGGTGGATCGAGATAGAACGTCACGAGGACCTTCGACGGCTCGGTGGCGCTCTCCTGCGGGAAGGGGTTCGCCGCCACGACCGCATCCAGGTCGGCGTGGGTGACGACGACGACGTCCACCTCGAGCCCGAGCCGGGAGCCCAGCTCGTCCCGGACGAGGCGCGCCGCGTCGTCGGCCGTGGAGCAGGCGGCGGCGGGCGTCCCTGGGCGGCCCGCGCCCAGCACGAGATTCCCGCTGTTGAGGAGTGTCGCCGGGGCCTCGAAGCCGGCGTCCGTCCCGATCGCGCGCAGGACCGCGGCCGGGACCGAACGATTCCCACCGACGTTGACGCCCCTGAGCAGCGCTGCATATGCGGTCATGGCAACCACGCTAGCCGTGACCTGTGACACGCAGGCCCGTCGCCGGGCGCCCCGCCGGATGTCGGCGGCGGAATATAGGCTGCTCAACAGTCGTTAGTCACCACGCGCGCACGCGCCACCCTCGGACCTCACGCAAGGATTTGTCATGAGCGCACCCACCGCGGCCGGCGCGCCGGCCGTCGTCGACCTGCACGGAAAGACGCCGTGGAGCGTGCTGCCGGCCCTGCTGCTCGGCTTCTTCATGATCATGGTCGACACGACGATCGTGAACATCGCTGTCCCGACCCTGGTCGAGACCTTCGATGTGGGGCTCTCTGCCGTGGCGTGGGTCACGAGCGCCTACCTGCTCACCTACGCCGTGCTGCTGCTGGTCACGGGGCGGCTGGGGGACCGGTACGGGCCCAAGAACGTCTTCATCATCGGCCTGGTCGTCTTCACCCTGAGCTCCCTGTGGTGCGGGCTCTCGGGCAGCATCGCCATGCTCATCATCGCCCGCGCGGTCCAGGGCGTCGGCGCCGCGCTCATGACGCCCCAGACCATGGCGATCATCACCCGGGTCTTCCCGCCGCACCAGCGCGGCGCGGCCATGGGTGTCTGGGGCTCGGTCGCCGGCATCGCGACCATCACGGGGCCGGTCCTGGGCGGGCTGTTCGTCGAGACGCTCGGGTGGGAGTGGATCTTCTTCGTCAACATCCCGGTCGGGCTCGTCGCGCTGTTCTTCGCCTTCCGGTCGCTGCCGGCGCTGGCCACGAACAAGAAGTCCTTCGACCTCCTCGGAGTTGCGCTGTCGGTCGTCGGCCTGGCCGCGCTCGTCTTCGGTGTCCAGGAAGGGGAGTCCTACGACTGGGGCGAGGTCTGGGGTCCGATCACGGTTCCGATGATCATCGGCTTCGGCGCCCTGGTGATTGCCGGGTTCATCTACTGGCAGCACCGGCTCGGCGCGGACGCGCTGCTGCCGCTGAGCCTCTTCCACCACCGCAACTTCTCCCTGGCGAACGTGTCCGGGATGGCCGTCTCCTTCGCGATGATCGGGATCTTCTTCCCGTTGACCATCTTCCTGCAGACGACCCTGGGCCTCTCGCCCCTGCGCGCCGCGATGATCGCGCTGCCCGGCTCGCTCGTCTCGGGTGTCGTGGCGCCCTTCGCCGGTCGGCTCTCCGACCGGGTGCCGGCGAAGTGGGTCATGGTGACCGGCTTCGCCTCGCTCGCACTGTCCACCCTCTGGCTCCACGCGGTCATGGCCCCGGGGATCTCACCCTGGGTGATCGTCGGACCGATGGTGCTCTTCGGCTTCGGCACGGGGTGCGTCTTCTCCCCGATGGCCAGCCTGGCCACGGCCGGGCTGGACCACACGACGGCCGGGGCGGGCGCCGGCGCGTTCAACACCACCCGCCAGGTGGGCGGCGTGATCGGCTCCGCCGCGATCGTCGCGATGCTCCAGGGGCGCCTCGCGGTCACCCTGCCCGACGCCGCACGCGAGGCCGCAGCCATCCTTCCGCAGGAGTTCCGCGCGGCTTTCATCGACGGCTTCGCCGCCGCCGGAGGGTCGTTCACCGGGGGCGGGAGCGGTGTCACGGCGCCCGAGGGGGTGCCGGCTGACACGGCGCAGAAGATCGCGGAGGCCGGTGCCAGCGCGTTCAACACCGGGTTCGCGACCGCTGCAGGCCAGACCATGCTTCTTGTGGCAGCCGTGCTCGTGGTCGGCATGATCGCCGGGATCGCCATGCGCCGTGACTCCGGTCATGTCTCGGCGTGAGTATCTGGCAGGTGAACGCGAGGTGACATTTTTGCTACATGTTGTGGCTGCCGTGGCGACAGGAACTACATGGGCGTAGTTTCCAGGTGACGGACGACATCAGCGTCGTCCACTCACCTAGGCGCACCCGCGCCGGAGGGAGCCTGTTGTGGCAGCTCGTCGAACCTTTGTGCTGGATACGTCGGTCCTGCTCTCGGACCCGACCGCTCCGCTGCGTTTTGCTGAGCATGACGTCGTCCTCCCGATCGTTGTCATCTCCGAGCTCGAGGCCAAGCGCCACCACGCCGAGCTCGGGTACTTCGCCCGCGGCGCGCTGCGCATGCTCGACGACCTCCGAGTGGTCCACGGTGGCCTGAGCGCGCCGATCCCGGTGGGGGACGCGGGCGGGACGCTGCGGGTCGAGCTCAACCACACCGACCCGCGCGGGCTCCCGGACGGGTTCCGGCTCGGGGACAACGACACCCGCATCCTCGCCGTCGCGGCTAACCTCGCGGCTGAGGGTGCGGACGTCACAGTCGTCTCCAAGGACCTGCCGATGCGGGTCAAGGCCTCCGCCGTGGGACTGTCCGCCGAGGAGTACCGGGCCGAGCTGGCCGTGGACTCCGGGTGGACCGGGATGGGCGATCTCGCCCTCGCGGAGGAGCAGATGGTGGCCCTGTGGGAGAACGAGTCCCTCGAGCTGGCGAGCCTGGACGCGGCGGCCCTCGAGGCCGTCGCCCCGACCCTGTGCCACAAGGGGCTCGTGCTGCACTCCCCGCGTGGGTCTGCCCTGGGCCGCGTGACCGCGGACAAGCACCTGCAGCTCGTCCGCGGCGACCAGGAGGTCTTTGGGCTGCGTGGGCGCTCGGCCGAGCAGCGGGTCGCGATCGACCTGCTCATGGACGACTCGATCGGGATCGTCTCCCTCGGCGGTCGGGCCGGCACCGGAAAGTCGGCGCTGGCGTTGTGCGCCGGGCTCGAGGCGGTCCTGGAGAAGCGCAAGCACCGCAAGATCATGGTCTTCCGACCGCTCTACGCGGTCGGCGGTCAGGAGCTCGGCTACCTGCCGGGTTCCGAGGCGGAGAAGATGAACCCGTGGGCTCAGGCCGTCTTCGACACCCTGGGCGCGGTCGTCAGCCGGGAGGTGATCGAGGAGATCATGGAGCGCGAGATCCTCGAGGTGCTGCCCCTCACGCACATCCGCGGCCGGTCGCTGCACGACGCCTTTGTCATCGTCGACGAGGCGCAGTCCCTCGAGCGCAATGTGCTGCTGACCGTCCTGTCGAGGATCGGGCAGTCCTCACGCGTGGTGCTGACCCACGACGTCGCCCAGCGCGACAACCTGCTCGTGGGCCGTCACGACGGCGTGGCCGCCGTGATCGAGGCGCTCAAGGGCCACCCGCTGTTCGCGCACGTGACGCTCACCCGGTCCGAGCGTTCCCCGGTCGCCGCGCTCGTCACCGAGATGCTCGAGCGCATCGAGGTCTGAGTCACGCCCGCCGTGGTCGCCGCGGCGTCCAGGTGTCGTGCACCAGGATCGTCAGGAGCACGCCGACGAGCGCCCCGAGCGCGGTGGTCAGCCCGCGGTCGAGGGCGAGCTGACCGCCGGAGTGGTCTCCGAAGGACGTCATGAGCAGCGCCATCGGGGTGATCGTGAGCATGGCCAGCGCATACTGCCGGGCCACGATCACCTCCGTGACGACCTGCAGCGCGACGACCACGGCCACGATCCACCAGAAGCTCAGGTCGGCCTCGAGCAGCGGCCAGGCCAAGAGAGCGCCGACCGCGGTCCCGACGGCGCGCTGGATCGCGCGCGGCGTCGTGGTGTGGATGTGACTACCCTGCAGGGTCGAGGCCGCCCCGATCGCCGCCCACGACGGGTGACCCCAGCCGAGCGCGTGAGCGAGGAAGGACGCGGCGATCGCGGCGACGGTGATCCGCAGGGCGGGTACGGTGAGCTCGCCCGTGGCACGGGAGGCTCGGAAGGCCGAGCGGACGGTGCGACGCGCCGGAAGGGCGGCGGAGACCGGCGGCGTGGTCGTGGCCGAACTTGGCACCGGGCGGCTGTTGTTCTCGTGCTCGGCGAGCGCGCGGGCAAGTTCGTGGGCCATCGGTGCGGTCCGCCGGTGGGAGGCGTCGTCGGCCAGGACGTCCCGGGCGAGGGCCACACGCGCTTCGTCGAAGGTCGCCGGTGCCAGGGCGCGACGTACGGCGAGCAGCGCGGGGGCCGAGGGGCGCACGAGGTATCCCGACATGCAGATCAGCCAGGCGAGTGCCGCGCCACCGAAGGCGAAGGCGGTCCGCAGGCCGATGTCGGAGAGCGAGGGGGAGCCGGAGACCGCGGCGCCGGCCGCGAAGATGACCATGATCGGCCCGGGTGGGCCGAATTTCAGTGCGAGGGCGACCAGGCTGGCCACACCGGCCAGCAGCCCCACGACGAGCAAAGACGCATATTCTGACCAGCCCAGATGTGGTCCGATCGAGGCCACGAGGATCGCCAGGGTGATCATCGCCCCGGCGATCGCGAGGACGGCCGCCCTCCGCCGATATGGCTCGTATCGGCCGTAGATCGAGGTCAGGGCGCCGAGAGAGGCGAAGCCGACCATCTCGGGGTGGGGGGAGAGGTGCCCCAGGGTGAGTGCGAGGCAGACGGCGAGCCCGGCGCGCAGGGCGGCGGCGACCGTCGCGTCGGCCGGGTGGATCTTCAGGGCCGCGCGCGTGTGCTCGGGGGACAGGACGGACCGTACGGCGTGATGGCGCGGTCCGCGCCTGGGGCCTGGCGCCGCGGGGTGCGGTCCGTCGGACGGGGTGCTGGCGGCGTCATGAGCAGGCACGGAGAGCGGCACGTCCTTTCAGGGAGGACGGCAGCAGGCCCCGGGGGGTGCCTGCTGCCGATATACTTCACAAGTAGTTTACTCGTGAAATAATTCCGGAGCGACCCAAGGGGAGATGCAGGTGGACTTTGCCGAGCGTGCTGCGAGCGAGTGGGCGCTGCGATACCCCGACCTCGACTCCTCCCACATCCTCGTGGTCGGGCGGATCTTGCGGATCGCGGCCGCGGTGACGGCGGGCAGCGAGGTCGATCTGGCCCCGCACGGGCTCACCCGGGGTGAGTTTGACGTGCTGTGCGCGCTGCGGCGGTCCGGCCGACCGCTGCGTCCGGGGGAGATCACGACGGTGACCGGAGCCTCGCCCGCGGCGATCACCAAGCGCCTCGACCGGCTGGCCCGGGCCGGCCTGGCGGGGCGCGTGCCGTCCGAGCGCGACGGCCGGGTGGTGCACGTCTCCCTCACGAGGGCGGGCGACGACCTCGTCGACGAGATCTTCCCCGCGCACGTGGCGCGCGAGGCGGTTGCGCTGGACGGGCTCGAGGATTCCGAACGCGACCAGCTGGGGGTGCTGCTGGCGCGGGTCCTCGCGCGACTCGACCCGCTGGAGTACTGACGTTGAAGAGCCCGACGCCGCATCGGCGTCGGGCTCTTCAACGCATCAGGAGTGCATCAGGCCTGCGGCGGCCGCGTCATCGCGAGCACGTCGAGGGCGCTGTCCAGCTGCGCCTCGGTGACCTCGCCGCGCTCGACGAAGCCGAGGTCGATGACGGCCTCGCGGACCGTCAGGCCCTTCTTGACCGAGTGCTTGGCCACCTTGGACGCGGCCTCGTAGCCGATGACGCGGTTGAGCGGTGTCACGATGGACGGGGAGGACTCGGCCAGCGCACGGGCCCGCTCGACGTTGGCGGTGATGCCGTCGACCGTCTTGTCCGCGAGCAGGACGCTCGCGTTGGAGAGAAGGCGGATCGACTCGAGCACGCCGAGGGCGATCACCGGGATCTGCACGTTGAGCTCGAAGGAGCCGCTCGCGCCGGCCCAGGCGACGGTCGCGTCGTTGCCGATCACGCGCGCCGCGACCATGAGAACGGCCTCCGGGATGACCGGGTTGACCTTGCCGGGCATGATCGAGGAGCCCGGCTGCAGGTCGGGGATGGCGATCTCGCCGAGGCCCGTGTTGGGGCCCGAGCCCATCCAGCGCAGGTCGTTGCAGATCTTCGTCAGGGAGACCGCCACGCCGCGCAGCGCGCCGGAGAGCTCGACCAGACCGTCCCGGCCGGACTGCGCCTCGAAGTGGTTGCGGGCCTCGGTCAGCGGCAGGCCGGTGTCCTCGACGAGGAGGGCGATGACGCGCTGGGGGAAGCCGGCCGGGGTGTTGATGCCCGTGCCCACGGCGGTCCCGCCGAGGGGGACCTCGGCGGCGCGCGGCAGCGCCGACTCGAGGCGCTCGATACCGTAGCGCACGGCGGCCGCGTAGCCGCCGAACTCCTGGCCGAGGGTGACCGGCGTCGCGTCCATGAGGTGCGTGCGGCCGGACTTCACGACGGTCACGAACTCCGCCGCCTTGGCCTCCAGGCTGATGGCCAGGTGGGCGAGGGCCGGGATGAGGGAGCCGACGACGCCGGCCGTGGCGGCGACGTGGACCGACGTCGGGAACACGTCGTTGGAGGACTGCGAGGCGTTCACGTGGTCGTTGGGGTGCACCTCGCGGCCCAGGGACCTGGTCGCGAGCGTCGCGATGACCTCGTTGGCATTCATGTTCGACGACGTGCCGGAGCCCGTCTGGAACACGTCGAGCGGGAAGTGCTCGTCGTATCCGCCCTGGGCGACGGCGTCGGCCGCGGCGACGATCGCCTCGGCGACGTCGGCCTCGAGCACGCCGAGCTCGGCGTTCGCGCGAGCGGCGGCCTTCTTGACGCGGGCGAGGGCCTCGATGTGGCTGCGCTCGAGCGGCGTGCCGGAGATGGGGAAGTTCTCGACGGCGCGCTGGGTCTGGGCACGGTAGAGCGCGGCCGCGGGGACGCGGACCTCGCCCATCGTGTCGTGCTCGATCCGGAACTCGCCGGTGACATCGGTGTCAGGTGTGGAAGTCATGGGTCCATCGTGCCGCACCGGAGGCCCAGATATTGCCTGCGCGCCCCGTGACCTTGGCCGCAGCGCCCTGTGTGGGCCTGGGTGTGGGGCCGGTGGCCCCACACCTGGCGCACGCTACACGTCGAGCGGGACGTCCCCGATGTCGCCGATGACCTCGACCAGCCGGGCGCTGCCGTCCTCGAGGTCGTACTCCACACCGACGATCGCGCAGCGGCCCTCGGCCACGGCCTTGGCGATGGCAGCGGAGTAGGAGTGCAGCATCGACATCGTGTGGCGCACGTGCTCGCGGCGCAGGACGTCGGTGTCGAGGGAGACGAATCCGCCGCCCTCGGCCGAGGTGAGGCTGACGATTGACGGGATCACCCGGTCGGTGACGGCGCGGATGAAGCCGTTCGGCTGTTCGCCCGTGGTCAGTGCGTGCACGGCTGCGGCGATCGCCCCGCAGTTGTCGTGCCCGAGCACGACGATGAGCTGGGTGTCGAGGATGTCGACGCCGTACTCGATCGACCCGATGACGGTCGTGTCGAGCACGTGCCCGGCGGTGCGGACCACAAACACGTCGCCGAGCCCCTGGTCGAAGATGATCTCGGCGGCGACCCGCGAGTCCGAGCAGCCGAAGACGAGTGCGAAGGGGTTCTGGGACACCTTGAGCTGTTCACGACGGTCGAAGCCCTGCGACGGGTGGGCCATCTCACCGGCGATGAAACGGTTGTTCCCGGCGCGGAGCTCGGCCCAGGCAGCAGCGGGGGAGACGTGGTGGGGCATGATGATCCGTCCTGTCAGTACGGTCGAGACCGCCGGTGGCTGCACACGTGATGCTTGTGAGCATAGGCAGAAGCCGGGCCGGTGATGCGTGGCGTCCAGATTCGCGGCCTCAGCCCAGCTCGGCCAGCCGCGGCGGGTTCGCCCCGGCTCGGGACACGGTGATCGCCGCGACCTGGACGCACTGCTCGAGCACGCCCTGCAGCACGTCGGAATTGATGGCTGCCAGGGCCCGACGCTTCGCAGCGCCGAGCAGGTCGGCGCTCCACAGGCCGTTGATGAGGGCACCCATGAAGGAGTCTCCCGCGCCGACGGTGTCGGCGACGGTGACGGACGGGGCCTTGACCTCGAGGCGGGAGGTCGCGGTGTAGGCGACCGCACCCTCGCCGCCGTAGGTCACCACGACGATCGCCGGACCGGAGCGCTGCCACGTGGTGGCGATGACGGACAGGTCCGCGCCCGGGTACAGCCAGAGCAGGTCTTCGTCACTGACCTTGACGACGTCGGCGGCATGCACGAGCGCCTCGATCAGGGGCCGGGCGTGGGCGGGGGACCCCATGAGGGTCGGCCGTACGTTCGGGTCGTAGGTGATCGTCGCGCGGTGCCGGACGCTCTCCACGATCTTGCGGACCGCGGTGGCCCCGGGTTCGAGAACCGCCGCGATCGATCCCGTGTGCACCACGACCGTGCCCTCGGGCACCACGGCGTTCTTCGTGAGGTTCCACTCCAGGTCGAACTCGTAGGTCGCGGCCCCGTCGGCGCCGAGCCGAGCGGTGGCCAGGGACGTCGAGGCGGCCCCGTCGCTGCCGGAGGCGAGGGCCACGTGGGAGCCGGCCAGCCACTTGCGGATGAGGTCGCCGTAGGCGTCTGACCCGATCCAGGTGAGCAGCTCGGCCCGGCGCTGCAGGCGCCCCAGCGTGAGTGCCACGTTCGCGGGGCTGCCGCCCGGGTGCTCATCGATGCTGCCGTCGGCGCGGTGGACCACGTCGATGAGCGCCTCTCCGATGAGCAGGGCGGTGGCCTCGGGCGGGGTGGGCTGCGTGCGGGGTGCCATGAGAGTCCTACTCGTCGTCGGTGTCGGTAGAGGTCGTTGCGGTGGCGCCGGCCCGAGCGCCGGAGCGGGCGGCGTCGAGCTTCTCGCGCGCGCCGTCGAGCCATTCCTGGCAGCGCGCGGCCAGGGCCTCGCCGCGCTCCCAGAGCGCGAGGCTCGCCTCGAGCGGCTCGCCGCCCGTCTCGAGGCGAGAGACGACCTGCACCAGCTCGTCGCGGGCCTGCTCATAGGTGAGGTCGGCGATGTCGGCGCCGAGGGCGGCCGTGGGGTCGATGGGCATGGGAGTAGTAAACCAACTCTCTCAGTGTTTCTTAGCGGGCGGTCGCGGCGATCTCGCCGCTTGCTAGTCGGATCCGGAGCGCGTCGCCGGTGGTCACGTCGTCGGGCGAGCGCACCACGTCACCGCCGGGACCTTGCACGACGGCGTAGCCACGCTCGAGCGTGGCGGCGGGGGACAGTGCTCGCACCTGGGCGCCGAGCCGGTCGACGGTCGATGCCGCGTTCAGGAGCAGACGGTCGAGCCGGCTCCGCGCGTCGTCGAGCAGAGCCGTGACCTCGCGGTCGCGGGAGTCGATCATCGTCTGCGGGGCCGCGAGCACCGGACGTGAGCGCAGCGAGTCGAGCCCTGCCTGCTCGTGCGTGACGCGCCCTGTGATCGCGCCGCGGATGCGGACCAGCGCCTGGGTGATCCGCGCCCGCTCCTCGCTGACGTCGGGGACGATGCGCCGCGCGGCGTCGGTCGGGGTCGAGGCGCGGTAGTCGGCGACCAGGTCGAGCAGCGGTGAGTCGGTCTCGTGGCCGATCGCGCTGACCAGCGGCGTGCGGCAGGCCGCCGCGGCCCGCACGAGCGCCTCGTTGCTGAACGGCAGCAGGTCCTCGACCGCCCCGCCGCCACGAGCGACGACGATCACCTCGACGTCGGGGTGGGCGTCGAGCTCTGCGATCGCTGCGCTGACCTGCGGCACGGCGGCGACGCCCTGGACCGCGACCTCTCGGATCTCGAAGCGCACCTGGGGCCAGCGCGCGCGGGCGTTGACGACGACGTCGTGCTCGGCCTTCGACTCCCGCCCGCAGATCAGCCCGACCACCCGGGGCAGGAACGGCAGCGGCCGCTTGCGGGACACGTCGAAGAGGCCCTCCGCAGCGAGGAGCCGCTTGAGGTGCTCGATCCGCGCGAGCAGCTCGCCGATCCCGACCGGCTTGAGCTGGTCCGCCTGGAGCTGGAAGGACCCGCGCTTGGCCCAGAACGTCGGCTTTGCATGCACGACGACGTGCGCGCCCTCCTCGAGCGGGGCGCCGACGGCGTCGAGCACCTTGGCGTAGACCGAGACCGGGAGGGACATGTCGGAGTCCGTGTCCCGCAGGGTGAGGAACGCCATACCTGCGCCGGGACGGCGGTTGAGCTGGACGATCTGCCCCTCGACCCACAGGGGCGCCATCCGGTCGATGTAGTCGCTGATCTTCGCCGACAGCAGGCGGACCGGCCACGGGTTCTCCGCCGTCGTGTCGGAGGCCTTGGCTGCGAGCGGCGCGCGCGGCGTCGCGGCGTCTGTCGGCGAGTCGGGGCTCGGGGGTGCTGTCGAAGGTGCCACGGCACTAGCCTGCCTCATGCCACTGACATCTCGGGACGGTGGCCGTGGTGAGCTGGCTTCTGCGCGGCGTCGCCGGGTTCGGTGAGGGTGTCATGAAGCACCCTCGCGGACCCCGGTGTTCGGCGGCTCGTCGCTTAGACTGGCCGTGTGACGCCTACTCTCTCTGCAGCTGAGCAGCCCGCCGTGCCCGACCTGAGTGACAAGACTCCCGAGCAGCCCAAGCGCGTGCTGCTGGCCGCCCCGCGCGGCTACTGCGCCGGCGTCGACCGAGCGGTGATCGCGGTCGAGAAGGCCCTCGATCTGCATGGCGCTCCGGTCTACGTGCGCAAGGAGATCGTGCACAACAAGTACGTGGTGGAGACCCTCAGCGACCGCGGGGCGATCTTCGTCGACGAGACCGACGACGTCCCCGAGGGCAAGCTCGTGGTGTTCTCCGCCCACGGCGTCTCCCCAGCCGTCGTGGCCGCGGCGAAGGCGCGCAACCTGCAGACGATCGACGCCACCTGCCCGCTCGTGACCAAGGTGCACAAGGAAGCCGTGCGGTTCGCCGACGACGACTATGACATCCTGCTCATCGGCCACGCCGGTCACGAGGAGGTCGAGGGCACCGCGGGGGAGGCCCCCGCCCACATCCAGATCGTCAACTCGCCCGACGAGGTGGCTGGCGTCACGGTGCGCGACCCGGACAAGGTCGTGTGGATCTCCCAGACCACGCTGTCGGTCGACGAGACCATGGAGACGGTCCGCCGGTTGCGCGAGCGCTTCCCGACCCTGCAGGACCCGCCCAGCGACGACATCTGCTACGCGACCCAGAACCGTCAGGTCGCGGTCAAGAAGTTCGCTCCCGACTGCGACCTGGTGATCGTCGTCGGGTCGAAGAACTCCTCGAACTCGGTGCGCCTGGTCGAGGTGGCGCTGCACGCCGGGGCCCGCGCGTCGTACCTGATCGACTACGCGAAGGAGATCGACGAGGCATGGCTCGACGGTGTGCGGACCGTCGGGGTCACCTCCGGTGCGTCCGTGCCGGAGATCCTCGTCCAGGACGTGCTGGCCTACCTCGCCGATCGCGGCTACGGCACAGTTGAAGAGGTCCGCACCGCGACCGAAGACCTCATGTTCTCGCTGCCCCAGGAGCTGCGCGCGGACCTGAAGAAGGCCGGCATCGCGGAGCCGCGTCCCAAGCGTGGCCCCCGCGCCGAGCTCGCGGTCGAGGCGCTCTGACCACGCGAGCGCGATGACTGCCCGGTCGCGCTCTGGTGCAGGCTAGCCTCGACGTCGTGCCCTCCCGCAGCATGTCGTCGCCCCCCGCCCGTCCTCGCTCAGGTCGCAGGCTCCGCGCGACGTTTGCCCTGTCCGTCGCGGTCCTCGCCATCGGCGGATGCACGGCGACGGGCACAGCGGCTGGGACAGGCACAGCGACCGGCACGGAGTCAGCGACGCCTCCCACCGCAGTGACCGCCGCGCCGTCGAGCGTGCCCGGGTCGGCCGAGCTGGACCTCGCGCCCGGCTGGGACGAGCAGGGCGACGGCGAGATCCTGCCCGACGCCGACCTCACCCCCGGTGACCTCGCCGGCATGCTGCGCCTGCAGGCGACCGCGACCAGTACCTCGACGTCGTGCCGACCGGACACGGTCGCGCTCTCCCTGACCTTTGCCGATGCCGCCATGGGGCACCGCTACGGCGTCCTCGAGGTCGTGAACACCTCGTCTGTGGCGTGCAGCGTTCAGGGCTATCCGTGGATCGGCGCGCGCGGCGCCTGGGGCTCGTCGTTCCAGCTTGCGGCCGAGCAGCGTGACCCGATCGATCAGGCCGCGACGCAGGACCAGGTGATGCTCGCACCCGGAGCATCGGCGGTGGCGAACGTGGAATGGACGGGTGAGCTCGCCGGCGCCGAGTCGGAGCCGATCTCACTCCTGGTCCTACAGCTCACGTCCGACGGCGAGGCGACCGGTCATCCCGTGTCGGCGGAGTCGGCCGGGATAGGCGTGCCAGACACCGGCATCGACATCGGCATGATGACGACCGTGCGCATCGGTCCACTTCGGGCGGAGAGCGCAGAGGACTGAGGCCCGACGCGCCCTAGGCGCCCGGGCGCGGTCGAAGAGGTCCGCACCGCGACGGAGGTGTTCTTGTTCTGGCGATGCGTGGGCTGCTCCGGGCGGCGATCGTCGACCGAGGCGAGCGGGCCCAGGTGATCTAGTGGTTGGCGCGGTTGGCCGCGTCAAAGGAGATTGGGTGCTGCCGGGGCTGTGAAGCGCGGTCAGGCCGCGGGGTCGCCCGGGACGCTGGTGCCGGACTGGTAGCCGTCAACCTCATAGGTGCCCGGCGTGTGGATGGTCCAGCCGTTGTTGTAGGTCATGGCGATGTTCTCGCCGTCGACGCGGTGGTGATGGTGGCGGCAGAGCAGCGCCCCGTTGGAGGGTGTGGTCTCCCCACCATCAGCCCAGTGGCGGATGGCGTGGTGGATCTCGCAGACGTGGGGTGGCGCGTCACACCCTTCCCAGACGCAGTGCCGGTCGCGGGCGACGATCGCGCGGCGGTGCTCTTTGGTGAAGGTGCGTTTCGTGCGGGAGATGTTGAGGATTTGGGAGTCGGGTCCGAAGATGATCCGGGTGATCTCGGAGTCGCAGGCGATGCGTTTGAGGACCGTGTCGGGGATGGGGCCGGTGCCGTCTTCCCAGGTGGCGTAGCCGGCACGGAGGCGAGTTTCGAGGTCTTGCGGGGACCATCTCGGGGAGCCGGAGCCGGAGCCGGAGCCGGAGCCGGAGCCGGAGCCGGAGCCGGTATCGGGATGAGCCCCGGTGCCAGTCCCGGTGCAGTCCGTCCAGGAGCCGACTGCTCCGGTGCTGCCGCAGGTGTTGTCGTCGTTGTCGGTGGTGGTCTGGTCGTAGAGGCGGGTGAACTCTTCCCAGGTGATGTGCACCGACAGGTGGGGGCGGACGTTGGCGCCTTTGCCGGCGAGTCCGCCGTCCAGGACCAGGTGTGCCATCGCTCGCAGCCCGTCGACCTTGCGCAGGTCGCACAAGTGCAGGCTGTCAGCGGTGTCGTCCTCGGGATCAAGGTCGCCCGCGTGGTCACCTGCTGGTGGAACCCCGACCATCGCCCGCAGCGCGGTGTTGACCAGGTAGGCATCTTCGGTCGTGAGGAACCCGCTGACGTGCGCCCCGCCCAGCGTCGGGGAGATCTGCAGGAACTCCCGCTCGGCCGCGTCCTTGAACGCCTTGTCCTGGGCGATGGGGTCGGCGGCGATCGTGAAGCCTTTGACCAGCCGGTTGAACTCCTTCAGCCGCCACCCCGACCGTTCCAGGAGCCGCTCCTCCCACGTGCACACCGCGACGTCCGCGGACGGGTCGACGGCGACATCGCCGTCCGCCGAGGCGTCGGTGGGGGCCAGGGCATCGGCGGGCATGGTGTCAGCGAGGGCAGCGTCAGTGGACGCGCGGTCAGTGGGTGCGGTGTCGGCCAGTGCCTCGCGCAGTGCCTGCGTCGTGGTGGCCTTCACCATCGTCGCCACGTGCTCACCGGTGATCGTACCGGCCCGGGCCGCGGCGGCGGTGGCCGGCAGGTGCTCGCGCAGCGCCCGCGCGGCACCGACGGTCCGCTTCGCCAACCCGTCCGAGAGCCCTTCGGCCGCAGCCAGCCACGACGGGAACGAGTGCATCGTCTCTGCCGTCCACGACCCCTCGGCCTCGACCCGCCCGATGCACCCCAGGCGCTGCCCCTCCAACCGGCTCAGCGCGACGTGCACCCGGTGGGAGACCTCCGCCGCGACCGACCCCGGCAGGGAGGCCGGGTCCACCGACACGATCGCCGCGACCATCGCCTCCAACCCGTCCAGCTGCGCAAACAACCCCTCCGGCACGCCGCCGCCGGTGCCCGCGGTGCCGACGTCGCGGTCAGCGTCTTCGGCACCGGCCGTCGCCTTCGGTGCTGCGTGCCAGCCGCCGTCCGCAGGTGCTGCCTGCGCACACGGCGCCCCGCTCGCGGCGAGGGCGGCATAGGGAAGCGCATCTGTGGGCGCCTCTGTGAGGACCTCGTCCACCACGGTCGCTCCGGAGGTCGGGGCGTCCCAGACGAGCCGCTCGTGCGCGGCGCCCTTCGACCCAAGGTCCTCGGTGCCGGTCGGCCACCCCGTGCGGACGAGGTCCTCGAACGCCGCCTCGAAGCAGTCCGCGACCGCCGACCTCGGTGAACTCACCGGACCGGGCGCCACATCAGCCCACACGCCGGGAGTGAATTCAATGCGAACAACGACAGGCGCAGCACCACGAGGGAGTGAATTCATCGCCACCACGGCGCACCTCCAGCTACTGTCAATACTGCCCGATTGCCTATCTGCCAATTCTACCGATAGAACGGCCGTTCGGCAAGGCATTGCGAGATTTAGATGCGGGTGCTTGCGTCCCATGAATTGAGACCTTCAACTCCTGTTGGCGGTGAATCCAGTGCTCGGGATACCCGGCGCGTGTGGCCGTGCCGCGCGGTGCTGCCTACGCGTCTCATGGGATGCTGCGTCGTCGGGAAAGTGTCAACGTGTCGGTCGGAGGTGAGAACATCAGTCAGGCGGTAGCGGTGAATGGGCAATGGTCTAGAATTGCATTCCTTCGGCCCCGGCATCGGGATGCCGTCATGCCTATAGCGGCATCTGTCGATCGATATTCTCGGCTGGCAGACTCTGTCGACAGACGTCGCAGCAACCGTCCTTGTGACGGGCACTGTGACGCGCAGGGGACTGTCAGGGGTCGCCGGCCGGTCCCAACTTCTCGACGAGGGTGTGTCGACGCCTTGACACCAAGGGTTAGTGTCGTCGCGAATGTGCCTCCCGAGATGCAGACGTTGCAGCACGCATGCAGTGGATCACATCGCTCGACGGGACCTGATGACGCTGACGAAGGATGACCATGCTCGACGCTGACACCGTGACCCGCATTTCTCATCCAGGTGATGTGTTTGTGTTCCCCGTCGAACGGATCGGCCGGTACGGGGCGTGCCACGTCGTCGCGGTCGACGAGGAGAACCAGCTCGCGACGGTCGCCGTGCTCGCGTGGACCGGCACGCAGGTGCCGAGGGTCTCCGAGGTCGCCGGTGCGCCGCGAATGATCAAGGACTTCTACTTCTGGACCCCGCGAGAGGTGCTCTCGAACGTGCCGCTCGCGGTGCCTGAGCCGCTCATTCACATCGGGAGCCTCCCAGTGACCGGTGAGACCAAGTCGCAGTCGTACGGGTCCTGGGACGTCGGCCGCGACGTCGTGGGCCAGCACCGCTGGGATGCGAAGCCGCATGCTGTGACAGCCGCCTTCACGGCCGCGCTCACCCGCGACGAGACGATCCGCACACTGGGGCTCGTCTACGGCAGGGGCGGCGAGCAGTACGAGGCGAAGGTGGCGTCGGCGCGCAGCTTCAGCGACGACGCGGGCTACCGCATCCTCGAAGACTTCCGGTTGGAGGCGCTGCGCTCCTGGCCATTGCTCCATCAGCTCACCCTCCACTCCTGGCGGGACGACCTCGTGCCGTTCCTGGAATCGTCGGAGCTGGTGCACGATCTCACCCTCGACGGGCACGACCAACGGGAGCTTGATCTCTCCCGGACTCACCTCGGGCAGCTGTCCGTCGACGTCACAGGCCTGGAACGTCTTGTCGTGCCCAGCACTCTGGAGACGCTGATCCTTCGGGCCCACGTGCCAGGTGCACAGCCGTCGCTCGCGGTCGTCGCCGAGGACGGCGGCCGCTGGATCACGGTCAGGCTCACCAAGACCGTGCTGCCGGTTCGCGGGCTGGAGCGTGCTCGTGGCCTGAGCGTCCACCGGATCGGTGCGCTCGACCTGGAGGACGTCGTCGAGTATTTCCCGGAGGTCACCTGGCTGCACCTGTTCGGCTGTCCCGGGACGCTCGACCATCTTCCAGCGCTGACGAAGCTGGCGCGGCTTGAGACGCTGTGGCTGTGCGACCTGTTCGGCTACCCGGTCGAGGACGTCCCGAGTCCTCACGAGCTCCCCGCCCTTGTCAGTCTTGATCTCGATAGCATTCCAGCCGACGTCGCCGCCTACGTCCGTGGTGCGTACAAGAAAACACCTCGGGTGGTGCTGACAGTGCGCAAACCGCGCAAGCCAGAGTGGTTGGCCGAGAATATCGACTACCCGCTCCGTCACTGGGACGGGCAGGAGGAAATCCCTGCCATAGTCGCGAAGAAGGCGCGCACCGCATTCGTCGTCGCCCTGCGTCAGGTGCGTGACACAGATGCAGCGGCGCCGGAATTCACCACCTGTGTGACCGCGGCGGTCGAGGAATTCGTCGGAGTCGTCGCGATGCTGAATCGCAAGCACCACTTTCTCTATACCCTCGAGCGTGACGACGTGATCGACGCGGTAAACGTCCTCACGGCGGGCCTGCCGGCGCAGGCGAGACGCGCGCTCGAGCCGTTCGTGGAGGAAGCGCTGGACGACTGAGCGGGTTACTCAAGAGCAGCGTCGCTCAAGAGCAGCGTTACTCAATAGCGGCGTCACCCAGAGTGGGGACCCGGAACCGTGCCCAGCGCCCCCGCCCTCAGGCCGGAAAGACCCCAGTCGACAGATACCGGTCCCCGCGGTCGCACACGATGAACGCCACCGTCGCGCCAGCAACCTCGCTCGCCACCTCCAGAGCCACCGCGGCGGCCCCGCCGGACGAGATCCCCGCGAAGATCCCTTCCTGGCGGGCCAGCTCGCGGGCGGCCTCCTCAGCCCGGGCCTGGCTGACGTATCGGAGCTCGTCGATGTTTGTCGGGTCGTAGATCGCCGGCAGGTACTCCTGCGGCCACTTGCGGATACCGGGGATGCGCGAGCCCTCCTCGGGCTGCACCCCGATGACCTGGATCCCGGGGTTCTGTTCCTTGAGGTACCGCGCGGTCCCGGTGATGGTTCCGGTCGTGCCCATCGAGCTCACGAAGTGGGTGATCCGCCCGGCGGTGGCCGTCCAGAGCTCGGGTCCGGTCGACCGGTAGTGGGCCAGCGGGTTGTCCGTGTTCGCGAACTGGTTGAGGACCCGGCCCTCGCCGGCCTTCTCCATGGAGTCGGCCAGGTCGCGGGAGTGCTCCATCCCCTGCGCGTGCGGGGTCAGGATGAGGTCGGCGCCGTAGGCCTTCATGGTCTGGGCGCGCTCGACGGAGAGGTCGTCCGGCATGACGAGGATCATCCGGTAGCCCTTGATCGCCGCGGCCATCGCGAGGGCGATGCCGGTGTTCCCGCTCGTGGCCTCGATGAGTGTGTCGCCGGGGGCGATCTCGCCGCGTTCCTCGGCGCGCTCGATCATGAGCAGCGCCGGCCGGTCCTTGACCGACCCCGCGGGGTTGTTGCCTTCGAGCTTGGCCAGGACCGTGGTGCCGTGGCCGGCGCCCGAGGCCATCCGCTGGAGCCTGACCAGCGGGGTGTTCCCGATCGTGTCCGCCACGGTGAGGTAGGTCGGTTCGGTTGCTTCGGCGGACATGGGACTCCCGTGGGTGCGTGGCCGGGCTGCCGTGGCAGCGCTGCGAGGGATGATGCTTGGTCAGGCTACCGGGCGCCCGGTACGTCCACCGCCTCCCCGAGCACCTCCAGCTCGTCAGCCTCGTCGTCCGCCGACCAGCTCACCACGCTCAGTTGGGGCACGACCGCGGCAGGCCGGACGAGCTCCCCGGAGACCACGTCGAGCTCGTTGAACCTCCGTGCGCTGACCAGCACGCGGCTCTCGAAGGACGCCACCGCCTTGTTGTATGCCCCGGCCGTGGACGAGATGCGGGAGCCGAGCTCGGAGAGGTGCTTGCTGAGCACGCCCAGGCGCTGATGCAGCTCCTTGCCCACTTCGAGCACCTTCTGGGCGTTCTCGGCGAGGGCCTCCTGCCGCCAGGCGTAGGACACGGTGCGCAGCAGCGCCATGAGTGTCATCGGGGTGACGATGACGACGTCCCGCCCGAAGGCGTATTCCAGCAGTGACGGGTCCTCTTCGACCGCTGCGGAGAGCAATGGCTCGGCGGGGATGAACATGACGACGAACTCCGGTGTCGGGCTGAACTGGTCCCAGTACCGCTTCCCGGCGAGGTCGTCGATGTGCTTGCGGACGTGGCGGGCGTGGTCGGAGAGCCGCCGGGCTCGCACCGCCGGGTCCGTGGCCTGCTGGGCGTCGAGGTAGCCGAGGAAGGCGACCTTCGCGTCGACGACGATGTTCTTACCTCCGGCCAGGTGGACCACCATGTCGGGACGCAGCGCGCCGTCGTCGGTCGTGACGTGGCTCTGCTCGACGAAGTCGACGCGGTTGAGCATCCCGGCGACCTCGACCACCCGGCGCAGCTGCATCTCGCCCCACGCACCGCGGATGTCGGAGGTGCGCAGCGCGGTCACGAGCGAGCTGGTCTGCTGGCGCAGCAGCTCGGAGGCGTCACGCATGCCGCGCACCTGCTCACCGAGCGCCGCGGCGCTCGCGATCCGCGACTCCTCGGCCGCGAACATCTGCTGGCGGACGTCGGTCAGCGTCCGCGCGAGCGGGTCGACGAGCGCCTGGACCGCCTGGGTCCGCGAGGCCATGTCGGCCTGACCGGCGACCTGCGTCGAGCGCAGCCGCTGCTCGGCCAGTCCGAGGAACTGCTCGTTGTTCGAGGCGAGCGCCTCGGCCGCGAGGGCGCGGAACTGGTCGGAGAGGCGATCCTGGTCGTGCTGCATGGTGAGGATGCGTTCACCCGTGCCGCGCCGCTCGGCGGAGAGCTCCGCCTCGGCACGTGTCTGCGCCAGCTGCGCGGCGTGGGTGCGCTGTGCGCCCCGCACGACCCCGAGCAGATATCCCACAACAACACCGACCACGCCGACCACAACACACCAGATGACTGTTCCCATGGGGGACACCCTGCCTCACCCCACTGACAAAGCGTTCTGGCACTACGTTGGGCTCATGACCAGCGCTTCTGACCACGAGCCGCCAGCAGAGCCGCCAGCGGGGCTGGCCCCCACCACCCCGCCCGCCGTCTCCATCCGCGGCCTCTACAAGCATTTCGGGGAGAAGATCGCGGTCGCCGGGATATCCCTCGACGTCCCGGCCGGTTCGTTCTACGGCATCGTCGGCCCCAACGGAGCCGGCAAGACGACGATGCTGTCGATGGCGACCGGCCTGCTGCGCCCCGACGGTGGGACCGTCGCGATCAACGGCCTCGACCTGTGGACCAATCTCTTCGAGGTCAAGCGCACCCTGGGGATCCTGCCCGACGGCATGGCCACCTTCGATCGGCTGACCGGCACGCAGTTCGTCACCTACGCCGGCCTGCTGCGTGGCATGGACCGCGCCACGGTCACCGCCCGGACCGCGGACCTGCTCGCGGCCCTCGACCTTCGCGAGTCCGCCGACAAGCTCATCGTCGACTACTCCGCGGGCATGACCAAGAAGGTCACCCTCGCGGCCGCGCTCATCCACGCCCCGCGGGTCCTTGTGCTCGACGAACCCTTTGAGTCGGTCGATCCGGTATCGGCCGCCCACATCCGCGAGATCCTCACCGAGTACGTCCGCACGGGCGGGACGGTCATCGTGTCCTCCCACGTCATGGACCTCGTGCAGCGCATGTGCGACCACGTCGCGGTCGTGGCGGGCGGGCAGATCTTGGCCGCGGGCACGGTCGACGACGTGCGCGCCGGACGTTCCCTGGAGGACCGGTTCGTCGAGCTCGTCGGTCGTAGCCACACCGCGGAGGGCCTCGCGTGGTTGCGCACCTCGTAAGGCTCAAGCTCGTCCTGCTCGGCAATGCGCTCAAGCGCAGCGTCTGGCAGATCCTCGGCCTGGTCTTCTCGCTGCTCTACGCATCGACCGTGGGCATTGCGCTGTTCGCCGGCCTGGCCTACCTGAGCCGCCGAGACATCGACATGGCCGCCACGGTCGTCGTCTTCGCCGGTGGCCTGCTGGTGCTCGCGTGGTGGTTCCTGCCGCTCGTGGCCTTCGGCGTCGACTCGACCCTTGACCCGCAGCGCTTTGCGCTCTTCGCCATCCGACGCCGCGACCTGCTCTGGGGGCTGGGCATCGCCGGTCTCGTCGGGGTCCCCGGCCTGCTCACCGTGCTGGTCACGCTCGGCACGCTGCTCGTCTGGCGGGAGTCGCCCGCTGCGATGCTTGCCGCGCTGGTCTGCTGGGTGGTCGCGGTGGCGACCTGCGTCGTCGGCTCCCGGGCGACGACGACGGCGCTCGCCCCGTTGCGCTCCTCGCGCCGGTTTCGAGAGGTCACCGGGGTCCTGGTCTTCCTGCCGCTGCTGGTCATCGCGCCGCTCGCTGCGTGGGCCTCGGGCGAGATCGACGCGGACCGGGTCACGCTCCACCAGGTGGCCGACGTCGTGTCCTGGTTGCCCTTCGGCGCGGTGTGGGGGGTGCCGGCCGCGGTCGCTGCGGGGGACCTGGGGGTCGCGGCCGCCAAGCTGGCGATCGCCGTGGCCACCCTCGTGGTGCTCGTCGCGCTCTGGGGCTGGGCTCTCGACCGGATGCTGACCAGCCCGGCCCGACGCGACGGACACGGCGCCCGGCCGAGGGGCCTGGGTGTCTTCGGCTTCCTACCGGCCACCCCGACGTGGGCTGTGGTGGCTCGCTGCCTCGTCTACTGGGTCCGTGACCCGCGCTACGTCGGCTCCCTCGCGGTTGTGCCGCTGCTGCCCTTCCTCGTCCACTTCATCGACCCGGGAACGGGTATCGCGATGCTCGCGCTCGCTCCGGTGACGGCGTTCATGCTGGGCTGGATCATCTCCGCAGATGTTGCCTACGACCACACAGCGTTCTGGCTGCACGTGGTGACCGGGGTATCGGGGCGGGCGGACCGGCTCGGCCGGGTGATCGCGGCGGGTCTGGTCGGCGTGCCGGTCACGGCCGTCTTCACGGTCGGGGCAGCGTGGTTCACCGGGCGGTGGGACGACCTCCCGGCGGTGGTCGGGGCAAGCTTCGGGGTGCTGCTGACCGCGTTGGGCCTCTCGAGTGTGGTCTCCGCACGCTTCGTCTATCCCGTGCCGAAGCCCGGGGACGGGCCGTTCAGCACGCCGCAGGGATCGGCCGTGGCGAACCTGACCATCCAGACGGGGGGCTGGCTCGTGCTCGGCCTGCTCGTGCTCCCCGAGATCGCCGTCGCCGCGGTCGCGACCGGCAATCCGGCCCTGGGCTGGGCCGCCTGCGTCACGGGCCTCGCGCTGGGGAGCGCCGTCCTCGTCGTCGGCGTGCGCCTGGGCGGACGGGTCTACGACGTCCGCTCGGCCGAGCTCATGCAGCAGGTCATCGCGATCGGCTGAGCAACGAGTCAGACGCCCTTCTCGGCGATCCGCCCGCTGATGGCGACCGCCGTCAGGGCGAGCACCGCGGTCAGCACGAAGCCGCCGAGATACCCGGTGGTGCCGTGCGCCGTGACCAGCCAGGTGGTGGCCGTCCCCACGATCGCCAGGACGAACGCGCTGGTCAGTGCGTCCGCCACCTGGAGCGCGGACGTGTTGGTGCCTTGGGCGCGGACGGGGGAGAGGTCGAAGACGAGGAGGGCGAGGGTGGGGTAGACCATCCCGATGCCGAGCCCAGCCAGCGCCCAACCGCCGATCGCCGTGTACGGGGACACCGCCGGGACCACGAGCAGAGACACCACGACGATCCCCGCGGCGATCAGCGTGGTCCCCGCTCGCAGGAACGTGACATTCGTCCAGTGCAGGCGGCTGCGCAGGATCGCCCCGAGCGACCAGGTCACGGCCCCGGCTGTGAGGATGATGCCCGAGCGCGCCGGGGAGAACCCGCGGTCGTGCTGGAGGATCAGCGGCAAGAACACCTCGGCGGCAAAGAACGCCGCGGCGACCAGCCCGCGCAGCGCGATGACGGTCGGCAGCCCGCGCGCGGCCCGCAGCGTCCCGCGCGGCAGCAGCCGGGGACCGCTCACCAGGACCGTCGCGGCCCCGGCGCCGATCATGGCGTACCCGCCCAGGGCGTGGTTCTGGGAGCCGAGCGACATGAGCGCGATCCCGGCGCTCGCAGCCCCGGCCCACCACAGCCGGCCGGAGCCGGCTGCGCCCTGGTCGCCCGCGTCGTCGGGCAGGACGAGCGTCTGCGCACTGGTGCTGCGCACCGCGGAGGCGAGCAGCGCGGTGGCCGGGACGGCGAGGATCGCCACGGACAGGAACACCCACCGCCAGCCGGCATGCTCGACGACGAACCCTGCCACGAGCGGTCCCACGAGCGAGGGGATGACCCACGCCGCGGAGAACATCGCGAGCACCCGGGCGCGCGCGTTCCCGTCGAAGGTGCGGGCGACGACCACGTAGAGCGCGACGATATATGCCCCGGAGCCCAGCCCCTGCAGCGCCCGACCGACGATGAGCACGCCCATCGACGGCGCGAGGCCGGCGAGCAGCAACCCCGCCACGAACACCCCGACGCCGCCGAGCAACGCCGGTCCGGCGCCGCCGCGGTCGGTCGACCGCCCGGCCAGGACCATGCCCATGACCGACGTCGCCAGGGTGATCGCGAAGGCCGTCGCGAAGAGCGAGAGTCCGTCGAGGGCCTCGGCGATCACCGGCATGGCGGTCGACACCGCGAGAGCCTCGAAGGCGCCGAGGGAGACCAGGGCGATCATCCCGACGAGGATCGGGGTGGAGCCGAGCGGTTCGCGTGCGGGGCGCCGGGTCGCAGTGGGAGCCTGCGCGGTGGGGGTCGGCTGCGCGGCGTCGGACGTGCGTGCGGTGGTCATGTGGTCCTCGGTCTGTGGGTCCGCCGGGGTGCTGGCGGTGCGCGCATCTCGGGCCAGAGCATGGGACCACGAAGGTTGTCGGCGCGGGTGCGCGGACCACGATGGAGACAGCCGGACCAGCCTAGATCATGCGCGCGGGACCCCCTAGGACCCGGCTTCCCCGTAGACTCTCTTTCCGTGGCTCTTACTATTGGTATCGCTGGACTGCCCAACGTCGGCAAGTCGACCCTTTTCAATGCACTCACCCGCGCGCAGGTTCTCGCGGCGAACTATCCGTTCGCCACGATCGAGCCCAACGTCGGCGTCGTTCCGCTGCCCGACCCGCGGCTCGCCAAGCTCGCCGAGGTCTTCGGCTCCGAGCGCCTCCTGCCCGCGACGGTGTCCTTCGTCGACATCGCCGGGATCGTGCGCGGAGCGAGCGAGGGGGAGGGGCTGGGCAACAAGTTCCTCGCCAACATCCGTGAGGCCGAGGCGATCTGCCAGGTGACGCGCGCCTTCGCCGACCCCGACGTGGTCCACGTCGACGGCAAGGTCTCGCCCCGGGACGACATCGAGACGGTCAACACCGAGCTCATCCTTGCGGACCTGCAGACGTTGGAGAAGACGATCCCGCGCCTGGAGAAGGACGTGAAGATCAAGCGGGGCGACCCGGCCCTGCTCGCCGCCGCCCAGGGCGCCCAGACACTACTCGAGGCCGGCACCACGCTGTTCTCCGGCGCCGCTGCGGCCAAGCTCGACCTGACCCAGCTCGCCACGCTGCAGCTCATGACGGCCAAGCCGTTCATCTACGTCTTCAACACGGACGACGCGGGACTGGCCGACGAGGCATTCCAGGCCGAGCTGCGCGCCTTCGTCGCCCCCGCCCCCGCGATCTTCCTCGACGCCAAGTTCGAGTCCGAGCTCATCGAGCTCGAGCCCGAGGAGGCTGCCGAGATGCTCGCCGACTCCGGTCAGGACGAGCCTGGCCTCAACCAGCTCGCCCGCGTCGGCTTCGAGGCCCTCGGGCTGCAGACCTACCTCACGGCCGGTCCCAAGGAAGCGCGCGCCTGGACCATCCACAAGGGCTGGACGGCCCCGCAGGCCGCCGGCGTGATCCACACCGACTTCGAGCGCGGCTTCATCAAGGCCGAGGTCATCTCCTTCGACGACCTCGTCGAGGCCGGCTCGGTCGCCGCCGCCCGCTCGGCGGGCAAGGCCCGCATCGAGGGCAAGGACTACGTCATGCACGACGGGGACGTGGTGGAGTTCCGGTTTAACGTGTAGGTGGGTGTCGCCACCAGCCCACCGGCACCTGCACTGCCCTGACCGCTCAGCCCCACCGGGCCGGGCCGTCGCGCCCAAAATCACAAAAGTGCTGCGCTCACCGAAACAATGACGTCCGGATCAACTTGCTGGAACCGAACGGTGGATCAGGGCTCAGCCCGCGGCCTTGCGGATATGCCCGGCGATCGTCTTCTCGGTATCCGGGGTCAGGGCCAGCAGCGCGAACGAGGTCACCCACAGGTCACCGTCGTCGAGCTTCGCCGACTCCTCGAAGCCGAGGGTCGCGTAGCGGGTGGTGAACTTCGAGGCTGGCTTGAAGAACACCACGATCTTCCCGTCGTCATCGGCGTACGAGGGGAAGCCGTACCAGGTCTTCGGGACGAGGTGCGGCGCGACCTGGGTGACGATGCGGTCGATGCCCTCGGCAAGCTCGCGATCGTGGTCGGGGAGCGCGGCGATCGCCTCGCGGATGGCCTTCTCGCCGGCTGCGCGGGTCTTCCCGGCCTTCTCCTGCGCGCGTAGCTCGGCGGCGCGCTGCTTGACGGCGTCCCGCTCCTCTTGTGACAGACCTGCAGTCTTCTCAGCCATGTCGGCGCCGTTCTTCGTAGGCGGTGGTCTCACTGGCGACCACGCTATGACTGCCGACGGTCGTCCTGATCGGCGCTGGTGTCAACCGGGGCGCCGCTGAGCGCCTGGACCACCCACACGGGGTTGGACGGCGCAGACGTGGTGGACCCGGCGGTTCCCGTACCGGCGACCTGTCAGAACAGCGGCCAGGGAACAGCCGGCATCTCACCGGAGGGAGCCGGGAACCGCTCTGCCGAGCGCAACGTGGAGCAGCGAGCGGCGAGCGAGGCGATCTCTCGGGCACTGAGCAGGTCCGCGAGGTCGCGTCCGAGGTCGCCCTGCAGTCCTACGCTGACTCGGTCGATGCCGGCGAGCTCGTCGGCGGTCAGAGCGTCTCCCCGCCATCCCCACAGCACCGTGCGCAGCTTGTGGTCACGGTGGAAGGTCAGCCCGTGGTCCACGCCGTGCCGGTGGCCGTCCGGCATGGCAAGGATGTGGTCGCCCTTGCGGTCGGCATTGTTGACGACGACGTCGAACACGGCCATGCGCCTGAGTGCCGGGGAGTCTTCGTGAACGAGGGTGACCAGCCGTCCGCTCTCGTCCAGTCCCTCGAGAACGTGCTTCCAGCCAGTGCTCGGCACCTGCTCCGTCGCGATCAGGTCGACGGCGCTGTGGTCGGGGTCTTGCTCCTGCCAGAGCTGGACCATTCCTTCGCCGAGAGGACCGTCGCGCAGCCAGGTGTGCGGTACAACGCCCCAACCGAGGGTCTGGGAGACCAGGTACGCGGCCACCTCCCGGTGCGCCAGGCTGCCGTCGGGAAAGTCCCACAGCGGACTCTCGCCGGCCATCGGCTTGTAGACGACGGTCGCGTTGCCGATGGTGCCGAGGAACGTGGCGTTGGACGCCGTCCTGATGCGGCCTGTGATCGTCAGCTCGGTGGTCACCAGGTCTGTTGCCGACATCAGTCCTCGGGAGGGGTGCAGATATGCCCGTCGGCGTCGATGGGGTACCCGCAGAGCGGGCACGCCGGGCGCCCGGCGCCCACGATCTCACGGGTGCGCTTGGCGAATGCACGAGCGGTGCCCACCGGCATGCGCACCAGAAGCATGTCGGTCTCGTGAGTGCCGTCCTCGTCAGGCACCTCGATGATGTCATCAGCATCGACGTCCGTGATGGGGTAGGCCTCGATGACGACCTGGGCCGTCGTCGGGTCCCAGCCGAGACTCATGGCGCCGGTGCGGAAGCGCTCCTCGACGGCCTCGAGCTGGTCGTTGTCGACGAGCTCCGGGGGAGTGCCCGTGGGGACGCTAAAGGGGTTGCCCTCGACGGTGATGAGCTGGTCGAGGATCTCATCGATCTTCTCCGCGAGCAGGGCCGACTGCTGCTTCTCGAGGGCGATGCTCACCACCTGCGTCCCTGAGCGCACCTGGAGGTAGAACGTGCGAGCCCCGGGAAGGCCGATGGTGCCGACGACGGCCCGATCAGGCCAGTCAAATTCGTGAACACGTGGAGGCATATCAGTACTCTAGGCGCCGGTGCTTGACGGCGTCTTGTGCCCTGCGCCGCCACCCACCGGTGCATCGCCGGATCGGATGCCGTTCGACAACCACGAGAGATCGCCCGCCTCCGTATTGGTCGCGTGGACGCTCGGCCGGCCAGCGCCGTAGCGCACGATCGATACGGATGCGGGGCCTACGCTGATGCGCTGGAACAGGTCGAGGTGCATTCCGAGCGCGTCGGCGAGTATCGACTTGACGATGTCGCCGTGGCTGACCGCAACCCACACGGCCTCGGGCCCGTGCTCGGCTTCGAATGCTGCATCGTGGCGGCGAATCGCTGCCACCGACCGAGCCTGCATGGCGGCCATGGATTCACCGCCGGGAAAGACGACGGCAGATGGGTGCGACTGCACCAGCGGCCACAGATCCTCGGTCGCGAGGTCGGAGAGCCTGCGGCCCTGCCACTGGCCGTAGTCGCACTCGGTGAGATCGGGATCGACCAGCGCGTATGGCGTGCCTGCCTGGCGATCAAGGATGTACTGGGTGGTCTGCTGGCAACGCTCAAGAGGGCTCGACACCACCCCGACCAGGGGAACGGCCGCAAGCCGGTCTCCGGTGAGAGCCGCTTGGTCGCGCCCGATCTGGTCCAGGCCGACGCCGACGGCCCGACCGGCCAGCAGCCCGGAGGTGTTTGCTGTGGTGCGGCCGTGCCGCACGAGAAGAACTGTCGCCATCCAGCCAGCCTAACCACCCGGGGCGACGTTGCTGCGAACACACAGAGGCGCGCCTCTCGGACCGCAAGTCGCGTTCCAGTTTGACGTCTGGTCGCGCGCTTGGTTCATCCTCGATGTAGCCGCCAAGTGCTCACGTCGCACTGCTTGTCGTCGTTGTTTCCCGCAGCCACGATGGTTCCGTCCAAGAGGAGCCCGAGTGTATGTGTTGACCCAGCAGCGATCGCGGTGACACCGGTCCACGCTTGCACGTCACACTGCCCGAAGCGATTGTCGCCGACAGCGCACACCCTTCCATCTTCGCGAAGCGCAACGGTGTGATAGCTGCCCGCCGCGACCGCTGTGGCGCAACTCCACTGAGCGACGTCGCATTGGCTCCAGCCGTTCTCGCCGGTGGCAACGACAGTGCCGCCATCTCGTAACCCGACAGTATGCATGTAGCCGGCGGAGACGCCGACCAGGTTCCGCCACCCGCCGATGCTGGCTTGCCCGCGCTGGTTGTTGCCGGTTGCGAGGGCTCTGCCGTCGCTCCGGACAGCGACAGAGTGCCAGTCTCCACAAGCGATCGAAACGACTTCTCTCCATGTATTGACATCGCATTGACCCTCTGCGGTGCGCCCGACGGCCACCGTGCTTCCGTCTGTCCGGAGTCCGAGAGTTGTTCTCCACCCTGCGGCGACAGCGGCGATCTCGCTCCAATCGGAGACGTTGGTTTGCCCGTCGCGGTCCCATCCGGTAGCGATGACGGTTCCGTCGGCTCGAAGCCCGATGGTGTGAGAGCGACCAGTGTTGCGTGCGGAGTGCACGTTCGCGGCCGCGACGGCGACGAGACCTGACCAGGCCAGTACGTCACACTCGCCGGCACGGTCGTTGCCGGCGGCCACGGCCGTCCCATCGTCGCGGCACGCTACAGAGTGTCGTCGGCCGGCTGCTAAGACGGTGGCCATCAGGTCTCCCCATTCTTGTTCCGGCTTCTCGTGCTATGTCTGCTTCTGCCGAAAGCAGGTGCTCGTCGGGCCCGCGAAACGTGACGAGACCGCCTTTTCGTCTAAATCGATACGTGGACTCCACATCGATCGCAAGTGAGTAAGGTTGGTCTGTACCGGAACGCGGTCGAATTTCGCTTCAACGTGTGATCGCGTTCCGGTTCAACCTCGAACGCCTGCTGTAGACGGTCAGACGCCGAGGGGCGCTCGCGGTCAAGGCGCGGAATGCCGAGGTGAAGCTCCCGGAGTTCGTTGATGAGGTCGTCGACGAGCTCCGGAGATTCGGCCAGGATGCGGGCCCGAACGGTCAACTCTGGTGAGGTCGGGCGATGGCGCATGCCCCAAGCGCCACCATCACGGGAACGGTCTGAATCCCCGCCTCGGTGAGCGAGTATGTCGCCCGCTGCCCCCGCGTCGCGCCGTCACGAGTGAGCAGCCCCTCCTCGACCAGGTTCCGGAGGCGGCTGGCGAGGATGTCCGATGCGATGCCTTCGTCGTTGCTGGTCAAGAGCTCGCGGAAATGTCGGCGAGCGCCGAAGATGATGTCACGCAGCACGATGAGAGTCCACGCATCGCCGAGGACTTCCACCGCCGCGTTGATCGCGCACTCTGATCGCGGCTGTTCTCTGGCAACCTGACCTCCAAAGTGCTTGCAGATAGAAACCACTCTACGTTGGGCTGCAAGTGGTTTCAGATTGCAATCACTCAGGGAGTTGCCATGTTTCGCACGCGAGTCCACAACCTGCTCGTCTCTTCGGATGGATATGCCGCAGGCGATCACGTGACGCTCGAGCAGCCGATCGGTGAAGCCGAGGCGCTCTTCAGCAAGTTCGACGGACGCGTCATCCATGGCATCCATGGCATCGACGACCCGGTGACCGTGGATCGGGCCATGTTCAGCATGTGGGGCCAGGGCGTCGGGGCGGAGATCATGGGCCGCCGCAAATTCGGTCCGCAGACGGGCGAATGGCCCGACGACGGATGGGAGGGATGGTGGGGAGACGCGCCGCCCTTCCGCACTCCGGTGTTCATCCTGACCCACTATCCTCGTGAGACACTCGAGTTCGCTAATGGCACCAGCTTCCACTTCGTGGATGCGTCGCCCGAGAAAGCGCTTCGCCTGGCACAGGATGCTGCCGGTGGGTTGGACGTTCGGATCGGCGGCGGGCCGTCGACCGTGAGCGAGTTCCTCCGAGCTGATCTCATCGATTTCCTGCATGTGGCGATCGTTCCGATCGTGCTCGGCTCCGGCGTTCGGATCTGGGATCACCTGGCTGGCTTGGAAGACCGGTTCAGCGTCGAATCCATCAGCACGTCCAGCGGACTGACGCATCAACTGTGGAACAGGAAACGCGATGAGTGAAAATGCTGGGACCGCATGTGGAGGAGCGAGCGGACTCGGGTCGGTTGATTCGTCACCTGCCCGTCGCAGCTCCTCAAGCCCTGCCACATCGCGCGGGCCCCGACCCGCGGAGCGAGTACGTCGATGTGGAGGATCTCCGGATCCCGCCGGGGAACCGCTTGGAGCGGTTGGTCGGTGACCGCCGTGGGCAGCGCAGCATCCGTGTGAACGCGCAGTGGCGTCTCTGCTTCGTCTGGAGAGAGGGAGGTGCGGAAGATGTCGAACTCGTCGACTACCACTGAGGCGGACCTGATCGAGCCGATCCATCCCGGGGAGATCCTGATGGAGGATTTCATCGAGGGGTTCGAGATCACGCAGAACAAGCTCGCGGTCGCCATTGGTGAACCCAGTTCGAGCGCTTCGTGAGGCTTCCGGCCTGAGCCAGGCAGAGCTTGCCCGACGGTCCGGGGTTGCTCAGCCGAATGTCGCCGCCTATGAGGCTGGGCGGCGCAGCGTCTCGGCCGAGATGCTTGAGCGCCTGTGGACGGCCGCGCGGCCACTGCCTCATGATGCGCTCGCTGCGCACCGTGCCGATCTTGTGAGCCTTGCGGGACAGCATGGCTTCGGTAGTGTCCGTGTCTTCGGCTCGGCGGCTCGCGGTACAGACAGTCCTGGCAGCGATCTGGACATCTTGGTCACCCGATCGCCCGGCACCGGGTTGCTCACGGTCGCGGCGTTCGCTGCTGACGCGAGCGAGTTGCTCGGTGTCGAGGTCAATGTGGTGACTGACGGCGGTTTGCGTGCCGATCATGAGATCTTGGCGACGGCTGTCGCGGTATGACCAAGCGGGATGATGCGGCACTGACGGAGATCGTCCGACTGTGTGGCGTCGGCGCGAATCTCGTGGCACGCGGCGACGAGTGGTACCTCGGGGACCCTGACAACGTTCCGGGCCTTGCGGCAGAGTCGCTGATCATCAAGATCAGCGAGAATGTGGCTCGTCTGAGCGACGCCACGACCGACCGGCATCCCGAAGTGCCATGGTCATTGATCAAGCGGATGCGGGACCGGCTGGCGCATCACTACGAGGGCACCGACTACGGGGCGGTCTGGGACACGATGATCGTCGACCTGCCGGCGATCAGCAGATACATCCAGTCGCTCTCGGCAGAGTGAGCGAACTCGGCTGAGCCGCGTTGTCTTGGGTGCGCACCATGGTGTGCCCACGGAGGTCACACTCTGGCCTCGTGCAGGAACTACCCCTCCGGGACCGTGCTCACCTGCTTGGCTGGCACGCCAACGACCACAGCCCTCGCAGGCACGTCCTTGGTGACGACCGCCCCCGCGCCCACGACGGCCCCATCGCCGATCGTCACGCCTGGTAAGACAGTCACGTTGGCCCCCAACCAGACTCCCCGCCCGATCACTACGCGAGCCGGGTGCATATCGGCTCGTCGACTCGGCGCCATGTCGTGGTTCAACGTCGTGATGACGGCGTTGTGGCCGATGAGGGATCCATCGCCGATCGCGATGCCGCCCTGGTCCTGGAACCGGCAGCCGCTGTTGACGAACACGTTCTCACCGAAACGAATGTTCTTGCCGAAGTCGGCGCTGAAAGGTGGGAAGAGCTGGAAGGACTCAGGGACCTCGCGCCCGGTCAGCTCGCTCATCAGGACCCGTACCTCGACGGGGGAGTGGTAGCGACCGTTGAGGTCGGCGGTGATGCGCAGCGACTCCTGGCTCGTGGCGTGCATAGCCGCGTGGTGCGGTGAACCGCCGGGAATCGTCTCTCCGGCGTTCAGTGCAGTCAGGAGGTCGTCGAGTCCTTGAATTTCGGCCATCTGCCCAGGATATCGTTCGTCGCCTTGCGCCGGAGGGCCCGTGGCCTTGGTCAGTCCTGGTCGCGTCCGGATGAGTGCTTCCGGGGGATGGCATGGGCTGCGTCCTCTTATCGGCTGCTACGGTCGGCCGGTATGAGGATAATTCGACCAGCGGCCCTCATTGCTGCGCTGCTCGTGAGCATGACTGTCACGGGGTGCTCCGCGTCCGACGTCTGTACCGCCGTGGGGTGGAACAACGTCGTCAGCATCGATATCGATGGCACGGCGGGTGACGTCGCGGCCATCGAGCTGTGCGAAGACAGCGTGTGTGCGGTGGTGGCTCCCGTTCAGCAGGCTGTTGAAGCTCCAACAGTTGTCGCGACGCTGATGCCAGAAGACCTGGCTACCTTGGCGCCTACTTCCGCAGCAACCGACTTGCCCTTCTTCGTTGCGCATGTCGACGAACGGACCTGGTACGTCTCGACGGACATGACGACCCCAGATGCGCTGACGGTGCGAGCGCTGTCTCCGGCAGGGGACGTCCTCGTCGCCGAAGAGGTTGCGCTCGATTGGCGGCGGGTGGGTGGCAGCGCGCAGTGCGGGGGACCGAGCGAGGCCGGGCCCATCACCCTCGACATCCCCTAGTCGAGGATCGCCGTAGCCTCGACCTCGACGAGGACGTCGGGCACGAACAGGCAGGCCACCCCGATGAGCGACGCCGGCGGCATGGGCGCGGGGATGGCGAGGTCCGCGGCCACGCGCCCGATGCCCGCCATGACCTCATCCATCTTGTCGGGCGTCCAGTCGGTCACGTAGAAGGTCAGGCGCAGCACGTCGTCGAAGGTGGCACCCGCGCCCGCCAGGCCGAGTGCGGTGTTGCGTAGTGCCTGCGCCACCTGGGAGGCGAGGTCCCCTGCGACGAGCTGCCCCTCGCTGTCGGTGCCGACCTGGCCGGCTACGTGCACGTGACGGGTGCCGGTGCCGACCGCGACGTGGTGGTAGGGGACGGGCTGGGCCATCGTCGTGGGGCTCAACAGGTGGACGGTCATGGTGTCTCCTCAGGTGGGAATCATTCTGGTATCCCCTTTATACTTAGTCGCCTCAGGGAACTTCAACGAGACCAGGTATCGTGCCGGACACCGCGCATCCCACCGATGACCGCCTCGAGATCGGGGCGCAGCACCGCGAGATCCTTGACCAGGTGCTCGACAAGTGGTCCCTGCAGGTGCTCGAGGAGCTGTGCGAGCGCCCGCTGCGATTCAATGCGATCCGCCGAGCAGTGCCTGCCGTCACGCAGAAATCCCTCACCGCGACGCTGCGGCGACTGGAGCGCAACGGCGTCGTCGAGCGGGTGATCGTGCGGCCGCGACCGGTCGTGGTCGAGTACCGCATCACGTTGCTCGGCAAGTCGTTGCGCGAGCCGATCGACGCATTGCTGCGCTGGACCGGCGCGAATATGGTGGCGGTCGAGCGGGCACGGGAGCGATTCGACGACGAGATCTGAGCCTTGAGTCACCGCATGGAATGAGCGCCTGCGCACGCACACCGTCGCACCTCGGTATCCACAGGGATCAACACCCTGAACGACGCGATGTCAGCGGCCCGTGCCACGGTGGAGCATGGACATAAACCCAATCACCGAAGAAGCTGAGAACATCGTTTTCGACGCTGTCTTGGCGCTCGTCACTCCCCGGGTGGGTGAGTGCCTCGCCTGCTTTGTCGCTCGTCAGGTCGACCAGTTCGGGTGCGACTCGACCCATCGATTCTTCCTGCTCTACCGCGATCAACGGGCACCCCGCGCCTCGGCGCTGCTCGATCGACTGTCGGCGATGGGGGCTTACTGCGACTGCGAGATGTTTCTGAATGCCTATGAACTCGCCGAGCGCTTCTGGAAGCCGGGCGCCTGGCTTCCGGGTGCGGACGGTGGTGAGGAGTGGTGGGACCCCGAGCCACCCGAGAAAGCCCCTCCGTGCGAGGGCGTCCGGCGGGGATCGACCAAACCCTGCACCATCTGGGAGCGCATCGCGCGCGGATGACCTGACCGGTCACGCGTCGTCGGGCAGGCAGGGGTGCGAGCGCGTCGAGTCCTAGTCGGAGGTCCTATCTGAGCGTCGATCTGCCATGGTGTAGTGCACACGGGGGCATACCGGAGTGCTCACCTGCGGGACGTGGTGGCGTTCCGATTGCGCATCGATCCCTGAGGGGGAGTCCGTCATGACCGAGACCGAGACCGAGACCGATACTGAGACCGTCTGGAACATGCGTTCGCCGCAGGTTCAGGCCGATCAGCTTGCCTCCTACGACGCTATGCGGGCACGGTGCCCGGTGGCCCACGGATCCGATGGTTCCTGGACGGTATTCGGGCACGCCGACACAGTGGCGATCCTTGAGGACCCGGACACGTTCTCCAACGAGGTCTCCAGCCACCTCGCGGTCCCGAACGGCTTCGACGCGCCCGCCCACGCCGCTTACCGGGACGTGATCGACCGCTACTTCACGGCGGAGCGGCTCGCCGTCTTCGAGCCGGTGTGTCGAGCCATCTGCGCCGACCTTGTCGCGGGCCTCGCCCACGACAGAGACATCGAGGTCATGGCGACCCTCGGAGACCCCGTCGCGACCGACCTGCAGTGCGCCTTCATGGGGTGGCCGCTTGCGATGCGGGAACCGCTCGAGGGATGGGTCCGCAAGAACCACGCCGCCAGCAGGTCGGGTGATCGCAACCGCATGGCCGAGGTGGCCGAGGAGTTCGACTCCTTCATCCGCGCGGAGCTCGATGCTCGCCGCGCCGACCCCGGCAAGACCGACGATCCGACGACGCGGTTGCTCGCCGAGACCGTCGACGGCCGCGCGCTCACCGATGAGGAGATCGTCTCCATCATCCGCAACTGGACCGTCGGGGAGCTCGGCACCATCTCGGCTGCCGTCGGGATCATCCTGCACTTCCTGGCCACCCACCCGGAGGAGCAGCGCCGGATCCGCGCTGGTGAGTGGGACCTGGACGCGGTCACCGACGAGCTGCAACGACTCGGCGCCCCGCTCGTCGCGAACCGGCGACGCACGACGACCCCGGTGACGATCGGTGGGCAGGAGATCCCGGCCGAGGAGAAGATCGTCGTCCTGTGGGCCTCGGCCAATCGGGACGAAGCCGTCTTCCCCGACCCCGACGCCTTCAACCCGACCGCCAACCGGCCGCATAATCTCGTCTACGGCCGTGGCGTCCACTACTGCCCGGGTGCGGGCCTGGCCAGGTTGGAGCTGCGCGTCCTTCTGGAGGAGCTGTTCGCGGCTACGACGGGGATCGAGGCTGGAACGGTGGCACCGGTCCTGGCGCACTTCCCCGCAGGCGGGTATCAAGAAGTCAGCGTCCGGCTGCGGTAGGACCTGGTCTCGACCCGCGGCTCTCAGCTGGAACGTCGTGATGGGGCACCAGTCAGACGGGCCCGCAACCGCGCTGCCTGCGACGGTGCCTGTGCAACGCCTCCCGGGTCTCCTCTGGCTCCAGTTCGGGAGCCGAGCGCGGAATCGGCGGAAGATAAGCGGCAGACCCGCTGGAAGTCACCACTTTCACGGTACCGACCGTGATCGCTTTTTGGACTCTGGCGGCGGTGCCGACGGCGAACGGTGAAGCGCGCACTGTCCAAGACCTTGCTGAGCGGATAGAGCCGTGAGTGCACGGTTCACACAACTCAGTCCGATTGGCTGCCGTCGAGATGGTCGCCGACTCCGGCCACGGCGGGCCGTGTCTCAATCAGCTCGCCTGCGTCGGAAGACAGTTCTCCACCACGCGAAGAAGTCTCGCCTGGGTGCCGCAGGCAGCCAGGGCCAGAACTCGTCGAAGCTCGCCGGGCGACTTCCGTCGAGGAAGGCCCTCGCCTCGCGTCGTGCGATCGCCTCGAGCCGGACGACGTCGAGGCCCGCATACTCCCAGTCGTTGTAGAGATCGTCGAGGTCCACGAAGGCTTGGCAGTCCGGATCGCCGTCGTGGTCGATCTCGCAATGCGCCCAGAACGACAGCTCCCGGAGCGTCAGGCGACCGTCGAGGAAGCGTCGGAGGCGCGCGACGAGCCCGGCGCGATCGGCGCTCACACGCAGCAGGTCATCGACGCCGAGCTCACCGAGCGTCGACGTCAGGATCGGGCCGACAACCGCCTGCGGTTCGCGCGGCGAGGTACCGGCAAGGACCCGAAGGCTGGGGGAATCGAATCCCCTAACCAGAAGGTCGGTTGCCGCGTCGACCAGCTCAGCGGTCCCCTCTTTTGGATCGGTGCGCCAGATGCCGATCGGCTCGGCCAGAACCGACCTGATGACATGGTGCCCTGTCCCTGTCCCCGACGTTGCAGTGAAGTTCCATGGTGCGCCGGCGATAGGAGCGGGGTTGTCGATCAGGTACAGCTGCCCGAGCACGAAGAGCAGCATCAACGCGACTCGGTAGTGTGCCCCATCACCTTCGCGTCCCTCGATGTGCACCCGGCCCCGGGCAGAATCAAGAGCCTGTTGGAGCGCGGTGGGATCGAGGACGGTTGACCGGGGCGAACGGACGACCTCGTCCACGACGGCCAGGATCAGTCTTCCGTGTGGATGGGCGCTCAGTTTGGCTGACTGCGAGCGTCGCCGCCACGCGGTCAGCGTCTGGGTCGCGCCTTCGCGCTCGTCGCCATGCCAGCGCATGGGCACCCGGGCAGTCGCGTTTTCAAGTCGAGGGAACCGGAGCCCCGATGCCTTCTGCCGACGTCGGGCCTCAGCGTACGTTGCAGCGTTCTCCAAGTACGTTGCCCTCTCGGCCTCAAGGAGATCGATGGCAGGAAGCAGGAACTCATTGCTGCGCCACGGGATCCCCAGCTGCTTCTCCAAGAACGACCACGTGGCGGTGAAACCGATCGGCTGGGAGCGTTGGATGCAGGAGCCGAGCGCATGGAGACGATGGGCGTGCGGCAGTCTCACGTCGCGCACGCGCCGTGCCTCACGTCCGAACCCCATGGAGAGAATGTACGCGGTCAGAGCCTTGACGGGACGTGTGAGAGCCACTCAGGATACAGATCGCGGAGCGTGTCCCGGTCGGTGGCGGGACGGCCCCGCGGGCCGCCGGCGTGATCCACACCGACTTCGAGCGCAGCTCCATCAAGGCCGGGGTCATCTCCTTCGACGACCTCGTCGAGGCCGGCTCGGTCGCCGCCGCCCGCTCGGCGGGCAAGGCCCGCATCGAGGGCAAGGACTACGTCATGTACGACGGGGACGTGGTGGAATTTCGCTTTAATGTGTAGTCGAGTTCCGGTTCAACCACTTGAGATGACGGCGGCCAGCGACCTACTGAACCCGTTGCTGGCCAAGCTTTCGGCCATTCGTGCGGGCAAGTTGCCACAGGCGTGTGCGGCGCTTCTTCTTGGAAGGTGGCGCAGCGTCGTTGCCAGGCGCATCGTCAGCGAGCCGTTGCCTGAATGAGGGCCGGCGCGGCGCTGCTCGTGGTTTGGTGGAAGTGCTCTTCCTCGGCCTCGTGTCTCTCTCGATCCTCGGGCGTGAAGTGCATGGTGCCGCGGAAGGCCCGGTGGTCCACGTCGATTAGGGGGAGGCCGCAGTCGGGGCGCGCATCTCCTTTCACCCGCCTGATCGGTCAGGCTTCTGGCTGGAACCACCAGTCCGCCGGTGGCACTGGAACTCCCGCAGGCGGACTTGCGGTCGGTCAGCGTTGTCGGACCCTGAAGGTAGATTCAGGACGTGAACTTCCCGAATCCAAACCAGCACACAGGCCCAATGGCGGGCCATGTGAGAAAGGGGCGCGTCTACAAGTCCCCGCTGGCTGCTACAGGTGTGTTGAGCATCGCGAACTGGCTCAAGGATGACCTTCCGGATCTCATTTGGCCCGCCCTCGTCCTCGCCGAGCTGGGCAACGACAGCGTCCGGCAGTGCGTGACGTGGCAGGAGGGTGTGCAGGAGAGCATCCGAGATCGTCGTGGAGGAGGCCAATCGCCGTGGCCTTCTTTCTGAAGGTGTCCTATTCACGGGACGGTCGTCATGCTAATCTGACGCCAGATCAGCGTTGATCGGCAGCGCTGCATGCTGTCAAGCAGGGGGAATGAAATGAGAGTTTCCAGGAGTCTCGGCTTGCTGGGCGTCTTGGTTGCCGCTGTGCTCGTGACCGGAGCCAGCTTGGGTCAGGCCAGTTCCGCCACCCCGGCAGCGGGAGCATCAGCGAGTGCCGTTCTGCCGCCGTTGGCGGAGCCGATAGACATGAATGCGGAGGCTCTGGCCGTGGGATGTACGCACATGACTGACTGGTACCTGTGATGTCGGTGCCCGAGCGGCTACACCGTACATATCTCATGGACTGCTGTGAAGGCTACTTCGCGACTGTGGTACGGCAAGACGTTCAATCACATGGCAACGGTCCGAGGCGGGATCGGCGACGCGGTGTGGGGCGCGAGCCCGCGGGAGTACACAGGACTGGGGGCGAAGACCTTCACTGTCTACACGAACGGTCCGGTGTACTACGCGCCTGGTGGTGGCGCTCAGACGGACGACGTTGAGAACATGAGCGCGAAGTGGCTCAATGTCTCCCGGATTGCTTCCGCGGAGCAACCCTCGCTGCTGATGGCGGCGATTTCGTGACTCGGTCGTCCCGCGGTGACGCCTCTACCCGGCGAAAGTTCGCTGGGTATAAATGGATCCTGATGGGGGCGCTGGCAATACCAGTGCTTGCCGGATGTGCGTCAGGAGGTACCGGTGAAACTGGCCAGGCAAGCGCTGCGCCTCCTACTCCGTCCGCACCTTCAACTCCACAGATGGGCCCCCTGGTCACGTTGATCGGATCAGGCGACGAGTTCACCGTCACCACGCCACCAGCAACAGCAGAAGGATGGGAGTTAATCGCTAAGGGTCGAGGATGCACCCTTAAATGGTCTCGGTACGATCCGACTAGTGACATAACGAACGTGAAGGAAGGTTCAGAGGCGGCTCTTCTTTCCATTCCTGGGGTCGACTCGACTGCTCCGCTGAGCAATGGGCTGGTCGCGCTTGACGGCGACCCGAAGGTCGAGGTCGAAGCAGGCATGAACGTGGCTGTCGTCGAATGGTCCAGCGGCGAGGGAAGTGCCATTGGTGCAGCGCGCGCCAGCTTGGTCCCCGAGTTCGATGGAGGGCAAGTATCGCAGGGAGTGCTGCTTTTGCTTGAGTGCGGAGGGGGTGACGCTTCGGCAGTGTGGAATGACCTGCTTCCGTCAATCCGCATAGGTTTGTGGGTGGGGGGACCGGAGCGCCTCGGCGAGTGGCCGCAGGGGTAGCCCTTGGTGTCAAGGCGTCGAGACAACGTTGTCGTTGAGGAGCTCGTCGAACATCTAAGCGTCGAGGTGCACGACAGTGACATAGTCGTGTTGCGATACGCACCAACGGGCGTCGGGGTTGGAACCGCGTACCTGGGGTTCACCCCCAGAATCTATTTCGAAAACCCGGATGCTTCCCCTTGGTGTCAAGGCGTGGAGACAACGTTGTCGTTGAGGAGCTTGTCGAACATCTCTCGCGGTGTGTAGAAACCGAGGGCGGCTCGGGGCCGGTCGTTGAGCTCGTTGGCGATGGCGTCGAGGTAGGGCTGGTGGCTCGTGATGATGGTGCCCTTGGGCAGGTACTCCCGGATGAGCCCGTTCGTGTTCTCGTTGCTGCCGCGCTCCCAGGGTGACCTGGGGTGGGCGAAGTAGACCGGCATGGTCGTGGCCAGCGTCAACGCCGCGTGCTGGGCCATCTCTGAGCCTTGGTCCCAGGTCAACGAGGTGCGCATCATCGCTGGCAGTGAGTTCGCGTGCTCGATG
>NZ_FMYH01000005.1 GCF_900096585.1 Sanguibacter gelidistatuariae
CGAGCACGCGAACTCACTGCCAGCGATGATGCGCACCTCGTTGACCTGGGACCAAGGCTCAGAGATGGCCCAGCACGCGGCGTTGACGCTGGCCACGACCATGCCGGTCTACTTCGCCCACCCCAGGTCACCCTGGGAGCGCGGCAGCAACGAGAACACGAACGGGCTCATCCGGGAGTACCTGCCCAAGGGCACCATCATCACGAGCCACCAGCCCTACCTCGACGCCATCGCCAACGAGCTCAACGACCGGCCCCGAGCCGCCCTCGGTTTCTACACACCGCGAGAGATGTTCGACAAGCTCCTCAACGACAACGTTGTCTCCACGCCTTGACACCAAGCTCTTCGAGCACGTCAATCGGGTCCGACTCGGCGGGGCCTGCCGCCGGGGCAAGGTATGCCAGCGACCGGTATGCGAGCCCGAACTGCCCGATCAGCGCCGGGTACGATCCCCAGCATCCAAGTTCGCGGCGATTGCCGTCAGCATCACCAGGGCGGGCTGGTGCTCAGGACCGAGCCACGTCGCGCCCTTGATGAACGCCTTCACCAACCCGGCGGTTCAGGACCCGGCGGAGGCGCTCAAGACCGAGGAGTCCAAGAACGCGATCCAATCGCGAAGACGCTCGCCCTCGAGTTCGCCGCGCACTTGGGGAGTGCCCGTCCGACGAGACGTTCCTAACGACGCGCCTGGAGCAGCAGGGTGGGGCCGTGGCAGCTCGATCGTGCTGTGCAGACGGCGCGCCTCGATGCAGGCCCGCCGGCGGAGTTCTGGTTCCGCGACCTCAGGCACTGCTTCGCTTCGATGCTCATCGCTTCGGGGTTCAACGTAAAGATCGTCCAGGCTCGCATGAGGCGCGCCTCCGCGAAGATGCCCCTCGATGTCTACGGGCACCTGTGGCCAGACACAGAAGAGTCCACACGTGCCGCCGTGGAAGTGGTTCTGGCGGCTCGTGCGGACTCTCTGCGGACCGCTACCGGCTCTGACTAGCGTTTCCAATGGTCAGAGGCTCGCAGAGATCACATGTCGTAGTACAGCGCGAACTCGTGCGGGTGCGGTCGCAGGCGGATCGGGTCGATCTCGTGGGTGCGCTTGTAGTCGATCCACGTCTCGATGAGGTCGGGGGTGAAGACGTCTCCGACGGTCAGGAAGTCGTGGTCGGCTTCGAGGGCGGCGAGTGCCTCCTCGAGCGAGGCCGGAACCTGCTGGATCGCGGCGTGCTCCTCGGGGGGCAGCTCGTAGAGGTCCTTGTCGACCGGCTCCGGGGGCTCGATCCGGTTCTTGATGCCGTCGATGCCGGCGAGCAGCTGCGCGGCGAAGGCGAGGTACGGGTTCGCCGTCGGGTCGGGGACGCGGAACTCGACGCGCTTGGCCTTGGGGTTGTTCCCGGTGACCGGGATACGGATGCAGGCGGAGCGGTTGCGCGCGGAGTACACGAGGTTGACGGGCGCCTCGTAGCCGGGAACCAACCGGCGGTAGGAGTTCACCGACGGGTTCGTGAAGGCGAGCAATGCAGGCGCGTGCTTGAGCAGACCGCCGATGTACCAGCGGGCGAGGTCGGAGAGTCCGCCGTAGCCCTTCTCGTCATAGAACAGCGGGACGCCGTCCTTCCACAGGGACTGGTGGGAGTGCATGCCCGAGCCGTTGTCGCCGAAGAGCGGCTTCGGCATGAAGGTCGCGGACTTGCCGGCCTCCCAGGCGACGTTCTTGATGACGTACTTGAACTTCATGAGGTCGTCCGCCGCGGCGGTCAGCGTCGAGAAGCGGTAGTTGATCTCCTGCTGGCCGCCGGTGCCCACCTCGTGGTGCGCACGCTCGACGTCGAGCCCGACTTGGCCGAGGACCGCGCACATCTCGTCGCGCAGGTCAGCCATCTGGTCGTTGGGGGAGACGGGGAAGTAGCCACCCTTGTACGGCGTCTTGTAGCCGAGGTTGCCGCCCTCTTCTTCACGGCCCGTGTTCCAGGCCGCTTCCTTGGAGTCGAGGTAGTAGAAGCTCGAGTGGTTGTTCGTCTGGTACCGGACGCTGTCGAAGATGTAGAACTCGGCCTCGGGGGCGAAGAACGCGGTGTCGGCGATGCCGGTGCTGCGCAGGTAGGCCTCGGCCTTGAACGCCACGTTGCGGGGGTCGCGGGAGTACGCCTCGTCGGTGAACGGGTCGACGATCGAGAAGTTCACGATGAGCGTCTTGCGCTTGCGGAACGGGTCGATGTACGCGGTCGTGACGTCCGGGATGAGCTTCATGTCAGACTCGTGGATGGCCTGGAAACCGCGGATCGAGGATCCGTCGAACATCATGCCATCGGTGAAAGCTGACTCTTCGAACTGTGAGATCGGGATGTTGAAGTGCTGCATCACACCCGGCAGGTCGCAGAACCGGACATCGACGAACTCGACGCCCTCGTCCTTGGTGAAGGCGATTGCCTCCTCGGCGTTCTTGAACATCCGCTACTCCTTGATCGGTGTGGCCCTCGGTCCGGGCACTGTCAGCACTGTCAAAACTAGAGGGGCCGGGTTTCCCGCCGGTGTTCCCAATGTTTCGGGCACGTTACGAAGACCGTCTGGATGTGACGTTCTGATGACGCCGCGTGCGATGCCGCCTTCGACCCTACTGCGGCTACGCCCGCCGAGGCACGTAGTCTTGACTGGTGGCATCACGTGAAGAAGTTGGGTCCTGGCTCGAAGGCGCTCCTCAAGGGAGCAACGGTTACCGCGGACAGCGGTTCGGGCTGCCCGAGCACGGTCCGGGATCGTTCGCGCCGATGGGTCGGCGGATCGGCGCGCTGGCCTTCGACTGGCTGATCGCGAGCGTGATCAGCTTCGCGTTCTTCGGCTACGAACCGATGGCCACGCTGGGCATCTTCGCCGTGGAGACCTTCCTGCTCGTCTCGAGCCTGGGGTACACGATCGGTCACCGCATCTTCGGCCTCACGGTTCGTCCCGACACCGGCGGCGTCCCCATCGTCGGGTTTTTCCGCGGAGCCGTCCGCACGGTCCTGCTGTGCCTGGTGATCCCGGCCGTCATCTGGGACGGCGACGGCCGCGGCATGCACGACCGGGCCGCCCGCACGGTCATCGTCCGGCTCTGACCTGGCGTCTGGAACCAACCTGGAACCAACAAAGCCCCCGCCCGGTCCGTGAGGACCAGGCGGGGGCTTCGTGATGCGTCAGGTCAGCGCTGGCCCTTGCGGTCGGGGCGGGCGCGGTTGGGGTCGACGCCCTTGGGGATCGGCATCCGCATGCGGCCCAGGGCGGTCAGGCGCTTGCTGACCTCGCTGAGCTCGGCCTTGGTGATCTTGGGCTTGAGCTTCTGCACGTGGCGCGCGAGCTTGGGGAGGGGCACCTGGCCCTCCTCGTTGCCGCACTGCACGACGACGACCGGGACGCCCGAGAGCACACGGCCGAGCTTGCGCTGCTCGGCGTCGATGAGCTTCTTGACCCGGTTGGGCGGGCCCTCGGTCACGAGCAGGACGCCGGCGCGACCGAGGCCGCGGAAGACGAGGTCCTGGGTCTTGGGGTCGACCGCAACGGGCTCGTCGTCGAAGGACCAGCCGCGGCGGATGGTGCCGAGCGCGGCGCGCGAGGCGCCTGCCTGGCCCTCGATCGTGGCGTACTGGGCCTTCTCGGCCCGCCGGGCCAGGATGAACATGGCGCCGAGCAGCCCGAAGGGCAGGCCGATGATCGTCATGTAGATGACCTGGCCCCACCACAGGCCGAGGCCGATCGCCACGACCAGGATCGCCGCGAAGACCGCGAGCATGATCCACGGGACCTTGCGGTCCCGCTCGTAGGTCATCTTGTAGGCCTGGAAGACCTGGTGATACCAGCGGGTCTTCTTCGGCTTCTTCTGCTTCGGGGCGCCCTGAGCGCCGGTGGCAACGCCTGGGGCGATTGCTTCACTGTTCTTGCGGGCCATGGTTCTCAGTCTACTGGGACGGATGTGGCAGGTCGGAGCAGACCCGCCCGGCGCCCGGAACGGCGTCGGGCAGGGTGGGGAAGGCGGGCTCAGCGAGCGAGCAGCGTCTTCGCCTCCTGGCGCGAGCTCTTGGGCTCGGTCAGGTGCGCCAGCGCCGCTGGGACCTCGAGGCCGCGGCGCTTCATGGCCTGACCCCACAGGCGGCCGGCGCGGTAGGAGGAACGGACCAGGGGGCCGGCCATGACGCCGAGGAAGCCGATGCGCTCAGCTTCGTCGGAGAGCTCGACGAACTCCTCGGGCCGCACCCACCGGGCGACGGGGTGGTGGCGCAGGGAGGGACGCAGATATTGAGTGATGGTCACCAGGTCGCAGCCGGCGTCGTGCATGTCCTGCAGCGTCTCCTTGGCTTCCTCGATCGTCTCGCCCATGCCGAGGATGATGTTGGACTTGGTGACCAGGCCCGCCTCGCGGGCGCGGGTCAGCACAGACAGCGACCGGTCGTAGCGGAAGCCCGGGCGGACCTCCTTGAAGATGCGCGGGACCGTCTCGAGGTTGTGCGCCAGGACCTCGGGGCGGGACTCGTTGACGATGTCCAGCAGCTCGGGGATCGCGTTGAAGTCCGGGATGAGAAGCTCGATGCCGGTGCCCGGGTTGAGCGCGTGGATCTGGCGGACGGTCTCGGCGTAGAGCCACGCACCGCCGTCGGGCAGGTCGTCGCGTGCGACGCCGGTGATGGTGGAGTAGCGCAGGCCCATCGCCTGGACGGACTCCCCGACCCGGCGCGGCTCGTCCGCGTCGAAGTCGGCGGGCTTGCCGGTGTCGATCTGGCAGAAGTCGCAGCGCCTCGTGCACTGGTCGCCGCCGATGAGGAAGGTGGCCTCGCGGTCCTCCCAGCACTCGAAGATGTTGGGACACCCTGCCTCTTCGCAGACGGTGTGCAGCCCCTCCTTCTTCACCAGGCCCTTGAGCTCGGTGTACTCCGGTCCCATGGTGGCCCGGGTCTTGATCCACTCGGGCTTCTTCTCTATCGGGGTGGCGCTGTTGCGGGTCTCGACCCGCAGCATGCGTCGTCCTTCAGGTGCGATCGTCACGAGAGTCTCCCAAGGGTGAAAGTTTCGGTCAGCCTACGCCAGCAAGGTCGTAGATCGACCGTTCTGACCGGTGGGTGAACGTGACGTGGACGACAGTGTGGACAGCGCGTGGGCCAGGTGCTTGCGCAGCATCGGCTCCGCGTCGGTGATCGTGAACGGGCGGTCGAGCTCGGAGGCGAGCGTCGTGACGTCCGCGTCGGAGATCCCGCACGGCACGATCGTGGCGTAGTGGGAGAGGTCCGGATCGCAGTTGAGGGCCAGGCCGTGCATCGTCACCCCGCGGGCCACCCGGACACCGATCGCGCAGACCTTGCGCTCGCGACGGCGGGCGGTCGCGGGGAACCAGACCCCGGAGCGCCCCTCGACGCGAACCGTCGTCAGGCCGAGGTCGGCGCACAGGTCGATGACGGCCGCCTCGAGCGCGCGGACGTAGGTCACGACGTCGATCGGGTCTGGCAGGGTGATGATCGGGTACGCGACGAGCTGGCCAGGGCCGTGCCAGGTGATCTTGCCGCCGCGGTCGACGTCGATCACCGGCAGCCCGTCGGTCGGGCGCTCGGCCACGTGGGTGCGCCGGCCGGCGGTGTAGACGGAGGCGTGCTCGACGAGCAGCACCGTGTCTGGCCGGGTGCCGGCGCGGACCTGCTCGTGGATCTCGCGCTGCAGCGCCCACGTCTGCTCGTAGTCCGCGAACGTCGTGCCGAGGTCGACCGCTTGGAACTCCATGGAGCCAGGCTAGACCTACTGCCCGTCGCCCTCGGCTTGGACCATCGCCAGCAGGATCTCGCGCAGCTGAGCGACCTGTGCGGGGGTGAGGGCGTCGTGGGCGATGCGGTCGCCGACTTCGGGTCGTGCGGCGGCGAGGGCGGCCGTGCGTCCGGCATCGGTGAGGTGGACCGCGCGCCGGCGCGCGTCCTGGGCGTCTGAGCCGCGCGAGACGTAGCCGAGGCGTTCGAGGCGTTCGAGGATCCGGCTCATGGTCTGCTGGGTGACCCCGGAGGCCGCGGCGAGCTCGCGCTGGGAGTGGTCACCCGCGAGCAGCGCTAGCAGCACCGGCAGGCTCGCGTGGTTGAGGTCCCAGGCGTCCAGGTGGGCGTTCCACTCGCGCTCGAGGCCGCGGGCCACATGGGAGAAGAGGCGCCCGGTCGGCCAGGTCGAGGGATCCTCAGCCATGGCACCTCCTGGTCCCGGGTTGCATCGCGACGCCACGTCAACAAGAATACTCAGCATGCTGAGTAAAAGAACGTCAGGTGTTCTCCGCGGCCTAGCCATTCTTGCAGTCCTCGGGATCTGGTTGGGAATCGGGGCCGTGGGCGGGCAGGCGCAGGGCAAGCTGAGCTCCGTCCAGACCAACGACGCCGCCGCCTCGCTGCCCTCGAGCGCGGAGTCGACCAAGGCCGCCGAGCTCTCGGCCGCCTTCGTCACGAGCGAGTCGTTGCCCGGCCTCGTCGTGATCACCTCCGCGAGCGGGGGAGCCCTCACCCCGCAGCAGCTGACCGCCGTGACTGACTTCGCCGGCTCCGTCGCCGCGATCGGTGTCCCCGGGGCCGGACCGCAGGACCCGCAGACGATCGGCGACGCGCTCACCGCGCCGCCCGTCGTCGTGCCCTCGAAGGACGGCGAAGCCGCCCTCATCACCTTCTCCCTCGACGCCGCGCTCACCGACACGCCCCTGGCCGACGGCGAGAGCCTCACCCCGACCGTCGTAACCGCCCTGCGCGAGGCGCTCGCCGCCGAGTTGGCGGACTCGGGTCTCACGATGTGGCTAACCGGCCCGGCCGGCTTCGTCGCCGACCTCGTGGTCGCCTTCGGCGGCATCGACACCGTCCTGCTGCTCGTGGCGCTCGTCGCAGTGCTGCTCATCCTCGGCGTCGTCTACCGTTCGCCGATCCTGCCCTTCGTCGTCATCCTCACGGCCGTGTTCGCGCTGTGCCTGGCCGGCCTGGTGGTCTACCACCTGGCCGACGCCGGGACGCTTGTGCTCAATGGGCAGGCCCAGGGGATCCTGTCGATCCTCGTGGTGGGCGCCTCGGTCGACTACTCGCTGTTCGTCGTGGCCCGCTACCGCGAGGAGCTGGGCCGGGTGGCCCACCCGGTCCAGGCGATGCGGGTCGCCCTGCGTGCCTCCTTCGAACCGGTCCTGGCGAGCGCCGGCACGGTCACCGCCGGCCTGCTCTGCCTCCTGCTCTCCGACCTTGCCTCCAACCGCAGCCTCGGCCCGGTCGCGGCGATCGGCATCGTTTCTGCCTTCCTCGGCGCCATGACGCTCCTACCGGCGATGCTGCTCGTCGGAGGTCGCCGGTCGCGGGGGGCCTTCTGGCCGCGTGTGCCGCACCTGGTCATGGCCGAGGAGGCGACGTCGGCCGCCGTTGTCCCGACCACGGGTCTCTGGGCTCGCATCGCGCACTTCGTGGCTCGCCACGACCGCCGGGTGTGGGTCATCACGGCCCTCGCCCTCGCCGCGTGCGCCGCCTTCGTCCCGACCCTGAACGCCTCTGGCACGAGCGAGTCCGCGATCTTCCTCACCCAGGTCGACTCGGTCGACGGCGAGAAGGTGCTCGCCGAGCACTTCGACGGCGGGAACGTCCAGCCCGCGACCGTCATCGCGCCCGAGGTCGATCTTGACGCTGTGCTCGCCTCGGCGACCGGCGTCGACGGCGTGGTCAGCGCCGCGGCGGTGACTGCAGACAGCGGCACGGGGCAACCGGGTGCGCCGGCCCAGGGGCCGCTGACGGTCATCGACGGCCTGGTCCGCATCGACGTCACCACGGCCGCCGCGGCCGACACCCAGGAGGGCGTGGAGACCGTCGCCGCGCTGCGCGAGGCCGTCCACGCCGTCTCCGCCGACGCCCTGGTGGGCGGCGCCGCAGCCGAGCGCCTCGACACCCAGCAGGCGGGTACCCGCGACCTCCAGGTGATCGTGCCGGTCGTGCTCGCGGTGATCCTCGTCATCCTCATGCTGCTGCTGCGCTCCGTGCTGTCCGCGGTCCTGCTCATGGCCGCGAACGTGCTCTCCTTCGGGGCCGCCCTGGGGGTCGCGGCGATCGTGTTCAACCACGTCTTCGGCTTCCCCGGGGCGGACCCGACCGTGCCGCTGTACGCCTTCTGCTTCCTCGTGGCGCTCGGTGTGGACTACACGATCTTCCTCATGACCCGGGTCCGGGAGGAGACCATCACCCACGGCACCCGCGAGGGCGTGGTGCGCGGGCTGACAGTGACCGGTTCGGTCATCACCTCGGCCGGTGTGGTGCTCGCGGCGACGTTTGCGGCACTGGGCATCATCCCGCTGATCTTCCTCGCCCAGATCGCCTTTATCGTCGCCTTCGGGGTGCTGCTGGACACGATCGTCGTGCGGACGTTGCTCGTCCCGGCCCTTGTGCACGACATCGGCGGGGCCGTCTGGTGGCCGTCCAGTCTCGATCGCGGCGCCCCCGAGCCCACGGCCATCGCGACCGATACGGTGGTGGTGTGAGCCACTCTTCAGATCGCCGCGACGCAGACCACCCATCGGATCCGACGACGGCCCCCGGGCTGCGCGTCGGGCTCGTCGGCTACGGGGGAGCCGGGCGTGGCATCCACGCCCGGCTCGTGAAGGCCGCGGGCTTCGACGTCACCGCGGTCGTCACGCGGTCGCCGGAACGGCGCGAGCAGGTGCTGGCCGACTGGCCGGGCGCACGCATCTTCGACGACCTGGACGAGCTGCTCGACGCCCGCGACGCCTACGACCTCGTGGTCCTGGCGAGCCCCACCCAGCTGCACGAGGAGCAGGCCGCCGTCGTGCTCGCCGAAGGCGTCCCGCTGCTGCTCGACAAGCCGGTCGCGCTCACCGCGGCTGGCGCGCAGCGTCTGGTCGACCTCGCCCGTACTCCTGCGGTCCCGTTCACGGTGTTCCAGAACCGGCGGTGGGACCCCGAGCAGCTCACCCTGCGCGCGGTGCTCGACTCCGGGGAGATCGGCCAGGTTCACCGTCTCGAGCGGCGCTGGGAACGGTTCCGGCCGGAGTCCCTGGGCCGGTGGAAGGAGAACGACCCTGAGGGCGGCGGCCTGCTGCTGGACCTGGGGACGCACCTCGTCGACTCCGCAGTCCAGCTCTTCGGGCCGGTCGAGTCCGTGTACGCCGAGCTGCGCGCACTGTCCACGCCCACCGAGGACGATGTGTTCCTGTCGTTGCAGCACGCCGGGACGGGTGGGGTGGTCAGCCACCTGTGGGGCGGGTCGGTCGTCGGTGCGCCCGGGCCGCGCACCCGGGTGCTCGGCTCGAACGGTGCCTATGTCGTGACGACCTTCGAGAACGACGCCTCTCCCTTCGAGGTCATGGACGCAGGCGCGCCCGCCGGCAGCGAGGGCTGGATCGCCCGTGGCAGTGAGCGCACGTTCGTGCCGCGCGCGAGCGGCGGCCACGAGGACTTCTACCCCGCCGTCGCCCGGTGGCTGCACGAGGGAGCCCCGGTTCCGGTCGACCCCCAGGACACGGTGCACACCGCCCGCGTCCTGGATGCTGCCCGCGCCAGCGCGGTCACCGGCGCCCGCGTCCCCGTGTAGCGCAGCCGCTCTTCCGCTGAGTGCGGGCAAATGGCTGCTTTCCGGCCCCGGCGGGAAGCCCTTTGCCAGCACCCAGCGAGAGGGGCAGACGGGGGTTGTGGATAACTCCCGTCGTCGCCATCGCCGCGGTGAGATGGACGTATGGACGCCGAGCTCACACCCGAACGGCAGGACCGGCTCGCAGAGGCCGGGTACGTCGTCGACCTCGCGCCCGGACATGCACCGGTCCGGGGCCGGCTGCGGGTGCGCGACGGCGCTGGGTGCCCCTTCGATCTGGAGCTCGTAGCCTTGCCCGACGGCGCGCGCGAGACCCACATCGCCCACCTGTCACGGTGGTTCCCGATCAACGACTCCGACGTCGAGCAGCTCGTCGACGCCCTCGACCTCGACGACGCGATCGGCTATCTCACCGCGCCCGCTGCGCCCACCACGCTGGAGACCTTCGTCGAGGCCAACGGGCGGCTCGGTGCCGGGCACACGAGCACCCTCCTGGTCACGCTCGGACGCACGCTCGCGCGGCTGCACGCCCAAGGGGTCGCGTACGGTCCGATCCACGCCCGGGACGTCCTTGTTGTCGCGGGACGGGTCGTGCTCACCGTCCCGAAGCCCGATCTGGCCCGGGCAGCGATCATTGCCGCGTCACCACAGGAGGACGCCTACCACCTGGCTGCACTCGCGGACTCGGTCATCGACGAGGTGCACGGCCCACAGGCTCCCGCCCGCCCGCCCCCCGGACTGCGCGGGCTGGCCAAGCTCATCGTCAGCGCGATGGGGGACGCCAAGACCCGACCCGGGGTCGGCACCCTGGCCACGCTCAGCCACGACCTGGCTCCCTGCCTCCCGCTCGTCCCGGTCGAGCAGGTCGAGTCGGTGCCCCGGGCCGCGCCGCGGCCGGGCACCAGCACGAGTCGAGGGGCTCATGGGGTCGACGCCGGTCGGAGCGGTCTTGACCGGCGGGTTCGGCGGCGCAAGGCGTTTCGAGGCAGCATGCGGGACCGCACCGGTCTCACCCGCGACCTGCGATCGACCGACGGGCGACCGAGGCAGGGGCATGACGGAGACGAGGAGGCCACCGCTGCCCGGGCGGAGGTCGCGGGGCGACCGCGACCGCGCACCCGTTCGCGTGGCGTGGGCGTTCTGGTCCTGTCGGTCGTGGCGGCGGGCGTGGGGACCGGAGCCGTGGTGGTGGACCGGCTAGGTACTGACGCGCCGGCCTACGCGGTGGCGATCGAGGAGACACCGGCCACCGACCCAGGGGCCGCCCAGAACGGTGCCGTGACCCATGAGGACCCGGGTGCAGCGGCCGCCAGGCTGACCCGTACGCGGATGGATCGAGTGGTCGCGCTGACCAACGCGGTCCAACCAGCGGAGGGATCCGCGACGCCGGCCGCGGACGGGGACGCTGCAGCCGACGACGGCTGGGCGGACGTGGTGCTGCCGGGCTCCGCGGCTCACACTCAGGCCGTCGATCTCGTCGCAGGGCTGCGGGCGGACCGGGCGCAGATCACCGGGCTGACGGTCGAGACCGAGCCGCCCGTGGTCCTGGCGCAGTCGCTGGAGACCGCACAGGTCGAGGTCACCTTCTCGATCAGCGCGTACACGCTCGAGTCGACCAGCGGCGTCCAGGAGATCGCGGCTGGTGGATCGAGGACGGCTGTTCTCGACCTGGTTCTCACGGGAGCGGGATGGCTCGTCGCCGGCGTCAGCGAGATCGAGGTGGCAACCTGACCTGCCGTCGGGTCAGCCGGCCAGCCAGGTCGCGGCTGCATGGATCGTCGGGTGCTCGTAGCTGAACCCAGACGCCTCCAGGATGTCCGGGTGCACCCGTTGGGAGCCGAGGATCTCGGCCGAGAAACCGCCGATCACAAGCTTGAGAGCAAAGCCCGGCACCGGCAGGACGGTGGGGCGGTGGAAGGCCGCGCCGAGGGCATGGGTCAGGTCGCGGTTGCGCACGGGTGCCGGGGTGGTGAGGTTCACCGGTCCTCTCACGTCCGCGTCGAGCAGGTGGAGGATGGCCCGGACCTCGTCCGGCAAGGTGATCCAGCTCCAGAACTGTCGGCCGGATCCCAGCGGGCCGGCTACCCCGAGCCGCAGCAGCGGCAAGAGCTTTCCCAGGGCACCACCGCCGTGGGCAAGCACGATCCCGGAACGGATGGTCACGACCCGCACGCCCGCCTGGCGAGCAGGTTCCGCCGCGGCTTCCCACTCACGCACGACGTCGGCGAGGAACCCGCGGCCAGGTGCGGACGCCTCGGTCAGCACCTCGTCGCCGCGGTCGCCGTAGAACCCGGTCGCCGACGCCTGGATGAGGACGGGGCAAGCCGGCGAGGCACCGGGGGAGGGATCGTCCGCGTCCGGGGTCTTGGCCTCGGCCAGCCTCTGAGCGAGCAGGCTGGTCGTGCTCACCCGTGAGCTCAGGATCAGTTCGCGGTAGGACCGGGTCCAGCGGTGGTCGCCCGCGCCCGCACCCGCGAGGTTGATGACGGCGGCGACGCCGTCGAGCGCACCGACCGGAAGCGCACCGGCCGCGGGGTCCCAGGTGATCTCGTCGTCCGCGCGGGAGGGGCGGCGCACCAGCCGGCGGACGATGAAGCCCTGTGCCCGCAGTGCGGGGACCAGGGCGGAGCCGACCAGGCCGCTCCCGCCTGCGACGACGACCGTGCGTGGGGTTGCCGTGCTGTCTCGGTTTGCCATGGTGTCATCGTGCCACGGCACAGAAGTTGGAGGAGCGTGCAGACCGACGGGCCCGCAGACACAAGAGCCCGCGACCAGCGGTCGCGGGCTCTTGTGCGTGGAGCGGAGGTGCTACCGGGTCAGAGACCAACCTCGGACTCGAACGCGCCCTCTTCGATGCGGTTCTTGACTGCCATCAGGTAGCGCGACGCGTCGGCGCCGTCGACCAGGCGGTGGTCGTAGGACAGCGAGAGGTAGCAGATCGAACGGATGGCGATGACCTCGGCGCCGTCGGCGTCCTTGATCACGGCCGGACGCTTGACGATCGTGCCGGTCGCCAGGATCGCGGACGTGCCGCCGGGGACGATCGGGGTGTCGATGAGCGCCCCGCCGGAACCGGTGTTCGTGATCGTGAACGTACCGCCGCTGAGCTCGTCGGGGGAGACCTTGTTCCCACGGGTGCGCGTCGCGAGGTCGGCGATCTTGCGTGCGATCCCGGCCAGGTTGAGGTCGCCCGCGTCGCGGATGACCGGAACCAGGAGGCCACGCTCGGTGTCGACGGCGATGCCGACGTTCTCCTGCGCGTGGTAGGTGATGGTGTCACCCTCGAGCAGGCCGTTGACCTTCGGGTACGCCTTGAGCGCCTCGATGGCAGCCAGCGTGAAGAACGGCAGGAACGTGAGGTTTGCACCTTCGCGAGCCTTGAAGGTGTCCTTCGCCCGAGCACGCAGACGCGCCACGCGGGTCACATCGACCTCGACGACGGTGGTCAGCTGCGCCTGCGTGTGCAGGGCATCGACCATGCGCTCGGCGATGATCTTGCGCAGGCGGCTGGCCTTCTCGGTGGTCCCGCGGAGCGGGGACACCGGGGGGACGCTCGCGGCCTTGGCTGCCACCGGAGCTGCTGCGGGCGCAGCGGCGACGGGAGCAGCAGCTGCAGCGGCGGCTTCGGCGGCCTTGGCAGCAGCCTCGAGGACGTCTTCCTTGCGGATACGTCCGCCCACACCGGAACCGACGAGGGTGGAGACGTCGATGCCCTTCTCCGAGGCGAGCTTGCGCACGAGCGGGGTCAGGTATGAGGCGCCACCGGCAGCCGAGACTGACGGTGCTGCGGCCGCCGGAGCGGGAGCAGCAACGGGTGCCGGAGCCGCAACAGGTGCAGCGACCGGAGCAGGTGCAGCAACGGGTGCCGGAGCCGCAACAGGTGCAGCGACCGGAGCGGCAACGGGTGCAGGCGCCGCAGCGGGAGCAGCCGCGGGGGCCGCACCCGATCCGATGATCGCCAGGACGGTGCCGACGGCAACCGTCTCGTCCTCCTCGACGAGGATCGCCTGGACGATTCCCGCCACGGGGGAGGGGACCTCGGTGTCGACCTTGTCGGTCGAGACCTCGAGCAGCGGCTCGTCGATCTCGATGCGCTCGCCGACGGCCTTGAGCCAGCGGGTGACTGTGCCCTCGGTGACGGACTCACCGAGCGCGGGCAGCTTGATCTCTTCGCCGTCGTCGGCCGGAGCGGCCGGAGCTGCCTCGGGAGCAGCTGGCGCCTCGGCTACGGGAGCCGGGGCAGCGGGCGCCGCCGGAGCGGGTTCGGCCGGGACCTCGGCGGCGGGTGCCGCGGGGGCCTCGGGAGCCGAGGCCCCGGCGCCCGTGCCGATCACGGCGAGAGTGGCGCCGACCTCGACGGTCTCGTCCTCCTCGACCAGGATCTGCTCCAGGACGCCGGCGAACGGCGACGGGATCTCGGTGTCGACCTTGTCGGTCGAGACCTCGAGCAAGGGCTCGTCGAGCTCGACCGTCTCCCCGACGGCCTTGAGCCAGCGGGTAACGGTGCCTTCGGTGACTGATTCGCCCAGTGCGGGCATCTGCACGTTGTCAGACATGACCTCTCCGGTCTCCTTCGATCGCTCTTGGTCAGTTGTGGGCGTGCAGGGGCTTGCCGGCCAGAGCCAGGAAAGCCTCTCCGAGTGCCTCGTTCTGAGTGGGGTGTGCGTGGACGAGCGCGGCGACGTCCTCGGGGTAGGCCTCCCAGTTCACGATGAGCTGGCCCTCTCCGATGAGCTCACCGACGCGGGCGCCGATCATGTGGACGCCGACGACGGGGCCGTCCTTCTGACGGACGAGCTTGATGAAGCCCTGGGTCGCGAGGATCTTGCTCTTGCCGTTACCGCCGAGGTTGTACTCGAGGGTCTCGACCGAGTCCGCACCGAACTGCTCCTTGGCCTTGGCCTCGGTGAGCCCGACCGAAGCGATCTCGGGGTCGGAGTACGTGACGCGCGGGATGCCGGACTCCACGATCGCTGCGGGGTTGAGCCCGAGGATCTGCTCGGCGACGAAGATGCCCTGCGCGAAGCCGCGGTGGGCGAGCTGGAGCCCGGGGACGATGTCGCCCACGGCCCAGATGTTGCCCACGCCGGTGTGCAGCTTGTCGTCGGTGATGACGAAGCCGCGGTCGATCGTGACACCTTGAGCCTCGAAGCCCAGGTCGGCGGTGCGAGCTCCACGGCCGACGGCGACGAGGAGGAGGTCCGCGTCGAAGGTCTTGCCGGACTCGAGCGTGACGTGCACGCCGGAGTCGTCCTGGGTCACGCCGGAGAACCGGTCGCCGAGGTTGAACGCGATGCCGCGCTTGCGGAACGCCCGCTCGAGCGCCTTGCTCAGCGACTCGTCCTCGTTGGGGACCAGGTGCGGCAGGGCTTCGACGATGGTCACGTCGGCGCCGAAGGAGCGCCAGACGCTTGCGAACTCCGAGCCGATGACGCCGCCACCGAGCACGATGACGGACTTAGGGACGTAGTTGAGCTTGAGTGCCTGATCCGACGTCAGGACCCGGCCGCTGATCTCAAGGCCGGGCAGCGAGCGAGAGTACGAGCCGGTCGCCAGGACGATGTTGCGGCCGGTGATCCGCTGGCCGTTGACCTCGACGGTGTCCTGGGCGACGAGCGTGCCCCACCCCTCGAAGACCGTGATGGCGCGGGACTTGATGAGTCCCTGCAGACCCTTGTACAGGCCGGAGACCACGCCGTCCTTGTAGCTGTTCACGCCTGCCATGTCGATGCCCTTGAACTCGGACAGGACACCGAAGTGGCTGCCGTCGCGGGCGTTGTCGGCAAGCTCGGCCGCGTGAAGCAGGGCCTTGGTCGGGACGCAGCCATAGTGCAGGCACGTTCCCCCAAGCTTGTCCGCCTCGATGAGGGCAACCTTCGCTCCGAGCTGAGCGGCGCGCAGCGCCGTGGCGTAGCCACCGCTGCCTCCGCCCAGGACGACGATGTCGAAATCGGTGCCGGGGGTCTCGGCCACGTGTAACTCCTTAGGCGCAATGGGTTTGGTACCTGCCCATCTTGTCATCAAGGTGGCCCGGTCCAAAGTGCAAGTGTGCCGTATCGGTGCGTTGTCGGTGTGATGCTCAAGACATCTCCGGGATATTCCCCCACAAGTTCGTGATCAGGCACGTCGTGAGCGGCCGTAGCCGGGCGCGGGTGAGTCGCGGTCCAGGCTCAGGGGATGCGCAGCGGCAGGATGTATTCTGCCTCCATGTCACGACTGTCTCAGTTGTTCACGCGCCGTTCGGCTCAGCCCGCCGGTTCGCCCGCGCCCGAGGGCTCCGGTGCCCGACGACGCGAGACCCAGGAGCACCTCGCGGAGTTCACCCGCACGCGGGCGAGCGTCGAGGCCTACATCGAACCGCCGTCGGTCGACCAGCCCACGACGATCCTGCTCATCGCGGCCGACGGGGAATGGACCCGGCGTCGGGTGCCGGACGCGGTCGCGGCCCGCAAGATCGCGGCCGAGCTGGCCATCCCGGTCTACGACGTGAACTTCACCGGCTACCCCCAGCGCATGCGCGACTGGAACTCGGCTCAGCGCAAGCGCTGACCCCCACAAGCGCTGAAATGAACGCTGAGTGCGGGCGAATGGCTGTCCAGATCGACGATCTGGCAGCCATTCGCCCGCACTCAGCGGATGAGGCGGGGGTTGCGGTGCGGTGGGTCTACTTCTTCTTGGTGAACGTCTCCAGGTAGGAGAGCATCGTGCGGACGCCGACGCCGGTCCCGCCGACCGGGGTGTATCCGTGGGCTGACCCCTCGTTGAAGGACGGCCCGGCGATGTCCAGGTGGGCCCACGGCGTGCTGCCGGTGAACTCCTTGAGGAACAGCCCGGCCACGAGCATCCCGCCGAAGCGGTCCCCGATGTTGGCGATGTCGGCGACGGCGGAGTCCATGCTCGCGCGCAGCTCGGTGGGCAGCGGCATCGGCCAGAACTGCTCACCGGACTCGCCGGCGGCCGCGGTGACCGCCGCGCGCACGTCGTCGGATCCCATGACCGCCGAGACGCGCGTGCCCAGGGCGACCATCTGCGCACCGGTCAGGGTGGCGATGTCGAGGATGACGTCAGGGTTCTCCTCGCCCGCCGCGACGAGTCCGTCGGCCAGGACGAGCCGACCCTCAGCGTCGGTGTTGAGCACCTCGACGGTCGTCCCGCCGCGGACGGTGATGACGTCGGAGGGGCGCTGCGCGGTGCCCGAGGGCATGTTCTCCGCGAGGCACAACCACCCGGTCACGGCGACCGGCAGGCCCAGCTTGGCGGCGGCGAGCACGGTGTGCAGGACGGCGGCCGCACCGGCCATGTCCGACTTCATCGCCTCCATGCCCTTGGCGGGCTTGATCGAGATGCCACCCGAGTCGAAGGTGATGCCCTTGCCCACGAGCGCGATCTTCGCGGCCGGGCGGGCGGGGGTGTAGGAGAGCTTGACCAGGCGGGGGCCGCGGGTCGAGCCCAGGCCGACGCCGAGCAGCCCGCCGTAGCCGCCTGCGGTCAGGGCCTTCTCGTCGAGGACCGTGACCTTGATGCTCGTGCCCTTGGCGGCGGTCTTGGCGATCTCGGCGAAAGCCGCGGGGAACAGGTCGTTGGGTGCGGTGTTGACGAGGTCGCGGGTGGCATGCACGGCGTCCGCGACGACGCGGGCCCGCTCACCGGCTGCCTTGACGCGGGCCTGACCGGCCAGCGGGGTCGAGATGGTGATCGACGTCAGCGGGGTGCCCGCGGTCGCCGCCTCACCCGTGCGGTAGGTCCGGAACGCGTATGCCCCGAGCAGGGCGCCCTCGGCGACCGCCGCGACGTCGTGCTCCTCGCCGGCGGGCAGCGCGATGACCGCGGAGGCCACGCCACCCAGGGTGCGGGTGGCTGCGCCGGCGGCGCGGCGCAGCGCCTCGGGGGTGAGGGACGCGACGGCGCCGAGCCCGGTGAGCACGATGATCTTGGCGCCCAGTCCGGTCCCGCCCGGGATCCGGGTAACGGTGTCCGGGGCACCGCTCACGCCAAGCAGCGTGAGGTCGATGTTCTTGCGGACAGCTTCGGGGAGTGCGTCGCTCGGGCTGAGCGCAGGACCCGCGGGGGTCTGTACGACGCCGATGACGAGCGCATCCGTAGTGAGGCTGGAAAGGTCTTTGCTGGTGAAGGAGAGGTCGGCCACAGGTCGATGATATCCCCGCCGCCCCGCGCGCCGCCGGGACCACGTGCACCAGCGGGGCCACCCGGGCGGTAATCTCGACCGTGTGTTCGCGCCCCTGACCTACCTCATCATGGCTGCAGCGACCGCTCAGGCGGCCTGGGCGGTCTGGTTTGCGATCAAGGACCGCGCGGTCATCCTCAAGCAGCTCTGGGGCGGCGCCGTCGTCGAGGCGCTGCTGCTGGTCCAGGTGTTCGTCGCCGCCGGCATGCTCTTGGCAGGTGACCATGACATCGCCGTTGGTGAGTTCTGGGGATATCTCGTGACGGTCCTCATCATCTTGCCCTTCGCGGCCGCCTGGGCCTTCGCCGAGCGGACCCGGTGGAGTTCGGTGGTCATGGTGGTCGCGGCGGTCACGGTCGTCTTCCTGGAGTGGCGACTCGTGCAGATCTGGACCCGGACAGGATGAGCCTCATGAACCCCGCACCGACCGACCCATCATCGATCGACCCGACATCGATCGACCCGACCGTCGCCCGTCCCACGAACGCCGGTTTCGGACGGCTGCTCGTCCTGGTCTACGCGATCCTCGCCCTCGCGGCGACCGTGCGGGCCCTCTACCAGCTCCTCGCGCACGGCGACCAGGCACCGCTGGCCTACGCGTTGTCGCTGCTCGCGGGCGTCGTCTACATCGTCGCGACGATCGCGCTCGCCCGCGGCGGTGGCCGGTGGCGCACGGTCGCCTGGGTGGCCTGCTCCTTCGAGCTCGTCGGTGTGCTCACGGTCGGCGTGGCCACGATCGCCGACGCCGACGCCTTCCCCGAGAGCACGGTGTGGTCTTCCTTCGGCCAGGGCTACGGCTACATCCCGCTCGTCCTGCCGGTCGTCGGCCTCCTCTGGTTGTGGCGCACCCGCGGCCACGACGGCCCCGCCTAGGTGCCGTCGACCTCTTTCGTGATCTCCCGAGTCTGATCCGCTTGTGTACCCAAGGAGCCCGGCACTCTCATGATCTACCGCTTCGTCTTCACCACGTTCTTCGCCCGGATGGACCCGGAGAAGGCGCACACCCTGGTCTTCAAGCTGATCGCCGCGGTCGGCCGGGTCCCGGTGCTGAACGGCATCATCCAGGGCGCGCTCGCGCCCTACCTGCGCGACGGCGGCGTCACGGTCTTCGGCCGTAGGGTCCCGGCGCCCTTCGGCCTGGCGGGCGGCTTCGACAAGAACGCCGAGGCGATCCGTGGTCTGACGATGATGGGCTTCGGGTTCATCGAGATCGGGACAGTGACCGCCCACGCCCAGCCGGGCAACGACAAGCCCCGGATGTGGCGCGAGATCCCGATCGGCGGGGTCCGCAACCGGATGGGCTTCAACAACGAGGGCGCTGCGGCGGCAGCCGAGCGGCTGCGCGACCTGCGTTCGACAAAGTCGGGCCGGGCGGTCTTCGTCGGGGCGAACATCGGCAAGACGAAGGTCACCCCCGCAGCCGAGGCCGCCGGTGACTACGCGACGAGCGCGAGCCTGCTCGCGCCGTGGGCCGACTACCTCGTGGTCAACGTGTCCTCCCCGAACACCCCGGGGCTGCGAGACCTGCAGTCCGTGGACGCGCTCCGCCCGATTCTCGTAGCGGTCCGCGAGGCAGCCGACCGCGCGACCGAGGCAGCGGGTCGGCCCCGACTCCCGCTCCTGGTCAAGATCGCCCCCGACCTTGCCGACGACGACGTCGACGCGGTCGCCGACCTCGCCCTCGAGCTGGGGCTGGACGGCGTGGTCGCGGTGAACACGACGATCAACCACGACCTAGGCGAGGGCGGGCTCTCCGGTCGTCCGCTGCTGCCGCGCGGCCTGGCCGTCGTGCGCCGCCTGCGCGCGCGGCTGGGGGAGGACCCTGTGATCATCGGAGTCGGTGGCATCACGACACCCGCCGACGCCCGTGCCTACCTCGACGCCGGTGCGAACCTCACCCAGGGGTACACCGCATTCATCTACGAGGGGCCGTTCTGGGCCGCTCGGATCAACAAGGAGCTCGCCCGATGATCCCTCCCCAGTGGTTGTGGGAGTTCCGCGATGTGACCGGGACCGTCTTGCCCGAGCCGACGAGCCCCGTCTTCACCAACCAGTACGACGCCGAGCAGTGGCTCGGACAGACCTGGCGCGAACTGGCCGCGGCGGGCGTGGCGGACGCCGTCGTCCTGCACTCCGGGGTGCCGGCCGCGCCGGCGGTGCAGCTCTCGACCACGCTGGCCTGATCGAGGAACCGGCGTCGACTCCTCCTCCGCAGCACGGAACACAGACGAGGCCTCCAGGACACGTGTCCTGGAGGCCTCGTCTGTTCGCGGAAGGTGCCAGATCAGACCGCGCGCGACGCCGGGGCGCCCTCGGCTGTCTTGGCCGGGTCGCGCTCGACGACGCCACCGAGGATCGTGTCGATCCGCGCGAGCAGCTCGGCGGGGATCACGACGCCGGAGGCCTTGACGTTCTCGGCGACCTGCTCGGGGCGCGAGGCCCCGATGAGCGCCGCGGCGACGTTCTTGTTCTGCAGGACCCAGGCGACCGCGAGCTGGGCGAGGGACAGGCCCAGCTCGTCCGCGACGGGGGTGAGCTGCTGGACCCGCTCGAGCACGTCGTCGTGCATGAAGCGCTTGATGAAGTTCGCGCCGCCCTTGGAGTCGGTCGCGCGCGAGCCCTCGGGCAGCGGCGCGCCGGGCTTGTACTTGCCGGTGAGCACACCCTGGGCGACCGGCGACCAGACGATCTGGGAGATACCGAGCTCGGCCGAGGCCGGGACGACCTCGTCCTCGATGACGCGCCACAGCATGGAGTACTGCGGCTGAGAGGAGACGAGCTGGAAGCCGAGCTCCTTGGACAGGGCGTGCCCGGCCCGGATCTGCTCGGCCGTCCACTCGCTCACGCCGATGTAGAGGGCCTTGCCCTGGCGCACGATGTCGGCGAAGGCCTGCATCGTCTCCTCGAGCGGCGTCTCGGTGTCGTAGCGGTGCGCCTGGTACAGGTCGACGTAGTCGGTGCCCAAGCGGGTGAGGGAGCCGTTGATGGACTCCATGATGTGCTTGCGGGACAGGCCCGTGTCGTTGGGGCCGCCCGGGCCGGTGGGCCAGTAGACCTTCGTGAAGATCTCCAAGCTCGCGCGACGCTGCCCCTTGAGGGCGTCCCCGAGGACCTGCTCGGCCTTCGTGTTTGCGTAGACGTCCGCGGTGTCGAAGCTCGTGATGCCCGCGTCGAGGGCGGCGTGCACGCACTTCGTCGCGGTCTCGTTCTCGACCTGCGAGCCGTGCGTGAGCCAGTTGCCGTAGGTGATCTCAGAGATCTTCAGACCAGAGTTGCCAAGGTATCGATAATTGACCATTGGACAACACTAGCCGTGTGTCAGGACGGATACTCCCCGTGCTTGACCATCGGCTTGGGCAGGCGGGCCCGGCGGATCTGGAAGGCACGCATGACCGCGTACATCATCGTCCCGCGGACGACTGCGTCGGCGCCGAACTTTGCCACGAGGCGCTTCTTGAGCATCCGCCACATGATCGCGGAGTCGACGATCGCCACGAGGACCACGACGTAGACCGCGAGGATGGCCAGCACCGCGAGACCGGGTGCCTTGCTGGAGACGAAGGTCAGCACGAGGAAGGCAGCCGCGATGAAGAGGAAGTACTCGGCGACGTTGCGCCGGGCGTCGACGTAGTTGCGGATGTAGCGGCGTAGCTGTCCGCGGTCGCGCGGGGGAAGATTCTTCTCGTCACCGGACTTCATCGCCTGGTACTCGAGGTCGCGGGACTCGCGCTGCTTGGAGCGGGCGGCCTTCGCGGCGGCGCGGCGGTCGTCCGGGACCAGCGGGCGCTTGTTCGCAGCCTCGGAGACCTTCCGCTTGGGCGTCGGGCGCCCCTTGCTTCCGGGCTGCTCGATCTCAGCAGCAGCAGTGACCGGGTCGACTGCGGATGCGACGTCTGAGGACTTCTTCCGTGAGAACACATGCCCATGCTAGTGGACTGCGAAGGGGCCCAAGAGCGCGATACGGTGCTGGGATGAGCGATCCTCTCAACCTCCGTGCCCGTGTCAGCCAGCTCTTCCCCGCGCTGCGGGAGGACCTGGAGGCACTTGTCCGTATTCCCAGCGTCTCCGCGCCCGCCTTCGACCAGTCCCACGTCGCGGCGAGCGCCGAGGCCGTCGCCGAGCTGCTGCGCGGCGCAGGTCTCGACGACGTCCAGATTCTCACCGCCGGCGGCAGCCGTCCCGCGGTGATCGCCCGGCGCGCGGCGCCCGAGGGCGGACCGACCGTGCTGCTCTACGCCCACCATGACGTCCAGCCGCCCGGGAACCGGACCGACTGGGAGAGCGACCCCTTCATCCCGACCGAGCGTGAAGGGCGCCTCTACGGGCGCGGCGCGGCCGACGACAAGGCCGGGATCATCGCCCACCTGGGTGCGCTACGGACGCTGGGGGAGGACCTGGCCGTGGGGGTCACAGTCTTCGTCGAGGGGGAAGAGGAGATCGGCTCGCCGTTCTTCGTCGAGTTCCTCACCGCCCACGCCGCGCTGCTGCGCGCTGACGTCATCGTCGTGGCCGACTCCGCCAACTGGAAGGTCGGCGTCCCCGGCCTGACCACGTCGCTGCGCGGGTTGGTGGACTGCGAGGTCGAGCTCACGACGGCTTCCCACGCGATCCACTCGGGCATGTTCGGCGGCCCCGTCCTGGACGCGATCACCCTGCTCTCCCGGCTCGTGGCCACCCTGCACGACGACGCAGGGAACGTCGCGGTCGCGGGTCTGGCCCATGCACCGGACCCCACGGTCGACTACGACGAGGCAGACTTCCGGGCCGACTCCGGGGTCCTGGACTCCGTCACCCTCGCCGGCACCGGGCCGATCTCGGCGCGCCTGTGGACCCGCCCGGCCCTGTCCGTCATCGGCTTCGACGCCCCGAGCGTCGCCCTGTCCTCGAACACGATCATTCCGAAGGCCACCGCCAAGCTTTCGCTGCGGATCGCCGCCGGTCAGGACCCGGCCGCCGCGCTGGCCGCGCTGCGCGCGCACCTGGAGTCCCACGCGCCCTTCGGCGCGCAGGTCGTCGTGCGCGACGGCGAGCTGGGTCGTTCTTTCCAGGCGCCGGTCGACTCCGCCGCCATGCGGGCGGCCCGGGCGGCCTTCGAGCAGGCATGGGGGACGCCCCCGGTCGACATCGGCCTCGGCGGGTCGATCCCCTTCATCGCGGACCTGCTCGAGGTGTTCCCCGACGCAGCGATCCTCGTCACCGGGGTCGAAGACCCCGACTCGCGGGCGCACGGCGCGAACGAGTCCGTGCACCTCGGCGAGCTCGAGAAGGTCGTCCTGGCTGAGGCGCTGCTGCTCGCCGCGCTGGCCGAGCAGGGCTGAAAAGCGCTAGTCGCGGTGCGCGACGTCGACCGCGCGCGCCCACGCCGCGACGTCGTCGGGCAGGGTGGGGCTCGTGACGTGGCCGCCCAGCAGGGCAGCCACGTCCGGGGCAGGGATCCGGGACCCGTCCTTGGCCAGGAACCGGCCCGCTACCAGGCCGCGGGCGGACAGCTGCCCACGGCTCGTGACGACCTGCTCGAGGTAGACGATCCGCGGATCCCAGCCCAGCACCCGGCTGGTCACCTCGACGGGCTGGAACAGGGTCAGGGACCGTTTGTACGTCACGGTCGAGGCCGCCACCACGGGGTACCAGCCGCGCTCGGCCAGCGGCTTCGAGCCGCCGCAGTCGGCGATCAGGTTGCTGCGGCCGGAGTCCATGAGGTTGAGGTACACAGCGTTGTTCATGTGCAGATAGATGTCGAGGTCGCCCGGACGGACGCGGGTCCGGGTCACCGACGGATCGAGGATCGTCTGCCCAGGGATCGGACCGCGGGGACGGAACGTGGCGAGCGCAAGCTGGATCTGACGAGTCACCGCCTCACGTTACTACGGGTAGCTCCGGTGCCCTGGACGGCCAGCGCGGCTCACCACATGCGTCACCAAGAACCTCACCAGGACGGCACGGGCTGGTAGTCCAGGGCGCGGGCCGTCTGATCCGCGACCGCCCGGCTGTCGAGGCGGGCGACGAGGCGCAGCGCGGCGTCGAGGCCCGCGACCGACCCCGCAGTCGTGATGATGTCCCCGTCGTCGACGAAGCGTGCGCGGGTGTCGACCAGCGCGCTCGGCTCGGTCGTGGCGAGCAGGTCGATGCTGCCCGGGTGGGTCGTGCACGGGCGACCGGCGAGCAGACCTGCCGCGGCGAGGACCAGAGCCCCGGTCGACACGCCGACCATGAGCGGCACGCTCGCGCGCTGGTCGCGGACCCAGGAGAGGTGCTTCGAGTTGCTCATCCGGGCCTGGGCGCCGGGTCCGCCGGGATAGATGAGCACGTGGAGCGGGCCGGTGTCGCCACCAGCCACGTCGGGGACCATGAGCAGGCCGCCGGCCAGGCGGACCCCGGCCCCGTCGTCGGAGAACGTCACCACGTCCGGCCGTGAGGCGGCAGACTCTGCCCAGCGGGTGAGGACCGTGTACGGGCCGATCAGGTCCAGCTCGTCAGCACCGTCGAAGACGTACAGGCCAAGGCGGAGCGGCCGTGCCGTGCTCACGAGGACCTCCCGAATCACGCATCCACGGGCGGGTCACGCCGACGGCGGACCGACCCGAATGCTCCCAACGTACCGCTCAGAGCCCGGGGAGCGCGAGCATCTGGTCGAGGGCGACCCGCGCCCATTGGGCGTCGTCGCGGTCCACGACGATCTGGTTAGTTGTCCGTCCGGCCACGAGGGACTCCATGATCCAGACCAGGTGCGGCAGGTCGATCCGGTTCATGGTCGAGCAGAAGCACACCGTCGAGTCGAGGTAGTGCACGTTCTTGTCCGGGTGCGCCGCGGCGACCCGGCGGACGAGGTTGAGCTCGGTCCCGATCGCCCACGAGGACCCCGGCTCGGCGGCGTTGAGCATGGTGATGATGTACTCGGTCGACCCGACGAAGTCGGCCGCCTCGACGACCTCGTTCTTGCACTCGGGGTGCACCAGGACGTTGATCCCCGGGACGGCGGCCCGGATGTCGGTGACGTTGCGCTCGGAGAAGCGTCCGTGGACCGAGCAGTGCCCGCGCCACAGGATCATCCGGGCGTTCCTCAGCTCCTCGGTGGTCAGGCCGCCGCCGGGCTTGCGCGGGTCGAAGACGACGCAGTCCGCCGCGGTGAAGCCAAGCTTGATCATCGCGGTGTTGCGCCCCAGGTGCTGGTCGGGCATGAACAGGACCTTGCCGGTCCCGTCGACCCCGCCGACCTGGTCGAAGGCCCACCGCAGGGCCACCTCGGCGTTGGAGGAGGTGCACACGGTCCCGGCGTGACGCCCCGTGAACGCCTTGATCGCGGCCGTGGAGTTCATGTACGTGACCGGGAGGGTCACGTCGGCGATCCCGGCGTCGGTGAGCACGTCCCAGCACTCCTCGACCTGGTTGATCGCGGCCATGTCCGCCATCGAGCAGCCGGCCGCGAGGTCGGGGAGGATGACCTGCTGGGCGTCGGAGGTGAGGATGTCGGCGCTCTCGGCCATGAAGTGCACACCGCAGAAGATGATGAACTCGGCCTCGGGCCGGGCGGCGGCCTCGCGCGCGAGCTTGAAGGAGTCGCCCGTGACGTCGGCGAAGTCGATGACCTCGTCGCGCTGGTAGTGGTGACCGAGGATGAACGCACGGTCACCCAGGGCGGCGCGCGCCACCCGGGCCCGGGCGACCAGATCGGGATCGCTCGCGGCGGGCAGGTCGCCCGTGCACTCCACGCCACGCTCAGAGGACAGGTCTTTGTTCTGTCCCAGGAGCAGCAGCGCCGGTGAGGCGGACGGTTCGGTGAAGGACGAGTTCAACAGTGTGCTCACGGGGCCAATCGTCTCACAGGGCCAGCTCCGGCGGCTGGGGCTTCCGCCGCGTCGGAGTGGCCCGCGGCGAGCTGCCGGTAGGTGAAGATGGGTCCATGCACGTACTGATCGCCCCCGACCGGTTCGCCGGCGCGGACACCGACTCGACCGACTCCACCACATCCACCGACTTCACCGGCGCCGACGGTACGCGCCGGATCGGCGCGGCGCTGGTGGCCGGGTGGCTGCGGGGCGCGACCCACGACACCGTGGATCTGTGCCCGCTGTCCGACGGCGGGCCCGGCTTCGCAGGTCTCCTCGCCCAGGCCTGTGGTTGGGCGCCCCCGGACGCCGACGGCGTGCTGGGAGTCGCCGGGGCGAGGACCGCCTACATCGACTCCGCCGTCGCCCTCGCGGCGAGCTCGCAGGACGGGTCCGCACCCGTAGCCGCGCAGATCGAACGCGCGATCGCCGCGGGCGCGACCCGCATCGTCGTCGGGCTGGGTACACCCACAGACCTGCCCGGCCTGCCCGACGCCGGGGCCGGGCTGCTCGCGGCCCTCGGGGTGCGGGGTCTCGGTGCACGTGGCCTCGGCGGCGAGGCTCCTCGCCCCGACGGGCTGGGAGAGGTCCTCGACCGACTGCGGGGGATCGACCTCGTTGCCGCCACGGCGACCGACATCCCGCTGCTCGGTCTGCACGGGGCGAGCGCCGGCGCGGCCGACGCCGGAGCGTCGACCCGCGAGGCAGCCCAGCAGCGCGAGCGGGAGATCGGGCGGGTCGCCGATGCCCTGTGGCAGGCGCGCGAACGTGCGCGGGCAGCGAGTCCCAGCGCGGGTCTGCTCGCTCTCGCGCCCGCCCAGGCCGTGATGGTCACGCCCCGGGCCCGGGATCTGACCGCGCTGCCCGGGGCGGGGGCCGGCGGCGGGCTGGGCTTCGCGCTCGCCCTGCTCGGCGCCCGGCTGCTGCCCGGTGCCACCGTCTACGCCCAGGTGGTCGGTCTCACCGCCCGGGCCCAGTCCGCGGACCTGGTGATCACCGCCCGCGAGGACCTCGACGGTGCCTCCTTCCACGGGTCGGGGGTCGAGCAGGCCGCGCTCGCGGCCAGCGGCTACGGCATCGCGTGCGTGGCCCTGGCCGAGCGGAGCATGATGAACCGCCGCGAGCTGGCGGCCGTGGGCCTCAGCGCGTCCTACCCGTTGCGGCCCGACGGCGCCGGCTCTCAACGCGCTGAGTCCGTCGAGGCTCGGGCGGGGGCCGTCGCCGAGCGGGTCGCACGATCGTGGTCGCCGTCCTGGTCCGGGGCGGCGCCGGGACCCTCGTGAGGGACCTCGTCCCCGCCGCCAGGGTCGCCGGGGAGGATCGACGGTCGGTCGAGGGCTTAGGCTGGTGGAACAAAACCCGACGGCGCATGGTTGCTGATGATCGTGGGCTGTGACGGAAGTTGCATCCATCGCGAGACACCGACTGTTCGTCACTAGTTTTCTTCACTGTGGGGAGACACCATGAGCGAGACCACCGAGACTGCAACCCACGGCGTGCTGCTGTCTGACTTTGCCGGCCAGAAGATCCGCGCCCTGCTCGAGCAGGAGGGCCGCGACGACCTGCGCCTGCGCGTCGCTGTCCAGCCCGGCGGCTGCTCCGGCCTGATCTACCAGCTGTACTTCGACGAGCGCGTGCTCGAGGGCGATGCACTGCGCGACTACGACGGTGTTGAGGTCGTCGTGGACAAGATGAGCGTCCCCTACCTCGAGGGCGCCACGATCGACTTCGCGGACACGATCGAGAAGCAGGGCTTCACGATCGACAACCCGAACGCCGGCGAAGGCTGTGCCTGTGGCGGCTCCTTCGCCTGAGCATGATCCACCCGATCAGGGTGGCGACACGAGCGGGGTCTGGGTGCTGGTCACCCGGACCCCGCTCGTGTCATGTCCGGACGGATCAGCCGCCGATCCGGACCGTGATCGCCTGGAACGGGCCGTCGTCGGCATCGACGTCGATCGATTCTTCGATCGTGTGTCCGCGCATCCTGGCCCAGGCGGGGACGTCGTAGACCGCGGCGGGATCGGTCGACCACACGGTCACCCGATCCCCGTCAGCGAGAGACTGGGCTTGGCGTGCCAGCCGGATCACCGGGATCGGGCAGCGCAGCCCGCGCGCATCGACGACCGTGGCTCGGTCCTTCTCTTCTCCGGTCACAGCGACTCAACACCGAGCATGGCCCGGACCCGGGCGACCGCACCGGGGAGCGTGGCGAGGAACCGTTCCACGTCCGCGAGCGTCGTCGTGCGGTCCACGCCGATGCGCACGTTGCCGTGCGTGAGCACGCCCATGGCGGCGAGCACATGGCTGGGCTCGAGGGCGCTCGACGTGCACGCCGACCCCGAGCCCACCGCAAAACCGGCCCTGTCGAGCTCGGAGACGAGGGCCTCGCCGTCGACGAAGAGGCACGAGAAGGTCGCGACGTGAGGGAGCCGGTCGAGCGGGTCGCCGACCACCTCGACGTCGGCCACGAGCTGGGGGACCCGGGTCCGCACGAGGTCGACGAGCGCGCGCCGTCGGGCGTCCTCAGAGTCACGGTCCTCGATGCAGGCCTGGAGCGCGACCGCAGCCGCGAAGGCCGACGGCACGGCCACGCCGCCGGGGAACCAGGTGCCGGAGTCCTCGGGCCAGTCCGCCGTGGAGCGCACGCCCCGACGCACCACGAGCACGCCGACGCCGGTCGGTCCACCCCAGTCCGCGCTGTCCGCGGCGAGCAGGTCCCAGCTGGTGGGGATCTCGACGTGGCCGAGCGCCGCGCCCGCGTCGACCAGGAGCGGGACGCCCGCCGCGCGGGCCGCATGATGGACGGCCTCGAGGGGCTGCAGAGTGCCCACCTCGCCGTTGGAGTGCTGGAGGGCCGCTAGGGCGACCCCGGGAGAAGCGATCGCCCGGGAGAAGGCGGCGGCGTCGACCCGGCCGAGGGGGTCCACGCCCACGATCTCGTGGCGGGCTCCGTCCGGGCCGCGCGCGGTGACGAAGGCCGCGGCGTCGAGCACAGCCGCGCGCTCGACCGCCGAGGTGACGACGGTCGTCCCGGTCCGCCGGCGGCCGAGGGCGACCGCGCGGACCCCCGCGTGCAACGCGGCGACGTGCGAGGGGGCGAAGTGGACCTCTTCGGTGCGGGCGCCCACCGCGCCCGCGACCGCCTCGCGGGCGCCCCAGAGCAGAGCCGCGGCGCGGCGGGACTCTGAGTGCAGACGGTGAGGATCCGCCCAGCCCTCGGCCAGAGCCTGGTCGAGGGCCTGGCGCGCGAGGGGGTGCAGGCGAGCACTCCCGCCGGCGTCCAGGTGGACCCGGGCGGAGGGAGCGGCAGGCGTCGGGCGGGGGGAGCTGGCGTGCGAAGCTACGGGATCGACCACCCACCCACGGTAGCGCGGCACTCTGGGCGCGAGGTCGGCGCGCAGTTGGGGCGTGGCGCCCGGGGCCTCCGCGAGGGACATTCAGGGCTTTAGGTCCTAGGTTCGTGACAGACCCGAGAGCCGTGTTAGAAAGACGTCAAGGTGCCACATTTCTCACACCCGTCTGGCGTGCTCAGGGCCCGTTCTGGCCCCAACCCGCGATACGCTTCATGCTATCGAGGACGAAGGTCCTGTGTGCTGCCCGTGCTCGGGTAGTGAGCAGGACGTGAAGTGAAAGGCCCCCCCTTGCGCTCGGAACGCCCCACTCTTAGTCGGAAGACAGCAGGACGGCTCGTTGTAGCAGCCGCGCTTGTCAGCCTTGCCGTGTCCGGATGTTCCCCCGAAGCCCAGCGTGGCTTCCTCCCGGGGTACGACGACGGACCCGTCACCAACCAGACGGACCGGATCACAGACATGTGGGTCGGTTCATGGGTTGCGGCCCTGATCGTCGGCATCTTCACCTGGGGCCTGATGCTCTGGTGTGTCGTGGCCTACCGCAAGCGTAAGAACGACAAGACGCTTCCGATCCAGACCCGCTACCACCTGCCGCTCGAGATCATGTACACGATCGTGCCGATCGTCATGGTCGGCGTCCTGTTCTTCTTCACCCAGCGCGACATCTCCGAGATGCGCGCGACGGACGCCGAACCGGACGTCACGATCCAGGTGGTCGGCAAGCAGTGGAGCTGGGACTTCAACTACCTGGACTCCGACGTCTACGACACCGGTCAGCACGCCGTCAACGTCGGCGAGCTCACCACGGACCTCGGTGCCCCCGGCACCAACGAGTCGTTCCCGACCCTGTACCTCCCGGTCAACAAGGTCGTGGAGTTCCAGCTCGAGTCGCGGGACGTCATCCACTCCTTCTGGATCCCCGCCTTCATCGACAAGATGGACATGATCCCGTTCCGGACGAACGTCTGGCAGGTCACGCCTACCCGCGAGGGAATCTACGCGGGCAAGTGCGCCGAGCTGTGTGGCGAGTTCCACTCCGGGATGCTGTTCAACGTGAAGGTCGTCTCCCAGGAGGAGTACGACGCACACATGGCCGACCTTGCGGAACTGGGGCAGACCGGGTCTCTCGGGCTCGACCTCAACCGTCAACAACACGAGGCATCCAGTGCCTCCACAGAGGGTGAGCACTGATGGCCAGCGCCGTAGCTGTGGTCCCCGGGCTGGCGCCCTCGCGCCAGAACCTGGGCCGGACCGTGATCAAGTGGATCACGTCGACCGACCACAAGACGATCGGGTACATGTACCTGATCACCTCGTTCATCTTCTTCTGCATCGGCGGCCTGATGGCCCTGGTGATCCGTGCCGAGCTCTTCGAGCCGGGCATCCAGATCGTCCAGAGCAACGAGCAGTACAACCAGCTCTTCACGATGCACGGCACGATCATGCTGCTGCTGTTCGCGACGCCGCTCTTCGCCGGCTTCGCCAACGTGATCATGCCGCTTCAGATCGGTGCACCCGACGTCGCGTTCCCGCGTCTGAACATGTTCGCGTACTGGCTCTACCTCTTCGGTGGTCTTATCGCCTCGGCGGGGTTCTTCACCCCGCAGGGCGCGGCCTCCTTCGGCTGGTTCGCTTACGCACCGCTCTCCAACACGACGTTCAGCCCGGGCCTGGGCGGTGACCTGTGGGTCTTCGGCCTTGTGATGACCGGGTTCGGAACGATCCTCGGTGCGGTCAACTTCATCACCACGATCATCACCATGCGCGCACCCGGCATGACGATGTTCCGCATGCCGATCTTCACCTGGAACACCCTCGTCACGAGCATGCTCGTGCTGATGGCCTTCCCGCCGCTGGCCGCCGCGCTGTTCGCGCTGGGCGCCGACCGGCGACTAGGTGCGCAGATCTTCAACCCCGAGAACGGGGGCGCGATCCTCTGGCAACACCTGTTCTGGTTCTTCGGTCACCCAGAGGTCTACATCATCGCGATCCCCTTCTTCGGGATCGTCAGCGAGATCTTTCCGGTCTTCAGCCGCAAGCCGATCTTCGGGTACAAGGGACTCGTGTACGCGACGATCGCGATCGCTGCGCTGTCGGTGACCGTGTGGGCGCACCACATGTACGCCACCGGCGCGGTCCTGCTGCCGTTCTTCTCCTTCATGACGATGCTTATCGCCGTCCCGACGGGCGTGAAGTTCTTCAACTGGATCGGCACGATGTGGCGGGGCAAGCTCACCTTCGAGACGCCCATGCTCTGGTCGATCGGCTTCCTCATCACGTTCCTCTTCGGTGGCCTGACCGGTGTCATCCTGTCCAGCCCGGTCATGGACTTCCACGTCACAGACTCGTACTTCGTCGTGGCGCACTTCCACTACGTCGTCTTCGGCACCGTCGTGTTCGCAATGTTCGCGGGCTTCTACTTCTGGTGGCCCAAGTTCACCGGTCGGATGCTCAACGAGCGCCTCGGCAAGCTCCACTTCTGGATGCTGTTCGTCGGTTTCCACATGACCTTCCTCATCCAGCACTGGCTTGGTGTCAAGGGCATGCCTCGTCGGTACGCCGACTACATGCCCCAGGAAGGCTTCACCTGGATGAACCAGGTGTCCACGATCGGCGCATTCCTGCTGGCCGCCTCGACCCTGCCGTTCCTGTGGAACATCTACATCACGTGGCGCAACGCGCCGCTGGTGACCGTGGACGACCCGTGGGGCTACGGCGGATCGCTCGAGTGGGCGACGTCCTGCCCGCCGCCTCGCCACAACTTCACCTCGCTCCCGCGGATCCGTTCCGAGCGCCCGGCCTTCGACCTGCACCACCCTGAGGTCGCGGCGATGGACCATCACGGCTCGGAGCAGAAGCACCTTGACCATGTGTTCGGTGAGTCTGACCGCCGCGGAGAGCAAGCGTCCGCAGCGCAGCGTGTCATCGACAACGACGCCCGTGACGAGGGGAGCAACCGATGAAGATCGAGAGCAGACTGTTCGTCTTCCTTGTCCCCTTCTTCCTTGTCGTGGCGCTCTCCTACGGATTGCTGAGCGACTGGGAACCTGTCGGTTCCGTCGGGCTGCTGCTGCTCGTCGGCCTCGTGGCCATGATCGGCTCGTACCTCGTGGTGACCGGGAAGCGGATGGACCCGAGGCCCGAGGACGACCCTTACGGTGAGATCGAGCAGGGCGCCGGCGAGCAGGGTGTGTACGCCCCGTGGAGCTGGTGGCCCCTCGCGATCGCCTCGGGTGCGGCGATCTGCTTCCTGGGCCTGGCTGTCGGCTGGTGGGTCTTCGGGATCGGCGTCGTCGTCTCGATCCTTGCCCTCGTAGGCTGGGTGTTCGAGTTCTCCCGCGGACAGCACGCGCACTGATTGTGATCGACGGGCTCTACGCGCTGACCGAAGAGCAGCACGACTGAACGGCTGAAGTATTTGACGGCGGTGGGACCCAGGCCATGAGCCTGGGTCCCACCGCCGTTCTGCGTCGCGACGCCAGCTTCGCGGGGTACGCAGAAGCGCCCTGTGCGGCGCCACCAGTCCGGGTCGACCACCGAGGGGGTCGTGAGTCTGGAAGGCGTGCACAGGGCGCTGAAGGCATCCTGCAGTCTGCTCGATGACGAGCGGACGTCGATTGATCCGGCAGAACTGGATCAATCAGCGCTGGATCAGGCGGGGAGGATGAGTCCGGCCGTCTGCGTGCGGGCACGCGTGAAGCGGGCGTCGGCGTCGGCCCAGTTGACGATGTTCCACCAGGCTGCGACGTAGTCGGCTCGGACGTTCTGGTAGTCGAGGTAGTACGCGTGCTCCCAGACGTCGAGCAGCACGATCGGCGTCAGGCCCATCGGGATGTTCCCCTGCTGGTCGTAGAGCTGGACGATGATGAGCTTCGAGCCGAGGGAGTCCCAGGCCAGAATGGCCCAGCCGGAGCCCTGCACGCCCGCGGCGACGGCGCCGAAGTGCTTCTTGAAGGCGTCGAAGGAACCGAAGTCCTCGGCGATCGCGGCCGCCAGGTCGCCGGTCGGCTCACCGCCGCCTGCGGGGGAGAGGTTCGTCCAGAACGCGGAGTGGTTGACGTGCCCACCGAGGTTGAACGCCAGGTTCTTCTCGTGCAGGTTGATGGCCGCGAAGTCACCGTTCTCGCGAGCCTCAGCGAGCTTGTCGAGGGCCGTGTTGGCTCCCGTGACGTAGGCCTGGTGGTGCTTGGAGTGGTGAAGCTCCATGATCCGACCCGAGATGTGGGGCTCAAGCGCTCCGTAGTCGTAGCCGAGCTCAGGCAGTGTGTAGACAGCCATGTTCGATCTCCTCCTGGAGGTATCTCGCAACCGTGATGTCGCGACGTCTATAAAAAGCGGATGGCCCGCGACGATGCTCCCACAGGGTGGAAAACCGTCGCGGGCCATGCCCTAACTCTGCAGCACGATCAGTGCTGGTGCCCGTGACTGTCCGCGTCGTGGTCACTCACAGACGCCCCGCTGCCGCCGGCGAGCTGGGCCGCCGGTGCGTGGGCATCGATCTGGTCGTGCTCACCGTGAGAGTGAGCAGCGGCCAGCTCGGTGGGGGTGACCGGCTCGACGCGGTCCTCGTAGAAGAACCGGGAGAGCTTCTGCAGGCGCGCGTCCTGCTTGAAGCCCTTGCGGCGTACCCCGCGAGAGTCCTCGCGCGGCTCGATCTCGAGGGGCTTGTGCGCGTCGTAGCTGACCCGCAGCCACCGCTCCTGGTCGTTGATAGGCTTGTGCACCTCGATGTACTCACCATCCGCGAAGCGCACGATGCGACCGGTCTCGTGCCCGTGCAGGACGAGCTCGCGATCCTTGCGCTGCAGGCCGATGCAGATCCGCTTGGTGATCCAGAACGCCAGCACGGGAGCGACGAAGAACCCGATGCGGAACACCCAGGTGATCGAGTTGATCGACAGGCTGAAGTGCGTCGCGATGAGGTCGTTCGATCCGGCCAGGGCAAGGATGATGAACGCCGTCAAGAAGCCCACACCGAGCCCGGTGCGGACCGGCACGTTGCGCGGGCGGTCGAGCACGTGGTGCTCGCGCTTGTCCTTGGTCACAGCCGACTCGAGGAAGGGATAGACCGCGAGGAAGGTGAACAGGATGCCCGGGATGACCACGGCTGGGATGAGGACGTTGAGCGAGAGCGTGTAGCCGCCGATCACAAACTCGGCCTGGCCGGGCATGAGACGCAACGAACCCTCGAGGAAGAGCATGTACCAGTCGGGCTGCGCGCCGGCTCCGACGGGGGAGGGGTCGTACGGTCCGTAGTTCCAGACGTTGTTGATCGCCATCGTGGCACCCATGAGGGCGATGACACCGAAGACGATGAAGAAGAACCCACCGGCCTTGGCGACGTAGATCGGGAACAGCGGGAAGCCGACGACATTCTTGTCTGTGCGTCCACCACCGGGGTACTGCGTGTGCTTGTGCACAACCACGAAGAGCAGATGCAGTCCGACGAGCGCCAGGATCAGCGCCGGTACCACGAGGATGTGGATCGTGAACAGGCGCGGGATGATGTCGCCGCCGGGGAACTCTCCGCCGAAGACGAAGTAGGACATGTACGCGCCGATGACCGGGATCGCCTTGATGACACCGTCGGTGATCCGCAGACCGTTGCCGGAGAGCACGTCGTCGGGCAGGGAGTAACCGGTGAAGCCGGCGGCCAGGCCCAGGATCATCAGGATGAAGCCGACCATCCAGTTCAGCTCACGCGGCTTGCGGAACGCGCCGGTGAAGAAGACGCGCATCATGTGCGTGACGATCGCAGCCATGAACAGCAGCGCCGCCCAGTGGTGGATCTGGCGCATCAGCAGCCCGCCACGGACCTCGAAGGAGAGCCGGAGCGTGGAGTTGAACGCCTCGGAGACGAGCTGGCCGCTCATCGTCGAGACGGGGCCTGTGTACTCGACCAGGCCCATCGAGGGGACGAAGAACATCGTGAGGAACACGCCCGAGATGATCAGCACCACGAAGGAGTAGAGAGCGATCTCACCGAGCAGGAAGGACCAGTGGTCCGGGAAGATCTTGCGGGCGAAGCCCTTGACCACGCTGGCGATGCCGGTGCGCTGGTCGAGGTAGTCCGCGGCGCCGGCCAGGGGGCCCTGTGCTTGCGTGGTGCTCATTTGAGGCGCTCCCAGTAGCTCGGGCCAACGGGCTCGTCGAAGTCGTCTTGTGCAACGAGGTAGCCCTCGTCGTCAACCATGATCGGGAGCTGAGGCAGCGGGCGCTTCGCAGGACCGAAGACGACCTTCGCGCCGTCAGCCACGTCGAAGGTCGACTGGTGGCAGGGGCACAGCAGGTGGTGCGTCTGCTGCTCGTACAGGGCGACCGGGCAGCCGACGTGGGTGCAGATCTTGGAGTAGGCCACGATGCCGTCGTAGGACCAGGACTTGCGTTCCTCGGTCTCCTTGAGGATGGCTGGGTCCAGGCGGACCAGCAGCACGATCGCCTTCGCCTTCTCGGCGATCCAGTGGTGGCTGCGGCGCTCCTCGGCGGGGACGTCGGGGATCACGTGGACCACGGAGCCGATCGTCAGGTCCGAGGCCTTGATCAGGCGCCCGGTGGGGTCGATCGCCAGACGCGTGCCGGGCTTCCAGATCGTGTGCTTGAACTTCGAGATGTCCCAGTCGCCGCCGACCGAGCTGATCAGCGGGACCACGATGGTCAGCGGGAACAGTGCGAGGGCCGTGACGACGGCACCCTGGAGGACGGGGCGGCGGGCGATGCCGGAGTCGGCGGCGCCTTCCTTGAGGACAGCGACGGCCGCCTCGCGGACGTCGTCGGCGCTGCGCTGGGCGTGGCGGTCCTCGGACTTCTCGTGGTCGGACATGAGCGTCTTGGCCCAGTGCACGGCGGCGAGACCGATGCCCATGAGCGCGAAGAACATTCCCAGGCCGAGCGCGAGGTTGGCGTTGCGGACGCTCGCCGTGGTGCCCTCGGGGCGGATCGCGAAGTACGCGATGAGCATCCCGATGGTGCCGACGATGGAGATCACGAAGAGGATGACAACCTGAGCCTCGGCGCGCTTGGCGGCCTTCGGGTCCTTGTCGGCCATGCGCAGCTTGTGCTCGTGCATGCCCGGGTCGGGGAAGCGGTCCAACTCGGACGCACCGGTTCCGGCGACGTCCACAGCGTTCTCTGGGTTCTTGGGCTCGCTCATGACGACTTGGCTCCGATCCACACGGCACACCCGATGAGGGAGCCGATTCCGACGATCCAGATCCACAGGCCTTCGCTCACGGGGCCGATGCCGCCGAGGTCGAGGCCGCCGGCGGACCCTTCACGCTGCTCGACGAGGTAGGCGATGACGTCGCGCTTCTCCTCGGGGGTGATGGTCGCGTCGTTGAAGACAGGCATGGACTGCGGGCCGGTGAGCATGGCCTCGTAGATGTGTGTCGGGGTGGTGTCCGTCAGGGCGGGTGCGAACTTGCCCTCGGACAACGCGCCGCCGGCGCCGACGGCGTTGTGGCACATGGCGCAGTTCGTACGGAAGATCTGGGCGCCCATGGACGGGTCTCCGAGCGCGGGGTCGACCTGCTCGGCGGTCGGAGTCGAGGGGCCAGGGCCGAGCGAGGCGACGTAGGCGGCCAGCTGGCTCGTCTGCTTCGCGTCGAACTGGGCCGGCTTGGCCTCGGCCTGGGGGCCGTTCATCGCCATGGGCATACGCCCGGTGCCGACCTGGAAGTTCACAGCGGCAGAACCGACGCCGATCAGCGACGGCACCTCGTCTCGACCTTCGGCGTTGACGCCGTGGCAGGTGGCGCAGTTGGCCAGGAAGAGTTTTTCGCCTGCTGCGATGTCGTCGGTGGCTGCGGTGTCGGCGCTAGCCGACGTGGGTGCCAGGGCGGCGTACAGGCCGCCGGTCACCAACAGCGCCAGCAGCAGCAGCACGACCGGTGTGAACCGGTGGTGTCGGCGGGCGGCGAGTGCCTTCACGGATAGATCCTCGTCTCGCAAGTGGGGGGAGGGCAGTGTGGTCAGGGTGCTCACGTCGAGACGAGAGCGAGGTGGGGCGTGCTACTGAAGGAAGTAGATGATGCCGAAGAGGGCGATCCACACCACGTCGACGAAGTGCCAGTAGTACGACACGACGATCGCGGTGGTGGCCTCGTGGTGGCCGAAGTCCTTCGCAGTGAAGGACCGGCCGAGCAGGACGAGGAAGGCGATGAGCCCGCCGATCACGTGCAGGCCGTGGAAGCCCGTCGCGAGGAAGAAGACGGAACCGTAGGGGCTGGAGGAGATCGTGAGCCCGGCTTCGACGAGCTCGGAGTACTCGTAGATCTGACCGGCGACGAAGAACGAACCCATGATGTAGGTCAGGGTTATCCACTCGTTCATGCCCCAGCGGTTGACCTGGAAGATCGACCCGGTCCGGCGGGGCTGGAGCCGCTCCGCGGCCCAGACGCCCATCTGGCATGTCACCGATGACAGGACCAGGACGCAGGTGTTGATCAACGCGAAGCTCAGGACCAGATGCTCGGTTCCCTCACTCCACTGGTCAGCAGGGATCGTCGCACGGACGGTGAAGTACATCGCGAAGAGGCCCGCGAAGAACATGAGTTCACTCGCGAGCCACACGATGGTTCCGACCGAAACGGGGTTCGGTCGGTTCACACTCACGTGGAGTTGGGCGTTGGGCGCAGCCGTTGCAGTCGACACGTTAATCATTATGGCCGATGTTGGCGCATGTTTGGGTCCTAAGACCCACCGTTTCGCAGGGTTGAATCTCACAATGACTGCAGAACAACGGTTCCGGGTGCCACCTCGTGACGAAACACCAAGTACTGTCACGAAAATAGGGGTACTGGCGTGCCAAGATGCTCATAGGCGCGCACCTTCCCGCCCGAGTCGACGTCGTTGACGCCGTCTCAGCAGCGGGCAGGTGCGCGGACCCATCCGTTTCACACGATCGCGAGGATGCTCATGCCTACCATTCTTCTTTACAGCGACGACCGCACCGTGCGCGAGGAGGTTCGGGGCGCAGTCGGCCAGGTGGACGGCGCCGGTGAGGCGATCGTCTGGATCGACGTCGCGACCTACGACGAGGTGATCAAGAGGGCCGACGCCGGAGGCCTCGACATGTTCGTGCTCGACGGCGAGGCGGACAAGGTCGGCGGGATGGGCATCTGCCGCCAGCTCAAGAACGAGATCTTCAACTGCCCGCCCGTGGTGCTGCTGACCGGCCGCCCCCAGGACGCCTGGCTGGCCTCGTGGTCGTTGGCGGACGCGGCAGTGCCGCGTCCGCTCGACCCGCTCGACCTCCAGAAGGCCGTGCGCACCGTGCTCGCCGAGCCGTTGCGCCAGGGTTCGGGCCTGTGACCGACCGGTCGGCGTCCTTCACCTGGCCCGACCTCACCTCCGCGCTCATCGCCCGTGAAGACCTCAGCGCCGAGCAGACCGCCTGGGCCATGGACACGGTGATGTCCGGGGCCGCGACCCCGATCCAGCTGGCCGGCTTCCTCGTCGCGCTGCGCGCCAAGGGTGAGACCGTGGCCGAGCTGTCCGGGTTGGCCGACTCGATGCTTGCCCACGCGACCCCGCTGCGGGTCGCCGGCAGCACAGTCGACATCGTGGGGACCGGCGGGGACCGGGCGCACACGGTGAACATCTCGACGATGGCCGCGATCGTGCTGGCCGGCGCCGGGCTCAAGGTGGTCAAGCACGGGAACCGCGCGGCGTCGTCGTCGTCGGGGGCTGCCGACGTGCTCGAGGCGCTGGGGATCCGGCTGGACCAGCCCGCCCAGCGGGTGGGGGAGATCGTCGAAGAGGTGGGGATCACCTTCGCCTTCGCGAACGTCTTTCACTCCTCGATGCGGCACGCCGCGCCCGCCCGTGGCGGTCTGGGCCTGCCGACGGCGTTCAACTTCCTCGGGCCGCTGACCAACCCCGCGCAGCCGCGGGCGACCGCGGTCGGCGTCGCCGACGTCCGGATGGCCCCGCTCGTGGCCGGGGTGTTCGCCGGACGTGGCACCCAGGCGCTGGTCTTTCGCGGTCACGACGGGCTCGACGAGCTCGCCGCGTCGTCTCCGGCCGACGTCTGGGAGGTGCGCGACGGCGTGGTCACCCAGCACCTGCTCGACCCGGTCGCCGACCTGGGCCTGGCCCCGATCACGATCGAGGACCTGCGCGGGGCGGACGCCGCTTACAACGCCGGGGTCGCCCGGGCGACGCTCGACGGGGCGCGGGGCGCGGTCCGGGACACCGTGCTGCTCAACGCCTCAGCCGCGATGGTCGCCGACGCGAGCCTGCCGGGGACCGCCAGCGGTTCCTTGGCGGACCGCTTGATCGCGGGGATGGCCCACGCGGCGCGTGCCGTCGACTCCGGCGCGGCCCGCGACGTGCTGACGCGCTGGGCGGCCGTCGCCGGCTGACGGGCGCGAGGCGCCCGACCGCGCGAAAAGGGCTGCCCGGCGAGAGCCGGACAGCCTTTTTTCAGTCTTCGAGGCCGAGGGCGAAGGCCGCGTCGAGGTCCTTGCTGGAGAACTCCCGGAAGGCCAGGTAGGTCCGGGTGCGTTGGACGCCGGGGACCTTGCTGATCTTGTCCGCGATGATGTCCGCGAACTCGTTGTGGTCGGTGACGTGCACCATGGCGATGAGGTCGACCTCACCGGTCACCGAATACACCGCCGACACGCCGGGAACCTCGGCGATGGCCGTCGCGGCCTCCGGGATGAGTGCCTGGTCAGTGTCGATCATGACGATGGCGGTAGGCATGGTGTGCTCCTCTGGCGGGGGTCGAGCCTGCTCGTTTCGCCCGCGCGGCCGGTGGGCTGTCCCCAGTATGACGGCTCCGGATCGGGGGCGTGAGCAGGGCGAGGAGCAAGGTCGTGAGCAAGGCCGGGTGCCGACCGGGAGACGACCTCGGCGGTCGAGGTGTTGACGACGTGCCGCTCGGTCCCGCGCACCGGACAGGACTGCGGGTCGCTCACGTCGACGAGGCGGACGCCGGCGCCGGCCAGCCACTCGATGATCAGGTCGCTCTCCTCCGGGTGGCACGCGGGAGCCGGCCACGTCGGGGGTGGAACGTGCTCCGCCGAGGCCACCGCGGAGGCGACGGTCGCGAGCGGGTCGCCGGTGCGCGCGCAGAGCGCCGTCGCTGCGAGTCGGCCGTGGCGCACCACGACGATCTCCCACCCACCGCCGGTGGCCGGACGCGCCGCCACGAGCTGGCGGCAGGTGCTCAGCGGCGCGAGCCGCTGCGCCCGGGCCGCGCCCGAGAGGTAGGCCTCGAGCCGGTCCCGGTCGGCGGCGGCGTCCTCGAAACGTTCGTCGCGGACCAGGGTGGCGATCCGCCGGGAGAGGGCATCCACGACCGGTCCGGCGTCGCCGGCCATCGTCGCGCGCAGGGCATCGATCACGTCGGGATAGCTGACGGGGCCGTGGTCTGTGGGCACGCACGGCGCGCTGCAGCGCCCCATCTCGGCCAGCGCGCACGCGGTCGCCGTCGCCAGCGGCACGACCGGCAGCCGGCCTCCGCACTGCCGCACCTGGTGAGCGGCCTGCAGGGCCTCGACGGCGGCCACGGCGCGCGACCGGGAGGTGAAGGGGCCGATGTGCGGCTCGGTGGCCCAGCGGGGCTCCTGCGCCGCCGCCACGCCCGTGCCCGCGGTCGGGGGTTCCCGCACGACGGTCAGCCGCGGATGGGCCTCCGCGGTGAGGCGCACCCAGTGCATCCGCTCGGGGTGCTTGGACCGCTGGTTGTACCGCGGTGCGTGCTCGGTGATCATCCGCAGCTCGCGCACCCGTGACTCCAGCTCGGTCGCGCAGGGGATGGCCCGGACCGAGGATGCCAAGCGAATCATCTCGGTCATCCGTCGCCGCTTCTCAGCCGCCGTGAAATAGCTGCGGACCCGCTTGCGCACGTGGGTCGACGTCCCGACGTAGAGCACCTCGTCGCCGGGGCCGATGAACATGTACACCCCGGGACCGTCGGGGAGGCCGTCGGCGAGGTGACGGCGACGGCGGATGTCGGGCGGGACGGGGTCGGACGCACCGGCGAGATCTTCGAGGGTGGTGACCCCGAGCGGGGCCAGCCGCTCGAAGAGGGCATGCATGACGTCGACCGTCGCCCGGGCGTCGGACAGAGCCCGGTGGTCGGGGGTGATCGTGGCCCGGAACAGCGCGGCCAGTGTCCCGAGCTTGTGGTTGGGGGCCTCGTCCCGGGTGACGAGCCGGCGGGCGAGCGGGACGGTGTCCAGCACCTGGTTGCCCGGCCATGTCAGGTCCATCGCGACGGTCGCCGCGCGCAGGAAGGAGATGTCGAAGGGCGCGTTGTGGGCGACGAGCACGCAGGACCGGGCGAAGTCGAGGAAGGAGGGCAGCACCGCCTCGATCCGTGGCGCGGAGGCGACCATGGCGGTCGTGATCCCGGTGAGCCGGGAGATGAAGGCGGGAATCGGCATGCCGGGGTTGACCAGGGTCTGGAACTCCCCGATCACCTCCCCGCCGCGCACCTTGACCGCGCCGATCTCGGTGATGGCGCTGTCCTTGGGCGAGCCGCCCGTCGTCTCGAGGTCGACCACGACGAAGGTGACCTCGTGCAGGGGAGTGCCCAGCTCATCGAGGGCGAGCTGGACCGGGCGCCCGGCCGGGAACGGGAGGTCGCCGGAGACCAAGACGACTGGACTTGAGACGACGGAGAGCCGGCGACCCGCCTCCCGGGCTCCGGGGGCGGGTCGCGGCTCATGGGTCCACGACCGAGGATGCATCATGCAGCGAGGATATGCCGCGTCACTGACACCGTCGGCCCAGCGGTCAGTCGCCGTGGTTGACGCTCGCGTAGATCGCGTCGATCTCCGAGGCAAAGTCCTTGATCACGAGCGCACGCTTGACCTTGAGCGAGGGGGTCAGGTAGTCGTTCGCGATCGTGAAGTCGGTGTCCAGCACGGAGAACTTGCGGATCGACTCCGCCCGGGACACCGCGCGGTTGGTCCGCTGCACAGCGGCGTCCAAGGAGGCAAGCACGTCCGGGTCGAGCGCAGCCTGCCAGACGGTCATCGTCTCCTTGCCGTGCGTGGCCAGCCAGCCGGGCAGCCCCTCGGGGTCGAGGGTGATCAGCGCCCCGATGAACGGCTGGTTGTCACCGACCACCACCACCTGGCTGATCAGCGGGTGCGCACGCAGCCGGTCCTCGAGGACCGCCGGGGCCACGTTCTTGCCGCCAGCGGTGACGATGATCTCCTTCTTGCGCCCCGTGATCCGCAGGTAGCCGTCGTCGTCGATCGTGCCGAGGTCCCCCGAGCGGAACCAGCCGTCGAGGAAGGCGTCCTCGGTCGCCTTCGGGTTGTTCCGGTATCCGCGGAAGACGTGCGGCCCCTGGATGAGGATCTCGCCGTCGTCGTCGAGCTTGAAGGCGTGGCCAGGGAGCGGGGGGCCGACCGTGCCGATCGTCCCGGTCTCGGGGAGGTTGACGCTCGTCGGAGCGGTCGTCTCGGTCAGGCCGTAGCCCTCCAGGACTACCAGGCCCACCCCACGGTAGAAGTGCCCAAGACGTTCCCCAAGTGCCGCGCCACCGGAGACGGCGTAGCGCGCCTCGCCGCCGAGCGCGGCCCGGATCTTCTTCAGGACGAGCGCATCGGCGACCTTGTGCCGCAGGCGCAGCCCGATTCCTGGACCGCCGGGGGCGTCCAGGGCCCGCGAGTAGGTGATGGCCGTCGCGGCTGCCCAGTGGAAGAACTTCGCCTTCCCAGCGAGGGCGGCCTTCTGCTCGGAGGAGTTGTAGACCTTCTCGAAGACCCGCGGGACCGACAGGATGTACGTCGGGTGGAACGTGCTCAGGTCGTCCATCAGCGTCTTGGTGTCCGGTGTGTGCCCCATGACCGAGCCGGCCGGGACCACGAGGACGTGGATGAAGCGCGCGAAGACATGGGCGAGCGGCATGAACAGCAGCGTGCGGCGTCGGCCGTAGTTGAGGACGTCGGCGAGACGCTCGCTCGCGTTGACGGTCAAGGAGTAGAAGTTCTCGTGCGTCAGCTCGGCGCCCTTGGGGCGCCCCGTGGTGCCCGACGTATAGATGACCGTGGCGACGTCGGCGAGGACGGCCAGGGAGCGGCGCCGGGCGATCTCGTCGTCGGGCACCTCGGCCCCGGCCAGGACGAGGGCGTCCATCCCGCCCTCGTCGATGACGTGGAGGGTGTCCAGGGTGGGAGCCGCGGCGCGCACCTCGGCGACCGTCTCGGCGTGCTCGGGGGTCTCCACCACGAGGAGCCGGACCGAGGAGTCGGTGAGGATCCATTCGACCTGCTCGGCGCTCGAGGTCTCGTAGAGAGGGACCGTCACGGCCCCGGCGGCCCAGATCGCCCAGTCCAGCAGCGACCACTCGTACCGGGTCCGGGACATGATGCCCACGGAGTCGCCGGGGTTGATGCCCTGCGCCACGAATCCCTTGGCGACGGCGACGACCTGAGCATCGAACTCGCTCGCGGTGACCGGGACCCAGGTCCCGGACGGGTCCTTGCGCTCCATGAGAGGTTTGTTGCCCGACGTCGCGACCCGTGCTGCAAGCAGATCATTGAGATTCTTGCTCGGATCGACGGTGATCAGGGCGGCTGTGCGGAACTCGTCCATTCTGGCTCCAGTGACAGTGGTCGATAGTGGGTAGACCATACCCAGTGATCGAGTGCGCGGGCGCACACCGGAGGTGAGTAGGCTTCAGGCGAGTCGCACGAGTATGTGCACACTACGAGGTGAGGCAGGAAACGGATTCATGTACGCCATCGGGGTCGACATCGGCGGGACCAAGATCGCGGCCGGAGTGGTCGACGAGCAAGGAAACATCCTTGCCCAGACGCGGGTCAGCACGGAGCCCGACGACGCGTCGAGCATCGACCAAGCCATCTCCGACGTCTACCGTGAGCTGTCCAAGGACTATGAGGTCGGTGCGATCGGCCTCGCCGCCGCCGGCTTCGTCAGCCCGGACCGGACGTCGGTGCTCTTCGCCCCGAACATCGCCTGGCGCGACTACCCGATCGCTGACCGCGTGGCCGCGCTCATCGGCACAGACGTGCCGATCGTCGTGGAGAACGACGCCAACGCCGCCGGATGGGCAGAGTTCCGCTTCGGCGTCGGGCAGCAGGCCAGCGACATGCTCATGCTCACGGTCGGTACCGGCCTGGGCGGCGCCATCATCGTGGACAACAAGCTTGTGCGCGGGCGCTGGGGCGTAGCTGCCGAGGTGGGTCACATGCGCGTGGTCCCCAGCGGGCACTACTGCGGCTGCGGCCACGAGGGCTGCTGGGAGCAGTACGCCTCCGGTTCCGCGCTCGTGCGCGACGCCAAGGCCGCAGCGATCGCCCGCCCGCGCGAGGCTATCGCGATCCTCGACCTCGCCGAGGGGCAGGTCGAGGCGATCACCGGCCCGCTCGTCACGCGTGCGGCCCAGTCCGGCGACCCGCTCTCGATCGAGCTGCTCGCCGACCTCGGCCGGTGGATCGGGGAGGGAGCCGCCTCGGTCGCCGCCCTGCTCGACCCTGAGCTCATCGTCATCGGCGGCGGCGTGGGTGCAGCGGGTGACCTGTTGCTCAAGCCTGCCCGTGAGGCCTACGGCTCGGCCCTGCCCGCTCGTGGGCACCGCCCCGAGGCGCGGATCGAGCTGGCCGCACTGGGCAACGAGGCCGGGATCGTCGGCGCGGCCGACCTGGCCCGGATCTAGCCCGTTCCAGAGCGCACCTAGCAGCCGGTCAGACGACGGCCCCTCCGGATCCGGGGCCGTCGTCGGGCCCGCTGGGCAGCCGCCAGACCAGCACCCCCACGCCCGCGAGGAAGCCCGCCGAGAGCGCCAGATAGACCTCGGACGGGACGATCGCCGGGAAGATCGCAGCGACGATCGCCGCCAGGGGGGCCACGACCACGGCAAACCAGCCGAGGTTGCGCATCCGGTCCGTGCTGAGCATGGGTCCGGGGTCGGGCGGGACGAAGGTGTCGTCGGCGTCCTCGAGCGCCTCCGCCTCCGGGCTGCGCCGCCAGGCACGTGGGTCAGAGGTCACTGGCGCGGGCTCGTGGACCCAGGGTGCCACCGGAAAATCGAAGGTCGGAGTGGTCGCCGGGGTCGGCGACGTTCGTTCCGTGTCTGGATTCGTGGAAAGATCGGAGAGTTCCGCGACGATCTGCTGCCAGGCGGCTTCCGTCTGGACCGGGTCGGACAGGTCCGGTGGGTCTGTTGGCTCAGCGGGGATGTCATCGGCGGGATGGACGAGCTCGACGGGCTCGACCGGCTCGGCTGAGTCGCCGGCACGGCTGTCTGGGTCATCGGTGGTTCCTGGCATGGTGATCACTCTAGAGTCGGATGAGAGTCCCGCGAATGCGAGGCGCATGAGGAGGCGGGTTGTTCTACTGGCTGATGAAGCGTGTCCTGGTTGGACCGCTGCTTCGACTCATGTTCCGTCCGTGGGTCCGCGGGCTCGAGAACATCCCCGGGGACGGCCCCGCCATCATGGCGAGCAACCACCTCGCCGTGATCGACTCCTTCGTCCTGCCGCTCGTGATGAACCGCGAGATCGTGTTCATCGGGAAGTCCGAGTACTTCACCGGGACGGGCCTCAAGGGCCGTCTCACCGCGGGCTTTATGCGCGGCGTCGGCACGATCCCGGTCGACCGTTCTGGCGGCAAGGCCAGTGAGGGCGCGCTGCGCACTGGCCTCAACCGTCTCAACGACGGCGGCCTCTTCGGTATCTACCCCGAGGGCACCCGCAGCCCCGACGGTCGCCTGTACCGCGGCAAGACCGGCGTCGCGCGCCTGGCGCTCGAGTCCGGCGCCCCGGTCATCCCCGTCGCGATGATCGGCACCGACAAGGCCCAGCCGATCGGCAAGCGACTGCCCAAGCCCATGCGCATCGGCATCGTCATCGGCGAGCCGCTCGACTTCAGCCGCTACCAGGGCATGGAGAACGACCGGTTCATCCTGCGCTCGGTCACGGACGAGATCATGTACTCGCTCATGAGCCTGTCCGGCCAGGAGTACGTCGACATCTACGCCGCGACCCAGAAGGCCCGCCTCGCCGCGGGCGTCAAGGCGTCCGAGACGGGTGCTCCGCCGCCGAGCGCACCCGGAGGCCGCCCGGCCCCCGACGTCCAGGTGCCGGAACCGCCCCAGGAGACCCCAGATCCGTCAGTAGACTGAGATCTGATTCCCACGAACGATTCAGCGCCCACCGACTGCGTGCCCCAGGCATGCCCGGCGTGGGCTCAATGAGAGGTTGTCTCAATGACGGTCCGTCGCGTCGCGCTCCTCACGGCAGGTGGCTTCGCCCCGTGTCTCTCCTCCGCTGTCGGCGGTCTCATCGAGCGCTACACCGAGCTCGCACCCGAGATCGAGATCATCGCCTACCAGCACGGCTACCACGGCCTGCTGACCGGCAACAAGATCGTGATCGACGACGAGGTCCGTAAGAACGCCGGGATCCTGCACCGCTTCGGTGGTTCCCCGATCGGCAACAGCCGCGTCAAGCTGACCAACGCCGCGGACTGCGTCAAGCGCGGCCTGGTCAAGGAGGGCGAGAACCCGCTCACCGTGGCGGCTGAGCGACTCAAGGCCGACGGCGTCGACGTGCTGCACACGATCGGTGGCGACGACACGAACACGACCGCGGCCGACCTCGCCGCGTACCTCGAGGAGCACGGGTACCACCTCACGGTCGTGGGGCTGCCCAAGACGATCGACAACGACGTCATCCCGATCAAGCAGTCCCTCGGCGCGTGGACCGCGGCCGAGGAGGCAGCGGACTTCGCCAAGAACATCATCGGCGAGCACCGCTCCGGACCGCGCATGCTCATCGTGCACGAGGTCATGGGCCGTCACTGCGGGTGGCTGACCGCCGCCTCCGCCGCGTCGTACCGCACGTGGCTGGACGCCCAGGAGTGGGTCCCCGGGATCGGCCTGACCAAGGAGCGGTGGGACATCCACGCGGTGTTCGTCCCCGAGCTTGCCCTCGACATCGAGGCCGAGGCCAAGCGCCTGCGGACCGTTATGGACGAGGTCGGCAACGTCAACATCTTCCTCTCCGAGGGTGCGGGCATGAACGAGATCGTGGCCCAGCTCGAGGCAGCCGGCGAGACCGTCGGACGCGACCCCTTCGGTCACGTCAAGCTCGACACGATCAACCCCGGTGCCTGGTTCGCCAAGCAGTTCGCCGAGCTGCTCGGCGCCGAAAAGACCATGGTCCAGAAGTCCGGCTACTACTCGCGTGCGGCTGCGGCCAACCCCGAGGACCTGCGCCTGATCAAGTCGATGACCGACTTCGCGGTCGAGTCCGCCTTCCGTGGAGAGTCCGGCGTCGTCGGGCACGACGAGGAGGACGGCGACCGTCTCAAGGCGATCGCGTTCCCGCGGATCGCCGGCGGCAAGGCCTTTGACGTGACCGTGCCGTGGTTCGGTGAGCTCCTGGGTGAGATCGGCCAGCAGCTGGTTCCGGCGCCCCCGCACTCATGAGCGTCGCCGTCGATCCCGAGATCGCGGCGGGGCTCGACCACTTCCGGACGCTCGTGGCCGGCCAGCAGCCCGTCTGGCCGGATGCCGGGCACCTGAAGAGGGTCAGCGACACCCTGGGCTCCGTGCCCCCGCTCGTCGTCCCGACCCAGCTCGAGACGCTCACCGAGCGTCTTGCGGCTGCCGGTCGGGGCGAGGCGTTCCTGCTCCAGGGCGGGGACTGCGCGGAGACCTTCGCCGAGGCCAACGCGGACCGGGTGCGCAACAAGGTCCGCACGATCCTGCAGATGGCCGTGGTGCTTACCCACGGCGCGAGCATGCCCATCGTCAAGATGGGCCGGATGGCTGGGCAGTACGCGAAGCCGCGCAGCTCCAACGACGAGACGCGCCAGGCCGTGACGCTGCCCGCCTACCGCGGTGACATGGTCAACGGGCACGCCTTTACGCCCGAGGAACGGATCCCGGACCCCGAGCGGCTGCTGCAGGGATACAACATCTCCGCGGCGACCCTCAACGTCGTCCGGGCGCTGACCACGGGCGGGTTTGCGGACCTGCGCCAGGTGCACGAGTGGAACCGCGGGTTCATGACGAACCCCGCCTACGCCCGGTACGAGCGCACGGCGACTGAGATCGACCGGGCCATCCGGTTCATGGCGGCGTGCGGCGCGGACTTCGAGGCGCTGCGCACGGTGGAGTTCTACGTGAGCCACGAGGCGCTGCTGCTCGACTACGAGCGGGCGCTGACCCGCGTCTCCTCGCAGTCCGGCCTGCCCTACGACTCCTCGGGCCACTTCCTGTGGATCGGGGAACGGACCCGCAAGATCGACGGCGCGCACGTGGACTTCCTGTCCCGGATCTCCAACCCGATCGGCGTCAAGCTCGGCCCGACGACGACGGCCGACGACGCGCTCGCGCTCCAGGACAAGCTCAACCCCGAGGGCATCCCGGGTCGCCTGACGTTCATCACCCGGATGGGCGCCGGCAAGATCCGCGAGGCGCTGCCCCCGCTGGTCGAGAAGGTGACCGCCGTGGGTGGCCCCGTCACGTGGGTCACCGACCCGATGCACGGGAACACGATCACGTCGGACTCCGGATACAAGACGCGCCGCCTCGAGGACGTGCTCGACGAGGTCCGGGGCTTCTTCGAGGTGCACCGCGCGGTGGGTTCGGTCCCCGGCGGGCTGCACGTCGAGCTCACCGGTGACGACGTCACCGAGGTGCTCGGGGGCAGCGAGGAGATCGACGACGCCGGTCTTGCGCTGCGCTATGAGACCCTGGTCGACCCGCGCCTGAACCACCAGCAGTCCCTCGAGATGGCCTTCCAGGTCGCCGAGATGCTCCAGGGCAGGTAGTCCCTGCCCGACGACGCAGCACACGCCGCGAGCCCCGGCCCACCTCAGGTGGACCGGGGCTCGCGGCGTCGGTGGCCGAGCTACAGCTCGAGGGTGATCTTCGATCCCATGCGCAGCTGGGTGCCGGGTGCTTCGCTCTGACTGCGCACCTCGTTGCCGAAGAAGCCCATGTAGTACTTGACCTTGACCTCGAAGCCGGCGTCCTCGAGGATCTGCTGTGCCTCGGCGACCGGCTTGAGCAGAACGTCGGGAACCGCCACGAGCGGTTTGCCGAGCGAGATCACCAGGGCGATCTGATCGCCGCGGTGGGCCTGGGAACCGGACTCCACGCTCTGGGAGATCACCCGGCCCTCGGGCACGGACTCGCTGTACTCCTCGCTCGTCGTCGCGGTGAGGTCGAGGGGCTCCAGCCGTGCGCCGGCGTCCTCGAGGCTGAGCAGGGAGACCTGCGGGACGGTCACCGGCTCCGGACCCTTGGAGACTGCGAGGACGATCGGGGCGTTGTGGGGCAGGGAGGCGCCCTCGGTGACCGACACGCTCATGACCGTGTCCGCCGGGATGGTGGTGTTCCAGTCCGACGTGGTCGAGACCTGGGTGAAGCCGTTCTTCTTGAGCGCAGCCTCGGAGTCGGTGAGGGAAATCCCGGTCAGCCCGGTGGGGACGGTGAAATGCTCGATCCCCTGAGAGACGGTGAGCGCGACGGTGCCGTCCTTGCGGATCTTCTCGCCCTCACCGGGCGCGGCGGAGATGACGGTGCCGGCGGGCACATCGTCACTGAACGCGTCGACCGGGTCCGCGGAGAGTTCGGCGAGCTCGAGCGCGGCGGTCGCCTCGGACACAGGGACCTCGACGAGGCCGGCCGGGACGATCGTGAAGGCCCCGGGGCCGGCGGCGAACCACCAGAAGGCACCCCCGCCGAGCGCTCCGAGCAGGAGCGCGACCGAGATGATCCACACAACCAGGCGGCGGCGTCGGCGAGGGCCGACGGCTGCGACGCGTCGGGCTTCCTCGGCCCCGGCAGCGGCCTCGGCGGCTTCGGCCGTCCCGGGCATGAGGGCGCGCGCCGAACCGAGGGAGAGTGCGATCGTCGATCCGGAGGACCCGATGCTCAGTGCCTGGGTGAGGTGCTCGGACGCGGAGTCGGAGTGGGTGGCCGGTGCGGCTGCCGAGGTGCCCGCGGTGGAGGACTCGTCTGTGGCGTCCAAGAGCGCGGTGACGCCAGGGTCCGGTCGCGGGGCCGTGACGACCGCGACGAGCCGGGACGGCGCAGGTCCGTCGTCGTAGGGATCGTCGTCGGATGCATCGAGATCCGGCTCGGTGTCTGTGTCTGTGGCGGACGGTGTGGGGTCTGCGATGACGGTGCCAGTCACCAGGAGGGCAGTGCGGGCCGACCCGTCGTCGTCTGTGGCGGCCTCGGAGTCCGCAGGATCGACGGGCGCGGGCAGGGGGCGGTCGACACGTCGGTCGAGCATCTCGTCGGGGAGCGCATCCCGGAGGCGGCGCAGGTAGGAGAGGGCCGTGGGCGCGTCGGTGGGCCGGTCGTCGGGTTCGCGGGCCGCGAAGGCGCAGACGAGCTCGTCTACCTCGATCGGCAGCCAGGAGGCGACTTCCGACGGGGCCGGGATGTCGTTGTTGACGTGCATGAAGGCCACCTGGATGGGGGTGGCGCCCACGAAGGGCTGAGCCCCGGTGAGCATCTCGTAGGCCATGACTCCCACGGCGTAGATGTCCGTGCGGGTGTCGCAGAGGCCCCTGGCGATGAGCTCGGGACCGAGGTAGGCGACGGTGCCCAGGATCGTCCCGGTCGTGGTGGAGGTGACCTCGGTGACCGCGCGCGCGAGGCCGAAGTCGGCGACCTTCACCCGACCGTCGGCGGCCAGCAGGATGTTCTCGGGCTTGATGTCCCGGTGCACGAGGTTCTGGCGGTGCGCGGCAGCCAGCGCGTCGAGCACGTCGTCGACCACGCTCAGGCATTCGCGGACGGTCAGCGTGCCCTCGTCCTGCATCCGTCGGCGCAGGTTGGTCCCGTCGACGTACTCCATCGTCAGGTAGCTCGTGTCGCCGTCCACGCCCTGGTCGTAGACCGCGACGAGGCCAGGGTGGGTCAGCCGTGCGGCCGCCCTGGCCTCGCGGCGGAACCGGGAGACGAAGTCCGCCCCGGAGGCGCCGTCGGCGAGGTGGGGGTGCATGACCTTGAGCGCGACCTCGCGGTCGAGGCGCCGGTCGGTCGCGAGATAGACCGTGGCCATCCCACCGCGAGCGATGCGGGAGACCACCATGTAGCGCCCGTCGACCAGTTGGCCGACGAGTGAATCAGTCAGAGTGGTTGCCACGCGACGATTCTAGTGGGCGAGGTGGGCGGAATCGGGGATGCGCGCGATCTCGACGCAGCCTCTCCACACCTGCGGGGTCATCGAGAGCCCCGTCGTCATTGTTGAGCGGCCAGGGTGCGAACATTCGCGACATAACGCCGGGTGTCGTCGAACATCCCGTACTTGCGGACCGAGGTCTGCCCTTGGTAGTAGCCCGCGATCGCGTCGTCGAGCGACGGGCTGGTCTCCACGAGGCGCGCGAGGATCGCGACGCCGGCGGTGACGTTGTGCTGGGCGTCGAGCAGGTTGAGGTCGTAGCCGACGAGATCGGAGGCCCAGTCTCCCGAGGTCGGGATGACCTGCATGGTGCCGATCGCGTTGGCGGGGGACACCGCACGCTGGTCAAAACCGGACTCCTGGGTGGCGATGGCGAGGGCGAGGCTGGGGTCGACGCCGTGGACGATCGCCGTCGCGGCGACCATGGAGCGCATCTGGTCCTTGCTCGGGACCGAGCTGGCCAGCAGGGCTGCCTTGTTCTGGTTCGCGGCCGAGACGACGTCGCGGGAGTAGGTGCGCCCGGCGAAGGTGTCGCCGACGAGCTCGGTGGTCGGGGCCGCCTTGCTGGGGGCGCTGCTGGACGTCGTGGTGGTCCCGATCGACAGCGTTTGCCCGATCCGGATGAGGGCGTTGGTGCCGAGGTTGTTCGAGGAGATGATGGACGAGGCCGTGGTGCCGTAGCGGAGCGCGAGCGCGGAGACGGTGTCGCCGGCGACGACGCGGTGGGAGGCGGCCGGCGTGGAGGTCGGGGCGGGCGCCGCAGAGCCCGTCGCCGACGGGATGACAAGACGTTGGCCGGCGCGGATACGGAACTGGGCGTCGAGGTTGTTGGCCGAGCGGATCGAGGCGGGGGACGCGCCGGTCTGTGCCGCGATTCCCGAGACGGTGTCGCCCGAGGCGACGTCGTAGGACTCGTCGGCGGACGAGGACGACGCGGCCGCCACGATCGAGGCGGCGGCGAGGGCGAGGCCCGTGGTGCCGTAGCGCAGGGCGTACCGGCCTGCGGTGCGGGTCCGGGACGGTGCGGGAGTCGTCGTGGAGGCGGCGCTGCGGGAGGCGGGCATGGGGCGCATCCGATCTGTTGGCGGTTCCGTCGATCTGGGACAACAAGCCGAAGATGCCGACGGCTCACGTGACCAGTGTTGCAGAAGTTGCTGTGGATGCTGAAGTGACTGGTGTTGCACAACGACCTTAAGTCAGAATTGTCTGCGTGAACAATGGACAGCGGCCAGGAGCCGTAGGCTGGTCCGGTGACCAATCCAGAACAGCAGCCGCAGCCCGACCCGGCTGAAGCCCTCCAGACCGCTCGGATCGACGCCCTCGTGGGGGACTGGGTGAACGTCCCCGGCGTCGCCGAGCGCCTCGGAACCAAGGTGACCTCGATCCGCAGCGCGCTCAGCGACCGCCGGATCGTCGGCATGAAGCGCGGAGAGCGCAACATCTTCTCGGTCCCCGAGCAGTTCCTCATCCCCGCGCACCTGTCCAACCCTGCCGACCGCAAGCCGGTCCAGGTGCCCGAGGGGGAGACGGAGCAGATCATCATCCTGCCCGCGCTCAAGGGCACGATCATCCAGCTGGGCGACGTCGGGTACTCCGACCCCGAGATCATCGAATGGCTCTTCACGGTCGAGGGTGCGCTCGGGCAGACGCCCATGGAGGCCCTGCGGACCGGGCGTAAGAGCGCGGTCCGTCGGGCGGCGCAGGGCCTGGGCTGAGGCCAACCTTCCGCAGTACGACCGCGCCCGCGCCTGCCCTGTGCAGGCGCGGGCGTCGTCGTCTGGCGGTGTTCTCAGGCGTGCCGCTCGACCGCGGCGCGCGCCAGCGACACGAGCGTGTCGGATACGGGCTGAGGCAGTCGCGCAGCGTCGAGCGCCTCGAAGGCCTGGGCGCTGAGGCTCGTGATGAGCTCCTCGATCTCCTCGACCGCGCCCGAGGCGCGGACGACCTCCTGGACCTGGGCGACCTCGCTCGCGCTGAGGTCGGGACGCCCGAGCGCTGAGGCCACCTCGACGCGCGCAGCGGGGTCGAGCGTGCGCATGGTCCGGATCATCAGCAGGGTGCGCTTGCCCTCGCGAAGGTCGTCGCCGGCGGGCTTGCCGGTCGTCGATGGATCGCCGAAGACCCCCAGCAGGTCGTCGCGCAGCTGGAACGCCTCCCCGAGGGGCAGGCCGAAGGCCGAGCAGGCGCTCAGCTGCGCGTCGGTGGCCCCGGCCAGGGTCGCCCCGAGCAAGATCGGGCACTCGACGCTGTACCGCGCGGTCTTGGACCGGATGATCTCCCGGGCGCGACGCTCGTCGCCGACGAAGTCCCCGTCCCAGGGCTGCATCTGGGCGTGGACGTCGAGGTACTGGCCCACGGTGACCTCGGTGCGCATCCGGGTGAAGATCTCCCGGGCCGGCTGCGAGCGTTCGGCCGGAAGGGCGGTGACCGCCCCGAGGAACTCGTCCTCGCTCGAGATGAGGCTCAGGTCGCCGAGCAGGATCGCGGTCGACAACCCGAACTGCTCCGCGTCGCCGGGCCAGCCGGAGTCGAGGTGGTGCTGGGCGAAGCTGCGGTGCGCCGTCGCCGCGCCCCGTCGGGTGTCGGACTTGTCCATGACATCGTCGTGGAAGAGCGCGGCAGCCTGGAAGAGCTCGAGGGCCGCACCGACCCCGATGATGTTGGCGAGCTCGGGAGAGTCCGCCGCGGCGCCGTGAGAGCGCCACGACCAGTAGCAGAACGCCGCCCGCAGCCTCTTGCCTCCGCGCAGCATCCGGCCCCAGGCGTCCACCAGCGGAGCCGCGTCGACGCTGATCTCGGCCAGGATCCGGCTCTGGTTGCCCAGGACGTGGGCGAGGCGGGCATCGATCTTGTGGCGCAGGTCTTCGCGGTCGACCAGTGACTCGTGGGCGGCAGGCATGGGTCGAGCCTAGATCGGTTTTGATACGTTCAGGAATCGCCGGGAGATGTTCCCCACAGGGTCGAGCGCGGGCGCGCTGTGCACAGGCCGACGACGGGTGGCCGCGCCACATCGCGGCGGCGACGCACTGTGAGGCATGACACCGACACTGCGCGTTCGTGAACCCCAAGAGCTCCTCGCTCTCATCCCCTTCCAGCTGGGCTTCCAGCCGCGCGAGAGCGTCGTCGCGGTCAGCCTCCGTGAGCCGCGTCACCGGGTGGGCCTGGTCATGCGGGTGGACCTTGCCGACCTCGCCCAGCCCGACGACGGACGCCAGCTTGCCCGGAGCATGGTCTCTCACGTGGCCGCCGACGGTGGCCACGACGTGGTCCTGGTCGTCTACACGGACGCCCCGGTGCCGCTCGCCCGGGATGGTGACTCGCTCGCCTGGCGGGCGGTCGGTCACTTCCTCGGCGCGGCCGAGACGTTTCTGGGGTCGATCGACGCCTGGGTCGTCTCGGAGACCGGGTACTCCGTCCTCGGCTGCTCCGACCCCCGGTGCTGCCCGCCCGGTGGGCGCCCGCTCACCGACCTGCTGTCCACGATCGTCGGTGCGGAGATGGTCCTGGCCGGGGCCGTCGTCATGGAGACCCGCGACGCGCTGGCCTGGATCCCACGGGCCCCGGACCTCGACCGGCGCCGCGCCAACGCGGCCGCGAACCGGTCGCGCCACCAAGCCCGGGACGGCGACCCGGCCGCGCGCGACAGGTGGCGCCAGGACGGCTTCGCGACGTGGCGCGCCGCCCTGGACGGCACCCTGGCCGCGGCGAGCCTGGGCAGGCTCGAGGCGGCCCTGGACGACGTCCTGGTCCGGGACGCGATCCTGCTGTCGCTCGTCCCCGGGGTCGGTGACCTGCCGGAGCGGCTCCTGGCGGGATCCGACGACCTGGGTCGTGCCGGCGGCGTCGGTGCCCAGGAGCGGCGGCGCACCGACGCCGCCGTCGGGCGGGCGATGGCCGCGATCGTCGACCCGCGGGTGGGTGTGCCGCCCGAGGACGACCTGTCCAGCGCGGCCCAGCGGACGCTGGAGGGCATCGTCGCGCATGGGCGTCGCGACCGCCAGGCACCCGCACTCACCCTGCTTGCCCTGCTGACCTGGTGGCGGGGGAGCGCGGCACGGGCCGGGGCGCTCCTGGAACGGGCGCAGGCCTGCGACCCGCGATACCGGCTGGCGGAGCTGCTGAGCCAGGCGCTCGTGTCCGGGATGGCACCGGGGTGGGTCCGGCGTCCGGACAGCTGACCCGGAGCTAGCCGGGATCAGCGGTCGGGCTGACGTGCGGGCGGGCCAAGGCGTGGTCGACCTGACGCAGGCCCTGCTCTCGGGTAGTTTCAGACCTGCAGGCGTCCGTCGTGGACGTTCACGGCTGATTCTCGGAGGACTGATGACTGTTGTTGTGGGCTATCTCGCCACGGTTGAAGGACGTCAAGGACTGGCCGCTGCGGTCGAGGAGGCACGACGCAGGAGCACGGACCTCGTCGTCGTGGTGACCGAGAAGGCCGCCACCCCAGCGCCGGACGCCGTCGAGGAGCGTGACGTCGAGCTGGAGGTGCTGGCCCGCTCCGCCGAGCAGGAGGGTGTCACGGTCGACATCCGCGTCCTGGGCGAACGCCGGGACGTGGCCGAGGACCTCATCGCCGTCGCCGAGGAGGTCTCAGCAGACGTCATCGTCATCGGGCTGCGACGCCGCAGCCCCGTGGGCAAGCTCATCCTCGGCTCGAACGCGCAGCGGATCTTGCTGGGAAGCCCGTGCCCGGTCCTGGCGGTCAAGCCGGACCGCGCCGCAACAGCCGGATAAGGAATCTTTCGCTTGCGTGGCTCGTTGACACCGATGGGTCGGCACACGCCGGCTCGGGTGCGATCGAGCGGCCGGTGACAGCGACGAATCTCACCCTCGAACACAGGTGCTGCGGTGCTGTGGATGCCCTCTGCGGGCGTGGATCAGCGCTGCGGCGAGTATAATGGTGGTTTACGGCAGCTGAGATGTGTCGCTCTCGACCATCGCTGAAGTCAGCCGAACTCTGCCTCCCTGAGATGCCGAAAGGTCGTTTGTGGCGCCCATCTCTGAGAATCTCGCGCTCCCCCGCGAATTCGAGCACCCAGCACTGCAAGAACTCATCCGTCGTGGGGCAACCCACGGTCGTGTCGACGCGGAGAGTTTCCGCGACGCCTGCGAGAAGGCCGAGGTCGCCGACGCGAAGCGCCTCAAGACCGTCTTCCGCGCTCTTGTGGCGGCCGGAGTTGATGTCGACCTCCCGACCACGACAGTCGCCGCTGCCGCAACGACCCGCTCCACGAGCACGACCGCTCGGGCCGTCAAGCCCAAGACAGCCGCGAAGAAGGCCGCACCGGTGACCACCCGTCAGGCAGCCGCGCCCGCCGGTACGGCCGCCGCCGCCGCGGTTGCCGCCGACGCGACGTCGGACGCCGACGCAGCAGCCCCCGCGGCCGCTCCCAAGCGCGCCCCCCGCAAGCCGGCTGCCGCCAAGGCCGCCCCGGTCAAGCGCACCCGCCGCAAGGCGTCGGACGACGTCGAAGAGACCGAGTCGGTCGAAGAGGCCGAAGAGACCGACGGCGAGGCCGCCGGTGCAAAGAAGGCCACCGAAGAGGTCGACGAGTCGCGCGGCTACGTCTACTCCGACGCCGACGACGACGACGCGCCTGCTCAGCAGGTCGTCACCGCGGGCGCCACCGCGGACCCGGTCAAGGACTACCTCAAGCAGATCGGTAAGGTCGCGCTCCTCAACGCCGAGCAGGAGGTGGACCTCGCCAAGCGGATCGAGGCCGGTCTCTTCGCCGACGAGCGGCTCGCCTCCGGCGCAAAGTTCGAGGCCAAGGCGCGCCGTGAGCTCGAGTGGATCGCGGGCGACGGTCGCCGGGCCAAGAACCACCTGCTGGAGGCCAATCTTCGCCTCGTGGTCTCCCTGGCCAAGCGTTACACCGGCCGCGGCATGCTCTTCCTGGACCTCATCCAGGAGGGCAACCTCGGTCTGATCCGCGCGGTCGAGAAGTTCGACTACACCAAGGGCTACAAGTTCTCCACGTACGCCACCTGGTGGATCCGTCAGGCCATCACCCGCGCCATGGCCGACCAGGCGAGAACGATCCGTATCCCCGTCCACATGGTCGAGGTCATCAACAAGCTCGCCCGCGTGCAGCGTCAGATGCTCCAGGACCTGGGCCGCGAGCCCACGCCGGAAGAGCTGGCGAAGGAGCTCGACATGACCCCCGAAAAGGTCGTCGAGGTCCAGAAGTACGGTCGCGAGCCGATCTCCCTGCACACCCCGCTCGGCGAGGACGGCGACAGCGAGTTCGGAGACCTCATCGAGGACTCCGAGGCGGTCGTCCCGGCGGATGCGGTGAGCTTCACCCTCCTCCAGGAGCAGCTGCACCAGGTGCTCGACACGCTCTCCGAGCGGGAGGCCGGCGTCGTCTCGATGCGCTTCGGCCTGACCGACGGTCAGCCCAAGACCCTCGACGAGATCGGCAAGGTGTACGGCGTCACGCGGGAGCGGATCCGTCAGATCGAGTCCAAGACGATGTCCAAGCTGCGCCACCCCAGCCGGTCCCAGGTCCTGCGGGACTACCTGGACTGATCGGATCTGGCCCGAGACACGACGACCCGCGGAGGCCTACCTGCGCGGGTCGTCGCGTCTGCACCCAACTCGTGAGCCGTCCGCCGAACTCGTTGTTCAGGCCCGTTTCTCGGATGGGAACCCGGGTGGTTCACGAGTTCGACGTCTGGTTCACGAGCTCGCGGGGCGGGCGGGACGAGAAAGAGCCCGACCCCCACGGGGGATCGGGCTCTTCTGGTTGTCGGGAGCGTCTGCTCCGGTTTCAGCCGCGGTTCGCCGCGCCAGCACCGTGCTCGGCCAGGAGGCGGTCGGTCTCATCCTGCACGTGGGTTGCCACGGGCGTGAACGCCTCGGAGTGCGCGCGCGCGTGGTGTGCGCAGAAGAAGAGCTCACCGGCTGGGAGCAGAACTCGTACGTAGGCCTGAGCGCCGCAGCGGTCGCAGCGGTCGGCCACGGTCAGGGCTTCAGTCGTTGTAGTAGTCACATGGATATGTAACCATCCCCGGTCGCTTTCCATACCACCGAACGGTGCCGGTTCGCTCCCCGCGTATTCAGGGTGAAGATGCCGAGCGCGCCGTAGGGCGTTGTGACGGTCTTGTCAGTGACACCGATTACGATCGGGGTCGTGACGACCGCATCGGCAGAATCCAGCTACACCGCCCGGCACCTCTCCGTCCTGGAGGGGCTCGACGCGGTGCGCAAGCGTCCCGGCATGTACATCGGGTCCACGGACTCCCGTGGCCTCATGCACTGCGTGTGGGAGATCATCGACAACTCCGTCGACGAGGCCCTGGCCGGGCACTGCACGAAGATCGGTATCGTGCTGCACGCGGACACCTCTGTGACGGTCACCGACGACGGTCGTGGCATCCCGGTGGACGTCGAGCCCAAGACGGGGCTCACGGGCGTCGAGGTCGTCTACACCAAGCTGCACGCCGGCGGAAAGTTCGGCGGCGGCTCCTACACCGCCTCGGGCGGCCTGCACGGCGTGGGTGCCTCCGTCGTCAATGCCCTGTCCTCACGCCTCGACGTCGAGGTCGACCGTGCCAGTAAGGTGCACCGGATGACCTTCCGCCGCGGAGAGCCCGGGCTCTTCGACGACGCCGGAGGTCAGCCCGGCCCCGACTCGCCCTTCACGCCCTTCACAGACACCTCCGAGCTCCAGATCGTCGGCAAGGTCAAGCGCGGCCAGACCGGAACCCGCGTGCGCTACTGGGCCGACCGTCAGGTCTTCCCCAAGACCGCGGTCTTCTCCTACGACGAGCTGGTCACCCGGGTCCGTCAGACGACCTTCCTCGTGCCCGGGCTGACCATCACGGTCCGCGACGAGCGAGGGGTCCCCGGCACGCCGGGGGAGGACGGCCCGCACTCCGAGACGTTCGTGCACCACGGCGGGACGGTCGACTTCGTCGAGTTCCTCGCCCCCGACGCACCCGTGACCGCGACCTGGCACATGACCGGAGCGAGCACCTTCAAGGAGACCGTGCCGGTCCTGGACGAGCGAGGCCACCTCGTCTCCCAGGAGGTCACCCGCGACTGCGAGGTGGACATCGCGCTGCGCTGGGGGACCGGCTACGACACCGAGCTGCGGTCCTTCGTCAACATCATCTCCACCCCCAAGGGCGGGGCTCACCTCGCGGGATTCGAGGCCGGACTGCTCAAGGTCATGCGCAAGGCGGTCGAGACCAATGCCCGTCGGCTCAAGGTGTCGCTCAAGGACGCGTCCGAGCGGATCGAGAAGGACGACGTGATGGCTGGCCTCACGGCCGTCCTGACCGTGCGCCTGGCCGAGCCGCAGTTCGAGGGGCAGACCAAGGAGGTGCTGGGCACGGCGCCGGTGCGAGCGATCGTGGCGCGCGTCGTCGAGCAGGAGGTCAACGCGTTGTTCTCCTCGCCTAAGCGAGACGACAAGACGCAGGCATCCCTCCTCCTGGACAAGATCGTCGCCGAGATGCGCGCGCGGCTGTCCGCGCGCAAACAGAAGGAGATCTCCCGGCGCAAGAACGCCCTCGAGACGAGCTCGCTGCCGACCAAGCTGGCCGACTGCCGCAGCGACGACGTCGAGCGCAGCGAGCTGTTCATCGTCGAGGGTGACAGCGCGCTCGGCACGGCGAAGCTGGCACGCAGCTCCGACTTCCAGGCGCTGCTGCCCATCCGCGGAAAGATCCTCAACGTCCAGAAGGCCTCGGTCTCGGACATGCTGCGCAACGCCGAGTGCGCCGCGATCATCCAGGTGCTCGGGGCCGGCTCGGGCCGGTCCTTCGACCTGCCCGCCGCGCGGTACGGCAAGGTCGTGCTGATGACCGACGCCGACGTCGACGGCGCGCACATCCGCACGCTCCTGCTCACCCTCTTCTTCCGGTACATGCGCCCGATGGTCGACGCCGGACGGATCTACGCGGCGGTTCCGCCGCTGCACCGGGTCGAGGTGATCGGGGCGGGGTCGCGCAAGAACGAGTACATCTACACGTACTCCGAGGCCGAGCTCGCGACCGTGCTGAAGAAGCTCGACCGCAGCGGCAAGCGGTACAAGGACGACATCCAGCGGTACAAGGGCCTGGGAGAGATGGACGCCGACCAGCTGGCCGAGACGACGATGGACCCCCGCTTCCGCACCCTGCGCCGGGTGACCGCGGAGCACGCCGTGGCGGCCGAGCGGGTCTTCGAGCTGTTGATGGGATCCGACGTGGCTCCCCGCAAGGACTTCATCATCGCGGGTGCGGAGGGCCTGGACCGCGGCCGGATCGACGCCTGAGCCGCGCCTGATCCACGCGCGATGTCGCCGGTAGGTTTCGCGCGTGGAACAACCGGGTAAAACACGGGCGCCGAGGGCCGTCAGTCTCTAGGCTTGGACCATGAACCACTCCGTGACCCAGGCCGAGCTGCCCGGTGACCTCGGCCTGACGTGGCGGCCGCTGACCCCCCAGGACGCCGATGCGCTCTTCGCTCTGATCGGCGCGATCGAGACCTTCGACGCGCCGCCGTACCGGACCTCCCCGGGTGAGGTTGCGGAGATGCTCGAGGGCGACTGGAAGGACCTGGACGCCGACACGGTCGCCGGCATCGACGCGACGGGGGAGCTGCGCGCCTACGCGACCGTGGAGATCCGTCCAGGTGACGTGGGGACCATCCGGGCCTTCGTGGCCGGCGGCGTGCACCCCCAGGCCCGCGGGGTCGGCCTCGGTGCGGCCCTGGTCGCGTGGATGACCGACCGCGCGCGAATCAAGCTGGTAGCCCGCTCGGACCGGGGCCCCGGCCGCATCGCGGCCTACCTCGAGGACACCGCGCCCGACCACTGGCGTCTTTACGAGGGGGCTGGATATACGGCGCAGCGCTTCTACTCGACCCTGCGCCGCGACCTTCGCGTGGACGTCCACGAGCCGATTCTTGAGCCCGGTCTGCGGCTGGTGGCGTGGAGCGAGGACGTCGACGACGCGACCCGGCTCGCGCACAACGACGCCTTCCGCGACCACTGGGGCAGTGAGCCGGCCACCACGGAGTCCTGGGTGCAGGGCCGCAGCACCTTCGCCCCGGGGTGGAGCTTCGTCGTCGTCGACGACAGCCGCTCGATCACCGGCGAGCTCTTTGTCGCCGGGTATCTGCTCTCGGGACGGTACGAGCAGGACTGGCCCGTGGCCGGTTACTCGAGCGGGTACATCGAGATGCTCGGCGTGCGGCGTGAGTACCGGGGACGCAAGATTGCGATCGCGCTGCTAGCCGCGGTCATGACCGCCTATCGTGAGGACGGCATCGAGTACGCCGAGCTCGACGTCGACACCGACAACCCCTCCGGTGCCTTCGGCCTGTACTCGACCCTGGGGTTCACGAAGGTGCAGGGCTCGCGGATGTACTCGATCGAGCTGGAACAGGTCGGTCCCGCGGTCCAGGAAGCGCTCGCCCGGGCGTGAGATCGGCGTGAGATCGGCGTGAGACGACCGCTCCCGCCGGGGGCAGCCGATCTAGACTTCGCCTGGTAATCCCGGCGACAACGTGGCCGGGCGTTCGTGACCGCTGCTCGTCCCACGCCCGGGACCACACATGCCCGGAGAGGGCTGAGCAGCGGCACTGTGATGAAGAGGATTCTGTGACTCGTCGATCTGTTCCGCTCGTAGCCGTTGCCGCGACGTTCCTTGCTCTGGCCGGTTGCTCAGGCACGGACTCGCCGTCCGCCTCCACGCCGCCGACGAGCCCGTCGGCGACAGCCACATCCGAGGACGCCGCACCGAGCCAGGCGGCGGCCGAGACGGCCGCCGCCTGGTTGGTCACCTCTGCCGCGGGTGCCTCGATCCTGCAGACCGAGTTCGACGGCACGGCCTATGACGACTACGGCCTCACCGCCGACGTCACTCTCGCTCTGCTGGCAGTCGGCGACGTCGACTCCGCTCAGACCTTCGCGGCCGCGCTCGCCGCCCCCGACGCGGTGGCCGCGTACATCGGGGACGGAGCGACCGCCCAGTACGCGGGATCTACTGCCAAGCTCCTGGCCACCCTGGCGACCTCCGGGATCGACACCTCCGACCTCGGCGGCCGTGACCTGGTCTCCGAGCTTGTGGCGCTGCAGGCTCCCTCGGGCCGGTTCAGCGACCTCGGTGCCGACGACTACTCCATCACCGTCTCCCAGGCATGGGCCGTGCTCGCGCTGAACGCGACCGCCGAAGCGCCTCAGGCCGCCGTGGACTACCTCACAGCCCAACAGTGCGCCGGTGCGGGTTTCCCGGAGCAGCTCTCCGACGTCAGCCCCGCGGACTGCGTGCCGGACGTCGACGCGACCGCCTTCGCGGTCTCCGCACTGCTCGGCGCCGGGGTCCCCGTCGGTGCACCGGCCGTGGCCGACTCGCTCGCCTGGCTCGAGACGGCCCGCTCGACCGACGCCGCGGGACAGTCCTGGGCGGCCGCCGGCAGCGAGGACGCCAACATCAACAGCACGTCGGTCGTGGCCGCGGCCCTGACCGACGCGGACGTGGACACCGCCCCGGTCCTGAGCTGGCTCGAGTCGCAGATCATTACCACCGGCGCAGACACGGGTGCCTTCCCGTTGGCCGGCACCGCGAACGTGCGCGTGAGCGCACAGGCCACCCTCGCGCTCGCGGGAACGGGCCTGCGCGGCCTGATCGGCTGATCCCGTGACCGGTCGGGCATGGTCTGCAGTATGGCGGTCGGCGGCGCGATGGTCCTGCGTCGCGGTACTAGCCGTGCCGTGGGCCGCCCCGGCTGTCGCGGCCGGGCCGAGCGAGCCCGCCCGGCCCGCACCGTCCGCCGCGCCCGACTGCGACGGCGTGAGCGTGGTCGTCGACTTCGGGGCCCTGAGTGCCGACGGGATTCGAGGATGCGCGCCCCTCGCCCCGGACGCATCGGTGTCTGCGCTCGAGGCGGTCCTGGCCGCCGGCGTGAGCGTGGAGGGGACCACCCAGTGGGGGACGGCCTTCGTCTGCCGGGTCGACGGACGACCGGGCGCCGCCGAGGAGATCCAGGTCCCGGACGGGGGAACTGTGCGCGAGAGCTGTAGCCGGACCCCCTCGCAGCAGGCCTACTGGTCGCTGTGGCATGCAGACGGGCATGCAGACGGGCACGGGGGCGGGGTCGGCGAGTGGCTCTACGCGACGACCGGGGCCGGTGACCTCACAGTGACTGCCGGGGACGTCGTCGGGCTCGTGTTCACGACCGGGTTGCAGGCGGCGACGGCGCCGTCGCTGCCCACCTCCCTGGCCCGCTCAGGCGACCTGCCCGGTGGCTGGGTCGACCGGGAACCCCCGGGAACAGATCCGGGCGAGCCGGACGGAACAGCATCGACCGGGACGGCATCGACGCCGGCGGCGCCGGGAGACCAACCCACCGGTGACTCCGGCGGCCAGGGCGCCGGGCTCGTGCCGCTCCTCGCCGTCGGGATCCTCCTCGCGGGTGGCGTGGGCGCCGCGGTCGTGGCGCGGAGGCGTCGATGACTGTCCACCCGGCAGCCTGGTGGATCTGGGCGCTCGTGGTGGCGGGGGTGGCGACCGCGACGACGAACGTGCTGGTGCTCGCCCTGGCGGTCGTGGCGATCTGCCTGGTCGTGGTGTGCTGCGCGCAGGACGCCGCTCCGTTCCGGCTCTACCTCGTGGTCGCGGCGGCGGTGGTTGTCATCCGCATGGCCTTCCGGCTGGTCTTCCCGGCAACCGGCGGCACGGCCCTGCTGACCTTGCCCACCGTGCAGCTCGGCCCGCTCGACCTCTTCGGCACGCTCACGACCGAGGCGCTCGTCAGCGGCCTCGCCGGCGGGCTGCAGCTCGCCGTGGTGATCCTCGCGGTGGGTGCCGCGCACACCCTCGCGGACGTGCTGGACCTGCTCAAGCACGCGCCGCCCGCCCTCGCCGGGCTCTCGACCTCGCTCGTCATCGCGGTGTCCGTGTTCCCGGGGCTCGGTCGCTCCGTGGTCGACGTGCGCCGGGCGGCCCGGTTGCGCGGCGGGCGCCGTACGGGCCTGCGTGGCCTGCGCGCGACCGTGATCCCGGTGCTCGAGGGCACCATGGACCGCTCGCTCACCCTGGCCGCCGCGATGGAGGCGCGAGGGTATGGCAGCCGTGTGACGGTTCCCCGACCGAGCGATGCCGATTCACGAGGCGCTGCGGGAGGCCCCGCCGGGTCGCGGCGCTCGCGCGGCTGGGCGCAGCCGGCCTGTGTGCTCGGCGCCGTGACATGTGTAGCGCTCGCCGCCTACGGCCTCTTCGACTCCGCGTGGCCGGGATGGGCGCCGGTCGCGCTCACGGCCGCGGCCGTCGCCGCGATGGTCGCCGCCACCCGGCTGGACCGGACGGCGCGCCGCACGGTCTACCGACCCCAGCGCTGGACCGCGCCGTCCTCGCTCGTCGTGGCGAGCGCTGTGGTCAGCGCGGGGATGCTGGTCCTGGGCGTCCCACCGCAGATCCGTCACCCGCCGCCGGTCCTGCTCCCCGATCTCACGATGATCGCGCTGCTCGCCCCGCTGGTGGCCGCACTGCCTGCGGCACTGCCCGCCCTGTCCGCCCTGCTGATCCGCCGGAGGAGATCATGATCGAGTTCATGGACGTCGCCTTCGCCCACGCCGGCGGGCCGACCGTCTTCGCGGGCTTCACCCTCGCCCTCGAGCCCGGCCAGCTGGTCCTCGTGGCGGGAGGCACCGGCTCCGGCAAGTCGACTCTGCTGGCCACCATCAATGGCCTCGCCCCGCACTTCACCGGCGGCACGCTCACCGGTGAGGTGCGGGTGCACGGCCGCTCGACCCGGGAGGTGCCCCCGCGGGACATGGCCGACCTCGTCGGCTACGTCGGGCAGAACCCTGCCCACGGATTTGTCACCTCGCGGGTCGAGTCCGAGCTCGCCTTCGCCATGGAGCAGCGCGGCGTCGACCCCGCGGCCATGCGCCGCCGGGTCGAGGAGACCCTCGACCTCGTGGGCATCGCCGACCTGCGCGACCGGGCGCTCGACACGCTCTCCCTCGGGCAGCAGCAACGCGTCGCGCTGGGCGCGGTCCTCACCGCAGGACCCCGGGTGCTGGTCCTCGACGAGCCGACGTCCGCCCTCGACCCGGTGGGCGCGGAGGAGGTGCTGGCCACGATCACCCGGCTGGTGGACGACCTCGGCCTCACCGTCGTCATCGCCGAGCACCGCCTCGAACGCGTCGTGCACTACGCCGACACGGTCCTCCACCTGCCCGGGGACGGCACGGTCGTGTCTGGGGCGCCCGGCGTGGTGCTGCTCGGCACGCCGGTCGCCCCGCCACTCATGCGCCTCGGCCAGCTCCTGGGGTGGGACCCGGTACCGCTCACCGTCCGTGAGGCCCGACGCCGCGCGCGCGGGCCGGGTGGTCCGCTCTCCGCGACAGTGAGCGCGGTGCGTGACGCACCGGCCGGGGGAGCGCTCGTTCTCGGTGCGCGGACATCGGCCGCCGCGCCGACTTCGGGGACCGGTCATTGCGTGCTGCGCGCCACCGGCGTGCGCGTGCGGTACGGCGCGCGCGAGGCGGTGCGCGGCGTCGACCTGGAGCTGGTGGCCGGTGAGGTGACAGCGGTCATGGGCCGCAACGGGTCGGGGAAGTCCTCACTGCTGTGGGCTCTGCAGGGGAGCGGGCGCCGGGACGGCGGCACCGTCGACGTGCGGGGAGCCGACCCCGCGACCGCCTCCCGGACGCTCGCCCGGACCCTGGTCGCGCTCGTGCCGCAGGACGTGACGAGCCTGCTGTTCTGCGAGAGCGTCGGCGAGGAGTGCGCGGCCACGGACCGGGAGGCAGGCCTCGCCCACGGTGCGACATCGACTGCTCTCGATGCGATGGTGGCGGGGATCGACCGCGACACCCACCCGCGTGACCTCTCCGAGGGGCAGCGCCTCGCCCTCGCCCTCGTCGTCATGCTCGCCGTGCCGGCAGCAGTCCTGCTCCTCGACGAGCCGACCCGCGGGCTCGACTACGCCGCGAAAGACGCCCTGGTCGCGATCCTGCGCCGGCTGGCCGACGCCGGCACGGCGATCGCGGTCGCGACCCACGACGTCGAGCTGGCCGCCGTACTCGTCGATCGGGTTGTCCTCATGGCCGAAGGGGAGATCGTCGCGGACGGCCCTGCCCGGGCGATGCTCACCGGGTCGCCCGCCTTCGCCCCGCAGATCGCGAAGGTCTTCGCGCCATCGACGTGGATGACATTGAGGGATGTCGATGCGTCGGCGGTCCCGGAGGGCGCGCCGTGACCGGTGACCTCGCGATCGGGAGCGTCGGGACCAATCTTCGGCGCGGCGTCGGGCAAGGGCTTGTCGTGGCGGTCGCAAGCCTGCTCGGGCTGGCGATGTTCTGCTGGCCGCTCGTGGCCAGCGTGCTGCCGCGGTCCGGGGGGCAGAGCGCGCCGTGGCTCATGCTTGTCCTCGTACCGGTCCTGCTGGTGATCGTGCTGCTGCAGGTCGGCTCCGGGGAGCTCGACCCGCGCACGCTCGCGATGCTCGGGGTGCTCTCGGCCGTCAACGCGGCGCTGCGCCTGGTCAGCGCGGGGACCGGGGGGATCGAGCTGGTCTTCTTCCTGCTGGTGCTCGCGGGGTACGTCTTCGGGGCGACCTTCGGCTTCCTGCTGGGCATGCTGTCCCTGTTCGCGTCCGCGCTGCTCACCGCCGGCGTGGGGCCGTGGCTGCCGTTCCAGATGCTCGCGGCCGGGTGGATCGGGCTGGGCGCAGGCATGCTGGGCCGGGTGCTCGCTGGGCGGGTCGATCCGCGCGGACGGGCCGAGATCGCGGCGCTGGCGATCTACTCTGTGGTGGTCGCCTACCTCTTCGGCGCGCTCATGAACCTGTGGTTCTGGCCCTTCGCGATCGGCGGTGACACCGCCGTGTCCTACGTCCCCGGCGGGCCGCTCGTCGAGAACCTGCGCCGGTTCGTGGTCTTCACGCTCACCACGTCCACGCTGACCTGGGACACCGTGCGGGCCGTGACCAACGTCGTCGCGGTGCTCGTGCTGGGGCGCCCCGTGCTCGGCACGCTGCGCAGGGCCCAGCGCCGTGCGGCCTGGGCCGACCCGGCAGCGCTGAGTCTCAGCCGAGGCTGAGCACCCCGCTGGGGTCCCACCCGCGGCGCGAGCACAACCACGACCAGGTGGCGTTCCGGTACCAGCGCTGATGGCGCCGCAGCCACGGGGACGTGGCGACCTCCTCCTGGACGGCGGCCGTCACGTAGTAGCCGAACAGCAGCGCCAAGGTGCCGTCGATGAGGTCTGCGTCGACGTCGTTGGTGAGTGGGTGCCTGGCCACGAGCGCGTCCGCGTCACCGCCGTCGCCCGCGATCGAGCAGACCAGCCCGACGAGGTCGAACCAGGCGGGCGCCGCGCTGACGAAGTTCCAGTCGAAGATCCGCACCTCGCCCGTTGCGTCGATGAGGAGGTTGTCGTCGCGCAGGTCGTTGTGGCACAGCGTCGTCGCCGGGGCGTCTCGCAGCACCCGGTCGGCGAGCCTGCGGGCTTCGCGAGCGTAGTCGGCTGGGACGACACGTGGGTCGAGCCCGTCGAGGTTGCCGGCGAAGGCCGAGAACTCCTCACGGTAGTCCGGGGCGTCGAAGGCGTCGGGCACCGGCGTCAGCGCGCCCGCGACGCGCGTGAGCGCACCAAGCACGACATCGATGTCGGCGGATGACCACGGGCGCGCCGGATGGCGGCCGCTGACGTCCTCGTACGCAGCCAGGAACCACCCGTCGACCTCTGCGGTCCACCGCAGGGCAGGGGCGCGGACTGCCGCGGGGAGGGCGACCACGGTCGCGGCCTCGGTCCGGTAGGAGGAGACCACCCACGGCCAGGTCGTCTCGTGGGCGCCTTTGAGGAACACGCCGGTCCCGTCCGCGAGCGTGAGGCGGCACGCGAGCCCGGGCGTGAACCCCGCCGACTGGGTCGCGGCGGACACGACCGCGCTCCCGCACCGCGCCTCGACCTCGGACCGGACGGCAGGCGGCAACGCCGACCACGACGGACGTTGCGCCGTCTGGTAGTCCGGTGTGCCGGCCTGGCTGCCGACGGCGCTCATGGGATGTCGCTCATGCAGACATCACTGGCTCTGCTCTCTGACGTCACACCGAGAAGTATTTCGCCTCGGGGTGGTGGAAGACCATCGCGTCCGTCGACTGCTCGGGGTGCAGCTGCAGCTCCTCGGAGAGCACAACCCCCACCCGCTCGGGGCGCAGCAGCTCCACGACCTTGCGGCGGTCCTCCATGTCGGGGCAGGCCGGGTAGCCGAGGGAGTACCGGGCGCCCCGGTAGTCCACCTTGAACATGCCGTCCAGGTCGGCCGGGTCCTCGGCGGCGTAGCCGAGCTCCTCGCGCATCCGCGAGTGCCAGAACTCCGCGAGGGACTCGGTGAGCTGGACGGAGAGGCCGTGCAGCTCCATGTACTCGCGGTACTTGTTCGCGGCGAAGAGCTTGGCGGTGTGCGCGTCGACCGTGGCCCCCACGGTCACCAGCTGGAAGCCGACGACGTCGACCTCGCCGGCATCCTTGGGCCGGACGAAGTCGGCCAGGCACAGGTGACGGTCGCGGCGCTGGCGCGGGAAGGTGAAGCGCATCCGCTCGGTCCCCGCCACGCCGCCGGAGCCGCCGTCGGGCCCCTCGTGGTGCAGGATCACCATGTCGTCGCCGTCGGCGACGGCGGGGAAGTAGCCGTAGACGACGGAGGGGTCGAACATGTTCTCGGTCTTGATCCGGTCGAGCCACTCCCGCAGGCGCGGGCGACCCTCGGTCTCGACGAGCTCGTCGTAGCTGGCGCCGTCGTCGCCGCGGCCCGGCTTGAGGCCCCACTGACCCATGAACGTCGCGCGCTCGTCGAGGAAGGCGGCATAGTCGGCAAGCTGCACGCCCTTGACGATGCGCGAGCCCCAGAACGGCGGTGTCGGGATCGGGTTGTCCGCAGCGACGTCCGAGCGGGCCGGCAGGTCCTCGTCGGGAGTCTGCGTCACGGTCACCGTGGCGTGGCGGCGCTTCTTCAGCGGCGGCAGCCCGACGGCGTCGGGCGCCTCCCCGCGCGCGATCCGGACGAGGGGCTCCATGAGCCGCAGGCCCTCGAAGGCGTCCTTGGCATAGCGGACCTCGCCCTCGAAGACGTCGGCCAGATCGTCCTCGACGTAGGTGCGGGTCAGCGCGGCGCCGCCGAGCAGGACGGGCCACCGGGTCCCGAAACCACGGTTGTTGAGCTCGACGAGGTTCTCCTTCATGACCACGGTCGACTTCACGAGCAGCCCGGACATCCCGATGACGTCCGCGTTGTGCAGCTCGGCGGCCTCGATCATCGCGGCGATCGGCTGCTTGATGCCGATGTTGATGACGGTGTAGCCGTTGTTGGTGAGGATGATGTCGACGAGGTTCTTGCCGATGTCGTGCACGTCACCGCGCACGGTGCCGATGACGATCGTGCCCTTGCCGGCCTCGTCGGACTTCTCCATGTGCGGCTCGAGGTGCGCGACGGCGGTCTTCATCGCCTCGGCGCTCTGAAGCACGAAGGGCAGCTGCATCTCGCCCTTGCCGAAGAGCTCACCGACGACCTTCATACCCTCGAGCAGGTGGTTGTTGACGACGTCGAGCGGCTTCATGCCCTCTGCCAGGGCGAGGTCGAGGTCCGTGTCCAGCCCCTTGAGCTCGCCGTCGATGATTCGGCGCTCGAGGCGCTCGCCGAGGGGGAGGGCGGCCATCTCGGCGGCGCGCTGGTCCTTGAGGGCGGCGGTGTCGACTCCAGCGAAGAGGTCGAGCAGTCGGGCCAGCGGGTCGTGGGTCATGGCGCCGTCGGCGTCGTACTCGCGCTTGTCCCACACGAGGTCGAGGGCGGCCTGGCGCTGTTCGTCGGGGATCTTGGCGAGCGGGAGGATCTTCGCGGCGTGCACGATCGCGGAGTCGAGCCCGGCCTGGACGGCCTCGTGCAGGAACACCGAGTTGAGCACCATGCGGGCGGCGGGGTTGAGCCCGAAGGACACGTTGGAGACGCCGAGGGTCGTGTGCACCCCGGGGTACTTGGCCTTGAGCGCACGGATCGCCTCGATGGTCTCGATGCCGTCGCGGCGGGTCTCTTCCTGGCCGGTGGCGATCGGGAAGGTCAGGGTGTCGACGATGATGTCGGCCACGTCCATGCCCCAGGTGCCCACGAGGTCGTCGATGAGCCGGCTGGCGATCGCGAGCTTGGTCTCGGCGGTGCGTGCCTGCCCGTCCTCGTCGATGGTCAGTGCGATCACGGCCGCGCCGTGCTCCTTGACGAGCGGCATGATGCGCCCGTAGCGCGACGTCGGCCCGTCGCCGTCCTCGAAGTTCACCGAGTTCACGACGGCGCGTCCGCCGATGAGCTCAAGGCCGGCCTGGATGACCGGCGGCTCGGTCGAGTCCATGACGAGCGGCAGCGTGGACGCGCTCGCGAGGCGGGAGACGACCGAGCGGGCGTCCGCCACGCCGTCGCGCCCCACGTAGTCGATGCAGACGTCGAGCAGGTGCGCGCCGTCGCGGGTCTGTGCGCGGGCGATGGCCACGCACTCGTCCCAGTTCTCGGCGAGCATGGCCTCGCGGAAGGCCTTGGAGCCGTTGGCGTTGGTGCGCTCGCCGATAGCCAGGAACGAGGCGTCCTGCTCGAAGTCGACGTGGGTGTACAGGCTCGCCACGCCCCGCTCGGGGACGGGGTGGCGCTCGGCGAGCTGGAGCCCCCCGACCTGCTCGACGACGGCCCGCAGGTGCTCCGGCGTCGTGCCGCAGCAGCCGCCGACCAGCCCGAGGCCGAACTCGCGGGCGAACTGGGCGTGCGCGGCGCCGAGCTCGACCGGGGTGAGCGGGTAGTGCGCGCCGTTCTTGCCCAGGACGGGCAGGCCGGCGTTGGGCATGCACGTGACCGGGACGGGTGAGTGCTTGGACAGGTGGCGCAGGTGCTCGCTCATCTCGGCCGGGCCGGTCGCGCAGTTGAGGCCGATCGCGTCGATGCCCAGGGCCGCCAGGGTGGTCAGCGCGGCGCCGATCTCGGAGCCCATGAGCATTGCACCGGTCAGCTCGACCGTGACCTGGACGAAGATCGGCAGCGTGATGCCGGAGGCGACCATGGCCTGCTTGGAGCCGTTGACCGCTGCCTTGGCCTGGAGCAGGTCCTGGCTGGTCTCGATGAGGATCGCGTCCGCGCCGCCGCTGATCAGGCCCGCGGCCTGGGTCGCGAAGGTGCCCTTGAGGTGCGCGTACGTGGTGTGCCCGAGGCTGGGCAGCTTGGTGCCTGGGCCCATCGAGCCCAGCACCCAGCGGGGTTTGTCCGGGGTGGAGTTCTTCTCCGCGCTGCGCCGGGCGATCTTGGCGCCGGCCTCGGCGAGCTCGAAGATCCGGTCGTCGATGTCGTAGTCACCGAGGTTCGACCAGTTCGCACCGAAGGTGTTCGTCTCCACGCAGTCGACGCCGACGGCAAAGTACGCGTCGTGGACGGACTCGATGACGTCGGGGCGGGTGACGTTGAGGATCTCGTTGCAGCCCTCGAGGCCCAGGAAGTCATCGAGGGTGAGGTCAGCGGCCTGCAGCATGGTGCCCATCGCGCCGTCGGCCACGACGACCCGGGTGGAGATGGCTGTCTTGAGGGCGGCGGCGCGGGGAGTGAGCATTGGGTCAGTCTAGGGAGGGTGCGGCGTGGGGTGGCAAAGCGCCCGCTCAGTGGGCACAGGGTGGACGCAAGCCCTCCGAATCGCGTTGCAATGACGAGCGACGTGCGTCCGATGAGCGCACGACCGTGACGTGCCAAGGAGCGCTGTGGCAGGGCGCTCAGCCTGCCCTCGGCCACCGCTTCTTGCCTGGTGACCGACTCGAAGGCCCTCCTCGATAGGCAAATCCGAGTGGCTGGTCCTGCGAGGGGAGCCCGTTCCCGCCCGACGCCCGACGGTCGCCGGGCGGACCCGCCCCGTTCGGTGCCTGTACTCCGCCAGGTGGCTCACGGCCACTCACGGCCCGGTACTTGTCGGATGGTTGGCTCTGGACGGGTGGACGTACCTGCATGAGTGAGCCGGTCTTCGCGGATTCTCGAACCCGTCCGGGCGGCCGGGGCCGGCTGGGGGACAATACAGACGTGGGCGGCCCGAGTATTGCGGGTGGCCGGAGTACCGCCGACGGTCGGTCCGCAGCGAGTGGTTGGTCCGCAGTGGGTGGTCGGCTCTCGATGGGCGTGCGGCGGTTGCTGACCAGGGCTGTTGGGGCCTGTGCCACCCGGCATTCGGCTGGTCCTGGGGTCCGAGTGACGCGGCCCCCGCCGCGGGCGACTCGCACCGTGCGGGTTCCCCCGGGTCGGCCTGCTGGGTTTGGGTTGCGGTCGATGGTGAGGTTGAGCCGGTGGACCTCGTGGTGATGAAAGCTGCAGAGGAGGATCGCGTTGTCGAGGGAGGTTTCGCCGCCGTTGGTCCACCAGTCGATGTGGTGGATCTCGCACCAGGGGATGGGTTGGGTGCAGCCGGTGAATTGGCAGCCGCGGTCGCGGGCGATGATGGCTCGGCGTTGTTCGCGGGTGTAGAGGCGTTGGGTGCGTCCGAGGTTGATGGGGACGTTGTCGGCGGTCATGACGATGCGGGTGAGGTCGGCGTCGCAGAGGATCCGGGCGACCTCACTGAGTGGGACTGGGGTCCCGTCCTCGAAGGTCGCCGGTTCGAACTGGACCGACGCGCTCGTCGCCCCGTCACGAGTGCCTTCACCAGCGCCCTCGCCTGCAACCTCCCCCTGGCCCGCGCTCTGGTCAGCACCGGGGCCTTGAGCCTCGGCTTCGGCCACGGTGGCGCGGCGACGCAGTTCGCGTACTCCTTGGGCGAGGGTGTCTTCGGTCATGATGATGGATACGTGCGGGCGGACCGCAGCGCCGTTCTTGAACGATCCCCCGCTCATGGCGCGGTCGGCGACGTCGACGAGGGCGTCGGCCTTGCGTTGGGAGTAGTCGCGGTCGTCACCGTCGGCGGGGCGGTGCATCGCAGCCTCCACCGCCGCGTCCAGCTGGCGTCCGGCGACCACGTCCAAGAACCCCTTGATATACGTCCCTGTCGGGGTGTGGCTGATGGTCAGGAACCGCTTGCGGCGGGTCTCCTCATGGGTGGCGTCGTGAGCGAGGGAGTCCCGGCGCGCCCACCACCGGTCGGCGGTCTTGGCGAAGGTGTCCGCGTCCTGACCTTTCGCCAGGTCCAACAGCTCCCGATTCTCACTCGGGGTCAGCACCGGGGTGCCGGGGCGCTCAGCCTTGGCCCGCACCCGACCCAAGATCTCCGCGTGCACCATGGTCACTTCCCCGGTGGCCACCGCCTCCGCGGCCTCCGGCGACTCCTCCAGCACGGTCGCGACGGTCACCTGCGCGCGCGCCGCACGCAGCCCTTCACCCGACATCTGCCCCCGCCACGCCTCGAACGAGGCGTACCCGGCCTTCTTCCACTCCCCGCAGTCCCGCTCCGCCACCAGCAACGACGCCCGCTCCGCCGTCAACACCGCGATCGACCGGTCCAGCTCCACGATCCGCCCGCACCGGGCCCTCGAGGAGACCGCCACCGGCTGCACGCCTAAGGCGGCGCCAGGCACTCGGGCAGAGGACAAGGATGGGGACGGGTCGGCGTCTCCGCGTGCATCGGGCACGACAGAAGCAGCGCCAGTGGCAGGCACGGGCGCCAGCGCGCCGGCGCCAAGGACAGAAGCAAACGCGGGAGGCGCCAGAGCGGGAGCCTGCGGCCGGTCAACATCCACTTCTGCCGCGGCGAACAGCGCCAGCCCGGGCTGCACCATCGCCCTCGCTGAACCCGCCATGACCCACCACCCGACACCGTCGTCGACCGCCACAGAAACCGCCATGTCCCCGGACAAACGCGGGGCTCCCACCTGATGCTCTGACCCTAGACCGGACGTCTGACAATCCTGCCGACGACCAATCCGAATCCCTGAGCATCGGTCCAGAACCGCGGAATATCGCGCTTCCCAACCGCTACCTCGACACTAGACCGAGCCACCGACACGCTGTCTGAGCCAGGAACCGCCGGACACAACAGGCGACATCCACCACGAGGAAGACGGCCCGTCACCAGGTAGACGTCTCCGAAGCGCCGGATGTGAGGTCGACGGCGGGAGTCAGTCAACGAGCCGGGGCCAACCTAGCCGACCCGCACCCCCACCCCCAGCAGGTCTTCCAGCTCAGCGCGGGTGTGAACCCCCGTGAAGACGGCCGTCCCGGGCTCGAGCGCGAGCCCGCCCACGAGCGGACCGGCGTCGACCACATCGAACCCGATAGCGGCAATAAATCCGGCCACGACAACTTTGGCCCCAGCGTCGTCCCCGGCAACCGCCAGTGCCCGTCGGTCGGGAGTGCCGGCCGGCCGGTGGTCCGTGTCGAGGTCGTGATACCCGATGTGGTTGAGCGTCTTGACCAGCCGCGCCCCGGGAAGGGTGTCCGCGACCAGGTGGGAGGAAGAGTCGGCATCCGCGAGGGTGGGCATCGTGCCGTCCGTCTCGGCCCAGAAGTTCATGGCGTCGACGACAATCTTGCCGTCCAAGGTCGCGGGGTCCAGGGTGGTGACTTTCCCGAGCGGGATGGAGAGCACAACGACATCGCCGCCCTCGGCCGCCTCGGCGGCGGTCACCGCGCGGGCTCCCGGCGCCATGATCGACGCGATGAGCTCGATGTCCGCCGGGTCGCCCGAGGCCGCGATGAGCACGTCGTACCCGGCACGCAGGGCCTGGCGGGCGACCGCTGTCCCCACCCGCCCCGCGCCCAGGACGGCGATCGTTCCGAGAGACGAAGCCCCCGTGACAGGCGAGGTGCTCATGAGGCGCCCAGCGCGGCGTCGACCAGGGGCTTGACCTGGGTGCCGAGCAGCTCGATGGACCTCAGGAAGTCCTTCTGGGGGAGGTGCCCGACGTCCATCTGGAGGACCTGGCGGCTATGCCCGAGGTGCCCGTGCAGCGCGATGATGCGGTCGGCAATCTCCTGCGGGGACCCGACGAAGAGTGAGCCACCGCCGTCGGCCTCGCGGTCATAGGCGCTGCGCGGGGGACCGGTGACCCCGCGGGCGGGGCCGAGGGAGGACCACATGGTGCTCCACTGCTTCCACCACAGGTCCTTGGCGCCTTGGGAGGTCTCACCGATGAACCCGGGGTTGGCCACGGCCACGGTGATGTCGGCGCCCGAGTGCCCGGCCTGGGCGGCGCTGGCCCGGTAGAGCTCGGCGAGCGGGCGGAACCGGGCGGCCTGGCCGCCGATGATCCCGTAGACGACGGGCAGGCCCTGCTGGCCGGCGCGTGCTGAGGAGGCGGGGCTGCCGCCGGTCGCGCGCCACACGGGCAGGCGGCCGCGCTCGGCGCGCGGGACGACCTCGGCATCGGTCAGGGGGGAGCGGAACTTGCCCTGCCAGGTGATGCGCTCGCCGTCGGCCAGGTCGTTGATCTGCATGAGGAGGGTCAGCTTCTCCTCGTAGAGCGCGTCGTAGTCGGCGAGCTCATAGCCGAAGAGCGGGAAGGACTCGATCGAGGAGCCGCGGCCGGCGGTGATCTCCGCGCGGCCGTTCGAGAGCGCGTCGACGGTGGCCAGCTGCTGGTAGACCCGGATGGGGTCGTCCGTGCTCAGCACGGTCACGGCGGTGCCCAGGCGGATGGTCTTGGTCGTGGCGGCCGCGGCCCCGAGCACGGTTGCCCCGGCCGAGGCGGGCATCTCACGGGTGTGGTGCTCACCGATGCCGAAGTAGTCGAGCCCCACCTGGTCGGCGAGCTGGATCGCCTCGAGCAGGTTGCGCATGGCCTGGGCGGTGCTGCCCAGTGCGCCGGTGGACGGGTCGCGCTGCACGTCGCCGAAGCTGTAGACGCCGAGTTCCACGGTTCCTCTTCTCGTTGGTCTGTCCGCGGTCGTGCCGTCGAGCAGATGTGTTGTTCAACAGATCATATGCAGATCAGATGTGTTGTGCAACCACGCGTCTGCGGATAGAATTCCCACCATGGAGCATGCGACGACTCACCTCACCGCCCCCGGGCCCACCCTTGCGCCGGCGCGCAGGACCACCGTCGAGGACGACCTCGGTCGCCACCTCGGCGTCCTGCTGCGCGCCTACCAGGCGACGCTCGGCCCGCTGCTCGCCGAGCTCCCGCACGGCACCCGCGGCTACCAGGTGCTCGTCGCGGTCGCCGCCGGTGACCAGCCCAACCAGCTTGCGCTCGCGGCTCACCTGGGGATCGACCGTACCGTCATGACGTACGTGATCGACGACCTCGTGGCGTCCGGTCTCGTCGAGCGCCAGCAGAACCCCACGGACCGCCGCGCCCGCCGCGTGGTCGCGACCGAGACCGGCCGCATGACGCTCACCGAGCTCCAGCGCCGCGTGCACGACGCCGAAGATCGCCTCCTCGGCGCCCTCGCCCCCGCGCAGCGCGCGGTCTTCCGCAACCTGCTCCAGGCCGTCGCCTGCGGGGTGCGCGACGTAGCGCCCGAGGTGGACCCGTGCGAGGCCGCCGGGGCGGTGCTCACCTGAGGGGCGGTGCTCACCGGGGACCGCGGTCCCTGGTCGGTCCCGGGCGGGCCGTCTGTGACGGCTACGACCGACCTGCCCTGGCCTGGTTGAGACGACGGGCGGCCGCGCGCCGTTCGTGCACCGAGATGAGGCGCCGCCTGCGCAACGAGATCTGCAGGAGCGTGTACAGCACGACAGACCCAACCAACCCGATCCAGCCGACCGCATCGGAGGCATCGACGGTCCCGGGGAACAGGGTGAGGAACGCAGAAACCTCCTCACCGTAGATATCGGTCATCGTCGAGCCTGCCCCCCAGGCGCCGAGACTCGCCCACAGGCCGATCTGCAGCCACGCTTGAGCGGGGGTGAACAGCAGGCCGTGCACCCGTGGCACGGCATCTACAGCCTGGATCGTGCTGAAGAAGAGCAGGGCGAACAGCACCGGTGTCGCCATGATGACGGCGAAGACCGTACCGAGGTCCCCGCTGTCTGCGATCAACCCGCCGCCGGAGACGACCCACGCGAGCATCGCGAGATTTCCCGGGACCATGAGTGTAAAGACGAGGTCCGGCCACCGGCGGTGCCAGGGCGGTCGCGCCTCCGCCGATGCGCGGGAGCGTCCCAGGCGGTGTCCCCTGAGGCGCGCCGAGAGGTGGACCATGAGCACCAGCCAGCCGGCGGCGGCGACGGTCTGGCCGACCGTGGACAGCGTCCAGATCGGCCCCTCGTCACGAGGTGGCGGGCCACTCGGATCGAGTGAGATGGGCAGTGCCCACGTGGCCGCCGCGTCCCATGCGGATGCGACTGACCACAGGAGGATCCCCGCCCAGGTCGCGACGAACAACGTCCGCTGCAGGGCGGTGAGACGAGCGTCGTCGCGACCGATGCCCTGGCGCCGGGCAAGGGCGAGGGACGACGTCAGCGCGAAGGCCACGATGGCCGCAGCTCCGATCCGCAGCACCAACCCTTCGGGCAGTCCCAGGCCCGCGGCGAGCACGGTCGAGGCCACTGCGATGTTGACCACAGTCATGGCAGCGAAGTTCGATCCGCGGACCGCGGCGCGTGTCGTCACAAAATGCGAGCATAGGGCATGCCGGAAGAAAAGGGCCCTAACCCACCGCGTGCACCGGAGCCGCCAGCACGACCCCGGACCCGTCGCGGCGCGGGTCGGCCTCCGGCAGCGACACCGGCTGCCCGGCCGAACCGGTCGCGTGCGGGGGAGCCACGCCCACCCAGGCAAGGATGAGGGTGTCTTCGCCCTTGAGGAAGCGGTGCGCCCGCACCCCGCCGGTGGCCCGCCCCTTGGCCGGGTACGCCTCGAAGGGCGTGACCTTGATCGCCCCGGTCTGCGTCCCTGGCAGCGCGTCCTGTGACCCGGAGACGGTCACGACCGCGTGCGGGCCGTCGTCGGGCAGGACCGCCCCGAAGAAGACCACCTGGTGGCCCGCGCCCAGCTTGATGCCCGCCATGCCGCCCGCTACGCGGCCCTGGGGGCGTACGGCGGAGGCCGGGAAGTGCAGCAGGCTTGCCTCGGAGCTGATGAAGACGAGCTCGGCGTCGTCGGCGACCGCGGCCGCGCCGACGACGGTGTCGCCTGCCTTGAGGGCGATGATCTCCCAGCTGTCCTTGGCCGGGAAGTCGCCGCGGGCGACCCGCTTGACCACGCCGGTCGCGGTGCCTACGGCGAGCGTGGGCGCGTCCTCGGCCAGGGAGACGAGCGAGATGACCGTCTCCCCGGGGTCGACGGCGCAGACCTCGATCGTGGGCACCCCGCCGGACAGGCTCGGGGCGCCCTGGGTGGGCGGCAGCGAGGGCAGGTCCAGGACCGACACCCGGATGATCCGCCCGCGCGAGGTCAGCGCGCCGATCTCGGCGCGAGCACTCGTGGCGACGACCGAGCGCAGCACGTCGTGGGCGTGGCGGTGGTCGTCGCGCAGGACCGGTTCGTCGCCGGCGGTGCGGGCCAGCAGCCCGGTCGCGGACAGCATGACCGAGCACGGGGTGTCCTCGACCTCGAGCGGGACCGCCGAGCCCCGGGTGGGAGCCAGGCCGGCCGCGCCGGCCGCACCGGTCACCCCGGCCCCGGCCGAGTCGAGCAGGATCGTGCGACGCGGGGTGCCGTAGATACGGGCCACGTCGGCCATCTCCTGGCTGACCACGGAGCGCAGGCGGGCGTCGCTCGACAGGATCGCCATGAGCTCGGCGATCTCCTCGGTCAGGGCCGCCTGCTCCTTCTCCAGGTCGAGCTGGGAGAACTTCGTCAGGCGGCGCAGCCGCAGCTCGAGGATGTACTCGGCCTGCGGCTCGGACAGGTCGAAGACGCTGCGCAGCCGGCCGCGGGCGGTCTCGGCGTCGTCGGACGTGCGGATCACCTGGATCACCTCGTCGATGTCGACGATCGCCAGCAGCAGGCCCTCGACCAGGTGCAGGCGTTCCTGGCGCTTGGCCAGGCGGTGCTCGCAGCGCCGACGCACGACGTCGAGGCGGTGGTCGACCCACACCGAGAGCATCTCGCGCAGGCCCAGGGTGCGCGGCTGACCGTCGACGAGGGCGACGTTGTTCATGCCGAAGGAGTCCTCCATCGGCGTGTAGCGGAAGAGCTGCTCGAGGACCGCCTCGGGGTTGAAGCCCGTCTTGATCTCGATGACCAGGCGCAGCCCGTGGGAGCGGTCGGTCAGGTCGGTGACGGCCGTGATGCCCGAGAGCTTCTTGGACTGCACACCTTCCTTGATCTTCTCGATGACCTTCTCCGGGCCCACGAGGTAGGGCAGCTCGGTGACGATGATGCCCTTGCGCTTGGGCGTGACGTTCTCGACGCGGGTGGTCGCCCGGGTGCGGAAGGACCCGCGGCCGGTGCGGTAGGCGTCCCGGATGCCCTCGAGGCCGATGATCTTGCCGCCCGTGGGCAGGTCCGGACCGGGCACGAAGCGCATGAGGTCCTCGAGCGCGGCCTTGGGGTTGGCCACGAGGTAGCGCGCGGCCGCGATCACCTCGATGAGGTTGTGCGGGGCGAGGTTCGTCGCCATCCCGACGGCGATCCCCGACGCGCCGTTGACCAGCAGGTTGGGGATCGCGGCTGGCAGCACCTCGGGCTGGACCAGCTTGTTGTCGTAGTTCGGCACGAAGTCGACGACGTCCTCGTCGAGACCGGTCGTCATGACCAGGGCCGCCGGGGCGAGCCGTGCCTCGGTGTACCGCGGGGCGGCGGGGCCGTCGTCCAGGGAGCCGAAGTTGCCGTGGCCGTCGACCATCGGCAGGCGCAGGGAGAAGGACTGCGCCATGCGCACGAGGGCGTCGTAGATCGCGGTGTCGCCGTGCGGGTGCAGCTTGCCCATGACCTCGCCGACGACGCGCGCGGACTTCACGTGGGCGCGGTCCGGGCGGAGGCCCATGTCCGCCATCTGGTAGAGGATGCGGCGCTGGACCGGCTTGAGGCCGTCCCGGGCGTCGGGCAGAGCGCGCGCGTAGATGACCGAGTAGGCGTACTCGAGGAAGGATCCCTCCATCTCCGCCGAGACATCGATGTCGATGATCTTCTCGGTGAAGTCCGCTGGATCGATCGTGGGACCGGCGCCGGTCGACTTGCGTGCCATCGGGTTCGGCTCCTCAGCGGTTGTCAGGGTAGGAGTGGCGGGCAGAGTACATATTCCCACGACCGACGGTGTGCCCGGTCTTCGGGGGAAGCGGGCACGCCATAGCCTGTACCTGTGACCAGCGCACCGGATGAACCAGCGAGCCGTTCGGCGTCGGACCGCACCTACCCGCGCGAGTGGGAGGCCGACGTCGTGCTGCGCGACGGCACGACCGCGCGGCTGCGCCCCATCCGGGTCGGCGACCGCGACGCGCTGCAGCGCTTCCACACCCGCCAGTCCGAGCGCTCGACGTACATGCGGTTCTTCGCCGCGATGGAACGACTGTCCCCTCGGGACCTCACCCGCTTCACGGTCGTGGACCATCACGACCGGGTCGCGCTCGTCGTGGTGGCCGCCGTGCCCGGCCCGGACGGGCAGGGTACGCACGAGGAGATCATCGGCGTCGCCCGCTTCGACCGGATCGGCCCCGGGGAGGCCGAGGTCGCCTTCAACATCGCCGACTCCCACCAGGGGCGCGGACTCGGCTCGGTCCTGCTCGAGCACCTCGCCGCGGCCGCCCGCGAGGTCGGCGTGCGCCGGTTCACGGCCGAGGTGCTGCCCCAGAACGGCAAGATGCTCACGGTCTTCCGGGAGGCCGGATACAAGACCACCCAGCACGTCGACGACGGGATCGTGTCGGTGAGCATCGACCTCGACCCCACGGAACGTTCCCGCCAGGTCATGGCCGACCGCGAGCACCGCGCCGAGGCCCGCAGCATACGGGGCCTGTTCACCCCCGGCTCGGTCGTCGTGGTCACCTCGCCCCAGGCCGACGACTACCAGACCCAGCTGGCTGTCCGGGTGGTCGGTGCCCTGCTCGACGCGCGGGGCGCCGTCGACCCGGTCGTCCTGACCGTCGTCGGCCTCGCGCCCCACGCCCGCCAGGCGATCGAGGAGCGGCCTGCGGTCGCCGACGCAGCCTCGCCCGTCGCCTTCGTCGACACCCTCGGCGAGGTCGACGGCCCAGCCGACCTCGCCGTCCTCACCGTCCCGGCGACGGAGGCCGCCGACGTGGTCCGCGCCCTCGCCCCGCTGTCCGTGCGCGCCGTCGTGGTGGCGGGCCCCGGCTATGCCGAGACGGGGGAGGACGGCCTCGTGCTGCAGCGCGCCGTGGTGCGGTCCGCGCACGCGGCGGGCATGCGCGTCGTCGGCCCAGGCTCCTACGGGCTGTTCGCCCAGCGTCCCGAGGTGACCTTCAACGCCTCCCTCGCCCCCGCCCTGCCACCGGCCGGCCGGGTCGGGCTGTTCTGCCAGTCCGCCCCGATGGCCGTGACCGTCCTGGCCACGGTCGCCCGGCGCGGGCTGGGCGTGTCGTCCTTCCTGTCCGCGGGCAACCGCGCCGACGTCTCGGGCAACGACCTCATGCAGTTCTGGCAGGACGACGACTCGACCGACGTCGTGGGCCTCTACCTCGAGTCGATCGGCAACCCGCGCAAGTTCTCCCGGATCGCCCGGAGGCTCGGCCTGGTCAAGCCCGTCGTGGTCGTCACGGCCGGCCGGTCCGGGCACATCGTGCCGCCCGGGCACGCCGTGCGCACGACCCGCGCGCCACGCCGCACGCTCGAGGAGATGTTCCGTCAGTCCGGGGTGATCCGCGCCGAGAACACCCACCAGATGATCGACATCATCCAGCTCCTTGCCCACCAGAAGCTGCCCCAGGGGCGCCGGGTCGCGATCGTGGCGAGCTCGGCGCCGCTGGCCGCCGTGGTCGCCGAGGCCGCCGGTTCGGCCGGGCTCGTGATCACCGGGCGGGTCGGGATCGTCCAGGACGGTGCGACCGAGGCCCAGGTCACCGATGCGGTCGACGCGGTCTACGAAGACGGCGCGAGCGACGTGGTCGTCGCCGTGCACGTCCCGGTCCTCGGACGCCAGGACGACCGGTTCTGCGAGGCGGTGGCCCGTGCCGCCGCGCGCACCGGCCGACCGACCGTGGCCAGCATCCTCGGCCTGCACGGGCTCGTCCCCCTGCTCACTGCGCCCGCTCCGGACGGGTCGATGGTCACAGTGCCGGCGTACTCGACCCCAGAGGACGCCGTCCAGGCCCTCGGCGCAGTCGTGCGGTACTCGGCGTGGTTGGGGCAGGACCACGGTGAGGCGCTCGTCTACCCAGATGCTGACGTCGCCGGCGCTCGGCGCATCATCGAGGCCCACGCGGGCGACGCACGCAGCAGCGACCTCGCGGCGGAGGAGGTCCGGGCGCTCCTGGGGTGCTATGGCATCGACCTGTGGCGCTCGGTCCGGGTCACGGACGTGGACGGGGCGGTGGCCGCGGCCCACGACCTGGGCTGGCCGGTCGCGCTCAAGAGCACGGCCGAGTCGCTGCGTCACCGCGCCGACCTCGGCGGTGTGCGCCTGAACATCGCGGACGAGGCCGAGCTGCGCACCGACTACGAGCAGATGTGCCTGGGGCTCGCGGACCACCTGCCCGTCGGCCGGCACGGCGGCGGGGCGGCCCAGTTCGAGGTGCAGCGCATGGCCCCGAGCGGGGTGGCCTGCGTCGTACGATCGACCGAGGACGTGCTCTACGGACCGGTCGTGTCCTTCGGGCTCTCCGGCGACGCGACCGACCTGCTCGGCGACATGAGCTACGGGGTCCCCCCGCTGACCACGACGGACGTCGCGCAGATGGTCCGGTCCATCCGCGCCGCACCGCGGCTCTTCGGCTACAAGGGGCTGCCCGAGGCCGACGCGAGCGCGATCGAGGACCTCATCGGCCGGGTCTGCGAGCTCGCCGAGAACCACCCCGACGTCCAGTCCCTCGAGCTCTACCCGGTCGTGGTCGCCGAGCGCGGGGCCACGGTGCTCAGCGCGCGGATCACGGTGGGCGCGGCGAACCGCAAGGACGGCCTGCGCCGGGCGCTGCCCGACTGACGACGGGCACGGCGCAGCGACCCGAGCGCCGTCTGCGGCGTTGTCGGCGACGGCGCCTACTATGGGTACGTGTCTTCGACCAGCCCTGACCTCCGTACCGACCTGCACCGCCAGCTCAACCGCGCGGGCTACTACCCCGACCTCGTCGCCGACGTCCTCGACGTTGCGCTCGCCGACGAGCCCGTCGAGGCCCACCTCGTCCACGTCGAGACGACGTTCACGACCTCCGAGGTGCGCCGTCACGTGACCGTGCTGGTGCTGACCGCCTCCCGGCTGGTCCTCGCCCACGTCGACGACCACTCCGGCGATCCTGCGGGTGACCACCTGGACGGCCACGACGTCGACGAGCACGCCGCACCCCAGTCGAGCGCCGCCGCGACGACCGAGGCCGTCCCGCTGGCCCAGGTGAAGTCCGTCGTGCTCACGCACATGGTCAACTCGCCCGAGAACCATGTGCCTGGAGCGCCGCCTGCCGAACTCACCCTCGCGGTCGGCTGGGGCGCCGTCTCTCGCATCGACCTCGAGCCCGCGCAGTGCCCCGACCCGCAGTGCGAGGCCGACCACGGGCTGACCGGCTCGGTCGCCAACGACGACGTCCTCGTGCGGATCAGCGCGCAGGCCGAGGGGCAGGAGGCCGTGCGGTCCGCGGTCGCCTTCGCCAAGGCTCTCTCGGCAGCGACCGGGCACGCCGCCCGGGGCGGGATCCGGTGATCCCGGGGCCCACCACGAGCCTCACCGACGCCGCCCGCAGCCTGGGCTTCCTTCTCCCGGACTCCGGTGGCCGCAGCCTGTCTGCCGTCCTGCCCGCCGTCGCGGGGAGCCTGGGCGTGACCGACGGTGCCGGGCGCTTCGGGGCGGCCCAGCGGCTGTTGCGGCTCGCGCCCGCGGAGCGGGTGTGCGTGGTCCTGATCGACGGGCTCGGCTTCGAGAACCTCACCGAGCGCAGCGGCCACGCGCCGTTCATGCGCTCCCTGCTGGCCGACGGTGGCGAGCTGACCTGCGGCTTCCCCTCGACCACGGCCGTGTCCATGGGGATCTTCGGAACCGGCACCGGACCGGGACGGACCGGCCTTCTCGGCTACACCGTCCGCAACCCGCACACTGGCGCTCTCGCCAACATGGTGTCCTGGACCGGGCTCGGCGCCCCCGAGGACGTCCAGCGCGAAGGGACCGTCTTCGAGGCGATCACCGGCGCCGGGATCGCGGTGACCACGGTGGGCCCGGCCAAGTTCGCACAGTCCGGGATGACCCGAGCGGCGCTGCGCGGTGGCCGGTACTGGAACGCGGAGTCGTTGGCCGACCGCGTCGACGCGGCCTCCTACGAGCTCATCTCACCCGGTCTCGTCTACCTGTACTGGGGAGACGTCGACAAGATCGGTCACCACGAGGGCGCCCGGTCCTGGCAGTGGGGCGACGCCCTCGAGGCCGCTGACCGCGAGATCGAACGCCTCGCGCGGACCCTGCCGAGCGGAACCCGCCTGATCATCACCGCCGACCACGGCATGGTCGACGTCGACGTCTCCAAGCGCTGGGACGTGGCACAGATCACCGGGCTGAGCGAGGGCGTCAAGATCGTCGCCGGAGAGCCCCGGGCCGTCCACGTCTACTCCCGCAAGGCCAGCGGCGCACCGGCCGTCGCCGCCCGCTGGCGCGACGTGCTCGGCGACGGCGCGCTCGTGGCCACCCGCGACGAGGTGATCGACGCAGGCTGGCTGGGACCAGTGTCCGACCACGTCGCGCCGTACATCGGCGACGTGATCGTGGCGCTGACCGGGGCCGGGACCGTCGTCGACTCCCGGACGCAGAGCGCCGCCTCACTCGGGCTCCGCGGGGTCCACGGCTCGCTCACCCCACGCGAGATGCGCATCCCGTACCTGACGCTCAGCGTCTGAGAGGCGCGCGGGCCCGAACGTGTTCCGGCCCGCGCACTCACTCCGGCTTCGCGCCGAAGACGATCTCGTCCCAGCTGGGCACCTTGGACCGGGCCCGGCGGCTCGCGCGCGGCTTGGCCGGCTCGTCGGCCGGCGTGGCATCGCTCGTCGCGGTCGGGGCCGTCGCAGGCGCGACCGGTGCCTCGGCGGCAGTCGGGACCAGGGCACGTCCCGTCGGGTCGGCAGACGTCTCGGCCTTGGCGGGCTCCTGGGAGCCCGCGTCATCGGTCGTGGCCGCCGGGTGGGCGGTCTTCGGGAGGGAGTAGACCCGGGCGTCGCGCTCGTCGCCGGCGGGGTGCGCGCCGGGCGCGTCCGCGTCGAGGTTGAAGGTCGACGGCGGGCCGAAGCCCTCGAAGCCGGTCTCGTCGTCGAGGTCCATCTGCTGGCGCACGCCGCGTCGCCCCTGCAGGTCGTCGAGCAGAGCCGACGTCTCCTCGAGCTCGACGTCACGGGGGTCCGGGACAGCCACGGTGAGGTCGGCGCGCCGGGAGTCGGTCAGGCGGGCATCGATCGCGTCGAGCACGGGGCGGATCGAGCCGTCCGCCTCGACGTCGAAGACCGAGGCGCGGACCGAGGCCAGGTGGCGACGGGGGATGGGCTCGTCGGCGATCTCGGTCTCGGAGAGCCAGCGGGCCTCGTCCTCGAGGGCGTGCAGCGAGCGTGCCGGCGCGTCGAAGGTCCAGCGGGCGATCCGTTCCTGGCCGCCGACGTCGAAGGCCACTGTGACGATCCAGCCGTGACCGTCCGGGCGCGCCGCGTCCCACTCGAGCGTCTCGGTGTCCACGCCGCGAGCTGCGAGACGGTCGGTGACCAGGTCTCCGAGGGTCGGTGAGCTGTTGTCCCGGCCGACGCGGGTGGCCGCGGCCTGCTGGGCGATGAAGGCACGCTCGGCGAGCACCGGGCCCTCGTAGCGGCGGACCTGGGCGACGGTGATGCCAGCATCTGCGGCGATCTCCTCGGCGCTCTGGCCGGCGCGCACGCGGGACTGGATCTCGCGCGGGGGCAGTACCCCTGCGCCCTGGGACCTCAGGTGCTCCAGTCGCGGACGATCACCGCGGACCGCTGCGCGCAGCGCATCGGTGATCGGTAGACGGAGCTTCTTGCCACCCGGACCCGCCAGGACGAGGTGCTCCCCGTCGTCGTGCAGCCCGACGAGCCGTAGTTCACCTGCACTCAACTCAACCATGCGTCCTCCTGTGGCACCTGCTTTACGTGCCAGGGTGCCATCTTCTCGGGGCCCCGTGGCGCACGTGGGTCGGTGCGCCGCGCCTGGAGATGGAAGGTCCTCCTCCGCGAGGTCGGCCCGTGCGGCGTCAGGCAAGATGATCCTATGACCCCAGACCCTTCAGCACACGCCGTCACCCTGCCCGACGCCGCAGCGCTCGCCGCGCTGCGCAGCCTCGCCGAGCGCGCGGCCCTCGCCGCCGCGGACCTCGTGCGGACCACTCGGCCCGACCAGGTGACCGTCGCGGCGACGAAGTCCTCCCCGGTCGACGTCGTCACCGCGATGGACGCGGCGTCGGAGGTCCTGCTCCGCAAACTCATCCTCGCCGAGCGTCCGGACGACGCGATCCTCGGTGAGGAGGACGGCCACGTGGCCGGCACGAGCGGGCTCACCTGGGTCATCGATCCGGTCGACGGGACGGTCAACTACCTCTACGGCGTGCCGGCCTACGCGATCTCCGTCGCGGTCGTGGCCGGCGCGGCGGACCCGCGGGAGTGGACGGCCCTGGCCGGTTGCGTCGTGCACGTGAGCGGTGGGACGAGCTGGACGGCTTCGCGCGGAGGTGGTGCGACCCGGGACGGCCAGCCGATCTCGGTCAACGCCGCAAAGGACCTGTCCCAGAGCCTCGTCGGGACGGGCTTCGGCTACGCGAGCGAGCGCCGGGCGGCTCAGGCGCAGGTCCTCACGCATGTGCTGCCACGGGTCCGGGACATCCGACGGATCGGGTCGGCGGCCCTCGATCTGTGCATGGTCGCCCAGGGCACGCTCGACCTCGTCTACGAGCGCGGGCTCAATCCGTGGGACATGGCTGCCGGTGCGCTGATCGTCGAGGAGGCCGGGGGAGTCGTCACCGGGCTGCGGGGGATCCCGGCGAGCCCAGACATGACGGTCGCAGGCCCGGGGGGGTCCGTGGCCGAGCTCGTGGCGCTGCTCGAGGAGCACGGGGCCGACCAGGGCGCCTGAACCAGGTATGGTCTGGCGGATACCCAGTCAGTACTCAGCAGGGACTCAGCCGTCGTTCGGCTGCCATCCTGCCGCGAAGACGTTTTCAGAGCCAGATCGGCGCGATCTGTGGACAGTGAGCAAAATCACTAGGCCGAAGATATGCGGTGGGCTCGAAAATGTTGCACAATCCCTTCGCCACCCGGGAACAACTGGAGTGGCCCGAGCATTACATGCGTAAGCAACGAATTGCGTCACACCGAGGGGCCTCGCGGTCGCTTCGGCACCCACCAAACATCTGCAATGGAGTGTGAGCCCACACATGGCAACCGACTACGACGCCCCCCGCAAGACAGAGGAAGACCTCAGTGAGGATTCTCTCGAAGAGCTGAAGGCGCGTCGCTCTGACAAGAGCTCAGGAGTCGTGGACGAGGACGAGACGGAAGCAGCCGAGGGCTTTGAGCTTCCCGGCGCCGATCTCTCCGGCGAAGAGCTCTCCGTCCGCGTGCTCCCGCGTCAGGCGGACGAGTTCACGTGCTCGAGCTGCTTCCTCGTCCACCACCGCAGCCAGCTCGCCAGCGAGAAGAACGGCAAGCAGATCTGCTCGGAGTGCGCTTCCTGACCTTCAGGCTCGCACTCAATCGTTTACGAACCGCGCGATCGTCCCCTGGACGGTCGCGCGGCGTCGTTGGCGGTCGATCCCGGTCGCGGTCGCGACTCTGGCCGTCACGGAGCGGTCAGGGCGGCCGCCAGGTCGCGTGCGCGCCGGCTGGAGACGATCCAGTACGGCGTCGGGTCCGCAGGATCGGTGACCTTGACCCGCACCCCGCCCCCGGCCCACGTACGCAGGCACGCGAAGGCCCGCGGGTCCCACTCGGTGCCCATCGCCCGGAGCACCTCGGCGCGGTCCAGGACCGTGGCCTCCCCGAGCAGCGCGAGGGGGATGTGCGCCTTCCCGGCGACCAGCTCGCCGTCGCGCACCGCGACGACGGGGGAGTACGCCCAGGCCAGCAGGACGCCGACGGCCAGTGCCACCAGACCGGTCACGACCGCGGCGGCCGTGCTGGCCACGGTCGCTGCGAGGCCGAGGATCGCCGCGGTGACCACCACACCGATCCACCCGCCCGGACCGGGCAGCAACCGCTCGGAGAAGCTCGCCCCGGCGGGGCTCGGCGTCACGTGGGCAGGATCTGGCGCGGGAGAAGTCATGGGATCCATGATGCCAGCGCTAGAGTCTCCTACCGTGACCACGCACTCCCCAGAGATCCTCATCACCCTGCTCGACGACGCGGCCGCGGTGCCCGCCTACGCCCACCCGGGCGACGCCGGCGCCGACCTCGTGACGACCGTCGACGTCACCCTCGCGCCGCTCCAGCGCGCGACCGTCCCCACCGGCGTCTCCATCGCGATGCCCGACGGCTACGCGGCCTTCGTCCACCCCCGGTCCGGGCTGGCCGCCCGGCACGGTCTGACGATCGTCAACGCGCCCGGCACGGTCGACGCCGGATATCGCGGCGAGATCGCCGTCACCCTGTACAACTCCGACCCCACCGAGACCATCACGCTGGTCCGCGGTGACCGCATCGCCCAGCTCGTCGTGCAGCAGGTGGCCCGGGCCAGGTTCGTCCTGGCCGACCGCCTCCCGGGGTCCGACCGCGGCGAGGGCGGCTTCGGTTCGAGCGGCGGCTGGACAAGTTCACCTGTAGCGGAGAACTAGTTCACCGAGGCGCCCGCGGCCTAGTCTTGTCACGTGATGGTCACGGACCGCTTAGTGTTGTCCCGCCCTGTGTAGTTCGGCTGTTCTTTCCCGGGGTGGACCTACCTTGCGCGTACCAGCGAAGATCTGAAGGAGACGAACCAGTGGCTCTGTTCCGACGCGGTTCCAAAGAGACCCCTGCACCGACGCAGGACTCGGGGGCCGACAGCGAGTCCAGCACGTCGGTCGAGGCAGTTGAGCCGGTCGAAGCGGCCGAGTCTGCCGACCAGGCGGCAGCGACCGTCCATGTGGTCGAGGCCTATGAGTCGGGCGTGGGTCCCTGGGACGTCTCCGAGGTCCCCGACATCGGCAAGCGGATCGACCTCGGCGCGCTGCGTATCCCCGGCATCCAGGGCATGGAGCTGCGGATGGAGGTGGACCAGAAGACCAACCGGGTGACTGGCACCGGCCTCTCGGTCGACGGCTCCGCGCTCCAGGTGCAGGCCTTCGCCGCGCCTCGCACGGACGGGATCTGGGACGAGATCCGCGCCGAGATCGCCGAGTCCATCGTCAAGCAGGGTGGGTCCGTCGACGACGTGCCTGGCCCCTTCGGCCGCGAGCTGCTCGCCCGCCTCCCCGCCCGCACCCCGGACGGGCGCACGGGGCACCGCCCGGCACGGTTCATCGGTCACGACGGCCCCCGGTGGTTCCTGCGCGGAGTGATCAGCGGCAAGGCCGCGGTCGACGTCGAGGCCGCGAAGACCCTCGAGGAGATCTTCGGGCAGATCGTCGTCGTGCGTGGCGACGACGCACGGCCCCCGCGCGACCTGCTGGTGCTGACTCTGCCGACCAGCGCCGTGACGCCGGCCGCCGACGGGGCCGACGCCGACGCGACCGCCGCCGATGCGGCACCGAACCCGACCGGGCCCGAGTTCGACCCCCTGACCCGAGGTCCCGAGATCACCGAGATCCACTGATGAGCCTGCGGTCGGCGCTCAGCCACGTCCTCGCCTCCCAGGAGGAGATCGCGGCTGACGAGGAGCGCACGGACTCCCTCGCCCAGACCGGGTGCATCGCGGCCGCGGCCGCGGGCAACCGGGTCCAGGTTGCGCTCTCCGGGGTCATCCGCTCGGTCATCCTCCGCCCACGCCAGGGGGTGCAGGCCTTCGAGGCCGAGCTGTTCGACGGGAGCGCCTCGGTCGACCTGGTGTGGCTCGGTCGGCGCCGGATCGCCGGGATCGAACCAGGCCGCCGCGCACGCATCGAAGGCCTCGTCTGCCAGATCGACGGCCGACCCACGATCTTCAACCCGCGCTACGAGCTGCGGGTCCGCCCAGGGGAATGAGCACACCATGAACACCGACCCCGTCGTGGAGCCGACGCAGCCGGCTGGCGTGCGTGCGCTGACCGCCAAGGAGTTCTCGCTGACCGACTCCGTGGGGGGCATGCGCGGCGCAGTCGAGTCGATGCTCCCCGGGCTCGTCTTTGTCGTGGTCTACACGATCACGCGTGAGCTGTCCCCGGCGCTGTACTCCTCGCTCGCGGTGGCGGTCCTCGCGGTCGCCGCACGCCTGGTCCAACGCACCCCCATCACACAGGCTTTCAGCGGGCTGCTCGGCGTCGGCATCGGGGTGTTCTGGGCCTGGAAGTCCGGGGACGCGACCGACTACTTCGCCTACGGCCTGTGGACGAACGGTGCCTACCTCGCCGTGCTGCTCGTGACCGTGCTGATCGGCTGGCCCATCGTGGGCCTCGTCGTCGAGGCGCTCCGGGCCGGATTTGGTGTCTCGACCGGGGCGCCGGCCAAGGACGCGCCGCTGGCCGCAGAGCCCGCTGACGAGCCCGCCGCCGGGCCGGCCTGGTCGACGGCGTGGCGCAAGGACCGCGCCGTCATGCGCCGCTACACGATCGCGACCTGGTTGTGGATCGCCATGTTCGCGCTCCGGCTCGCCGTCCAGGTGCCGCTCTACCTCAGCTCCTCGGTCGGCTGGCTGGGGACGGCGCGCCTGGTCATGGGAATCCCGCTGTGGGCCCTGGTGCTGTGGGCTACCTGGATTCTGGTGCGCCGACCAGCAGCGCCTGCAGCTCGGCCTGGGACGCATCCCGCCCTGTGACGATCAGCAGCTCGTCGCCGACCTCGAGGGTGTCGTCGGGGCTCGGCGCGATCGGCTGGGTGCCGCGGACGATCGCGGCGAGCACGGTGTCCTCCGGCCAGACGATCTGCCCCACCCGTTGACCGGTGAGCGGTGAGTCTTCCGGGAGCGTGATCTCCAGGATGTCCGCACCCGACTGGTGGAAGGTGAAGATCTTCACCAGGTCACCGACCGCCACGGCCTCTTCGACCATGGCGGTCATGATCCGCGGGGTCGAGACGGCGACGTCGACCCCCCAGGACTCGTCGAACATCCACTCGTTCTTCGGGTTGTTCACCCGGGCCACGGTGCGTGGCACACCGAACTCGGTCTTGGCGAGCAGCGAGATGACGAGGTTCGCCTTGTCGTCACCGGTCGCCGCGACGATGACGTCGCACTCGTCGACCTTGGCCTCGGTCAGCGTCGACAGCTCGCAGGCGTCGGCGAGCAGCCAGTCCGCCTCCGGGACCTGGGCGACGCGCATCGACGTCGGCTGGCGGTCGATCAGGGTGACCTCGTGCTCGGAGACCAGGAGCTCGCGGGCGATCGAACGCCCCACGGAACCGGCTCCCGCGATGACGATGCGCATCAGCTCTCCACCTTCGGTGCGTGGGTCAAGATCCGTTCCATGTCGGAGGACCTGTCGGAGCGGACGAGCATGTGCAGGATGTCGTTCTCCTGGAGCACCATGTCCGCATGCGTGATCACGCCGTCGCCGTATCGGCTGACGAAGGCCGACCGGGCTCCGGACGCCTCTTCGATGGACCGGATGGAGTGCCCGTACCAGCCCTCGTGGACGTCGACCTGGCAGAGTCCGATCTGGCCGGAGGGGTCGCGGTACTCGTCGGTCGCACCCATCGGGAGCATCCGGCGCAGCACCTGGTCCGCGGTCCACCGGACGGTCGCGACGGTCGAGATGCCCAGTCGCTGGTAGATCTCCGCGCGGTGCGGGTCGTAGATCCGGGCGACGACGTTCTCGATCCCGTACGTCTCACGCACCACCCTCGCGGCGAGGATGTTGGAGTTGTCGCCGTCGGAGACCGCCGCGAACCCGAAGGTGTCGTCGATCCCGGCTTGATGGAGGGTGTCGCGGTCGAAACCGAGGCCCGTCACCTTCTTGCCGCCGAAGTCGGGGCTGAGCCGGCGGAAGGCTTCGGGGTTCTGGTCGATGACCGCGACGGAGTGGCCGTAATTTTCGAGCGACTGGGCCAGTGTGGCTCCGACGCGCCCGCATCCCATGATGACGAAGTGCACAACCCGAAACGCTATACCAGGTTGGGCGAAGTGGATGCATCAAAGACAGGCCCCGGGGCGCAAGGGTTCCGTAAAGGTTTTCGCCGCGACTGGACGGGAAACGTGGAAGTGGGCCTAGCATTGCTCAACGTGTCGGATATCGCAGATGCCGCCAAGCGCCTGCTGCTAGGACGTCCAGTCCGCAGCGACCACTTGGGGCACACCCTCCTCCCGAAGCGGATCGCCCTCCCGGTGTTCGCCTCGGATGCCCTCTCGTCCGTCGCCTACGCACCGGACGAGATCCTTCTGACGCTCGCGGTAGCCGGCTTCACCGCGACGACGATCTCCCCGTGGGTGGGTCTCGCGGTGGTCCTGGTCATGATCACCGTCGTGGCGTCCTACCGACAGAACGTCCACGCCTACCCCTCCGGGGGCGGTGACTACGAGGTCGCGACGAAGAACCTCGGGAAGAACTCCGGCGTCGCCGTCGCCAGCGCGCTCATGGTCGACTACGTCCTCACGGTCGCGGTGTCGATCTCCTCGGGGGCGCAGTACGCGGCGAGCGCGATCCCGGCGCTTCGAGACCACGAGGCGCAGTTTGCGATCGGCCTGGTCGTGCTGTTGACCATCGCGAATCTGCGCGGGGTCAAGGAGTCCGGGAAGTTCTTCGCCGTCCCGGTCTACCTCTTCATGTTCGCGATCGGGCTGACCGCCGTCGTCGGCTTCGTGCGCAGCGTCTCGGGGAACCTGCCGATGGCCGAGAGCGCGGGCTTCGAGCTCGTGGCCCAGCCGGGCTTCGATGAGGGAATCATGGGCTTCGCCGGTGCCTTCCTCATCGCCCGGGCCTTCGCCTCTGGTTGCGCGGCGCTCACGGGTGTCGAGGCGATCAGCAACGGGGTCCCCGCCTTCCAGAAGCCGAAGTCCAAGAACGCCGCGACGACCCTCGCGCTGCTCGGTGGGATCTCCGCGGTGATGATCATGGTGATCCTCTTCCTCGCCAAGCTCACCGGCGTGCACTACGCCGAGAACCCGCACGAACAGCTCATCGCCAACGGGCAGCCGCTCCCGCTCGACTACGTCCAGCACCCGGTGATCGGCCAGCTGGCCGAGGCGGTGTTCCGCGGCTTCCCCTTCGCGTTCTATGCCGTCTCAGCGGTCACCGGGGTCATCCTCGTCCTCGCGGCGAACACCGCCTTCAACGGGTTCCCGGTGCTCGGCTCGATCCTGGCCAAGGACGGGTACCTGCCCCGCCAGCTGCACACTCGCGGTGACCGGTTGGCCTTCTCCAACGGCATCCTCACCCTCGCGGCCGGCGCGATCATCCTCATCTGGGCCTTCGACGCCCAGGTCACGCGCCTCATCCAGCTCTACATCGTCGGGGTGTTCGTCTCCTTCACGCTGTCCCAGCTCGGCATGGTGCGGCACTGGACCGATGGCCTGCGCACCGAGACCGACCCGAAGGTGCGGGCCCAGATGGGCCGGTCCCGGATGGTCAACGGGCTGGGCCTGGTGATGACCGGCACGGTCCTGATCATCGTGCTGCTGACGAAGTTCACGCACGGCGCCTGGATCGCGCTGCTCGCCATGGCCTTCTTGTTCGTGCTGATGAAAGCGATCCGCAAGCACTACGACGTCGTCTCGGCCGAGCTCGCCCTCGGCGAGGATCCTTCCGCCTCCCGCGCGCTGCCCAGCCGGGTGCACGCCATCGTGCTGGTCTCCAAGCTGCACAAGCCGACGATGCGCGCGATCTCCTACGCCCGGGCGTCCCGGCCCAACACCCTCGAGGCGATCACGGTGGGGGTCGACGCCGAGGACATCGCGCGCCTGACCGCCCTGTGGGAGACGCTCGATCTGCCGGTTCCGCTGCGCGTGCTGGACTCACCGTTCCGCGAGATCACCCGTCCGATCCTGTCCTACGTGCGTTCCATCCGGCGGGAGAGCCCGCGCGACCTCGTCGTGGTCTACATCCCCGAGTATGTCGTCGGGCACTGGTGGGAGCAGCTGCTGCACAACCAGAGCGCGCTGCGGCTCAAGGGCCGGCTGCTGTTCACCCCGGGAGTCGTGGTCGCCTCGGTCCCGTGGCAGCTGTCCTCGACAAAGGGGCAGACCGGGCTCGAGGGAACGAGCTACGTGGAGAAGCAACGCCGGATCGGGTACTGACCCGGCCGGGCGGCAGGGGATACTTGACGGGTGCCTACCAACTCTGTGCCTTCTGACGTGCCCGCTCCCGCCGTGGCCTCACCTGTCGAATCAGCCCCTGCCGAGCTCGTCGAGCTCGAGATCGGTCGGATCGCGCACGGTGGTCACTGCGTCGCCCGGCATGAGGGGCGCGTCGTCTTCGTCCGGCATACCCTGCCCGGTGAGCGGGTCCTCGCGCGTCTGACCGACTCGGGCGAGGCATCGAAGTTCTGGCGCGCCGACGCGATCGAGATCCTCGAGGCATCGCCCGACCGGGTCCGCTCGCCGTGGCGCCAGGCCGGCCCCGACGGCGTCGGCGGCGGCGAGCTGGCCCACGTCGCGCTCGAGGCGCAGCGCCGCTGGAAGGCCGCCGTGGTGAGCGAGCAGCTGAGCCGTCTGGCCAAGATCGACCGCGAGGTCGTCGTGGAGGCTGCCCCCGGCGACGACGAGCGCGGCGGCCTCGGCTGGCGTACCCGCATCGACCTGGTGGCCGACGACGCAGGCCGGGCCGGCATGCGCATGTTCCGTTCGCACACCATCATCCCGCTGCACACCATGCCCCTGGCCACCGACGAGGTGCTCGCCGCGGCCACGGCCGAGAAGGTCTTCACCCGCCGCTGGGCCCCGGGCACCGCGATCGAGATCGTCGCGCCCGCCTCGGGCGCCGACCCGATCGTCCTGGCCGACGGCGACGTCGTGCGCGGGGGAGGCCTCGACAAGCGGCCCAACGTCCGCCGCGCCGTGACCGAGACCGTCGTGGTCGACGGCGAAGAGATCACCTATCGGGTCGCCGCCGACGGGTTCTGGCAGGTCCACCGCGAGGCGCCGTCGCTCCTCGCCCAGGTCGTGCTCGACGCCGCCCGCGGCGGGGCCGACGGCGACATCACCGACGCGACGGTCGTCGACCTCTACGCCGGGGCCGGGCTGTTCACGGTTCCTCTCGCCAAGGCCGTCGGCCAGGTCGGTCGGGTCGTCTCGATCGAGGGTGACCCCCGCGCCGCCAAGGACGCCCGCCGCAACGCCCACGCCTTCGAGCAGGTGGAGATCCACGAGGGTGCGGTCGACCACGTGCTGCGCACCGCTGGCCACGGCGCGATCGGCGGGGCCGACATCGTCGTCCTCGACCCGCCCCGCATCGGTGCCGGCGCGAAGACGATCAAGGAGATCGTCGCCCTGTCCCCGTCCCGCATCGTCTACGTGGCCTGCGACCCGGCCGCCCTCGCCCGCGACATCGCGTACCTGGCAAAGGACGGCTACGAGCTCAAGAGCCTGCGGGCGTTCGATCTCTTCCCGATGACGCACCACGTGGAGTGCGTGGCGGTCCTCACGCGGTAAGGCACCCGAGCGCGGCGATCACTGCGGTCGGCCGCCCGGACGGTCGCAACAAAGGTCAGGACTCCGCGGTCTACGAGGAGCTCTGAGCGGCGTCCTGCGGGGCCGGGCTGGCGAACGTCAGCCAGCGCTCGTCGACGACGTACCCGACGCGGTGGTTGGCGGCGAGGATCGCCGGATTCTCGGCCGACCCACCGGTGCGGAAAGCGCGAGTGCCCTCCGCCAGCAGGGCGAGCACCGACGCGGCCTTGACCGCCGTGCTGAGGCAACAACCACGCCCCATGGGTGCGACGACTGTGAAGTCGGTCTCGGCGATGTCACAATCGAGGTCGACGAAGGTCATGGCCACGAGGTCGCCCTCCGGGCTGACGACGCCGAAGGCGCGGCGCTCGGGACCCACCTGCGCGCTGTCGGAGGTGAGCGCCGGGTGCGCACTGGCCACGCCACCGGGGTAGTCCCTGATCGTGGCAAGGTCGAGCGCGAGGATCGCGGCCACGTCCGCGCGGGTGAGCTCTCGGACTTCCCCGACCGGGCGAGCGAGGTCCACGAGGGTCTGCAGACGGTTCCGGTCTGCGCCTGCGGCGTCGAGCTGGGCTCCCCAGGACTGCGCCACCACCTGCCAGCCCTGCGCCTGGAGCTCGGAGCGGCGGGGGTCGTCGTCGCGCAGCACGGCGCTTGTCGTCGTCATCGGTCCATCTTCACACCGTGACGTGCCTATCAGGGTGCGGTCCAATCCGCGGCGTGACGCGCAGCGCGTTCTCAGTCGGACAGCGCGAGCTGCTGCCCGATCGCGGCGAGCAGGGTCGCCGCGGAGCACTTCTGCTGGGCGGCGCACACTCCGAGCGCACTGCTCGTGGCCCCGAGGAAGTACCCGAGGGCGCCGAGGGCGTGGGTGGGGTGCTCGCCGAGCTCGGCGGCGAGCCGGGCGTCGAGGCTGGCCGCCCCTGGAAGAGACAGCGCGTCGTCGACCCGGTGAGCGACGTCGACGGCGGCCGGCAGCGTGTCGAGATACCGCCCTGCGGTCAGGGTGCGGGTGTGGCGCAGGGCCGTGGCCACGGAGCCGGAGTACCCGCCCAAAGCTGCTGCCTCGCCGGCGAAGGCGTGCCACAGGCTCCGCGTCGCGGCGAGCAGGCTGACCTGCTCCTCGAGGGACAGGTGCGCGAACTCGGTGAGCAGCTCGGCGTTCGCCTCGGGGGCGAGCACGTAGGCCGTGAGCATGCCGAAGGACCGTCGCACATGCTCGGTCTCGACGACGACGGTCCACGCATCGCTCACGGCGTCCCTCCTGTCCCTCGATCATCATCGGAGATCACCGGCTCGGGCGCACGCCAGAGGATCGTTCGTCGCGCCCACGGGGACGGGCAGCCAGCCCGGAAGTCACCGGGGGTCGGTATGTTGTTCCTTCGGCTGTGATGACGGCCGGTAGTGAGGGCGACGCGCAGGAGAACCGATGAACGGATCGACCACGACCGAGACGACGGGTCTCACGACGGCCGAGGTCGACGACCGCCGGTCCAAGGGCCTGACGAACACGGTCTCCCACCAGACGTCCCGGACCTTCAAGGACATCCTCGGGGAGAACATCTTCACGCTGTTCAACCTCATCCTGGTGATCGCCCTGGTCCTCGTGCTGGCGACGGGACGCTGGCCGGACGCGCTGTTCGGCCTGGTCATCGTCGTCAATGCGGCGATCGGCATCGTCACCGAGTACCGGGCCAAGCGCACCCTGGACAACCTTGCGATCCTCGACGCGCCGTTCGCGCGGGTGACCCGCGACGGCGCCCAGGCGCAGGTGCGCCTCGAAGACATCGTGCGCGACGACGTCGTGCACCTCGCGACCGGGGACCAGGTCCCCGCGGACGGGGAGGTCCTGGAGACGCGGGGCCTCGAGGTCGACGAGTCGCTGCTGACGGGGGAGTCGCGCTCGGTCCACAAGCACGTCGGCGACGAGGTGCTGTCCGGCTCGTCGATCGTCGCGGGCAGCGCCGTCTACCGGGTGACCCGGGTCGGGGAGGACGGCTACGCCAACCGGATCACCGCCGCGGCGAAGAAGTACTCGACCGTGCAGTCGGACCTGCGTGACGGCGTCAACAAGATCCTGCGCGTCGTGTCCTTCGGGATCGTGCCCATCGCGCTCCTGCTCGCCTGGAGCCAGCTGCGGGCCACCGGGGGATGGGAGACCGCCTTCCAGGACGGCCACTGGAAGGACGCCGTCGTCGCGGCCGTGGCCGGCGTGGTCGGGATGATCCCCGAGGGTCTGGTCCTGCTCACCTCGCTGAACTTCGCGATCGCATCCATGCTGCTGGCCCGCCAGAAGGTTCTCGTCCAGGAGCTCGCCGCGGTCGAGGTGCTCGCCCGGGTCGACGTGCTCTGCCTCGACAAGACCGGAACCATCACCGACGGGACCGTGTCCCTCACCGGCCTCAAGACCCTTGCCGATCTCCCCGGGGCGATGGCCGCGCTCGCCGCCTTCGCGGCCGACTCCGACGGGAACGCCACCTCCAAGGCCCTGGCTGCTGGCGTCGCCGAGGTCACAGCTGCCGCGGTCACCGGCGTAGTCCCGTTCTCCTCCGCCCGCAAATGGAGTGCGGTCGCCACGGCCGACGGCGCCTGGGTCATGGGCGCCCCCGAGATCCTGCTCGGTGACCGCACGGACTCAGGCGCCGAGCAGGCGCGCGCCCTCGTGGCCGCCGAGGCCGACACCGGCGCCCGGGTGCTGCTGCTCGCTCGCAGCCCGCAGGGCCTGCCCGCGACCGACGCGCCGCTCGGAGCCGACCTGGTGCCCGCGGTCGTCGCGGTGCTGGGGGAGCGGATCCGCCCAGACGCCGCCCAGACGCTCGCCTACTTCCGCGAGCAGGGCGTGCACGCGAAGGTCATCTCCGGCGACAACCCCGACACGGTCGCCGCGATCGCCACCCGGGTGGGACTGCGCGGGGAGGGCGTTGTTGTCGAGGGCTACGATGCCCGCAACCTGCCCACCGACGACCCGGACGAGTTCGCCCGCATCGTCGACGAGTATGACGTGTTCGGCCGGGTCACCCCCGAGCAGAAGCGCGAGCTGGTGCACGTGCTGCAAGGCCAGGGCCACGTCGTGGCGATGACCGGCGACGGCGTCAACGACGCCCTCGCGCTCAAGGACGCCGACCTCGGCATCGCCATGGGCAACGGCGCGGGTGCGAGCAAGGCCGTCGCGCGCATCGTCCTGGTCGACGGCCGGTTCTCGACCCTCCCCGGGGTGCTTGGGCAGGGTCGACGGGTGATGGCGAACATGGAGCGGGTCGCGACCCTCTTCCTGACCAAGACGACCTACGCGGCGCTGCTCGCCGTCGTCGTGGTGCTTCTCGCCTGGCCGTATCCCTTCCTGCCGCGACACATGACAGTCATCGGTTCCCTGACGATCGGTATCCCGGCCTTCTTCCTCGCCCTGCCGCCGAACAACCAGCGGTTCCTGCCCGGATTTCTGCGGCGCTGCCTGTCCTTCGCCATCCCGCTGGGGATCGTCACCGGGGCGCTGGCGCTCGTCGTCTTCTCGGTCGTGTGGAATGTCGACTCCCTCGTCCAGGCGCGCACAGCCGTCTACATCGTGCTCATCGTCGTCGGGCTGTGGGTCGTGGGTGTGGTTGCCCGCCCCTGGGCGGCGTGGAAGATCGCGATGATCGTGGTGCTCGGTGCGGCCGCGGCCGCGACCCTGTGGATCCCGTGGGTCCATGAGCTGGTCAACCTCGAGCACCCGAGCCGCAGCGCCGTCGGAGTGATCGTCGGGGCGATCGTCGTCGGCTGTCTCCTGGTCGAGGCGATCCACCGCTGGCTGACGCCGTGGCTGGCGAGCAAGAATGTATCTTGACGTCAAGATACATGCGGTATGATGGTCGTGGATTCATCGCTGGGGCACGCGTGCCCGCCCCAGCCAACGAGCAGCACCCGGCGTAGGCTGGGAAAAACCCCCATGTAACAGAAGTGGTGCACCGCGGGTGGCGTCCGTCGCCAGGTCAGCGGGCACCATACTCGCCAACGATGAAGGAGCGTACGTGAGCAGCGTGGACACGTTCGGGTCAAAGGGAACTCTCGAGGTCGAAGGTACCTCGTACGAGATCTTCCGACTCTCCGCAGTACAGGGAACGGAAAAGCTTCCGTTCAGCCTCAAGGTTCTCGCCGAGAACCTTCTTCGCACCGAAGACGGCGCGAACATCACCGCTGATCACGTGAACGCAGTGGCGAACTGGGACCCTGACGCCCAGCCCAGCACCGAGATCCAGTTCACCCCGGCCCGCGTGATCATGCAGGACTTCACCGGTGTCCCCTGCATCGTCGACCTCGCCACCATGCGCGAGGCCGTCGTCGAGCTGGGCGGGGACCCCTCGCAGATCAACCCGCTCGCTCCGGCCGAGCTCGTCATCGACCACTCGGTGCAGATCGACGTCGCCGGCCGTGCTGACGCCTTCCAGCGCAACGTCGACCTCGAGTACCAGCGCAACGGTGAGCGCTACCAGTTCTTGCGCTGGGGCCAGACGGCTTTCAACGACTTCAAGGTCGTGCCCCCGGGCACCGGGATCGTGCACCAGGTCAACATCGAGTACCTCGCACGCACCGTCATGACCCGTGAGGTCGACGGCGTGCTGCGCGCCTACCCCGACACCTGCGTAGGCACCGACTCGCACACCACCATGGTCAACGGCCTGGGCGTGCTGGGCTGGGGCGTCGGCGGCATCGAGGCCGAGGCCGCGATGCTCGGTCAGCCCGTCTCGATGCTCATCCCGCGCGTCGTCGGGTTCAAGCTCACGGGCCAGATTCCGCCCACGGTCACCGCGACCGACGTGGTGCTGACCATCACCCAGCTGCTGCGTGAGCACGGCGTGGTGGGCAAGTTCGTCGAGTTCTACGGACAGGGTGTGGCGGCGGTCCCGCTCGCGAACCGCGCGACCATCGGCAACATGAGCCCCGAGTTCGGTTCGACGGCTGCCATCTTCCCGATCGACCAGGTGACGATGGACTACCTGCGCCTGACCGGACGCTCCGAGGAGCAGCTCGCGCTCGTCGAGGCGTACAGCAAGGAACAGGGCATGTGGCACGACGCACAGTCCCCTGACTACGTGGAGCCGCTCTTCTCCGAGTACCTCGAGCTCGACCTGTCCACGGTCGTCCCCTCGATCGCCGGCCCGAAGCGTCCCCAGGACCGTATCGAGCTCATCCACGCCAAGTCCGCGTTCCAGCGTGACCTGCCCACCTACGCGCCCGAGGTCCTCGACGGCGTCGACCAGGCAGAGAAGGAGTCCTTCCCGGCCTCCGACTCCCCAGCCATCGGCGGTCATGCTCGTCGCACGGTCCCGGTCACCACCCCCGAGGGCAAGACCTACGACCTCTTCCACGGTGCGGTAGCGATCGCCTCGATCACCTCGTGCACCAACACCTCGAACCCGTCCGTCATGCTGGCCGCCGGTCTGCTCGCCAAGAAGGCCGTCGAGAAGGGCCTCACGGTGAAGCCGTGGGTCAAGACGTCGATGGCTCCCGGGTCCAAGGTCGTCACCAACTACTACGAGAAGGCCGGTCTGTGGCCCTACCTCGAGAAGCTCGGTTACCACCTGGTCGGCTACGGCTGCACCACCTGCATCGGTAACTCCGGTCCGCTCGCCGACGAGGTGTCCGCCGCAGTCAACGACCACGACATCGCCGTGGTCTCGGTCCTGTCCGGGAACCGCAACTTCGAGGGGCGCATCAACCCCGACGTGAAGATGAACTACCTGGCGTCTCCGCCCCTGGTCATCGCGTACGCGCTCGCCGGCACCATGGAGTTCGACTTCGAGCACGAGCCGCTGGGCCGTGACGACGCCGGGCACCCGATCTTCCTGCGGGACATCTGGCCCTCGGCAGACGAGGTGCAGTCCACGATCGACGTGGCCATCAACCGTGGCATGTTCACCAAGGACTACGCTGACGTCTTCGCCGGCGACGACCAGTGGCGCGCCCTGCAGACACCGGTCGGGGACATCTTCGAGTGGGACCCGAATTCCACCTACGTGCGCAAGCCCCCGTACTTCGAGGGCATGGGCCTCACCCCGGACCCGGTCAGCGACATCGCCGGCGCCCGCGTGCTCGCCAAGCTCGGCGACTCGGTCACGACCGACCACATCAGCCCCGCTGGTGCGATCAAGCCGGGCACCCCGGCCGCGGAGTACCTCGCCGAGAACGGCATCGAGCGTCGCGACTACAACTCCTACGGCTCACGCCGCGGGAACCACGAGGTCATGATCCGCGGAACCTTCGCGAACATCCGCCTGCGCAACCAGCTCCTGGAGAACGTCGAGGGTGGCTACACCTTCAACTTCATCAAGGGCGAGCAGTCGTTCATCTACGACGCCGCGCAGGACTACGCCGCAGCCGGCCTGCCGCTCGTCGTCCTCGGAGGCAAGGAGTACGGCTCCGGGTCCTCGCGTGACTGGGCCGCCAAGGGCACCGCGCTGCTGGGCGTCAAGGCCGTCATCACCGAGAGCTTCGAGCGGATCCACCGCTCCAACCTCATCGGCATGGGCGTCCTGCCGCTGCAGTTCCCGGCCGGTCAGAGCGCCGACACCCTCGGCCTGGACGGCACCGAGACCTTCGACATCTCTGGTGTCACGGGCCTCAACGAGGGCTTCACCCCGGACACGCTGCACGTCACCGCGACGAAGGGCGACGGCAGCGTCGTCGAGTTCGACGCCGACCTGCGCATCGACACCCCGGGCGAGGCGGACTACTACCGCAACGGCGGGATCCTGCAGTACGTGCTCCGGTCGCTGGTCACCAACTGACCCGCAGCACCCCCTGCAGCACCGCCCGACGGCGGGGCACCCACTCCGGTGGGAGCCCCGCCGTCGGCGTATGTCCGCCCAGCCGCCCCAGCCCGCGGGCCGTCCGGCCCCAGCGGCCCCGGCCACCTCCCGACTCCGCCCGGTCGGGCACCTACGGACGGGGAGGTATGGGAGGTGGGCGTTCGGGTGGGACGGCGTTGTGGTAGCGGTCGGGTGGGCGTTGAATGAGGGATGACCACTCCGGCGACCAGGACGGGTCCGCTCGTCTTCACGATCGGCCATTCGACGCATCCGATCGATGAGTTTGTCCGGATGCTCATGCACAACGCCGTCCAGGAGGTCGTCGACGTCCGGACCGTGCCCGGTTCTCGGCACAACCCGCAATTCGGTCAAGAGGCTCTTGAGGGCAGCCTGGCTGCAGCGGGCATCGGCTACGAACGGCTGGCCGAGCTGGGCGGGCTGCGGTATACCCCGGTGGGAACCGACTCGATCAACGGGGCGTGGCGGAACAAGAGCTTTCGCAACTATGCCGACTACATGCAGACCCCGGCATTCGCCGTCGGCATCGATACGCTTATCAACCTGGCCGAGCGGCGCAGGGTTGCCGTCATGTGCGCCGAGGCGGTCCCGTGGCGCTGCCATCGCTCGCTGATCGGGGACGCCCTGCTGGTCCGAGGCATCGAGGTCGCAGACATCATGTCCTCCACGTCGACGAAACCTCACGCCATGACAAGCTTCGCCGCGGTCGACGGCGAGCGTGTGTGGTACCCGGAGACCACGTAGCGGAGCCGAGTGCAGCGCGCGGACGGCGCGGGTCAGTCCCCGCTGAGCACCTGGTCCAGCGCCTGCGCGCCGAGCCGGGCGAAGGTGGGGTCGTCGTCGCTGTGGGCCGCCATGGCGGTCGCCATGATCAGCGCCCAGCCGCGCGCCCGCAGCCACGTGCTCTCCTCGACGGCGCAGCGGGCCTCGACCTCGGCCCGGAAGACCGCCCGGCCCGCGGCGTCGAAGGTCAGCCACGCGGTCGCGAGGTCGCAGGCCGGGTCGCCGGAGCTCATGTCGCCGAAGTCGACGACCGCGCGCAGCTCGACGTCTCCGGCCGGGGACCCGCCGACCACGATGTTGAAGGGGTGCAGGTCGCCGTGCAGCCACAGCGCGGGGCCGTCCCACTCGGGAGAGGCGAGCGCTTGCGCCCAGACCGCGTGGAGCTCGTCCCCGCGGGCGTGAGCGATGGCCTTGATCCGCTCCCGCACCACCGCGTCGCGATCGGCGAGCGGACCGCCGCGGACCGGGTTGACCGGTCCGTCGGCCGGCGCGGGGGCGTGCAGCTGGGTGAGGAACCGCGCGAGGGGAGCGGCGATCGGACCGAGCCGCGCTCGGTCGACGGCGCCGGCCTCCCGACCCTCGATCCACGGGACCACGCTCCAGTGCCACGGGTAGTACGACGTCGGCGTGCCGGCGAAGAGGGGAGCGGGGACCTGGACGTCGACCGCCGTCGCCATGCCGGCCAACCAGGTCTGCTCGTTGACGAGCAGCTGCGCACCGAACAGGCGTCGCGGGACGCGGACGGCGGCGGAGCCGCCGAGGCGCAGCATCGCGTTGTCCCAGCCCTGAGAGACGAGGCGGAGATCAAGCTCGGCCACCGCACCCAGGCCGTCGATCTGCGGGCACTGGTCGGCCAGCAGCCGGCGCACGAGCGCGGCGTCGACCTCGACCTCGGCCGCGGGCTTGTCAGCCACGTCGGCTGAGGATCGCGTCGGCGAAGGCGCCGAAGACGACGTGGGCGCGCGGCACGAGGCTCGGGAAGCGGGCGGCCGCGTCGGCGGCGATCTGGGCGACGGCGCCCGCGGACAGGTCGCCGCTCATCACGGGCTCGGCGAGCCACCGGGCGAGCAGAGGCCCGTCCACCTCGAGGTGGAACTGCAGGCCGAGGGCGCTGCCGTGGCGGAAGGCCTGCACGGGGGTGACATCCGAGGACGCCAGGACGGTCGATCCGGCGGGGGCGTCGACGGCGTCGCCGTGCCAGTGCAGCACGACGGGGTCCGGGGTGGCGTCGACCGTGAGCGGGTAAAGCATGGGGTCACGCAGACCGGCGCCGGTCAGTGCGACCGGGGCCATGCCGACCTCGGACCCGCGGCCCGTATGCAGCCGGGCGCCGAGCGCGACGGCCAGCAGCTGCATGCCCAGGCAGACGCCCAGGACCGGGACCCCGGCGGCGGTCGCCTCGGCCAGCAGCCGACGCTCGGCCGCGAGACCCGGGTGGGCGGCGTCGTCGAGCGCACCCATCGGCCCGCCCATCACAACCAGACCGTCGAGCTCGGCGACGTCCGGCAGATCGGGGTTCGGATCGTCCAGGGCCGTGACCGCGCGCCAGGTCAGGCCGCGCGAGTCGAGGGCTCGGGCGATGATCCCGGGTTCCTCCCAGGCGGCGTGCTGGACGACCAGGACGGTGCGGGCAGGGCTCACGCGTCGGCCTCGACAGCGGGGCGCGTGCACCCGGTCGGCCGACCGGTCGTCAGGGAGCAGGCTGGTGAGTGGGTCATGCCGCCATGCTATCGACCGGCGGGACACCGAGCGGCCAGGCCGCGACAGTTCAGGCCGGCACGTCGATGGGCCGCGGTTCCCACGGCTGCGTCCACCCGAGGGCGTCGAAGAGCCCGTCGAGGACAAGTCCGGTAAAGCCCCAGACGATCCGGTCCTCGACCGCGAAGGCTGGGCTGTCGAAGACGCGCGTCCCGCGGTGGATCACGGCCGTCCCTCTGTTTGCCGGGTCGAGCAGCGTGGCGACGGGGACGCGGAACACGGCTGCGGACTCGGCGGGGTCCATGGCCGCGACCGCGCACGGCACATCCCACCAGGCCAGGACCGGGGTGACCACGTGGTTGCTGACCGGCAGCGGCAGGTCGCCCAGCACGCCGACGACGTCGACGCCGGCCGGGTCCAGGCCCGTCTCCTCCGCGCCCTCGCGCAGCGCGGCGGCCACCGGGCCCGAATCCTCGGGGTCGATCCGCCCGCCGGGGAAGGCGATCTGACCGGGGTGATGGTTGAGCGAGGCCGCCCGCTCGACGAACAGCAGGTCCACGGCCGGCGCGCCACCACCGGCCGTGCGGCCGGGAGTCCCAAGGGCGCCCGCCGCCGGTCCGATGTCACCGAACAGCACGAGCACCGCCGCCGCCCGGGCCTGCGCGTCCGTGTGGGACAGGGCCCGGTCCCACACGAGGCCGGACCGGACGAGGCGGTCGAGCTGGGCGCGGACGGACTCGGTCATGGCTTCACCACCCGGCGGGCAGCGGGCGACCCTCCTCGTAACCGGCCGCGGACTGGATGCCCACGACCGCGCGCTCGGCGAACTCGGGCAGGCTCGTGGCGCCCGCATACGTGCACGCGCTGCGCAGCCCCGAGGTGATCTCGTCGACGAGGTCCTCGACGCCGGGGCGCGCGGGGTCCAGGTACATCCGGGAGGAGGAGATGCCTTCCTCGAAGAGCGCCTTGCGGGCCCGGTCGAAGGGTGAGCCGCCCGCCGTCCGCGCGGCTACGGCCCGGGCCGAGGCCATGCCGAAGCTCTCCTTGTAGAGCCGGCCGCTGCCGTCGTCGTGCAGGTCGCCGGGGCTCTCGTGGGTGCCGGCGAACCAGGAGCCGACCATCACCTGGGAGGCGCCGGCGGCAAGGGCGAGCGCGACGTCGCGCGGGTGGCGCACCCCGCCGTCGGCCCAGACGTGCTTGCCCAGCTCCCTGGCGCGCGCGGCGCACTCCAGGACGGCCGAGAACTGGGGGCGCCCGACGCCGGTCATCATCCGGGTGGTGCACATGGCACCGGGGCCCACGCCGACCTTGACGATGTCGGCGCCGGCCGCCACGAGGTCGGTGACCCCCTGGGCGGTCACGACGTTGCCGGCCACGATGGGCACGTCGGGGGAGACCGAGCGCACGGCGGCCAGCGCGCTGAGCATCTTGGCCTGGTGCCCGTGGGCGGTGTCCACGACGATCACGTCGACCCCGGCGGCGAGCAGCTCGGCGGTCTTGGCGGCCACGTCGCCGTTGATGCCGACCGCCGCGGCGATGCGCAGGCGACCCTGGGCGTCGGTTGCGGGTTCGTAGATGCTCGAGCGCAGCGCGCCGACCCGGGTCAGCACGCCGACCAGCTCGCCGTCGCGCACGACCGGGGCGAGCTTGCGCCGGGAGGCGTGCAGCTGGTCGAAGGCCGCGCGCATGCCGGCTGCTCCTGAGCCGGCGAGCACGGCGGCGTCGATCAGCGTCGGGTTCGCCGACATGACCTCGCGGACCTGCGTGAACCGGTCCACCCCGAGGCAGTCCGAGGCCGTGACGATGCCGACCGGGCGGCCTCCGTCGACGACGATCGCCGCGCCGTGGGACCGCTTGCCGATCAGCGTCAGCGCATTGTGCACGGTGTCCCCGGGGGCGACGGTGACAGGGCTCTCCACGACCAGGTCCTTCGCCTTGACCGTCGCCACGACGTCGGCCACGACATCGGTCGGGATGTCCTGGGGGATGACGGCGATGCCGCCGCGCCGGGCGATCGTCTCGGCCATCCGCCGCCCCGACACCGCGGTCATGTTCGCGACCACGAGCGGGATCGTCGTTCCGGTCCCGTCGTGGCTGGCGAGGTCGACGTCGAAGCGTGAGGTCACCTCGGACCGGGCCGGGACGAGGAACACGTCGCCATAGGTGAGGTCGGTCGTGGGCTGCTGTCCGTCCAAGAAGCGCATGACCTCAGTCTACGAACCGGCGACGGCCGGGAGGACCGATCGTGAGGATCGTGTGTGATTCTGCCGACCGTTCTGCGGTTTTCCTCGAATTTCCATGCCCGACGCCGTCATCGGGGCGCAGCCGTGCCGGTCGCCCAATAGAGTGGTTCCTTGTGCATCCCGCACGACCACGCCGTGCGCGAGCTCGCCCCCGAGCTGCTGCGGCAGCTGAGGAGGAACACCATGGGGCTGTTGGAATCGATCCAGTCACCTGATGATCTCCGGCGGCTCACACCCGCGCAGGCGGAGGAGCTGGCCGCCGAGATCCGCGACTTCCTCGTGCAGTCCGTCTCGCGCACCGGTGGGCACCTGGGGCCCAACCTCGGCGTCGTCGAGCTGACGATCGGCATGCACCGGGTGTTCTCCTCGCCCTCGGACTCCTTCGTCTTCGACACCGGCCACCAGTCCTACGTGCACAAGCTGCTCACCGGTCGGCAGAACTTCGCCAACCTGCGCAGGCGCGAGGGCCTGTCGGGCTACCCCAGCCGCGCCGAGTCGCCCCACGACATCGTCGAGAACTCCCACGCCTCGACCGCGCTGAGCTGGGCGGACGGGATCGCCAAGGCGAACGTCGTGCGCGGGCTGACCGATCGGCACGTGGTCGCCGTCATGGGCGACGGCGCCCTGACCGGCGGCATGGCCTGGGAGGCGCTCAACAACATCGCCGCCGGCCCGGACCGTCGCCTCGTGCTCGTCGTCAACGACAACGGTCGCTCCTACGCCCCCACGATCGGTGGCATGGCCCACCACCTCGACACGCTGCGCACCACCCGCGGCTATGAGAACGTGCTGTCCTGGGGCAAGCGCACGCTGAACCGCTCTGGCCCTCCCGGGCGTGCGGCCTACGACGCCCTGCACGGGCTGAAGAAGGGCATCAAGGACGTCGTCGCCCCGCAGGGCATGTTCGAGGACCTCGGGATCAAGTACATCGGCCCCGTCGACGGGCACGACATCGGCGCGGTCGAGCGGGCGCTGCGGGCCGCCAAGGCCTTCGGTGGCCCGGTCCTTGTGCACGTCATCACGGAGAAGGGCCGCGGTTACACCCCGGCCGAGCAGGACGTGGCCGACCGTTTCCACGCCGTCGGGCAGATCCACCCCGAGACCGGGCTGCCCGTGGCACCGTCCCGCTTCGGGTGGACCAAGGTCTTCGCGGACGAGATCGTCGCGATCGGGCACGCCCGGCCCGACGTCGTGGCGATCACCGCCGCGATGCTCGCCCCGGTCGGGCTCGCGCCCTTCGGGACGGCGTTCCCGACCCGCACCTTCGACGTCGGGATCGCCGAGCAGCACGCCGCCACGAGCGCGGCCGGCATGGCCTTCGCGGGGCTGCACCCCGTCGTCGCGCTCTACGCGACCTTCCTCAACCGGGCCTTCGACCAGGTCCTCATGGACGTCGCCCTGCACAAGGCCGGGGTCACGTTCGTGCTCGACCGCGCCGGGATCACCGGCGACGACGGCGCGAGCCACAACGGCATGTGGGACATGGCCATGCTGCGCATCGTCCCGGGTCTGCACCTGGCCGCGCCGCGCGACGAGCCGACGCTGCGGGCCGCGCTGCGCCGCGCGGTCGACATCGACGACGCGCCGAGCGTCGTGCGCTACCCGAAGGGGAGCATGGGGGAGGCGCTGCCGGCGATCGACTCCCTCGACGGCGTGGACATCCTCTCCCGTCAGGATCCCGGCGAGGCGTCTGTCCGGGTGCTCCTGGTCGGCATCGGCTCGATGGCGACGACCGCGCTCGAGGTGAGCGAGCTGCTCGCCGCGCACGGCGTCGCCACAACCGTCGCGGCACCGACCTGGGTGCTGCCCATGCCGGACGCGCTCGTCAAGCTCAGCGGCGAGCACGACTTCGTGGTGACGATCGAGGACGGCCTCGCCGAGGGCGGGATCGGCGCGCTGCTGGGGGAGCGGGCCAGCCAGGCCGGGCTGCGGACCCGGGTGCACACGGTCGGGCTGCCGACGGCGTTCCTCGATCACGCGACCCGCGCGCAGATCGTGGCCGCGAACCGGTTGGGCGCCCCGGACATCGCCCGCGACGTGCTCGACGCGCTCGCGCGCTGACCTGCGACGTCGATCTGCCCGGCGGCTATATGCTGTGTCCGTGATCACTCACAGCGCGCGCCTCTGGTGGCCGACCCGGTAACGGTCGGCCCCTCAAGCGTGCGCGGACCTTGCCCAACGACGGGTGGTCCCGCGGCCTTCGAGGCGGGGAGTCGCCCGCCGGCGAACCCGCGACAGAAGGATCTCCATGCCCGCCTCTGCGACCCCACGTTCCCTCGAGCCGATTGGCTTCTCCATCCCGGCGAACGTTCCTACGCACTGGTACAACCTCAACGCCGACCTGCCTACGCCCGTGCCACCGCACCTGCACCCGGGCACGCGTGAGCCGTTGACACCGGCCGACCTCGCGCCGCTGTTCCCGATGGCGCTCATCGCCCAGGAGGTGTCGACCGAGCGGTACATCGAGATCCCGCAGGTCGTCCGCGAGATCTACGCGCAGTGGCGCCCGGCCCCGCTCGTGCGCGCCCACCGGCTCGAACGTGAGCTGGGCACGCCCGCGCGGATCTACTACAAGTACGAGGGCGTGAGCCCGGTCGGCTCGCACAAGCCGAACACCGCCGTGCCGCAGGTGTACTACAACGCGATCGAGGGCATCACCAAGCTCACGACCGAGACCGGCGCGGGGCAGTGGGGAGCCTCCCTGGCCATGGCCTGCTCCATGCTCGGGCTGACCTGCGAGGTGTGGCAGGTGCGCGCCTCCTACGACTCCAAGCCGTACCGCCGCATGCAGATGGAGACGTACGGGAGCGTGTGCCACTCCTCGCCCTCCGACCTCACCGAGGCCGGCCGGGCCATCCTCGCCGCGACCCCGGACACGACCGGGTCGCTCGGCATGGCGATCAGCGAGGCCGTCGAGGTCGCCGTCGGCGACCCGAACGCGCACTACTCCCTGGGCAGCGTGCTCAACCACGTCATGCTGCACCAGTCGGTCATCGGGATCGAGGCCCTGGACCAGCTCGACCAGGCCGGGGAGGCCCAGGCCGACGTCGTCTTCGGCTGCGCCGGGGGAGGGTCGAACCTGGCGGGGCTGTCTTTCCCCTTCATCGGCAAGAATCTGCGTGAGGGCACCACGACCCGAGTCGTCGCCTGCGAGCCGGCCGCGTGCCCCTCGCTGACCCAGGGAGAGTACCGCTACGACCACGGCGACGTCGCTGGCCTCACGCCGCTGCTCAAGATGCACACTCTCGGAACGGACTTCGTGCCCCCGGCGATCCACGCCGGTGGGCTGCGCTACCACGGGATGTCGCCGATGGTCTCCCACACGGTTGAGCTGGGTCTCATGGAGGCCGTCGCGATCGAGCAGGACGACGCCTTCGCCGCCGGGATCCTCTTCGCCCGGGTCGAGGGCATCGTGCCGGCGCCGGAGTCGACCCACGCGCTCGCGGCTGCGCTCGCCTACGCCCGCACGGTCACCGAGCCGGAGGTCATCGTCATCGGCCTGTCCGGCAACGGGGCCCTGGACCTCCCGGCCTACGCCGAGTACGTCTGAGCCGTTCGTCCGCGCTCGTCCGCGCCCTGCCCGCAGCCCGCGGGCCGGGCGCGGACGTGTGTCGAGCGCCCGCGTGTGGTGCCCGCACGGGGTGACCCAGAGCACAAGTGACCTTCGGCCCGGTCTGACGCCGCGTCGTCGGGCCTTGCGTGCCGGGTGCGCCCGCGCCATGATCAGGGCCATGACGGCGACCCCCACTCAGATCCTCTTCCTCGGCGGCGCGAGCGGCGTGGGCAAGTCGAGTGTGGCCTTCGAGGTCAGCGCCGCGCTGCGGCGCGCGCGGGTGGCCCACGCGCTCATCGACGGCGACAACCTCGACGCGAGCTACCCGGGACCGATGGACTCCGGGAGGCCCTGGCTCACGCTGACGAACCTCCAGGCGCTGTGGAGCACCTACCGCGAGGTCGGTCAGCGCCGTCTTGTCTACGTCAACACCGTCAGCGTGCTGGAGGCCGACGAGCTCCGTGATGCGGTCGATCCGCGGGCGGAGGTCACGGCCGTCCTGCTGGAGGCGGACGGCCCGGAGCTCGCAGCTCGGCTGGGCGCGCGCGAGCAGGGCTCCGGGCTGGACGAGCACCTGGCTCGCAGTGCCCGGTGGAGCGCTGACCTGCGGTCACGCACCCCAGACTGGGTCGCGCGGGTGGACACGACCGGCGCGACGATCACGACCGTGGCGGAGGCCGTCATCGCTCTCACCGGGTGGATCTCGCCGACGCGGCGCAGCGGCGGCGAGATGGGCGGCGAGAGCGGTCAGGAAGCCCGCGGCTGGGTGTGATGCACACCTCAGCGTTCCAGGCACTCTCGGGCCTTTGGTCCCAAGTCGTCCCATCATTCTCTTCCTAGTGTTGAAGACAAGATCAACAGGTCGAGGGATTCCCCAAGGAGACGGCGATGACCACCACAGCAGAAGGCACCACCAACACGACGGGTGCCAGCACTCCCCAGCCATGGCGCAACTTCAGCGAGGGTGACTGGACCGCGGCCGTCGACGTCCGCGACTTCATCCAACGCAACTACCACCCCTACGAGGGTGATGCGTCGTTCCTCGCGGGCCCGACGGCGAAGAGCCTCGCCATCTGGGACACCCTCGAGAAGGACTTCCTCTCGGTCGAGCGGGCCAAGCGTGTCTACGACGTCGACACCCACACCCCCGCCGACGTCGACGCCTTCCCGGCCGGCTACATCAGCGCTGACGACGACGTCATCGTCGGCCTGCAGACCGACACCCCGCTCAAGCGCGCGATGATGCCCTACGGCGGGTGGCGGATGGTCGAGACCGCGATCAAGGAGGCGGGCCTCGAGCCCGACCCCAAGGTGAAGGAGATCTTCACCAAGTACCGCAAGACCCACAACGAGGGTGTCTTCGACATCTACACCCCGCGCATCCGCGCGGCCCGCTCCTCCCACATCATCACCGGCCTGCCCGACTCCTACGGCCGCGGCCGGATCATCGGCGACTACCGCCGGGTCGCCCTCTACGGCGTGGACTTCCTCATGTCGGAGAAGCTCAAGGACAAGGACTCCGTCGTCGACCAGCCGTTCTCGGAGAACTGGGCCCGCTTCCGCGAGGAGCACTCCGAGCAGGTCAAGGCGCTCAAGAAGCTCAAGAACCTCGGCGAGCAGTACGGCTTCGACCTCGGTCGCCCGGCCGCCAACGCCAAGGAGGCCGTCCAGTGGACGTACTTCGGCTACCTCGCCGCCGTGAAGTCCCAGGATGGCGCGGCCATGAGCATCGGCCGCCTCTCGGCCTTCCTCGACGCCTACGTCGAGCGTGACTTCGCCGAGGGCACCCTGACCGAGTCCGAGGCGCAGGAGCTCATCGACGCGCTGGTCATCAAGCTGCGCATCACGCGCTTCCTGCGCACGATCGACTACGACCAGATCTTCTCGGGCGACCCGTACTGGGCCACCTGGTCCGACGCAGGCTTCGGCGACGACGGCCGCACGCAGGTCACCAAGACCTCGTTCCGCCTCCTGCAGACCCTGCGCAACCTCGGCCCGGCGCCCGAGCCCAACATCACGATCTTCTGGGACGACAAGCTGCCCCAGGGGTACAAGGACTTCTGCGCCGCGATCAGCATCGAGACCTCGGCCATCCAGTACGAGTCCGACACCCAGATCCGCCAGCACTGGGGTGACGACGCCGCGATCGCCTGCTGTGTCTCCCCGATGCGGGTCGGCAAGCAGATGCAGTTCTTCGGCGCACGCGTCAACGCGGCCAAGAGCCTGCTCTACGCGATCAACGGCGGACGCGACGAGATGACCGGCAAGCAGATCGTGACGGGCTTCGACGCGATCGCCTCGGACGAGCCGCTCACCTACGACGAGGTGTGGGCCAAGTACGACGCCATGCTGGACTGGGTCGTGGGCACCTACGTCGAGGCGCTCAACATCATTCACTACAGCCACGACAAGTACGCCTACGAGTCCATCGAGATGGCGCTGCACGACTCCGAGATCGTCCGCACCATGGGCTGTGGCATCGCCGGTCTGTCGATCGTCACCGACAGCCTCTCGGCCATCAAGCACGCGAAGGTCACCCCCATCCGCGACGAGACCGGCCTGGTCATCGACTACGTCACCGAGGGTGAGTTCCCCGTCTACGGCAACGACGACGACCGCGCCGACGTCATCGCCCAGCTCGTGGTCAAGACGGTCATGGACAAGATCCGTGCGTTGCCGCTCTACCGCGACGCAGTCCCGACGCAGTCGGTCCTGACGATCACGTCGAACGTCGTCTACGGCAAGGCGACCGGAAGCTTCCCCTCCGGTCACCGCAAGGGCGAGCCCTTCGCCCCGGGCGCCAACCCCGAGAACGGGATGGACACCCACGGCATGGTCGCCTCGATGCTCTCGGTCGGCAAGCTCGACTACAACGACGCGCTCGACGGCATCTCGCTGACGAACACGATCACCCCGTCCGGCCTGGGACGCACCAAGGACGAGCAGGTCGCCAACCTCGTCGGCATCCTCGACGCAGGGATGGGGGAGGGCCTGTTCCACGCGAACATCAACGTCCTCAACCGTGAGACCCTCGAGGACGCGATCGAGCACCCGGAGAACTACCCCAACCTCACGGTCCGGGTCTCCGGCTACGCGGTCAACTTCGTCAAGCTGACGCGTGAGCAGCAGCTCGACATCCTCACCCGGACGTTCCACCAGTCCGCGTGAGAACTCACCTCCTCCGGAGGTGACTGGGTCGGTGCCCACCGCTCGCGGTGGGCACCGACCACCATCGCATACGCTCGGCCCGAGCACGGAAGGCAGTCACCATGAACAGCACCACGATCACGCCGACGGTCACCGTGCCGGACGCCGCGGCGCCGGCGCTGGGCGACAAGGACTTCGCCGCCCCCACCGGCCGGGCGAGCGGGGTGGGCACCGGTGGGCTCGAGGTCAGCGCCCTCGACCGTGGCTCCAGGCTCGAGCAGATGCGGGCCGGGACCCTCGGGTCGATCCACTCCTGGGAGCTTGTCACCGCGGTCGACGGCCCCGGGACCCGGATGACGGTGTTCTTCGCCGGCTGCCCGCTTCGCTGCCTCTACTGCCACAACCCCGACACGTTGAAGATGAAGAACGGCGAGTCGGTGACCTCCGAGGAGCTGCTGCACCGGATCAAGCGCTACAAGGCGGTCTTCAACGCCACTGGCGGCGGCCTGACCATCTCCGGCGGTGAGGTGCTCATGCAGCCCGCCTTCGCGGCGACCATCCTCGCCGGCGCGAAGGAGCTCGGGATCCACACGACGATCGACACGTCGGGATTCCTCGGTTCCGCGTGCACGGACGCCATGCTCGAGAACATCGACCTCGTGCTGCTCGACGTGAAGTCGGGAAACCCCGAGACGTACAAGAAGGTGACCGGGCGCGAGCTCCAGCCCACCCTCGACTTCGGCCGCCGGCTCGCGGACAAGGACGTGGAGATCTGGATCCGCTTCGTCCTGGTCCCCGGGCTCACCGACGACCCGGCCAACATCGAGACGATCGCGGACTACGCCGCGTCGCTGTCGTCCGTCACGCGCGTTGAGGTGCTGGCCTTCCACCAGATGGGCCGGGACAAGTGGGCCTCGCTCGGCATGAAGTACGAGCTCGAGGACACCCTTCCGCCGACGGCCGAAGAGGTAGAGCGGGTGCGGGACCAGTTCCGCGCACGAGGCCTGACCGTCTACTGATCCCACCCGCTGAGCCCGACCCCACCCGCTGAGTGCGGCTGTGGAGACAGCGAAGGCGTGCGAGCCCCAGATCATCGATTCCCCCCCGGGATCAACCTGGTGCCCGCACGCCCTCGGAATGCGGAGAATACTACGTGAGCACGAGTTCCGCACGGTTGAGGCCGATCGCGGCGGTCAGCTCGCCCCGGGTGTTGCCCTTCGGAGAGAGCGCGCGCAGCTCCCAGGCGCCGGGGGCTGCGTAGAACCGGAAGCTGCCTTCCGGGCTGCTGACCACCTCGGCGGTGAACTCACCGCTCGCGTCGTGCAGGCGAACGTATGCGCCGGCGACCGGCGCGCCCGACTGGCTGATGGTCCCCTCGATGAGGGTTGCGCCGTCGGCCAGGGGAGCCGCTGGCAGGCTCTGGTCGGGCGCCGCGCAGGAGGTCACTTGGCGCCGACCTCGATCGGCACACCCACGAGGGAGCCGTATTCGACCCAGGATCCGTCGTAGTTCTTGACGTCGGCCTGACCCAGGAGCTGGCTGAGCACGAACCAGCTGTGGCTGGAGCGCTCACCGATGCGGCAGTAGGCGATGGTCGCCTTCGTCGTGTCCAGGCCGGCCGCGCCGTAGAGCGCGGAGAGCTCGTCGTCAGACTTGAAGGTGCCGTCGTCGTTGGCTGCCTTGCTCCACGGGATGTTGATCGCGGACGGGACATGGCCGCCCTTCTGGGCGTGCTCCTGGGGGAGGTGCGCCGGGCCGAGGATCGTGCCGGCGAATTCCTCGGGCGAGCGCACGTCGACGAGGTTCTTGTCGCCGATCGAGGCGACGACCTCGTCGCGGAAGGCGCGGATGGACAGGTCCTGCTCCTGGGCCACGTAGGTGGTAGCGGCGCGGGTCACGGTCTCGTCGCTCAGGGTGCGGGAGTCGAGCTCCCACTTCTTGCGGCCACCGTCGATGAGCTTGACCGAGGTGTGGCCGTAGAGGGTGAAGTACCAGAAGGCGTAGGCGGCGAACCAGTTGTTGTTGCCGCCGTAGAGCACGACGGTGTCGTCGTTGCTGATGCCCTTCGCCGAGAGGAGGGCCTCGAACTGGGCCTTGTTGACGAAGTCGCGGCGGACGGGGTCCTGGAGGTCGGTCTTCCAGTCGAGCTTGATCGCCCCGGTCAGGTGGCCCTTGTCGTAGGCCGCGGTGTCTTCGTCGACCTCGACGAACACGAGCCCAGGTGCGTTGAGGTTGGTCTCGGCCCAGTCGGCGGAGACGAGTACGTCGGTGCGTGCCATGTGCGGAATTCTCCTCGTCGGTGTCCGCAGCAGTCGGCTGTGGATCGTGTCGGTCATGTTGGCGTTCATGACGCTAATCGAGCGAATCGGCTAGCACAGCACCCGTCTCACCAGATGGTCGAATGTAACTGGAATCGTCGTAGTTTTATATGGAAAATTCCGGATTCGGCAACTCCACCGTCTCGCTAGTCGAGACTTGGTCCTCTCACCGGAAACGCCGGACGGCCCCGCGCGGTGTGCGCGGGGCCGTCCGGCGGGCCGAGGAGGTTCACGCCGCGGAAGATGTCATCCGGCACGGCCCGTCAGGGCTGGAACGTTGGCCACGCCGTCGGGGAGGAGCCGGCGTCCGAGCACCCGCTCGGAGTAGCCGGTGCGGTCGAGGTACGGGGTGATCCCGCCGGCGCTGAACGGCCATCCCGCGCCGAGGATCATGCACAGGTCGATCTGGGACGGTCCGGCGACCACGCCCTCGGTGAGCATGAGACCGATCTCGGTCGTCAGCGACGTCAGGACCCGGTCAAGCACCCCAGCCTCGTCCAGGACGACCTGCGGGCGGTCCGGGGAAGTGCCTGGCGCAGGCTCGAAGACGGCCTGCAGGGCGGGGTCGACGTCCGCGGGCAGCCCCCGCCCGGCGGCCGCCAGCACGACCGGGATCTTCTCCGCCACGATCCGCTCGAGCCCCGGCGACGCCGGGAACCGGTCGCCGAGGTCCTCGCGCAGCGACGTGAGCACGTGCAGCCCGACCGCCGGCCCTACGAGGTCGAAGAGTGCAAACGGTCCCATCGGCAGGCCGAGCGGACGCAGTGCGCGGTCGGCCACCTCGACCGGCGTGCCGTCCTCGACCGCCCCGACGATCTCCCCGAGCAGCAGTACGAGCAGCCGGTTGACGACAAAGCCCGGGCGGTCGGCTACTCGCACGGCCGTCTTGCGCAACTTCTTCGCGACGGCGAAGGCCGTCGCCAGCGTGGCGTCGTCGGTGGCGGCATCGACGACCTCGACGAGCGGCATCTGGGCGACCGGGTTGAAGAAGTGCAGCCCCACGACCCGCTCGGGGTGGGCGAGGCCGGCCGCCATCTCGGTGACCGACAGCGCCGACGTGTTGGTCGCCAGGATCGTGGTGGGGGAGACGATCCCCTCGAGCTCGGCGAACACCCGCTTCTTGAGCGAGAGCACCTCGGTGACGGCCTCGATGACAAAGTCGCAGCCGGCGAGGTCCTCGATCTGCGTCGTCCCGTGGATCGATGCGACCAGCTGCGCGCCCGTGCCGGCGCCCATCCGGCCGGTGGCCACGAGCTTGTCGACGGTCGCGGCCACCGATGCGAGGCCGTGCTCGACCCGCTCGGCGTCCAGGTCCCGCATGACCACCGGGACCCCCAGCCGCTGGGCGAAGAGCAGCGCGAGCTGGGCGGCCATGAGCCCCGCACCGACGATCCCCACCCGGGTGACCGGCCTGGCCAGGGCCGCGTCCGGCGCGCCGGTGGGCCGCTTGCCCGCTGTGACCAGGTGGAAGGCGTAGATGCTCGCGCGCATCTCGTCGCTCATGATGAGGTCGGCCAGCGCCTCGTCCTCGGCCGCAAACGCCGTGGTCATGTCCGTGTCCCGGGCGGCGGCGAGCAGGTCCAGCGCCCGGTAGGGCGCGGGCCGCGACCCGTGCACGACGGCGTCCACCCGCTCGCGCGCGGCCGCCACCGTGGCCTGCCACACCTGGGCCGGGGCGAGCGGGGGACGATCGACGACGATCTCCCCGCGCGCGACGGCGTCTGCCCACACGATCGACTCCTCGAGGAAGTCGGCGGCGTCGAGCAGGGCGTCGGCGAGGCCGATCTGGAAGGCCTCGGCCGCCTGGTACGGCTTGTTCGCCGCGGGACGGGTGAGGATCACGTCGATCGCGCGCTCGATCCCGACGATGCGGGGCAGCAGATAGCTTCCGCCCCAGCCGGGGACGAGGCCGAGCGAGGTCTCGGGCAGCGCCACGGCGGGGACGTCGGAGGAGATCGTGCGGTACGTGCAGGCGAGGGCGAGCTCAAGCCCGCCGCCGAGGGCGACGCCGTTGACGAAGGCGAAGGTCGGCACGGCCATCTCGGCGAGCAGCCGGTAGGCGCGGTGGCCGGCCTCGCCCAGCTCGCGGGCCGCGGCTCGGGTCGTGACCGCGCTCGCGGCCGTGAGATCGGCCCCGGCGGCGAGGAAGTACGGCTTGCCGGTCACCGCGGCGGCGGTGATCTCGCCGTGGCCGGCCCGCCGGGAGACCTCGATCAGGGCGGACTCCAGCTCGGCGAGGCCGAGTGGCCCGAGGGTCGTGGGCTTGGTGTGGTCGAGCCCGTTGTCGAGGGTGAGGAGGGCGAGGATGCCGCCCGAGGGCAGCACGACGTCGCGCACGAGGGTGTGCGTGACGCGTTCGACCGGGGCGTCGGGGCGGGTGGTGGTCATGTCGGCTCCCTGTCAGTTCTCGGTCGGTGCGGTGGATGCGGCAGGCGTAGGCGCGGACGTGTGCCCGGAGTAGTCCGCGTGGTGGGGGTTCTCCCAGATGACGGTGCCGCCCATGCCCAGGCCCACGCACATCGTCGTGAGCCCGTACCGCACCTCGGGATGCTCGGCGAACTGCCGCGCGAGCTGGGTCATGAGGCGGACCCCGGAGGAGGCGAGGGGATGACCCACGGCGATCGCACCGCCATAGAGGTTGACCCGCGGATCGTCGTCGGGCATGGCGAAGTGGTCGAGGAAGGTGAGCACCTGCACGGCGAAGGCCTCGTTGATCTCGAACAAGCCGATGTCCTCGATGCTCAGGCCGGCGTTGGCGAGCGCACGCTCGGTCGCGGGGACGGGACCGATCCCCATGACCTCCGGGGGCACGCCAGCGTAGGCGAAGGAGACCAGGCGCATCCGGGCCGGCAGCCCGAGCTCGGCGACCGTGTCGCCGTCGGCGAGCAGGCAGACCGCGGCGCCGTCGGTGAGCGGGGAGGCGTTGCCGGCGGTGATCCGCCCACCGGGACGAAACGGGGTCTTGAGGTGGGCGACGTCCGCGACGGTCGTCCCGGGACGGGCGAGCTCGTCGGCCGTGGCCAGCCCCCAGCCGAGCTCGGGGGAGCGGATGGCGACCGGGACGAGGTCGGGGGAGATCTGGCCGGCGGCCAGCGCCGCGGCGTACTTTGCCTGGCTCGCGACCGCGTAGGCGTCGGCGCGGTCCTTGGTCAGGTGAGGGAAGCGGTCGTGGAGGTTCTCGGCCGTGGCACCCATGACGAGCGCCGTGGAGTCGACTAGCTTCTCACTGACGAAGCGCGGGTTGGGGTCAGCGTCGAAGCCCATCGGGTGGTGGCCCATGTGCTCCACGCCGCCGGCCAGCGCCACGTCCTGCTGGCCGAACCCGATCGCCGAGGCGGTCGTGGTCACGGCGGTCATCGCCCCCGCGCACATCCGGTCGATCGCGAATCCGGGGACGGTCGTGGGCAACCCAGCCAGCACCGCGACGGACCGGCCCAGGGTCAGGCCCTGGTCACCGCGCTGGGTCGTCGCCGCGAGGGCGACCTCGTCGATGCGGGCGGGGGGCAGCTCGGAGCGGCGGCGCAGCAGCTCCCGGACGGCCTTGACGGCGAGGTCGTCGGAGCGGGTGTGGGCGTAGAGGCCGTCGGGGCGGGCCTTGCCGAAGGGGGTGCGGACCCCCTCGACGAAGACGACGGAGCGAACGGTCGGGCGGGTGGCCGAGGTGGGCATCAAGACTCCTGACTGGCGGACGACGTTGTCCAGGGCGCAGGTCTGGGACCTGCGCGTCGGGTACATGCTACCGGGAGTTTCAGTAAAATGCACCGAGGAGCCCGAACTAGTCTCGGGACGTCCTGCTGGAACCGGACCGGCCCCTGGCTGAGCTCAGCCGCGCAGCCGGCGGACGACCTTCTTGGCGGCCGGCAGGGCCTTGTTCCACGCCGAGTACCACATCGAGAACGGCACGTCGATGCTTCCGACAAGGGTGTCGGTGTGGTTGGCGAAGCCGCGCTTGAAGGCCGAGACGTCGTCGCCGAGCAGGCCATTGAGGTCGTAGCGGGTCACCCCGCGCTCGCGGAGATACTTGATCGCGGACCACTTGAGCGCGTAGTTGGCGAGCGCCTTGCGACCGGCGTCGTTGCTCCCGCCGTACAGGTCGATCCCGGTCGTACCGGACTCGACGATCCACAAGAACGCGACCGGCTCCCCGTCCATGCGGGCGAGCAGCAGGAGGGAGTGCTGCCCGAGCAAGGTGTGCACGTCGCGGTAGTACCCGTCGGAGTGGATGCCGAAGCCGGCCCGCTCGGAGGTCGTGCGGTAGAGGGTGAGCACGTCGGCGAGGTCCGCCTCGGTCGTCACCGGCGTGATGTCCCACTCGCTGCGCTGGGACTTGCGGACCTCGTACCGGGTCTTCTTGGCCATCTGCGCCAAGAGCGTGTCGTCGTCGAGGGCAAGGTCGAGGATGAGGGTCTCGGCCATGAAGATCGGGTTGGGGCTGGGGACCGCGCCGGTGATCGTCAGGGGGTCGGCCGCCGGCCAGTCCGGTTCGAAGGTGATGCCGACGCCGCCGACCTGCGCCCGGGCGTAGACCGCGATCGCGTCGCACACGGCCGAGCGGTCGGCGATCGAGGTCCCCGGGGCCATGACCGGCCCGCGCGGGACGTGGCACAGAGCCCGGAACATCCCCGGCAGCGGACGGACGAGCACCTGGGCGAGGGCGACCACGGGGGTGCCGGCTGCGTCGTCGCGCACCTCGAGGCGGAGGGCGCGCCACCCGTGCGCGGCCTTGAGCTCACCCCACCCCGCCAGCTGCAACGGGTTGCCGCCGAAGGCCACCACCTGCTCGTCCCACGCGGCCAGATCCGTGCACACACCAATGCTGAGCATTTCTCAGACCCTACCGTGACGCGGGCGCACCGGTCGCCCCGCTAGCCGCCGCACCGGTCGACACGGGCGCCGGTTTCGCGGCCGCGAGAGCGGCCGCCAGCTCGCCGGACAGCAGGTCGACCTGCCACTCGCGCGCCCCGCGCGAGCGCAGCAGCTCCGCCACGGACGCCTCGTCGATCGTGGTCGGTGGGCTCCAGCACAGCCGGCGCAGGGCGTCGGGCTGGAGAAGGTTCTCGACCGGGATGTGATGGTCGGTAGCCAGCTGCCCGACGACGGCGCGTGCCGCCTCCAGGCGGGCGGCGGCGAGCGGGTCCCGCTCGGCCCAGACCCGCGGGGACGGCGGGGCGTCGGTCCGCGGGGCGTTGAGCGGAGGCAGCTCGTTCGCGGGCAGCGCAAGCGCCCGGTCGATCGCCGACTGCCACAGGACCGCCCGGCGCTGGGTGCCCTTGCCCGAGAAGGCGGGCAGCGCAGTGAGGGCGGGGACCGAGCGCGGCATGGCCTGCGCCGCGGCGATGATCGCGCGGTCGGGGAGCACGCGGCCGGGGGCGACGTCGCGGCGTCGGGCATTCTCGTCGCGGGCGAGCCACAGTTCACGCACGACGGCGAGCTGGCGGGCCTGGCGCAGCGTGTGCGATCCAGACACCCGGCGCCACGGGTCCACCCGGGGCGCGGGCGGCGGAGCGAGGCGGGTGGCCTCGAACTCCTGGCGCGCCCACTCGGACTTGCCGGCGGCCTCGAGCCGGGCACCGATCTGCTCGCGCAGCTCGACGAGCACCTCGACGTCGAGGGCCGCGTAGCGCAGCCAGTCCTCAGGCAGGGGGCGGGTGGACCAGTCCACGGCCGAGTGCTCCTTCGCCAGCCCGAGGCCAAGGACTTCCGCGACGACCGCGGCGAGTCCCACCCGCTCCATGCCCAGGATCCGGGCAGCGACCTCGGTGTCGAAGACCGACGACGGGAGGAGGTTCTGCTCCCGCAGGCCCGGCAGGTCCTGGGAGGCCGCGTGCAGGACCCACTCGACGCCCTCGAGCGCCTCGCTCAGCGCGGAGAGGTCGGGCAGTGCGATCGGGTCGATGAGCGCCGTGCCGGCCCCCTGGCGTGCCAGCTGCACGAGGTAGGTGCTCTGGCCGTAGCGGTATCCCGAGGCACGTTCGGCGTCCACGGCCACGGGGCCGGTGCCCGCGGCGAAGGCCTTGACCGTGCGCGCGAGCGCTGCGGGGGTCGCCACGACCGGGGGGATGCCGCCGGCGGGGGTGGTCAGGGGCGTGACGACCGGGCCGGTCGGTACCTCAGGTGCGTCTGTGTTCGCGGCGGGCGCGGCGGGCGTTGCTTCGGTGAGTGCGGGTTCCTGGGTGGCCGGGCCGCCGGCCGGTGCTGGTGAGCTCATGGCTCCACGGTATTCCTCGTGACCGACGATCCTGGTCACGCCGTGCCGGAACGGGTGGACCGGGTGCGTCAGGCGGTATCCGTCAGCGGCGTCGGTGGATCGCGCTGACGCCGTCGGGCAGGCGCGGTACACCGGCCGCGGCTGCCAGCATCTGCTCCCAGGCGAGCAGGTGGTCGCCGAGGTCGGGGGTGCGGGGAGTCCAGGAGGCGCGGATCTCGAGCTCGACGCTGCCGGCTCGCTCGGCCATCACGCCGAAGGTCTGGCTGACCACGCGGGTCACCGTGCCGCCGAGCGCGTCGACGTCGCCGACGTGGTCGGCGAGGCTGTCGGTCATCCACGTCCACGCGACCTCGTTGAGCAGCGGGTCGACGCCCATGTCGGTGTCGACCTCGGCCCGCACGAGGGTGACCACCCGGAAGGTGCCCTGCCAGTCGGCCTGGCCGTCCGGGTCGTGCAGCACGATGAAGCGGCCGTCCGCGAGGTCGTCGTCGTCGGCTCCGGGTCGCAGGAGGCTGCCGGTGAGGGCTACGGCGTAGGGCGCGACCCGGGTGGGCCCGGGGACCTCGCGCAGCAGGAGGCCGGATCGGGTGGCCGCAGACCGCAACGATGCCAGGGCGCGCGCGAAGACCATGGGGATCTCGGCGTCGGCGGCGTTCATCACCCTCGCACTGTAGGTCCGGCGTCTGACAAAGGGTTCGAGGCACGCCCGTGGGCCTGGGAATGTCATCCACGTGAGATGGTCGGCGCCGCGGGAGCGGTCGCGGCTATTCTTGGACGGAACACGTTGAAGCGACGAAGGAGAAGTTTGATGTCTGCACGCGCACAGATCGGCGTCACCGGCCTTGCGGTCATGGGTCGCAACCTCGCGAGGAACTTCGCTCGACACGGGTACACCGTCGCCGTGCACAACCGCTCCTACGCCAAGACGGCGTCGCTCATCGCAGACCACGGCTCCGACGGCGACTTCATCCCGTCCGAGTCCATGGCGGACTTCGTCGCCTCCCTCGCCCAGCCGCGCAAGGTTGTCATCATGGTCAAGGCCGGCGGCCCGACCGACGCCGTGATCGCCGAGCTCGTCCCGCTGCTGGACGCCGGTGACATCGTCATCGACGCCGGCAACGCGCACTTCCCCGACACCATCCGCCGCGAGGCCGAGCTCAAGGAGCACGGCCTGCACTTCGTGGGGACTGGCGTCTCCGGCGGCGAGGAGGGCGCGCTCAACGGCCCCTCGATCATGCCCGGCGGCTCCAAGGAGTCCTACGAGTGGCTCGGCCCGATCCTCGAGGACATCTCGGCCAAGGTCGACGGAGTCCCGTGCTGCACCTACATCGGCTCCGACGGCGCCGGTCACTTCGTCAAGATGGTCCACAACGGCATCGAGTACGCCGACATGCAGCTCATCGCCGAGGCCTACGACCTGCTCAAGCAGGGTCTGGGCGCCTCGGCCAAGGAGATCGGTGAGATCTTCGCCGAGTGGAACAAGGGCGACCTCGAGTCCTTCCTGATCGAGATCACCGCAGACGTGCTCCAGCACGTCGACGCCGAGACCGGCAAGCCCTTCGTCGACATCATCCTCGACCGCGCCGAGCAGAAGGGCACCGGCCGCTGGACGGTCCAGAACGCCCTCGACCTGGGCGTGCCGATCACCGGCATCGCCGAGGCCACCTTCGCCCGCGCGCTGTCCGGCTCCGTCCCCCAGCGCACGGCGGCCGCCGGCGTGCTCGTGGCCGACGCCGGCACGTGGGACGTGACCGACCGCGCGGCCTTCATCGAGGACGTCCGCCTCGCGCTGTACTCCTCCAAGGTCGTCGCGTACTCCCAGGGCTTCGACCAGATCGCCGCGGCGTCGGTCGAGTTCGGCTGGAACATCGACCGCGGCGCGATGGCGCGGATCTGGCGGGGTGGCTGCATCATCCGGGCCCGCTTCCTCAACCGCATCACCGAGGCCTACGAGCGTGACGAGAACCTCGCGCTGCTGCTCGCGGACCCGTACTTCACCCAGAAGATCGGCGAGGGCGTCTCCTCCTGGCGCCGGGTCGTCTCCCTCGCCGCGCTCAACGGGGTCCCCACCCCGGCGTTCGGCTCCTCGCTGTCCTACTACGACGGCGTGCGCGCCGAGCGTCTGCCGGCCAACCTCATCCAGGCCCAGCGTGACTTCTTCGGGGCGCACACGTACAACCGCGTCGACAAGGCCGGGGTCTTCCACACCGAGTGGTCCCGCGACCGCAGCGAGACGCAAGAGTCCTGAATGACTGAGTTCCTCCCTGTCGGTGTCGGGGGCGACATCGGCGTGTACGCGCTCCTGCGGGCGTTCCACGAGCAGTACGGAACGCCCGCGGTGGCGCTGTCCAGCGTCGCTACTCGGGCGATGACGGACTCGACGTTCGTGACGAACGTCGTGGTCCCCGGGATCGACGACGCCGACGTGCTCGTGGCGGCCCTGGAGGACCTGGCCGCGGCGCACGCGGGTGTGCGGCTGGTCCTGCTGACCAACGCCGACTGGTACGTGCGGGCGATCATCGAGAACCGCGAGCGGCTCGAGAAGCACTACCTCGTGCCGTTCTGCTCCCTCGACGTCCTTGACGTCGTCTCGAGCAAGGAGTCCTTCGCGGCTGTCTGCGACCGTCTGGACATCCCGACGCCGCGCACCGTCCCGGTCGACGTCGCGGACCTCGTGGCGCGCGGCGGCCGGGCGCGCGTCGCCGAGCTCGAGGTCGATCTGGAGTTCCCGGTCGTGGCCAAGCCGTCCTCGAGCGCGGAGTACCACTACGTCTCCTTCCCCGGCAAACGCAAGATCCACCACGTGGACTCCCGCGCGGAGCTCGACGAGCTGCTGGGCCACCTGGTCGACGCCGGCTATCCCGGCACGTTCCTCGTCCAGGAGCTCATCCCCGGCGACGAGACGCAGATGCGGTCGCTGACCGCCTACCGCGACTCCCACGGGGACATCACCCTGCTCGCGACGGGCCGGGTGCTCCTGGAGGAGCACACCCCCGGCACGCTCGGGATTCCGGCGGCCATCCTCACCGAGCAGTACGAGGACGCCATGGAAGCGGCGAGCCGGTTCCTGCACGAGGTCGGCTACCTAGGCTTCGCCAACTTCGACTACAAGTGGGACCCGCGCACCGGGCGCCACGTGTACTTCGAGATGAACCCGCGGATCGGTCGCAACAACTACTACGTCACCGCGGCCGGGGCCAACCCGGCCCGGGTGCTCGTGGAAGACCTCGTGCACGGCAACCGGATCGAGCCCGTGCGGGCCTCGGCCGAGGTGCTCTACACGGTCGTCCCGGTGCGGTTGCTCATGCGCTACATCCTCGAACCGGGGCTGCGCGCGCGTCTGCGTGCGGTCGTGCGCCGCGGTGGCGTGGTGCACCCGTTGAAGTACTCCCGTGACGGCGGGCTGCGTCGTCGGGCCACGGTGTGGGCGATGACGGCGAACTTCTACCGCAAGTACAAGCAGTTCTACCCGCGTCCCACGGACACGGGGTACTGAACCGCCACGGCGCCGACAACAACGGCCGGCCCCTCCTGCGGGAGGGGCCGGCCGTCGCTGTTTCGCTGACCGGTCTGGCTCAGCCGAGCTCAGAAGTCCCGGAGTACAGGTGCAGGACCGGCACGTGCAGCTCGTCGCGGGCGCGGGAGGCCCAGTCCCGGTGGAAGGTGTCCTCGACCAGGTGCGGGTAGCTCACGACGACGACCTCGAGGATGTCCTCGGCCGCGATGGCGGTGTGCAGGGCGGGCAGCGGGTCCTCGTCGATGATCTGGCCCGAAGCGGAAGCCCCGGCGGCCGCGAGCGCGGTGATGCTCCCGGCGAGCTGGTCGCCCGCCTCCGCCTTGGCCTCGTTCGTGGACGGCTTGCCCTCGGTCGCGTCCTCCCAGGCCTCCTTGAACTGGCCGGAGCCGAGGTGCTCGAAGATCGCGCCGAGCAGGCTCCGGTCGGTGTCGGCCGGGACGAGGACGCGGTAGCGCACGTCGTCGTCACGGTGCAGCGCGACGATCTTCTCCGCGTCTGCGGAGAGGAGGGTGTCTTCGGTCAGCACAAGAATGGTGTCGGTCACGCCAACACCCTACTGCGGCCCCTCGTCGGCGACGACCCACCGCGCGAGCAGCACACCGTCGCTGACCAGCAGGTGGCCCAGCCTGGCCGCGGCCGGTGGGCGCAGGTACGACGTCGAGTGCACGATCCGGGTGGCCGGTCCACCGACCACCTGGGGGCTCGTGGTCACGCACAGCTCGTCGACGACCCCCGCGGCCACCAGGTCGCCGAGCAGCGTCGGTCCGCCCTCGCAGAGCACCCGCGGCAGGGACCGGCGGGCCAGCTCGGCCAGCCCGGCTCGCAGGTCCACGTCGCCGATCCCGGCGACGACGACCCGCTCGGTCGGGAATCGGCCCTCGAGCGCCTGGGCGCCCTCGGCGGTCGTCAGCACGAGGCACGACGACGCGGCCTCGGGCGTGAAGAAGGCGTCCGGCAGGTGCCCCGACCGGGTGACCACGGCGGTCGTCAGCCCGGGCGCGAGCCCCGCCGCGGAGCGCGTGGCGGCCAGCTCAGGGGGCACCTCGACGGGGGTGTACCCCTCGGTGCGGACCGTCCCGGCGCCCACCATCACGACGTCGGCCATGGCGCGCATGGCGCAGAAGGCGCGGAAGTCCGCGGAGTTGTTGATCGACCCCGAGCGGCCCGTCGCGCCCCACGCGGCGCCGTCGATCGTCGTGACCATGTTGGCGCGCAGCCAGGTGCGACCGGCGGTCGGGAGCGGGTGGGTGTAGAGCGCGGACAGCTCGCGTTCGGCCGGGTCGGGTGCGAGCCGGGTGCCCGGTCCAGCCCCGGGCCCGGTCGCCACGAGGACCGACAGGTGCGGCCCGTCGTCGCTCATACGGAGGTCCCGGCGGACAGCACCGCGAGGCGGTCGCGCACCTGGCGCTGGATCCGGCCCTGGAGCGAGGCCATGCCGCCCAAGCGCAGCGGGCTGATCAGCGCACCGAGCCCGAGCCGCGCAGGCAGGTCGGAGGGGATGGCGATGACCTCCTCGGCGGACAGCCCGGCGAGCCCCTCGCTCAGCACCCCCGCGAAGCCTCGCGTGGTGGGCGCCTCCGCGGGGGCGCTGATGAAGATCGTGGTCGGATGCGGGGCCGGCGCGGCAACCTCGGTCGCCACGTACACGGGGGACTGGCACTCGATGACCTGCTCCATGCGCGAGAGGTCGCTCGCGTAGGGCTCGGGGAGGTCGGGAACCTCGGCGCCCATCTCGACGAGCATCTCGAGGCGCTGGGCCGGGGCGAGGGCCCCGAACTCCTCGATCAGCGCGGCGAGGGCCGAGGGGAGGGCGGGGGTACCGGACGAGGGCGTAGTGGTGATCGACACAGTTCCAGCGTAGGCCGTCGCCGGTAGACTGGAGACTCGTGACTGCCGCTACGACGCACCTGACCCAGGTCCGTCCCCATGTCCCGACCGAACGACTCCTGGCTGACCTCGTGCCCCCGCGGCACTTCGCCGGAGCCTCCTTCGCCTCCTACCGGGCCAACCCCCGCTACCCGAGCCAGCAGACGACCGTCCTGCGCCTCGCCGAGGTCACCGAGCTGCTGAACGGCGGCTCGGGCGGCTGGCTGCGACGGTTGCGGGCGGCCGCCCCGAAGAAGGCCGTGGCGGTGTACCTGGACGGCGGATTCGGCGTCGGCAAGACGCACCTGCTGGCCTCCCTCGCGCACGCTGTCGGGCCCGACGCCGCGTACTACGGGACCTTCGTGGAGTACACGAACCTCGTCGGCGCGCTCGGCTTCGCCAAGACCGTCGAGGCCCTTGCTACCAAGCGCCTCGTCTGCATCGACGAGTTCGAGCTCGACGACCCGGGCGACACGGTCCTCATGTCGCGGCTGCTCCGCGAGCTCGCCGACCGCGGTGTGGCGCTCGCCGCGACGTCGAACACGCTGCCCGACTCCCTCGGCGAGGGACGCTTCGCCGCGGAGGACTTCCTCCGCGAGATCCAGGCACTGGCCGCCCGCTTCGAGATCATGCGCGTGGACGGCGAGGACTACCGCCAGCGCGACATCGTCATCGAGTCGCTCGGCCTGCCCGACGACGCCGTGTCCGGCGCGGTCGCCGGGCGCGGCGGGGCGATGATCGACGACTTCGACGAGCTGCTCGGCTACCTCGCCCGGGTGCACCCCAGCAAGTACGGCGCCCTGCTCGACCGTGTCACGCTGCTCGGCCTGACCGGCGTGCACCCGGTCACCGACCAGTCGACCGGGCTGCGCCTCGTGGTGCTCATCGACCGCCTCTACGACCGCGACGTCCCGGTCCTGCTCGGCGGGTCCGGGCTGAGCGACCTGTTCAGCGAGCAGATGCTCACCGGTGGCTACCGCAAGAAGTATTTCCGGGCGCTCTCACGCCTGGGGTCCCTCGCGCAGGACGGCCGGACGCTCGTGGATCAGGCAGCCTGATTCAGGCCTTCTCGAGGCGCGCCTTCTCGGCCTTGACGTCGAAGCTCGGCGGCGGCCAGCCGAGGTCAAGATCGGTCAGAGCGTCGAGCAGGAGCTGGGACACGGCCAGCCGGGCGAACCACTTGCGGTCCGCCGGGACGACGTGCCAGGGCGCGGTGTCGGTGCTCGTGCGATCGAGGACCGCCTGGTAGGCCTCGCGGTAGGCGGGCCACTTCGCCCGCTCGTCGATGTCGCTCGGGTTGTACTTCCAGAACTTGTCTTTCCGGGTGAGGCGTTCGCGCAGGCGCGCCTTCTGCTCCTGCGCGGAGACGACGAGTGCGACCTTGACGATCCGGGTGCCCGCGGCGGCGACCTTGGCCTCGAAGGCATTGATCTCCTCGTACCTCTTGCCCCACACCTCGGGCGGCACCAGCTCGTTGACTCTCGCCACGAGCACGTCCTCGTAGTGGGAGCGGTCGAACACCCCGATGTAGCCGGGGCGGGGGAGGGCGTTCCTGATCCGCCAGAGGTAGTTGTGCTTGCGTTCGGCGTCGGTGGGAACCCCGAAGGACCGGTGCATCACGCCCTGGGGGTCCACCTGACCGATCACGTGCCGGACGATCCCGCCCTTGCCGGAGGTGTCCATGCCCTGCAGCACGAGCAGCACGGACCGGGTGCCTCCCGACCGGCCGTCCGCGAAGAGCTTCTCCTGGAGCTCCGACAGCGCGGCCCCGTTCGCGGCCAGCTGGGCCTCGGCGGCGGCGCGGTCGCCCGTCCACCCTGGGGTCGAGGCGCACTCGAGCCCGGCGAGCGGCTGGGGGCGCAGCGCCAGATCAGCCGGCTCCGCCCAGCCGCGGGCGGCCTTGGGCTTCTTCGACTTCGAGGACTTCGACGACTTCGAGGACTGTGAAGACTTGGACTTGGACATCGTGCCTCCGGACGGGCGCCTCGTCTGCGGTGACGGGGCGTAAGGGTGCTCTGGCCTGCGGTGGGTGCGTCTTTGCGATGCTAGCCGACCACGGCGACGCCGCGACCGGGCACGATGAGCGTGCTTCCCGCGAGCTTGACCTGCCCCCAGGCAGCAAGGACCCCGACACCGCTTCTGCCACCGCTGGTCAGGGCCATGTGTCGCGGCGTCGGACTCAGGTTCACCGCGACGGTGACCGATCCGCGCCCCACGAGCAGCAGGCCTTCCCCGGGCGCGGGGAGTGCCTCGACGTGCACGGCGCTGCGGTCTCCGGAGGCGAGGTCGGGCACCGTGCGGCGCAGCTCGATGAGCCTGCGGTGCCAGGAGACCAGGGCCGCGCGGCGCGGATCCTGCGGCTCGGACCAGTTGAGCACGCTGCGCTCGAAGGTCCCGCGGTCCTGGGGGTCCGGGACGGTGCCGGTGTCCCACCCGTGACCGGCGAACTCCTCCCGCCGGCCGCGGGTGACCGTCCGGGCGAGATCGGGGTCTGGGAAGTCGGTGAAGTACAGCCACGGGGTGCTCGCGCCCCACTCCTCGCCCATGAAGAGCATGGGGGTGCACGCCGAGGTCAGCACGAGCGCCGCCGAGATCGCCACGAGGTCGAGGTCGCGCCCACCCTCACGGGAGCCGGGCCGGTCCCCGAGCGCGCGGTTGCCGACCTGGTCGTGGTCGCAGGAGAACACCACGAAGCGGTGGCCGTCCATCTCGTCCGGGACAGGCCGCCCCCACGGCCGCCCACGGAAGGTGGACCAGCCGCCGTCGTGCACAAAGACGTCGGTGAGCGCGCGGGCGAGGACGGCGGGGGACCCGAAGTCGGCGTAGTAGCCCTGGCGCTCGCCGGTGAGGAGCGCGTGGACGGCGTGGTGGACGTCGTCGGCCCACTGTGCGGTCATGCCCAGGCCGCCCGCGGCGACGGGGGTGACCGTGGCCGGGTCGTTCGCGTCCGACTCGGCGATCAGGCCGAGCGGGCGGCCCAGCTCGACGGCCAGGGCGGCGACCGTCTCGGAGAGCTCGGCGAGCACGTGCACGGGGGAGTCGTCGACGATCTCGTGCACGGCGTCCAGGCGCAGGGCGTCGACGTGGAAGTCCCGCAGCCACCGCACGGCGTTGTCGATCACCCACCGGCGCACCTCGCCGCTGCCGGCGCCGTCGACGTTGATGCCCTGGCCCCAGGGCGTGGGGTGATCATCGGTGAAGTACGGGCCGAAGGTCTGGACGTAGCTGCCGCTGGGACCGAGGTGGTTGTAGACGACGTCGAGCGCGACCGCGAGACCCAGGGCATGCGCGGCGTCGACGAAGCGGGCGAGCGCGTCCGGCCCGCCATAGGGCTCATGGACCGCGAAGGGGTGGACCCCGTCGTAGCCCCAGCCGTGGTGGCCGTCGAAGGCCGCGACGGGCATGAGCTCGACCATGTCGACGCCGAGGTCGCGCAGGTGCCCCAGACGCTCGATCGCGGCGTCGAGGGTCCCGGCGGAGGTGAACGTCCCCACGTGCAGCTCGTAGAGGACCGCGCCGGGCACGGCTCGGCCGGCCCAGGCGTGGTCGGTCCACACGTAGGCGCCCGTGTCGACGAGCTGGCTGGGCCCGTGCACGCCGTCGGGCTGACGGGCGCTGCGTGGGTCGGGGCGGGGAGGCCCGCCGTCGACGCTGAAGCCATAGCGGCCGGCGTCGTCGGCCAGGTCGGCCGGTTGCGGCGGCGACCACCAGCCCGGTCGCGATGCGTCAGGGACCATCGGCACCCACGCGTCCGAGGCGGAGAAGACCGCCGCGGTGGGGATCACGAGGGCGACCGTGCGCGCGCCCGGCGCCCACACCGAAGGGCTCGCCGGTGAGGTCATGAGTCTTCGCGGACCATGAGCGCAACCGGGAGCGCATCGAGCAGCTCGGCGACCGGCTGCTCCCCGCCGGCCACTGCACGCCCGGTGAGCACGTCCAGCCAGCGCCCCTCGGGCAGCACGAGCGTGTGCTCGCCCCACCCGCCCAGTCGCTGCAGCCGGACCGCCCCGCGGGTCGCGACGGTGACCGCCGTGGCCTCGCCACGCTCGGTCCGGGCGAAGGCGAGCGCGGCGCCCGACGACGCGGCCAGCGGACGATACCCGGCCTCGGGCCCCAGGAACGCGCCCGGATCGCCGCGCCGGACCCGGAGCGCCCGCGACGTCACCCACAGCTTCTCGTCGGCGAGGTCACGCGGCCGGGCGCCGTCGTCGAGCCGGTCCAGGCGCCTGCCCAGCGCCCCGGCGTCGATGCTCTGCCGGTTGTCCGGGTCGACCAGGGTCGGTGCGAAGGTCTCGCTGCCCTGGTACACGTCGGCCACCCCTGGCATGGTCAGCCGCACGAGCTTGGTGCCCAGGACCGCCGCGCGCACGGCCGGCGCGGTGCGCCGGGCCCACGCCTCGTACAGGGCCAGGCTCTGCGGGTCCTTGAGAACCCAGCCGGCGAGGGCGAGCACGGCCTCCTCGTAGGAGTCGTCCGGGTGCGTCCAGGACGTGCGGGTCTTGGCCTCGCGGGTCGCCTTGCGCAGGTACTGCTCGAGGCGGTCGAAGTTGATCGGTGAACCCACCCCGTCCGGACCACCGGCCGGCGACCAGGTGCCCGCGATCGTCTGCCACAGCAGGTTCTCGGTGCGCCCGTCCACGAGCGCGCTGCGGGAGCGGGCCGACCGAGCGCGTAGCTCCCCGACCAGCTCGGCCCACTCCTCGGCCATCTCGGAGAGCACACCGAGGGCCGCGCGGGTGTCCTCGCTGCGCTTGGTGTCGTGGGTGGACCCGGTGGTCAGGGCCGCGGGAGAGTGCGCGACGAGGTGGGCGGCGAAGGCGTGGAAGTCGTCCTGGGAGAGCGCGAACCGGCTCGGCTCGCCGCCTACCTCGCACAGGGATGTCAGGTGAGTCCAGCGGTAGAAGGCGGTGTCCTCGACGCCCTTGGCCATGACCGCCCCGCAGACCTGCTGGAACCGGACGACGAGCTCGTCGCGGCGGGCCTCGCGTCGGCGCCCGGCGCTGCCGACCTCCCGGCCCAGCAGCAGCTCCACGAGCACGTCGAGGGTCTGGGCGCGCTCGGTGTCCAGGTGCGTGCGGGCGGCCGCGGCCGCGGTGCCCATCGCCAGCAGGGCCTCGCGGGAGGTCACCTCCCCGGGGACCACGTACGCCCGGTACCGGTCGAAGCACACGAGCAGCACGGTCAGGCACTCGTGCAAGGCCCGCCAGGTGTGGTCGCGCAGGCGCAGGTCCTCGCGGCAGATCTCCGCCGCGAGGTCGGTCAGGCGGTGCACCTCGGCGTAGAGCGGACCGGAGATCACCTCGCGTTTGGACACGTCGATCAGCGCGGGCAGGCTGTCGCCCTCGTCGCCGGTCACGCGGTGCATGAGGCTCGCCAGCCGGGCCTCCCCGGCCGGCTCCATGAACGTGGACTGCACCCGCCACAGCCCCTCGTACCCCGTGGTGCCCATCGTCACCCAGTCCCGGGGCACCTCTTCCTCACCGGCGAGGATCTTCTCGACGACGACCCATGCCCCGCCCGAGCGCTCGCTCAGCCGGGCCAGATACCCGGCCGGGTCTGCCAGGCCGTCCGGGTGGTCGATCCGCAGGCCGTCGATCACCCCGGCCTCGAGCAGCTCGAGGATGAGGGCATGGGTCTGGTCGAAGACAACGGGGTCCTCGACCCGGACCGCCACGAGCGTGCCGACGTCGAAGAACCGACGGTAGTTGAGCTCCTCGTCACCGACCCGCCAGTGCGCGAGGCGGTAGTGCTGGCGATCGACGAGCTCGATGAGCGGCAGCGACTCGGTGCCCTCCCGGAGGGGGAACACATGCTCGTGATAGCGCAGCACCTGGGTCTCGCCGACGCCGGGCACGTCGATAATGTCCAGGGTCAGCTCGCCCACGGCGAGCACGTCGCCGATCCGGGCGCCGAGGACCGGCATGAGGATCGCCCCATCCCCGGTCGCGAAGTCGATGTCGAACCACGAGGCGTAGGGGGACTCGGGGCCGAGGGTCAGGACCGACCACAGGGCCGCGTTGTGCCAGGCGGGCGTGGGCAAGGCCATGTGGTTCGGGACGATGTCCAGGACGAGGCCCAGCCCGCTCGCCCGGGCGCTCGCGGCCAGGCGGTCCAGCCCGGCTCGCCCGCCTAAGACCTCGCTCACCGTCGAGTGGTCGACGACGTCGTAGCCGTGGGTGGACCCCGGGGCCGCGGTGAGCACGGGGGACAGGTACAGGTGCGTCGCGCCGAGCGTGACGTAGTAGTCCAGCCTGGCGCGGACGTCGTCGAACGTCAGGTCCGCGCCGAGCTGGAGCCGATAGGTGGACAGCGGAGTGGGCCGTCCGGGCGCGGGGAAGCGGCGGTCGCCCGCCCGTTCGGACTCGTGCTCCATGTCGCTCCTTTTCTAGCTCTCCAGCGGTGCCCGGGTGAGCAGCACCATGCTCCTCGCCTCGACCATCCGCGTCGCGCCGGCCATGATCGTCTGCGAGGCGACCGTGGGCAGCTCGACCCGGCTCGTGGCCGGCACCACGGGCGCGACGTCCTCGGGTGGGTGCGCGGTGTCGAAGACGACGGCCCACTCTGCCCCGAATGCCGTGCCTGGCACCGTGAAGTCGAGCTGGTCGTCGTGGGCGTTGAAGAACAGCAGGAAGCTGTCGTCGACGATGCGCTCGCCGCGTTGGTCCGGCTCGTCGATCGCCTCGCCGTTGAGGAACATCGCGACCGAGCGTGCGTAGCCCTCCTCCCACTCCTCGTCGCGCATGTGCTCCCCGTCCACATTGAGCCAGGCGATGTCCCCGAGCTCGTCGTCGGACCAGTCGTGGTCACCGGCGAAGAAGCGCCGACGCCGCAGCACCGGGTGGCGCAGGCGCAGCTGGACGAGCTGCTGGGTGAACCGCAGCAGGTCCTCGTCGGCTTGGTCGAGGTCCCAGTCCATCCAGGCCAGCTCGTTGTCCTGGCAGTAGACGTTGTTGTTGCCCTGCTGGGTCCGTCCGATCTCGTCGCCGTGGGCGATCATCGGCACGCCCTGGGACAGCAGGAGCGTCGCGAGGTAGTTGCGCTGGGCCTGGCGGCGCAGCCGGGTGATGACCGGGTCGTCCGTGGGACCCTCCACGCCGCAGTTCCACGACCGGTTGTCGCTCTCGCCGTCGTTGTTGCCCTCGCCGTTGGCCTCGTTGTGCTTGTCGTTGTAGGAGACGAGGTCGGCGAGGGTGAAACCGTCGTGGGCGATGACAAAGTTGATCGAGGAGATCGGCTTGCGCCCGGTGTGCTCGTAGAGGTCCGAGGATCCGGTGATCCGGCTCGCGAACTCCGCGAGAGTCGAGGGCACGCCCCGCCAGAAGTCGCGGACTGTGTCGCGGTACTTCCCGTTCCACTCGCTCCACAGGGACGGGAACCCTCCCACCTGGTAGCCGCCGTCGCCCAGGTCCCACGGCTCGGCGATGAGCTTGACCTGGCTGACGACCGGGTCCTGGTGGACGAGGTCGAAGAAGGCGGAGAGCCGGTCCACCTCGTGGAACTGGCGGGCCAGGGTCGAGGCGAGGTCGAAGCGGAAGCCGTCGACGTGCATCTCGGTCACCCAGTACCGCAGCGAGTCCATGATGAGCTGGAGCACGTGTGGGTGGCGCATGAGCAGGGAGTTGCCGGTGCCGGTCGTGTCGAAGTAGTGCTCGGGGGCGTCGTCGACCAGGCGGTAGTAGGCGGCGTTGTCGATGCCCCGGAAGCTCAGCGTCGGGCCGAGGTGGTTGCCCTCGGCGGTGTGGTTGTAGACGACGTCCAGGATGACCTCGATGTCGGCGTCGTGCAAGGCCTTGACGAGCGCCTTGAACTCCTGAACCTGCTGGCCGTCGCTCCCGGAGGAGGAGTAGCGGTTGTGCGGGGCGAAGAAGCCGATCGTGTTGTAGCCCCAGTAGTTGCTCAGACCCTTGGCCACGAGGGTCGAGTCGTTGACGAACTGGTGCACCGGCATGAGCTCGACGGCCGTGACGCCGAGCTCGGTCAGGTGCGCGATCACGGCCGGGTGGGCCATGCCCGCGTACGTCCCGCGCAGCTCCTCCGGGATTCCGGGGTGCAGCTTGGTCATCCCCCGCACGTGCGCCTCGTAGATCACGCTCTCGTGATACTCGTGGTTCGGCGGCCGGTCATGGCCCCAGTCGAAGAACGGGTTGATCACGACGGACTTCATGGTGTGCGCCGCGGAGTCGTCGTCGTTGCGGACGTCGGGGGAGCCAAAGGTGTAGGAGAACAGGCTCTGGTCCCCGTCGACGTCCCCGGAGATCGCCTTGGCATAGGGGTCGAGCAGCAGCTTGGCGGGGTTGCAGCGCTGCCCCAGGGCGGGGTCATAGGGCCCGTGCACCCGGAATCCGTAGAGCTGGCCCGGCTGCACAGACGGGAGGTAGGCGTGCCAGACGAAGGAGTCCACCTCGGTCAGCTCGACCCGGGTCTCCACGCCATCGGCGTCGAAGAGGCACAGCTCGATGCGCTCGGCCACCTCGGAGAAGATGGCGAAGTTCGTGCCGCTCCCAGAGAAGGTCGCACCCAGCGGATAAGGATGTCCAGGCCACGTCTGCATGAAGACAGACTGCACCACGAACGTGTCGGAGTCTCGTGTTGTGCGTGACGACTTTCCCCATCCCGGGTCAAAACGCCGAGATCTCGGGGGAAAGTCATGGGATCGACACGAGCCCCCGGTATCCTGGTCCCTCGTGACCCCCACCCCACCCCCGACCTCCGTGCGCGCCGCCCTGCGCAGCCCCCGCGCGCTGCGCACCGAGGTCCTCGGCGGTCTTGTGGTCGCCCTCGCTCTCATCCCCGAGGCGCTCGCCTTCTCCGTCATCGCCGGCGTGGACCCGCGCGTGGGGATCTTCGCGGCCTTCACCATGGCGGTGTCGATCGCCTTCCTGGGCGGCCGGCCGGCCATGATCTCGGCCGCGACCGGTGCCGTGGCCCTCGTCATCGCCCCGCTCATGGCCTCCCACGGTCTTGACTACCTCGTGGCCTGCGTCATCCTCGCCGGGCTGATCCAGGTGGCGCTCGCGGTCTGCGGCGTGGCCAGACTGCTGCGGTTCATCCCGCGCTCGGTCATGGTCGGATTTGTCAACGGTCTCTCGATCCTCGTCCTGCTCGCCCAGCTGCCCGAGCTCACCCACGTGCCGTGGGCGGTCTACCCCCTGGTAGCGGCAGGTGTGGCGATCATCGTGATGCTGCCCCGGCTCACAACGCTCGTGCCCGGTCCGCTCGTGGCCATCGTCCTGGTGACCGCGGCCGTCGTCGCCTCTGGGATCACGGTGCCCACGGTGGGCGACAAGGGCGCCCTGCCCGACTCCCTGCCCACGCTCTTCCTGCCCGACGTCCCGCTCACCCTCGACACCCTGCGGGTCATCGCGCCCTACGCGCTGGCGATGGCCGTCGTCGGGCTGCTGGAGTCCCTGCTCACCGCGAAGCTGGTCGACGACGTCACGGACACCGGGTCGAACAAGACCCGTGAGGCATGGGGCCAGGGCGCCGCGAACATCATCACCGGGTTCTTCGGCGGCATGGGTGGCTGCGCGATGATCGGCCAGACGATGGTCAACGTGAAGATTGCCGGCGCGCGCACCCGCCTGTCGACCTTCCTCGCGGGGGTGTTCCTGCTTGTGCTCGTCGTCGGGCTCGGTGACCTGGTCGGGCTCATCCCGATGGCCGCGCTCGTCGCCGTCATGATGATGGTGTGCGTGGCGACCTTCGACTGGCACTCGATCCGGCCCTCCACGCTGCGCCGGATGCCCAAGAGCGAGACGACCGTCATGGCCGTCACGGTCGCCCTCGTGGTCGTCACGCACAACCTCGCGATCGGCGTGGTGGCCGGGGTGCTCACGGCGGCGGTGCTCTTCGCCCGCCGCGTCGCGCATGTCGTGGAGGTGAGTCGCACCCTGTCCGACGACGGCGCGTCGGTGCGCTACGAGGTCGTGGGGGAGCTGTTCTTCGCCTCGAGCAACGACCTGTTCAGCCAGTTCGACTACGCCCACGACCCCACGACCGTGGTCATCGACCTGGCCGCGGCGCATGTGTGGGACGCCTCGAGCGTGGCGGCCCTGGACTCGATCGAGACGAAGTACACCCGCCACGGGTGCACCACGTCGATCGTGGGATTCAACCCCGAGAGCGCACGGATCCACTCGCGCCTGGCCGGTCACCTCGGGGCGGGCTGACCGGGCTCGTCTCGCGCGGGCTGCGCTCGCCCTCTGGCGCAAGCGCCGAGAGTTTGGTGTCATGGGGCATGACGTCCAACACGCCGCAGCCCGATGCATCGACCCGTCGCCGTGGTGCGACCCCGGTCCCGACCGTGCCCGACGCGCGCTATCACGACGCCGACCAGCCTGGGATGGGTGACGTCCTCTCGGGCGGCGACGCGAGCCGCGCCCCGAAGTCCTTGCGTGAGCCCGAGCGTCGACCCAAGGGCGACGCGATCCTCGCCGGGCACGACTGGGACGCACCGGAGGAGATCTAGAACCCACCGCGCCCTCTCGATCGATGAAGTTGTCTCCCCGCCCGATCCTTGTGGACCGGGTGGGGAGACAATGGAGACATCACATCGACGAAGAAGGTGAGAACCATGCAGACGGTGGAGCACGAGAGTTTCGACGCCCCCAGCGAGGTTCGGGAGTTCCCGCACGGGCGGGGGGAGATCCTCAGGGTGGGCGACTCTGTGATCTCACGGCTCGTCCTGCAGCCGGGCTGGCGCTGGTCCCAGGACATCAAACCGATCGCCGGCACGGATAGCTGTCAGGCGCCGCACTTCCAGTACCACGTGTCCGGGACGATCGCGATCAAGATGGACTCCGGGGCCGAGTTCGTCGCAGGTCCGGGTGATGTGACGAGCCTGCCCGAGGGGCATGACGCCTGGGTGGTCGGAGACGAGCCGGTCGTCGTCGTGGACTGGTACGGCGCGGCGAACTGGGCAGCGGCTACCGCCTAGGTCCACCTACCGCCTGTGCCTTGGGCTTCAGGCCTGGTAGCTGTCGGGTGTGTTGACGTGCCAGCCGTTGTTGTAGGTCATGGCGATGTTCTCGCCGTCGACGCGGTGGTGGTGGTGCCTGCAGAGCAGTGCCCCGTTGGAGGGCGTGGTCTCTCCGCCGTCGGCCCAGTGGCGGATGGCGTGGTGGATCTCGCAGACGTTCGGTGGCGCGTCACACCCCTCCCAGACGCAGTGCCGGTCGCGGGCGACGATGGCGCGGCGATGTTCCTTCGTGAACGTGCGTTTCGTGCGGGAGATGTTGAGGATCTGGGAGTCGGGTCCGAAGATGATCCGGGTGATCTCCCCGTCGCAGGCGATGCGTCTCAGGACCGCGTCGGGGATGGGGCCGGTGCCGTCCTCCCAGGTCGCGTACCCGGCGCGCAGGCGCGCTTCGAGGGTCTGCGGGGTCCACGTCGGGGTGACCACAGGACCCGCGATCCATGCCCGACTCCTGGACCTGGTCCTCGGGCGCACCGGGAAGGTGTTCGGGGACTGGCTGACCGGCCGCGGTAAGGCGTTCTGCGCCGGGGTGAAGGTGGTCACCTTGGACCCGTTCCGCGGCACCGTCTCCCCGCAGGCCCCTGATGGCACCGGGCTGCTGCTAGTTCATCCGATATCGCCGCGCTATCGTGTTGGTATGGGTGTGACACACATCAGTGAGACGCTGCGGCGGCGGCGACAAGACGCCGGGCTGTCTCAGCGGGACCTCGCGCTGCGCTCCGGAGTGCCGCAACCGAACATCGCCGCCTACGAGAGCGGTCGGCGTGCCCCGGCGGCTGCGACCCTCGAGCGCCTCGACGGGGTGCTGAACATTCCGACATTCGAGCGTCTTCGTGTCGCTAGGGAGTTGATCATCCGCGCGGCAGAGGGCCGGCGGCTCAGTGACGTCCGGGTGTTTGGATCGGTCGCAAGGGGCGACGCCGGTGCTGGCTCGGACGTCGACCTGCTCGTTCACCCCGGCCCAGAGGCATCGGTATTCGACCTGGCTGGGTTCATGGCTGAGGTTGAGGAGCTGCTCGGGATCCGCGTCGACGTGGTCTCCGACCGCGGCCACGGCCCCGTGATGGACCGCATCCGTGAGGCGGCCGTGGCGCTGTGACAGGAGACCTCGATCGCACGCCGACGATCCTTGCGAGCATTGCAAGGTTTGCCGTCACCGCTCGGCGCGTCGTCGACCGCGGCCACGACCGATTCATCGACCCGGACGACGACGATCAACGCCGCATCGCCAGGTCTCTCCTCGTCGATCTGTCGGCTGCGGCCGACAGGCTCCCCGAGCTCTTTCGGCAGGCGCACCCCGAGGTCGACTGGCGCGGCATCCGAGCCGTTCGCAACTTCATCGCACACGACTACGACGGCACCGACGAGGAGATTCTGTGGCAGGCGATCTCCGTGCAGTTCCCGGCGATCGTCGTTGCGATCCTGCCAGGCTAGGAGTGAGGGCACCCGGTTCCCGCGTCGCGTCGCGTCGCGCACCGTGTGCAGCTCTCGGCGCATCCCGCCACGTTCCATTGGGTGCCAGGACGCTGCGTTGTCGGCGAAACAGTGGGCCGGCACACGGCGCAGGCCGAGGTCCTCGAAGCAGATCCGGAAAGCTCAGGATGTGCTCGACGCCATCTGGGACTGCCTACTCCCGGGCATCAATCACCCGGGAACCATGCTCGACGACGACGCCCTCGCCCACCGGCTGCGGAGCCTGTCCATCCCGCTGGCGCCGCGCTCGGCCGGCCCGCAGGGCACCGTCACCACGACACTTGACGCCTCCGCTGAGGACTCGGCCCTGCCCGACCGCATGCCAGTGACCGTCGAGCCGGCTGACCGCGGGTGGGTCATACGGTTCGGGTCGCTCTTCGAGGTCGACGTCGGCCACACGAGGTGGCAGGAAAGCGTCGCTCTTGTCCGCCCGGTGCGCTAGCGGCGCCTGGCAGGGCAACACCTTCGTCACGGATCACCAGCCCGCACCAGTCCGGCTCACAGTTGACGCCGACGTAGGGACGGCGCTTGCGGCGGGGACCACCGTGCCCCTCACCCGCTCGGACCTCATGGTGCACCTGCGGTCGCCGCTGATGACGCGCCCCGACGTCGCTTAGACGTCAGCGACGAGGGCTGGCGATCTCCTGCAATGCACGGACATGGGCGTCGAAGGCGGCCTGCCCGTCGCGGGTGAGGGACAGCCACATGACTCTCCGTGCGTCGCCACGGCCGGCCGATGCAGTCTTGCGGGACGAGACGTAGCCGGCAACGGTCAGGGTCTTGACGTGCTTGGACAACGTGGCATCTGAGACCTCCAGGGTGTCTCGTAGTACGGCGAAGTCGAGGGAGTCGACCTGGCGGAGCAGCCCGCAGATGCGCAGTCTCAAGGGTGCATGGATGGTCTCGTCGAAACGCGCGTCATTCACGGCGCAGATTCTCCGCCGCGGATTGATAGGCGACGCCAGCCAACCACGTTGTGATCCCGAAGGCAGCCAAAGTGGTCAGCACGACCGCCCAACGCATGCTGAGTGACACCAGGCCCAGGGAGACGCTGAAGAGTATGAGGCACGCAGCAAGGATGCCGATCATTGCCCAGATGGCACGGGCGCCCATGGTGCGGAAGCAAATGCCGGTCTCATGTTGCACGAGATGTGCGACAACAAGGGCGCCGAGCACGGCGAGCCAGGCGGTTGAGGACGGTTCGTAGTTCGCCCCCGGATCGGCGGTTGCTGCCGCGCCGACCACCCACGCACTCAGGGCGCCGAATGCTGCCAGCAACGCCCATGGCGCTTGGACGTGCTCCGCCAGGCGCTCCCGGTCCGCCGACAAGATGTTCAGCGCATCCGAGGCTTCGTCACGATCAGCTTGACCTAGGTTACTTTCCACATTGGAAATGTCTATAGATGTGTTTCCAACTCGGCAAGTCATCAGAGGGTCGAGCGACGTAGCCGTATTGATCGTGGGTCGTCGCTCAACTGTGAGCGCCGCGGACCGCGTACCGGTGCATCGTCACGCCGCGCTCGAAGGAAAGCTGCTCGATGAGGTCGAGCTCGACAGGTTCCACCGGAGCGTCGAACAGCGGCCGCCCGGACCCCAGGACGACGGGGTGGGTGAAGAGCAGGAGCTCGTCGAGGAGTCCCGCTCGCAGCAGCTGTGTCGCGAGCGTGGCCCCGCCAACTCCGATGTTGCCGTCCCCCTCCGCCCGGATCCTCGCCAGCTCGCCGATCGCGTCGTCGCCCCCGACGATCCGGGTGTTGTACTGCGCGCTCGTGCGGGTGCGGGACACCAGCAGCTTCGGCGTCGACGTCCAGATCTGCCCGTACTCGCGGAGGAAGTCGGGCAGGCTCTCGTCGCCGGCGGCCGCCGGCCAGAACGTCTCCATCGTCTCGTAGATCTTGCGGCCCTCGACGGAGAGCGTCATCGCTCGCGCCTGCGCGTTGAACTCGCGGTGCAGCGTCTCGCCGATGCGCATCCAGCTCCCGCCACCCTGCTCGTCGACGGCGTGCTCGATCCTCAGGTCGAGCGAGACGTTCATCCAGTACACAAAACGAGCCGACATATTGATCCCCTTGGCGATCTGGTCATGATCGGGCGCTACAACGATGGTAGGCACATCGGGGCCGACGAGCGTCGGTGGTGCCCGGTACCGTGAGACTCGACCTCGATCCCCACTGATCGCGGCGGACCTGGGAGGGGCCTGAAGTGAGTGATCGACCCGGTGGTGAGGTGATTGTCTATCGAAGGGACGGCGGCCAGCCGTCGGTGGAGGTGCGTCTCGAGGAGGAGACGATGTGGCTCAGTCAGCAGCAGCTCGCTGACCTGTTCCAGACCTCGCGCACCAACGTCGTCGAGCACATCCAGAACATCTTTGCCGAGGGCGAACTCGCGGAGGAGGCAACCTGTCGGGACTTCCGACAGGTTCGGACCGAGGGCACTCGCCAGGTCACCCGATCTATGCCGCACTACAACCTTGACCTCATCATCTCCCTCGGATACCGGGTCCGGTCAGCGGTGGCGACGCAGTTCCGCATCTGGGCCACTGAGCGACTGCGCGAGTATCTCGTCAAAGGCTTCACGATGGATGACGCGAAGCTCAAGAACCTCGGTGGAGGTTCCTACTGGCGAGAGCTCCTCGACCGGATCCGGGACATCCGCAGCAGCGAGAGCAGATGCTGAGCAACCCAACATGGACTGACGACCTTTGCGGGCGTTCGGCCGGTCAAGGCTGAGATATCGGTCGCGAAGAACTACCTCGACGAGACAGAGATCAAGAAGCTCAACACGCTCGTCTCCGCGTACTTCGATGCCGCAGAGTTTCGCGCGCAGAACCATGACGTCACCCAGATGAAGGACTGGCTCGTGCACCTTGATCGGTTGCTCGTCGCGATGGATGCCCCGACGCTTGCAGGCGCAGGAGCTGTCAGCCACCAACAAGCTGTGGCGAAGGCCGAGGACGAGTACGCAAAGTATCGGGAGAAAGTGAGTGCTCAGCCTACCGATGTCGAATCCGCCTACCTCGAGTCGGTCACGCGTGTGCAACGTACGGTTGAGGGGAAGAAGCCATGACGGACGAACTGGGAACAGGCAGGCGACCATGAGAATCACCCTGACGAGTGTGCTGGTCGACGACCAGGAGAAGGCGGAACGCTTCTACACCGACGTGCTCGGCTTCGTGAAGCGGCACGACGTCCCGCTCGGCACCGACCGGTGGCTGACCGTCGTCTCTCCGCAGGACCCCGACGGCACCGAGCTGCTGCTCGAACCGAGCGGGCACCCGGCGGCCAAGCCGTTCAAGGACGCGCTCGTGGCCGACGGCATCCCGTTCACGCAGTTCACCGTCGACGACGTCCAGGCCGAGTACACCCGCCTCACGGGTCTGGGCGTGCGTTTCACTCGGGAGCCGGCCACCGCGGGGCCGTACACGACGGCGGTCTTCGACGACACCTGCGGGAACCTCATCCAGATCATCGGGCCGGCGAGCTAGATCCGGGCCATCCCGCGCCACGCCACCCGGATGCCTTCCCGGCAGCGCGCGACGACGTCGGCGTCGGACAGGCTCGCTCCGCGCACGACCACCTGGTAGTAGAGCACCCCGTTGATGAGGTCGATGCACGCGTCGATGTCGATGTCGGCTCGCAGGTCACCCCGGTCGATCCCGGCCTGCAAGAGCGCCACCATCGCGCTGCGGCGGCGGGAGACGTGCGAGCCCCAGTACGCCCGAGCGAGCGCGGCGTCGGACATGGCGAGCCGCAGCCGGAGCCGGAAACGTTCTTCGGAGAACTCGGGGGAGGGCTGCTGGGGCGCCTCGCGCAGCTAGGCCTGGGCGGGCAGGACGACGCAGCGGGCCCAGACCTAGAAGGGTTCACTGGGCTTCGACTCCCAAGGTGATGTCGAAGCCGGCGCCGTTGCGTGCCAGGCCCATCAGGAGGATGCCGGCCCATTCAAGGGCGTAGGTCATCTCGAGCCCTCCTGCGTCGAGGGCCCGCATGCCCAAGCTCTCCAGAAGCGCCGCGACACGTGCCTTCGCCTCGGTGCTGTCGCCGGCAAAGAACGCGTCCAGGGGCTTGTCGTGAGCAAGGACATGGCCGAAGACCGTGTTCAGCGCCTTCACGACGTGTGCGCTCTCGGGGGCGACTGCGGCGATCTGCTGGGCCACCGAACTGCCTGGGGTAGTCACGAGCCCATTGGCGTCGGCGTTGAACGGGTTGGTGATGTCGACGAGGATCTTGCCGGCCAGCGCATCGCCGTAGTGCGCGACGACGTCGACCGCGCCGGCGTGCAAGACGGCCAGGATGACGATGTCACCCGCCGGCCGTGCGCCGAACGCGCCGACGGTGGCACCGTTGCCGATCTGGTCGGCGAGCGCCTGAGCCTTGGCGGTGTTGCGGCTCATGAGCTCGACGGTGTGGCCGTGCTTCGCCGCCCGTGTGCCGATAGCGGTGGCCATGTTGCCCGAGCCGATGATGCTAATCGTGGTGGTGGTCATGATGGGTGTTCCTCCGTCGTATGTGTGGAGCATCAGGGAGCTGAGGTGAGCTGGGGTGCGCCTTGGCCCCCATGGTTGCGAACGCTGCCCGCAAGGGCAGCGACCTCTAGACCGAGCATGGCACCAGCGTCGACTGCTGCCTGCTCCGCCTCCGTCCGGATCGCTGCGGCGAGGTCTGTGAACTGGTCGAGAGCCGGGTTCACGCCGACGAGGGTGAACTCGCGCTCGACCACCGTGAGATCCGCGCCCCAGATGTCTACGAGGATCCGACGCAGGTAGTCGGTGTTGTGGTCCCAGCCCTCGCGCGGGGTGCCAGGGCCGTAGGCGCCGCCGCGGGTGGTGACCAGGACGGTCGGCGTGCCCTCGAGCAGGCGGGCGCCCTGCGGCGTGCCGGCGATCACAAGGTCGATCCAGGCCTTCACGTGCTGCGAGACACCGAAGTTGTAGAGCGGCAGTGCGAGAACAGCGATCGTCGCCTGCTGCAACTCTGTGGCGACCTGCACAGCGGTGGCGAGCGCCTCGCGCTGAGCGGGAGTGCGGTCCTCCTCGGGGGTGGCGCCGCCGGAGACAGCATCAGACCAGGCGCCTGCCGGCAGCGGGTCCTGGCCGAGGTGGCGGCGCACGACCGGCATGTCGGGGTGGGCGCTGATGACCTCGTCGATGACGAGGTCGGCGAGGGCGCCGCTGGCGGAGCGCTCACCCTGGATGCTGGCGTCGATGCGGAGTAGGGACATGTGGATCTCCTGGTGGATAAGGTCGAATTGAACGTTCAAGTCGAGACTACAACTCGCGGCTTGAATGTTCAAGTGGGATAGGATTCCTGCTGTGAGCACCGACAGCACCAGCGAGACCGCGGCCCCGGATGACGTGCCGTGGCTGTCGCCCGACCAGATGCGCGACTGGCTGGCGCTCGTCGGCTTGTTGGCGACCTTGCCGCCGGCGCTCGATGCGCAGCTCAAACGCGATGCGGGCGTGAACTCGTACGAGTATCAAGTGCTGGCGCTCCTGTCCAACGCGCCCGACCACACTGTTGGGCTCAGCGACCTAGCCGAATCGACCCAGGGATCCCTGTCGCGCCTCTCCCATGCGATCACTCGTCTCGAACGGGCCGGATGGGTTGAGCGGCGCAGCGGCACCGATCCCACTGTTCGGCGCACCAGCGCGCGGCTCACTGACGCAGGCCTCGCCAAGCTCGAGGCGGTAGCGCCGGGTCACGTCCGCGAAGCGCGTCGGCTTGTCGTCGACGTGCTGACGGCGGAGCAGCTCGCGGCGCTCGGCGACGCCGCCCGAGTCATCACCGCTGCCACTGTCGCCGAAGCGCTGGAACTCCCTGGGTGATCAGCGACTGCTGCTGAGCTACAGCGGCCGCGGGTGCGGCACGTCCCCCGCCGCGAGCATCGCGACGAGCTTGTCTCGACGCCGCGCCCGCGTGGTCTCGTTCGGTGCCGTGATGATCGGGTGCAGGACCGCGTACCGGTTGGCCGCGTCGAGCCCCTCGAACGCCGCGACTGCGGTGGGGGAGGCGGCCAGTGCCGCGGTGAGGTCGTCGGGCACCTCGGCGGTCGCCGATCCGGCGTAGGCGCGGTCCCAGCGTCCGTCGGCCTGGGCAGCGGCGACCTCGGCGAGACCTCTCGCCCGCATGCGACCTTCGGCCTCGAGCCGCGCCACGTGCTCAACGTTGCGGGCCGACCAGATCGACCGCGGCCGCCGAGGCGTGAAGCGCTGCAGAAACATGGCGGCGTCGTAGGACCGTTTCTGTCCGTCGATCCATCCCGAGCACAGTGCCTCGTCGAGCGCCTGGGCATAGGTGAGCGTGGTCGGCGCCGTCGTGCCCTTCTTGGCGAGCATGAGCCACACGCCCACCGTCTCCTCCTCGTGCGCATCGAGCCACGCCCGCCACGCGGCCGTGTCCGCGACGACAAACGGCTCCGGAGCCTCGCTCATCCGCGGGAGTCCTGCGCGACGACTGAGTCCGCGAGGATGTGCGAGGCGCAGCCCGCCAGCGCTGCGGCGGTCAGCACGGAGGGCCAGGCGCCGATCTTCTTCGCGAGCGGGTGGGAGAGGCCGAAGGCACCGAAGTAGATGACGGCAAGCGCGGCAGTCTGCGGGACACCGGCGCGCACCCAGGTCCGCCCGGCGGCGACGCCGGCCGCCGCGAGCACGGCACCCCCGAGCGGGCGGACGCCGGTGAACCGGGCGGTCGCGTAGCCGCCGACGAGGCCCGCTGCGGTGAGGACGGACGAGGGGATCGGTGAGGGAGTCATAGCCCCGAGACTATGGCGACGGGCGCGGGTGCCCAAGCGACGCGCCCCGTGTGCACCGGCGATCGCGTCAGGGGCGCCCGATGCGCACGCGCCACTCCACGGGCCCTTCGGCCTGGTAGTCCCATGTGAACTGGTCGGGGTACTCGGCCGCGAACTGGTAGTACAGCGGCTTCGGGTCGTGGTCGTTGACCAGGACGTAGCCTTCGCCGGCGGCGAGGGCGTGGTAGGTGGACAGGATGAGCTCGTGGCGCCGGGCGGGCACCTCGGTGCGGACGTCGAGAATCGGGTCGTTCATGGTGGGACCTTTCGTGGCGGGAACGAGCGGTGTGCGGTTTTCGGGTAGGCCAGCGGCCGATGACACCTTGACGATATCCACGGAACGAGCCGTGAAAATAGGACCTAGGGCTCGCGGCAGGAACGCCAAGGACCTTCATCCCCCGCTCGGCGCCGGGCGCCGGAGAGGATGGACGCCATGAAGACCCGACTTCTCCTCGCCCTTGCCGTCGCCGTGTCCGTCCCCCTCGCGGGGTGTGCGACGACCGACGGTGCATCCCTGTCGCCGGATTCCTCGACGACCGCCCAGGACGCCCCCGCCCTGCTCGCGGACTTCGACCTCACTGGCATGGACGCGCGCGAGGCCATCGAGCACCTGGACCCTCTCGGCGGTTCCGAGCGCCCGTCAGCCCTCATGGCCTCGATCCGGGCGGACGAGCTGCTGCTGTCGGCTGATGGGCGCGAGACGACGCTCGACATGCCGACCGACGGGTTCTACGTCTCGATCGCGCCGTATGTCGACCAGACGCACGACTGCTTCTTCCACTCCCTGACGACCTGCCAGGGGGAGCTGGCCGGGGCGGACCTGCAGATCACGGTCACCGACGATGCGACCGGTCAGACGCTCATCGACGAGCAGAAGACGACCTACGACAATGGCTTCGTCGGTCTGTGGCTGCCCCGGGACATGACGGGGACCCTCACGGTCACCCACGACGGGAAGTCCGTCGAGTCCCCGATCAGCACGAACGCCGACAGCGCCACCTGCCTGACGACGCTCAAGCTCGTCTGAGGGCTGGTCCCGCACTCCGCCGCGCCGCGAGCAGCTCCCGCGTGAAGGGATGCTGCGGCTCGGCGAACACCTCCTCGACCGGCCCGCGTTCGACGACCCGCCCCTCGCGCATGACCAGGACCGTGTCGCAGACCCGGCGCACGACCGCGAGGTCGTGGGAGACAAAGACCATCGAGAGGGCCCGGCTGCGCTGCAGGCCGACAAGCAGGTCGAGGATCTCCGCCTGGACGGTCACATCGAGGGCGGAGACCGGTTCGTCGCACACGAGCACATCGGGTTCCAGGGCCAGCGCGCGGGCGATCGCGAGTCGTTGCCGCTGACCGCCCGACAGGCTCCGGGGGCGGCGACCGAGCACCGAGTGAGGCAGGCGGACAGCGTCGAGGAGCTCAGCGGGGCTCGACGTCGACCGGCCACGGGCCAGCGCCTCGCGCAGGATCCTCCCGGCGGTGAACCGGGGGTCGAAGGAGGCGAGTGGGTCCTGCGGGACGAGCTGGACCTGGTGGCGGCGTCCCAGACGGCCCCGATGGGTCGCTCCGCTCCACGGCTCCCCGTCGAGGGTGATGTCACCGGCGTCGGGCAGGTCGGCGGCGAGCAGGAGGCGCGCGAGCGTCGTCTTGCCCGAGCCGGACTCCCCGACCAGGCCGAGCACCTCGCCGCGGCGCAGGTCGAGATCGACGTTGTCGACCGCCCGGACGTGGCCCCCGCCCGGGGTGGGGAACGTCCGGGACACCCCACGGGCGGACAGCATGACCGGTCCCAAAGCGGGCGCGGGTCCGGGCTTGGGTCCGTGCGGCACGGCGTCCACGAGTCGGCGGGTCGTGGGGTGCTCGGGCGCCATGAGCACCCGCGCGATGGGGCCGTGCTCGACGACGGCGCCGTCGTCGAGCACCACGACGCGGTCGGCGATCTGCGCGACGGCCGCGAGGTCGTGGCTGATCAGGAGCAGCGCTGTCCCGGCGTCACGCAGGGCGGCCAGGGTGTCCAGGACGCGCGCGGCGACGGTCGCGTCGAGGGCCGTCGTCGGCTCGTCGAGGACGAGCAGGGGCGGCGCGGCGACGAGCGCCGACGCGATGAGGGCGCGCTGGCGCATGCCGCCGGAGAGCTGGCCCGGGCGCTGGACGAAGCGCAGCTCGGGGGAGTCCAGGCCCGCGGCCTCCAGGGCGCGCAGGACGCGCTCGCGGCGCTGCGCCCGTGGGACCTTGCGCAGCGCTAGGGTCTCGCCGACCTCGGCGCCGATCGTGCGCAGCGGGTCGAGCGAGGCGAGCGCGTCCTGCAGCACGAGCCCGACGCCCGCGCCCCGCAGTGCCCGCCAGCCGCGGGCCGAGAGGCGGCGGGTGTCCGTCCTGCCCACGGTGAAGCGGTCGGCGCTCACCAGGGCGGTGCTGCCGCCCTCGGAGGCGAGGCCGAGCACGGACCGCACGAGGACCGACTTTCCCGACCCGGACTCCCCGACGACGGCGACGCACTCGCCCGGCGCGACGGTCAGGTCGACGCCACGCAGCACCTCGCCGACACCGGCGAAGGAGACGCGCAGGCCGCGGATGTCGAGGGCAAGAGTCTCGTCGATGCTCATGCGGCAGCCACCCGTCCGAGCCGCCGGCCGAGGACCGTGAGCGCCGCGGCCGTGAGCGTGATCGCCAGGCCGGGGGCGAGCGTGAGCCACCACGCCCGGACCAGGTAGACGCGGCCGCCGTTGACCATCGCCCCCCACTCGGGCGACGGCGGGAGCGCGCCAAGACCGAGGAAGCTCAGCGCCGAGACCCACACGATCGCCTGCCCGACGCCGAGGGTCGCGATCGCGACGAGTGGCCAGAGCGTGTTCGGGGCGACATGCCGACCAAAGACGAGGAGCGCGGGTTGGCCCTCGAGGCGCGCTGCCTCGACGTACGCGCTGCCGGCCACGGAACGGACCTGCGACCGCAGGATGCGCGCGTACCCCGGCGCGGTCGCCAGGCCGACCGCGATGAGCGTCGGCGTGACCCCTTTGCCCATGACCGCCACGAGCAGGAGCGCGAGCACGAGCGAGGGCAGGGCGAAGAGCACCTCGATCACGCGGCTCAGCGCTGCATCAAGACGTCGAGGCCCGAGGCCGGCGAGCAGCCCGATGACGAGGGCGAGGCCGACGCCGATGGCCGTCGCCGCCGCGCCGATGCCCAGCGACTGGCGCGTCCCGTGGACCACCCGCGTGAAGACGTCGCGGCCGGACTCGTCGGTCCCGAACCAGTGTGCGAGGCCGGGGGCGGTGAAGGCGGCGCGGGGGTCGATCGCGTCGGGGTCGCCCGGTGCAAACAGGGTGGGCCACACGGCCGCCACGACCATGAGGAGGATGAACACGAGGGCGAAGGCCCCGGTGACTCCGAGTGCGCGCAGGCGCGCAGGGCGGGTGGTGGTCGCGGTCATACGATCGCCGCCTCGGCGCGGAGGGTTCGGTCGGTGGCGCGGTCCGCGCCGCGCGGACGCGGATCGACGAGGCGTTCCACGCCGTCGGCCATCGTCGTGACGACCGTGTAGGTGAGGGCGACGACGAGGACGGATCCGACGACGACGGGCACGTCGCGCGTGCTCGTCGCGTCCAGCAGCAACCGGCCCAGCCCCGGGCGACCGAAGAGCGACTCGACGACGACGGCACCGCTGAGCAGCGAGCCGAAGGACCACCCGGACAGCGAGATCGCCGGGAGCGCCGCGTGGCGCAGGGAGTGTCGCCACAGGATGCGCGACTCGGACGCACCGCGGGCACGGGCCGTCGTCGCGAAGGGCGAGGCCGCAGCCTCGTCGAGGCCGTCGCGCATCACCTGCCCGAGGAAGCCGGCTGTCGGTATCGCCAGGGTGACTACGGGCAGCACCAGGCCGGCCGGCGACGCTCCGACGCTCGTGGCCGGGAACCAGCCGAGCGTGGAGGAGAAGACCAGGATGAGGACGGCGCCGAGCCAGAAGTGCGGCATGACCGTCGCCGTGACCTCACCGGCCTGCACCAACCCCGAGACGACCCGGCCCAGCACGCCCTGCGCGCGGGTTGCCAGGGTCGCGACCGACAGGGCGATCACCCAGGCGAGCGCGAGGGCGCAGACCGCGAGGAGCATGGTCGAGCCCAGCTGGGCGCCGATGAGCTCGGCGACCGGCTGCTTGCGGGCATAGGAGTCGCCGAGCTGGAATGTGAGGATCCGCCGCATCTGCACGAGGTACTGCACGATCAGCGGCCGGTCCAGGCCGTAGTCGGACCGCGCCTGGGCGACTGCATCCTCGCCGGCCTGCGAGCCGGGGCCGCCGAGGATCGCCTCGGTCGGGTCTCCGCCCGCGGCGCGCAGGGCGAAGAACACGACCGTCGTGACGACCCAGGCGACGAGGGCCGCGGCTCCAAGCCGACCGGCGGCCCAGCGGAAGATGCTCATACGGCGATGCTCATGGGGCCTGGTCGGTCCTAGAAGGCGAGACGGGTGTCGAGGAAGGTCGGGGTAGAGACCGTGTGCAGGGTCCGGGTCCCGGTCGCGCCGCGGACCAGGAAGTGGTTCTGCTGGTCATAGAGCGGCAGGATGTAGAAGCCGTCGAGGACGGTCTGCTGGGCCTGGGCATAGAGCTCGGCGCGCTCAGTCTGGTCGGTGGTTGCAGCTGCGCGGTCGAGGACGTCGTCCAGGTCCGGGTCGGCGATCTTCGCGTGGTTGGCGAAGTACCCGCTCGGGGCGGGCGTGATGCCGCTCGAGTGGTAGAGGATGCGCAGCACGTCTGGGCCGACCTTCGTGTACGGGGCGCTGACGATCTCATATTCGTTCGCGGCGAGGGCGCCGTACCAGCCGCTCAGGTCGAGCGGGGTGATGATCACCTCGAAGCCGACGCCGCGCGCGTTGGCCTGGATCTGCTCGAAGAGCGACTGCTCTGCGGCGACGGACTGGTTGGTGCTCACCGGGAAGCGCAGCGTCAGGCGCTGGCCGTCCTTGGTGCGGTATCCGTCGCCGTCGCGCCCGGTCCAGCCGGCCGCGTCGAGGAGGGCGTTCGCGGCGTCGGCGTCGGTCCCGAAGAGCGAGTCGTCCGAGGTGGCGAGCGGTTCGCTGCTCGAGAGCGGGGAGTAGGAGCGTGCGACCGTACCTGCATAGAGGGTCTCGATGCCGGGGTCGACGTCGGCCGCGCGGACGAAGGCCTCGCGGACGCGGATGTCGTCGAAAGGCGCCTGGCCGGAGTTGAGCTCGATGCGGTTGACCGAGCCGGGGCGGGGCGCGTCGACGTCGGTGATGTCGCCGCCGGCGCGGGCGGCCGCGATCGCGTCGGGCTGGGGGTTGTCGATGACCTGGACCTCGCCGGACTGGAGCGCGGCGTAGCGCGTCGCGGCGTCGGGGATGAAGCGCCAGACGATGCGGTCCAGGTAGGCCACGCCGGCGTGCTTGGCCTCAGGTGCCACGGTCGTGTAGCCGTCGTTGCGGACGAGGTCGACCTGCTGCTGGGGCGTCCAGCTCTCGACGACGAACGGCCCGGTGCCCACCGGTGCTTGGCAGTTGGCGTCCGTGCCCCGGGCGATCCCGGTCGGGGACTCGATCGCGGTCCACTGCTGGCTGAGCGACTCGAGCAGGGCCGAGTCCGGCTCGCTCAGGTGGAAGCGCGCGTGGGTCGCGTCGACGACCTCGACGCCGGTGACCTTCGCAAGCGCGAGGTAGCCGGTCGAGGACCCGGTCGCGGGATCCTGGAGGTGGGCGACGTTCACCTTGACGGCCTCGGCGTCGAAGGGGGTCCCGTCGGTGAAGGTCACGTCGTCGGCGAGGGTGAAGTCCCAGGTGAGCGCGTCGTCGCTGACGTTCCAGCTCACGGCGAGCCAGGGCAGGATCTCACCGTCGGCGTCGCGCCCCACGAGGGGCTCGAGCACCTGGGTGGTGAGCAGCGCCTGCGGGTAGTTGCCGCCGACATGCGGGTCGAGGCAGCTGGGCTCGGCGTCGCCGGTCGCGTAGACGAGCGTGCCGCCGTCCTGCGGTGCGCCGCTCGCTACGGAGGTGTCGTTGCTGCACGAGGCGAGCACGAGGACGGCGGGGACGAGCGCGGCGACTACGGCGCGGCGCCGGGTGGTCGCGCGCGCAGTGGTGGCGCGTCGGGCGGCGAGCATGGTTCTCCTGGTGGGTTCGCACAGTTGTTGGACTGCGTCCCACAATAGGTGTCCCGAGCAGTGAGGTGTCTACCATCAGGTCATGAGCCAACCGCCTCCGACGACCCGCACAGCCGGGCGCCCGCGCGCGTCTTCCCGCGAGATCCTTGAAGAAGCGGCCGGTGAGCTCTTCCTCGAGCGCGGATATGCGGCCACCTCCGTGGCGGACATCACAGCGCGGGCCGGTGTGAGTCGCAACACCTTCTTCAACTACTTCGCCGCGAAGAGCGACCTGTTGTGGTCCGCCTTTGACGCGGGCGTCGCCGGGCTCGAGGCATTGCTCCACGAGTCGATGGCCGACGACGCGGTCGGGGCGAAGGTCCGCGCGGCACTGCGGTCGGTCGCGTCCGCGCTCCCGCCCGGCAACGTCGCGCTCGCCTTCATCAACGCCGAGCCGATGGGGCTCACTGACGAGCTCCGACGCGCGGCAGCCCTCCGTGGGAGCGACGTCGGGGTGGTCGTGGCGCGCTTCGCCGTCGCGAACGGGGTCGAGCCGTTGCACGCCGAGGTTGCCGGGGCCGCCTACGCCGGGGCGCTCGTCGCCGCAGTCGGGGCGTGGTCACGCGCGGGGGCCACGCGAACGTCGCTGCTCGACGTGCTCGACGCCGCGCTGGTTCCGATCTACGACGCGCTGCCCTGACAGTGCCTGACTGTGCCGGGCCCCTGCCTCCCCCGTGGACGCGTGATGATGGTCGGATGAGCGCGAGCGAGACCAGCCCCGACAGCACTGCCAGCCCCGACAGCGACCTGGTCATCACCGGTGTCCGCGAAGCCCTCGACCAAGCCATTCGCCGTCTGGCTGCCGCGGGCGCCCGGGACGAGGCGCTCGCGGAGTACGTCGACGGGCGCAAGCTCCTGGGCTTGACCCGGCCCCCGGTCCTGCGGCCGGTCGCCCGGGCCTGGCGGCTCGGGGCGCTCATGCTCGGACGGGACGGGACCCTGTACGCGACCGGCGCGATCGTGCGGGCCCACGAGGCGGGCGTGCGCAACTATCAGTCGCAGTCGGCCGAAGACCGCCGCGATCTGCGTGCCGCGGCCCTGCGCGGGAAGTTCGCACCGGGGGAGACCGTCAACCACGCGTGGTCCGTGCTCGACCTGACCATGCCCGGCCTGCAGGCGGGTGCCGGGCCGGTGTTTCTCGCGCCGGACGGGACAGTCAGGGTGCGGTGGAATGCCGCCCTCGGTGACGGCGCGTCCCGCGAGCTTGTGGCCTACGTCGACGAACGGGTCGGCCTGCTCGTCGATCCGCTCGACATCCCCTGACCAGGAGTCGAGGGGCCGTCGGCTACGAGCTCGCCTTCACGTCCTCGACCGCGCCGGAGACGGCGTCCGCTCCGGCGATCGCTTCGATGGCAGCCCGGACGTCGCCCGCTCCGCCTTCGCCTCCACACGTCCCCGCCTCGGATCTGATGCGCTGCCCGTCGACCTCCAGGTCCAGGCGTGCGCTGGCCCCGCCGTCACAGCCACCGGTGTCGTCGTCGCCGGCGAGCAGGCCCGACTCGTCGAGGATCGTCAGGGCGCCGGGCAGGTCGATCGGCACACCAGAGACGTGACCCACCTCGTCGTCGTACCCATACCAGGTCAGGGTGAACTCATCCGCGGTGACCTCAAGGTCGAGCTCGTAGTGCCCGGGCGGGGGGAGCGAGCCGTTGGCGAACGTGAGGGTCCCCGTCATCGTTCCGGTCGTCGCCGAGGACGACTCGCTCGGGGTCGGGGATGGGGTCGGGGACGGGGCGGGGGCAGCCGTGCACGCGGTCGTCACCAGGAGGCAGGTGGCCGCGATGACCGCAGCGAGCGGGAGTCGGGATGTGGGCACGAGTGGGTCCTTCCGAGGGGGTCCGTCGGTCGAAGGACATCGTCACGATAGGCGTCATCGGGTGGCCCGGGCCATGGGGTGAACAACCCGGGGAGAACTACCCAACCGGCCGTCCCACCAGGTCCGACGCGCCCTCGACTACGATGAAGCCCGTGACTGACGACCTGATCCCGTTGCCCCCGTGCCCGCAGTGCTCGAGCGAGTACACCTACGAGATGGGCGCCCTCCTGGTGTGCCCCGAGTGCGCGCACGAGTGGTCCGCCGCCGCGTCTGAAGACGCGGACGCCGAGGGCGGCGCGCGGGTCATCAAGGACGCGGTGGGCAACGTCCTCGCCGATGGTGACACAGTCACGGTGATCAAAGACCTCAAGGTCAAGGGCAGCGCGACGGCGATCAAGGTGGGCACGAAGGTCCGCAACATCCGCCTGGTCGACGGTGTGGGTGACCACGACATCGACTGCAAGGTCGACGGCTTCGGGCCTATGCAGCTCAAGTCGTCCGTCGTGAAGAAGGTCTAGCGACCCCGTCGCACAACTCGCCCGGGCCGGGCGCGGATATCCAGTGGCAAGTGCCCAGGTGAGGTCTAGTATCTGGGGCATGGTGCGCTTTCTGATCCGAGCAGTGATCTTCCTCGTCTCAGCGGCCCTCGGGCTGCTCGTCGCCTCGTGGATCTTGGACGACGTCACGGTGAACGCGACCGGCTTCACGGTCGCCGTGGTGATCTTCGCCGTCGCACAGAGCGTGCTGTCGCCGTTCATCGCGAAGATGACCGCCCGCAACGCCCCGGCCTTCCTCGGCGGAATCGGGCTGGTCTCGACCTACGTCGCGCTTCTCATCGCCTCCCTCGTCAGCGACGGGCTGGAGATCACCGGGGTGCAGACCTGGATCCTGGCGACGCTGATCGTCTGGCTCGTGACCGCCCTGGCGACCTTGTTCCTGCCGATGATCTTCATCCGCAAGAAGATCGACGCCAAGCGCAAGCCCACCCAGATCCCTCCGATCTGAGACCGCAGCGACTCCTGCGGCGTACCTGCACGCCCACGTTCTCAACCCACCCCGCCACACGAACGGATATTCATGACCACGCATGACGTCTTTGATGAAGAGCTCGGCCCGATCGAGCTCGTCGCCGTCGAGTTCCCGGGCGGTCAGATCATCGCTGAGGGCTTCCGTCAGCTCGCCGAACTGGTCGACAACGGCCGGATCAAGATCCTCGACCTGGAGTTCGTGAGCAAGGCCGCCGACGGCACGGTGACCGCGGTCGAGATCGCCGAGCTGGGTACGGTCGACGGGATCGACCTGGCTTCTTTCGCCGCGGTGTCCTCGGGTCTGCTCGACTCCGGTGACATCGACGCCGTGGGCGCCGAGATCGAGAACGGCAGCCTGGCCGCGATCCTCGTCTACGAGGAGCTGTCGCTGCTCGGTGTGCTCGCTGCCTGGAGCACCGCCGGTGCCACCATCCTGACCGAGGCTCACATCGAGCCTGACGACATCCTGGCCGCGCTCGACGCCGCCGACGAACTGTAGAGGACGGAAACAGACATGGGACTTTTCAGGACTGCTGGCCGCGTCGCAGTTGCCAGCTCGGTGCACGGCCGGGTCCAGGAGCGTCAGCGCGCCGGACGCCAGGCCCAGGCCGCGCCCGTTCAGCCCGCACCCGTCCACGCAGCCCCCGCGCCGGTTGCCGCAGCCCCCGCCCCGGTCGCCGCTCCGGCGCCGGCCAAGGACATGGACGCGATGATCGCCCAGCTCAAGCAGCTCGGCGAGCTGCGCGACCTCGGCGTGCTCTCCGACGAGGAGTTCGAGGGCCAGAAGGCCAAGCTTCTCGCGGCCTGAGCCACCGCTCAGCTCGGCATGACCCAAGGGTCCGGCGCTTCGGCGTCGGGCCCGTCGTCGTGTGCGGGGGCTACCCGGACGTGCTCGCCCGGACGAGGATCGTGTGGTCGATCGTCGCGCGGCGCACGGGCGCGTCGGGGGCGTTCATCCGCTCGACGAGCATCCGCAGCGCCGTCTCGGCGAAGGCCCGCTTGTCGAAGGAGACCGTGGTCAGCGGGGGGATGGAGTGGCGGCCGTCGGCGACGTCGTCGAAGCCGGCCACGACGGTGTCTCGCGGCACGGTGTGCCCGAGCGACCAGAGCGCGCTGAGCGTGCCGAAGGCCAACGAGTCGGTGAAGCAGAAGAAGGCATCGGGCAGGTCGTGGGTGGCGAGGTAGCCACGCACGGCATCCGCGCCGCCGTCGGGCGACCAGCTGTCGCAGCGGACCTCGAGCTCGGGGTCCGCCGTGATGCCGGCGTCGTGCAGCCCCTGGTGGTACCCCTCCAGGCGCAGCCGCGCGGTGGACCGGATCACCTGGTCCGGTGAGCCGACGACGGCGATCCGGCGCCGGCCCAGGCTCAGCAGGTGCGCGGTCATGTCCCGGGCGGCGGCGACCGAGTCGACCCACACCTGGTCCACGCGGTCCTGCTCGACCTCGCCGATCAGCACGACCGGGGGGAGCGGACCGGAGTCTGCGATGGCGCTCTCGGCCAGGTCCACCGGGTTGAGGACAAGACCGTCGACCAGGTGCGCCCGGGCGCGGGAGAGCAGGTTCCACTCACGCGTGGTCTGCGTCCCGGTCTCCTCGATCTGCACCGCCCAGCCCTGCTCGTGGGCCACCTCGACGAAGTTGTGGGCGAGTTCGGCGGAGTACGCGGTCGCGAGGTCCGGCAGGGCCAGGGCGATCACCCCGGAGCGGCCGTTGCGCAGGGCGCGGGCGCTGAGGTTGGGCACGTAGGCCAGCTCGTCGAGGGCCTTCTCGACGCGCGCGCGGGTCTCCGGGCGCACGAAGATGCCACCGTTGATCACGTTCGACACCGTCTTGGGTGAGACCCCGGCGTGCTGGGCGACATCTTTCACCGTGGCGCGCATGGGCCTGCCTCTCGCTGAGAATGGCTCCATTATCCACGGGCCGGGGCGCCGCTCCGAGAGGCGAGAATGGAGGGGTGACCGCATCCACGCCCCTGCCCGCCTGCCCCTGCGGATCGGGCGCGACCTACGACGCCTGCTGCGGCGTCTTCCATCATGCCTTCCACGACCCCTCCGGCGAGCGGGGCGCAGGCGCGCCCACCGCGGAGGCGCTCATGCGCTCAAGGTTCGCCGCGTTCGCGCTCGGGCGCACCGACTACCTCCTGGGGACCTGGCACCCCTCGACCCGACCGGGGGACCTCGAGCTCGACCCGGGGACGACATGGACCCGGCTGCGGATCCTGTCCCACACCGCCGGTGGGCCCGACGACGCGACGGGCACGGTGGCCTTCCGGGCGCACTTCACCCACGACGGCGACCGCGGCGCGCAGAGCGAGAACAGCCGATTTGTGCGGGACGAGGGTCGCTGGAGCTACCTCGACGGCGACGTCGTGCCGGGCATGTCTGTCCAGCGCACGGGCTAGATTGGAGCCTTCCGATCGAAAGGTGTCTGACCGTGGCGCTGCCGTCTTCCCCCACCCGTGAGTTCATCGCCGGCCTGCCCAAGGCGGAGCTTCACCTGCACCTCGAGGGCACCCTCGAGCCCGACCTCAAGCTGACCCTCGCCCAGCGCAACGGGATCGAGATCCCGCAGTCGACCGTCGAAGAGGTCGAGGCGAGCTACCAGTTCGACTCCCTCGCGAGCTTCCTCGCTGTGTACTACCCGGCGATGGACGTCCTGGTCACCGAGCAGGACTTCTACGACCTCGCTCACGCCTACCTGCTGCGCGCCGCAGCCGACGGTGTGCGTCACGTCGAGATGTTCTTCGACCCCCAGGCGCACACCGTGCGCGGGGTGCCCTTCGCCGACGTGGTGGGCGGCTACCACCGCGCGGCTGCCGAGGCGGCGGACTTCGGCGTCGACGCCGAGCTCATCCTGTGCTTCCTGCGCGATCACTCCGCTGAGAGCGCGGCCGCGACCCTCGAGGCGTCCGCGCCCTTCAAGGACCTCATCCTCGGGGTGGGGCTGGACTCCGACGAGCGGGACAACCCGCCGGCGAAGTTCGCCGCGGTCTTCGCCCGTGCGCGCGAGCTCGGCTACCTGCTGACGATGCACTGCGACATCGACCAGGTCGGGAGCATCGAGAACATCCGTCAGGTGATCGAGGACATCGGCGTGGACCGGATCGACCACGGGACGAACATCGTGGAGAACCCCGAGCTCGTCGAGCTGGTCCGTGCCCGCGGGCTCGGCCTGACCTGCTGCCCCGTCTCCAACAGCTTCGTCACCTCGGACATGAAGTCGACGGAGATCGTCGAGCTGCTGCGCGCCGGGGTCAAGGTGACCATCAACTCCGACGACCCGGCGTACTTCGGTGGCTACGTCGCGGCGAACTACATGGCGCTCGCGGAGCACGCGGGCCTGTCCTCCGCGGAGGTCGTGACGCTCGCGAAGAACTCCTTCGAGGCAAGCTGGATCACCGACGAGGACAAGGCGGCCTACCTCGAGGAGATCGACGCGTACGTCGCCGACTTCGTCTAGCAGTCGCGGGCGGTGACGTGCGTGCCACCATGGGATCGCACGTCACCGCCTGTGAACGCCAACTCCCGAGAGGCCCATCATGGTCGAGACCGTTCCCGTCGTCGCCGCCGTCTTTGCGGTCCTCGCGGGGCTGATCCACGTCTACATCTTTGTCATGGAGAGCCTGACCTGGACCTCGGCCCGGACCCGGGCGACCTTCGGCGTCGGATCCGAGGCAGAGGCCCTGGCCACCCGGGAGCTGGCCTACAACCAGGGCTGGTACAACCTGTTCCTGGCGGCCGGAGCGATCGGCGGCGCGGTCGTCGGCCTCGTCGCGAGCGGTCCGACGCAGACCGCGGGCGCCGCGATCATGGTCTTCTCGACCGCCTGCATGGCGGCCGCGGCCCTCGTGCTCATCACTCGGAACTCGGCCATGGCACGGGCCGCGGCGGTCCAGGGAGTCCTGCCGTTGCTCGCGGTCGTGACGGCGCTGCTGCTGGGCTGAGGCGGGTCAGCCCGGTAGGTGGGCGCGCAGGAACGCGGCCACATCCTCGATCTCCTCGCTGGTGATGCCGTGCCCCAGGCCCGGGTAGACGACCTCCGTGGTCGTGGTGTGCCGGGGGAGCCAGTCGCTCGTGCGGGCGAAGGTGGCCTCGGAGATGATCTGGTCGCGGTCGCCGCGGCCGAAGAAGACCGGTGGGGCGATCGCCGCGAGCGCGTCGTCGCCGGCGACGACGTCATCCGCGGTGAACCCGGAGAGCACCACGCCTGCGAAGAACCGCTCGGGGCGGCTGCGCAGGAGGTGGGTGACCATGAGGCCGCCCTGGGAGAAACCGAGCAGGGCGACCGGGGTCGAGGCCGGGACGGCGTCGTCGAGCCAGGCGAGGATCGCGTCGGCGGCGTCCTGGGTCGCGGCCGGGTCGGGCCGGCCGGGGTCGGCGATCGGCACCCAGGCGTAGCCCATGCCGGCGGGCAGCGGCGCCCGGACGGAGACGGTGGCTAGCTCCGCGGGCAGGTGCGGCGTGAGGCCCAGCAGGTCGGACTCGTGCGAGCCGTAGCCGTGCATGAGGAGCAGCAGGGGAGTCTCGGATCGGGGATCGCCGGACCAGATGGCGGCGTCTGCGGAGAGTGTGGTCATCCCAGAACCTTACGATGCGGCTCAGACCTCGGCCGACGCGGTGATGAGCGCGAGGAGGGCCTGGGCATAGGCGTTCGCGGGCTCGGCGTCCGTGAACTCCCGGGGTGTGTCGCCGAGGAGGATCTCGACGGTGTATCGCCACTCCTCGCGAGCCCAGGCGTCGGCCGGACGGCCGGAGTCGAGCCTGCGCAGCGCGCGGAAGGTGCCCGAGAGGAGGGCGCGCAGCTGTTCCTCTGACGGCAGCCACAGCGTCTGGTCGATGCTGACCGAGTCGAGCGCCCACTCGGTTGTGCCGTTGAACCGCAGGATCGTCTCGTCGGGGTAGGTGTGCACCTCGATCGTCAGCTCGCTGACTGTGAAGACCGCGGCCTCGAGCTCTTCGGCCTGGATGGAGAACTGGTCCCCGGCTGCCGGGTGCCAGAGGAGCCCGGAGAGGGCAAGTGAGCGTGCAAGGTCGTGGGAGATCATCACACCAGTGTCGGGGGATGGTGGTCTGTGCGCATGTGGGGGCATCCGCGGCGGCCGGTAGATAGACAGCCTGTCTAGTTAGACGTACTATCTAGTCATGACTGAACACGGCGTGAGCGAACAGGTCTGGCCGGGTGAGTGGCTGCGCGGGGTGCTGGGAGTCTGCGTGCTCGGCATCCTCGAGGCGGGACCGACCTACGGCTACGCGATCGCCGCGGCGCTCGCCGACGGGGGGCTCGGAACCATCAAAGGTGGGACGCTCTACCCCTTGCTCGGACGGTTCGAGGAGGCGGGGCTGGTCACCGTCGAGTGGAGGGCCGGCGACGGGGGACCGGGGCGCAAGTACTTCGCGCTCACCCCCGCCGGGGTGGCAGAGCTCGCCCGGCAGTCCGCCCAGTGGCACGCGTTCACTGCCATCACGCGATCCTTCGTCGAAAGCCACAGCGTCACATCCCACACCAACCCAGAAGAGAGCCCCTCATGACCACATCCAGCCTGACGAAGAAGTGGCGGGACGCCTTCGTCATCGAGCTGCGCCTGCGGGGCGCGGACGGCAAGCAGATCGGCGACGAGCTGGCCCAGGTGGAGTCCCACTGTCTTGATGCGGGCGTCCTGGTCGACGAGGCGTTCGGTGAGCCGGTCGCCTACGCGAGGTCGGTCGTCATCTCGCGGGGCGGTGAGTCGGGGATGCTGAACGCGCGATACGTCCGGTGGCTGGTTCTGCGGACTCTCGCGCAGGTGGTCGGACTCATGTCCCTCCTCAATGTCGTCCCGGCCGTGCGGAAGAGCGGCGAGGTGACGTTCACCGGGGTGGATGTCGTCCTGGTGCTCGTGCTCACCGTGCTCGTCGTCGTGCTCGTGGCCAGGAGCGAAGCGGTGCTGCGCTTCGTCGCGCAGGGCTCGGTCCTCACGGTGGGTTTCTCGTTCGCCGTGCTCACCGGGCTCCTGGTTCTCGTCGGACTGATCCCCTCGGTGTTCAGCGTCACTGTTCCCACGCTTCCGGCGGCGCTGATCGGCGCCGCACTGCTCGTGCTGCCCTCGCTGGTCCGATGGCCCCCCGGGGTCGATGACGACGCCATCGTCGAGCCGCTGGCCGAGGATCAGCCGCCGCCCTCGCGGAGGGGGTCGGCTGCCGCGCTGCAGTGGTTCGTCCCGGCGGTCGGAGTCGTTCTGTGCGCGGTCCGGTGGCTTGTGCCGTAGTGACGCGGCGGCTTGCTTCCCGCACCCCTTGCCGCCACCGTGACAACCGCGGAAAATGGTAGGTTGCAGGCAGTGGCGACCTCGACTGGCGACCTGAAGGGACGATCTACGGTGAGTGACTGCGGTTACGGTGACTTCGAGTTCGAACGGCGCTTCTTCGTCGATCAGCTCCCCCCGGCCGCGCTCACCGAGCCCGACCCGATGCTCATCATCCAGAGCTACTACCTCGCTGCCCAGGGATACGCCATGCGCCTGCGCGTGCAGTCGAGCACGGTGCTGCTGCCCCTGGACGGGACCGAGGACGACCTGGCGATCATGTCCGACTACGCCTCGGAGTTCGAGTTCTGCGCCGTGACGATCAAGGGCCCCATGAACGGCGGCACCCGCTACGAGGCCGAGCGCGAGATCGACGTCAGCGTCGGCCTCGACATGATCCGCCTCGGCGGGGCGCGCATCATCAAGAACCGCTACGCGATGTGGCTCGACGGCGACGGCTGGGTCGTCGACGTCTTCGGCGGGAGCAACCGGCCGCTGATCATCGCCGAGTGCGAGCGCGGTGGCCCGGTGACGGACCTGACGATCCCCAACTTCTGCGTGACCGAGGTGACCGAGGACCGCCGGTTCTCCAACGAGTCCCTCTCCCAGAACCCCTACGGCACCTGGGCCGCGGACTATGCGACCGAACTCGCGGTGCAGGGGCCCCGCTTCCTTCAGGGCTTCGGGCACAACACGATGGGTACCGAGGCTCCCTAGCCGGTCGGCTGTGCCGCGTACCCGACCGGCTGGGCTAGCGAGAGCGCAGCGCCTTGGTCAGCGGCCCGGACAGGAACAGCAGGAAGAGCCAGAACATCCCGACGTCCGGGACGACGATGCTGAGCACGAGGGCGACAAGCAGCACCGCGATCGCGATGCCCGCGCCCCGGGCGTCGATCTGGCCGCGCACCTCCGGTCGCTGGAGATCCGGGCTGCGGACGGCGAGCACCTCGATGAGGGCCAGACTGGCGGTCGTCACGATCATCGTCCCGATGTAGAGGGCGTTCACGGCCGGGTCGTCGGTGCCGACGTCAGCGAGCAGCTGCGTGGTGAACGGGATGAAGACGATGCTCGCCAACCAGAGGAAGTTGATCCGCAGCATCGTCGGCGAGTAGTCCCGCAGGTGCTCGAACACCCGGTGGTGACCCGTCCAGAAGTTCGCGATGACGACGAAACTGATCGCAAAGGCGAGGAAGGTTCCCTGCCCGTCGTCGAGCAGTTCGCGGACAGAGCGGTCCTTGCCGTCTGCGACGAGGTCGACGAGCGGCAGGACGAGCAGGGTGATGGCGATGGCGACCGACGCGTCGGTGAAGTTCACGAGCCGGTCAAGACCGCGGGGCGTGCGAGATTTCGCCATGGCGCCTCCCTGGTTCCCCACTCTAGGGAGTGGCGCCAGGTCGGGCGCGGGGAGGTGGCGCTATGGGCGCGGGGTCAGCGGCCGTCCACCCTCGGAGTCGAGGTGCGCCGACATCCGGACGAGGAAGTCTGCGACGTCGCGACGTGAGGGCTCCGGGACGCCCGCGGCGATCTCGCGCATGGCCGCGTGCATGCGTTCGAGGCGGTCCCGGATCTCGTTGTGGGCGTGGTCGGTCGCGGTGATGACGAGGGCGCGCCGGTCCGTGGGGTGCGGGTGGCGCTCCAGGTGCCCAGAGGCGGTGAGCCGGTCGAGCAGCTTGGTCGTCGAGGCGGTCGAGATGGCCAGCGCGGCGCTCAGGTCGCGTGGAGTGACGAGCTGGTGGCTCGACTCGGCCGCGATGACGATCTGCAGCGCCTGCATGTCTGACTCGTTCATGTCCATGTCGGCGCTCATCCTGCGGCGCATGTCCTGGTCGCTGCGCCGGAACTTCCTCACCGCGTGCAGGATCGCGACGACCGGGTCATGGTCGTCATACCAGTAGCCATGCTGCTCGCCCGTTGCTGAGGTCTCATCCACAGCCATATGCTACCTTGACTATTAACTAGCCAAACTAGCAATCTTGCGGTGAGTGTTCACCCGGCCACCAGGAGGTCCTCGATGCCACCCATCTCCGACCCTGACCACGTCGTGCTCCTCGACGACGACGGGGCTCCGATCGGCACGGCTCCGCGCGGGACCGTGCACTCCACATCCACCCCGCTGCACCTCGCCTTCTCCTGCTACCTGCTCCGCGGGCACGGAGAGGTCCTCGTCACCCGCCGCGCGCTCACCAAGCGCACCTGGCCGGGAGTCTGGACCAACTCCTTCTGCGGTCACCCCCGCAGCGGGGAGTCCCTGCCCGACGCCGTTGCGCGGCACGCGCGCCACGAGCTCGGTCTCGCGGTCGGCGAGCTTGAGATCGCCCTGCCGGACTTCCGCTACCGAGCGGTCGACGCCTCCGGCATCGTGGAGAACGAGATCTGCCCGGTGCTTCTCGCCACGACGGACGAGGACCCGGTGCCCAACCCCGATGAGGTCATGGACCTGGCCTGGGTCGACATGGAGGACCTCGGACGCTCGATCACCGCGACGCCGTGGGCCTTCAGCCCGTGGATGGTCCTCCAGCTCGAGCAGCTCGGCCGGATCGACCTCACGAGGCGTCCGTCATGAGCAGTCAGACCCAACCCCAGCTGCACCCGCGGGAGCGGCTCACCCGGCGACCCGGCTCCGCGACGACCACGACCGTACCCACCACCGTCGAGGCGGTCCTCGAAGACTTCTTCCGCTCGGCCCTCGACCGGTCGCGACCCTACGGCTCCGACTACACCGAGCTCTGGCGCAGCCTGCACCAGGCATCTCAGGGCGGCAAACGCTTCCGTCCCACGCTGCTCACGGGCATCCACCGCCACCTCGGTGGGACCGACGACCGCCTCGCCTGCACGGTGGCGGCGGCCGTCGAGCTCCTGCACACCGCCTTCGTCGTGCACGACGACGTCATCGACCACGACGACGTGCGCCGGGGGCGCCTCAACGTCTCGGGGACCTTCGCGCACGGCCTGCGGTCAGCGGGCGGCGACGACGCCAGGGCGGCCACCCTCGGCGCGGCAGCGGGCATCCTCGCCGGCGACCTCGCCCTCTCCGGCGCCCACCGCCTTGTCGCCTCGAGCGCGGCGGCGCCGAGCATCCGCGAGGACCTGCTGGGCCTCTTCGACCACGCGATCTACGCGACTGCGGCCGGTGAGCTCTCAGACGTGCGGTTCTCGCTCGGCCCGGTCGAGGCGACCCTGGCCGAGGTCGTCATCATGGCCGCGAACAAGACCGCTGTGTACTCTTTCGAGCTCCCGCTCCAGGCGGGAGCCCTGCTCGCCGGGGCCGACCGCCGCACGGTCGAGGGGCTGAGCCGTGTCGGCCGCCTCGTGGGCATCGCCTTCCAGCTGCACGACGACCTCGACGGCGTGTTCGGGGACGAGCAGGTGACCGGCAAGAGCGTGCTTACCGACCTGCGCGAAGGCAAGGTCACCCCGCTCGTGGCCCACGCTCGCGGCACCGAGCAGTGGCCGCGCGTCGAGCGCCACCTCGGCGCGCCGGGCCTCACCTACGACCAGCTGCACGACGTCCGCTGGGCCCTTGAAGCATCCGGATCGCGGGGCTTCATCGAAGCCCTCGCAGCCGAGCATCTCGCCTCGGCTCGGGACCTGGCCGCCGAGATCGACCTGCCGCCGGAGGCGCTCGCCTGGCTCGAGTCGATGACCCGCTCGCTGCCGTGGAGGTCAGCATGACCGCGGCTCCGCTGCGGACGTCGCTGAGCGACGCGCGCTACGACGCGGTCGCCCAGGCGAGCGCGGCCGCCGTCATCCGCGGGTACTCGACGTCCTTCGGGTGGGCGTGCCGGTTGCTCGGGCGACCGGTCCGTGGGCATGTCCGCAACATCTATGCGCTCGTGCGGCTCGCGGACGAGATCGTCGACGGCCCAGTGAGCGCTGACGATCCCGGCCGCGGACGTGTGCTGCTCGACGAGCTCGAACGGGAGACCGCCGACGCCGTCATCACCGGCTACAGCACGAACCTCGTCGTGCACGCCTACGCGCTCACCGCCCGGCGCTTCGCACTGCGCCCGGATCTCATGACGGCGTTCTTCGCCTCCATGCGGATGGACCTGTCGACCTCGGTACACACACCAGCATCGCTGGCCACGTACATCTACGGCTCGGCCGAGGTGGTCGGGCTGGCCTGCCTGCAGGTCTTCCTCGGAGCCGATGGGCGCGAGGACTACGACAAGCTCGCACCGGGTGCCCGGCGCCTAGGTGCCGCCTTCCAGAAGATCAACTTCCTCCGGGACCTGGCCACGGACCACATCGCCCTGGGACGCTCGTACTTCCCCGGGATCGACTCCGCCCGGCTGACCGACGGCGAGCGTGACCTGCTTGTCGACGACATCCGAGTGGATCTCGTCGCGGCCGGCGACGCGCTGGCGCTGCTGCCCACCAACAGCCGCACCGCCGTCGCCGCCGCGCACGGGCTCTTCGCCGAGCTCACCGCTCGCATCGCCGCGACGCCCGCCGAGGAGCTGGTCCGGACGCGGGTGCGCGTCCCTGGCCCGGTCAAGGCGCGCATCCTCGCCCGCGCCCTCGCGACCGGCGGACGCCCGTGAGCCGCGTCGTCGTCATCGGCGGCGGCATCGCGGGGCTCGCCACGGCCGCGCTGCTCGCGCGGGACGGTCACCGGGTCGAACTCGTCGAGAAGAACGCCGCGCTCGGCGGCCGCGCGGGGTCCTGGGAACGGGACGGCTTCCGCTTCGACACCGGCCCGTCGTGGTACCTCATGCCCGAGGTCTTCGACCACTTCTTCCGGCTCCTGGGGACGAGCGCCGCGGCCGAGCTCGACCTCACCCTCCTCGACCCCGGGTACCGGGTGTTCGTCGAGGACGGCGGCGCCCCGCTCGACATCGCCGCCGACCTGGAGCGGAACGTCGCGATCTTCGAGGGCGTCGAGGAGGGGGCGGGGGAGAGGCTCCGCACCTACCTCGCGTCGGCGAGGTCAACCTACGACCTCGCCAAGGAGCGATTCCTCTACTCCACGTTCCAGTCGATGACCACCCTCCTGCGCGCCGACGTGCTGCGGCACGCGGGCCGGCTCGTGTCGCTCCTGCTGCGCCCGCTCGACAGCTTCGTCGCGCGGTCCTTCTCCCACCCCACGCTGCGTCAGGTGCTCGGCTATCCGGCGGTGTTCCTCGGGTCCTCCCCGGACCGCGCGCCGAGCATGTACCACCTCATGAGCCACCTCGACCTGGCCGACGGCGTGCTCTACCCCCAGGGCGGCTTCACGACGATCATCGCCGCGATCGAGCGGCTCGCCCGCGCCGAGGGGGTGACCATCCGCACCGACACGACGGTGACCCAGATCCGCACCGAGCCGGTGACCGGTCGCCGCCGAGGTCGCCGCCCGCGCGCGGTGGTGCGCGGCGTCGTCGTGCGTGGGGCGGACGGGTGGGGCCAGACCATCGACGCGGACGTCGTCGTGTCCGCGGCTGACCTGCACCACACCGAGACCGTCCTGCTGCCTGAGGCGCTCCAGACCTACCCGCAGCGTTGGTGGGACCGCCGGGATCCGGGCCCCGGCGCTGTCCTCGTCGAGCTGGGCGTCGAGGGCGCGCTGCCTGAGCTCGCCCACCACTCGCTGTTCTTTGCGACCGACTGGCAGGGGAACTTCGACGCGATCTTCGGTGACGCCCCCCACGTGCCCGACCCGGCCTCGATCTACGTGTGCAAGCCCTCCCAGACCGACCCGGGCGTCGCGCCCGCGGGGTCGGAGAACCTCTTTGTCCTCGTCCCCGTGCCCGCGGACCCAGCGATCGGGCGCGGCGGCACCGACGGATCCGGTGACCCCGACGTCGAGAAGGTCGCCGACGCCGCGATCGCGCAGGTCGCTGCGTGGGCCGCCGTCCCTGACCTGGCCGAGCGCGTCGTCGTGCGCCGCACCGTCGGCCCGGGTGACTTCGTGGTCGACGTCAACGCCTGGTCCGGGGGAGCGCTCGGCCCCGCGCACACCCTGCGCCAGAGCGCCTTCCTGCGCGGACGCAACGCCTCGGCGCGGGTGGACGGTCTGCTTTACGCGGGGAGCAGCACGATCCCGGGGATCGGCCTGCCCATGTGCCTCATCAGCGCCGAGCTTGTGGTCAAGCGGCTGCGCTCGGACACGACGACCACGGCGCTGGCGGAGCCGCTGTGACCGGCTGGGAGTACCTCGGTGCGCTGGCCGTGTCCTTCGCCTGCATGGTCGCCGTTGACTACCGGTGGCGGGTCTTCTGGTGGGCGGACCGCCGTCGTGCGGTCATCGTCATGGCAGTGGGCATCGCGCTGTTCCTCGTGTGGGACGCGGCGGGGATCCTCACCGGGTCCTTCGAACGGGGGGAGAGCTCGGGAATGACCGGGATCGAGCTGACCCCCGACTTCCCGCTCGAGGAGCTCGTGTTCATCACGTTCCTGTGCCACCTGACGATGGTGCTCGTTATGCTCGCCGGGCGCCTGCTCGACGCCGTGCATCCAGCGGACAGTGAGGACGCGCCATGAGCTACGGCCAGCTCAACCTCGTCATGCTCGGTGTCGTCGCGATCGCCGCGGGGATCCTCGCCGTCCGCGCCCGGGTGGGCGCACGGTGGTGGCTCCAGGTGGCGCTTGCCTGGGTCGTGCTCACGGTGCTGACCGTCGTCTTCGACTCGATCATGATCGCCGCGGACCTCTTCCGCTTCGACGAGGACAAGCTCACCGGAGTGACCCTGTGGCTCGCCCCCGTCGAAGATCTCGCCTGGCCCCTGGCCGCCGCCCTATTGCTGCCAGCGGTGTGGGCCTGGTTGGGCACGAGGGCGCACGCCCGCACCGAGCTTGAGAGGCAGCGATGACTCAGACCCTCCCGGTGCCCCCAGCCCACCCCGTCGCCGCGGTTCTCGCCTCCTCGCGGCCGATCAGCTGGATCAACACCGCCTACCCCTTCGCAGCCGCCTACCTCATGAGCGGCGGCCAGGTGGGGGCGACGTTCATCGTCCTGACGGTGTTCTTCCTCGTGCCCTACAACCTCCTCATGTATGGCATCAACGACGTCTTCGACTACGAGTCCGACCTGCGCAACCCGCGCAAGGGCGGGGTGGAGGGGGTGGTGCTCGACCGCGGCCTGCACCGGCTCACCCTGTGGTCGGCCGTGCTCGCCGCGCTGCCCTTCCTCGTCTTCGCCGTCGTCGTGGCGCTGACATCGGTTGATGTGAACCCGCTCGCCTGTCTGGCGTCGCTGGCCGTCAGCGTCGCCGCGGTCATCGCCTACTCCGCTCCCGGCCTGCGCTTCAAGGAACGCCCGGTCCTCGACTCCCTCACGTCGAGCACGCACTTCGTCAGCCCGGCCGTCGTCGGGCTCGCCTACGCCGGAGCGAGCCCGAGCGCAGCGGTCTGGGTGACGCTCGCGGCGTTCTTCCTCTGGGGGGTCGCCTCCCAGGCCTTCGGCGCCGTCCAGGACATCGTGGCCGACCGGTCGGGTGGGATCGCCTCGATCGCGACTGCCTTCGGGGCGGCCCGGACCGTGCGCTTCGCGATAGCTTGCTATCTCGCCTCGGCCCTGCTCATGCTCGGCGCAGGCTGGCCCGGCGCGCTCGCGGCGGTCATCCCGCTCGTCTACCTCGTCAACATCGCGGGCTACCGCTCGCTCGTCGACGCGGACTGCGAACGCTCCAACGCCGGCTGGCGCCGGTTCCTCTGGCTCAACATCGTCAGCGGGTTTCTCATCACCCAGTTGCTCATCTGGATCGCACTCCGGTAGACCTAGGCCATGCCTCCTGCCACGACCGCGCTCGTCGTCCTCGACCTCGTCGGCGTGCTGGCCTTTGCGGTCAACGGCGCGATGACCGCGATCCGGACTGCGCGGCTGGACATCGTGGGCGTCATCACCCTCGGCACGATCACCGCCCTGGGCGGCGGGTTCATCCGCGACATCTTTCTCGACGACCTGCCTCCGGCGACGTTCAGGGACTGGCGCTATCTCGCCGTCGCGGCCCTCGGCGCCTTCATCGCCTTCCTGCTCAGCAAGCGCCTGGAACGCCTCGCCCGGCCGATCAACGTGCTCGACGCCGCAGGCCTGAGCCTCTTCGCCGTCACCGGGACGCTCAAGGGTCTTGAGGCCGGGTTGGGGGTGGCGCAGTCGATCATCCTGGGCGGCGTCACCGCAGTCGGTGGCGGAACGCTGCGTGACGTCTTGCTCCGGGAGATCCCGGCGATCCTGTACAGCGGGCTCTACCTGATCCCGGCCCTCGTGGCGGCCGGGATCACGGCGATCGTCTTCTCCGCCGGGCTGCATCCGCTGCCATGGACGGTTGTCGCCGCGGTGATGTGCTTCACCATCCGGATGATCGGGGTGCGCTATGACCTCAACGCACCGCGGCCGCGATTGTGAACCTCCTGGACCGGATCTCCGGCTGATGGCCGCGCCTGGACGTGCAGTAGCGTCCGGGCCCGCCCTTCGGATCAAGGACAATGGACCCATGGCGAAGCTGTATTTCCGGTACGGGGCGATGAACAGCGGCAAGAGCACGGCTCTGCTGCAGGCCGCCTACAACTATGAAGAGCGTGGGCACCAGGTGCTCCTCGCGAAGCCGGGGATCGACACGAAGGCGGGGCGCGCGATCCATTCGCGCCTCGGCGTCGACCGCGGGGTCGACGTCATGATCGGCGAGCAGGCCGACGTCTACCTGCTCATCCAGCGCCAGCGCGACGAGATCCAGCTGCGGACCGGGCGCGACGTGAGCTGTGTGCTGATCGACGAGTCCCAGTTCCTCTCCGCGCAGCAGGTCAACGACCTGCTGCGGGTCGCGACCCTCGATCAGATCCCGGTCATCTGCTACGGCATCCGCACAGACTTCCTCACGGCTGCCTTTCCCGGCAGCCGCCGGTTGCTCGAGATCGCCCACAGCCTCGAAGAGCTCAAGACGATCTGCCGCTGCGGACGCAAGGCGATCTTCAACGCCCGGTCCGTGGGCGGCGTCTTCGTCTTCGACGGTGACCAGGTCGCGATCGACGGCATGCAGGTGAGCTACGAGTCGCTCTGCGCGGCCTGCTACCTGCGCGAGAGCGGCGGAGTGCTCGCGCGATAGCAGGCGCCGGGCCTTAGGTCCCGCCTCCTGACGCCTCTGACGGTCGATCCTGGGAGGAGCGACTCATCGGGGAGTCGTCCGAGGAGGAGGAACCATGAAGGTCAGTGTGGCGGTCGCGAGCAAGCACGGCTCGACGCAGGAGATCGGCGAGGTGATCGCAGCCGAGCTCACTGCTCAGGGGCACGAGCCCCAGCTTCATGACATGGCGACCGCGAGCATCCTCGACCTCGACGACTCCGAGGCGATCGTGCTGGGCAGCGCCGTGTACTTCGGCAAGTGGATGATGGCTGCCTCGGTCTTCGCCCAGGACCTCAGCTCCCGCGTCGAGGGCCGTCCCGTATGGCTCTTCTCGACCGGCCCGGTCGGCGAACCGCTCAAGCCCGCCGACGCCGAGATCGACGTCGACGAGCAGATCAGGTTCACCGGGGCCAGCGAGCACAAGGTGTTCGCCGGTCGGGTCGACAAGAGCGGCCTCCGGCTGGGCGAACGCTCGGTCGTCCTCGCCCTACGAGTGCAGGACGGCGACTACCGGGACTGGGACGAGGTCCGCGGGTGGGCCCGGTCCATCGCCGAGGAGCTCACCGCGACGGCCCAGACCGTCACGGTGTAGAACCGGTCACCACCGCGCGTGCACGTGCGGGCGCACGGCAGAGTCGTAGATCTCGGCGAACCGTGCGCTCTGCTCCGCAGTCAACGGGGGCAGGTCCGCCGCGGCCGCGTTCGACCGGGCCTGGGCGGCATTGCGCGCACCGGGGATGACCGTGGTCACCCCCGTCTGGTCGAGGATCCAGCGCAGCGCGAGCTGAGACGTGGTCACCTGCGACCCGTCGCGGTCGAGCGCGCCGTCGCCCACCAGGGCTGAGATCTCGCGGGCCGCGGCGACGCCGACGTCGAAGGGCACCCCTGCGAACGTCTCGCCGACGTCGAAGGACTCACCGTTCCGGTTGAAGGTCCGGTGATCGTTGGCGGCGAAGGTCGTGTGCTCGTCGTACTTGCCGGACAGCAGCCCGCTGGCCAGCGGCACGCGCGCGATGATGGCGACGCCGGCCTCGACCGCGGCCGGGAGCACTTCCTCGAGGGGCTTTTGGCGGAAGGCGTTGAGGATGATCTGTACGCTGGCCACGCCCGGCCGGGCGATCGCCGTCAGCGCCTCCTCGCAGGTCTCCACCGACACCCCGTAGGAGCCGATCCGACCCTCGGCGACCAGAGTGTCCAGGGCGTCGTAGGTCGTGTCTGCGGAGAAGACCGCGGTCGGCGGGCAGTGCAGCTGGACGAGGTCGAGGGTGTCCACGCCGATGTTCTCCCGAGACCGGTCCGTCCAGGCCCGGAACGCGTCGAGGGTGTACGCGGCCGCCTCATGCGGGTCGGCGCGGCGGCCCATCTTCGTGGCGACGCGGAGGTCGCCCGGCAGGTCGGAGCGACCGGCGAGGAAAGCGCCGATGAGACGCTCGCTGCGCCCGTCGCCGTAGACGTCGGCGGTGTCGAGGAAGGTGACGCCGGCATCGAGGGCGGCGGCCAGGACGGCGTGGGCGCTGTCCTCGGTGACGTCGCCCCAGTCACCTCCGAGCTGCCAGCAGCCGAGGCTGACGGGGGAGAGGGCGAAGGGGAGACGGGCGGCGCTGCGGGGGTTCATAGACCCAGCCTAGGGGCTGGTTCAGGCGCTGTGGACCTCGGCGTCGTCGGCCTGGAGCTGGGCGAACTCCGCGTCGGTGTCCCACTCGCCGCTGCTCAGGCTCGGCATCATCGTCGCGAGCTCACGGCGCCAGCCGGTGAAGCGCTCGGGGAAGCAGCGCTCGAGCAGGTCGACCATGGCCGGGACCGCGGTCGAGGCACCCGGGGAAGCGCCGAGGAGGCCCGCGATGGTCCCGTCGGCCGAGGTCACAAGCTCGGTTCCGAACTCCAGGACGCCGCCCTTGACCGGGTGGCTCTTCATCACCTGGACGCGCTGGCCTGCGGTGATGAGCTCCCAGTCCTTAGGGTCCGCGGTCGGCATGAACTCGCGCAGCGTGCGGAACTTCGTCCACGAGGACTTGGTGACCTCGCTCATGAGGTAGCGGGTGAGGCCCCAGTTGTCCTTGGCCACGGTGAGCATCGTGACGATGTTCGACGGGCGGATGGACCGGAAGAGGTCGAGCAGGGAGCCCTGCTTGAGGAACTTCGTGGTGAAGCCCGCGTACGGGCCGAAGAGCAGCGAGGTCTCGCCGTCGACCACGCGGGTGTCCAGGTGCGGGACGGACATCGGCGGGGAGCCGACGTCGGCCTTGCCGTAGACCTTCGCTTGGTGCTGGGCGACGATCTCGGGGTTGGAGGTCTTGAGGAACTGGCCGCTGATCGGGAAGCCGCCGTAGCCCTTGATCTCGGGGATGCGGGCCTTCTGCAGCAGCGCCAGGGCGCCGCCGCCGGCGCCGATGAAGACGAAGCGGGCGTCGACGACGTGGCTGGGCTCGGACGCGTTCCAGCTCTTGTCGGCGACCTTGAGGCGCCAGGTGCCGTCGCGGCGCTGCTTGAGCGAGCGGACCTCGTGCTGCAGGTGCAGTTCGGCGCCGGAGGACACGAGGTAGTCGGTGAGCTTGCGGGTCAGTGAGCCGAAGTCGACGTCGGTGCCGGTGGTCGCGCGGGTGGCGGCGATCGGCTCGTCGCCCGAGCGCTCGGCCAGCAGCAGCGGTGCCCACTCGCCGATCACGGCCGGGTCGGTCGAGAACTCGAGGTCGCTGAACAGCGGGTGCGCGACGAGCGCGGCGTGGCGGCGGCGCAGGTAGTCGACGTTGTCGGCTCCGCGCACGAAGGTCATGTGCGGGGTGGAGGAGATGAAGCCCTCCGGCTCGGGCAGCAGGTCGGCGGTGACCAGGTGCTGCCAGAACTCGCGAGAGACCTGGAACTGCTCGTTGATCGCGACGGCCTTGGAGATGTCGATGCTGCCGTCGGGCTTCTGCGGCGTGTAGTTGAGCTCGCACAGCGCTGCGTGACCGGTCCCGGCGTTGTTCCAGGCGTTCGAGCTCTCCTGCGCGACGGCGTCGAGCCGCTCGTAGATCCGCACGGTCCAGGTGGGCTCAAGCAGTCGGATGATCGATCCGAGGGTCGCGCTCATGATGCCGCCGCCTACGAGGACGACATCGACTGGCTTGCTGAGGTGTGATTCGCGTTCTGCCACGCTTCCGATGGTAGGACTATTCATCCCCTGACTTACCCCGGAGTGACTAATATCACGAGCCGCTCCGGGGCGAAAGGACCGAAGGTCCTACGAGGTCCTACGTGGAGAAGGCGGCGCGCAGGGAAGCCGCCTCGCTCTCGATCGTGGCCGCGTCGACGAGGTCGCTCGCCTGGTCGGTGAGCACGTTCGCCCAGGTCGAGACGATCTTGTCGGCGTCGCCGCTCGTATAGAGGGAAGCCGTGAGGTCGGTGACCGCCTGGTTGTAGAGCGCCTTGAAGTCCGCGTCCGCGAGGAAACGGGTGGCGAGGATGTTGCTTCTGCCCATGGCGCCGCCCGGACCGCCGGCCCCTCCCGGACGCTCACCGGTAGGCGGCTCCATGCCCTCGGGCAGGTTGCCCCCGGGGAGCTCGACGCCGTCGGGCAGCTCGGGGCGCTCGCCCCCTGCCCCGCCGGGGCCGCCCTCGCCCATGCCCATTCCGCCGCCCGCCCCGCCGCCCATCCCCGTCGGCATCTGCCCGAACGCGAGGTTGAGGTCCCAGTTGACGACCGTGAAGGCGCCGGTCTTGGTGTCATAGCGCAGGTAGGAGTTGTTCCCGGGGCCGTCGATGTCATCGAAGTTGTCAACGAGGTCCTGCATCGCGAGGTACGTCGCGAAGGCGTCGACGTCGAGGTGGTCGGAAAGCTCGGCGGCGAAGGTCGCGTCGTCGGACTCGCTGATGAACTGCAGGAACTCGATCAACGGCTCGAGGTTGTCCTCGCCTGTCTCTTGGTCGAAGACGTCGACATAGGACTCGGGGTCGTCGCCGCGGTAGCTGTAGTCGCCGTCGGCCTCGGCCTTGTACAAGATTCCGTCGGTCCCAAACTCCGCGGCATCCCACGCGTCGTCGGGGTTCTCGATCGTCAGACGCAAGGTCTCGGCGCTGCCGTTGACCGAGAATCGCGTGGCGATCGCCTCCTGGGTGGCCAGGCTCGCGCGGTCGAGCAGCTCGAGGGCGACCGCCTCGTTGAGCGAGGTCTGGGTGCTCGAGGAGCGCACGACGAAGTCGGTCGAGCCGTCGAGGTCCTGGCCGTCGGTGAACTTGTCGAGGCGGATGAGCCACGGCAGGTCCTGCGGTTCGGAGTCGGTCGTGCTGACCGACCGGAGCGAAGAGTTGCCCTTGAGGCGTAGCCCGACGTTCGAGAACTTCTGCCCGTCGATCGTCACGGTCGCGGTGATCCAGTCCTTCTCGTCGCTGCTGACGAAGGTCTCGAGCATGGCCGCGTACTCGTCTTCGTCGACCTCGACGGAGATGGTGTGGACCGTGGAGGAGTCCCAGACGGTCCCCTCGGAGGCAGCCGCGGTGCGGACGGAGGAGTCGCCCCACTTCCCCGTCGAGGAGGTCCCCGTGCCCGTCGTCGCCGCGCTCGTCGCGTCCTTGGCGCAGGCCGCGAGTGACCCGAAGGCGAGCGAGGCCCCGAGGATGGTGGCTGTGACGCGGAACCAAGGGCGCGGGAGCCGGGCGGGTCCGCCCAGGTCCTGGCCGGCGTCGGGATTGCGTGGGGGAGTCATGGTGATCCTTCACGGGTAGGGGATGGGCAGGCTTCAGGACACCCTTCGCGCCTTGAGACCAGGTGTGGCGAGCCTGTGGATGCGCTGTGACCCGCGCGCGCCGCGTCCGCGCGGCCCGTCACCGGGCATCCATGTGATGTTCGCCTGGCGTTCTCCGCCGGTTCTTAAGCCATTCACAGCGAAGGCATAGCCGCACGCTCTAGACATAGGGCATCTGATCTAGCCGTACTGAGGAGCACCCATGCCGAACTTGTGGATCGTCGCGTTCGACCTCGCCGCCATCCTGGTCCTGACCTACGCCGTGTACTTCCGGCGCCACCGTCGCCGCGAGATGCTGCTGGCCTACATCGGACTCAACGTCGGGGTGCTCGCCGTCACGACCGTGCTCGCCACCTCGACCGTCGGCGCCGGGCTCGGACTGGGGCTCTTCGGTGTGCTCTCGATCATCCGCCTGAGGTCCTCCGAACTCGCCCAAGAGGAGGTCGCGTACTACTTCGCCGCGCTCGCCCTCGGCCTCATCGCCGGGCTGCAGCCCGATCCCGTGTGGGTCGCACCGGTCTTCAGCGCCGCGCTCGTCCTGGTCATGTTCCTCGTCGACTCCAACCCGCTGCACGCCCGCTACCGCCGCCAGGTCGTCACGCTGGACGCGGTCTACGCGAACGAGGCGGAGCTGACCGCTCGCCTGGAGGACCTCCTCGGCGGGCGGGTGCGCAACGTCATCGTCCAGGAGATCGACCTGGTGCGGGACCTGCAGCGGGTGGACGTGCGGTACGAGGTCGACGCCGCCGGGACCGCGACCGGCCGGGCTGGCCGGGGGGCTGTCGGCAAGGTGGTCGCCGCGGCACCGGATCTGGCCCAGCGTTTCGCTCGTTCCGAGCAGGTCGCGCCTGTCTCACAGCGTGAGGTGTCCGCGGGGGTGCGGTCGTGACGGCGGGGCTCGCTGCGACGTCGGGCATGCCGACGGTGCAGGGGACGGACGCCCTCGTGGCGGGCTTCACCCCGGTGACCCTGGACGAGATCCAGGAACGTGCCGACCTGCAGACCCGCGTGGACCGTAAGTACGTCGTCCCGGGCCATCTCTTCGCCGAGCTGCTCGAAGCGCACCCGGACCTGGGCGTGCTCGAGATCGCCGGACGCCGCCGCTTCGGCTACGAGTCGGTGTACTTCGACACCCCGGACCTGGTCTCCTACCGGGGCGCAGCGCACGGCCGCAGGCGCAGGTTCAAGGTCCGCACCCGCACCTACACCGACGCGGGAGACTGTGTCTTCGAGGTCAAGGTCAAGGGTGGACGCGGGGAGACGGTCAAGGAGCGCCTGCCCTACGGTCTCGGCGACGCCGAGACCATCACCCCCCAGGCGCGGGCCTTTGTCGCCGACGTCCTCCACGAGGCCCTGCCGGACGCGGAGGGCCTGGTCCGCTCGCTCAGCCCGACGCTCGTCACCATGTACGACCGGACGACCTTCGTGGACGCCGCCGCCGGCACCCGCCTGACCTGCGACACGACGCTGCGCTGCACCACGCCCGACGACGACGCGTCCGTCGCGCTGGACGATCAGGTACTGCTCGAGTCGAAGTCGCCGGGAGCTCCGACGGCCATCGACCGCTGGCTCTGGTCCCGCGGTCACCGCCCTGACCAGATCAGCAAGTACTGCGTGGGGCTGGCGGCCCTCGACGCCGAGCTCCCCTCCAACAAGTGGCACCGCACCCTGGTCCGGCACTTTGGCTGATCGTGTGGAGCTTGCCGTGACCTATTGATATTCGATCACTGTGCATCGATAATCGATGCATGAATCGAATGGTCACCGTGTTGCTCCGCGCGACGCTCCTCGTCCTTGTCCTCGGAGCGCTGTTGGCTCAGGTGCTCGTGCCGGTTCAAGCGGTCACCACGGGGCGGGAGTCTCCCGAGGTTGCGCACCTTGTCGTCCCATACTCCGTGGCGGCGATCTTGGCCATCGCGTGCGTCCAGGTGGCATTAGCCGCGGTCTGGGGGCTGCTGTCGATGGTCGATAGGGGCCAGATCTTCAGTGCGCGTGCGTTGGCGTGGGTGGACGCCATCATCGTGTGCGCGGGGGTTGTGGCGGTCCTGTCGGCCGTCGTCATGGTGCACCTGATCTTCATCGTGCAGATCGGAGGACCAGGTGACTTCCTCGGGCTCGCCGCCTGCGTCGCCGTCGGTACCGCGCTTGCTCTCCTCATGATTGTGATGCGCGGGCTGCTCCGGGCCGCGATCGCCGACCGAAGCGAACTCGCCGAGGTGATCTAGTGCCCATCATCGTCGACCTAGACGTCATGCTCGCCCGACGGAAGATGTCAGTGAGCGACTTCGCCGAAGCCGTCGGCATCACGCAGGCAAACGTCTCGGTCCTGAAGAACAACCGCGCGAAAGCCGTCCGCTTCTCAACTCTCGACGCGATCTGTCGAGTGCTCGAGTGCCAGCCGGGCGATGTTCTGCGGTGGATTCCGGACTCCCAGGAGTAGGCCGGATCTGCCGTCGGGCGTGGTGCGTCGTCGCGGTGCTGGTCGGTGCCGGTCCGGCGAATCGGCCGTAGCCGATTCAGGCGGCTTGGGTGCCCGGCTGGTCGCTGCCCGGTCGGTAGGTGCCGGCCTGGTAGCTGCCTGGGGCGCTGAAGTGCCAGCCAACTCCGTCGTGGGTCATGGCGATGTTGTCGCCGTCGACGCGGTGGTGGTGGTGACGGCACAGCAGTGCGCCGTTGGACGGCGTGGTCTCCCCTCCGTCGGCCCAGTGGCGGATGGCGTGGTGGATCTCGCAGACGTGGGGTGGGGCGTCGCAGTCGGGCCAGACGCAGTGTCGGTCGCGGGCGACGATGGCGCGGCGATGCTCTTTGGTGAAGGTGCGTTTCGTGCGGGAGATGTTGAGGATCTGGGAGTCGGGTCCGAAGATGATCCGGGTCACTTCCCCGTCGCAGGCGATGCGTCTCAGGACCGCGTCGGGGATGGGGCCGGTGCCGTCTTCCCAGGTCGCGTACCCGGCGCGCAGGCGCGCTTCGAGGGTCTGCGGGGTCCACGTCGGGGTGACCACAGGACCCGGGCCCCAGTGGCCACTGGCCTGGGACGCGGCGATCGCTTCGGCGAGGGACTGCTCCTGCGCGGGGCCGATGGTCTCGGCGGGGGCCGCGGCCGCAGTCCCAGGGCGCCCCGAGCACGTCGACGTGCCGTTCACGACACTGCTCTTGTCGCCGGCCTCACCGTCGCTTGCGTGGTCGCCGGTCGAGTGGTCGTAGAGCCGCTTGAACTCCTCCCACGTGATCATGACCGACAGGTGGGGGCGGACGTTGGCGCCTTTGCCGGCGATCCCGCCGTCCAGGACCAGGTGGGCCAGGTCGATGAGGGAACCGGCCTTACGCAGGTCCGCCGGACGCAGGTCATCGGCGGCAGGGACACCGGCGACAGCCCGGAGCGCGGCGTTGACGGTCTGGCCGTGCTCGGTGGTGACGAACCCGCTGATCTGCATCCCACCCAGAGTCGGAGAGATCTGCAGGAACTCCCGCTCGTCGGCGTCCTTGAACGCCTTGTCCTGCGCGGCTGGGTCGGCGACGACCGTGAACTCTTTGACGATCCGGTTGAACTGAGGGAACCCCCACACCCCGGCGTGGCCCAGGAGCATCTCCTCACCCGTGCACACCCGCCCCGGCGTGCCACCCGATCCAGGCACCTGGCCCAGGCCAGCCGCCTCACCCAGGTCAGCTGCATCGCCCGGTCCGGGGGTGTCACTGGTCACCGAACTGGCCAGCGCCACGCGCAGGGGCTCGGTCGTGGTGGTTTTGACCATCGTGGCCACGTGCTCACCGGTGATCAACCCGGCCCGGGCCGCGGCACCTGTGGCGGGCAGGTGATCGCGCACCGCAACCGCCGCCGCGACCGTCCGGGCCGCCAACGACCTCGACAACCCTTCAACCTTCGCCAGCCATGACCCGAAAGAGTGCATCGTGTCCGCCCGCCAGCACCCGTCGGCCTCCACCCGCCCCACGCACCCCAACCGCACTGCTTCCAACCGGCCCACCGCGTCATGGACCCGCCTCGACATCTCCGCAGCCACCGGCCCCGGCAGCGCCGTCAGGTCCACCGACGTCATTGCCTCGACCAGGGACTCCATCAGATCCAGCTGCCCGAACAGGCTGTCCGGGACCACGTCCAGGTCGGCGAGGGTGGGAGCGTCAAGCTCGCCGTCGACCGCGTCGACGGGTTCATCATCGACACGGCCATCAGCAACGAGCCGAGAATCGGTAGGCGAAGGAACCGAGAAGGCCGGGTCCGGTGAGGAAGGAACGCCCACGGAATCCGCAGGACCCATGCACAGACCGTCGTCTGCGGGGACCGCGCACGCGCAGACCTCCTCGCGCGACGCGCCCTTACCGGATGCCAGCTTGCCCGACGCAGGCACCTCCGAGACCGATTCCTCCGAGGCCGCATCCTCCGGCGCGGCCGGCCAGCCCGAACGGATCAGGTGCTCGAACGCCGCCTCGACGTGGTCCTCGACCAGCGTGGTCACCGGACCGGCCGCCACATCGGCCCACACGCCGGGAGCGCATTCAATGCGCTCAGGGGTAGGTGCGGGGCCGCGAGACAATAAATTCATTGACCCCATGACGCACCTCCCGCCCTGTCGAAAGCACCCGATTGCCTATCTGCCAATTCTATCGAAAGAACGTCTGTTCGGCAAGAGTTTGGGGTATTGAGTTGAGGTAATGCATCGAATGTATGGCTCGAACTTCAATGAGATTCATCTGCCTCGATCGTCACCTCGGTGGGTGACTTGTCCGGGCGCCAGCCGAGCCAGACGGGATGACGCAGTCGCCCGGCACCGGTCCACCCGGCGAAGCTCACCTCGCCGACGTGATCGGGGACTACCCAGTGTGCGTCGATGCGGTCGGCATCGGGGACGTCGTCAAGAGGGGCCGTGTCGTGCGGGATCAGGTCGAGCTCGCAACGGAGCCGGGTCAGGGTCTTGTCGGTAAATCCCGTGCCCACACGACCCGCATAGCGCAGCCGCGCTGACTGGCTGGGCGCGGCGTCGTCGGGCACGGAGATATGGGGCGTCGGATCGTCTGGAGGAGAATTGTCCGGCGGTGAGATCCCTGGCGCCTTCCTGTCGATATCAATGGGGATGATGGTGCCAGGCTGTGAATCTCGAGGCCGTGAATTGTGAGACGTCGAATTATCGGGCGGTAGATTGTTTGGAACCGCATCACCCGGAACCGCGACCAGGAGCGAGCCGAGCGTGGATGCCCGCGAACCCTTCCCGGTGCGCCACCCCACGACGACGACCTCCCGGGTCTGCACGTGCTTGACCTTGATCCAGGCAGGGGAGCGTCGCCCCGGCCGGTACGTGCTCGACCGCCGCTTCGCGACCACGCCCTCGAGCCCGAGGGCGAGGCTTGCCTCGATCGCGGCCCGCGCCCCCGAGGTGAAGGCCGGAGGCAGGTGCACCCGCCCGTGCTCGTCGAGCACCTCCTCGAGTGCGCGACGTCGCGCGTCGTAACCAAGCGTCGTCATCCGTCGCGAGCCACGGTGCAGCAGGTCGAAGGCCATGAAGTCGACGGGTTGCTCAGCCCGGGCGGCGGCCACCTCTGCTTCCCGCGTGAGATTCATCCGGTTCTGCAGCAGGCCGAAGTCCGGCCGTCCCGACCGGTTGAGCGCGACGATCTCGCCGTCGAGCAGCACGTCCTCACCCACGCACCCGGACAGCTCGGCGAGTTCGGGGTAGGTGGCGGTCAGGTCGATGCCGTTGCGGCTCGTGAGGCGGACGATCCCACCGGTCACGCTTGCGAGGGCCCGGATGCCGTCCCACTTCATCTCGAAGGCCCAGGCCTCGGAGTCCTCGAGGCGTTCGAGGTCGGCGAAGGTCCCTGGGGTGGCGAGCATCGGCTCGGGCGGTCGGGCCGGGAGGGCGGTCGGCTCGTCCGCGAGCGCCGCAGGAGTGTCCCGAGTGCCAGCTCCGCCAAGACCAAGACCCTGCACCCCGCCCCGCGACACCCCACGCCCACCCATCCGATGGATCAACCACGAGTTCTCCGAACGTCCACGCCCCCCGTGCCCGGTATGGATCAGCGCCAGCCGCCGAGACCCACGGTCCACCCCGCCCACCCCGGAGCTGTGCACCACGACGATGATCTCCTCGCCCTCGCGCCACTTCTCCACCTCGTAGGTCCCCGCGTCCCAGATGCTCACCGTGCCGGCGCCGTACTCCCCGCGCGGGATAGTCCCAGAGAAGTTCGCGTACTCCAGGGGATGGTCCTCGGTCTGGACTGCGAGGTGGTTCGTCGAGGGGTCGACTGGTTCTCCCTTGGGCAGCGCCCAGCTCACTAGGACACCGTCCCGCTCGAGCCGGAAGTCGAAGTGGTGACCGCGGGCGTGGTGGTCCTGGATGACAAAGATCGGCGCCTCGGAACCGCCAGCTATCGCCGGCTCGTCCGCAGACGGCACCGGCTCTGGCGTCCGCCCCGGATCCCGCCGCGACCGGTACACCGCGAGCCGGTCCGCCCCCTGCTCGAAGGTCGCCAGCCGCCCCGGCGTTGGCTCGAGCCCAGCCCGCCCGCCGGCCAACAACCCGGCCAGCAGGTCGCCGTCGTGCATGAAGCGCGAGACGACCTCGTCCGCCTCGAGGTGCGCGAGCCCCGGGTCGTCGAGCTCGGCCCACGTGCGTGGGGCCGCGACCGTGGGGCGCTCCCGCCCGCGCAGGGAGTACGGCGTGATCGTCGTCTTGTTCCGGTTGTTCTGCGACCAGTCGACGAGCACCTTCCCCACCCGCAGCGACTTCTTCATCTCCGAGACCACGAGGTCCCCGTGATCTGCCTCGAGCGCCCGCGCCAGTTCGTGGGCGACGGCGCTCGCCGCCTCCCAGCTCTGCGTCCCGTCGAGCGTGGCGTACAGGTGGATCCCCTTCGACCCGCTCGTGACGGGGAAGAGGTCCATGCCCATCTCGGTCAGGATCGTCCGGGCCCACCGCGCGACCTCCGCGCACTCGGCGAGACCGGTCCCCGGCCCCGGGTCGAGGTCGAGGACCAACCGGTCCGGGAAGTGCTGCGCCCCCGTCCGCCCGAAGCGCCACTGCGGCACGTGGATCTCCAACGCGCCGATCTGCCCGAGCCACGTGAGCGTGGCCAGGTCGTCGACCAGCGGATACGTGTTCACGTGGTCGGAGTGCTGGATCTCGCGGCGGTGCACCCAGGCCGGGGCGGAGTCCTCGAGGTTCTTCTGGAAGAACACCGGCCCGCCCGTGCCGTGCACCCACCGCTTGCGCGTCGCCGGGCGGTGCGCCGCGTGCACGACCAGCGGGCCGGCGACCGCCGCGAAATAGGCGAGCACCTCCGCCTTCGTGGTTCCGGTCTGCGGATAGACCACCCTGGCGAGGTTCGTGAGCGTGACCGAGTGACCGTCGATCGTCACGATCTCCCGGGCACTGTCCGTGGGCATGGCCGCCTCCATCGGTACCGAATCAAGCCAGGTCTCCATCATCTGGGCAGGTGCGCGGCGCGGCATCCGCGGCGATGATGGAGGCATGCGCGCCATCTGGAAGGGTGCAGTGACCTTTGGCCTCGTCAACGTGCCGGTCAAGCTCTACAGCGCGACCGAGGACCACGACGTCGGCCTGCACCAGGTGCATGACGGTGATGGCGGCCGGATCCGCTATCAGCGCCGGTGCGAGGTATGCGGTGAGGTTATCGACTACGCCCACATCGCCAAGGCCTACGACGACGGCGAGCGCACCGTCGTGCTCACCGCGGAGGACCTTGCCGCACTGCCGGTCGAGCGCAGCCGGGAGATCGACGTCGTCGAGTTCGTGCCCCGGGAGCAGATCGACCCGATCATGTACGAGAGCGCCTACTATCTCGAGCCGGACTCGACCTCGACCAAGGCCTATGAGCTCCTGGTGCGCACCCTCGAGGCGAGCGACCGGGTGGCGGTCGTCAACTTCTCCCTCCGCCAGCGCTCGCGGCTCGGCGTGCTGCGGGTACGCGGTGACGTGCTGACCCTGCAGGGGCTGCGCTGGGACGACGAGGTACGCCAGCCCGCCTTCCCGGCGTTGGAGGAGAAGGTCACGATCAGTGACCGGGAGCTGAAGATGGCGGCCGCGCTCGTGAAGGGCTTCGAGAGCGACTTCATGCCCGGGAAGTTCACCGACGACTACCAGGCCCAGCTCACGGTGCTCATCCAGGCGAAGCTCGAGGAGGGCGACGCCCTCGACACCGCGGCCACCTTCGGCGAGCGTCCGCCCGACACCCGTGGCGGCGACGCCGAGGTCGTCGACCTCATGGAGGTTCTGCGGCGCAGCGTCGAGAAGTCACGACGGCACGCGTAGGATCAGGGCGCTGACAACTCACCGGAGTTGTGACTTTTCTCTGGGGGATACTCCGTGGCGGTCCAGACCAAGATCATCCTGCTCGACGACGTCGACGGTGGCCCCGCGACCGAGAGCATCGTCTTCGGTCTGGACGGGATCACGTACGAGATCGACCTCAACGACGACCATGGCGCTCAGCTGCGAGCTGTCCTCGAGAGGCTGGTCGGTAGCGCGCGTCGGGTGAGCGATCTCGGATCGTCCGCCACCTTCACCCGAGTCGTCACCGACTACGACCCGCGTGCCCTGCGGGCGTGGGCCTCTGCCCACCAGATCACAGTGCCCGCCCGCGGGCGGATCCCCGCGGACGTGGTCGCCCAATACCGCGCCGCCGGCAACTGATGAGGGCGTTCGGCGTCCGGCTGTGGGCCGGCCTGCGGGCGCTCTGGACGCGCCTGGGCGGGCTCCCGGTCCCTCCGCGATGGGTCCGCTACACCCTCGTCGGGCTCGTCGTCGTCCTGGCTTGCGCGGTCTACGGTGTCACGACCGCCTCCGTCCGGGCCAGCCTCGGCCCGCACAACGCGACATATGAGGTGACCACCAACTCGGTCATCACGGTCGACCTCGGCCCGCTCGGGACCGTCCAGCTCGAGTCGCCGCTCCCGGCGAGCCTCGGGGCCACGGTCCGGATCGAGGAGATCCCTGACGACCTGACCTCCGTCGACTCCGCGACGACGCTCAACGCCTTGGCCTCCGACGTCCAGAGCTACCTGCAGTTCTTCTCCGGACCCTCCGCGACGATCTCCTACATCGCCAAGGCCCTCATCCAGGATGCCGGGCGCCGGGCGGGCGCCGCACTGGGAGTAGTCGTGCTGATCAGCGCCGTGGGCTACCTGGCCCTCGGTTCTGCCCGACGTCGCGAGCTCGGAGTGCCGCTCGCGCGCGGCACGTGGGCGATCACCGCGGGCGTCGCGATCGTGGCTCTGGTCGGGGGCACCGTGGTGACCAACCGGGCGACGACCAGCCTCTACGAGGTCGGCGCGCAGGCATCCTCGGTCTTCGACGGGACCGCGCTCGAGGGAGCGCGGATCACCGGTCGTCTCTCGGGGGTCATCGAGACCTATGGTGGACAGCTCGTCGGCGTCTACCGCGACAACGAGAACTTCTACGCGGGGGCGAACAGCAAGCTCACCGAGGCGTGGCAGCTGCGCGCCGAGGAAGATCTCGCCGCCGCCGACCTGCTCGTGGAGAACGCGGCGTCGGACTCACCGGAGCGGGCCGGGTCCGGGGACGACTCCGCAGCGACCGACGGTTCCGCAGCGACGACGGATCCCGGCGAGCAGGGCTCGACCACTGACGACACCGCCAGCCCGAGCGAGGACGAGTCTTCGCAGGAGAAGGCCGCCGAGATCGACGAGAAGGACATCGTCACCCTGCTCATGGTCTCCGACCTGCATTGCAACACCGGCATGAGCCCGCTGATCAAGAACCTCGCCACGCTGTCCGGGGCGAAGGTCGTGCTCAATGGCGGCGACTCCACGATCAACGGGACCGCGGTCGAGCGGTTCTGCGTCGACTCCTTCGCCGGCGCGGTGCCCAAGGGCGCCACGATGGTCCAGTCGGACGGCAACCACGACAGCTCGATCACGTCCGGGCAGGCGCGCGATGCCGGGGTGACGGTTCTGGACGGCAAGGTCGTCGAGGTCGAGGGCATCCGGATCCTCGGCGACTCTGACCCCAACGAGACCCGCATCGGCCAGGGCTCGACGTCGGTCACGGGAGAGACATACACCCAGGCCGGGGAGCGGCTGCGGGACGTCGCCTGCGAGGCGAAGGATCCCGTGGATCTGCTGCTCATCCACACCCCCGCGGTCGGTGACCCGGTGCTGGCCTCCGGGTGTGTCCCGATCCAGCTCTCCGGGCACAAGCACGTGCGGATCGGCCCGCAGGTCGTGGGTCAGGGCATCCGTTACGTGAGCTCGACGACCGCCGGCGCGGTCGAGGGCGCCGCGACGATCGGCCCGCTCAACGGGGTGGCCCAGATGACGGTGTTCCGCTTCGACACCGAGCGCCGGGTCATGCTCGACTACCGGGTCGTCGCGGTCTACCCGGACGGGAGCGTCGAGGTCGGCGCGCCGATGACCTTCCCGCTGGTCCCCACGGTCGTCGAGTCGCTCACAGGTCAGGCACCGGAGACGGTCACGGACACGCCCGCGGACACCCCCGTGGACACGGACACGCCCAGCACCGACCCGGCCGGGCCGTGACGGACGGGTAGCCGGTCCGGCAGGTCGAACGTGACGCGCGCCTCGCCGCGTGTGCCTGGACGGGCTGATCGGCGGCCATACCTGTGACCTAGGCTTGAGCCGTGACCGACGAACTCGAGCCGACCGCCGTGGCCCAGGACTATCTCAAGGTGGTCTGGAGCCTGCAGGAGTGGTCGACCGAACCGGTCACGACCAAGCTGCTCGCCGAGCGTCTGGGTGTGGGAGCGTCGACCGTCTCGGAGACCGTGCGCCGCCTGACCGGGCAGGGTCTGCTCTCCCACCCCCGCTACGGCGCGATCGAGCTGACCGACCTGGGTCGCGGCCACGCCCTGAAGATCGTGCGTCGGCACCGCCTCATCGAGACCTTCCTCGTCTCCGAGCTCGGGTACACCTGGGACGAGGTGCACGACGAGGCCGAGGTGCTCGAGCACGCCGTCTCCGACCTCATGGTCGACCGGATCGACGCCCGCCTCGGTCACCCCCACCGCGACCCGCACGGTGACCCCATCCCCAGCCCCGATGGAACCGTCCCGACGCCGCCCGCGGTCACCCTCGCCGTGCTCGACGCCGGCGCGCACGGCACGGTGGCCCGGATCTCCGACGCGGACGCGGAGGTGCTGCGGTACTTCGCCGACCTCGGGTTCGGCCTGGACGCCCAGCTGCGCGTCGTCGAACGCCGCGACTTCGCCGGGGTGATCTGCGTGGAGTGGGCCCCGGCCGACGCCCCCGCCGCGACCACCCGGATCGACTTCGGCCTGCGCGCGGCCGACGCCGTGTGGGTGGTCACCCAGTGAGCAGAAGTGCAGTGAGTGCCCGCACCCACCCGGGCGCCGCCCTGCTCGCCCTCGCGCTTGGCGGGTTCACGATCGGCACGACCGAGTTCGCCACCATGGGGCTGCTCACCAACATCGCGACCGACCTCGACGCGAGCATCCCGGCGGCCGGGCACACGATCACCGCCTACGCCCTCGGCGTCGTCATCGGTGCGCCGCTGATCACCGTCCTGGCGGCCAAGGTCGAGCGCAAGGCGCTCATCGTGTGGCTGATGGCCGCGTACGCGATCGGGAACCTGCTGTCCGCCGCGGCCCCGAACCTCGAGCTGCTCCTGCTGGGTCGGTTCATCACGGGCCTGCCGCACGGGGTGTTCTTCGGCGTCGGGGCGGTCGTGGGGACCGCCGTCGTCGGCGCGTCCCGCCGCGGCTACGCGGTGGCCATGATGATGGCCGGGCTCACGGTCGCCAACATCATCGGCGTGCCGTTGTCCTCCTGGGCCGGGCAGGCCCTGGGCTGGCGGACGGCTTTCATCATGATCGGCGCCCTCGGCCTGGTCACGGTGGCTAGCCTGCTGCTGCTCCTGCCGCGCACCCCCGCGCCGCAGAACGCTAGCGTGCGCGGGGAGATCGGCGCGCTGCGCAACGGCCCGCTGTGGATCGCCTTCGCGGGCAGCGCGATCGGCTTCGGCGGGATGTTCGCGGTCTACTCCTACATCAAGCCCACGCTCATGGAGGTGACCGGGCTGTCCGAGGGCACCGTGCCGATCATCCTCGCGCTCTTCGGGGTGGGCATGACGATCGGGGTGCTGATCGGCGGGCGGCTCGTCGACATGCACGTCATGGGCACCCTCTACCTCGGCTTCGCGAGCACGGCGGTCGCGCTCATGGTCTTCGCGCTCGTGGGGGAGAGCCCGGTCCCGGCAGTCCTGGCTCTCGTCGGCATCGGCGTGACCTCTCAGGTGCTCGGCATCGCGCTGCAGTCGCGGCTGATGGACCTGTCCCCGGCCGCGCCGTCCCTCGGCGCGTCGCTGTGCCACTCCTCACTCAACGCCGCGAACGCCAACGGCGCATTCCTGGGCGGGCTCGTCATCGCGGCGGGCTGGGGCTACCTCTCCCTCGCGTGGACCGGCGCCGCACTCACCCTCGTCGGGCTCGCCGGCATGCTGGCCTTCGGGCGGCACAAGACCACCCGTGTGCCCGACGGCGTGCTGGCGCCGCTGACGTAGGTGGCGTGAGATGACAGCCTGTCAGGCAACTGTCAGAGTTGACGGTTACGGTATGGCAGCCGTGACTGCGGGGCTAGAGACCGCGGGACCTACCCGGACATGGGAGAACGCAGTGAACGCCGCGAACGACACGAGGCCCGAGACCCCCGACGGTCACGACGACGACCTCGACCCTGACGACCTCGACCTTCCTGTCGCCAACCGCGACATGTCCGGGCCGGCCATGGGCTGGCTGCTCATCGCGTTCGGGCTGGTCGGGTTTGTCGCCTCGATCGCCCTGGCCATCGAGAAGTTCCTCAAGCTGAGCAACCCGAACCACGTGGCGAGCTGTTCGATCAACATCTTCCTCGACTGCGCCGACGCCATGGCGTCCTGGCAGGGCGCCCTGCTCGGCTTCCCCAACCCCTTCATCGGGGTTGCGGCCTTCCCGGTCGTGGTGACGACCGGCGTCGTGCTGCTCCTGGGTGTGACGCTCCCGCGGTGGTACTGGCTGTGCCTCTTCGCCGGCACGGTGGCCGCCCTCGGCCTGGTGATCTTCCTGATCTACACGTCTGTCTCGGTCCTCGGCAAGCTCTGCCCCTACTGCATGGTCGTGTGGGCCGCGGTCATCCCGCTGTTCTGGTTCACCCTCGTCTACGCCGTCCAGGAGCGCGTCATCACCGTCTCTGACGGCCTGCGCTCGGCTCTCGTGCGCAACCGGGTGGTGCTGCTGGTGGGGCTGTACGCCGTCGTCGTCGCCTGGGTGCTCATCGTCATGGGACCGGCGATCGCCGACCACATCCGGATGTCCTGACTCAGGTCTTCTCTCTGGCCGGCGCTGCGGGCCGCGCATCGGGTGATCGAGCAGGTCACGGTAAAGTGGGCAGGTGACCGATGCCTCTTCCCCCCACGTCCCAACCGCCGCTCCCACCGGACCGGCGGACCCGTCGCTGCGCTACACGGCCGCCCTCGCGACCGACATCGAGCTCAAGTGGCAGCAGCGCTGGGCCGAGCGCGGCACGTTCTACGCGGCCAACCCCTCGGGTGAGCTGACGGACGGCAAGGGCCGCAACGCCGACCCAGCGAGCCCGAGCTTCTTCGTCATGGACATGTTCCCCTTCCCCTCCGGAGCTGGGCTGCACGTGGGGCACCCGCTCGGCTACATCGCGACCGACGTCGTCGGGCGCTTCCGGCGCATGTGCGGGGACAACGTGCTGCACGCGCTGGGCTTCGACGCCTTCGGCCTGCCGGCCGAGCAGTACGCGGTCCAGACCGGGCAGCACCCGCGCGCCACGACCGAGGCGAACATCACCAACATGCGCCGCCAGCTGCGCCGCCTGGGCCTGGCCCACGACGAGCGCCGCACCTTCGCGACGACCGACTCGGAGTACGTGCGCTGGACGCAGTGGATCTTCCTGCAGGTCTTCAACTCCTGGTACGACGCCGACGCCGAACGCGCCGGTGGTGGCGCCGGCCGGGCCCGTCCGATCGCCGAGCTCGAGGCCGCCTACGCCGCGGGCACCCGGGCGACCCCGGACGGGCGCCCGTGGACGGAGCTGTCCGCCCTCGAGCAGCGCACGGTCGTCAACGACCAGCGCCTGGCCTACGTCTCCAACTCCCCGGTCAACTGGTGCCCGGGCCTGGGGACCGTGCTCGCGAACGAGGAGGTCACCTCCGAGGGACGCTCCGAGCGCGGCAACTTCCCCGTCTTCCAGCGCAACCTGCGCCAGTGGAACATGCGGATCACCGCCTACGCCGACCGCCTGGCCGACGACCTCGAGCTCATCGACTGGCCGGACAAGGTCAAGGCCATGCAGCGGAACTGGATCGGGCGCTCCGAGGGTGCGCACGTCACCTTCGACGTGACCGGCGCCTCGCCGGTGACGGTGTTCACGACGCGTCCGGACACCCTGTTCGGGGCGACCTTCATGGTCGTCGCCCCGGAGCACCCCCTCCTCGACGAGGTCCCCGCGGCCTGGCCGGACGGCACCCGTGCCGCGTGGACCGGTGAGCACGCGAGCCCGATCGAGGCCGTCGCCGCCTACCGCGCCGGCGCCGCTGCGAAGACGGCCGTCGAGCGGCAGGCCGACGCCGGGAAGAAGACCGGTGTGTTCACCGGTCACCTGGCCACGAACCCGGTCAACGGCATGGCGATCCCCGTGTTCACCGCGGACTACGTCCTCATGGGCTACGGGACCGGCGCGATCATGGCCGTCCCGGGCGGAGACGCGCGTGACTTCGCCTTCGCCGAGGCCTTCGAGCTGCCCGTGATCTACACGGTCGCCGTGCCCGAGGGCTTCGAGGGCGGGGCGTACACCGGCGACGGCGCGATCGTGGCCTCAGCCAACGACGACGTCAGCCTGGACGGGCTGAGCGTCACCGAGGCCAAGGCCATCATCACCGCCTGGCTCGAGGCGAAGGGCTTCGGCTCCGCCACGGTCACCTACCGCCTGCGCGACTGGCTGTTCAGCCGACAGCGCTACTGGGGCGAGCCGTTCCCGATCGTCTACGGCGACGACGACCAGCCGATCGCGCTGCCGAAGGAGATGCTGCCGGTCGACCTGCCCGACGTCCCCGACTACTCCCCGCGCACCTTTGCCTCGGACGACGCCCAGTCTTCCCCGGAGCCGCCGCTGGGCCGCAACGAGGACTGGGTCAACGTCACCCTCGACCTCGGCGACGGGCCGCGCACCTACCGCCGCGACACGAACACGATGCCCAACTGGGCCGGGTCGTGCTGGTACTACCTGCGCTACCTGGACCCCTTCAACAACGGCCCCGAGGCGCTCGTGCCGGTCTCGCCAGAACTTGATGAGTACTGGATGGGCCCGAACCACAACGAGACCTCCGGCGCGGCCGGCGGCGTGGACCTGTACGTGGGCGGCGTCGAGCACGCGGTGCTGCACCTGCTCTACGCGCGGTTCTGGCACAAGGTGCTCTTCGACCTGGGCTACGTCTCGAGCGTCGAGCCGTTCCACAAGCTCTTCAACCAGGGCTACGTCCAGGCCTACGCCTACACCGACTCCCGCGGGCAGTACGTCCCCGCGGAGGAGGTCGAGGAGATCCTCGCCGGCGACGGCTCGGCCATGTACCTGTGGAAGGGCGAGGTCGTCAACCGCGAGTACGGCAAGATGGGCAAGTCGCTCAAGAACGTCGTGACCCCGGACGAGATGTACGAGGCCTACGGCGCGGACACCTTCCGGGTGTACGAGATGTCGATGGGCCCCCTCGACGTGTCCCGCCCGTGGGACACCCGCGCGGTCGTCGGCTCGCAGCGCTTCCTGCAGCGGCTGTGGCGCAACGTGCTCAGCGAGGACACGGGGGAGCTCAACGTCTCCGACGAGCCGGCTTCGGTCGAGACCCTGCGCCATGTGCACCGGGCGATCGTCGACGTGCGCGTGGAGATGGAGAACATGCGCGCCAACACGGCGATCGCGAAGCTCATCACCCTCAACAACCACCTCACCAGCCTGCCCGTGGTGCCCCGCGAGGCGGCGGAGGCGATCGTGCTGATGACCGCCCCGGTGGCCCCGCACATCGCCGAGGAGCTGTGGGAGCGCCTGGGCTACGAGGAGTCCCTGGCTCACGCGCCGTTCCCGGTCGCCGACGAGCAGTACCTCGTCGAAGACACCGTGACGTGCATCATCCAGGTCCAGGGCAAGGTCCGCTCCCGCCTGGAGGTCGCCCCCGACATCACGGCGGAGGCCCTGGAAGCGGCCGCCCTGGCCGACCCCACCCTCCTCCGCTTCCTCGACGGCGCCCCCATCCGCAAGCTCATCGTCAAAGCCCCCAAGCTAGTAAACGTCGTCATCTAGCCCCACCCCCCACCAGCCCGCCCCCTTCCGCTGAGTGTACGAAAATGCGCGTGTCGCCCCGGCGTGTCGCGTACAAGATCGTGCACTCAGCGGAGGTTGTCCACAGCAGGTGGGGCAGGTCTCCCGGGGTGGATCGGGGAGGCACAGGATCTGGGGATGGATGTTCCTGAAGGTGGCCCGTTCCTGAGTCGGGATGCCCTCGCGCGGGGTGTGTCTCGACGCGTGCTCGACAGTCGGTTGTTTGCCAAGCCGTTTCAAGGCGTGAGGGTGCCGGCCGGGGTCGATCTCGGTCTCGCAGAGGAGTGCGCCGCTGCGCAACAGTTCCTGCCCGACGTCGCAGCATTCAGCCATGTGACTGCCTTGCGCTTGCTCGGGGTCGAGATTCCGTGGCGTCTCGAGCGGGACCGGCGCATCCACGTCGTCGTTCCCAGGCGGGACTTCCGTCGTCCTCGGACCGGTGTCGTCGCTCACATATGCACGCAGCTTCGGCCCGAGGTGTGTGTTGTCGACGGGCTGCGTGTCACATCGGCAGCCCAGACCTGGCTGCAGTTGTCACACGGGATGCTGATCGACGACCTGGTTGTGCTCGGCGACGCGATGCTGCGCCGAAAGGATCCAGTGACGACGAGCGAGGCCCTTCTCGTGCGGACCGAGGCGACCCACAAGATGCGTGGCCTCGCTACATGCCGGTCAGCCGTCGACTTGGTGCGCCCAGGAACCGACTTAAGTATGGAAACTCGGGCTCGGCTGTTGCTGATCACCGCAGGGCTGCCGTGCCCGGAGGTCAATCAGCCTGTCCATTCGAGCAGTGGTGCGTTCCTGGCGTTGCCGGACATGCAGTATCGGGACCTCAAGATCGCCATCGAGTACGACGGAGACGTGCACCGTACCGACCCTGCCACCTGGCGCCGTGACGTCGAGCGCCGCCAGCGTCTCGAGGACGACGGCTGGTTGATCATCACCGCCACGGCAGATGATGTCCTCCGTCATCCCGACCGCTTCCTCCGCCGAGTTCGCGCTGCCCGAGTTGCCCGCCGCCACCTCACCTTCCGCTGAGTGCACGATCTTGTACGCGACACGCCGGTGCGACACGCGCATTTTCGTACACTCAGCGAAGGGGGCGGGGCGGGGTGGGTTAGCGGCGGCGGGTGCCGAAGATGGATCTGGTGATCTCTCGGCCCAGGGCTGAGCCGGCGGACTTGAGGAGGGAGTCCAGGCCGCCCTGGGCGCCGCCGGTCGAGCGGCGGGAGGTGGCCGTCCTCGCGGGCGGACGGGCGGCGTCGCGCTCGAGCTTGGCCTGCATCTTGGCGAGCTCGTCGGCGTGCTTGGCCGCCTCCTTGTCGGCCGCTGCGCGGACCTTCGCGGCCTCCTTGGCCGTCGCGGCGTCGGCCTGGGCCTGCTGGGCGGCGGCCTGGTCTGCGGCCGCCTGCGACGCCGACGCCGCGACCCGGGCGGTGAGCAGCTCGTATGCGCTCTGGTTGTCGACCGGTGTGCCGTACCGCGCCAGCGACGGCGACGCAGCGATGACTTCATTCATGGTCGCCTCGGGGGCGGGGTCCATCGACGACTGCGGAGCCCGCACCCGGGTCCAGGCGACCGGCGTCGGCGCGCCCTTCTCGGTGAGGACCGTGACGACGGCTTCGCCCGTGCTCAGCGACTGCAGCAGCTGCTCCAGGTCGTAGGGCGACGTCGGGAAGGTGCGCACCGCGGCCTTGAGTGCCGCGGCGTCGTCGGGGGTGTAGGCGCGCAGCGCGTGCTGGACCCGGTTGCCGAGCTGGGCGAGCACGTCCGCGGGCACGTCCTTGGGGCTCTGCGTGATGAAGAAGATCCCGACCCCCTTGGACCGGATCAGCCGCACGGTCTGCACCACCTGGTTGGTGAAGTCCTTCGACGCGCCGCGGAACAGCAGGTGCGCCTCGTCGAAGAAGAACACAAGCTTGGGCTTGTCGAGGTCGCCCACCTCGGGCAGGTCTTGGAACAGGTCCGCGAGCAGCCACATGAGGAAGGTCGAGAACAGCGCGGGCCGGTCGGCGACCGCGGGCAGCTCTAGTGCGGAGACCACGCCGCGGCCGTCAGCCGCCAGCCGCAGCAGGTCCGACGACGCGAAGGCCGGCTCCCCGAAGAACACGTCCGCGCCCTGCGCCTGCAGCGTGATGATCTCCCGCAGGATCACCCCGGCGGTCGCGGCCGACAGCCCGCCGATCCCCTTGAGCTGAGCCTTGCCCTCGTCGGACGTGAGGTAGGCGATGACGGACTGCAGGTCCTTGAGATCGAGCAGGGCCAGGCCCTGCGTGTCCGCCCAGTGGAAGACGAGCCCGAGGCTCGACTCCTGCGTGGGGTTGAGCTCGAGCACCTTGGAGAGCAGCATCGGACCGAAGTCGGAGACGGTCGTGCGGATCGGCACGCCCGTGCCCAGCCCGCCCAGCGAGTAGTACTCGACCGGGTAGGCGGTCGGCTCCCAGTCCTGGCCGATGCTGTGGGACCGCTCGAGGATCTTCTCGCCGCTGGCCCCCGGCACGGCCAGCCCGGACAGGTCGCCCTTGACGTCGGCCAGGAAGACGGGCACCCCGGCGCCGGAGAGCCCCTCGGCCATGCCCTGGAGCGTCTTCGTCTTGCCGGTCCCGGTGGCCCCGGCCACCAGCCCGTGCCGGTTGAGCATGGACAGCGCAAACCCCACCTGCGCGCCCGACGCCGCGACAGGCTCCCCGCCGATCTCACCCTCGAGCAGCGCACCCAGGGCAAGCGCCCCGCCTGGCGCGGCGTAGGCCGCGGCGACCTGGGCGGCGTACTCGGACAGGGTGCCGGTCTCGGGTGGGATTGGGGACTCGGGGAGCGGTTCGGGCTGGGTGGGTGCCGGAGCGGATGCCGGTGCAGATGCCGGTGCGGCGACCTGCCCCGCGGCCGCGAGGGCGGCGTCGAGGGCGGCCTGAGCAGCGACCGCCCGTGCGTCGGCGGCGTCGGCGGCCGCCTGGGCTGCCGCGGCGCGCAGGGCCGCGAGGTCGGGAGCGGGGCTGGGGGAGAGAGCGTCGTCGGCCATGATCGGATCTTAGGGCGCGTGTGACGTGCGCGCCCGACCCCCCGCGCCGCCTAGGGTGGTCCGGTGAGTCCCGCTCAGAGCAACCGTGCCCCGACGTGGGACATCCATGTCGTCACGGACTCCACGGCCTCGCTGCCGCCCGACCTCGCCGAGCGCTGGGGGATCCGGATCGTCGCGCTCCAGGTCGTGATCGACGGCACTGCTTATCAGGAAGGCGTCGACCTTACGACGGACGACCTCACCGCCGCCCTGGACCGCCACGCGGTGCTCACCACCTCCCAGCCCACCGCGCACGCCTTCGCCGAGGCATACCGCCAGGCCGCCGCAGCCGGTGCGAAGCACATCGTCTCGATCCACCTGTCCGGGGCGCTGTCCGGGACTGTGCACGCCGCGGCGCTCGCTGCCCGGACCAGCCCGGTCCCGGTCGAGGTGGTGGACTCGCGCACGGTCGCGATGGGCCTCGGATTCGCGGTGCTCGCCGCGGCACGCGTGGCGGCGCAGGGGGCCTCGAGCGCCGTGGTGGCCCGGGCGGCCATGACGACGGCGACGTCGTCGCAGGCGGTCTTTGTCGTGGACTCCCTCGACCACCTGCGGCGCGGCGGACGGCTCAGCGCGGCGGCGGCCGCTGTCGGCACGGCCCTGGGCCTGCGCCCGGTCCTCGGCGTGCGGGGCGGCCGGGTCGAGGTGGTGCACAAGATCCGCACGCGCGCGGCGATGGCCGCCCGGCTCGTCGAGTCCGGGATCAGCGCGGCCCGGCGCAGCGACGACGTCCGCTTCGCCATGCACTACCTGGGTGACGACGCTGCGGTCCGGGCATGCGCCGCCCAGATCACAGAGGCGACCGGGCGCGAGGTGCTCATCACACCGGTCAGCGCGGTCCTCGGCGCGCACGTGGGACCGGGTCTGCTTGCGCTCATCACGACGGAAGACGTCGCCCACAGTCCCACCACCGGGTAGGCCCGTCCCCGCCGGGCCTACCCGGCTCGATCGCGTATCGGTGGGTCGTGCCAGGGTCCGAGGGTGAGAAGAATCCCCGGAGACCTGGACGAGCCCGACGACGAGTCCGACGGCGAGCCACCCGATGAGCTCGCGCCCGCGCCCGGCGCGCCGCCGGACCGCCTGGCGTCGGTGTCCGGGCTGATGGCGTCGGTGTCGACCGCGTACACGGCCGCGCACGGCCATCCGCTCGAGCACGACGGCCTGATCTCCCGGCAGGTACGGCGCCGCCGGTGGTCGGTCGGTGTCCGCACGGCGGTGATCGCGTCCCTAGCGGTCGCCCTCGTCACCGGCGTGGTCGTGGTCAGAGACCTCGCGCGGACGTCGGGCACACCGATGTCGCTCGCACAGGTCGACCCCGGGTCAGCGGGTGCGGCCACCGGACCTGGCGCGGAGGGCACCGACCCAGGGTCGGCGTCCGGCGGGCAGGCGTCCGGCAAGGAGACGACCGCAGATCCGCAGACCACGGACCCGCCCGCCGGCGCCGCGCTGGTTGTCCTCGCGGTCCACGTCGTCGGCCAGGTCAACAGCCCCGGTGTGGTCGAGGTCGCCCCGGGATCACGGGTCATCGACGCGATCACCGCGGCGGGCGGGCTTACCGCGGGGGCCGACCCTGGGGCGGTCAACCTCGCTCGGCCGGTCGTCGACGGCGAGCAGATCTACGTCCCCGCGCCGGGGGAACAGGTCCCCGTCGCTGCGGGGCAGCCGGCCGCCGCCCAGCCCACGGTCGGCGCCGCACCCGGTGCAGCGCAGGGCACCGCGGCGATCAACCTCAACACCGCCGACGCCGTCGCCCTCGACGCGCTCCCGGGGATCGGACCCGCGCTCGCCGGACGGATCGTCGCCTGGCGTGAGCAGAACGGCGGCTTCGGTGCGATCGACGACCTGCTCGAGGTGTCCGGGATCGGCCCGGCCGTGCTGTCCAAGATCCGTGACCTGGTCACGGTCTGACCGTGCGGGTCCTGGACCTGCGCCTGGCGCCGGCCGCCGCGACCGGGTGGATCGCAGCGATCGTCCTCGTGGGCCAGCCCGCCTCGACCGCGCGGTGGGCCGTGCTCGTCGTCCTCGGGCTGTGCGCGGGGTGCAGCGCGGGCCTGGTCGCGGCTGTCCGGCACGGGCAACCGACCCGCTTCCGCGGGGCCGGTCAGGTGGCGCTGACGATCGGGGTGCTCACTTGCGTCAGCGTGGCCGTCGCCGGGCAGCTGACGGCGCGTGAGCAGGGGATCATGCCCTCGCTGCTGGCCCGGGGTGCCCACGTCGAGCTTGCGGGCGCCGTCGTCTCCGAGCCGCATGCCATGGCCACCGGTCTGGGCGGCGAGCAGCGGTTTCGCCTGACAGTGCGGGCCGCGTCCGTGACCGCAACGGTGGACGCCACGCCCACCCGGGGGCCAGTGCACGGTGACGTGCTCCTGATCGGGGGAGCCGAGCTGCTCGACGTCCCCTACGGATCGACCGTGATGGTCGACGGTCGGCTGCGCCCGGTCGATCCCGGCTCCGCCACGTCGGCCATGCTTCTTGTCGACACATCGACCGCGGGCAGCTCAGCGGTCACCGTCACGTCCCCGCCCGGTCCGGTGATCGGCCAGGTCAACGCGATCCGAGCGGCCTTCATGGAGGTCTGCGCGCGCCTGCCAGACCAGGCCCGTGGGCTGGTCCCCGGGATCGCGATCGGCGACACCTCGATGCTCGACCCCGACCTCGACCAAGCCCTCGTGACAACAAGCCTCACGCACATGACAGCCGTCTCCGGGTCGCACTTCGCGATCATCGCGGCCGCGACGTTCTGGTTGTGCGCGCTGATCCGCCTGCCCCGCTGGGGCAGGGCCGTGGGCGCCGCGCTCGTCCTGACCGGGTTTGTACTCCTTGTCCACCCGGAACCGAGCGTCCTGCGCGCGGGGGTCATGGGCGCCCTCGCCCTGCTCGCCGTCCTCCTCGGGCGGACCGCCCAAGCCATCCCGGCCCTGTGCACCACGGTCGTCGTCCTGCTGGTGATCGACCCGTTCCTGGCGCGTTCTTTCGGGTTCGCGCTCTCCGTGCTGGCGACCGCGGGCCTCGTCGTCGGCGTGGCGCCGATCACCCGCGCCCTGGAACGGTGGCTGCCGTCCTGGCTCGCGCTCGCCCTGGCCGTGCCGCTCGCAGCCCAGCTCGCCTGCGCGCCGGTCATCGTCCTGCTCGACCCGTCCGTCTCGCTCTACTCCGTGCCGGCCAACCTGCTCGCGGCCCCCGCGCTCGTCAGTGCGACGGTCCTGGGTGTGCTCGGCGCACTGTGCGCACCCTGGTGGCCGGCGGCGGCCTGGTTGCTCGCCCAGGTCGCCGGGTGGTCGACCTGGTGGATCGCCGAGGTCGCCACGACCTTCGCGGCGGCCCCCGCCGCGCGCCTGCCCTGGCCCGGTGGGGGAGGCGGTGCCCTGCTGCTCGCCGTCCTCACCCTGGCCGCGATCGCGGCGGCCGCCGGCTGGCCCGCGATCATCTGGGAGCTACGGACGCGGCTCTTTGTCCTCGGGCTGGCCCGCTCGCCCTCGGTCCCGCGTCGCGGACGGACGCTGCACGATGTCATGGTCCGCAGCGACTCCGCGGTCTTGCGCGCGGCATGGGCGCCGGTGCGGGTGGCCGTCATCGTCCTCGCCGTCGTGGTTGCGGCCGCCGTCGTCGCGTTCTTCGCACGGCCGCCATGGCTCGCCGAGCTGGCCGGTGGGAACCCGGCCGGCCCCGCGGGCTGGCCCGCGGACTGGGAGGTGGCGATGTGCGACGTCGGGCAAGGCGACGCGATGCTGGTGCGGACCGGCCCCGGGCGGGCGCTCATGGTCGACGTCGGCCCGGCCGGCGGCGGGGTGGGGCGGTGCCTGGCCGAGCTGGGCATCACGGACCTCGACCTCCTGGTCCTCACCCACTTTCACGCCGATCACGTCGGCGCGCTCGACGAGGTCCTCGCAGCCACTCGGGTGGAGTCTGTGCTGGTCAGCCCGGTCCTGGACCCAGGTGAGCAAGCGGCGGCGGTCGCCGCGGAACTTGACGACGCCGGTGTCGAGTGGTCGACGGCGCAGGTCGGCGCGTCGGGCGAGGTGCCCGCGGGTGGCGCCGAGGTGGCGTGGCAGGTGCTCGCCGCGGGCGGGGGGAGCAGCGTAGTCAAGATCGCTGCAGCCAAGACCGCCGCCGACGACACCGGCACCGGCGGCGCCAACGACGGTAGCGTCGTCCTGGCCATCACGACCGAGCACCTGTCCGTGATGGCGCTCGGCGACCTGGAGAGCGCAGGCCAGGCCGAGCTGCTCGCGACCCTCAAGGCCGCCGGCGCCGGGGAGGTCGACGTCGTGAAGATGGCCCATCACGGCTCCCGCACCCAGGACGCCGGTCTCGCACGGTTCCTCTCGCCCGAGGTCACGCTGGTCAGCTCGGGCGCCGGGAACACATATGGCCATCCCACGCAGTCAGCCCTGGACCTCTACCGCAGCACCGGGTCGGCGATCGTGCGGACCGACACCTGCTCGACCTTCGCGCTCGTGGTCCGCGACGGCCAGACGTTGGTCGCGGGCACTTGCCCATGACACCCTGAGACCATGGCAGCCCCTCGTACCTCAGCCAAGCGCGCGACCATTCCCGGACTGTCCTGGGAGGAGGCGCGGCTCGCGCCCGTCGTCCTGGTCCAGGGCAGCGAGGGCCTGCTCGTCGACCGGGCGGTCGACCGGCTCACCCAGCTCGCGCGCGCCGAGGACCCGGCCATGGAGAAGACCGAGATCCTGGCGGCCGGCTACCAGTCGGGCATGCTGTCCGTGCTCACCAGCCCGTCGCTCTTCGCCGAGCCTCGCCTGGTTGTCATCGACGGGGCCGAGGCCACGACCGAGGCGCTCATCACCGACATCATCGAGTACCTGCGGTCGCCGGCCGAGGAGGTCTGGCTCGTCGTCGCGCACCGGGGCGGGGTCCGCGGCAAGAAGATGCTCGACGCCATCCGGGCGAGCGGCGCCCCCGCGGTGGCCTGCGAACCGATCAAGAAGGACACCGACAAGGTGGCCTTCGCCGCGGCCGAGTTCAAGCGCGGTGGCCGGCGGGCCAGCGTGGGCGCCGTGCGCGCCCTCGTCGAGGCGGTCGGCAGCGACCTGCGCGAGCTCGCCGCGGCCTGCTCCCAGCTCATGGCGGACTCCGAGCGGGCCATCGACGAGCCCGCGGTGACCAAGTACTACGGCGGACGCGTGGAGGCGACCGGCTTCCGGGTGGCCGACGCCGCGATCGCCGGCGACGCCGGCCAGGCCGTGTCGTTGCTGCGGCACGCCCTAGCCACCGGCGCGGACCCGGTCCCGGTCGTGGCGGCGCTCGCGATGAAGCTGCGCACGCTCGCGAAGGTGGCGGCGCTGCGCGGGCGCGGGCTGACCCCCGCCGACCTCGGCCTTGCGCCGTGGCAGGTGGACCGCGCGCGCAAGGACCTGGCGAACTGGACGCCGGAAGGCCTCGCCACGGCGATCACCGCGACGGCCGCGGCCGACGCGGAGGTCAAGGGAGCTGGCCGCGACCCCGTCTTCGCGGTCGAGCGAGCCGTCCTCCTCGTCGCCGCCAGCGCGGGCCGCTGACCCGGGGCGCAACACTCCGGGTACGACAAAGGCGCCACCCCGACACGGGAAGTAGCGCCTTTGTTGCGATCGGTCACGCCGAGGCGTGACCGATCAGGAGACTCACAGGCCGTTGACGGCCTTTGCAAGAGCCGACTTACGGTTCGCGCCCTGGTTGGAGTGAATAACTCCCTTGGACACGGCCTTGTCGAGCTTCTTGGACGCGCTGACCAGTGCAGCGTTAGCGGCATCCTTGTCGCCTGAGGCGACAGCATCGCGAACACGGCGAACGTGCGTGCGAAGCTCGGATTTGACGGCCTTGTTGCGAAGGCGCGCCTTTTCGTTGGTGCCGATACGCTTGATCTGAGACTTGATGTTAGCCACGTGAGGACTCTCTTGTAATTTCGCCGGAGCGAGTGAACAGGTCGTAGAAGGCGTTTCCAGGACCGGGACTGGGGTGGGGAACCCGTGGAGAGGTACTGGAATGGTGCCCGCCGACCCTGACGGAGCACGCAATCGGTAAGGCTACCAGGAGAACTGTCGTCCTGCCGGTGGCGTGACGCGAAACATGGCGCCCTCGGCGGTGGGCTCACGCGATCGCGCGGGTGACCTTCTGGAACAGGGCCTTGTCCATGATCGCGCCCTCGCGGCGCACCGCCGTCGGGTCCAACCGGAGCACTCGGTCCAGGCGCACCTCGGAGTCGCGGCCCTGGGAGTCCCACAGCCCGGAGCCGATGTCGAGCCACCGTGGGCCGTGGAGGTCGTCGCGAGCAGCACTGCCGGCCGAGTCGGCCCCGTCGCGGGTGTGGTCCTTGCTTGAAAGCATGAGCCCGAGCAGCCAGTAGCCGTCGCGGCCGACGACCAGCACCGGGCGGTCCTTGCCCCGGGTGTAGTCCTCCTCATAGGGGACCCACGTCCACACGACCTCACCGGGGTCGGGGTTCCCGTCGAGGGAGGGGGAGTACTGCGCGTGCACGGTGCCGGTGAAGTCGCCCGGGTAGCCGCCGCTGCGGGGGACACCGGTGCTCGGGCGAGGGGCCGGTGCCGGCCGCGGTCCGCGTGCTGCGGGGGCCTCGGCGCCCGGCCGCGTCGCCGTCGGCGTGCCGCTCTTCGACAGCGTCGACAACGCCGAGCGCGCGACGTCGGCTAGCCCGGACATCCATCGATTGATCGCCACCTTCGACAATCTACCGGCGCGCCGGACAGCAGGCGGCAGGCGTGCGACACGATCTGCAGTTCCACCCGGTCGTAGACCGGTCCCCGCTCGGCCGCCGCGCAGTCGCCCCCGGTCCCCGTCCGGCCGCGTTCGTGGGAGAATCGACCCCGTGACTCCTATCCCTTCAGCGGCCAATCTCGCCCGCATTCAGCCCGCGGCCACTGCTCCGGAGCTGCTCCGCAACTTCTGCATCATCGCCCACATCGACCACGGCAAGTCCACCTTGGCCGACCGCATGCTCCAGCTGACCGGCGTCGTCGACCCGCGCGTCATGCGCGCGCAGTACCTCGACCGCATGGACATCGAGCGCGAGCGTGGCATCACCATCAAGTCCCAGGCCGTGCGCATGCCCTGGGAGGTCGACAACGCCGACGGCGTCCCCACCGGGTACGCGCTCAACATGATCGACACCCCCGGGCACGTCGACTTCACCTACGAGGTCTCCCGGTCCCTCGCGGCCTGTGAGGCCGCGGTGCTGCTGGTCGACGCCGCGCAGGGCATCGAGGCCCAGACGCTCGCCAACCTGTACCTCGCCATGGAGAACGACATGGCGATCGTCCCGGTCCTGAACAAGATCGACCTGCCGGCCGCCCAGCCGGAGAAGTACGCCGAGGAGCTCGCGAACCTGGTGGGCTGCGAGCCCGAGGAGATCCTCAAGATCTCCGGCAAGACGGGCGTGGGCGTGCCGGAGCTGCTGGACCGCATCGTGCTCAAGACACCGCCGCCGACCGGGGACCCGAACGCCCCCGCCCGCGCGATGATCTTCGACTCGGTCTACGACACCTACCGCGGCGTGGTCACCTACGTCCGCGTGGTCGACGGTCACCTCAGCCCGCGCGAGCGCATCGTCATGATGTCGACCCGGGCGACCCACGACCTCCTGGAGATCGGCGTCTCCTCACCCGAGCCCATCCCGACCAAGGGGTTGGGCGTGGGCGAGGTGGGCTACCTCATCACCGGCGTCAAGGACGTCCGTCAGTCCAAGGTCGGTGACACGGTCACCAACGCGCACAAGCCTGCCGAGGAGGCCCTGGGCGGCTATTCCGACCCCAAGCCGATGGTGTTCTCGGGCCTGTACCCCGTCGACGGCTCGGACTACCCGATCCTGCGCGACGCCCTCGACCGGCTCAAGCTCAACGACGCGGCCCTCATCTACGAGCCCGAGACCTCCGTCGCCCTGGGCTTCGGCTTCCGCGTCGGGTACCTCGGCCTGCTGCACCTGGAGATCGTCCGGGAGCGCCTTGAGCGCGAGTTCACCCTCGACCTCATCTCGACCGCGCCCAACGTCATCTACGAGGTGACGATGGAGGACAAGTCCATCGTCACGGTGACCAACCCGAGCGAGTTCCCCGGCGGCAAGATCGGCGAGGTGCGTGAGCCGATCGTCAAGGCGACGATCATCGCCCCGGCCGAGTTCATCGGCGCGGTCATGGAGCTGTGCCAGGGCCGGCGCGGCGAGCTGCAGGGTATGGATTATCTCTCGGCCGATCGGGTGGAGATGCGGTACATCCTGCCCCTGGCCGAGATCGTCTTCGACTTCTTCGACCAGCTCAAGTCGAAGACCCGTGGGTACGCCTCCCTCGACTACGACGTGATCGGTGAGCAGGCGGCCGATCTGGTCAAGGTCGACATCCTGCTGCAGGGCGAGCAGGTCGACGCGTTCAGTGCGATCGTGCACAAGGACAACGCCTACGCCTATGGCCTGTCGATGGTCGGCAAGCTCAAGAACCTCATCAACCGCCAGCAGTTCGAGGTGCCCATCCAGGCGGCCATCGGCGCCCGCGTGATCGCCCGCGAGACCATCCGCGCGATCCGCAAGGACGTGCTCGCGAAGTGCTACGGCGGTGACATCTCCCGCAAGCGCAAGCTGCTCGAGAAGCAGAAGGAAGGCAAGAAGCGCATGAAGACCATCGGGTCCGTCGAGGTCCCCAAGGAAGCGTTCATCGCCGCCCTGACGTCGGAGCAGACGGAGTCCAAAGACAAGAAGAAGTGACAGGTACAGCGACATGAGCCCGGCACTTCCCGAGGGCGACCCCGCCCCCGACGACGGCGCCCTCCCCGCGTGGGTGACCGCCGGAGCCGCAGACCGCGGCTTCGGCGTGTACCTGCACGTCCCGTTCTGCACGGTGCGCTGCGGATACTGCGACTTCAACACGTACACCGCGAGCGAGCTCGGGGGAGGGGCAAGCCAGTCCTCCTACGCCACGACCGCGCTGTCCGAGATCGCCTTCGCGGCCGACGTCATGGACCGCGCGGGCCTGCCGGCCCGTGAGGTGGCCACCGTCTTCGTCGGCGGCGGCACCCCGACTCTGCTCCCGGCGGGCGATCTCGCCAGGATGCTCGACGGCGTCCGTGCAGCCTGGGGGTTGGCCCCCGGCGCCGAGGTGACGACCGAGGCGAACCCCGACTCGGTCACCCCCGCGTCCCTGCAGGTGCTGGCCGACGCCGGGTTCACCCGGGTGTCCTTCGGGATGCAGTCCGCGGTGCCGTCCGTGCTCGCGACCCTCGAGCGCACCCACGACCCTCGCCGGATCCCCGACGTCGTACGCTGGGCCCGCGAGGCCGGCCTCGAGGTGTCCCTCGACCTCATCTATGGCACTCCGGGGGAGAGTCTCGACGACTGGCGGGTGAGCGTGGAGACCGCGCTCGCGACCGGCGTCGACCATGTCTCGGCCTACGCGCTCGTCGTCGAGCAGGGCACCAAGATGGCCGCCCAGGTGCGCCGGGGGGAGCTGGCGCTGCCGAGCGAGGATGACCAGGCGACCAAGTACGAGCTCGCCGACGACCTGCTCACCGCGGCCGGGCTCGAGTGGTACGAGGTGTCCAACTGGGCCCGCACGGTCGACGGCGCGCCGCGTGCGTGCCGTCACAATCTTGCCTACTGGCGTGGGGACGACTGGTGGGGCATCGGCCCCGGCGCCCACTCCTACATGGGCTCCGACGAGCCCGGGACCAGGGGCATCAGGTGGTGGAACGTCAAGCACCCGCTGCGCTACGCGAAGATGCTCGGCGAGGGCCACAGCCCGGCCGCCGGACGTGAAGTTCTCGACGACGCCTCGGCCCAGCTCGAGCGCGTTATGCTCGGTCTGCGCCTGCGGGAGGGGCTGGATCTTTCGGTGCTCTCACCGCCTGCGCGGCAGCGGGTCGCGGTCCACGTGGCCAACGAGCTCCTCGACGGACGGTCCGCGCTCACCGGGCGGGCGGTGCTGACCCGCAAGGGCCGGCTCCTGGCAGACACAGTGGTACGCGACCTCACAGATTGACGATGACTTCAGGCTCCTCCTCTCACCCCGCCGCAGCAGCGCGGCAGACCGCCCGACCGGGCCTGGCCGTGACGACCGGCTCGGTCGGCACGGTCCGCAAGCCCTCGGTCCCACGAGCGGCAAGCTCACGCCCGCCGCGGATCCACGGACTCGACTCGCTGCGTGCCCTCGCGGTCCTGGCGGTCGTGACCTACCACCTGGCGCCGGGCCTGCTGCCTGGCGGGTTCGTCGGGGTGGACGTCTTCTTCGTGCTCAGCGGCTTCCTCATCACGACCCTGCTGGTCCGCGAGCGGGTGCAGACCGGGCGGGTGTCGCTGCGACGCTTCTGGACCCGGCGGGCTCGCCGGCTGCTGCCGGCGATGGTCACGGTCGTCGTTGCCTGCACGGCGACCGCCGGGCTGCTCGGCGGCGACGTGCTCGTGGGGATCCGCTCGCAGGTCATGGGCGCGCTGACGTTCGCGAGCAACTGGGTGTACATCGCCCAGGGCGCCTCCTACTCGAGCGACCTCAGCCCACAGCTCTTTGCGAATTTCTGGTCCTTGGCGGTCGAGGAGCAGTTCTATCTGTTCTGGCCACTGGTCCTGCTCGCCGTGTTCACGATCCGCCGGTCCCGCACCGCGGGCCTCGTGGTCACCGGCACCTTCGCGGTCGCCTCGGCCGTCTGGATGGCCGTCCGCTACGACCCGCTCTTCGATCCGTCCCGGGTGTACTTCGGCACAGACACCCACCTGTTCGGGCTCATGGCCGGGGCGTTCTTCGCGCTGTGGTTCGCCCCGCGCAGCCCGCTCGTGCGGGACGTCGCCGGGGCGGCGGAAGTGCTCGACGATGCCCCGCGCGCCGAGCGCACGGGGGCGCGCTGGACCGCGCCCCTGGCTCGCCTGTTCGCCGTTCCTGCCCGACGCCGGGGCGCCCGGCTCGCGCTCGGCGCGGCGAGCGCGGTCGGCCTGGTGTGGCTGTCTTTCACGCTGTCGGTCGACGCGCCGTCCGCCTACCGGGGAGGTCTCGTCCTCGCGTCGCTCTTCACGGTCGGCCTGATCGCTTTCGTCGTGCGCAGCCAGCCTCTCACGCGTCGGTGCGAAGTCGCGCCGCTCCGGTGGGTCGGCGTGCGGTCCTATGGGCTGTACCTGTGGCACTGGCCGCTGCTTGTGCTCGTCTCCCAGGTCATGGGAGCAGACCACCCCGGGCACGGTTCGCCGTGGCTCGTCGTCGCCGTGACGCTCGCCCTGACCGTGGCGGCCGCCTGGGCGTCGTACCGGTTCATCGAGCGTCCGGTGATGGTCCGGGGGATCGGAACGCTGCTCCGTACGGCCTGGGACCGGGTCCGTCGGATGGCCCTCGTCGCATGGGCCGAACGCCGGTCCCCGGCCCGCACCGCACGGGGCAGGGTGCGCCTCGCCGTGGCCATCGCCGGGACCCTGCTCGTGGTCTCCTCGGTCACGGCCGCCTTCGTGCGGGCACCCGAGGTCTCCGAGCTCGAGGCAGAGATCGAGCGGGGAGCCCAGGCCGCCGCGGACGGTCAGACGAGCGCCCCGGTCACCGTGCCGACAGCGCCTGCCGCCGATCCGACTGTGCCCACCGGCGCCACTCCTGACGCGCCGCCCAGCGCGCCGGCCGTGACCGAACCCGCACCCCCGACGGCGGGCGTCGCGGCCGCACCCGCGGGGGACCAGGTCACCGTGATCGGTGACTCGGTAACGCTCATCAGTGCAGCCTCCCTCCAGGCTGCGCTGCCTGGGGTCTACATCGACGCCGAGGTGTCCCGGCAGATGTCCACGGCGCCAGAGGTGGCTGCCGCCTTGAGCGCAGGAGGCGCGCTGCGGCCCTACGTCGTCCTGTCGCTGGGGACCAACAGCACGGTCAACGAGCGGGTCATGGACGCCGCGATCGCCGCGATCGGCCCCGACCGCACGATCGTGCTGGTCACCGGATACGGGGACCGCCCGTGGATCGGTCCGACCAACGACCAGATGCGCTCTGCCGCGGCGCGGTTCCCCAACGTGGTCGTGGCGGACTGGCAGACGACTATCGCCGCCCACCCGGAGAGTCTCGGCAAGGACGGCGTGCACCCGCAGGCCTCGGGACAGGAGCTCTACGCCCAGATGCTGGTGGCCGGTCTCGCCCAGGCGCAGGCGCACCGCTCCGGGCAGTAGCGGAGCGCCCGGTTGCCACGGAGCGCCGGGCCGCTGCGGGGTGGGTTGCCGTCTGGGGAGCGCCCGCGCGTCTGAGGTGTAACGATGCTTGTGAGCGCGATTGCGCGGATCCGTCGGACGACTTGGAGACGCCATGAGTGAGAACCACCCCGAGGAGCCAGACCGACCGACCCCGTCGGATCCCCAGGTACCCGCACCACCGCCGGCCCAGCCGCCGTTCCAGCCGCCCGCCCAGCCGCCGGTTCAGCCGCCCGTTCAACCGCCGGGTGCGCCGCCTGCTGGCGGCTACCCACCACCTGGTGCCCCGCCCACGCCCGGTGGCTACCCGCCACCCGCCCAGCCCAACCAGCAGCCCAACCAGCAGCCCTACGCCCAACCCGGGTATCCGCCGCCCGCTCAGCCCCAACAGCCGTACCAGCAGCCCTACGCGCAGGCCGGCTACCCGCCGCCTCCGGCCGCCTACGGACCCGGGGCAGCCATGAACCAGGTCCCGGTCGGTGAGGCATTCACCTACGGCTGGAACAAGTTCACCCAGAACGTCGGCGTCATCCTGCTCGCGGCCCTCACCTACATCGCGATCTTCACGGTCGTCACGATCATCTTCTTCACGATCCTCGTCGGCACGGCGGCAGCAACCACGGACGCCTACGGGAACATCAGCGGCGGTGGGGCCGTCGGCTTCGGCTTCGGCATGATCGTGTTCATCATCATCGCGGTCGTCCTCGCCTCCCTCGTCCAGGCGGGGATCATCCGGGGCTCGCTCATCGCCACCCAGGGGCGCCCGCTCGTCTACCAGGACTTCTTCAGGTTCGCGAATGTCGGAACCGTGATCCTCACGGCGTTGCTCGTGGGCCTGGCGACCGCGATCTTGTCGATCACCTTCATCGGCGGGATCGTCTTCGCGTTCTTCGCGCAGTTCGCCCTGTTCTTCGTGATCGACAAGCAGCTCGGAGCGATCGACTCGATCACGGCCAGCTTCCGGCTGGTCTACGCCAATCTCGCGACCGCCGTGCTGCTGTTCATCGGCGTGTACATCGCGGAGTTCATCGGCAGCCTGCTGTTCGGGGTCGGCCTGCTCATCGCGATACCGGTGGCCATGATCGCCTCCGCCTACGTCTACCGCCGCCTCATCGGCGAGCACCCGGTCTAAGCCGCTCGCCTCAGCCGCTGCCTTCAGCCAGCGGTCGTGAAGTCGATGAGCTCCTCGACCCGGGAGAGCAGCGACGGCTCGAGGTCCGCGTAGGACCGCACCGTGCCGAGGATCTTCTTCCACCCCATGGCGACGTCGGTCTGGTTCTGCGCGGGCCAGCCGAGCTCGCGCAGGATCCCGTACTTCCACTCCGTGCACCGCTCGATCACGGGCCACTTCTCCAGGCCGATCCGCGCGGGGCGGACGGCCTGCCAGACGTCGATGTACGGGTGTCCCAGGACGAGGACGTTCCCGCCGGGGAACTGTCGCAGCACGTCGTCGGTGATCCGCTGCTCCTTGCTGCCGCGGACGAGGTGGTCGACGAGCACCCCTACCCGCCGACCGGGCGACGGCTTGAACTCCGCGAGGGCCGCGGCGAGGTTGTCCACGCCGTCGAGCAGCTCGACCACGACGCCCTCGACGCGCAGGTCATCGCCCCACACGCGCTCGACGAGCTCGGCGTCGTGGCGTCCCTCGACCCAGATCCGGCTGCCACGGGCCACCCGGGCCCTCGCGTCGGCCACCGACCGGGACCCGCTCGCGGTGCGAGCCGGCGCCTGAGGCGCCCGCGCCGCGACCGGTGGGGTGAGCTCGACCGGGGCGCCGTCGATCCAGAACCCGGGGCCGAGCGGGAAGGTGCGCGTGCGCCCTGCCCGGTCCTCGAGCACGACGACGTGCATCCCACCCGACTTCTCGGTACGGACGACCGCGCCGACCCACCCGGACGTGACCTCCTCCACCACGAGCCCGCGATCGGCGGGAACCGGCTTGGAGACGGGCCGCCGGGAGGCCGGGTGGGGACCGGAGGACAGGACGTCGGAGGAGTATCGATCAGCGCTCACCGCGCAAGGCTAGCCCGCCGGGAATTGCCGGCCGTGGAACCGCCGGCGGGGTGTCGCGTAGAATTAGCACTCACCTACTTCGAGTGCTACGTCCGGGCGGGAGGAACTCACATGGCGTCGAGCGACGACCGCAGGCTGGATGTGCTCCGCGCCATCGTCGAGGACTACGTCCACACGCGCGAGCCGGTGGGCTCCAAGGTGCTCGCCGAGAGGCACGGGCTGGGCGTCTCACCCGCCACGATCCGCAACGACATGGCGGTCCTGGAAGAAGGCGGCTACATCGCCCAGCCGCACACCTCGGCCGGCCGGGTGCCGACCGACAAGGGCTACCGGATGTTCGTCGACCGCCTCGCCCAGGTCAAGGCGGTCTCCCCGGCGGAGAAGAACGCGATCGAGACCTTCCTCGCGGGCGCGGTCGACCTGGACGACGTCATGTCCCGCGCGGGACGGCTGCTCGCCCAGCTGACCGGGCAGGTCGCCGTCGTGCAGTACCCCTCGCTGCGCCGGTCCGGGCTGCGTCACCTCGAGCTCGTCGTGCTGGGCGACCGCCGGCTGCTCGTGGTCATCATCACCGACACCGGCCGGGTCGAGCAGCGGACCATCGAGGTGGACTCCCCGCCCGACGAGCAGACCCTGCTCGAGCTGCGGACCCGGTTCAACGTCGCCGCGGCCGGCCGCCGCCTGCCGGAGCTGCGCGCGGCGCTCGAGGATCTCACTGAGGCCTTCCGACCCGGCGACCGGCCCATGGTGGCCCGGATCGCGGAGGTCGTCACCGACACGCTCTCCCAGGAGAGCGAGGAGCGGATCGTGCTCGCCGGGACGGCGAACCTCGCCCAGGCGAACATGCGGTTCGAGCACGCGCTGCGGCCGGTCCTGGAGGCGCTCGAGGAGCAGGTAGTGCTGCTCAACCTGCTCACCGAGATGGTCGAAGACTCCGCCGGAGTCACGGTACGGATCGGCCACGAGACCCAGCTCAGCGGGCTCTTCGAGACCTCGATCGTGACGACCGGCTACGGCGGAGGCGGTGACGCCGTCGCCACGATCGGCTCGATCGGACCCACCCGGATGGACTACCCGGCCACGATGGCGGCCGTCCGGGCCGTCGCCCGGTACCTCTCCAGGATCCTCAGCACGTGAGATGCCAGCGGATGGAATCACTGAGGGCCCCGGCGGCGTTGTCGCACGTGACCTGACCGAGCTCGACCTGACCCGAGAATCCCCTAAACCCCGATCGGCAGAGAGTATTCAGTGAGCGACTACTACGACGTGCTTGGTGTAGCCAAGGACGCAAGCCAGGAACAGATCAAGAAGGCTTATCGCAAGCTTGCGCGTGAGTTCCACCCCGACGTCGCCGGCCCCGGCGCGGAGGACAAGTTCAAGGACGTGGGCCGCGCCTACGAGGTGCTCTCCAACGCGGAGAAGCGCCGCTCCTACGACATGGGCAACGATCCTTCCGCCCCCGGTGGCGGGATGGGCGGAGGCTTCGGCTTCCAGGACATCTTCGAGACGTTCTTCGGCGGCGGGCAGGCCCAGCGTGGCCCGATCCCGCGCGCGCGCCGCGGCCAGGATGCCTTGATCCGCCTCGACATCGACCTCGCCGACGCCGCCTTCGGGGTGCGCCGCGAGATCCAGGTCGACACCGCGGTCGTCTGCGGGACCTGCTCGGGTTCGTGCTGCCGTCCGGGCACCTCACCCCGTACCTGCGACGTCTGCAACGGCCGCGGGACCGTGCAGAAGGTCGCCCGCTCCTTCCTCGGTCAGGTCATGACGACCGCGCCCTGCGCTGCCTGCCAGGGCTTCGGTACCACGATCCCCGAGCCGTGCGCCGAGTGCGCCGGCGAGGGCCGCGTCCGCAGCCGCCGCACGGTCGTGGTCGAGGTGCCCGCAGGCGTGGAGACGGGCAACCGGATCAAGCTCACCTCCCAGGGTGAGGTCGGACCAGCCGGCGGACCGGCTGGTGACCTCTACTTCGAGATCCGTGAGCGCAAGCACGAGATGTTCCTGCGCCGCGGGGACGACCTGCACGCCACGCTCGAGGTCCCCATGACCGCGGCCGCCCTCGGCACAGTCATCGAGCTCGAGACCCTCGACGGTCTCGAGTCCGTCGACCTGCGCCCCGGCACCCAGCCCGGGCAGATCATCACGCTCAAGGGGCTGGGCATCGGACACCTGCACGTGGGCGGACGCGGTGATCTCAACGTCCACGTCGAGATCCAGATCCCCACCGCGCTCTCGGAGGAGCAGTCCGACCTGCTCCGTCAGCTCTCGGTGCTGCGCGGGGAGGAACGCCCCGAGGGCCGTGTCTCCGCGGCGCACCCCGGCGTCTTCACCCGCCTGCGCGACAAGCTCTCGGGCCGCTAGTGAGCGCTCCGGTCTTCCTCGCCGCGCCGGGTGCGCTGTTCGCCCTCGCGCCGGGGGATACGTACGTGCTCGACGGCGACGAGGGCCGCCACGCCGGCGTCGTGCAGCGTCGCGGCGCCGGTGAGCGCATCGACGTGGTCGACGGCGCGGGCCTGCGCCTGGAGACGGTCGTCGCCGCGGTCGACGCCGGCCGTCTTGAGCTCACGGTCACAGCCACGCGCACCGAGGCACCCGATGGCGTGGAGCTGGTGCTCGTGCAGGCCCTCGCCAAGGGGGACCGGGACGAGCTTGCGATCGAGGCCGCGACCGAGGTCGGCGTGGACGCGGTCCAGCCGTGGCAGGCCGAACGCTCGGTTGTGGTGTGGCGCGGGGACCGCGCCGCGAAGTCCCGCGCCCGCTGGGTGACGACGGTCCGGGCCGCGACCAAGCAGGCCCGCCGGGCCAGCCTGCCAGCGGTCGGACAGGTCATCGACGGCAAGGGGCTCGCGGCCACGGTCGCCGAGGTTCACGCCGCGGGCGGGCTGACGGTCGTGCTGCACGAGGATGCGGAGCTCCCGCTCGCTGGCCTCGACCTCCCCGCGGCGGGCGGCGCCGGTGCGCCGGTCCGCCGGGTGCTGATCGTCGTCGGGCCCGAGGGCGGGATCAGCGACCGCGAGGTGGCCGCGCTCACCGACGCCGGGGCCGTGCTGGCCCGGCTCGGGCCGCACGTGCTGCGCACGTCGACGGCGGGGCCGATCGCGATCGCGTTGCTGAGCCAGCGGCTGGGCCGCTGGGGCTGAGCTGCTGGGGCCCAGCCGCGGGAACTGGGTTAGCCTCGGCCCATGACCTCATCGCAGTCGACCGAGCCGATCCGCACCGATCCGGAGTGCCTGTTCTGCAAGATTGTCGCCGGCACGGTGCCGGCCACGATCGTGGCGCAGACACCCGAGGCGATCGCCTTCCGGGACATCAACCCGCAGGCGCCGATGCACGTCCTTGTCGTGCCGCGCGAGCACTACGGCGACATCGCCCAGCTCGCCGCGGGCGACCCGGGCCTGCTCGCCGGGGTCGTGGCGCTCTCCGACCAGATCGCCGGCGACCTGGCCGACGGCCAGTACCGACTGATCTTCAACTCCGGCCCGCATGCCGGCCAGAGTGTCTTCCACGTGCACGGCCACGTCATCGGCGGCGCTCGGCTGGGGTGGTCCCCGGCCTGAGCGGCGGGTGCTGGGTGGGTCGCTCGATAGAATGTGCAGATCCATCCACGAATACCCATAGAAGGAGCGGGCGCACCGCCATATGGCAACTCCAGAGAGCATGACCGGTTCCGGTCGGGGCGACGTCGAGCACCGCATCATCGTGCCCGCTGAGGTCTCCCTCGCGCGGCTGCTGGGTCCGGTGGACTCGGTCCTGCGGGCGATCGAGGAGGGATTCGACACGGTCGACGTGCGCGTCCGCGACAACCAGATCATCTTGCGCGGACCCGTCGGCGACGTCGCGCTGGCCGCCCGCCTGGTCGACGAGCTCATCGAGGTCGCCGAGTCTGGCACGGCCCTGACGGCCGACGTCGTCAAACGCTCGATCACGATGCTCACCGCTGCTACGGAGACCCGCCCGGCCGAGGTGTTCACCCTGAACATCCTGTCCAACAAGGGCCGCACCATCCGCGCCAAGACGGTCGGGCAGAAGCACTACGTCGACGCGATCGACGCGAATACCGTGACCTTCGGGATCGGCCCGGCCGGAACCGGCAAGACGTACCTCGCCATGGCGAAGGCCGTCCAGGCGCTCCAGGCCCGACAGGTCAACCGGATCGTGCTGACCCGCCCGGCCGTCGAGGCGGGGGAGCGGCTCGGCTTCCTGCCCGGGACGCTCTCGGAGAAGATCGACCCGTACCTGCGCCCGCTCTACGACGCCCTCCACGACATGATCGACCCGCAGTCCATCCCCAAGCTCATCGAGGCGGGGACGATCGAGGTCGCGCCGCTCGCCTACATGCGAGGACGGACCCTCAACGACGCTTTCATCATCCTCGACGAGGCGCAGAACACCTCCGTCGAGCAGATGAAGATGTTCCTCACCCGGTTGGGCTTCTCCTCCAAGATGGTCATCACCGGTGACGTGACCCAGGTCGACCTGCCAAGCGGGACAGCCTCGGGGCTGCGCGTCGTCGAAGACATCCTCACCGGCGTCGACGACATCGAGTTCTGCCGGTTGGGCTCCTCCGACGTCGTCCGGCACCGGCTCGTCGCAGACATCATCGACGCGTACGCCCGCTGGGACACCGCAGTGACCACACCCGCCGGCGGCTACCGCCCGTCGCGCGACCACACCCACGAGAAAGGCCACCACCGGTGAGCATCGAAGTAAACAACGAGTCCGGCTACGAGGTCGACGAGGCCGAGTTCGCTGCGCTGGGCCGGTTCGTGCTCGACGAGATGCACGTCCACGCACAGACCGAGCTGTCGATCCTCTTTGTCGACACCGAGGTGATGACCGAGCTGCACATCCAGTGGATGGACGAGCCGGGACCCACGGACGTCCTCTCCTTCCCGATGGACGAGCTCCGCCCGGGCCGCGACGGCGACGTGACCCCCGCCGGCCTGCTCGGCGACGTCGTGCTCTGCCCCGAGGTGGCCGCAGCGCAGGCGGTCACGGCCGGGCACTCCACGGTCGAGGAGATGCTCCTGCTGACCACCCACGGGATCCTGCACCTGCTCGGATACGACCACGCCGAGCCGGAGGAGGAGAAGGAGATGTTCGCGCTCCAGCGCAAGCTGCTCCTCACCTTCCTCGCCGGCCGCCCGACCCGGTGACCGTCTCCGGCCACGCGCCGGTCGGCCTCCTGATCTTCCTCGCGGTCCTGGGCATCGCTCTCGCCGCGATCCTCAGCGCGGGCGAGGCCGCGGTCATCAGGATCTCCCGCTCCGCGGTGGGCGAGATCGTCGAGAACAGCAAGAACAGCGCCGCGCGGATCCAGCGCGTCACGGCCGACCCCGGGCAGACGGCGGCCTCGGCGGCCTTCGTGCGGGTGTTCGCCGAGATGCTCGCCACGGCCTGCATCACCGTCTCCCTCGCCTCGGTCGTGGAGCAGTGGTGGCTCGTGCTGATCCTCGCCGTCCTGATCAGCGCGATCGTCTCCCTCGTCATCGTGCGGATCAGCCCGCGCAGCCTGGGCCGCAACCGACCGGCGCAGACCCTCGTGCTGCTCAGCCGGGTGCTGGCGGCTGTGCTGACGGTGGCCGGCGGGGTCACCCGGCTGACAAGCTCGGCCCGGGCCAACCTCGAGGCCGACGACTCCCACGAGCTGCGCGACATGGTCGACCGGGTCAACGACTCCGACGTCATCGAGGACGAAGAGCGGATGATGCTCCGCTCCGTCTTCGAGCTCGGCAGCACGCTCACCCGCGAGGTCATGGTCCCGCGCACCGACATGGTCACCTGCGCGGCCTACACCCCGCTGCCCAAAGCGCTCGCGCTGTTCCTGCGCTCGGGGTTCTCCCGGGTCCCGGTGATCGGAGACTCCGTGGACGACCTGCTGGGCGTCGTGTACTTCAAGGACGTCGTGCGGGTGCTCAACGACGCCGAGGGTGGGGAGAACCGCACCGTGGCCACGGTCATGCGCCCGGCGACGTTCGTGCCCGAGTCCAAGCCGGTCGACGACCTCATGCGCGAGATGCAGGTCTCGTCCTCGCACATGGCCCTCGTGGTCGACGAGTATGGCGGCATCGCCGGGCTGGTGACCATCGAGGACGCGATCGAGGAGATCGTCGGCGAGGTCACCGACGAGCACGACACCGCAGCCCCCGAGGTCGAGGAGATCTCGTCCGGCCTGTTCCGGGTGCCCTCACGGTTGCCGATCGACTCCCTCGGGGAGCTCTTCGACCTGGAGATCGACGACGACGACGTGGACACCACGGGCGGGCTGCTCGCCAAGACGCTGGGCAAGGTCGCGCTCCCGGGCGCGACCGCCGACGTCCACGGCCTGCACCTGGTGGCCGAGCACGTCGAGGGCCGACGCCGTCAGCTCGCCACAGTCCTGGTCTCGCGCAGCGCCGAGGGCGAGCCCGAGACCACCCAAGAACGACGAGTACTTGATGACCACCGCGCGAGCGAGGATCGCCGCGTGTCCGCAGACCAGCAGGAGACTGACTCATGACCCCCACCACCTCACCGGACGCTCAGGGCGCCGCAGGGACGTACCGATCGGGCTTCGCCTGCCTGGTCGGGCGGCCCAACGCCGGCAAGTCGACGCTCACCAACGCGCTGGTCGGGCAGAAGGTCGCGATCACCTCCGACCGTCCCCAGACCACCCGCCACACCATCCGTGGCATCGTCAACCGCCCCGACGCCCAGCTCATCCTCGTGGACACCCCGGGGCTGCACCGCCCGCGGACGCTCCTCGGTGAGCGGCTCAACGACCTCGTGCGGGAGACTCTCACCCAGGTCGACGTCATCGTCTTCTGCCTCCCGGCGGACCAGAAGATCGGTCCGGGCGACCGCTACATCGCCGAGCAGCTCGCCCAGCTGAGCTCCGGCCGTCACAAGACGCCCATCATCGCCGTGGTCACCAAAGCCGACCTGGTCACCCGGGACGAGCTCACCAAGCACCTGCTCAAGGTCAACGACCTGGGGGAGTGGGCGGATATCGTCCCGGTCTCGGCCACGGGCGAGTTCCAGGTCGACGTGCTCGAGAACGTCCTCGTCGGGCACCTGCCCGAGGGCGTCGTGCTCTACCCGGACGGCGAGCTCACCGACGAGCCCGAAGCCATCATGGTCGCTGAGCTCGTCCGCGAGGCTGCCCTCGAGGGCGTCCGCCAGGAGCTGCCGCACTCTCTCGCCGTCGTGGTCGAGGAGATATCCGAGCGTGAGGGCAGCTCGGGCGCGAACCCGCTGCTCGACGTGCGGGTCAACCTCTACGTCGAGCGCGACAGCCAGAAGGCGATCATCATCGGCCGTGGTGGGTCACGGCTTCGGCACGTGGGCACCGAGGCGCGGAAGGGGATTGAGGCGCTGCTCGGCAACCGGATCTACCTCGACCTGCACGTCAAGGTCGCCAAGGACTGGCAGCGCGACCCCAACCAGCTGCGCAAGCTCGGGTTCTGACGGGCTTCTGACTGGCGTGCTACCGGGCGGGCCGGGCGGTGAACTGCCGCTGGCCAACCCGAACGCTGCCGTCCGCGGGCACGTAGACACGCACGCCGACGACGACGTCGAGCGGCTCCCCGTGCGGGGTCAGGACGGACGTGCCGTTCGTCGAGCCGAGGTCGCTGACCCAGAATCCCTGCTCGTCGACCCCGAACTGCAGGTGCGTCTTGGAGACGGACCGGTCCTCGTCGACGATCTCGAGCAGCTGGGCGTCGGGGGCCCCGGGCAAGGCCTGCGGGCTTCGGCCGACGAGCCCGGCGCCGACGACCGTGAAGGACTGACCGTTGTCGAAGGAGAGCAGGTGGGCCCCCTGGCCGGTCTGTGCGGCTGCTCGGGCCGCAGCCCGGGTGGGCGGCGTGGCGGCCGCAACCGGGACCGGAGCCTCGACCGGGGCCTCGGGTGCTCCCGTGGCCGCGGCGGGCTGCGCCGGCGCGTGAACGAGCCGGACGTGCTGCTGGCCTGGCTGCGGGACAGGCTGTAGCGCCGCTGCGGGCGACGGCTGCACCCACTGTTCAGGGGCCTGCGGCTGGGTCGGCCGCTGCACCCACGGCTGAACCGGCTGCGGTTGGCGGGCCACGTCGATCATCACGGTGTTCGCCACGGCGTCGTGCCAGCCCTGCTTGAGCTGGCGCCGGTCCCAGACGCCCGAGGACACCACGACCCACTGGCCCAGCCCGGCGCCGAGGAATCCCGCCCCGACGACCAGTGCCCGCAGCGCGCCGCGCCGGATGCCCGGGGCGTAGGGCCCCTCGACGCGCACCGTGCGGATGCGGCACGCCGCGTTCCCGACGGTCAGGCCGGTGCGAGACTCCCACACGCAGAGCGCGACGGCCACCTGGACCAGGGCGAGGCCGGCGAGAACCGGCTCGCCGGTGGCTGCCCACACGCCGCCCGCGACCGCCGCCGCGACGGCGAGGTCGATCGCGAAGGCACCCACGCGCCGCGCGACGGGGGCGATGCGGGGCTGCACTGGTGTGGTGGTCATACGGTTCCCTCGGCGGCTGCGCTCGGTGTTGGACGGCGTGCTGGACGGTCCCGGTCCACGGATCGGGCCGATGCTAGCAGGGGGTCGGCGGCCTTTTCCTCACGCGCTCACCTCGAGAATGCGCTGCGGACAAGCTCGATCGCGCCGATGCTCGCCAGCGCGGCAGGCAGCGCGAGCATGACCGCGAGCCCTTCGACGGCGTCGATCAGCCGGGAGAACGCGACGGAACGGTGCCCCCGGGCCACCGGGATGGCCAGGAAACCTAGGCCGAGCCCGACGACGATCGCGGCGACGGCGAGGCCGACCAGGTTCGCCTGTCCGTCCAGCACCACCCGGACGACGAGCGTGAGCAGCATGGCTCCGGCGGCGGCCCGCGGCACGGTCTTGGACGTCACGTTCCGGGCGTTGCGCGGGATGCACACGAGGGCGACGGCCACGGCGACCACAAGGATCAGCGCCGCAGTGTGGGCGAGGCCGGTCGGCGCGGCGCCGAAGAGCACCACGGGCGTGGCGATCGCGGCGACGACCGCTTGCGTGACGATCCCCGAGCCGAGCAGGCGGTCACCGCGCCGCACGGCCGCCAGCACGACGGCGTTGCGCAGCGGCGGGGTCGGCTGCGGTCGCGCGCCGCGCACCGACAGGGCCGCCCGGGTGACGTGCTCGGCGTCGACCAGGTACGTGTCGGGGACCTGAAGCGACCACGAGGGCAGCGCCCGCAGCGCGGGCGGGACACACCCCAGGGCGAGGGCCGCGAAGGCCCAGGCGGGCAGCACCAGGAACAGTGCGCCGAGGGCAAGGACAGCGCACCAGCCGAAGACGACCGCGAGGACCAGGGCCATCTGCAGCCCGTCACCGCCCGCGCGCCGGGTCGAGACGGCGCCCACGGCGCTCACCGCCCCAGCGCACAGGAGACCGGTGGCGAGGGCGAGCTGGTGGCTCTGGGCGAGCGCGGCGTCGATCGCGCTCGCGCCGCCGGCGCAGGCGAGGAAGGCCGCGATGACGAGGCACATCTCGTTGCGGCCGTCCTGGAACACCCGTGGGCGCAGGGCGAGGCCCAGGCCGGCACCGAGGAAGGCCGTCGCGACGATCGCCTGCTGAGTCGAGCTGAGGATGTCGTCCGTGGCCAGGGAACCGAAGACCGAGGTGGTCATGACGAAGAGCGCACACACCCCGGCCAGGACCATGAGAACGATCTGTGGGAGCAGGGCGGTCGCCCGGACGGCGTCGCCGATCCCGTCGCCGGAGCCGTCCGCGCCGGGCGCGACCGGAGCGGGAGGGGAGCCCGCGCGGCCCCGGGGCGGGCGGGCGCTGATGTGCAGGACCGTCCCGTCCTCCAGGACGTCGACCGCCGACCGGGAGGTGTCCACGGGTGTCCCGTCGGAGGCCACCACGACGACGCCGGGGTCCCCGGGGTCGACGCCGACGGACCGCAACGCGTCGCTGAGCCGCAGGTGAGCCGGGACCAGCACGTCCACGTGGTGCTCGGCGAACTGCAGCACGACGCGCCGGGTCGTCGCGATCGTGTCGCTCACGCCATCTCCCCCCGTGCTCGATCCGCTGCGTGCCTGCCGACCGCTCGCGGTGCACACGTGGTTGCGTGCATATCCCTACTATTGTGTGGGCTGACTCGTGCCGGTTCGACCACCGGTCCATCATGCACAGATCCATCATGCACAGGTCCATCATGAGAGCGCGCCGCGCGCGCCCCCTCGACACGCAGCCTAGGAGACGGCACATGACGACCCCGCACTACCGGGACGCCCGCGTGCCGCAACCCCCGCTGCCGTCGGGCCGGGTCGTCCTGCAGACGCCCCCCGAGCTCGTGCCCTCCGACGGGATCAGCGGGCTGCTCACGTCCTTGGTCCCGATGCTCGGGAGCGTCGGGTCCATCGTCTTCGTGGCGATGGCCTCACCGGGTCCCAAGGGGATGATCGCCGGCGGCATGTTCCTCGTCGCGTCCCTCGGCTTCGTCGTGGTCAACGGGTGGCGCCAACGCTCCCAGCACCAGGCAACCGTGCTCGGCAGCCGCCGCGAGTACCTCGCCTACCTGACCGACCTGCGCTCGACCGTCCGCCAGGCGGCCCGCCAGCAGCACCGGCACGCCCTGTGGAACAACCCCGACCCGACCTCCCTGGCGGCCCTCGCCGAGCAGGGGCAGCGGGTCTGGGAACGTGCCCCGGGCCAGGGGGATCACCTGCACGCTCGGGTGGGCGTCGCGACCCAGCCGCTGTGCCTGGCGCTCGAGGCGCCGGACGTCCCGCCGCTCGCCCAGCTCGACACGGTCGCCTCCTCCGCGGCTCACCGCTTCCTGGTGACCCACCAGCTCCAGCCCGACCTGCCCGTCTCGGTCGACTTCACGCACTTCTCCCGGATCGAGGTGACCGGCCCCGAGGGGGAGGCCCGCGCTCAGGCCCGTTCCATGGTCGCCCAGCTCGCGACCTTCCACTCCCCGGCGAACCTGCAGATCGCGATCGTCGCCTCCGCCCAGGCGCTGCCGCAGTGGGAGTGGGCCAAGTGGCTCCCGCACACGCACTCCACGCGGGCCAAGGACAGCGTCGGCCCCGCACGGATGATCGGGGAGTCCCTCGACGACCTCCAGGACATGCTCCCCGAGGGCATCGAGGCGCGTCCCCGCTTCTCCCCGAACGGGCCGGAGTCCGCCCCGCACCTGCTCATCGTGCTCGACGGCGGCCACGTCGGCCCCGGCAGCGCCTTCGCCCCCGAGGACGGCGTCATGGGCGTCACGGTCCTGGAGATCCCGGCGTCCTGGGACAACCTCGACGACCCGCTCCGCCTGCGCCTCGCCGTCGGCCCCACGGCCCAGGCCGGGGCGCACCGCGGGCGTGCTCAAATGCAGATCCTCAGCGTCAGCAACGCCCCGATCGACGCTTTCGCCGACTGCGCCTCGATCCCCGACGTCGAGGCGCTCGCCCGCCGCCTCACGCCGCTCTTCGTCGGCTCTGCGGACTCCCCGGCCGACTCTGATGCGGTCTCGGCCGAGCTCGTCGACCTGCTCGGCATCGGTGACATCCGCGACCTCGACCTCGACGTCACCTGGCGTCCGCGCCTGCAGCGCGACCGGCTCCGGGTGCCGATCGGGCTGACCGAGCAGGGCCAGCCGATCTCCCTCGACATCAAGGAGTCCGCCCACCAGGGCATGGGCCCGCACGGCCTCGTCATCGGGGCGACCGGGTCGGGCAAGTCCGAGGTGCTGCGCACGCTCGTGCTCGCCCTCGCCCTGACCCACTCGCCCGAGGACCTCAACTTCGTCCTCGTCGACTTCAAGGGTGGTGCGACGTTCGCGGGCATGGCCGATATGCCCCACGTCTCGGCGATCATCACCAACCTCGGGGAGGAGCTCACCCTCGTCGACCGCATGCAGGACGCGCTCCAGGGGGAGATGACCCGGCGCCAGGAGCTGCTGCGCGCCTCGGGGAACTTTTCCAACGTCACCGACTACGAGAAGGCCCGCCTGGCCGGGCGGACCGACCTGGCCCCGCTGCCCGCGCTGCTCATCGTCGCCGACGAGTTCTCCGAGCTGCTCGCCGCCCGGCCCGACTTCGTCGACCTCTTCGTCGCGATCGGTCGGCTCGGCCGCTCGCTGCAGATGCACCTGCTGCTGTCCTCCCAACGGCTCGAGGAAGGGCGCCTGCGCGGCCTCGAGTCGCACCTGTCCTACCGGATCGGCCTGCGGACGTTCTCGGCTGCGGAGTCGCGCGCGGTCATCGGCGTGCCCGATGCCTACACGCTGCCACCGATCCCCGGGGTGGGCTTCCTCAAGCCGGACACCTCGACCCTGATCCAGTTCCGCGCCTCCTACGTCTCCGGCCCGCCCAAGGGACGTCGCGGCCCGCGCCGCGGGATCGAGCAGTCCGGGGGCACGACCCTCGAACCGTTCACCGCCGCGCCGGTGGCCCGTCGCGCGGTCGAGGCCCCCGATGTCGCCGACGAGGCCGCGCCGGTCGAGGACGAGGGTGTGACCTTCGACATCGCTGTGCGTGCCATGGCCGGGCGCGGGCCGGCCGCGCACCGGGTCTGGTTGCCGCCGCTGATCACCCCGCAGACTCTCGACCAGCTCATGCCCGACCTCAGCGTCGACCCCGCGCTCGGCCTCGTGTCGCCGTCCTGGCGGGCCGCGGGCGACCTCGTCGTGCCGCTCGGCATCGTCGACCGCCCGCTCGAGCAGCGCCGCGAGAACATGATCGTCTCCCTCGGTGGTGCGGCCGGCCACATGGCCATCATCGGCGGGCCGCGCACCGGCAAGAGCACGCTCGCACGCTCGGTCGTCACGGGCCTCGCCCTCACCCGCACCCCGCTCGAGGTGCAGTTCTACGTGCTCGACTTCGGCGGGGGAACCTTCAGCCCGCTCGCCTCCCTCGCCCACGTGGCCGGTGTGGCCAGCCGCTCCGAGCCCGACGTCGTCCGGCGCATCGTCGCCGAGCTGCGCGGCATCGTCGACACCCGTGAGCAGTACTTCCGCGCCCAGGGCATCGACTCGATCGAGACCTACCGCCAGCGCCGCCGTGAGGGGCGTGCTGACGACGGCTACGGCGACGTCTTCCTCGTCGTCGACGGCTGGAGCACCATCCGGTCCGAGTTCGACGAGCTCGAGCCGCTGATCCAGGCCCTCGCGGGGCGCGGGCTGACCTTCGGCCTGCACCTGCTCGCGACCGCGACCCGGTGGATGGACTTCCGCAGCCAGGTCAAGGACGTCTTCGGGACGAAGGTCGAGCTGCGGATGGGCGACCCGATGGACTCAGACATCGACCGCAAGATCGCCGTGAATGTGCCCAAGGACCGCCCCGGGCGCGGGATCGTCGCCAGCAAGCACCACATGCTCGGTGCCCTGCCACGCATCGACTCCGACCCGCAGTCGGCGACCCTGGGCGCGGGCGTCGAGCACCTCATCAACACCGTCAACGCGAGCTGGCACGGGCCCACCGGCCCCAAGCTCCGCCTGCTGCCCGACGACGTCACGCTCGACCAGGTGCGCAAGCTCGGGGAGGGCGCTGTCGCCGCGCAGGCGGCGGTCACCGGCAGGGCGCCCGGCCGGATGATCTGGCTGGGAGTCGACGAGTCGAACCTCGGCCCGGTGGGCCTGGACCCGATGGTCGAGTCTCACCTCTACGCCTTCGGCGACGGCGGGTCGGGCAAGTCCGGGCTGCTGCGCGGGTACGCCCGTGAGGTCATGCGGCAGTTCACCCCGGCCCAGGCCCAGTTCTTCGTGGTCGACTACCGCCGGTCCCTGCTCGGGGAGATCCCCGACGAGTACATGGCGGGCTACCTCACGACCCACGAGACCGCCAGCACCCAGCTGACCGACGTCGCGGCATACCTGCGCGCACGGCTGCCCGGTCCGGACGTCACCGCCGAGCAGCTGCGCTCGCGGACGTGGTGGACCGGCGCCGAGGTGTTTGTCCTCGTCGACGACTACGACCTGGTCGCCACGTCGATGGGCAACCCCGTCGCCGCGCTCGCCCCGCTCGTGGCGCAGGCCGGCGACGTGGGCCTCCACCTGATCGTCGCGCGGCGCTCCGGCGGGGCCAGCCGGGTGCTCTTCGAGCCGGTGCTCCAGTCGTTGCGGGACACCGCCGCACCGGGGATGCTGCTCTCGGGCAGCCCCGAGGAGGGCCAGCTCATCGGCTCGGCACGGCCGATCGCGAGCGTCCCTGGGCGCGCGCAGATGGTCACCCGTGAGCGCGGGCGCGAGGTCATCCAGGTCGCCTCGACGGTGGCCGTGCACTGACTGGTGGCGTGCACCGACTCTCAGGACGTCGGAGGGGTCCGCCGCCCCGGGCGGGCCCGGTGCCTCGTGACAGCCAGCTGGCCCGCCAGGACGGTGGCCAGTGCGGCGACGACCCCGCCGAGCGTCCACCACATGGCGACCCGGTGGGTCTCATCGAGCGGTGACACCACCTGGTCCAGGTCGAGGGCCTGCGGCTGGGCCGCCGGCGGGGCCGGCCTGGGGTGGACGGGGCTGTCTGGGCCGCGGGCCGAGCCGTCGTCGACGAAGGCGAGCGCCTCCGCGGGCCGGATCGTTCCCCAGCCGGTCACGTCGTCGCGGCGGTCCAGGATGGTCCGGGAGGCGGTGACCTCGAGCCGGAACGCCCACTGCGCGGGGGTCTCCCGGGGGTGTTCTTGGGCGATCAGGGCCGCCGCCGCGCTCACGTAGGCCGTTGCGTAGCTGGTCGAGGGCAGGCCGCTCGAGAGCATGCAGTCCCCGGCGGCGAGGAACGTGGTCAGGACGTCGGTTCCGGGGGCTGCGACGTCGACATGCGGTCCGTGGATCGCGTCGGCGGTCCCGATGCCTGCGGCGTCGACCGAGGTCACCGACAGCACCTCGGGGTAGGCCGCCGGATAGCGGGGGGAGTCGGACTGGTCGTCCGTGGTGTTCCGGTTGCCCGCGCTGGCCACCACGAGCGAACCGAGCCCGGTTGCGTAGACGACCGCATCGCGCAGCTCTGGGGTGTCCTCGGCGGTGCTCATGGAGACGTTGATGATCTGCGCGCCGCCGTCGGCCGCGGCGCGGATCCCCGCGGCCAGGCGGTCGCTGCGCGGACCGTTCCCTGTGTCGGCGACCTGTTGGTCCTGGGAGAAGTACACCCGGACCGGCAGGATCTTGGCGTCGGGCGCCAAGCCCACGACCCCCGATCCGTCGACGGGCCGCGCGGCGATCTGACCGGCCACGGCCGTGCCGTGGGCCATGACGTCGGTCGTGGCGGAGTTGTCAGCCCCCGGCGTGTCGGTCAGGGAGATCCCGGGCAGGACCGCGCTCGTCAGGTGGGTGTTCGCGGCTGCGACGCCGGAGTCCACCACGGCGACCGTCACCCCCTTGCCGGTCGCCGTGCGCCAGGCGAGCTCGGCGTTGAGGGTTGCCAGGGCCGCAGGCGCGGCGGGGGAGTAGCTGGTCACGTCGGGAGAGCAGGTCTCGTTCGCGGTCGGCAGCACGGTCAGTCCGGAGGCCAGTGCCTGCGCCGGGGCTAGCAGCAGCTGCCCGCCGAGCTGCGCGGCGAGGAGGGGGACGAGCAACCAGCCGCGGGGACCGATCACGAGCCGCTCGTGCCGGCCGGCGCCATGGACGCGGCGGCGACGGTCAGCTCGGGACCGGCGGGCAGGAACGCGAGCCACGACTGGGGGACGGGGGAGATGTCGGCCGCGGTGTAGCCGAGCTGGGCGAGGACCTCGGTCGAGGGGTCGGGCACCGCGAAGACGGTCCCGGACTGGTCGATGATCGCGACGGTGCCCTGGTCGGTGAGCTGGTCGCCGGTGGCCCGGACGAGGGCACCCTTGCCGGCATCCACCTCGACCTCGGCGCGGCCCGTCGTGGGCAGGGCATCGGTCGTGGTGGTGGCGGCGAGGGCGAAGTGGGCGACGGGCTGGGCACCCGGGGCGCTTCCGGGGGGAACCTGCAGGACCGCGCACATCGGGTCGAGGCCGTCGAAGGCCGCGGCCGGTGCCTGCGGCCAGGTCGGCGGTGCAAGCTCGGGGGCGGTCCGCACGTCCCGGATGTCCGCGCTGCTCACCTGGATCGGGGCGCCCAGCTGGGCGCCGCTGCCGAGCTGGTAGAGCTGGTAGCCGATCTCGGTGAGCGGCGCGAGCTCGCCCGCGGCGGTCACCACGTAGCGTCGCGCTTCGGTCCCCGACCCCGTCTGCTCGACGACGGACCCCACGACCGTCCCGCTCGGCAGCGTGCTGGTGACCAGCGGGTCGCCTGCCGTGGGCAGGAACAGCGGCGCGAGGTCGTCGCCGGGGGTGAAGACGTTGAGCCAGGGTCCGGTCACGGCCCGCACGGGAGCGGATTCGAGCTGGAGCGCGCGGAGCACCGCGGTGACGTCCTTCTTCGGGACGAGGTATCGGTAGGAACCGTTGACGACGTAGGTCTGATCCGCGACGGTGACGACCGCGCTGTCGGTCGTGGCTTCCCCGGCGGGGGCCTGGGTGATCTGGATGCGGCTCGCGCCGTCGTCGCCCACGCACGCCAGCCAGCCGGAGCCGACGAGGTGTGCGGGCGAGGGCAGCTCGTCCGGGGCGCCGGTGATGCCGATCTGCTTGCCGCGGGGGACGTCGGAGATCTTGGACTCGGCCACCTCGACCACCTCGAAGCTCTCTGACGGGATGACCAGCCGGGCGCTCGTGGTGTTGAGGACCGGGTAGAGCGTGCCCTTGATCGAGACGAAGCGGGCGCCGCTGCCCTTGGTAAGGACCAGCTTGTTGTTGTCCCAGCCGGTCGGCAGTCCTGGCTTGAGCAGCCCGTAGCCGAGGCTGCCCAGCACGAGCAGGACGGACAGCGCGACGCCGGCGACGACCGCGCGCATCGGCTTCTGGGGCTCGATCTCACGTCCGCCGGGGGAGCCGCTGACAAAGGCGGTGAGCAGACGGCGTCGACCGAAGGTCTGCGCCTCGACAAGCTCCTTCTTGGATGCCATGACCGGGCCTCTCAGACCAGCCCGGCGGCGGCGACGCCGAGCGGGAGCAGCAGGGCGAGGCTGAGCAGCTCGACGGAGTCGGCTACCCGGCCGAACGCGGCCCGGGGGCGCGGGGCGATGAGGCAGGCGCCCACGACGACCGCGGCCACGACTGCGACGGCGACCATGAGCGACCCGCGCCACTGGGGGTGGGCCAGCGCGGCGATGAGGGTGGTGAACGTCAGCCCGACGATGCCGGTGGCCATGACGACGAACACGTCGGCCCGGGAGAAGGTCTGCCGGACGCTGAGCAGCATGCCGGTGTAGCACAGGACCATGAGCAGCACGCCGGTCAGACCGAGGGAGGCGACGGTGGGCGTCGCGATGATCGTGATGATCGCGACGGCGGCCCGCAAGCCGAACTGCAGCCGGTAGCCGCGCTGGTAGCTGCGGCCCACGGCCTCGGGGTCGATCGGCGCCGGGTCCGCGAAGACGTCCTCGTCGCTCTGCGCGGACACGACGCGCAGGTGTGTGGTCGACAGCGCCAACCAGGGGATGCCGTTGCTTGCGGTCACCGCGACGGCGACCGTCATGGCCAGCACGTTCCCGGGGGACAGGTCCGTGGTCGCCACGACCGTCCCGGCGGCCGCGAGGATGAACCCCGCCGCGAGCGGGACGACGCAGATCTCTTGGGTGCGGGGGAGGAGGGCGAGGCCGGCCGCGCCGGCGAGGACCGCACCGCCGCCCGCGGCGGCGAGCGGCCAACCCCACAGGCTCACGGCGTCGGGAGCGGTGAACAGCAGTCCGGCGACGGCCCAGAACACGGCGCCGCACAGCACCATCGCCTGCGCACCGCTCGGGTGCACCTCGCGACGGGCGATCACGGCCGCGCTGATGAGCACCAGTGCGCCGACGCAGGCGGCGATGACCGGGGGCACGACCGACTGGCTCCCGGCCCCGAGCAGCATGATCGCCCCGGCGAGCAGGAAGGCCGCGGCGGCTCCGACCGCGGCGCGCGAGCTGTCCTGCTGCGTCCAGGGGGCAAAGTCCTTCTCGACGGCGTCCGAGACGGCCTCGACGACGTCGTCGTAGACGCGCGGTCCCGGTGCGTGCGCCCCGACCTCCATGGTGAGGACCTCGCCGTCGGACACCGACTGGGCGATCAGCGACACGCTCGTGCTCAGCGCGGACCCGTCGGAGCGGAGCAGCCGGTACCCGCCGTGGACCGAGGAGGCGTCCAGGAGGCGCAGGGTGCGCGCGAACCCTGGGATGATCTCGGCGACCGGGATGCTTCCGGGCGCACCGACGTCGAGGCGGCGGTCGCCGGCGACCACGGAGATCCGGAGCAGCGTGCCCAGCGTGGTGGGAGCGGGTGACGCCTCGACCATGGCGATCCTTTGGTGCTCGACGACAAAACGGGGACGCCGACAGCATAGTGAACCCGCGCGGGGCGGATGAGGATCCGGGGTGGATCGTCCCCGGAAGGCCGTCGAGGCGCGTCGGCACTGGGCCGTGTTGTTGGCCTGAACACTGGCTTCTTGGTGCTCATGGGTACCTCTACCCACGTCAGAAGGGTGCACAAACTCATCCTGTGGACATAGTGTCCAACCTGTCACCCGGTACTCAGACCAGGTGGGACATCGGTCAGTCGTCGATGTCTGATGATCCGGCCCCTGGGCCTGTTAAGGAGTTCATTGTGGCAGGTGAAGTTTCTGCAGTTGATGGCGCGCTCAAGCAGGGTGCCCAGGCCGTCAGTCAGTCACGGAGCGAGCTCCAGAGCGAGCTGAAGAGCCTCGAGGGCAAGCTCGCCTCGATCGGTCAGGCGTGGACGGGCCAGGGCGCGGTCGCGTTCAACCAGCTCATGACCCGGTGGCGTGAGGACGCGACCAAGATGGTCAGCGCCCTCGACGAGTTCGAGCGCAACCTCACCGACTCGGGCGCGTCCTACGACACGTCGGACGACCAGCAGTCCGCCGGCCTGAGCGCGCTCACCGCGCGTCTCGGCTGAATCACCCTCAACGGACCAGGAAGGACAGACACGATGAGCGATCTCAAGGTCAACTTCGGAGCACTCTCCACCGCAGCAGCAGACATCCAGTCGAGCTCGACCAAGCTCGAGCGCATCCTCGATGACATGGACCGTTCCCTCGCGCCGTTGCGGGCGAGCTGGGACGGCGAGGCATCCTCGGCCTACACCTCCGCCAAGGCCAAGTGGACGACCGCCATCACGGACATGAAGGCGCTGCTCAACGACGTCGGACGCCGTGTCGACTCGAGCAACAGCGAGTACCAGGCCGCAGAGCGCCAGAACACCGGACGCTGGTAGTCCTCGACTGCTGGCAACGTTGACGGTCGTGCCGAGGGTGCCCACAGAGGTGGCACGCCCTCGGCACGTGCCGTGAACGTTCCCGCAGCATCAGTCGGGCCGCGTCACCAGGTGACGCGGCGCGCATGGATGGTATATGCACGACCCGTGTGATGTGGATAGGTTGTGACCGGCATCCACGTGGCAGGACCGTGGCGTGGCACTCGGGCGGTACCCGGGTTCGCGCAGAGACGGTAACGACGAGAGGGAGATCATGAGTTACGAAGGTCAGGCTCCGCCACCCGGTGGCTTCCCGCCGAACGGTGAACCGCAGCAGTCCCCGCAGGTTCCCGGCGAGGGCGCCCAGGGTGGTCAGGCTCCCCAGGGTGGCTACGGCCAGCCGGCGCAGTACCCGCAGCAGCCCCAGCAGGGCGGTTACGCACCCGCGCCTGGTCAGTACGCTGCCCAGCCCGGCCAGTATGCTCCGCAGCCCGGCCAGCAGGGCTATGTCCCGCAGCAGGGCCAGTACGCTCAGGGCCAGTACCCCCAGGCGCCGACCGCGCCGAGGCCCAACCCCTTCACAGGGATCCCCGTCTCGGACTTCGTCCGGGACGGCCTCGCTGCGCTCCTGCTCCTCGTCTCCTTCGCGCTGCCGGTCACCTTCGGTCGTGGCTACGAGGGAATCGGTGACCGATTCCACTACGTGGTCACCTTGGTGACGATCCTCTCGGTCCTCTCCCTCGCCCTGCCCTACCTCGCCCGGGCGAGCGTGTTCCCGCCGAGCTGGACGGTGCACACCACGCGCCTGGTCCGGATGCTGGCCAACGCGCCCTACGTCGTCGTCGTCCTCGTCTACGTCGTCCTTGACGCCGTAACCAGCGACGAGACGACGGGAGTCGGCACGATCTTCGCGCTCGGCCTCGCCGGCGCGATCCTGGCTGCTCAGCCCCGCCAGTGCGAGATGGGTCCCGAGGACCTCGACCGCGGGGTGAGCAAGCTGTGGTGGACCATCACGGCCGCGATCGGTGCGTTCATCGCGCTCACCTACCTCGTCTCCTTCGTCCTCTTCCTGATCGATGTCGGTGACTACTCCGACTTCTACGGAGGGGTTGCCGTTGTCGGCACGATCCTGGCGTGGCTCTTCGCCGTCGCCTTCAGCCTGTGGGCGATCTACGGAACCGTCATCCAGCGCTCGCCGAGCTGGCGCCTGGTGCTGATCGGGCTGGGCACCATCCTGGTGTGCGTCTTCGTCTTCGGCGCAGGCGACGGCTCGTCGCTGCTCAAGCTCGAGTCGCTGCGCAACACCGGTGGGACGTTCCTCTTCCCGCTGTCCCTGCAGGACGGTCTCGGTGCGATCTTCGTTCCCGCTGCTGCTGCCGCGGCCGCTGCACCGGCGACGCTTCGCGCTCTGACGCGCGAACCCCGTGCCAAGACGTGGATCTCCACGGCCGTCCACGGATTCGACTACCTCGCCCTCGTCGGGGCGGCCACCGTCGTCAGCACCGCGATGTGGTTCTTCTTCGACAAGATCGAGCGCCCCACAGGAGTGGTGGTCACGACCATCATCCTGGGAGTTCTCATCACCGGCGCGGCCGTCTACGCCCGCCTCGCCCTCGCCAAGGACCCGGCATCCAACCGGATCCTGGCGCTCGGAGCAGCGGGAGGTGCCTTCGTCCTCGGACTGGTCATCGTCATCATGGTGCCGAGCGACACGATCTTGACGGGGAAGTACATCACCGTCGGGCACCTGCTCCTCGCCTTCGGGCTGCCGGCCCTCATCGCGATCGCGCTCACCGCGCCGAAGGAGGTCCGCGAGTACTTCGCGGCGAACCGTCCCGCACCGCGCGGCGTGAACAACGCCGCCTACCAGTGGTCCGCGCCGCCGGTCCAGGCCCCCGGGTACCAGTACCCGGGCCAGCAGGGGGCTCCCGCTCCCTACGGTTCGGCGCCCGTCGCGCAGCAGCCCTACGGCGCACCCGTGCAGGCGGCTCCGTGGCAGACCCAGGCCTCGTCCCCCGCCCAGGCGCCGGCTCCGACCTACCCGGGTCAGCAGGCGCCCCAGCAGGAGCAGGCTCCGGCCGCGCCGCAGCCGGTAGCTCCTCAGCCGGTCGCCGCGCAGCCGGAGGCCCCGGCCGCTGAGGCACCGACGTCGAGCGGCTTCACCGCCGCGCAGGCGCTCGACCCGGGCACCCCGGGTGCGGTCCTGGCGCAGATCGTCCAGGACGCCCCCGAGCTTCGCGCGCAGGTTGCTGCGAACCCGTCGACCTACCCGGCTCTGCTCGGGTGGCTCGGCCAGCTGGGCGACCCCGAGGTCGACGCGGCACTGCGTAACCGCCAGGGCTAGGTCAGCCACCTGCCACGACGGGGGCAGAAGGCGCATTCGCTCGACGGATGCACCTCCTGCCCCCGTTTGCCGTCTCCCACGAAATTCACAGAAGTTAGGTTGCCATGACGAATCCGAGCGAGTACACCCTCGCGCAGGCCGCAGATCCCTCGACCCCGGCCGCGCTCCTCGGCGAGATCGCGACGCACCGCCCGGACCTGCGCCCGGCCATCGCCTCGAACCCGACCGCCTACCCGGAGCTGCTCGACTGGCTCCGATCCTTCGCGGACCCAGCGGTCGACGCCGCGCTCGCGGCCCGCGGCGCAGCGGCGCCGGGTGCGCAGACGACCCAGGCGATTCCGGCGCCCGGCTACCCCGCCCAGACCCAGCAGCTCCCGACCGACCCGAGCCAGGGGGCGTACGCCTTCGGTCCTGGGGCTGCAGCGGCCGCTCCGGCAGGCCAGTGGACCCCGTACGGCACCGTCCAGGAGCCCGCTCAGCAGCCCGGTCAGCCCGGTCAGTGGACCGGCAGCCAGCAGAACGCGTGGGGGCCGCCGGTCGTCGGCGGTCCGAGCGGCTGGGGCCAGCCGCAGCAGGCCGCCAAGAAGTCCCGCAAGGGGATGTGGATCGGCATCGGTGTTGCCGGAGCGCTCGTGGTGGGTGGCGGGGCCTACGCCGCCAACGCGCTGTGGTTCTCCAAGGTGGGCGGGGCCAAGACGCCTGAGGCGGCCGCGACGCAGATGATCGAGGCGGCCGTGGCCAAGGACCTGGTCGGGGTGTACGGGGTCACCTCGCCTTCGGAGTTCGACAACCTGTCGACTGCCCTCACGCTGTTCTCTGACCGGCTGGAGTCCACCGGCGGCGTCGACGCGGGCGCCGTGACCGACGCCTACAAGGAGTACTTCGACGCCTTCGACCTCGAGCTGACCGATCTTGAGGTCGAGGTCGAGGAGCTTGAGGACGGGCTCGCGAAGGTGAACATCGTCGGCGGTCAGCTGACGATCGACGCGGATGCCGACAAGCTCTCCGACGCGACGATCACGCTGCTCGCAGACCTCGAGAAGGGTCCGCTTGCGGAGCTGCTCGACATGTCAGGCACGACGCTGCCCTCGGACACCGAGGTCCGCGACGCGGTCGAGACGACGATCGAAGACACCTTCCCCGTCGACGTCGCCGCTGAGGACCTCCAGCTCGACCCCTCCGAGATCGGCGCCGAGCTGGGCCTCGACCTCGGGGACGAGCCGATCGACCCGTTCCTCATCGTCGTCCAGGAGGGGGACAGCTGGTACGTGAGCCCGACCCTGACCATGCTCGAGTACGGCGCGATCTCACAGGGTATCGAGCGTGGCTCGATGCCCTCCGACGACCTCGCGGGCCACTACGACAGCCCCGAGGCCGCGGCCGAAGGCCTGGTCACAGGACTCAAGGAGTACGTGGAGACGAGCGACCAGGATGCGTTCCTCTCGGCGCTGCCGCTGGCCGACCGCCGGGCCATGACGCTCTACGGGAACAGCGACGAGCTCGACATGGACGGCCTCGCCGAGCTGCAGGAGGTCCTCGCTGCGAGCGATCTCACGGCCTCCTTCTCGGTCAGGGAGGAGAAGGACGGAGTCGCCTGGCTCCAGATCGACTCGCTGACCTTCTCCGGTGAGTTCGAGGGGACGACGGGCAGCATCGAGCTCGACGCCGAGTGCTTCTCGGCCGATCTCGACGGTGAGCAGGTCAAGGGCTGCCTCGACGACATCCCGGCGCTCAAGGAGCTCGGGATCGGGGATCTCTCGTTGATCGCCGTCGAGGAGAACGGCAGCTGGTACGTCAGCTACGCCGGCACGATGGGTGACTCCGCGGGGATCCTGGTAGCCAACGCCGTGCGCCTGTTCGACGAGGGCAAGCTCACGGACCAGCAGTGGTGGATGGACAACCTGGGCGTGCTCGGGGACGAGCTCTTCTGACGGGTCGGCCGGTGCGTGCGGGCAGGCCTCCCGCACGCACCGGCCCCAGGTAGGGGGAGGTCCGGATGGACTTCACCCGATGCCGCCCGGCAGGAGGGGTACAGTGTTTGACGTGCAACACGTTCAGCAGGTCTCCCTGCTCCTTCTGTGCCGCGACGAGGCCTCGTAGGCCGGTCCCTCGTCGCGGTGGTTGGTGTGCCGGCTTGTAGGACTCACCACACACAGATGCAGCACGCGAGACGAAGGATTCTTCCGCCATGAACGCACAAGCAGCCCCCCAGCAGCCCTCGGCGATGCCCGTGAGCAAGTACCTGCCCTACGCCCAGCAGTTCGCCGTCGACCTGCCCGGCCGGACGTGGCCCGACAAGGTCATCACGAAGGCCCCGCGCTGGTGCGCGGTCGACCTGCGCGACGGCAACCAGGCGCTGATCGAGCCGATGAACCCCGAGCGCAAGCTGCGGATGTTCGAGCTGCTCGTGGCCATGGGCTACAAGGAGATCGAGGTCGGCTTCCCCTCGGCGTCCCAGACGGACTTCGACTTCGTCCGGATGCTGATCGAGAAGAACCTCATCCCCGACGACGTCATCATCCAGGTGCTGACGCAGTCCCGCGAGCACCTCATCGCTCGGACGTACGAGTCGATCCGAGGGGCCAAGCACGCGATCGTGCACCTGTACAACTCGACATCGGTCCTCCAGCGTGAGGTCGTGTTCCGCACCGACCAGGACGGGATCGTCGACATCGCGCTGGAAGGCGCGAAGCTGTGCCGCAAGTTCGAGCAGACCATCCCCGAGACGACGGTCTACTACGAGTACTCACCCGAGTCCTACACCGGGACCGAGCTCGAGTTCGCGGCGCGGATCTGCAACGAGGTGATCGAGGTCCTCGAGCCCACCCCAGACCGCAAGGTCATCATCAACCTGCCCGCGACGATCGAGATGGCGACCCCGAACGTCTACGCCGACTCGATCGAGTGGATGAACCGGCACCTCAACCACCGCGAGAACATCATCATCTCGCTGCACCCGCACAACGACCGCGGGACCGCGGTCGCCGCCGCCGAGCTGGGCTACCAGGCCGGCGCCGACCGCATCGAGGGCTGCCTGTTCGGCAACGGCGAACGGACCGGCAACGTCGACCTGGTCACCCTCGGCATGAACATGTTCAGCCAGGGGATCGACCCGGAGATCGACTTCTCCGACATCGACCACATCCGTCGTACGGCTGAATACTGCAACCAGCTGTCGGTCCACGAGCGTCACCCATATGCGGGCGATCTGGTTTTCACCGCGTTCTCGGGCTCGCACCAGGACGCGATCAAGAAGGGCCTCGATGCGATGGCCGCGGCGGCCGAGGCCGCGGGCACGTCCGTCGACGACCTGGTCTGGGGCGTGCCGTACCTGCCGATCGACCCGCGTGACGTGGGACGCAGCTACGAGGCCGTGATCCGGGTCAACTCCCAGTCCGGCAAGGGCGGCATCTCCTACCTGCTCAAGACGGAGCGCCACCTCGACCTGCCGCGCCGCCTGCAGATCGAGTTCTCCCGGGTGGTCCAGGCGGTGACCGACGCCGATGGCCGCGAGGTGACCGGTGAGGACATCTGGCAGATCTTCGCAGACGAGTACCTCCCCGCCCCTGTTGGCGGACCGCTTGAGCCGTGGGGCCGGTTCTCCCTGCGCGGCACCCGGGCCTCGAGCGTCGAGGGTGGCCTGGACACCCTCTCGGTGGACCTTGTCGACAACGGTGAGCTGATCACCCTGGAGGGCTCCGGAAATGGGCCCATCGCGGCCTTCGTCGACGCCGTGTCATCGATCGGCGTCGATGTGAGGGTTCTCGACTACGCCGAGCACGCGCTCTCCGAGGGGGGCGACGCGTCGGCTGCGGCCTACGTCGAGTGCGCCGTCGGCGAAGAGGTCCTGTGGGGCGTGGGGATCGACCCGTCGATCACGACCGCCTCGCTCAAGGCGATCATCTCCGCCGTCAACCGTCAGGGCCGCACGAAGGAGTGATGCGCTCCCGCGATGGCGGACAATGGACCCGTGGTCCTGTATCGAGACGAAGCGTTGGTCCTGCGCACCCATAAGCTGGGCGAGGCAGACCGCATCATCACGTTCCTGACCCGTGAGCACGGCAAGGTGCGGGCGGTGGCCAAGGGCGTGCGCCGTACTTCCTCGAAGTTCGGCGCCCGCCTCGAGCCGTTCATGTTCGTCGATGTCCAGCTGCACGTCGGGCGCAGCCTCGACATCGTCACTCAGGCGGAGACGGTCGAGCCCTACGCCCGCGCGATCTGCGAGGACTACGGCCTGTACACCGCGGGTGCGGTCATGCTCGAGACCGCCGACCGCTTGGTCGACGCCGAGCGCGAGCCGGCCGTGCAGCAGTTCTGGTTGCTCGCGGGTGCGCTGCGGGCGCTGTCCTCGCGCGCGCACGCCCCCGGCCTCGTGCTCGACTCCTACCTGCTGCGCGGGCTGGCCGTGGCCGGGTGGGCCCCGACGTTCTCCGACTGTGCGCGCTGCGGTGAACCCGGGCCGCACCGGGCCTTCTCGGTCGCTCAGGGTGGGACGGTCTGCCCGCGCTGCCGCCCGCCCGGTGCGACTGCCCCGGCTCCGGAGACGATCGACCTGCTCGCGGCCCTGCTCAGCGGTGACTGGTCGGTCGCCGACCTCGCCGGAGAGCGGAACCGTCGCGAGGCCAACGGTCTCGTCGCGGCATACAGCCAGTTCCACCTCGAACGGTCCCTGCGGTCCCTGCGGATGGTCGACCGAAGCGAGCCCGCCGTGCCCACCCCCGCCGTGCCCACCCCCGTCACGCCCGACGTCCCTGTCGCCCACTGAGAGGTCCCGCCCATGGTCCGCGGCCGCAGAGCTGCTCTAGGTGCCGCCACGGCGCCCGCCCTCCCCGTGCCCCCGCCGGCGCACCCGTCGGGCGCCGTGGCGCCGGCGATCCCCCTGGAGTTCGTGCCCAAGCACGTCGCCGTCGTCATGGACGGCAACGGGAGGTGGGCGAACGCCCGTGGACTTCCGCGCACCGCGGGCCACGAGGCGGGGGAGGCGGCCCTGCTCGACGTCGTCGCCGGCGCGATCGAGGTGGGCGTCACGCATGTGTCCGCCTACGCCTTCTCGACCGAGAACTGGAAGCGCTCTCCCGAGGAGGTGCGCTTCCTCATGGGTTTCAGCCGCGACGTGCTGCGACGCCAGCGGGACACCATGAGCTCGTGGGGCGTGCGGGTGCGGTGGGCCGGGCGTCGGCCGCGGCTGTGGCGCTCGGTGATCAAGGAGCTCGAGACCGCGGAGGAGATGACCGCTGCGAACACGGTCTGCACGCTGACCATGTGCATCAACTACGGTGGCCGGGCGGAGATCGCCGACGCCGCGAAGGCCATCGCGCACGAGGTCGCCGCGGGACGGCTTGACCCCGACCGGATCACCGAGAAGACCGTCGCGCGATTCCTCGATGAACCCGAGCTGCCCGACGTCGACCTGTTCCTGCGGTCCTCGGGCGAGCAGCGGATCTCGAACTTCATGATCTGGCAGTCCGCCTACGCCGAGCTCGTGTTCCTGCCCGAGCCGTGGCCCGAGGTCGACCGGCGGAGCCTGTGGCGCGCCGTCGAGGAGTACGCCAGCCGTGACCGGCGCTACGGTGGCGCGGTCGACATGGCCGACGCTGCGGAGACCGACGACGGGCCCGACCCGCTGGTCGAGTCCTGACCGAGCCGGTGCTCAGGCCTGCGGGCCGTCGGTGCCTCCGGACGCCGCGGTGACGCGTGCGCGGGTTCGGGCGCTGCGGCGTCGGGCCAGCGTGATGAGGGCCGCGGTGGCGAGCAGCAGGGCTGCGAGGACCGCGATCCCCCAGGGGGAGCCAGCGGCGGCCGCCAGGGCTACCTCCCAGGCGGCCCAGCCGACGGTCGCATAGATCGTCGCGTGGATCATGCAGCCGAGGAGCATCGCAGGCAGGTAGCGCCGGAAGGGCATCTGGGTCAGGCCGGCGGCGGCGTTGACGACCGACTTGAATCCAACGGTGAAGAAGCTCAGCGGGACCGCGAGGACGCCCCAGCGGTTGAGCGCGGTGTTGCCCCGGGCCGCCGACGGGCTCTGGGACCAGGCCTGGGCACGGGCCAGCACCCGGTTCTTCGGCGCGGACCGGCCCACGGTCTGGGCCGCGACGAGACGGGCCAGCCAGTAGGTGGCCTGGGTGCGCACGATGACGATCGCGAAGAAGAAGCAGAAGATCGCGACGAAGGGCGCGCCGTCCAGGTCGGGCATGGAGCGTTACCGCCGCGCGGCGCAGTCGGCGCAGGTGCCGAAGAGCTCGATCGTGTGCTCGATGTCGATGAAGCCGTGGGTCGCCCCGACCAGGGAGGCCCACGCCTCGACCGTGGGGCCGTCGATCTCGATCGTCGCGCCGCACGAGCGACACACGAGGTGATGGTGGTGCTCGGTGCGTTCGCAGCGGCGGAAGAGGTTCTCTCCCTCCGCGGTGCGCAGCACGTCGACCTGGCCGGCGTCGGCCATGGTCTGCAGGGTCCGGTACACGGTCGCCAGTCCGGTGGTCTCCCCACGTGCGCGGAGCACCTCGTGCAGCTGCTGGGCGCTGCGGAAGTCCTCGGTCGCTGCCAGCAGGTCCGCGATGCTTGCGCGCTGGCGCGTCATTCGCTGCATGGCTGAGCTCCTTGCTCGAGTGAGACGTCGTCCAGCATATCGGGGTGGGGGTCCTGACCGGCCCTGCGCCGGCGCATGACGAGCGGGCGCGCGGCCGCCACGACCGCATAGACGGCGATGGCCAGCACGACGATCGTCGCGCCGGGGGACTGCGGCTGCCAGTACGTGATCGACAGCCCGACGACGCATACGGTGACGCCGACCGCCACGGCCACCACCATGGTGCGCCGGAAGGACGTGGTGACCAGCTGGGCGACCGCGACCGGGATCACCATGAGCGCGCTGACCAGCAGCAGCCCGACGACGCGCATCGACACGGTGACCGTGAGCGCGGCGATCACCGCGATGGCGATGTTGAGGGTGCGGACCGGCAGGCCCGAGGCCCGGGCGAACTCCTCGTCGTGGGAGACGGCGAACAGCGCGGCGCTCAGCCCGACCCCGACGGCCAGGATGACCGCGCCGAGGCCGAGGGTCAGGAAGAGGTCGGTCGTCGTGACGGTCGAGATCGACCCGAAGAGGTAGGACATGAGGTTGGCGTTCGTGCCGCCGGCGAAGCCGATGATGAGCACGCCGCCGGCCATGCCGCCGTAGAAGAGCAGGGCGAGGGCCACGTCGCCGCTCGTGCGGCCGCGCTCGCGGACCAGCTCGATCGTGATCGACCCGGCCACGGCCGCGACGACGGCGCCGGGAACCGCGAGCGCGTCGTTCTGGACGAGCCCCATCGCGGAGCCGACCAACCAGCCCAGGGCCACCCCGGTCAGGGCGACGTGCCCGATCCCGTCCCCGAGCAGGGAGAGCCGGCGCTGAACGAGGTAGGTCCCCATGACCGGGGCGGTGAGCCCGACGATGACGGCCGCGGCGAGGGACCGTTGCATGAAGGGGTCGGTGAGCATGCCGAGGAGCTCGGAGAAGATGGTGGTCATGATCCGAACCCTGCGTTGTGGATGAGCGGTGAGCCCTCTTCGGGGCTCTCGTGCGGGTGGACGTGGTCGTGCCCGGGGGTGGCGTGGGCCGCCGACGGCGGCAGCGCCCCGCCGTCGTGCACCTTGCGGCCGTGCTGGAGCACGACCGTGCGAGAGATGAGCGGGGCGAAGGTACCGAGCTCGTGGAGCACGACGAGGATCGTGGTGCCCAGCTCGACCAGACCTGTGAGAGTCACGGCGAAGGACTCCTGGCTCTGCTGGTCGACGCCGGCGACGGGCTCGTCGAGCACGAGCAGGTCCGGGTCGCGCACGAGCGCGCGGGCGATGAGCACGCGCTGCTGCTGCCCGCCGGAGAGCTCGCTCACCGCGCGGTCGGCACGGTCGGCCAGGCCTACGCGGTCGAGCGCGTCCATCGCGCTGGCCCACGCGCCCCGGGGCATCCGGATCCGCCGGCCGTAGAGCAGGCCCGAGGAGACCACCTCGAGGGCGGTCGAGGGAACCCCGGTCGTCGCGCTCACCCGCTGGGGCACGTATCCCACCCGCTGCCAGGGCACGGTCCGCCCGAGCGGTGTGCCGTAGAGGGTGACAGAGCCCGACGCGATGGGCAGGATCCCGACCAGGGTGCGCACGAGGGTCGACTTGCCCGAGCCGTTCGCCCCCAGCAGCGCGACGACCTCGCCTGCGGTCACGGACAGGTCGACGCCGCGCAGGATGCGGCTCCCGTCGAGGGTGACGTGCAGGTCACGAGCCTCGATGACCTGCTCGGGGGTGGTGGGGCGGCCGCTCATGCGCAACCGAGCCCGGTGCGCAGCGCCTCGAGATTGGAGAGCATGACCGAACGGTAGTCGCCGCCCGAGTCGTTCAGGCTCTCGAGAGGGTCCAGGACGGTCGCGGTGATGCCGAGGTCGCTCGCGAGGGTCTGGGCGACCTTCGGGCTGATCAGCGTCTCGAAGAAGATCGTGGAGACGCCGCGGTCGCGGATGGTCGCCGAGACCTCCTTGATCCGGGCCGGTGACGGCTCGGCCTCGGGGTCGATCCCGGAGATCCCGACCTGCTCGAGGCCGTAGCGGTCGGCCAGGTAGCCGAAGGCCTCGTGCGTAGTCACCAGGAGCTTGCTCGAGCACTGGGACAGGCCGGCGGTCAACTGGGCGTCGAGGTCGGTCAGGGACGCGACGAGCTCGGCCCCGCGGGCGGCGTACGTCTCGGCGTTGTCCGGGTCGATCGCCGAGAGCTCGGCGACGACGTCCTCGCTCACCGCAGCGAGCCGGGTGGGGTCGAGCCAGAAGTGGGGGTCGAGGACTCCGTGGTCGTGGCCGTCGTCGGCGGAGTGGCTGTCCTCGTCATTCTCGTCCGTGCCTTGGAGCTCGTGCGCCTGGAGGTTCGCGGAGTCGGCGGCGTCGACGACGTGCGCGGGCTCGCGGGCGTCGATCGCGGCGTCGACGGCCGGCTGGAAGTTGGACAGGAAGACCACGAGGTCGGCCTCGCCGACCTGGCGGGCCTTCGCGGGGGACAGCTCGAGGTCGTGCGGCTCTGCCCCGGGCGGGGTCAGCGAGGTGACGTCGACGAGGTCGCCGCCGATCTCCTCGGTGATGTACTGCAGGGGGTAGAACGAGGCGAGGACCTGGAGCCGGCCGTCGTCCGCTGCGTCGGAGCTGGCGCAGCCGGTGAGGGCGAGCGCGGCGCACAGGGCGCCGCCCGCGAGGGTCGCCAGGGTGCGACGTGAGGCGATGTACATGAACATCATTATCAATTAACGCGTTTGGTGGTGTCAACCGAGCGCGCTGTCTGCTGGGTCACCTCCGCCCCGAGTAACCTGGGTGGTTGGCGCACGACGTGCGCCAGTCACCTCTGCCCCACGAGCCACGTGCGGGCACCGAAGTCTCTTGGAGTGATCACCGTGGCCCAAGCGCCGTCCCACCTCGATTCCGTCATCTCCCTCGCGAAGCGTCGCGGCTTTGTGTTCCAGTCCGGTGAGATCTACGGAGGGTCGCGGTCCGCCTGGGACTACGGGCCCCTCGGTGTTGAGCTCAAGGAGAACATCAAGCGCCAGTGGTGGCGCACGATGGTCACGAGCCGCGACGACGTCGTCGGCCTCGACTCCGCGGTCATCCTGCCGCGCAAGATCTGGGAGGCCTCCGGCCACGTCGGGGTGTTCACCGACCCGCTGACCGAGTGCCTGTCCTGCCACAAGCGGTTCCGCGAGGACCAGATGCTCGAGGAGTTCGAGGAGAAGAAGGGCCGCGAGCCGGTCGGCGGCCTCGCCGAGATCGCCTGCCCCAACTGCGGGAACCGCGGGCAGTGGACCGAGCCGCGCGACTTCAACATGATGCTCAAGACATACCTCGGCCCCGTCGAGGACGAGTCAGGCCTGCACTATCTGCGCCCCGAGACCGCCCAGGGCATCTTCGTGAACTTCGCCAACGTGCTCGGCGCGAGCCGCAAGAAGCCGCCGTTCGGCATCGGCCAGATCGGCAAGTCCTTCCGCAACGAGATCACGCCGGGGAACTTCATCTTCCGCACCCGTGAGTTCGAGCAGATGGAGATGGAGTTCTTCGTCGAGCCCGGCACGGACAAGGAGTGGCACCAGTACTGGATCGACCTGCGCACCAACTGGTACGTCGACCTGGGCATCGACCGCGACAACCTGCGCCTCTTCGAGCACCCGCAGGAGAAGCTCTCCCACTACTCCACCCGCACGGTGGACATCGAGTACCGCTTCGGCTTCCAAGGGAGCGAGTGGGGCGAGCTCGAGGGCATCGCGAACCGCACCGACTTCGACCTCAAGACGCACAGCGAGCACTCCGGCAAGGACCTCAGCTACTTCGACCAGGGCAAGAACGAGCGCTGGGTGCCCTACGTCATCGAGCCCGCGGCCGGCCTGACCCGCTCGGTCATGGCGTTCCTCGCCGACGCGTACACCGAGGACGAGGCCCCCAACGCCAAGGGCGGGGTCGACGTGCGCACCGTGCTCAAGCTCGACCCGCGCCTGGCCCCGGTCAAGGCTGCGGTCCTGCCGCTCTCGCGGAACGAGCAGCTCTCCCCGAAGGCCCGCGACCTGGCCACCGAGCTGCGCAAGAACTGGAACGTCGACTTCGACGACGCCGGTGCGATCGGACGCCGCTACCGTCGCCAGGACGAGGTGGGTACCCCGTTCTGCATCACGGTCGACTTCGACACCCTCGACGACCAGGCAGTCACGATCCGTCACCGCGACGACATGTCCCAGGAGCGCGTCGCACTCGACCAGGTCACCGCGTACCTGGCCGCCCGCCTGATCGGTTCCTGAGCTGACCTGACCCGGGAAACCTGCCCGACGACGCGTTCTCCGGAGCCGCTCACGCCTCGCGTGGGCGGCTCCGCGCGTTCGCAGGACGGCGGCTCCGCGGCCGGGCATGTCGCCGCTCGGGTCGAGGGTGGGCCGCCTCGCTTGTCAGCTCGTGGCCAGACTGCGGTGGGATACTGGTGGGATGAGTTCCCCTTCTCCTGTCTTGAGTGCGCCCGCAGTCGGCCCGGCGCGCGGTGACCGGGCCACCTCCGGGCTGACCGCGCCCCTGCTGCCGCCCCTGCGCATCGGCCCGCACACGGTCCGAACTCCCGTCGTGCTCGCGCCCATGGCAGGTGTGACGAACACCGCCTTCCGCAAGCTGTGCCGCGAGCACGGCCCGGGTGGGCTCTACGTCGCGGAGATGGTCACGTCCCGGGCGATCGTGGAGCGCAACGTCGAGGCGCTGCGGATCGTCACCTTCGAGGAGGGCGAGTCGCCCCGCTCGGCCCAGGTGTACGGCGTCGACCCGGCGACCGTCGCGGCCGCTGTGAAGATCATCGCGGGGGAGGATCGCGCCGACCACGTTGACCTCAACTTCGGCTGCCCCGTCCCCAAGGTCACCAAGAAGGGCGGCGGCGCCGTCCTGCCCTGGAAGCGTGAGCTGTTCACCCGGATCGTCTCGGCGGCCGTGGAGGCCGCCGCGCCCTTCGGCGTGCCGGTCACGGTCAAGATGCGCAAGGGTATCGACGACAACCACCTCACGTACCTCGAGGCGGGCCTCATCGCCGAGCAGGCCGGGGTCGCGGCTGTCGCGCTGCACGCGCGGACCGCGGCCGACTACTACTCCGGGACGGCCGACTGGTCGGCGATTCGCCAGCTCAAGGAGACCGTCACGACCATCCCGGTGCTCGGCAACGGTGATATTTGGTCCGCCGAGGACGCTCTGGAGATGGTTCGCCAGACCGGGTGCGACGGCGTCGTCGTCGGGCGTGGGTGCCAGGGGAGGCCCTGGATCTTCGCCGACCTCGCGGCGGCCTTCAACGGTTCCGACGTGCGGATGAAGCCTGGGTTGGCCCTCGTCGCCGAGACGATCTACCGGCACGGCGAGCTCATGGCGGACTTCTTCGAGGACGAGGACAAGGGCACCCGTGACCTGCGCAAGCACATGGCCTGGTACCTCAAGGGCTACGCGGTCGGGGGCGACGCCCGCCGCGGTCTGGCGCTCGTCTCCTCGCTCACCGAGCTGCGCGAGCGCCTCGACGCTCTTGACCTCGACCAGCCCTACCCGGGCAAGGACGCCGAAGGTCAGCGCGGCCGCCAGGGCACGCCCAAGCAGCCGCACGTCCCCTACGGCTGGCTTGACTCCCGCGAGCTGAGCGACGAGCACCGAGCCAAGCTCCTCGAAGCCGAGCTGAGCGTCTCCGGCGGCTGACCTCGCCCAGGCCGTCCACCCGACCCCGTCCCAACCTCCCTGCCCACATACGCCGATAGGTGCACGAGTTCCGCCCTGCTTCGGTGAGAAACAGGGCGGAGCTCGTGCACCTATCGGTGGGTGACCGGGGTTTGGGTCAGACGGTCAGCCAGACCGTCGTGTCCTGGGGGACTCCGGCGCCCGTGAGCGGGCCGCTCGCGACGAGGACCTCGGCGCCGGCCGGCAGGGCCACCGGGGTCTCGCCGAAGTTCGTCAGGACGAGCACGCCGTTGTTGACGAAGGCGAGCACAGAGTCGGCACCGGCGAAGTCATCGACCCAGGCGAGAGAACCGAGGCCGAGGTCGTTGGCCTTGCGCAGGGCGAGGGCAGAGCGGTACATCGCGAACGTCGACCCCTCCGTCGAGCGCTGCACATCGGCCGCGCACGCCTTGTACGAGTCAGGCTGGGGGAGCCAGGACTTGCCGGTCGGGCCGAAGCCGTAGCCGGGCTTGTCCGCCTCCCAGGGCAGCGGCACGCGGCAGCCGTCGCGGCCGGCCTCGGTGTAGCCGGAGCGCCACCAGGCCGGGTCCTGACGCAGGTCGTCGTCCAGGTCGGTGTGCTCGGGCAGGCCAAGCTCCTCGCCCTGGTAGACGTAGGCGGAGCCGGGCAGGCCCAGCATCTGCAGGCTGGCGGCGCGCGCACGGCGCAGGCCGAGCTCGGCGTCGGGCTGGGGGTCGTTCGTGCCGATCCCGTTGGGACGCACGGCGGCGCCGGTCAGGCCCATCCGCGAGGCGTGGCGGATGACGTCGTGGTTGGAGAGCACCCAGGTGGTCGGGGCGCCGACCTCGTCGGAGGCCTCGAGCGAGGCTGTGACGACGCCGCGGAGCGCTGCCGCGTCCCAGGCCGTGGTGAGGTAGGAGAAGTTGAACGCCTGGTGCATCTCGTCGCTGCGGACGTAGCGGGCCAGCCGGCTCAGCGGCTCGACCCAGGCCTCGGCGACGAGCGCGCGGTCGCCGGTGTACTCGGCGAGGACCTTGTGCCACGCACGGTAGATGTCGTGCACGCCGTCCTGGTCGAACATCGGGCCGGAGTTGCCGGCGCCGGTCGAGCCGTCCTCGGCCGCCTCGTGGGCCTCCGTCGCGCCCTCGACCATGGACGTGTCACCGTCCCAGTCGGGCAGGCCGGGTGCCTTGACCATGCCGTGCGCGACGTCGATGCGGAAGCCGTCAACCCCACGGTCGAGCCAGAACCGCAGCACGTCCTCGAACTCCGCGCGGACCTCGGGGTGCTCCCAGTCGAGGTCGGGCTGGCGGGTGTCGAACATGTGCAGGTACCACTCGCCGTCGGTGACACCGTCGGAGGCGAGGGGAGAGGTGCGATCGCTCACGCGGGTCCAGGCAGGTCCGCCAAAGATCGACTTCCAGTTGTTCGGGGGAAGCTCGCCGGCCGCGCCCTTGCCCTCGCGGAAGAGGTAGCGGGCGCGCTCGGGGCTGCCGGGGCCGGCAGCGAGGGCGTCCTTGAACCACTCGTGGTCGTCGGAGGTGTGATTCGGGACGAGGTCGGCGATCACACGCAGGCCGCGGCTGCGGGCCTGGGCGAGGAGCTCCTCGAAGTCGGCGAGGGTGCCGAAGAGCGGGTCGACGTCGCGGTAGTCGGCGACGTCATATCCGGCGTCGGCCTGGGGCGAGCGGTAGAACGGCGAGAGCCACACGGCGTCGACGCCGAGCTCGACCAGGTGGTCCAGGCGCGAGGTGATGCCGGGGATGTCGCCGATCCCGTCGCCGTTGCCGTCGGCGAAGGAGCGCGGGTAGACCTGGTAGATCACGGCGGTCCGCCACCACTCGCGGGCGGACTCGCTCGCGGGATGGATGACGGTCGCCGCCGGGTTGGTCGAGGTCAGCTCGAGGGCGGGGGAGGCCACGGTCGAATCGATATGAGTCACGTCGACAAAGTCCTTGTCAGAGAGGGTGTGCTGGTCTGGAGTGGAGAGTTTGAGGGTGTCAGCCGTTGCGGAGCGCCGCGTGCAGGCGCATGTCCGGGGAGGCTCCGGTCGAGTTGCGAACGATGAGCTCAGGGTGGAACAGGAGTTCCGAGCGCGGCGTCGGTGCACCCGAGATGACGGCCATGAGCGCGCTGATCGCCGCGTGGCTCATGGCCGAGACGGGTTGGCGCACGGTGGTCAGGGGTGGGTCGGTGAAGGCGATGAGCGGGGAGTCGTCGTAGCCGATGATCGACACGTCCTCGGGGACGGCGAGCTTGCGCTGGTGCGCGGCGCGGACCGCGCCCAGGGCCATGAGGTCGGAGCCGCAGACGATCGCGGTGTGGCCTGAGTCGATGAGGTCCCCGCCGGCCGCCTGACCACCCTCGACCGTGAACAGCGAGGTGGAGATGTGCTCCGTGGCGTCCTCGATCCCGAGGTGACGGGCCATCGCCTCGCGGAAGCCGTCGACCTTGCGCTTGGCCGTGATGAACCGGTCGGGCCCGGTGGCCAGGCCGATCTTCTGGTGACCGAGGGAGACGAGGTGACGGACCGAGAGCTCCATCGCGGCGACGTCGTCGGCCGAGACAAAGGGGGCGTCGATCTCGGCGGCGTAGCCGTTGATGAACACGAGTGGGATACCGCGGCTGCGCAGCTGGTCGTAGCGGGTGCGGCTGGCCTGGGTGTCGGCGTGCAGGCCCGAGAGGAAGATGATCCCGTCGATCGAGTGGTCGAGCAGCATCTCGATGTACTCGTCCTCGGTCGTCCCGCCGGGGGACTGGGTGCACAGCAGCGGGGTGTAGCCGCGCTGGGAGAGCATGCTCTCGATGGTCTGCGCGAAGGCCGGGAAGACGGGGTTGGTGAGCTCGGGGACGATCAGCCCGACGAGACCCGCGGACCGGTTCCGCAGCTTCTCGGGGCGTTCGTAGCCGAGCACGTCGAGGGCGGCGAGAACGGCCTGGCGGGTCTCGGAGGCGACCCCGACCTTGCCGTTGAGAACCCGGGAGACGGTGGCCGTGCTCACGCCGGCCTGCTTGGCGAGATCGGTCAGTCGGGTCTTCGGTCCCAGCGCTTCGGATGGGAATTGAGTCAGGGACACACCAGACCTCCTCGTCTCGTGCCGGGCTACGTCGAGCCGGGTTCTGTGTTCGCGGGAACGTTCTTGCAGGGACTTGCAGATTGCCTGTCAGCGTCAGATGCTACGGCAGATCCTAGTGAACTCCTACGATCTGACGGAAGACTTGCAACGCAAACTGTCTCACAGTCGATCGTTGCATGAAAGTTACTGTAACGGCTTGCAGATCGTGGGGACTTCGGTTTAGGGTCGTTCTCATCAGGGCCAACGTCGGTGCTCAGCCAACGACGGCGGACTCAAACCACCTACTTTGGAGAAGACACAATGCGACGGAGCATTCTTCTTGCTGGCGTCCTCGCCAGCAGCCTCGCCCTCGGGGCATGCAGTTCGAGCTCGGACGACACCGCCAAGGAAACGCCCAAGCCGAGCGACTCCGCTTCGGCCGCGGCAGGCGGAAGCCTGACGATGTGGGTCGACGAGACCCGCTTGCCCGCCGTCACGGCAGCGGCTAAGGAGTACGAGAGCGCGACGGGCAACAAGATCGAGCTCGTGCAGAAGAACTTCGATGACATCCGCGCCGACTTCCTCGCCCAGGTCCCGACCGGTGAGGGCCCCGACATCACCGTCGGCGCCCACGACTGGCTCGGCGAGCTGACGTCCAACGGAGTTGTCGAGCCGATCGAGCTCGGAGACCTGGCCAGCGGGTTCGAGCCTGTCGCGCTGCAGGCCTTCACCTTCGACGGCTCGGTCTACGCCCTTCCGTACGCGATCGAGAACATCGCCATCATCCGCAACACGGCGCTCGCCCCCGAGGCCACTCCGGCAACCTTCGACGAGATGATCGCCGCAGGCCAGGCCACCGGTGCCACGTACCCCTTCCTCATTCAGGTGGACGAGAAGGGGGACGGCTACACCATGTACCCGTTCCAGACGTCCTTCGGTGCCCCGGTCTTCAAGCAGAACGACGACGGTTCCTACACCTCCGAGCTCGCGCTCGGCGGTGAGGCCGGCAACAACTTCGCCACCTGGCTCGCCACGCAGGGCACGGCAGGGATCTTCAAGACGACGATGACCTACGACATCGCCACCGCAGCCTTCGCCGCGGGAGAGTCCCCGTACATCCTGGGCGGTCCGTGGATGGTCGACATGTTCAAGGAAGCTGGCATCGACGTCGCGATCGACCCGATCCCGAGCGCGGGTGGCGAGGAGGCTCGCCCCTTCACCGGTGTTCAGGGCTTCTACATCAGCGCCCAGAGCAAGAACAAGATCCTTGCCGCTGACTTCCTGACCAACTACATGTCCACCCAGGAGGCCCAGGTCGCCCTGTTCAAGGCCGGCAACCGTACTCCTGCACTCATCGCCGCCGCCGACGAGGTCTCCGCAGACCCGATCGCAGCAGGGTTCCGCGCGGTCGGCAAGAACGCTGTCCCGATGCCGTCCATCCCCGAGATGGGTTCGGTCTGGTCCTTCTGGGGCGTGACCGAGGCAGGAATCATCTCCGGAACCCTGGACCCGGTCACGGGCTGGGAAAAGATGGTCTCAGACATCCAGGCGGCAATCGGCTGATCGTCGTCGACTACACCTGATCCGAGTGACGTGCAGCCGACATCACGTCGGTTGCACGTCATTCGGTCATTTTGCCCGTAGTCTCAGTTTGTCCATCGCTGCGCCGCCGACGAGGCTGCGTGGATTGCACGGAGGTCCCGATGAGTTCGCCCAAGCCGCCGAAGGTGGAATCCCACCAGAACAGTGACGACCCCGCGGATGTGCTGGTACCGGCAGAGCCGGTCAGGAAGCGCCCATACCGTGAGTCTCACGCTCGCAACTATTCCGCAGGGTTCTTCGCCAAGCTGGCGCTGCTTGCGATCATCGACGCCCTAGGCGTCTACGTCGTCATGGCGGCCTGGGGGCAGGACAACGCGCTCATCGCATGGAGCATGGTCGCGCTGCTCCTGGTGACCAACTACGTGTACTTCTCCAAGCGCGCACTGCCCATGAAGTATCTGCTTCCTGGGCTCGCCTTCCTGCTCATCTATCAGATCTTCACGATCGGCTACACCGGCTACATCGCGTTCACCAACTACGGCGACGGCCACAACTCCAACAAGGAGCAGGCCATCGAGGCGCTGCTCATCCAGAACGAGAAGCGTGTCGAGGGCTCGTCCGGCTACAAGCTGTCCGTCGTCGAGCAGGACGGCACCCTCGGCTTCGCGATCGTGGACGACGGCGTGGTCCTCGTCGGAACCGCCGAGACCCCGCTGGAAGAATCCGCAGGAGCCGTCATCGAGGGTGGCCGGGTCGTGTCCGTCCCCGACTTCACGGTGCTGGGCATCAACGACATCGTCACCCTGCAGAAGGAGGTCTCGAACCTCCGCGTCCCGTTCTCCGAGGACCCCGAGGCCGGCTCGATCCGCACGCAGGATGCCAGCAACGGCTACGTCTACCACTCGATCCTCGAGTACGACTCCGAGGCCGACACCATGACCAACGTCCAGACGGGCGTGGTCTATCAGCCCAACGACGTGGGGCAGTTTGAGTCTCCGGACGGTGACGTGCTGCCCGTCGGTTGGCGTGTTGTGGTCGGCTTCGACAACTTCAAGACCGCCTTCGGTGACTCCCGATACTCCGAGCCATTTGTCAAGGTTCTCGTGTGGACGATCGTCTTCTCGGTCCTCTCGGTGATCACGACGTTCGCGCTCGGACTCTTCCTCGCGGTCGTGCTCAACGACGAGCGGGTCAAGGGGCGCAGGATCCTGAGATCGGTGATGATCCTGCCGTACGCCTTCCCGGCGTTCATGAGCTTCTTGCTCTGGCGGGGGATGCTCAACACCGACTACGGATTCATCAACACGATCCTGCTCGGCGGTGCCGACATCCCGTGGCTGTCGGATCCGAACCTGGCCAAGCTCGCGGTGCTCGGCGTCCAGCTGTGGGTGGGCTTCCCCTACATGTTCCTTATCTGCACGGGAGCCCTGCAGTCCATCCCGGGCGATGTCATCGAGGCGGCGAAGATCGACGGAGCCGGTGTCGCGCGGATCTGGAAGTCGGTCACCATGCCGTTGCTTCTCATCGCCGTCGCGCCGCTGCTCATCTCGTCCTTCGCCTTCAACTTCAACAACTTCAACATCATCGAGATGCTCACGGGAGGTGGTCCACGTTTCGTCGACGCCTCCGTGCCGGTCGGGCACACGGACATCCTCATCACCATGGTCTACGCGATCTCCGGGCTCGACGGCGGAGCCGCGAAGAACTATGGACTCGCCAGTGCACTGTCGATCGTCATCTTCATCATCGTGGCGACGATCTCGGTGATCGGCTTCCGCAGGACGCGCTCGCTCGAGGAGATCATCTGACATGGCACACACAACTGTCACGGCACCCAGTTCACAAGCGCTGCGCACGTCGCTCAAGGGCAAGCGGTGGTGGCGTGAGCTGGGATGGCGCTACGTCGTCATCGCCTTCGCGATCATCTATGCCATCTTCCCGATCGTGTACATCTTCTCCGCGTCGCTCTCCACGAGCGGGACCCTGACCGGATCGAACCATCTGTTCGCGACGGTGACGGGTGCGAACTACGCAGCCCTGGGGGACACGAAGTTCTGGACCTGGGCGGTCAACACCTTGTTCATCGGGACAGCGACGGCGATCGGCACCGTGCTCATGGGTGCGGCGGCCGCGTACGCCTTCTCGCGGTTCCGCTTCACCGGACGCCGGGTCGGGCTGACTAGCCTGCTGGTGATCCAGATGTTCCCGCAGCTGCTCGCCTTCGTCGCGGTCTTCCTGCTCCTCTTGTCCCTCGGGAACGCGGTGCCGGTGCTCGGGCTGAACTCACGCATCGCGCTGATCATGGTGTACCTCGGTGGCGCGCTCGGGGTGAACACGTTCCTCATGTACGGGTTCTTCAACACGATCCCCAAGGAGCTCGACGAGGCGGCGAAGATCGACGGGGCCACGCACGGCCAGATCTACTGGACGATCGTCCTGAGGCTCGTCGCCCCCGTGCTCGCCGTGGTTGGCCTCCTGAGCTTCATCGGGTCGTTCTCCGACTTCCTGCTCGCCAAGCTGGTGCTCCAGTCGGAGTCCAACTGGACGCTCGCGGTGGGGCTGTACGCCTGGGTCTCCGACCAGCTCTCGGCCAACTGGGGCCTGTTCGCGGCGGGCGCGGTGATCAGCGCCATCCCGGTCATCGCGCTGTTCATCTTCCTGCAGAAGTACATCGTGTCCGGTCTGACGGCGGGATCAATCAAGTAATGACCCCCAAGCCCCACGGTGCGGGTCACCTCCTCGGCGACCCGCACCACGACGGATCGTCCCTGTACGTCTCCACCCTCGTGCCGCGCCTGGGCGAGAGCGTGACCGTTCGCGTGCGCATCCCGTTGGGCTTCGCCGAGCGCGGCGTCCACCTGCGAGTCGTGCGCGACGGCGAGCCGCGCATGTCCCCAGCCCGCCTCACCGAGGTCACCGACACGGACCGCTGGTACGAGGCCGAGGTCCTCGTGCACAACCCGGTGACGAGCTACCGCTTCTTCATCGACGCACCCGGCGGCTACCTCTGGCTCAACGGGCGCGGCGTGTTCGCCCGCGAGGTCCCCGACATCGCCGACTTCCGCCTCACAGTCTTCGAGCCCGCGCCGGTGTGGATGACCGACTCGGTCGTCTACCAGATCTTCCCCGACCGCTTCGCCCGCGCGATCGATGACAAACCGCTGCCCGACTGGGCCCTGCCGGCCGAGTGGGACGACGAGCCGATCGGATCTGGCCACGGCGTCGCCACCCAGCTCTACGGCGGCGACCTGCCCGGCGTGCGCGAGCACCTGGACCACCTCACGGAGCTCGGGGTCGGGACCGTCTACCTCACGCCGATCTTCCCGGCACGGTCCAACCACCGCTACGACGCGACGACCTTCGACCGGGTCGACCCGCTGCTCGGCGGCGACGAGGCGCTCATCGACCTCTCCCGCGCGGTCCACGACCGTGGCATGCACATCATGGGCGACATCACGACGAACCACACCGGTTCCGGGCACGAGTGGTTCACGACCGCCCAGGCGGACCGGAGCAGCGAGGAAGCGTCCTACTACTACTGGACCGACGACGCGACCGGCTACGTCAGCTGGCTCGAGCACGCCTCGCTGCCCAAGCTCAACTACGGCTCCGCGGCCCTCGCCCGGCGGATGATCGAGGGCCCCGCCTCGGTGATCGGCCGCTGGGTCGCACCGCCGTACTCCCTCGACGGCTGGCGGGTCGACGTCGCGAACATGACCGGCCGCTTCGCCGACCAGGACACGACGCACGAGGTCGCCCGCACCATCCGAGCCACGATGGCCGCCGTCAACCCCGAGTCCGTCCTCGTCTCCGAGCACTTCCACGACTCGGGCGCGGACATGATGGGCGACGGCTGGCACGCCAACATGAACTACTCGGCGTTCACCCGCCCGGTGTGGTCCTGGATCGTCGCCCCCGACTCCGCCGTGCCCGCGCTCGGCCTGCCCACGACGCTGCCGCGTCGCTCGGGCAAGGACATGGTCGCCGCCATGCGCGACTTCGACGCCGTCGTGCCGTGGAAGGTCATGGCCACGCAGTGGAACATGCTGGGTTCCCACGACACCCCGCGGCTGCGCTCGCTCGCCGGCTCCCTGGAGATGGTCGAGGTCGCCGCAGCCCTGCTGTTCACCTACCCCGGGACACCGGTGCTCTTTGCCGGGGACGAGGTGGGCGCCCAGGGACTCAACGGCGAGCACGCCCGCGTGACGATGCCCTGGGATGATCCCGATCGTTGGGACTCCGACACCTTCGAGGTGTACCGCAGGCTCATCGCGCTGCGCCGCTCGAGCGAAGCGCTGCGCGAGGGCGGTCTGCGCTGGGTCGTCGTCGACGACGACGCCGTGGCCTACCTGCGCGAGTCGGCCGAGGAGTCGGTGCTTGTGCTTGTCGCCCGCGCACCGTGGGCCGGGGCGACCCTGCCCGGGTCGTTGGTGGCGCAGGGGAGCGCGGCACAGAACCTCTATGGCGGCGCCCCGCTCACCGCGTCCGACGCCGGCCTCGCTCTGCCCGGGGACGGCCCGGGCGTGCAGGTCTGGCGGCTGCGCTAGGCATACTGCTGGGCAACGCCGCGGTGGTCGATATGGTTGACCCGTGCCACACACTGACGCAAGCCGTACCCCGAGCACCTCCGGCTACACCAAAGCCGACCGCGCACGGTGGGTCAAGGAGGCGCCCAAGAGCAAGTCCCGGTCGCCCTTCGAGCGGGACCGGGCGCGCATCGTGCACTCGTCGGCGTTGCGCCGGCTCGGGGCGAAGACCCAGGTGCTCGGCCCGGAGTCGGACGACTTCATCCGCACCCGCCTCACCCACACTCTCGAGGTCGCCCAGGTGGGCCGCGAGCTCGGCAAGGCGCTCGGCTGCGATCCGGACGTCGTCGACACCGCGTGCCTGGCCCACGACCTGGGCCACCCGCCGTTCGGGCACAACGGTGAGCGGGCCCTGGCCGACCTGGCCAAGGACATCGGCGGCTTCGAGGGGAACGCCCAGACGCTCCGGCTGCTCACCCGGCTCGAGGGGAAGGTGTTCTCCGACGACGGCCGCGGCGTCGGGCTCAACCTCACCCGGGCGAGCCTGGACGCCTCCGTGAAGTACCCCTGGGCCTACCGCCAGGGCCCGCTGCGCCTGGACGGGCGTCCCACGCACAAGTTCGGTGTCTACGCCGACGACATGCCCGTGTTCGAGTGGCTCCGTGAGGGCGCGCCCGACGGCGTGAAGTGCCTCGAGGCCCAGGTCATGGACCTGGCAGACGACATCTCCTACTCCGTGCACGACGTCGAGGACGGGATCGTCGGGGGGCGTTTCGACCTCGCGGTGCTCGCCGCGGACGAGGAGCGGGCCCGGGTGATCGACGCCGTGCAGACCTGGTACGGGCACCTCATCTCACCCGACGGGCTCCGCGAGGCGATCGACCGCCTCGATGCCGCCGGGCTCCTGGTCCAGGGCTTCGACGGCTCGCGCCGGGCGCTCGCCACGCTCAAGGACACCACGAGCTCGCTCATCGGCCGCTTCGCCAAGGCCGCCGAGAAGGCCACCCGGGCCCAGTACGGCGACGGTCCGTTGACCCGTTACGCGGCGACCCTCGTGGTCCCCGAGCACACCCTCGCCGAGATCCTCGTCCTCAAAGGGCTGGCCGTGGCGTACATCATGGCCCCCCGCGAGGCCGAGCCCCTCTACATCCACCAGCGTGAGCTGATCGCCGACCTCGTCGAGGTCCTCGGCGAGCGGGCACCGATCGCGCTCGAGCCGGCCTTCGCGGCCGACTGGCGCGAGGCGGACGACGACGCCCGGCGGCTGCGGATCGTCATCGACCAGGTCGCCTCGTTGACCGACATCAGCGCTGCCCAGTGGCACGCCCGGCTCGTCCAACCGGGGCGCGTGCGCCGCTGACCGGGTCGGTGGCGCGGACGGGACTCAGGACGACGCCATCCACTCGAGCATGCGGCGCTCGACCTCCTCGTTGCTCACGTCCTCGATGTGCTGGCTGAGGAACCACCGGTGCCCGTAGGGGCAGCGCAGCGTCGCGGTGCGGTCCCCGTGGAACTGGTCCGCGGGCGCCAAGACGGACCGCGCCCCCGCCGCGACGGCGCGGGCGTACGCGGCGTCGACGTCGACGACGTTGATGGTGAACGAGGCGTGGGTGGGGCCCTCCGGGTCCGGAGCGACCGAACCAAAGTCGGGCATGGCCTCCGCGACGGTGAACGTCGAGTTCCCCAGGCGCAGCAGCGAGTGCATGACCTGACCGCCCGCCTCGAGCGTGGAGACGACTTCGGCGCCGAAGGCCCGGGAGTAGAAGTCGATGGCCTCGACGGACCCTGTGACCGAGATGTTCGTGTGCAGCGTGCTCATGCCTGCGGGGATCGGATCGACCATGGTGTGCTCCTCGTGCGATGACGGACGTGCTGGTCCTCCCAGTCTCTGTCGGTCGCAGGTGGCACGCTTGGAAGAATGCGACACAGTCCCACGCCAAGAACCGGCGTCCCGTCCCCGAGCGCAGGCGTCGGCGGCATCGTCGACCCGGCGGCCGCCCGTCGGGCATTCACCCTCGAACGCCTGGACCCGGCGCCCGACCTTGAACCCTTCGTCGAACGGCACTGGGTGGTGCGCTGGGACCTCGAGCCCGGGGTGACGTTCGCGCAGACGATCGTCCCGCACCCGTGCGTCAACCTCGTGGCGGAGCCGCACCTCTTCGCCGCCCACGGCACGCCCGCCGGGCTGTTCACCAAGGACCTGAGCGGGCGCGGGGTCGCGGTTGGGACCAAGTTCCGGCCTGCGGGCTTCCACGCCTTCCTCCACCGTCCCCTGACCGAGCTCCGGGACCGGGTCGTCCCGGCCGCGACGATCTTCGACCCGGCCGACTAGACCGCCGACCAGACCGCCGACCAGACTGCCGAGCTGGCGCTCGCGGCCGCCGAACGCGGTGACACCACATCCGCGCTCGCGGCCGTCACAACCCTGCTGAGGAGCGCCGCACCCGTCCTCGACCCCAGGGCGCAGGTGATCAACGCCCTGGTAGCCGACGTCGTGGCGGCGCGCTTCGGTCCTTACCCCACGGTCGAAGACCTCGCGGCCCGCGCCGGGGTCTCGGTCCGCACGCTCCAGCGTGACTTCACGACCTTCGTCGGCGTGACGCCCAAGTGGCTGCTGCAGCGCCATCGGGTACACCTGGCCGCCGAGCGCATCGCCGCCGATCCACGATGCGACCTCGCCGAGGTCGCCACCCAGGTCGGGTACTACGACCAGGCCCACCTCACAGCCGATTTTGTGATCGTCGTCGGCCTCGCACCGGGCGCGTACGCGCGCCGGTGCGCCGCGCAGATGGCCGGGGCGCCGGGGGCCTCCGGGGACGCCTAGACTCAGGGACGTGGCAGGCCTCATCAAACGCGAAGACGTCGACGCAGTACGCGACAAGGCGCGAATCGAGGAGATTGTCGGCGAGCAGGTCACCCTGCGCACGGCCGGCGTCGGATCGATGAAAGGGCTGTGCCCTTTCCACGACGAGCGCTCCCCGTCGTTCCATGTCAGGCCCCAGGTGGGGCGCTGGCACTGTTTCGGCTGCAACGAGGGCGGCGATGTCATCTCCTTCGTGCAGAAGATGGACGGCCTCGGCTTCTCCGAGGCGGTTGAGTACCTCGCAGGTCGGGTGGGCATCACGCTGCGCTACGAAGAGGGTGGCGGACCCCGGCGGACCGAAGAGCCGGGCCGGCGCCAGCGCCTGCTCGAGGCGAACCGGATCGCCGCCGCGTACTTCGCCGAGCAGCTGCTCAGCCCGGAAGCCGCGGCAGGCCGGGCGTTCCTTGCCGAGCGCAGCTTCGACCGGGGCGACGCGCTGCACTTCGGCGTCGGCTATGCCCCCAACGGCTGGGACAACCTGCTGCGCCACCTGCGCGGCAAGGGGTTCACCGAACCCGAGATCGCGGCGTCGGGCCTGGTCAGCGAGGGAAACCGGGGTGTGTACGACCGCTTCCGCGGACGGCTCGTCTGGCCCATCCGCGACGTGACCGGTGAGACGATCGGCTTCGGCGCGCGCAAGCTTTATGAGGAGGACCAGGGACCCAAGTATCTCAACACCCCTGAGACCGCCCTCTACAAGAAGTCGCAGGTCCTCTACGGGATCGACCTCGCCAAGCGGGACATCGCCAAGAACAAGCAGATCGTCGTCGTCGAGGGATACACCGACGTCATGGCCGCGCACCTGTCCGGGGTGACCACGGCCGTGGCGACGTGCGGCACGGCCTTCGGTTCCGACCACGTGCGCTTCGTGCGCCGTCTGGTGGGTGACACGAGCTCGGGGGCGGGCGTCCAGCTCGCCGGGGGAGGGTCCTCGGGCGGTGAGATCATCTTCACCTTCGACGGTGATGCGGCTGGCCAGAAGGCCGCCATGCGCGCTTTTGGCGAGGACCAGAAGTTCTACGCCCAGACCTTCGTCGCGGTCGAGCCGAACGGCATGGACCCGTGCGAGCTGCGCCAGGCGCGCGGACCGCAGGCCGTCCAGGCTCTCGTGGAGGGCCGCCAGCCGCTCTTCGAGTTTGTCCTCAAGACGACGCTGGCCAGCTTCGACCTGGAGACGGCCGAGGGGCGGGTGGCCGCGCTGCGCTCGGCCGCGCCCGTCGTCGCCGGGATCCGCGACACGGCGCTGCGCCCCGAGTACGCGCGCATGCTCGCCGGCTGGCTGGGCATGGACGGCGAGTCCGTGCGCCGCGCCGTGCACGACGCCGGACGCGGCTCCGCGAGCCCGTCCAGGCCCGCTGAGCGCGGCCAGCTGCCGGCAGTTGCCGCCGGTGACGGGCTCTCACGGCCCAGCCACACCGACCCGATCGCCCGGCTGGAACGCCAGACCCTCGAGGTGATCCTGCAGTACCCGCAGATGGTCCCGGCGGCCCTCGTCGACGACGTGCCGGGGGACGCGTTCACGGTGCCTGCCTGGCGCGCGGTCCACGAGGCGATCCGGGCGACCGGAGGGCTGGCATCCGCGGCCGGACGCGCCGACTCCGAGTGGGTGGCCCTGGTCGCGGAGGAGTCGAGCGCACCCGTGCTCGCACTCGTCAACGAGCTCGCGGTGGCACCACTGCCCGAGGACCGTCCGGGAGCGATCGAGGACTACGTCCGCGGGATCGTGCGGGCCTTCCTCGACCTGGGCTTCACGCGCAAGATCGGCAACGCCCGCAGCCGGCTGCAGCGGATCGACCCGGTCGCCGAGGCCGAGGCCTATACCCAGGCGTTCACCGACCTGCTGACGATCGAGCAGCAGCGCCGCGAGCTGCGTGAGCAAGCGGGCGAGTAGGCGCAGGCGACGACCGCGTCAGCTGCTCGGGGAGTCCTCTGCCCTGATCTCGCCACGCTCGATGAGCTGGCGTCGTGCCTCGACGATCGGCGCGACCGACTCGGCGCTCCAGATATTTCCACCGTTGAGCATGCCCTCGGGCTCGGGGAAGCCCTCCGGGGCGACCCGGATCCCGGCGACCCACATGCGCAGCAGGGCCGGGGTGACCCCAAAAGCGTGGGCGAGCGCGGGGCTGTCATACACGCCGTGGAACGGTTGCGGGGGAGTCTCACGGATGCGTTGGGGAGAGCGCGCGACATCGGTCATGGTCTAACTCTCCCAGACAAGACGACGATCACTGGCATGCGTCCGCGGACGAAATTCTCCGGGCGGGACGGCTCGCTCGCGATCGAGCCGCCGTGGAGCGCCCAGAAGTCGCAACAGTGAGCGCGTCCGGATGCACGTCTACGTGTTGAGCGCGAGCCGAGAGTGCGAGACGATCGGGTGATCGGGGATCTTCCAGGAGGCGCGTCGTCGAGATGCCTGCCTCCCCACGATGCCCACACGTCAGACCAGGTGCGTCGCCTTTCGGTGCGCTCCTGATCTCCCGGATGCACCAGACGCCGACACCGTCGTCGGCCGTCGTGGCCTCCATGCATCCTCACGGGCCGCCTGCAGAGACGGCTCGCTCCTCATACAACCGCGTATCGCCTCTCTCGGCCTCGCACGGCCGCTCACCCGCGTGCTGCGGGCCGACGCCGTCACGGAGGCACCAGGAGCTCACCATGGTCTCTGAAGCAGATGTTCACGCACTTGCCGACGCCGTCACCGGGCCGGTGACTGTCCCCGGCGACCCCGGCTACGCCGACGACGCGCTCGCCTTCAACCTGGCCGTCCAGCACTCCCCGGACGTCGTCCTGGGGGCCACAGACGCCGACGACGTCGCGGCCGGCGTCCGCTGGGCGGCCGGCCTCGGGCTCCCCGTCGCGGTCCAGGCCACCGGTCACGGGGCGAGCGACGCGATCGACGGCGGACTGCTGATCTGCACCCGCCGCATGCAGGACGTCGTCGTCGACCCCGTCGCGCGGACCGCCCACGTGGGGGCGGGCGTGAAGTGGCGCGACGTCCTGGCCGCGAGCGTCCCGCTCGGGCTGATCGGTCTCAACGGATCGAGCACCGACGTGGGCGTCGTCGGGTACACGCTGGGTGGCGGGCTTCCGGTCCTGGGGCGGGCCTTCGGCTTCGCCGCCGACCACGTGCACAGTTTCGAGGTCGTCACGCCCGACGGCGAGGCGCGTCACGTCGACGCCGAGACCCACCCGGAGCTGTTCTCGGCGTTGCGCGGCGGCACCGGCAGCTTCGCGATCGTCACGTCCATGGTCTGCGGCCTGCTGCCGCTCGCCGAGCTCTACGGCGGCGGGATCATGTTCCCAGGGGCGGACGCGGCTGCCGTGCTCTCCGCCTTCGGAGACTGGTGGCCGACCCTGCCCGAGACCGCCGCGCCCTCGATCGCCCTGCTCCGCCTGCCCGACCTCGAGTTCGTGCCGGAGCCGCTGCGTGGGCAGTTCGTGGTGCACCTACGGTTCGCCTTCATCGGGGGCGCCAGTGAGGGTGAGGCCCTGTTGGCGCCGATGCGACAGGTCTCGACGCCGCTCATGGACGCGGTCGGACCGATGAACTACCGCGACATCGACATGGTGCACATGGACCCGGTGAACCCGACGCCCTTCGAGGACGGCGGGGTCCTCCTGCGCCACTTCGACGAGGCGGCCCAGGAGGCCCTCCTCGAACTGGCCGGGGCCCAGGTGGAGTCTCCGCTCCTGATGGTCGAGCTGCGCCCGCTCGGGGGCCGGCTCGTGGGCCCGCCGGCCGGGGCGGACTCCGTCTCCGGGCGTGACGCCGCGTTCTCGCTCATCGCGATCGGGCTCATGGCCGGGCCGGTGGCCGCCGTCGTGCCCGCGGCGATCCATGACCTGCTGCAGGCGATGGAGCCCTACGCGACCGGGGGGACGATGGTGAACTTCCACGGCCGGCCGGGGGACGCGGCGGACCGGGCGCGGGCCTGGTCCCCGGAGATCTACGCCAGGCTCAGTGCGGCCAAGACCAGCTATGACCCGACCAACATGCTGAGGTTCGGGCACGGGATCCCGGTCGGACCATAGGGCGAACGACGAAGGCCCCGACCTGCTGGCGCAGATCGGGGCCTTCGTGGACTGCTCCCGCGACTGGACTCGAACCAGTGACAATCCGATTAACAGTCGGATGCTCTGCCAACTGAGCTACGCGGGACTGACCGGAAAAAACTCTATCAGGCTTCCGGAGGTGCTCCGGACGTGGAGCGCAACCGGGATAGTGCCGACCGGATCAGCTGGGCTGACCTCGCAGACCTTACGTCGGCACCGGGGTCCGGCACAACTTGGGTGAACAGATCGCCCGAAGCGTCACGACGCACGGCAACCCGTGCGGACAGCCCGTCGGGAAGGTGCACCGTCTCGGCCAGGATCACCGAGTACTGCACGCGCTCACGGAAGACCCGGGCGAAGGTGGTGCGTTCGGGGTGGACCAGGTGCAGGGGGAGAGGGGCGGCGGTGTCGACCCAGCGCACGGTCAGGGACGCCGACTCGGGGTCCCAGCTCGCCCGGTCCACCTGGCACCACGGCCACGACGTGGGCGGGGCCAGGGTCGCCTGCTCGGGGTCCGGTGCGGCAACGAAAACAAGCGTGTGCTGGGTGGCCACGACCCAGCCCCCGTCGCGGAGCAGCGCACTGGCCAGCGCGGAGTCACCGGGGGACAGGGGCAGAGCCCGGCGGATCTCGGCTGGCATCGCGTCTGTGCGTGAGAACAGTCCCATGGTCCCCACCGTAGTCGTTGCGAGCGGCCCGAGGCAGACGCCGGAGGCCTCCGCGCCGGTAGGTGCAGAGGCCTCAGGGGTGCCCCGTGCCGGACTTGAACCGGCGACCAGTCGATTATGAGTCGATTGCTCTGACCAGCTGAGCTAACAGGGCGCGCTGGAGAGTGTATCCGCCGCAGGACAGAACACCGCTGCTGGTGAGACCATCATCGGATGCCGACGAACTCAGCAGCCACCAACCGGGCACGCGACCTCCAAGGATCGGACGGGTTTCGGCGGGTCGCGCGCGCCGGCTACGCCGTGAGTGGGCTGTTGCACCTTGTCATCGGTTGGGTCGCCATCCACCTCGCTCTGACCTCGTCCGCGGGTGGTGAGTCGGCGGACCAGGAGGGGGCGCTGTCCGCACTCGGGGATGCCCCGTGGGGTGTTGCCATCCTGTGGTTCGCCGTCGTCGCCCTGGCGACCCTGGGGGCGTGGCAGGTGACGACTGCGGTCGCCGTGTCCGGGTCGGAGGAGGACGCGGGGAGCACGAGGATGAAGGCGGTCGCCACGGCTGTCACCTACCTCGTCCTGGCTGTCCTCGCCTGGCGTGTGGTCCAAGGCGGTGGCTCCGGGTCGGGGTCGGGGACCGACGCCCTGATGTCGTCCCCCCTGGGCCGGGTGGGAGTCGCGGTCGCCGGCGTGGTGATCGTCGCGGTCGGTGGCTACCACGTCTACAAGGGGTTGAGCCAGAAGTTCACGGAAGACCTCGAGAGCACGGGGGATGGCGCGGTGGGCCGCGGGGTGATCGTGGCCGGGGTGGCGGGCTACGCCGCCAAGGGCGTGGCCCTGATCATCATGGGTGTGCTGTTCGTCGTCGGCGCGGTCCAGGCCGATCCGGACAAGGCCAGTGGCCTCGACGTGGCGTTGCGCACCCTGGCGGAGCTGCCCTTCGGCAAGCTCATGCTGGCAGTCGTCGCCGTGGGCTTCGCTGCCTACGGGCTCTACTCCTTCGCCCGGGCACGGTACGCCCAGATGTGACCTCGCGCTGTGAACTTGCGCTGTGGCCTTGCAGTGTGACCCCGACGTGTGACGAGCAGGCCTGCCCTCGATGTGACGGGAGGGGGCTGCGTCATGGAAGAATATCCGCATGGCTATCCGTGAGATCCGTGTCATCCCCGATCCCGTCCTCCGCACCCCGTGCGAGGAGATCACGGTGATTGACGACCGGGTCAGAGGTCTTGTCGAGGACCTCGTCGACACCGTCGACCACGATGGTCGCGCGGGACTCGCCGCGAACCAGATCGGCGTGAGCCTGCGCGCCTTCTCCTGGAACATCGACGACGAGGTCGGCTACGTCCTCAACCCCAAGATCGTCGAGGTCTCCGAGGACGAGTATCAGGACGGCGACGAGGGCTGCCTCTCCGTCCCGGGCCTGTGGTACCCGACCAAGCGCGCCTGGTACGCCCGCGTGGAGGGGACCGACCTGGACGGCAACAAGGTCGTCGTGGAGGGCACCGAGCTCATGGCGCGCTGCCTGCAGCACGAGGTGGACCACCTCGATGGGTACCTCTACCTCGACCGTCTGGAGCGGGCCACCCGCAAGAAGGCCATGCGCGAGCTGCGCGAGTCCCTCTGACCTGACGTGACCTGCCCAGGCGCAGACCGGGGCGTGGGACGCGCTGGTCATCGGGTGTGATCTACGGCATGATGTGGCACAGCAGTTCAGACAAACCGTGAAGTACGTGAAGTCGCCTGGTTTCAGAGGTCGTTGGGGAAGACGAATCTCTACTCTGGGAGGGACAACATGGCTGGTGCTATCACCCGCGGTGTATTTTTCGTGCACTCGTCTCCACGAGCGCTCTGCCCGCACCTCGAGTGGGCAGCGAGCAATGTTCTCGGCACCGCCGTGACGCTCGACTGGATCGAGCAGCCTGCCGCGCCCGGACTCTACCGCGCGGAATACACCTGGCAGGGTCAGCAGGGCTCTGGATCACGCTTGGCCTCGGCCCTGCGCGGCTGGACCCACCTGCGCTACGAGGTGACCGAAGAGGCCAGCCACGGTTCCGACGGCTCCCGGTGGAGCCACACCCCTGAGCTCGGGATCTTTCACGCCGCGACCGACGTGCACGGCAACATGGTCGTCCCCGAGGACCGCGTCCGTGCCGCCCTGGAGTTCGCTCACGACCCGCGTCGGATGCGCAACGAGCTTGACCTCGCGCTGGGCCAGGCGTGGGACGACGAGCTCGAGCCCTTCCGCTATGCCGGCGCCGGCGCTCCCGTGCGCTGGCTGCACCGCGTCGGCTGAGCGTCCAGGGCGCCCTCGTACTGCCAGCAGCTTCCAGCAAATGACGAAGGGGTGGACCCGATCGGGTCCACCCCGTTGCCGTAGGCGGTGGGTCAGACGTTCGTGACCACCAGGGCCACGTTGTGCCCGCCGAAGCCGAAGGAGTTGTTGATCGCCGCGATGTCGCCCGCGGGCAACGCGCGCGGGGTGTCCCGGACGAGGTCGAGAGCCAGCTCGGGGTCGGGGTTGGCGACGTTGATCGTCGGCGGGGCCTGGCGGTGGTGGACGGCAAGCACCGTGAAGACCGTCTCCAGGGCGCCGGCGCCGCCGAGCAGGTGACCGGTCATGGACTTCGTCGCCGAGAGCGCTACGCGGTCCGCAGAGGCCCCGATGACGGCGCTCACAGAGCGGGCCTCGATGAGGTCGCCCACGACCGTGGAGGTCGCGTGGGCGTTGACGTGCACGACGTCGGCCGCAGTCACCTGGGCGTCCTCGAGGGCCGCGCCCATGGCGCGGATCTGCCCGGCGCCGGTGGGCTCGGGGGAGGTGATGTGGTAGCCGTCGGCGGTCAGACCGATACCACCGATCTTGGCGTAGACCCGGGCGCCGCGGGCCGCGGCGTGGTCGGCGGCCTCGAGCACGACGATGGCCGCGCCCTCGCCGATGACAAAGCCGTCCCGGTCGACGTCGTAGGGGCGCGAGGCGCCTGCGGGGTCGTCGTTGCGCAGCGACAGCGTGCGCGAGGCCGCGAAGGCGGAGATCGGCATGGGGTGGATGGTCGCCTCGGTACCGCCGGCGATGACGACGTCGGCCCGGCCCGAGCGGATCATCTCGACGCCGTAGGCGATCGCCTCGGCGCCCGAGGCGCAGGCGGAGACGAGGGCGTGCGCGCCGGCGCGAGCACCGAACTCGAGGGAGACGTACGCGGTGGGGGAGTTCGGCATGAGCATCGGGACCGTCATCGGCAGGACGCGACGGGCACCCTTCTCGCGCAGCGTGTCCCAGGCGTCGAGGGTGGTCCAGATGCCGCCGATGCCCGAGGAGACCACGGAGCCGATGCGGTCGCCGTCGAGCTCGGGGGAGCCCGCGTCGGTCCAGGCTTCGCGGGCGGCGATGATGGCGTACTGCGCCGAGGGGTCCATGCGCTTCATCTCGGGACGAGCGAGCACCTCCTCGGGCTTGACCTTGATGGTCGCAGCGAAGTTGACGGGCATGCCGTATGTCTCGGCCCAGTCGTTGTCGAGGGTGCGGGCACCGGACTCGCCGTTCAGGGCGGCCGTCCAGGTCGATGCCACGTCGCCGCCGAGCGGCGTGGTGGCACCAAGGCCGGTCACGACGACGTCGCGAACGTTGGTCATGGGAACTCCTGGGGATCGTGAACGGTGCCCGAGCGGGGCCGGTGGAGCCAGTGAAGACCCACCGTCGTCGGACGCGGGGGTCTGGTGCCGCTGGGACGGGAGCCGCGAGCGGTCCCGTCCCAGCGAATCAGGCGTGGATCAGGCCTGCGCGCCGGTGATGAAGCTCACCGCGTCGCCGACGGTGGCGAGGTTCTTGACCTCGTCGTCGGGGATGGTCACGGAGAACTTGTCCTCGGCGTGGGTCACGATCGTCATCATCGAGAGCGAGTCGATGTCGAGGTCATCGGTGAAGGACTTCTCCGAGGTGACCGAGTCGGCCGGCAGACCGGTCTCTTCGGCAACGATCTCGGCGAGGCCTGCGAGGACATCAGCTTCGGTGAAAGCCATGGGTATATCTCCTTGTGTGTGGTGGTGACTGACGTGCGGGGCAAGAAATAGGTACGGGGGAAACCTACGGCAGAACGACGACCTGAGCGGCATAGACCAGCCCGGCGCCAAATCCGATCTGCAGGGCGAGGTCACCCGACTTCGCCGCGCCCTCGCGGAGCAGGCGTTCCGCGGCGAGCGGGATCGAGGCCGCCGAGGTGTTGCCGGTGTCGGCGATGTCACGCGCCACGACAACCGTCTCAGGCAGCTTGAGCTGCTTGATGAACTGGTCGATGATGCGCATGTTCGCCTGGTGCGGGATGAACACCTGGATCTGGTCGGCGCTCACGCCGGCCGCGTCGAGGGCCTGCTGGGCGATGACGGGCATCTGGAAGCTGGCCCACTTGAACACCGGCTGCCCCTCCTGGCGCAGGGTCGGCCAGCCGAGCTCGGGGTGCTCCTTGAGGTCGCTCCACCCGTGCGTCTGGCGGATCGTCTGGGCCTTGGATCCGTCCGAGCCCCAGACGGTCGGGCCGATGCCGGGGAATGCCGAGGGACCAACGATCGCCGCGCCCGCGCCGTCGCCGAGCAGGAAGGAGATCGAGCGGTCGGTCGGGTCGATGAAGTCGCTCATCTTCTCCGCGCCGATCACGAGCACGTTCCGGGCCGCCCCCGAGCGCACGAGCGCGTCGGCCTGGCCGATGCCGTAGGCGTAGCCGGCGCAGGCCGCCGAGATGTCGTAGGCCGCTGCGGGGGTGGCCCCGATCCGGTCGGCGAGGACCGCAGCCCCGGAGGGGGTCTGGTGGAAGTAGGTGACGGTCGAGAGGATGACGACGTCGATGTCCGCGCCGGTCAGCCCGGCGGCGTCGAGCGCCTTGCGGGCGGCGGCCTCGGCGAGGTCGAGCAACGAGGTCTCGGCTCCGGCGCGACGGCGGGTGATGATCCCGGTCCGCTGGCGGATCCACTCGTCGGAGGAGTCGATCGGGCCGGCGATGTCGTCGTTGGTCACGACGAGCTCGCCGCGCTCCGCGCCGATCCCGAGGATCCGGGAGAACTGCGGGCCGGTCGACTGCTTGAGCTGGATGGTCACTTCGAGTCCTTTTCCGGCGAGCTGGTGGTGGGTGCTGTGGCGTTCGACGCCGCAGTTGAATGGCGGGCGACGAGGTCGTGTGCCGCGTCGAGGTCGGCGGGCGACTTGATGGCGACCGTCTCCACGCCCGGGAGCGAGCGGCGGGCCAGGCCCACCAGGACCCCGCCCGGTGCGAGCTCGAGCAGCCCGGTCACGCCGAGCGCGATGAGCTGCTCTTGGCACAGGTCCCAGCGCACCGGGGCGACGATCTGGTCGGCGAGGCGGCGCAGAACGTCTTGGCGGGACCCGAAGGGGCCACCAACCGCTCCACCGGCTCCCGCGGCGTCGATCTGGGCGTACGTGGCGCCGTCGGCGTTGGACAGCAGTCCGAGGGATGGATCAGCGGCGGGCCAGCCGGCGGCGACCGTGGCGAAGGAGTCCAAGGCGGGCTGCATGAAGGGTGTGTGGAAGGCGCCGGCCACCTGCAGGGCGATGACCCGGGCCTTGGCGGGCGGGGCGGCGGCCAGGGCGGCGAGGCCCTCGAAAGAACCGGCCGCGACGACCTGCCCGGCGCTGTTGACGTTGGCGGGGAAGAGCCCCGCGGCCTCTATCGCGGCGAGGACCTCCTGCGGATCGCCGCCGACGACGGCGCTCATGCCGGTCGGCGTGGCGGCCGCCGCCAAGGCCATGAAACGGGCCCGCGCGGTCACCAGGCCGACGGCTGCTGCGTCGTCGAACACGCCCGCCACGGCCGCGGCGGCGAACTCGCCGACGGAGTGGCCCGCGGTGATATCCACGATGCCGGTCGCCGGCGCGCCGTCGAGCACTGCGCGCAGCGCAACCAGGGAGGACGAGACGATGAGGGGCTGGGCGACGGCGGTGTCGCGGATCGCGTCAGCGTCCGAGACCGTTCCGTGAGCCACGAGATCGGTTCCGGACGCCTGTGAGAAGGCGGCCAGCTGGTCGGCGACGCCGGGCAGCTCGAGCCAAGGGGCGAGCATTCCGGGGGACTGGGAGCCCTGTCCAGGGCAAACGACGGCAAGCACGATCTAACTCTGCCCGATCCGGTAGGGGAACGGGCCGTCACGACCCGCACGAAGTGTTTCTCTGGTGATTGTGCACAACCTACAAGACGGCCGTCGATGGCTTCGACGCGCGTCCACCGTGGAGCGCCTGCGCAGCACCCCACAGCGGCCCCTCGTCGACCGACTCAGCGACTTGCCGCGAGCCGCCCCACGGCCAAGGCCACCTGGAGCACAAACGACTCCCGGGCGTCCAGAGGGTCCCAGCCGGTGAGCTCGGCAACCTTGCGGAGACGATAACGCACCGTGTTGGGGTGGACGTAGAGGTTGCGGGCCGCGGCCTCGAGGGATCGCCCCGTGGCCAGGTAGGCCGAGAGTGTCTCCAGGACCGACCCGGTTGCCTCGAAGAGCGGTGTGTAGGCCTGCCGGACAAGCGTGCGACGGGCTTCGTGGTCGCCTGTGAGTACCCGTTCGGGGAGCAGCTCGTCGGCCAGCACCGGGCGCGGCGCCTGTGGCCAGGCGGGGGCCGCACGCAGGCCGGCCAGAGCGGCTGCGGCAGAACGCGGGGCGTCTTCCAGGCTCGCCATCTCCGGGCCGATGATCACGGGCCCGGGGCCGAAGCGGGGCAGCAGCGAGGTTGCGGCGGCCACCAGGTCGCCCTCCCCGCCGAGCACGAGCACGATGCGGTCGCCCTGGATGCCCACCAGCACGTCCGCGGCCGCGCGGCGGGTGGCGCGGCGCAGCTCGGCCGCGCGGATGTCGTCGAGCGGGGAGGTGGTGGTACCGACCAGGACCAGGACGGACCCGCGTCCGCTCCAGCCGAGGGCGGCCACGCGGGAGCGCAGGGAGTTGTCGTTGTCGCCGCGGATGATCGCGTCGACGACGAGAGCCTCCAGGCGGGCGTCCCACGCGCCGCGGACCTCGGCCGCGCGGGCGTAGACCTCGGCGGCGGAGAAGGCCACCTCGCGGGAGTACCGCAGGACGGCCTCCCGGAGGTCCCGCTCCCCGCCGGGGGCGGCGAGCTGGTCGCTGTGGGTCTCGACCACTTCGACGACGATGCGGACCAGCTGGAGTGTGTGCTGCAGCGAGATGGACCGGGTGAGGTCGGTGGGCGCGGCCGCAAAGATGTCGCTCACGGCGTGCGGGGAGACGGACGGGTCGGCGTACCAGGTGACGAACGCCGTGATGCCGGACTGGGCGACCAGACCCACCCAGGAACGGTCTTCGGCCGGCAGGTCGCGGTACCAGGGGAGCTCGTCGTCGAGGCGGCGCAGTGCCGCGGCGGTGAGCAGGCCGCTCCCCTCGCGCACCCGCTGGAGCGTGGTGGCGGTGGTGGATGTCGACGCCGCGCCAGCATTCGCGTTCTTTGCAGCGGGTGGCATCCCCCGAGCATACGTCGTCGGTTGTGGGGAACTCACAAAAGTACGGCTGACGGAGGGCGGCGACGTTCCGTGCAATCCGGTCACATCTGCGGTGGCGAGCGGCGCGAACGGCTATCGTCGGCGTATGGCACTCATGCCCAGACTCCGTCAGCTCATGCGCCGCACCTCGTCGGCCTCGACCATCGGCGCGCGCCGTCCGACCACGGGAGACCGCCGCGGCGACACCCTCCACGAGGACGCGCTGCGAGCCATGCTGGTCGACGACCCCAACAACAGCCGTGCTTTCCAGGCGCTCTCTGAGGTCGTCCGCAGGCGCGCGGCCGAGGGCACCCATGCCGACGACCCGCTCTCCGCCCCGGAGGACGAGCACGCCAAGCAGCGCGCCGCGGACCTCGCGGTCTGGGCGCTCGGTGAGGAGCTCGCCGGGAACCCGCGGGCCTGGTACCCGCTCATCGAGCTCGCTCGGCTGTCCCTGGCTGACGACCAGGACGCCGCCATCCGTCGCCTGGCCACGGCCGCCGACCGCGACCCGACCGGCCAGGCCCTCGCTGAGGCGATCGCAGTCCTGCGTGAGGCCGGACTGCCCGTGGAGGCGCTGGGGCTGGGCGTGGGGCACTGGCGTGCGAAGGAGCACACCCCGGAGGCGGGGCGTCAGGTGGTGCTCGCCGCGGTCGAGGCCGACCGGCTCTTCGACGCACGCCACCACCTGGAGATCCTGGTGACGCACCCGGACACGAAGGCTGTCGCCGCCATCCGTGGTGAGCTGGATGCGCAGATCGCCCACCTCGAGCAGCAGATCACGGGGACCTGAGCACACCCGCTAGGGATGACGAAAGGCCCGGTTCCATTTGGGAACCGGGCCTTTCGTCGTCGTGCCACCAGGTCAGGAGGCCCCGCCGGCGTTGCCAGAGGCACCCGCGTTGACGTCGTGCAGCTGGTACTGCTCGATCGCCCGTGCGGGCGCGTCGGCCGCTACCTCGCCGCGGCGAGCGAGCTGCTGCAGGACCCGCACGACGACGGAGGGTCCGTCGATCTTGAAGTAACGGCGAGCGGCGGCGCGGGTGTCGGAGAACCCGAACCCGTCGGCGCCGAGGACCGCGTACTCGCCCGGGATCCACTGGCGGACCTGGTCGGGGACGAGGTGATCGAAGTCGCTCGTGGCCACGAACGGCCCCTGAGCGTCCTTGAGCTTCGTCGTGAGGTAGGCCTCACGCTCGGGCTCGGACGGGTGCAGGAAGTTGTGCTGCTCGGCGGCGAGGCCGTCGCGGCGCAGCTCGTTCCAGCTCGTCACGGACCACACGTCGGCCTGGACGCCCCAGTCCTTGGCGAGCAGCTCCTTGGCCTCGATCGCCCACGGCACGCCCACGCCCGAGGCGAGGATCTGCGCCTTGGGGCCTTCGGCGTCGCTCGCAGCGATGCGGTGGATACCGCGCAGGATGCCGTCGGCGTCGACGTCGGCCGGCTCGGCCGGCTGGGTCATCGGCTCGTTGTAGACGGTGAGGTAGTACATGACGTTGGGGTCACGTGACTCGTTCTCGCCGTACATGCGCTGGATGCCGTCGCGGACGATATGGCTGATCTCGTAGCCGTACGCCGGGTCGTACTGGACGATCGCGGCGTTCGTGGCGGCCAGGATCGGGGAGTGGCCGTCAGCGTGCTGGAGGCCCTCACCGGTCAGGGTCGTACGGCCGGCGGTAGCACCGATGATGAACCCACGGGTGAGCTGGTCACCCGCGGCCCAGAACTGGTCGCCGGTGCGCTGGAACCCGAACATCGAGTAGAAGATGTAGAACGGGATCATCACCTCGCCGTGTGTGGCGTAGGACGTGCCCACGGCCTGGAACGCGGAGGCCGAGCCGGCCTCGTTGATCCCCGTGTGCATGATCTGACCGGACTCGGACTCCTTGTAGGAGAGCATGAGGTCGCGGTCCACGGCGAGATAGTTCTGGCCGAGGGTGTTGAAGATCTTGGCGCTCGGGAAGATCGAGTCCAGGCCGAAGGTGCGTGCCTCGTCCGGGATGATCGGGACGATGCGGTTGCCGAACTCCTTGTCCTTGATGAGGTCCTTGAGCAGTCGGACGAACGCCTGGGTGGTGGCGATCTCCTGAGCTCCCGAACCCTTCTTGAGGATGTCGTACTTGGAGTCGGCCGGCAGGGTCACCGCGGTGGACACCGAGCGACGTTCAGGAACGAAGCCGCCCAGCTTGGCCCGGCGGTCCAGCATGTACTGGATCTCCGGAGCGTCAACGCCCGGGTGGTAGTACGGCGGTGCGTACGGGTCGGCGTCGAGCTCGGCGTCGGTGATCGGGATGTGCAGCGTGTCGCGCAGCGTCTTGAGGTCGGCGGGGCCGACCTTCTTCATCTGGTGCGTGGAGTTGCGCCCGGCGAAGCCGGAACCCAGCCCGTAGCCCTTGATCGTGTGCGCGAGGATGACGGTCGGCTGGCCGGTGTGGGCCATGGCCGCCGCGTAGGCCGCGTAGATCTTGCGGTAGTCGTGGCCGCCGCGCTTGAGCGCCCAGATGTCGTCGTCGGAAAGGTTCTCCACGAGCTGCTTGGTCCGCGGGTCGCGGCCGAAGAAGTGCTCACGGATGAACGCGCCATCCTCCGCGCGGTAGGTCTGGTAATCACCGTCGGGCGTCTCGTTCATGAGGTTGACGAGCGAGCGGTCCTTGTCCGCGTTGAGGAGGACGTCCCATTCGCGGCCCCAGATGACCTTGATGACGTTCCAGCCGGCGCCCTTGAACTGCGCCTCGAGTTCCTGGATGATCTTGCCGTTTCCACGGACCGGACCATCGAGACGCTGCAGGTTGCAGTTGACGACGAAGGTGAGGTTGTCGAGCTGCTGCTGGGCAGCGAGCTGCAGCATGCCGCGGCTCTCCGGCTCGTCCATCTCGCCGTCGCCGAGGAACGCCCAGACGTTCTGCTGGCTGGTGTCCTTGATGCCGCGGTTGTTCAGGTAGCGGTTAGTCCACGCCTGGTAGATGGCCGACGCCGGGCCGAGGCCCATCGAGACGGTCGGGAACTCCCAGAAGTCACGCATCTGACGCGGGTGCGGGTAGGACGGCAGTCCGCCGCCGGCGTGGGAGTGCTCCTGGCGGAACCCGTCGAGGTCCTCGGCCGAGAGGCGTCCCTCGAGGAAGGCACGCGAGTACACACCGGGGGAGGCGTGGCCCTGGAAGTAGACCTGGTCTCCGCCGCCTGGGTGGTCCTTGCCGTGGAAGAAGTGGTTGAGGCCCACCTCGTACAGCGTCGCCACGGAGGCGTAGGAGGATATGTGTCCACCGACCCCGATCCCGGGGCGCTGTGCGCGGGTGACCATGACGGCCGCGTTCCACCGGTTCCAGCTGCGGTAGCGGCGCTCGATCACCTCGTCGCCGGGGAAGTACGGCTCCTCGTGCACACCGATCGTGTTCACGTAGGGAGTGTTGATCGACGTCGGGATGGCGACGTTGCGCTCCCGGGCGCGCTTGAGCAGGTTCAGCAGGACGTAGCGGGCGCGAGGGCCCCCGCGGTCATCAATCAGCCCGTCGAGGGACTCGACCCATTCTCCGGTCTCGGAGGGGTCGATATCGGGGACCTGGCTCAACAGACCATTGATCAATGGTCCCGTCTCGTCATGCGTAGCCACCAGCAACCTCACATCGTGTTCAGAGCGGGGGCGGTGTGCCCCATTGCTCGCCTGGACCGGTCGTTGGGTGCTGCATGCAGCAGCTGTGTGTGCTGCGCGCAAAGGGTTCGTCAACTCCGGTCGTTCTGACCATTCTCAACGCATGGTCGAGGTGAAAGCCACCCCGTGACGTGAAGATCGGACGTGACGTTCGTGACATCGTTGGTACGTCAACGATTCCGGGCGTCAGATCCATGCAGATGTCCCGCTTGCTGGGCGCGCTCCGGAGGCTGTGCGCCCTGGTGGCAGGGGAGAAATCGGTCCCCGACAACGATGCGTCGGCGTTTCGTGGCCGATTCCGGACGCGACCTAGCGCACAGTGGGCTACGTTTGCCACCATTGAACCATCCGGCGTGGTCACGCGTCCGGAATCTGCTGTGAAGGGAAGAACATCACCGTGGTAGCGACCGCTGAGCCTCAGGATGCGAACCGCCTAGGTTTCACCTCTGGGCTCGTTGTCCAGGAGTTCGGGTGGGCCGAGGACGTCGACGACGCCCTCCGGGACGCCATCGAAGAGATCACCGGAACCGATCTGGTGGACGAGGAGTACGACGAGGTCACCGACGGTGTCATCGTCTGGTGGCGCGAGGACGACGGCGATCTCACCGACACCCTCGTCGACGTGCAGACCGTGCTCGACGACGGCGGGGTCATCTGGATCTTCACCCGCAAGCCGGGCCGTGACGGGCACGTCGGGCACAGCGACATCCAGGAGGCTGCGACCACGGCCGGGCTGCACGCGACGAGCACGTTCTCGATCGCCTCGGACTGGTCGGCGACCAAGCTCGGCAACCGCGGCCGCGGCAAGTGAGCTCGGTGTCCCCTGAGGTGACGCTCGCCGTCGGCGATGCGGCGCCGGACTTCACGCTGCCCAACACCCACGGCACCCCGGTCCACCTCGGTGACCTCCGGGGCAAGCCGGTACTCGTAGTGTTCGTCCCCTTCGCGTTTTCCGGGAACTGCACGGCCGAGCTGTGCGAGCTGCGGGACAACATCGAGGAGTTCGAGACCGCGGGCGTCGAGCTCCTGGTCGTCTCGTGCGACGCGATGTACTCGCTCAAGGCGTGGGCCGAGCAGGACGGTTACACCTTCGACCTGCTCTCGGACTTCTGGCCGCACGGCGAGGTTGCTCGCGCCTACGGCGTGTTCGACGCCGAGCGCGGCCTGGCAGTCCGCGGCAGCTTCCTCATCGACTCGGGCGGGATCGTGCGGTGGGCCGTGGTGAACCCGCGTGGCCAGCGACGCGACTTCGCCGGGTACCGGGCGGCGTTGGCCGGGTTGTGAAGCTGACTCTGGCTTCCGTCCTGGTCGTGGCGACGGTCCTGACCGGCGTCACCGGGTGCGTAGCAGGCCCGGACCCGGAGAAGTCGGAGTTCGCCGGCCGCGCCCCGCTCGCCTCCTGCGGCGAGCTGAAGCTCGCACAAGGGGAGAGCGTTCCGGCGCAGGCATGGGACTGTCTCGAGGCCGGGGTCGCGACCGGAGCCGAGTTTGTCGTGGCGAAGCTCACGACTGAGGGCGACCCCATCACGTACTACTTCCGGGTCGGTCCCAAGATCGGCGGGGTGGACATCTTCATCGACTCCACGCAGGACAAGTGGGGATCGGGGAAGTGGGACCGGCGGCTGTGCACGGGGGAAGACTTCGCGACGATCATCGCGGGGTGCGTCGCGACGTTCGTGCCGGTCGAGGGCTGACTCTGCGAGCGGGTAGGCTGTCATCCGCTCGTTCAAGGGCCTGTAGCTCAGTTGGTTAGAGCGCCACGCTTACACCGTGGATGTCGGGGGTTCGAGTCCCTCCGGGCCCACCCAGTGTTCGATGTTCAGACTTGCGACATCCGCAGGTTTGACATCCTCTCCCGTAGGCAGCCTGGCCTCGTAGGCCAGTGCTGCGGCGTGGAGGTTCGGATCAAGAAGCGAATCGAACGGTTCACCGGGTTCGCTTTCTATAGTGTCGATGTTCTCGATTTCGTAGACACTGATGCGTTCAAAGAACGCTTGGTTACAGATGCGTCGTAGCGAGTCGTCACAGGTGCCGCACCTCGGTGAACGCCTCGAACACCAGCTCCCGTGGGTCGATCACTCGAGAGATCACGATCTCGCGGTCGGCGGTGTCCGCCGGCGACATCTTCGGGGGCGGCGAATGGTACGCGGTCGCTGGCGGGGTACTGGAGATCATCGGCATCGTCACCGCAGCAGCCCTGCGCGCCGGCGACGATGCGTGGGCCGCACGCGGTTGACGTTCTGAACAACCCTCACGCTGTCGTCTGCAGGGGCCAGACCTCGACCACCCCGTGGGCGACGGCGCACGGGGTCCTAGCGGCGAGGCTCACGGCCTCGTCCAGGGTGTCGGCCTCGATGATGGCGAACCCTGCGATCGGCAGTTCGGACTGCAGGTATGGCCCGTCAGTGGTCGCGGCTCCGGCACCGTCGTGGTTGCGTACCTGGGTCGGGGTTCCCGCGATGCCCATGACGACGCCTCGCTCCCGCAGGCGTGCGTCGTGCCGGTGCGCCTCATCGCGCACGGCGGGATCGGTCTGGTCGTATCCGGCGCGGTCACCGTAACCGATCGTGATGAAGGTGGCCATGTTGTTCTCCCCACTCCGCGCTTCGACTGTGGTGTCCTGGCGCAACTGTACCGACGGAGGCCTTGCGGCCGCCATCAGTCAGTGTGGAGACTGCCTACGCAGAGCGAGCGTTCAGCCGAGCCGCGAGGGTGTCGCGTGCCTGCTGGGCGATCGGGCGCACCGACTTGTCGCGGTCGCTGAAGTGCTGGGCGATGGTCGACTGGTGCTCGGCCGTGCCTTGCGCGGCGAGGGCGCGCAGGGCGGCGGACCGAACACGAGCGTTCTCGTCGGCCGCCAGGCGCACCAGCTCGGAGGCAGCGGGGATGTCGCGCTCCAGCACGACTCGCGCACACATCTCGCGAACGCGCCAGGCGCGGTCGCCCAGGCCGGCGATCACGTACGGGGCCGCTGAGTCGTCCCAGACGTAGAGCAGGGCGCGTGCGCCCCACAGCTCGGGCCAGTACAGCGGGGGTGCGCCATCGAGGATGCCGAGCCCGTGGCGACCGCCGGCGTAGAGCAGGAAGTCCTTGCCTGCGTTGTCGCCGCGCAGGAGCGCGATGGCCTTCTGCTCGACGACCTGCTCGCTGTAGTGCGCGATGGCGGCTTGGATGCGCTCGCCGGTCGGCAGGTCGAGGGGGATGTCGGGGTGCGGGTTCAGTTTGTTGTCCATGGCACCGTCTACTCTAGCGGGCCGGGCTGGGCGAGCCCTCTCCGGCCACGGTGGGCTCCATCTCAGCGCGCCAGCGCCAACCGCAGGTCGGCGAGCCAGCCCGACGTCGGGCCGCAGGTGAGCAGTCCGCTGCCGGCACCGGCGAGCTCGCCGGCCGCGGGGGACAGCGCCGCGAGAGCCCGGCGCATGGTGTGGTGATCGTCCAGGTTGATCGCAGCCCGGGCCACGAGGCACCACAGCGCCTCGAGGAGGTGACCGGGTGGGGGATCGGAGAGGTCGCGCAGGGCGCGGGCTGCGTCGTCGGGCAGGTTCTGGGTGAGAAGGATGAGCGGGCGGACCCAGGGTTCGTAGGGACCCCACTGGATGCTGGGGTCGGTGGGCACCGGGCGGTCGTGCTGGAGGCGGAGGGTGAGTAGGGCGAGGGGCAGCAGCCCGTGCTCGAGGCCCGGCATCCCGGCTCCCTCGAGGGCCGCTGCTGCGGCGCGGTAGCTCTGTGCGACGTCGGTCGCCGGCTGGGCTGTGAGCGCGAGCCGCAGCGCGCGGTACCACCCGGTGAAGACGGCGACGAGCGGTGACTCGTACTCGGCTGCCAGGTCGTCGGCTGCGCGGGCATGGGCGTCGGCGCGATCAAGATCACCGAGCGCACATTGGGACTGGAGCTGGATCAGGTGTCCAAGGAGTTCGTAGGTGGTGAGGTCGTGGCGGGAGGACAGTGCGACGAGCTCCGCGCCGATGGCGTCGCGGCGGGCCGCCAGACCGGCCCGATGGAAGGTCTGCATGAAGACGCCGTTGAGGGCGAAGGCCAGGAGAGCGGGGTCGTCGAGGTGCCGCGCGAGCGCTTCGGCCTCGGTCGCGGCGCTCCGACCCCGTGGCTCGGTCGTCCCACGGGACTCGATCGCGATCGTGGCGAGCAGGCGCGCCCGGCTCGCGTCCTGGCCCGAGGGGAGCGCCGCGAGTGTGCGCTCCGCCGCGGCGACGACCTGCTCCGCCTGCTCGGCGTCGTCTGATCGCGTCCATATTGCCGGCACGTCATAGGCGCCGATGACCCGGGCCGTGAGAGTGATGTCGCCGAGTTCCTCGGCGGCGAGGATGGTCGCCAGGCGTTGGCGGCGGGCGGCTTCGAGCCCCGTGCCTCCGGTGATGGCGAGGCTGCGCAGCAGATCGACGGTCGAGCGGAGCCGTGACCGGACACCCGGCGTAGTGTCGCCGGGACCCGTGCTCCGCTCGTAGGTCGCCGCTGCCTCCGCCCAGACCAGCCCGGCGCCGTCGTCGGGCCATGGGTGCAGGTCGAGGTAATCGGCGTGGTTGAGGACGTCGACCTCGAGGCGTCGGAGCGCGGAACCGGGGTCGACGCCGAGCTGGTCGACCAGTAGGGTGCGGGCCCGCCGGAGCACATCGAGGGCCTCGCCCTGACGCCCGGTGCGGTACAGGGCGAGAGCCAGCAGCCGCCACCCTTCTTCGCGCCAGGGGTGCTCGGCCACGTGGGCGTCGAGGTCGGGAACGGCGTCGGCGGCGCGTCCCAGGTCCAGCAGCGAGGCGGCGAGCAGCTCCACGGCGTGCAGCCGCAGCTCGGTCAACCGTGAGCGTTCCGCGCGTGCCCAGTGCTCGTCGGCGAGGTCCGCGTAGGCGGGTCCGCGCCACCAGGCCAAGGCCTCGCGGAGCGTCGACTGGGCGTCACCGGGGGAGAGCGTCCGGGCGGCGCGGACTGCCCGCTCGAATCGTGACGCGTCGAGGGACGACGGATCGGTTCGCAGGGCGTAACCCGTCCCGTCGGTGACGATGAGCATCGCGGGCGCCCGAGGAGGGCGATCCGGTTCGAGGGCGCGACGCAGGTCGCCGACGAAGGTGCGGATCGCGCCGACGGCGTGCGCGGGAGGGGCGACCCACAGGTCGTCGACGAGCATCGACAGGGGCACCGTCCGCCCGCCCGCGACGACCAGGCGCGCGAGGACCGACCGGTGCTTGGGCCCGCGCAGCGAGATCCGCTCGCCGGCCTCATCCCACGCGGTCACGGGTCCGAGGACTCCAAGCGTGACAGCCACACGGTCCTCCTCTCACTGAGCGTCTCGGGACCACAGTACGGCCGCCGACGGTGAGCGCGGCGGGGTCACTGATCAGGTGCTGATCCGCGCGGGGCAGCCTGGAGCCTCCACCGAACCTCAACTGAACGGATCACCCGCCATGACGCTCGTCATCCCCGATGCCACCTACCGCCGTATCCCTGTCGCCGACGGGGTGAGCCTCAACGTCGCCGTCGCCGGGACCGGCAGCCCGGTCATTCTGCTGCACGGCTTCCCCCAGACTCACCTCATGTGGCGCCACGTCGTGGCAGACCTCATGCAGGACCACACGGTGATCGTCCCGGATCTGCGTGGATACGGCGACAGCGACAAGCCAGCCGAGCTTGATGCCACGACCTACTCCAAGCGCACGATGGGAGACGACGTCGTGGCGCTCGCCGCGGCGCTCGGGCACGACACCTTCGCCCTGGTCGGCCATGACCGCGGTGCGCTCGTGGCCTTCCGGACGGCGATGGACCACCCAGAGAACGTCACCCACCTCACCAGCCTCGACGTCCTGCCGACCTTGGACATGTGGGACGTGCTCCACGGCGCGAACGCCGCGGTGGGTTTCCACCTCTACCTGATGGCGCAGCCGCCTGGTCTTGCCGAGACGATGATCTCGAATAGCGCCGACGTCTTCTTCGGCCACTTCCTCGACGCCTGGACCAAGGATCCCGCGGCGATCCCGGCCGAGTACCGCTTGGCCTACCTCGCCGCGAGCGCGGGAGCGGTGCCGTCGATCGTCGCGGACTACCGCGCGACCGCGAGCATCGACATCGCCCATGACCAGGCCGACCTCGACCTCGGCACGACGCTCTCGATGCCGGTGACGGTGATCCAGCAGGACTGGGGTTCTGCCCTCGGCTACGACGCGGCAGCGGTGTGGCGGGCATGGGCGCCGCGTCTGACGCACTACACGACGGACGCCGGTCACTTCATGGCCGAGGAGGTCCCCGCAGAGATCGTGGCCGCAGTTCGCGAACTCCTGGCGACCTGACCACCGACGTGGGGACCGGAGAGCCTGCCCTCCGGACGCGAAGAGCGATAGCGTCGACCTCATCGATGAGAGCGGGGGATGGTCATGCCGGTCTGGTTGCTATTTGTAGGGATCCTCCTCACCGCGCTCACGGTGGGTCTCGGGTTCGTGGCGATCCTGGGTGCAACCCTCGGCAGGCGTGTCCGCAAGGGCCGCAAGACCGGCCGCTACACCGCCACCCCGGGCAACTCCTCCGACAACAGCTCCTCGTCGAGAATCGGCGGCGTCTGACGCAGACACTCCAGGTGCGGGCTGCAGCAGCAGCTACAGTTCGGCGCTCGCAGTGGGTGGCGAGGATGGCCGACCGCCGATGGACCACTTCGCGCCTGGCCAACATGGTCACCCCTGCTGGCGTAGCTGCTTGCCCCAGTCCGCGTAGAACTGGCGCAGCGCGGGTATCTGTCCCGGGTCGACATCAAGCTCGTCGTCATGGATCACATCGAGTTGGTCGATCATCTCGGCAAGAACGGACGGAAGGAATCCCGCATCACGCTCGGCGGCCAAGTCGATGAGTCGGTCACGACCAAACAGTTGAGCGAGAGCGTGCACGTCGACGAAGTCTCGCGGCTCGCCGCGCCCAAACAAGGCAAGGGTCTTCTGACCTGCGCTTTCCTCGACCGCCAACGTGGGCCCGAGGACGGAGACCGTCGGAGGGATGATCGGCGAAGCGTCCTCTGCGAGATCAACGATGACGATCTCGCCGCTTGTTGCGGTCAGTGAAAGCCGGACGAATCCAGGAAACTCGCGTTCGATGGTGCATGTCCAGCCCCTCTGTCGGGCGAGGATATCTAGGGCCCGGGAGGCTCCTCCTACATCGCCCCGGCCACGGCTCGTGAACAGGTCGAGATCCTCGGTGCTGCGATCCACGATCTTGTTGGCGATGAGGGCGGCTCCGCCCGCGACGACAAAGCCGTGCGACTCGTCGAGCGTGAAGAACGTCTGGGCGACCTCTTGCTGGAAGGCGGTCAGACCCCCTCGAGTGGGGAGGCTAGCCACGGTCGACCCGAAGGGCATCATCGATGAGTGGCTGCCAGGCATCGCGTACTTCTCGGGGCAGTCGCAGGTCGTCCCACATGTCGACGAGCAGGGCGCCGTCGATGAAGTCCAAGAGGTCCTGCTCGGTGCCCTCGGTCATCACGGCCCTGTAGACGAGAGCGCGTTCTCGCCTATCGGCAAGGTTGTACTCCCGAGGCGGACCCGACCAGTGTGTTCGTGCCGGGAGCGCGGTCGTGCGAAGTGCGTCCTTGAGGAGGAGCCGAGGAATGCGATCAGGCACGGACAGAGGGCGGCCGCGTCGAGTGAAGATCGTCGTGAACTGCACGGGCTTGTCATCGAGGACGACCTGTTGGCCGGTTGCCGCGATCAGCCGATCGAAGGTGGCGATGGTCGGGGACTTGTGACCATTCTCGTAGGCGGACACGGCGGTGCGCGATGTCGCAGCGCGGCGCGCGAGTTCGTCAGTCGTCAGATGTGCGCGCTTGCGCGCGCTGCGCAGGATTTCAGCACTCTTCATCGGTACGGCCTCCTCGCTTGAACTCCAACGTATCTGATCATATGACATCGGCACGGGACTTGTCGTGGTACTGACCACTGAGGCCCGCCAAGAGAGAACCCCCTCCCGTCCGCTTCATCCGGGCAGATCGATCCCGGCTCGGGGGCTATGACCGAGACGTGGACCGGCAGCGGTACGGGGTCGTCGAGCATCGGGAGCGGCTGAGGCCCCGTCAGTCGCCCGCCGTGGCTCCTGTGCCGTCGAGCACCTCAAGGTAGTGCGGGTTCTGCATGACGCCCAGAATGTTGCCGAAGGGGTCGACGACGGCCGCCGTGCGGAAGCCGTTCCCGCGGTCGGTGATCGCCTGATACTCGGTCGCGCCGAGGGCGACCAGGCGTTCGACGGTGCCCTCGAGGTCGTCGACGTGCCAGTTGACGAACTGCCCCGCCGGCGCGGGCGGGAGCGGGGGTGCGTACCGGGCGTCGATGATGCCCAGCTCGTGCTGATAGTCCCCGACGCGGAACTCGACGTACCCAGGCACGTGGAAGTAGGCGGGGATGCCGAGCACCTCGCTGTACCAGGCCTCGGCGGCGTCCAGGTCTGCGGCGTAGCTGGTGGCGGTCGCGAATCCTCTGAGCATGGTGTTCTCCTTGGTTGAGATGGTGACTCCAGCATCGACCTCATAAGTAGTCATCCTCTGAGCACTTTGATGGCGATACTTGAGACATGCGAGCTGATCGACTGGTGGCCACCCTCCTGGTGCTGCAGGCGCGTGGTCGCGTGAGCGCGGCCGAGCTCGCCAAGGAGCTGGAGACATCCGTGTCGACGGCGCGCCGCGACCTGGAGGCGCTCTCGACGGCCGGCATCCCGGTCTATCCGCAGCCGGGCCGAGGGGGCGGATGGCAGCTTCTCGGCGGTGCCCGGACCGACCTGAGCGGTCTGACCTCGGACGAGGCCCGTGCACTGTTCCTGCTGGTCGGCCCGGCAGCGGCGCTCGACCCCGGAGCCAAGTCCGCACTGCGCAAGCTGGTCCGGGCCCTTCCCGAGACGTTCCGGGCCGACGCCGAAGCAGCAGCAGAAGCGATCATGGTGGACCTGGCGGGCTGGGGTGCCGCTCCGCGGGACCGCCCGCAATACGTCAACCAGCTCGAGTCGGCCGTGGTGAGCCGCAGACGGGTGTGCCTTACCTACACCGGCTGGGACAAGGACCCGGTCGACCGTCTCGTCGACCCCTGGGGCCTGGTACGGAAGGGCGAGGTCTGGTACCTGCTCGGCGCGACCGACGGAGCCGAGCGCACCTACCGCGTGGAGCGGATCACAGACCTGGAGATCACCGACCAACCGGCCCAGCGGCCGCCCCGAGGTGGCCTGGAGGCGGCATGGGCGCGGGTCCTCGACGACGTACGTGGGCTGCGTGCCCGCGCCTCCGCGACGGTGACCGTCGACGCTGAGGTCCTGCCGTGGCTCCGCTCGACCTTCGGCCCGGAGTCGATCCAGCAGGACACGGTCATCGAGGGCCGAGCCCGTGTGGTGATCACCGCCCCCACGGCGGAGATCATCGCGCGAGGTCTGGTCGGCTGGGCCGAGCGCATCGACGTGCACGGGCCCGCCTCGGTGCGGGCCGAGATCGCCCGGCTCGGATCGATGGCCGTCGACCGCAACACCCCGGGAGGCCCCGCGGAAGGCTAGGGAGTGCCCTAACCGAAGACGACCGTGCCGTCCTCGGCGATGCACCACCCCGGGTTGTGCGCGATCTCCCAGATCACACCGTTCGGGTCCTGCACGTGGGCATGGAAGACGCCGCCGAACTGCCCCGCCCGGGGCGATTTCAGGATCGTCCCGCCGGCCGTCTCCATGGCGGCCACGAGCTTGATCACCTCGTCCGGGCTGTCGACGTTGTGGGCCAGGGTGACGCCGGAGACCTGGGAGCGATCCTGGCCGGACTCGAGGTCCTCGTTGAACTTCTCGGCGTCGAAGAATCCCAGTACGAGGCCTGGTCCGGTCTGGAAGAAGATGATCTCGCCCTCGACGTCGGCCAGCGGAGTCCATCCCAGGGCCCGGTAGAACGTCCGCGTGGCGCTCAGATCCGCGGTGGCCAGGGTGATGAAGTGCAGTCGCTGATGCATGAAGTGCCCCGTTCGGTGTCTGGACGCGTGAAGTGGAACGTGTCGATCAGGTGCCGCCGACAACCTCGGCGAACAGGTCCGCGTGCTCACCCAGTGCCGTGACCCCGGCCGCGGTTGCCGCGTGATGGCGAGGGGACCCCTTCGCGAACCACGAGTAGTAGTTGCGGGCCAGGATCGCCGAAGTGTTGTCAGGCCCGCCCAGCGCGCGGATCTGGGTCGTGGTGCGCTCGCCGTGGGCGTCGAGGATGGCCACGATCGCCAGGCTCCGTTCCTTGTAGACGGTGAGGATACGACGTCGGACAACGCCGCCGGCGTTGCGGCTCCCGGTGCGTCCGGTGTGCTCGGTGAGCACCGCGAGACGCTTCTTGACGTTGGTGCGCACCGCCCGCGCGGGGGCGGGGTGGACGGCCGCGTCCACCTGACCGACGCCGGCCTCGGTGAACGCGACGAAGAGCAACCCGATCTCCAGTCGCCGGCACAGCCGCACGATGTCGTCATGGCGCGGCGCCCGGTACCCGCCCTTGGGCAGCGGGATCGCGACATACACGCCGTCGGCGACAAGCTGGCGACGCGAGGCCTGGAACAGCAGCTCGATCGTGAAGCCGGTCTTCAGCTCGACGACGATGAGCTCCTCGCCGCGCACGGCGGTCACATCGCAGTCCTTGACCTCACCCTTGACCTCGTAGCCGAGGCCCTCCAGGAACGCCTTGACCGGCGGGTACAGGTCGGTCTCCTGCAGAGCGGGGGCGCGGACCGCCATCGTGCGGGGCCTCCTTCGACGTCGGGCTGGGTGTGGGCTTCCACGCTACCTGCCCGACGGCGCCCGCCCGGCAGGCGCGGCGGCCTGCGGTGCCGCTGTGGCTTGAGGGGCCGGTGGATCGGGAGCCCGGTCGACGATCTTGGCGAGGCGAGAGCGGGTGCGGTTCTTCGAGGCGAGGGACCTGACAACCGGCGACGGGTCGTCTAACAGGCGCCGGAAGACCGGCAGGCCGGCGGCGGAGTCGGCGGCCACAGCGACGCTCCAGGCGTACTCGAGCGTCTTGCGCAGCGACACCCATGCATCCGTGCGCCGGGTCGCCGCGTCCGCGGAGGCAAACAGTGTGGTGGCCCTGCCGCAGGACGCCAGGGCGGCGGCCGCCGCCTCGGGGGCGTGGAGCAGGCGGGGCTCGCAGATCGTGGCGAGGGCCGCGCGCACGAGCCGCGGGTCCTCGGAGAGCGTCCACGTGCTGATGGCGGACGCGACCGGTGATGCGGGGCCCCAGACCGCGCTCGCCGGCGCGATGACGTCAGCCGCGAGCTGCAGGCCTCGCGCGACGCCCTCGCGCACGCGCCACCGGTCGTCGCGAGCGCGCTCCGTGAGGACGCCCAGGAGCGCCGCGAAGGTTTCAGTGCCGACCTCGGTGCCCGCCATCGCGCGTCCGACGCCCGCGGTGCCGCATGTGGCCAGGTACTCGTCCGTCTCGCCAGACAGGCGACGAAGGGTGGTGAGGTCCACCTCGGCGGCGCAGCGGTCGACGAGGGAGAGGTTGGCGCGCGGGCCGGGCAGGCCCGAGCCGGCGAGGAGATGGGCGCGCAGGTCGAACACGGAAAGGGATCCGAGGTCAGGGGGTGAGAGCGGCACGGCGAGTTCCTCCTTCGACCAGCATCGCTCGGATCGTAGGACCGGGCCACGGCGGTACGACGGGTCCTAGGTCCCGTCCGCCACGAACGCTGCGTGGTTAGTGTCGAGATGGAGGTGGATCATGGTGCGACCGACGACCAAGGAAGAGCTGCTCCGTGCGAGCGACGACGGTCTCCAGGCGGTGTGGGACGGAGCCGCCGAGCTCGGGGAGGGTGCGCGGTGGGACGACCCCGATGACCGCGACCACAGCGTGCGAGACGTCGTCGGACATCTACGTGAGTGGCAGCGGATGATGCTCGGCTGGTACGACGACGGGATGGCCGGCCGCGCGCCTGTGATGCCCGCCCCCGGTCACACGTGGCGGACGACGCCGGCCCTCAATGCGGAGATCTGGGTGCGCTACCAGGACACGACCGAGCTGGAGGTGCGCGAGGGGCTCGCCGAGACCCACGCGCGACTGAGGGCGATCATCATGTCCCATACCGAGGACGAGCTCTTCGAGAAGACGCGGTATCCATGGACGGGGAGCACGTCGCTCGGGTCGTATGTCGTCTCGGCGACGTCGAGCCACTACGCGTGGGCCGCGACGAAGCTCCGGCGGCGGCGCGTGGCGGTGGCCTAGGCCATTTCGGCGCGCGCTGCCGGGACCTTGTGCCCTCAGAAGTGCAGATTCCCCTGCCTAGATTGAGCGGAGACGCAATTTCTTGAGTTAAGAACGCCCCCGGAGGATTCATGCCCGACGCTGCGATCGACGACCTTCTCACACAGGACGGCGGCACCCCACGCCGCTCGTTCCTGAAGTGGTCCGCTGCTGTAGGCGGTGGCGCGGCGGCGCTCGGGGCCGGCGCGTACTTCGGGGTGCTGCCCGGCATCGGTCCGGAGAATGCGGCGCACGCCGAGTCCGGCTCGGGGATCGATCGCACAGTGTGGTCCGCGTGCGTCGTGAACTGCGGTTCGCGCTGCCCTCTGCGATACCAGGTCAAAGATGGCACGATCGTGCGGGTCCTCCCGGACAACACGGGCGACGACGGTCTGCTCACGCGCCAGATCCGCGCATGTGTCCGCGGACGCAACATGCGCCAGCGCATCTACAACCCGGACCGCATCAAGACCCCGCTCAAGAGGGTCGGCCCGCGCGGCAGCGGGCAGTACGAGGCGATCTCCTGGGACGAGGCGCTCGACCTCTTCGCCGACAAGCTCAAGCACACGATCGACACGTACGGCAACGAGTCGATCTATAAGAACTACGGATCAGGCGTGTGGAATGCTCATCTCGGAACCAGCGGTGGGTGGGAGCGCCTGTTCAACCTGCTCGGCGGCTTCCTCGGCTACTACGGGAACTACAGCTACGCGCAGATCCTGACCGTCACCCAATACCACTACGGTGCACCGGATGAGCAGATCTCGAACAGTTTCGAGGACAGCGTGACCAACTCGGACATGCTCGTCCTGTGGGGCAACAACCCGCAGGAGACCCGTATGTCCGGGGGCGGAAACACGTTCACGTCGGCCGCGGCGATGAAGAACAACAACCTCAAGATCGTTGTGGTCGACCCCCGTCACTCGGACTCAGCCGCGGTCCTGGCTGATGAGTGGCTTGCCCCCCGCCCCGGCTCGGACGCCGCTCTCGTGGCCGGGATGGCACACGTCATGATCAGCGAAAATCTGCACGATCAGGCGTTCCTGGACAAGTACTGCCAGGGCTTCGATGAGGCGCACATGCCCGAGGGCGTCCCCGCGGGGCATTCCTACATGTCCTACGTCATGGGCCTGGGACCGGACGGGATCGAGAAGACCCCCGCCTGGGCAGCGCAGATCACCGGCGTCACCGAACGGCAGATCGCCAGCTTCGCTCGAGACCTCGCCAACGCCCGGGCCGCGAACATCACTCAAGGGTGGGGACCGCAACGGCACGCCAACGGTGAGAACCAGGCACGCGCGATCTACACGCTGGCCGCGATGACCGGGAACGTCGGGATCCCCGGCGGTGGCACAGGTGGGCGCGAGGGCTACTACTGGCCGATCACCAGCTGGTTCCCCGACGGGGAGAACCCCGTCAAGACCCAGATCTCCATGTTCGGCTGGACCGACGCGGTCGAGCGCGGGCCGGAACTGACGGCACTGAAGGACGGCATCCGCGGCAAGGACAAGCTCGACGTCGGCATCAAGTTCATGCTGCAGTACGGCGGGAACATGCTCTCGAGCCAGCATGCGGATATCAACCGAACGCGCAAGATCCTCACAGATGAATCCCTGTGCGAGTTCATCTGCGTCGTGGACAACCAGATGACAGCGTCCGCCAACATGGCGGACCTGATCCTTCCTGACACCACAACCGCGGAGCGCTGGGACCTCGTGCCGAGCGAGTACACCGGCGACATGGCGTACCTGATCATGGCGGAGAAGGCGATCGAACCGCTTTTCGACTCCAAACCGGCCTATGAGATGTGCGTCGGGATCGCCCAGCGGATGGGAATCGAGCAGGAGTTCACCGAGGGGCGCACTCTCGAGGAGTGGGCCCGCTGGATGCAGGCGGAGACAGTGCGTGAGCACCCCGAGTTCCCCACCTTTGACGAGCTGCGCGTGCAGGGCGTCTACCGGTATTACAACCCCGAGGGCCTCACTGTTGCGCTCAAGGACTTCCGGGACGACCCGGATGCGAACCCGCTCGCGACGCCGTCGGGCAAGATCGAGATCTTCTCGACCGGTCTGTGGGAGATGGCCAAGACCTGGGAGTTCCCGGACCCGCTGCCCGGTGATGTCATCACCGCCCTGCCCGAGCACGTCGATACCTGGGAAGGGCCAGTCGAGGCTCGAACGAACAAGGAGTTCCCACTCCAGGTGATCGGACACCACTTCAAGGGACGCGTCCACTCGACCTATGGGAACCTCACCCTGCTCAAGGAGGCTCACCCCCAGATGGTGTGGATCAACACGATGGATGCTGACGCGCGCGGAATCGTCGAAGGCGACCTCGTCGAGGTCTTCAACAACCGCGGCCGCATCCGCATCCCGGCGCGTGTCACACCGCGCATCATGCCCGGGGTGCTCTCGGTCCCGCAGGGTGCGTGGTTCAAGCTCGACGCGGACGGCGTCGACATCGGTGGCGCGGTCAACACGTTGACCAAGATCCACCCGACACCGATCTCCAAGGGGAACCCGCAGCACACGGCACTCGTCCAAGTAGTGAAGGCCTGACTCATGCACCTGTCCGCAACCGACGGCCCGGTGGACTCCCGGGTGGCCGCACTGGCCTCCGACACCGGGGCGCTCGCTCAGACTCTCGACGCCTTTGCAGCCAGCTTTGGAGCCCTGGCCGGGCTCCTGCTGGCTGCGCCGGTCCCAGATGTGCAGAATCGGGTCCGCGAACCTGAGCTGCTGGCGCAGTGGCCCCTGAAGGAACAGCCTGATTGCCAGCGGGGCATCAGCCTGCTCCTGGAATCCGGTGCCAACGCGGAAAGCGTAGAGGTGATCCATCGCGACTACAACGAGTTGTACGTGGGCCCGCACCGGGTCAAGGTCTCCCCGTACGAGTCGGTGCACCGGTCCGCAGAGGGCCTGCTGTTCGACGAGGAGACCTTGCAGGTGCGCGACGCCTATGCAGGCTTCGGCCTGGTGGCGCCGAAGCTCAACAAGGAGCCCGATGACCATCTGGGACTCGAGCTCGGCTTCGTGTCGACGTTGTGTGTACGCGGTTTGGAGGCGATCGAGGCGAAGGACCAATCCGTGCTCGTCGGGACGCTGCGCGGCCTCCTCGCCTTCCTTGACGAACACCTGCTCGTGTGGGCGCCGGACTGCTTCGCCCGCACAGAGAAGGTCGCGACGACATCGTTCTATCAAGGGGTGGGAGCCCTCGGCTCGGGGACGTGCCTGGCAGCGGAGGCGATTCTCCTGAGCGAGACGCATCAGCCCAGCCCTGGCCGTTGAGGCCGCCGACCGGGCGCCACGTCGTGCCCGGTCATCCCCAGACGGCCATCCGTACCCCGAGCGTCACCATGACGACGGCGATGAGCGCATCGAGCACCTGCCAGGACCGCGGCCGGGCGAAGACCGGCCGTAGCAGCCGGGCGCCGAAGCCGAGGGCGAAGAACCACACGAAGCTCGCGGTGATGGCTCCGCCCACCCACCACCAGCGCTCGTCGGGTCCCTGCTGGTTGGCGACTGAGCCGAGGAAGACCACCGTGTCGAGGTAGACGTGCGGGTTCAGCCAGGTCAGGGTGAGCACCGTGGTCATCGCGATACGGAGCGGCACCGACGACGACGTTGCGTCAGGGACGAGGGTCGCCGGGCGGGCCGCCGACCGCGCCGCGAGTGCGCCGTAGGTGATGAGGAAGGCGGCCCCGAGCACGCGCACGACCAGCAGGACGGATGGGGCGGACTCGATGACGGAGCCGACTCCGACCACTCCCGCAGTGATGAGCACGGCGTCGGACAAGGCGCACACGAGGACGACGGGCAGCACCGTGCGGCGTCGGTCGCTGATCCCCAGCCGCAGCACATAGGCGTTCTGGCTGCCGATCGCCACGATGAGGGCGAGGCCCGTGGCCAGGCCGGTCAGGGCGGGGACGGCGGTGGTCGTGAAGGTCACGGCTCTCACGCTAGAGCCCAAATCATCTGCAGTACAGTGAATGTTTCTCTGAGTGATGAAGGGTTGCTAATGACGACGTTTCAGCTCGATCACCTGCAGACCCTGGCTGCGCTCGTCGACGAGGGCACCTTCGACGCCGCCGCGCGCCGCCTGCACGTGACGCCCTCCGCCGTCTCCCAGCGGGTGCGCGCGATGGAACAGGTGGCCGGGAAGACGCTCGTGCAGCGCACCACCCCGGTGCGGACCACTCCAGCCGGCGACGTCGTCCTGCGCTACGCCCGGCAGGTCCTGCTGCTCGCGCGGGACGCCGAGGCCGAGCTGGGGCTCGAGGCCCAGGACCGGGGACGGACCTCGATGGCGATCGCAGTCAACGCGGACAGCCTCGCGACCTGGTTCCTCGATGCGCTCGCAGCGGTGCCACGCGAGCTCGGCGTTGTCTTCGACATCCGGCGCGAGGACCAGGACCACAGCGCTGCCCTGCTGCGGTCGGGGACCGTCATGGCCGCCGTGACCGCAACCCCGGACGCCGTCCAGGGCTGCACGTCGCGGGCGCTGGGCACCATGCGCTACCGGGCGGTGTGCAGCCCCGCCCTGATCGGGCGTGCAGGCGCCGACCGTGCAGGCGCTGACCGTGCAGGCGCGGCCCCGGATCCGGCCCGACTCGATGATGCGCCGATGGTCGTCTTCGACCGCAAGGACGACCTCCAGGATCGCTTCCTGCGCGACGCCGGCGCGTCCGCCGCGCGCTCGCCGAGACACTACGTGCCCACCTCGGACGGGTACGCGCGAGCCGTGGTCAGCGGCCTCGGCTGGGGCCTGCTGCCCGAGCAGCAGTGCCTCGACCACATCGCCTCCGGAGACCTCGTCGAGCTGGCCCCGAGCGCTCCGGTCGACGTCCTGCTGTTCTGGCAGCGGTGGTCCCTGGCGTCACCGCTGCTCGACGAGGTGACCAGGGCGGTCGAGGCCGCAGCCCGCGCCCACCTGATCGCCCCGGTCGGACAGACAGCACGCCGACGGGCCGATCCTACCGGTTGACAGCCCCGGGGAGTGCGCGGATTCTCGACAAAGGGAAGGTCTTGCCCGGGCCGCGGCGGACCGCTCGCCCGAATGCCCGTTGCCGCTCCACCGGGGAGTCACTATGTCGCGCATCGCAGGCTGGATCACCCACCCCTTCGCCAAGTGGGTCGTCATCGGCTTCTGGGTGGTGGTCGCGCTCGCGCTGAGCCCGCTCGCGGGCAAGCTCACCGCCGCGCAGGACAACGACGCGAAGTCGTGGCTCCCGGCGAGCGCGGAGTCGACCCAGGTGCTCAACATCGCGAGCAGCTTCACCTCCCCGAACACGATCCCCGCGGTCGTCGTCTACGTCCGTGAGTCCGGCCTGACGCCGCAGGACCTCGCGAAGGTCACCGCCGACGCCGCGACCTTCGGTGCTCTCGGCACCCTCGACGGCAAGGTCACCGGCCCCATCCCGTCCGAGGACGGTCAGGCCGCCCAGGTCATCGTTCCCCTCGACCTCGGCTCCGAGGGCTGGAACCTCGCGGCCGACGCCGTCGCAAGCCTGCGTGCGACCGCCGAGCAGGGCGCCGACGGTCTACAGGTCTACGTGACTGGCCCGGCCGGGCAGGCCGCCGACTCCTCCAAGGCATTCCAGGGGATCGAGTCGACGCTGCTCTACGCGGCCGCCGGAGTCGTCATCATCATCCTGCTGCTCACCTATCGCAGCCCCATCCTGTGGTTGCTGCCGCTGATCACCGCGGGCGTCGCGCTCACCGTCGCCCAGGCGGTCATCTACGTCATGGTTGGCCACACCACGCTGACCGTCAACGCCCAGAGCGCGGGGATCCTCACCGTGCTCGTCTTCGGTGCAGGGACGGACTATGCCCTCCTGCTCATCGCCCGGTACAGGGAGGAGCTGCGCCGCCACTCCGGCAAGCACGAGGCCATGTCCCTTGCCTTGCACCGGGCGGCCCCGGCCATCGCCGCGAGCGGGGCGACCGTCGCGGTCGGCATGCTCTGCCTGCTCTTCGCGCAGATGCGGTCGACCAGTGGACTCGGTCCGGTCGCCGCCATCGGGATCATTGTGGCGCTGCTGGTCACCCTGACCCTGCTGCCGGCGCTGCTTGTGGCCTGCGGGCGCTGGGTGTTCTGGCCTCGGGTACCCCACCTGGGCGACCCTCAGCCCAGCGAGCACGGGATGTGGGCCCGCGTCGGCCAGCGGATCTCCCACGCGCCGCGCCGCACGTGGGTCGTCACCTCGCTCATCCTGGCGGTCTTGAGCATCGGCATCGTCCAGCTCAACGCGAACGGGTTGACCAGTGCGGAGTCCTTCCGGGGCGAGCAGCCCTCGATCGCCGGCGAGCAGGTGCTCGCCGAGCACTTCCCGGCGGGCACAGGCTCGCCAGTGGTCGTCGTGTCCGACGCCGCAGCGGCCAGCGCTGTCCGCGCAGCTTTCGCGGGGGTTGAGGGCATCGAGGCCAGCTCGGTCTCCGAGCCCGTCGTGGTGGGGGGCCACGCATACATGGAGGGCACGCTCACCTCCGAGCCGGACAGCCAGGCGGCCTTCGACACGGTCGACCGGGCCCGTGAGGCCGTCCATGCGGTCCCGAGCGCCGACGCCCTCGTCGGGGGCGTCACCGCATTGACCCTGGACGTCAAACGGGCATCAGCGGCCGACAACCGCCTCATCATCCCGATCATCCTGGCCACGGTCTTCCTCATCCTCTGCCTGCTGCTGCGGGCGATCACCGCGCCGCTGATCCTCGTGGCGACAGTCGTGCTGTCCTTCGCGGCCGCGATGGGCGTCAGCGCCCTCGTGTTCCGGCACGTCTTCGGCTTCGCGGGTGCGGACCCGTCCCTGCTGCTCTTCGTCTTCGTGTTCCTCGTCGCGCTCGGCATCGACTACAACATCTTCCTCATGACGCGCGTGCGCGAGGAGGCGCTGAAGTTCGGCACCCGGCGCGGCGCGCTGATCGGGCTCGCGGCGACGGGCGCGGTCATCACCTCGGCGGGTCTGGTCCTCGCCGGGACCTTCGCGGTCCTGGGGACGTTGCCGCTCGTGGCCTTCGCCGAGATCGGCTTCGCAGTCGCCTTCGGGGTGCTGCTCGACACGATCGTCGTGCGGTCGGTCCTGGTGACGGCGCTCAACCTCGACGTCGGGCGGCACATGTGGTGGCCGAGCGCGCTCGGGCGCAAGGAGGACGTGCCGGAGGAAGAGGCGACCCCGGTCGCGGTGTGACCGGCCTACTGCCGAGACGGTGCATCGGGGTCGGACTGGCCCTGCGGACTGTGGCGGAAGAGATTCTCCCGTGCGAGGAACGCCCTCTCGCGCTCTCGCGTCTCCCACTCGGGGGTGACAAATGCACGCCGTGGCGGAGGTGGGTTGGACCTCCTTGCCGCAACCGTGGCGAGCGCTGACGGCGACAGCGACAGCGCCCTCGGGGACTCAGGGGGTGCGGGCCACGACTGGACGAGATACTTCTCCACAGGCTCGTCGACCACGCTGTCGTAGGCGATGTCGCGCCCGGCTGCATGGATTCGCAACCGGTACCAGCCGGGGCCATCTCGATCGAGACGCCCGTCTGCTGGCGGCGGGTCCTCCATCCCCACCGCATGAACCCGGCCAGCGGCAACGATGCTGATCTCGACCATGTCCTCCCACCCGTCCAACTCCGTGGCCGGGGGGTCGTCGAGGCGCACCACCGTGACATCGACCGGTCCGACGGCGATGCCAGTGATCACGGTTGGAACCGCCTCAATATCAAGCAGCAGTCCGACGACAGGGTCGTCATATGGGGGTGGCCACCAGATGGCTCCACGGAGCGTCAGAAGATGACTGGTCACGTGGGTGAGGTATCGCACCGCTGCCGCCCTTCTCTTCGCTAAGCATTTATGGGGAGGCCTCTCCGTCAGGGACACGATACGGGGAGCAGAGCTGGCTCTGCAGATGGGGACCGGGCCGTACTGTTCCGATCCGGCCCGGATCGTTGAGACACTGGCGGGATGAACGCCACGGCACCGTCTTCGCCGGTCGGGGAGGTGACAGCGACCCGGCTCGTTGTCGCCTGGTCGCCAGTGGGCGTGTCGTCGGCGGGGGCGGATGACACGCTGCGCCGCGTCGTCGGCCGTTTCTGCGGGGTGGCCCCCTTTGACATCGAGGTGAGAAGGCTGTGCCCCAGCTGCGGAAGCTCCGCGCACGGGAGACCGCACGTCACCGTCGTCGGTCGCGTGGCCCCGCACGTCAGCCTGAGCCGCGCGGATGGCCTCGTCTGCGTCGCGGTGACCGACGCGGGGCCGGTCGGGGTGGACTGCGAACGGTCTGAGGCGGCGGCCTTCGGGGACTTCGCGACCGTCGGGCTGCACTCCCTCGAACGAGCAAGTGGACCCGAGGAGCAGACCGTCACCTGGGTGCGCAAGGAGTCGCTCGTGAAGGCCACCGGCGACGGGCTGGGCGTCGACCTGCGCCTCGTCCGGCTCACCGAGCCAGCGGACGCACCCCGGATTCTCACCTGGGATGCGCTACGCCCGCCGGACGCACCGGTGTGGATGCACGACATCGACGGGCCGGAGGGCTACGTCCTCGCGGTCACAGTCCTCGCGGAGGTGGACCCGCAGGTCAGCGTGCAACCGGCAGCACCGGCAGCGCCCGAGCGTCGAGCCACGCATTGAACAGCGCTCGCAGGCTTGTCCCCGAGATCTCCTCGGCGAGAGCCACAAAGTCCTCGGTCGTCACCGACCGGTAGGCGAACCGCACGACCCACTCGCGCAGCACCCGGAAGAACGCCTCATCCCCGATCGTGAGACGCAGCGCGTGCAGCGTGAGTGCGCCGCGCTTGTAGACCCGGTCGTCGAACATGTCGTCGGGGCCGGGATCGCCCAGCAGCAGGTCCTGGGGGAGGGTGGCCAGGCGCGTCCACTGCTCGGTCGCGTGCGCCGCGGCAGCAGGGCCGCCAGACTCCTGGGACCACAGCCACTCGGCGTAGCAGGCGAAGCCCTCGTGCAGCCAGATGTCGCGCCAGTGCCTGAGCGTAAGGGAATTCCCGAACCACTGATGAGACAGCTCGTGGGCGACGAGCCGCTCTGACTCCCAGCCGGCCGTGAGGAAGTTCGCCCCGAAGATCGACAGCCCTTGGGCCTCGAGCGGGATCTCCAGGACGTCCTCGGTCACCACGACTGTGTACTCAGCGAAGGGGTAGGGGCCGAACAGCCGAGCGAAGGTGTCGATCATCTCGCCCTGGCGGGCGAAGGCCACCTCGACGTCGGCGGCCAGTGCGGGCGGAAAGACCGTGCGCTGGCGCACCGCCGCGCCCAAGGACTCCGTGCCCGACGACGCAGGCTCGGCCACGCGTTCCACGTACCGCCCGATCTGCACGGTGGCCAGGTATGTGGCCATCGGCTCGTCCTGCTCGTAGGTCCAGGTCGTCGAGCTCGCCCGGCGCCGGGCGGCCGTGAGCACGCCGTTCGCCACGACGTGGTACTCCGAGGCGGTGGTCAGCGCCGTCCGGTACGTCGCCTTGGTCGAGGGCCGGTCGTTGCACGGGAACCACGACGGCGCGCCGTGCGGCTGGGAGGCGACGATCACGCCGTCGGCCAGCTCTTCCCAGCCGGCCTCGCCGTCCAAGCCGGGCATGGGCCGTGGGGAACCGGAGTAGGTGACCTGCACGGTGAACTCCTGGTCGGAGACCAGCGGCACGCGGGTCTTGACCGCGAGGCGGCCCGGACGCTGGGAGTACTTGGCGGCAGGCCCGCCGTCGACGGTCAGCCGGGTGACGCGCAGACCGAAGAGGTCCAGCGTGAAGCGGCTGAGCGGGACGAGGGCGACCGCGCGCAGGGTCGCCGTGCCGGACAGGTTGTTGGTCTCGACCTTGTAGTCCAGGGCCAGGTCGTAGGCCAGCACGTCGAAGGTCAGGTCCCCGTGGCCGGGCACGTAGGGGTCGGCTCCGAGGTCCTGGGGCCCGCCGCTCATGCGGGGACACCCGGCGCGCCGGGGACCGCGCCCTTGATGACCTCGTCTTCGACCCACGGCCCGATCGGGTTCCCGATCCACCGGGTCTTGTCAGGCACGGACTCGCCTCTCATCACCAACGACACCGGACCAACAGTAGCGTGCCGCCCGAGGGTAGCCGCGGGCAGGATGACGCCGTTCGGTCCGAGGGTCGACCCCTCCCGCAGCATGACCGTGTCCAGGCTCAGGGTGCGGTCGTGGAAGAGGTGGGTCTGGACCACGCAGCCCTGGTTGACGGTCACGCCGTCGCGCAGCTCGACGAGGTCGGCCTCGGGCAGCCAGTACGTCTCGCACCACACCCCGCGCCCGATCCGCGCACCGAGGGACCGCAGCCACACATTGAGCACGGGCGTCCCGACCGCTATCCGGGCGAAGAACGGTGCGGCGACCACCTCGACGAAGGTGTCAGCCAGCTCGTTGCGCCACACGAAGGAGCTCCACAGCGGGTGGTCGGTCGCCCGCACACGGCCCACGAGCGCCCACTTCGCGCCCGTCGTGATCGCCGCGGCGACCGCACCGACCACGAGCAGCAGCCCACCGGAGACGAGCGCGGCGACCCACCAGCCACCCCGCTCCCCGGCCCCCGCCACAGACAGCAGCACGGTCACCACGGCGAGGCACAGCGCGCCGTGCACCATGACCGGGACGAGGCGGCACACCTCGATGAGCGCCCGGGCGACCCGCAGCCGGGTCGGAGGGGCGTAGGTGCGGGACACGTCGGCCACCGCAGCAACCCGGCGCAGGCGGGTGGGCGGGCTGCCCAGCCACGACGTGCCCGACTTTGCCTTGGTGCGGCGCGGCGCCGCGGAGAGCACGGCCACGAGACCGCCCTTGGGCACCTTGCGCCCGGGGGCCGTCATGCCGGAGTTCCCGACGAAGGCGTGCTTGCCGATCTTCACGGACTCGATCCGCAGCCAGCCGTTGCCCAGCTCGTACATGCCGAGCATCGTGTCGTCGGCCAGGAACGCCCCGTCGTTGACCGAGGTGAGGCACGGGATGAGCAGCACGGTCGAGGCCTCCGTGTCGCGACCGACCTGGGCGCCGAGCGCTCGCAGCCACGCGGGGGTCAGCGAGCTCGAGTACAGCGGGAACAGCCAGGTCCGGGCCTCGTCCAGGACCCGCAGGATGGACCAGGCCTGCCACGCGCGCAGCCCCTGGACCGGGTAGATGCCGCTGGTCAGACCGATCGAGAGGAGCCGCACGAGCGCCCAGATGAGGAGCGCGAGGATCATCACCGCAGCGATCGTGGCGAGCGGCAGCAAGGCGAGCGCGCGACCCGCGGCCGCCCCGATCGAGTCGGCCTGCGTCACCTGCCCGACGACGAGGGCCAGTACAGCGGCGACCGCGACTCCCGGCAGCGCGGCGATCAGGGCCGACATAGCCGCGTAGGCCCAGACCCACCGGCGCCGGCGCGGCGGTCGCTCCGCCTGCCAGGGTCCGCGCGCCGTGCCTGCCCGCCGGGCGGGCGCGCCCGACCAGAACTCGTCGTCGCCCGCGGTGGCCAGGACGGCAGAGCCGGGGGCGACCTCGGTGCGGTCGCCCACTCGGGACCCTCCGACCAGGGTGCTGCGCGCACCGATCCGGGCGCCGGCCCCGATCGTGATCGCGCCGATGTGCAGGACGTCGCCGTCGAGCCAGTGCCCGTTGAGGTCGACCTCGGGCTCGACCGAGCAGCCGTCGCCGAGCGTGAGCAGCCCGGTGACCGGCGGGATCGTGTGCAGGTCCACGTCGTCGCCGACCGTGGCGCCGAGCGCGCGGGCGTAGTAGGGCATCCACGCGGCTCCGGACAGGTTGGCCGCGCCGAGCTCGTCGACGAACCGCTCCGCGAGCCACAGCCGCAGGTGCACCTGCCCGCCGCGCGGATACTCACCCGGCCCGACGCCGACCAGCAGCGCCCGGGCGCCGAGCGCGGCGAGCGTCATCCGCCCGAGTGGGAAGATCAGCGCCAGCCAGCCGGCCGCGATCGCCCACCACGAGGCCCGCGGCAGCCAGGCCACGTCCCACACGCCGGCCACGGCCGTGCTGGCGGCCGCGACCCAGACGAGCCAGCGCAGCCCGCCGATCGTGCGCAGCACGAGGGAGAAGGCGACCTGGCCCACCTGAGTCCGGCGCGGGACGGGGTACACCTCGGTGTTCTGACGCCCGGTGGGGGCACTCATGTCGTCGAGGCCGGTGGCCAGCGCCGCCACGGTCGGGTTCTGGTAGACGTCGGCGACAGTCACCTCGGGGAAGCGGGCACGCAGCCGGGAGACGAGCTGGGCGGCAGTGAGGCTGCCGCCACCGAAGGCGAAGAAGTCGTCCTGACCGGATGTGACCACGGCGCCGAGGATCTCCAGCCACAGCTCCTGGATCCAGGCCGCGGTGCCGGTCAGGGCGGGCGCCGCGCTCGGACCGGCATCGCCGGTCGCACGCACGGCGGGCAGCGGCCAGGGGAGGGCGTCGCGGTCGATCTTCCCCGACGTCCGGGTCGGCAGGGTCTCGACCTGCGCGAGGCGCGGGACGAGGGCCGCCGGCATGGACGCGCGCAGCTGGTCCATCGCGGCGGTCACGGAGAACTCGGGCGTGGTGGTGATGTAGCCGACGAGGATCTTGTTGCCCGAGCCGGTGCTGCGGATCGCGGCCGCGGCGCCCTCGACCCCGGGCAGGGAGAGCAGCGCGCTGTCCACCTCGCCGAGCTCGACGCGTCGTCCGCCGAGCTTGATCTGGTCGTCGACGCGCCCCACGAAGAGCAGCCCGGTGCCGTCGAAGCTGACGATGTCGCCGCTGCGGTAGGCGCGGTCCCAGCCGAGGGTGGGCATGGCCGCGTACTTCTCGGCGTCCTTGGCCGGGTCGAGATAGCGGGCCAGCCCGACGCCGCCGATGATGAGCTCACCGGGCTCGCCAGCGGGCACGGGCACCCCTGCGGGGTCGACGACGGCGAGGTCCCAGCCCTCGAGCGGCAGCCCGATTCGCACGGGTGGCTCGGCGGTCAGCCGGGCCGCACAGGCCACGACGGTCGCCTCGGTGGGGCCATAGGTGTTCCACAGCTCACGGTCGGAGGTGGCCAGGCGGGCACCGATCTCGGGCGGGCAGGCCTCCCCGCCGAGGATGACCAGGCGGACGGCGTCGAGGGCGCCGGGCGGCCAGAGCGCGACGAGGGTGGGCACGGTCGATACGACGGTGATGTCGTTGGCGATCATCCACGGACCCAGGTCCATCCCGCTCTTGACCAGAGACCGGGGCGCGGGCACCAGACATGCGCCATAGCGCCAGGCGAGCCACATCTCCTCGCAGCTCGCATCGAAGGCGACCGACAGCCCGGCCATGACCCGGTCGCCCGGGCCGAGCGGGGCGTCCTGCAGGAAGATCTGGGCCTCGGCGTCGACGAAGGCCGCGGCCGAGCGGTGTGAGACGGCAACCCCCTTGGGGGTGCCGGTCGATCCGGAGGTGAAGATGATCCACGCGTCGTCGGTCAGGCCGGGACCGGACGCGTCGTCGTCGGCGGCCGAGCCAGCAGCCGAGGCCCGCCCCGGCGAGACGGCCCGGCGCGGGGCGATGACGAGGTCGTTGCCGATCACCGCGGCGACGTCCGCCTCGGTGAAGACGGTGCGGGCGCGTTCGTCGGGGTCGTCCGCGTCGACCGGGACGTAGGCGGCCCCGGCCACGAGGATCGCCATGATGGCGATGTACAGCTCGGTCGTGCCCGAGGCGATGCGGATGCCGACCCGGTCACCCGTGCCCACCCCGGCATCGGCGAGCTCGGCGGCAAGCTCGTCCGCGGCGTCGGCGAACTCGGCGTAGGTGAGCACCTGTGCGCCGTTGTTGAGGGCCGGAGCGTCGGGGAAGTCTTCGACCGTCTGGTTGAAGACGTCCACGAGCGTGCGCGGGGCGGGGGCGTAGGCCGAGCGCAGCAGCGGTGACGGGACAGGGGGGAGAAGAGAGGAACCGCCGACGGTGTTCACGGACAGACAGTGCCCCTCGTCGATGAACCGCTCGTGAACACCCGGTGGATTCCGGGGGAGCGCCGTCGCCCCCTTCGAGCGTGTGCCCCCAGGGTCGCACGCGATAGTTCCAAAGTCCTGTTCATCGACTATAAAGATCGGTAGGCTTACTAACTAAAGATCTCATGAGACGAGTGAGGAATATGACCCAGCAGCAGCCCGCCGCGTCCACGATCGACCGAGGCACGGCGATCGTGCTCGCCGCCGGAGCGGACGACGCCTCGCGTCGCCTGCTCGTCAGCCCGCTCGGCGACAGCACCGTCGCCGAGCTCGCCGTCGCCACCGTGCGGAAGATGTTCAGCCCCGACCGCATCATCGTGGTCGTCGCCGCGGGCGACACCACGCTGCGCGCCCTGCTCGGGGACGACCTCACCTACGTCGAGCAGACCGAGCCGCTGGGCACCGGCCACGCGGTCGGCGTCGCCCGGGCCGCCGTCCCCGCGGACACGGACGTCGTCCTCGTCGCCTATGCCGACACCCCGCTGCTGCGAGTGGACTCCCTGCGCGGGGTGGTCAACCGTCATCAGCTCAAGGGGGCGGACTTCTCGCTGCTCACGGCCGTCGTCGACCAACCCCTGCCCTACGGGCGGATCGAGCGCGACGAGGCCGGGCGGGTCCGCGCGATCGTCGAGGTCGAAGACCTCGACGCCGACGAGGCCGCGATCCACGAGATCAACGTCGGCGCCTATGTCGCCGCGCCGTCGGACCTCTTCGCCCAGATCGACGCGCTCGCCGCGACCGGTGAGCACCGCCTGACCAAGATCGCCCAGCGCTTCCTCGACGCAGACGACGTGATCGTCTCCTACCAGATCTACGACACCGACGAGGTCCAGGGCATCAACTCCGAGGCCGAGCTCGCCCTGGCCGCGGACATCGTCCTCAAGCGCCTCTTCGTGCCGACCAAGAACACCGACACGTCCATCGTCTTCGGCACCGGCGGCTGGCGCGCCGTGATCGGGGAGGGCTACACGCTGGGGAACCTGCGCCGGCTGTGCCAGGCGATCGCCAACGAGGCCACCCGCAAGGGGATCGACCACCAGGGCGTGGTCGTCGGCGGCGACCGCCGCTTCCTCTCCCGCGAGTCCGCCGTGGCAGCAGCCGAGGTCTTCGCCGGCAACAACATCTCCGTCCTCCTCCTGCCCGACGACGTCCCGACGCCGCTCGTCACGTTCGCCGCGCCCTACACCGGCTCGGCCTACGGCATCATCATCACGTCCTCCCACAACCCCCCGGAGTGGAACGGGGTCAAGGTGTTCCGTGCCGACGGCTCGCTGCCGCTGGACGACGAGACCGACCGCTTCCAGGACGAGGCGAACGCGCTGCGCGTCGACGAGGTCATCACCCTTGACATTCACCTGGCCCGCAAGGCCGGGATGGTCGTCGACCGGGCGCTGACCGAGCCGTACATCGACGCGATCGAAAAGATCGTCGACGTCGAGGCCGTGCGCGGCTCCGACCTGCGGGTCATCGTCGACCCGATGTACGGCACGTCCCAGCTGACCCTGGGCACGATCCTCAACGACATGCGGGTGCGCGCGGAGTTCATCCACGGCGCCCACAACCCGCTCTTCGGCGGCCACGCACCGGCCCCCGACCTGCAGCGCCTGAGCAGCCTCATCGGCATGATCGAGAACGGCAAGGGCACCTACGACCTGGGAATGGCGACCGACGGCGACTCCGACCGGATCGGGATCGTCGACGAGACCGGAGAGTACATCTCGACCAACGACCTGCTGCTGCTGCTCTTCTGGTACCTGCACGAGGTCCGCGGGGAGAAGGGCGGTGTGGTCCGCAACATCGCCACGACCCACCTGCTCGACCGCCTGGCCCGGCACTTCGGGGAGGAGTCCCGCGAGGTCAAGGTCGGCTTCAAGCACGTGACCGCGGGCATGGAGGAGATCGGCGCCGTGCTCGGTGGGGAGTCCTCGGGCGGCCTGACCATCCGCGGCTGGATCTTGGGCAAGGACGGGATCTTCGCCTGCGCCCTCGTGGTCGAGATGCTCGCGGTGACCGGCAAGCGTATCTCCGAGCTGCGCTCGATGATCTACGAGATCACCGGCCGGCTGTACACGCTCGAGGCGGGCGTGCCCTCGACGCCCGAGATGCGCGTGGCCGTGCCGCGCCGCCTCGCGGCGGACCCGCTGACCGCCGTCGGGCCCTATGCGGTGGTCGGGATCGACCACACCGACGGAACCAAGATCCTGCTCGAGAACGACAACTGGGCGCTGTTGCGCTTCTCCGGGACCGAGCCGGTGCTGCGCATGTTCGTCGAGGCCGACTCGCCCGAGAAGGCCCAGGAGCTCCTTGACTGGCTCAAGGGCTTCGTCACCGCCTAGCTGTTCTTTCACCCCACCACTGACTAGACAGGACCGGCCCCGCCCATGAAATACGGCTACTTCGACACCGCCGTCGACGAGTACGTCATCACCCGACCCGACGTCCCGGTGTCGTGGACGAACTATCTCGGCACCAAGAACCTGTGCACCGTGCTCTCGCACACGGGAGGCGGGTACTCCTACTACAAGAGCGCCCAGCAGGGACGCATCACCCGGTTCCGCCCCAACGGCGTCCCCCTGGATCGCCCGGGCCACTACGTCTACCTGCGCGACGACGCCGACGGCGACTTCTGGTCCGTGTCCTGGCAGCCGGTGGGCAAACCGATCGACGGCCCCGACGCCGCGCAGTACACGACCCGCCACGGCATGGGCTACACCCGCTTCGAGTCCTCCTACAAGGGCATCGACGCGAGCCAGACCGTCTTCATCCCCCTCGACGACGACGTCGAGCTCTGGGACACCCGGGTGACGAACACGTCTGAGGAGGTCCGCGAGATCACGGTCGGCTCCTACGTGGAGTTCAGCTTCCATACGATCACCATCGATAACCAGAACTTGCAGATGTCGCTGTACTCCTCGGGGTCCAGCTACGCCGACGGGGTCATCGAGTACGACTTCTTCTACGAGCCGTGGACGTTCCACTTCTTCACGTCGTCCCAGGAGCCGTCCTCCTACGACACCCTGCGGGACAGCTTCATCGGCCCGTACCGCAGCGAGACCAACCCGATCGCGATCGAGCGCGGCCACGGCTCCAACACCTCCGCGACCACGCAGAACCACTGCGGCTCGCTCCAGCACAAGATCACCTTGGCGCCCGGGGAGACCAAGCGCCTGGTCTACATGCTCGGCTACGGCTCGCGGGACGCCGTCGGGCGCACCATCCAGGCCAAGTACACCGACCTGGCCACGGTCGACGCCGAGCTCGCCCGCCTGCGCGGGTACTGGCAGGCCAAGCAGGCCAAGCTCTCCATCAAGACCCCGCACGAGGGCATGAACACCATGATCAACACCTGGACGCTGCTCCAGGCCGAGACGTGCGTGCAGTGGTCGCGGTTCGCGTCCTTCGTCGAGGTGGGCGGGCGCAACGGCCTCGGCTACCGCGACACCGCCCAGGACGTCATGAGCGTGATCCACACCAACCCGGTCAAGACCCGCCAGCGGATCGTGGAGCTGCTGCGCGCCCAGGTGTCCTCCGGCTACGGCCTGCACCTCTTCGACCCGGTCGTCTTCGACCCCGACGCCGAGAAGCTCCCCGACATCCCATCGCCGACCATCGTGCCCACCCCGTCCATGGACGACCTCATCCACGGCCTCGAGGACACGTGCTCCGACGACCACCTGTGGCTCGTCTCCTCGATCGTGGAGTTCGTCAAGGAGACCGGCGACGTCGCCTTCCTCGACGAGGTCATCCCGTACGCCGACGGCAAGCCCGCCACGGTCTACGACCACCTCAAGGCGGCGCTCGACTTCTCCGCCGCGCAGGTCGGCCCGAACGGCGTGGCCCTGGGTCTGCGCGCGGACTGGAACGACTGCCTCAACCTCGGGGGAGGGGAGACGTCGCTGGTCACCTTCCTGCACGCCTGGGCCATCCAGGCCTTCCTCGAGCTCGCCCGCCCCCTGGGCCGCACCGAGGACGTCGCCCGCTACGAGGCCGAGCTGGCCCGGATCGCCGACGTCGCCGACACCCAGCTGTGGGACGGCGACTGGTGGATCCGCGGGTACACCCGCGACGGCGTCAAGATCGGCTCGAACGACAACGACGAGGGCAAGATCTTCCTCGAGCACCAGGCCTGGCCTGTGATCGCCGGCATCACCTCCCAGGAGCGCGGCGAGGCGTCGATGAATGCCGTCCGCGAGCTGCTCGGCTCGGAGTACGGCAGCCACCTCAACTGGCCGGCCTTCACCAAGGTCGACGACACGATCGGTTTTGTCACCCGCGTCTACCCGGGGATCAAGGAGAACGCCGCGATCTTCTCCCACCCCAACGCGTGGCCGATCATCGCCGAGGCGATGCTCGGGCGCGGCGACGAGGCGGTCGCGTTCTACGACTCCGTGCTGCCGTACAACCAGAACGACAACATCGAGGTCCGTGGGGCTGAGCCCTACGCCTACGCGCAGTTCATCTACGGCCGCGACCACGAGTGGTACGGCAAGGCGCAGAACCCGTGGCTGACCGGGACCGCGGGGTGGATGTACACCGCGGCGACCAAGTACATCCTCGGCGTGCGGCTCAGCCTGGACGGGCTGATCGTCGACCCGTCCATCCCCACGGCCTGGGACGGCTTCGAGATGCGCCGGGAGTGGCGCGGCGCGGTCTACCAGATCGAGGTCCGCAACCCCGGCCACGTCTCCACGGGCGTCGTCTCGGTGACGGTCGACGGCGTGGAGCACCCGGCCGGCGAGCCGATCCCGGCCCGGCCCGCGGGCTCGGAGGTCGCGGTCGTGGTCACTCTCGGCTGAGGTCGGTCGCCTGCCTGACCAACCGCCCTGCCACCTCGTCGGACATCTCCGGTGAGGCGGCGGGGCGGTTGCGCGCCGTCGGCCGCGATCGGGTATCTAATGGTTTCCACACTGCAGGGCCTCACACTGCGCTGACAGCCACGACTCAGGGAGCAGCTTCGATGTCGAAGAAGGACACCACTCGCGCCGCACAGGACCCGGAATCAGCAACGGGCAAGCTCCCCAAGCTCAAGAAGAGCGCCTACGAGGCCGAGCTCTTCCGCCTGCAGGCCGAGCTTGTCGAGCTCCAGGAATGGGTCAAGACCACCGGGAAGCGCGTCGTCGTGATCTTCGAGGGGCGGGATGCGGCGGGCAAGGGCTCCGCGATCAAGCGCGTCACGCAGTACCTCAACTCCCGCCATGTCCGCGTCTCCGCGCTGCCCGCCCCGACCGAGCGTGAGAAGTCTCAGTGGTACTTCCAGCGGTACATCGACCACCTGCCGGCCGCGGGGGAGATCGTGCTCTTCGACCGCAGCTGGTACAACCGCGGCGGCGTCGAGCAGGTCATGGGCTTCTGCACCCCAGCCGAGCACAAGCGCTTCATGGCCCAGTGCCCCGTCTTCGAGCAGCTGCTCATCGACGACGGCATCATCTTGCGCAAGTACTGGTTCTCGGTCTCGGACGAGGAGCAGGAGAAGCGATTCGCCTCCCGCAAGGACGACCCCATGCGCCGGTGGAAGCTGTCCCCGATGGACCTCGAGTCGATCAGCCGCTGGGAGGACTACTCCCGCGCCAAGGACGACATGTTCACCCACACCGACACCCCGGCGTCGCCGTGGTTCGTCGTGGAGAGCGACGACAAGAAGCGCTCGCGGATCAACATGATTTCCCACCTGCTCGACTCGATTCCGTACGAGAGCGTCATCCACCCCCCGATCGACCTGCCCAAGCGGCCGGCCTCGACCGGCTACCGGCGTACCGATCGCAGCCTGCAGACCTACGTGCCCGACCGCGCCTCCGCACTGGTCGGCTAGTCTGCGACCGTGAGCCAAGCACCCTCCCTCGCCCGCGTCGTCGCGCTGCTCGAGGCGCGCTATCCGCCGTCCACGGCGGAGGACTGGGACGCCGTCGGGCTGGTCACCGGCGACCCGGCCGCGCCGGTGCGCAAGGTGCTCTTCGCCGTAGATCCGGTCGCGGCGGTCATCGCTGAGGCGGCCGCCTGGGGCGCGGACCTGCTGGTCACCCACCACCCGTTGCTGCTGCGCGGCGTGCACTCGGTCGCGGCCGGCACGCTCAAGGGCCAGGCCGTGCACACGCTCATCACCTCAGGCTGCGCGCTCTTCGCCGCGCACACCAACGCCGACGCGGCCGAGCGCGGCGTCGCGGCCGCCCTCGCCGCAGTGCTGGGGCTCGTCGAGACCGCGCCGCTCGAGCCCGCCCCCGGCGCGGCGCCCGGCGTCGGACTGGGCCGCGTGGGCCGCCTCGCCCGCCCGACGACGCTCGGCGCCTTCGCCGCCCACGTCGCCGCCGCGCTGCCCGAGACCGCCCAGGGCATCCGGGTCGCGGGCGACCTCGACGCGCAGGTGTCCACGGTTGCCGTGCTCGGCGGCTCGGGGGACTCCCACCTCGGGGCCGCCCGGGCGAGCGGCGTGGACGTGTACGTCACGTCCGACCTCAAGCACCACGGCGTCTCCGACGCCCGTGAGCAGGCCGCCCTCGACGCGGCCGCAGACGGCCGTCCCGCCCGCGACGGGCGCCCGTTCCTCATCGACACCGCGCACTTTGCCAGTGAATGGCCGTGGTTGGCCTACGCCGCCGCGGACCTCGTGCACGACCTGGCCACCGACGGCACTACGGTTGAGACCAGAGTCAGTACTGTGACGACCGACCCCTGGACCGCGCGCTTCGCGCGACCGGGCCCCACACCCGCATGAGAGGACACCACCCGTGACCAAGGCACCCGTCGAGGACCAGCGTCGACTTCTGGACGTCCAAGCGCTCGACACCCGCCTCCAACAGCTTGCGCACCGTCGCAAGAACCTGCCGGAGCAGGCTCGGGTCGCCGAGATCGACAGCCAGCTGGCCGACCTCAACACCGCCCTCGTCGCCTCCCGTACCGCGGCCAACGACCTGCGCCGCGAGCTTGCCAAGGCCGAGACCGACGTCGAGCAGGTCCGCACCCGCGCGGCCCACGACCAGACCCGCCTCGACTCCGGAGCGGTCAGCGCCAAGGACGCCCAGGCGCTCGTGAGCGAGCTCGAGTCGCTCGGGCGCCGCCAGGGCCTGCTCGAAGAGGTCGAGCTTGAGGTCATGGAGCGTCTCGAGGCCCACGAGGACACCCTCGCCAAGCTCGACGAGGCCAACCAGAAGTCCCTCGACGCCCGTGCCGCGGCCGTCGCGGAGCTCGACGCCGCCTACGCCGAGATCGATGCCGAGGCTGCCGGTGTGGCGACCCAGCGCGCCACCGCCGTGACCGGCCTCGACGCCGCGCTCGTCGCGCTGTACGAGAAGGTCCGCGCCCACCTGGGCGGTCAGGGTGCCGCAGCGCTGCGCGCCGGCCGCTGCGACGGTTGCCGCCTCGACCTCGACCAGACGGCCATCGAGGCCATCCGAGCCCAGCCGGCTGACGAGGTCGTCCGTTGCGAGGACTGCGGCCGCATCTTGGTCCGCATCCCCGAGAAGCGCGTCACGGAGTAGAGCGCCCTCAACTCTCGGCCGCCGGCAGCCGACGGGGTCGTCCATTTTGCTTGGGGTCGTCTATCTGAATAGACGACCCCAAGCAAAATGGACGACCCCGTCGTCGTATCTCGGTGGGATCCGGCTCCCTGGAGGTGGCGTCAGGTCGGTTGGGACCGAGTTGTCAGGCGACGACGAGTTCGAGGGTTGAGGCGCCGTTCTTGCCTTCGATGAGGGTGGCGTCGATGAGCGTCGTGCCGACGAGCTCGTGGGCGGCCTTGTAGACATCCTCGGCCGTGCGGGGTTCCGCACCGTCGCGGGTGAGCAGGTGCCGGGTGAGCAGGCCCCGGGTGTGCTTGGCGTTGTGGGAGACGACCGACTGCTTGCCGTCGAGCTCGCGCAGGACCCGCACGCTCACCCAGTCGGTCCCCTTCCCCGGCTTCCACGCGGCCAGATACGCCGCCGAGCGGCAGTCGACGACGACGTCGCCGGCTGCGCGTGGGGCGAGGACCTTCTCCAGCAGCGGCCGCCACGTCGGCGCGAGCGGGCCGACGCCGGGCAGGTCGGTCCCCATGGACAGCCGGTAGGCGGGCACGACGTCGCCCGGTCCTACCGCGCCCCACAGGGCGGAGATGGTCCGCACGCTCGCCGCGGCCAGCTCGGTCTGAGCAGGGGAGAGGTCGTCGAGGCCGGCCGCCGCGTAGAGGACCCCGGTGTAGACCTGACCGGCAGGGGCTGCTGGTTCGGTGTCCAGGCGGGTGTTGCGCGCGACGTCGTCGGCCAGGCTCGGGCCGACGCCGAGGATGTCGAGTGCGTTCCGGCGGGCGCTGGCGCGGGCGAGCGCGCGCAGCACCTTGGTGCGGTGCCGGGTGAGCGAGGGGGCGCTCAGCCGTGCCAGGTCGACGGGGCTGCCGGAGGTCGCGGGGGTCTTGCCTTCGGACGGGGGCAGCAGGATGAGCACGAGGTGAGTCTAGGCGTCGCCTGAGGTCTGCGGTGAGCGCACCCGACCTACGGCTGCCTTTGCGTGGCCTGACGGTGGGCAGTAGATTCGCGCCTCATGGGCCAGTTCAAGGTGTACGGCAGGCGATCAGAGTGGATCGACCGACGCGAGGCACTGAGCGATCAGCTGCACGCGGCCCTGGTCAGCGCCTGGCAGTTCCCCCAGGAGAAGCGCTTTCAGCGCTTCCTCTGGATGGACGACGACGACCTGGTCGCCCCGCAGCGCGGGCCGGGATACCTCGTGATCGAGCTGGTGGCCTTCACCGGTCGCTCGCCCGAGGCCAAGCGCGAACTCATCCGGCAGGTCTACACCCGGGTCTGCGGCGCCTTCGACCTGCCCGTCGCCGACCTCGAGCTGGTGATCCTGGAGAGCCCACAGATGAACTGGGGGATCCGCGGCACGAGCGGCGACGAGCTCGCGCTCGGGTACACCGTCACGGTGTGAGCGGCGCAGGCGCGCGCCCGTGCGCCAGTCATCACATGGCAACTAGCAGAGGAGCGCTTCAGATGGTTCGTTTTGTTCTGGACGTCGATCTTGACGAGGTGGTGGGAGACCCTGCCGAGGAGCTGTCCCGGATCCTGCGGTACTGGGCTGGGAACGTGAAGCACTACCCGTTCGAGCCCGGTGCGACCGAGGTGGTGTCCGACTCCGCCTATACACCCGTGGGTCGTTGGTTCATCACCGCGGAACCTGCGCCAGGCGCTGAAGGCTAGGACACTCGGCCGAGGGCGATCGCCGCGTACATGAGGGCGGCGACGGTCTCGCCGTCGGTGATCGTGCCGTCCTTCACGAGGTCGAGCGCCTGCGCCCATGGCACGCGGCGGAGGCCGACGATGCCTTCCTCCGCCTGTTCGTTCGGCTCGCCGGACTCGTGCAGCCCGCGCGCCAGGAAGACGTGCTCGGGTGCGTGGCAGACGCCGTTGAGCGTGAACATGTCACCGATGCGTTCCCAGGAGTCCGCGACCAGGCCGGTCTCCTCGCGCAGCTCGCGCTGCGCGGCGACGAGCAGGTCCTCCCCGTCCGAGCCGCCCGCGGGGACCTCGAGCGAGACCCGACCCGTCGTGTACCGCTCGACCTCGACCAGCACGACCTCGCCCGCGTCGGTGAGCGGGACGATGAAGACCGCAGGGTTGCGAATCTCGACCACTCCGTAGATGCCGTCAGAGCCGTCAGGCCGCTCGACGGAGTCCTCGCGGACCCGGATCCAGGGGTTCTCGTACACGACTGAGGATGAGCGGGTCTGCCAGGTTGCCATGGCGTCAATCCTTGCACGCACCTCCGACACGCGTGCGGCCTTACGGCCGGGCCGCGGCTCGGCTGCGACACGGCTGCGGTGATCGGGACGGATGCGATCCCGCGGTCCCGTATCCTTGACCACGCGGATGAGTTGGCTAGACGGCCGCGTCAGGGTTTCGGCCCTGCCGAGGAACGTCCGGGCTCCACAGGGCAAGGTGGTGGGTAACGCCCACCCGGGGTGACCCGCGGGACAGTGCCACAGAAAGTAGACCGCCGGAGCGCTTGCGCATCCGGTAAGGGTGAAACGGTGGTGTAAGAGACCACCAGCGCGCCGGGTGACCGGCGCGGCTAGGTAAACCCCACCTGGAGCAAGGTCAGACAGAGTGCGTTTGAGGGCTGCTCGCCCGAGCACTTGGGTAGACCGCTGGAGGCGTGCGGCAACGTACGTCGTAGATGGATGGTCGTCGCCTGCGCGGGGGTAACCGTGCGTGGGAACAGAACCCGGCGTACCGGCCAGCTCATCCGCACACCCCCACGTACCGGTCGAGGCCGGCGATCCTGCGCGCGCCGCAGTTGATCGCGACGGCGCGGCGATGACGGCTGCGCCGTGACCCAGGCCACGACGGTTGAATGCGCAACTAAAGTATTGAGTTGGTCAAGATATTGCCAAGATCGTCGATGGCTGCTTAAACTCGAAGCGAGAGGCGCGGCGGGTGAACCCACTTCAGGGTCTGAGCTCGGGGGCGTGCCTCACCGCACGAGAGTGCGAGAGCGGAGTGGCATGGACAAGCTGGGCACAACTATCGGTGGCATCCGGCTGCAGGAAGAGCTGGGTTATTCGATCGTCGACATGTGGGGTGAGGTCGACGGAGCGCTCCGCCCCGAGGCGAGCGCGGCTCTGGCCCGCGCCCTCGACCGCGACCTGCCGGTGATCATCGACACCTCTCGAGTGACGTTCATCGACTCCACCGGGATCGCCTTCCTGGTGCAGTTCTACACGATCGGCCAGGAAGAAGGCCTCAAGGTCACCCTGCGCAACCCGCCGACCGTGGTCAGCGACGTGCTGGCGATGCTCGGCGTCGACGAGTTCCTCACCCGCGGGCCCGTGCCCGTCCCAGCCCGCTAGCGCGCCTTCGACGCCAGCGACGCCGCGCCGACGATCCCGGCTGCGTTGCGCAACGTGGCCGGGATGATCCTGGCGCGTAGGTCGAGCAGCGGCAGGAACTTTTCGTGGTGCTTGCTCACCCCGCCGCCCACGACGATGAGGTCAGGGGAGAAGAGGAACTCGATCGTCTCGAAGTAGCGCTGCAGGCGCTGCGCCCACTCCTCCCAGCTGAGGTCCTCCCGGGACCGGGCACTGTCCGCGGCCCGGCTCTCGGCGTCGTGCCCGTCGATCTGCAGGTGTCCCAGCTCGGTGTTGGGGACCAGAAGGCCGTCGACGAGCAGCGCGCTGCCGATGCCTGTGCCGAGCGTGGCGACGAACACGACCCCGTCCACGTCCTTGGCCGCGCCGTAGGCCGCTTCGCCGACGCCGGCCGCGTCGGCGTCGTTCACTCCGACGACCCGGCGGCCCAACGCCGCGGAGACGACCTCGTCGAGGTTCACCCCGGCCCAGGACTGGTCGAGGTTCGCGATCGAGGGGACCAGGCCGTGCAGGATCGGTGCGGGGAAGGCGACCCCGACCGGGGTGCTGGAGGGCAGGTCGAAGCTGGCGACGAGCTCGGCGATGACCGCAGTCACGGCCTCCGGCGTCGAGCCCTCGGGGGTGGGGATGCGCAGCCGGTCGGCTGCAAACTCACCCGTGCGCAGGTCGACCGGGGCGCCTTTGATCCCGCTGCCGCCGACGTCGATGCCGAAGGCGTGGTGGTTCTTCTTGTGATCGTGGTGGTTGCTCATGGCAGGGTCAGGATCTCCGCTCCGGTTTCGGTGACGACCAGGGTGTGCTCGAACTGCGCCGTGCGGCGTCCGTCTGCGGTCACGACGGTCCAGCCGTCGTCCCACATCTTCCAGTCATTCGTGCCCAGGGTGAGCATCGGCTCGATCGTGAACACCATGCCGGGCGCGATCACGGTGTCGTAGTTCGGTGCGGCGTCGTAGTGCGGGATGACCAGGCCGGAGTGGAAGGCCTCGCCGACGCCGTGCCCGGTGTAGTCGCGGACCGTCCCGTAGCCGAAACGGTCGGCGTACTTCTCGATGACCCGGCCGATGACGTTGACCTCACGCCCGGGCTTCACGGCCTTGATGGCGCGGGCCAGGGCCTCGCGGGTCCGCTCGATCAGCAGGGCGGACTCCTCATCGAGCTGGCCGACCCCGAAGGTCGCGTTGTTGTCACCGTGCACCCCGCCGATGAAGGCGGTGATGTCGACGTTGACGATGTCGCCGTCGAGCAGAACCGTGGAGTCCGGGATCCCGTGGCAGATGACCTCGTTGATCGACGTGCACAGGGACTTGGTGAACCCGCGGTACCCGAGGGTCGAGGGGTAGGCGTGGTGGTCGAGCAGGAACTCGTGACCGATCCGGTCGAGCGCATCGGTCGTCACGCCCGGCGCCACATGCTTGCCGACCTCCTCCAGCGCCTGGGCCGCGATCCGCGACGCCACCCGGATCCGCTCGATCACCTCAGGCGCGACGACGTCGCTGCCCTCGTAGGGCGCGGGGTTCTTCTTGCCGACATACTCGGGCCGGGGGATCGAGGCCGGGACGGACAGGACCGGGGTGACGGTTCCCGGGGTGAGCAACGGACGGGTGACTGACGCTGAAGACATACTCGCAGTCTACGGACTCGCGGAGGACCGCGACCGCTGAGCAACCCGGTTCACCCGGGCCGTGGAACGATGGGCGTGTGCGCAGCGCTGCCGAGGCGCCGCACTGACCAGGAGGAGGAGCCAGATGGCCGAGGAGTTCTACTTCAACACCAAGACCCGCCAGGTCGAGGTCGGCAAGCCGTCGACCTGGAGCCACCGGATGGGGCCCTACCCCACCCGAGAGGCGGCCGAACGTGCGCTGCAGATCGCACAGGTCCGCACCGAGACCTGGGACGACGAGTCAGCCGACGACGAGAAGCCCGACGACACCTGACGCCCGTCCTCACACTCCGCTGAGTGCGGCCGAAAGGCTGGACAAATCGGATGTCAGGCAGCCGTCTGACCGCAATCAGCGAGGGGGAGCGAGGGCGGCGAAGGGTCAGTGCTCGTACTGGTGCTCCGCGGCCGGGAAGGTCTGGGCCTGCACCTCGCTGACGTAGGCCTGTGCTGCGCCCGCGAGGGCCGCCCCGACCTGGCCGAACTGCTTGGCGAAGCGAGGCGACCAGTCGCCCATCCCCGCCATGTCGGTCCACACGAGAACCTGGCCGTCGACCTCGGAGCCGGCGCCGATGCCGATCGTGGGGATCCGCAGGATCTCCGTGGCCCGGGCCGCGACCGGGGCTGGGACCATCTCGAGCACGACCGCGACCGCGCCGGCCTCCTGCAGGGCGAGCGCATCCTCGCAGAGCCGCTCGGCCGCCTCATCACCGCGACCCTGGATGCGCTTGCCGCCGAGCATGTTCTCCGACTGCGGGGTGAAGCCGAGGTGCCCGAACACCGGGATGCCTGACTGCGTCAGCAGCTCCACGTGCTTGGCGATGCGGGTGCCGCCCTCCATCTTGATCGCCTGGACGCCGGCTTCCTTGAACATCCGCACCGCGCTGGCGAAGGCCTGCTGCGGGGAGGACTCGTAGGAGCCGAAGGGCAGGTCGGCTACGACCATCGAGTGCTTGGCGGCCCGAGCCACGGAGCGGGCGGCGAGCACCATCTCGTCCAGGGTGACCGGGATCGTGTTCTCGTAACCCAGGACGTTGTCGCCCATCGAGTCGCCCACCAGGAGCATGTCGACGCCAGCGGCGTCGAAGATCCGCCCGGTGATCGTGTCGTAGGCGGTGAGCATCGTGAGCTTGCGCCCGGCCGTCTTGTGCTCGGCAAGGTGCTGCACCCGGAACCGCTTGCGCGCGGCAGGCTCGGCGGGGGAGGGCTGGGAACCGGGAAGGGACTGCTGGACCATGGTGACTACCTCTGCATCGCGGGTCGAGTTCCGAGAAAAGTTCTGACGAAGGTCAGGGCCGGGGCTCGCGCCACCGGGACGTGATCGGGATGCGCCGGTCCCGCCCGAAGGCGAGGGCGGTGACCTTCGGGCCGAGCGGGTACTGGCGCCTCTTCCATTCTGCCCGGTCCACGAGCGTGACGACCTTGTCGACCACGTCGGCGTCGAAGCCGCGGGCCAGGAGCTCCGCGCGCCCCTCGGCGTGCTCGATGTAGGCGTCGAGCACCTCGTCGAGCAGGTCGTAGGGCGGCAGGGAGTCCTGGTCGACCTGCCCCGGGCGGAGCTCGGCTGAGGGTGGCTTGGTGATCGAGCTCTCCGGGATGGGGGGCAGCTCGCCGCGGTCGATCGCGGCGTTGTTGCGCCACCGGGACAGGGCCCACACGAGGGACTTGTCGACGTCCTTGAGCGGGGCGTAGCCGCCGACGGCGTCCCCGTAGATGGTCGAGTACCCCACCGCAAGCTCGGACTTGTTGCCGGTCGCCAGCACGAGGTGACCCTCGGCGTTGGACAGCCCCATGAGGATCATCCCGCGCACCCGGGCCTGCAGGTTCTCCGCGGCCACACCCTCCAGGTGCAGCTGGTCCTGGAAGGCGTCGACCATGGGGGCGATCGACTGCACGCGGTAGTCCGCGCCGATCCGCTTGGCCAGGTCGGCGGCGTCGTCTTTGGAGTGGTCGGAGGAGTAGACCGAGGGCATCGACACGCCGAAGACGTTCGCGCCGCCGATCGCGTCGGCGCTGATCGCGGCGACCAGCGCGGAGTCGATCCCACCGGACAGGCCCAGCACGACGGAGCTGAAGCCGTTCTTGCGCGCGTAGCCGGCCAGCCCGGTGACCAGGGCCTGGTAGATCTCTTCATGGGGATCGAGCGCGGGGGTGAGCTCGCCGCGGTAGGCAGGAGCGCCGTCGTCGGCCAGGTCCCACACGAGCAGGTGCTCGACGAACTGCGGGGCACTCGCCAGGACCGACCCGTCGACGCCGACGACGAAGGACCCGCCGTCGAAGACCAGGTCGTCCTGCCCGCCGACCATGTTGATGTAGGCGACCGGGGCGTTGACCTCTCGGGCGCGGCGGGCGGCGAGCTCGGTGCGCAGGTGACCCTTGCCCTGCTCGAAGGGCGAGCCGTTGAGGACGAGCAGCAGGTCGACGTCGGCGGCATCCATCTGCGCGACCGGCCCGCCGTCCTGCCAGATGTCCTCGCAGATGACGATGCCGATCTGACGCCCGGACACCTCGATCACGCAGGTCTCGGAGCCGGGGGCGAAGATCCGGAACTCGTCGAAGACCCCGTAGTTGGGCAGATGGTGCTTGCCGTAGACGGCGCGGACCTGGCCGCCGCTGAGCACCACGGCCTCGTTGGTGGGTCGCAGGCCCGGGCTGCTGGGGGAGGCCTGCGGGGCACCGACCGAGCCGACCACGACGGTGAGGCCGCCGAGGCCGGTGCGGTCCAGCTCGGCGGCGATCGCCGCGATCGCGGCCTGCGCGGCGCGCTGGAAGGAAGCCCGCAGGGCGAGGTCCTCGATCGGGTAGCCCGTGACCGTCATCTCCGGGAAGGCGACGACGTGGGCGCCGGCGGCGGCCGCGCGGGCCGACCACTCGAGGATCGCCTGGGTGTTCTGTTCGATGTCGCCGACGCAGGTGTCGATCTGCGCGAGCGCGATCCGGATGTCCATGCGTCTCACCCTATTGCCTGGCGTCTAGACATCGATCCGTCTCACCCTATTGCCAGCCATGGATCCAATCTCCCGACGTCTATACAGTGAGGCGTTGCACGGATGGATTCAGCTCTGGCGGACCCGAATGCGTGCCGCGCCCCGAGTGGGTGTGGCATCAGGCAGGATGTACTCATGGACAGGCAGCAAGAGTTCGTGCTCCGCACGGTCGAGGAGCGCGACATCCGCTTCATCCGCCTCTGGTTCACCGACGTGCTCGGGATGCTCAAGTCCGTCGCGATCGCGCCGGCTGAGCTCGAGGCCGCCTTCACCGAGGGCATTGGCTTCGACGGCAGCGCGATCGAGGGGCTCACCCGCGTCTATGAGGCGGACATGATCGCCCGCCCGGACCCGACGACGTTCCAGATCCTGCCGTGGCGCGGCGAGACGCACGGGACCGCCCGCATGTTCTGCGACATCCTCACCCCCGACGGCGAGCCGTCACTGGCTGATTCCCGCAATGTGCTCAAGCGAGCGCTGGCCAAGGCCAGCGACCAGGGGTTCACCTTCTACACCCACCCCGAGGTCGAGTTCTACCTCTTTGAGCCGCCGACGGCGAACGGCCCCCTCGTGCCGATCGACCACGGTGGGTACTTCGACCACGTCGCCCGCACGCAGGGCCACGACTTCCGTCGCGCCGCGATCACGATGCTCGAGTCCATGGGCATCTCGGTCGAGTTCTCCCACCACGAGGCCGGCCCGGGGCAGAACGAGATCGATCTGCGGTACGCGGACGCACTGACCACGGCCGACAACCTGATGACCTTCCGCACGGTCATCAAGGAGGTCGCGCTCGAGCAGGGCGTGTTCGCCTCGTTCATGCCCAAGCCGCTCGCCGACCAGCCCGGGTCCGGGATGCACACGCACCTGTCGCTCTTCGAGGGCGACCGCAACGCCTTCCACGAGCCCGGCGCGCAGTACGAGCTGTCCAAGACCGGCCGCCAGTTCATCGCGGGGCTGCTCATGCACGCCGCCGAGATCACCGCGGTCACCAACCAGTACGTGAACTCCTACAAGCGGCTGTGGGGAGGCGCCGAGGCGCCGAGCTACATCTGCTGGGGGCACAACAACCGGTCCGCGCTCGTGCGCGTGCCGATGTACAAGCCCGGCAAGGGCAACTCGAGCCGCATCGAGTACCGCGCGCTGGACACCGCTGCGAACCCGTACCTCGCCTTCGCGCTCATGCTCGCGGCCGGTCTCAAGGGCATCAAAGAGGGGTACGAACTGCCCGACGCGACGTCGGACGACGTCTGGGAGCTGACCGACGCCGAGCGCCGCGCCATGGGCATCAGGCCCCTGCCGCAGTCCCTCGATGACGCGATCGCGATCATGGAGAAGTCCGAGCTGGTCGCCGAGACCCTCGGCGAGCACGTCTTCGACTTCTTCCTCAAGAACAAGCGGCAGGAATGGGAGGGGTACCGCGCGCAGGTCACCCCCTTCGAGATCAAGCGGCTCCTGCAGGTCCTCTGACGGTCCTGTCCCACATCGCAGCACATTGCACGAAAGAGCTGGAGCCGCACAACCATGGTGAGCACGGGCCGGACCACGTCGCTGACCGGCAGACTGACCCGGCTCGGGTTCTCCGACGCGAGGCGCGCCGCGCAGCTGTGCGCGGACTCCGACCTCGTCGCGGTCGTGGGTGAGGTCACCGCGGACTCCGGCCTCGTCGTCGCGCTCGGCGACGCCGCAGACCCCGACCTCGCGCTGCTCTCCCTCGTGCGGCTGTGCTCGGCGCTGCTCGCGGAGGACTCCGCGGACTCCGTGCGGCGCGCGGAGCTTGTCGCCACGAGCCTGACCAGCACGATCTGGGACGGCGACGACGCCGGGGTGCTCACCCGGCGCCGGCTCGTGGCCGTCCTCGGAGCGTCGATCGCGCTCGGCGACGAGCTGGTGCGCCATCCCGAGCTCGTCGACGTCGTCGCGGACGCCACCTCTGCGGTGGGCGTCGACGTACGGGCCGTGCGGGCGGAGATGCTGGCGGCCGTCGGTGCCGACGCCGACGCGGTCGTGCCGGTCGCCTCCTCGGCCGGCCCAGAGGTGACCGACTCCTTGCGCCGGGCCTACCGGAGCCGGCTGCTACGCATCGCGGCGACCGACCTCACGTCGACCGAGCCGCTGTCGATCCTGCCGGCCGTGGCCGCGGCCCTGGCCGACCTCGCGGCAGGAGCCCTCGAGGCCGCTCTCGCGGTGGCCCGTGCGGAGATCGACGACCACGGGGTCGGTGTTCGCCTCGCCGTCATGGGCATGGGCAAGTGCGGGGGCCGTGAGCTCAACTACGTCAGCGACGTCGACGTCATCTACGTCGCGGAACCCGTTGACGGGTTCACCGAGGACTACGCCTCGACCGTCGGTGCGCGCCTCGCGGCGGGCCTGACCCGGGTGTGCGGGGCCCCGAGCGGTGAGCCGGCCCTGTGGCCGGTCGACGCCGCGCTGCGCCCCGAGGGCAAGAACGGCCCGCTCGTGCGCACCCTGGCCAGCCACGTCTCCTACTACGAGCGCTGGGCGAAGACCTGGGAGTTCCAGGCCCTGCTCAAGGCGCGGCTCGTGGCAGGGGACGCCGAGCTGGGGTACGCCTACGTCGAGGCGATCACGCCGATGGTGTGGTCCGCGGTGAGCCGGGCGAACTTCGTCGAGGACTCCCAGGCGATGCGCCGCCGGGTCGAGGACCACGTCCCGGCCGCCGAGGCGGACCGCCAGCTCAAGCTGGGCAAGGGAGGCCTGCGCGACGTCGAGTTCACGGTCCAGCTGCTCCAGCTGGTGCACGGCCGGTCCGACCCCTCGATCCAGAGCTCGAACACCCTGACGGCGCTCGCGGCGCTGGCCAGCGCCGGGTACGTGGGCCGGGAGCACGCCGCCCAGCTGGCCGTGTGCTACCGGTTCCTGCGGGTCCTTGAGCACCGCATCCAGCTGTTCCACCTGCGCCGCACGCACCTCATGCCGACCGCCGACGACGACCTGCGCCGCCTGGCCCGGTCGGCCGGGCTGCGCCTGGACGGGCCCGAGGGTCTGCTCGCCCGCTGGCGGACGGTCCGCCGCGACGTGCGGACCCTGCACGAGGAGCTGTTCTACCGCCCGCTCCTGCCGGCGACCGCCCAGCTCTCGGCAGAGGAAGCGAGCCTCGCGCCCGAGGCAGCCAAGGCGCGCCTCGCGGCGATCGGCTACCGGGACCCGGCCGGATCGATGCGGCACATCGCCGCGCTGACCGACGGGGTCAGCCGCCGTGCCTCGATCCAGCGCCAGCTGCTGCCGGTCATGCTCGGGTGGTTCGCCGAAGGGTCGGATCCCGACTCCGGTCTGCTGGCCTTCCGGCGCCTCTCCGACGAGCTCGGCACCACCCACTGGTACCTCAAGCTGCTGCGCGACTCCGGGTCGGCCGCCTACCGCCTCGCGTCGCTGCTGTCGACGTCGAAGTACGTGGCCGAGGCGCTCGGCCGGTCTCCCGAGTCGGTCAAGTGGCTGGCCGACGACGCCGACCTGCGCCCGCGCAGCCTCGACCGTCTGCTGACAGAGTCGGACGCGTTCCTCTCTCGCGCCGACGACCCGCAGCGGGCAATCACGGTGCTACGCGCCATGCGCCGTCGGGAGCTGGCCCGGATCGCGTGTGCGGAGCTCCTCGAGGTGAGCGACCCGAGCGAATCCGCCCCGAGCATCTCCGACGCCGCTGACGCGCTGCTCATCGGAGGGCTGCGGATTGCCCGTCGCGTCGTCTGCGACGAGCAGGGGATCCCTCACGACCAGGCACCGGCGACCATGGCCGTGATCGCGATGGGCCGCCTCGGTGGGCGTGAGGTCGGCTACGGTTCGGACGCCGACGTCATGTTTGTCTACACCCGCGCCAACGACGCCGACGACGCCGCGGCGCAGGCCTTTGCGAAGGCAGTCGCCCAGCGCATGCGCACGCTGCTCGGAGGCGCGAACGAGGAGCCCCCACTCCAGGTCGACGCCGACCTGCGGCCCGAGGGCCGCAACGGACCGCTCGTGAGGTCCTTCGACTCCTACGCCGAGTACTACGGGCGCTGGTCCGCCGCCTGGGAGAGCCAAGCCCTGCTGCGGGCCCGGCCGGCCGCGGGCGATCCGGGGCTCGGCGACGCGTTCATGGACCTCATCGCCCCTCTGCGGTACCCGGAGGGCGGGATCGACGCCGCGACCGTGCGGGAGATCCGCCGGATCAAGGCGCGCGTCGAGTCCGAGCGGCTGCCTCGCGGCGTGGACCCGGCACGTCACCTCAAGCTGGGCCGAGGGGCGATCAGCGACGTCGAGTGGACGGTCCAGCTGCTCCAGCTCCAGCACGGGTACGCCGTCCCGGGGCTGCGCACCACGGAGACTCTCGCGGGGCTGCGTGCCGCCTGCGAAGCGGAGCTCATCAGCGCCGACGACGCCGAAGTCCTCGGTGCTGCCTGGCAGCTCGCCTCGAACCTGCGCGACGCCCTCGTGCTGTGGTCGGGGCGGATCGGCGGCGCGACGGCCGACGTGCTGCCCTCCGACCACAGGGCCCTGCGCGGGATCGCCACGGCGCTGCGCTACCCGGGTGGAGGCGCCGACCTCGAAGAGGACTTCCTGCGCACCGCGCGCCGGGCCCGCCTGGTCATGGAGCGCCTCTTCTACGGCGAAGAAGACGCCTGACATCTCCGTCCATCCCTCCCGCTGAGTGCGGGTGATAGGCTGCCCAAAAAGGACACCGGACAGCCATTCGACCGCACTCAGCGGATTGCGCGGGGTCTGGGATCCGGCCGATGGGGAGAACGATGAAGCGTGATGCGTCCGCGGGTCCAGCCGTGCTGAGCTCCTTGGTGACCGTGCCGATCGGGAACCCGACGGCGGCGCGCGCCGACCACCTTTCGCCGCTGCGCCAGGCGTGGTTTTGGTTCTACGCCCTCGCCGCGCTGAGCGCCGTGGGGTTCTGCGCCTTCGCGATTCGTGAAGGGTATGCCTCCGACGCCGAGCTGCGGGGCGGAGGGTGGACGTCAGGTGAGACGGTGACGCTGATCACCGGCTTGGCGTTCGTCCTTGTCGGCCTGGTCCTCCACCGCCGAGCCGCGCATCGTGTCGGACGAGCGGCTCACTCCACCCGCCGCTGAGGCGTGCCACCACTCGCTGAGTGCGCGAAATAGGCTGCCCGAACCGGACACGAGGCAGCCATTCCACCGCACTCAGCGAAGTCTCCTGGGGATGGGACCTCAGGGCGTGATCGGTTCTTCGGCTTCGCGGTTGGCCGGGGTGGCCGTGGGGTCGCGCAGCATGTGGGAGTCGACCAGCTCGTGGCGGCGCAGGTACGTCGTGGCGACCGCCTGGATGGTGGCCGCGATCGGCAACGACAAGAACGCGCCCAGCGCGCCGAAGACCGCACCGAAGGCGAGCACCACGACGAACGACATCGCCGGGTTCATCTGCAGGGCCCTGGCCGAGACCTTGGGGGAGAGCCACAGGTTCTCGACCTGCTGGTAGGCGATGATGAACGCCAGGACGAGGATCGCCTTCTTCGGCCCGTCGGTGGTCAGCGCGAAGACGATCGGCAGCGCGCCACCGATATACGTACCGATGGTCGGGACGAACTGGGAGACCACGCCGGTGAACAGCGCGAGCGGCAGCGCGTAGGGGATCTGGATGATGGTCAGGAAGACCCCGGTGAACAGGCTCGCCACGGCCGCCAAGACCACGCGGGAGTTGATGTAGTCGGAGATCTTGGTCTGAGTGATCTCCCAGAGCTTGAGCACCTCAGTCTGGTTCTTCGGGCTGAGCCACCCGCAGATCGACGCGCGGAACCTCGGCCCGGCTGCGGCCAGGTAGTACGCGACGAGCATGATCGTGGTGAAGGCGAACAGGCCCGAGATCACCGACGTGCCGATGGCCAGCGCCCGGCTGGCGACCTCGTTGCCCCAGTCCTGGATGAGCTGGGCCTGCAGGTCCTCCATGGCCGGGACCTCGACCTTGAACTGCCCCTCGATCCAGGTCGCCACTGACTCGTACGTGTTCGGCAGGGACGTGATGAGCTCCCCAGCCTGCTCGACGAAGATCCGGCCGAACAGTGCGAGCACGGCGATCGCGCTGGCCAGCAGGCCGAAGAGCACGACGGCGGTCGCGCCGCCGCGCTTCCAGCCGTGCTTGACGAGCCACACGATCATCGGCTCCATCGCCAGGGCGAGGAACAGCGCGATGATGAGGTTGACGAACAGCGACGTGAGCGACCCCATCGCCCGCCAGACGAAGATCGCGGCGAACACGGTGAGCACGGTCAACAGCAACGCCCGCGGCAACCATCTCGGCGGGCGCGCGGAGTCAAAGGTCGCGCTGCGCGACGTCGGCTTCATCGCCCGAGACTAGTCGAGGCCGCGCACCCGCACGGACAGGCAGGTCACGCAGCCCTCGAGCTTCTCGAACTCGGAGATGTCGACCGTGATGACGTCGTACCCGAGGTCGCTGAGCAGGGCGGCGGTCGCCGGCGCCGAGGCGGACATGAGCAGCGACGCCCCGCCCAGGCACACCACAGCCGTGCCGTGCGGCTCGGGGACCGGCAGGAACCGGGGGTAGATCGAGGGGTCGTCGACGAAGTCCGGGTAGCCGATGACGGTTCCGTCGGGCAGCGCGGTCACGGCGGTCTTGAGATGCAGCACCTTGGTCACCGGGACGGCGACCACCTGGGCGCCGAGCGGGCTGAGGATCGCGCGCAGCTGGCGCACGCCCTCGGCGTTGGTGCGGCCGCCGCGGCCCACGTACACCGTCGAGCCGACCTTGAGGACGTCGCCGCCGTCGAGGGTACCCGGTTCGCGGATCTCATTGAGCGAGCAGCCCAGGTCCTCGACGACCGAGCGGGTGCCGGCCGGTTCGGGGCGCCGGGAGAGGGCACCCGGGCGGGAGGACACAGAGACGTTGGCGTACATGACGACGGAGTCCTCGATGAAGACGGCGTCGGGGCAGTCGTCGGCAGGCTGCACCTCGATCGTGGTCCAGCCATGGTCGTTGAGCACCCCGACGTAGGCCTCCCACTGTGCGATGGCGCGCTCAAGATCGACCGGGACGGGTTCGATGTGCTCGACGAGCCCCTCGGGAAGACGCGGACCAGGACGGCGGACGAGCGCGATCGAAGACATGCGGCCAGTCTAGTGCGCGGCGCGACCAAGTTCCCGGGCAGGCAACCGCAGGCGACCTACCGCACGGCCGGGTTCCGGTTGCGCGGCAGGACGATCACGGGCACCGTCGCGGCTCGCAACAGCTTGGTCGCAGTCGACCCGAGGAAGACCTTGGTCAGCGCGGACTCCGACGAGGAGCCCATCAGGAGCACGTCGCCGGCCTGCCAGTCGAGGTCCGCGACGGCATGCTCCCAGCTGGGCCCGCTCACCACGGCGGACTCGTCGACCGGGGCGAGCTGGGCGGCGTCCGGGCGCCCCGACAGCTCGGCGACGGCGCGGCGCTGTCCCGCCTCGGCCTGCTCCCGCCACGCGTCGAGTACGGAGTCCTCGATGTCGAAGCCCATCTCCGGCGGGAACATGGTCTTGCGGCGGATGGCGAAGGTCACCATCCGCAGCGGCACGCCGGCCCGGTGGGCCATCTGGGCGCCCATGGCCAGCACCTCGGTGCTGGACGGGCCAGAGTCCACGGCGACGGTCACCCGGGTCAGAAGACGGCCGGAGCCGTCGGCCGAGAAGCCGCGCGGGGCGATCGCGACGGGGACGGGCGAGGAGTGCAGCACCCGGTCTGCGACGGAGCCGACGGCGATCCGGCCGCGGACCCCGTCCTCGCTCGATCCGAGCACGAGGGTCGTGGCCGCGTGCTCGGTCGCCGCGTCGTGCAGGGCGGCCGGGACAGACCGGGCGAGGCGGACGTCGTCCGTGGCCGGGACACCCGCGGGCAGGAGGGCGCGCGCGGCGGTGAGGAAGGAGGTGGCCGCCTCGCGCTGGGCGGCGGCGTGGGCCGGCGTCGGGCCGGTCCAGCGATGCTGGAGAACGCCGCAGACGACGACGTCGGTCGCCAGGGACCGGGCGAGCAGCCCGCCCAGGGCGAGCGCGCCGCGGTCTCCGGTGTCCAGTGCCTGCCCGACGACGATCGTCATGACTTCTCCTGAGGTGGCATGCGGTCGGTGAGGTCCAGGGGCGGGCCGGCGGCGAGCGTCTCCAGGACGGAGTGCTTGATGGACCAGCTGAAGTAGAAGACGAGGGCGGCCCCGGCCCAGATCACGAAGGCGATGAGGGTGACCGAGCCGAGCCCGCTGATCACGTAGGCGCACGCGAGGACCGACAGGACGGGGGTCACCGGGTAGCCGGGAACCTTGAAACCGCGGGGGAGGTCGGGGGCGGTGCGGCGCAGCACGATGACACCCACCGAGACGAGCGAGAACGCCACGAGCGTCCCGATCGACGTGAGGTCGGCGAGGATGCCGAGCGGGACCACCCCGGCGAGGACGGCGACGACGACACCGACGATGATGGTGTTGGTCATCGGGGTCTGGGTGCGGCGGTCGATCCGAGCGAAGACCGGGGGGATGAGGCCGTCACGGCCCATCGCGAAGAGGATGCGGGTCTGGCCGTAGAGGCAGATGAGCGTGACCGAGAAGATCGAGATGACCGCGCCGGCGGCGAGCAGCAGACCCGGCCAGCTGGAGCCGGTGATGTTCTCCAGGATCGTGGCGAGGCCGGCCTTCTGCCCCTCGAACTCGCCCCACGGCTGGGCGCCGACGGCGACGAAGGCCACCAGGAGATAGACGACGGTGACCACGGCGAGGGAGGCCATGAGGGCGATCGGGATGGACTTCTTCGGGTTGTGGACCTCCTCGCCGGCGGTCGCGATCGCGTCGAGGCCGATGAAGGAGAAGAAGATCGAGCCGGTCGCGATAGACACCCCGGCGAAGCCGAAGGGCGCGAACTGGGAGAAGTGGTCGGCCTGGAAGCCGGTGAGCCCGACGGTGATGAACAGCACGAGCACGCTGATCTTGATGATCACCATGATCGCGTTGGCGCGTGCGGACTCGCTCGCCCCGCGCAGCAGCAGCAGGACGCACAGGGCGACGAGGATCATCGCGGGCAGATTGATGACGCCGCCGCTGTCCGGGGCCAGGGAGAGGGCGTCCGGGAAATGCCACCCGATGGTGCCTTCGAGCAGCAGGTTGAGGTATTCCGACCAGCCGACGGCCACCGCGGCCGCGGAGACCCCGTACTCCAGGACCAGGCACGCGCCGACGACGAAGGCGACGGCCTCCCCGAGGGTCGCGTAGGAGTAGGAGTAGGACGAGCCCGACGACGGGATGGTCGAGGCAAGCTCGGCGTAGCAGAGCACGGTAAGCCCAGCCACGATCGCGGCCAGCAGGAAGGACCCGATGACCGCCGGTCCGGCCTCAGGGACCGCCTCGGACAGGATGAAGAAGATCCCGGTGCCGATCGTCCCGCCGACCCCGATCATCGTCAGCTGGAAGGTCGTGATCGACCGCCGCAGGTGCACCTGGGTGGCGGGGTCGCCGCTGGGGGTGTCTGCGGTGGTGAGGGCGTCGGCGGGGATGCTCTTGCGGAACATCCGGTGCACGAGGGTGTCGGTCATGGGGGTCGTGGCTCCGGGGGGAGGGGGTGCGCGGTGCCCGGAACGAGGCCGGGCTGCCCGGACATCGTATCGGCGCGCGCGGGGATTGCGCGGGCCGGAGGTCCCCCGGCCCGGCGCTCGGGGGGGACCTACGCGTGCGCGACGACCAACCAGAACTGTCCCGAGGAGGCGCACATGTCAGGGATGTCGGCGTAGGCGAAGGGCTCGTCCGTGGCGCCGCCACGCAGCTCGACCGTGTCGCCTTCCTTGAGCGACTCGGCCTGCTCCACGGACGACGGCAAGATCGGGGTGACCGTCCCGCCTGTGACGGGGTCCTGGACAGTGAGGCAGCCGTCGCTGTCATGCACGACGCCGGTCAGGAGCGCGGCGTCCCCGACGCCGGGCTCGGCGTCGGCGTAGCGGGCGAAGGCGAGGCCGTCGGCGGATGTGGTTGTCGGGGTCGTCACTCCGTCCGAGCCGCAGGCGGTGAGGCCGACGAGGATCGCGATCGTGGCGAGGATCGGGAACGTCGGGAATGGTCGGTCATGGCTGGGTGAGGGGTGCTGGGTCGATGCTGAGTTCGTTGAGCAGCACGAGGATACGGGCCTTGATGTCGTCGCGGATGGGGCGGACAGATGCGATGCCCTGGCCTGCCGGGTCGTCGAGCTTCCAGTCTTCGTAGCGCTTGCCGGGGAAGATCGGGCAGACGTCGCCGCAGCCCATGGTGATGACGACCTCGGAGGCCTGGACGGCGTCGGGGGTGAGGACCTTGGGCGTCTGGGCGCGGATGTCGATGCCGACCTCGAGCATGGCCTCGACGGCGACCGGGTTGATCTGGTCGGCGGGCTGGGACCCGGCCGAGCGAACCTCGACCTGCCCGCCCGAGAGCGCCTGGAGGAATCCGGCGGCCATCTGGGAGCGGCCGGCATTGTGGACGCAGACGAACAGGGCTGAGGGCTTGGTCGCGGTGGTGGCGTCAGTCATGGTGTCTCTCCTGGTGGTGTGCGATGGGGGTGCCGGTCACGCGGATTCGGGAAACGTGAGGTCGGGGAGCAGGGAGGTGAGCAGGGTGCGCACGCGGGCGTCGATCTGGGCGGTGATGGCCAGGACGCCCTCGCGGGAGGCCAGAGCCGGGTCGCCCACAATCCAGTCCTCGTAGCGGGTGCCGGGCAGGACGGGGCATGTGTCCCCACAGCCCATGGTCACCACGACGTCGGCGGCGCGGACGGCGTCGTCGGTGAGCGGCTTGGGGAAGGCGGCGTCGGTGTCGGCGCCCAGCCCGGTCAGGACGTCGCGCACCTGGGGGTGGATGTCGCCGGCGGGCGCGGACCCGGCCGAGCGCACGACGACGGCGTCGCCGGCATAGCGGCGCACGAGCTCGGCGGCGAGCTGGGAGCGGCCGGCGTTCGCGACGCAGACGAACAGCACCTGCGGCGGTCGGGTACCGGACTGCTCGGCCCGGGTGATGTCTTCCAGGCGCTGGCGAGCGAAGCGCTCGGCGGTGACGACCAGGTGGGACCGCACGCCTGCGCTGCGGGCGAGGGCGGCGTAGGACTCCCGGACGGTGGTGGTGACGAGGTGGGGCTCGAGATCGGTGAACCGGGCCTTCAGGTCGTCGGCGACACGGGTCAGCACCGCGTCGACGTCGGCCAACCCCTCTGGCGCACCAGGGGCGGCTGCGTCGAGAATCGCGGGAGCGAAGGCGTCCAGGAGGGTGCTCACCGAGCCGCGCAGGTCGGGTGCGATGCGGTAGTAGACCCACGTGCCGCGGCGCTGGGAGGTGAGGATCCCGACGTCCTTGAGGACCTTGAGGTGGTGGGAGACCGTGGGTTGGGCGACGTCGGCGACGGTGGCGATGTCGCAGACGCAGGCCTCCCCGGTGGGGCTGGTGGCGATGCAGGACAGCATGCGCAGGCGCAGCGGCTCGGCCAGGGCCTTGAGGACGGTGGCCACCTGCGCGGCGGCGTCCACGCTCATGGTGTGCGCTGCCGGCGAGGCCGGCTCGCACGAGGGGACGATGGCGGTGGTCATGGGGCGTCCTCTACTTCTGGGGCAGGGTCTGGTAGGGGTCGATGTGGAACCAGCGCCGCCCCACCCAGAGGGTCACGTAGACCAGGGCGACCAGGACGGGGACCTCGATGAGCGGGCCGACGACCCCAGCCAGCGCCTGTCCCGAGGTGGCCCCGAAGGTGCCGATCGCCACGGCGATGGCGAGCTCGAAGTTGTTGCCGGCCGCGGTGAACGCCAAGGTCGTGGACTTCGCATAGCCCAGGTCCAGGACCTTGCCCGCCACGATCCCCACGCTCCACATGAGGGCGAAGTACACCAGCAAGGGCAGTGCGATGCGGGCGACGTCGAGCGGCTGGGAGGTGACGGCCTCACCCTGGAGGGCGAAGAGCAGCACGATCGTGAACAGGAGCCCGCACAGCGCCCACGGGCCGATGACCGGCAGGAATTTCTCCTCGTACCAGTCCCGCCCCTTGGTGCGCTCACCGATCGCACGGGAGGCGAACCCGGCAGCGAGGGGGACACCGAGGAAGACCAGGACGTTGAGCGCGATCTGCCCCATGGAGATGTCCAAGCCAGCGGTGTCCAGTCCGAGCCAGCCGGGCAGGATCGTGAGGTAGAAGTACCCGAGCAGGGAGGACGCGACGACCTGGAAGACGGAGTTGATGGCGATGAGCACCGCGGCGGCCTCTCGGTCACCGCAGGCCAGGTCGTTCCAGATGACGACCATCGCGATGCAGCGCGCCAGGCCAACGATGATCAGGCCCGTGCGGTACTCGGGCAGGTCTGCCAGGAAGATCCATGCCAGGGTGAACATCACGGCTGGGCCCACGAGCCAGTTCAGGACGAGGGAGCTGATCAGCAGGCGCTTGTCCCCGGTGACCGAGGCCACCCGGTCGTAGCGGACCTTGGCCAGGACCGGGTACATCATGACGAGCAGTCCCAGGCCGATCGGCACCGAGATCCCGCCGACCTCCATCCGGGAGAGCAGGTCCGACAGACCCGGGATGAAGCGGCCCAGGACCAGGCCGGCGACCATAGCGATGCCGATCCAGGCCGGGAGCCACCGGTCGAGGGTGGACAGACGGGCCCTGCCCGTCTGGGCCGGTGGTGCAGTAAGTGTGGGGGCGTCGGTCACGACTGCGGCCAATCTCGAGAAGGCGAACATCCGGTCTGTATCGACCCTGATCTATATTAATCAAGATCAATATAGTCACACGCTCGCCCGCCACCTCCGCGCCGCAGCGCCCCAGACGCCCGGCGTCGCTACCTGTACCTGGTTCTCGATGCCTTCCGGGCGGAGCGTGCCCATCCGCTCCCGGTGCCGCCCATGAGCCCTCGCCAGGTATACGACGCCATGGTCAGGCTCGGCGGTACAACGTGCTGATGGAGGCCTACGCCTACTGCCTGATGGAGACCGCGTAGCAAGGGGTCTCAAGCCGACCCAGGCGGTCGAGGGCGCCGCGGCGCCCGTGGTCATGCCCGGGTGGCGGTCAGGAGGTCGATGATCTCCGCGGTCGTCCCGGTTTCGCCCAGCCGCGGGAAGACGCGGGTGACGGTGTACGTATGCGCGTCGAGGCTCATATCGGTCATGGCGTCGACGGCCAGGGTCACGTTGAAGCCGTTCTCGTATGCCTGCCGGGCGGTTGACTCGACGCCCACGCTCGTGGCAACGCCCAGCACCACCACCTGCGTGACGCCCGCGTTTTTCAGGTAGTCGTCAAGGTCGGTGGTGGGGAACGCCCCCCAGGTACTTTTTACAACCGTGTGGTCGCTGGCTTGCTGCTTGAGTTCTGGGACGAGGTCTGCCCAGCCAGCGGGGCGCTCGCCGCCTGCGCGTGGCGGCTGTTCGGTCCGGCCGGGGGCACCGCCGACGACGGTGACCAGCACCACGGGGAGGTTGTGGCTGCGGAACGCGCCGGCGAGCTCGCTTGCGCGTTGGACGACGTCGTCCGTCGGGTGGGCGGTGGGCAGGGCGACAATGCCCTTTTGGAGGTCGACGACGATCAGTGCGGTCTTGGAATCGAGGGTTGTCAGTGTCAAGGGGGATCTCCTGGGGGAAGGGGGACGGGAGCGAGGGGCTATGAGTCGGCAACTCGGCAAAGTCTGGCAACTCTATGGTGCCGTGCGCGCTGCCCGTCACGATGCGGGGGCTGCCTGCGGAGTTTCGGTTCCACGACCAGTGGGGGAGTGCCCTCGCCAGGTCTAGCCCGTCCCACCCTCCGGAAACATGCCTGAAACATTGCGTCGTTTCAGGTAACAGTGGGGTCCTAGCATGCTCGGAGCGAACGTCGTCGACAGAGAGCTGGACCATGACCGCCAACGAAGTCCGAAGCCAGGCAATCACCGAGGTGCTCAACCGCACCGCTGTGGAGACCGTGGAGACCCGCCCGCTGAGTGAGATCTGGGCGATCGACGTGTTCAACCTGGCGAAGATGGAGGAGGCGCTCTCCAAGAACGCCTTCAAGGCCATGAAGAAGACCGTTCAGACCGGTGAGCCTCTCGACTCGGCCACGGCCGACATCGTTGCCGCCGCGATGAAGGACTGGGCGATGGGCAAGGGTGCGAAGTTCTTCTCGCACGTGTTCTACCCGCTCACCAACATCACGGCCGAGAAGCACGACGGGTTCATCGTCACGAACCCAGAGGGCAACGCGATCACCGAGTTCACCGGCAGCCTGCTGATCAAGGGCGAGCCGGACGGCTCCTCGTTCCCCAACGGCTCCTTGCGCATGACCAACGCCGCTCGCGGCTACACGTCCTGGGACCCGACCAGCCCGGCGTACATCATGTGGACCGCCAACGGCGCGACCTTGATGATCCCGTCGGTCTTCATGTCCTGGACCGGTGAGTCCCTCGACAAGAAGATCCCGCTGCTCCGCTCCATCTCAGCCATGGACGCTTCTGCTCGCCGCGTGCTCACCCTGATGGGGGAGACCGATATCGCGCCGTTCAACGCGAGCTGCGGCGCCGAGCAGGAGTACTTCCTGGTCGACCAGCACTTCGCCGTTGCGCGTCCCGACCTGTTGCTCGCCGGCCGGACCCTCTTCGGTGCCGCCCCGGCCAAGAGCCAGGAGTTCGACGACCACTACTTCGGTGCCATCCCCGAGCGCGTGCAGGTCTTCATGCAGGCCTTCGAGGAGAAGCTCTACCGCCTCGGGATCCCGGCCAAGACCCACCACAATGAGGTCGCCCCCGGCCAGTTCGAGATCGCGCCGTACTACGAGGCCGCCAACGTCGCCGCCGACCACCAGCAGCTGCTGATGACCGTGATGAAGGCGACCGCCGCTGAGCACGGCTTCCTCTGCCTCCTGCACGAGAAGCCGTTCGCGGGCATCAACGGCTCGGGCAAGCACGTCAACTGGTCGGTGGCCAACTCCACCCAGGGCAACCTGCTCGACCCCGGGACCTCGCCGGAGCACAACCTCAACTTCCTGCTCTTCTGTGGTGCCGTCATCCGCGGTGTGCACAAGTTCGGACCGCTGCTCCGCGCCGTGATCGCCACCGCGTCCAACGACCACCGCCTCGGTGCCAACGAGGCCCCGCCGGCGATCCTGTCGGTCTATCTCGGTGACCAGCTCGAGGGCGTCTTCAACGACATCAAGGCCGGCAAGATCTCGGTCTCCTCCGACGGTGGCGTGATGGACCTCGGTCTGTCGCAGATCCTCAACTTCCAGCGTGACCCGGGCGACCGCAACCGCACCTCCCCGTTCGCCTTCACCGGCAACCGGTTCGAGTTCCGCGCAGTCGGTTCCTCGCAGTCGGTCTCCGGTCCGCTGACCGCTTTGAACACCATCCTGGCTGATTCCCTCCAGTGGGTGGCCGACCAGCTCGAGGTGCAGCTCGAGGCCGGCAAGACTCGCCCGGAGGCTGTCGCGATCGTCATCAAGGAGCTCATGGAGCTCCACAGCGACGCGGTGTTCGGCGGCGACGGCTACTCCTCCGAGTGGCACGAGGCCGCCGTCAAGGAGCGCGGCCTGCGCAACCTGCCGACCAGCGCTGAAGCCCTCCCGGTCTTCACCGAGCCCGACATCATCGCGCTGTTCGAGAAGACCGGAGTCCTGTCTGCCCTCGAGCTCAACGCTCGCTACGAGGTGTACGCCGAGCAGTACATCAACTCGATCGCGGTCGAGGCCAAGCTGGTCATCGACATGGCCAAGACGATCATCTACCCGGCCGCGCTCAAGTACGCCGCCGACCTCGCGAACACGTACGCCGTCGCCAACGAGGTGGGCGTGTCCTTCGACACGACCCAGGTCAAGGTCATCGCCGAGAACGCGAACCTGCTGCTGTCGACGGTCGCCTCGCTGAGCTCCGAGCTGGAACGCCACGACTTCGCCGACACCAAGGCTCACATGTTGCACTCGGCGACCTCCATCAGGGGGCTCATGGACACTGCCCGCAGCCATGCGGACGCCCTCGAGGTCGAGGTGGACGACGCCGTCTGGCCGCTGCCGAAGTACCGCGAGATGCTCTTCATCAAGTGACGGTTTAGCTTTCACTGCCACGCCCCGCCGACCGTCTGGTCGGTGGGGCGTTGTGCTTGGAGCATGGACTACGCCGGGAGCTGCTGCCTACTTGGGCGGCGCAGGTGCGCACGTCTGCGAAGGAGCGCAACCGTGCCGGCGCCACCGAGGACCAGGGACGTCGCGACGAGCACTGGGATGGCCTTGGCCCCGGTGTTGCTGAGGGTCGGTGCCTCGGGATGGGAAGACCCTGTGTGCGGCAGCACCGGTGCGTGGCATCCGAGGCCAGAAGTGCGCATCGGGGTGATCCTGACCGTCACCCCGACGACTGAGGGGTCCTCGAGAGTGTGGGCCTGAGCGGGCCACGGCATGGAGGCCGCAGCGGGGGCGACGGCAGTCGACAGCAGCAGTTGCCTGATCGCGGGGGCTGACCTGGCTACTTCTCCTCAACGTGGGACGTGGTGTGAGCTGACTCCAGGCGCCCTTCGGCCCGGGCCGCGTCAAGCAGCCCGCTAACGTGGGTAGAACGACGGCGCCGATCAGGGAGAACTGCATAGGCCACGAGCGCTACCCCGAGCAGGCTCGCCAGCTGTGGCCACGGAAGTGCCCAGACCTGGGTGGACCCGGCGACGGTGAGCAGTGTGCCTCCTTGGGTGGAGGTCGTCAGGGAGGCCGTGACGAGGAAGAGGCCGGCAGTCCAGATGCTGTCCACCCGGGAGGACAGCACGCGGCTGTCCCCGGGAAGGAGCTCGATGACAGGGGTGCCATCAGCCTGGCTCAGAGGCCCGTCCGGCCGGCGACGCCTGCCATGCCGTCGGTGGTCACCGTCATGTTGCCGTCGTTGATGATCGTGACCTCGACGTCCATGTCCCGGGGGACCCTTCGAGGGTCAGTATCGTTTGATGATGCGGGTGGGCACTCGTGATCGACGCTCCGCGAGCCTGTCGACGACGATCTCTCGAGACGGCCGGGGTTGATCGCTGAGGATGGCGTCCTTGTGGGCGTCTTCGACGGCAGCACGAATGTCGGCGAACGACAGCCCTGCAGTCTCCTCGACGAGGTCGCCGGTTGCCTTCAGCCGCCACGGGCGCAACAACCGGGTGAGCATTTCTTGGCGTTGTTCCTCAGTTGGTTCAGGCAGTTCCAGTACATCGTCGAAGCGACGGAATAGCGCACTGTCGAGGGCATGGCCGGTGTTCGTCGCCGCGACCAAAAGGCTGTCACTGTGGTCGGAATCAAGCAGTTGCAGGAAAGTAGTGACGACTCGCTTCATCTCTCCGACCTCGCTGTCGTCGAGGCGAGTACGACCTAGAGCATCGAACTCATCAAAAAGGTAGACGCCGCGAACTCGGGTTGCTTCGGCGAAGACATCTGCCAGCGTGCTCGCGGTCTCGCCGAGGTACTTGCTGAAGACGACCTCTAGTCGTACGCGGATCAATGGCAACTGCAGTTCGCCTGCGAGTGCTTGCGCCGTCATGGTCTTCCCGCAGCCTGGTGGGCCATGAAGGAGGAGACGCCGTCGGGGTTTGAGGCCATGGTCGGCCAGTACATGTGCTCTTCGTTGCTCTACCACATACCGCTCAAGGGCGACGCGGGCTTGTGGTGTCAGCACCAAGTCGGTGAGTTTGGTATCGCTGTAGCCGACAGACAGGATTTGCTCGAGGTTGCGAGGTGCTCGCGCGAGTGGTGTGGCTTGCGCTGCGGAGTCTGGACGAGAGCCCTCTATCCGTAGTTCCCTCAGGCGTTCGGCCAGGCGCGAGTGGCCGGCCCGCGATTCGGCGGCGATCACCTGGTTGAGGAGGTTGGAGAAGCGTCGATTGTCTCCGCTGTAGTGCGCTCGCACCAACTCGGTCAAGTACTCGGCGTTTGCCATGGTCCACCTCCTCGTGAGTAGCCTACGACCTTTGAGGGTTGAGGTATTAATTTAGCACTATGATGGCCGCATGCAGCAGCGTGGCAGGCCGACTCGAGAAGCGCGTTCGCGCGAAGACTTGGCTCGGGCGGTGGTGGTCACGTTGGCGCAAGCTCGTCGCGATGCCGGGCTGACTCGTCGGCGCTTGTCCGAGTTGAGCGGCGTCTCGGGACACACGATTGCGAAGATTGAGCAGGTAGCCGTGACGGACCCGGGTTTCGCGGTCGTGGCTGCCATCGCCGGCGCGCTTGGGCTGACGCTGGACGATCTACTTCGTCGCGCGAGTAACGCAGTGAATGTGTCGGGCGTGTCAGCGCCCGGTTGAAGCGATCGCCAGACAGAATCGGACGATGATCGTCAGCGGCCTACCAATGCTCTCGTTGCGACCGGCAGACCGAGAGAGGTTTGTTACGCGTCGCTCGGCCCGCACGCCCAAAGCGCCGGAGCGCGACCGGAGCCAGCACGGCGCGTCCTTGCTCGACCAGATCGACCGTCTCGCAGAACAGTTCGCTGCGATCCGAGCGGAGCCAGGGTCTTCGTCGATCGTGACTGCTCGGGGAGCGCATCTGGACGACTACACGGTGTCTCGGCAGCTGGCGCCGGCCAATTCGGGAAGCGAGCTGCTTGTCAGCGACGAAGGCCGTGTGGTCTTCCGTGTGTCGGACGACTTGGCTGGCCTGAGGGCGAAGGCGGTCGCCTACACGGAAGAAGACACACCAAAGGGCAATCCGCGTTTTGGGGACTTGGTCGCTCGCATTGACCAGATCGCGATGGCCACGATTGCGGACCTGAGCCTCGGCGAGATTCCGGACGACACTGCAGATGAGGATCGATTGTGGGTCGAGATCTGGACGCGCGGTGGAGCGCGGCTGAGTCCCGCAGAGCACCAGGGCATCGACGCCGCCGTAGCAGCGTTTGCCGCACTCACGACCGATTCGTTCGATGTGATCCCAGTTTTCCATGGACCAGAGCGCGACGTGCGTGTCGTCTTGGCGAGCGGGGCTTCCTTGAAGGCTCTTCCAGTTCTTCTCCCGGATGCCGCTGAAGTACACCTAGCGCCCGCTGTCTTTCCGATCGTTCTGGCAGAGTCGCGGGATGATGCCGGTGAGTTGGCGCGCGTTGATCTACCACCTGAGAATGCCATCGTTGTCGCTGTTCACGACAGTGGGGTCGACTCATCTCATCCGTATGTCAACCCCATCCTTCTTGGTGCGGCGAGTGTTGTACCGGGTGTTCTCGGCGCAACTGACACTGACGGACATGGAACCCAGATGGCGGGAGTCGCCGCATACTCGGCGCTTGCGGACGGGGTGGCTGGCGGGTACCTGCACGCAGATGCATGGCTCATCGCTATGCGACTCCTTGAATCCTCTGCCGACGCTGGGGGAGACCCCGAACGAGGTGTGATGTGGGCCGAGCGGACCGCCGAGTCGGTCGAAGTGGCTGAGTCGCTCGCCGGTGATCGTCCCGTGGTGCACAACCTGAGCATCGGCGCCGACAACCCCGCGATCGGCAGGACCGATCGAACCGCCTGGTCAGTCTCGGCTGACGTCCTGGCCTGGAACGGTGGTCAAGGGCGAGTCCTGGTCGTTGCTGGCGGGAATGCCGACACGATCACGGATCCGGCCGACTACCCATACATCAACCTCGGGCCGTCGTACTTGCAACAGCCCGGGCAGGCATGGAACGTCTTGACGGTCGGCGGATACAGTGCCTTGGGTGCGCTAACGGTCGAAGACACCTCCATGGGCTACCCAGCACCATTGGCGCGGCCAGGCCAGTTGAGTCCTCACAGCCGGACGGCCGCCGTCGCGAACAGCCCGATCAAACCGGACATCGTCATGGAGGCCGGCAACACCGGTCCTGGTGGGGGTTTGGAGAACCCTGAAGCTCAAGGCCTGAGTATCCTCACTCTCCGCTCGACCGCTGGAGGATCGGCAAGCCTTCTGCGGAGGACCTACAAGACCAGCCCCGCTGCTGCTGCTGCCTCAAATGCACTCGCGCAGATCGCTGCAGCGCATCCCGATCTCGCGCCGGCGACATGGCGCGCCCTGCTCGTACACACCGCCCGCTGGCCGGAGGCCGCTGTCGCGCAGTTCCCTGACCGGCGTGATCTGCTGCGCTCGTTCGGCTACGGCGTTCCACGGACCGAGCTTGCGATGGCCAGCGACTCCAACCGCCCAGTCATGATCTACGAAGGCTCGCTCAGGCCGAGCCGCCGCATACGCTCAAAGCCCGATCGCCAGGCAGACTTCATCGAGATTCCGTTTCCTGAGGACGAGTTGCACGCCATCGGCGATTCGATTGTCGAATTGACAGTGACGCTTTCCTACTTCGCGGAACCGACAGACAATCTCACTCGGCGCGCATACGTCGGCGGCCGTCTCCGGTGGGACCTCCAAGGGCCGTCTGAGACAGGGGACGGGTTCCGTGCCCGCATCAACAGGGTTGTGCACGAGCAAGGTGTGACCCCTGGAGCAGGCTCCTACCCTTGGGTGATTCCAGCGGACGATCGCTCGCGCGGGACGCTTCAGCACGACCACACCACTGTCCCGGCAGCGAATATTGCGGGCACGCGACTGCTTGCCGTCTATCCGGTCCTCGGCTGGTGGGAGGATGCCCGCGAGGGGTGGGAGAAAGACCTCCCGTACTCCGTTGTCGTCAGTGTGGACCTCGGCGAGGTCGAGCTGGACATTCATACCCTCGTAGCCGCGGCCCTCCTGCCAATCTCCGTTCCAGTCCGGCACTCACCTTGAGCTTCGGGGAAATGCGCGGCGGGTTTCGGCATGGTGACGCGGAGGGTCGCTTTGCGTCGTCTTAGTCCGTCGGTTCGTCTGACGATCGCTCGTAACCGTCTCATTTTGGATCCCGCACGCCTGAGCCGCATCTTCCTTGAAGGTGCCATCGGGGCGTAGTTGAACCAGCTCAGCTTGTGAGTGCCTACGAGGTGTCCTCGTCGTCGGGGACCTGCGCCTCGGGCGCCTCCCCGACGACGAACCCGTACCGCTCGCTGGGGCCCCCGTCGATCGTCTGGTTGAGGTCTTGAGCAGGTCCGACTGGTCGTCGCCGGCCGTGGTGATCCCGGCCACGACACCGTTGACCAGGTCCGACCAGAGGGCGGCCTTCATCAGGTGCGCCTCGTCGGCCAGGCGCTCGAAGCGGTCGCGCAGCTTCGCGTTGCCTTGGATCGCCGTCAGCAGCCGCGTGTAGACGATCTGGGCCTGCTCGGCGCTCAAGGCGATGCCGATGAGGAGCGCGCCTGCCTCGCGGACCAGGCCATGAAGGCCCAGGATCGCCTACAGGACGCGCTTGCCGTCCCTGGCGGCCCATGGAGACCACGACCTGGCGGTAGGGCAGCTCACCGGTGAGCGCGTGGCCCGGCGGGTACGTCTCGAGGATGTGGCGCAGCAGCCATCGCTGCCACTCGTCGACCTCCACGGGTGCCCCGGAACGGCAGACGCCACACGATGTCCACCAGGCGCAGCAACCAGTCCTCGTGCGTGGTGAAGTCCTCCGCGCCCGTCAGCGGAGCCGAGAAGCGGACGGGCAGCCACGGCTCGCTCACAGATCCGCCTCCGCAGCGATGCCACGCATCCTCGATGACTGTGGCGTACAGAAACAGGCCCAGCGTGTTCACGGCTTTCATGTCGCTGCCGAGCGCGATCAGGACCTCACGCTCGCCGTTCTCCTGGACGATCGACGCCAGGACGAGAACCTTCAGCGGGAACCAGCCCTGCTCCTGGATTACAGCTGTAGTCGCATCGGCCACCTGCTGGATGCGTTCACTCTCGGTGGCAGTCACGCGCGCGCCTCCTTGGTGTCATAGCCTCGTAGCAACAGTGCTGGTCAGCGAGGGGTGCGGGTGTGGGACGCAGGATGTTGACGGTCGCCGATCGGGTGGAGATCTCCACGGGCCTCAAGGCCGGGTGGTCGGTGCGCAGGATCGCAGCTCATATCGACCGGGCACCGTCGGTGGTCAGCCGGGAGATCCGGCGCAACTCCACGAAGACGCTGGGGTACCGGTTGGTCGCGGCTGACTGCCGGGCCGAGCGGAGCCGCAGCCGCCCTCAGACGGGGAAGATCGCCGGCGACAAGGTCCTGCGAGCCCGGGTCCTGGCGGACCTGAAACGGTCGCGGACCCCACGTCAGAT
>NZ_FMYH01000003.1 GCF_900096585.1 Sanguibacter gelidistatuariae
CCGGCCCGCGATCTGACGTGGGGTCCGCGACCGTTTCAGGTCCGCCAGGACCCGGGCTCGCAGGACCTTGTCGCCGGCGATCTTCCCCGTCTGAGGGCGGCTGCGGCTCCGCTCGGCCCGGCAGTCAGCCGCGACCAACCGGTACCCCAGCGTCTTCGTGGAGTTGCACCGGATCTCCCGGCTGACCACCGACGGTGCCCGGTCGATATGAGCTGCGATCCTGCGCACCGACCACCCGGCCTTGAGGCCCGTGGAGATCTCCACCCGATCGGCGACCGTCAACATCCTGCGTCCCACACCCGCACCCCTCGCTGACCAGCACTGTTGCTACGAGGCTATGACACCAAGCCCAGCCAACTGATGTGGAACGAGAAGCCATTGGTTTGGCGTCGTGGTTCGTGGCGGTTCTGGGTCGATCCGATGCGGGTGAGCTGGCCACGTTGATCGCGCCATATCTTGCCGCTGATACCGAGCCGGACGACTCTGAAGACGAGCTCGATGATGCCGACGTCGTCGTCGAGGACGAGGTGGTGCGGCTGCTCAGGGCGCTGGGGCTGCCCGTTCCGGAAGACTTGCTGGAAGTGGAGTGAAGCCGGCGCAGGCCATTCAGCGTGGTGACGTCGAGGTTGAACGTGGTGAGGTTCCGCTTCAACGTGTGATTGGCCGGTGTGCAGGGTGGCCGGGGCTCAGGTGCTGTCAGTCACAGCCCTGACGAGAGGCTGGACAGCCACTCGGGATGCCGATCGCGAAGCGCGTCGCGGTCGGCGGCAGTGGGAAGGATGACGTCCGCTCCGCCGTCGTACGGATAGTAGAGCCATGTGAGGTCGCTCCCGGCGAGCAGTCGCGGGCCACGACGATCAAGGATTCGACGCCGGAGCCGGTGAGGAGCTCCGCCAGGACGGTGCGATGGCGGCGGAGGATCTCTTCGTGCTCCTCTGGGAGCTCGGCGTAGCGCTTGGACTCGGGCAGGCTGTGAAACCTCACCCACCTGGCCTCGTGCGTGGACTTGAGGAGGTATCCGACGGGTTGGGTGCCGGGCCAGCTCCGCTCCCACCGTTCGGTGAGACCACGAGATCGGGCGCTGTCCTCCGGCTGGTCGAACTCACCCGTGCCGCGCATCCGTCTCCATCGACGGCGGACGGTAGAGCGCACGCTCCACAGGACGTTGCTCAGCGAGTACAGCGGTGATCAGTTCACGCCTTGAGGCTACCGGGACCCACGACAAACCGGTGGTCCACCTCGGCTGAGCGGGGCGGCGCTCAAATGGGTCCGCGACCGCCCTGGCCGCGGCGGTCGTCGCGCTCGGTGGCCGCCGCGACGAAGGCGTCGAGCAGGCCGTCCGGGATCGGGAGGGCGCGCAGCGCGTCGAGGGAGCTCTCGTCGCGGGTGGCCGCCTGGGTCACGCTCAGGGTCGCCACCTGCGCGTGCAGCCGCTCCATCTTGTGGTCGAGGCGGGTGGCCGTGTCTGCAGCGTCCTTGAGCTCGTCGAGCAGGGTCTGGGGGACCGCGCCGTCGTACTTGTAGTAGATCTTGTGCTCGAGGCTGGCCCAGAAGTCCATCGCGATGGTGCGGATCTGGATCTCGACCGTGACGTGCTCGGTGCGGTCGGAGAGGAACACCGGGACCGACACGATGATGTGCAGGCTCTGGTAGCCGTTGGGCTTCGGGTTCTTGATGTAGTCCCTGACCTCCAGGACCGTCACGTCCGACTGCCCCGTGATCATGTCCCGGACCGTGTAGATGTCGGAGACGAAGCTGCACGTCACGCGGATCCCGGCGATGTCGAAGATTTGTGCCCGGATGTCCTCGGTCGTCAGCGGGACGCCCTTGCGCACGGCCTTCTTGAGGATCCCTTCGGGAGACTTCAGCCGCGAGGAGACGTGCTCGATGGGGTTGTAGGCGTGGATGTAGTGGAACTCGTCCTTGAGGATGTTGACCTTGGTCATCATCTCCTCGATGCCGAAGCGGTAGGACATGAGGAACCGCATGATGTCGTCCTTGAGGAGGGCCCGTCGGATCGGGTCGGTCAAGGCTTCGGTGTCCATGTCTGTCCGTTCCGCGCACCGGCCGTCTGTATGCCGGTGGGTGTGCGAGGGGGTGCGGCACGGTGGTCCCGTACGGCATCTGGGTACTCCGGCATCCTATCGGCCGGCTAGCAACCGTCCCCGCGCAGGTGTTCGCATGAGCGTGGTCTTGCTCACGTCGGAGGTGTTCGGCTCTCCGCGATCGCCCATGGAATCGAGGCGACCTTAGTCCTTAAGTGAGGCTTGCCGGGCGGTGTAGGAGCGCTAGGAAGCGCGACTTTGCGCGGTTCCTGATCTTCGTTGTTCAGTATGTGAACGGGAGATGACCAATGTTACTGGCCAGTATCAACTCGGTAACGATCATCCTCCGCAGGGCCGTTCTGGCAAGGAGGCCCTGTGCAAGTAGGTAACTTTCTTGTAAGCAAGGAAGCCCAGACCCGTCCCATGCCCGCGAGCACGTCTTCGCCAGGACACGACGGGTTCGCAATCGCGAGGGCGTTTTCGATCCTTCGAGGAGGAACATTGAAGATCAGACGGATTCATGTCGCCGTGGCTACCGTGGCCGCGGCAGCGCTCGTGCTGTCCGGGTGCAGCAGCGACGCCAAGAAGGACGACAACGCTGGCATCTCGACGGACACCGCCGTCAACATCGCGTGGAACCAGCCGTTCTACTCGTTCAACGGCAACAGCATCACGGGCAACGCGACCGCGAACAACGTGATCCTCTACCTGCTTCAGTCGCACTTCAACTACTACGACGCTGATCTGAACCTGATCAACGACACGTCGTTCGGCACGATGGAGAAGGTCTCTGACGACCCGCTCCAGGTCAAGTACACCTACGCGGACACGGCAACCTGGTCCGACGGCACCCCCGCCGGCCCGGCTGACCTCCTCCTGGAGTGGGCCGGCCAGAGCGGCAAGTTCAACAACGTCGAGCCTGAGTACGACGAAGAGACCGGTGATGTCACCAACCAGGCTGCCCTGGACGCTGGTGTCTACTTCGACGGTGCCACACCGTCCGTCGCGCTCATCACGGACACGCCCGTCATCGAGGGCAACTCGATCACGCTGACGTACTCGAAGCCCTTCGCCGACTGGCAGGTCTCGATCGACAACAACCTTCCGGCGCACATCGTCGCCAAGCGCGCGCTCGGCATCGACGACCCGACCGAGGCCGCCGCCGCCCTGGTCGACGCGATCGACAACAACAAGGTCGACGACCTCTCCAAGATCGCCAAGGTCTGGAGCAACGACTTCAACTATGTCGAGATGCCGACGGATCCCGACCTCTACGTCTCGAGCGGCGCGTACGTGCTCTCCGAGTACAAGAAGGACCAGTTCCTGACGCTCAAGGCGAACCCTGAGTACAAGGGCGACAACAAGGCCACGATCCCCACGGTCACGGTTCGTTACAACGGCGACCCGATGTCCCAGGTCCAGGCGCTCAGCAACGGTGAGGTCGACCTCATCAACCCGCAGTCGACGTCCGACGTCCTCACCGCGGTCAAGGCTCTCGACGGCATCAAGGTCGAGACCGGCACCGAGGGCACGTACGAGCACATCGACCTTCAGTTCGCCAACGGCGGTCCGTTCGACCCGGCCACCTACGGCGGGGACGCCGACAAGGCGCACAAGGTTCGTGAGGCCTTCCTCAAGACGGTCCCGCGCCAGGAGATCATCGACAAGCTGATCAAGCCGCTCGACCCCGAGGCAACGATCCGCAACTCCTTCACGATCGTCCCGGGTGCCCCGGACTACGCCTCGGTCTCCGAGGTCTCCGGCCAGGCCGCGTACGACGTCGTCGACATCGAGGGCGCCAAGGCGCTGCTCGCTGAGGCTGGCGTGGCGTCACCGACCGTGCGTGTGCTGTTCGACCCGGACAACACCCGTCGTGTCAACCAGTTCGATCTCATGGTCGCCTCGGCGAAGGAGGCGGGCATCAACGTCGTCGCCTACGAGGTCCAGGACGGCTGGGGCTCTGACCTGAGCAGCGCTACGTCCTACTACGACGCAGCGCTCTTCGGATGGCAGTCCACGTCGACCGCCGTGACGGAGTCCGATGCGAACTACCGCACGGGCGCCACGAACAACTTCTACGGCTACTCCAACGCTGAGGTCGACGCGCTGTTCGACCAGCTCCAGGTGGAGACGGTCCCGGCCAAGCAGGTTGAGATCCTCGGCCAGGTCGAGAAGCACCTCGTGGATGACGCCTTCGGTCTGACGATCTTCCAGTTCCCGGGTGTCACGGCTTCGCGCGAGAGCGCGCTGACCGGTGTCGTACCGCTGACGATCGCACCGGGCATCTTCTACGGGTTCTGGGACTGGAGCGCCGGAAGCGCTGCAGCCTCCAAGTAGTAGTAGTCCGATCCCGGTCCAGTTTCACCTGATGACCGGGCGCTAGACTGACGAGAGGGCACCGTGCCTTGCGCCGGTGCCCTCTCCGATGCGAGGGCACACTGTCCTGCTGGGCGTGACCAACGTCGGGCAGGAATGATCGACTCGTATGACACGAGTCCACAAACGTCTGCGAGGTTTGCTCCAAGGTGTTGACCTTCCTCACTCGCCGCATCGCGGCGGGAATTGCCACGCTGGTCGTGGCCATCTTCCTCATGTATCTGCTGGTCGACCTCGCGATCGACCCACTGGCGGACCTCGTCGACAGCACCGCCCCCAACAAGGCGGAGCTCATCCAGGCACGTATCAACCTGCTGCACCTCGATCAGAGCGTGTTCGTCCGCTTCTTCACCTGGGCCGGGCACTTCATCACGGGAGACTTCGGTACCGCGTGGAAGACCGGTCAGGAGGTGGGCCCGCTCGTCGGGCACGCGATCGGCTCGACGCTTCAGCTCGTCACCGCTGCGACAGTCCTCTCGCTCGTCCTCGGTGTCGCCGTCGGTGTCGTGTCTGCGCTTCGCCAGTACAGCACCTTTGACTACGTGATCATCTTCGTGTCGTTCCTGCTGTACTCCCTCCCGTCCTTCTGGATCGCGATCCTGCTCAAGCAGTGGGGTGCGATCGGCTTCAACGACTTCCTCGCGGACCCGGTCATCGCCTGGCCGACGATCGCCCTCTTCGCCGTGGTCTCCGGGCTCGTCTGGATGATCGCCGTCGGAGGAAGCCGCACCCGTCGTATCCAGACCTTCGCGATAGCTGCCGTCGCGACCTTCTCGGCAGTGGCATTCGTCCAGCTGACCGACTGGTGGTCCACCCCGCACTTCGGCCCCGTGCTGATCGGCGTGACAGGCCTCGCCCTGGCCTTCGCCGTGAGCGGGCTGTCCGCCGGCTTCGGCAATCGCAAGGCGCTGTACACAGCCGTGACCACGGTGCTCGTCGGGCTCGTGCTCTACTACCCGATGCAGGCGCTGTTCGACAACGTCGACGAGTCGAACCTGCTCATCGCCGGTCTCGCGGTGGTTGCGATCGGGATCGGTTACCTCCTCGGGTACCTCTTCCGTGGCCCCGACTGGCGGGTGTCGTCCAGGGTTGGTGCGATCGTCGCGTTCCTCGTCGCCTCGATGATCTACATCGATCAGATCCTCCAGGTCTGGCCGGCCTACTTCCGCGCGCTCAAGGGCCGGCCGATTCCGACCTTCGGTGACAGCACGCCGAACCTCGGCGGGAACTACTGGGTGCAGACGCTCGACTCGCTGACCCACCTCCTCCTGCCGACGTTGACGCTGATTCTCGTGGCCTTCGCCGCCTACACCCGCTACTCGCGGTCGAGCATGCTCGAGGTCATGAGCCAGGACTACATCCGCACGGCCCGCGCCAAGGGACTCAACGAGCGCACCGTCGTTATGCGGCACGGTTTCCGCAACACGCTCATCCCGCTTGCGACGATCGTGCCGATCGACATCATCACTCTCATCGGTGGCGCCGTCATCACGGAGGCTGTCTTCGCACGGCCCGGCATGGGAGCGCTGTTCGTCACCTCCCTCCAGCACGCGGAGATCGATCCGGTCATGGCCTACCTCGTGATCACGGCCGCACTCGCCATCATCGCCAACATCGTCGCTGACCTGGTCTACGCGGCGGTCGACCCCCGGATTCGGTTGAACCCATGAGCACCTCACCTGTCGAGAACCTTGAGCCGGAGCGCCTCGAGAACGCGATCGAGCTCAAAGACGTCGAAGGCCTGTCCCAGGGGCAGATCGTCCGGCGTCGTTTCTTCCGCCACAAGGGCGCCATGGCGGGCCTCGGCGCGCTGGTGTTCGTCATCCTCATGGCTTTCACCTCTGTGGGTGTCGGGCCGGTCGAGGGCTGGTGGACGTCTGGCAACCCGAGTCACAGTGGCGGGCCAGCTGACATCATCAACGTGGGTGGCACGCCTACGATGTCGATGCCAACCTGGCTCGGGGGCGACGGCTTCGCCATCGGCGACCACCCGTTTGGCCAGGACGAGATCGGACGCGACATCTTCACCCGCGTGATGCAGGGGACCCAGACCTCACTGGCGGTCATGGCGATCATCGGTCTGATCTCAGGTCTTGTCGGTGTGCTCATCGGGTCGCTCGCGGGCTACTTCCGTGGGTGGATCGACACGTGGCTCATGCGGACGACCGATCTGTTCATCACTGTCCCGACGATCGTCATCGGAGCCGTGATCGGAAAGATCGCCGGTGGTGTCTCGCCCTGGGTGTTCGCGTTCGGGATGGGCCTCGTCCTGTGGACCAGTCTCGCCAGGCTCGTGCGTGGGGAGTTCCTGGCCCTGCGCGAACGGGAGTTCGTCGACGCGGCCCGTGTGGCCGGAGCCTCGAGCCCGCGGATCATCTTCAAGCACATCCTGCCGAACGCGGTTGGGGTCATCGTCGTGAGCACCACGCTGCTCATGAGTTCTGCGATCCTGCTCGAGACTGCGCTGAGCTTCCTCCAGTTCGGCATCCAGCCGCCCGCTGTGTCCCTCGGGAAGATCATCAGCGAGTACCAGAGCGCGTTCTCCACGCGTCCGTGGCTGTTCTGGTGGCCTGGTCTCTTCATCATCATCATCGCTCTGAGCATCAACTTCATCGGTGACGGCCTGCGCGACGCGTTCGACCCGCGCCAGAAGCGCATCCCGTCCCGGCGCCGTATGGACAAGGCGCGCGTCGTCGCCCGTCCGACCGTGGCCGGCGCGACCCCCTCGGGGACCACCGCGCAGGGCAGTTCAGAGGCCTGACATGACCGTGCCCCAGGGCTCCGTGCGCCTAGGCTTAGGCCTGCGGGGCGATCACGCTGATCGCCGCGAGGACGGCGACCGCGACGATCGTGGTGACATGCCATGTCGAGTGCACCGTCTCGCTCGTCGTGCACGCGGGGCCCTGCCGCTCGGCCCAGTCCTTGACCACGGCTGCGACGTTTTCGGCCGTGTCGCTCCCAGCGTTCTCCGAGTAGCTGCGCGTGCGCAGGCCCGGCGTGCGGGACGCGACCTTGGAAGCGGGTGGGACGGCCCAGGCGGAGATCCGCGCGGAGCTCGTCCCGATTTCGAGCGCCCACCGGGTGGTGACTCCGCGGACCTCGGACCACGGGATCCGGTAGGTGCGCCAGACGTTCTGCACGGTCACGCCGTGCTCGTCCAGACGTACCATCGGCTGCCAGAAACACGCCCACACGAGCACCATGACGAGGGCTGGGATCGCTCCATGACGGAGCAGGCCGCCGACGCCATCGGAGACCGCCAAGCTGACGATTGCGCAGACAGCTCCAACGAGGGCGGCGCCGGTCAGCACCCGACCGTAGCTCGATCGAAAAATGCGCGTGGGTTCCATCTCCCCATGCTCCCATCGATGCAGGAACGGATCTGTTCGCCTCGTGGCGAACGACCGTGACACGCGCAGGAAGGATCCAGATCCCCGTGACCACAGATACCTCGAACGAGACCGCAGGTACTGCGTCCGCCGATGCAGTGCTGACAGTGCGAGACCTAGGCGTCGACTTCTTCGTCGACGGCGAATGGTTCTCCGCTGCGAGCGGTGTGACCTACGACGTCCGCCCCGGCGAGATCCTTGCGATCGTCGGCGAGTCCGGTTCGGGAAAGTCGCAGTCCTCTATGTCGTTGCTCGGGCTGCTACCGTCCAACGGCCGGTCGACAGGGAGCGCCTTGCTCGGCGACCGGGAGCTCATCGGGATGCCCAACGGACGTCTCCGCAAGATTCGCGGCAAGGAGATCGCGATGATCTTCCAGGAGCCAATGACCGCGCTCAACCCGTCCTACACGATCGGCTTCCAGATCGTCGAGACGCTGCGCACTCACTTCGAGATGGGACCCGCGCGGGCCAAGGAGCGTGCGATCGAGCTGCTTCGCCTTGTCGAGCTGCCCGAGCCCGAGAAGCGTTTCTCGTCATACCCGCACCAGCTTTCCGGCGGTCAGCGGCAGCGCGCAATGATCGCGCAGGCGCTGTCCTGCGACCCGCGGCTGCTCATCGCGGACGAGCCGACCACGGCACTTGACGTGACTGTCCAGGCTGAGATCCTCAAGCTCATGCGGAACCTGCGGTCGCGCATCGACTCGGGCATCATCCTCATCACCCACGACATGGGCGTCGTCGCCGACCTCGCCGACAAGATCCTCGTCATGAAGGACGGCGTCGTCGTCGAGCAGGGCACGACGGAGCAGGTCTTCCGGGCCCCGAAGCATCCGTACACGCGCCGACTGCTCGAGGCTGTCCCGCACCTCGGCTCGAAACAGCGTGTGACGGTGACGGAGCCCGACCGGGAGTCCGGTGCCCAGACCGCTGCCGACACCCGGCCCGTCGTCTTCGAGGCCACGGACATGGTCATCGAGTACCCGGGACGCGGGCGGACGCCGGCCTTCCGTGCCGTCGATGGCGTAAGCCTGACCATCCACCAAGGTGAGGTTGTTGGACTTGTCGGTGAGTCCGGCTCGGGCAAGACGACGATCGGGCGTGCCGCGGTTGGCCTTCTCCCGGTGACCGGTGGGCAGCTTGAGATCGTCGGACGCTCGATGGTCGGCGCGCGCCCCAAGGATCTCAAGCCACTTCGCACCGAAGTCGGGATGGTCTTCCAGGACCCAGGCTCGTCGCTCAACCCACGCCTGCCGATCGGCGAGTCGATTGCCGAGCCGCTCCTGTTGCACAAGGGGATCCGTGGCAAGGCGCTCAGCTCGGAGGTCGAGCGCCTGCTCGACCAGGTGGAGCTCCCACGGGCGCTGCGCAACCGCTACCCGCACGAGCTTTCGGGCGGCCAGCGTCAGCGCGTGGGCATCGCGCGCGCGCTCTCCCTCGAGCCGAAGCTGCTCGTGGCGGACGAACCGACGTCTGCGCTCGACGTCTCCGTCCAGGCGCGGGTCCTCGAACTCTTCCAGTCGCTTCAGCGTGAGCACGGCTTCGCATGCCTCTTCATCTCGCACGACCTCGCGGTCGTCGAGATCTTGTCTGAGCACGTCGCGGTCATGCACAATGGCAAGCTCGTCGAGGTGGGGACGACCGCGCAGGTCGTCAACAACCCTCAGGACCCGTACACCCAACGGCTGATCGCGGCGGTCCCGGTCCCGGACCCGGAGATCCAGCGCGCTCGCCGCGAGGCCCGGGACGCGATTCTCGATGCCCAGCGGGCCGAGATCGAGCGCGAGGAGCTCGACCATGCAGCGGCCGAGGCCGCTGGGCACAGCCCTCACCACGAGGAACTTCCTCCGCTGGCACCGTGACGGGACGTGTCTCCTGACACGTTCTAGGTACGGGTCGTCAAAATCGCGCTGGCGGAGGGTACAATTGCATAGGTCAACGTCGTCCGTGTGCTGATTTGTGCTCCATGCGTGCCTTCACGCATGCTCCCGGCCGGGCCAATGACGCGTGACCACTGGGTGATCAGCAACGTGCATCAGCGCGCTGCACCCCGTTCCTTCTCACACTGTGAAATGAGTTTCTCTATGTCTGTGCGCTCCGACTTGCGTAACGTCGCGATCGTCGCCCACGTTGACCACGGCAAGACGACCCTCGTCGATGCGATGCTGCGCCAGTGCGGCGCATTCGGTTCGCACTCGCACGTGGACGAGCGCGCCATGGACTCCGGCGACCTCGAACGCGAGAAGGGCATCACGATCCTCGCGAAGAACACCGCCGTGCGTTACAACGGACCGGCTGCGGCTGCCTCCGGCGAGCCTGGCGGTATCACGATCAACGTGATCGACACCCCCGGCCACGCCGACTTCGGTGGTGAGGTCGAGCGCGGCCTGTCCATGGTCGACGGTGTTGTCCTCCTCGTGGACGCCTCCGAGGGCCCGCTGCCCCAGACGCGCTTTGTGCTGCGCAAGGCGCTCGTCGCCAAGCTTCCCGTGATCCTCGTGGTCAACAAGACCGACCGCCCCGACTCCCGCATCGAAGAGGTCGTCGCCGAGGCGACCGACCTGCTGCTGGGTCTCGCGAGCGACCTTGCCGACGAGGTTCCCGACCTCGACCTCGACGCGATCCTGGACATGCCCGTCGTCTACGCGGCAGCCAAGGTCGGGCGTGCCTCGACCATCCAGCCCGCCGACGGCACGGTTCCCGAGAGCGAAGACCTCGAGCCGCTGTTCAAGATGATCCTCGAGAAGATCCCGGCCCCCACGTACGAGGAGGGCGCGCCGCTCCAGGCTCACGTCACCAACCTCGACGCCTCGCCGTTCCTGGGCCGTCTCGCCCTGCTGCGCATCTTCAACGGCACGATCAACAAGGGCCAGACCGTGGCCTGGGCCCGTGCCGACGGCACGATGCAGAACGTCAAGATCACCGAGCTGCTCGAGACGAAGGCGCTCACCCGCGTCCCGACCGAGTCCGCAGGGCCTGGCGACATCGTCGCCGTCGCCGGCATCGAGGACATCACGATCGGTGAGACCCTCACCGACCCTGACGACCCGCGTCCGCTCCCGCTCATCACGGTCGACGACCCGGCCATCTCGATGACGATCGGTATCAACACCTCCCCGCTCGCGGGCAAGGGCGGCAAGGGCCACAAGGTCACCGCTCGCCAGGTCAAGGACCGCCTCGACAAGGAGCTCGTCGGTAACGTCTCGCTCCGCGTCCTGCCGACCGAGCGTCCCGACGCCTGGGAGGTCCAGGGCCGTGGAGAGCTCGCGCTCGCCATCCTCGTCGAGCAGATGCGCCGCGAAGGCTTCGAGCTCACCGTGGGCAAGCCCCAGGTCGTGACGAAGCAGATCGACGGCAAGACGCACGAGCCGACCGACCGCATGACCATCGACGTCCCCGAGGAGTACCTCGGTGCCGTGACCCAGCTGCTCGCGCAGCGCAAGGGCCGCATGGAGACCATGTCCAACCACGGAACCGGCTGGGTCCGCATGGAGTTCGTCGTCCCCGTCCGTGGCCTGATCGGCTTCCGTACGCGCTTCCTCACGGACACGCGTGGAACCGGCATCGCCTCGTCCATCGCCGAGGGCTTCGAGCCGTGGGCCGGACCGATCGACACCCGCATCAACGGCTCGCTCGTGGCCGACCGCCCCGGCGCCGTGACCCCGTTCGCGATGGTCAACCTGCAGGAGCGCGGCTCCTTCTTCGTCGATCCCACGCAGGAGGTCTACGAGGGCATGATCGTCGGCGAGAACTCGCGCAACGAGGACATGGACGTCAACATCACCAAGGAGAAGAAGCTCACGAACATGCGCGCTGCGAGCAGCGACACGTTCGAGAACCTCACCCCGCCGAGGCACCTCACCCTCGAGGAGTCCCTCGAGTTCGCCCGCGAGGACGAGTGCGTCGAGGTCACCCCGGAGGCCGTGCGCATCCGCAAGGTCATCCTCGACCAGTCCGAGCGCGCACGCAGCTTCTCCCGCTCGAAGAAGGGCTGATCGAGTTCTGATCCGCTCCTGAGCCCACGGGCTTGCGCGACGATGGCCACCAGGCATGCCTGGTGGCCATCGTCGTCCGCCCGCGGCCGATGGACCAAGATGGACTCGTGATGATCACCGAAGCCTCGCTGCCAGCCGGACCACTGCTCGCCGTGCACGCCCATCCCGACGACGAGACGCTCGCCACGGGCGCGCTGCTGGCGACCTGGGCGGCCTCGGGCCAGCCAGTGACCCTGGTGACCTGCACCCGCGGCGAGCGCGGCGAGGTCATCGGTGCCACCCTGGCTCACCTGGAGGGCAACGGCCCGGCCCTGGCCGCCCACCGCGAGGGCGAACTGCGCGCGGCGCTGGCCGCGCTCGGTGTGCGCGACCACCACTATCTTGATCAGCTTCGCCGCGATCAGCTCCGCCTCGAGGACTCGGGCATGGCGTGGGTCGGTGCGGCGGGCGGTCAGGCCGGCGAGGCCGACGACGCGGGCGAGCGCGCGCTCGTGGCCGCGCCCCTCGAGGAGGTGGCCACCGCGCTGGCCGAGCTCATCCGCGACCGCCGGCCGGCCGTCGTCGTGACCTACGAGGCCGGCGGTGGCTATGGCCACCCCGACCACGTGCGCGCCCACGAGATCACGATGCGCGCGCTTCAGCTTGCCGCCCACGCCTCCGCGACCCGTCCCGCCCACGTGCCCGACGACGTCTGGTGGGCAGTCATCCCGGCTCCCGTCGTGCGCGGCGCCCGCGCTGCGCTGCGGGAGCTGAGCTTGCGCGACCCAGAGCTCGCGGGGCTGCTCGCCGGGTCGGCGACCGCAGAGCTCCCCGGCGACGCGCTCCCTGCCGCTGCGGCGCCCGGACTGCCCGTCGTCGCGATGATCGACGGCGCGCCGGTGGCCGACCGCGTCGAGGCGGCGCTGCGCGCGCACGCAACCCAGGTGCACTGGATCCACCGGCTGGCGGCGGGCTCTGGGGCCGGCGTCGGGCTGGCCGGGTGGTACGCGCTGAGCAACGACGTGCTCGTCCCGTGGCTGACGCACGAGCACTATGCCCGCGCTCGTGGTGCCCACGCTCGCTAAGCCCGCGGTCAGTAGATTGTCAGGATGCGGCGGTAACGTTTGGGGTATGTCTGACCCGTACTCCGCGCCTGCGGCTTCGTCCGAGCCGTCACCGGCGCCGCAGCCAGCGCCGACCGAGCCTTCACCACGCAGGCCCGCACCCTCTCGCCCCGCGTCGGCCGGCCTGCGGCCCCTCACGCTCGTGTGGTACCTGTGCGTCCTCCTGCTCGGGGCCGCCGTCGGGCTGGTCGGGACGATCATGCACCGGCAGTGGATGCCGTGGATCCTCATCGTCGCGCTGCTGACCGTCACGGTCGCGGGGGTGCTTGTCCGAGCCTGGTTGGGCAGCGGTGGGCTCATCCCCTACGGCATCGGCTGGCTCGTCGTGGTTCAGGCCTTCGCCGCCCAGGGGCCCGGGGGCGACATCATCATGCCCGCCCAGTCGATCAGCTACGTGTGGATGATCGGTGGCATGGTGATGATCGGCGTCGCGGCCTTCGCCCCGCGCAAGTGGTTCCGCGACTGAGCGGTACGTCGGCCGGGAAGGCGAGCAACGTACACTAGCCACGCGGGGGCAACCGCATCCAACGCCTGTCCACGGGGTTCCCCCCGGCCTTCTTCGCGAGTGGAGCGACCAGATGACCAGCAGTGCCGACGAGACGACTCCGGTACCGCAGAGCTCGACCGCTCCGCCACCCCAGCCCCTCGACGGAGGCGGCACGGCTGCGCCGACGCCTGACAGTGCACCCTGGGTCCAGCGGAACCCGTCCGGCATCGCGGTCCAGGGCCTGAGCTACCCGGTCCTGCAGCGTCCACCGGTCGAGACGCCGACCGAGGCGCTGGCTGCGACGCCGACCGACCCAACGGCCGCTGCAACCCCAGCCGCAGGCTCGTCCGCCGGAGACTCGGCGAGCCCCACCGACCCCGCCACCTCCGTTCTCCCGACCATCCAGGACGAGATCGTGCCCGCACAGACCACCACCGAGACCCTCCAGGGTGAGCCGGGATCTCCGCTGAGCGTGTTCGACGCCGACGACTCCGGCCGTCGCTGGCCCAAGGTCCTGCTGTGGACGGGGATCGGCCTGGTCGTTGCGGCCGGTGCCTACGTCGGAGCCCAGTGGCACTTCGCCGACCGGATCCCTCGCGGGACGACGGTCGCCGGGGTCGACATCGGGGGACTGTCCTCCGACGATGCTGTGGCGCGCCTGACGACCGAGCTAGGTGGGATCTCGACCGCGCCGATCCCGGTCACCGCCGGCGAGGCCGCCACGACGATCGACCCGGTGAGCGCGGGCCTGACCTTCGACGCCGCCGCGACGGTCGAGGGCCTGACCGAGTTCACCCTCGCCCCCGGGCACCTGCTGGCCCAGATCTCCGGCGGACGGGAGATCGACCCGGTCACGGTCGTCGACGCGACGAAGCTGGCCGTCGCAACCGACCTCCTGGCCACGGACCTCGCGGTCCCCGCGACCAGCGGCACGGTCGGCTTCGTCGACGGCGGCGCGGTCCAGACGCCCGCGGCGGACGGCACCGCCCTTGACGAGAAGCAGGCCGCCGACGTCGTCACCTCCGGCTGGCTCTCGGCCGCGCGCCCGATCGACCTGCCCACGACCACGGTCGAACCCGAGATCACCCAGGCCGAGACGGACGCCGCCTTCGGGCAGGCGCAGCAGGTAGCCGCGTCCTCGGTGTCGGTGACCGTCGCCGGTCAGGTCGCTGAGATCCCGGTCGCCAACCTCACGGCCGCCGCCACCTTCACCTCGACCGACGGCGACCTCGTGCTTGCCTTCGACGGCACCAAGCTCGTCCAGGACGTGATCGACCGCACGACCGCCCTGCTCGCCAACTCCTCCGACGCCACCTTCGTGTTCGTCGACAACGCCCCGGTGATCCAGCCCGGCGTCCCGGGGACCACCCTGGACCCGGCGACACTCGCGGCTGCCGTCCAGAAGGCCGCCCTGTCCGACGTGCGCAGCGCCGAGGTCGAGCTCGTGCCGAGCGACCCGGCGCAGTCGACCCAAGCCCTCGAGGCGCTCGGCGTCACGGCGAAGGTCAGCGAGTTCGCGACCCCGCTCACGAACGAGCCGGACCGGACCGAGAACCTGCGGATCGCGGCCGAGAAGATCACCGGCGTGCTGGTCAAGCCGGGGGAGACGTTCAGCCTGACGGAGGCGATCGGCCCCTTCACGCGGGAGAACGGCTACAAGGACGCACACATCATCGTCAACGGGAACATCGTCGAAGGGGTCGGTGGTGGGCTCTCCCAGATGTCCACGACCACGTACAACGCCGGTTTCTTCGCAGGTATGGTCGACGTCGAGCACCAGCCGCACAGCTACTGGTTCACCCGCTATCCCGAGGGCCGCGAGGCTACCCTCTACGACGGTCAGATCGACATGCGCTGGCGCAACGACTCGCCCTACGGTGTGCTGCTGCAGTCCTGGATCGCCGACGGCAAGCTGAACGTCGCGGTCTGGAGCACCCCTTACTACACCGTCGAGACGACCACGAGCGCGCGGTCGGGCGTGGTGGCCCCGACGACCGAGCACCGCACGGGCGCGAGCTGTGCGCCGCAGAGCATGGGCGGGGGCGGCTTCTCCGTCTCGGTCTGGCGCAAGGTGACGATCACCGCGACCGGTGAAGAGACCATCAACGAGACGAACAAGTGGCGGTACCGTCCACAGAACGCCGTGGTCTGCGACGGCTGACGCGGTACGACTAGCATCAGGGCAGGTTTCTGTCCCATCGGCATGTCCACTGTTAGGAGCGAAGAATGCTCGGCAAGAGCGCGCGCGAGTCCGGTCCCCACGCACGTCTGGCGGCCGCGACGGGTGGGTGGGGCGAGGGTGACCTGCTCGACCTCGGGTCCACCACCGCGACCCTGGCCACGATCGCGAACATCGCCAACCTCGCGGCGGTCGTGCACATCGGCCATCCCGCCCAGCCCACGCCCGAGCTCGAACGGTCCCTGCTCTCGGGCGACCGGTCGCTCCTGCTCACGCAGGCCGTCGCGGTCTCCCCGGAGTGGGCCTGGGTAGGGCGCACCGCAGAGGCCAGCGGCACTGCGATCGTCGACGAGGCCGGGATGCGCGACTGCCGGCACGTGCTGCGGGCCATGGGCGTGAGCCCGCACCTGGTCCCCACGACCACCACGCTCACCGAGCGCATCGCCCTGGCCGGCGAGCACGGCACGCTCGTCGTGGAGCGCTCGATCATCCCGGCCGGATTCCAGGAGCTCCCGGGCAGCGCTCGCCTGGGCCAGGTCCCGCTCATCTGGTACGGACTGCTCCAGACCCACGAGACACTGACCCGCTTCGAGCGGCCCGCGCAGATCTGGCTCGCCTTCGGGCCGCGCGACGACCACCGCGGATCGCTCCAGGAGACCCTCGGTGTCATCGCCGCGACCGGGATCGATCTCCAGCACCTGCGCAGCCAGCGGTCACAGGCCGGACCGCACGTCTTCCTCACCTCCTTCACGTGCGTGAGCTCCGACGTCCTGGAGAGCCTGCTCACCGAGTTCACCGCGCGCGGCGTCGAGCACCGGGTGCTCGCGGTGCTGACCGGCCAGGAGTTTCTCCCCGGCCCGGACGCGCTGACGCCGGTCTGGGCGGCCGCCGAGGTCTTCGCCCGGTGACCGAGCCCGGCCTGCGCCTGGCCTACCTCGGGCCGGAGGGCACCTTCACCCACGAGGCGGCGTTGGGCTGGGCACGCAGCCTGGCCGCAGACCCGGAGAGCCCGTCGATCGACCTCGTGCCGCTGCGGACGGTCGCCGACGTCTACGCCCAGGTCGCCTCGGGCGAGGTGAGCCACGGCGTCGTGGCGATCGAGAACTCCGTCGAGGGCTACGTCGTCCCCTCCCTCGACGCGATCGTCGCGGCGCAGGACGTCGTGGCGATCGACGAGGCCTTTGTCACGATCACCTTCGACGCCTTCGCCTTGCCCGACGACGGCGGCCCCTTCATGCAGGTCTCGAGCCACCCGCACGGCCTGGCCCAGTGCCAGGACTTCATCGCCGAACGCTCCCTGGTGACCGTCCCGGCGACGTCGAACGCCGCGGCCTGCCGCGACATCGAGCCCGGCCAGCTGGCCCTCGGGCCGCGGATCTGCGGCGAGATCTACGGCTTGCGCACCCATACCCGGTCCGTCGAGGACTTCCGAGGTGCTCGGACCCGGTTCCTGCTGCTCACCAGCCGGACCGGCGCGGTCGAGGCCGGCGCCGCGGGCCTCGCGGCGTCGACCGGGCTCGCCACATCGACCGGCACCTCCGCTATCTGGCGCACCATGGTGGCGATCACCCCGCACATCACCGGACCCGGGGTGCTGGCGCGGATCACCGAGGCCTTCGGCTCGCTGGGCGTGAACATGTCGAGCCTGATCACCCGGCCGCTCAAAGCGCTCGAGGCGCGCTACGTCTTCATCGTCACGGTCGACGGCGCGCCGTGGGACGCCCCCGTGCGTAGCGTGCTCGAGGGCCTGCTGACAGCGGGCGACTCGGTCAAGACACTTGGCGTCTTCCCCTCCCGGGGCGAGCTCGACGAGACGGTCGAGGTGCACAGGGTCCCGGCCGGCAGCGTCCAGGCCGGCGCGGACGAGTCGGCGCTCCGGCGCGGGCTGCTGTGGGCATGACAGGCGCCCCCGGCCCCGCCCGGGTCGCGGTCCTCGGGCTGGGCCTGATCGGCGGGTCGGTGGCCCGACGGCTGCTCGACCGCGGCTGCGCGGTCGTCGGATGGGACCCGGACGGCGCGACCCGCGAGGCTGCGCGCACCCTCGGGATCGAGATCCTCACCGCGGTCCAGGACCTGGCCCGCGCCGACGCGGACCTCGTGGTCGTGGCTGTCCCGCTGCGCGCCGTCGACCAGACCGCCGAGCTGCTCGCGGGCATCCTCGGGCCCCAGACGGTGGTGACGGACGTGGCCAGCGTGAAGGCGCCGGTCCGGTCCGCCATGGACCGCGTGGGCCTGGGCGCGCAGTACGTCGGCGCGCACCCGATGGCCGGGACCGAGCACAGCGGCTTCGACGCCTCGAGCGGTGACCTGCTGAGCGGCGTCCGGTGGGCGGTCACCCTCGACGAGGCGACCTCCGAGCGGGCGTTCCTCATGGTCGCGGCGCTGATCACAGGCGCCTTCGACGGGGTCGTCTTCCCCCTCACCGACGACGTGCACGACGAGGCTGCGGCGCTGATCAGCCACGTCCCCCACGTCGTGGCGACCGAGCTGCTCAACCTCGTGGCCCATGCGGAGATCCGTCCGGTCGCGGTGGGCCTGGCCGCCGGGAGCTTCCGGGACGGCACCCGCGTCGCCCGCACCACCCCACGACGCACGCAGGCGATGGTCACCGACAATGCGGCCTGGGTCGCGCCCGTGCTACGCCGCGCGATCGCGGACCTCACCCGCCTCGCGCAGTCGCTCGAGTCGAACGGACCGACCGATGAGTTCTTCGACCGCGCGGACCTCCTGCGTGACGACGGCGATGGCGGCTCCGCCACGAACGGCCGCACGGCCGCCGGCACTGACACCGAACTCACCACGAACAGCGAGTCCGAGCCCGAGTCGGAGTCTGTGCGGACCATCCGCCTGGCGGACCTGCCCAGCTGGCAGCGTGAGCTGACCCGCCTGGGTGCGCTCGGCGCCCGCGTGCTAGAGGCCGACCCGATTCGAGGCACCGTGCTCGTCGTAGCGCCAAACTGAGCCCGCTCTGTATCGGCCGAACTCGTAGATCGCGCGCCGAGCTCGTGAGAGAGGACCGTTTCTCGGGCTCGTAGGCCGGTAGCTCACGAGTTCGATGACCCGATCACGAGCGGGGGCGTCGCCGCGGGGGAGCCGGCGGGATCGGCTTGCCCGTCGCGATCTCGTCCCCGGGGACGTCGACCAGGCCGGTCCGGGTCTCGAGCCGGACGCCGTCCGGCGTGACCTCCAGGACCGTGCCCAGCAGGTCTGTGAACAGATGCGACGAACCCGCAGGAAGGGTCCTGCGGATCATCACCCGGGTGCCCGGAGCCCAGGCGAGCCAGGGCGGGGAGGATGGCTGCGGATCGGGTGCGGATGTTAGATAGTTCACAGGACCTCGAGTAGTCACAGGGTGGGCACCTAGATCGTGCGCACGCAATCTAGGCGATACTAGAGTCCCATGCCGTTCGGCGTGGGAAGTCGTCTGGACTCGCCCTCCGGGAAGGACCACGAAGTGACCTACGTGATCGCTCAGCCTTGTGTCGATGTCAAGGACAAGGCGTGCATCGAAGAGTGTCCCGTGGACTGCATCTATGAGGGCAAACGATCCCTGTACATCCACCCGGACGAGTGCGTCGACTGCGGCGCCTGCGAGCCGGTGTGCCCGGTCGAGGCCATCTACTACGAGGACGACGTCCCCGAGGAGTGGTCGGAGTACTACAAGGCGAACGTCGAGTTCTTCGACGACCTCGGCTCCCCGGGCGGCGCCGCGAAGATGGGCATGATCGACAAGGATCACCCGATCATCGCCGTGCTTCCCCCGCAGGCCTGACGGCGCCCGCCCCGTGGGTTTTGCCGACCTGAGCGACCTCGTCTTTCCGTGGGACACGCTGGTCCCCGCCGCTCGGCGCGCGCGGTCCCACCCGGACGGGATCGTCGACCTCTCCGTGGGGACCCCCGTCGACCCGACGCCGGAGATCATCCAGCGTGCGCTCGCCGGCGCGGGCGACTCCCACGGCTACCCCACGACCCACGGGACGACCGCGCTGCGCGAAGCCGTCGCCGGCTGGTTCGACCGGCGACGCGGCGTGCCCGGCCTCGACCCGGCCGCGGTCCTACCGACCATCGGCTCCAAGGAGCTGGTCGGCCTGCTCCCGTCCCTGCTCTCCCTGGGCCCCGGCGACACGGTCGTGCACCCCGCGATCGCCTACCCGACGTACGACGTCGGCGCGCGCCTCGCGGGGGCGACCCCGCTCCCGGCGACGCGGGTCGGCGACTGGGCGGACCGCCCCGACGTCAAGCTCGTCTGGGTGAACTCCCCGGCTAACCCCACCGGTGCGGTGCTCTCAATCGACGAGCTCACCGAGATCGTCGCGGCCGCGCGCAAGATCGGCGCGATCGTCGTCAGCGACGAGTGCTACGCCGAGCTGGCCTGGGACGAGAGCTGGGTGAGCTCCGGCGTACCGAGCATCCTCGACCCACGGGTCAACGGCGGCTCCCACGAGGGTCTGCTCGCCGCCTACTCCCTGTCCAAGCAGTCCAACCTCGCCGGATACCGGGCCGCCTTCGTCGCGGGGGATGGCGCCCTGGTCGGACGGCTGCTCGAGCTGCGCAAGCACCTCGGCATGATCGTGCCCGCCCCCGTGCAGGCTGCGATGACCGTCGCACTGACCGACGACGCGCACGTCGCTGCCCAGCGGGAGATCTACCGACGCCGCCGCGAGATCATGCTGGCTGCCCTCCACGGGGCCGGGATGGTTGTGGACCACTCCCAGGCCGGGCTGTACCTGTGGACCCGCCCCGCGGAGTTGGCAGCGGCGTCCGCAGCGGACAGTGCCGCGGATCCTGCTGAGCGCCCCGGCGCGTGGGCGACCGTCGAATCCTTCGCCGAGCGGGGGATCCTCGTCGCACCGGGGACGTTCTACGGGGCCGCGGGGGCCGGGCACGTGCGCGTGGCCCTGACGGCCACCGACGAGCGCATCGAGGCCGCGGCGGCACGCCTGGCGGAGACATGAGCCCCTCATGACCCCTTGCACTGTGTCCTGGATCACTTCACAACTGGGCCTTTAGGCCCTTCACGAATTGGGCACCTGCGCGTGGGGCAGGTACCGTCGACTAGGGCCAGCGTCGTCCTCCGCGAGGACTGACTCAGGCGCTCCGCGGCGCTTAACAGAGCGTCGACATGGCAGGAGCACCGCTCCACCCGACCAGGGTGCGAAGTGCAGCAGGAAGGAAGACATGTCGAACACCCAGCAGGCTGCGGTCGAACTCACCGTCGGAGACAGGTCCCTGAACCTTCCGGTCGTCCCGGCGACCGAGGGGAACGACGGGATCGTCGTCTCCTCGCTCTTGAGAGAGACCGGGATGGTCACCGTCGACCCCGGCTTCATGAATACCGCCTCGTGCGAGTCGCAGATCACCTACATCGACGGCGATGCCGGGATCTTGCGCTACCGGGGCTATCCGATCGGCGAGCTCGCCGAGAAGTCGACGTTCCTCGAGGTCGCGTACCTGCTCATCCACGGCGAGCTGCCCTCGCCCGCCGAGCACGACGCCTTCGTCGAGCGGGTCAACCGTCACACCCTCGTGCACGAGGACTTCCGCACGCTCATGGGGACGTTCCCGCGCACCGGGCATCCGATGGCCGTCATGGCCTCGGCGGTCAATGCGCTCTCGACGTTCTACCCCGAGGCGCTCGACCCCTTCAACGACGAGACGATCGAGCTCGCCACGGTGCTGCTGCTGGCCAAGGCCCGCACCATCACGTCCTACCTGCACCGCCGCCGGGTCGGTGAGCCGCTGCTCTATCCCGACTACTCCCGCGGCTACGTCGACGACTTCCTGCGGATGACCTTCGCGGTCCCGTACCAGCAGTACGAGTCCGACCCCACGATCGTCGACGCCCTCGACAAGCTGCTCATCCTGCACGCCGACCACGAGCAGAACTGCTCCACGTCGACCGTGCGGATCGTCGGCTCGAGCCAGGCGAACGTCTTCGCCTCGGTCGCCGCGGGCATCAACGCGCTGTCCGGGCCGCTGCACGGCGGGGCGAACGAGTCCGTCCTGAAGATGCTCCAGTCGATCCAGTCCTCCGACTTCACGGTCGAGCAGTTCATGGCCAAGGTCAAGGACAAGGAGGACGGCGTCCGGCTCATGGGCTTCGGGCACCGGGTCTACAAGAACTACGACCCGCGTGCCGCGATCGTCAAGAAGAGCGCGGACGCGGTCCTGTCCACGCTGGGCAAGCGGGACGAGCTGCTCGACATCGCGCTCCAGCTCGAGGAGATCGCGCTCAGCGACGACTACTTCATCGAGCGCAAGCTCTACCCGAACGTGGACTTCTACACGGGCCTCATCTACAAGGCCATGGGCTTCGAGCCCGCGATGTTCACGCCGCTCTTCGCCCTGGGCCGGATGCCCGGGTGGATCGCCCAGTGGCGCGAGATGATGAAGGACCCGCAGACGAAGATCGGCCGCCCGCGCCAGATCTACACCGGCGCGACCGAGCGCGGCTACGTGGACCTGTCCGCTCGGTGACAGCCCGCTGATCTGGGCCTACCGGACGGCGAGGGTGAGCAGCACGCTGGACTCTGCCAGCGTGGGTGCACCCTCGCCGTCCGACGTCTCTGCGCCGATCTGGTCGGTCGACCACGTGCCGTCGTCGCGTGACCACACGTGTCCGCCGACCGTCACCGACTCCACGCCGGTGGCCTGCGCCGAGGCCACACCCCACTGGGCGAGGGCCCACGCGAGCCGGCCCACGTCGTCGGACGTGGGGGCCAGCGAGGTGACGTCGACGACGATCGAGGCGGCTCCCTGCTCGGTGATCGCCAGGTCGCCGAAGTCGCGGGCGACACGCTCGCTCAGGGTGGCGCGGGCGGACGCGATCGCGGCTGGGTCGCCCGCGGCGACCGGATCTGCCTCGGTCAACGTGCACACGACGCTCGCCTGGTTCTGCCCGGTGAGGCCGGCCGCCCACGCCCGGGAGCGGACCTCGTGCTGGGCGTAGGCGTCCGGGAAGCCGGAGCGTTGGACGGCCTGGGCGGCCTCGGTCACAGGCAGCTCGGTGTACCCGGGCACCTTCTCCAGGCCGTCGAAGAACGCATTCGTGGAGAAGACCGGGTCCATGATCTCCTCGACCGTGCCCCAGCCCTGGGACGTTCGCTGCTGGAACAGGCCAACGGAGTCACGGTCGCCGTAGTCGATGTTGACCAGCTTCGACTCCTGCAGAGCCGTGGCCAGGGCGATCGTCGCCGCCCGCGCGGGCATCTCGCGGCGCAGCGACACAGCGGTGATCAGCGCGGCGTTGTCGGCCTGGGCGGGGGAGAGCCGCCACGTGGCGCCGTCGAGGGCCGCCGTGCAGTCCTGGCGGGGCGCGGCCTGCGGGGTGGTCTGCTGGAGCAGCAGCACGACCCCGCCGACCGCGACCGCTACGACGACCACGCCCGCTCCCGCGGTGCGCAGCGCGCGTCGTCGGGCATTGCGGGCAGAGCGGACCGAACGGGCAGAGCGAGCCGAGCGGGCATGGGGCACGGCGGTCTCAGTTCGCGTGCAGCGCTGCGTTGAGCTCGATGCCGACGCCCGCACGGGAGACCGCCTCGACGCCCCCTGTGAGTGAGTTGCGGCGGAAGAGCAGGTTGTTCTGGCCGGAGAGCTCGCGGGCCTTGACCACGCGCGGCGCCGAGCCGTCGGCGCCCGAGCCGACGAGCGTGACCTTGGTGCCCGCGGTCACGTACAGCCCGGACTCCACGATGCAGTCGTCGCCCAGCACGATCCCCAGGCCTGCGTTGGCGCCGAGCAGTGACCGCTGACCGATCGAGATGACCTCGCGGCCGCCCCCCGAGAGCGTCCCCATGATCGACGCGCCGCCACCGATGTCGGTCCCGTCGCCGACGACGACACCCGCGGACACCCGGCCCTCGACCATCGAGGTGCCGAGCGTGCCGGCATTGAAGTTCACGAAGCCCTCGTGCATGACGGTCGTGCCCGGGGCGAGGTGCGCGCCCAGGCGCACCCGGTCGGCATCGGCGACCCGCACGCCCGGGGGGACGACGTAGTCGACCATGCGGGGGAACTTGTCGACGCTGAGCACCGTGACCGGGCCGCGGGCCCGCAGCCGCAGCCGGGTGGCCTCGAAGTCGTCGACCGCGCACGGGCCGTGGTTGGTCCACACGACGTTGGCGAGGACACCGAACATCCCGTCGAGGTTCTGCTCGTGGGGTGCCACGAGGCAGTGCGAGAGCAGGTGCAGGCGCAGGTAGGCATCCGCGGCGTCGGCGGGCGCCTCGTCGAGGTCGATCTCGGTGCGCACGACGACGAGCTCGACCGCGCGAGCGTCGTCGCGGCCGGCCAGAGCCGCGAGATCGGACGGGGCGGCTGAGTTGTCGGTGCCCTCAGGGGCGTCGGTGGCGCGGCCGAGGGACGGGTGGGGGTACCAGACGTCCAGGGTGGTTCCGGACGTGGTCACGGTGGCTAGGCCGAAAGCCCAGGCCGTGCGCGGCGTGGAAGAAGTCATGCGGCCAAACCTATCGCGAGAGCCGGCCGACGGGGGTTGTGGGATTGACCAAAGTGCGGTGTTCTCGGTTGGTATCACCGCCGATCAGCGCGGTATGGTCGCAAGGTGCCCGCCTACGAGAGTCCTGCCGAGTCCGCCCAGCCCACAGCGACGGGAGGTGAGGGCGTACCGGTCGTGCACCCGCTCGAGCTGACCTCCGGCGTCGTGAAGCTGACCCGGACGCTGTGCGACGTGCCGTCGGTGAGCGGGGACGAGTCCCTCATCGCCGACCTCATCGAGACCGCGCTGCGCGAGCTCGGGCACCTCGAGGTGGTGCGCAACGCCAACGCGATCGTGGCCCGGACGACGCTCGGGCGGGCCCAGCGGGTGGTCGTGGCCGGCCACATCGACACCGTCCCGATCGCGAACAACCTCCCGGTGCGGGTGGTCGGCGAGGGGGCCTACCGCGAGCTCTGGGGTCGCGGGACGGTCGACATGAAGGGCGGCGTGGCCGTCCAGCTCGCCCTCGCGGCCGAGCTGGTCGCACCGACCCGGGACGTCACCTGGGTGTTCTACGACAACGAAGAGGTCGCTTCGACCCTCAACGGGCTGGGCCGGCTCTCCCGCGAGGCACCCGAGCTGCTGCACGCCGACTTCGCGGTCCTGTGCGAGCCGACGGCCGCCGGCATCGAGGGTGGCTGCAACGGGACCGTGCGCGTGCACGTGCGGGTCCCGGGGGAGACCGCGCACTCGGCGCGATCCTGGATGGGCACGAACGCCATCCACGCCGCGAGCGAGGTGCTCAACCGCCTCGCCGCCTACCAGCCGGCGTCGATCGAGGTGGACGGGCTGGTCTACCGCGAGGGGATGAACGCCGTCGGCATCCGCGGCGGGGTGGCCGGCAACGTCATCCCGGACGAGTGCGTTGTCACCGTGAACTTCCGCTTCGCCCCCTCCCGCTCTGTTGCGGAGGCGGTGGACCACGTCCGCTCGCTGTTCCACGGCTTCGAGGTCACAGTCGACGACGCGGCCCCGGGCGCCCGCCCCGGCCTCGATGCGCCCCTGGCCGCGGAGTTCACCGAGGCGGTGCTCGCGCTGACCGGCGGGGTGCCCGCACCCAAATACGGTTGGACCGACGTCGCGCGCTTCGCCGAGCTGGGGATACCCGCGGTGAACTTCGGCCCCGGCGACCCGCTCCTGGCCCACAAGGACAACGAGCACTGCCCCGCGTCCCAGATCGAGATCTGCTACACAGCCCTCCGCGCCTGGCTCACGGCGTGACCCCACCCGCCCCCCGCCCCCACTCGTCCCGGTCCCTCCGCTGAGTGCACGATTTTGTACGCGACACGCCGGGGCGACACGCGTATTTTCGTGCACTCAGCGGGGGCGGGGCGGGGTGGGTGAGAGGTTAGGCTCGGGAGCATGACTGATGAGGGAATGGCGCAGGTCGGCAAGGGATACCGCAAGGGACCGGTCCTCCTTCGGGGGGAACAGATTCCGGTCGAGACGACCGATCAACGGCTCCTCGACAGCCAGCACGACACCGACTGGGTGCACTCCGACCCGTGGCGGGTCATGCGCATCCAGAGCGAGTTCGTCGAGGGCTTCGGTGCCCTCGCCGAGGTCGGACCCGCCGTGAGCGTCTTCGGCTCGGCCCGCACCAAGCCCGACCACGACGACTACGCGATCGCGGAGAGGGTGGGCCGCGGTCTTGTCGAGAACGGCTTCGCCGTCATCACCGGCGGCGGCCCAGGCGTCATGGAGGCGGCCAACAAGGGCGCCCGTGAGGCCGGCGGGCTGTCGATCGGCCTCGGTATCGAGCTGCCCTTCGAACAGGGCATGAACGAGTGGGTCGACCTCGGCGTCAACTTCCGGTACTTCTTCGCCCGCAAGACGATGTTCGTCAAGTACGCCTCCGGCTTCGTCGTGCTGCCCGGCGGCTTCGGCACCCTCGACGAGCTCTTCGAGGCGTTCACCCTCGTCCAGACGCACAAGGTCACCGAGTTCCCGATCGTGCTCGTCGGCTCCGACTACTGGACCGGGTTGCTGGACTGGCTCAGCTCGGCGGTCGTCGATCGCGGGATGATCAGCCCCAAGGACCTGAATATCTTCACGATCGTCGACGACGCCGACGAGGCGGTCCGGATCGTCACCGCCCGCGTCGCCGAGCTCAAGCAGCACACGGCGGACCCGCTGCACGCCGCCGAACCGATGGGCGACGTCGTCGAGTGAGCCTGCCAGATTCGCCACTGAGCCAAGGCCAAGGCCAAGGCCGAGGCCCGGTCCCGCACCGTGCGCCGCCGCTCGTGCTGCGCGGCCGGCAGGTGGGCGCCGCCGCCCCGGCGATCATGGCGATCGTCAATCGCACGACCGACTCCTTCTACGCCGGGGCCCGCCAGTTCGACGACGGCGCGGCCCTCGCGGCCGTCGAGCTCGCCCTCACCGAGGGGGCCGAGATCGTCGACATCGGGGGAGTGCGCGCGGGAACTGGACCCGAGGTGACTTCAGCCGAGGAGATCCGTCGGATCGTGCCCTTCGTGGAACGAGTCCGCGCGGAGTTCCCCGAGCTGCTGGTCAGCGTCGACACCTGGCGCTCGGAGGTGGCCCGAGAGGCCGTCGGCGTGGGCGCCGACCTGCTCAACGACACCTGGGCCGGGCACGACCCGACCCTCGTCGAGGTCGCGGGCGAGCTCGGCGTCGGCGTCGTGTGCTCCCACACCGGTGGCGCGGCGCCTCGCACCGACCCGTTCAGGGTGAGCTACCCGCTCGCCCCGGGCAGCCCCGCCGGGACCGACCCGCGCGACGGCGTCATCCAGTCTGTCCTGGCCACTCTCGCAGCGGCAGCCCAGCGGGCGCTCGACTGCGGGGTCGCCCGCGAGTCGATCCTCGTCGACCCGACCCACGACTTCGGCAAGAACACGTGGCACTCTCTGCACCTCGTGCGCAGCACCGGCCGGCTGGTGGACCTCGGGTTCCCGGTCCTCATGGCGCTGTCCCGCAAGGACTTCGTCGGGGAGACCCTGGACCTGCCCGCCGACGAACGGCTCGAAGGGACGCTCGCCGCGACGGCCGTAGCCGCCTGGCTCGGCGCGGCGGTCTTCCGCGCGCACGACGTCCGCTCGACCCGACGGGTGCTCGACATGACCGCGGCGATCCGCTCAGACCTGGCCCCCGCACGGGTGCTCCGGGGTATCGAATGACCATCTGCGGCGCCTGGTGACCTGAATATTCGTCCCAGGAACGTGTTCTCGGCGAGCGAGGGCGCAGGTCACACCTGGGGTGAACTAGAATATGGGCTGAAGACTGACGGCGGTATCGACGGAAATGGAGAGCCACCAATGGCTGCGATGAAGCCCCGGACGGGTGATGGCCCACTCGAGGTCACGAAGGAAGGCCGCGGAATCGTCATGCGGGTTCCGCTCGAGGGCGGTGGCCGCCTCGTGGTCGAGCTCAATGCCGTCGAGGCGAGCGAGCTGGGCGAGGCGCTGCAGGCGGTCGTGGGCTGACCGTGTCCCCTCGGACCGGTTTTTCCTCTCACGCCGCGGCTCAGGCCGCAGAGAGCTTTGTCGGACGGCCCGTTCCCGAGGTCGTCAGCGCGGCGGGAACGATTGCGAGCTGTACGTTCCTCGACTCCGGTGACGTCGACGCGATCGCGGTCGCGATCGGCGCGCCGGTCGAGGGGGACGACGAGCTCCAGCCGCGCGCCGGAACGGTTGACGCCTCTGCGCGCTATGGCATCGACCTCGCGGAGCTCGCCGAGCGTGCGGCGTTCAACGGCTCCGCGGGCACGACCCACACGATCGACCTGCCCACCGCCCACGCGGGGACGGCTCAGGCGCTGCCGTGGGCCGGCCTGGCCCAGCGCATCATCTTCGTCGGGGTGGGCCAGTCCTCGACGACCGACCTGCGCCGCGCCGGCGCGGCGCTGGCCCGCGCGACCACGGGCCTGGCCCGTGTCGTGTCCCCGATCGCCGCGGGTGCGTCCGACGACGACGCCCGGGCCCTCATCGAGGGATATCTCCTCGCCTCCTACACTCCGCCACGGCTGTCCTCGGCCAAGCCCGCACGCGTGCCGGCCGACCAGCTCGTGCTGCTCGGGGAGGTGCCCGACCGCGTGATCGACGTCGCCTCGCGTCATGCGTGGGCGACATGGCTGGTCCGAGACCTCACGAGCACACCGTCCAACATCAAGACCCCCCAGTGGTTCGCCGAGCGCGCAGACGAGCTCGCCGAGGCCGAGGGGCTCGAGGTCATCATCTGGGACGAGGCCGCGTTGGCCCGTGACGGCTTCGGCGGGATCCTCGCCGTGGGCGCAGCGTCCGCCAGCCCCCCGCGGCTCGTGACGATCGGCTACACGCCCTTCGACGCCGACGTCGCCGCCCGGGCCAGCCACGTCGTGATCGTCGGCAAGGGCATCACGTACGACACCGGCGGCCTCTCGATCAAGCCCCGCGAGGCCATGGTCCCGATGAAGACGGACATGGCCGGGGCCGCAGTCGCGCTCGCCGCCGTGCTCGGCGCGTCACAGGCCCGCAGCCCGCATCGCGTGACCGCGGTGCTGCCGCTCGCCGAGAACCACGTCGGCGCGGACTCCTACCGCCCCGGGGACGTGCTCACGCTGCGCGGGGGGACCCGCGTCGAGATCGCGAACACCGATGCCGAGGGGCGCATCGTGCTGGCCGACGCCCTCGCCTATGCCGACGCCGAGCTCGCTCCCGACCTGCTGATCGACGTGGCCACCCTCACCGGAGCCGCGAGCGTCGGCCTGGGGCGCTCTCACGCCGCACTGTTCAGCGCCGACGCCGATCTGGTCACCGCCTTCGAGGAGGCGGCCCGCGGCTCAGGTGAGCGGGTGTGGCAGCTGCCCCTGGTCGAGGACTATCTCCCCGCGCTGCGCTCGGAGGTGGCCGACCTGCGCCACGTTCCGATCAAGGCAGCCGGGGGCGGTGCGATCACCGCGGCGCTGTTCCTGCGCGAGTTCACGGGCTCACGCCGCTGGGTTCATCTGGATATCGCCGGACCGGCGCGCTCCACCTCCGCCGCCCACGAGGTCACCAAGGGAGCCACCGGCTACGGTGCGCGGCTGCTCCTGCGGTTCATCGACGCACTCGCCTGAGCTGGCTCATCGGGTCGTTCGGCTGACCTCGCTCGTAGGCTCGGCTGGTTCAGGAATCCGCGCGGCGGACCGCCACGAGCAGGCCGTCGCCCACCGGGAGCAGAGCTGGCAGCACCCGCTCGTCGTCGCGCAGCTGGCGACCGACGTCGCGGACCGCGGTCGTGCCAGGGTCACGGCGGGCCGGGTCGGCGACCTGCCCACCCCACAGGGCGTTGTCGACGACGAGCAGCCCCCCCGCGCGGAGCAGCCGCAGGGCCTGGTCGACGTAGGCGGCGCAGCTCGTCTCGGCTGCGCTGACGAAGACGAGGTCGTAGGCAGCGTCAGTGAGCCTGGGCAGCACGTCAAGGGCGCGACCGGAGATGGTGCGGGTCCGCGGGGCGCGGATCCCGGCCTCGGCGAAAGCCTTCTTCGCGGCGCGCTGGTGCTCGACCTCGACATCGATCGTGGTGAGGACGCCGTCGTCGTCCATACCGCGGAGCATCGCGAGGCTCGCCACACCCGTCCCGGTCCCCACCTCGACGACGGCGCGTGCACCCACCGCGGCCGTCAGCACCGTCAGCGCAGCGGCCCCGCCGGGCAGGATCGAGTAGCAGCCGAGCTGTGCGGCGCGGTCACGGGCACCGAGGACGACCGGGTCCTCAGCGATGAAGTCTTCGGCGTACGCCCAGCTCTGAGCTCTGTCGGCGGAAATGGTGCCCTCCAAGGGTGATAGGCGCAGACGCGGGTCTGAGGCGATGCTACCGTCGCAACCCGCCCGCGGCAGATTGCTGACCAGCGCGCCCACCTGCGCACTCAGCGCCGGGCTTGTCCGCACGATCAGCATCGTGCCCACCGGTTCTGCTGTGCGTACCCGGTGAAGGTTCCCAGCGGATGGGACAGGAATGAGACAACGACCCGCAGTTGCTGGGACACTGAGTGGGTGCTCGAATCCGATGTTTCTGCTCCTGACCGCGCGCACGACCGAACGGCGGCCACAGTCGCGCCCTGGGAACCGCCAAGCTGGAAGTCGATCGTCGAGGACCACTCCGCCCGCGTGTACCGGCTGGCCTACCGGCTCACCGGCAACCAGCACGACGCCGAGGACCTGACCCAGGAGGTCTTCATCCGGGTGTTCCGCTCGCTCCAGAACTTCACCCCCGGGACTTTCGAGGGGTGGCTGCACCGGATCACGACCAACCTGTTCCTGGACCAGGCGCGCCGCAAGCAGCGCATCCGGATGGACGCGATGGGCGACGACGCCGCGATGTACCCGGCCCAGGGCGACCTGCACGACCCCGAGCGCGGCTACGCCCACGCCAACCTCGACCACGACATCCAGCGGGCGCTCGACGCGCTCACCCCCGAGTACCGCGCCGCCGTCGTGCTGTGCGACATCGAGGGGCTCTCCTATGAGGAGATCGCGGTCACGCTCGGGATCAAGCTGGGGACCGTGCGGTCTAGGATCCACCGCGCTCGGGCTCAGCTGCGCCTGCTGCTCGCCCACCGCGCGCCGGTGCGCCCCGGAGGTGGCGTCGAGCTCACTAAGATCAACCCCCTCGACGAGCTCGCGGCGGCGGAGAACGCGACCGCCCGGTCCGCCGGCGGGGCTGCGTGAGTGCCCATCTGGGCTCACGGGTGAGTTCTCTCGTCGACGGCCAGCTCGATGCGGCGGCTACCGACCGAGCGGTTTCTCACCTGGCGGGCTGTATGGACTGCGCGGACGAGGTGCGCTCGGCGCGGGCCACCCGGCGCGTGCTGAGCAGCGGGCTGGGCGACGTCTGTCCGGCTCCGGAGTTCATGAACCGGCTGCTCGCGCTCGCCGCCCAGACCGAGCCGGTCGCCCACGGTGGGGGAGCGGCGGGCGTGGTGGGCGCGGCCGTGCGCTTCGCCGAGCCGCAGCGACTGCCACCGCGGTGGCAGGCCCTGTGCGGGGACCTGCCGAGCGGTGACCTGTCTCTCGGCGGCCCGCCGCGCGCCGTGCTGCGGCGCCGACGCCGGGTTGTGGCGGCGGCGCTCGTCGCGACCGGGGTGGCCGCCTCGGGGCTCTTTGCACTCGGCTCACGCCCGGTTGTGACTCCCGCCCGGTACCCGGCGGACGCCTTCACCGCGCTCGCTGGGGCGGTCCAGTGGACCCCGGACGTGAGCCCGGCCGTCGTGACGGCGAGCGCCGGCGATGGCTCCGACTGGGCTGATGGGCCTGGCGGCTACGACCACGAGGTGCTGGAGTGGATGCAGGTCGAGGGCTGGCCCCGGCCGGACGCGCTGCCGGCGGGTCTGCAGGTCCGGTCGCTGCGCTTCACCGGCTCGGACGCGACGGTGCTTGAGGTGGACCTGGAGAGCCCGATCGGTGACGTGGTGATCCGCGAGCAGAAGGGGCAGCTGTCCCCGATCCTGCTCGACGAGCTGGAGAGCGTCGCGGTTGGCGGCTCTCCGGTGTACGTGATCTCGGCCGAGCCGCTGCACCTGGTGTGGCAGTCCTCGGACACCGTGATCGACCTGGTCTCAGCGGCTTCCCTGGACGACGTGCTACAACTTGTCTCCACGTTCTCGGTCGACGAGTTCGACACGGGGTTCCAGGCGCGCGTCGAGCGCGGCTGGTCCACACTGACAGGAGTGCTCTCGTGACTGAGCAGAACCCCGCCGAGCCTCAGCCTGCTCAGCCTGAGCTCGCTCAGCCGCAGCAGCCCGCTCAGCTGCCGCCGGTGCCGCTGCCGCCGGGGCATGGTGCACCGTCGTTCGCTGCGCCGTCGAACAGTGCCTCGCCCTACGTGCCGCAGCCGGAACACTCCCGCTATGCACCGGCCGGTGCGGTGGGCGAGCAGCCCGAACCAGGCGTCGATCCCGCCAACCAGAGCGTTGGCCAGCCCGATCCCGCGGCCGAGCAGTGGACGGGAGTGCAGGCCTGGTTCGAGCAGAGCGGGGAGACGGGGGAACCGGCCACGCCGAAGACGTCCCGCCGGAAGGCTGTCGGCGCCGGGACAGTAGGCGCACTGCTGGTGGGCGCGCTCGTGATGGGCGCGGTCGGTGGCATCGCCGGTCAGCGTGCCTGGGACCACTTCGATACCAACCCGGGGCAGCCGCTGCCGACCATCTCGGCCAACCCTGACATCACCCGACCGGACGGGTCGATCGCGGACATCGCGGCGACCGTCGCGCCGAGCGTCGTCTCGATCCACGTCGCGGGAGCGGACGGACAGGGCACCGGCTCTGGCTTCATCATCCGTGAGGACGGCTACATCCTCACCAACAACCACGTGATCGCCGGCGCGGTGCCCACGGGGACCATCCGGGTGACCTTCGTCGACGGGTCGGAGGAGGAGGCCACGCTCATCGGGCGGACCTCCGACTATGACCTGGCGGTCATCCGCGTCGATCGCGACGGTCTCACACCGCTTGTCCTCGGCGACTCCGACTCCGTTGTCGTGGGGGACCCGGTGATCGCGATCGGCGCTCCCCTCGGCCTGGACGGAACGGTCACGAGCGGCATCATCAGTGCGCTGAACAGGCCCGTCACGGCCGGGGACAGCGCGGACACGGCGTTCATCAACGCGCTCCAGACGGACGCGGCGATCAACCCCGGCAACTCCGGGGGACCGCTGGTCAACGGATCGGGCGAAGTGATCGGCATCAACTCCGCGATCGCCCAGCCACCCGGTACGTTCGCGGCAGGCAACATCGGGCTCGGCTTCGCGATCGGGTCGAACCAGGCGCGCCGCACCGCCGACGAGATCATCGCGACCGGGTCCGCGACCTATCCGATCATCGGCGTTCTGCTCGACTCCGCCTACGACGGCGAGGGCGTCCAGGTCGTCACCTCGGCCCAGAACGGGCAGCCCGCGGTCACCCCGGGCGGCCCGGCGGAGACTGCTGGCATCAAAGCAGGGGACGTGATCCTCGCGGTCGACGGCCGGCCCGTGACCCAGTCCGACCAGCTCATCGTGGCCATCCGCGCGAAGGCGCCGGGGGACACTGTTGTACTACGCGTGCGCACGGGCGATGATGAGCGTGACGTCTCGATCGTGCTCGACACGGCAACCAGCAAGGAAGACTGACGATGTTTGGTATCAACGGCGGTGAGTTCATCATCCTTCTGGTGATCGCCGTCCTCGTCATCGGCCCGGAACGGTTGCCCGGCTACGCGGAGCAGCTCGCGGGCATCGTGCGCAAGGCGAAGACCTTCATGGCCGACGCCAAGGTCAAGGTCTCCGAGGAGCTCGGGCCCGAGATCGGCGAGGTCGACTGGGCCCAGCTCGACCCACGGCGCTACGACCCGCGGCGGATCGTCCGCGACGCGCTCCTGGAAGACACGATCCTCGACCCGCGGGTCAAGGCGAAGGCCGCCGGTGCGGCCAGCGCCGCGGCGGGCCTGGCTGCAGCCGACCACGCGGCTGCCGGCGCGACGTCGTCCGCCTCACCCGAGGTCGGCGAACCGGCGTCGGCCCAGGGCTGGCCGGAGCAGAAGCCTGCTCTCGACGTGGGAGCGCTCGCTCCCTTCGACGCCGAGGCGACCTGAGATTCGGAGAAAGCGTCGTCATGCTGCCAGAATGAGTAGATGGCCAACGACGCACAGCGCCCCCGGATTCTCTCGGGGATGCAACCCACCGACGACTCGCTCACCCTTGGCAACTACATCGGTGCGCTGACCCAGTGGGTGGCCCTCCAGGACTCCTACGACACGCTGTACATGATGGCGGACCTGCACGCGCTGACCGTCAACCCGGAGCCCGCCAAGCTGCGCGAGCGCACCCGGCGGACCCTGGCCCAGTACCTCGCCGGGGGCGTCGACCCGGATCGCTCGACGCTGTTCGTCCAGTCGCACGTCCCCGAGCACACCGAGCTGGCCTGGATCCTGTCCTGTCAGACGGGCTTCGGCGAGGCGAGCCGGATGACCCAGTTCAAGGACAAGTCCGCCAAGCAGGGCACCGACGGCACGACGGTCGGTCTCTTCACGTACCCGGTGCTCATGGCCGCAGACATCATCCTCTACGACGCGGCTCTGGTCCCGGTGGGCGAAGACCAGCGTCAGCACCTGGAGATCACCCGGGACATCGCCGAGCGGCTCAACTCCCGCTTCGGTGAGGGCACCGCGGTGGTCCCCGAGCCGCACATCGTCAAGGCGGTCGCGAAGATCTACGACCTGCAGGAACCGACCGCGAAGATGAGCAAGTCCGCGACGGGCAAGGGCACGATCTGGCTGCTGGACGATCCCAAGGTCTCCGCCAAGCGGATCAAGTCCGCGGTGACCGACGCCGGGAGCGACATCGTCTTCGACCGGGAGAACAAGCCCGGGGTGTCCAATCTCCTGACGATCTACTCCGCGCTGACCGGTCAGACCATCGAGGCCCTCGAGGCCGAGTACGCCGGCAAGCAGTACGGGAATCTCAAGGTCGACCTGGCTGACGTGGTGGTGGACTTCCTCACCCCCTTCCAGGCGAAGGTCGACCACTACCTCTCCGACCCGGCCGAGCTTGACCAGCTGCTCGCCCGTGGCGCGGCCAAGGCCCGTGAGCTCGCCAGCGTCACGCTCAGCAGGGTCTACGACCGCGTCGGTCTGCTGCCGGCTGTGCGGCCCACGTCGTGATCTTCCCCGAGCGCGTCGGGGAGCAACGCCGGATCGGCGTTGCGATCGAGGTGCCAGAACCCTTCGGCACCGAGCTCCAGAGCGCGCGCAAGCAGTTCGGCGACCCGCTCGCCGATCTCATCCCACCGCATATCACGCTGCTCGGACCGACGGTCGTCGAGCCGGCCGACATGGACGAGGTCGCCGCGCACCTCGAGGCGATCGCGCACCAGTTCCCCCCCTTCACGGTGCGGCTGCGAAGCTCGGGGACCTTCCGTCCGGTCTCGCCGGTCGTGTTCGTCCAGGTTGCTCAGGGCATCGCCGAGTGCGAGTCGCTCGAGCGGGCCGTGCGCTCGGGACCGCTCACGCAGACACTGCGGTTCAACTACCACCCGCACGTGACCGTCGCGCACGAGGTGCCTGACATCGCGCTCGACGTGGCCTTCGAGACGATGGGTGAGTACGCGGCCGCCTTCGAGGTCGTGGCGATCTCGCTCTTCGAGCACGGGGACGACAACGTGTGGCGCCCGGTGCGCCGTTTTGCCCTCGGTGACGGGCGTGGCGAAGATGCCTCGCCCAGCACAGACTCATAGTCTGTCCAGGTGACTGCGACCATCGCGAGCCTGATGAAGCGGGTCCAGGCGATCCTGGAGTGGTGGAACGGCACCCGACCGGCCCGGGCGCTCACCCGGTACTCCCAGGCGAACGGCGGACTGCTGTGCGGCGGCATCGCCTACTCGGCGATCTTCTCCCTCTTCGCGGGTCTGACCATCGGGTACACCGTCTTCATGTCGGTCCTCGGGACGAATACCGAGCTGCGTGACTCCTTGCTCAAGTCGATCGACTCGGCACTGCCCGGGCTCATCCAGGTCGGTGGCGGTGACGGTCTCATCAACCCCGACACCCTCGTCATGTCCACGGGCTTCACCCTCGCCAGCATCATCGCCGTCGTCGTCCTGCTGGTCAGCGCCATCTCGTGCATGGGGGCGATCCGTAGCTCGGTCCGGGTCATGTTCGGGCTCCCCCCGGGGGGTGGCAACGCACTGCTGGCCAAGGCCCGCGAGCTCGGCGCCTTCGTGACCGTGGGGCTGACCTTGCTGGTCTCGGCCGGCCTAGGTATCGTGCTGAGCTCTGCGACCGGGTGGCTGCTGGGCCTGCTGGGGATCGAGGACACGAGCAAGGTGTTGTTGCCGCTGGCTGGCGCGGCGGTCTCCTTCGTGATCGACATGGGCACCTTTGCGCTCGTCGTCGTGCTCCTCGCTGGCATCCGCCCTCCGCGCAAGGACCTGTTAGCGGGGTCAGCGCTGGCCGCCGTGGCATTCGGCGTGATCCGATTCCTGGGGACGTCAGTGGTCGCCCGAGGGGCAGAGGCCAATCCGATCGTGGCGTCCTTCGCGGCGATCGTCACGCTGCTGATCTGGATCAACCTCTCGGCCCGCATCGTGCTGACCGCCGCCGCGTTCACCGCGAACCTGCCGCTCGAGATCCTCAAGCGGCAGGCGGACGAGAAGGTGGCCCTCGACGCGATCATCGCGGCCCGGGAGGGACGACCGCTCGCCCCGCCCGCCCGCCCCGAGCCGATGCCCGACGACGCCCGCCCAGCAGCGTCGTGGGCACGCCGATCGGCGGCGCTCACCGTGGCGGCCCTCGCTGGCTTCCTCGTGGGCCGCCGACGCCCCTGAGCCCCGGTTCCCACCGAGCTCGTGAACGATCCGCCGAACTCGTGAGCGAGCGCTGTTTGGACCCGCTAGACGGGCCTGGCTCACGAGTTCGGCGAGCCATTCACGAGGTGGGCGAGGCGGCGGTACCGGAGGGGGAGACGCGACGACGGCGGCCCCTGGGTGGGGGCCGCCGTCGGGCAGTGCAGATACTGTGGGCCGTGCAAGAACCTCAGAAGGCCCGGGTGATCATCGCCCGCTTGACCTCTTGGATGGCCTTGGTGACCTCGATGCCACGGGGGCACGCCTCGGTGCAGTTGAAGGTCGTGCGGCAGCGCCACACGCCTTCCTTGTCGTTGAGGATCTCGAGGCGCTGCTCGGCGCCCTCGTCGCGGGAGTCGAAGATGAAGCGGTGCGCGTTGACGATCGCGGCCGGGCCGAAGTACTGGCCGTCGGTCCAGAACACCGGGCAGGACGACGTGCACGCGGCGCACAGGATGCACTTGGTCGTGTCGTCGAAGCGCTCACGCTGCTCGGCGGACTGGATCCGCTCACCGCTGGGCTGGTTGCCGGTCGTGATCAGGAACGGCATGATCTCGCGGAAGGACGCGAAGAACGGCTCCATGTCCACCACGAGGTCCTTGATCACCGGCAGGCCCTTAATCGGCTCGACGGTGATCGGCTTGTCCGGGTTGACGTCCTTGAGGAGCGTCTTGCAGGCCAGCCGGTTGCGGCCGTTGATCCGCATGGCGTCCGAGCCGCAGACGCCGTGCGCGCAGGAGCGACGAAAGGTCAGTGAGCCGTCCTGCTCCCACTTGATCTTGTGCAGTGCGTCGAGCACGCGGTCGGTGCCGTGCACCGGGACGACGAACTCTTCCCAGTACGACTCGTCCCCGCGGTCGGTCTCGGGCAGGTAGCGGCGCAGCCGGATTGTGACGTTGAAGCTGGGGATCTCACCGATCGCCGTGGGTGCGGAGGAATCGAGGGTGGCAGTCATCAGTACTTACGCTCCATCGGCTCGTACCGGGTCATGACTACCGGCTTGGAGCCGAGCACGACCTTGTAGTTCTCAAAGTCGGAGACATGCGTGAACGCGTTCTCCGGTGTGATGTCGCCCTGGCTGGCCTCAGCGAGCGCCGTAGCCTCCTCGCTGCCGTCGAGGGGACGACGGTAGGCCATCGTGTGACGCATGTAGTTGGCGTCGTCGCGGTCGGGGAAGTCCTCACGGAAGTGCCCGCCGCGGGACTCCTTGCGGTTGAGCGCACCCAGTACGACCGTCTCGGCGATGTCGAGCAGGAAGCCGAGCTCGAGGGCCTCCAGGAGGTCGGTGTTGAACATCCGGCCCTTGTCCTGGACCGAGACGTTCTTGAACCGGGCCTGCAGGGCGCGGATGTCGTCCGTGGCCTGGACCAGGGACTCGTGGGTGCGGAACACCTGGGCGTTCGCATCCATCGTGACCTGCAGGGCCGTGCGGACGTCGGAGACCCGCTCGCCGTCGGGACGCTCGCGCATCTCCTCGAGCTGGGCGATCGTGCGGTCGGCGGCGTTCTCGGGGAGCTCGCGGAACTCCGCGGTCTTGGCGTATGCGGCGGCCGCGCGGCCGGCACGCTTGCCGAAGACGTTGATGTCCAGGAGCGAGTTGGTGCCCAGGCGGTTGGAGCCGTGCACCGACACGCAGGCGACCTCACCGGCGGCGTAGAGGCCGTTGACGATGTCCGTGTCGTTGCGCAGCACCTCACCCACGATGTTCGTGGGGATCCCACCCATCGCGTAGTGGGCGGTGGGGTACACCGGGATCGGCTCTGTGTAGGGCTCGATGCCCAGGTACGTCCGGGCGAACTCGGTGATGTCGGGGAGCTTGGCGTCGATGTGCGCGGGCTCGAGGTGGGTCAGGTCGAGCAGGACGTAGTCCTTGTTCGGTCCGGCGCCGCGGCCCTCGCGGACCTCGTTGGCCATGGACCGCGCCACGATGTCGCGGGGCGCGAGGTCCTTGATGGTCGGTGCGTAGCGCTCCATGAAGCGCTCACCCTCACCATTGCGCAGGATCCCACCTTCACCGCGGGCAGCCTCGGAGAGCAGGATGCCCAGGCCGGCCAGGCCGGTCGGGTGGAACTGGAAGAACTCCATGTCCTCGAGCGGCAGGCCGCGGCGGAAGGCGAGCGCCATGCCGTCACCGGTGAGGGTGTGGGCATTGGACGTCGTCTTGAAGATCTTGCCGGCGCCACCGGTCGCGAAGATGATCGCCTTGGCCTGGAAGATGTGGATCTCGCCCGTGGCGAGGTCGTAGGCGACCACGCCGGTCGCGTTGACGGTCTCGCCGTCGGGCACGTGGCCCGCGGAGAGGTCGTGGTCGACGATGAGGTCGAGGACGTAGAACTCGTTGAAGAACTCGACGTCCTGCTTGATGCAGTTCTGGTACAGCGTCTGCAGGATCATGTGACCGGTGCGGTCGGCGGCGTAGCACGCACGACGCACGGCGGCCTCGCCGTGGTTACGGGTGTGCCCACCGAAGCGACGCTGGTCGATCTTGCCCTCGGGGGTGCGGTTGAACGGCAGCCCCATCCGCTCGAGGTCGAGCACGGCCTCGATGGCCTCCTTGGCCATGACCTCCGCGGCGTCCTGGTCGACGAGGTAGTCACCGCCTTTGACCGTGTCGAAGGTGTGCCACTCCCAGTTGTCCTCTTCGACGTTGGCCAGGGCGGCGCACATGCCGCCCTGGGCAGCGCCCGTGTGGGACCGGGTGGGGTAGAGCTTCGAGATGACCGCAGTGCGCACCTGGCCGGAAGACTCCAGGGCGGCGCGCATTCCCGCGCCGCCAGCGCCGACGATCACGACGTCGTACTGATGGGTTTGCATCGGGGACGATGCCTCCTCGTGACGAGTAAGTGGGGGAGAAAAGAACTACTTGAAGCAGATCGAGGGGAGCAGATCCGCTGGTGCACCGAGGGGGCAAGGGGTGAACGTGAAGATCACGAGCGTGCCCAGAACCGTCACGATCACGAAGGCGGCGTACAGGAAGATCTTCAGCCACAACCGCACCAGGGGGCGTTCGGCGTAGTCGTTGATGATCGTGCGGACACCGTTGGTGCCGTGCATCATCGCGAGCCACAGCATGAGCAGGTCCCAGACCTGCCAGAAGGGGCTCGTCCACTTGCCGCCGACAAAGGCGAAGTCGATCGCGTGCACGCCGTCGCCGACCATGAGGTTGACAAAGAGGTGGCCGAAGATCAGGACCAGGAGGATGACGCCCGAGGCGCGCATGAAGACCCAGCCGTACAGCTCGTAGTTCGACCGGGTGGTCTTGAGCCGCTTGTAGGGGTCACGCGGGTCGGACAGCGTGGGTGCGTTGGTCGTGGTCATCAGTTGCCCCCACCGAAGACGTTCATGAGGTGGCGGGGCAAGAACCCCGCCATGGTGACGACGAAGAGTCCCACCACGATCCAGAGCATCGTGCGCTGGTACTTAGGACCCTTGGCCCAGAAGTCCACCAGGATGATGCGGATACCGTTGAAGGCATGGAACACGATCGCGGCGACGAGGCCGGCCTCGCCCAGACCCATGATGGTCGTCTGGTAGGTGCCGATCACCGCGTTGTACGCCTCGGGGGAGACCCGCACGAGTGCGGTGTCGAGGACGTGGACGAGTAGGAAGAAGAAGATCAGCACGCCGGTCACGCGATGCGCGACCCATGACCACATGCCTTCGCGGCCGCGGTACAACGTGCCAGCAGGTGCACTAGGCACTTGGGCGCCTCCTGTGGCGAGATCAGGGGGGCGGAACTGGCAAGTCCGGTGCTCCCGTGGAGGTCCTGGGCAACGTTGTCCAGAACCGTCTGTCACTGCCCACTGTAGTGAATATTCTGTGGTGGGTCGGTCGGCAACCCCGCGCCACGGGACGTCAGCGCGCAATCGTGACCTAATTCACCTCGCGATCGAGGCCCTTGGGTCCGCACTCAGTATGCTCAGCAGCATGCCTTCGACGACGAGCCCTATCCCTGATTTTTATGCGGTCATCCCTGCCGGCGGAGCGGGCACGCGCCTGTGGCCGCTGTCACGATCGGGGTCGCCGAAGTTCCTGCACGACCTGACCGGCTCTGGCCGGACTCTCATCCAGGCCACAGTCGACCGTATCGCCGGGCTGACCGGGCCGGCCGGCGTCGTCGTGGTCACCGGGGTTGCGCACGCCGCCGCAGTCGGCGCCCAGCTGCCCGAGGTCGCCGCCGCGGACATCCTCGCTGAGCCCTCACCGCGCGACTCCATGGCGGCCATCGGGCTCGCTGCGGCGGTCGTGGCCGAACGCCACGGCGACGTGGTCATCGGTTCTTTCGCCGCCGACCAGGTCATCACCGGTGCTGCGGCCTTCGAGCAGGCCGTCCGCGAGGGCGTGCGGGCCGCGCAGGAGGGCTACGTCGCCACGATCGGGATCGCGGCCTCGCGCCCGTCGACGGCCTTCGGCTACATCCACAGCGGCGCGCCGCTCGGCCTGGACGGCGCGCCGAGCGCGCTGCGCGTGGAGGGCTTCACCGAGAAGCCGGACGCGATCACCGCCCAGCGCTACCTCGCCACGGGGGAGTACCGCTGGAACGCCAGCATCTTCATCACAAAGACGTCGGTCCTGCTGGGCCACCTCGCCGCGCAGCGCCCGGCGCTGCACGCAGGCCTGATCGCCATCGCCAAAGCCTGGGACACCGCCGAGCGCGACGAGGTCCTGGCCCGGGTGTGGCCCGGTCTGGAGAAGATCGCGATCGACCATGCCGTCGCCGAGCCCGTGGCCGACGCCGGCGGCGTCGTCGTGGTCCCGGGGAACTTCGGCTGGGACGACGTCGGCGACTTCAACTCCCTCGCCGCGCTGCTCCCGGCCGACGACGAGGCGGGCTCGAAGGTCCTGGGCGACGCCGGCCAGGTCATCCGGGTGCAGAGTGCCGGCTCCGTCGTGGTCCCCTCGGGCAAGCGCGTCATCACCATCCTGGGCCTCGACGACGTCGTCGTGGTCGACACCCCCGACGCGCTCCTGGTCACCACGCGGGCGCGCGCCCAACAGGTCAAGGACATGGTCGCCGAGCTCCGCGAGCGCGGGCTCGAGGAGCTGCTCTAGCCCGCGTGTGCGTCGTCGGGCGGTCCTCGGGCCGTGCGCTGGCACAGTGCCCGGTATCAGCGGGCGAACGCCGCAGGTCCCGTGCGCGGGGGCGGACTAACCTCAAGAGGTGAGTCAATTTGCTACCGCCGCCCGGGTCGTCGAGCTAGCCGAGCAGTTCCACGAGGAGCTGATCGCGATCCGCCGCGACATCCACGCCCACCCCGAGGTCGGCCGCACCGAGACCCGCACGACGGCGCTGCTCGCCGACCGGCTGACCCGCGCGGGCCTCGAGCCGCGCCTGCTCGCCGGGACCGGTCTCACCTGTGACATCGGCCCGAGCCCCGCGCTGACCGGGCTGCGCCGGGTCGCGCTGCGCGCGGACATCGACGCGCTGCCGCTCGTGGAGACCACGGGGCTGCCCTTCACCTCGACCGTGCACGGGATGGCCCACGCCTGCGGCCACGACGTGCACTCGACGATCGTGCTCGGCGTCGGGCTGGTCCTGGCCGAGCTGCACCGGGCCGGCGAGCTGACCCGCCCGGTCCGGCTGATCTTCCAGCCGGCCGAGGAGGTCCAGCCCGGCGGCGCCCTCGACCTGCTCGACCAGGGCGTGCTCGACGGCGTGAACGAGATCTACGCGGTGCACTGCGACCCGAAGGTCGACGTGGGGAGCATCGGGACCCGGATCGGGCCGATCACCTCTGCATCCGACGAGGTCACAGTGACCGTGACGTCGCCCGGAGGGCACACGTCCCGCCCGCACCTGACCGGCGATGTCGTCTACGCCCTCGGCCAGATCATCACCCAGGTCCCGGCCGTGCTCGGACGCAGGCTCGACCCGCGCTCGGGCGTCAACCTCACCTGGGGCGCGGTCGCCGCCGGGCAGGCGCACAACGCGATCCCCACGACCGGGACCGTCCGCGGCACGCTGCGCTGCCTCGACGTGCGCGCCTGGGAGCAGGCCGCCCAGGTGCTGCACGACGCCGTCGAGCAGGTCGCCGCGCCCTACGGCGTCGGCGTCGAGGTGGTTCACCACCGCGGTGTGCCCCCGGTCGAGAACGACGAGCTGTGCACGACGGCGCTCGAGGCGGCCGCGCGCGAGGTGCTCGGCCCGCAGTCGGTTCTGCTCACCGAGCAGTCCCTGGGTGGGGAGGACTTCGCCTGGTATCTGACGAAGGTCCCCGGTGCGATGGCCCGGCTGGGTACCCGCACCCCGGGCGGGCGCACCTTCGACATCCACCAGGGCGACATGCAGGTGGACGAGCGGGCGATCAGCGCCGGGGTCGCGCTGCTGGCGCGGGTCGCGGTGACCGGACGGTAGAGGGCTCGCCCGGCCTGAAAATCTCACGATACGGACGCCCGAGTTCAGTCCGTAGACGCTGCTTGCAGTTGCATAACGAAGGGCGCTTGTTACGCCCTGGTAACCGTCCGTTAACGTGGCCACCACTAGTGTTCAGGTGAACAAAGGGCTGCCCGGTCCGTGAGCATGTCCCAGCATCGTCGCTGGCGCGCTCTAGACCTGACCGGGCCGCTCCTCAACAAGCTAACCTGGAGTTCACGTGAAGAGAGTTGCTCAGTTCGCGGCGGTCACCGCCGTGGCAGCGCTGGCCCTGACGGCGTGCGGCAGCGCGCCGGACGACACCCCCACGACCTCGGCAGGCGCGACCACCACGGCCGCTGCCGAGAGCATCGACTTCAAGGCCTGCATGGTCTCCGACGCCGGTGGCTTCGATGACAAGTCGTTCAACGAGTCAGGCATCGACGGTCTCAAGGCGGCGGCGAAGACCCTCGGCATCGAGACGGCGACCCAGGAGTCGAAGACCGACTCGGACTTCGCTCCGAACATCGACAACCTCGTCACGCAGAACTGCAACATCATCGTCACCGTCGGCTACCTCCTGGCAACCGCGACCGGAGACGCCGCGAAGGCCAACCCCGGCGTGGACTTCGCCATCGTGGACTCGACCGCCGCAGACGCAGACAACAACCCCATCGAGCTCGACAACGTCAAGCCGCTGAGCTTCGACACGGCCCAGGCCGCCTACCTCGCGGGCTACGTCGCCGCAGGGATGACCAAGACCGGAACGGTCGCGACGTTCGGCGGAATCCAGATCCCGTCGGTCACCATCTTCATGGACGGCTTCGTCGACGGTGTCGCGAAGTACAACGAGGACAACGCAACCACCGTGAAGGTTCTTGGGTGGGACAAGGCGAAGCAGAACGGTTCCTTCACCGGAGACTTCGACGACCAGTCCAAGGGTCAGCAGCTCACCCAGACGTTCATCGACGCGGGCGCGGACATCATCATGCCCGTGGCCGGTCCTGTCGGAGCGGGTTCGCTCGCCGCAGCCCGCGACGCCAAGGACGTCTCAGTGATCTGGGTCGACACCGACGGAGCCGTGAGCAACCCGACGTACGCCGACATCATCCTGACTTCCGTGGTCAAGGAGATCGGCGCCTCGGTCGAGGACGCCATCACCACATCCTCCGCCGGCAAGTTCTCCGCTGACCCGTACGTCGGGACGCTCGACAACGGTGGGGTCAGCATTGCCCCGTTCCATGACTTCGACGCCAAGGTTCCCCAGGAGCTCAAGGACAAGGTCGACCAGCTCCGCAAGGACATCATCTCCGGTTCGATCGTCGTGGAGTCCCCCAGCTCCCCGTGATCATCCATGATTCAGGCAGCCAAGCCGGCCCGACCTTCGTCGGGCCGGCTTGGCTGGTTCAGGGCTACTGTCGCAAGCGAGGCGGCTTGCGCACCCAGAAGGAGAATGCACGTGAAGCTAGAACTGCGGGGGATCACCAAGTCGTTCGGACCGCTCGTCGCGAACGACCACATCGACCTCGTCGTTGAGGAAGGCCAGATCCACGCACTGCTCGGGGAGAACGGAGCCGGGAAGAGCACGCTCATGAACGTGCTCTTCGGGCTCTACCAGGCCGATGCGGGTGACATTGCGATCGATGACGTCGTCACAACCTTCCGAGGCCCCGGCGACGCGCTCGCCGCCGGCATCGGGATGGTCCACCAGCACTTCATGCTGGTGCCCGTGTTCACAGTCGCCGAGAACGTCATGCTCGGTCACGAACAGACCAAGCGTGGAGGGTTCCTCGACCTTGATGCCGCGCGCGAACGAGTGCGTGAGCTCTCCGCGCGCTTTGGATTTGGCCTCGACCCCGACGCCGTCGTGGAAGATCTGCCGGTCGGCGTCCAACAACGCGTCGAGATCGTCAAGGCACTTGCTCGCCACGCCAAGATTCTCATCCTCGATGAGCCCACCGCCGTGCTCACCCCACAGGAGACCGACGAGCTCATCGACATCATGCGTCAGCTCAAGGGAGCCGGCACGTCGATCGTGTTCATCACCCACAAGCTGCGCGAGGTCAAGGCCGTTGCCGACGTCATCACCGTGATTCGTCGCGGCAAGGTCGTCGGCTCCGCCGCGCCCACCGCCTCAGAAGGCGAGCTCGCCTCACTGATGGTCGGGCGTGCCGTCTCCCTGGGCCTCAACAAGACGCCCGCGGTGCCCGGTGAGGTCACCTTCACCGTGGAGAACCTCACCGTCCTGAGTCCTACGGGACAGGCGGCCGTGGACGACGTCTCCTTCTCCGTCGCACGAGGCGAGATCCTCGCCGTCGCCGGGGTGCAGGGCAACGGCCAGACCGAGCTCGCCGAGGCGATCATCGGACTCCAGGTTTCGGCGGCCGGATCGATCCGCCTCGACGGCAGAGAGCTCCGCGGGCTCAGTCCCGATGCGGCTCTCGGCTCGGGCATCGGGTTTGTTCCGGAGGATCGCAAGGTTGACGGACTGGTCCTCGACTTCTCCGTCGCGGAGAACCTCGTCCTCGACCTCTATGACAAGAGTCCTTACGCCCGCGGGATCGCGCTCAACCTGCCGGAGATCCGCCGGAACGCGGTGCAACGGATCGACGAGTTCGACATCCGCACCCAGGGCCCGGCCGAGCACGTCGGCAAGCTGTCCGGCGGCAACCAGCAGAAGGTCGTGCTGGCGCGGGAGCTCTCCCGCCCGCTCAAGCTCTTCATCGCCAACCAGCCCACCCGCGGCGTCGACGTGGGATCTATCGAATTCCTGCATCGTCGGATCGTCACGGAGCGTGACAGCGGAACCCCCGTCATCATCGTCTCGACCGAGCTCGACGAGGTCGTCGAGCTGGCGGACCGGATCGCGGTCATGTACCGCGGTCGGATCGTCGGAATCGTTCCTTCGGCGACCCCGCGGGACGTCTTGGGGCTCATGATGGCCGGCGTCCCCCTCGCCGACGCCATCGACCAGACGAACAAGTCGCAGAGCAGCGACACCACACCGACGACCGACGACGAGACGGGAAAGACCCTGTGAGCGACCAGCAACCCGTCCCCGTGGACGAGGCGCCGACACCACGCACGCCGCACAAGGGCCACGAACCAGACGCGGGCGGCAGTCGCACCGCCCAGATGCTGCGCGACGTGACCACGGGAAACTTCGGAGTCACCGTCCTGGCCTTCGTGCTGGCGCTCGTCATCGGCGGCCTGCTCATCATCGCCGTGAACAAGGACGTCATCACGGCAGCGGGGTACATCTTCGCGAAGCCCGGAGACTTCTTCGCGGCCGCGTGGAGCACCGTGAGCGACGCGTACGCCGCGATGTTCCGCGGCGCGGTCTTCAACTATGAGGCGACGACCGCGGCCAAGGCACTCAAGCCCATCACCGAGACGATGACCGTGGCGACACCGCTGATCATCGCGGCACTCGGCGTGGCGGTCGGCTTCCGTGCCGGCATGTTCAACATCGGCGCCCAGGGGCAGGTCATCATGGGAGCGGCCATCGGTGGCTACGTCGGGTTCGCCTGGCAGCTGCCCCCCGTCCTGCACCTGCTCCTCGCGTTGCTCGGAGGCGTGCTCGCCGGAGGTGTCTGGGCAGGTATCGCGGGATTCCTCAGGGCCCGCACGGGCGCGCACGAGGTGATCGTCACGATCATGCTCAACTACGTCGCGCTGTACCTCGTGGCGTTCCTGCTCACGACGTCCGCGTTCACCCGAGCAGGTTCCAACCAGCCGAAGAGCCCTGGAGTCAAGGCGACCGCACAGCTGCCGCTGCTCCTCGGTGACCAGTTCCGCCTCAATGCAGGATTCCTCGTGGCGATCCTCGCGGCGGTCTTCGTCTGGTGGCTCATGACCCGATCGACCTGGGGCTTCCGCTTCCGGGCCGTCGGATCCAATCCGCACGCAGCGCGCACCGCGGGCATGGCTGTCTCGTCGTCCTTCGTGCTGGTCATGGTCGTCTCGGGTGCGCTGACCGGGCTGGCAGGCGCGGTACAGATCCTGGGCACGGAGAGGGCCCTCACCGGAGGGATCGCCGGATCGATCGGATTCGATGCCATCACCGTGGCGCTCCTCGGGCGGTCCAAACCGCTGGGGATCTTCCTCGCAGGTCTCCTCTATGCAGGCCTCAACGTCGGTGGCCGCACCATGGAGGGCGCGACCGGCACGCCGATCAACATCGTGCTGGTCATCCAGTCGCTCGTGGTGCTGTTCATCGCCGCGCCGCCGCTGATCAGGGCGATCTTCCGCCTTCCGGTTCCGAACCCGGCCCTCGTGAAGGGAGTCAGCGCATGACCGCCTCAACAGAATTGGTCACCAAGGCCCCCGCGGTCACAGCCAAGCGGAGCTGGAAGCTCCCCATCACCCTCGCGATCTTCGGTGTGCTCTCCCTGATCCTCTTCGGGCTCCTCGCTCCGTCGGGACAGACCACAAGGTTTGGCCTGTCGACGAGCACCGACTTCGTGACCTTCGACCCCGTGGCACTGCCCTCGAGGGCGACCGCCATCATCCTCTCCCTGGCGTCCCTGCTCCTCGCGGCCTACTCCTTCGTGCGCGTGCGGGCAAGCCAGCGCGTCGGCCGGTGGGTCCCCGCACTCTTCGGGGTCATCTGGGTGCTCACGTTCTTGGTCTGGGCCGTCGCAGACAAGAGCACCTCCTTGGTGAGCCTGCTCCAAGGGTCGCTTCTCCTCGCGGTCCCGCTGGCCTTCGGTGCCCTCGGCGGGGTGCTCAATGAGCGAGCCGGCGTGGTCAACATCGCCATCGAGGGCCAGCTGCTGACTGGCGCCTTTGGTGCCGCGGTCGTGGCCTCCATGGTGGGGAACGCCTACGTGGGTCTGTTGGCTGCACCCATCGCGGGCTTGCTCATCGGCGTGATGCTCGCGCTCTTCACGGTCAAGTACGCAGTCAACCAGATCATCGTCGGTGTTGTGCTCAACGTCTTCGCGGTCGGGTTGACAAGCTTCTTGTTCAGCTCGGTGCTCAAGGAGAACGCTGGCACTCTCAACTCGCCGCCACGACTCGCGGCCCTCCCGATCCCGGTGCTGTCAGAGATCCCGGTGATCGGACCGGTCCTGTTCCGGCAGTCGATCATCGTCTATCTGCTGTACGTCGCCGTGGCCGTCATCACCGTCGCGTTGTTCCGCACCCGCTGGGGACTGCGGGTGCGCGCCGTCGGCGAGTACCCGCAGGGCGCCGACACCGTGGGCATCAACGTCAACCGGACCCGCTGGGGCAATGTCCTCCTCGGGTCGATGGTTGCCGGACTGGGTGGTGCGTTCTTCACGATCGGTTCGGTGGGGGCCTTCGGCCAGGAGATGACGGCCGGAAAGGGGTACATCGCCCTTGCCGCGATGATCCTGGGCCGGTGGACGCCCATCGGGTCGCTCGGAGCAGCCCTGCTGTTCGGCTTCGCCGACAAGCTCCAGCAGGTCCTCGGAGTCCTCGAGACACCAATCCCCAACCAGTTCATGCTCATGCTGCCGTATGTCGTCACGATCATCGCGGTCGCGGGCCTCGTGGGTCGTGTGCGCGGCCCGGCGGCGGCTGGCGAACCGTATCTGAAGGAATGATGATGGACGACGCACGTGGTATCGACTGGGCGGCGCTGCGCAGCGCCGCCCAGGACATCATGACCAAGGCCTACGCCCCCTACTCGAAGTTCCCGGTGGGTGCCGCGGCCCTCGTCGACGACGGCCGCATCGTCGTCGGCTGCAACGTCGAGAACGCGGCCTACGGCGTCGTGCTGTGCGCCGAGTGCGGGCTGATCTCGGCGCTGGCGGCCTCCGGCGGCGGCAAGCTCGTGGCGTTCACCTGCGTGGACGGCCACGGCAACACCCTCATGCCGTGCGGGCGCTGCCGCCAGCTGCTCTGGGAGCACGGCGGACCAGAGCTGCTCGTAGAGACCACCCGCGGTATCAAAGACATGACCGAGGTGCTTCCTGACGCCTTCGGACCGGACGACCTCATCACGCGAGCATGATCTGCCCGCGTCTGAGCATGACGAAGAGAGCCTGACGATGACAAGCGACCTGGCACCGACCACCACCCACGAGGCATTCGACGCCGTTGACGTGATCAGGGTCAAGCGTGACCGCGGCACGCTGAGCGCCGAGCAGATCGACTGGGTCATCGACGCCTACACCCGGGGCGTCGTCGCCGAGGAGCAGATGGCTGCGCTCAACATGGCCATCCTGCTCAACGGTATGGACCGCGCCGAGATCGCCCGGTGGACCGCGGCGATGATTGCCTCGGGGGAGCGGATGGACTTCTCCTCGCTGTCCCGGCCGACGTCGGACAAGCACTCGACCGGCGGCGTCGGGGACAAGATCACCCTGCCGCTTGCCCCCCTCGTCGCCGTGTTCGGGGTCGCGGTCCCGCAGCTCTCCGGCCGCGGGCTGGGCCACACGGGCGGCACCCTCGACAAGCTCGAGTCGATCCCCGGCTGGCGCGCTGCGCTGACCAACGACGAGATGATGGCCCAGCTCGAGAACGTGGGAGCGGTCATCTGCCAGGCCGGTTCCGGCCTCGCGCCGGCCGACCGCAAGCTCTACGCGCTCCGTGACGTCACCGGGACGGTTGAGGCCATCCCGCTCATCGCGTCGTCGATCATGAGCAAGAAGATCGCCGAGGGCACCGGGGCGCTCGTGCTCGACGTCAAGGTCGGCTCGGGGGCGTTCATGAAGGACGTCGCCTCGGCCCGCGAGCTCGCCCGCACCATGGTCGACCTGGGGACCGACGCCGGTGTGCGCACGGTTGCGCTGATCACCGACATGTCGACGCCGCTCGGCCTGACCGCGGGCAACGCCCTCGAGGTCCGCGAGTCCGTCGAGGTGCTGGCCGGCGGGGGTCCGTGCGACGTCGTCGACCTCACCGTGGCATTGGCTGTGGAGATGCTCGCCGGGGCCGGACGCGAGGTCGGCGAGAGCGACGTCCGCGCCGCGCTGAGCGACGGCCGGGCGATGGACGTGTGGCGGGCGATGATCTCCGCCCAGGGCGGCGACGTCGATGCGGTCCTGCCGGTCGCGAAGGAGACCGAGCAGATCCTCGCCACCTCCGACGGCGTGCTCACCCGGCTCGACGCGCTCGACGTCGGCGTCGCGGCCTGGCGCCTGGGCGCGGGCCGCGCGCGACGTGAGGATGTGGTCCAGGCCGGTGCCGGCGTGGAGATCCACGCCAAGCCGGGCGATCGCGTCGTGGCCGGGCAGCCGATCCTCACCCTGCACACAGACACCCCCGAGCGGTTCGCGCGGGCGCTCGAGTCCGCCCGGGCCGGGATCACCGTCGAGGAGAACCCGGCGACAGTGCCCGCGACCCAGCTCATCATCGACCGTCTCGCCTGACCGTTCACCGCGGCATGGAGTACCGGTGCGCACCGTCGCGCACCGGTACGTTGGTCGAAACTGGTACTACAAGTGCGACATTTTTTCAATGCTGCTAAGTTGTGGCTTGCGCCAACGAAGGTGCAATCATCAAAGGTGATGGCGTGAAGAAGAAGATTGTCGGAACGTATATCTCGTTGGGTCTTTCTGTTGGTCTGACGGGACTGTCCTCTGTCCCTGCCCAGGCGGCGAGCTACTGCTCTGGCACGAGCTATTCGGGTATGTGCTACACCACCTTGCTGTCCGATCAGAGCTCGGTGGTGGTTGAGTCCATTCCGCTGTCAAACACCAGCATGGTCGATGCAACCATGACGTGCGTATTTGGTCAGGTGATCACGAAGACCATGACGGCGACCAGCCCTTCGGGCGTTTCTGCCCCGGCGTCGATCAAGGCGGGAATCCTTGCGAGCGTCGATGCAACGGTGAGCCTCCCCCTTGCGATGTCGATCTCCCAGTCCGGGGCGCAGGCGAACCCCGTGGCCGCCCAGTACTTTGTGCAGCCTGGACAGAACGTTTCCTGCAACCGCGTGTACACGGAAGTGACGGCGACCGTCAGGGTGACGTCGTACTCTGGCAGCGGCGTTTCTGTGGTCGGTACGTATGCGACCAAGATCCCGTCCGGCGTCCGAGTTGAGAATCGATAGTTGATTCAAGCCACTCGCGCGGGCGCGCAAGTCCGCCTCCTGCCCCCCCGCTCCTGCCCACCCGCCCGGCGGCGGGCGACCGGCGGGGCTTAGGGTGAGGGCGTGGTCAACCTGCGTAAACAAGACGGCCCGTCCGCTGACGAAGATCGCGATGCCCGGCGCCCCGCCGCGGTCTACGGCGTCGGCTCCGAGCCCGACGCGCGGTTCTCCCTCGCCAATGAGCGGACTGCGCTGGCATGGGTCCGCACGGGGCTGGGCCTGGTCGCCGGGGGAGTCGCGCTGACCTCCTTCTCGACCTTTGCCGAGGTGCCGGTCCTGCTGGAGATCGTCGCGGCGATCGCCTGCCTCGCCGGGGCGAGCCTCGCGGTCTACGCCCTGCGGTCCTGGAAGCACCACGAGATCGCGCTGCGCACCGGCTCGCCGCTGCCGGCGCCGACAGCCCTGCCGCTGCTCGTCGGTGGAGTGGTCGCGATGGCCCTGCTGCTCACCGGGTACGCGATCGCCTCGATCCTGGGCTGACCGGTCCCGACGTGAGCAGCCCCGACGAAGGCCCCGAGCGGGCGGCGCCCTCGGGCGCCCAGCCCGAACGCACCGCGCTGGCCTGGCACCGCACCGTCATGGGTACGGTCGTCGGGTCGTTGCTGCTCGCCATGACGGCCATCCGCACCCACGCCCCGGTCCTGGCGATCGCCGCGGCGGGCGTCGCCGTCTACGTCGCGCTGCGCCTCATGGTCGCCAGCCCGGCCCGCTCGCTCCGCGTGGGCACCCACACCCAGGTATGGCCCGGACTCGTCCGGATCGCCTGGTCCGTGGCCTGCCTCGGGGCACTCGGCGCGATGACGGCGCTGATCAGGGTGTGGGCACCGTGGTCGTGACGGGCCGCCCCGGGCGCCAGCTCTCCACGCTCCTACACGCCCTCGGCGCCGGGCGACGAGCCCTGCCGCCCCTGCCGCCCCTGCCGCCGCCCGTGGCCGGGGATGTGGGAGCCGTCCGGCGCGTCGTCGCACTGTTCGGTGCGGACCGTCCGGTCCAGGCCGATCCGACGACGTGCGGCTCGGCCGCGCTCGTGATGCTCGCCGCCGCCGGCGACCCTCGGGTGGCCCGGTGGCTGGCGACCGGGGAGGCGGAGCCCGGCGCGAGCACCGCGCCCGAGCTCGGGTGGCTCGACCAGACGGTGCTCGACGGCGCGCACCAGGCGACCCCGACGACGCGCTTCGGAGCGCTCCAGCAGGCTGTCAAGGTTCGGAGCAACCGGCGTGCACTCCTCGGACTCAGCTGGCCGAGCGGGCTGGGCACCCCGCCCTGGGGTGCCCAGCGGGTGGCGCGCTTCGGGGCCGTCCGGTACGCCCACCGCCTCCTCGTGGATACCAGCCCCGGCCAGTCCGGCCCGCTGCTCGACCACGCGATCGCGTCTGCTCGCCGCGGCCTGCCCGTGCCGTTCTATACCGGCGGGGACACCCGCGGGGGGCTCGGCGCGGCCGTGCCGCGCCACGTCGTCGTGCTCACGAGCCCGGACGGGGTGGCGCTCGAGGTCTACGAGCCGTCGGTCGGGCGGATGCTGGCCATCACCCCCGACGAGCTGGCCCAGGGCGGGAGCAGTCGCCCGGCCTACGGGAACTGGTCGCACGTGACCTGGGTGCTGCTTCCGGTGGCGCCGGACCGATCGCCGCCGCCGGGCTGACCGTCGCCCCACTGACCGTCGCCCCCGCGGGCCGGGGTGGCGGGGGAGCCATCCCGGGGTGAGCATGGGAGGACCCCGCCACCAGGAGGACGACCATGAGCACCGTGCCCGGCGACGACGCACTGCGCGACGCGGGCTTGACCCGCCCCGACCTCGAGGACACGATCAACCTCGCGGAGGAGGTGACGGGCGGCGAAGGGGCCCTCGGCGACGACCTCGAGGAGTACCACCCAGGGACCCCCCGGCCCGACCTCTCCGACGAGGCCGACGAGGCGGACGTCGTCGAGCAGGCGTGGGCGGTCCCCGAGGGCGACGACGAGGCCCGCCAGTGACCGGAGCTCCTGCTCCTGGAACCCCGAATTCGTGAGTGCCGGCGGGCGACCGGCGGTACCGTTGGGGCATGACTTCTGACCTGCCCATCTCTGCCCTGCCCAAGGTCGTCCTGCACGACCACCTCGACGGCGGACTGCGCCCGCAGACCATCATCGACCTCGCCGCCGCGGCCGGCCACGAGTTGCCCACGACCGACGCCGAGGAGCTGCGCGCGTGGTTCGTCGCGGCCGCCGACTCGGGCTCCCTCGTGCGCTACCTGGAGACCTTCGACCACACGATCGCCGTCATGCAGACCCGCGAGGGCCTGAGCCGGGTCGCCCGCGAGTCCGTGCTCGACCTCGCCGCCGACGGCGTCGTCTACGCCGAGCAGCGCTGGGCGCCCGAGCAGCACCTCACCCAGGGCCTCTCCCTCCAGGACACCGTCGACGCCGTCCAGGCTGGCTTCGCCGAGGGCGTCGCCCTCGCCGCCGAGCAGGGCCGCACGATCCGCGTGGGCCAGCTCGTCACGGCCATGCGTCACGCCGACCGCTGGGACGAGATCGCCGAGCTGGCACTGGCGAACCGGGACCGCGGAGTCGTCGGCTTCGACATCGCCGGCGCCGAGGACGGCTTCCTGCCCTCCCGCTTCCCGTCCGTGTGGCGCACCCTCAACGACGCGTCCTTCCCGGTGACGATCCATGCGGGCGAGGCGGCCGGCGTCGAGTCGATCGCCGAGGCCGTCCACCTGGGACAGGCCAGCCGGATCGGCCACGGCGTGCGCATCGTCGAGGACATCACCGGCCTGGACACCGACGCCCCCACGCTCGGTCTGATCGCCGCTTGGGTACGGGACAACCAGATCCCGCTCGAGCTGTGCCCCTCCTCCAACCTGCAGACCGGCGCGGCCGTGTCGATCGCCGCGCACCCGATCTCCCGGCTGCGTGACCTCGACTTCGCGGTGACGATCAACACCGACAACCGGCTCATGTCCGGGACCACCATGACCAAGGAGATGACGCTGCTCGTCGAGGAGGCCGGCTGGACCCTCGACGACCTGCGCGACGCCACCCTCGCGGCCGCCTGGAGCGCGTTCATCCACCACGACGAGCGCCACGCCCTCGGCGAGCAGATCCTCGAGGGCTACGCGCAGGCCGCGCAGGCCTGACGAGCACGACCGATCACGCACGACCGCCGAAGCACGACCGCCGAGGGGGCGGCACACCCATCGCCACCCCCTCGGTGCCACCCACCGAAGACGGAGAGAAAATGAGCCACTCACCCCTCACCCCCGCAGAGCTTGCCGCGCGCGTCGACCACACGCTGCTCAAGCCCGAGTCCACCCCAGCCGACGTGGCAGCCCTGGCCGAGGAGGCGGACGAGCTTGGCGTGTACTCGATCTGCGTCTCTCCGTCGATGCTGCCGGTCGCGCTGCCGGCAGGCAGCACGCTGAAGATCGCCACGGTGTGCGGTTTCCCCTCCGGCAAGCACCACAGCCAGATCAAGGCCGCCGAGGCGGCACACTCGGTGGCCGACGGCGCGCACGAGGTGGACATGGTCATCAACCTCGGCGCGGTCAAGGCAGGGGAGTGGGAGGACGTCGAGGCGGACATCGCCGCGGTGCGCGCCGCGGCCCCGCACCCGACCGTGCTCAAGGTGATCATCGAGTCCGCTGCGTTGACCGACGACGAGATCGTCGCCGCGTGCCGGGCGAGCGAGTCCGCCGGCGCGGACTTCGTCAAGACGTCGACCGGGTTCCACCCGGCCGGCGGGGCGAGCGTGCACGCGGTCGAGCTCATGGCAGCGACCGTCGGTGGCCGGCTCGGGGTCAAGGCCAGCGGCGGGGTGCGCACGGCCGCCGACGCGCTCGCGATGATCGCAGCGGGTGCAACCCGGCTCGGGCTGTCCGGGACCGCGTCGGTCCTGGCCGGGCTCGACGGCGAGGGTGCGCCAGACAGCGCCGATGCGGGCGGCTACTGACAGGACCGCCGGGTCTAGTCTGGATGTAGGTGGTCCTGCCGTGCAGGGCGGCCCCGTTCTCTGGAGGTAGCGATGGCGTTGGGATTGCGCGAACAGCTCGTAGGCGCGTGGAAGCTCGTGTCGTACCGCGAGATTCCGGTCGATGGTTCGGAACCTTTCGAACCCTTGGGCAGCACCGCGAGCGGGTTGATCATCTACACGCCGGACGGGTACATGTCGGCCCAGCTCTCGGCATCGGGGCGAGAGAACTTCGCGTCCGGCGACTGGTTCGCGGGGACCGACGCGGAATACAAGGCGGAAGCCTCTACCTACATCGCCTACTCGGGACCGTTCCACGTCGACGAGGAGCAGGGCACCCTCACGCATTCGATGTTCGTGTCGTTGTTCCCGGACTGGACGGGCCAGACCCAGCCGCGCGTGGTGTCGATCGACGGTGAGTTCCTGCACCTCGGCACGGCCTCACCCATCGTCTCCGGGGGAAGGACCGTGAACTCGACGCTGACCTGGCGTCGAGCAGAGCCGAACTGAAGCAGAGCCGAACGTGACGGAGGCCGCATCGACCCTGGGCGGCATCGATGTGCTGGTCAACAATGCAGGCATCTCGGGGCCGACGGCGTCGGTCGAGGAGATGGCCCCTGACGCCTGGGATGCGGTGCTCGCAGTCAATCTCACGGGAACGTTCAATGTGACCCGGCTGTCGATTCCGCACCTGAAGCGATCGGAAGCCGGGGTGGTGATCATCATGTCGTCCGTCGGAGGCCGGTTCGGGTATCCGGAGCGCAGTCCGTACGCGACCACCAAGCGTGGACCCAGAGCCGTGGACGGGGACCGCATCCACAGGGTGCTGCAGGGACGGGCCGACGCGAACGGGAAGACTCTGGACGAGGTGACCGAGGACGCGCTGAGCATCCAAGCGCTGAAGCGCTTCGTGGACCCGGCGGACATCGCCGCGCTGTGCGTCTCCTCGCCTCCGACAGTGCCAAGTCGATCTCGGGCCAGACCATCCCGATCGCCGGGGGCTCAAGAACCGCTCAATGAGGCAGATTGCCGTGGAGTGCTTCTCCCGGCGGCACCAGCGCTGGGGCAGGCGTTGATCAGGACCGGCTACGGGCAGGGAGCGCCGATCGTGGTCTCCACCGTCCCCATCCGGGCTTAGGGTAGCCTTAGTGCCCACGTCCCGGAGGTTGCCTTGTCCGTCTCACCCACCCCGTCAGCCGAGCCCACCGAGCCCACCGAGCGCCCCGAGCCCGCGGAGCGCGGCGGGCCGCGGCGCGCACGGACCAGCACGCAGACCCGTGTGGTGCGTACCGAGCAGCTCACCCCGCACATGGTGCGGGTCGTCCTGGGCGGCGAGGCGCTGACCGCACTTGACCCCACCGCGTTCACCGACCGCTACGTCAAGCTCCAGTTCCCCCCGGAGGTCGAGGGCCAGCGCGAGCGACTGCGCACCTACACGATCCGCTCCTTCGACGCCGCCGCGGGCGAACTGGCCCTCGACTTCGTCATCCACGGCGACGAGGGACTCGCCGGACCGTGGGCTGCGGCCGCGCAGCCCGGCGACCCGATGAGCTTCGCCGGACCGGGGGGCGCCTACGCGCCGTCGGCCGCCGCGGACTGGCACCTGTTCATCGGCGACGAGAGCGCGCTGCCAGCGATCGCCGCGGCTTTGGAGGTACTGCCCGCGGGAGCGCGGGCGAAGGTGTTCTGCGAGGTGGGCGGGCCCGACGACGAGCAGGAGCTCGTATCGGCGGCGCAGGCCTGCGACGCGGACCTCATCACCTGGGTGCACCGCACGTCGGGCGGCAGCCCGCTCGTCGACACGGTCACCGCATGGACCTTCCCGGAGGGGACGCCCGAGGTGTTCCTGCACGGGGACGCCGGCTTCGTCAAAGACCTCCGTCGTCACCTGCGCGGCGACCGAGGCGTGCCGGTGAGTGCGCTGTCGGCGTCGGGATACTGGCGCCGGGGTCGCACGGAAGAAGGCTGGCGCAGCGACAAGGCGAGCTGGAAGGCGGCCGTCGACTCCGACGAGGCCAAGCTGATCTCAGCCGAGCAGGCCTGACCGCTCGACAAGGATCGCGAGCTGAATCCGGCCGGTCAGGCCCAGCTTGGTCTGGGCGCTCGACAGGTGCGTCTTGACGGTCGCCGCGCTGAGGAAGTTCGCCGCGCCGATCTCCTCGTTGGTCTGCCCGGCATGCGCGCCGCAGGCCATCTGCAGCTCCCGCTCGGTGAGCAGCTCCAGCCGCTGGCGGGCGACGGAGCGCTCGGCCGCGTGGGTGTCACCGGTCACGTGGTCGATGACGTACCGGGTGACTCGCGGTGAGAGCGCGCCGTCACCCGCGGCGACGGCGCGCACGGCCGCGATGATCTCGAGCGGCGCGGAGTCCTTGAGCAGGAACCCCTGCGCCCCTGCGTCGAGCGCATGCAGGATGTTCTCGTCGGCGTCGAAGCTCGTCACGACGATCACCCGCGGAGGATGAGGCAGGGCGGCGACCGCAGCGGTCGCCTCGACGCCGCCCATGCGGCGCATGCGCAGGTCGATGACCGCGACGTCGGGATGGTGGGCCTGGACCGCGGTGACCACCTGGTCCCCGTCGCTGGCCGTCCCGACGATCTCGACATCCGGGTCGGTTCCCAGGATCGCCGAGAAGGCCATCAGCACCATGGGGTCATCGTCTACCAGCAGCACACGGATCACGAGTGTCATGGTAGGCCCGATCTGCGCCGTTCCCGGACCGCGACAAGCGCGTGTCCGCCCTGATCAGCCGGGGCCGGCGACCGCCTGCCACGGTAGCCACACGTCGACGACGAACCGCCCGTCGCGGGGACCGATCCAGGCCCGCCCGCCCAGCAGCCGGGTCCGCTCGTGGATGCCGGCGATCCCTGCGCCGGCTCCAGGGATCGCCGGCCCGGAGCCGTGCGGCATGGCGTTGGACACGAGGATCCGGACGCCGGCCGCCGCGCTCGCGGTGAGGTCGACGTCGATCGGGGAGCTCGGCGCGTGCTTGTGGATGTTCGTCAGCGCCTCCTGGACGATCCGGTAGGCCGCATGCGTCAGGGGTGCGCTCGCCGAGGCGGAGTCGTTGATCATGACCGTGGCGACCATCTGGCTGCCGGCCTTGCGTGAGGCGGTGAGCAGCTCTGACAGGTCTTCCAAGGTCACGGTCGCCGGTGCGCCTGGGCTGTCGCTGCGGCGTGATCCGGGATCACGCAGCACGCCGATGAGCCCGCGCAGGTCCTCGAGCGACCGGTGCGCGTTCGACTGGACCTCGTGGGCGAAGACCTGGAGCTCGGGGTGGTCGCGTGCGGCCATCTCGAGGGCGCCCGAGTGCAGGGAGACGAGCGCGAGGCGGTGTGCCAGGGTGTCGTGGACCTCCCGTGCGATGAGGTCTCGCTCCTCCTGGCGGGTGAGCTCGGACCGCAGGTCGGCGGTGGTCTGCGCGCTGTGCGAGAACTGTTCCCGCACGTGGCTCAGGTTCACCGTGGTGCGCCGGAACAGCCCGATGCCGACCGTGAAGGCGAGTGCCACGATCGCGACGATCGCGTAGAACCACCACGGCAGCGGCTGGGCTAACCCGCCCGGCGGCTTGGTGGTGAAGAGCTGAAACTCTGCCGGCCGGAGGAAGTCGCGGGTCACGGCGACCACCGTCACGGCCGAGACGGCCGCCGTCGCCACGATCGCGCGACGGCGGGGCTGGGTCGCCACGACGCAGGACAGGCCGACGAGCGCGGCAAAGGCGTCGGCCGGGAACAGCAGGGCGAAGGCGGAGGCGACGACGGTCAGCGCGACCGGGTACCGGCGACGCACGATGATCATCGCGGAGACCCCGAAGGCGGCGAACATCCCGGCGGTGACCCACACCGCGCCCACGCCGGACATCGCGTGGGCGTTCCCCTCGAAGGCCAGCGCGGCCATCGAGGAGAACAGGCTCACCGCGACCAACGCGACGGTCGCGGCGACGGGTCCGGAGCGGCGCGCGCCGGCCGTCCACGGGCGGGCCGGACCGGGGGTGCCCGGCTGGTACGGCGGTGGGACGTGCCGCGGTGGGACCTGCGGCGCGGCGGCGGGGTGGGTCGGTGGTCGGGACACAGCGTCAGCGTAGGGCCAGCCACCGACGACGTCGTCCTCCGACCGGGTGGAGCGCCCGCCGGTCTGCTCGACCGATCGGGTAGCGGGGACGCCCCGTCCGGGCGATGCAAGCGGTGGGCCGTCTGCGATGAGGTGTGGGTGTTGCTCAAGACCCGCTTGTCCACCACTCAGAACGAGGAACCACGATGGCCCGATCACGAGGCACCGACCCGTCCCAGCAGGCTCAGCAGGCCTACGAGCAGGCCCAGCTGCGGCTCGCCCAGCAGCAGGCCCAGAACGGCCAGCCCCAGCTGCCCCCGCAGTATGTTGTCCAGCTCGCGCCGGTGCCGAAGAAGAAGAACTTCTTCGCCCGGCACAAGATCTTCACGGCCCTGCTTGTGATCGTCGTCCTGATCGCCCTGTCGCAGGCGTTCTCGGGAGGGGACAAGCCCGCCACGACTCCCGGCGCCGGCGCGACCTCCGCAGCACCGGCCGACGACATCCCAGCCGACGACGCCCCGGCCCCCACAACCCCCGGCATCGGGTCGGTGGTCGCCGACGGGAAGTTTGAGTTCACGGTGAACAGCCTGGAGCCGGGTGTCGCCCACATCGGCGACGCGACCTTCGGCGTAGATGCCCAGGGCCAGTTCCTGCTGGTGCACGTCACTGTGACCAATATCGGGGACCAGGCGCAGTACTTCGACTCGAGCTCGCAGAAGCTCCTTGACGCCCAGGGCCGCACGCACTCGGCGGACTCGACGGCGGCCGTCTACCTGCCCGACTCCAACAGCTTCCTCACGAGCATCAATCCGGGGAACACGGTCGAGGGGATCATTGTCTTCGACGTGCCGGCCGACGCGAGCCCAGCCTCCCTCGAGCTGCACGACTCGCCCTTCTCCGGCGGGGTCACCGTCGCAGTGAGCTGAACAGATTTGAGCAGCGACGCCGCGCACCTGGTGACCAGGTGCGCGGCGTCGTCGTGCACGGGAGGAGTGCCGTTCAGAGTCCCGTCAGCTCACAGTCCCAGCGCGACTGACATGTCGGCGATGACAGCGTTGAGCCGCGTCCTGGCCGCGTGCCGGACGGCTGTGAGCTCATTGTGCGTGGCGGTCTCGCCGACCGGGAGGATCACCTCGAGGTAGCACTTGACCTTGGGTTCGGTCCCGCTGGGCCGGACCACGACCCGGGTGCCGTCCGCGGTGAGCAGCCGCAGGCCGTCCGTGGGCGGCAGGCCGTCGACGCCGTCGGAGAGGTCCACGAGCTCGGTGACGGGTGAACCGCCCAGCAGCGTGGGAGGTGCGCCCCGCAGGGTCTGCATCGTGACCGGGATCTGGGACACGTCCGCATACCGGGCAGCGAGCTGGTCGGTCAGGTGCAGGTCGTGCGCCCGGGCCAGGTCGTCGAGGGCGTCGATGAGCGTCCGGCCGTCGGCCTTGAGCCGGTCGGCGAGCCCGACGATGCGCAGCGCGGCGGAGATGCCGTCCTTGTCCCGCACCTGTCCCGGGTCGACGCAGTAGCCGAGCGCTTCCTCGTAGCCGAACACCAGGCCGTCGACCCGCGAGATCCACTTGAACCCGGTGAGGGTCGCGGCGTGGGAGAGCCCGTGCGCCGCCGCGATCCGGGCGAGCAGCCGGGAGGACACGATCGAGCTGGCCAGGGCGCCGCTGCCGGGTGCCTGTTCCGAGGCGACAAGCTCACCGAGCAGCGCACCTACCTCGTCGCCGTGCAGCATCCGCCAGCCCTCGGAGATCGCCGTCTCCGGGCTTGTGTTGCGCTGGCGGTCGAGCACGGACCGCACGTCCTTGACCGCGATCGCGCAGCGGTCGGCGTCGGGGTCGTTCGCGATGACCAGGTCCGCCCCCAGGGTCTGGGCATAGGCCAGGGCCAGATCGATCGCCCCGGGCTCCTCCGGGTTGGGGAAGGCGACCGTGGGGAAGTCTGGGTCGGGCTCGAACTGTTCCGGCACCATGAACACGTCGTGGTAGCCGGCGGCCCGCAGCACCTGCTCCAGGACGGCCCCGCCCACTCCGTGCAGCGGGGTGGCGACGATGCTCAGCCGGCGCGGCGCGCCGTCGTCGGCCAGGGAGCCGACGGCGCCCAGGTAGGCCGCGAGCAGGCCCGGCCCGGCGGTCCGCCACCCTGCGTCCGCGCGGGGGACGGCGACGGCACCCGGCGCCGCGTCGATGTGCGCGGCGATGCCCGCGTCGTAGGGCGGCACGATCTGTGCGCCCTGGCCGGAATCACTGACGACCCTGCCGCCGAGATATACCTTGTACCCGTTGTCGGCCGGGGGGTTGTGGCTCGCGGTGACCATGACGCCGGCGTCGGCGTCGAGGTGACGCACCGCAAAGGCGAGGACCGGGGTGGGCAGCGCGTGGTCGAGGATCACCACGTCGAGCCCGGCCGCGGTGAACACGGCGGCGCTGTCGACGGCGAAGGTGCGGGAGTTGTGCCGTGCGTCGTAGCCGACGACGATGCGCGGCGGGTGCCCGGCGTCGCCGACGGCCTCCCGGAGGTAGGCGGCCAGCCCGGCGGCCGCGCGGATGACCACGGCACGGTTCATCCGGTTGGGCCCGGCGGCCATCCGCCCGCGCAGGCCCGCGGTGCCGAACTGCAGCGGGCCGGTGAAACGGTCCCGCAGTTCGGCGCGGATCGCGTCGTGACGGTAGTCGTCGACGGTGTCCAGGGCGGACTGAAGCAGGTTCGTGAGCTCGGTGCGGGTGCGTGCGTCGGGATCGTTGGCGATCCACGCCTCGACCTCGGCGCCAAGCTCGGTCAACTCCGAAACGCTCATGTCACACCTTCTCGATGATCGCGGCGAGCAGCGCGGAGATGCGCGGCCCAGCGGCCTGACCTGCTTCGATGACCTCCGCGTGGGACAGCGGCACCGGTGAGATTCCAGCGGCGAGGTTCGTCACGAGGGAGATCCCGAGCACCTCCATGCCCACCTGGCGGGCCGCGATGGCTTCCAGGGTCGTGGACATGCCCACGAGGTTCCCGCCCATCACTCCGGCCATCCGCACCTCGGCCGGCGTCTCGTAGTGCGGGCCGGGGAACTGGACGTAGACGCCTTCAGGCAGCGCGGCGTCGACCTCGCGGGCGAGGGCACGCAGCCGCGTGGAGTACAGGTCGGTCAGGTCGATGAACGTCGCGCCCTCGAGCGGTGAGGTCGCGGTGAGGTTGATGTGGTCGCTGATGAGGACCGGGGTGCCCGGTGTCCAGTCGACGTTGAGCCCGCCGCAGCCGTTGGTGAGGATCACGGTCTGAGCGCCCGCGGCGGCCGCCGTACGGATCCCGTGCACGACGGCGCGCACACCCTTGCCCTCGTACAGGTGCGTGCGCGAGCCGAGGACCAGGGCGTGCTTGCCGGTCGCACCGATCCGGATCGAGCGCAGCGTGCCCACGTGCCCTTCGACGGCCGGCTTGGAGAAGCCGGGGATCTCGTCGCTGGGGATCTCCGCGACGGTCTCCCCGAGCAGGTCGGCCGCACCGCCCCAGCCGGACCCGAGCACGAGGGCCACGTCGTGGGAGGCGACGCCGGTGACGCGGGCGATGTGTGCCGCGGCGTCACGGGCGAGGTCGAAGGGATCGACGTCGGAGCGGAAGGCCGGGGTGGTGGCCGAGGGCGTGGGGACAGGGTGAGTCGTCATGCATCTGAGGTTATCCGGGTTGGGCGGCTGAGACGACTGCGCGCGCTGGTCAGCCCACGGATGGATTACTGGGGAGTTGCTGAGATACTGAGGCACGTGACTCAGACTTCGCCTCCCGCTCCCGCCTTAGCCCCCGACTCCTCCTCGACGGACCTGCAGACGACCCGCATCGTCATCCTCGGGGGAGGCCCGGGTGGCTACGAGGCTGCGCTCGTGGCCCGTCGCCTCGGCGCCGACGTGACCATCGTCGAGCGGCAGGGCGTGGGCGGCGCGGCCGTCCTGACCGACGTCGTGCCGTCCAAGACGCTCATCGCGACGGCCGAGTGGATGACGGTCGCCGAGACCGGCGCGGAGCTGGGGATCCGGGTCGGCGGGATGCCCGCGGGCGCGGTGCCGCGTCTCGACGTCGACCTCGCCGCGGTCAACACGCGGGTCATGGCGCTCGCGGCCGCGCAGTCGGCGGACATCCGGGCCCGCCTCGAACGGGAGAACATCCGCATCGTGCTGGGTGAGGGGCGCCTGGACGGCCCGGCCCGCGTGATCGTGGACAGCCCCGACGGCGGCGGCGGGCCGCTCGTGCTCGACGCCGACGTCATCCTCGTCTCGACGGGCGCGACCCCGCGGATCCTGGACACGGCCGTGCCCGACGGCGAGCGCATCTTCACCTGGACCCAGATCTACAACCTCACCGAGCTGCCCGAGAAGCTCATCGTCGTCGGCTCGGGGGTCACCGGGGCCGAGTTCGCCGGTGCGTACAACGCCCTGGGCTGCGAGGTCGTTCTCATCTCGAGCCGCGACCGGGTGCTGCCCGGCGAGGACGCCGACGCCGCGAACCTGATCGAAGAGGTCTTCAAGGGCCGCGGTATGACGGTCAGGTCGCGCTCGCGCGCGGAGTCCGCCCGGGTGATCGGCTCAGGCGCCGGCGCCCGGGTCGAGGTCACGCTGTCCGACGGCTCCGTGGTCGAGGGTTCCCACCTGCTCATGGCCGTCGGGTCCATCCCGAGCACGTCGGGGATCGGCCTCGAGGAGGCGGGGGTGCGCCTGACGGCGTCGGGCCACATCGAGGTCGACAAGGTCTCCCGCACGAGCGCGCGCGGGGTCTATGCGGCCGGGGACTGCACGGGAGTGTTCCCGCTCGCGAGCGTGGCGGCCATGCAGGGACGCGTGGCCATGTCGCACGCCCTGGGCGACGCGGTGGCCCCGATCAAGCTGCGCACCGTCGCGGCGAACATCTTCACCGCCCCTGAGATTGCGACCGTCGGATACTCCGAGAAGAAGCTCATCGAACAGGGCTCGAAGTACCTCACGACGATCCTGCCGCTGAGCCGCAACCCGCGCGCGAAGATGCTCGGCATCCGCGACGGCTTCGTCAAGATGTTCTCCCACCCCGACGCCGGCGTCGTGCTCGGCGGGGTGGTCGTGGCGCCGCGGGCGAGCGAGCTGATCTTCCCGATCACCCTCGCCGTCGAGCACCGCCTTACGGCCGACGACGTCGCCGAGGCGTTCACGGTCTACCCGTCGCTGTCCGGCTCGATCGGCGAGGTCGCCCGGATGAGCCACCACCTCACCGAATAGCCCACCCCCAGTCCGCCGAGCCCCGCCCACCCTTCGCTGAGTGCGGGCGAATGGCTGGTCTGTGTCCGGTTTGGGCAGCCATTCGCCCGCACTCAGCGGACGCTGGAGCCGCACTCAGCGGAGGGCGACCTGGCCGACGGCGAGGGTCACGTGGGCGGTCGCGTCGCGCAGGTCGAAGTCCGTGACGGTGACGCCGGTCGCCTTGGCGGCGACGGCGTCCTGCAGGCGCACGGCGAGGACCGGCTCGCCCTCGCCCTTGCGGATCTCCACGAGGCCCGCGGGCAGCCCGCGCCGGGTGAGCGCGGACTCGATCGGCCCGGTGAGGTGGTTGAGCAGCTTGTGCGCGGGCAGCGCCCGCGCGTGCGCGGTGATGACGAAGGTCGCCACGCCCAGGTCGTACCCGGAGAACGTCGCGGTCACCGCCACGGTGCCGATGGCCGCCGCTGCGACCCGCAGCGGGAACGGGGCGTCCGGGACCACCCGCAGGTCGATGTCGAGCAGGAGCGAGGAACCCTCGGCGGTGACCGATCGGATGACCGGGGGGAGTGGCTCCTTGGCCGCGGCGAGCGCGACGGCCTCGGACACGGGAAGCAGGATCTGCATGATGGCTCCTAGGGGGTGGGTACGGCGTCGACGGTCACGGTGGTCACGAGCGGGCGGTGGTCGGACTCCTGGGTGTCCAGGACGGCGAAGTTGGTGAACGTCACGCCGCTCCCGAAGACCCAGTCGATGCGTTGGTCCGGGACGAGGCTGGGATGGGTCAGGTCGGCCGGGTTCCCGGCCGAGTCCTGCGCGCTGACCAGCCCAGCGGCCGCGAGCATGTGCGGCTCAGGCCAGCCCGGCTCGGCGTTGAGGTCGCCGGCCAGCAGGTAGGCCCCCGAGACGGGTTGGGCCTCGAGCAGCACGCTGAGCTGCTCGAGCCGGGTGGGGGTGTTCTCGGCGCGGTGCTGCAGGTGCACGGAGGTGATCCGGACGGGCACGCCGTCGGTCAGCGTCCCCGAGATCGCCGAGCGGCTCTGCGGGCCGTCCCCGAAGGGCAGTGCGGTGCGCTCGACGCCCGTGAGCTCGCCCAGGTAAGGCTTCCACATGATGACGTTGCCGAACTGGCGGTCCGCGGCCGGTACGAAGACGAATTCCATGTCGAGCTCCTGGGACAGGTAGGTGGCCATGTCCGCGCCGCCGCCCATGACCCAGCCGCGGGAGACCTCCTGGAGCGTGACGACGTCGGCCCCGGACTCGCGGATTACCGCGGCCATGTCCGACAGCTCGACCGCGGGCTCCGCGCTCACCCCGTAGTGCAGGTTCCAGTCGAGGAGCCGGAAGGACCCGGGCATGCGGTCGACCGCGCTCGGTGCGCCGGTCGGCACGACCATCGCGATGCCGACGAGACCGAGCAGGGCGGTGGCCACGAGCGCCGGGCCCTGCACCCGCATCGCCAGGGGTGTTGCCGTCAGGTCGACTTCGCCGTCGAAGACGCGTGCCCGGATCCGGGCACGCACGGACATGCCGGAGATCAGCACAGCGACGGCCACCGGAAGCACGACGTTCGGGACCGGCAGCGGAAGGTCGTAGTCGAGCTGGTAGACCAGCAGCGGGAGGATCAGCCCGAGGCCGGCGCAGGTCGCCGCCCCGGCCAGGCGCAGGGATCGCTGCCGGTGGACGGGCCGGGTGAGCGCCTGGGCGAGGGCGATCGTCGTCGAACCGGCGAGCAGCACGATCGAGGCCGCCACGAGGACCGACACGACCGTGCCGGGATCGTGGGGCCAGCCGATCGTGAAGAACACGAGCGCGGCGGCCCCGCCCGATACCACGACGACGATCGCGTCGGTCCAGGCGGGCAACCGGGTGGGGTCGGGGGCCGGCAGGGCCAGCAACCCCGCCGTGCCCAGCGCGGCGACGATGATCACCAGGCCGGACAACCACAGCGGCAGGCCCGCCTGGGAGGAGATGAAGGCGGGGTTCGCGAAGGTCATGACGGCCAGCCCCAGGTACGGTCCGATCAGCCACAGACCGCGGACCGCGGGAGCGGCAGGCAGTGCCCGCAGCCGCCAGGCCAGCGTGACGGCGGTGGCCACGAGCGCGAGGGCGACCAGCCAGCCTAGCGCGCCCGGGCGCCACACGGAGTCCCAGGTGCGCAGCGCGAGGTTGAGCGCGGCGGAGACCGCCAGACCGCCGCCCACCCCGGCGGCGACCGCGCGCCCGGACACCCGGGCGACGGCTGCGGCCACCACGACGACGATCGCCACGGACAGCGCAACCGTGGCCAGGGCCGTGCCGTAGCGCACCGACCCGCTCAGCCCCTGGGTCGCCACCCGCCCGACGGCGAGGGCGACGACGGCGAGCAGGACCACCCGGCCGTCGATCGGTCGCCGCACGCACAGGGCGAGCACGAACAGCCCGGCCGCGGCGTAGGTTCCCACGGCTGTGACAGCCGCGGCGATCACCCCGGTCGTGAAGGCGGCGTCGATGAGCGGCCCGCTCATCCGGGCGAGCTCGGCGGTGATCGCCGTGACGACGACGAGCAGGGCCGTGAGGGCGGCCTGCGGATGCTGCGTGGTGAGCGGTGCCGTCGTGCTGGCAGGGCTGTGGGCGGTCATAGGACGACGCTACTCGTCTACGGACTCGCGCCGCGCATCACGCCTCGAACAGCCCCTGGCCGACGTACGCGCCGTCCGCTCCGCCGAGGGGCGCGCCCGCGGGGATGCCGGGTGGCACGGCCCACAGGCCCGAGCCGGTGTGGCGCAGGTACTCGCTCATGAGGTCGTCGCGGGCGAGGGTGTTCTGCATGGGGATGTACTGGGTCGCGGGGTTGCGGACGAAGGCGATGAAGAACAGTCCGGCGTCCAGGCGACCCAGGCCGTCGGAGCCGTCGGTGTAGTTGTACCCGCGGCGCAGCATCCGGGCGCCGTTGTTGTTGGTCGGGTGGGCGAGCGCGACGTGCGAGGTCGGGTCGATGAGTGGCAGGTCGCCGCGGCCGGCCTTGGCGAAGTTGGGCTCGGTGAGCTCGGTGCCTCCGGACAGCGGCGCACCCGTGTGCTTGGTGCGCCCGACGACGGTCTCCTGCTCGCGCAGCGAGGACCGGTCCCACGTCTCGATGGTCATCCGGATCCGGCGCGCCACGAGGTAGGAGCCGCCGGTGAGCCAGGAAGAGTCGGTGGCCCTGTCGCCTGCGGCGTCGTCGGCCGCGCTGTCATCGGCAGAGACCCACACCTGGGAGGTGACGGCGTCGGTCTCCTCGGACTTGATGTTGGCCGTGCCGTCCTTGAAGCCGAAGAGGTTGCGGGGGGTGGTCTGCGCGGTCGACGTCGACGACGTCCGCCCGTAGCCGAGCTGGCTCCAGCGCACCGAGGCGGTGCCGAAGGCGATCCTGGCGAGGTTGCGGATGGCGTGGACTGCGACCTGGGGGTCGTCGGCGCAGGCCTGGATGGCAAGGTCGCCGCCGCAGCGGGCGTCCTCGAGGGCGTCGGCCGGGAAGTGCGGGAGGTCAGCGAGCAGGGCGGGGCGGCGGGCGGCGAGGCCGTAGCGGTCCGCGCCGTCCGAGTCGGTGAACAGCGACGGGCCGAAGCCGAACGTGATCGTCAGGCCCGACGCGTTCAGCCCCTCCGCCTCGCCGGTGTCGTCCGGCGGCGCGTCGTAGGGGCCCGCGCCGGGCTCGAACTCCCCGGCGGGCAGGCCCTGGGTCATCCGCTCGGCGGCCACGGTCCACGCCTTGAGCAGGGCCACGACCGCCTCGCGGGAGTCGGTGATGAGGTCGAAGGTCGCGAAGTGCAGGCGGTCCTGCGCCGGGGTCGTGATCCCGGCCTGGTGCGGGCCGGTGAAGGGGTAGACGTCGGCGACCGGTGAGGTTGCCGGCGCGGTGGAGCGCCCGGCCGCGAAGCCGCCGGCCGCGCCGATGCCGAGGGCGGCCACGCCCGCCCCCGCAAGGCCGAGCAGGCTGCGCCGGGAGACGGCGCCGGCCTGGTCGGCCTCGCTGGCGGCCTCGGGCGCGATGGAGTCCGAGGACTGGGTCGAGCCCGAGGTCGGGGGCATCTGGGACATGGCTACCTTCGTGCTGGTGCTGGTCGGCGCGAGTGGCGCGAGCTACAGGACGACGGCCGCGGTGAGCTTGGACAGCGGCTCGCCGAGCGCGTTGACCGAGTCGGCCAGCTGCTTGACCTGGGCCTCGGTCAGGGCTGTGTACAGGACGAACCCGTCACCGGAACGCTGGGCGTCGAGCAGGCCCTGGATCGTGGCGAACTGGGTGTCGAGGGTCGCGGCCAGGTCGGCATCCTGGGCGAGGACGATGTCCCGCAGCCCGTCGTAGGCGACCTTGGCGCCGTCGACGTTGGCCTGGAAGTCCCACAGGTCGGTGTGCGACCAGATCTCTTCCTCACCGGTGACCTTGCCGGTCGCGACCTCGTCGAGCAGGCCCTTGGCACCGTTGCCGATGCTCGCGGCGTCGATCGTCTCGGCGAACTCGCTCGTGTGGACGCGGTCGTTGAGCTCGGTCGTGTCGGCGAGAAGTTGGTCGGCGTACTGGGTGCGCTGCTCAGTCGTCAGCGGGAGGTAGGCCGCGCCGTCGTTGGCCTCGGGGGCCGGGGCCCACAGGTCCTTCTCGAGCAGGTGCCAGCCGGTCCACTCCTGGCCTTCTTCGAGGTCGGCCTGGCGCAGGTCCATCCGCGGGTCGAGGTCACCGAAGGACTCCGCGACCGGCTCGATGCGCTCCCAGTGCACGCGGGTGCTGGCGTAGAGGTCGCGCGCCCCCTGGTCGTCGCCGGCGAGGTAGGCGTCGACGAATGCCTGGGTCCCGGTGAGCAGCTGCTCGGACTGATCCTTGACGTAGGCGACGTAGTTGGTCGTGGCGACCGCGACCTGGTCGGCGAGCTCGCCCGTGGGGCTCACGTCCACGCCGGAGTCGGTCACGGTGAAGTCGGAGCGGATGCCGTCGCCGACCATGCCGGGCTTGCACGCGGTGATGTAGGTGCCGGGCTTGGCGGTGACGACGAGGTCGCGGCTCAGGCCGGGACCGATGTTCTCGACCTCGGAGACGATGCGCAGGCCGTCCTCGGCGAGCAGGTAGAACTCGGTGACGTCGTTGCCGGAGTTCGTCACGGAGAACACGACATTCCCGGACGGCGCTTGCGCGGCAGAGAGTGTGCACGCGTCGGCGGTCGAGTCGACGGTGAGCTTCGCGGCGCCGCCAGCCGAGCCGGTCGCGTCGGCCGAGGCGTTGTTGTTGGTGCACGCCGCGAGGGGGAGCAGCAGCGCGAAGGCGCCCGCCGCGACGGCGGTGCGGGTGGTGGCTCGGGTGGTGGCTCGGGTGGTGAAACTGGGACGGCTCATGCATTTCCTCCGTTGGTGGATGCGGCGAGCCCCGCCGTGGCGGGGGCGGGCGCAGGCGCGGTACGGGGCGAGCCGAACCAGACTGTGCGGATGTAGACGGTCAGGACAGGGACGACGTAGGCAACCCAGACGATGGCTTGCAGCCATGTCGTGGCGGGGGAGAAGTTGAACACGCCCTTGAGCAGCGTCGCGTACCAGCTCGAGGGCGGGATCGTCACGGACACATCGAAGGCGAGGTTGTGCAGGCCCGGCAGGATGCCGGCCTCCTGGAGGTCGTGCACGCCGTAGGCGAGCACACCGGCGGCGATGACGATCAGGACCAGCCCGGTCCAGGCGAAGAAGACCCGCAGGTTGAGCCGGACGGCGCCCTTGTAGACGGCCCAGCCGAGGACGATGGCCACCGCGAGGCCAAGCACGGCCCCGATCAGCGGTTGAGTGCTGGCCCCGGTCGCCTGGGCGCCGGCCCACAGGAACAGCGCGGTCTCGAGGCCCTCCCGCCCGACGGCGAGCACAGCCATGACGAGCACGGCCCACTTGCCGGCGGCGACGGCGTCGTCCAGCTTGCCGTGCAGGTCGGCCTTGAGGTGGCGGGCGGTCTTGCCCATCCAGAAGATCATCCAGGTGATGAGGCCGACGGCGATGATCGACAGCGTGCCGCCGATCGCCTCCTGGGCTTCGAAGGTCAGGCCGCGCGGGCCGAAGGTCAGCGCCGCACCGAAGGCGAGGGAGGCCAGGACCGCGAGGGCGACGCCCGTCCACAGCTGGGGGAGCAGGTCGCGGCGCCCGGACTTCACGAGGTAGGCGACGAGGATGCCGACCACGAGGGCCGCTTCGAGGCCCTCGCGCAGACCGATGAGGAAGTTCGCGAACACGGCTCAAGCCTTCCGGGAGATTTAGGCAAGGCTTGGCTTGCATAAAGGTGCGTCGAGAAGAAATGTACAACGCCTGGCCGCGGAATCAAGGGGAGCTGCGGTGAAAAGTGGTGCAGGTCTCACCTGAGATCGCGGTGACCAAGCCCGTCACCTGCGACGGGCCGCCGAGCTCAGGTCTGCGAGAGCCGCTCGAGAAGTTTTGGCCAGGCGTCACCGAAGGCGGGCAGCAGCGGTCGGTCGGTGACACGGGCTACCGTGACCCAGGCGATCTCGAGGCTCTCGGGGTCGGTGGGTCGCACATCGATCGCGGTGCCGGGCGCGGCGTCGGCGAGGATCGTCGTGTAGCGCCAGGAGCCGTGGTCGAGCACGTGCTCGCCGAGGACCCGGACGGCGCCGGGTGGCACGCCCGCTTCCTCGTGGGCCTCGCGCAGCGCGCCCTCGAGCGGAGTCTCGCCGGGGGCGAGTGCGCCACCGGGCACGCCCCAGGTGCCGCCGAGGTGGCTCCACAGCGCGCGGTGCTGCAGGACGACGTGGGAGATGCGTCCTGCCTCGTCGCGGCGGGCGAGGAGCAGCCCGGCCGCTCCGAAGAGCCCCCAGTGCCGGCTGCCGCAGGCACAGTCCACCCATCCGTCGCCGGGGTGACGGATCGAGGGCAGGTCGCCTGCGGTCATCTGCGGTCCAGGTCCACGATCTCGGTCAGTCGAGGATCTCGCAGATGACCGATCCCGAGCTCACCCCGGCGCCGACCGTGGCGGTCAGGCCGGTGACGGTCCCGTCGCGGTGGGCGAGCAGCGGCTGCTCCATCTTCATGGCCTCGAGCACGACGACGAGGTCGCCCTTGGCGACGGTCGCGCCGTCGGCCACTGCGACCTTGACGATCGTGCCCTGCATGGGTGAGCTGAGCGAGGTGCCGCTGCCGCTCGTGGCCTTGACCGTCGTGCGGCGGGCGGGGCGGCGGGCCGCGCCGCCCCGGGACCGGCTGGCGAGCCCTGAGCCGATGCCCAGGCCGGCGGGGATGACGACCTCGAGGCGCTTGCCGCCGACCTCGACGACCACCCGCTCGGTCGCGGCCGGCGCGTCGTCCTCGGCCTGGACCGGGGCGGGTGCGCCCAGGGCGGCGCACTCCTCGGCGAACTCGGTCTCGATCCACCGCGTGTGCACGGAGAACGGCTCGTCCTTGACGAAGGCGTCTGCCTCGAGCACCGCGCGGTGGAAGGGGGTGACGGTGGGGACGCCGACCACCTCGAACTCGCGCAGCGCTCGGCGGGCCCGCTGGATGGCCTCGGCGCGGGTCGCGCCTGTCACGATGACCTTGGCGAGGAGGGAGTCGAAGGCTCCGGAGATCGTGTCGCCCTCGACGACGCCGGTGTCGACGCGGACGCCCGGCCCGCTCGGCAGGCGCATGCGCGTGATCTTTCCCGGTGCGGGCAGGAAGTTCGCGCTCGGGTCCTCGCCGTTGATCCGGAACTCGATCGAGTGCCCGCGGGTCTCGACGCTCGAGTAGCCGAGCGGCTCACCCGCGGCGATCCGCAGCTGCTCGCGGACCAGGTCGATGCCGGAGACCTCTTCGCTGACCGTGTGCTCGACCTGCAGGCGGGTATTGACCTCGAGGAAGGACAGCGTGCCGTCCGCCCCGATGAGGAACTCGCACGTGCCGGCGCCGACGTACCCGGCCTCGCGCAGGATGGCCTCGGAGGAGGCGTAGAGCTCGGTGCGCTGGGCGTCGGTGAGGAAGGGCGCGGGCGCCTCCTCGACGAGCTTCTGGTGGCGGCGCTGGAGGGAGCAGTCACGCGTGGAGACGACCACGACGGTCCCGTGCTCGTCCGCGAGGCACTGGGTCTCCACGTGGCGCGGGCGGTCGAGGTAGCGCTCGACGAAGCACTCGCCGCGGCCGAAGGCGGCCGTGGCCTCGCGGACCGCGGACTCGAACATCTCGTCGATCTCGTCGGCCGTGCGCGCAACCTTGAGGCCGCGCCCGCCGCCACCAAACGCAGCCTTGATCGCGACGGGCAGCCCGAACTCCGCGGCGAAGGCATGCACCTCGCTCGCGTCGGCGACCGGGTCGGGGGTTCCCGGGACGAGCGGCGCGCCGGCCCGCAGAGCGATGTGCCGCGCACTGACCTTGTCGCCGAGGGAGTCGATGGCCGAGGGGGGCGGGCCGATCCAGGTGAGGCCGGCGGCGATCACGGCGCGGGCGAAGTCGGCGTTCTCGGCGAGGAAACCGTAGCCGGGGTGCACGGCGTCGGCTCCGGCACGCCGCGCGACGTCGAGCAGCTTGCCCATGTCGAGGTAGGTCTCGGCGGCGCGGTTGCCGCCCAGCGCGTAGGCCTCGTCGCAGAGACGGACGTGGAGGGCTTCGCGGTCGGAGTCGGCGTACACGGCGACCGAGGCGATGGAGGCGTCGGCGCAGGCGCGAGCGATGCGGACGGCGATCTCGCCACGGTTGGCGATGAGGACCTTGGAGATGAGGGGCACGGCTTACCGTAACGCCTCGGTGCGGCATTTTTCACGGTAGGCGCGCCTGCGGAACCAAGATTGGGGAGTCGACCAACCTGATTCGCGGGCGGTTGTAGGAATCCTCTATGGCGCTGGCCCGCATATCGGATGCGATGCCGTTGTGGGCCCGGTCCGTTGGTGGAGGTGTACATCCGCGTGCACCGTGCGGCACGTCAGGTGGCGGGAACCCACAGGTCGGTCCACGCCAGCCCGAGCTGGCCGAGCAGCTCGCGCAGCAGCGGCAGGCTCAGCCCGACGACGCTGTGGTGGTCGCCTTCGATCCGGTCGATGAACGCGCCTCCCAGCCCATCGATCGTAAAGGCCCCGGCGACGGCGAGCGGCTCGCCGGTCGCGACGTACGCCTCGATCTCTGCGTCGGAGATGTCGGCGAAGTGGACGACGGTCGCGCTGCTCGCCCCGAGGGTGCCCCCGGTCCCGCCGTTGTCCGCGCTGCGCAGGTCGACGATCCAGTGGCCGGTGTGCAGCACGCCGGAACGGCCACGCATCACCTGCCAGCGCGCCACGGCCTCCGCGGGCGAGGCGGGCTTGCCGTAGATCTCACCGTCGAGCTCGAGCATGGAGTCGCAGCCCACGACGACGTCGCCGTCGATCGGGGCCGGCTCGTCGTCGGTGCCCGCGATCTCGGCCTCGGCCTCGACTAGCTGGGTCACGGCCTCGGCCTTGGCCTGGGCGAGCAGCAGAACCGCGTCGGCGGGCTCGAGGGCGCCGAACCGTTCGCGGGCCGCGGCCAGGACGGCGTCCTCGTCGACGTCGGAGATGCGGACGAAGGGCACGACGCCGGCGGTGATGAGCGTGGTGCGGCGGGCGGGGGAGGCGGAGGCAAGGAGCAGCGTGGTCACGCCGACTAGCCTAGTGCGCCAAGGGGGGGTCGGACCTTCGTCCCGGCCTGTCAGGGTTTCTATCGAGGAGAATCGTCCCATGTTCGCAACCGTCTCTCGCCGACTCCCCGTGCTGGGCGCGGCTGTCACGGGCGCCGTGCTGCTCTCCGTCGTCGGCTGCTCCGCCGACCCGGCGGGCAAGAACGCCAGCGAGGTGACGGCGTCTGCCTCGGCCGAGGCGAGCGAGTCACCTGATGGAACGGCCACGGACGTCGCGCGGGCCTCTGGCCTGCCCACGCAGGGGACCTTCACGACGACCGAGGGGGTGCCCCTGACGATCACCGGGGAGTCGATCATCCTCGGGGAGGTGACGGCGCCGACCCGCGTGCTCATCTACCAGGACATGGCCTGCCCGCACTGCAACAGCCTGCACGGCGTGCTCGGGGGAGACCTCGTGACCTGGGCCAGCGGCGGCGACGTCGCGATCGAGATCGTCACGGTCGACTTCCTGGGCCAGTCCTCGAAGGACTTCTCGACCGCGGCGGCAAACCTGCTCGCCACCGTCGCCGCGCACGACCCGGCCTCGTGGATCGTCGTCCAGGACGCGATCTTCGAGGCGCAGGCTGACGCGCCGTCGCCCACCGAGCTTGCCCAGTTCGCGCTGGATGCCGGGTCCCACCTGGACGACGCTGCGCTCGCGGCCTACACGGCCCGGGCCTACGACCCCTTCGTCGACGCGGCCACGGATGCGGCCTTCGCGTCCGGGATCCAGAGCGTCCCGCAGGTGTTTGTCGACGGCGTGCCGGTCAGGGGAGACAGCTACGAGGCCTGGGGACAGGCAGTCCGGGACGCCGTGGAGGCGTCCGTCAACGGCGGGTGACACCCGCCCCACGATCGCGCCGGGGCCCGCGCACGACCCTCAGCGGGCGCGGGCCCCGGCGCTCCGCCCGACCGGCACCCCGCACAGGCGAAAACCTCGCTGAGTGCGGGGAGATGGCTGCCCAAACCGGACATCGGGCAGCCGTCTGACCGCACTCAGCGGAGAGATGAGCGGAAGGTGACGGGTCAGGACAGGGCGTCCTTGAGGACGTCCAGGCCGACCGATCCGAGACCGAGCGCCCGCGCGTGGAAGGCGCGGATGTCGAAGTCCTCGCCGCGCCCCGTGGCCGCCGCCTTCGCGGCGTCGCGGGTCTGCTCCCACAGGCGTTGACCGACCTTGTACGACGGCGCCTGCCCCGGCCAGCCGAGGTACCGGTTGAGCTCGAAGCGGACGAAGGCCTCGGGCATGTTGACGTTGGCGCGCAGGAAGCCCCATGCCTTGTCCGCGTCCCAGGTGCCGCCACCCCAGACCGCGGGGGCCGGCTTGCCCAGGTGCACGCCGATGTCGAGCACGACACGGGCGGCGCGCATGCGCTGGGCGTCGAGCATGCCGAGCCGGTCGCCCGGGTCGTCGAGGAAGCCGAGGTCGGCCATGAGGCGCTCGGCGTAGAGCGCCCAGCCCTCGCCGTGCCCGGAGACCCAGCAGGCCAACCGGCGCCAGTCGTTGAGGGTCTCGCGCTCGTAGACGGCCTGCCCGCACTGCAGGTGGTGGCCGGGCACACCCTCGTGGAAGACCGTCGTCTTCTCGCGCCACGTGTTGAACGAGGTGACCTCGGGCGGGACGGACCACCACATGCGGCCCGGGCGGGAGAAGTCGTCGCTCGGCGGGGTGTAGTAGATCCCGCCGTTCTGGGTCGGGGCGATCATGCACTCCAGGTCGAGGACCGGGGCGGGGATGTCGAAGTGCACACCGTTCAGGGCGCGGATCGCCTCGTCGGACGTCTCCTGCATCCATGAGCGCAGCGCGGCGGTGCCGTGCAGCACCCGGGACGGGTCGGCGTCGAGCAGGGCGACGGCCTCCTCGATGCTCGCGCCCCGGCCGGCGACCTGCTCGGCGACGGACTGCTGCTCGGCGACCACGCGGGCCAGCTCTTCCAGGCCCCACTCGTAGGTCTCGTCGAGGTCGACGGTCGCGCCGAGGAAGTACCGGGAGGCGAGGGCGTAGCGCTCGCGGCCCACGGCGTCGCGGGTGGGTGCCTGCGGGGCGAGCTCGTCGCGCAGGAAGTCCGCCAGGCGGCCGTAGGCCTCCCGGGCCGCGACGGCCCCGAACTCAAGCTCCTTGCGGATCGCCGCGCACGAGGAGGAGTCGTCCAGGGCGGCCGCGGCGGCCGGGCCGGAGACGAAGGACGTGAAGAACGACTCGGCCGGGTCGGCCAGCTCGGCGGCCTGCTTGACGCCCTCGCTCACCTGGAGGATCGCGGCGACCTGCCCGCGAGAGGCGGCGTAGCGCAGCGACTCGATGTAGCCGTCGACGGACGTGCCCAGCGCGTTGAGGCGCGCGGCGATGTTCTCCCACTGCTCGGGGGTGTCCTGGCCGGAGACGTCGAAGACGTCGCGCATCTCCTGCAGCGGGCTCGCGATGACGTTGAGCATCGCGTGCTCCTCGCCGGCCGCGTTGAGCTCGAGGTCGAGCCCGAGGCGCTCGCGCATGGCCGCCTGGGTGACCACGTCGACGTCGTCGACCGGGGTGAGCGCCTCGACGTCGGCCAGGACGGTGCGCACGAGCGAGGCGCGCGCCTCGATGCCCGCGGGGGAGAAGTCGGTGACGAGGTGGTCATAGCCGGGGATGCCCAGGGACGTCGCCCCGAAGGGGTTGAGCTTGACCGCGGACTGGACGAAGGCGTTGGCCAGTCCGTCGATCTCGGACGGGGTGCGTGATGGCACGGGGGAAGGGTTTGTCATGGTCAGAACGCTACTCCAGGACACGCCGGGGACGATGGTCCCGACCGTCCAGCGCGGCCGTACGGGATCATGGTTCCGGGGACCTGCTCCTCGCTGCGAACACCGCCGGCACCGTCTGAGGGGACAGCACCATGGCGCACGACGAGGTGGACACGCGAGAGGTCCTCGAGGCCGCGACAGCGGCCGACGACTTCGACATGACGGACGAGGAGCTGGCCGAGGCCGCCCAGGCGATGACCGGGTTCCGGCACTCCACCCGCTGGATCTTCGCGACCATGCTGTTCTCGGCCACGCTGAGCCTGATCGCCGCGTTTGTGCTCTCCTACGACGCGATCAAGCTCGCTGAGGACCCCCTGACCGCGCTGAGCTGCAACGTCAACGCCGTGATCAGCTGCGGGACGGTCGGGCTGTCCTGGCAGGCGAGCCTATTCGGCTTCCCGAACGCGTTCCTCGGGCTGATCACCGAACCGGTCGTCATCACGATCGCGGTCGCGGGCCTGGCGGGGGTGCGTTTCCCCCGCTGGTTCATGTTCACCGCGCAAGTCATCTACCTGGCCGGCCTGGCCTTCGCGGTGTGGCTGTTCAGCCAGTCCATGTGGGTCATCGGCGCGCTGTGCCCGTGGTGCCTGCTCATCACGATCTCGACGTCGCTCGTCTTCCTCACGCTGCTGCACTACAACGTCCGCGAGAACAACCTCTACCTGCCGGCCACGCTCCAGGCCCGGGTCCGTGGCTGGTTCCGGGCCGACTACGACCTCTACGCCGGCATCGCCTGGGTGGCGCTCCTGTTCGCGGCGATCTTCATCGAGCACGGCTCCAAGCTGTTCGGCTGACCACCTTGCGCGCCTCCTCGACCCACAGGACCGACGAGGCCACTGCGACGGCGGTCGCCCATTGCGCGGCGTCGAGCACGGTCGTGGTGAACAGCCCCTGGAGCACGGGCACCTGGACGACCGCGACCTGCAGGACGAGGATCACCCCGAGCGAGATCCACAGCGACCGGTTCGTGAACGTCCGACGGCTGAACACGGTCGTCTCGCGGCTGCGGACGTTGAGCAGGTTGAACACCTGAAACAGGACGAAGGTCGTGAAGGCGAGCGTGCCTGCCTCGGTGGCGAGCCCAGCGGTCGGTTCCGTCCCTGGAGCCAACGCCAGGATGCCGAGCGTCCCCGCAGCCATGACCCCTGCCGAGAGCAGGATCCGCCCGATCCGTGAACCCGTGAGGATCTTCTCGCCAACCGGTCGTGGCGGACGGTGCATGACGTCGGGGTCGGGCCGGTCGAGGCCCAGGGCCATGGCCGGCGGACCGTCCATGATGATGTTGACCCAGAGGATCTGGAGGGCCGAGAACGGTGCACCTCCGGCGATCCCCAGCACCCCCGCAGCCAGGAAGATCAGCACGAAGCCCCACGACGTCGCGATCTGGAAGCGGACGAACTTCACCACGTTGTCGTAGATCCCGCGGCCCTCGCGGACCGCGGTGATGATGGTCGCGAAGTTGTCGTCCGTGAGGATCATCGACGCCGCGCCCTTCGACACCTCCGTCCCGGTGATCCCCATGGCGATGCCGATGTCCGCCTCCTTGAGAGCCGGCGCGTCGTTCACGCCGTCGCCCGTCATCGCGACCACCGAGCCGTCCGACCGCAGCGCGTCGACCATCCGGATCTTGTGCTCGGGACTGACGCGGGCGACGACGCCGTACGTGCGAGCCCTCTCGGCGAGCTCGTCGTCCGTCAGGGCATCGAGCTCCGCACCGGACACGGCCCGCCCGCCGATCCCGAGGTCCGCGGCGATCGCCGACGCGGTGCCGACGTGGTCACCCGTGATGAGATGCACCGCGATACCGGCACGCTGTGCCAGCGCGATCGCCTCGCGCGCCTCCGGCCGCGGCGGGTCCACGATCCCCACGAGGGCCAGGAGCGTGAGGTCGCGCGCGAGCGGCTCGAGCTCCTGGGGGGTGGAGGTCGCGGACGCGAGGGCGGCGTCCGCGGCGGGCACGTCCCGCTGCGCGACTGCCATGACGCGTAGCCCACGGGAGCCGATGGCGACGTTGAGGGAGGAGAGCCGTTCGAGCTGGGCCGCGTCGAGGGGGACGGTGCCTGTGGGGGTGTCGAGCCAGGCACACCGTCCGAGGACGACGTCGGGCCCTCCCTTGACGAACACGCGCGTCCCGGTGCGTTCGTCGGGGGCCAGGCCCTCGCCCCATGCGGCCAGGGCGGGCTCGACCGCTGCCCCAGCGCCGATGGCGTCCCACCGGTGGAACGTGGCCATGTACTTGCGGTCGGAGTCGAAGGGGATCTCGGCGGTGCGCGGCCAGCTCGTGCGCGCGGCCTCGACGTCGAGCCCGCCCTTGGCAGCCAGGACGACGAGCGCCCCCTCCGTCGGGTCGCCGACGAGCGCGCCGTCGTGCACGACGGCCTCACTCGCGAGTGCCATGCCCAGCAGCGCGGCGCGCACGTCGGGCGCAGCGCCCTCGCCGGTGACGCGGAGCCGGCCGTCGGTCCTGTACCCCTCGCCGGTGATCTCGAAGAGCCGCTGCCCTGCGAACAGCTCCCGGGCGGTCATCTGGTTGAGGGTCAGGGTGCCGGTCTTGTCGGTGGCGATGTGCGCGGTGGAACCGAGGGTCTCGACCGAAGAAAGCTTCTTCATGATCGCGCCGCGGCGGGCCAGGCGCCCAGCCCCCATCGCCAGGGTGAAGGCGACGACCGCCGTGAGTCCTTCCGGGATCGTCGCCACCGCGAGGGAGACGGCGGTGAGGAGGAGGTCGGCGACGTCGGTGCCGCGCAGGAGCCCGAGCACGAAGACGATCGTGACGACGATCCCCGCGATGACGCTCAGGAGCGTGGCGAGATGGGCGATCTGGCGTTGCAGGGGCGTGGTCTCGCGGCCGGCGGAGCCGAGGAGCCCTGCGACCCGGCCGATCTCGGTACCCATGCCGGTAGTCGTGACCACGAGCAGCCCGCGGCCGCGGGTCACCTCGGTGCTCATGAACGCCATGTCGACGCGGTCGCCCGTGCCGATGTGAGGATCGGCGATCGCGGCCGTCGACTTGCCGACCGGCGACGCCTCGCCGGTGAGTGCCGCCTCCTGGATCTCCAGGCCGGCTGCCTCGAGCAGCCGCCCGTCGGCGGGCACCACGTCACCTGCCTCGAGCAGGACGACGTCGCCGGGGACGAGCGCGTGGGCCTCGACGAGTGTCACCTTCCCGTCGCGACGGACGCGCGCCCGTGTCACGGTCATGTCCTGCAGGGCGACGAGGCTGTCCTGGGCGCGCCGCTCCTGAACGAGGTTCAGTACGGCGTTGAAGATGACGACCGCGAGGATGACGAGTGGCGTCTCCAGCTCGTGGGAGACCAGTGCGCTGATCACCGCGGCGATGACGAGGACCACCGTCATCGGTTCAGTGAGCAGCGCGAGTACCTTGCGCCAGACGGGTGCTGCAGGGGGCTCGTCAAGCTGGTTCGCGCCGGTCTCACCGAGGCGGCGCCTCGCCTCGGCTGTGCTCAGGCCTGTGACCGGGTCGACGTCGAGCACCGTTGCCGCGTCGTCGGGCGTCAGGGTGTGCCACGGCGTGCCCGCCTCGGCGTCCGGTCTCTGGTCGGCGGCGCTCGCTGGAGTGTGCAGCACGGGTCTCCTCGTCGATGCCGGGGCGGATCGAGCGGTCTCCCTCACCGTACGCCGTGTGCACAGGACCACACCGTCGTGGCGTCCCTCGGGCGAGCGCGTCCGCAGGGCTAGCGCAGGCTCCAGCGCCAGGAGTCCCCGCCGGTGGGCAGCGCCGGGGCCGGGCGAGACCGCCGGGTCCACTGCGCGGGCGCCGGTACGTCGTCGGGCAGGTGGGCGCCGGAGGAGGCGACCGCGACCAGGCCGGCGACGAGCGCGGCGACCTCGAGGTCGTCGGGGGCGCCGCGGACCACGCGCATCTGCGCGGCAGCCTCGACGATCTCGGCGGCCGGACCGGCCGCCGAGATCTCGGTCACCCGGGCGGTCGGCTCAGTGCTCACCGTCGGAGTCCTCGTCGGAGTCGTCCTCGAAGAGGACGGGCGTCCCGCGGGCGGCGCCCCACTCCGAGACCTGGAAGCCGGAGTCGGCGAGGCGCTGGGCGATGGCTTCGCCGCCCGCGTCGATCATGGAGATGACGGAGTCCATCGACTCGTCGGACGGGCTGGTGGGCGGCCAGACGTAGAAGCCGAGGTGGAAGCTGTCGGGCGCGTCGTCGCTCGCGTCGTCGGTGTGCTCGCCGCCGGGCTCTTCCTCCCAGGCGAGGCTGGTGAGGTCGGCGTGCATGCCCAGGCGCTCGTGGATGAGGTCGTAGAGACCGGCGTTGAGACCGGACACCCGCTCCTCGATCGCGAGGATGCGCGGGTCCTCGTCGGCCTCGTGCGCGCCGAACTCCGCGCGCACCCCGGCCGCAGACTCGATGTACCCGTGCAGCGCGGCTGCGATCTGGTCGACCGCGGAGTGCAGGTCCGCGGGGTCGACGCCGGGCAGCGGAGCCGGGCCGTGGGCGGCGTGGTCGTGCCCACCGTGGCTGTGGCCGTCGTCGTGCCCGTGCTCGTCGTGACCATGCTCGTTGTGCCCGCCGTCACCGGTCGGTTCCTCGGATGAGGTGGGGTCGAATGCGTTGCTCATAGTGGGATGTTCCCGTGCTTCTTCGGAGGGAGGGACGCGCGCTTGGTGCGCAGGGCGCGCAGCGCGCGGATGATCTGGATCCGCGTGTCGTGAGGGGCGATGACCGCGTCGACGTAGCCACGTTCGGCCGCATCCCACGGGTTCACGATCGCGTCCTCGTAGGCGTCGGTGAGCCGCTTGCGCTCGGCGTCGACGTCCTGGCCGGCCTCGGCGGCCGCCTTGAGCGCGCCGCGCTGCAGGATGTTCACCGCGCCGCCGGCGCCCATCACAGCGATCTGCGCCGTCGGCCAGGCGAGGTTCACGTCAGCGCCGAGCTGCTTGGAACCCATGACGATATACGCACCACCGTACGCCTTGCGGGTGATCAGGGTGACGAGCGGGACGGTCGCCTCGGCGTAGGCGTAGATGAGCTTGGCGCCGCGGCGGATGATGCCGTTCCACTCCTGGTCGGTCCCGGGCAGGAAGCCAGGCACGTCGACGAGCGTGACGACCGGGATGTTGAACGCGTCGCACGTCCGCACGAACCGCGCGGCCTTCTCGGCGGCGTTGATGTCGAGCGTCCCGGCCATGGACATGGGCTGGTTGGCCACGATCCCCACGGACTGGCCCTCGATGTGCGCAAACCCGATGAGGATGTTGCGCGCGTAGAGCGGCTGCACCTCCAGGAACACGCCCTCGTCGACGATGTGCTCGATCACGGCGCGCATGTCGTAGGGCTGGGAGTCGGAGTCCGGGATGAGCGTGTCGAGCTCGAGGTCGGTGTCGGTCACCTCGAGCTCGGCCGTCTCGGCCGCGAAGCTCGGCGCGTCGGAGAGGTTGTTCTGGGGCAGGTAGTCCAGGAGGTTGCGCACGTAGTCGATCGCATCGTCCTCGTCGGCGCCCATATAGTGCGCGACGCCGGAGCGCTCGTTGTGCGTGAGCGCGCCACCGAGCTCTTCGAAGCCGACGTCCTCACCGGTCACCGCGCGGATGACGTCCGGGCCGGTGATGAACATGTTCGACGTGCCGTCGGCCATGACGATGAAGTCGGTCAGCGCGGGGGAGTACACCGCGCCGCCCGCGGACGGGCCGAGGATGAGGGAGATCTGCGGGATCACCCCGGAGGCGGCGACGTTGCGTCGGAAGATCTCCGCGAACTGCGTCAGGGCCGCCACGCCCTCCTGGATGCGCGCGCCGCCGCCGTCGGAGATGCCGATGAGCGGCACCCCGGTGCGCAGCGCGAGATCCATGACCTTGGTGATCTTCTGCCCGTGCACCTCGCCGAGGCTGCCCCCGAAGACGGTGAAGTCCTGGGAGTAGATGCACACCTGGCGTCCGTCCACCGTGCCGTGCCCGACGACGACGCCGTCACCGGCCACCCGCTTCTTCTCGAGCCCGAAGTTCACCGAGCGGTGCTTGGCGAAGGCATCCATCTCGACGAAGCTGCCCGGGTCGAGCAGTGCGTCGATGCGTTCGCGGGCCGTCTTCTTCTTGCGCGCGTGCTGCTTCTCGGCGGCGGCGACCTCGGGGGTCGTCACCGCCTCGGTGTAGCGCAGCGCGAGGTCTGCGAGCTTGGCTGCGGTGCCAGAGGCCGGCTGGGAGGTTGCGTCAGTCACGCCCTGAGCCTAGTTGGTGGAGACGCGCGAATCATGTGGGGCCCGCGAAATGGAACTCGGCGCGCTGTTGGTGGATACCTACAAGGCATGGATGCCTTCAAGGCATGATGGGAGGCATGCACACTGAGGAACCTGAGTCGGCCGGCCGCCCGCACCTGGACCGCACGCTGCTGGCCGACCTTCTGCTGGTCCCGCACGGCCCGCTCGCGGCGCTGAGCATCGTGGAGGAGTCGGAGTCGACCAACACCGAGCTCGCCGCGGCGGTTGCCGCCGACCCTGCCGCCTGGCCCGCGCCGGCGCTGCTGGTCGCCGAGCACCAGGTCGCGGGCCGAGGCCGGTCCGGTCGCACCTGGCAGACTCCCGACCGGGCCGCGCTGACCTGCTCCCTGCTCATGCGGCCGCAGGTTCCGCGGGAGTCGCTGAGCTGGCTGCCGTTGCTGGCCGGACTCGCCACGGTCACTGCGCTGCGTTCGACCCTCGGGCTCGACGCGCAGGTCAAGTGGCCCAACGACGTGCTCGTCCCGGCCGGCGAGCCGGCCGGTGCTCAGTCTGACGACGAGGTCGATGGCCAGGCACTGGAGGGCTGGGGGTCGCTGCGCAAGGTCGCGGGCATCCTCACCGAGCTGCTGCCCGACGGCGGTGTGATCGTCGGCGTCGGGCTCAACGTCTCCCAGACGCGGGAGGAGCTGCCCGTCCCGAGCGCCACCTCGCTCGCCCTCGCCGGCGCCGCGACGACCGACCGGTCGGTCATCCTCACCGCCCTCGCAGAGGCATGCATCTCGGTTCTGGGGCGCTGGACCGCGGCCGGCGGCGACGCCTGGGCGGCCGGACTGGTCGGGGAGATCGAGGCCGCCTCGGCGACGATCGGATCCACGGTGCGGGTCGAGCTCACCGGGGGCGCGATCCTGGTCGGGACGGCCACCGGCTTCGCGCCGGACGGCGGGCTGCTCGTGACCGACGACGCCGGGCAGGTCACGACGGTACGTAGCGGTGATGTCTATCACCTTCGCCTAAACTGACGTGGTGTCAGACGAGCCCACCCCTGGTCAAGAGTCCCCCCAGCCGATCTCCGAGCGCGACGCGGACCGGATCGACGCAGACCGAGGCCGGGCGCTCGACGAGGCCCTGCTCGGCGGCGAACGCTCCCTCACCCTCGACGACCTCGCCGCCCAGACGAACCTGAGCCACGAGTTCCTGCGGTCCTACTGGCAGGCCCTCGGCCTGCCGATCCTGGGGCACGACGAGAGGAGCTTCACGGTCGACGACGCCCAAGCGCTGCGTGACATCGCCGAGGTCGCCGGCACCGAAGAGCTCTCCAACCGGTCCCTGACCTCCCTCGTCCGCTCGGTGGGGCACACCACGGAACGTCTCGCGCTGTGGCAGGCGGAGGCGCTCGTGGAGCACATGGCCCAGCGTCACGAGCTCGACGACACCTCCGCCCGGCTGTTGCTGCTCGACCGGCTGCCAAGTCTCGCGCCGGTGCTCGAGGCACAGATGGTGCACGCCTGGCGACGCCAGATCGCCGCGCTCGCCGGGCGCTGGGCCGTGGAGTTCTCCGGCGCGCGGGCCACGGACGAACGGGGCGAAGGAGAGCTTCCGCTGCCCCGCGCGGTCGGTTTTGCCGACATCGTCTCCTTCACCACCCGCACCGCGAGCCTGCTCTCCTCCGAGCTGTCCGACTTCGTCTCCGACTTCGAGGCCGGGGCGCGCGACGTCATCACCGCGGCCGGCGGCCGGGTCGTCAAGACGGTCGGCGACGCAGTCCTGTTCATCGCCGACGACGTCGAGACCGGCGCGGAGGTGGCCCTCGGCCTGGCTACGGCCGGGCACGACGGCCACCTCGTCAACGTCCCTCCGGTGCGGGTGAGCCTGGTGTGGGGGCGGGTGCTCTCCCGCTTCGGCGACGTGTTCGGTCCCTCGGTCAACCTCGCCTCACGGCTGACCGCCGAGGCCGAACCGGGCACGGTCCTGCTCGACCAGGCCACCGCGGCGCTGCTCGCCGAGAACTCGAAGTTCGCGCTGACCGGGAAGCCGAGCCGCGAGGTCCGCGGCCTCGGGGCGCTCGCCCCGGTACGGCTGCAGCGGGCGTTCACGCCGGAGGGCTGACCGGAACCGGCTCACGCCGGCGCGATCGTCTCCGGTGAGTCGCCCCGGATCGGGGAGGCCACCCGGTGGAAGACGAGCGTCTCGGCCACATCCGTGGCGGCGTCGACCATGTCGTGGACCAGGCCAGCGTCGCCGAGGACGTGCGGGTCGATCCATGTGTCGACGAGATCTCGCGGCAGGGTCACGGGCGTCCGGTCGTGGACGCGGGCGATCTCGCCGACCGCCTCGCGGGTGAGGATCGTCGTGGTCAGGTGCCACCTGGCCGGGTCGTGTGCGGGGAGATCAGGGTCCGCCCACCACGAGTACAGGCCGGCGAAGTACAGCAGCCCGTGCGGTGGGCGGACGAACTGGGGGACCTTCTTGCCCTCGAGGGTCATGGTCTCGAAGTACCCGGCCGCCGGGATCACCGCCCGCTGCCGCTTGACCGGATGGCGGAAGGCAGGACGCTCGGTCACGGTCTCGCTGCGGGCGTTGAACATCGGGGCGGAGCCGCGCAGGGCCTTGGCCGACGACGGGGTGAGCCACCACTGGGCGAGCTCGGCGCGGCGGGCCGTCGGAGCTGTGGGGTCGCTGGGAGCGCTGGGAGCGCTGGGAGCGCTGCGGTCGACGAAGGTCTCCAAGAGGATCGGCACCGGGTCGGTCGGGCGGATGTTGTAGGACGGGACCCAGCTGGACATCCACTCGCTGGGGTCCCGGCCGGTGGCCAGCACGAAGTCGGTGATCATCGCGTTGACTGCATCGTTCATCGCAAACCGGCCGCACATGAGGCCAGGGTAGATCCCGCCGCCGGGCACCGCATCGGGACCGCCCGTGCGGCGCCTTCAAATCACCCTCGCGGGAGCCGCGCGAGGCATCCGCACGTCCTACGATGAGACAGTCGCACGTAATGCATCATGACGAGCGAAAATCTGCCGATGGCACAGGTATCAGGGTGATGATCGTCACTCGGAGGGTCTGCTCACCGCACGGATCGGAGGATCGTAGATGAAGAGCCCACGGGACGGATCGATGATCCTCGTGGCGATCCTCAGCGCCGGCGTGGTCGTCGTCGCCGCCGGGCTCACCTCGGGCCACGCGTTCTCCACCCTCGTGCGGGGGGCCGCCGCGGCGGAGCCCTCGAGCTACGCTGCCGACACTCTTGAGCTCCCGGTCGACCTCACCGAGGCGCAGGAGAAGGCTTCCCTCCGTGACGGCGTCGACCCGCTCGCGGTCACCGTGACCCCGCGGGCGTCCCAGGCGCAGGTCGACGAGCTGTCCCCGGTCGTCGTCGAGCAGGTGAAGTCGGAGATGACGCGGCTCAGCGCGCTGCCGGACGGCGTGCCTGAGCGGGTGCAGGCCCTCGCGGACCAGGTGAGCGACGGGTCCGGGAAGACCGTCGTGATCGTCTTCTGGGACGAGACCGATGCCGACGGGCCGGGTTGGACGCACACCCGCGTGGTCGGCGAGACGACGCAGCGCTCGGCCGAGCCCGGGCAGGTCATGGACCGCCTCGCGAAGTGGATCGCGGCGCAGGCCGTGCCCGAGCGCTACGAGATCATCCTCCAGGACTGAGTGTCCATCCTTCAGGACGGAATCCTGATTCGGGCGGTCCGTGCCATCGAATCGTTATGATCGACGCGTGACCGACCCCGCACAACCCGCAGGCCCGCCGCCCCGCTACACCCCCAACGTCAAGTACGTGCTCATGCTCGGCGCGCTCGCGGCTCTGCCCGCGGTGACCACGGACATGTACCTGCCCTCCCTGCCCGACGTCGCGGCGGACCTGGGCACGAGCGCGGCGGCCGCGCAGATGACGATGTCCGGGATGCTTATCGGCGGCGCCGTCGGGCAGCTGGTCATCGGGCCGTTCTCGGACAGGTTCGGGCGCCGGCTGCCGCTGCTCATCGGCATCAGCCTGCACGTCATCACCTCGCTGCTGTGCTCGATCGCCCCTAGCATCGAGACCCTCATCGCGCTGCGCGTGATCCAAGGTTTCTTCAACGCCGCGGCGTCGGTCGTCGCGATCGCGGTGATCCGTGACCGGTTCACCGGCTCGGATGCGGCGAGGTTGTTGTCCCGGCTGATGCTGGTCATCGGCGTCGCGCCGCTCTTCGCGCCGACCATCGGCCAGGCGATCGCCGGGCAGTGGCAGTGGCGCGCGGTGTTCTATGCCCTGGCGATCATCGGGGTGGTCCTCGTCGTGATCGTCTGGCGGTTCATGCCCGAGACGCTCCCGAAGGACCGACGACGCGTGGCCGGCCCGCGCGGCGCGCTCGCCAGCTATCTCGGTCTGCTGCGTGACCGGCACTTCCTCGCCCTGGCGGTCCTGCCCGGCTTCGGCATGGCGGTGATCATGAGCTACGTCGTCGGTTCGACCTTCGTGCTCCAGGAGGAGTACGGGATGACCGGCGGACAGTTCTCGGCGATCTTCGCGGTGAACGGGGTAGCGCTCGTGCTCTCCGCCCAGCTCAACGCGCACCTCGTGCGCAAGGTGGCCCCGATCCGCATCCTGCGGGTGGCGATCATCGCCCAGCTCGTGCTGGCGATCCTCCTGCTCGTCGTCGTCGTGACCGGTCTCGGTGGGGTCGTCGGGGTGATCATCGGCCTGTGGTTCGTGCTGGGCATGCAGGGGATGATCCCCGCGAACGCGACCGTCATCGCCCTCGGTCGGTACGGGCACATGGCAGGGACCGCCGCCGCGCTCATCGGCGCCATGCAGGCTGGGATCGCGGGGGTGGTCAGCCCGTTCGTCGGAGTGTTCGGCGGCACCGCGGTCGCGATGACGTCCGTGATCATCGCCTCGATCGCAGTCGGTGTAGCGATCCTCGCGCTGGCCACGCCGGCATACCGGCGCGGCGGGTGGCTGGCGCAGTAGCCCGGTCACGACCGCTTCGTCCCCTCACCACCTAGGATGGTCACCGATACCCGAGCCGCCATGACTTCCGTGGTCGTTCGCCGCCGACGACCGAAGGACCGCGCATGAGCGTCCAGCCTCACCGCAGCGGTCCGACGCGCGGCAGTGGTCCGCCGAGCCGGACCGCCGGTGGGATCCTCGCCCTGTGGGGCGTGGCGCTGACCCTGCTCGTCGGGTCGCTCACCGTCGCGGCGCTCGTCGTCGTCCGCGGTGGGCCGCAGAGCGCCTCGGCCTCGGACGTCGTCGTGACCGCCCCCGAGATCTCGCACGTGGAGGAGCTGGAGTCCGGCGCGTCGGTCGTGAGCGGCGAGGACGTGGCGGTCGCACCGGTCGGCTGGAAGAGTGTGCTCGCCCCGGACGTCGGTTTCTACCACGTCCTTGACTACTCCATCTTTGAGTTCACCGGGCACATGAAGCCGTCCGGCGCGCAGGTGATGGCCAGCGACGAGACGTTCGACGTGATCCTCGGGGAGGAGCTGGTCTCCTCCGCGCTCGTGTATTCCGTCGACGTGGCCGACCAGCCGGCAGACGGCGATCAGAAGTCCGCCTGGACGGTGACGATGCAGTTCGCAGACGCGCAGGCGCTCGCCGATGCGACCGCCGACCTGGGGTGTCAGGAGAAGCCCGACAACATGATCGCGGTGGCCGCCGGAACCGACCTGCTCATGCTCGCCTCCCTCGAGGGTGACGAGTACTGCGGGTCCGGCTTCACCAAGGGGCGGATCCTCTGGCGGTCCTTCTACGGCGACTCCGGCAACACGTCGGAGGAGGCCAAGGCGATCGCCGACGCGGTCGCTGCAGGTCTGCTCGGCACGGACGGCTAGCCCGTGGACGCCGCGCCCGTGAGCTGCCCGACCATCTCGACCGCGCTGGCCAGGAGGGCGACGGCCTCGGTCGTGTTGATCCGGGCCAGGACCATCGCGGAGATCGACAGCGAGGCCAGCACGCGGGCGTCGGCGTCGAGCAGGTCCGCGGCGCGGGCGGGGGTCGCACTGACGAGCGCACCGCGCAGCGCCGCCATGAGCTCGACCCGGTAGCCGTCCACGACGACGCGCGCCGCGTCGTCGTGCGCGGCGAGGCCCGCCGTCGCGTTGACTAGGAGGCAGCCGCGCCGGGCGGAGCCGGTCGGAAGCGCGGCGACCGCGCGGGCAAGGGAGTCGAAGTACTCGACCAGGGCGGCCGCGGCCTCGGCCGCGGGGTCCCGGTCGGCCGTCGTGCCGCCAGCCGCCGTGTCCCCGGTCGCGGTGAGCCCGGCCAGCCGGGGCCGGATGACGGTGTCGAGGTAGTCCTGGGCTGCGGCGTCGAACAGCCCGCGCTTGCTGCTGAAGGCGTGGTAGAGGCTCGACCGGTTGAGGCCGGTGGCCAGCTCGAGGTCGGCCAGGGACGTGGCCTCGAAGCCCTGGTCCCAGAAGAGGTCGCGGGCGGCCTGGACCGCGGTCGTGGTGTCGAAGGCCTGCAGGCGTCCCATGCGTCTCTCCAGTGGTGGGGCTCTCGTTGGCCGGGTGGGAGCGAGGCGCCTATAGTGAACTGATCGGTTCAATACTAGCGCAGGGAGTCACATGACCGTCGCGACCAGCACCCAGGTCCAGCTCGCCAGCCGCCCCACCGGGTGGCCCACAGCCGAGAACTTCTCGATCGTCACGGTCGAGCTCGACGACCTCGCCCCCGGCGAGGTCCGCGTCGCCAACGACTTCCTGTCGGTCGACCCCTACATGCGGGGCCGCATGAACGACGTCAAGTCCTACACCCCGCCCTACGCGCTCGGGGAGACCATGACCGGTGGGGCCGTCGGGAGGGTCGTCGCCTCGGCGGCCGACTCCGTGAAGGTCGGCGACACGGTCGTGCACCAGCTCGGGTGGCGCGATGTCGCCCAGGGCGACGCCGCCGGCTTCCGGGTCGTCCCCGTGGTCCCCGGCGTGCCCACCTCCGCCTACCTCGGCGTGCTCGGGATGACCGCGCTGACCGCCTACGTCGGCCTGCTCGAGATCGCCGGCCTGCGTGAGGGCGACACCGTCTTCGTCTCCGGCGCGGCCGGTGCGGTCGGCTCGATGGTCGGCCAGATCGCACGGCTCAAGGGGGCCGGACGGGTCGTCGGCTCGGCCGGGACGGCCGAGAAGGTCGCGCTCCTCACCGACCGTTACGGCTTCGACGCCGCGTTCAACTACAAGGACGCCCCCGTCATGGACCAGCTCGCCCAGGCCGCCCCGGGCGGCATCGACGTGTACTTCGACAACGTCGGCGGCGACCACCTCGAGGCTGCGCTCGGCGCCTTCAACGACGGCGGGCGTGCCGCGCTGTGCGGGGCGATCTCCCAGTACAACGCGACCGGCCCGGCCGCCGGTCCGCGGAACATGGCAAACATCGTGACCCGCGGCCTCATGCTCAAGGGCTTCACGGTGGGCAACTACGTCCAGCACTTCCCGGCCTTCATGGCCGACATGACCGGGTGGCTCACCTCCGGTCAGGTCGTCTTCGACGAGACCGTCGTGGACGGTATCGAGAACTCCGTCGAGGCCTTCCTCGGCCTCATGCGCGGAGAGAACACCGGGAAGATGGTCGTGCGCACGACGTCGGCCGGCTGACCGCTGCGGCCCACTTCTCGCCTGGCGCGCAGCCACGTGCCTGCGCGCCAGGCGATCAGCGCGACGGCCAGTCCGAGCAGAAGCCCGGCGACGACGTCGCTCAGCCAGTGCACCCCGAGCAGGGTTCGGCTGGCCATCATGACAGTGGTGTAGACGGCGGCGACGACCCACATCCAGGCCCGGCGCAGGATCACGGCGAGAACGATCGTCATGACCGCCGCATGGGAGACGTGCCCGGAGGGGAACGACCCGAAGTCGGTGTCCACGAACGCGCTGACCGGCCGATCCCGCCCGACGACGTGCTTGAGCACCTGGGTCGCGACGGCCGATCCGCCCACCGCCCCGACGAACGTCAGCGCGCCCCAGGGCCGGCGCGCGATCAGCAGGGCACCGATCACCAGGAGCGGCACGACGACGATCCCGAGGATCCCCGTACCGAGGGTGTCGAGCCCCCGCGCGAGAGACATGAGCGCCGGTGAGCGGATGTCGTCCATGATCTGCTGCCACCACGTGTCGACGGCGAAGGACGTGTGCGGGCCGGCGACCATGAGCGCGACGGTCATGACGGCGAGGAGGATCAGCGAGACGCCGGCGACGTACCAGGACGGATGGGTGCGGCGGGGAGAGGTGACCATCCCGCAAGGCTAGGCCTGGCCACCTGCCAGCCACCTGACTGGCCTGCGCCGCGGCAGCCGGCCCGGCCGCCTCCGCGGCACGCCGGCGACGTACGCTGACCCCATGATCGGAGCGCACACCCCCGCGACGGCGCCACCCTCGTGGTGACGGTCGGGATCTGCGAGGACGACCCACGCATCCGGCGCGTCCTCGACGAGGCGCTGACGGGCTCGGGCTTCGAGACGATCCTCGCCCACGACGGCGGCGAGGCGCTGCGCCTGTTCGCTGCGGCGGGCAGCGTCGACGTCGTGATCCTCGACATCGGCCTCCCGGACTCCGACGGGCGAGACGTGTGCCAGGCCCTGCGGGCCGGCGGGCAGCAGGCTCCCGTGCTGTTCCTCACCGCCAAGGACGGGCTGAGCGACCTCATGAGCGGGTTCCACGCCGGCGGTGACGACTACCTGACCAAACCCTTCGCGGTTGCCGAGCTTGTCGTGCGGGTCACCGCGCTCGCCAGGCGCACCGCCGCCCAGGTCCCACCGTCCGGCCTGGTGCTGGATCCGCAGCGGTTCTCATTGCGGTTCGGCGCGCAGGAGGTCACCCTGACGCCGACGGAGTTCCGGATGCTGGCGGCCCTCGCCGCCCGCCCCGGTGAGGTGGTGCGCCGTCGGGCGGTCGTGTCCGCCGGGTGGCCGTACGGCGCGATCGTCCAGGAGAACACGATCGACTCCTACGTCCGGCGCCTGCGCACCAAGCTCGCGGCTCTCGGGTCCCCGGTCGGGATCGAGACCGTCCGCGGCGTCGGGTACGCGCTCCGATGACGCGCGGGTGGCCGTCCGGTCGCGCTCCGCGGAGCCTGCGCGGGCGCATCATCGTGGCCACCGCCGCGGCGACCGTGCTGGGCATGGCGGCGCTCGTGGCCGTCCTCGGTCTGGTCCTGCGGACCGTGGTGAGCAACGACGTCGACGGTGTGCTGCGCGACCGAGCCGCCGCCGTCGCCACCATGGTCGAGCGGGACGGCGTGGTCGAGCAGGACAGCGCGGGCGGCTCCGCCTCCCAGCCGGTCGGCGATCTGGTCTGGGTCTACGACGCCACCGGCGCTCTGATCGGCGGGGCCGAGGCGTCGGGCACGCTGGGCCAGGAGGTCGACCTGCTGTCGACGACGGGCGCGCAGGTCCTCGTCGAGGTCGACGACTGGCGGCTGCTCGCCGAGCCGATCGACCTCGGCGGCGGGGAGACGGGCGTGGTCGTCGTCGGCGTAGGGCTCGAGCCCTACGAGAACACCCAGCACACCGCGCTCGCGATCAGCGCGGCGCTCGGACTGGTGATCGTGGCCGGGGTCACCGCCCTGGCGGCCTGGTCGGTGGGCAGCGCACTGCGACCGGTCGCGACCATGGCGCGGCGTGCCGCGGAATGGAGCGAGGAAGATCTGAGCCGGCGCTTCGCTCTGGGGCCGCCCCACGACGAGATCACCGAGCTCGGGGAGGTGCTGGACGCACTCTTGGAGCGCGTCTCCCGGGTGATCGGCGCCGAGCAGCGGCTGACCTCCGAGCTGGCCCACGAGCTCCGCACGCCGTTGACGGTCGTCCGCGGCGAGGCCGAGCTTGCGCTGCTGGCACCGGACCCGCCGCTGCTCGCGCGGGACCGCGAGCGTTTCGAGCGGATCGTCGCGGCCGCCGATCAGATGACCCAGGTGATCGAGACGCTGCTGTCCATCGCCCGCGGTGAGGTCGCCGAGAACGTCATGGCCGGGGTCGAGGAGGTGCTCGACGCGGCGGCGGCGAACCTGGGGGCCGGTGCCCCGCTCAAGAGTCTGGTCACGGGCGGCGAGACGGGGCTCCTCGTCGCCGTCCCCGTCGGGATCGCCGCGCGGGCGCTCGCCCCGGTCCTGGACAACGCGCTGCGGCACGCCCGGTCCCAGGTCTCGGTCACGGTCCGGGTGCGCGGGCAGCTCGTCGAGATCGCCGTGAGCGACGACGGCGACGGCCTGGGCGGCGCGGACCCCGAGCTGATCTTCCACGCAGGCGTCCGTGACGTGGCCAGCTCCGGGGCGGGCCTCGGGCTGTCGCTCGCCCGCCGGGTGGCCCGGGCAGCCGGCGGCGACGTCCGCATCCTCCCGGGCGAGCCGACGACGTTCGTCGTCACCTTCCCGCTGGCCAGCTGACCGTCTGACCGGCGCAGGCGGGTCAGGCGGGTTCAGGCGGGGACGAGTCGGCGTTGCTGGTTCTGCTGGAGGGAGAAGATCCCGATCACGACGACGATCACGGCCAGGAAAGCCACGCTCGTCACCGTGGTGCCCAGCCCGAGCCCGCCGTCGGCGCGCGACTGCGACAGCAGGTCGCCCACGGAGGCGCCCAGGGGCCGGGTCAGGACGTAGGCAAGCCAGAACGAGAGCACCGCCCCGAGGCGGAAGCCGTAGTGGGCGAGGGCTACCAGTGCGATCGCTCCTGCGAACAGGGCCGCGGCCGTGAGATAGCCCAGGCTCAGGCCCTCGGAGACCAGGTCGCCCGCAGAGGTGCCGAGGGCGAAGGTGAACAAGATCGCCAGCCAGTAGAAGGACTCCCGGCGGGCGGTCATGATCGTGTGGATCGACAGCGTCCGCTCGCTCGCGAACCACAGGGTGAAGGTGATCGCGAGGGCGACCGCGAAGACGAGCGTCGTGGTCCACAGCGGGACCCCGAGGTTGTCGACCAGGTTGTCGCTGAACAGCGTGCCGACGACGCTGATCAGGACCACCACGGTCCAGTAGACCGCGGGCACGTAGCGCCGGGCGCGGAACTGGGCGACGAGCGCCGCCGCCAGCAGGGCCGCCATGGCCGACGTGGTCAGGGTCAACCCCCAGCCCAGCGTGCTGCCCAGGTAGTCGGCGGCGGTCTCGCCGACCGTCGTGGAGAGCATCTTCACGATCCAGAACAGCGCGGTGACCTGGGGAACCTTGTTCAGGGTCCAGCGGATGGGAGCAGCGTGAGGTGTCATGCGACGAGGATGGCCGAGGTCACCTGCACGCGACCTGACTGCGGCTCGGCCCGACGCCCGATCCCCGAGGCTTGGCGGTCGGGGGTCGGGGGTCGGGCGTCGGGCGTCGTGCAGGTCAGTGGACCGGGAGCGTCTCCACGGGCGCGCCCTCGAGGGCTGCGGCGGCCGCCCGGGCTGCCCGGTCTGCCTTGCTGCGGAACAGTGCGACCGTCGCCACGCCACCGGCCAGGAAGATCACGGCCGACGCCGTGTAGGCCGTCGCGTAGCTGTGCAGCGCGGCGTCGGCCAGGACGGCCTCGGTCGCGGGCAGGTGCCCGGCGACGAAGGTGGTCGCGGCCGTCGCGGCGAGCGTGTTGAGCAACGCCGTCCCGATGGCCCCGCCGACCTGCTGGCTCGTGGACACCATGGCCGAGGCGGCACCCGCCTGGTTGCGGCTGATGCCGAGCGTGGCGAGCTGGAACGACGCGGGCATGATCGAGCCCATCGCGATCCCGAGGACGATCAGCCCCGGCAGGACGTGGACGTAGGTGCTGTCGAGCTGGAGCGTCGTCAGGTAGACCATGGCGAGTGCGCCGAGGACCATACCGCTGGGCACGAGGACTCGCGGGCCGACCCTGGGCAGGGCGATATTCGTCATGATCTGCGCGGTGATGATGAGCGTGACGATCATCGGCAGGAACGCCAGGCCGGTCTGCATCGGGGTGAAGGCGAGCGTCGCCTGCAGGTAGTACGTGAGGAAGAGGAAGACTCCGAACATCCCCGAGCCCGCGACGAGGATGGCCAGGAGCGACGCCCCGCGATCGCGGTCGACGACGATGCTCAGCGGGAGCAGCGGGTTGGCCGAGGTGCGCTGGCGCAGGACGAAGCCGACGAGCAGGACGATGCTCAGGGCGAGCGACCCCCAGGTGATCGGCGAGTCCCAGCCTTCCGGCTCTGCCTGGGAGAAACCGAAGACGAGGAAGAACAGGCCGAGCGATCCGAGCAGCACCCCGGGGACGTCGAGCGACTGGCGGCCGGTGTGCCCACCGCGGGGGAGCAGCGCCATGCCGGCGACAAACGCGATGATCGCGATGAGGACGTTGACGTAGAGGTTCCAGCGCCAGTCGAGGTGCTCCGTCAGGTAGCCGCCGAGCAGCAGCCCGATCGCCCCACCCATCCCGGCAATCGCGCCGAAGACGCCAAAGGCGCGACCGCGTTCCTTCGGGTCGGTGAACGTCGTGGTCAGCACGGCGAGGGCGGCCGGTGCGAGGACGGCGCCGAAGACGCCCTGGAGGGCGCGTGCTCCGACGAGCATCTCGAAGCTCTGCGCCGCGCCACCGAGGGCAGAGGCGAAGGCGAACCCGACGAGGCCGACGAGGAACATCCGGCGGCGACCGAACATGTCGGAGAGCCGGCCGCCGAGCAGCAGCAGGCTGCCGAAGGCGAGGGCATAGGCGGTCACGACCCACTGGCGGTCGTTGTTGGTGAAGCCGAGGTCCGCCTGGGCGGAGGGCAGAGCGATGTTCACGATCGTGGAGTCGAGGACGACCATGAGCTGTGCGAGGGCGACGGTGGCGAGCACCAGCCAGCGGCGGGAGCCGGGCGGCGACAGGGCCGGTGGGGTAGCTGAGGACATGGTGACTCCTGGGGACGGCGTAGTCGGAGATTCGAGCCTAATGCAGAACTGGGCAGTTCCGGAACCCATCAGTCTTGATTTGTTTCCCGTGGACGGGCCATACTGGGAGTTCGACGAAGGAGAGTGTGATGAGCGCCGACAGCGCCGACGATGTCGACAGGGCCAACGACGCCGACCAGGCCGACCGCGTCGATGACGCCGCGACGTGTGCCACGCCAGCCCGCCGCCCGGGCCGCCGACGTGACGCCTCGAGGGATGACGTCATTCTCGACGCGACCCGCGAGCTGCTTGTCGAGCGCGGATTCGACTCGATGACGATGGACGCGGTCGCCGAGCGTGCCGGTGCCGGCAAGGCGACGGTCTACCGACGCTGGCCCTCCAAGGTCGACCTCACGGTCGACGCTATCGTGTGCAGCCGCGCCCCCGGCATCACGGTCGATGACATCCCCGACACCGGGTCCCTCCGCGGCGACCTGCTAGGCGTCCGGCAGGCCAAGCTCCGCACGGACACGCACTGGATCCTCAGCGGGCTCCCGGCCGAGATCCGCGAGGATCCTCAGGTTGCGGCGGCCCTCCACCACCAGTTCGTGGTGCCGCACACCCGTCTCATCACGGAGCTGCTCGAACGCGCCCGGCTGCGCGGGGAGGTCCCTCCCGGACGCGACATCGAGATGATCGCAACGGTCGGCCCGGCGATGATCTCCTACCAGAAGATGACGACCGGCCGACCGATCGAGCCGGAGTTCTTCGAGCAGCTCATCGACAAGATCCTCGTCCCGCTGGCCACGGGGACGACGCCCGACGACGACGCCGACACCGCTGCCGCCGACGAGGACGAGGCGCGATCCTGTGCGGACGCAGACGTTTCCGCAGCGCTCCTCGGTGCGACCTCGGCCTGAGGCGTCTGCTGACAGCAGATCAGCCGACAGATGCATGGCCGCCGGTGGGCTTGCCGGCGGGTGATGGTGGAGAGGACTCGCACCCCTCCGGAGGAACCATGACCACGTCACCCACCGTCCAGCACCGCCCACTCACCTCCCGGACCGCCGCCGGAGACGCCCCGCCGGTCTCCGCCACGGCCGACCGCCTCAACGCCGGCCTCATGCACCAACGCATCATCGTCATCGGCCAGGAGGTCGACGACGAGCTCGCCGCACGGGTGTGCAGCCAGCTGCTGCTGCTCGCCGTCGAAGACCCCGCCGACATCACCCTGCTCATCAACTCACCCGGCGGGTCGGTCTCGGCCGGCCTGGCGATGTATGACACCCTGCGCCTGATCCCCAATGACGTGCGCACCGTCGCGATGGGCCTCGCCGCCAGCATGGGGCAGTTCCTGCTTGCCGCAGGGACACCCGGGAAGCGGTTCGCGCTGCCGCACGCTCGGGTCCTCATGCATCAGGGATCCGCGGGGATCGGCGGCAGCGCGGTCGACATCGCGATCCAGGCCGAGAACCTCGAGCACACCAAGAAGGTGCTGCTGACGCTCATCTCCGAGCACACCGGCCAGCCCTACGAACGGGTCGTCGTCGACTCCGACCGAGACCGTTGGTTCACCGCCGAGCAGGCGCGCGACTACGGGTTTGTCGACGCGGTCGCCTCGAGCCTCGCGGACATCCTGCCCGTGGGACCGCGCGCCGGAGCGGGTCTGGGTGGCGCGCGATGAGCGGGCAGTACACGATCCCGAGCGTCATCGAGCGGACCGTCACGGGGGAGAGAGCCGCTGACGTCTACAGCCGGCTGCTCTCAGACCGGATCGTCTTCCTCGGAACGGAGATCGACGACGGCGTCGCGAACGTGATCATCGCCCAGCTGCTGCACCTGGAGTCGACCAGCCCGGATCAGGGCATCAACCTGTACATCAACTCACCCGGCGGATCGATCACCGCCATGCTCGCGATCTACGACACCATGCAGTTCCTGCGCGCCCCGGTCGGGACGGTCTGCGTGGGGCAGGCCGCCTCGACCGCCGCATTGCTGCTCGCCGCCGGGGAGCCCGGGCGGCGCGGGGTGCTGCCGCACGCGCGGGTTCTGCTGCACCCGCCGTCGTCCGGGAGCCAGGGCACCCTCCCGGACCTGGAGATCCAGGCGAAGGAGATCCAGCGGATGCGCCAGGAGATGGACGAGCTGCTGGCCACGCACACCGGGCAGGACCCGGCGAGGCTGCGTGAGGACACCGTCCGCGACCGGATCTTCACGAGCGGCCAGGCCGTGGCCTACGGGCTGGCCGACGAGGTGGTGGTGAGCCGGAAGGTGCGGGCGCTCACGCGGTGAGCGGGCCGGCGTCGCCGGGTCCTCGGGTCGTCTGCTGCGCGCGGTTCGCTCAGCCGGCCTGCAGGACCGGTGACGCCGACGGCGCCGAGGACGCCGGTGACGTCGCAGCCAGCGTGCGGGTCACGCGGCCGGTGAGGTCGACGAGGTCGAGGCCGAGCGCACCGATCACGGCGCGCAGCACCTCCGACGACGGTTCCTTCCGGCCGCGCTCGATCTCGGAGAGGTACTGCGTCGAGACCCCGGCGCGGCTGGCGACGTCGGACTGGGTGCGGCCCTGGCGCACCCGCTCCGCGCGCAGCTCGTGGCCGGCGATCTCCCGCCACAGGAACGCGCGGCGCGGATGGTCACCCAGGTCCGAGGTGGCCTGCCGGGGGACCACAGGATGCGGGGCCTGCTCGGCCGCGTCGTACTCGACCGCGCGGTGCGGACCCAGGCTGTGCTCGCCCTGGCCGTGCCATCCGCCGGGGAATGCGATGACTTCGCCCATGTGGGTCTCCTCGGTGTTCGCGGTGACTGCGCAGTCCGTGGTCGACGGGTGGCTGCCAGCCTAGCCACGCGGCCCGCGCGCGGGCGCGGCGTGGCTCGCCGGTTCGCTGTCCGCGTATCAGCCTAGGGCTGGGCTAGCCCTCCCGGTCGCGATCCGTCATGTCGCCGACGCCGGGCGTCCCACCGGTGAGCGCATAGCGCTGCCTCACCACGCCCCCGGGCGAGGTGACGGCCGGCTCGACGAGCCTGAGGTTCGTCGGAGCCACCCCGTCGGCGAAGACTTTCTTTCCTTCCCCGAGGAGGATCGGGTACACCCAGAGCGTGAGCCGATCGAAGAGCCGCTCGGTAAACAGAGTCTGCACGAAGTCGAGGCTGCCGATGACGTGGATCTTCGCGTGCCGGTCGCGCAGCTCGCGGACGGCGGTGACGACATCTGGACCGAGCAGCGTGGAGTTGGCCCAGTCGAGGTTCCGCGCCTGGCGGGAGGCGACGTATTTCGGGATGCGGTTGAACAGCCGAGCAATGCCCCCGTCCCCGCCGTCCTTCACGTGTGGCCAGTACCCGGCGAAGATGTCATAGGTCCGGCGCCCCAGCAGCAGCGCGTCCATCCCCACCATCCCGGAGAGGATCTGCGCGCCGACGACCTCGTCTGAGAGAGGGGCCTGCCAGCCGCCGAAGGCGAACCCGCCGTCGGTGTCCTCGTCCGGCCCGCCGGGCGCCTGCGCCCTGCCGTCGAGCGTGGTGAACAGGTCGATGTGGATGAGTCCCATGGCGCGCTCCGTCCGGGTCGGCCGTCGTCGCCCGGCGTCGGGATCATGGCGTCGGGATCATTTCGAGGCTGTCACGCGATCCCCTGCGCAGCAACCGGTATCTAGACCATCTCGCGCAGCCGGCCCAGGCGAGCCACGGCGTCGAGCAGGGTGGCCTCGCTCTTGACGAAGGTGAACCGCACGCGGGAGGCGAGGGCCTCCGCGGTCGGGGAGCCGGGCGTGCAGAAGGCGGACACCGGGATCGCCGCGACGCCGACAAGCTCGGGCAGACGGCGGCACAGGTCCATCCCGTCCGCGAAGCCCAGCGGCGCACCGTCGGCCACGACGAAGTACGTGCCCTGGGGCACGGCGACGTCGAAGCCCGCCCTCTGCAGCCCCTCGCACAGCAGGTCTCGGCGGGCGGCGAGGCTCGCGGCGAGCTCGTGGGGCGCGGCGTCGTCGTCGAGGGCGCGGGCGATCGCGGGCTGGAAGGGGGCGCCGGAGGAGTAGCTGAGGAACTGCTTGACGGTCCGCACGGCCGTGATGAGGTCGGCCGGGCCGTGCACCCAGCCGATCTTCCAGCCGGTGAAGGAGAAGGTCTTGCCCGCGGAGGAGATGGTCAGGGTCCGCTCGGCCATGCCGGGCAGGGTCGCGATCGGCACGTGCTGCGCGTCGTAGGTGAGGTGCTCGTAGACCTCGTCGGTCACCACGATCGCGCCCGTCCGTCGGGCAGCGGCAGCGATCGCCTCGAGCTCGGCACGGGTGAGCACCGTCCCGGTCGGATTATGCGGGGTGTTGACGATGATGAGGCGAGTGCGGTCGGTCACGACGGCGTCGAGCGCGGTGAGGTCGAGGGCGAAGCGGGTCGGCCCGGCGACCAGCGGGACCGTCACGTGGGTGGCGCCGGCGAGGGCGATGCACGCGGCGTGTGAGTCGTAGAAGGGCTCGAGGGTGACCACCTCGTCGCCCGGGCCGGCCAGAGCGAGGATCGTCGCGGCGAGGGCCTCGGTCGCGCCCGTGGTCACGAGCACCTCGGTGTCCGGGTCGAGCTCGAGGCCGTAGTGGCGCTGCTGGTGGCGGGCGACGGCCTGGCGGAGCTCGAGGATCCCGGTGCCGGGCGGGTATTGGTTGTGCCCGTCGCTGATCGCAGCGATCGCGGCCGCCTTGATGTACTCAGGGCCGTCGGCGTCGGGGAAGCCCTGGCCGAGGTTGAGCGCACCGGTCCGGGCGGCGAGGTTGGTCATCTCCGCGAAGATGGTTGAGGCGACCGTCCCGTCCGGGCGGAGCAGCCCCGTCGCGCGCGCGGCGTCCTGCCATCGTCCAGCCAGTCGTGAGGTCACGCGGTGATCCTACCTACGGGGAGTGGCGGCTTTGAGGTGGAGATCGGGGGGTGACCGGGATCGGTGCGGTCATCCTCTGGGGGCGATCACGAGAGGCAGAACTCGTTGCCCTCCGGGTCGGCCATCGTGATCCAGGTGTTGGGGCCTTGGGCGCCGTTGTGCAGGAACGTCGCCCCGCGGGCCTCGAGCGCGGCCCGCAACACCGCCGGGTTGTCGTCGCCGATGCGCACGTCGAGGTGCATCCGGTTCTTGACCGTCTTGGGCTCGGGGACCAGCTGGAAGAGCACCCGCGGCAGGCCGGGAGGGCCGGTCGGGTCGGAGATCGCCTGGCCCTCCCGCCAGACGAGGACCCCGTTGTGCGTCATCGTCTCGGCGTCGGTCGCGAACCCCTGCTCGACCATCGAGCGGATGAAGGCCTCGTTGCTCGGCTCGACCTGCCAGCCCAAGGTCTCGGCCCACCAGTCGGCGAGCGGGTGCGGAGCGGCGCAGTCGACGGTGACCTGGAAGGAATAGCTCATGGATCGAACGTAGCAAGGGGGACTGACACGGACCAGTGGTGTCGGTAGCGGTGCCTACTGTTGACCTATGGACACAGGCTTTCCCCCGACGACCGGCGCGGCGCTCCCCGCCGACCCCGCGCAATGGTGCCGTGAGGTCTGTCTCGGGCTGCCCGACACGAGCGTCGACTCGCCCTTCGGTCCCGGCGCGGAGGTGTTCCGGATCCAGCGCAAGATGTTCGCCCTGCTCAGCCGTAACCCTCGGGTGAGCGAGCACCCGATCGTCAACCTCAAGGCCGACCCGGACGAGCTGCCGCTGCTCATCGCCAACTACGACTGGATCCTGCCCGGATTCCATATGAACAAGCGCCACTGGATCACGGTCGAGCTGCGCGCCGGTGGGGATCTGGAGCTCGTCGAAGGGCTCGTCGAGGACTCCTACGACAACGTGGTCTTGGGCTTGCCGGGACGGTTGAAGTCCCCGCTGCGTGGCGCTGTGCCGCAGCCGATGGAGCGGCCCGGCCTCGGGAATCCTTCAGGCCGGGGCTGACCGTGCGCGGACCGGACACCATCAGGTGAGGAACAGCCTGTTCCAGGTCTCGCGCAGATAGTCGCCGAACTGTGCTGGCGTCCAGCCCCGTCCCGTGACGAGCTGGGTGTAGTGCTCCCAACCGGCCGTCGCCCACACGACGTCTGCGACGAACTGGTCGGTCAGCTCGGGCCGCACCGCCCCGGTGGAGCGTAGGTCGGCCGTGAACTTGAGCATGTTGGCGGCGCGACGGGTCGAGATCTCGATACCGAGAGCGGCACAGTCCGGGTCCGTCTGGGCGGCGTCACGCAGCGCGGCGAAGACCGGCGCCGTCCGTGGGCTCATCGCGGCAACGGCATCCGCATAGATGCCGATCTTGGCCGGCGCTCCGATCGCCGCGCGCACGGCGATCACGTAGTCGCGTTCCTCGGCCGGAACCATCTGGCCGGTTCCCGAGATTGCCGACTCCACGACCTCCCGCAGGATCACCGACTTCCGGCCGACGGTCGCGTAGAGCGTGTCGACCGAGACGCCGGCCGCGCGCGCGACCTGGGTCACTGTGGTGGCCGCATAACCCTGGGCCGTGAACAGGTCCAGCGCGGTCGCGAGCACCTGGGATCGGGTCGCCGCGGCCTGTTCCAGGCGGAACGGCGACGAGTATCTCCGTGGACTCTTGACATCGTCCTTCATGAGGACAAGAGTAGTGCATATTCATCCGAAAGACATTCGGATGAATGAAGGAGCTGAGCACCATGGTCTACGCATTCATTCAGGATGTCCCGATCAACGAGGCCTTGTACCACCGCGTCATGGAGGGCCTTGGCGCCGAGCCGCTCGTGGGCCTCGTGCTCCACCTGTGCGTTCGTCGATCAGACGGAGGCCTGCGCTACATCGACGTGTGGGAGTCGCAGGAGGCGTGCACACGTGCGTTCGACGAGCGCATCCACCCGGCGGTCGACGCGGCCTTCGGGGGAGCTCGTCCCAGCCCCGAACCCGAGGTTCAGGTGCTCGACGTCGTCGACGTCAGAACGGCGGTGAGGTCATGACTGCCATCGCGTCCACGAGGGCCATCCACGTCGAGGCATCCACCCAGGCGCTGCGGGTTGCCATACGGGTCGCCGCGCTCGCGGGTGGTCTGCTAGCCGGCGCTCTGGTCGCAGTGCTGCTCGCCGACATCACTCTGCGAGGTGATCCGGCTGGCTATATCGCATTCCACCAGGCGACCACGGTGCTCTACACCGCGACCCTGCCGGCGCTCGGCGCGGTCATGGCGATCGCCATCGTCACGTCGATCGCGCAGCACGGACCCAGCCGACTGCTCGTGCCCGCACTGATCTGTGGAGCGCTCGGCATGCTCATCACCGTGCTGGTGCACTTCCCGCTGAATGCGACCATCATGGCGTGGCCGGTCGGGGTGGTCCCCACCGACTTCACCTCTGTCGCCACGCAGTGGCTCGTCGCCCACCTGGCACGCACGCTGCTCACGATCACATCGTTCGTCCTGGTGCTGACCGCCTTGGCCAGGGTGGAGCACGCATCGGCGGAATGAGCATCGCGATCCGGATCGCTGGCAGCATCGCTGGCAGCACAGTTGTCCATAGAACTCTGATCGAGCGACCCAAACGACTCAGAGATCAGGTCGACGTCGACGCTCCACGTGCCATCAGTCGAGACCTTCGAGGGTCTATCGCCAGGGGTGTGATAGGCCTGCGTGCGAGTCTCTCGGCTGGAGTCGCACGCCCGAGGGACTAGACCACGCCCGAGGGACTAGACGTCGGCGTCGTCGACGTGGTCCACATGCTGATCTGCCCCCCTCGACAACGGTGTGGCCCCGCAGTACTGCGAGGCGGAGTTGCGTGCACTCGGCCGTCCCCGGTCAGCCCACGTCGACGGTGACCTCGTGCCAGCCGCTCGCCCCGTCGGGCGCCGGGGGAGCCTCGGTCGAGGTCTGGATCTTGCCCGTGGCGTCCGTCGCGCGCACCCGGAGCGTGTGCGGTCCGCTCGACGCCTCCCACAGGTAGCTCCACTGGCGCCAGGTATCGGTGGAGGCCTCGTCGGCGAGCGCCGCTGCCTCCCACTCCCCGTGATCGACCTGGACCTCGACGGCGACGACACCGACGTGCTGGGCCCACGCCACGCCACCGACCGCAACCGTTCCTGCGGTGAGGTTGGCGTCCGCCCGAGGGACGTCGATGCGTGACGCCGTCTTGATGGGGCCGCGCTCGCTCCATCCGCGCGGGGTCCAGTAGGCGACGTCGTCGGCGAAGGTGGTGACCTTGAGCTCGGTGACCCACTTGGTCGCCGAGACATATCCGTAGAGGCCGGGGACGACCATGCGGACAGGGAAGCCGTGACTCAGCGGCAGCGGCTCGTCGTTCATCGCGACCGCGAGCAGCGCGTCGCGGTCGTCCGTGAGGACCTCGAGCGGCGTCGACGCTGTGAACCCGTCGACGCTGCGAGAGAGGACCATGTCCGCACCGGGGAGCGGCTTGGCGCGGGCCAGCAGCTCACGGATCGGCAGGCCGAGCCACTTCGCGTTGCCGACGAGGTCGCCGCCGACCGGGTTGGACACGCAGGCGAGCGTCACCCAGGCCTCGACGAGGTCTTCGGCGAGGAGCTCGTCGAAGGTGATCTCGACCTCGTCCTCGACCATCCCGTAGACGCGCAGCGTCCACGTGGCCGGGTCGACCTGGGGGATGAGCAGCGCGGTGTCGATGCGGTAGAACTCGTCCGTCGGCGTGACGAAGGGCGTCACTCCCGCCGTCGCAGACTGGACGCCGGCGGGCAGCGCAGGCGCGGGCCGGACCGGGACGGGAAGCCGGAGGACCTGCCGTGCCGTCTCGGCGACGCGCCGCGAGGCACCGAGCAGCTGTCCGCCGACAGCGGCGATCGCGGCGACCGAGCCGGCCAGGACGGCGTAGCGCAGGAACGCACGTCGGTCACCACCGTCCTGTGCCGGTGCGGCCGAGCGAGGTGCCGGAAGGCGCACCACGAGCGCCTGGAGGGTGAGCATCCCGGCGACGGTGCCGACGAGGGTCGGGATCGCGTCGGCCGTCCCGACGCCCTCGCGCGTGAGCACCGCTGCGAGTGCGACGGCGCCGAGGGCCACGACAAGGCCGAGCGCCACCCGCAGGCTGCGGGTGGCCACGAGGCCGATCCCCGCGGTGAGGACCAGGACGACGATCGCCATGCCGACGAAGAGCGCCACCTTGTCGTTGGCGGCGAAGGTCGAGACGGCGAAGTCTTTGAGCCACGCGGGCGTGGCGTCGACGAAGGCCCCGCCGACGGCGACCACCGGGTTCGACGACGGTCCGAAGAGCACCGCTACCAACGAGGCGACGCCGAGGGTGGTGGCTCCCGACAGCACGCCGGAGAGCGCCGCCCAGCGATTGTCGGGGCGAGGTCGGGAAGGTGCGTGCGCCGCGGACGGCGTGGGGGTGGGCGCAGGCTCACCGGCGGGCATCATCGGCCCAGTATCCATGGAACTGGTGGGAACCACCTCGCATCACCTCGATCCGCGGTCAGGGGTGCTCGCGCAGCCTCGCGTTCAACGACTCGATCTCGTCCATCACATCTGTGGCCGCCCACACCCGGTCACGCCGCGTCGTGGTGACCTCGTGGACGACCCCGGCCACCGTCAGCCGCTCGATCGCCGCGTACGTCGTCGACGGGCTCACGCCCCCGGCCATCGTGGCGGCGCGCTCGGCGTCGAACACCGGGGTGATCACCAGGTTGCCCAGCAGGGTCTGGGTGGCTGCCCCGGGGCGGTCACCCACGGCATCGCGCCACCTGGCGGGCATGGTCTGCAACTCCCTGACACTCGCCCCAGCTTCCTCTGCCGCCCGAAGTGCTGCGTGCGCGAGGTAGGTGATGAACGGTTCAGCATGCCCGTCTCGGTAGGTGTTGACCAGGGAGAAGTACTTCTCGGTGTCGGCGAGCATGGCGGCGGCGATCGGGACGACGCCGTTGCGGACCACGCGGCGGCGACGCAGCACGGCGTGGATCAGTGCGCGCCCGATGCGCCCGTTGCCGTCCGTGAACGGGTGCACCGACTCGAACTGGGCATGGACCAGCGCGGCAAGTACGAGCGCGGGCATGTCGTCGCGCCCAGCGAACGCGAGCAAATCACCCATGTAAACCTCGACCAGCTCTGGCGGCGGCGGTACGTGGACTGCGCCACGGGGGGAGTGGTCGGACCCTCCGATCCAGTTCTGCACATCCCGCCACCGGCCCGCGTACCGCCCGTCTGTGGGGTCATCGGCCATGAGGAGGCGGTGTGCGGTGAGCACCGCACCCTCGGTGATGGGACCGCCGTCGCCGGTGGTGGCCACCAGAGAGCGGAGGGCGCGGGTGGCAGCGTGGGTCTCCAGGGCGCCCTTGGGGGCCTTGACCCCGGCGACGGCCTTGGCCAGGTCGTCCATGCTGACGTTGACGCGCTCGATGCGTGAGGACGCGACGGACTCGGTGCGCAGCAGGAACGTCTCGAACGACCCGAGGAGGGCACCATGTGTGGCGTCGAGCGTCGCCATCTCGACGGTCGCAGCTTCCAGGAGCGCGGCGGTGGCCGGGCTGAGTGCGTAGTGCTCCGCGGCGATCATCGGGGGAATGGAGGTGGTGACCTCGGTGAACATCCGGTCCTCCTTGGGACCCCGACCAGCCGACCGCCAGGGGACGGTCTTGGAGGTGTGAGCAGGCCAGTCGGTCGTGGGGCTGATCACTTGTCCTCCATCAAAATATCCCTCGTAGCTAATTCGATACTACTGAACAAATCGAATTAGTGGGAGGGGTTAGTTCGATGGGTGCCTCAGCGCTTGTCCACAGGTCCTCTGCAGAATGCGCGATCCTCCCTTAGTCTCATTCTGGACATGTGACGCAGCGGTCGATCTTCTGCAAGTGATTCCCCGACCCAGCGCCACGACACACCCGGCCGCCTCATCGGTGAGGCGCCGGTCGGGTGCGGGGCGATCACGGGGGGCACTGTGGACGGCGTAGCCATCCTCGAATCCGAGGTGCGAGAGCTGGTACGACGGCGCGGCCTCGATCCGGCGCGGGACTCCGCCGGGGTGCGCGACCTCGTCGCGGAGGTGATTGCCGACTACGACCTGAGGTCCATGGCCGGCGCGGTCCCGGCGATCGCCGACATCGCCCGGGCGGCCAAGAGCGTGCTCGACGCCGTCGCGGGCCTGGGCCCGCTGCAGAAATACCTCGACGACCCCGAGGTCGAGGAGATCTGGATCAACGGACCGACCCAGGTGTTCGTCTCCCGGCAAGGCCGCCCAGAGCTGACCACGACGATCCTCACCGAGGACCAGGTCCTCTACTTCGTCGAGCAGATGCTCAAGTCCTCCGGAAGGCGACTGGACCTCTCGAGCCCCTTCGTCGACGCCGCGCTGCCCGGCGGGGAGCGCCTGCACGTCGTCATCCCATCCGTGACCCGCCATCACGCCTCCGTCAACATCCGCAAGTTCGTCATGCGCGCCTCCTCCCTCGGAGACCTCGTCGCCGCGCGGTCGCTGACCTCGCACGCGGCGGGCCTCCTCGACGCCTGCGTGCGCGCCGGCCTGAACATCCTCGTCTCGGGAGCTACCCACTCCGGCAAGACCACGATGCTCAACGCCCTCGCCGGCTCGATCCCCGCCCACCAGCGGATCATCACAGCCGAGGAGGTCTTCGAGCTTAACCTCGCGAACCGGGATGTCGTCGCGCTGCAGTGCCGCCAGCCCAGCCTCGAGGGCACCGGGGAGATCCCGCTACGCCGGCTCGTCAAGGAAGCACTGCGGATGCGCCCCGACCGGATCATCGTCGGCGAGGTCCGCGAGGCCGAGAGCCTCGACCTGCTCATCGCGCTCAACTCCGGCGTGCCCGGGATGGCAAGCATCCACGCCAACTCCGCGCGCGACGCGGTGGCGAAGATCTGCATCCTCCCGCTGCTGGCCGGCGAAAACGTCACAGCTCCATTTGTCGTCCCCACGGTGGCCACGGCGATCGACGTCGTCGTGCATCTTGCGATGGATGCCCGCGGGCTGCGCACGGTCCGGGAGATCGTGGCGGTCACCGGCCGGGTCGAGGCGGGGATCGTGGAGACGGCGAGCATCCACCGCTGGTCCGACGGTGAGCTGGTGCGCGGCGACGGCTTCCCACCTCACCTCGAGCGCTTCGAACAAGCCGGGATCGACCTGCCGTCCATGCTGCGACCGGGCCGCTGAGGGCCCGCGATGGGAGTCGTCTGCGGTCTGCTGCTCGGCGCCGGTGTGCTGTGCGTGTGGCTGTCCTGCTGGTCGGGGCCCGCGCGTGCCGCGCGGTCGCAGGCCCGGTGGGCGCTCCAGCTTCAAGACCTGCTTGTCCATTCCGGGGCGGCGTCGGTCACCCCGCGGGGCTTCGTCGGCGCCAGCGCCGCCGTCGCCGCGGTCGCGCTCGTGGTGACGTGGGCGCTGACCGCCTCGGGACCCATCGCGATGGCCTTCGCGCTGATCGCCGGCCTGGGCCCGATGGCGCTCGTGAAGTCCCGGAGCCGCCGTCGCCGGATCGAGCTCCGCGAGCTCTGGCCGGAAGTTGTCGACCACCTCGGATCGGGCGTCCGGGCCGGGCTGTCCCTGCCCGAGGCCGTCGCCCAGATCGGTGAGCGGGGGCCGATCCAGCTGCGCGAACCCTTCCGGGCCTTTGCCCGCGACTACCGGTCCTCGGGACGATTCGAGGAGAGCCTCCTGACGCTCAAGGCGCGTCTCGCGGACCCGGCGGCGGACCGCGTCATCGAGGCCCTGCGGATCACCCGCGACGTGGGCGGGACCGACCTCGGGCGGCTGCTGCGGACACTGTCGGCGTTCCTGCGGGAGGATCTGCGCACGCGCGGTGAGCTCGAGGCGCGCCAGAGCTGGACCGTGGCCGGCGCGCGCACGGCGGCCGCCGGGCCGTGGGTCGTGCTCGCCTTCCTCGCGACCCGCCCGGAGGCCGCGGCCGCCTACAACTCCCCGCTCGGGGCGGGCGTGCTCGTCGGTGGGGCCGCGTGCTCGATCGCGGCCTACCAGCTCATGGTGCGGATCGGGCGGCTGCCCCAGGACATCCGGGTGCTGCGGTGATCGGGGTTCTGATGGGCGCGCTCTTCGCCGCGGGGGTCCTGGTCACCGCCGCGGCGCTGCGCGCGCGGCCGGTCCGCTTCGACGAACGCCTCGCGCCGTACCTCTCGATCCCGGACCCGACGTCGGGTCTGCTCGGGGAGGCGCCCGTGAGCTCTCCCTTCGGCGTCCTGGAACGCCTCGTGGCCCCCTGGCTGCACGACGCCGCGCGCCTGGTCGGGCGGCTCGGCTCACCCACCGCGGAGCTCGAGCGCAAGCTCGCCCGAGCGGGGCGGCTGGAGTCGACCGAGCAGTTCCGGATCACCCAGGTCGCCTGGGGCGCGGTCGGCCTGGCCGGGGGCATCGCGCTCGCGCTCCTGCTGGCCGCGACCCGGCGGCCTTCACCCGTCATGCTGTCGATCCTCGTGCTGGTGGCCGCAGTGTCGATGGTCGTCGCCTGCGACTACCGGCTCGGACAGCAGGTCCGCCGCCGTGAAGAACGAATGATGCTCGAGTTCCCGACGATCGCCGAGCTGCTCGCCCTGTCGGTGGGCGCCGGTGAAGGACCGGTAGGTGCACTCGAGCGGGTGTCACGGTCGGCGCACGGGGAGCTCACGTCCGAGCTGCGGATCACGCTTGCAGCCGTGCGTTCCGGGGTGCCGCTCACCCGAGCCCTCGAGGCGCTCGCCGACCGGACCGGCGTGGCGACCCTGGCCCGCTTTGCCGAGGGGGTCAGCGTCGCGGTCGAGCGCGGGACCCCGCTCGCCGACGTGCTGCGCTTCCAGGCCCAGGACGTCCGCGAGGCCAGTCGCCGGGCGCTCATGGAGCTTGGCGGCAAGAAAGAGGTCCTCATGCTCGTCCCGGTGGTCTTCCTGATCTTGCCGGTCACAGTGGTTTTTGCGGTATTTCCGTCCCTCATCACGCTGCAGATCGGATTGTGAGGTGCCCTGATCGACCTGTTCCGCTCGTCCGTCGCTCCATCCGCTCCTGCGAAAGGGTCACCCATGACCAGCACGACGCACATCCGACGCCCCGTCACCCGGCGCACCCCCGCCCAGCGCTTCGCCACGTTCATGTCTCGGGTCGGTGACCGCGAACGGGGCGATGTGCCTGGATGGGTCCTTATAACCCTTATGACCGCAGGCCTCGTGGTCGCCATCTGGGCGGTCGCCGGCCCCGCGCTCACCGAGATGTTCGACTCCGCCTTGGAGAGCGTCAAGGGACCGTGATCGAGGGCAGGGGCGCGGACCTGGGGGATCGGGAGAGCGGATCGGCCGTCGCTGGCTTCCTGCTCGTGTCCCTCCTGGTCACGGTGATGTTCCTGGGACTGGTCCAGGTGGCCGTGATCGTGCACGTGAGGTCCGTGCTCATCGATTGCGCCGCGGAGGGCGCGCGCCGAGCCTCCCGGGCGGACCGCGGCCTGGCCGACGGCGAGGACCGCACCCGCGAGCTCGTCACCGCGTCCTTGAGTGCGACCTATGCCCGCGACGTGGTGGCGTCGTACGTGACCGACGGGGAACTGGACCTTGTTCAGGTCGAGGTCAGCGCGCCGATCCCGGTGATCGGCCTGTGGGGTCCAGCAGGCGTCATCACGGTGACCGGGCACGCGCTGCGGGAGGGGCCATGACCTGTCCAGACGGCGCGGCGACACCCGCAGCGGGCAGGGCCCTGATCCGCGGGCGCGCGGGCGCGGCCCGCCTCGTGGCGCGCGCTCGTGGCCTCGCCGGGCACGACGACGGGAACGCCCTCGTGGAGTTTCTCGGGGCGGCACTCGTCCTCATGATCCCCACGCTCTACCTCGTGCTGACCCTCGGCCGCGTCCAGGCCGCCGCCTTCGCCGCCCAGGGAGCGGCGAAGGACGCGGGAAGGGCGCTCTCGATCGCCGAGACGGCCGACGCTGGCCTCGACCGAGCCCGCTCCGCCGTCGCCATCGCGCTCGCGGACCAAGGGTTCGACGACGCCGATCCGGCGACTGCGTTGACCATCGCCTGCTCCGCCGTGTGCCTCGCGCCCGGGTCCGAGATCGCCACGACCGTGCGTATCGACGTCACGTTCCCGGGCCTGGGCGGCGGACCCGGCGCGTGGCTCCCGCTGTCGATCCCCGTCTCGGCGCACGTGGTCACGCCCGTCGACGAGTACAAGGAGGCACCGCGATGAGCACCGGTCCTGTCGGCGCGCACCGTAGGTGGGCGTCCCGGCTGCCCGCCCGCGGCGACGAGAGCGGCCAGATCCTCGTCCTGGCGCTCGGCCTCACGCTCGTCGTCCTGCTCCTGGTGACCGTGATCGTGTCGCTCACGGGTATCCACCTGGAGCGCAAACGGCTCATCGACCTCGCCGACAACCTCGCACTCGCGGCCGCCGACGCGATGACCGAGGAGTCCATCTACGGTGCGATCGGGGCACCCGGTGCCCCGAACGCGGGAACCGCCGGACCCGCCAGCACCGACGCGAACCTGCCGCTCACCGACGACGACGTCGTGCGGGCGGTCGCCGACTACCTTGTCGCTCACCCCGACGCGATGAACGGGCTGAGCGACGTCGTCGTGCTCGAGGCAAGCTCGCCCGACGGGCGGTCGGCGCGCGTGGTGCTCACCTCCCTCGCCCAGCCGGCGCTGATCAGTCCGGTGACGAGCCTGTTCTCCGACGGGGTGACACTCAGGGCGCAGTCGACCGCCCGGGTCTGGTGAGCTCTCGGCGGGTCGACGCGGGCTGTGTCCACGACCAAGGCCCCGCGACGCGCTAATGTATCTTCTGGTATGCAGTGGTAGAGGCCAGTCGATGAGGACGTGAAGACGACAGTGACGAAGACGACAGTGGCGCAGACAGCAGCGACGCTCGCAGCCGTGGCGCTGACATCAGCGGCACAAGCAGCGGCAACACCGACAGCGGCAATATCGACCGCGGCAATACAGATCGCGGCGAACCCGCCACCCATGACCATCCTGGCCAACCACCTGGGCTACGGCCTCGCCGGGACCAAGACGGCGATCATCGCGACCGCGGACGACCGGCTCCTCGGTCCCGTCGCGGTGGTCCGGGTCGACGGCGAGGAGGTCATCGTCGCCACGCTCCAGGCCGGCCCGGCACAGACTGTCGACGGCTGGACCACGGGCCGCTATCGCCGCCTCGATCTTGGCGCGATCACAGAGCCCGGGACATACCGCGTCGACGTGACCGACGCCGACCGCACCATCAGCTCCCGGCCGTTCGTGGTGGGGGAGCACCGGCTGCAGTTCCAGACGGTCTCCGACCTGCTCGCCTACTTCCGCGCGGTGCGCTCCTCGGGGGAGATCGACCGCAAGGACCGCCACGCCCGTTTCTACGACGACACCTCCGGCGCCGAGGTCGACGCCCGCGGCGGCTGGCTCGACGCCTCGGGGGACTTCTCCAAGTTCCTCAGCCACCTCACGTACACCACGATGATGAGCCCGCAGCAGATGCCGCTGTGCGCGTGGGCCATGATGGCCGCCCGCGACGAGCTCGCCGGCCGGCACAAGGAGGTCGCCGCGGCGCACGGCAACCGACTGCGCGACGAGGCGCTCTTCGGCGCCGACTTCCTCGTCCGCTTCCAGTCGCCGCAGGGCTTCTTCTACACCGCGATCTTCGACGCGCTCACCAAGAACCTGGACGAACGCGTGATCAACGCGCCCCTGCAGAACAGCGTGCGCACCCAGCGCTGGCAGGCCGCCTACCGCCACGGCGGCGGGCTCGCGATCGCCGCGCTGGCCCGCGCGTCCACCCTCGATACCGACGGCGACTTCAGCCGCCCGGAGTACCTCGCGGCCGCCCGCCGCGGCTTCGACCACCTCGAGGAGCACAACCTCGAGTACCTCTTCGACGGCACCGAGTCGATCATCGACGACTACTGCGCACTGCTGGCCGCCGTCGAGCTGGTGGCCGCCGCGCAGCATGCCGGCGACGACGTCGGTCCCTACCGCGCGGCCGCCCGCCGCCGCGGTGAGTCGCTCGTGGCTCGATACCGCACGGACCCTGGCGGCGTCGGTTACCTCGAGGGCGACGCCGACGGTCGGCCGTTCTTCCACGCGGCTGAGTCCGGGCTGCCGATCATCGCGCTGCTGCGCTTCGTCGAGGTCCTGGACGGGGACTCCTTCGTCGCCGACGCCCGGCGTACGGCGCTCGACCTGGCCCGGGACCTGGTGACGCGGGTGGACGGGGTGGTCAACCCCTTCGGCTACTTCCGCCAGTACGTCCAGCCCGCCGGCGAGCAGCCACGCGACGCGTTCTTCTACCCGCACGAGAACGAGACCGGCTACTGGTGGCAGGGGGAGAACGCCAACATCTCCTCGATCGCCTACGCCGCGACCCTCGCCTCCGAGCTCGACGACTGCGACCCCGCCCTCGCCGCACGGTTGCTGCGGCTGAGCGACGACCAGCTCTCCTGGGTCACCGGTCTCAACCCCTTCGACTCCTCCATGCTCCAGGGCCGCGGGTTCAACAACGTCGAGTACTCGACGGCGTTCCAAAACGTCCCGGGCGGTATCCTCAACGGCGTGACCAGCGGATTCGAGGACGAGAGCGATATTGCCCTCATGCCGAACGGCCCCGCGCAGGGCGGGGACTCCTGGCGTTGGGCCGAGCAGTGGATCCCGCACTCCGGCTGGTTCCTGCTCGCCGTGGCGGCCGCCCGATGAGCGCCGCGACCGGAGCTCACGCGAGTGCTACGACAGTCGCGGGCGTGACGACGCTGCGCCCCTTCGTCCCCTCCGACCTCCCCGGTCTGTACAACATCTGCCTCCGCACGGGCGACTCCGGGGCTGATGCGAGCGCGCTGTACCACGACCCCTTCCTGCTCGGCCACGTCTACGCGGGCCCGTATCCGCTGGCCGACGCGGGACTCACCTTCGTCCTGGTCGGTGCCGATGGGCTGCTCGGCTACATCGTCGCGACCGCGGACACCCTCCGCTTCGAGGAGTGGCTCGAGCGGAGCTGGTGGCCCACGCTGCGCGAGCAGCTCGCGGGTCACCCGGGTACAGATCCCGGCGACGGTTCGCAGGACTGGGAACGGGTGCAGCACATCGCCAGCACCCGTCCCCACGACGACGAGCTCTTCCGCCGGTTCCCGGCACACCTGCACATCGACCTTCTGCCGCAGGCGCAGGGAGGCGGGAACGGCCGCCGGCTCATGGACGTGCTGCTGCACGCGCTGCGCGAGCGCGGGGTCCCCGGCGTGCACCTCGGGGTGGGCGCCGGCAACCCCCGCGCACGAGCCTTCTACCTGGCCCTCGGGTTCACCGAGGAGCGGGTCCACGACTGGGGATCGACGATGGTCCGGGACCTGACGACGGGCGCCTGAGACACGACATACGACGAGGGCCTGCCACACGATTTCTTGTGCGGCAGGCCCTCCCGTATCGCTGATCTAGCGGGCCGCGGTCACGGCTCCTCGGAGACCGAGTCCACCCACTTGCGGGTCTCCTCGATCGTCCCGCTCGCGGTCCGCTGCCAGACCCCGGTCCCGCCCTGCTGCCACGGGTGCGGCCCGTCGAGCGGACGGTAGGCGACCCCAAGCGCCTCCAGACGGTCCAGGTGTCTTACGAGCCGCGCGAACAGGTCGGTGGGGTCGGCGGGAGTGCCTGCCCACAGCACCTCGGACAGCACCGCGGCACGCGGGAAGACGAGGTAGTCGATGCGCTCCTCGGTCGGCACCCACTCGGTCCACACCTGGAACTGACCTCCGAGCACGTGGGAGCGCTGCTCGGGCGTCCAGTCCGCGGGGGCCGGGGCGAAGGCGGCCACGTCGTCGAGCGTGATCGGTCCGCCTTCTGAGCGTGGTTCGTCGGGGTCGGAGGACTGATCGAAGTTGAAGTACGTCGGGAAGAGCGGGGACCGGATGACGTCGTGCGTCGTCGCGGCACGGGCTGCGGCGTTGTCGCCGCGCCAGGCCATGACGATCGTGTCCTCGAGCACCCCGCCGGTCACGTACCCCTCGTCCCAGACGATCGTGCGAATGCCCCGGCCCTGCAGGTGCGTGGCGAGCGCCCTCAGCATGTGGCCGTGCATCTCGCGGGCCTGGGTGTATCCGTGGGTTGTCATCTCGGCGGCGATCGCCGGGTCGGCCTCCCACCAGGACATGTCGCACTCGTCGCCGCCCAGGTGGACGTACGGCGGGTCCATCGCCTCGCACAGCTCGTCAAGCACCTCGGCGAGGAAGGCGATGACCGGCTCGGTCGGGCTGATGGATGACCCGCCCGCCCACACCGTGTCCTGGATCGTGTGCTCGACGCCGGGCTGTCCCAGGTCGGGGTATGCGGCGCGCAGCGCGCTCGTGTGCCCGGGGATGTCGATCTCGGGGACGACGACGATGCCGCGGGCGCGGCCGTATGCGGCGATCTCGGCGAGGTCGGCGAGGGTGTACTGGCCGCCGTGCGGGGTGTTGTCGTGCTCGCCCTCGGGTCCGAGCTTGGTCGAGGCCCGCCACGACGCGTGGCTGGCGAGCCGGGGGAACCGCTCGCTCGCGATCCGCCAGCCCTGGTCGTCGCTCAGGTGCAGGTGCAGCCGGTTGAAGCGGTGCGCGGCGAGCAGGTCGATGTAGCGCAGGACGGTGCGCTTGGGGAAGAAGTGCCGCGCGACGTCGAGCATGCCGCCGCGCCAGGGGAACACGGGGGAGTCCTCGACCATCCCGCACGGCAGGGACCAGGTCCCGTGGCCAGGACCGGCGAGCCGCAGCGCGTCGGCGGGCAGGAGCTGGGTGAAGGTCGTGAGCGCGTGGACCAGTCCTTGGGCGCCGCTGACCTCGACGTGGATGCCGGCGGGGGTGACCGTGACCCGGTACCACTCCTCGGCGCGGCCGGTGACGGCAGTCACGGTCACGAGGGCGGGGCCGGCGGCGGCTCCAGATGGTCCAGCCGCGGGTGTCTCTACGGACCCGGTCGCAGCCTGAATGGTCAGACCACGGCGTACCAGTGTCTCGATGGTCTGAGCCATCAGATGGGCACTCTCGGGGCTCCCCGAGCGGACGATCACGCCGTCTCTGAGGGACAGGTTCCCACCGTGCGCCATTGCGATTGTGGGACGGGGGAGCAGATTTTCGTAGTTTTCCATGCTTCTCCAGAACGTTCGGTAGAACCAGGTGCCGCTGGGGACGGGCTGCGGTGCCCGTGGTGCAGATGCCGTGCGAGGACCAGGAATGGTGATGGTTGTCACCCTCTTGGTTCTAGTGGTATCTTACATGGCAACCGATGGTCTTGCTTGGTCCGCACAGTGGCGGACTGAGAGCCATGGACGAGGAAGAGGGCAGCGTGGCACTTGATCAAGCACCAGCGCCGGCGGTCTCGCGTCGACGCTCAGCGGGTCGCTCCCCGGGAGCACCACGCGAGCAGAAGCGGCACGTCGCCTTTCTCACGCGGCTGCGTCGTGACTATCCCCTGTTGATCATGGTGGCGCCGACCGTGATCGTGCTGGGGTTGTTCACCTACATCCCCCTGCTCGGCAATGCGATCGCCTTCATGGACTACGTGCCCTTCCTGGGGTTCGGCGGGTCCGCGTGGGTCGGGTTCGACAACTTCACAGCGCTGTTCCACGACGACGCGTTCTGGAACGCGCTCGTGAACACGCTGCAGATCACGGCCCTCCAGCTGCTGTTGTTCTTCCCCATCCCGATCGCCCTCGCAGTGTTCCTGCACTCGGTCCTGCACTCGTCGATCAAGCGGTTCGTGCAGTCCGTGATCTACCTGCCGCACTTCTTGTCCTGGGTCATCATCGTCGCACTGTTCCAGCAGATGTTCGGAGGTGCGGGCGCCCTCAACCGCTTCCTCGTGACCAACGGCGTGAGTCCGCTCGACATCATGTCGAACCCCGACACGTTCAAGCTGTTGCTCGTCTTCCAGGGAGTCTGGAAGGACGCCGGCTGGGGGACCATCATCTTCCTCGCGGCCATCGCCGCGATCGATGCGAGCCAGTACGAGGCCGCCACGATCGACGGGGCCGGTTCCGGAATGCGGTTCTGGCACGTCACGCTGCCGGGGATGCGCCCGATCATCGTGCTCATGCTGATCCTCCGCCTCGGTGACGCCCTCTCGGTCGGATTCGAGCAGATCCTGCTCCAGCGAGACGCCGTCGGACCGGGGGCCGCCGAGGTCCTCGACACCTACGTGTACTTCAACGGCATCGTCGACGGGAACTGGGGGGCGGCGACAGCCGCCGGCCTGCTCAAGGGGATCGTCAGTCTGGTCCTGGTGCTTGGCGCCAACAGCCTCGCCCACAAGCTCGGAGAAGAAGGGATCTACCAACGATGAGCGCCGTCGAACGTCCCGCGTGGATGGGCAAGCCGCGTCTGAGCACGTCGATCGTGCGCGGGATCGCCCTTGTCCTCATCTGCCTCGTGGTCATCTTCCCCTTCGTCGTGGTCGTCTCCACGAGCCTGGCCACCCAGGCCGACATCGACGCCAACGGCGGGTATGTCATCTGGCCGGCGAGCTTCTCCCTGGACGCCTACCACCAGATCTTCAACGGGACCCAGGTCACCCGGGCCATCATCATCAGCATCGGCATCACCGCGGTCGGAACGGCGTTCAGCCTGTTCTGCACCGTGCTGGCGGCCTACGGCCTGTCCCGCAAGGGGTCGCTGTTCCAGCGCGGCCTGCTGACCTTCGTCCTCATCACGTTGCTGTTCGGTCCGGGCATGATCCCGGTCTACCTCATGGTGAAGAACCTCGGCATGCTCAACACCTACTGGGCCCTCATCATCCCGGGGGCAGTGAGCGCGTTCAACATCATCATCATCCGTGGGTTCATCCAAGGAATCCCGGGGGAGATCTTCGACGCGGCGCGGATCGACGGCGCGAGCGAGTGGAAGGTGCTCTCCAAGATCGTGCTCCCGCTCTCGGTGGCCGCGGTCGCGGTCGTGGGGCTGTTCTTGGCCGTCGGCTACTGGAACAACTACTTCGGCCCGCTGCTCTACCTCAACGACTCGAACATGTGGCCGCTGCAGCTGCTCATGCGGTCCTTCGTCCTGCAGGGAAACGTCTCCTCGACGGCGACGAACATCCCCGGGACGGTCCCGCCCCCTCAGCAAGCGATCCAGATGGCGCTCGTGGTCATCGCGACGCTCCCCATCTTGTGCGCCTACCCGTTCCTCACCAAGCACATGTCCAAGGGCATGCTGACCGGCGCCGTCAAGGGCTGATCGATCTTCACACGTCACGGGCTGACCGGCCCATACATATCAAACCCATACACACCAGGAGAGAAAATGACGCAACACCGTGGTTCCGCATTTGGGCTCGACGCACAGGGCATGTCACGCCGATCGCTGCTCAAGGGTGGCCTGATCGGAGCGGCTGCGCTCGCCTTCGGCGGCTCGATCCTGTCCGCCTGCAGCAGCAGCGGCGGGGGCGGGACGGCCGCAGCGGGAGGAAGCGGCCTGCCGCTCGCGGCGATGCCCGTGAACGTCCCACCCCTCAAGCCGGAGCCCTTCCTGGCCGGCAACGCCCAGGGCGTGATGGACGTCTACAAGTCCTTCCCGCTGGACGGGCCCAAGACCGTGGCACAGACGGTCGGTGACGGCAGCGACTTCGAGTTCCTCGTCATGACCTACGGCCAGCCGGCGCCGCCGCTCAAGGAGAACGCCTACTGGCAGCTCCTCAACTCCGAGCTCAACCTCAACCTCAAGCCGATCATGGTCCCCTACGCGGACTTCCCGACGAAGTTCCCCGCCCTCGTGGCCGGAGACGACCTCCCCGAGGTCGTGTCGGTGCCGATGTACATGAACGTCCCGCGACTGCCCGAGCTCGCGGCGGCGAAGTTCACCGACCTGTCGGAGTACCTGGCCGGCGACGCGGTCAAGAAGTACCCGAACCTCGCCGGCATCCAGGAATCGGCATGGAGCAACTCCTTCCTCGGTGGCCGCCTCTACGGTGTGCCGAAGTCTGACCCGATCTTCGGCGGGCAGCTCTACACCAAGACCGACCTCTTCGAGGCGGCCGGGGTGAGCGAGCACCCGCAGAGCCTGGAGGAGTTCAAGGCGAACGCCGCCGCGCTGACCGACAGCAAGGCCGGGGTGTACGCCTTCGGCGGCATCATCACCGACTTCATGCTGCAGACCTTCGGCGTGCCGAACAAGTGGGCACGTTCCACAGACGGCACCTTCGTGCCCCACTACGAGCACGAGGCGTTCGTCCCCGCGATCGCCGCCATGGCCGACATGTACAAGGCCGGCTACTTCCACCCCGACACCGCCACGCTCGAGAAGACGCAGCGGGACGCGTTCTTCCGGACCTCGCGCCTGGCGATGCTTTACGACGGGAACCGTGCCTTCGGCATCATCTCCGACGATCACGATCTGAAGTTCGGGATGGCACGCAGCTTCGAGAAGGACGGCGGCACCCCGGTCTACTGGACCGGCGGAGGCGCCTACGCGATCACCATGCTGTCCAAGACCGACGACGCGGCGAAGATCGACCGGTTCCTCAAGGTCATGGACTGGCTCTCGGCGCCCTTCGGCTCGCACGAGTCCTTCATCCAGTCCTACGGCGCCGAAGGGGACAACTTCGACTACGTCGACGGCATCCCGGTGCTCAACGACCGTGGACAGCGCGAGCAGGACCTCGGCTTCGCCTACATCGCCGGCGGACCGCAGATCCTGTGCAACCCGCAGGGCGCACCTGACAACGACGAGGCCATCCACACGTGGCAGACCTCGGTCATCCCGTTCCTCGACGACAACCCGGCCCAGCACCTGTTCTCCGAGACGGCTAACGCCAAGAGCGGTTCGCTCGAGCAGGGCGTCAACGACGCGATCATGTCGGTGTTCCTGGGACGCGAGCCCGCCGCCACGCTCGAGAAGGCGATCAAGACCTGGAAGACGAGCGGCGGCGACAAGATGGCCACCGAGTACGCCGAAGCCTACGTCGGCTGACAGTCCCACCCCCGAGAGCTGAGTTCCCCGAAGGAGCACTGTGAAGATTTCTAGACCTCTGCGCGCACTGGTCGTCGTCGACGGAAGCGACGTCCACCACGACCTGCTCGGAGCTTCGAGCGCGTTGCGTGACATCGTCCTGGAGGCAGGCGTCGTCGCGGAACCGGCTCTCGGGCTGGACCGGTTCGTCGATGCGGCACCGCCGACCTCGGAGGCCGACGTGTTTGTCCTCTACCGGTCCAGCGTCGCATTCGACCCGGCCCAGCAGCAGGCACTGGCAGATCGGGTCGCCGCGGGAGCCGGGCTCGTCCTGCTCCATGCGAGCAACCTGTTCGGTTATGGCCCGCACGGCATGGCCGGTGACGCGGTCGCCCACGAGCTCTTCGGCTCGACCTACGTCTCCCACGGGAGCAACGGCTCCGAGGGGACATACACGGTCGAGGTCGTCGGGGAGCACCCGGTCACGGCGCACCTGGGGGACTTTGTTCTGGAGGACGAGTACTACGTCATCTCCACGCGCGACGACGTGACCGTCATCGCCGAGCGCAGCGACCCCGACGGCGGCACCCAGCCGGTTGCCTACGTCCGCGACCACGGAGCGGGCCGGGTCTGCTACATCGCCCTCGGCCACGACATGCGAGCCTGGGGCAGCCCGTACTTCCGCCAGCTCGTGCGCCAGGCGGTTCTGTGGACCGGTGGCGTCGAGGCGGAGGACATCCAGTCCTGGTCAACCCGGTTCCCGCTCGGCAACGGCCGGTTCATCGGACCCGGCGCGGCCGAGGACCCCTCATGACGGTCACGTCGGCGGCCACGTGGCGCCCGTCCCCGGCCGTGGCCCAGCTGTGGTCGGTGCACACACTGGCCGCCCGCGACCTCCGGGGCACGCTCGCGCGAATCGCTGACATCGGGTTCTTCGGCGTCGAGCCGATCTCGCTCTACGGCCACAGCGCGGCAGACACTCGCGCGATCCTCGACGACCTCGGGCTGACCATGACGAGCGCGCACGTCGACTTTCCGGTCGGGGACGCGGGGGAGCGGGTCCTGGACTGCTACGCGGATCTCGGCGTGCAGACCCTCGTGTGGAGCATGGAGCCGGCGGAGTTCGCGAGCCCCGAGCTCGTGCGTGCCGGCGTCGAACGGGTCAACGAGGCGGCCCGTCGGGCCGCGGCCCGCGGGATGACGATCGGCTACCACAACCACTTTGCCGAGTTCACGAACAGCTGGGGCGGTCGCTCGGCCTACGAGCACCTGCTCGACGTCCTGGACCCGGCTGTGGTCCTGGAGGTCGACCTCTACTGGGCGACCGTCGCCGGGGTCGACGCGGCCGAGCTTGTGCGCGGCCGGGGAGACCGGGTTCGTCTGCTGCACGTCAAGGACGGCCCGGCCACCGGGATGGACGACGTGATGACCGCCCTCGGCGAGGGCGCGGTGCACGTCGACGACACCGTCCGGGCCTGCTCGGCGCTCGAGAGCTGCATCGTCGAGCTCGACCGCACCGAGGGGGACATGTTCGACGCGCTCGCCCAGTCCTACGACTACCTGCTCGACCGCTCGCTGGCCACCGGCCGGCTCCCCTCCCGCACCGAAAGGCCATCCCTATGAGCCAGCTCAAGGTTCTCTTCCTCGGTGGCACCGGCGTCATCAGCTCGGCCTGCGCCGAGGTGGCCCGCGCCGCCGGCCACGACCTCACGATCGTCACCCGTGGCACGGGAGGGCGACGCCCGATCCCCGAGGGCGTGCGCTCCGTCGTCGCCGACGTGCGCGACTCCGTGGCCCTGGCGGCGGCGCTCGGCGACGCGACCTACGACGTCGTCGTGGACTTCATCGGCTATTCGCCCGACGACGTCGCGCAGGACGTGGAGATGTTCGCCGGGAAGGTGAGCCAGTTCGTCTTCGTCTCCACCTGCTCGGTGTATGCCCACCCGGCCGCCGTGCTGCCGATCACCGAGGGGGCCCGGCGCAGCGCGCCGCTCTTCGAGTACCCGGCGAACAAGATCCGCTGCGAGCTCCTGCTCGAGGAGGCCCAGCGTGAGACTGGGTTCCCGGTCACGATCGTTCGCCCCTCGCACGTCTACGACGCCACGACGCTCCCGCTCCTGGCCGGCTGGACCGCGGTCCAGCGGATGCGGGACGGGCGTCCCGTCGTTGTGCACGGAGACGGGACGTCGCTGTGGAACCTCATGCACGCCAAGGACCTCGCGCGGGCCTTCGTGCCGCTCCTGGGCAACCCGCACGCGATCGGCGAGGCTGTGCAGATCACCTCGTCCGAGCTGATCACCTGGGACCAGATCCATCAGACCGTCGCCGCGGCCGCCGGGTGCGAGCCGGTGCTCGTGCACCGTTCGAGCGAGGACATCGGCAAGGTCGTCGAGTGGATGGATGTGGTGCTGGGTGAGGACTTCCGGCATTGCGTCATCTATGACCGGTCCAAGCTGTCGCGACTCGTGCCTGGCTTCAGCGAAGAATTCTCCCTTGCGCGCGGCATGCGTGAGACGCTCACGTGGTTTGATGCGGGAACAGGGCGTCGGAGTGTGGACAGCGGACTTGACGCGGCATTCGATACGCTCGCCTCGGATGCACAGATGTCGCAGTAGGGCAGGGTTGCCCGCCTGGCGACATGCATCCAGTCTTGCCGCGCCAGCACTCAGCACAGCAGCACCCTCGGGGCCCCATCATGGTGGGTCGCGTGGCTAGCAGGATCAAGGAGGTCGCCGGTGGCCTCCTGTCAGGGAGGTTGGAGAACATGGCGGAGTCGACGCTGTCGGTGACGGATGACCCGAACCCCTTGTGGGTGCAGGCCGCGAACGTGATCCGGCATCGGATCGCTGATCAGACGCTGCCCCCGGGACGGCGGCTGCCAGCCGAACGTGACCTGTGCCAGCAGCTCGGCGTGAGCCGGGTGACCCTGCGCAAGGCCCTGCAGCAGCTGGTCGAGGAGGGGGTGCTGAGCTCCTCCCACGGCCGGGGTTGGTACGTCGCCAAGGCGCACGCCGAACCAGAGTGGCCCAACACGCTCGAGTCGTTCACGGAGACGGCCCGCCGCAAGGGGCTCGAGCCGTCCTCGACCGTCCTGGTGGCTGAGGTGGTCCCGGCGACCTTCGACGAGGCCGAAGAGTTCGGGATCGTCGCGGGAACCGACATCTTCCGCCTGGTCCGGGTCCGTCACCTGGACGGACTGGCGATCGGGGTCGACGACTCACGGGTGCCGCTTGCGCTCGTGGAGGGGATCGAGACTGTCGACTTCACCCACGCGTCGCTGCTGCGGGAGCTGTCCGAGCGCCAGATCGAGACGGCTCAGGCCGATTCGATCATCGAGGCACGGGGGTGCAGCGCCGAACTGGCCGAACCCCTCGGACTCACAGCGGGAGACCCGGTGCTTGCCATGCGTCAGGTGCTCGAAGACCACTCAGGACGGACGGTCCTCATCACGACGATCAACTACCGGGGTGACCGCTACCGTCTGCACACCACGTTTGCCCGGGTTCCCGGGCCTCGCTTCCCCTAGCGGTCATCGCCGCAGACCGATGTGCGCGGAAGAACTCTGCCCGCCTTTGGTCTAGACTGGTATTAGTAAATGTCTTCCATGGTTCTTCGTCGGTCATTGATGCGGGAGCGTGGGTACAACGTGAGAGGAATCAGCCGTGGCAGGTCAGCGCATCGACTATCGGGTAGCACAGCAGGGGCAAGCTGCCGCGCTGGAGAGGATCGTGAGCCGGGTTCAGTCCCAGCTCGCGGTCCTGCCGGGGGGCGACCGGCGTCCAGGCGATGCTTCTGTGGTCTTCTTTGGTATGGGCGCTAGCTTTGCGGCGTGCGCCGTGCCGGTCGCGATCCTGGCGGCAGCAGGGGTACGGGCGACGCGCGAGATCGCCAGCGAGATGCACGCCGGGCTCGCCGTCCCGGCGAACACGCTGGCGATCGGCGTCTCCCAGTCCGGCCGCAGTCCCGAGACCGTCGAGGTCCTGCGCCGCGTTCCGGCCGACCGGCGCTGCGTGCTGACCAACGTCGCCGGAGCGGCCCTGTCGGACGTGACGGGCCTCAGCTACGACCTCGGCTCCGAGCAGGACAGCTATGCCTCGACGATCGGGTACACCGGAACCATCGTCGGCCTCGCGATGCTCGCCGAGCACCTGCTCGGCGCTACTGCCCAGGACGCCGCGGCTGGATGGCATGGCATCGGCAGCACGCTGTCCGCCGTCGAGAAGGAGACCGCGCCTCTGGTCGCGGCCGTCGCCCAGGCATCGGCCGGGGTCGTCGCGGCCGACGTCGTGGCTTCTGGTCCCTCACGTGCCGCCTCCGAGGCAGGCGCGCTGCTGCTCCGCGAGGTCTGCCGGGTGCCGTCCGCGGCCCTGGTGACTCGCAACTACCTGCACGGGGAGATGGAGGCGGCCGGAGACACCCTCCACGTGATCATCGGTGACGGCCGCGAGCGTCGCCTGGCGCGCACGCTCGCCGACGCCGGCCACGTCACGCTCCTGGTGACCACCGCCGATGCTGCTGCTGCGACCGATACCGCGATGACTGACACGTACCCGATCCCGGCCGCGGGCGGGGCGCTGCACCTGATCACGTTGCCGCGGGTGAGCATGCCGGTCCGGGTCGTGCTGGAGACGCTCGTGCTGCAGCAGCTCGCCGGTGCCCTCGCCGACGCGCGGGACATCGAGATCGAGGACTTCGTGTTCGAGCACGACGACACGAAGATCGGCGGCATGGTTCAGTGAGTTTCTACGTCGGGGTCGACGTCGGCGGGACCAAGACTCATATCAAGGTTGTCGTCGGTGAGCACGTGCTGACCGACCACGTCGGCCCGAGCACGGGCTGGGACGCGGTCCCCGCCCCGCAGGCCGCCGACTGGCTCACCAGACACATCCGGTCCGCCGTCCTGCGCGCGGTCAACGACGCCGCACTGATCCCCGACCACGTCGTGGTCGGAGCGCACGGTTGCGAGACGCAGCAGCAGTGCACCGATCTTGAGCGCGCGCTGCGGGAGCGGCTGGAGACGGACTGCACGGTCGTCAACGACGCGCACCTGCTCGTGCCGGCCGCCGGCCTGTCCAGCGGCATCGGGCTCGTCGCCGGGACGGGGGCCATCGCCGTCGGGCACCGGGCGGACGACGGATCTGCGATCTCAGCCGGCGGCTGGGGCTGGGTGCTCGGCGACGACGGCTCCGCCTCGGCCCTCGTGCGCGAAGGCGCACGTGCGCTGCTGCGCCTCGCTGACGCCGGCGCGCCGTCCGACGTTCTCGAGCGCCATCTTCTTGAGTCCTTCGCGGCGCCGGACCTGGTCACCCTCGCCCACGCGATGAGCTGGGACGGCGGTGTGGAGACCTGGGGCGCGCACGCCCACGCGATCTTCGCCGCGGCCGAGGAGGGGTCCGCCGCGGCGGCCGGCGTCATCGTCGACGGTGCCCGGTCCCTCGCGACCCTCGTCGCCGCTCTGGTGGCGCGCGGCGCCGCCGGCGCGGACGTCGTCGTGGCCGGCGGCGTCGTGACCGCTCAGCCGCGCCTGCGCAACGCCCTCTTCGATGCCCTCGCCCAGCAGGCCCCAGGCCTGCGGCTGCACATCCTGGAACGTCCGCCCGTCGACGGCGCGCTCGCCCTGGCGCGCGCCGGCACCCACCGCTCTGGAAGGAACGCCACATGAAGGTCAGCGAAGTTATAGGACCTGGAGTGTCCCGGATCGTCGAGGAAGAGGTGCCGGTCCCCGGACCGGGGGAGGTTCTCGTCCGACTGAGCGCCTCGGGCGTCTGCGCCTCCGACCGCGGGGCCTGGGCCGATCACGCAGGCCCCGAGCCGCGACGGCTCGGGCACGAGTTCGCCGGGCATGTGGAGTCCGTGGGCGAGAACGTCTACGGCTGGGCGCCGGAGGCTGCGGTCACAGGCTTTGCCTCGCCCGCCTTCGCCGAGCACGTCGTGGTGGCCGCGTCCGACCTCTTCGAGCTGCCCCCGAACGTCCCGACATGGGCCGGGCTCGGCGAGCCGCTCGCCTGCATCACCGAGGCGGTGCTGCGCAGCGGGATCGAAGCTGGCATGCAGGTCGCCGTCGTCGGCCTGGGGTTCATGGGACTCGGCGCGCTCCAGGTCGTGCGGTCGCTCGGGGCCGAGGTCACGGCCTTCGACGTCGCCGCGTACTCGCTCGAGCTGGCGGGCGCGCTCGGGGCGAACGCCGTGCACGACGCCCTGTCCTTCCCGGCCGCGTTGCGCGGGACCTTCGACGTGGTGATCGAGTTCAGCGGCAGCGCCGCGGCCCTGGCGACCGCGGGTGACCTGGTCGCCCAGCACGGGACGCTGTGCATCGGCGGCTACCACCACGACGGCCGCCGTGACCTCGACGTCAACCTCTGGTACCGCTCTGTCACGATCGTGTCCGGCTTCACGTCCCAGCGGTGGCGCACGCGCGCGGCTCTCGCGCACGGGCTCGACCTCATGGCGCGCCGCGAGCTGACCTTCGAGCCGCTCGTGACGCACCGGTTCCCCCTCGACGCCGTCGACGAGGCCTACCAGCTGTTCATCGACCGGCCCCGCGGGTTCGTCAAGGCCGTCATCGACCTCGGTGACGCATGAGTCTCACGTCGCCTGCCCCCAGCGCCGTCGCGTAACCTTGACAACCGTGGCTACTACCGACTTTGCATCTGCGATCAGCGCCCTGCGCGGCACCCTCGCGACCATCAGCGCCGTGACCGACCCCGAGGCGCTGAAGATCCGCATCTCCGAGCTCTCGGAGCAGGCGTCCGCCCCCGACCTGTGGGACGACACCGACGCGGCGCAGAAGGTGACGACCGCCCTGTCCCAGGCGCAGTCCGAGCTCGACCGGATCACGAACATGGAAGCCCGCATCGACGACCTCGAGGTCCTCGTGGAGATGGCGACCGAGGGCGACGGGGCCGACGACGCCGACACGATCGCCGAGGCCGAGAAGGACCTCGCCGGGATCCGCAAAGACCTCGGCAACCTCGAGGTCCGCACGCTGCTGTCGGGGGAGTGGGATGCCCGCGAGGCCGTCGTCAGCATCCGCGCCGGCGCGGGCGGCGTCGACGCAGCCGACTTCGCCGAGATGCTCATGCGCATGTACCTGCGCTGGGCCGAGCGCCACGGCTACCCCACGACCATCCTGGACACGTCCTACGCCGAAGAGGCGGGCCTGAAGTCCGCGACCTTCGAGGTCAAGGCGCCCTACGCCTTCGGCAACCTGTCCGTGGAGGCCGGCACGCACCGCCTCGTGCGGATCTCGCCCTTCGACAACCAGGGCCGACGTCAGACGTCCTTCGCGGCCGTCGAGGTCATCCCGCTGATCGAGACGACCGACCACGTGGACATCCCCGACAACGAGATCCGCGTCGACGTCTTCCGCTCCTCCGGCCCCGGTGGCCAGTCCGTCAACACGACCGACTCCGCCGTGCGCCTGACCCACATCCCCACCGGGATCGTGGTGTCGATGCAGAACGAGAAGTCCCAGATCCAGAACCGCGCCGCTGCCATGCGCGTGCTCCAGTCCCGGCTGCTCCTGGAGCGCCAGGCGCAGGAGAAGGCGATCAAGAAGGAGATGGCCGGGGACGTCAAGGCGAGCTGGGGCGACCAGATGCGCTCCTACGTGCTCCAGCCGTACCAGATGGTCAAGGACCTGCGCACCGAGCACGAGGTCGGTAACACGAGCGCGGTGTTCGACGGCGAGATCGACGACTTCATCGAGGCCGGCATCCGCTGGCGCCGGTCCAAGCCGACCGAGTAGCACCTGATCGGCCAGCAGGCCCGCCGGACACCAATGGTGCGTCACGCTCCGCTGGTCACCGGTTGCCGCCGACCGACCAGCGGCGCCAGGAGCTGGACCGTGATCACCGTGGCCACCGCCTGCGCCGCGAACAGCGCGACGAGAACCAACAGCTGGAGCTGGGCCGCCTGCCACGGTGACGCACCGCCCAGCAGCATGCCGACGAAGGCACCGGGCAAGGTCACCAGGCCCGCGCTGCGGGTCTGGTCGATCGACGGCGTGAGTGCGCGGGCCACCGCCCGCCGGCCCAGGTCGGCCACGGCCTGACGCGGCGTCCCGCCCAGCGCCAACCAGCCTTCCACCTGCCCCCACTGGTCCGCCGCGTCGTCGTGCAGGCGGCCACCCGCCAGGCCGCAGGCGATCATGGAACCGCCGATCACCTGGGCGGTGAAGGGCAGCACGACCTGGCTGGTGGTGGCGAGCGCGCCGCTCGCCAGAGCGAGGGCCACCGCTAGGCCCGGGCCGACGACGAGGGCGGTGGCGACCGCGGGCGCCGTTCTCCGGCCGAGGCCGATCCGTCTCGTGGCCGTCAGGGTGGCGGCCACGAGCATGACGGCCAGGTACGGGGCCATGGCCACCGGGTGCGTGAAGATCCACGCGATGACCAGCGCCACGATCGAGAGCTGGACGGCGGCTCGGACTACGGCTGTGACGGCCTGGCGGGTGATCCGCACGCCGGCCCAGCCCAGGACAGTGAGAGACAACGCGAGCAGGAGGATGACGGCGAGCCCGAGGCGGAGGACACTCATGCCCCTATTGCACCTCCTCCAGGTCCCAGGCGACGCGCTGTGGCCGACCGGTGTGGCGTAGAACACACCGGCGCATGGTCACCAGACCTGTGGTCATGTCGATGAAGTGACCAGTGAAGCCGTAGGTGAGTTCGTAGCGGCGTGTCCGTGCCGTGATCCACAGCCGCCGTGATTACCCTCGAAGCGACCAGCGGCATCCGTCGCGTCCCCCGAAACGAAACTGGTCATCAGCTGTGATTCGTCTAGAAAACGTCAGCAAGGTCTATGCGCGCGGCGCACGTCCTGCGCTCGACGACGTCACGCTCGAGGTCGAGCGAGGCGAGTTCGTCTTCCTCGTGGGCGCCTCCGGCTCGGGGAAGTCCACGTTTCTGCGCCTGGTGCTCCGCGAGGAGCGCGCCACCTCGGGGAACGTCTATGTCGCCGGGCGGAACCTGCAGACCCTGTCGAACTGGAAGGTGCCCACGCTGCGCCGCCAGATCGGTGCCGTGTTCCAGGACTTCCGCCTGCTGCCCACCAAGACGGTCTTCGAGAACGTCGCTTTTGCGCTGCAGGTGATCGGCAAGCCGAGGCACCACATCATGACGACCGTCCCCGAGACCCTGGAGATGGTGGGGCTGGCCGGCAAGGAGAAGCGCCGCCCGCACGAGCTCTCCGGCGGTGAGCAGCAGCGCGTGGCGATCGCCCGCGCCTTCGTCAACCGCCCCTCGATCCTGCTGTGCGACGAGCCGACCGGAAACCTCGACCCGACCACGTCGCTCGGGATCATGCGGCTGCTGGACCGGATCAACCGCACCGGCACGACCGTGGTCATGGCCACCCACGACGACGAGATCGTCGACCAGATGCGCAAGCGCGTCATCGAACTGTCCACCGGCGAGCTGGTCCGTGACCAGTCTCGTGGCGTCTACGGCTCAGCCCGCTAAGGGGACTACACGTGCGTTTCCAGTTCATCCTGTCCGAGATCGGGATCGGTCTCCGGCGCAACCTGTCGATGACCGTCTCCGTCATCCTCGTCACCTTCGTGTCGCTGACCTTCGTCGGCGCGGCTGTGCTCACCCAGATCCAGATCACCAAGCTCAAGGGCGAGTGGTACGACAAGGTCGAGATCTCCGTCTTCCTGTGCCCGCAGGGGTCCACGAAGCCCACCTGCGCAGAGGGGGAGGCCACCGAGGATCAGATCGGCGCGATCGGGGCGCTGCTCGAGCAGCCCGACGTGGCGAGCGAGATCCAGGACGTGACATTCGAGACCAAGGAACAGGCCTGGGTCCTCTTCTCCAAGGACTACAGCGACCGGTGGTGGTTCAGTGCGCTGACCGAGGATGACATGAACGCGTCCTTCCGGATCAAGCTCACCGACCCCGAGCAGTACCAGGTGATCAACGACGTGCTCAGCGGGAGACCGGGGGTCGAGGAGGTCCGCGACCAGCGGCAGATCTTCGAGCCGTTGTTCCTCGTGCTCAACCGTGCCACGCTGCTCTCGGCCGGGCTCGCCGCGGTGATGCTGCTCGCGGCCGTCCTGCTCATCACCACGACCATCCGGCTCTCGGCACTGAGCCGCAAGCGGGAGACCGGCATCATGCGGCTGGTCGGCGCATCGAACTTCTTCATCCAGCTGCCGTTCATGCTTGAGGGCGCGATCGCCGCGACCGTCGGCGCGCTGCTGTCCATGGGCGGGCTGTGGCTGGGCGTGAAATTCCTCATCGAGGACTGGCTCGGCCAGTCCGTCCAGTGGATCCCCTACATCACCACGAGCGACGTCTGGGTGATCGCCCCGATCCTCGTGGGCGTCGCGTTCCTGCTGGCGGCGATCTCCTCGATCGTCACCCTGAGCCGCTACACGAAGGTGTGATATGCCTCGCCTGAGATCACGGCTGGCCGCTCTGCTCGCCTCGCTTCTCACGCTCGCCTTCTTCGGGGGGCTGAGCATCACGGCGGCGTCCGCAGACGACCTCGACGACCGGCTTGCAGAGGCCAAACGCCAGCAGGAGGCCGCGACCGCCGCGCTGGACCAGGTGAACTCCGACCTGTCCGAGACGGACTCCCAGCTCGCCCAGGCCTACGTCGACCTCCAGGCCATCGAGAACCAGCTGCCGGTCGCCGAGGCGACCCTGGCGCAGGCGACTGCGACGCTCGAGACGGCCCAGCGGGAGGCCGACTCCCTGGCCCTGCGCCTCACCGACGCGCAGGCCGAGGAGGCAGCGCTCACGACCGAGATCGAGACGAACGCGACGGCGGCCTCGGACGCTCGCAACGGCGTCGCGGAGATGGCCCGCCAGGCGGCCCGCGGCGACATGGGCATGTCCGGGCTCGAGCTGGTCATCGGGGCGCAGACCACGGACGACTTCATCAACCAATACAACATGTCGACCATCGCCATGCGGACCCAGACCGCGTCCTTGGACTCACTGCGCCAGACGGCGGCCGTGTCCACGAACAACGAGGTGCGCCTCGCCGCGGTCAAGGTCGCGATCTCAGACCTCAAGACCGAAGCCGATGCCAAGGTCGTCGAGGCCGACACGGCCAAGACCGTGGCGGCCGATGCCAAGGCGGAGGTCGAGCGGCTCATCGCCGACCAGGCCGTGAAGAAGCAGGCCATCGAGGACCGCAAGGCGTCCGAGCAGGCGCGCCAGGACGAGCTCGAGGGGCAGAGTGCGTCCCTGACCTCTGAGATCCAAGACATCATCGGCCTGCAGGACGTCGAGCGGGCGCGCATCGCCTCCGAGAAGGCGGCTGCCGAGAAGGCGGCGGCAGACAAGGCCGCCGCGACGAAGCCCGGCACCGGCGGCGGCGGGGCTACCGCACCGGCTCCTCCCTCCACGCCGGTAGCCGGCAAGGGGTTCTTCTCCTACCCGACCGCCGTCCCGCACATCACGTCGAGCTACGGAATGCGGTTGCACCCGGTGCTCAACTACTACCGGCTGCACGCCGGCACGGACTTCCGGGCCTACTGCGGCACCGCGATCTATGCAGCGGCGGCCGGCACGGTCCAGTGGGCCAAGTGGCGCGACGGCTTCGGCAACCAGGTCCTCATCAACCATGGGACGGTCAACGGGTCCAACCTCATGACCAGCTACAACCACCTGACGAGCTTCGCCGTCTCGGGCGGAGCGTCCGTGGCCAAGGGGGACCTCGTCGGGTACTCCGGAAACACGGGCCTCGGCACGGCCTGTCACCTGCACTTCGAGGTGTATGTCAACGGTTCGACGGTCGACCCGATGACGATGCTCTAGGGAAAATCGCTCGATCGGCCTGGAGGGGTGAACTACCCTTGATCTGCCCGTGGCAAACGTGCAGGACCCCTGAGGAGGTGTGATGGCCAAGGAAAAGATGTACACGGTGCCGGACGGCTCACCCCAGCGGTCCAAGAAAGCGCCGTCGGCAGCCGGACCCGTGCGCTCGCTCATCGCGAGCAACAAGAAGGCCCGCCACGACTATGCGATCGAGGACGTCCTCGAGGCCGGGCTGGTGCTCTCGGGCACCGAGGTCAAGGCTCTGCGGGCCGGACGCGCCTCGCTCGTCGACGGCTTCTGCTCGATCGACGGCGGCGAGGCCTGGCTCGAGGGTGCTCACATCTCCGAGTACGCCCACGGCACCTGGACGAACCACGCCCCCCGGCGCAAGCGCAAGCTGCTGCTGCACCGCGAGGAGATCGAACGACTCGAACAGAAGACCCGCGAGAAGGGGTTCACGATCATCCCCCTGCAGATGTACTTCCTCGACGGGCGCGCGAAGGTCGAGATCGCGGTGGCCCGCGGCAAGAAGGAGTACGACAAGCGGCACACCCTGCGCGAGCAGCAGGACAACCGCGAGGCTCACCGCGCGATCCGTTCGCGCGAGATCCGCTGACCGCTGCCTGCTCGCCGGGAAATAACCGTGCACGGAGCCGTGTTGATCCAGTAGAGTGGCACTACTCGCTAGGCGGCCTGGCCGCACGACGAGTGATTGATAACTGCACAGGGGGTGATCGGTTTCGACGGTGGTCGTGTTTCGAGGAGAAGCGTGCCGAGGATGCAGACTTATCTCGTAAACGATGTCTGCAAAACAATAGGTGCCGATTCCAAGCGCACCGACTTCGCACTCGCCGCTTGAGCGAGTTCTGAAGTCCGTTAGCCCAGGGTAGCTTCCGCTCTGGTTCCTAGCGTCATCTAGGGAGCCACTGCTTGTAACGTTTGTTGTTGGCGTTGCAGGGACTTTTAGACAACTGGGCCTGTCAGCTACTTGTCCGCGAGAGTGCTGAGGCCGAGAAAATCCATAGCGGACTGCGCACGGAGAAGTCCTCGATTTGCGCCATCGGACCGGGGTTCGATTCCCCGCACCTCCACCAGATCACCTGTGACAGTCACAAATAGCCGCCCTCTCACGAGGGCGGCTATTTGTCGTTCCGGGTGTGGTTTGCCGCTGCGGGTCCAGAAGCCCTCTTCGGCGGCAGCCATCGTGTCCGGTACGGCGCACGAGACGGCTCCTCTCCCAGAGCCGCCCGACGTCCGACGGCGTGACCGTGCGGGACATCGTCGGCTACGGCCGCCACCCCTACCGGGGGCGCTACCGGCGCACCGACGCGGACGGGCCGCGCGCCGTCGCCTCGGGCTCGTTGCCCCGCACGCCGCGCGGGCGCTCGTCGGCGCGCGCAACGGTCGAGTCATCCCGGTCGCGATGCTGCTCGGCACGCTCCTGGTGAGCGTCGCGGACACGGACGGACGGACGGCGATCGCCCCCGCGCAGATCCCCGCCGGGTTGATGACGGAGCGCGTCAGCTGGTGGTACCTGCCCGACGCCGCGCTGCCGCGACCCACGGGCGGCGCTCACAGGTCCGGCCTACCATCGCAGGATGGCCGACGACGCTGAGGTCCCCGCGAGCGAGCCAGGCGCCGAACCCGGTCCCGAACCTGGGTCGGCGCCGGAGGGCCCGCCTGTGCCGGCGGGGCGGGGCGGGGCCAAGCGCTGGTTGACGCGGCGTCGGATCATTCAGGCGGTTCTTGTGCTGGGGCTGGCGTACGTGGCCATCCCGTTGATCAGTGAGCTTCCGGACGTTGTTGGCGCCCTACGTGATGCCCGTCCGGAGTGGTTGATCGTCGCCGCGGCGGCGACCTTTGGCGGGTTCGTCTGCGCGGCGGTCGCATTGCGGGCGTGTGCGGGCCTTGCCATCTCCTACCGTGACGGCATAGAGATGCAGGTCGCGGCGACGTTCACGGGCACGGCGACCCCCGCCTCTGTCGGGTCGCTGGCGCTCGGGGTGCAGTTCCTCGTCGCGCACGGGCAGCCGGTGAGCATCGCGACGGCGGTCATCGGGCTCCAGAACATCGTTCAGTTCCTCGTGCACGTCGTGCTCTTGACGGTGCTCGCCCTCGTCGGCGGGAGCAGCGTCGACGTTCTCAAGGACGCGCCGAGCGGCTGGACCCTGCTGGTGATCCTGGGTGTCGCGTTGGCGGTCGTGGGTATCGCCCTTGGAGTCCGCAGGATCAGGGACGCGTTGGCAGAGGTGTGGCAGCACCGAGGACGTGAAGCGGCCGAGCACCTCACCACCCTCGTCCGCTCTCCTCGTCGGTTGACGGCGTCTGTCCTCGGCGCGGCGGGTGGCACGATCTCGTCTGCGGTGACGCTCTGGGCGGTGCTCATCGCCGTGGACGCAGGGAGCCACCCGGTCACTGCTGCGTTCGCGACGATGGTGGGGGCGACGCTCGCGTCAGCGGCCCCGACGCCGGGTGGCATCGGGGCCGTCGAGGCTGCTCTGGTCGCCAGCCTCACAGCGCTGGGGATCAACCCTGGGACCGCTCTTGCGGCAACCTTCGGCTACCGGATCATCGCGACCTGGATACCGACGTGCCTGGGTTGGTTCTTCTACAACCGGTTGCAACGCCGAGGCATGATCTGACCTGCCGCAGTCGTCGCTCAGCGGGTCACGGCACGAGGGCGAAGCCCGTGGTCCAGGACGTCTTCTCGGCGGCGGCGAGGGTGAGCTGGAGGAAACCGAGGGCCTCGAGCTCGTGGGCCCGCTTGAGCGATCCGGCGTCGACGGCGCGCAGGCCACCGGCCTCGACGAGGGAGACGAGTCCCCGCTTGGCGTCGGCGTCGTCACCGGCCACCAGGACGGTCGTGGGGAGTGTGCCCACGGTCTTGGTGGCGAGCGTCGCCGCGAGGGTCGTGTTGAAGGCCTTGAGCACGTGGGCGCCCGGGAGCTGGGCCGCGAGCTCAGCCGCGGCGGAGCTGCCCTCGGGCACGACGAGGGAGTCGAAGGTGGCGAAGTCGAGCGGGTTGGTCACGTCGACGACTGTCTTTCCCGCGAGCTGGCCGGCGTAGGTGGCGACGACGTCGGCGAGAGCTGCGTAGGGCAGGGCGAGCACGACGATGTCACCGGTGATCGGGTCGCCGAAGGTCCCGGCCGTGGCCGCCGGGTGGACGGCCGCCTTGGCAGCGTCTCGGGCGAGGACCTGGACCTGCGCCCCGGCGTCGACGGCGATGCCGGCGACTGCTGAGCCGATGTTGCCTGCACCGATGATCGTGACTGTGCTCATGGGGACTCCCTGGTCAGGTGCCGGGTTGTCCGCCCGGCAGTGTTTGATGCTTCAAGTAACTCGCACTCTACTCCGATTACCTGAGGGCATCACGTGTCTTCTCCGGGTTGATCGACTGCTCAGCCGGTCGGCGTACCTGTGGCACCGCGCATCGATGCGCCCTCGGCCCTGCGCAGAGCGGGGAGCACGTGCTCGGTGAGCATGGGCGCGAGCGTGAGGCCCGACGGCGCGTGCACATCGATCCAGGCGACCTCCTCGATCTCCGCAGCAGGCTGGGCGTGGTCGATCACGACCGAGGTGCGGAACACGGTCGCCTCCACGACCGCACCAGCCTCGTTCGCTGCAGGCGCCCGCCAGGTGCCGAGCGGGCTCAGGGAGTGCCCCGGGAGGATCAGCCCGAGCTCCTCGTGCACCTCGCGACAGGCCGCCGCCCGAGGCGGCTCGCCCGGGTCGGGCTTGCCGCCGGGCAGCATGAAGGTGCTGGTCCCGCGCTTGCGCACGGTCAGCAGGAGTCCGGCGGTGCTGCGCAGGCACACGGTCGCGACGGTGACATCCGCCGGTCGGCGGACGGCAGGTGCGCTGCTGCCGGCGATCTCGCTGCGGCCCGCCTGTTCCACCAGCACATCCTGTTCCACCAGCCCTACGAGCTCCGCCCGGAGGTTCTCCCGCGCCGCCTCCTCCCACCGGGCCGCGCCGATCGCGGTCCGGAACAGCGGCACGGTCGCGAGCAGCTGCTCGATGACGGCGGCGCGCCCGGTCGCGAACGCGGCGTCGGGCACGTGGGCGTACTCGGTCCGGACCTGGGAGACGTAGCGGGCGTAGCGGTCCGGGGCGCTCGCCAGGATCGCGAGGTCGGCGTCGCACACCAGGGCGCCCGCGGCGTCGCCTGCGGCGGGGGAGTGGTCGGCCGTGATCAGGACGAGCCGGACGACCTCGGCGACCTCCGCCGCGGTGAGCGGCCCGTCCGTCGTATCCCCGCCCGTCACAGCCCCGCCGGTCACAGCCGCGCCGGGCTCGGGAACCTGCCCGATCAGTGCGCCGAGCAGGTCCTGGGCGAGCGCGGCCGAGGCCGCCTCGTCCGCGCCGGCCGCGCCGTCGTGCACCCCGTCGTGGAACCACAGCGCGAGGTGCACGGCGCGGGGGGCGGGGTGATCAGCCTCGAGGACGGCGAGGGAGTCGAGCACGTGGGTGAGGTGGCCGGGGCCGTGGTAGGCGCGGTGCGACTCGTGCCAGCGGGTCAACAGCTCCGCCCCGACCGCCTCCGCGCCGGGCACGCCCGGCAGCAGCGCGGACCACCGGGCCAGCGCCGCGGCGCGCTTGGCGGCCATCCGGTCGCGTCCGCGCACCCGCAGACCCGACGCCGTCAGGCGGCTGAGCAGGTCGCGCCCCGACGTCGCAACCGCCCCGGCCGCGACGAGCTCCGCGACCCGGGAGGCCGGGACGTCATAGTGGTCGAGGTCGAAGGCCCGCCGCTGGAGACCGGTCGCGGCGGCGAAGGCGTGCAGCTCGGCGAGCGAGGAGCCGGAGACCAGGTGGCACCACATGGTCCCGTGGGCGGGCCAGAGCGGGGAGTCGATGAAGAGGGTCACCGGCTCAGTGCTGTTCGCGGCCGCGGAACGCGTCGATCTCGCGGCGTTCGCGCTTGGTCGGTCGGCCGGCCCCGCGGTCTCGCGCCCCGGCAACCGGGGTGTCGAGCCGGGTGGGCGGGGGCGGGGAGCGGTCGATGATGCACTCGGGGACGAGGGCCGTGCCGACCCGCTTCGTGATGACCTTCTTCACCACGACGATCCGCTCGAGACCTTCCCCGCGCACGTGCACCTCGTCGCCGACCTTGACCGGGGTCGCGGGCTTGGCGCGCTCGCCGTTGACCTTGACGTGCCCGGCGCGGCAGGCCGCGGCGGCCTGGGAGCGGGTGCGGAACAGGCGCACCGCCCAGGCCCAGCTGTCCACCCGGGCGCGCGCCCCGGCGTCGGGCAGGGCTGGCGTGACGGGCCGGTCTCCTGCGGTGGGCACGGTGTGCTCCTGACTGTGCGTGGTGTCTGGATCATACAATCGCTGCGGGCGCGCCAGCGCGTTCGCCCTGCCAGCACTTGTAGCCTGTGCCCTGCACCGTCCGTGGTGCGACCACCGAAGGAGCAGATCATCGTCGACGCCGGTCAGGCTTCAGAATCCCCCTTCGGCGAGCTGCTGCTCGCCCTGGCCGCCGCCGTCGCGCGACGCGGCGCATCTGGGCAGACGAGTGGCGCCCAGGTGGCCCTCGAGGTGCTCGACGCCGAGCACGCGACGGGTGCGCTCGCGGTCCTGACCGACCCGATCGACGAGCTGGTGGGCCGCTTCGGACTCACCCCGACCGACCGCCGGCTGCTCGTGGTCGCACTGCTGCCCGAGCTGCACCCCGCCGGGCACCTGCTGCTCGGTCTGCTCTCGGGCGACGAGGGGGCGGCGCGCCCGAGCGTGGCGGTGGCCCTCGAGCTGGCCGGCCTCTCGACCGTGTCCGCCCAGGGCCGCCAGCGGCTGGCCGCGACCGCGCGACTGCGCCGGCACGGCCTGCTCTCGGTGCTCGGTGACGACGTGTTCCTCGCCCGGCGGCTCCAGCTCTGCGAGCGGGTCGTCGCCGCGCTGATCGGCGACGACTCCCCGCCGGCTCGGTTGCTGCCGCTGTTCGGCGAGGTCATGCCGGTCCCGGTCGAGGGCACGACGACGGTCGCGGGCGCCCTCGAGCGCGGCGCCGGCCTCGTGTGGGTCACCGCCGGGCCGGGCACGGCCGGCACCGCGCTGGCCGCGGCGGCCTGCCAGGAGCTGGGGGTCGTATGCCTGCTGGCGGACCTGCGCCGGGCACCGCAGCTCGGCGTCGGGCCTGGTGAGGGCGGACCCGGGAGCGCCGGGCTGAGCCAGGCCGTGGTCCGGGGCCTGGTCGCTGAGCTGGTCCTCGAGGCGGCCCTGGACGGCTGCGTGCTCATCCTGGCCGGGGCCGAGCTCGCGGCCGGTGCGATGGACCTCATCACCGGCGCGGTCATGCCGGTGATCGCGGTGGCCACGACGGCCTGGGACACGGCCTGGGCCACGACGATCCCGGTCGCGGTGACGGCGCCGCGGCTGACCCCGACCGAACGCGGGGAGCTGTGGTGGGTCGCCCTCGGTGGGCAGGTGCCCCAGGACGCGGTGACCGGGCTGCGCCTGACGCCCGAGCAGATCACCGCCGTCGGGCGGCTCTCGCTGCGCATGGCGGAACAGGCCGGGACCGAGGTGACGGCCGCGATCGTGCAGGATGCCGCGCGCCGGCTGGGACGCGGCGGGACGAAGAGCGCGGCCAGCACGGGCAGCACGGCGGTGCTCGACGACCTCGTGCTGCCCGAGCGCACCCGGGACGAGGTGAGCCGGCTGATCGCGTGGGCGAAGCACCGTGACGACGTGTTCGCGCTGGGTGACCTGCAGGGCAAGGGCGGCAAGGGGACCGGGATCGCCGCGCTGTTCTCAGGGAGCCCCGGTACGGGGAAGACCCTCGCGGCGCACGTGGTCGCGGACGCGCTCGGCATGGACCTGTTCCAGGTGGATCTGTCCTCGGTCGTGGACAAGTACATCGGCGAGACGGAGAAGAACCTCGAGAAGGTCTTCGCCGAGGCGGAGTCCCTCAACTGCGTGCTGTTCTTCGACGAGGCGGACTCGCTGTTCGGGTCGCGGTCGGCTGTGAGCGACTCCAAGGACCGGTACGCCAACCAGGAGGTCGCCTACCTGCTGCAGCGGATGGAGTCCTTCGACGGGATCACCGTGCTCGCGACGAACCTGCGCGGCAACCTCGACCAGGCCTTCGCACGGCGGCTGCACTTCATGATCCACTTCCCCGATCCCGACGCCGCGACACGGGCGAGCCTGTGGGAGCACCACCTCGCCCAGCTGCCGGCGCTCGACCCGGAGGACCCGGTGGACGTGGCTGTCCTCGCGGAGAACCTCGAGGTCGCCGGCGGGGACATCCGCAACATCGTGCTGTCGGCCGCGTACGAGGCGGTCGCCCAGGAGCGGCTGGTGGGGATGCGGGACCTGCACTTCGCCGTCGTGCGGGAGTTCACGAAGCTCGGGCGACGGGTCCCGGCGAAGACGTTCGAGCAGGGGTAGCGCGTGGCTCAGTTCACCCGTAGCCCGGCGGACTTGGGTATCAATTGCGGTAGTGCCCGGGCGGTCGGCTGGTCAAGGATGGCGTGAGCAGCGCCAACTCGGCCATCGCCCGTCCCGCTCGGGGGCGCAGTGGCCGCGTGTCGCAGAGCTCGATCGTCCCGATGAGCGGAGAAGACCATGTCGCTGACGCACGCACCACACCCCACGAGCGCGGCCGCCGACCAACCGGAACCGGCCGTGGCCCCGGCTGCCCCCGCGCACCTGGCCCCGGTGGCGGGCCTCGTGGTCGGCAGCGCCGACGACCGCGCCGAGAGCGACGCCGACGCGCTCGCCGACAGGGCGCTGCGTCGTCTGCACGCCGGCGCCGCTACGGCGCCGCCGGGAAGCGGACCAGGCACGCCGTCCGACGACGTCCACGCGCACGGCCCCAGCTGTGGCCACCTGCGGCGCAGCGCGGCCCCGACGCCGGGAGCCGTCGTCGGCGCAGCCGGTGGCGCCCTCGACGCGGCCACGAGCGGGCAGATCTCCGCCCGCACCGGCGGCGGACGCGGCCTGCCCGACGGCCTCCGGCAGTCGATGGAAGGTGCCTTCGGCACCGGCCTGGGCCACGTGCGCATCCACGACGACTCCACCTCTGCCTCGCTCAACAAGGCCGTCTCCGCTCGGGCGTTCACCTCGGGGTCGGACATCTTCTTCGGGGCGGGGGAGTATGCCCCGCACGACGCCGTCGGGCAGAAGGTGCTTGCGCACGAGCTTGCGCACGTCGTGACCGAGGGTGGTGCGGCCCCGCTGCGGCGATGGCCCTGGTCGAGCGACGAGGACAAGAAGAAGGCAGCCGAGGAGAAGGCGGAGTCCGACAGGGTCGCGAAGGAGAAGGCGGCGGAGAAAGAGAAGAAGCGCATCGACGACGCGGCGGCCAAGGAGGTCAAGGAGAAGGCCAAGGCGGATGCGAAGGCGGCCGAGGCCAAGGCCAAGGCGGACGCGAAGGCAGCCCAGGCCCAGGCGCAGGCCGACGCGAAGGCGAAGACGACCAAGGACTCCGCGACCGTGTCCGGGCACAAGAAGCTCGAGACGTCCACAAAAGAGGGCTATAAGACTGCGCGGGCGGAAGGCGTCGCCGCGCGCCAGGGCATGAGCGAGACCATGCTTGGCGGCAGCGAGAGCAAGGTGGCCCTGGCCAAGGCCCTGCTCGAGGAGCAGATGGCCGAGGCGATCGAGAGCGAGCAGGAGCTCGCGGCGGAGCTCGCTGCCGCGAACCCCGCCTGGACCGAGGACCAGGTCCTCGACGAGGCGTACAAGCAGACCTGGCTGGTCGGCTTCCGTGCCAAGAACCTCTTGTCCGTGCGTCCGCCACGAGAGACCGTCGCCGAGCGGCTGGTGTGGCAGATCCGCCAGTCGCGGACCGAGGCCGCCGTCGCGAGCGCGAGCAACGAGGCCGAGGCGGGAACCAGGAAGCTCGGGATCATGTTCTCCAAGGAGGTCGAGCTCACCTACGAGAAGTACGTCGTCGCGTTGCAGGCAGCCATGGCGGCGAGGCCCCCGCTCCTGCCCGCGGTTGCCGGGGCACAAGCACAGGCCGCGGCCGACGAAAGGTCGAAGGCCGACGCCGAGGCGAAGGCAGAAACCGAGGTGTGGGGAGCCGTGCCGGACAAGGTCAGGGAGAAGCGGCCGCTCAAAAACAGCGCCCTGGACATCCGCGCGATCATGGACGCCCGCGTCCGCCTGGCGGGGACACCGCGAGAGAAGGACCCCACCGGGCTCGCCAAGGCAGACGCGCTCTCGGAGAAGGCCGGCGGATACGTCGAGCAGGGTGCTGGGGTCGTCGGCAAGATCCAGTCGCGGATCGCATCGAAGGGTCAGGAGGAGGACACCAAGCTCGACGCGGCGAACACCGGTGATCCTCTGTACACCCAGGACCCGCTCGGCGCCGGCGCACTCGTCGACGGCGCGCAGAAGGCCGCTGAGAACCTCAAGTCGGGCAACCGTTCGGGCGAGGGCCCGGACTTCCCGCAGTCGGTCCAGACCAAGGCAGCGGAGGGGATCGGAACCGTCACGGACGTGTTCACGTCCCTGGCCGACAGCGTCGACGGCATCCTCAAGTTCGCCAAGGCGGCCAAGGCGTCGTGGGGGTCGAACGACCCCCGCAAGGAACTGGGCGCAGCCAAGGCCGCCTTCGACGGTCTGGACAAGCTCAACACCACAGCTAAATCGACGGCGAAGTTCGCCGTGCTCATCGACTCCTCGATCGAGGACAGCGTCAAGCAGGTCATCCCAGGGCTCAACATCGTCACCGCGGTGCTCGCCGTCGCGAGCAACGCCATGGACCTGGCCGACAAGTCCATGCGGATGAACGAGACGAATACGGCCATGCTCGAGGCTCGGCTGTCGGATCCAGACCTGGCGAGGGTGAACGTCCTGATCTACCCGCTGCTGCGGGTCGCGTCGAAGTTCACGAAGAACCTCGAGCAGGCCTCCTGGAACACAGCGATCTCGATCTCACAGGTCGTCACGTCGATCGCGACGGTCGCCTCCGCCGGCGGGTTCGGCATCCCCGCCGCCGTCCAGATGGGGGTCGGCGTCTTGGACAAACTGCACACGCTCGGCCACTTCATCGCCACGGAATACATGACCTCCCTGTCGCTCAAGGCGAGCGACGCATCCGCCGGGGCGCTCGAGGGCTCAGCCGAGCAGGTCCTCACCCACAACCCGGGGATGGCCGTCGACGGCATCATCCTGCGAGCGGCAGGCAGCGACCCCGTGGCGATCAAGTTCCTCGCCAAGTACGAGGTCGACGGAGCGCCGGTCGACGAGGCCATGCTCAAGAAGGTCAATCGCGCGTCCGCCCCGAAGGCGCCCAAGGCCCCGCTCGCCAAGGGACCGACCGCGGCAGGCCCGCAGCCCGCCACTCCCGCACAGCCCGCGGTGCTCGAGCACGACATGCTCTTCAAGATCCGTCAGGCCGTGCTCGAGGTGCTGGGCGACGACGCCGACCCCGAGTACACCTACACGAAGGTGGTCAAGGAACTCGAGTCCAACCGGGACAGGGTCGTGGACAGGTGGAACGCCACGGGCGCCATGGCGGACCAGCGCAACCGCATGGACGCCGACGGCGGCGACAAGGACGCCGGAGATCGTGGCCTGATCTTCAGGCTCAAGATGTTCGTCAAGGGCGAAGAGAAGTTCGGCAGGTCCCAGCGCAAGACCGACGTGAACTGGGACGCCGCGAAGAAGAAGAACACCGTCCGCGAAGACGGCGTGGCTCTCATCTGCGGGCCGTACCAGCTGCCCGTCCGGTGCACCGAAGCGGACATGAAGACGTTCCTCGACGGAGTCGATTCGCTCAGCGACAAGGAGATCGTCGAGGCTGCCACCAACAAGGAGAACTCCGAGGAAGGCCGAGCGATCCTGGTCAAGATCGTCCAGGATCGGTTGACGAAGAAGAAGCCGCACGCCGGAGCGACCGCATGAGCGCCGACGAGACCGGGCCGAGCGCCGACCGCGCGGGCGATCCAGGCCTCCTGACGACTGTCGTGTCCGCGCTCTATGAGTCCGGCTGGGCCCTCGACGTCGACTGGGACCTCGAGACCTTCGACGTGCTTCCGCGCGACGGCGAGGGTGAGCCGCTGCTCGGCGTCGTCATGTCCCACAGCCGGGCGGTCGCGTTCTACCGGGTGCACCCCGAGCACCTCCCGGTCGGAGCCCGTGCCGCGGTTGCGGCCTTCGTCACCCGCCAGAACACCCTGCTGGTCACGTCGGCCTTCGAGCTGAACCTGGACACGGGTAACCTGTCGCTGCGATCCGGATTCGCCTTCCCCGACATGGAGCTTGATCTCCCGGTCGTGCAGGCAATCTTGGACAGGCTCGTCTGCGAGGTCGAGGCCGTCCATGAGCGCACTCAGCCGGAGCTCGAGTCAGTGATCGCACGCGCCATCCGCGTCGGCGCGACGCCGACCGCAGACGATCCGCCCACGCCAGAGGACCACGCATGACTTTGTTCCACCCAGCTTCGCGGCCGGCACGCGGAGCGATCCTGCTCGCCGCCGCCACCCTGCTGCTCACCGCCGGCTGCTCGGGCTCCGACGACGACGCGACCAAGGTCTCGATCTTCGACCTCGAGGTCGGCGACTGCGTCCGTGCCGCGGACGAGGTCTCCGCCGAGGTCGAGACGGTCGAGCGGGTCGGCTGCGAGACCGGCCACGAGCTTGAGCTCTACTCCGAGGTGGCCTTCACGACGGGCACGGGGGAGGCCGGTGCCTTCCCGGGCGACGCCGCGCTCGTGACCTTCGCCGACGGCATGTGCGCAGAGGGCTTCGAGGACTACGTCGGCGTCGACTACCGCGACTCCGCGCTGTACTTCACCTACCTGCTGCCCTCCGCGCGCGGCTGGGACCAGGGCCCAGACACGAGCGTGCTGTGCTTCGTGACAACCACCGGCGAGCAGCTCACCGCCTCTGTGCGGGGAACCGCGACGTAGCGCCCGCCCGATCGTCCTGCCCGACGCCGCGCGGCCAGCCCCGCGGGCCCGGCGCCCCGCCCGCACTCTCCCGCACCCGACAGCCCCACACCCCGACAGCCCCACAGACAAGGACACGACCATGGGACAGCCCTCAGCCATCACCGGAGGCCAGCTGTTGTGCTCCTTCGGCATGGCGCCGTCGGCCTTGGTCGTGCTCCCCATGAACCGGGTGATGATCGAGAAGCGCGCCGCGGCCAACATCATGGACATGAAGCCGATCATCAACATCCCGCCCTTCGGGATGTGCATGTCGATGGCGAACCCCACGGTGGCCGCCGCGACCGCGGCCGCCCTCGGGGTGCTCGTGCCGATGCCCTGTGTCCCTGCGACGGTCGCGCCGTGGGCGCCCGGGGCACCCAAGACGCTGATCGCCAAGGCCCCTGCGCTCACCCAGGGGAGCACGTGCATGTGCGCCTACGGCGGCGTCATCCAGATCCTCATGCCGGGCGCCGTCCAGACGACCGCCGGCTGATCGATGAACTTCGGTAGCGATTACCGATGCCCCCCGACCGCCAGATCCCTAGCCTTGACTGCGTGCACCCTGTTCGAGGTCACGTGGGGTGACCAGAAGGTGAGGGTGACATGCTGATCCCGGCTGTCGAGGACGCGCTCGAGCTCTATCTGCGCCGTACCCTCCCGCTGACCGACGACATCGGCGACATCTCCTTCGACCCGCCGTCGGGCACCTGGTCGGCGCAGGTCAACCGGATCACCGTCAACGCGTTCCTCTACGCCGTCGCCCGTAGCTCCCAGCCGCCGCGGTCCTCCGCGCCGCGCGCTGCAGCAGACGGCACCATCGAGCGCCGAGCGCCGCTGCCCCTCGTCCAGTTCAGCTACCTCGTGAGCGCCTGGGCCGGAAGCGTGCGCGACGAGCACCAGCTTCTCGGCGAGGTGCTGACCCGGCTGCTCGCGATCCAGGTGCTGCCCGAGTGGGCCGTGGAGACCGAGCTCAGCTCGTCGATCCAGGTTGCCCTGGCCACCGACGAGATGAACCGGCCACGCGACCTGTGGGGCGCGCTCGGCGGCGGTCTCAAGGCCTCCTTCACGCTGCTCGTCACGGTCGCCTCGGACGCCTATGACTGGGAGACGGCGTCGACGTCTGTCGCCGAGCTCAGCGCCCGAACCTCCGCGAAACCGCGCACCGAGCCGGCGGGCGCCCAGGCGTGGGGCACCGACACCCCGAAGCCGACCAGCTCCCAGACCCCGGACGCCCAGCCGCCCCCGGAGTCCGCGGCGAGCGGCCGATGAGGATCCTCAGCACCGTCGCACTCCTGGAGGTCTCACCCGGAGAGTCCGTCGACCTCGTCCTCGACGTGGTCAACACCGAGCCGGTGATCGAGGGCGTCACCGCTCGGGTCATCGGCATGCCCGCGACGATGGTGCGGGCGCAGCCCGCCTCCCTCGCGCTCTTCCCCGACGCCCAGGGTGAGATCACCCTGACCTTCGCCGTCCCCGGAACCTTCCCGGCGGGCCGCCACCCGTTGACCATCGAGGTCTGCGGCAGCACCCCGGCCGCCCGTCCGGTCCACCACGACGTCGAGCTGGTCGTCGCGGCTCGCCCGCGGATGGTGCTGCGCGCCGCGCCGAGCATGATTCGCGCGCGCAAGCGCGGGACCTTCCGCGTAGAGACCGTCAACCGCGGGAACGTCCCCCTCGACGTGGCCCTGCGTGCCCGCGACTCAGACCGCAGCCTCAACACCACGATCACCCCGTCGGCATTGACCGTCGCGCCGGGGGAGGCGATCGTCTCCACGATCGTGGCGACCGGCCCTCGGCACGTCTTCGGCTCCGACCTCGACCGGCCGCTCAAGGTCGAGGCGACCACGAGCGACGTCGAGGACTCGATCTCCCTCATGCTCCGACAGCGCCCGCTGATCAGCCGCGGGCTGCTCACGGTCGCGATCCTCGTGGGGATACTCGTGGTGTGGGCTGCGATCTTCCTGTTCGGCATCCGCAACGTGCTGGGGTCCGACCCGGTGACCAAGGTCGCCCCGGCGTCGTTCTTCGCGGCCTCGGCGGCCTCCGGGACCGCCGGCGCCTCGCCAGCCGGCGCGCTGTCCAAGGACGGCGTCGTCGAGGCTGGAGTGGGTGGCACCCTGACCGGCACGGTCACCGCCCAGAGCGACCTGGCCGGCGTCGGGCTGATCACGGTCGACGCCCTTCGGATGAGCCGCACCGGGATGGTCGTGGTCTCCTCCGCCGCGACCCAGTCGGATGGCACCTTCACGATCGCCGGCCTGTTCCCCGGCCGGTACTACCTGCGGATCGGCGCCGAGGGATACGACACGCTGTGGTACCCCGCCACGCCCACCGAGACCGGCGCAACGACCGTGCGCGCTCGCGCGCAAGAGGTCAGCGACCCAGCCTCCATGGTCGTCACGGGCCACCCCGCGTCGCTGTCCGGGACCGTCGAGGTCGGCGACGTGCTGACCCCCGTCGTCACCACGGTCGTGGCCAGGCCCGCCTGGTCCGGGGCCGACGAGACACTCGAGTACACGACCGAAGCCACCGGCGACGGCACCTACACCCTCGCGGACCTGCCCGCACCGGGGACCTACGAGCTGACCTTCACCGCCGAGGGCTACCAGCCCGCGACCGCGCGCGAGTCGCTCGTGGGCGGGCAGTCGCGTTTTGTCAGCGACGTCAGGCTCGGCTCGACCCCGGGGCAGATCAGCGGGATGGTGACCGACGGTGTCTCCCCGCTCGGCGGGGTCGTGGTCTCCACAACCTTGGACGGCCGCGACATCACCGTGGGCACACCCACCCTCGGGGTCGTGGGCTCCTTCGTCATCCCTGGCCTGACCACTCCGGGCACCTATGTCGTGACCTTCGCCAAGGAGGGCTTCGGCGACAAGACGGTCGTCGTCGACCTCACCGCAGGCCAGTCCCGCGGCGACCTGGTCGTCTCGATGGCCGACGGCGTGGGCACGCTCACCGGACGGCTGGTCGACGGCGCAGGCAAGGGGCTGGGCGGGGCCGCGATCAGCGTGGGCGGCGGCACGACGTCGACCACCGCGACGACGTTGACCAGCGGGGATGTCGGCGCCTTCACGATCGCCGGACTCGCCTCGCCCGGCTCCTACACTCTCACCTTCACCCTGTCCGGGTACCAGCCGCAGAGCGTCCCGGTCGATCTCGCCGCCGGCGAGGCGGCCGCGCCGATCAGGGTCACGATGACGGCCGCCCTCGGCTCGATCACCGGTCAGGTCACCACGGACCGACAACCTGTCCTGGGCACCGACGTCGTGATCACCAACGGCGCGCAGTCCTGGACCACGGTCACCAGCAGCGAAGCCGGGTCCGCAGGGATATACACGCTCAGCGGGCTCGCCCCCGGCACGTACACCGTCACGGTCTCCCTCGGCGGCATGGTCCGAGCCACCGGACTAGCCACCGTCGCGGCCGGCGCGAGCACGACCCGCAACCTCGAGACGACGGGGGCGAGCTGAGTGAGAGTCTCCATCTCCGACCGCCGCATCTCCGTCGTCCCCGGTGTGCCCACCTACCTCACCGTGACGATCACGAACACCTCCGAGGTGATCGCCGGATACTCGATCCGCTTCCTGGGCGCCGACCCCGAGTGGGTCACCTTCGACACCCCGGACGCCCGCCTGTTCCCCGACGCCAGCACCGACATCCGGGTCGGGCTGCGGCTGCCCGTCGGTGTGCCCGCCGGCGCTCGACGGATGGCCGTCCAGGTCCGCGAGCTGACCGCCGAGCAGGCAGTCGCGATCGAGGAGATTGTCGTCACGGTCCCCGACCAGCCCGGTCTCGGCCTGCGGCTCGACCCGTCGACGGTGACTGCCGGGCGCCGCGGCGAGTTCGGCGTCGTGATCGAGAACAACGGCAACACCGTCCTGGTCGGCGCGCTGCGCGGGGTGGATGCCGAGAAGAAGATCGACTTCGCCTTCACCCCCGGCCAGTTCCGTCTCGCGCCGGGGGAGACCCTCACCGGGCGCCTGCGCACCAAGGCCAAGCGCCCGGTCTTCGGCGCGCTCGCCGTGCGGCCCTTCGGCCTCTTCGTCGACGACGGCGTCGTGCGTGCCTCGGCGGAGCCCACGGCTCCGGCCGATCCGGCAGACCCGTTCGCCGCCGCGGGCCCAGCTGCTGAGGAGGCACCGACCCCGGCGGCCGCCGGAGTCTTCATCCAGAAGCCGGTCTTCGCCCGTGGGCTGCTGTCGATGATCGGCCTGCTCCTCGCGGTGTCGGTGTTCGCGCTCGTGATCTCGGTCGCGCTGACGTCCGTGATGGCGCGGTCGGCCGCCGACCGGGACCTCGCTCTCCAGGTCGCCCAAGCGCGGTACGCCGCCACGACGGCGACCGGGACGGCGGGTTTCGCCGGGACAGTGCGGCTGCTCTCAGACGGGCAACCGATCGCGGGTGTCTCGGTCGAGGCCTTCGACGAGTCAGACACCTCCGTCGCGGTGGCCACAACCGCCTCAGACGACCAGGGCGTCTTTGCGATCGGCAACCTGCCCGCCGGGACGTACAAGATCCGGATGCTCGGAGCGGGGTTCTCCGAGGTCTGGTATCCGGCGGCGCTGACCGACGCCGACGCGCAGTCGCTCACCCTGAGCGCAGGTCAGCGGATGACCGGTTTGAGCGTGCTGCTTGGTGGGGTGCCGGCCACCATCTCCGGGACGGTCTTGGGCACGGACGTCGCCGGCGCGACGGTCCAGCTGCAGATTCCCCTGGACTCCCCGATCATGCAGGGCCTGGTGGGCGCGGGCGCGGGCGATGCCGCGCCAGAGAGCGGCAACGGCGCGATCGTGCGCACCGCTCCGGTCGGCGCGGACGGGACCTTCACCCTCGCCGTCGTGCCTTCGCCCGGGGTCTATGACCTCGTCGTGAGCAAGATGGGGTTCAGCACCCAGGTGCAGCGGGTCGATGTGGCCGCCGGTGAGAACCGGTCCGGGATCGAGATCAGTCTCATCGAGGGAGACGGGTCCATCGCCGGAACTGTCACCTCCGCAGACGGCCCCGTCGCCGGGGCGACCGTGATCGCGAGCTTTGGGCAGAACGTGGCACAGACCGTCACCCTGACCCAGGACGCGATCGGCACCTTCACGCTGCGTGGGCTGCAGACGCCAGGAACGTTCACCGTCGTGGTCAGCGCACCTGGATACGCGCCCGCGACCCTGAGCGTGAACCTCAGCGAGGGCCAGCAGCTGACGGGGATGTCCATCCCGCTCGGGAAGTCCTCAGGCACGCTCGCCGGCACGGTCACGACCCCGGCCGGGACATCGAGCGCTGGGGTCACAGTGACCGTGACCGGCGGCTCGGTCACCCGCCAGACCGTCACCCAGTCCGGCTCGTCGTCGGGTGCCTGGCGGATCAGCAACCTGCCGCTGCCTAGCACCTATACGGTGACATTCTCTCGGGCGGACCTGGAATCACAGGTCACGTCCGTGACGATCGACGCGAACGGCGTCGTGAGCACCGGCTCCTCCGCGGTGACGAGCATCGACGCGAGCATGCGCATGTCGACCGGGCGGATCACCGGCACCGTGACCCAGGCGGCCTACGGGACCGGGATCTCACAGCCCGCGGACAACGTCCAGGTGACCGCGACGTCGGGCGCTGCGACCTTCGCGGTCACGAGCGCGTCGACGCCCGAGGCCAACCGGGGCAACTTCGTCCTGGAGAACCTGCCCCCGGGCACGTACACCGTGACATTCTCCCGCAAGGGCACCCGATCGATGTCCTCGATCGTGACTCTCGTCGCGGGCCAGCACATCGAGCTGACGCCCAACCTCGTCTCGCCGGCCTCGATCACCGGCCGCGTCATGATGGGGCCGGATGCGGTGTCGGGCATCGAGCTCCGGCTCTACACCGCGGAGCAGTTCGGGACGGCCGCGGCCCCCGTCATGGTCACCCGGTCCGATTCCGGCGGCGGGTACGCCTTCGAGGACGTGGACGCACCAGCGCACTACATCATCGAGGTGCGATCAGCGGGCGGCTCGATCGCCCTGACCACCTCCTCCGCGATCACGATCGCACAGAGCGACTCAGCTAAGTACGACTTCACCCTGGAGTCATTATCATGACCGAACAGATCTCGACGACCCTCCGCGGCAACGGTGCACCCAGCGTCCTCGTCGAGGACGATGTCCACGCGAGCGCGGGCAATGCTGCGATCATGCGGGTGCACGTCCGCAACCTCAGCGACGGACCTCGGGACCTGTCGGTCACGGTGATCGGGCTCGACGACGGCTGGGCCCCCGAGCCGGTCGTGCTGCGAGACATCCCGGCTGACATGACGGTGTCCGCGGAGGCGGCCCTGGTGCCTGTCGTGGGCGCTGTGCCGGGGGAGTACCCCTTCGTCGTCGTCGTCCAGGCGCTCCCGGTGGGTGGTTCCGTGGGGGTTGTCGCGGGCCAGGTGACCACGCTCGTCGAGGCGCACGTCACGGTCGATGCCCCGAGCCAGGTGCTGCTCACGGTCGAGCCGGCAGACTCGCGCATGCGGCTGCGCCGCAAGCTCGACGTGGTTCTCTCCAACACCGGGGGCGAGCCGGTTGAGGTGTCCCTGTCCACCCGGACCGACAAGGGGCTGCGCCTCGAGCTGAGCGACCGGGATCTTGTCGTTCCGGCGCGGACGACCATCCGGCTCACCGCCCGGGCGCGCAACCTCCGGCCCCAGTTCATGGGGCACCTCAACCGTCGCGCATTCTCCGTCGCGGCGGCCGGCAAACAGGCGCCCGCCCGGTTCTCCGGGACGATCACCTCGCGCCCGCTGCTCAGCTCAGGGCTCATGCGGGTCATGTCGCTTCTGCTGGTCATGGCGTTGTGGGCGGGCGGCCTCGTGGTTGGCCTGCCGTGGCTGACCAACCGGATGACGGCTGAGCAGACGACGGCCGAGGAGACCACAGCGCCTGGCGCTGGGTCCGACCCCGGCGCCGCGGGCGATCCCGCCGACCCGAGCGATCCAGCCGGTGGCTCGGGAACAGATGGCTCAGGAACCGGTGGGACCGATCAGGTCGTGGACCCCACGATCCGGATCGGCGGCGTGGTGACCGCAACCGACCCCTCCGGTGTCCACGTTCAGATCGCCCCGGCGAGCATCATCGCCGACTCCCAGGGCGGAGGCGGCGGCGCCGGAGGTCTTTCCAGCTCCGTCCCCGTCCCTCTGAGTGCGGTCCTGGCAGCCGGCCTGGCCGGCGAGAAGTCCGACGACGCGCCGCTGACCAAGACGTCCCCCAAGGGTGTGGCGATCGAGTCGACCACCTCCGTCGCGACGACCCGTAGCACCTCGACAGGCGACGACGGCGCGTGGGCCTTCGCGGGGCTCTCGCCCAACCTCAACTACCTCGTCACCATCTCCAAGCCCGGCTACCAGACCGTGCGGCACGTCGTATCGGGGGCCGAAGCCGAGGCCGGCCTCGACGTTGAGCTTGTCGCCGGCGACGGACAACTCTCCGGCCGGGTCATGGGCCCCGACGGCGCTGGCGCGGGAGGCGTGGACATCGTCATCACCGACGGCACGACGACCGTGACGACGTCGACCAACACCACTGGATCGGTGGGCTCATGGTCCGTCGATGGGCTGTCCACTCCCAGCACCTACCTCGTGACCGCGCAGGGCAACGGGCTCGGCGCCCAGTCCCGCCTGGTGACGCTCTCCGCAGGCGCCTCCGCGACCGCGGACATGGCACTGAGCAACGGGGTGGCGAGCCTGTCCGGGATCGTGACCGGACCCGACTCCCTCGGCTTCGACTCCGGCGTCGGCGGGGCGACCGTGACTGCGAGCGATGGCGCGACGACACGCACCGCGTCGACCGTGACGAGCGGCCTCGTCGGGTCGTACACACTCGTCGATCTGCCCATCCCCGGCACCTACGAGATCGCGGTCGCGGCCGACGGGTTCGCGACCCAGACGCTCCAGCTCACCCTCGACGCGGTCACCCCCACGGCGCGCCAGGACGTCGCGCTGCGCACCGCGAACGGCGCCGTCCAAGGACGGATCACCGACACGGCAGGGCAGGCGTTGACGAGCGCGGGAATCACCCTGCACAACGACGCCAACACCTACAAGACCATGGTCACAGGTGATGGCTCCTTCCGACTCAACGGCATCGCACCGGGGGAGTACGTCGTCTCCGCCGCCCAGTTCGGTCACCTCACCGGCTATGCCACGGTGCGCGCGAGCGCGGGCTTCGCGACGATCGTCGACCTCGTGCTGACCGAGGTCGAGGGCGACGGCCTGGTCTCCACCTCGCGGATTCGTGGGCGCGTCGGCGACGCTCGGACCAACGGTCAGCTGGACTGCACGGGCCAGGCGGCTGGTGAGCAGTGCCTGGTCACCACCACGCTCACGGCTCAGAACCTCGACGGGACGCAACGGCTGGTCTCGGTCACCTCGGACCCCAATACGGAGTACCTCATCCCGGCTGCAGGGGAGGTGGGCCTGCTGCCTGGGCTCTACGTGCTGGAGATGTCTGCACCCGGGTACGAGGAGTCGACCGTCCGCGTGAGCGTGCCGATGGACACGACGGTGACTGCGGGCCAGGTCGCGCTCTACCCCTCGCCCTCGCTCACCGGGACGGTGATCGCCCGGGTCGGCAGCGTGCCCACAGGGACCTGCGTGATCGTCGTGCCAGCCGCCTCAAGCTTCCCCTCGGCCACGTGTGCAGACGTCTCCGTGGGCACGACCTCGATCTGCAAGATCGCTGCCCCGGCGCAGTGCGGCCTCACCGGAGTCAACGGCGGCTACACCATCACGAACATCAAGAGCGGGAGCTACAAGGCCACCGTCCAGTCCGGTGACACGGAGTACGTGTTCACCGATGGGGAGAGCGCGATCTCGCTCGTGGCCGGCGACGTACGCCGTTTTGATGCGGTCCTCAACCGCCTGCCCCGGATCTCGCTCACCACGATGATCAGCACGGGAGCATCCGCCCTCGTTCCGGCCGGGAGCGCGATCGTCAAGGCGATGCTGCTCAAGTCGGACGGTACGGAGGAGGAGGTGAAGCGCGGGACGGCGAGTGCTCAGGGCTTCGCTGAGCTCACCAGGCTGCCCGAGGGGAAGTACCGCTTCGATGTGGTCTCGGCTCCCGCCGACGGCAGCCTCGTCGGGAAGCTCGCGGGCGTCGTCCTCGCGTACAACCAAGAGCTGAGCTCGCAGCTCGTGCTGACGAGCGACGCCAAGGTCTTCCAAGGCCGGCTGGTGGCGTTGCCGGCCGCCAACGAGGTCGTCGGGATCGAGGACACGATGGTGACGGTGACCGGTATCACCGGGTACAACGGAACGGTGCCGATCCGGACGAGCGTCGATGTCAAGACCAACTCGATCGGTGAATTCAAGACCCAGCGCACGACACCCGGTGTCGGGTATCTCCCGGTTGTGGCGGACACCGTCTCTGTCGCCTTCGCCGGCAATGACCTCTACCAGGCCGCGACGTTCCTGGACGTCCCGGTGGCTGCCACGGTGACCCAGGTGGAGCTCCAGCCGGTGGGCATGGCATTCAAGGGATCGATCACGCTCGACGGTGCGGAGGTGAGCACGGCCAACCAGCTGGCCGGCGTGAGCTTCGAGATACTGAGCAGGCCCCCGGGCTCCGGTCCGGTGCTCATCAAGGCGATCGGGGCTCCCTTGACAAGCCTCACGGGACGTCTCGAGTGGTCCGACATGACCCAACCGCCGGACGCGACCGGTCCCGGTAACGCGCGGATGGCACGGCCCGGTCTCTACTCGATCCGGGCTAGCGCACCGGGATACGCCCCGGTCGAGACCACCTTCCGGCTGAAGCCCGGCGGGGTGCTCGAGGGTGACGACGTCACGACCGCCGTCTTCCCTACAGGCGAGCTCAAGCTGACCCTTTCCAAGTACGGCGAGCTGCGCGTGGCCACCGTCACCGACGTCTGCCCGGGACAAACGGATGTGACCGAGTGCGCGGTCCTGGACCCCGTGATCACCCTGCGCGGACTGGGGGCGCCTCGTATCGGGACCGCGGAGCCGGGGAACAACTTCGTGGACTTCGGCGAGGTGCCTCCGGGCAAATACACAATCGGTGTCCAGGCGGCCGGATTTGAGGTGCCCTTCCCCGAGGGCAAGGTCACCGTGGACCCGGGGCAGACCGCCAACGGCACCCCGCGCAAGGTGGTGTTGCAGCGGCTCGGGTCGATCGAGGGGACCGTGACGGCCGCGATCGGCAGCGGCGACCAGCAGCTCGCAGGCGTGCAGATCACCGCGGTCGGTCCCGGCGGGACATTCAAGGCGGTCACGGACGCGGTTGGCAAATACACGCTGGTCGGGACCATCCCGCAGCCAGGCCTGCTCGCCGGGTCCTGGACCGTCACGGCGGCCCTGACCGGCTATGAGTTCACACCGGTTCCAGTGGCCGTCGCGAACGGTCTCCCCACGAATCTCCCCATCAAGATGACTTTGACCAAGGTCAATCTCCAGGTGAAGGTGGTGCAGTCGTTCGAGGACTCAGGCGGCATACCGGGGCTCAGCGTGCGGCTCGACAACGGAGGCGTTCCGCTGCAACCGGTCTGCGTGACGACTCCCACTGACCCGCGGTGCACAGACCAGACGCCCGGGGTGTACTACTTCGACGGAGTGAACCCCGTCCAGTCCACCGTGCAGGTCTTGCCCAGCTCTGGTCACACGGGGGTGACGGTCGTGCTCACGCCAGTCCTGGGACAAAACCCGTGGCTCGTCACCGTCCCGCTGGTGAGCACGTCCAACACCGTGAGCGGCACGGTCCTGCAGCAGAACGGCGGAGCTGCTCCGGTCCCCCTGGGAGGGGCGGCGGTGACGCTGACGGGCCCAGTGCCGACGGCCCCGGTCACCACGCTGGCTGACGGACGCTTCACCTTCACCGGGCTCGCGGACGGGACCTATTCAGTCACATCGACGCTCACCGGCTACGGAGCGGTGACCCGGAACGTCGCCGTCGCGAACGGCCAGGTGGCCATGGTCGACCTCGTGATGTTCCACGAGACGCGCCAGGTGAGCGTCGTCGTCTCCTCCGACACGGACATCACCGGTGCGCTCGTGGGCCTGAGCGCCGAGACTCCCGGCCTCAACCCGTCGTCTCTGGCCGCCCAACCGTTGGTGCGCGGCCCGGGCATCACGTACTTGACGGTCTTCAACCAGGTGCCTACGGGCAGCTGGACTGCGACGATCACGGGAGCCGCGGGTCACCTGTGGAGCAAGACGATCGCGGTCCCCGTGTTGGTAGCACCGCCGGGCGACCCGAGCGCGGTGTCTGTCGCCGCCACGATCTCCGAGGTGAAGGTTGTGCTCTCGGCGACGGCCGCCCCGGCGACCTTGACGGACCCGCTCGTCCTGAACGTGTCGGGAACGCCCACCGGTGGCTCCGCGATCGCGACGCTCGCCAGGTCCGTCCGGGCGGACCAGGGCACGGACACCTTCTTCCTGCTGGTCGGGAGCTATACCGTGACACCCGCGCCTGCGAGCGGGTGGCTGTCTGCCCCCGCGAGCATGGCGATCACCGCCGGGCAGCGGGAAGCAGTGGGCGTGTTCGGGCTCACCAGGCCTCCGATCGACACCGTGACCACGGTGACGAGTGCGCCGGCGATTCTCACGGTGGGTGCGACCGCGAAGTTCACCATGAACGTGACGGCCGCGGGTGTCACGGGTGTCACGGGTGGTGTGACGCTCACCCTCAACGGTCAGAGCGTCGGCGCCGGGACCTACCAGCTTGTCGATGGAACTGTCACGACGGGGGACATCACGGTCACCGAGGCTATGGTGACGCGACCCAGCACGGCGCTCAAGGCCGTGTACGCGGGCAGGCCGGCGAATGCCGGGTCGGCTGAGCTGAACGGGTCCGACAAAACCGTCTCGCTCTCGATAGCAAAGCTGGCGACGTCGGTGACCGCGTCTGCGGCTCCGGTGGTGCTGGGCACGCCATCCGTGCTGACCGCCGTCGTGGCTCCGCTGTCCGCGGGGACGCTCACCTTCTCAGGGGCAGGCCTGACGCCCGACTGCACGGTCCCCGTGTCTACCTCCGCGACGGTGACCTGTTCTCGCACCTTCGCAGCCGCAGGGGAGTACTCGGTCACGGCGATATTCACCCCCACCGACGCGATCAAGTACGGGAGCTCGCTCCCGGTCACGTTCACGGTCACCGTGACCGCGGGTTCCTGACCCGAGCGCCAGAGGCTGACGCACGACCGGCCCGGTGGTCATCCACGAGGATGACCACCGGGCCGGAATCGTCGCGGGCGTCCCGCGGGTGGGTCGACCAGATTCAGCACGCGAGCTGCAGCACGACCACGACGAAGGTCGTCAGGGCCAGCGCAGCAGCCACGAGCACCCACCATCGGAAGCGCGGCGCTTCCTCGAGCGGGACGACGGGCGTGGGCGGCGGCGGGGCCGGCACGGGCTGCGGAACCGGGGCGAGGACCGGCGGCGGGGGTGGCGTCATGGATCCCGCGCAGCGCAGGCACACCCATGCGGTGGGCAGGTTGAGCTCACCGCAGGTCGGGCACGGCACGGAGTAGCTCACGCCCTTGCCCGACGTGCCGGGCAGGCGGCGCAGGGCGTCGCCGGAGTCGTCGTCGGCGCCGCGCACCGCGATCGCCGTCGACGACCAGAAGAGGGGGAAGTCGCAGGAGGGGCAGAAGTCGCTCGCGTCCCGCCGGCCGTTCATGATGTCGCTGGGTGTCCCGCACTCGGGGCACGTCACGCTTGTGTACTGCATCGGGTTCAGGTCTCCGTGGGCGGTTGGGGGAGGGCGAGGTGCGCGCTGGGGTCGGCGGCCGGACGGGGCCAGATGAGCTTGTCGCCCACCCACAGCTCGGCGCGGACGTGGGCGGGTACCTCGTCGGCGACGAGCTTGGCGAAGGCCCGCTCCGTGAGGCTACCCGTCGAGTCGACCCGCATCACGACCCACGCCGTGTCGATCGGGCTCTCACCCTCGCGCCAGACACCGCCGCCCTCCTCGATCACGGCCGGCCCGCCGCTGAACAGCTCAAGCATCGACCGCAGCCCGAACGGCGTGCCGCGCCAGGCGAGGGTGCGCGCCGCCACGCGGAGAACCTCACGCTGCAGCTCCACGCTGCCCGCGCCGTCGACCGACTCCAGGCCGATCCAGCTCGCGAGCCACGGCAGCATCTGCGGCGGGGTGATCCGGGGGTCGGGCAGGTGCACCAGGTTGTCCGCGTGCGCCATGACGGTGTCCGCCTGAGCCTGGAACAGCTCGACGAAGCGCCGGAAGAAGCTCTCCTGGAGCATGGCCGGCGGGAGCTGGTTGACCAGCCAGTCTGAACGTCTCATGGGAGGGCGATCACCGAACCACGACGCGGTGGTTCGCGGACAGGAAGAGGGCATCGGCGGACAGCCGCAGCGTGTCCCGGCCGGCACCGATACGCGCCCCGTTGCGCAGGTCGTAGTCGAAGAGCTGCACCTCGTCGATGCGTTCGATGCCCTCGATCGGCTCGACGAGCTGGGCGATCGCCGTGGCGGTCAGGTCCGTGTCGAAGACCCAACCGGTCCCGTCCGGGCCGCCGAAGAGCGGGTTGACGTAGCGGGTGATCGCCTCGAGCACCCGCTGCCGGATGAGCGGGGCCGAGCGTCCGGGCAGCGCGTGCAGCAGCACCGCGACGCTCACGCCTTGATAGAAGGGGGTACCGACCTCGATCGCGGCACCCACGAGCCGGCGGGCCTCGAGCGCCTGGGTGATCGCGGTGACGAGCGGCGTCGACAGGGCGAAGTCGTCGATCGTGTGGTCGCGCGGGTCCTTGCGGACCTGGGGGACGACGAGCACCCTGACCGCTCCGGGGGCGCCGCCGCTGCGCGGCAGGCACGCCGCCCGGGCGACCTCGACCGAAGCCTCGTGCGTGATCCGCTCGTAGTCGCCCGCGGTGACCGCCCGCTCACCGGTGCGCAGCGTCAACGGACCGCGGACCTTGGCCTCCTCGATGCTCTCGGCGTCGACGCCGCCGCTCGCCGCGGCGAGGTTCGTGACGCTCGCGACGAAGGGCACGCTCGAGCGCAGCACGGTCAGGGTCTCCGCGCCTACGTTCCCGGCCGCGCCACCGCCGTAGCGGTAGCTGGTCACCTGGATCTGGGCGCCGTCGGGCGGCGTGGCACCGTGCTGGACGACGGTTCCGTCGGGGTAGCGCACGCTCGGACCGAACTGGACGTCCCCGGAGATCGAGTCCCACACGACGTGCCGGTCCTGCGGTCCGGAGGCGGAGAAGTCGGGCACCTCGGTCCAGGCAGTCGACTGGTCGTGCGTGGTGACGCGCACCGCTTCCTCGTCGCGTCGCATGGCGACCGGCTTGTGGGTCACCGGGAAGACCTGGCTGGAGACGCCCGTGGACCGGCCGATGATCTCGGCCGCGGCCGCGGATGCGTGCTCGGCCGCGACGGTCACGCCGACGGCGGTGACCGTGAGCTCCTCGATCTGGGGAGAGGCCTGGTACGTGGGCTGGCCGGGCAGCGGCCGGGTGAGCCGGGCGCGCAACCAGTAGCCGGGCCTCCCACCGAGGGTGAGCACCTCGTGCTGGTCGGGGACCAGGAGCACGACGGCGCCGTCCCGGTTGAGCCCGCCGGTCGAGTCGGACTGCACCCGGGCCGGGATCCAGATCTCACCGGACCACACCTCCCACAGCAGCGGGGGGTTGCGCGGGTCCACGCCGATGCCCTCGGCGTGCGCGCGGACGGTGAGGTTGATCGCGAGGTTGGCCAGCGGAGTCGTGAAGCCGAAGTACGCGGCGTCGTTCTCGGCCAGCCCGGGCGTCGCGAAGCAGGTCAGGGACGTCCCGGGGTAGGTGAGCGCCTCCCAGCCGTCCGTGACGGCCTCGGATCCGGCCTGGGCGGTGTGCACCATGGTCAGGACCGGGGGCACCACGACCGCCTCGGTCGTCGTGGTGAACACGACGCCGGCGACCTCGGTGGCCGCGAGGGTGGAGACCTCGGTGCCGGCAGGCACGCGGACCGGGGCGGTTGCCGGCCCGGAGAGCCAGAACGTGAGGATCGCGCGAGCCACGGACGGGGGGAACTGCTCGATCCCCACGAGGTTGAGGAAGTGGACGTAGAGCCGCTCGGGCACCTGGTTGACGCGGAACAGCACCATCTCGCTCATCCACGCGAAGAGCTCGATGAGCGCCACCCCGGGATCCGAGACGTTGTGGTTGGTCCACTCCGGGGTGAACCGGGGGATCAGCCTCTTGGTCTCGTCGACGATGTCCTGGAAGGAACGGTCGTCAAGGTTCGGTGCGGGAATGGGCATCAGGAGTCCTCGCGAGGTATGACGTAGAAGGGGTACACCAGGTTGCGGCGGTCGTTGGTCGCCTTGACCCGGTAGGTGATCTCGATACGGACCAGCGACGAGTCCTTGGCGTCCTGGACAGGGCGCACGTCTTCGACCGCGATCCGCGGCTCCCACTGGGCGAGCGCGTCGCGGACCGCCTGGGAGATGAGCCCCAGGAGGTTCGCGTTGACCGGCTCGAAGAGCAGGTCCCAGATCCTGCAGCCGAACTGGGGGCGCATGAGCCGCTCACCAGGGGCGGTGAGCAGCACGACGTGGATCGAGTGGTCGAGGTCCTGCGCGCCGCTGGTCAGCGCGATCGAACCGGTGTGGTCCACGCTCATCGGCCAGCTGAAGCCGCGGCCGATGAACGAGGGGATGTCGGAAGAACCCTGGACGGTCAATTGATCATCACCATGCCGCCGGAGATCTCCGTCTTGGCGGAGCCCTTGACCGCGACCATCGCGCCGGACACCTCGGCGGAGGCGGCGCCCGAGATGACGGCCGTCTTGGTGGCCGACACGCTGATCTCCAGGGCCTTGAGCGAGATCTTGGACTCTGCTTCGATCGTGATCTCGGCGCCTTTCAGGGAGATGTTCCCGGACCCGTCGAAGGTGATGCTCGACCTTCCCGAGGAGATGGTGAGCGGGACGTCGGCCGGGACGACGAGGTCGGCCCGGTCCTTGCCCAGGTGCAGCTTGTGCTCCTGCCCAGCGAGAGCGACCAGCACGTACTGCTTGTCCTTCGCCGCGCCGTCGGAGAGCTCGACGACGTGCCCGAGCCGCGAGGACAGCGAGCGGGTGTCGACCTTCCCGTCCGAGCTCGTGACCGAGCGTCCGGTGGGCAGGTTCTTGCCGTTGTGCAGCCCGCCGATGACGACCGGCCGGCGCATGTCCCCGTTCTCGAAGGTCACCAGGACCTCGTCGTTGACCTCCGGCGTCGCGACCAGGCCCCGGTCCTTCCCGCCGCCGACGGAGGTGACGCGGGCCCAGTCGGACTCGATCGCCTCGCCGAGCACCGGAAACTGGACCTTGACCCGGCCGAGCTTCTCCGGGTCGGTGATGTTGGTCACGACACCCACGACGGTGCCCTGGCGGATGAAGCTGGCCGTGCTCGGCGCGGCCGAGGCGCCCAGGACCGACCGCAGCGTCGCGCGCGGGCTGTCGCCAGCCACGAGCTCGGTGTAGAAACCGCGGGAGGAGTAGACGTGGGACACCTCCCGGACGTAGTACTCGCCCGACGCCGGCCCGGCGTCGGCCAGCTTGACCCGGCCGCCGGGGGTGATGTCGGGGTGGACGTGCAGCCGGCCGCGGGCCGTGACGTTGCCCTGGGCGTTGAGCCGGGCCGCGGCGAGCTCGGTCGCCTCGGTGCTGGAGGAGGGGTAGCCGGAGATGTCGAGGACGACCGAGGGCCTGACCGACGTCGCCTTGGCCAGATCCGGGGTGCCGGAGGTGCGGCGCCGCGTCCCGGTCCCCACGACCTTGCTGAAGGTCCGCACGTCGAAGCCGCGGACCTCGACCGAGGTCGGTGCGGCCGAGGTGACCTGCACGGAGAATTCGTCGATGTCCGTGCCGAGGGTGAGCGCGACCGGCTGCCCGGCCTTCGGGTTCCCGGTGGCCGGGTCCCACGTCGCGAAGGTCTTGTCGGTCACGATCCAGTCCAGCCCCGTCCGGGCGGTCAGGTCGTTGATCAGAGCGAGGTCCGTGTCGGTCTGCAGGACGTACTCGTGGGCGAGCGTCGCGCCGCCGGAGATCGAGGCGGACAGGCCCGCCGCGTTAGGGAGCTTGCGCAGGATGTCGAGGTAGCTGGACTTGGCGTAGGTGGTCACATGGCTGTCCCGGCCGAGGCGATGTGCAAGCTCCTCGACCGTGACGACCAGCTCGGGCCGGCTGTCGGGGCTGTTGTTCAGCGCGAGGCCGGTGACCTCTCCGGAGAAGATCGGTTTCAGGGTCGTGTTCCGGTCGTCGCGCTGGGCCCGGACCTCGACCGACGTGCCGATCGCGAGCTTGCCGGACTCGGCGATCTCGTAGGACGGGTCGGCGAAGCGCAGCGTGCACCGGCCGACCGTACGCACCGCGCGGTCGGTGCGCAGCTCGACCAGCATCGACATGGCCGGTGCGCTGAGCGCCATGCCGTTCACGGTCACGGTGGGGGACACCCGGACCCCGGTCGACGTCGCGGTCATGCCAGGTCCTCGAGCCGCGGGATGGACAGCAACGACCCGGGCCGCAGGGCGAGCGGGTCGGAGATGGTGTTCGCGCCGGCGAGAGTGCGCCACCGGGTGGCGTCACCGTAGTACCGCGCCGCGATGCGGTCGAGGGTCTCCCCGGCCAGCACCCGGTGCACCTGGTGCGGGTTGGGTGTGCCCGACGTCGGGTTCTGCGCCCCGTAGTTGTTGGCCGGCTCGTACTGGTGCAGCGCGAGGGCGAGCGAGGCCCGCAGCGGCACGCCGGTCGTCGAGAAGTAGGTGTAGGTCAGGGTGAGGTCGGAGATGACCGCCTTGAAGGAGTGCAGGTCGCCCCAGTGGAAGGTGACGTAGGGCGGCCGGGCGTTGTTCGTCGCCGTGTTCGACCCCGGCAGGGACGAGTCGATCTCCATGATCGCCAGGATCTTGTTCGTGTGGTCGGTCACGGAGGCACCGGAGTGCGTCGTGTCGAAGAACAGGTCGACCGCCATGGTGCCCGGGCGGGCCCCCGCGTAGCGCAGCTTGGGCACGCCCCGGCCGGGCATCGAGTCACCGGTCCAGCGGTTGCTGCGGCTGATGGTCAGCTGCGACGGGTTGAACAGGCACGGGATCCGGTCGCCACCCTCGATCTCGAGAAAGGCTTTCTCAGGTGCAGACATCAGAACGCTCCGGTGGTGAAGGAAGATGCGCGGCGGGTCAGCTCGTCCAGGAGCCGGTCCTCGACACGTCGGATGACCCGGTCCTCGATGATCTGAGCAAGCTCGTCGTCGAGCCGGGCGGTGATGCGGGCGTCGAGGTGGTCGAGCACGTGCTGCTCGATCTCGGAGAGCTGGGCGGGCGTGGTTGCGTGGCGGGACGGGCCGGAGCCGGTCGCCGATCCGGTGGTCGACCGTCTGCTCGCCTCGCTTGAGCCGCCCATGCCACCTGTGCCACCTGTGCCGCGCAGCGAGCTTGATCCGTCGATCATCGGGAGTCCTTGTGGTTGGTCGAGGGCGCGGGGAGGGGCCAGCATGCGGCCGGTGATCTTGCTGAGGATGCCCAGCTGCGCGGCGTCGTCGGACAGGGTGGGCAGCGCGGGGGCTGCAGGCGGGGTGGGCGAGGCCGGTGCGGCTCCCGCGCGTGCGCGGTGGCTGCCGGCCCCCGGGGACGGGCGGACCGACGCCCACGCCAAGGGAGACGGACCCGCAGGAGCGGCGGGAGCGGCCGGACCGCCGAGCGCAGGCAGTGCGGCTGGCGCAGCCGAGGACCCGACGGTGAACTGCCCCCCGGGGCCGGCCGAGGGCCGCGCGGGCTGCCAGAGCCGACGCACCTGTCCGGGGCCTCCCCGCAGGTCACCTCGGGCACCCACGACCGGTTGGGCCGGGCGGAACGCGCTGAGCGACCCGAGGCCCTCAGGCGAGGCCGCCTGCCCGCCCGCGGGCGTCGTGCCGACTGTTCCGGCTGAGTGCGCAGTGCCCGACGGCGCAGTGCCCGACGCCGCGGCGCGCGTCCAGCCGCGCAGCGGAGCCTGGGCGATGGGTCGAGCCACGGTGTCCAGCAGGGAGGCCGCGGGTGCGTGCGCGGGGGAGGCGCTGGAACGCGCCGCTCCCCCGGAACGCGCGGCGCCTGCCGGGCGCACCGTGCCACGGCGCCAGCCGGCGCCCTGTGCCCCCGGAACACCAGGGGTGTCGGGGTGTCCCAGGCCAGCGGCGTGCCTGGCGGTGGACCGACCGGGTGTGGTTCCCGGCGCCCCGGTGATCAGCGCGCGGCGCAGCATGCCGGCGCTGCGGGTACCGCGGGAGGACGTGAGGGAGGTGCCAGCAGGACCGCCGGTCGAGTGCGAGGCGCCGCGCGTGCTGGACATGCGGGTCGACGCGCTGGTCAGCGCGGCCGTCGACATGCGGGTCGGGTCGCCGCCGGCGAACGAGCGGTTGGTCGCTGCGGTCGTCGCTCGTGCGCTCGCGGCGGAGCCCGCCATGGTCGACCCGTTGACTGTGGCCCCGGCCGAGAGCGCCCGGCCGGTCACGCGGGCCCCCGAGCCCATCATGCGACGCAGCCCGGTGGACGTGCCCAGGGAGTAGGCGGCCACGGCAGGGCTCGCGCCGCCGAGCGCCGTGCGTGGCGCGGACGAGGATCCCTGGGAAGTCGAGTGCAGCTGAGGTGACGTGGTCGACCGCGACGAGGCCGAGGCTGTGGTTGCCGCCCCTGTGCCCTGGGCGTGCACCGTCCCGGCGGCCACCTGCGCGGACCCGGGGGCAGCGTGGGTCGGCCGGGCGGAGGTCTGCGCCGGGGCGGGGGCCCGGAGGTGCCCGACCGCGGTCAGCGACGCGCCGCGGGCGATCGACCCGATGGACATGCTCCGGCGGACCCCCGCCAGTCGCGGCATGACGGAGCGGTTCGTCGTCTCGGGGCCCGAGCGTACGTCGGTGAGCGGGGACGCCGCGGCGGCCATGGACCGCCCGGTCCCATGCGTGTCGCCGGTCGGCCCGGCGAGGCCCGTCGAGCGTGTGCCGACCGTCCCGGACGGTCCCAAGGACAACGAGCGTCGCACCGGACTGCTTGATGAGTCGGGTGCGTTCGACGGGTCGGGGGTGTGCGTGGTGGGTGCGCTCGCGGACCCGTCGGCATGCGCGGCGCCGGCGGTGGGTGCGACGGAGCGGCGTACCGGTCGGTCCAGCAGGCCGCCGCCGGTGGGCAGGGCGCGGGGGAGCGGGCCGGGTGCACCGGAAACGGATGCAGAGGCGATGGGTGCAGACGAGACGCCTGCAGAGGAGACGCGTGCAGAGGAGAGGCGTGCAGAGGTGGCAGGCGTCTCCGCTGGGCGTGCGGCGGACCGGCGGACCAGCCCGTGGCCCGACTGGGCGCTGGGCGCACCGGTCCGGGCGGGGACCGCAGGGGCCGAGCCGCTGTGGGTGGCTGCTTCTGACCGTGCAGCGACGATCTGGACGGCCAGGGCGCGACGACGGATCCAGCGGCGGACGCCGGCCGGCTGCCCCCCGGATGCGGGGACGGGACGAAAGCGAGCTCGAGAGTCAGCGGCCGTACCTGTCCCCGCGGAGGAGGGCGTGGTGCTGACTCTCGGTGAGTTCCCCGCGGCGGGCCTGGCCGGCGAGGGGGCCGCGGACGACCGGCGTCGGCCGTCCTGCGGGGTCATCATGGCACCGGCCGCGCGGACCTCGGCGGGCAGGCGCATGGCGATGGTCTTGGGCGCGGCGGACTGGGAGAAGGACCCGGGCGACCAGGTCTTCTCGTCCGGGACGCGCCGCACGACGCGCTCGAGCCCACGCGCGGGGACCGGACCGGAGAGGTCGGTCCGGGCGGGCAGGGCCGGGCGTGCGGGGGTGCGTCGGACCGTTGCGCGAGCGGACGGGCTGCTGGCGTGCACGGGCCGGACGGCCGCCGAGGACTGCGGAGTCGTGCTGGTCGGCGCCGTCGGTGCGGGGGCGCCGGTCAGGTCAGCGCCGCCGGTCAGGTCGACGCCGCCGGTCGCGGCGGGACGCAGGGACGGGTGCCACCACCGTGGGGTCCCCACGGTTCCCGGCCGCACGGCCGTCACCGGCTGCGACCCACCCACGTGATGGAGTGGGCCGGAGACGAGCCGGCGGAGCTGGCCGGACTGGGCGTTGGCCCGCACGAACACGGTCGAGTCGGCGGCGAGGCGTCCCACGAACCCGGCGCGGAAGCGCGCGTGGAACGAGGACGGCCGCGTCATGGATGGCGCAGTCGCGGCGGGCGCCGCTGGTGTCGGCGACTCAGGTCCTTCGACCGACGGAGCCGACGCCGCCCCGGTCGGGGTGTCGAGGCCGGGGCTGGTCATGAGGTCGTCTTCGAGCGGAACCCGTTGTGGGCGACCTCGAGCCGCTCGGTCAGCTGCGTCTCGGAGTCGACGCTGAAGGACGGCCCCTGCCAGCCGACGGCAAACACGCCGTCGAACTCCCAGGCGCGCGTCCGCTCACCGGTGAAGGTGAGCGCGGTGATCGCCCCGGTCGACTTCGTCAGCTTGTTTCCGTTCGCTGCGAAGTTCTCGCCCGAGGAGTTCTTGACCCAGGTGAACAGCGCGTCGGACTCCACGAGCCCCCGGGTGAAGACCAGGTTGGGCCAGGTCAGCACCCCGGGCAGCTTGTGGACGTAGCCGTTCTGTCCGCCTTCGACGTACTCGTCGACGGTCACCGCCAGCTGCAGGCCGGTCACCTCGCGGAACGTGCCGATCGGCACGCCGTCGACCTCGAAGAGGAACCACGAGGTATTTCCCGGCTCACCGCCGAGGGCTTCGCTGTCAGATGCTTTCACGGACGGCCTCCCAGGCGCGGTCGTTCAAGGACGAGACCGCACGGATCATGCGGACCCTGTCGAGGTGCTCGAGGTCCATGAGGTCGTCGAGCGGCCAGTGCAGGTGGTACGCGAGATAGGCGATCTCCTGCCATAGCGCCTCCGCGGGATAACGAAGCATGGGCCTAGCGAGCGTCCGACGTGGTCTCGTCGGCCACCGTGCGGCGTGCGTAGGTCACCGACGAGGTGACGGCCGGCAGCGCGCGCTCGTGTGCCGCGTCGTCGGCGTCGACCGCGGCCGGCGAGGTCGCTGCCGCCGGGGCCGCCGGGGTCCCGGGGACAGCGGGGGCAGCGACCACCGGCGCGGCCGGGACCGGAGGTGCGAGGGCCTCGCGCTGGGCGGCGAGAAGCTCCTCGTACTCCGCCTGGCTGCCGAAGTTGATCACGCCGTAGAAGTCCTGCAGGAATGCCAGGTCCGCCGCGAAGAGGTTCTCGATCTCGTTGGTCGTGACGAGCTCGAGGTCTCCGAGGCTCTCGACGACCCGCGCGAGGATGACCACCGTCAGGCGGGGGTCCTCCGGGCCGTCCACCGAGGGGTCACGCAGCGGTTCCAGCTCGTCGCGAGCCGTCGCGAGCCGCATGACCCCCTCACGGTGCAGCACGCCACGCGGGTCGACAAACCCGCGGGGCAGGGTGAACGCGTACTTGGTCTGCAAGGTCACTTGACCCGCTCAAGACGTTCGCACTGGAGCGTGATGGTCTCCTTGACGACCTCGGTGCTGTCCACGCTGAGCTGGTCGGTCGAGATCTTGCTCGGCCAGGAGTTGAAGAAGTTGAACCGCGCGACCTCGGTGCGGGCGGAGTCGTAGAGCACGATCGACCCGTTCTTGCGCCCGCCGGCACGGTCGGTGGCCACGAGGCCGGCGCCACGGATGTCGTTGAACCACATCCACATCTTGTCCGACGGGGAGTCCAGCGGGGCGACGCGGGTCAGGTTGAGCGCGGGGGCGGCCGTCGTCGCACCCAGGCTCTTGATCTCCTCCTGGGCACCGCCCGAACCGGACTGCTTCGACGCGGAGACGGTCACCTCGATGTCCAGCCCGGAGACGGACATGAGGGAGGAGATGACCGCGCCGTCGATCTCAAGGAAGAAGTTCTGCGCGATGATCGGGTCGTTGGTGAAAAGGCCTACTGCCACTGTGACTCCTAGGGTCGGTACAAGGACGAATCAGTTGCCGTGCCGTCGGCACGGCGTGTGGGGCGCCACGCTTCGCGCGGCTTGAAAGGCGCCACGCTTCGCGCGGCTTGAAAAGCGCCACGCCTCGCGCGGCTTGTGGCGGGCGCCGCGAGGGCGCGGCGCCCGCAGGAGATCAGTTGCCGGTCTGCTTGTTCTGGCTGATCCGGAACACGACGAACTCGGCCGGCTTGACCGGCGCGATGCCGACTTCGACGACGAGCTTGCCGGCGTCGACCGACTCCGGCGGGTTGGTCGTGGCGTCGCAGTTGACGAAGAACGCCTGGCTCGCCGAGGAGCCGAAGAGGGCGCCCTGCTGCCACAGGCCGTGCAGGTAGCCGGTGAGCGTGCGGATGACGCCTTCCCAGAGCTTGACGTCGTTCGGCTCGAAGACGGCCCACTGGGTGCCCTCGAGGATCGTGGACTCGATCATGTTGAACAGGCGACGGACGTTGATGTACTGCCAGTCGGTGTCCGAGGCGAGGGTGCGCGCACCCCAGATGCGGATGCCGCGCGTCCCGAAGGGACGGATCGCGTTGATGCCCAGCGGGTTGAGCAGCGACTGCTCGTTCTGGGTGATGTTGCGCTCGACGTCGAGCACGCCACGGAGGGTGTCGTTGGCCGGGGCCTTCCACACCCCGCGGGTCTCGTCGGTGCGGGCCCACACGCCGGCCACGTGGCCGGACGGGGGGATGAGGACGTCGGCCGCGGAGCTGCCCGGGACGGGGTTCTCCACCTTGATCCACGGGTAGTACAGCGTGGCGAACGCGGAGTCGTACTGCGCGGTGTCGCTGCGCCACTCCTTGATCTGCTGCGGGCTGAAGCCGGGAGGGGCGTCGAGGATGGCCATGCGGTTGGGGTGCAGCTCGCAGTGCGCGATGAGCGCGGTCTGGACTGCCTTCCACAGGTCGAGGTCGAGGGTGCCGTCCGCGCGGGTCGCCGCGGTGACGAGGTCGGGGACGGCGACGATCGTGACGTCCTCGGCGATCGCGAGGCCGTTGATGCCCGTGCGGGCGCTCTCCGAGCCGGCGAACTTGCGGCCGTTGACCGGCACGGAGACGGGGGCGGCCTTCTCGAGGTCGTACACGCCGGGCTTGAGGATCTCGAGCTGGCTCGACAGGTCGGTCTTCGCCTCGAGCTTGATCTCGACCTTGACCTTGGTGGACGTCTTGTTGATGACCGTCGCGGCGTCGTTGGGGCCGCCGATCGTCAGGCCGGGGAAGGACTCGACGATCTGGTCGCCCTCGAGGATCGTGATCGTGAACGGCGAGGGGCCCTCGGCGTCGTCGGCGGACTCTGCATTCTCGACCGCGACGCGGATGTTCGCGTCCGCCTCGATGCTCTCGATCGCGATCGGCAGGCCGAGCGCACGGTCGATGGCCGGCAGCGACAGGCGCGAGGGCTCACCAGCGGGCTTGGCGTTGGGGATGCGCACGATGTACGCAAGGTTCCCGCCGTTGAGGAAGAACCCGTAGACCGACAGCGGCAGCACCGCACCCTCGACGAAGCCGCCGTACAGTGCCTCGAACTGGGTCCAGCTGGTGACCAGGCGCGGGGCGAGGCCTTCGGGGTCGCTCGCGTCGTCGAAGGGCGCCCGCTCGGTGAAGCCGACGAAGGCGGCGACGGCCGTGGGAGCGGACGAGAGAACCTTCTGGGACGACGGTACTTCTTCGATATAGACGCCGGGGGCGGTGTAGGTAGGCATAGAGCTCTTCCTCTTCCTGGTCGATGAACCGCCCCGGGGCTCGTGCCGTCGCGCGGATCGGTTCGGACACGTGACTGGGGCACGCTTGGTCGCCACCCTAGGAGCCGAGGTGGGGGCGTGACATCCGTAGTCGCTACGCAGTTTTCTCGGTGCGGCGCGAGGCGGCGGCGTGCTGCCACGTCGACCGGGGGTGAAATCTGCGGCCGGAGGGCCTTAGTCCCTTGCGAAACCACTATTCTCTTGACGAGAGACCCTCCCATAGACCCTGGTCAGGTCTGACATATGAGGTATTCGGTTCGTGACGAAAGTCATCTCCACCCTGTGGCAGCAGACGATCTCAGGCCCGAAGCCGCCGTCGGCGCCCGTGCGTCTGCGCGATACGCGCGTCGCCCGCGAGGCCGAGCTCGCCGAGATCGAGCGCACCCTGCGGTCTGGGCGGAGTCTCCTGGTCTTCGGTCCGGTCGGTGTCGGCAAGACCCACCTGGTCGACTCCTTCGCCTCCTCAGATGCCTTCTACGATGCCGTCCCCGAGCCTCCTTTCGGCCACCGCGCGCGTACCGCGAACCCCGGGGCGCCAGTCTGGGTCAGCGTGGGCGCCGCTCGTGACCGGTCGCTGACACCTCTTGGTGCGCTGCTCGACGTGCTCCCCGACGTGGCCGTCGACGTCGCGGCCCCGATCGGCACGGTGCGCGCGCTCGTTCTCGACGGGCTCCGGGCCATGTCCGCCGGTCGTTCGCTCGTCGTCCGGGTCGACGACGCCCACCTGCTCGACGACCTCAGCGCGCGGGTGCTGTCCGGGCTGGCCCGCCAGGACGAGCTGCAGATCGTCGCGACCCTGCGTGAGTTCGTCGCCGGACGCAGCCCGTGGTTCGAGCTGTGGAAGGACGGGGTCGCGGACCGCCTCGACCTGCAGCCTTTTTCACGCGCGCAGGTGGAGGGCTGGCTCAGCGGCAGCCTGGGTGGATCGATCGCCTCGGAGGCGTTGCACCAGGTCTGGGACGCCAGCGTGGGGAACGCGTTCCAGATGCTCGAGGTGACGGCCAGCGCCGTGCGCAGCGGGGCACTGCGACGGGACTCCGACGTCTGGGTCTGGTCGGGGGAAGCGCCGCTCAGCCGCCGGGTGATCGAGCTCGTCAAGCACGAGGTCGCTCACGTCGGTGCGCAGGGACGCCGCGCGCTCGAATTGGTGGCGGTCGCCCGCGGGCTCGACCGTGACGTGCTCGAGCGGATCGTCCCCGCCCCCGTCATCGACGGACTTCTTGCGGAAGGTGTCCTGTCGGTGCGCTACCGGGACACGGCGCGCGACGTCCGTCCGGACACCGCGAGCTCGTCCGAACCAGTCGTCCGGCTGCCGCACCTGCAGTGCTCGCCGATGGTCGCGGAGGTCCTCCTGGAGATGGCCTCCGCGGGACAGCGGCGGGAGATCCTGGCGACCCTTCGCGCGGTCCAGGGCGACCTCGGGACGCAGACCGGTCTTGCGCTGGTTGCCTCGGTCGCTGCCTCCCTGGAGTGCGGGCTGCCGGAGACCCCGGCCCGGATCGTGGCGGCGCTGCACACATCCCTCATGGCCGGGCGGTGCCCCGAGGTCAAGCGGATGGCCTCGGCCGCGCTGTCCATGCTGCCGCTCGGCACTCCCGCGCGCCTCGACGTCCTCGCGGCCCGCGCCCAGGCCTGGCGCTTCCTCGACCAGCCGGCCCGCTCGCTGCGTGACATCGATCAGCTCCGCGAGGAGATGGCGGCGACGGAGGTCGACTCCGAAACGTACGTCCGGCACATCATCGCCACGACCGAGATCGTCATGGCGATCGAGCAGTACCACCACGGTGACACCGAGAGTGCGTTGCGTGCGCTCGGCATCGCCGAGGTGCAGGTGGACGCCCGGCTGCAGGGGAACGTCCCAGCCGAGACCGCGCTCCAGCTCACCGTCGCACGTCTGGTCGCGCTCAGCTGCGCAGGACGGTTCCACGAGTGCCGCGGGGAGGCGACGGCGATCGCCTCCGGCCCCGACAGCCTGTCTGTGCACGTCCTTCCGCTCATCCCGATCATGATCGTCGACCTCTGCGAGACCGGCCGCCTGTTCCAGGCGCAAGAGCTCGTCCAGAAGCACCTGGGCGTCGCGGTCGCGCACGCCGACACCCGCCCGTGGGCCGTCGCGGAGATCCTCAGCGCGGGGTTCCTCGCGCTGATAGGTCTCGGCGAGGTGGCCGCGGCCGAAGGCGTGGTGGCGATGCTCTCCGGGGACGGTGCGCCGTTCAACGTCGAGCGCACCTCCGGGCACCTGATCCGGGGCGGCCTCGCCACCCTGCGTGGTCGATGGTCCGACGCGCGGGCGGAGCTGCACGCCGCGAACGTGCAGTTCGCCATCTCCGACGTCATCGGGCTCTCGGCGATGACCTTGGTCTCGGAAGGACTGATGGCCATCGCCTCGGGGGACACCGCCGCCGGCCGGGAGCTCCTCTCCCGGGCCGACGCTGCGCCGTCGCGCATGTACAGCGCCTACATGCAGGCCGAGATCCGCTGCCTGCACCTGGATGCCGCAGCCTGGCTGCGCGCGCCCGACCTCTACGACCAGGGGTTGGGGCTTGCTGAATGGGCGGCCGAGCGAGGACTGTGGCGGGTCGAGCTCGACGGCCTGCACCGTGCCGTCTTTGCGCTGCACGGCGAGGGGCGGCTGGCCGCCGGTGGCGACCTGCTCGAGCGGGTCCACGCGGTGGCCGCCCACATCGACGGGCGGCGAGCACGGGCCCAGCTGGCTCATGTGGTGGCGATGTTCTCCTGCGACCGGGACCTCATCCTCGTGGCGAGCCGGGAGCTGGGGGAGAGCGGGGTGTGGCTGCCGTTGAGCCAGCCGCCGGTCGCCCTGACCAGGCGCGAGCAGGAGATCGCCGGGTTGGCCGCGGGCGGCCTGAGCAGCAAGGAGATCGCCGAGCGACTGGTCCTCTCGGTCCGCACGGTCGACTCGCACCTCTCGCGGATCTTCGCCAAGGCCGGGGTCCGCAGCCGTCGTGAGCTCGCCTCGGTCCTGCACGTGCAGGCACCGTCGGCGGCGCTTGGCCGCTAGCTCGTGGCGGCGGCCCGACGCCGGACCCAACGGTAGATCAGGTACCCCGCCCCGACGAGGGCGAGCCACGGCAGCGCCGCGCCGATCGCCACGACGACGGCGTTCAGGGTGGTCGTCAGCGCGTCCCAGCCTGCGCTGAGCCCGCCCCAGAACCCCGAGGGGGCCAGGACGGGCGAGGCCGGGGTCGTCGTGAGTGAGATCGTCAACGTCGACATGGCGACCTGATCGGCGAGCTGGTCCCGCACGGCCTGGAGGCTCTCGAGGTCGCTCTGGCGCTGGGTGAGCGTCGACTCGGCCTCGAGCAGCTCGGCGGTCGTCGTGGCCTGGGCCATGAGCGTCTCCAACCGGGTCACCGAGACCTTGAGCGCCTCGACCCGCGCTGCCACGTCCGTGACCTGCGCGGACACGTCGGCCGAGGAGATGGTGGTGTTCTCGACGGTCCCGATGGAAGCGAGCGAGGAGATGGTCGTCGTCAGCTTCTCCGCGGGGACCCGGACGGTCAGCTCGGCCCAGGCCTGTCGGTCCTGTTCCGACGACCCCGCCTGCTCGTTGCGTGAGCTCACCCGCCCACCGCTCTGGTCGACCAGCTCACTCACCGCGGCGGCGGCCTTGACCGGGTCCGCGACGACCACGCCGACGGTGGCCGTCGTGATCATCGACTGCGTCGTGGCGGAGACGGCGACGGGGTCGGCCGCGGAGTCAGCTGCCGAGCCGGCCACGGAGTACGACGACCGGAGGCCCCCCTGGTCCGCGGCGGCTTCGCTGCCGCCCGTGGTGAGCGCCGTGGGCGTCTGGGAGCAGCCCACCAGGATCGCGGCGGTGAGCATCACGGGCAGGAGGACCCGCGCTCGGCGGGTGCGGGTGCGTGGCGGGCTCATTCGCGTGGTCATGGCTCGAGACTAGGTGCGCGGCCGGGCGAACACGGCGGGCCGGGACGATACGTGACCATTTCGTGAGACAAGCGTGACCTTGTGGGTGTGTCAGCGGATGCGTGCGAGCGATGCCAGGGTGACGACGCCAGGTTGACACAGCGAAGTCGCACGGTTGCACTTGCACACATGACTGAGCACTACTCGGGCGCGGACGGCGTCTGGCCGAGCGTGAGCGCTGCGCTGCGACCGCTGGCAAAAGCTCTGCCCGAGCACGCGCGCGCCCACAACCGGTCCCTGATCCTCCAGCACCTCTTCCACGCGGGAGCCACGTCCCGGGCGGACCTGGCCCGGGTGACTGGTCTCAACCGGGTGACCACCTCCGACCTGGTCGGAGTCCTGCTGGCGGAGGGCCTGGTCACCGAGCTCGGGACCCGTCCCGAGGGCAAGGTCGGCAAGCCGGCGATCCTGGTGGCCCTGCGGACCTCCGCGTTCCAGATCGTCACGGTCGATCTGGGCACCGGACGATCCGTGCGCGGCGCGGTCGTCGACCTGGGCGGGCGGAGCCTGAGCGAGGCGAGCGTGGCGATCGGCGGACGCAGCGGTGACGCGCTGATCTCGCTGCTCACCCGGTTCGCCCGCAGGCTCGTGTCGATGGCGACGGCCCCGGTGATCGGCGCGGCCGTCGCCGCACCGGGCATCATCGACTCCTCAGGGGTGGTCCTGGAGGCACCCAGCCGCGGGTGGTTCGACGTGCCGCTGGCCGCCATCCTCACCCGGGCCCTGGGCCTGCCGGTGTTCGTGGCCAACGACGCGAACACCGCCGTGCTGTGCGAGTACACCTTCGGTGGGGCGGACGGAGCCGGCCTCATGGTCCTCATGGTCGGCGACGGCGTGGGCTCCGGCGTCATGCTCGACGGCGCCCGGTTGCGCGGCCACAGCGACGGCGCGGGTGAGATCGGACACGTCCGGGTGGTCGAGGAGGGTGGCCTGGAGTGCGCGTGCGGGCGGTTCGGCTGCCTGGAGACCGTGCTGTCCGTCGTCGCGCTCGAACGGCGCCTGGCCGGCTTGGACGACGCCGCCGCACGGGAGGCGCTCACCCGCGTCGGCCTGCTGCTGGGGATCGCGCTCGCGCCCGTGGTCAGTGTGCTGAACCTCGCCGAGGTGGTGCTCAGCGGACCCCGTACCCTGCTCGACGGAGCGCTCCTGGAGGAGGCGGAACGTGTGGTCCGGGAGCGGACCATGCCGGCCATCGGGCGGAACTTCCGGATCCGGATGGCGGCCCGCAGCGAGGACAACATCCTGGCCGGCGCGGCGGTCCTGGTGCTCTCCCAACGGTTGGGCGTGTCGTGAGCGCGCACGTAGACTTCTGTCCATGACGCAGACCCCCTCGATGAGCACCGGACCCCTCGATCCGTTCGACGCCCCAGGGGCCCCCGGTGCGCCAGGATCGGGGACCTCGACGAGCGTGCTCGAGCACACCGAGACCCGCGAGGAGGTCGAGCCCGGTGACCACGAACGCTTCGCCCACTACGTGCGCAAGGAGAAGATCCTTGGCTCCGCGCTCTCCGGCAAGCCCGTCATCGCGTTGTGCGGCAAGGTCTGGGTTCCCGGTCGCGACCCGAACAAGTTCCCTGTCTGCCCCATCTGCAAAGAGATCTACGACGGCCTGCGTGCACCCCAGGATGACGAGTCCGGCTCGGGATCTGGCGACAGCGGCAAGTGAGTTCCGAGCTGGACCACGATGAGCCCTTTGACCTGATGTCCTCGGTGGCCCTGGACATCGAAGCGGACCGCACCGGCGCCCACCACGGCACGCCCGCCGGCGCTCCGCTCAAGCCTCCGGTGACCCCGGTGCCCCAGGCGGCGTCGTCGGCGGCGGCCTCGCACCTGTCGCCGTCCTTCCCGACCCGTGCCCCGTGGGGCACGGCCTCGAAGCTGCGCGCCTGGCAGGCCCAGGCCCTCGACATCTACCGTGCCCGGGGCGCGCGTGACTTCCTCGCGGTGGCGACCCCCGGCGCCGGCAAGACGACCTTTGCGCTGCGGATCGCGACCGAGCTGCTCGAGCAGGGCGAGGTGCGCCGCATCACGGTCGTCGCGCCGACCGAGCACCTCAAGCACCAGTGGGCCGACGCCGCGGCGCGGGTGGGCGTACGCCTGGACCCCAACTTCAAGAACAGCCAGGGCCGCCACGGCGCCCAGTACGACGGCGTGGCCCTCACCTATGCCCAGGTCGCGGCGAATCCCGCGCTGCACACCGCGCGCACGGAGGCCGCCAAGACGCTTGTCATCCTGGACGAGGTGCACCACGGCGGCGACGCGCTGTCCTGGGGCGAGGCGATCCGGGATGCCTTCGACGGCGCCACCCGGCGCCTCGCGCTGACCGGGACCCCGTTCCGCTCGGACACGGCGGCCATCCCGTTTGTCACCTACGACCGCGGCATGGACGGCATCCGCCGCTCCCACGCGGACTACGTCTACGGCTACGGCGAGGCGCTGCGCGACGGCGTCGTGCGCCCGGTGATCTTCCTGTCCTACTCGGGGCAGATGCGCTGGCGCACCAAAGCCGGCGACGAGATCAGCGCCAACCTCGGCGAGGCGATGACCAAGGACATGACCAGCCAGGCCTGGCGCAGCGCGCTCGACCCGAACGGGGAGTGGATCCCCTCGGTCCTGGCGGCTGCGGACAAGCGGCTCACCGAGGTGCGCCGCGCCGTGCCCGACGCCGGTGGGCTGGTCATCGCGACCGACCAGACCGACGCGCGAGCCTACGCCGGGCACCTGGCCCGGATCACCGGCCAGTCCCCGACGATCGTGCTCTCCGACGACGAGGGGGCGAGCAAGCGCATCGATGAGTTCAGTGACGGCGACCAGCGCTGGATGGTGGCCGTGCGGATGGTCTCCGAGGGCGTGGACGTGCCGCGGCTGGCGGTCGGGGTATACGCGACGTCGACCGCGACACCGTTGTTCTTCGCCCAGGCGGTGGGCCGCTTCGTGCGGGCCCGGCGCCGCGGGGAGACCGCCTCGGTGTTCCTGCCGAGCGTGCCCAACCTGCTGGGCCTGGCCAACAGCCTCGAGCTGGAGCGTGACCACGCCCTCGACCGTCCGCTCACGGCCGAGGAGCAGGGGGACATGTACAACCCCGAGGACGCCATGATGGCGGCGGCCAACCGGGAGGAGAAGGCCTCTGACGGCATGGGCGAGGGCTCCTTCGAGATGCTCGAGGCGCAGGCGTCCTTCGACCGGGTGCTCTTCGACGGCGGCGAGTTCGGAACGGGCGCCGAGATGGGCTCCGCCGAGGAGCTCGATTTCCTCGGCCTGCCCGGCCTGCTCGACGTCGACCAGGTCACCACCTTGCTCAAGCAGCGCCAGGCGAGCCAGCTGAGCGGCAAGAGCAAGGCTGTGCAGCAGGCCGCCGAGCGTAGCGAGCTTGAGCACCGCAAGGCCGCCGAGCTGCGCAAGGAGCTCTCCCAGCTCGTCTCGGCCTGGGCCCGCCGGTCCGGTCAGCCGCACGGCACGGTCCACAACGAGCTGCGTCGGCGCAGCGGAGGCCCCGAGGTGCCCCTCGCCAGCCTCGACCAGCTCACGGTCCGGGTCGACGTGGTCCGTGGGTGGTTCGTCGGCAAGAAGTAGGCCGTGAGGAGCGGTCGCCCGCTACTCACTTCGGTGCCGGGGGCTACCTAGGCGCCCCCCGGAGGGACATGAGTCCCACGCCGTGGACACCGGTCACGGTTGATCCTTGAGTCAGCTCCAGCGTAGGAGCGCACCTGGCCCAAGGAGTAGAAATGCAGCGTGCCGCCACAGGCGAGAAGAAGGCCATCGATCTGACGAGTGCTCATCGGTGGTTCCTGCTGATCTTGGTGAGCGTCGGAAGCTCAACGATCTACGCCCCGGCGTACCTCAAGAACACGTTCTACGACGCTCAGATGTCATCACTGCAGATCACCAACGCCCAGGTGGGTGGGCTGCTGTCGGCCTACGCGATCACCGCGACGATCTGCTACCTCCCCTCTGGACTCGTTGCTGACCGGGTGCGTGTGCGCACACTGTCCGCAGCAGGGTTCATCCTCACATCCCTGCTGACAGTCCTCTACGCGATGCTGCCCTCCTACGGCGTCCTCGTCGCACTGTTCATCGGCATGGGCGTCACCACGATCCTCATCTGGTGGGGAGTGCGTTACAAGCTCGTCCGTCTCATCTCCGAGGAGAAGGACTACTCCAAGAACATCGGACTGAGCTACGGATTCTACGGAGCGGCCGGACTTGTCGTCGGTCTCCTGGGAACCTGGATCCTCAGCGCCCTCGGCGACAACCAGCAGGTTGCGTTCCGCACCTTCCTCCTCGTGCTCGCCGGCCTCATCTTCGTCCTGGGAGTCCTGTCCTACCTCTTCATCCCGAAGTTCGAGGGTGAGCTGCTCCCGACGAACCGCCCGATGGAGGTCATCCTCGACGCGCTGAGGTCGCTGGCCAACCCCGTCGTCCTCATCTGCGCCGTGACGATGTTCTTCGTCTACTTCTTCTACACCGGAATCACGTACACCACGCCGTTCCTCAAGAACGTCGTCGGTGCCTCGGACAACATGACCAACATCGTCTCGGTCTTCCGCACCTATGGCGTGACGCTCCTGGCCGGCCCCGTCTTCGGCGCCCTCGCCCACAAGGCGAAGTCACCGTCCCGCATCATCTGGATCGGTTCCGCGATCATGGTTGCAGGCCTGGCCACGCTGGCCCTCATGCCGATGAACAGCGGCATGGTCTTCGTCGTCGTGGTCCTCGCAATCGGTCTCGGCTTCATCGCCAACGGTGTCTTCGGCATCGTCTCGGCTCAGCTCACCGAGGGCAAGGTCGCGCTGTCGACGTTCGGTGCAGCGACCGGCGTCGTCTCCGTCGTCGGGTTCCTCCCCGACTCCTTCTCCAGCACCTGGTTCGGGTCGATGCTCGACGCCAAGCCGGAGGGCATCGAACAGGGTCCGATCTACTCGCAGATCTTCTGGATCCTGGCAGCCTCCGCCCTCATCGCCGCCGCAGCGGCCATGGCGTTGCGCTGGTACGTGAAGAAGAACTCCGACAACCTCATCGTGGCCCAGGCCGAAGCCGAGGCAGCTGTCGTAGCAGCTCGAGCAGCCTGATGGCCACCGTTGACGTCCTGGCTCGCATCACTCCGGCGATGCGAGCGGTGCTGACCAAGCAGAACGAGCTCGCCGGTGACGTGTTCGCCACGGACGTCAGCCCCGCCCAGATGCGTGCAAGCTACGCACAGGAGCGGACCTTCTGGAACGAGGGCGGCCCCGTCATGGCGGCCACGCTCGACGCGGTCGTCCCCGGCCCAGCCGGGGACGTGGCGATCCGGGTGCACCGCCCCACGGACGCAACCGGACTGCCGTGCATCGTCTACGTGCACGGCGGCGGGTTCGTCGTGGGGGACCTCGACACCCACGATCGCATCCAGCGGACCCTCGCAGCGCAGACCGGGGCGGTCGTGGTCGGCGTCGACTACTCGCTCTCACCCGAGGCGCGGTTCCCGGTTGCCGTCCACGAGTGCGCAGCGGTTGCCGTCCACCTGCACGAGAACGCCCACGACCTGGGCATCGACGGCGAGCACCTGTCCTTCGCCGGGGACTCTGGCGGGGCCAACCTGGCCCTCGCCGCGACGCTCTACCTGCGCGACGAGGTCGCCGGAGCCCCGGACATCAAGACGCTCCTGCTCTACTACGGCATGTTCGGGCTGCGCGACTCCGCAGCACGGCGTCTCTACGGGGGAACTTGGGACGGCCTGACCCCGCAGGACCTCGCCAACTACATGACCTGGTACACGACCTCCGCCCTCGACCTGGACAGCCCCTACCTCGACTGCCTGAGCGCAGATCTCACCCACGCTCTGCCGCCCAGCTACATCGCAGCATCCGCGCTGGACCCACTCCTGGACGACTCCCTCGCGCTCGCCGCAATCGCCGACGACGCCGGTGTACCTCACCGGCTGCGCGTCTTCGACGGCGTACTGCACGGGTTCCTGCATCACTCGCGGATGCTCCCCGAAGCCGTCGACGCGCTCGAGGACGGGGCGGCCTTCTACCGGGAGCACCACAGCACGACCCAGTGACGGCGCACCTCGAGCACCATCCTGACCACGCACGACTGACGCATCCGACGAAAGGCAGCACCATGGACTTCTCACTCACCGAGGATCAGCAGCTCATGGTCCAGGCGATCCGCGAGCTCATGGCTCGGGAGAGCTGGGACCAGTACTTCCAGGAGTGCGATGACACGCACACCTACCCCGAGCGTTTCGTCGCCGAGCTGGCCGCACTCGGCATCGACTCCATGATGCTCCCGGAGAACCATGGGGGGATGGACGCCGACTGGGTGACCCTCGCCGTCGTCTGGGCCGAGCTCGGTCGCCTCGGAGCGCCGACGTACGTCCTCTACCAGCTACCGACCCTAGACACGATCGTCCGCGAGGGCACGGAAGAGCAGATCGAGAAGGTCCTCGCGTACGTCGGGACCGGCAAGCAGATCTGGAACGCGGCCATGACCGAGCCCGGGGCCGGCTCGAGCCTGTCCGGGATGACGACTACGTACACCCGCCGCAACGGCAAGGTCTACCTCAACGGCCAGAAGACGTTCATCACCTCGAGCGCCCACGTGCCCTACCTCGTCGTCATGACCCGCGACGCCGACAACCCCGACGTCTTCACCGAGTGGCTCGTCGACATGACCCTGCCTGGCATCTCCAAGGCGCCCTTGGACAAGCTCGGCCTGCGGATGGACTCCTGCTGCGAGGTCTACTTCGACAACGTCGAGCTCGAGGAGAAAGACCTCTTCGGGACCGAAGGCAAGGGCTTTGCCCGCGGGGTCGTCGACTTCGACATGGAACGCTTCCTCGTCGCCGCGTGCGACTACGGATGGGCGCACTGCGCCTTCGAGGACGCCGCCAAGTATGCCAACCAGCGAGTCCAGGGCGGCGAGACGATCGGTCGTTACCAGCTCATCCAGGAGAAGTTCTGCAACATGCAGATCAAGCTCACGAACATGCGCAACATGATCTTCGAGATCGCCTGGAAGTTCGACAACGGCCTCATGGGCCGCGGCGACTGCTCGATGGCCAAGTACTACTGCACGAACGCGGCGGCCGAGGTCGTCGACGACGCCATCCAGGTGCTCGGTGGCATCGGAGTCACCGGGAACCACCGCGTCGCGCGCTTCTGGCGCGACCTTCGCGTGGAGCGCATCTCCGGTGGGACCGACGAGATGATGATCCTCACCGCAGGCCGCGCCGTCCTCAAGGAATACCGCTGACATGGTCAGCTCCCGCACATCACCGCAGACCACGAAGGAGTGAGCTTGATGGCAAGGCAATCATCTGTCCCCGCGTTCGGTGTCCTGGAGGGGCTCAAGGTCGTCTACTCGGCCGTCGAGATCGCGGCCCCGTCCGCGGCCGCACTGATGGCCGAGTGGGGCGCGGACGTCGTCTGGATCGAGAACATGTACACCGGTGACTCCATGCGAGACACCGAGTTCGTCAAGGAGATGGAACGGCGCAACCAGCGCAGCATCTCGATGAACCCGTTCACCGACGAGGGGCGGGAGGTCCTGTTCAACCTCGTCAAGGACGCGGACATCTTCATCGAGTCGAGCAAAGGCCCCACCTACGCCCGCCGCGGCATCACCGACGAGGTCCTGTGGGAGCACAACCCCGATCTTGTGATCGTTCATGTGTCCGGCTTCGGCCAGGACGGCGTCGAGGATCGGGTCAACCGCGCCGCCTACGACCTCACGGTCCAGGCGTACAGCGGCTACCTCAACCAGAACGGCACCCCCGAGCAGCCCATGGCTCCCGCGCCCTACGTCGGGGACTACTTCACCTCGCTCATGGTCGTCAGCTCGGCCCTGGCCGCGCTGCGCAAGGCCCAGGCGAGCGGCGTGGGGGAGAGCGTCGACGTCGCGATGTACGAGGTCATGCTCCGTATCGGCGGCTACTACATGATGGACTACCTCAACGCAGGGACCGTCTACCCGCGCCCGGGCGCCCGCCACCAGAACCTGTGCGCGATCGGCGAGTACAAGACCCGCGACGGCTTCGTCGCCCTGTGCTGCTACGGCGTCAAGCAGAACAAGTACCTGCTCGAACGCATCGGCCTCGGTCACCTGTGGGGAACCGAGGAGTATCCCGAGGACACGAGCGCACTGTGGCTCGACGGCCCTCAGGCCAAGCTCATCGAGTCCACGATCGATGAGTTCATGCTCACCCAGGCCGCCCTCGACATCGAGAAGGAGTTCTGCGCCGTCGGCATCGCGGCGAACGTCGTCATGGACTTCGACGCTCTCACCTCCGAGGAGCACCTGGCCCAGCGCGAGGCGATCGTGGAATGGACCACCCAGGGCGGCGACCCCGTCAAGGGCGTGGGCATCTTCCCGAAGTTCAAGAACAACCCCGGAAAGATCTGGCGCCCCATGCCGACCCTGGGCATGGACACCGACACGATCCTCGCTGAGGCGGGCTACACCCCGGAACAGATCACCGAGCTGGCCGCCCGCGGCACGGTCAAGCGGGGCTGACCAGATGACGACCCGGACCACCGTAGATGTGACCGACATGGCGACTGCCGCGGGGGAGCGCACCCTGCGCGACCTGTGGGACGACCTGGCGAGCACGTCCGGGGACCAGCCCTTCCTCGTCTTCGAGGACACGGCCGGGTCCGTCACGAGCTACACCTACGGCGAGTTCGACCGTCTTGTGAACCGCACCGCGAACCTCTTCGCCGATCTGGGCGTCGCCAAGGGAACCACGGTCGCGGTGCACCTGGGCAACTGCCCCGAGCTGCTCATGGTCATGTTCGGCCTCGCCAAGATCGGTGCCGTCATGGTCCCGCTGCACCCGCGCAACACGCAGGAGGAGTGCGCCGAGATGATCGACCGCGTCGGCGCGCGCGCCGTCGTGTGCGAACCGGCCACGGCCCCCCTGTACGGGGCCGGGCCTGGGCGCATCGACGTCGCGCACGTGCTCACGGCGCGCGCCCCGGGCGAGGCGCCGAAGCCCGGGGCGCTGGCCTTCGAGGCCGAGCGGGACGCCCGGGCGGACCGGTTGGCGGTGCGGGTGCCCCTGACCGGGGACGACCCGGTGAGCATCGTCTTCACCTCGGGCACGACCGCCCGGTCCAAGGGGGTCGTGCTCACCCACCACAACCTGTTGTTCTCGGGGGTCTTCGTCGACTGGCAATCCGCCCTGACGGCCCAGGACCGGCTCCTGACGACCATGCCCGCGTGCCACGTCAACTTCCAGCTCAACGCACTCATGCCGGTCCTGTGCGCTGGGGCCGTGCTCGTGGCGGTTGAGCGGTTCAGCGCGCGCAGCTTCTGGAGGCAGGTCTGCCGCCATGAGGCGAGTGTCGTCCAGGGCATCGCCATGATGGTCCGCACCATGCTGCTGCAACCTGCCGCGGAGTGGGAGAAGGAGAACACGGTCCGTGAGGTCCTGTACTACCTGCCGATCACCGACGCGGAGAAGGAGGAGTTCGAGGCGCGCTTCGACGTCCGGCTGCTCAACTCCTACGGGACGAGCGAGACCCTCGTCGGCGTCATCACCGACCCGCCCCACGGCGAGCGCAGGTGGCCCTCGATCGGCCAGGTCGGCCCCGGCTACGAGGCCCGCATCGCCGGACCCGACGGGCGCACCCTCGGCCCCGGGGAGACCGGGGAGATCCAGGTGCGCGGCACGCTGGGAGTGACGCTCATGCAGGGCTACCTCAACGACCCGGAGACCACCGAGGCGCTCTTCGACGAGGACGGCTGGATGCACACCGGCGACCTCGGCTACGTAGACGCAGACGGCTGGTTCTTCTTCCTGGACCGCCACTCCCAGCTCATCAAACGCGCCGGGGAGAACGTCTCCGCGGCAGAGGTCGAGGCTGTCCTGGCCGAGCACCCGCTCATTTCCGAGGCCGCCGTGATCGGCGTCACGGACCCCATCTACGACGAGGCGGTCAAAGCCTTCGTCATCCTCGCCGACGGCGCAGCCCTGACCTCCCGCGAGGTTCAGGACTACTGCTGCACCCGGCTCGCCCGGTTCAAGGTGCCGACGGTCATCGAGATCGTCGACTCCCTCCCACGTACCGCCAGCTTCAAGATCGCGAAGTGTTCCCTCAGATGACGCGTGCCGGCATGCCCCGTACGCCACCCGACGAAGATAGGTGAGAGCAATGGCAATCAACACTCAGATGGTCGGCCAGACGTTCGGCCCGTTCGAGCGCGACTACACGTTCAAGGACCTGATCCTGTTCGGTCTCGGCTGCGGGGCCGGGATCGACGGCAAGACGGACCTGCAGTACGTCTACGAGAAGGACCTCAAGGTCCTGCCGATGTTCGGCGCCATGCCGATCGTCGACTCCGAGGTCACCAGGACGATCGACTACGGCTACAACTACGCAGGGTCCCTGCACTGGAGCTTCGACCTGAAGTTCCACCAGCCCCTGACCAAGACGTCCGGGCGCCTGTCGACCAAGGTTCTCCTCAAGGGGCTCTTCGACCGCGGCGAGGGCAAGGGCCTGCTCGCCCAGCACGTGGGGGACACCTACGACGAGGACGGCACGCTCCTGTTCACCAACGAGAGCTGGGACTGCCTGATCTTCGACGGGGGCTGGGGCGGCCCGGCCGCACCCAAGGACATCGTCGAGATCCCCGACCGGGAACCTGACTTCGCCGTCGAGGAGCGCATCCCGGAGAACCAGGCGCTCATCTACCGCCTCTCCGGCGACTACCACCCCCAGCACGTCGACTGGGACTACGCGGCCGAGAACGGCATGTCCCGCCCGATCCTGCACGCGGTGAGCTTCGCGGGGGTTGCCAGCCGCCACTTCATCAACCAGCTCATCCCCGGCGAGCCCGAGCGGCTGACCCGCTTCAAGACGCGCATCACGTCCCCGCTGCTGCCGGGCACGACCGTCAGGACCGAGATGTGGGTCATGGGGGAGGGCGTCGTGCACTTCCGTCTCGTCGACGCGAACGACCCCACGGCCAAGCCCTTCCTCAACTTCGGAATCATCGAATGGAAGTAGATCCCCGCCGCTGACCGGCGCATACCGATTGCATCCAGCACCATCGAGAACCCCAAACGCAGCGGAGAGGAGAGCGACCATGACAGTCGATCGGATCAGGCTCGACGACGTCGAGATGACGCCGTTCCTCAAGAAGGTCACGCTCTTCTCCGCGGGCGGCCCGTTCCTGGACGGCTACGTCCTGGCGATCATCGGCGTCGCGATCAGCCAGATGGTGCGCGACGACGAGCTCGCCCTGGACGCCCGCTGGATCTCCGTGATCAGCGTCGCCGCCCTCGTCGGGCTGTTCCTGGGCACCTCGATCGGGGGGTACCTGACCGACCGTATCGGCCGCAAGCGCATGTTCCTCATCGACATCGTCGGCATCGCCGTCGTCTCGGTCGGGACGGCCTTCGTCTCGACCGCGCTCATGCTGGTGGTCATGCGGTTCCTCATCGGGGTCCTCGTCGGGGCGGACTACCCGATCGCCACGTCCATGGTCGCCGAATTCACCCCGCGCAAGTACCGGGCCATCTCCATGGGCTTCATCGCCGCCATCTGGTACGTCGGGGCGAACGCCGCCTACGTCGTCGGCTACCTCCTCATGGATGTCGACGGCGGCTGGCGGTGGATGCTCGCGAGCGCCGTCGTCCCGTGCGTGGTCATCCTCGTGGGACGGGTCGGCATCCCCGAGTCCCCCCGCTGGCTCGCGAACAAGGGCCGGGTGGTCGAGGCCGACGAGATCGTCCTGCGCATCTTTGGCGCCTCGGTCGAGCTCGAACCCACCGCGGTGACCCAGACCAGGTACTCCACGCTGTTCCAGCCGCGGTACCTGGCCAAGGTCCTGTTCGTCGGGACGATCTGGCTGTGCCAGTCCGTCCCCATGTTCGCCATCTACACCTTCGGCCCCCGCATCATGGCGGCCTTCGGGCTCGCCGACGGTCGGGTGTCCATCCTCGGCGAGCTCGTCATCGGGACGTTCTTCATGATCGGCTGCATCCCGGCCATGTTCTGGGCCAACTCCATGGGCCGACGCAAGCTCCTCATCGCCAGCTTCGCATGCATGACGGCGGCCCTGGCCGTCCTGGGCGTCCTGCCCGCAGCGAGCACGGCCATGGTCGTCGTCTGCTTCGCCGTCTACGCCTTCTTCTCGGGCGGACCGGGCAACCTGCAGTGGCTCTACCCCAACGAGCTCTTCCCCACGGAGATCCGCGCCTCGGCGGTCGGGGCCGCGATGGCCTTCAGCCGGATCGGCACGGTCGTGTCCATCTACGTCCTGCCTGGCTTCCTCGAGACCCACGGGACGCGCGGCACCATGATCGCCGGCGCGGTCATCTCCGCCGTCGGGCTCCTCGTCTCCATCGCCATGGCTCCCGAGACCAGGGGCCTGACCCTGGCTCAGGCGAGCACGCTCGGGCTCGGCGCCCGGGCCACCAGCACACCAGAAGCTTCTACCCAGAAACTCAAGGAGGAACAAAGATGAAGATCGTCGTCGCCTACAAATGGGCCTTCAACCCGCAGGACGCCACGGTCGACTCCGGCGGCACCGTCACGTGGGGTCGCGCCAAGGCCGGTGTCTCCGAGTACGACCCGGTCGCGGTCGAGCTGGGCCGTCGGCTGGCCGACGCGACCGGCGCCGAGCTCATCGGCGTGAGCGTGGGCGGCGCCGACACAGCGAGCCCCATGGCCACGAAGTCCGCGCTCTCACGCGGTTTCGACCGGGTCGTCGTCGTCGCCGACGACGCCCTCGCCGGGGCCAGCACGACCCAGACCGCCCTCGTCCTGGCGCAGGTCATCGCACACATCGGCGACGTCGACCTGGTGCTGACCGGCGACTCCTCGGTCGACGTCGGAGCCCAGATGGTCCCGGCCGTCCTCGCCGGTGCCCTCGGCTGGCCCTCGGTCATGAACGTGACCACGGTCAGCGTCGGCGCGGGAGACCTGCGGGTCGAGCGGGCCCACGAGGGCGGCTCCCAGGTCCTCGCGGTCACCGGACCCGTAGTCCTGGCCGCTGCCTCCGACGCCGTCGTCCCCCGCGTCCCCGGGATGAAGGACATCCTCGCAGCGGGCAAGCGACCCGTCGAGAAGGTCGACCTCGCCGCACTCGCCACCGGCCCGAGCGCCTCGAGCGTCGCCGGTGTCTCCACGAGCCGGCCTGAGCTGAAGTCCCGTGGCGGAAGGGTCCTGGCCGGCGCGGACGTCGACGCCGTCGTGGCCGAGCTCGTCGCTGCGCTGCGCGCCACGAACGTCATCTGAGTCTGTCCAGGAGCGGAAGGAACATCATGCCCAGCACATACATCCTCGTGGCCGGCGACGCCCGGATCGGCAACCTCGTCGCGGCCGCGGCGGGAACCCGCATCACGGCTGTCGTCGTGGGGACCCGCGCGGTCGCCGACGCGGTCGCCGCCTCGGCTGTGGCCACGGTCGTCTGGCTCGGTGAACCCGGCGAGAACGCCCTCGAGGCCTTCGCCGGCCCCGTGGCCGACGTCGTCGCGGCCGCCGCGCCCCAGCTCGTCCTGGCCTCGACCCGGCCCAGCGACCGGGTGCTCGCGGGAGCCGTCGCCGCGCGCCTCGGCGCGCCGGTGTCCACCATGGTGTCGGAGGTCGTCGTCTCCGGCGACGGGGCCCAGGTCACCCGCGGCGTCTACGGCGGCATCGCCCAGGAGGTCGTCGCGGTCACCGGCACGGCCGTGGTGATCTTGGACGGCGGCGCCTCCGGAACCGGTGGCGATGCCCCGGTCGAAGAAGTTGCCGCCGTGCCCGCGGGGGTCGTCGTCGTCGAGAACCGGCCCGCCGCGCGCACCCAGGTCGACCTCGGGCGCGCCCAGCGCATCGTCTCGGTCGGACGCGGACTGAAGTCCCAGGACGACGTGGCCATGGTCGAGGCGCTCGCCGCCGCGCTCGATGCGGAGACCGCATGCTCGCGTCCCCTCGCCGAGGGCGTGAGCTGGTTCACCAAGGACCGCTACGTCGGCATCACCGGGCAGCACGTCAGCCCGGACCTCTACCTGGCGCTGGGCATCTCCGGCCAGCTCCAGCACGCCGTCGGGGCACGGGGGGCCGGGACGATCGTCGCGGTCAACACCGACAAGGACTGCCCGTACTTCAAGGAGGCCGACTACTGCATCGTCGGGGACCTCTACGACGTCGTGCCCGCGCTCACCAGGGCGCTGACATGAGCGACGTGACCACCGCGACCGAGGGGGTCGAGCCTGACTTCGACGTCATCGTCATCGGTGCCGGCGTCGCTGGCTGTGTGGCCGCCTACCTGCTCGCCCAAGCGGGCCGCTCGGTCGTCCTCATCGAGCGGGGGGACACCCCCGGTGCCAAGAACCTCTCCGGTGGGGTCCTGTACTCCCGCGTCCTGGAGGAGGTCTTCCCCGACTTCCTCACCGAGGCCCCGATCGAGCGGACCATCACGCGGAACTACATCCAGTTCCTCAACGGCTCCTCCTCGATCGGCATCGACTACCAGGACGACCGCCTCGCCAATCCCGTCAACGCAGTGACGGTCCTGCGTGCCACGCTCGACGCGTGGCTCGCCGAGAAGTGCGAGGAGGCGGGAGTCTTTCTCATGGCCGGGGTCCGGGTCGACGCGGTCCTCAAGGAGAACGGCCGCGTCGTGGGGGTCCGGGCGGGCGAGGACGAGCTCCGTGCGCACGTCGTCGTCGCCGCGGACGGGGTGAACTCCTTCATCGCCCGCGATGCCGGGCTGCGCACCAAGGAACCGACCAACCACCTCGCACTCGGCGTCAAGGCGATCGTCTCCCTGCCAGAGGAGACGATCCGCGAACGCTTCCACCTCAGCGGCGACGAGGGAGCGGCCTACGCCGTCGTCGGCGACTGCACGATGGGCGTGGGAGGAGGGGGGTTCATGTACACGAACAAGGCATCCCTCTCGATCGGGGTCGTGCTGCGCCTGGACGACATGACCGCCAAGGGCTACGCCTCCTCCGACGTGTTCGACCACTTCATCGCCCACCCCTTCGTCGCGCCCTTCCTCAAGGACGGGGAGATCTCCGAATACGCGAGCCACCTCGTCGCCGAGGGGGGCCTGAGCATGGTCGGCCAGATAGAGACGGACGGCATGGTTGTCGTCGGCGACGCGGCAGGGCTCACGCTGAACACCGGCCTCACGGTGCGTGGCATGGACCTCGCGGCGGCCTCCGGGATCGCGGCCGCCACGGGCATCGACCAGGCGCTCACCGCCGGGGACACGTCGAAGGTCGGCTTGGCGGGCTACCGCACGGCGCTGTTCGCGTCCTTCGCCGGCAAGGACATGGAGACCTACGCCAAGGCGCCGGCCTTCCTGGAGCGAGAACGCATGTATACCCGGTACGGGCAGCTGCTCGGCGACATCCTCTACGGGGTGTTCAACCATGACCTCACCCCTCGCCGCCGACTGATGTCAGTCGCGCGCGGTGAGCTCAAGAGGTCACCCGTGCGGATGCGGGACCTCATGTCAGACGGAATTGCGGGGGTGCGTGCGCTGTGAAGAAGACGACGATCCCGGAACGTCTTGCGAGGAACCGCTACGTGACGGACGAGGAGGAGTCGCACATCCACGTCGACCAGGAGATCGCCCGGCGGACCGGGACGGGCAAGGCGATCGTCGCCATCTGCCCGGCGAAGGTCTACGCGGAAGAAGCAGACGGGACCATCTCGGTCGAGTACGCCGCGTGCTCCGAGTGTGGAGCGTGCCTGGCCATCGCTGCCCCGGGGGCGCTCACGTGGCGTTATCCGCGCGGCGGGATGGGCATCCAGCTGCGCCAGGGCTGACCCACCCCTGGCACTGCCCCACGACCGAGGCACCCGGCAGCGAGCTTCCTCCCCTCAGGGCTCGCTGCCGGGTGCCTCTCAGGACTCCCGGGCGGTCCCGGACGCGAACCGCCCGCACCGCGGGTTCTACTCGATTGCGCAGGACAACCAGGTCTGGGCGGCGCGCGCCAGACCCTCCCGCGTGTCGACGCCGACCTTGCGGCATGCCGAGAAGACGTGGTTCTCAACCGTACGGATGCTGATCACCTTCGCGACCGCGATCTCGTTCGAGCTCATCCCACGCGCGACGAGGACGGCGATCTCGCGTTCTCGGGCCGTCAGGCTCACCGCGCGGTCGAAGCGGCGGAAGAGCCCGCACAGGTCACGCCCGCGCAGGCCTGCCTTGTTCCAGGCGGCGTCGGCCTGTTCGACGGCGCCCGTGAGGTCTCCCGTGAGGAGCATGTTGACCGAGCGTGCCACCGCCGTGCGCACCGCGTACAGGCGCAGGCCTGCACCCAGCAGGTGCGGCTCGAGCTCGGCCAGCTCCCGGGGGGCGCCCGAGGCGATCGCGGCCGCATAGGCGGCGAGGTGCACCGGCAGTGGGCAGTCGCACGCGGCGGCCGCATCCAGAAGGCGGGCCGCCCGCGTCGCATCGGGGTGTGCCTCCACGGCCGCGACCCCCGCGATGATCCCGGCGGGGAGGTAGCCGCGGTCGAGCCGGTCCTCGGCGATCGCCCACAGCTCGTCTGCGGTCTGCTTCTCCTCGCCCTTGCGCGCTTGGGCGGCGATGCCATCGGCGGACATCCCCGGGTGCGGTCCGGTGCGCCGGCCCAGCCCCGTGGACTGAACGGCGAGCGAGTCGGCATAGGCGTGTCGCCCCTGCCACCGGGCTACGTCGGCCCAGAGGGCGAGCAGGCCGGTCTGCACGTGGGACGTATGGTGCGGCATCGGGGACAGGGACAACGCGGAGGCGACCAGGTCGTCGAGCTCGACCAGGCGGCCGCGGAAGGCGAGCCCCATCCCAGCCACATACGAGTGCTCCTCGACGCCGGCGGGATCATGGGCGCGGCGGCTGCGCTCCACGTTGACCAGGGCCAAGGTCACGGCCCGGTCGACGTCGCACGTGTAGAGCAGGGCCAGCTCGCGGGTGACGTCGACGGCGCGCGCCAGGTACGGCTCGTCGGTCGTGAACGCGGCCAGCAGGTCTAGGGCAGCCTGGGCCTGGCCTGAGGCAACGAGAGTCTGGGCGCGGACGACGACGACGGCCTCGTGGGACAGGTGCGGCTCGGACTCCGGGGGGTCGGCGAGGTCGGCGACGTCGGGCACGGAGTCGGTCAGGAGCTGCAGGTGCGCCTGTGTGGCCCGGACCAGACCGTCGAAGCGCGGCTGAGCCGGTCGGGCCTCGCGCAGGCGCTCCTGAGCGGCGTCGATCCGGCCCGCACCTAGAGCCTCGCTGAACGCCGTCAACACCAGGAGACGGGCGAGGGACTCGTCGTCGGCGGCGTCGGTCACCGTGTCCGTGAGGATCGCGTCGATCTCGTGCGGGAGAGCGCGGCAGGTCAGGAGCGAACCCAGGAGCGGGATGGCATTGGACGGGGACGGGTCCGTGTCCCAGGTCAGGCGGTGGGCTGCGAGCGTCGTGTGCCAGTGGGCGCTCAGGCGGCGACTGAGGAGCGGGTCTGCGCTCGGTCTGGCGGGCGGACCCGGGGCGAGGGCGGGGACCGGCTCACGGTCGGGCGCGGCCGCGAGCCGGCCGCGCACAAGCATGCGCCTCGTCGTCGACCCCTCGTGCTTGATGTACTCCGCGATGAGCGGCGGGAACACGCCGACGAGGGCGTCGTCGCCCTCGGGGAGCACACGCAGGAGGCCGAAGTCCTCGAGGACGGACAGCTTCTCGGCTGGTACGAGACGCAGGGCGCCGGCCATGCTCACCGGGCCCGCGTGCGACAGGACGGTGATCGCGTCAAGGCTCGCCTCGTCGAGGTCGTCCAGGAACGGTTCGACGGACTGGGCAAGAGGGGTGGTCCACAGGTCGCCCCGGGCCACCCAGAGCCCGCCGCGCGGGGCGAGCCGGACGCTCGCTCGGCCGGTGCGGACCATCGCCGTGACCAGGCCCGGGAGCCCACCGGACTTCGCGGCGATGCGGGCGACTGTCATGGGCTCGACGGGTCCGCCGAGAAGCTGGTGCACGAGGCGGTGGACCTCCTCGAAGCGCAGCGGAGGCAGGGTGATCCGGACGCCCGGCTGCAACGCGGCGATGAGCGCGCCGGCGTCCGAGCGCCGGCAGCCCGTGGGACGGCTCGTGATGACCACGGGCGTGTGGAGCCGGGCGTGGACGGCCGCGATGGCGCCGATCGTCGACGCGTCGAGGTCGTCCGCGTCGTCGATGGTCAGGACGGACGGCTTGGTTGCAAGCGCCTCTTCGAGGCACTCCACCGCGGACATGAGCATGTTGAGGCTGTTCGGCGACGGGGAGATGTTGATGCCCGCGACCGCGAGGGCGCCCAGCGGCCGGTCGTGCAGGGCCTGCACACCGGTGATCCGGGTAACGCGGACCCCGCCCTCGACGAGGTGTTCGACAACCCGGGACATCGTCGCGGAACGGCCCGAGGCGCGCAGACCAACGAGGTTGACGTTGGTCCCGGCCCTCAGGTGCCCGACGATCTCGTCGGTGATGTTGCTGCGCTGCAGGTCATCGGAGGACATCTCGTCAGGGTATCGCCGCCAGGGCGGACGTCCCTAGGACCACGGATGGTCCGCAGGGGTCGGTCGGAGCGCGCCTCGTCCGCAGACCTCCCACGACAGGTCTAGGTGTGGGTCATCGTCGGGATGGCCACGTCGCCGGTGGACAGTCGAATGTCGTTGCCTGCAGGGGAAGATGTACGTACGATATCCGTACACGCATGGAGGTAGTGATGGCAAGGCACGTAGCAACCCCCCGTCCGACGAAGAGTCAACGGATCGAGGTCCGTGCAACGGAGCGTCAAGAGATGGTTCTCAAGCAGGCCGCTGCAGCGACGGACAGGACGATGACGGATTTCATCCTCGCATCGGCGGTAGAGCGCGCCGAGAGGATTTTGGCTGAGCGTCGTCGGTTCGCCGGAGCACCGGAGCAGTACGACGAGTTTCTGCGTCTCCTGGACGAACCTTTGGAGTCGACGGACAAGTTTGAGAAGCTGTGGTCACGACCTACGCCATTCGGACAGTCCTTCACCCCGAAGCCTCGATGACCGACGGGATCCTCGAGCGGCCGAGGCGCTTGGCCAAGGGTGACGATCGGACCGCTTTTGACAGCGGCGCTCCTGAGCTCGATGACTGGTTCCGACGCTTTGCCCTGGAGAACCAGCAGGCCAACAATGCCGTCACCTATGTGACGGTGCGTGACGGTGTTGTGCTGGGGTACTACGCCATCGCGATGTCCGCTTACACCACCAACCGGTTGCCCGAGCGGATGCAGAAGAATCGCCCGGGTGAGACGCCCTGCATCCTGCTCGCTCGATTGGCAGTCGACTCGACCGCGCAGGGACAGGGCGTGGGGGCCGCGTTGCTCAGGCACGCGATGGAACAGTCTTTCTCCCTCAGTGAACGGGTGGGCGCCGCTGCCCTGCTGATCCACTGTCGCGACGAGTCCGCGAAGGCCTTCTACCAGGCGAACGGGGACTTTCTTGCCTCACCGATCGAGGAACTGCATCTCGTGCTGTCGATGAAAGAGATCCAGAAGCGGCTCAGGGACTGACGATCGTGACGGCCCAGTCGTTTCGTCGTCGGGCACTGCACTTGGGACGGTCCGGCCGCGCGGCTTCGGTCAGTCCCCGACGGGTGTCGCTAGCATGGCGGGCATGGCCGAACGAGGATATGTGGACCTGGCCGCCATGCTCCGGGTGGCTGAGGTCGCGCTGCTCACCCCGGCCACCCGACAAGACCCGGAACGTATTCGGGCTCTGCTACATCCGGACTATGTCGAGGTCGGCCGCTCCGGACGACGATGGACCCGTGACGACGTCTTGGATCGCCTGGCCTGCGAGCAGGCGCGCCCGACTCCGGCCACCGACGAGTGGGAGCTGATGGAGCTCGCACCCGATCTGGTCCTCGTGACCTACCGGATGCGCGGAGACCAGCGGGAGAGCCGCCACTCCTCGATCTGGGACATCAGCTCGGGTTCCCCGGTCCTGCGTTTCCACCAGGGAACAGTCGTCCCCTCGACCGGGTAGCCGACTCGTTCGCCTTAGTGGAGATCCCGGCTCATCGTCGGGATGGCCACGTCTCCGGTCGAGAGCCGGCGGGCGCCGCGGGGCAGCTCCTCGCGGGAGGCCGCGTGCCGGGCGGCCGCCGTGAGGACCCCGCCAGACCCGGTCCACCGCTCCTCGACGACTCCGCCGGTCGCCAGGGTGGTGTGCAGCGGGCGCAGCGAGGCCCCCGCCGGATCCAGGCTCGCGGGGTCGATACCGTCTAGGTCGGACCCGTTGAGCAGCACCTCGGCCACCGCGCGCCCGGACGCGTCGAGCAGTCGGGCGGCGCTCTTGCGTCCGCCGACGGACGTCTTGGACGTCGAGGCCTTGGCGACCGGCTCGAGGGTGCCGGAGGCGCCCTCCCGGGCGACGAGCTTGTAGACCATGCCGCAGGTGGGCGCCCCTGAGCCGGTCACGAGCTTGGTGCCCACGCCGTAGGAGTCGACCGGCGAGGCGGCCAGGGAGGCGATCGCATACTCGTCGAGGTCGGAGGTCACCGTGATCCGGGTGCTCGTGGCGCCGAGGGAGTCGAGCTGGCCGCGGACCTCCTGGGCGAGAACCCCGAGGTCGCCGGAGTCCAGGCGCACGGCGCCGAGCCCGGTGCCCGCGATCGCTACGGCACGCTCGACGCCGCGCGTCACGTCGTAGGTGTCCACCAGGAGGGTGGTGCCTGGGCCCGCGGAGGCGACCTGGGCGGCGAAGGCCTGCTCCTCGTCGTCGTGCAGGAGGGTGAAGGCGTGCGCGGCGGTGCCGATCGTTCGCAGGCCGTAGCGGCGCCCGGCCTCGAGGTTGGACGTCCCGGCGAAGCCCGCGACGGCGGCGGCGCGGGCGGCGGCGACCGCGGCCTGCTCGTGCGCGCGGCGCGAACCCATCTCCAGGCAGGGGCGCCCGGCGGCGGCACTGGTCATCCGGGAGGCCGCGGAGGCCACGGCGGAGTCGTAGTTGAGGACGGACAGGATGAGTGTCTCCAGCAGGACCGCCTCGGCGAAGGTGCCCTCCACGACCATGACGGGGCTCGAGGGGAAGAACACCTCACCCTCGGCGTATCCGCGGATGTCGCCCGTGAACCGGTAGCCGGCGAGGAACTCCAGGGTCGCGGAGTCGACCACCCGCTCGCGGCCCAGCCACTCGAGCTCTTCGGCGTCGAAGCGGAAGTCGGCGAGCAGCTCGAGCACACGGCCCGTGCCAGCCAGCACGCCGTAGCGGCGCCAGGACGGTAACCGGCGGGTGAACACCTCGAACACGCAGTGCCGGTCAGCCGTGCCGTCGGCGAGTGCCGCCTGCAGCATCGTGAGTTCGTAACGGTCCGTGAGCAGCGCAGTCCCCATGCGACAACCGTAGGGCACGCGGCCCGGGTGAGGCCCTAGAGTTGATCCGTGACAGTGAAGACCACCCCAGAGCAGGCCACGCGGATCGAGGCCGACGTCCAGCGCGCCGAGCCGTGGGTGACCCTCGTGTGGAACGATCCCGTCAACCTCATGAACTACGTCGCCTACGTCTTCGAGAGCTATTTCGGCTACTCCCAGCGCAAGGCCCACACGCTCATGATGCAGGTGCATCAGGACGGCCACGCGGTCGTCTCGACCGGGGGGCGGGAGAAGGTCGAGATGGATGTGCAGGCCATGCACTCCTTCGGCCTGTGGGCGACGATGAAGCGGAGCGGTGAATAGGCATGCGGCCCTTTGACAGCCCGGGCGACGGCTCGGGCACCTACGTCGCGGGGTTGTCCACCCCCGAACGGCTCGTGCTCGCCCAGGTCACCGGCGATGTCGTGGAGCTGCTGGGCGGGGAGGAGAGCTTCTTCCCCGGCCTCGACGAGCGCGGCGAGGAACCGCGCGACAGCGACCCCGGCGACAGCGACCCTGGCGACAGCGACTCGATGGACGCCGCCGGTGAAGCGACAGGTAACAACGCTGCGGGCGGGGCTGTTGGTGAGGCTTTTGGTGACGCCGCGGCCCCGCGCCGCGATGCCCGAGGGTCGGATACCGGGGCGGACGTGGTGCACGGGACGGAGGCCGCCGCCGAGGCGATCAGCGCGTTGCGGAGCATCTTCGAAGGCATCGAGGGCGCCCCGGTCGAGGCGCCGGCGGACCCCGCGGTGCGCCGCCTGCTTCCGGACGCCTCGAGCGACCCGGAGATCGCGGGGGAGTTCCGCCGCTACACCGACGACGACCTGCGTCAGCGCAAGGTCGAGCGGCTGCTGCTCTTCGCCGAGCTGCTCCTGGAGGTGCCGCCCTCTCCGGACGAGAGCGACCAGCTGGACTTCGTGGTCCTGGTCGACGAGGCGGAGGCGATCGCGGGCGCGCTCGCCGACATCCGCCTGGTCATCGGCGAGAGGCTGGGGCTGCGCTCCGACCTCGACTCCGAAGAGCTCTACGATGCGGTCACCGCGACGTGGGAGAGCGCCGACGACGACCCCGCCGAGGACCCCGGCGACGACGGTGGTCGCGAGGCCCCCAGGCGGGACACAGCCGGGGAGGGCACGAGCGGACCGCGCCTGTTCCTCGGCTCGGTCTTCCTGCTCGCCGGCTACCTCCAGGAGTCCCTCACCGACTGCTTGCTCACCGACTTCCGACGTCGCAAGAAGCGGCGCTGACCGAATGTCCTGAGCACACGACCTGCGGGTTCGCAACCTATGCCGCCGACATGCGCTCGTGTCAAGAGTCTGTCAGGATGAATTTTGTGGCCCCGCGGAACTCCCGCATCGGGCCTTGCAGCGGAAAGGTGATCCCATGCCCAGCTGGTTGCTCATCTTGATCATCGGAGTTGTCCTCCTTATTCTCGGCTTCTCCGGAGTCGGGTCGTTCCTCATCTGGATCGGCGTCGCCGTCCTCGTGGTGAGCCTTATCCTCGGTCTCCTCGGGCGTGGACGAAGCTCCCGGGTCTAGCCCCACGGCACGTGGTCTCACCGCCACCTGCGGCGCCCCGCACGGATCACCGTGCGGGGCGCCGTTTGTCTTGCCCCGCGAGGGCCTCGACTATCCTCGACTGTGTGAACAACGCCCCGATCGGGATCTTCGACTCCGGAGTGGGTGGGTTGACCGTCGCGCGGTCCATCCTGGATCAGCTGCCCAACGAGTCGATCCACTACATCGGCGACACGATCAACTCCCCGTACGGCCCCAAGCCGCTCGCGACCGTCCGCTCCCTCGCCCTGGACGTCATGGACAAGCTCGTGGACGAGGGCGTCAAGATCCTCGTCATCGCGTGCAACACCGCCTCCGCCGCAGTCCTGCGCGACGCGCGCGAGCGATACACCGTCCGGCACGGCATCCCCGTCGTCGAGGTGATCCTGCCGGCCGCTCGCCGCGCAGTCGCCGCCACCCGGACGGGCCGGGTCGGGGTCATCGGCACCCGCGCGACCATCGAGTCCCGCGCCTACGAGGACGCGCTCGCGGTCGCGACCGGGGTCACCGTCACCCCGCAGGCCTGCCCGGACTTCGTCGAGCTCGTCGAGGCCGGCGTGACCGCCGGACCGGAGGTGCTTGCCGCCGCCCGCCGCTACCTCGACCCCGTCCGCGAGGCCGGTGTGGACACCCTCATCCTGGGCTGCACCCACTACCCGTTGCTCACCGGCGCGATCTCCTACGTCATGGGCGAGGACGTGACGTTGGTCTCAAGCGCGGAGGAGACCGCGAAGGACGTGTTCCGCACACTTGTGGCTCATAGCCTTGAAAGGGAGGTGTCGTCGGGCCAGCCCGAGCACGTCTTCCAGTCGACCGGCGACGCTGCGGTGTTCTCCGGCCTCGCCCGCCGATTCCTCGGACCCGAGGTCGTCGTGGTGGAATCGATCCTATGAAGCTGACGATCGTCGGGATGGCCGGTTCGTTCGCGGGACCGGCGTCCCCGGCGTCGTGCTACCTCGTGCAGGCCGACGACCCCGCGGGACGCACCTGGTCGATCGTGATCGACCTGGGCAGCGGCTCGCTGGGCGCGCTGCAGCAGGTCGTCGACCCCTTCGCGGTCGACGCCGTCGCGATCTCGCACATGCATCCGGACCACTTCGCGGACCTGTGCGGGTACTACGTCTACCTCAAGTACCACCCCGAGCGCGGCACGGTGCGCGACCCGTCGCGCACCGCGGTGCCTGTCTACTGCCCCGCAGTGGCGGAGCGGCGTATCGCCCAGTCCTTTGGCCTGCCCGACGACGAGACGATGGCCGGGCAGTTCGACTTCCGCACGTGGACCCCGGGGACGCCCGCCCAGGTGGGTCCGTTCACGATCGAGCCCTTCGCCGTCGAGCATCCGATCCCGGCCTACGGGCTGCGGGTCACCGGTCCGAGCACCGTCGTTCCCGGGACCCGCGTGACACTTGGCTACACCGGCGACACCGACCTGTGCGACGGCGTGTTCGCTCTTGCGCAGTCGGCCGACGTGCTGCTCGCCGAGGCGGCTTTCGTCGAGGGCCGCGACGAGGCGACCGGGATCCACCTGACCGGGCTGCGCGCCGGGCAGGTGGCCGCGAAGGCCGGTGCCGCGCGGCTGCTGCTCACGCACATCCCGGCCTGGAACGACCCGGCCGTCTCGGCGGCGGAGGCGGCGACGGTCTACGACGGCCCGGTCGAGGTCGTCGAGCAGGGCCTGACCTACGTTCTTTGAGCCGTGCCTGTCATGCCCAGAGGTGCCTAGTCGTGCATCTGTGAATCTCTCGAAGGAGCCGTCGTGACCCCGCCCCGCCTCGTCCTGGCCACCCACAACGAGCACAAGGTCGGTGAGCTCCGGGCGATCCTGCTGGCCGCCGGGACCATCGACGGCCTGGACGGCGACGACGTCGTGGGGGCCGCCGCGTTCACGGACGTCGAGCCGGTCGAGGACGGCGTGACCTTCGAGGCCAACGCCCTCATCAAGGCCCGCGCGCTCGTGGCCGCGAGCGGCCTGCCCTGCGTCGCGGACGACTCGGGCCTCGCTGTCGACGTGCTCGGCGGGGCGCCGGGGATCTTCTCCGCGCGCTGGGTCGGGCGTCACGGCGACGACCGCGCCAACCTCGAGCTCCTCCTCGCCCAGCTCTCCGACATCGCCGAGGAGCACCGCGGGGCGCGGTTCGTCTGCGCGGCTGCGCTGGTCACCCCGGACGGCCGGGAGTTCGTCACGACCGGTGCGCTCACCGGCACGCTGCTGACCGCGCCGCGCGGGGCGGGCGGCTTCGGCTACGACCCGATCCTGCGCCCCGACGGCGACACACGCTCGTGCGCCGAGCTGACCCCGGCCGAGAAGAATGCCATCAGCCACCGCGGCCAGGCGTTCAGGGCGTTGGCACCGACGATCTCTGCGATCCTCGCCGGCTGACCAGAGACACGACCGCCCGCCAGCCGATCAGGGTCAGCGTCAAGAAGGCCAGCGCGACGATCGGGAACGCGCCGCTGGCGCCCCGATCAGTCACCAGGCGCAAGCCCATGCCCAGGGCCCAGGAGCTGAGCACGAGGACGCAGCCGACGGGGAGCACCGAGAGGTGGCCCCACCGTGCGGTGCGGGTTCCCGGGCCGCCTGGGCCCTCGCCGCCCGCGATCGTGGCCCGGCGGGCGGCCGCGACGACGACGATCCAGCCGACCCCCAGGCCCACCAGGAACGGCCAGGCAGTCTGGGCGATGCCGCCGATCGAGTTCGCCTCCTCGTGGGAGGACCGACCGCCCATCGCGAAGACGAGGACGCACACGGCGTCGAGCAGGAAGGCCCACACGGGGCGGGTTCGGAGCGAGGTGTTCTGCACCCATGAACCGTACCGTCGGGCAGGGGGCGGGCGGCGCACCGCGTATCGTGGCGGGGTGCATCTTGTGAGCGACCACCTGTCCTTTGCCTTCCCCGGGCGCGCGGTCATCACCGACGTCTCACTGCGGGTCTCCGGGGGGCAACGGCTCGCGGTGGTCGGGGAGAACGGCTCCGGCAAGACGACCCTGCTCCGGCTGCTGTCTGGCGAGCTCACGCCGACCGCGGGCGCGGTGCGTCGCCTAGGCAGCATGGCCGTGGTGCCCCAGGAGCTCGAGGTCGCCCCGGGGGAGACCGTCGGCGATCTCGTCCAGGACGCGCTCGCGACCGTCCGGGCGACCGCAGCCGAGCTCGACCGGGCGTCGGCGGCCTTCGACCACGACGTGTCCTCGCTGCGCGAGCTCGCCGAGATCCTCGCGCGGGTCGAGCACCTGGCCGCCTGGGACGCCGAACGACGCGTCGACGTGGCGCTGACCCGGCTGGGGGCCTGCCGGGACGTGGGGCGGACCCTGGAGACGTTGTCCGTGGGGGAGCGGTTCCGGGTGCGCCTGGCCTGCCGCCTGGCCGGCCGTGCGGACCTGCTGTTGCTCGACGAACCTACCAACCACCTCGACCGCGACGGCATCGACTTCCTCACCCGCGAACTCACCCGGTGGGCGGGCGCGGTGGTCATCGTCACCCACGACCGCCAGCTGCTCGACGACACGGCGACCGCGATCCTCGACCTCGATCCCTCGATCGACGGCAAGCCCGTGCTCTACGGGCAGCCCGGGTACGTCGCCTACCGCTTCGCCAAGAACCAGTCGCTGCACCGGTGGCGCCAGCGCTACAAGGCCGAGACCAAGCGGGCTGAGCAGCTCGCCCAGCGCCTGGACGCCTCCTACGAGGGACTTTCGGACGAGTGGCGTCCGCCCAAGGGCAGCAACAAGAACCGCCGGGCCACCGGCGCCCGGATCCACGTCAAGGCCGCGGACCGCCTCGTCGAGAAGCTCAAGGCCGAGGCCGTCGACGTGCCCCCGCCGCCTCCTGTGCTCTACTTCCCGGACCTGCCGACCATGGCGCCCGGGTGGCACCCGGACTCCCCGGTCATCGACGTGCGCAATCCCGCGGTCGGTGGGCGCACCAGCGCCGCGCCGCGCCTGGACCTGCCCGGGGCGCGGATCACCGTGCCGCCGTCGGGCCGGCTGCTCATCACGGGCGCGAACGGGGCCGGCAAGTCCACGCTGCTCGGCGTGCTCGCGGGCACGATCGCGCTGGACCGCGGGTACCGCTCCGTGCTGCCCGACGCGCGCCTGGGCGTGGTGACCCAGGAGGGCGTGCGGCGCGGCGGGGCGGTGGCGCACGGCGCAGTCGTGGACGTCGCGGTGACGCACGGTGCGGCGACGGCCGGCGGCAGCGGCTTCGACCACTACGCGACCCTTGCCCTCGAACTCCTCGCGTCGGGGGCGCTCGACCCTTCCTTCGTCGTCCCGATCGCCTTCCTGGGCGTGCTCTCCGAGGAGGACCTCGATCGCCCCGTCGCCGAGCTGTCCGTCGGCCAGCGGCGCCGCTTCGACCTGGCCTGTGCACTGCTCGCGGCACCCCACGTGCTGCTGCTCGACGAGCCGACGAACCACCTGTCCATCGATCTCGTCGACGACCTCACCCAGGCGCTGCGGGCGACGTCGGCCGCGGTCGTCGTGGCCACCCACGACCGGCGCATGCAGGAAGACCTGCACGACTGGCCACGCCTGGATCTGTGACGCGCCTGGATCTGTGACGCGGGCGGACCTGTGACGCGGACGGCGCTCAGGTCAGCCCAGACGGCTCAGGACAGGCGACCCACATGCGCCATCGCCTGGCGCAGCAGCACGCCCTGGCCGCCGTACATCTCGGCCTGGACGGACTCGCTGCACGCCTGCTCGGGGGTCAACCATGCCAGGTCGAGGGAGTGCTGCTGGGGCTGGCAGTCGCCCGTGACGGGCACGACGTAGGCCATCGAGACCGCGTGCTGGCGGCGGTCGTAGTACGGGGTGATGCCCGGCGTCGGGAAGTACTCCGCGACCGTGAAGGGCTGCGGGGACGGCGGGATCTGGGGGAGGGCCACGGGACCCAGGTCCTTCTCGATGTGGCGCAGCAGGGCGTCGCGCAGGCGCTCGTGGTACATCACGCGGCCGGAGACGAGCGCGCGGGTCATCACGCCCTCGCGGGAGACCCGCAGCAGCAGCCCGACGGCGATCACGTCGCCGGAGTCGTCCACACGCACCGGGACGGCGTCGACGTAGACGAGCGGCAGGCTGCCGCGGGCGGCGGCCAGCTCTTGCTCGTCAAGCCACCCCGCAGGCTGGGAGTCCTTGGGATCAAATTCAGGGTGGGGGAAGTCCGCGGTGTCGGTCACTGTGTAGTTGTACCCCGAGGGCACCGGCGACCGCCACCTCGCCCACGTGCGCCGTGGCCCCGGTCCGTCCAGGGAATAGGCTGAGGCTCGGAATTGTCATACGTGGCATACCGATCACTTCTTTGAGAGGAACCGCATGGCCACCCAGGAACTTACCCAGGAGACCTTCGAGCAGACCATCAAGGGCAACGACATCGTCCTTGTCGACTTCTGGGCATCGTGGTGCGGCCCGTGCCGGCAGTTCGCCCCCGTGTTCGAGGCCTCGGCCGAGACGAACCCGGACGTGGTGCACGGCAAGATCGACACCGAGGCCCAGCGTGAGCTTGCCGCCGCGGCGAACATCACGTCGATCCCCACGCTGATGGCGTTCCGCGAGGGCGTCCTCGTCTTCTCCCAGCCGGGCGCACTTCCGGCCCCCGAGCTCGCCAAGGTCGTCGACGCCGTCAAGGCCCTCGACATGGACGAGGTGCGCCAGCAGATCGCCGCGCAGGCGACAGTCGCGGAGTAGCTGAGGAGCCTCAGGACCGATCCAGGGCCTTCGGGACCGGGATCTGTCTCGCCAGCCGTCCGCCCTGTGGGCCGGGCGGCTGTGCTGTCTCTGCGTCAGACGCCGGCGGACAGGACCGCAGTGATGTCCGCGATATCGCGGTCCTTGTCCAGGCCCTTGCGCTCGAAGCTGGTCAGGACCCGGCCCTCGAAGCGGGGGGCATGCAGGTCCGCGGTGAAGCGCTCATCAGCGCCGATCACCTCGCGCATCTGCCGGGCGTAGTCCGCCCAGTCCGTGGCCAGGCGCCACACCCCACCGGGTCGCAGCACCCGAGCCGGAAGGTCCATGAACGACGGCGTCACGATCCGCCGCTTGGTGTGCTTGGACTTGTGCCACGGGTCAGGGAAGAACAGCCACAGCTCATCCGCGCACGCCGCGGGCAGCATCGTGGTGAGCACCTCGACCGCATTCGCCTGGACGATCCGGATGTTCGTCAGGTCGCGCTGACGGATGCGCTGCAGGGTCTGGGCGACCCCCTGGGTGTACACCTCGACGGCGAGGAAATCCGTGTCCGGGCGCTGCTCGGCCGCGTGGGCCACGGCCTCGCCCTGGCCTGACCCGATCTCCACCACGAGGGGCGCCTGGCGCCCGAAGGTCGCCGCGGCGTCGAAGAGGAACTCGGGCTGCACGGACGTCTTGGAGACCACTCGCGGGGGCTCGATCACGAAGCGCGGTGCCAGTTCGTCCCAGGTGCGCTGCTGGCGGTCCTTGAGCCGGGTGCTGCGCTGGACGAAGGACACCATCGGGGCGCGAAACCGGGCGGGCGCGACGGCAGGCGCCGATGTCAGCTCTGTGGCGGGTTCTCCCGCCGCCCGTGCGGCGGCGTCGGACACGGCGTCGGGCATGGCGGAATCACGGAAGGGAGTGTGGGGCACGGTGGCGTCCTGTCACGAGTGATGAGCTGTGCGCGAGGGGGGACTCGAACCCCCACGTCCGAAGACACCAGGACCTAAACCTGGCGCGGCTGCCAATTACGCCACTCGCGCTCGGGCATGAGTCTACGGTCTCTCAGGCCGCGTCGATGCCGTCGATACCCAGGTCTCGGCGCAGCTTGGCGACGTGGCCGGTGGCCCGGACGTTGTACTGGGCCACCTCGATCAGGCCCTCGGCGTCGATCACGAAGGTCGACCGGATGATGCCGGTGACGACCTTGCCGTAGAGCTTCTTCTCACCGTAGGCACCGTAGGCGGTTGCTACGGCCTTGTCCGGGTCGGAGGCGAGCGGGAAGGTCAGGGCCTCCGCCTCGATGAATCGCACGATCTTGGGGATCGGGTCCGGTGAGATGCCGACGACGGCGTATCCGGCGCCCTGCAGAGAGGCGAGGCTGTCGCGGAAGTCGCACGCCTCCTTGGTGCAGCCCGGAGTGCTCGCGGCCGGGTAGAAGTAGACGATCACGCGCTGGCCGCGCAGGTCGGCGAGCGAGACGGATCCGCCGTCGGCCGCGGCGAGGGTGAAGTCGGGGGCGGGGTCGCCGGGGGACAGGCGGACGGACATCGTGCTCCTCGGGAGGGTCGGGACGGCGCGCGCCGGTGGCACAGGCCGGATCGTCTGGCGCCAGCCTACGCCGGGTAGCGTTCGTGGGGTGATGCGAGAGAACGTCCGCCAGGTGGCCGTCGGCGACCGGATCCTCTTCGATCCCGATGCCGCTCATGGGTGGTCGCGGGGTGATTCTCAGGTGATTGCCAGGTGCTCACCTCGCGATGTTCAGGATCGGCCAGCATGCTGGGGAGGGTCGTAGCCCCGGGGATGGGTACTTCTCTCCATTGCGGTTGCGGACGGAAGCGAGTTTCGTGGGATGACTGGCAATCGTGGGGTGGGGACGGCATGACGAGGACAAGATCGCACGACGCGCGCCCGGAGGGGCGCGGAGAGCGTGCGAAGGCCGCGTCCGAGAATGCCGCGCGGAGCTGCTCTGGCACGCATGCCGCCGCAGAACCGGGAGCGGAGGGTCTCGAGGCCACCGATCCGAGCCTGCGTGACCTACCCGACGTGAGCGGCCTGCTGGCCAGGATGCTGGACGAGCGCATCCCCTTGGCGCTCATCGCGGACCTCGCCAGCCCGAAGGGGCCTAACTCCGACCAGATCATGGCGTCCGAACGTCAGGACGTGGGGTAGAGTTACCTCCGAAGTCGAGGAAAGAAACCGCGGGGCAATCAGCGATTATCGTTGATATACCAACGTTTTCGACGGGTAGCAGGTCGGATTGGCACTGAGTGGCCAAAGCCTGTTAGTGTTTCGAATCGCGCGCCATTAGCTCAATTGGCAGAGCAGCTGACTCTTAATCAGCGGGTTCCTGGTTCGAGTCCAGGATGGCGCACCAACGCAAGGCCCGGAACCGTTGAGGTTCCGGGCCTTGTTGCTTTGCCCCGGGAGTGTGCAGAAAGACGCACCCATGCGCCCGTTATGACGAATGTCACACGCCTTGCCGCAGACGGCCCCACCCGCCGACTCACCCCGCCCCTCTCCGTCGGGTGTGCGTTTTCCGCCCTGTTTTGCTCGAAAATGGGGCGGAAAATGCGCACCTAGGGGCGGGGACTCGAGGGCTTGGCCGCGGGGTCGGTATCCTGGAAGGGTGCCGACGACTCGTGTAGCCCTAGCGACCTGTTCCGTCCTGCCTGATCTCGACCCCGACGACGCCCCCCTGCTGGGTGCGCTCGCCGATCGTGGTGTTGAGGCCGTTGCCGCCGTCTGGGACGACCCAGACGTGGACTGGGCCAGCTTCGACCTTGTGGTCGTGCGATCCACCTGGGACTACTCCCAGCGCCGCGACGACTACATCGCCTGGGCCCGGACCGTGCCGCACCTGGCCAACGACGCCGAGGTGCTTGCCTGGAACATCGACAAGTACTACCTCAAGACGTTCGGCGAGATGGGCCTGCCGATCGTGCGGACCCTCTGGCTCGACCCGGACCGCCACCTCACCTCCCAGGCCATCCACACCCGGCTCCCGGCGCACGGTGACTACGTCATCAAGCCGACGGTGAGCTCCGGCGCGCGCGACACCGCCCGGTATCAGGAGAACACCGCCCAGGCGCGCGGTCAGGCGATCCTGCACGCCCGTGACCTGCTCCGCTCTGGCCGGCACGTCATGGTCCAGCCGTACCTGAACCAGATCGACGTCGTCGGCGAGACGGGCCTGATCTTCCTCGACGGGAAGTTCTCGCACGCGGTGCGCAAGAACGCGATGCTCACCCGGGGTCACCGGCCCACACAGGGCCTGTACCAGGAAGAGGTCATGCGCAGCACGGATGCCTCCGAGGCGGAGCTAGCCCTGGGCCAGCGTGCCCTCGAGGCGGTCCACACGATCCTCGGTGACATCGCCACGGACCTTCTCTACGCCCGCGTCGACATCGTTCCCGGTGACGACGGCGACCCGATCCTCCTTGAGCTCGAGCTCACGGAGCCGTCGCTGTTCCTGGGCAAGTCGGAGGGTGCGCTGGACCGCTTCGCCGACGCGATCGTCGCCCGCGCGACCGCGAAGTAGGCTGCGCCGACGCAACCGATCCTGCATGGCTCCGAGTTCCTCGCGGCCGAGCAGTCGGCGGAACCTTGACGCACCACACGTTCACCCGGAAGCCCCACGCGATCCGTCGCGTGGGGCTTCCGCACGTACATGGCCACGCCTCCCGCGGCCACGACTGGACCCGCGCGCACGACGTGGCAACACCCCGAACGGGGGAGTCGCCGCCCCGACAACGGCAAAGGCGCCTCACGGAATTCCGTGAGGCGCCTTTCGCATGGGGTGAGTAACGGGACTTGAACCCGCGACCCCCTGGACCACAACCAGGTGCTCTACCAGCTGAGCTATACCCACCATGAACAGTTCCTGTACTGCGAACCGTGAAGAAGTCTACCTGGAGTTTTCCGGTGTCGGGAACACCTTTTTGCCGAGGTGGGTGTGACCTACGTCAAACAGTCGTCCCGAAGCTCGCCGGGACCGACACAGTCCCCGACACCGACGTCGCGGCGATCTGCGCGGAGGTGGTCCGGGCGGTCTTGGTGTCGGGTCCGGGCTGGGGGACGAAGAGCGCGGCCCGGTAGTACCGGAGCTCGTCGATGCTCTCGAGGATGTCCGCGAGGGCCCGGTGCCCGCCGTTCTTGGTCGGGGAGGCGAAGTACACCCGTGGGTACCAGCGCCGGGCGAGCTCCTTGATCGAGGAGACGTCGATGATCCGGTAGTGCAGGTGAGCCGAGAGGTCCTTCATGTCCCGGTCGAGGAACATCTTGTCCGTGCCCACGGAGTTTCCGCCGAGGGGCGCTTTGCTCGGTTCGGGGACCAAGGTGCGGATGTAGTCGAGCACGCGGGCCTCGGCGTCGGCCAGAGTGGTGCCGTTCTCGAGCTCGGTGAGCAGCCCGGAGGTCGTGTGCATGTTCCGGACGAAGTCGTTCATCTGCTCGAGCGCCTCGGCAGGCGGCTTGATGATGATGTCGATACCTTCGCCGAGCACGTTGAGCTCGGAGTCGGTGACGACCGCCGCGATCTCAACAAGGGCGTCGGCGCCGAGGTCGAGCCCGGTCATCTCGCAGTCGATCCACACGATTCGGTCATTAGCTGGTGTCGTTGCCACGCCCACAGCCTACGGGTACGCAAGAACGCCTCGTCGACCGGTCCCGGTGGGACCGACCGACGAGGCGAGGGAACGATGCGTGCGGTGCTCACGCGGAGCGCTGGAAGAAGTGCCTCACCCGCTGGGAAAGCGGAGTGCGCGGCAAAACCTGATCGCGTTTGCCCCACTGGCGCCGGATCTCTTCGGCGCGGTGGATGCGGTCGAGCGTGGAGAGCTCGTATCCGGGGAAGTACATGGTCATGCTCCGTGACGTTGTGTTGGGATGGGCTCTGGCGTCGACTCCGTTGCCCTGACGTCACCGCGGTGTGGCACCAGCCAATCACGGGGCCTACGGCGGGCGCACGTCTTTTTGTGCGATTTCGCCGCTGTACGGTCGACGGATGCCTTCCAGTGCGCCCGTGCCGCGTCCGGCGACCCGCGTGATCGGCGCCCTGCGACTAGCTACCGGACGACCTATCGCACGACCTCGACGACAAGCGCGATGCCCATGCCGCCGCCGACCGCCGCGGCCGCGAGGCCGCGGGTCCCGGTGGGGAAGCCGCCGGCGACGAGCCGGGAGAACAGGCGGGTGACGGCCACGGCGCCGCTCGCGCCCCACGGGTGACCCAGCGCGAGCGCCCCTCCGTCCGGGCACACCCGGTCAGCGTCCGCCCCGAGCGGGTCCAGGCCTAGGGCATCGGTCGCGGCGAGCACCTGCGCCGCGAAGGCCTCGACGATCTCGATCATCGCCAGGTCGCCCACGCCGTGGCCGGACCGCTCAAGGGCCGCCTCGATCGCCGGCACCGCGCCCCAGCCGGGCAGCGCCGGGTCGGAGCCGACGACGGCCCCCGCCACGATCCGCAGGCCAGGTGCCCGCTCGCGGTCGGGGCCGCCCGAGCCAGCCCACACGGCATCGGAGAGGAGAGCGAGGGCGCACGCGCCGTCGCTGATCGGGCTGGCGGTCGCGGCAGTCACCGATCCGCCCGGGGTGAAGGCCGGGCGCATGCGGGCCAGGACCGCCGGGTCGAGCCGGCGGGGCCGATCGTCGCGGCGCAGGTCCCCGACGGCGACGAGCTCCCGGTCGAAGCGGCCCGCAGCATGGGAGGCCAGCGCCTTCGCGTGAGAGCTGGCGGCGTAGGCGTCCTGCCGCTCGCGACCGATCGACCGGGCGGCGGCGAGGGCGTCCGCGGCAGGCCCCATGTCGGGGTCGGGGAAGCCGGGCGGGGCGAAGGGCGCCCGGGCGTACGGCTCGGGTGTGGTGTTGTCGCGCGAGGGCGCGGCTCCGGGGCGGTGCGCGCGGTCGGGCGCCGTCGAGGCGCTCTCGACGCCGCCGGCCAGCACATATGTCATGTCCCCGGCCGCGATGGCCTGGTGGGCCGCGAGGATCGCGGCAAGCCCGCTGCCGCACTGGCGGTCGACGGTCAGTCCCGGCACACCGGTGCCCAGGCCCGCCGCGAGGGCGCTGACTCGGGCGAGGTTGCCGCCAGGCCCCGTGCAGTTGCCCAGCACCACGTCGTCAGGTGCCAGCCACGCGCCGGCCGGGCCGAGCAGGCCGGCCCGTCCTGCGTCGTCGTGCACGGCGCGCAGGACGGGGGCGGCGAGCTCGTGGGCGAGCAACGCGCGCAGCCCCCGCCCGGCAGTGCCGATCGGCCCGCGCCGCGCCGCGACGACAACCGTCATCGCGGGGACAACTTCACAGCGCTGTCCAGATCGGCGCAGCCCAGATCACAGCGCGGTGAGGATCCGCGGGCCGGCCTCGGTGATCGCGACGGTGTGCTCCCAGTGGGCCGCGCGGGCGCCGCGCACGGAGCGCAGGGTCCAGCCGTCGTCGTCGTGCTTGTAGTCGCTGCGGCCGTCCGCGATGAACATCGGTTCGATCGCGATGACCATGCCGGTCGTGAGCTTGAGGCCTTTGCCGCGGCGGCCTTCGTTGGGGACGAAGGGGTCCATGTGCATCTCGGAGCCGATGCCGTGGCCGCCGTGGTCCTCGAGGTTGCCGAAGCGGGCCTTGCGGGCGATCTTGGACACGGCGTAGCCGATGTCGCCGATCGTGTTGCCGACCTGGGCCGCGGCGATGCCCGCGTAGAGGGCGGCCTTGGTCACCTCGATGAGCTGGGCGTCGCCCGGACGCGGGGTGCCGACGATGAAGCTGCGGGCGGAGTCGCCGCACCAGCCGTTGAGGACGGCGCCGAAGTCCAGGCTCACGAGGTCGCCGTCGGCGATCGCGTAGTCGGTCGGGATGCCGTGCACGATCGCGTCGTTGACGGATGCGCAGACCGACCCGGGGAAGGGCACCGGGGACCAGTCGGGGTGGTAGTTGAGGAACGGAGACGTGGCGCCGGCGTCGGCGAGCACCCGGGCTCCCACAGTGTCGAGCTCCTTGAGGGTCACCCCGACCTGGGAGGCCTCTTGCATGGCTTCGAGCGCGCGGGCCACCACACGGCCGGTCTCACGCATCATGTCGATCTGGTCTGGAGTCTTCTTCTCAATCACACCTGAGAGCCTAATACCGCCGGGCGGTGGATGGCGGCGGTCGTGGTGTCAGACGGACTGACCTCGAGGACACGACCATCACGTTGGCTGCGGATCGAGACTCCTCAGCCGGCGAGCAGGGCGTTGAGGTCGGGCAGGTCCTTGAACCGTGAGAACGTCCCCTGATCCGCGATCTCCGTAGCGGCCCTGAGGAATCCGTCCCATGCGGTGCGCGCGAGCGTGCCGCCCACGCTGATCCGCCGCACGCCAAGCTGCGCCGCCTCCGCGACTGTGGTGAACGGGGCGTTGATCAGCAGGTTCACCGGCTTGGGTGAGACCGCCGACACGATCGCCGCGACGTGTTCGAGCTTGTCGATCCACGGTGCATATAGGCAGTCGGCGCCGGCGTCGGCGTACGCGCATAGCCGGCGAATCGTCTCATCGATGTCAGGGCGCCCAACAACGAAGCCTTCGGAACGTGCCGTGAGCAGGATGCCCGTGCCACTCTCGTCGATCGCTCGTCGCGCGGCAGCGATGCGCTCCACGGCCAGGTCAAACGGGAACAGGGGATCGGAGGTGACCCCCGAAGCATCCTCGATCGATAGCCCGGCGATGCCCGTGTCCGCGGCCATCGTCACGTTCGCGGCGACGCCAGCAGGCTCGACCGCGTAGCCGCCTTCGAAGTCAGCGTTGACCGGCACCGTCACCGCGCTGACGACACGACGGAGATGGTCGAGCACTTCGTCACGGGTGACGTGGGCGTCTGCTCGGCCCAAGGTCCAGGCCAGTCCGGCACTCGTCGTGGCCAACGCCTTGAACCCCAGCTGTTCCAATGCCCGCGCGCTGCCCGCGTCCCACGGATTTGCCATGACGAAGCACCCCGAAGAATGCAGTCGCTCAAATTCGGCAGTCTTGTCGCCGCGCCTGTCCATGCCACACCTCGTCTGGGCCGAGTATTCGACTCTACGCCGATCCCAGGGGCGGCGTTCGGCCGAGAAATCACGGCTGCAGATCTATGACAGGCTGTGCGAACGGGCTGGCCGGTACGCCGGGTTCTGTTCCGCCAGATCCGCCTGCACGACGGCGCGCGCCGGCTTCCCGGTGCCCGTCACCGGGAGCGCGTCGGCACTGAACCAGCGCCGTGGGCGCTGGGCGGGACTGAGCCGGTCCCGGCAGGACCGGTCGAGAGTCTCCAGGTCCAGATCCGCACCGTCCCGACCGACGACGACCGCCGTGACGACCTGCCCCAGGCGCGGGTGCGGGGTCCCCAGCACCACGACGTCGCGTACCCCCGGGACTGTGCGCAGGACGGCTTCAACATCCTCGGGCACGACCGTCGCGGCGCCGACAGTGATCGCGCCGGTGCCGCGGCCGCGCAGGAGGAGACGAGAGGAAGGATCCCTGGGGTGGCCGGCGTCGCTTGTGGTCAGCTCGGCGAGGTCACCGACGCTGGCCCAGCGGTCGGCGGTGCGCAGCGGACCACGCGCCCCGGCGAGGTAACCGTGGGCGATCCAGGGCGAACGCACCCACACCTCGCCCAAGCCTGAGGTTGTCCTCGTGCCCGTGCCGTCTGTGCCGCCCACGGGACGGGCGGGTGTGAGGGACAAGCCGGTGCTCGGGTCGCGGATCTCGATCTCCACGCCGGGGAACGGGCGTAGCCCGTCACCGTCCGGATCGATGGCCACGAAGGAGAGCTCGGTCGCGCCGTAGTAGGCGACGACCGAGATGCCGTGGGCCGCGGCGCGCTCGCGGGCGCCAGGTGGCAGGGCGGCGCCGCCCACGACTGCCATCCGCAGTCGCGACGCCGGGGGAGTCGGGGACGCGAGGGCGTCCAGGACGACCCCCAGGGCGGCCGGGACGAGGTGGACCACGTCGCAGGCGCCGAGTTCACCCAGGTCGCCGAGCGCGGCCGCGACGCTTGGGGCGAGACGGACGGTCGCGCCCACGGCGAAGGCGTGCACCGCTCCGAAGCAGAACAACGAGGTGGACAGTGGGCCGGGGATGAGGACGGTGTCGGCCGCGGTGATGGTCGTGAGGTTGGACGTGGCGTCGAAAGACCGGGTCCACGATCCGCGGCTGCGCACGACGGCGCGCGGCCGCCCGGTGCTGCCGGACGTGAACCCGCCCCAGGCGAGGTCGTCGTCGCTGACCGGAACAGGCTCGTCGGCGGAGCCGTCGGCCGGCGGGGTTGTTGACCTCGTCAACGCCGTCAGGTGGTGGTCGGGTCCGGTTGCCGCGAGGATCTCGGCGCGCTGAGCGGGAGTCCAGGTGCCGTCGCACATGAGCGCCACGGCCCCGGCGAGATCGACGGCGAGCAGCGCGACGAGGGCGTCGACGGCGCCCCCGGCGAGGTCGATCGCGACGACCTGACCCGGGAGCACGCCGTCGTGCATGAGGGCGGCGGACTCAGTCAGCGCGCGAGCGGCGAGCTCCGCATAGGTGAGGGGAGGGGCGTCGCCGGCGAGGACCGCCACGCGGTCGGGTGCGGTGGCGGCGTGGGCGAGGACCTGCCGGGCGACGGGCACGGGTCAGGCGGGCGCGACCGCGATCAGCACCGAGTCGGTGACCTCACCCATCTGGTCGGGCTCCCCGCCATGGATCTTCCCGAGCCGGGTCCGGCGCTCCGCGGTGAACTGCCACGACGGCGGCACGTAGGCCGCGAGCAGCTCGGGGGTGAAGAGCATCTCGGCGTGCGGGCGCTGGGCGAGGGCCTTGGCGTCGGCGGCGTCGTGCCCGACGAGGAGCAGCGTGCCGCCCGGGGCGACGGCCGCGACCAGGCGGGGGTACACGGCGTCGCGCAGGTCGATGGGCAGGTGGAAGAAGTACGCCGAGACGAGGTCGAAGGTGCCGGGAGGCGGCGTCCACTCGGCGAGGTCGCGGCGTTCGAGGGTGACCACGGCGGGATTGGAGAGCGTGTTGACGTGCGTCTGCGCGCGGGCCAGGGCGACCGCGGAGATGTCGACGCCGGTGACGGTCCAGCCGTGGGTGGCCAGCCATACGGTGTCGGCGCCCTCCCCGCAGCCGACGTCGAGGGCGCGGCCCGGGGTGAGGGTCGCGGTGACGTCCTGCAGCCACGGGTTGACGTTGCCGCTCCAGACGATCTGGCGCTCGCTGTAGCGCTCGTCCCAGGCGGCCGCGTCCCAGCGGGGCTCGGCGGCGTCGTTGTGGGAGTGGTCGTGGGAGTGCGGGCCGGTCATCGCCGGGCCGCCGCTCGGACCTCGTCGACGCCGCGGTTTGCGAGCTCGTCGGCCTTCTCGTTGCCGACGTCTCCCGAATGGCCCTTGACCCACTTCCAGGTGATCGTGTGCCGGGCGACCTGCTCGTCGAGGGCCTGCCACAGCTCGACGTTCTTGACCGGCTTCTTGTCCGCGGTCTTCCAGCCGTTGCGCTTCCACCCAGCGATCCACTTGGACATGCCGTTCATGACGTAGGTGGAGTCGACGTGCAGGGTGACCACGCAGGAGCGGTTGAGCGCTCGCAGCGCCTCGATGACGGCCGTGAGCTCCATCTTGTTGTTCGTGGTCAGCGGGTCGCCGCCGAAGAGCTCACGCTCGTGCCCGTTGGACTTGAGCCACGCACCCCAGCCGCCGACCCCGGGATTGCCCTTGCAGGCACCGTCGGTCCAGATCTCCACGGGGGAGCCGGTGGGCAGGGCATCTGAGGGGGGAGTCTGCAACGTCATGGCAGCCATCATCCCAGGCGCGGGCGGACGCGTGCCCGCAGGGCGACGTGTCGCATAGAATCTCCGTGCCCCCGTAGCTCAGTGGATAGAGCAAGAGCCTTCTAATCTCTAGGTCGCAGGTTCGAGTCCTGTCGGGGGCACGTCGTGTCTGAAGTTCCACCATGCAGCCAAGCAGATCGTGCTAGGGCCTCGGACTCTTGCGTTGCGGTGGCTCGGGCTGGTGACCGGGTGTGGGCGCCGTGATGACCCTCACCGGAGAGAGCGAGACGACGATGACCGCACCGAGCCACAAGGAACCATCGACGATCGACCGGATGCTCGACGAGATCGTCGGCAACGACAGATCGGTCGAGGTGGCCGTCACGGGTCGAGGCAGCCTACCGTCGGTGTTCGGCGTCAGCGACCTCGCGACGGCATCCGTCGCCGCGGCCGGGGTCGCCGTCAGCGAGCTCCTCGCCCTCGATGGCGCGGCGCCGCGCCCGGTCAGGGTGGACCGTCGGCTCGCGTCGATGTGGTTCGCCTCGTCCCTGCGTCCCGACGGGTGGGAGCCCCCGCCCCCGTGGGACGCGGTCGCCGGCGACTACCGGGCGACCGACGGGTGGATTCGCCTGCACACCAACGCGCCCGCCCATCGCGAGGCAGCGCTGGCTGTGCTGGATGTTCCAGCGGACCGTGGCCGGGTCGCCGCAGCCGTGGCGACGTGGCAGGTGGATCGGCTCGAGACGGTGGTCGTCGCGGCCGGCGGGTGCGCGGCCGCGATGCACACCCTCGACGAGTGGGAAGCCGGCGAACCCGGTCGCAGCGTCGCCACGGAACCCCTCATCGCTTGGGAAGACACCGGCCCCGCCCCGGCGGCGTCGTGGTCGCTCGACCCGGCACGACCGCTGGCGGGCGTGCGGGTGCTGGACCTGACCCGGGTGCTCGCCGGTCCCGTGGCGACTCGGTTCCTCGCGCAGCTCGGCGCGGACGTGCTGCGCATCGACCCGCCGTGGTGGGAGGAGCCGGGCGTCGTGCCCGACGTGATCCTCGGCAAACGGTCCGCACGGCTCGATCTGCGCGAACCCGCCGACCGCGACCGCCTCCTCGAGCTCCTCGCCGGTGCCGACATGCTGGTGCACGGTTACCGCCCAGGCGCCCTCGACGGCCGGGGTCTCGGTGAGGCGGCGCGTCGGGATGTCCGCCCGGGCTTGATCGAGGTGAGTCTTGACGCATACGGGTGGACGGGGCCGTGGGCAAGCCGGCGCGGGTTCGACAGTCTTGTGCAGATGAGCACAGGGATCGCCGAGGCGGGTATGCGGCTGCTTGGGCGCGACAAGCCCACGCCGCTGCCAGTGCAGGCCCTCGACCACGCCACCGGCTACCTCATGGCTCACGCTGCAATCCGGGCACTCGCCGGACGACTGCGCACCGGCAGGGGCAGCAGCGCCGCGCTCTCCCTCGCGCGCACCGCCGGACTGCTCACCCAGAACGGCACCTCGGAACTGGGGCCACCGATTCGCTCCGAGGACGAGCACGACATCGCGCGAGCCTTCGAGCACACCAGCTGGGGCCCCGCCCGCAGGCTCCGGGCACCGGTGGCGATCGACGGTGTCGACTTCCGCGCGCACCTGCCCGCGCGCGACCTCGGTAGCGATACTGCCGCGTGGTAGCGAACACGCGGGAGACACATGTCAGCTCGGCGCAACGCTCACGACGATGCCGTCCGTGAGAGTTCCATGCGGTGCTCGTGGCGCTGCCGTCCCTTGAGGGCCTCGACCTCGCGGCTCCTCGGTGGTGCGTGCGTCACGAGATCGTCAAGCAGGCGACGAGTCGCGAGCGCGATCTCGTCGACCGCGCGATCGAAGGCCTCGGCGTTGGCCCGAGACGGGCGCGTCGAGCCGCTGACCTTCCGGACGAACTGCAGGGCTGCCTCGCGAACCTCGTCGTCGGTCGTCGGCGGGTCGAAGTTGTGAAGCGCCCGAATGTTTCGGCACATACAGCGACTGTAATCCGTTCGGGCGAACCCGGGCAGGGGTGACGAGGAAGGACGCTCGAGGTGATCAACGCCGGGCCCTTCCCACCGGCGGTACTCGGCGTTACTATGTACTGGTAGTCAATAACGCTAGGTAGGTCGAAGGGGAGCCGATGAGCAAGCAGATGACCGAGATGCTCAAGGGCACGTTGGAGGGCATCGTCCTCGCTGTCCTGGCCACGCGGTCCGCCTACGGCTACGAGATCACCGCGCGGCTGCGCGACGAGGGGTTCTCCGACATCGCCGAGGGCACCGTCTACGCCCTGCTCGTGCGAATCGAGCAGCGCGGCCTCGTCGACGTGGAGAAGGTCCCGTCCGAGAAGGGGCCGCCGCGCAAGGTCTATTCCCTCAACGCGCAGGGGAGTGCGTACCTCGAGGAGTTCTGGACGAACTGGAACTTCCTCGCGACCCGCATCGACCACCTCCACCAGCAGATCAACCACCCGCAGAGCGACAACCAGAGCGAAGGAGAGTAGTCATGGCCGCAGGATGGATCGAGCAGATCACAGGATCGTTCGAGGACAAGAAGCGCTGGCGTCAGTACAAGGCCCGCAAGGAACAGCTTCCCGCGAGCTACCGGACCGCGATCGACGGGATCGAGCGCTACTTCATGTACGCCGGGGCGATCGCCAAGGGTGATGTCCTGGTCCAGATGCTCGACGACCTCGCAGACCTCATCGAGCGTGCGGCCGTCGACGGCACCCCGATCCGCGACATCGTCGGAGACGACCCGGTCGAGTTCGCAGACACCTTCATCGCGAACTACTCCGACGGCCAGTGGATCAACAAGGAGCGCAAGCGCCTGACCGACGCCATCGACCAGGCCGCCGGCGACGAGGCGTGAGATCGCCGAGAACGGAGACCGTGACATGACCACCGACAGGGCCCTGGAACCCGCGATCCGGGTGCAGGGCATGGAGAAGTCGTACAAGGAACTTCAGGTGCTGCGCGGCGTCGACTTCGACGTCGCGCCGGGCACCATCTTCGCCCTGCTCGGCTCGAACGGGGCGGGCAAGACCACGATCGTGAAGATCCTCTCCACGCTGCTCAAGGCCGACGCGGGAACAGCGAGCGTCAACGGCTTCGACGTCGCCACGCAGCCCGCGGACGTGCGGGAGTCCATCAGCCTCACCGGACAGTTCGCGGCCGTCGACGAGATCCTCAGCGGGCGCGAGAACCTCGTGCTCATCGCCCGGCTACGCCACCTCAAGGACCCGCGCGCGATCGCGAACGAGCTCCTCGATCAATTCGCGCTGACCGATGCGGCCGCGCGGAAGGTGTCGACGTACTCGGGAGGCATGCGCCGCCGCCTTGACATCGCGATGAGCCTCATCGGGAACCCGCAAGTGATCTTCCTCGACGAGCCGACGACCGGGCTCGACCCCCAGGCGCGCATCGAGGTGTGGAACACCGTCAAGGACCTCGCCTCCCACGGCACGACGGTGCTGCTCACGACGCAGTACCTCGACGAGGCCGAACAGCTCGCCGACCGGATCGCGATCCTCCACGAGGGTCGGATCATCGTCGACGGCACCCTCGCCGAGCTCAAGCACCTGCTCCCGCCCGCCACGGTCGAGTACGTCGAGAAGCAGCCGACCCTCGAAGACGTCTTCCTTGCCGTTATCGGTGACGACGGCAAGGGTGGCAACGCCGGCAATGGCCCGAGCGCTGGCAGCAGCATCGGCACGGAAGGGTAGGGACCCACGATGAGCACGCGATTCTTCGGCGACACCGCCGTCCTGCTGGGACGATCCCTGCGCCACATCACACGCAGCCTGGACACCATCATCACGACCACGATCATGCCGATCGCCTTCATGCTGCTGTTCGTGTACGTGTTCGGCGGCGCGATCAGCACAGGGTCGGACGCATATGTGAACTACCTGCTGCCCGGAATCTTGATCATCACGATCGCCACGGGCGTCTCCTACACAGCGTTCCGCCTCTTCCTGGACATGCAGAGCGGCATCTTCGAGCGATTCCAGTCCATGCCGATCGCGCGGTCGTCCGTGCTGTGGGCGCACGTGCTGACCTCGCTGGTCGCCAACCTCATCTCGATCGTCGTTGTCGTGGGCGTCGCGCTCCTCATGGGGTTCCGCTCGGGGGCGGGTGCCGCCGAGTGGCTCGCGGTCGCCGGCATCCTCATACTGTTCACTCTGGCGTTGACATGGATCGCGGTCATCGCCGGGCTCTCCGCGAAGTCCGCGGACGGCGCGAGCGCGTTCTCCTACCCGCTCGTCTTCCTGCCGTTCATCAGCTCGGCCTTCGTGCCCACGGACACCATGCCCGGCCCTGTGCGCGCCTTCGCCGAGAACCAGCCGGTGACGTCCATCGTCGATGCGATCCGCGACCTGCTTGCACAGCGGCCTGTCGGCAGCGACATCTGGGTCGCCCTCGCCTGGTGCGTCGGCATTCTCGTCGTCGCGTATCTCTTCGCCATGGCGGCCTACCGTCGCAAGATCTCCTAGTCGAGCGTCGAGCGTCGAGCTGGGCTGGCGGGCGTCGACAGTCGCGGAGGCCAGCGTTAGGGCTGACAGCTACGAGACGCTCCCGTGCACACGACGTGGTTCCTGGTACCTGGAAGTTGAGGGTTATGATGCGGATGCAGGCGGATATCGCCGCTGGTGGGCCGATTGGCGCCGCCAGATGGCAGGACGCTGGCACCGGGGTCGCCCGGAAGACACCAGTAGCGAAGGTCTTGATCGATCTATGACGTATCACCTATGACCATTGAGCAGACACTCGAGACCGCCGACGCTCCAGTGGACGCGCTCCGTGCTCGGTGGTGGCAACGGATCCCTGGACTGCGAGGCATCCGGGAGATCGCGATGCTCGCACTGGTGTATTTCGCCTACAGCATGGTGCGGCTCATGGCGGACGGGTCGCTCGCCCCCGCCGTCGGGGTCGCGCACACGCTGCTGAGGATCGAGCGAGTCCTGGGCATCGACGTGGAGGAGGGATTCAACCAGATTGTCGCCAGCTCTCAGCTGCTGAGTCTCGGCTCGTCGTTCTGGTACGCATCGGCGCACTTCGTCGTCACCGCCGCGGTCCTGCTGGCGCTCTACCTCCGTCGCCCCGGCTACTACGCCCACCTGCGGTTCATCCTCGTCCTGGCCACCGTGTTCGCGCTGGTCATCTACCTGGCGGTGCCCACCGCCCCGCCGCGTCTGGCGGGAGCGCCGTACATCGATGTGCTGGCCCAGACCGCCGACCACGGCTGGTGGGGTGCGCAGGTGTCGGTGCCCGGTGGGTGGGGATCGCACACCAACGAGCTCGCCGCGCTGCCGTCCATGCACGCGGGATGGTCGATATGGGTAGCCCTGGTGGCCCTGTGGGTGCCGTGCCGCAGGGTCTGGAAGGTCGCGGCCGTCGCCTACGCGCTCACCACGGCAGCGGTCGTCATCGGAACCGCCAACCACTGGACGATCGACGTTCTGGCTGGATGGGCCGTCGTGCTTCTGGCGGCCGCGGTGCTCCGGTCGCGTCGGACGCGTGCGGGGGACACAGCCGGGGCTGAAGACGCGATGCGCCTCCTCGAGACCGGACCCGACGCGCTGGTCGAGACGGAACCGGAGGCAGGGGTCGAGGTAGGCGTCCGCCCGGTCGCACGCAGAGAAGTCTCGCCCCGCCCCGTGCGCTAGCAGGTCACCTGGTCGTGCGCGCCCGCACGTGCATCCGCTGGCCCTGCGGGCCGAAGAGGCTGAGGAACTCCACGCTGCGGGCGTCGGCTCGGCCGAACCAGTGCGGCGTCCGAGTATCGAACTCGGCGGCCTCGCCCGCGGGCAGCACGAGGTCGTGCTCGCCGAGCACGAGGCGCAGCCGACCGCGGATCACGTAGATCCACTCGTAGCCCTCGTGGACCTGCTGGGAGACGACCGGTTCGGTTGTGCCCGCGGGCACGAGGTGCTTGAACACCTGCAGGCCGCCTGCGCCGCGGCTGAGCGGCAGGATCGTCATGCCGTGATGGAAGATGGGCCGGATGTGGATCCGGGGATCCCCGGTGGCAGGGGCTCCGACGAGCTCGTCGAGCGGCACGCCGTGCGCCTTGGCGAGCGGGAGCAGCAGCTCGAGGTTGGGCCGGCGCTGGCCTGACTCGAGGCGGGAGAGCGTGCTCACCGAGATCCCCGTGGTTGCAGACAGCGCGGCGAGGGTCAGGTTGCGGGTCGCGCGCAGGGCGCGCAGCCGTGGTCCGACCGCGGCGAGCACGTCGTCTGTGTCGTTCGTCGTGGATGTGTCTGACATGAATCAAGTTTGCCACTTCGGCAAGACTCCTTGCTGTCCGACGCCGGGGCGGCGCACCCTGGGTGTAGCGCCATCCGGCCGAGCCCAACCCGGTTCAGCCACACCGCCAGCCCGCACCAGGAGCCCACCATGAACCGGCCGTCTCACCAGTCTCAGACCTCAGCGCCCCAGCCTCCCGGCGCGACCTACGACGTCGTCGTCGTCGGAGGCGGTGCAGCGGGCCTGAGCGCCGCCGTCGCGCTCGGCCGCGCGCGCCGCTCGGTCCTTGTCATCGACGCGGGCCAGCAGCGCAACCTGCCCGCCGCCGGCGTGCACAACTTCCTCACCCGCGACGGCATGAGCCCCGCCGAGCTCGCCCGGGTCGGCCGGGACGAGGTGCTCAGTTACGGCGGGACGGTCCTGACCGCGAGCGTGCGGTCCGTCACCGCCATCGGTGGGGCCTTCGACGTCGTGGCCGACGATGGCACCCGGGTCCGCGCCCGGCGCCTGCTCCTGGCCACCGGCCTCGTCGACGAGCTCCCCGACGTGCCCGGCCTGCGCGAACGCTGGGGCATCGACGTGCTGCACTGCCCGTACTGCCACGGCTGGGAGGTCCGCGACCAGATGATCGGCGTTCTGGCGAGCGGCCCGATGGCCGTCCACCAGGCGCTGTTGTTCCGCCAGTGGAGCGAGCACGTCACGCTCTTCCTCAACGGCCGCCCCGAGCCCACCGAGGAGGAGGCCGAACAGCTCGCCGCGCGCGGCGTGGCTGTCGTTCCCGGCGCGGTCGCCGGCCTCGAGGTGCGCGACGACGTGCTCGCGGCCGTGCTGCTCACTCACGGTCCGCGCCACGCAGTCCAGGCCCTCGTCGTCGGCCCGACGTTCACCGCACGGACCGAGCTGGCCGCCGCGCTCGGGGTCGCCACGACCGCGCACCCGATGGGCGCGGGGACCTACGTCGTCACCGACGAGACGGGCCTGACGTCTGTGCCCGGTGTCTGGGCGGCCGGGAACGTCAGTGACCTCATGGCGCAGGTCGTGACGTCGGCCGCACGCGGGCTCATGGTCGGCGCCGCGATCAACACCGACCTCATGAACGAGGAGCTGCGCCTGGCCGTGGAGGCCTACCGTGGCCGGTGACGGGGGCATCCGTGTCGGCCGCCCGGGCGCTCTGACGATGGTGCGCGCGTTCCACGACGCATCGGGCGACGACGTAGGGCCCCTGCCATCGCGATGACCCGTGCCCACGCGCCACTGGGAGCAGGAGCAGGAGCTCGAGGTTGGGTCGACGCTGCCCGCACTCGAGGCGGGAGAGCATGCTCACGGAGATGCCGCCGTCGTCGCGTTCGTACCTGCCGGTGCGCCCCTTCCGACGACGACCTCGCCCAGGTGGTGGTCTGCACGGCCGCAGCAGCCAACGAAGCAGGAAGCAACGGATCACTTGGTTTCTGCGAACGGTGCCACGTGAGGCGCAGGTCACCAACCGGATCGGCTTCGATCTCGGCTAGGGGATGCTCCCTGACTCAACCCCCTCGGACTGCAGCATGGCCCCGGCCGCAGCTCCGGTGAGGACAAGGATGAGGACCGAGACGGTGATGATTGCGAAACGTTTGTCACCCTGTCGTACGAAGTGGCCAGCCATCATCGTGAGCCTGATGACGGGCAGGAGAACGAGGAGGCTGCAGCCGGCGGTCAGGAGGATCTGGTGCGCAAGGACTGCGCCGGTATACAGGGCGATCGTGCCGGCGGTGAGCAGCAGTGCGGCAATCGCCGTTCCGACACGCAACAGAGTGGCGATCCGACCGGCCAGCGGCTGGTCGTCTGCGATGGGGGTGTGTCGGGTCATGGGGATGCTCCCCAGCTCAGGCCGAAGGCGTTCGCGGTCATGGGTACCGCGAGTGCGAGGAGCACGATCGTGAACACGACGCGGAGCGAGGCCCCAGCCACGCGTACGAGGATCTTCGCGCCGAGGATCGATCCGGCGAGAGACCCGAGCACGACGGGTCCAGACAAGTTGAGATCGAGGGTGCCCGACATCAGGTAGGCCGCAGCTGTCCCGCATGCCGTGACACTGATCATCAGATTCGCGGTGGCTGAGGATGCTTTGATCGGTAGTTTCATGGCTGCGTCCATGGCAGGGATCTTGAGCACCCCGCTCCCGATGCCCAGGAGCGCCGAGAGGGCTCCGGCGCCGAACATGAACGTCACTCCTAACGGGAGGTGTGACACCCGGTAGGAGACTGCGCTCCCGTCATGATCCGTGAATGCCCCGTCCAGGCTCCGGTGGCGGGACTTCCGCAGTGCAGGGTCCGGGACCTGGTCACGCCGGCCGGCGATCATCTGGACTGCCGAGACCAACAGAACCACCGCGAAGATTCCATACAGGATCGAGCTCGGCACCGCCCCGATCATGAGTATTCCGATCACAGCGCCGAGCGTGGTGGCCACTTCCAGGACGACGGCCAGGCGCAGATTCGTCAACCCCGAGGACAGGAGATGTGGCGCACTGGCACACGAACAAGCAATGACTGACACCAGGCTGACGGCGACCGCAGTCGGAAATGGAACCTGAGCGACCAGGGTGAGCAGCGGGACGACAAAGATTCCCCCAGCCATGCCGAGAGCGCTCCCCAGAGCGCCCGCACCCAGAGCGCCGAAGAACAATACGGTGAATAGTGCGATGGTCACCGGTCGCCCACATCGGCTCCGGGGCGGGGCAGGCGGGTGGTGAATGTGATCGAGTCGCCACGGTAGTGCAGCACCTCGTAGTCGACCGCCTTCTGCCCGGTCGTGAACGATGTCCGCTCGATGCGGAAGATCGCGCTTCCCTCCGCAACTGCCAACGCATCCGCGACCGCAGCATCGGCGGTACTGGCCTGCAGTGCATAGGTCGCCTCGACGAGCGGCGTGCCGTGGCGTGCTTCCAGCAGCATGAAGATCGGTTCGTTCTCCAGATCGTCCTGGGCGATGAGGCGTCCCAGCTCGAGTGGCAGGTAGGTCCGATCGAACGACACCGGGTGACCCGCAGCAAGGCGTACGCGTTCGATGTAGGTGACCATCGCCCCGAGGGGTAGATCCAGTGCGGCGCGAACCTCAGACGAGGCAGTCACCTCCTCGATCCGGAGCACACGTGCGTGCGTGTGCAATCCATGCGCGTCCATGTCCTCGACGAAGCCGGTCAGCGCGGTGAGAGGTTGGGTGAATGTCGGCATGGCAACGAAGCTGCCTCGGCCACGTCTCGTGACCACGAGGTTGCGGGCGGTGAGGTTCTGGACTGCTCGTCGCACGGTGATCCGACTGACTCCGAACTCGCTGATCAGCTCGTCTTCGGTCGGCAGTCGATCACCAGGATGGAGGTCGACCCCGAGTCGGGCGAGGAGGGCGGTCTCCACCTGTGCGTACAACGGAGCATCTGACGTCATGCCGCCAGGCTACATTATGTTGTTATAATAACTCGTGCTCGAGGCGCGGGGACGATCGGGTCACCCCTCCCGTGCGTGCCCGCACGTGCGCGGCGGGGAAGGTCGGACAGCTGTCTCCGGTCGCCGCCGGCCGCAGCTGAGACCGCCCGCGCCGGTCCTGCTGTGCCACGATGACCCGATGGTCACCACGCACAGCGCCCCGGGCTCCCCGGGCAGCATCGCGGCTCCGGCTCCGGCTCCGGCACCGGCACCGGTCTCGACCGGGCACCTGCCCGGACCCGACGTCGTCAACTCCCTCCTCGAGACTGCGCACGCACGCTTCGCTCCGGTGACCGACGGCGCGGTCGCCGACTACATCCCCGCGCTCGCCTGTGCGTCGCCGTCGCTGTTCGGGCTGTGCGTCGTCGACGTCGACGGGAGCGTCTACCGGGCCGGCGACACCGGCCACGAGTTCTCCATCCAGTCTGTGGCCAAGCCCTTCGTCTTCGCCCTCGTCGCCCAGGTGATCGGCGTCGACGAGGCGCGCCGCCAGCTCGGGGTGAACAACTCCGGGTTGGCCTTCAACTCCGTCCTCGCGATCGAGCTCAACGCGGACCGCACGGCCAACCCCATGGTCAACGCGGGGGCGATCGCGACGACGAGCCTGGTCCCAGGCTCCGACGCCGCGGCGCGCTGGGCCTTCATCCACGAGGGGCTGTCCCGGTTCGCCGGGCACAGCCTCGCCCTCGACGAGGAGGTCTACGCCTCGGAGTCGGCGACCAACCTGCGCAACCGGGGGATCGCCCAGCTGCTCGACGGCTACGGGCGGATGTACTCCGACCCGGTCGAGGCGACCGATCTCTACACCAGGACGTGCTCGCTGCTCATCACGGTCGAGGACCTCGCGGTGATGAGTGCGACCCTGGCCGACGGCGGCGTCAACCCGGTCACCGGCGAGCAGGTCGTCGATCCGCTCGTCTGCAAGCGGACTCTCGCCGTGCTGGCGACCGCGGGCCTGTACGAGCGCTCGGGGGAGTGGCTCTACGACGTCGGGCTGCCTGCCAAGAGCGGCGTGAGCGGCGCGATCATGACGGTTGCCCCCGGCAAGGGCGGGCTCGCGACGTTCTCCCCGCCCCTCGACGAGGCCGGCAACAGCGTGCGCGGTCGGCTCGCCGCCCAGTTCCTCTCCGACGCCCTCGGCCTCAACATCTTCGCCTCCGTGCCGGTTGAGCCCTCCGCCGGGCGACCACGCGTAGGGTGAAGATTCACTCCGAGGCACAGGCAGGACCGCGATGACAGACGAGCTGACGACCACCCGTGGGACCGAGACCGCAGATCCCACGCTCACCATCCCCGGCACCTGGAATGCCCGCGACGTGGGCGGCCGCGCCACGCCGGAGGGGGCGAGCGAACCGATCGCGACCGGCGTGCTGCTGCGCACCGCAAGCCTCGCGAATCTCGAGCCCGCCGGCGTCGCCACCCTCGCGGACCTTGACGTGACGACTGTGCTCGACCTGCGCAGCCCGCAGGAGGTTGCCCGCGACGGAGCCGACGTCGTCCCCTCGGGCGCCCAGGTGCTCGCCCTTCCCTTCGGGTCTCCCCGCCATCCGCGGTCGCCCGCCACCGACAAGAACGCCGACGCCGAGGGCATCGGCGAGGCGGGCGGCGCCGACATGGCGCAGGTGCTCGCCAACCTTGTCGGTGCCCACTCGGCCACCCCGCCTGACCCGGCCGAGGTGGGCGCGATGATCATGGAGGGCATCTACCGCGGCTTCGTCACCGACCCAGACGCGCACGCCGCGGTGGGCACTGCCCTGACCGCGATAGCCTCCTCGACCCACGCCGTGCTTGTGCACTGCTCGGCGGGCAAGGACCGGACCGGGTGGATCGTCGCCCTCGTCCAGGGCATCTGCTCGGTGCCCCGCGAGCAGATCCTCCAGGAGTACCTGCTCTCCGCGCAGGCTGCCGGAGCGCTCGCAGCCTCCATGCCGCCCCTCCCCGGTGTCGACCCGGCCCTGTGGGATGCCGTCCTGACCGTGCGCCCGGAGTACCTGGCCGCCGCCGAGGATCAGCTCGATCGCACCTTCGGGTCGCTCACCGGGTACCTCGATGCGATCGGCGTGGACGCCCAGGTGCGCGGATCCCTGCGCGCGCGCTTCGGCGTCGAGCAGGCCTGACCGACCGTCGCGCCGTCACAGCCGCACGGTGCGCCCGGTCTCGCTCGATGCGTAGATCGAGCGGATCAGGTGGATCGATCGTCGACCCTCGGCCCCGGGGATAGCCGGGGGACGTCCGTCGCGGATGGCCGCGACGAAGTCCTCGTACTGCGCGCGGTGGCCCTCGAGGCTGACTGCCTTGGGGTCGCTCGCGCCCTGCGCGCCCACCGCCAGCTCTCGCAGCCGGGCGATGCCCTTGTCCTCGGGGGCCGCGACGGCGAAGTCCCACAGGACCGGCACGTCGTCGACCAGCGTCACCGAACCGAGCTCCCCCTTGATCTCCACCCGCTTGCTCTCACCGGGGTAGCACGAGGTGCTGGACTGGATCATCCCCAGGCTCCCGCTGGCGAAGGTCAGCCAGGCGACGGCATTGTCCTCGACCTCGATGTCGTGCATCCGGGTCTGCACGCGCGCGGAGACCTCCTCGACGTCTCCGGCGAGCCACAGGAGCAGGTCCACCGCGTGGATGCCCTGGTTCATGAGGGCGCCGCCGTCGTCGGCCAGGGTGCCTCGCCAGTCGGCGGACGTGTAGTAGTCGTGGCTGCGGTACCACGGGACGTACGCGGAGCACTGGGCCAGCCGGCCGAAGCGTCCCTGGTCGACCGCGTTCTTGAGCGCACGGGCGCCAGGACCAAAACGGCTCTGGAAGATCACGCCCAGCAGCACGTCGTTCTCTGCGCAGGCCGCGATGAGCTGGTCCGCCTTCTCGACCGAGACGTCCAGCGGCTTCTCGCACAGCACGTGCTTTCCGCGCCTGGCCGCCCGGACGCCGATGTCGGCGTGGGTCCCGGACGGAGTCGTGACGACGATGACGTCGCAGTCGGTCCGGTCCAGGAGGCTGTCGAGGTCGCCGACGTACTCGCAGCCGTGGGCGTGGGCGAACCGCTTCGCGACGTCGGGCCGGCGGCCTACGCACGCGACCAGCTCGGCGCCGTCCACGAGGTTGATGGCTCGGGCATGGAGCTCGGCGAGGGTCCCGACGCCGACGATCCCAAACCGCACGGTCATAACAAATTCCTCACTCTGGCAGGGCGGGGGCTGCGGCGGCCGGCCTGGGGGCGATCAGGCCCACCAGGTCGGCCGCGCAGTGCAGCTGGGTGCTGCAGGGAGCTGCTAGTACTTTCCGGAGCCGATCTCGCGGTCCCAGATGTCCGTCGCCCTGAGCACGTCGGCGGCGGGCAGCAGCGGCACCTTCGGCATCTCTTCGATCAGGTCGTCATACCAGCTCCGGCCGAACTCGGCGATGACGTCCTGGCTGGCCTGGGGTGCCATGTCGAGCGTTGCGCCCTTGACCGACGGTCCCGGGTAGAAGTAGCCGTGGTCGTAGGCCATCGCATTGATCTCGGGGGTGAGCATGTACTGCAGGAGCAGGAGGGTGGCTGACATCTTGTCGGCCGACTGACCCCTGGGCACGACGGCGTAGTGAGCGTCGGTGACCCAGGTGAAGTCATCAAAGGCAGCGGCCTCGAACTCCTTGGGCAGCTGGCCGGTCGCGCGTGGGTTGATGTCCCAACCGGTGGTCGTGGGGATCATCGACCACGTCCCGTCCGCCATGTTCGAGATGACCTGACCGGTCCCGGTGGGGTAGTTGTCGATCGTGGCCCCCAGCTCCTTGAGGTAGGCCCAGGTCTTGTCCCACCCCTTCTCCGGGTCGGTGGGGTCGGAGTCGCCGAGGATGTACGGCAGCCCGGTCAGGAAGGCGAGCCCGGGGCCCGAGTTCGCGGGCCGGGCGTAGCCGAACTTGCCGGGGTTGGCCTGTGCCCAGGCAAGCACCTCCTCGGGGGTGGAGGGAACGTCTGTCACCACGGAGGGGTCGTACTGGAGCAAGGGGCCGTTCGGGTAGTACACGGTGAGGACCGCTTGCCCCTCGGAGTACTTCTGCATCTCGGCTGCGGGGGCCAGGTAGTTGTCCATGTTCGAGAGGCGGTCGCCGTAGTCGTCGACGATCGGCGCCCAGAGGCCCTGGTCGATGCCCGAGGCAAGGCCGACGACACCCGTCATGACGAGGTCGATCGAGAGCTTTCCGCTGTCGACCTGCGGCTTGATGGTTCCGACCAGGTCGGGTGCGCCCCCGCTCTCCCAGGTCACCGCGGAGATGATGTCGGGGTGGTCCTTGACGAACTGGTCGACCATCTCACCGGTGAGCTTCTGGTCACCGGCGACGTCCAGGATGTTGAGCGTGACCGGCGCGGAGGGCTTGGCGGGCACCTCGTTGGCGTCGGCCGCTGCCGGCGCCGAGGGTCCGGTGGTGGACCCGCTGCCGGGCGCGGTACAGCCGGTGAGAGCGAGAGCGGACAGGGTGAGAGCCGCTGCAAAGCTGGTGCTTCGACGAGTGCGCATCGTGTTCCTTCCTATGCTCTCCAGACGGCGGTGTCTGGATGAGGGGTCGGGCGCTGATTGGTGTGCAATCGTTTGCACTCTGTCATTCATGAGCGGGACCGTCAAGTCACGGAACGGTCGTGGGTGCCCGGGATCGGGGCGCGAATCGGGTCAGATCCAGCCACGATGCCTCGCTGCGGAAGTAATCGCGGTTCCTCTCGACGCCGTACGGCGCGCGCGTTTGGCCCGATCACGGTTGCACGGGACAATCGAGGGCGTGACTACCACTAGCGGCGCGGAGCCCCAGCAGTCGAGTGCGCGGTCAGGGCGTCACGCCTCGCGAGGCGATGACGCGCTCGAGCCGCACTCGACCGTGTTCGACGTCGTGACCGATCTGCGGCGCGAGGTCGCGGCGCTGGACTTCCCGCTCGAGATCGACGGCGTCGATGATGCCCGAGCCCAGCAGTCGAGGCTGGTCAGCCAGCTCGACGACCACCTGCTGCCCCGCCTCAAGGAGCTCTCGACCCCCGCCGTCGTCGTCATCGCCGGCTCGACAGGTGCCGGGAAGTCGACGCTGCTCAACTCGCTGCTGCGCGAGGAGATCTCCGAAGCGTCCGTCATCCGCCCCACGACCCGCGAGCCGGTCGTCGTGTTCAACCCCGCCGACGCCGAGATCGTCGCGGGCACCCCGCTGGTCCAGACCGTCCGTTCGGTGACCAACGCCAATGTCCCTCGGGGCATCGCGTTGCTCGACGCCCCCGACCTCGACTCCGTCCTGGAGGAGAACCGCGAGACCGCCGCGCGGCTGCTCGAGGGCGCGGACCTGTGGCTGTTCGTGACGACCGCGGCGCGCTACGGCGACGCCCTGCCGTGGAAGGCGCTCGAGGGTGCCATGCAGCGTGGAGCGACCGTGGCCATGGTCCTCAACCGCGCGCCGCACGCCTCCCTCAAGACCGTGCGCGGCGACCTGCTCAACCGCCTCCGCGAGCACCACATGGACAACACCCCGCTCTTCGTCGTGCCCGACGCCGGTCCCCACGAGGGCCTGCTGCCCGCGACCGAGGTGGCCGCGATCGAGCGTTGGCTGCGCACCCTGGGCGGCGCGGACCGCGCCCGCACCGTGATCTTGCGCACGCTGCGCGGCGCGCTGGCCGCACTCCCGCCGTGGATCGAGCAGCTCAGCGAGCACGTCGAGAACCAGTTCCGGGCCGGCGAGCAAATCCACGAGGTCGCAGAGGCCGCCCTGCCGCCGGTGGCCAAGGACGTGCGCCAGGCCATCGAGTCCGGCAAGCTCGCCCAGGGCGCCGTCGAGTCGCAGTGGTCCCAGCTGCTGCGCCCGGCCCGGCTGGACAAGGCCATCTCGCGTGCGGGGCTCGCCCGTGGATCGGCCCGCCGGGGACGGTCCCGCGGAGCGAGCCTGCTCGAGCTCGTCGAGGCGGTGCGCCGCGCTGCGACCGCCACCCTGACCGCGGCCGCGGACGATGCCGACGCCGCGCTGCGTGGCGCGCTCGAGCAGGCGCCCGGGGGAGCGAGCCTGCTGACCGGCATCGACGAAGCCTCCGCGCGGGCCTCGCGTGAAGGATCGGCCCGCGCGGCCGTCGACTTCTGGATCGCGCAGACCACGGACCGGGTCGGCGCCATCGAGGCGACGGAGAGCAAGCAGAACGCGGCAGCGGTGCGGGCCTTCGGACGCGACGGGCTGACAGCTCTTGTGCTCGCCTCCGCCGTCGGGCTGGCCCCCGCAGAGGAGCTGCTCGGGCGCCTGCTCGGCAACGCCGGGCGCGACCTCAGCCCCGAGGTGACGAGCGAGCTGGCCGACTCCGCAGCTACTCTGGTGGACCGGGAGATCCTCCCGACCCGCCGTGCGCTCTTGGTGCCAGCCCTGGCCGACGACGCCGCGGTGGGACTGCGCGTTCGGCTCGCCGAGCTCGCTCAGCTCACCTGAGCCGTATGACCCGCAAAGACCCGCCGCAACACAGGAGCAGCCCGTGACACAGACCGAACCGGCCGTGGATCGCCAGTCGAGCGAACAGTCGAAGAAGTCTGACGGCGAGCGCTACGCCCAGCACGTCGCGAACCTGCGCCGGGCCCTCGACGTGGGCGGCGACCGGCTCGACCCGGACATCGCCGCCCGGGCCCGGTCGGTCCTGGCCGGCGCGGACGAACGGCTGGCGCTCGGCGTCGACCACACGATCATCGCGCTCGCCGGTGGCACCGGGTCGGGCAAGTCGAGCACCTTCAACGCCATCTCTCGGCTGACCTTCGCCGACGTCGGCGTGCGGCGCCCCACGACCGCCCGGGTCACCGCGTGCGCCTGGAGCGACAGCGCGACCGCGCTGCTCGACTGGCTCGAGGTGGACACCGAGCGCCGGATCAATCGGGACAGCGTGCTCGACGGCGACGAGGCGTCCCTGGCCGGGCTGATCCTGCTCGACCTTCCTGACCATGACTCGATCGAGCCGAAGCACCGTGAGATCGTCGACCGCATCCTGCCCCTGGTGGACCTGCTCATCTGGGTCGTCGACCCGCAGAAGTACGCCGACGAGGCGCTGCACGCCGGCTACCTGCAGGCCTTCGCCGGAGCCGAGGCATCGATGATCGTCGTGCTCAACCAGATCGACACCGTCGCCGAGTCCGGCCGGCCTGCTCTCGTCGCCGACGTCGCGCGCCTGCTGACCGAGGACGGCCTGGTCGGCGTGGACGTGCGCACCATCTCCGCGAAGACCGGCGAGGGCGTGACCGAGCTCCGCGAGACGCTGCGCGAGGCGGTCGCGCGGCGCTCGGTCGCGGCGAGCCGGCTCGCGGACGAGCTGGACCGCGAGGGGCGCCGGATCGCCGAGGAGGTCCCCGCGACCGTCCTGCAGAGCGTCGAGCCGCTCGTCGGCGGCGAGGTGGACCGGGTCGCCGTGGCCGTGGGCGTCTCCGCCGTGGTCGACGACGTCCGGGCGACCGTGCGCTTCGGTGGTGACGACGCCCGCGTGCCCGCGTTCCGCGCTCCCCAGGAGTCTGCGATCCGGGTCATCCGCAGCCGGTGGGTCACCAAGGTCAGCGAGGGCATGCGACCGGCCTGGGCGGAGTCCGTGGACCGGGCAGTCCCCGACCAGGACTGGATCGCCGCGGCCCTGGGTGCGGCGCTGGACCTGGTGCCCATCTCGACCGAGCGGTCCGTCGGCGCCCGTCGCGCCCGGCTGCTCGGCTGGATCGCCGGAGGCGTCACGCTGGCGGGCGCGTTGGTGACCCTCGCCTTCGCGCTCGGGCTGGTCGACGTCGCCGACACCTGGACTCTCGTGGCCGCCCTCGTGACCGTCGTCGCCGCGCTCGTCTCCGTGGGTGCACTGACGATCGGAGCCCGGATTCGGGCGAATCTCGCCGAACAGCGGGCCGAAGAGGTCCGCACGGCGGCCTTCGGGGCCTTGCGCGACGTGGTCGAGACGACCTTGGCCGAGCCCGCTCAGCGCGTCCTGACCGAGCACCGGGACGTCCGGGAATCGGCGCTGTCGGCCCGGGACACCTCCTCCACAGGCCGCCGCAGCGTACCCGTGCCCACAGCCACGGCCTGACCTGGAGCGGACGGGCGACCCGAAGCCGGAGCCTTGCAGCACACGGGATGACACTCGTCGTCCCCTTGTTGCTGGAGGATCCATGAGCACAGACACCAAGGTGACCGTGACGGGCTGGGTAGGCACCCAGCCCAAGCACTTCGTCTCGGAGATCGGCACCGACTTCACGAGCTTCCGCCTGGCCAGCACGAAGCGGTTCTACAACCGGGCCGAGGACGCCTGGGTCGACGGCCTGACCACGTGGTTCACCGTCAAGGCGTGGCGGTCCATGGCGGTCAACATCGCGGAGTCGCTGCGCAAGTCCGACCCCGTCGTCGTGCACGGCACGCTCACGTCCGAGACGTGGGAGTCCCCGGACGGTCCGCGGACCACGATCGTCATCGAGGCCGACGCGGTCGGCCCCGACCTGGCCCGGGGGCAGGCGACGTTCCGGCACACCGTGCACACCAAGGCGGGGGAGGCTCCGCCGGCGAGCGACGGCGGGCCGACCGACCCGTGGGCGGTGAACGGCACCGACTCCGCCGCTGAGCCGGCGCCCGACGCCGGAGCGGAGGAGGGCGCCGACGAGGCGCAGGACGGCGAGCTCGTCTCGGCGGACGACCGCACCGTCGCGTAGGACGGCGTCGGCCAGGGCCCGGTTGTCCCGCAGGACCGGACAGATCTGGGCCTTGGCCGCGGCCCCGATCGGGCCGGTGGAGACCTCTTCGTGGTCGTGCATGAGCGCCGCGGGTCCGGACGGCGTAGGCTGTGGGGTTGAGCAGCTCTCTTGGCCCTCAGCCCGCCCGTCCACGCAGCCTCGCTCGTGGTCGCCCGTGCTAGTCGGCCGAGCGGGCGCACCCTGACCAGCGCGAGCGAACCCGCTCCAACGCAATCGAGCATGAGGCGGACCGAGAGCCAGTGGCTGAGTTCATCTACTCCATGTACAAGACGCGCAAGGCGCACGGCGACAAGGTCATCCTTGATGACGTCACGCTGAACTTCCTCCCCGGAGCGAAGATCGGTGTGGTCGGCCCTAACGGTGCCGGTAAGTCGACGATCCTGAAGATCATGGCGGGCATCGAGCAGCCCTCCAACGGTGAGGCACGTCTGTCTCCCGGATACACGGTCGGCATCCTCTTGCAGGAGCCGCCGCTCAACGAAGAAAAGACCGTCCTGGGCAACGTCGAGGAAGGCGTCGCCGAGATCAAGGGCAAGCTCGACCGCTTCAACGAGATCTCCGCGCTGATGGCCGAGCCCGACGCGGACTTCGACAAGCTGCTCGCCGAGATGGGCGAGCTGCAGGAAGCCCTCGACCACGCCGACGCCTGGGACCTCGACGCCCAGCTTGAGCAGGCCATGGACGCGCTGCGCTGCCCGCCGCCGGACGCCGACGTGTCGGTGCTCTCGGGAGGTGAGCGTCGTCGCGTGGCGCTGTGCAAGCTCCTCCTGGAGAAGCCCGACCTGCTGCTCCTGGACGAGCCCACCAACCACCTCGACGCAGAGTCCGTGCTGTGGCTCGAGCAGCACCTGTCGAGCTACCCCGGCGCGATCCTCGCCGTGACCCACGACCGGTACTTCCTCGACCACGTCGCGGAGTGGATCTGTGAGGTCGACCGCGGCCGCCTGTACCCCTACGAGGGCAACTACTCCACCTACCTGGAGAAGAAGGGCGAGCGCCTGAAGGTCCAGGGCAAGAAGGACCAGAAGCTCGCCAAGCGCCTCGCGGACGAGCTCGAGTGGGTCCGGATGAACGCCAAGGGCCGCCAGACCAAGTCGAAGGCCCGTCTGGCCCGGTACGAGGAGATGGCGACCGAGGCCGAGCGCACCCGCAAGCTCGACTTCGAAGAGATCCAGATCCCACCGGGCCCGCGCCTGGGTGGCATCGTCATCGAGGCGACCGACCTCAACAAGGGCTTCGACGGGCGCACGCTCATCGACGGCCTGTCCTTCACGCTGCCCCGCAACGGCATCGTCGGGGTCATCGGTCCCAACGGTGTGGGTAAGACCACGCTGTTCAAGACGATCGTCGGCCTCGAGCCCCTCGACGCCGGTGAGCTCAAGATCGGTGACACGGTCTCGATCTCCTACGTCGACCAGTCCCGTGGTGGCATCGACCCGAAGAAGTCCCTCTGGGAAGTTGTCTCCGACGGCCTCGACTACATCAAGGTCGGGAACGTCGAGATGCCGTCGCGCGCCTACGTCGCGGCTTTCGGGTTCAAGGGACCGGATCAGCAGAAGGCTGCCGGCGTCCTCTCCGGTGGTGAGCGCAACCGACTCAACCTCGCGCTCACCCTCAAGCAGGGTGGAAACCTCCTCCTGCTCGACGAACCGACCAACGACCTCGACGTGGAGACGCTCGGCTCGCTCGAGAACGCGCTGCTCGAGTTCCCCGGCTGCGCCGTCGTGGTCTCCCACGACCGGTGGTTCCTCGACCGGGTCGCCACGCACATCCTCGCCTACGAGGGCACCGAGGAGAACCCGGGGAACTGGTACTGGTTCGAGGGCAACTTCGCCTCCTACGAGGAGAACAAGGTGTCGCGGCTGGGCGCCGACGCGGCTCGTCCGCACCGGGTGACCCACCGCAAACTCACCCGCGACTGACCAGCGCTCATGCGGTGGACGGGAGCCTTTTCCGGCAGACTGCACTCATGTCTGACGTGACGGGTGACCACGCAAAGATCGGCGATGCCGGAGGTCCCTCCGGCGTCGCCGATCTGGTCGATGCCCTCGTGGCGCTGCGCCGCGAGATCGAGGCCGTCGCGTTGCCACTGGAGACCGTGACCGCAGCCACCGCACGCCGTGAGCGCGAGCGCGGCCTCGACCAGCTCGACGACTACCTGCTGCCTCGTCTGCGAGCCGACTCCGCGCCGCTGCTCGTCGTTGTCGGCGGCTCGACCGGCGCGGGCAAGTCGACCCTGGTGAACTCGATCCTCGGGCAGCACGTGACCACCCCCGGTGCGCTGCGCCCCACCACCCGCTCACCGGTCCTCGTGCACCACCCGCTCGACGCGGAGTGGTTCACCTCCGACCGGATCTTCCCTCACCTAGCCCGCGAGGTGTCGTCCTCGCCAGGCCCGACGCCGCCCGGTGCGCCCGGTGACCACCCCCGGGACGGCGATCCCCGGTCGTTGCGGCTCGTGCCCACCGACGTGCTGCCCCAGGGTATGGCGCTGCTCGATGCCCCCGACGTCGACTCGGTCGTCGCAGGCAACCGCGAGCTTGCCGCGCAGCTGCTCGCCGCGGCCGACCTCTGGCTCTTCGTCACGACCGCCGCCCGGTACGCCGACGCCGTCCCCTGGGAGCTGCTCAGCGCCGGCGCCGCGCGGCGCGCCCAGGTCGCCCTCGTCATCGACCGGGTCGACCCGGGGGCGGAGGTGGTCGGTGACCACCTGCGCCAGATGCTGGCCGACCAGGGCCTGCCGAGCGCCCCGGTCTTCCTGCTCCGCGAGTCCGTCCTGGTGGACGGTATGCTCCCGGTGGCCGAGGTCGCCCCGGTCTCCCGCTGGCTCACAGCGATGGGCAGCGACGACGGTGCCCGCGGCGCGGTCATCGCGGCCACCCGAGACGGAGTCGTCGACGATCTCGTGGCGCGGGCCATGACACTGGCCGACGCGAGCGACGCGCAGGCGCTGGCCGACGCGGCTCTGCGGCGAGCCGTCGCCGAGGCCTATGCCGCGGGCGCGCGCGACATGCGGCAGGCGACGTCGGACGGCTCGATGCTGCGCGGGGAGGTGCTGTCCCGGTGGCAGGACTTCGTCGGGACCGGCGACTTCATGCGGGGCGTGGAGGAGAAGATCGGTGTCCTGCGGGACCGGGTGTCGGGTTACCTCAGGGGCCGTCCCGCCGCGGCACCCAAGGTCAACCTCGCGATCGGCCACAGCCTCGAGGCGATCGTCTTCGACGCCGCAGACCGTGCGTCCGAGCGTGCCTACCTCATGTGGAGGGCCGATCCTGCGGGGGCCGTGCTCCTCGACGGGCTGGTTCTGTCCCGGGCTTCGGCGGATCTGCGCGGCGAGCTCGCGGGGCAGGTCCGCGCGTGGCAGGGGGACGTCCTCGCGCTCGTCTCCGATCGCGGCGCGGGCAAGCGAGGGCGGGCGCGGACGCTGGCCATCGGGGTCAACGGCATCGGGGCGGCGCTCATGGTTGTCGTGTTCGCCTCGACCGGCGGGCTGACCGGGGCGGAGGTGGGGATCGCCGGAGGATCGGTCGTGCTCGCTCAGCGGCTCCTCGAGGCGGTCTTCGGCGACGAGGCCGTCCGGTCCCTGGCCCACACCGCCCAAGACCTGCTCGACGCCCGCGTGGAAGCCATCCTGGAGGGTCAGGCCGCACGGTTCACCGCGATCCTGGACGGCCTGGTACCCGGCGGTCTGGCGCCCGGGGGGCCTCCTCCCGGACTGGATGCGGGACCGGGGTTGCGCGCCGCGGCGCACGAGGTCCAGTCCGCCGCAGCCCATGAACGGGCCGCCCGCGCGGCTCAGGTACGAACCCATCCCACGCACGTCTCACTGACGCCGGACGACGTCTCGACCGATCGCTCCCACACCGACACCGACCGCATGCGCCTCGGCCAGCTGCGCGGGGCCGACCTGCCGATCGCCGTTGACCCCTATGCGCACCCGGCCCCACCGCCCGGCGGCCCGCGTGTGCTGAGCCGGCTGTGGTGGCGTAAGAAGGCCCGGCCGGGCTCGGCCCCGGTCTCCCGCGAGGGCGACTCGTGAAGGCCTTCGCGACTGCGACCCACCGCCGCGGCGAGATGCTCATGATGCGCGTCCAGGCCCTCGAGAGCGCGCTCGACGCCGGACGGGACTGGCTCAGCCCGGCATTCGTCGAGCGCGGTGACCGCGTGGTCCAGCGGGCCGGCGTGCGGCTCGCCCACTCGATCGACCACACGGTCGTCGCCCTCGCCGGCTCGACGGGCTCGGGGAAGTCGACGATCATCAACGCCCTGGCAGGCCGGGAGATCTCCCGCCCGGGCATCATGCGTCCGACCACCTCCCGCCCCGTCGCGGCGGTGTGGGACGTGGAGGACGGTCACCATCGCGAGGCGGGCCTGCTGCTCGACTGGCTCGAGGTCGGTCAGCGCATCTACCTCGAGCCGAGCGGCGACAACCGCGGACTGGTCCTGCTCGACCTCCCCGATCACGACTCCGTCGTCGTCGAGCACCGGGTCCGCGCCGAGCGCCTCCTCGAGCGCGCCGACCTGCTCGTGTGGGTCATGGACCCGCAGAAGTACGCCGACGCCGCGCTCCACGAGCGCTACCTGCGCCCCTTGGCCGGCCACGCGGGCGTCGTCGTGCTCGTGCTCAACCAGATCGACCGTCTCTCCCCGCAGGACCAGGCGCAGTGCCTGGCCGACCTGCGCCGGCTCGCGGTCGCCGACGGCCTGACCGGGGCCACGGTCCTGGGGCTCTCGGCGGTCACCGGGCAGGGCATGGGGGAGCTGCGCGAGCTCATGGCCCAGGCAGCCGCGGAGCGCGCCGCGGCGACCGATCGGCTGCTCGCGGACGTGCGGGGAGCCGCCGCGCTGCTCCAGGCGGAGTGCGGCCCCTCCCGCGAGCACCGGGTCGGGGAGACCGCGCGCCGGGAGCTGCTCGACGCCCTGGCCGCCGCGGCCCGCACCGACGTCGTGGTCGACGCCGTGCGGGGCTCGGCCCTGCACCGGGCACGAGCGGCGACCGGGTGGCCGCTGACCCGCTGGGTCGGGCGCCTGCGCGCCGACCCGCTGCGGCGCCTCAATCTGCATCGCAAGGCCGTGCGGGCGGACCTCGCCCGCACCTCTCTGCCAGCCGTGGACGCCGCGATGACGGCACGTACCCACACCGCAGTGCGTGGGTACGTCGACGCGGCGTCGACTGGTGCGCCCCCGGGGTGGGTGGTCTTCGCCCGAGCCGCCGTCCGCGACGACGGGTTGCCGGACGCCCTCGACCAGGCCGTGGCCCGGACCGAGCTCGACGCCGAGCACCGGCCCTGGTGGTGGGCCTTCGCCTCGGTCGTCCAGTGGGTGCTGTTCGCGATCTTCGTCGCCGGGCTGGCCTGGCTCGCGGTGCTCGCGATCCTCGCGTTCATCCAGCTGCCCGTCCCCGGCTCACCGGACGTCTCGGGATTCCCGATCCCGACCCTCATGGTCGTGGGCGGCTTCGGGGTGGGCGTGGTCCTCGCGCTCGTCTCCCGGCTGGCGGCCTACGTCGACGCCAACCGGGCAGCCCGCCGGGCTGCCCGCCGGCTGCGCACGCAGATCTCGGTCGTGGCGGGTACAGCGGTGATCGAGCCGGTCGAGGCTCGGCGTCGCCAGCTCGACGAGTGCCGGGCGGCCGCCGCGCTCGCCGGGCGCTGAGGGACGCGCGCTGCGCACGTAGGCTTCCGACTCATCCGGGTCGCCGAGGAGCCAACCGCCCCGGGCTACGGTGAGTACATGACACGCCTCAACGTCCCTGTCCGGCTGCGCTGGTCCGACCTCGATGCCTACGGACACGTGAACAACGTCGAGATGTTCCGTCTCCTCGAGGAAGCCCGGATCACGGCGTTCTGGCGTCACCGCGAGGCGGACCCCGGGCTGGAGTGGCCCACCGCCGTACTCGACTCCGGCCCGGAGGCGGACTCGCACACCTTCGTCGCCCGCCAGGAGATCGAGTACCTCCGCCCGCTCGGGTTCACCCGTGACCCGATCACGGTGCAGATGTGGATCGGGCACATCGGCGGCGCAAGCCTCGAGGTCTGCTACGAGGTCTTCGACCCGGACGGGGCCGACGGACGCAGCGGGCCGGCGCGGGACGAGAAGCCCTACGCCCGCGCCTCCACGACCATCGTGGTCGTCGATGCGGCCACCCAGGCGCCGCGGCGCATCACGGCGACCGAACGTGGCGCGTGGGAGCTGTACGTCGAGGCCCCTGCGGTACTTCGCCGGCGAGGAGCCTGACCGCAGCCGCCTCGCGCGCGGGGGCGGCTCAAGCCTTGGGGATCCGGACCATGCCCTCCTGGGCGATGCTCGCCACGAGGGTGCCATCCTGGGCGAAGACCCGAGCCGACCCGAGCCCGCGACCACCCTGGGCGGAGGAGGAGGACTGGACGTACAGCAGCCACTCGTCCACCCGGACGTCGCGGTGCCACCACATGGCGTGGTCGAGGCTCGCGACACTCAGCCCGGGCGTCATCCAGCTGTGCCCGCCCGCGCGCAGCACCGGCTCGAGCATGATCTGGTCGCAGGCGTAGACGAGCAGCGCGCGGTGCAGCAGCTGGTCGCCCGGAACCGGGCCGCGCGAGCGCATCCACACCGCCTGGTGGTCGGTCGCCTCCGCGGCGGCCCCCAGGTAGAGCGAGCCTTGGACGTGGCGCACGTCGAAGGCACTCTGGCGGGACCAGAAGTCCGCGACCGGGTGGTCGATCTCCCCGAGCAGGTCCTGGGCGGAGAGCACGTCTTCGGGCGCGGGGACGTCGGGCATGGTCGAGGAGTGCTCAAGGCCCTCCTGCTCCTCCTGGAAGGAGGAGATCATCGACAAGATCACTTTGCCACCCTGGTAGGCGTGCGTCTGCCGGGCGCTGAAAGACCGCCCGTCGCGCAGACGTTCGACGGCGAAGTCGACCGGTTGGTGGATGTCGCCGGCCCGCAGGAAGTACCCGTGCAGCGAGTGCGGCAGCCGGCCCCGGTCGACCGTGGCACCGGCCGCGAGGAGGGCTTGAGCGAGCACCTGACCGCCGTACACGCGCCCGTTGGGCTGATGCATGCTGTCGCCGGCGTACACGTCCTCGCCGGTCTCCGCTCCGTGATACTCGAGCTGGAGCACCTTGAGCAGGTGCCCGAGCGGGTCGCGGGCGATCGCGCCGGGGTCCGGGATGCGGGTGAGGTCCACCGCGCTGGTCGTTTCCTGGGGCTCGCTCACGGGCGCTCCTACTCGTCGAAGGTGTTGATCATGGAGTGCGCCGCGCGCTCCATGTAGTCCCACAGCGTGGCCTCGTGCAAGGGGGCGAGGTCGATAGCGGTCACCGCCACGCGCATGTGCGCGAGCCAGCGGTCCCGGGCGTCGGGGTTGACCTTGAACGGCGCGTGGCGCATCCGCAGCCGCGGGTGCCCGCGGTTCTCGGAGTACGTCGTCGGGCCGCCCCAGTACTGCTCGAGGAAGAGCAGGAAGCGTTCCTTCGCGGGACCCAGATCCGCCTCGGGGTACATCGGTCGCAGGACCTCGTCGTGGGCGACGCCGTCGTAGAACACGTCGATGAGCTTGACGAAGGTCGCGTGCCCGCCGACAAGCTCGTAGAAGGAGTCCGCGCGCAGGGAAGGAGTTTCGGTCACCGGTCCACTATCCCAAACAACCGTGGCCCCCGGGACGCCCGCCTGCGGTGCTCTGCCTCACAGCCACAGCCAGCCACAGGTCCAGCCCACCTAAAGCCCAAGCTCGTCCAGCACGGGCAGACGAGACCGCACGACGGCCCGGGCATCGGCTGCCGTCTCGGCGGTGAGGGCGAGCTGGGCGACCTGCTGGCACAGCGCCAGGTCCACCTGTGCCAGGACCGCAGCGACGTCGGCCAGGGCGCGTGGAGTCATCGACAGCGAGGACACCCCCAGGCCCACCAGCACGACGGCGAGCGCCGGGTTCGACGCAGCCTCGCCACACACTCCGACGGGACGGCCCTGCTGGGCGCCGCCTGCGCAGGTCGCGGCTATGAGCTGGAGCACGGCCGGCTGCCACGGGTCGGAGAGCTCGGCGAGCGAACCGAGGAGTCGGTCGGCGGCCATCGTGTACTGGGTGAGGTCGTTGGTGCCGATCGAGGCGAATGTCGCCCGGGCGAGGATCGGCCCGGCGAGCAGGGCGGCGCTGGGCACCTCGACCATGACCCCGGCCACGTCGAGGCCGTGGGCCGCGCACGCGGCGACGAAGGACTCGGTCTCGGGGACGGTCGAGACCATCGGAGCCATGACCCAGACGGTGGCGTCCTCGGCGGCGGCGGCTTGGGCGATCGCCTCGAGCTGGTCGGTGAGCAGCTCGGGGGAGCGGGTCGCCGTGCGCAGCCCGCGTACGCCGAGGGCGGGGTTCTGCTCGTCATCGGCGGTCAGGAAGTGCAGGGGCTTGTCCGCGCCGGAGTCGAGCGTGCGGATGACGACCTTGCGTCCGGCGAACTCGGTGAAGACCCGCCGGTACGCGGTGACCTGCTCCTCCACGGTGGGGGGAAGGTCGCGGTCGAGGAAGCAGAACTCGGAACGGAAGAGCCCAACCCCCTCCGCGCCGGCGCGGGCGGCGGGCGCGGCCTCGGCTGGGTCGCCGATGTTGGCGAGCAGCTGGACGAGGTGGCCGTCGCGGGTGTGCCCCGGTCCTGCGAACGTCCGGGCCCGGGCGGCCCGGGCCGTGACGGCCTTGAGCTGTTCCGGGGTCGGGTCGAGGGTGACCACCCCGGTCGATCCGTTGACCAGCGCGATCGCCCCGTCGGTGAGCAGTGCGTGCGCGCCCGTCGCGGCGACGACGGCGGGGATCCCTTTGGCGTTGGCAACGATCGCGGTGTGCGAGGTGGGTCCGGCGCCGTCGGTGACGATCGCGATGACCTGCGCCGGGTCGAGTGAGGCGGTGACCGAAGGGGCGAGGTCGAGGGCGACCAGCACGAAGGGTGTGTCGCAGGTCGGTAGGCCGGGGCGCGGCCGACCGGTGAGCGCTGCGACCAGCCGGTCGCGGATGTCGGTGATGTCGGCGACGCGTTCGGCGAGGTGCCCGCCCAGGGCCCGGAACTGCTCGGCGACCTCCTCGGCGGCCTCCCACACGGCGCGTTCGGGGACGAGGTGCTCCTCGATCACGCGGCGCTGGGCGTCGGCGACGAGGGTCGGGTCCGCGGCGATCGCAGACGTGGCCTCGAGGACGTCTTTCGCGTCGCCCGTGGCCCGCGCGGCGGCTGCGTCGAGGTCGGCACTCACCTGCGCGCTGGCGTCGAGGATCGAGGCCGCGCGGGTCGTGGGGTTCTCCCGGGGCGACAGCCGCAGGCCCGGAGTCGGCTCGGCGATCGGCTCGGGCATGTGGACGACGGGCCCGGCGACGAGCCCGGGGCAGACTCCGATCCCGGCGACGGTGCGGGGAGTGGGCGTGGTCATGGGGACCTCCTGATCAGCATGCTCAGGGGAAGTCTCGCAGTAATTGCAAGCCGGGGCGACTACTCTAGGACTTAGTACCCGGTTCACAGTTCTCCAGACCAGGAGTTTTCCTATATGAGCAAGGCACAGCAGATCCTCGCCGCACTCGGAGGGCAGGCCAACGTTGTTGACCTCGAGCCCTGCATCACCCGTCTGCGCGTCGAGGTGACCAACCCGGACCTCGTCAACGAGGCCGACCTCAAGGCGACCGGCGCGTTCGGAGTGGTGCGCTCCGGCAAGGTCGTCCAGGTCATCGTCGGTCCCGAGGCCGACAACCTCGCAGCAGAGCTCGACGCCCTGCGCTGATCCGAGTCCGCCGCGTGCGTGCGACGAACGACCGCGACCATGCTCGTCCCGTGGGCTCACCCACGGAGCTGAGCATGGTCGCTCCTGTCTCCGGCCGAGTCGTCCCCCTGGCCGACGTGCCCGACCCAGTCTTCGCCCAGGAGATCGTGGGACCGGGGCTGGCCATCGAGCCGCTGGTTCCCACCGCCCCCGGCGAGCTGCACACCTCCCTGGTCGATGACGTCGACGGCGTAGTCGTGGCCCCGGTGGCGGGAACCGTCGCCTCGCTCTTCCCGCACGCCTTTGCGATCGAGACGGCGGACGGACGCACGGTTCTGGTGCACCTGGGCATCGACACGGTCACGCTCAAGGGCGCGGGCTTCGGTGCGCTGGTCGCCGCGGGTGACCAGGTCGTCGTCGGGCAGCACATGCTCACCTGGGACCCGGCCGCGGTCGCTGCGGGCGGACTTGCCACGGTCTGCCCGGTGATCGCGCTGCAGGAAGACCCGGGGCAGGTCGAGCTGCTCGTCGGCGCTGGCACGCTCGTGCGGCGCGGGGACCCGCTGCTGCGGTGGCTCGCCCCGCGCTGAGGACCTACGCCGCGAGCGCGATGCCTGCGGCCTCGAGCTCGAGGCGTACCGCCTCGCGCAGCGCCCGTGCCACCTCCCACTGCATGGCGGGGTCGGTCTTGACCTGGACCTTGAGCAGGACCGAGTCGGCGCTGAGCGACTCGATGCCGACCACCTCGGGATCCTCCTGCAGGTAGCCGGACAGGACTGGGTCGCCGGTGATCCTCTCGCCCGCGCGCACGAGGGCGGCGCGGGCCTTGGCCAGGTCGGTGTCGGCGGGCACCGCGACGTCGATCACCGCCCGGGACCACCCTTGCGTGCGGTTGCCTACCCGCAGGATCTCCCCGTTGCGGATGAACCACAGCGTTCCCGCCTCATCACGGATCTTCGTGATCCGCAGCGCGACCGCCTCGACCGTCCCGGAGACGTCACCGACCGTGATCGTGTCCCCGACCCCGTACTGGTCCTCCATGAGCAGGAACATTCCGGACAGGAAGTCCCGGACCAGGCTCTGGGCGCCAAAACCGAGGGCAACACCGACCACCCCAGCCGAGGCCAGCAGCGGCGTGATGTTCATCCCGACGTCGTCGAGCATCATGAGCGCCACGATCGAGCCGATGATCAACGTCGACGTCGAGCGCAGGACCGACCCGATGGTCCGGGCACGCTGAGCGCGTCGGGCGTTCGCGAGCGGGTTCGCGCGCAGCAGCGCGGCACCCATGTCGGTCGCCCCCAGCTCCCGCAGGCCCGGGCGGTTCATCCACGTGCCGTCCGCCAGGTGATCGGTCGTGCTCTTGATCAGGCGGCGCACGATCACCAGGACCAGAGCGCCGATCAGGGCCGTGAGCAGCAGGCGTAGCGGCGTCCCGAGAAACCAGGTGACCCAGGAGTTGGCGCTCGTCTGGTCGACGGTGTCGGGCACAAGGTCATCGGGCACAAGGTCTGCGAAGTACATGGTCGAAGGTTACCGAGTCAACTTAGATCACATTCCCAGGTTTCGGCGCGCCGGTACGTCCTGCTGCTCTTCTGGGCACTCTCTGGCAGGATTCACTCGTGGACCCTGCTGAGCACGCGACGCCGTCACCTGCGCTGATCGATCTTGCGCGCGCCTACGGGGTGTCGCCCGACCACTTCGGCTTCCACGGGGAATCCCGCACGGCTTCGACCGACACCCTCACAGCTGTGCTCGCCGCGCTGGGCGTCGACGCGAGCACCCCCGAGCGGATCGACGTCGCGCTGGCCAGCGTCGTGGACGCGCCGTGGCGCAGGATGCTCCCGGCCACGCTCGTGCTGCGTGAAGGCCAGGCCCAGAAATTCCCGGTGCATGTGACCGACGGGATGCCGGTCGAGGTGTGGATCGAGCTCGAGGGCCACGGTGGACGCATCGATCTGGAGCAGATCGACCTGTACACCGAGCCGCGGACCGTCGACGGACGCACGATCGGTCGGGCCATGTTCGAGGTCCCTCGGACGCTCCCGCTGGGCTGGCACGAGGTCCGGGCGGCCACCCCCGACGGGCAGTCCCGGGCGACGCTCGCGGTCACGCCGGTACGCCTCGAGCTGCCGGCAGACCTCGCCGGACGCCAGTCCTGGGGTCTGATGGCCCAGCTGTACTCGGTCCGCTCGCGCCAGTCCTGGGGGGTGGGCGACTTCGCCGACCTCGCGGACCTGGGGTGGATCGGCGGCAAGGCCCTCGGCGCGGACTTCCTGCTCATCAACCCGGTCGCTGCCGCCGAGCCGACCACGCCGATGACTCCCTCGCCCTACCTGCCGGTCAGCCGGCGCTTCATCAACCCGCTCTACCTACGCGTGGAGGACATCCGTGAGACGGCCTACCTCTCGGCTGCCGACCGCTCGATCGTGGAGTGGTCAGCCGAGGGGGTCCGCGAGCTGAGCACCGACCCGGGGCCGATCGACCGGGACGCGTCCTGGGACGCGAAGAAGGCCGCGCTGCAGGTCGTGTTCGAGGCACCGCGGTCCGCGGCCCGCCAGACCGCCTTCGGGGACTTCCGTGCCTCCCAGGGCCGCGGCCTGGAAGACTTCGCGACCTGGTGCGCCTTCACCGAGCACTTCGGCGGTGCGGCGTGGCCGCCCGCGCTGCGCGACCCGGCGGGTGACGAGGTCGCCGCGCTGCGCGTCGAGCTCGCCCAGCAGATCGATTTCCACTGCTGGCTGCAATGGGTGGCCGACGTGCAGCTCGAGCAGGCCCAGCGCTCTGCCCTCGAGGGCGGCATGGCGATCGGGATCATGCACGACCTCGCCGTGGGTGTGCACCCCGAGGGCTCGGACGCGTGGGCGCTCGGGAGCGTCCTGGCGCACGGGATCGGGGTGGGCGCGCCTCCGGACATGTACAACCAGCAGGGACAGAACTGGTCGCAGCCGCCATGGCACCCCGAGGAGCTCGCCCGGACCGGGTACGCGGCCTACCGCGACCTGCTGCGCACGGTCCTGCGTCACGCCGGTGCGCTGCGGATCGACCACGTCATCGGCCTGTTCCGGCTCTGGTGGATCCCAGAAGGCAACGGGGCCGACGAGGGCGTCTATGTGCGCTACGACCACGAGGCGCTCATCGGGATCCTGTGCCTGGAGGCTCACCGTGCCGGTGCCGTCGTCATCGGCGAGGACCTCGGTGTCTTCGAGCCGTGGGTCCGCGACTACCTGACTGACCGGGGCATCCTGGGCACCTCGATCCTGTGGTTCGAGCAAGAGAGCGACGGGCGTCCGCTCGCCCCCGAGCACTATCGGGCCCTGTCCCTGACCACCGTGACCACCCACGACCTGCCGCCGTCGGCCGGGTATCTCGCCGGTGAACAGGTTGAGCTGCGCGACCGGCTGGGGCTGCTCACCGAGCCGGTCCAGCTCGTGCGCCAGCAGGCCCGGCGCGAGCGTGACCAGATGATCCTTGCGCTGGCCACCCGCGGGCTGATCGACGACGACCCGTCCGAGCGGGAGCTCGTCGAGGCGCTGCACCGGTATATCAAGGCGACCCCGGCGGTCCTCCTCGGCGTCTCGCTCGCCGATGCGGTCGGGGAACGCCGGGCGCAGAACCAGCCCGGGACCGACCAGCAGTACCCGAACTGGAAGGTGCCGCTCGGCGACTCGAGCGGCAACGTCGTCCTCATCGAGGACCTCCTGGACAATGCTCGCCTGCTCTCCTTGGCAGCCGTCATGAACGAGGACGACCTCCCAGCCTGACGGGTTCTCCTCGGGGGGCACCGATGAGGGAGGATAGGGCGTCGTCGCCACCGGAGGAGAACTGTGCGGAGCATTGCCTTAATTCTGCGCGCCACTCGCGTTCTGTGGCCCTTCTACCTGGGCATCATCGTCTGCTCGCTGATCGCGACGGCGGCCACCTTGGTCATTCCCTTTGTCCTGAAGGCCGCAACCGACACGGTCGTCGACGTGGTCCAAGGCACAGCAGTCGGCAACGTCATCACGACGGTCGTCTGGCTCGCTGTTGCCCTGTTGGTCGCCGACATGGTCAGCTCCACGGTCCAGAACTTCGGTGGGTACCTCGGTGATGTGATGGCCGCGCGGATGCGCCAGATTCTCTCGACCCGGTACTTCGCCAAGCTTCTCGGACTGCCGCAGCGGTACTTCGACAACCAGGTCACCGGCTCCATCATCAGCCGCCTGACCAGGTCGATCTCCGAGACCACCGGCTTCCTCAACAACTTCGCCAACAACTTCTTCCCGATGCTGCTGACCGTGGTCGCGGTTCTGGTCATCTCGGCCAGCTACTCCTGGCCGATCGCCGTGCTGCTCGCGGTCGTCTTCCCGATCTACGTCGGCCTGACCGCGATGACCAGCAAGAAGTGGCAGGTTCTCGAAGCAGAGAAGAACGAACAGGTGGACCTCGCTGGTGGCCGTTTCGCCGAGGTCGTCGGCCAGATCAACGTCGTCAAGAGCTTCACCTCGGAGCGCCGCGAGCTGAACATCTTCGCCGGTCGATTCGCCCGCACCGTCGTGACCACACGCGACCAGTCGCGCTACTGGCACCTGATGGATGCCGCGCGCCGCGGTTTCCTCAACGTGGTGTTCTTCGGCATCTACGTGATCCTTTTCGTCGGCACAGCCAAGGGCACCTTCTCGGTGGGCGACATGGTCCTGCTCATTCAGCTCGTCGCGATGGCCAAGGCACCGGTGACGATGATGAGCTACCTCATCGACACCACGCAGCGCGCCATCGCAGGGTCGAAGGACTACTTCGCGGTCATGGCGGAGCCCGCCGACCGCGACGAGCCCTTGCTCCTCGCCGAGACCGACACTGCCCCCTCCGCCGACACCGGCGCGCCCGCCGCGACTGCGACCGCACCAGGTGCGGCGTCCGGCGCACGCCAGGCTCCGCCGTCGGGCATCGATCGTCTGCCCGACGGCGCAGCGATGGTCGAGCTGGACGGCGTCACCTTCGCCTACGACGAGGGCGTGGACGTGCTCCGTGACGTGTCCTTCACCGTGCGCAAGGGTGAGCGGGTCGCCCTCGTGAGCGAGAGCGGCGGCGGCAAGACGACGCTGGTCAGCCTGCTGCTGGGGTTCTACCGCCCGACGTCGGGCACGCTGCGGGTGGCCGGGTACGACGTCGCCGACGTGCCCCTCGACCTGCTGCGACGTCAGGTCGCGGTGGTCTTCCAAGAGGCGTCGCTGTTCTCGGGGACGATCCGGGAGAACATCGCCTACGGACGCGAGGACGCGAGCGACGCCGAGATCGTCGAGGCCGCGACCCGCGCGCACGCGCACGGGTTCGTCTCTGCCTTCGGCGCAGGCTACGAGACCACGATCGGTGAGCGCGGGCTCAAGCTGTCGGGTGGGCAGAAGCAACGTATCGCGGTGGCTCGCGCGATGATCAAGGACGCTCCGGTCCTGGTACTGGACGAGGCGACGTCGGCGCTGGACACCAAGTCGGAGCGGTTGGTCCAGGCCGGGCTGGACGAGCTCATGATCGACCGGACGACGATCATCATCGCGCACCGGCTCTCGACCATCTCGTCGGTCGACACGATCATCACGCTGCGGGACGGGCGCGTCGACGAGGTGGGCAGCCCTGCCGAGCTGGCGGTCAGCGGAGGCATCTACTCCGAGCTCCTGGCCCTGCAGGCGAGCTCCTCGCTCAAGGACCGCAAGCGGTTGCGCAAGCTCGGATTCATGGCCTGACGTCGCGGGCTGGTCCGGGGTCACCCGGTCAGGCTCATCCTGACCGCAGATGAGCTACCCGGCTCGGTTGGTGCTGGGACCGCAACCGTTACGGAAGGAGTTGGCCGTTGTTGGTCAACTGTGCCGGGGTAACGGTTGCCCGGCCGGGCGGTCGCGTACTTGACCGGTGGGGCCCGGGCGCCTTGGTGGCACCCGTCCCGTTCCGGTGGTGACCGTCCGTGATACCCACGGGTGCAGGCACGGCCTGGGTGGTAGCTCTCGCGGTCCGATCCTCTGGTCGAGCGCGCGTCACACCTACCCGTCGCCGTGCCTTGTGCCCCTGGGCACGTCTCCCGATCACGGTAGCCGCAGCCTCGTGCCGGGTGATTCCGTATGGCTTGCGCCAGTGTTGTCCGCCCCACTGGGACGTGTACGCCGGGTTCACCGCGAAGACGGTGACGCCTGCTGTCGCGGCCATCGCCGCGAGGCGGTCGCGAAAGACCGCTGTGGGGATACCGGCGACGGTGCGCCGGAACAGCTTCCCGCGCGCGCCGCGGCCCATCATCTCCCGCCCGGTCTCACGGGCATCAGCGAAGTTGAGGTCTTCCACCGCGATCGCCGGCACCTTGTACCGAGCGGCTAGGTGCAAGAGCTGGGTGATCGCGTGGCGCACCTGGGCATCCCTGCGTGCCGAGGTACCGGTGACGTCGAGGTCGATGCGGATCGGCGCCCCCACAGGGTTCCCGTGAGCGTCCAACCGGCGCACGGCCAGGTGGTCGGCGTTCAGGTCCACACCCAGCGCTCCACCGGTCAGGACGTCGTCTGCCGGTGGCTGGGGTGCCGTGGTGGTCCAGGACGCGGTCAGGTACCAGCCGTCCCGACCGGCCTTGCGGGCGAGGGTGTACGCGACGGCGCCGGGCGTGGTGATCTGGGCGGCCCACTCGCCCCCGCGGTGGGCGAACGATGCCGTGCCGGAGAGTGTGTAGCGTCCGCGCGGGGCATTGGCCAGGTGCTCGAGCGGGCGCGGCAGTCGGATGCTGACCTCCCCGGCTGGTGTGACGGTCAAGGTGAGGTTCCCGAACGGTTCGTCGCGGCCACCGTTCGCCTCGATCCTGTCCCGGGAGGCCGTCCATTGCTCACGCCACTGCTCCACGCTCAACCCGGCCAGGTCCAGGTTCGCCCGGACCTTCAACAGGCGCTTGCCGCCAGCCACGACATGTACATGGCCGGCTGCGTAGTCAACCGCAACCCGGACCAGACGGCCTTGTAGGACCTGCAACCGCTCCTGCTTCCCATACCGCTCCGCCAGGGACCGGTAGCCCTTTACCCGTCGCCGCTCAACAGGTGCCGGCGCACCAGAACCGGCGGTCACGACTGGTTGAGCAAGCCGAGCGGTGATCGCGGCGATGCCCGCCCGCAGGGACCTCATGTCCGCGCGCTGAGCACGGCGTGCCAGCTGGTATTGGGCATCGTTGCCCCGCATGATCGTCCCCGCCCACCGCGAGGATGCGGCAGGTGTCATCTCCCGCTTGCGGCGCGCCTTGGACACAGGGTCACCGGGCGCACGGGTCCGCTCGGCCAGGTCGCGCCGCCTGATCTTGGAGACGTGCTCCGCCACAGCCGTCAACACCGCGTCGTCGGCAAGGCTCGTCCTCAATCGGGTTGTGGTCGCCGTGCCACCCGGGGCTGCGATCACCTTCACCCCGCCCCACTCACGCAGCACGTCACTCACCGCGGCCACCGCCGCGCAACTCCTGGGCCGCGGCCGCGGGCACCAGCTTGGCCTGGGCCGACCGCCAGCCATACAGCGAGCCAGAGAACGACGTCACAATCGACAGCATGTCGCGTACCGTAACCATGATCCGAACCTACCCGGCCCCACTGACATTCTTCGACGAATCCACAGCCACATGACGGTCGTCGTCACCACCAGACCTCACCCACGCGCCAACCATTCACGCGTTCCGCCGCCTACCCCTGTATCGCCAAGAACGGTCAACAGAATGCCCGACAGTACGCAACCCGCACACATGGCTGGGGTCGGCCTCGGCCGGGAGCCGGCTGGTCTGAGCGGGCTCGCTTGAGGGGATGGCCTCTGGCGCCTCACCGTCCAGATCTTGGCGGTTTGCGGTCCAGGGGGACGCGGGTTCAGGTCCCGCGTCCCCCCGCTGGCGTCGGCCTCAGCCGCCCGCGGTCAGGACCGGGCGTCGACCGCCTGGGCGCGCAGCGCCCGCTCGACCCCGGCGAGGCTCTCGACGATGAGCCGGCGCAGCGCGGGCGCGGCGTCCGGGTGCGTGTCGAGCCAGGCCTGTGCGGCATTGAGCAGCCGCTCGTCGGCCAGCGCAGCCGGGAAGAGCCCCTCGACGATCGTCTCGGCGATGTGGTAACTGCGGTCCGCCCAGATCCCCTCGATCGCGGCGAAGTACGGCGCCACGACCTCGGACAGCGATGACGCGTCGTTGATGTGGCCGTACCCGACGGTCGTGGCCCGCACGATCGCGTTGGGGGCGCTGTCGTCGGCCACGAGCGAGGCGAAGGCCGCCAGCTTGGCCTCGGACGTCGGGTGCGTCGCGGTCGCACGCGCGGCGGACTGCTGACCGTTGGACGTGTTGTCCAGGGCCAGCGCGGCGTCGATCTCGTCCTGGGCGGCGGCGCCGCACAGCACGAGACCCTCGAGCAGCTCCCAGCGCAGATCGGTGTCGATCGTCAGGCCCGCGAGGGTCACGTCGGCGTCGAGCAGGGACCGCAGCACGCGCACGTGCCCGGGCGTGCTGGCCAGGTTCGCGAAGTACTTGACGAACTGGAACTGCGCGTCCGAGCCGGCGCCCGCTGCCTGGGCCAGGGCCCACAGCCCGTCCCCGACCTCGGTGATCGTCGCGCTCCGGGGTTCCGGCGCCACGTAGCTGCGGGCCGCGAGGGCGAGCTGAGCAAGGGTCGTGCGGATCGTCGTCGACTCCGTCTCGGTCGCGATGTTCCCCAGGACGAGGCGCACATAGTCGCTCGCCGGGGTCTCGCCGTCGCGCACCGCGTCCCACACAGATCCCCACACGAGGGACCGGGCGAGCGGGTCCGCAATCGCGGCGAGGTGCTCGGTCGCCGCGGCGAGGGAGGCATCGTCGAGACGGATCTTGGCGTAGGCGAGGTCGTCGTCGTTGATGAGGACCAGGTCCGGGCGGGTGCGTCCGACGAGCTCGGGGACGGCCGTGCTGACCCCGTCGACGTCGAGCTCGAGGCGGTGGGTGCGCACGAGCGCCCCGGCGTCGTCGACGTCGTAGAAGCCGATCGCGAGGCGGTGCGGGCGGATCGTGGGGTAGTCGGCGGCCGCGCTCTGCAGAACCGCGAACTCGGTGATCACGCCGGACTCGTCAAGCGTGATCAGGGGACGGAGCGTGTTGACTCCCGCGGTCTCCAGCCACAGCTTCGACCACGTGGTGAGCTCGCGGCCGCTCGTGGCCTCAAGCTCGGTGAGCAGGTCGACAAGCTCGGTGCTGCCGTACTCGTGCTTGGCGAAGTACTGGGCGACCCCGGCCATGAACGCGTCGATGCCCACCCAGGCCACGAGCTGCTTGAGGACCGACCCGCCCTTGGCGTAGGTGATCCCGTCGAAGTTGACCTGGACGTCCTCGAGGTCGTTGATCGTGGCCACGATCGGGTGCGTCGAGGGCAGCTGGTCCTGGCGGTAGGCCCAGGACTTCTCCATCGCGGCGAAGGTGGTCCACGCACCGTGCCACTCGGTGGCCTCCGCGGTGGCCAGGGTCGAGGCCCACTCGGCGAAGGACTCGTTGAGCCACAGGTCGTTCCACCAGCGCATGGTGACCAGGTCGCCGAACCACATGTGCGCGAGCTCGTGCAGGATCGTCACAACCCGGCGCTCCTTGATCGCGTCGGTCACCTTCGAGCGGAAGACGTACGTCTCGGTGAACGTCACGCAGCCCGCGTTCTCCATCGCGCCGGCGTTGAACTCCGGGACGAAGAGCTGGTCGTACTTGGCGAAGGGGTAGGGGTAGGCGAACTTCTCCTCGTAGAAGGCAAAGCCCTTGCGCGTGATGTCGAAGAGGTACTCGGCGTCGAGGTGCTCGGCGAGGGAGGCGCGGACGAACAGGCCGAGCGGGATGACCCGGCCGTCGCTGCTGGTCAGCTCAGAACGCTCAACCACATAGGGGCCGGCCACGATCGCGGTGATGTACGTGGAGATGCGCGGCGTGGGCTCGAAGGTCCACACAGCGGCGGACTCGCCGGCGGGGACGGGCTCCGGGGTGGGGGCATTCGAGACGACCTGCCATGCCGAGGGCGCGGTCACAGTGAGCTGGAACGTCGCCTTGAGGTCGGGCTGCTCGAAGGCGGCGTAGACCCGGCGCGCGTCGGGCACCTCGAACTGGGAGTAGAGGTACACCTCGCCGTCGACGGGGTCGACGAAGCGGTGCAGGCCCTCGCCGGAGTTCGTGTAGGCGGCGTCGGCCACCACGCGCAGCACGTTGGACTCCGCCAGCCCGTCGAGCTGGATGCGGGAGTCGGCGAACACCGCGGCCGGGTCTAGGCTCACGCCGTTGAGGGTGACCTCGCGGACGGCGGGGGCGACGAGGTCGATGAACGTGCTCGCGCCGGGCCGCGCGGTGAAGGTCACCACGGTGGTCGAGGCGAAGGTCTGCGCCCCCGTCGTGAGGTCGAGCGCAACCTCGTAGGAGCTGACGGCGACGACCGCAGCACGGTCCCTCGCTTCGGTGCGGGTCAGGTTCTCTCCGGGCACGGACGCCTCCTCGGCAATGCGGCGCTCGGGTCGGCCGCGCAGCTTGTGAGCGAGCGCAGCGGGAGACCTGAGCACCTGGTGGGTCGGGCCTGATGCGGCCCGCACCGATCATTTCACGGGTGAGCGGAGAACGTGGTGAGATGGTCGCGTCGCCTCCCTCCTCACCCCCCCTGGAGCACCATGCCTGCCGCCGTTGACACCGACTCCGTACCCGCGCAGGACGCCGGCGCGTCGTCCACGGATGTCGCCGACTTCTGGTTCGACCCGCTCTGCCCCTGGGCCTGGATGACGTCTCGCTGGATCGGCGAGGTCGAGCAGGTCCGCGACGTCCGCGTGCGCTGGCACGTCATGAGCCTCGCGGTGCTCAACGAGGGACGGGACCTGCCTGAGAGCTACCGCGAGCTCATGGACAAGGCGTGGGGACCCGTGCGAGTCGTCACCGCCGCCCGGATCGAGCACGGTGAGCACGTCGTCAAGCCGCTCTACGACGCGATCGGGACCCGCCTGCACCCGGGCGGGCGCACGGACTACGACGTCGTCATCGCCGAGGCGCTCGCGGAGGTCGGCCTCCCGGCCGCGCTCGCGGACTACGCCGTGTCCGAGCGCTATGACGACGAGCTGCGCGCCTCCCACCAGGATGGGATCTCCCGGGTCGGCGAGGACGTGGGCACCCCTGTCGTCTCCTTCAACGACGTTGCGTTCTTCGGCCCCGTGGTGACCCCCGCGCCCCGCGGTGAGGCCGCCGGTCGGCTCTGGGACGGCTGCGTCCTGGTGGCCGGGACCCCCGGGTTCTTCGAGCTCAAGCGCACCCGGACGCAGGGCCCGGTCTTCGAGTGAGCGGCGTCCCGGTGAGCCTGGGCCGGACCGTCAGGCGCGCGCCGTCGGGCCCGCCCGTGCGGTGGGCGGCATTCGCCCAGCAGGCTCCCGAGCTCGCCGAGCGCGTCGAAGCGCGGTTCGCTGCCTTCAAGCACCACGTCCTCGCCACGCTCATGGCCTCCGGTGCCCCGCGGGTGAGCGGGACCGAGGTGGGCTGGTGGGACGGGGAGCTGTGGGTGGGGTCCATGTGGGGCGCCCGCAAGGCCGAGGACCTCGCGGCCGACTCACGCTTCGCGCTGCACTCCAACCCGGGTGACGGCTCCCTGCTCGGTGGTGACGCCAAGCTGTCGGGCCGCGTCGTGGAGATCACCGACGGACCGGTGCGTGAGGCCTTCCTCGCCGCCAACGAGGTTCCGGAGCCGCTGCACCTGTTCTTCCTCCGTCTGCAGGCGGTCACGCTCACCGAGCTGACCTCTGACAACGACGCCCTGGCCATCACGACGTGGCGGTCCGGGGACGGCGTGCGGACGATCCGCCGGGCGTAGATCGGGCCGTTCCGGTTCGGCCACGCCGCGGCGGCGTGGGATGCTGGCGGGTGAAATCGCTGCAGCAGTGGAATCACCGCACCAGATCACCGCACCAGGAGGAGACCCGCATGACAGGAACGACGTCGCCGCCCGCGAACCGAGGCCAGTCCGGACGTCGGGGGCTGTCCCCGGCGCTCATCGCCTTCATCGTGCTCGACGTCGTGCTCGTGGTGGCCGCGGTCTTGCTCGGGTTGTCCCTGGGGTCCGACGACTCCCCGGCCGGGGCGCAGAGCTCAGCGACACCTACGTCGACCTCCGACGGGGCGACGTCCGACGGCGCGTCCCCGACCCCGTCGGCGACGCCGTTGGCCGTTGGCGCAGACGCCAAGCAGGTCGCGTCCCCGACCGGGAACATCACGTGCACCCTCTCGCCTGAGGGCGCCGAGTGCGCGATCGCCTCGCTCGCGACCGAGCCGGCCGCCGTCGACGGCTGCGAGGGGACGGTCGGCTACGTCGCCACGCTGACCACCTCCGGGGTCCAGACCCCGTGCATGCCGGAGAAGCCCGGCAAGGCCGATGCCGCCATTCCGGTCCTGGCCTACGGCGACACCGAGTCTGTGAACAACTTCGCGTGCGAGAGCACCGAGTCCGGCATGAAGTGCTCGGACACCAACACGGGCAAGGGGTTCACCCTCGCCCGTGCCGGCATCACGCGGTTCTGAGCCGGCGCGCGGCCGGGACCCCAGGGTCCCGGCCGCGGCCGCATTCACCAGATCCGCACGCGGTCCTGGGGAGCCAGGTACAGGCCGTCCTGCGGGCCGACGCCGTACGTCGTGTGGAACTCGTCGAGGTTGCGCACGACCACGTTGCAGCGGAACTCCGCGGGGGAGTGCGGGTCAGTGGCCAGGCGCTGGATCATCGCCTCGTCGTGCATCTTGGTCTGCCACACCTGGGCCCAGGACAGGAAGACCCGCTCGGCTCCGGTGAGGCCGTCGACCACCGGGGCGCCGGTGAGGTCCGTCCCGAGCGCGATCTGGTAGGCCTTGAGCGCGATCGACAGCCCGCCGAGGTCGCCGATGTTCTCCCCGATCGTCAGGGCGCCGTTGACGGTGTGCTCGGCGTCGAGCTGGGTGGGGTGGACGGCGTCGTACTGGGCGATCAGCGCGCCGGCGCGCTTGTCGAACTCGGCGCGGTCCGCGGCGGTCCACCAGTCCTCGAGCCGGCCGGTGCCGTCGTACTTGGACCCCTGGTCGTCGAAGCCGTGGCCGATCTCGTGGCCGATGACCGCGCCGATGCCGCCGTAGTTCGCGGCGTCCTCGGCCTCGGGGTCGAAGAACGGCGGCTGCAGGATCGCCGCCGGGAAGACGATCTCGTTCATCGACGGGTTGTAGTAGGCATTGACGGTCTGCGGCGTCATGTGCCACTCGTCGCGGTCGATGGGCTTGCCGATCTTGCCCAGCTCACGGTCCAGGTCGAAGGTGTTGGACCGGCGGACGTTGGCGACGAGGTCGCTCGCGTCGATGATCAGGGTCGAGTAGTCGCGCCACTTGACCGGGTAGCCGACCTTGGGGGTGAAGGCGTCGAGCTTGGCGAGCGCCTTGACCTTGGTCTCCGGGCTCATCCAGTCGAGGTTCGTGATCGACTCGCGGTAGGCCTCGATGAGGTTGGTCACGAGCACGTCCATGCGCTCCTTGTGCGCGGGCGGGAAGTGCCGCGCGACATAGACCTCGCCGACCGCCTCGCCGAGCGCACCCTCGACGAGGGAGACGCCCCGCTTCCAGCGGTCGCGGACCTCCTGGGCCCCGGAGAGCGTCCGGCCGTAGAAGTCGAAGTTCGCCTCGACGAAGTCCGTGGACAGGTACGGGGCGCGCGCGGTGACGAGGTGGTAGATCGCCCACAGCTTCCAGTCCTCGACGGGCAGCGACTGCCACAGCGAGGCGAAGCCGGCGAAGAACTCCGGCTCCCGCACGACGACGTCGTCGAGCGAGCCGGTCGGAGCGCCGACGGCGAAGGCCCAGGCGTTCCAGTCGAAACCGGGCGCAGCCTCGGCGAGGCCGGCGAGCGTCGTCGGGTTGTAGGTGAGCTCGGAGTCACGGTCCGCGACGACGTCCCAGTGGTGGGCGGCCAGGGCGGTCTCGAGGGCGAGCACCCGCTCGGCGGACGGCTCGGCCGCCTCGGGGTGCACGACGCCAGACAGCGTGAGCATCCGGGCCACGTGGGCGAGGTAGCTGGCGCGGATCTCGGCGTACTTGCCCTCGCGGTAGTAGGACTCGTCAGGCAGGCCAAGACCGGACTGGTAGAGGTACACGACGTACTTCTCGGGGTCCTTGGCGTCGTTGTCGACCCAGAACCCGAACGCTCCGGCGCCACCCGTGCGCTGCAGCGCACCGAGCACACCGGTCAGCTGGGCCGTGGTCGAGGCGGTGTCCAGCAGGGCGAGGTCGGGGGTGAGCGGCGCACGGCCGGCCGCCTCGACGGTCTCGGTGTCCATGAAGCTCGCGTAGAGCTCGCCGATCTGCGCGGAGACACCCGTGAGGTGGTCACCGCCGCCGAGCTCTTCGATGATGGCCCGGACCTGCGCCTCGGCCTCGTCGTGAAGGGCGCGGAAGGCGCCGTCGGAGGAGCGGTCGGCCGGGATCTCGTGGGTGAGCAGCCAGCGGCCGTTGACGTGGCGGTAGAGGTCGTCCTGGGGGCGGATGGCCGGGTCGAGCTCGTCGAGCGTGATGCCGGACCGGGGCGCGGGGGTGGGGGTTTCGTGCGTCGTCATCGACCCAGGCTAGTCGCTGGCCGGTGGCCGCGGGGGAGAAGTCCCCATGGCGCACGAGCCCATCCCGGTATGCAATGTCCGTGGCCGTGGTCTGCCCGCAGACCGAGCCTGCGTCGATCGACGCCCCACGCCCCACGCCGCACGAGCGACAGGATTCTTCATGACCACCTCGACCACCACCTGGACCGCTCCTGAGCCGGTCGTCCGCCAGCTCGCCACGCGGGAAGGCTTCGAGAAGGCCGTCGTGCCGGCGAGCGGGGTCACCAAGGCGCTCAAGGCCGTCCTGGTGATCGGCGTCGTCCTGCTCGCGTACAACATCTTCAGCACCGTCCGGACGCTCATGGAGAACAGCGCTCCGGCGAGCCGGTTCTTCGAGGTGTTCTTCTCGACCCTGGGGACGCGCGGGTCGACCGACCCGATGCTCGTTGTCATCGTCTGGGGTCCGGTCGTCGTCATCCCGGTCGCGGCGATCCTGCTGCTGGTGTCCATGGCCACCCGCAACGGCCGGTACGAGACCGCGTTCTCGAGCTACTCCTCCGGCGGCTACGTCGCCGCAGCGCTGGGCCTGCCGATCCCCTTCGTGATCGGACGTGACCAGTTCGTCCCGCAGGTCATCGTCCCGGGACCGAATGGCACCCCCGAGGTGGCGCACTGGTTCGACGGTCTGACGGTCATGATCCAGAGCCTGGACAAGGCTGGCTCCAAGCAGCTGGCCAAGGCGCTCACCCGCACGCTCAAGAAGGACGACGTCGCGGTCCTGGCCTCCGCGGTCTTCCCGGACTCCCCGCCCTTCGCCCTCCTCGTCCGCGCCTCCAACACGGTCGGCGCCCAGACGGTCCGCGCGATCATCCCCGGCAGCGGCGATCTGCGGGCATACGTCGTCGACCTCAAGAAGGTTCAGGGCTGGGGCTGACGGCTCGGATGCGGCATCATTGACGGTATGCGCGTTCACATTGCTTCCGACCATGCCGGCTACGAGCTCAAGGCCTTCCTCGTCGACCACCTGACCACCGAAGGCCACGACGTCGTCGACCACGGTGCGCACGAGTATGACGCTCTCGACGACTACCCGTCGTTCTGCTTCACGGCCGGCGAGGCGGTCGTCGCCGATCCGGGCAGCCTCGGCGTGGTCATCGGTGGCTCCGGGAACGGCGAGCAGATCGCCGCGAACAAGGTTGTCGGCGTCCGGGCAGCGCTCGCCTGGAACCTGGACACCGCCCGGCTCGGCCGCCAGCACAACGACGCCAACGTCGTCGCGATCGGTGGTCGCCAGCACACCCTTGCCGAGGCCGCGTCCTTCGTCGACGCATTCCTCGCCGAGCCGTTCAGCGGTGACGCCCGCCACCAGCGCCGGATCGACCAGATGGCAGCCTACGAGGCGGCTCGCTGACTCATGCCTGAGGGGCACACCGTCCACCGGCTTGCGGCGACGTTCGGGGACCTGTTCCTGGGCTCGCGGGTGAGCCTGTCGAGCCCGCAGGGCCGGTTCGCCGCGGGCTCGGCGCTGCTCGACGGGCATGTCCTGGTGGCCAGCGAGGCTTATGGGAAGCAGATGTTCCTGGGCTTCGCGCCGCAGCCGGAGGCGGTACCCACCGAGGAGCTGCGCTGGCTGCGCGTCCACCTGGGGCTCTACGGGGCCTGGACGTTCGCGGGGGACCCGGCCACCGCCGTCGTGCATGCGATCGGTGCGCCGCGCAAGCGGGTCGGCGAGCGCGAGACCGTGCTCGCGGGCGGCGGTGGCATCAGCAGCGGTGCAAGCGCGTCACCGGCCCCCGGGGACTGGGAGCCGCCCGCTCCGCGTGGCGCGGTCCGGGTGCGGCTCGAGTCTGAGCATGCCTGCGCGGACCTGACCGGGCCGACGGCCTGCGAGGTGCTCACCACCCCTGAGGCCCGGGCGGTCCAGCGTCGTCTCGGCCCGGATCCGTTGCGCCCGGACAGTGATCCAGGGCGTTTCGTCGAGGCGGTCGTGCGTTCGAGGTCGCCGATCGGGGTACTTCTGATGAACCAGGAGGTCATCGCGGGCGTCGGCAACATCTACCGGGCCGAGGCGCTGTTCCGGGCCGGCCAGAACCCGCTCGCCCCCGGCATCACGGTGTCGCGTGAGGTGGTCCTGGACATCTGGCGCGACGTCGCCGAGCTCATGGCCGACGGCGTACGCACCGGCGCGATCGTCACCACGCGACCTGAGGACCGCTCACGCGGTGAGGGACTGCCCGACGTCGGCGCGCCGCGACGCCTGGCCCGCCAGAATACCGACGCCGAGCCCGGCGCGGTCGCTCGCGAGGACTCCTTCTACGTCTACCAGCGCGACGGCCTGCCGTGCCGCATCTGCCGCACGCCGATCGCGCTGTCCGTCATGGCCACCCGCAACCTCTTCCGCTGCCCCACCTGCCAACCCTGACGGAGCCCCACCGCCCCCACCCGACACCGCCCCCACCCGACACCGCAACCTCCCGCTGAGTGCCGGAAATTACGGCGAAACGACGGCGCGTCGCGTGTAATTCCCAGCACTCAGCGATCTGGCGGAGCCGGTGGGAGGGGGAGGCCGGGGGGCAGCCTTGGGTGGCTAGAACACCCAGCTGCAGACGGGGGCGACCGGCCAGCTGAAGGCGGCTGACGCCGCGGCGAGCGCGCCGTCGGTGTGCTCGGTCACCAGACCGGCCGCGGCCAGGCTGGCGAGCGAGAAGCCACCGAGGTAGGCCCGTGAGAGCTCCGCGACCGACAGGCTCAGGTCGGGCGTGGCGCTCGTCCGGGTGAGCGTGGCCGGCCCGAAGGCCTGCCCGCGCAGGTGCCAGGTCCCCGCGTTCGCCGGCAGCCGTTCATCGCTGACCTGCACGACGACGTCCACGTCGGTCGCGTACTGGCGCGCGGTCAAGGCCCCGGTGATGTTGATGATGCGCACCCACACGTTGTCCGCGATCCGTGGCTGGGCCGATCGGGGGTCGACGAGCAGCGCCATGATCGGGTCGTCTACCGGGAGGAGGAACGGCTCGACCTCGTCGGACAGGTCGAGGTCGAGCAGGGTCGACCACAGGCGATGCGCAGCGGGCGCGTCGAGGGCGACGACCTCGCCCGTGGACACGGTGCCACGCGGACCGCGGACCTCCCAGTCGACCTTGCGGCGGAAGGTCACGTAGCCGCGGGGCTCGCCGTCGGACTCGACGATGGCGATCCGCAGCGCCTCACGGCCGTCACGGAACATCACGGGGTCGTCGTTGAAGGTCGCGCGCAGCTCGGGCGTCTCGCGGGTGGCCCAGCCGGGACGGTTGAGTCCGGCGGCCGGGGTTGGGCGGCGGCCCGCCTCGGCGTGCAGCGTTGCGACGAGCTCGCTGTGACGAGCGGCGTCGTACCTCTCCAGCCGTAGGGTGAGCTCCGCCGAGCCGGCGACCGGGCGCAGCGCGGCGCCGCGGGGGATCTTCACCCGCAGGTCGTTGGCGGCCTGGCCGTAGCCGAAACGTCCGTAGATCCCGGCCTCCGCAGCGAACAGCGCGGACACGGCCTCGCCGCGGTCGATGCAGCTCTGGAAGTGCGCGTCGATCATCCCCGAGAGGATCCCCTTGCGACGGTGCTGGGGGTGCACCCCGACCCAGGTCAGGCCAGCGACGGGGATCTGCGCACCGGGGACGTGGAACTGGCTGAACGGGTAGGAGGAGTGGATCGCGACGACCGTCGACGTGACCGGGACCGCACCGTCGATCGGGACGGCACCTGCGTCGGGGTGCTCGGAGACGACCGCGACCGTGCGGTCCCAGCTCAGCGGGGACGCCAGCTTGAGGAGGTCGTCCACCGAGTGCGACGTCGGGAAGGACCAGGAGTCGAGGTCGAGCAGCTCGGCGTGGCGGGACTCGGGGAGGGGGGAGAGGCGGTATCCATCAGGAAGCGTCATGCCCCCATGATCCCTGGCCCGGCCGCCCCCCACCAACCCTTTTATGGGCGTCACCGGTTCCCCCGCCACCTAGGGTGGAGGGGTGGACGAGGAATATCGCGAGCTGGTTCTGGATGTCGTCGAGGCGATCCCGGCCGGACGGGTCATGACCTACGGCGCCGTCGCCGCGCTCGTCGGCCAGACGTTGCAGCGCGGGGGACCGCGCCAGGTGGGTACCGTGCTGCGCCAGATGGGCGGAGGGGTCCCATGGTGGCGGGTGGTCAACGCCGCCGGGCAGCCACCGCTCCACAAACGGGCGCTCGCCCTGGAGCGGCTGCGGGGCGAAGGATGCCCCCTGACGCCCGACGGCTCCCGGGTGGCACTCGCCGCGGCGCACCTGGACACGGGCCCTGGCGCGCGCAGCTAGCTGGTGGTCCCGAGCGAGGGAACAAGGGTCGTCAGCGTCTCGAGCGTCCGCGGATCCCCCTGGACGATGAGCGTGGTCACCGCGGTCTGAGACCAGGCCGTGAGGCCGCGGGCGATCTTCTCGGCTGGGCCGACGAGGGCGACGTCGTCCACGAGCTCGAGGGGGATCGCCGCGGCCGCGCGGTCCTTCGCGCCGGCGAGGAAGTGCGCCTGGACCTCGTCGCAGACCTCGGAGTAGCCGAGCCGGTCGACGGCGTTGCGGTGGAAGTTGGCGCCCTTGGCGCCCATCCCGCCGATGTAGAGGGCGAGGAACGGCCGGATCGTATCGGCCGCGCGCTCGGCGTCGTCGCCGAGGACGACCGGGACGGTCGCCGAGACCTCGAAGTCGGCCGCGGGGGACAGTGCCTGCGAACGGGCCGCGAAACCCGTGCCGAGCAGCTCGCGGAACTCCCCGTCCAGGCGCGGGGAGTAGAACAGCGGGAGCCAGCCGTCGGCGATCTCGGCTGCCAGGGCGATGTTCTTGGGGCCTTCGGCCGCCAGGTGGATCGGCAGGTCGGCGCGCAGCGGGTGGACGGTCGAGCGCAGCGCCTTGCCCAGCCCGCTGCCCCCGCGCTCGGGAGCCAGCGGTAGCTGGTAGAACGCGCCGTCGTGCGTGACGGGCGCCTCGCGGCGCAGGACCTGACGCACGACGTCGATGTACTCCCGGGTGCGGGCGAGCGGGCGTGCGTAGGGCTGGCCGTACCAACCCTCGACGACCTGCGGTCCCGAGACGCCCAGGCCCATGATGAACCGCCCCCCGGAGAGATGGTCCAGGGTGAGGGCGGCCATCGCGGCAGCAGTCGGCGTGCGCGCAGACATCTGCATGACGGCGGTGCCCAGCCGGATCCGCCGCGTCCGGGCGCCCCACCAGGCCAGCGGGGTGAGGGCGTCGGAGCCGTAGGCCTCGGCGGTCCAGACGGAGTCGATCCCGAGGGCGTCCGCGGCCTGGACAGCCTCGGCGATCCCGGCGGGGGGACCGGCCGACCAGTAACCGGTGTGCAGACCGAAGCGCATGGTTCTCCTCGTCGTTGAGGGTGGGCGGCCGGGGCCGCTCGCGCGGATCGGCCCAGCCCTGGGGCAGTGAGCCTACTCGACCGGGTGCGTCGCGCGAGCGCGGTCGGCGAGTGTGTTGAGCAGGGCCGCGCCGGTCTGGGCGTCGTCGACCGTGACGACGAAGACACCGCCCCCGGTCCGGGTGACCTCAAGAGCGTCGCCGGAGCGGAGCACGACGCCGACCCGCCCGTCGCGCCCGATCCGCCAGCCCCACCCGCCGAACTCGCGAAAGCACCGCACTGTCGTGGCGCGGGCCTGGAGAATCTCGTCGAGTGGGATGTGGGTGCGTGGCACCCCGAGGGAGGACCGGACGTGCAGGCCTGCCTCGTCCACCCGGGCGACCCAGCTGAACATGGCTGCCATGAGCGCCACGAGAGAAGCGGTCACCAGGAGCATCCACCAATCGCTGGTCGCGATCGCGGCGACGCCGGTGCCCGCGGCCGCGAGGAAGCCGACGGCGAGGCCGACGCCGCCACGCGGTCGTTGGAACCACACGGCTCGCTCGCCATCGCCGAGCGGCAGCCGGCTCGCATCGGCCGGGACCCGATCAGTCGCGGGGGCTGCGGCGCAGGCGGGGGTGACCACGGCGACCAGTACCCCGGCGACGGTGGCGAGCGCCATGCCCAGGGCGATCGTCCCGCCGACGCCCCCGACGTCGGCCGCGTCGATGAGCCCCTTCTGGGCGTGAAGCGTGCCGAGCAGGATCGTCGAGAGGAGCACGGCGGTCCAGACGTTGAGCCCGTTGACCATGCGACGGGTCGACGACATCTTCCCGGTCCGGAAGGAGATGGCCCACAGGAGGATCGTGACGAGCACGCCGATCACGAGGATGACCGCGATCGCGCCGGTGAGGCTGCCGAAGCCGTCCACGCCGTCGGTGCCCCAGTGCGTCGCGACCGGGTCCGGCAGCGTGTCCTTCCAGGACCACGCGAGGACGGCCGAGCTCACCAGGATGATGAGCGGCAGGGCGAGGCCGAGCAGAGTAGTCGACCTCCGGTGCATGGACGGGGCGGGCGCGGCGGAAACGGTCATGCGAGGGCCTCCTTGAGCAGGGCGAGGGTGGTGTCCGGAGACAGGTTGAGCGCATGGGCTTCATGCACGACGACGGCGAGGGCCGCCCGTAGGGCGGCGTAGTCCGCGCTTGCGCGCTCGGTCACGACGGCGCCCCGGCCGCGGCGCAGGTCGATGAGCCCTTCGTCGCGTAGGTCCTGATAGGCGCGCAGGACCGTGTGGACGTTGAGGTCGAGGGACTCGGCGAGGTCGCGGGCGGCGGGCAGCCGTTCGCCGGCATCGAGCTCACCGCGGGCGGCCGCCAGCCGCACCTGGCTTGCGAGCTGAGCGAAGAGCGGCTCAGGTGCGGATGGATCGATTCGGAAGAGCATCGTCTTACTGTAGTTGTTCTAATGTAACTAGTACAACTGCAGGCGCACACAGAAGCGGACCGGATGCAGCTGCACTCGGTCCGCTTTCGTGAGTTCTGTTGTGTGTGCTCCGCCTAGATGAAGATGGCCGGGTCCTCGCAGTGCTCGACCGTGGGGGAGTACTGCGGCCGTGACTTGATCTTCGCGGGCACCCCGACCGCGACGGCGCCCTCGGGCACGTCCTTGACGACCACGGCGTTCGCCCCGATCTGGGCGTCGTCGCCGACCCACACCGCGCCGAGCACCTTGGCGCCCGCGCCCACCACGACCCGGTTTCCCAGGGTGGGGTGGCGCTTGCCGTGCGTCATCGAGCGGCCGCCCAGGGTCGTGTTGTGGAAGAGCGTGACGTCGTCGCCGATGACCGCCGTCTCGCCGATCACCACACCCATCCCGTGGTCGATGAACAGCCGCCGGCCGAGGGTCGCCGCGGGGTGGATCTCCACCCCGGTCGCCGACCGGGTCAGCTGCGAGATGATCCGCGCCGGCAGGCGCAGCGCTGGGTTGCGCCACATGCGGTGCGTCAATCGGTGCGCCCACACAGCGTGGACCCCCGGGTAGAGAAGGGCCACCTCAAGGGAGCTGCGCGCCGCGGGATCGCGGTTTCGGGCAACCTGAAGGTCCTCCCGGAGCAGCTGCCAAGCGTTGATCGGGCCAGACATGCGAAGTGGGTCCTTCGGTGGGGGACGGCGAGGTGGTGCAGGTGCGGCGTCGTGCAGGTGGTGGGGCCCGGTCGGACGCCGCCGCGAGAGCGGCGTCCGACGGGGTGGTCGAGACCTAGTCGAGCAGGTCCGCGTAGAGGATGGATGTCAGGTAGCGCTCGCCGAAGGAGGGGACGATGACGACGATGAGCTTGCCGGCGTTCTCCGGGCGCTTGCCGATCTCGAGCGCTGCGTGGATCGCGGCGCCCGAGGAGATCCCGACGAGCAGGCCCTCTTCCTTGGCGGCCCGGCGAGCGACCTCGACCGAGGTCTCGGTGTCGACGTCGAAGACCTCGTCGTAGACGGTCGTGTCGAGGATCTCGGGGATGAAGTTCGCGCCCAGGCCCTGGATCTTGTGCGGGCCGGGTGCGCCGCCGTTGAGGATCGGCGACTCGGCCGGCTCGACGGCGATGATCTGCACGCTCGGCTTGCGCTCCTTGAGCACCTGGCCGACTCCGGTGATCGTCCCGCCGGTGCCGATGCCTGCGACGAAGATGTCGATCTTGCCGTCTGTGTCGGCCCAGATCTCCTCGGCCGTCCCGGCGCGGTGCGCGGCCGGGTTGGCCTCGTTGGCGAACTGGCGGGCCAGGATCGAGCCCGGGCGCTCGGCGGCGATCTCGTTCGCCTTGTTCACGGCGCCCTTCATGCCCTCCGAGCCCGGGGTGAGGATGAGCTCGGCACCGTAGGCGCGCAGCAGCGCGCGACGCTCCTTCGACATGGTCTCCGGCATCGTCAGCACGACGTTGTAGCCACGTGCGGCTCCGACGAAGGCGAGGGCGATCCCGGTGTTGCCCGAGGTGGCCTCGACGATCGTGCCGCCGGGCTTGAGGTCTCCGGACGCCTCGGCGGCGTCGATGATCGAGACGCCGATGCGGTCCTTCACCGAGTTGGCCGGGTTGTAGTACTCAAGCTTGGCGACGACCGTGGCGCCCACGCCCTCGGTGAGCCGGTTGAGGCGCACGAGCGGGGTGTTGCCAACGAGCTTGGTGACGTCGTCGTAGATCCGTGCCATGGGGGAGTCCTTTTCTCAGTGGTCTTCTCGATGGTCAACCGGTGGATGCCGGTGACGCGGAGTGAGCTGTTTGCGGCTGGGCCGGTGTGTCTGGCTGACCTCATCGATCGGATCGGTTGCCGAGGATGGTGCCCGTCCAGGATCAGGTGCGTGAGAACCGGACGGTGGGAGGCCTCGGTCTGAGCGAGGCGGGCGCCGGGACAGGGGGGTGTGGAGCATTGACGGCCCGGCGGGTGCCGGAACGGGTCAACGCTCTAGAGACACTGACCGGACACCGGGCATGACAACGCGATCGCGTGGCTGATCGAGGGCATGGCCTGCGTGGTCACTGCGCGTCCTTCCCCTGGTGATCCTGACCTTCGCGCCGGTCAGGCGCGGGAGCGCAGCACGAGGGCTGCACCGTCGACTGTATCGACAGTGCGCGCGCGGTGCAACGCTGTCTCTGGCGTCGAGGCGCTGTGAGCGGGGCAAACGCGCGCCGCGGGGCCGGACATGCAGAAGGCCAGGTCGAGGAAATGCCCTCTGACCTGGCCTTATACCGTGGAGCGGGCGACGAGAATCGAACTCGCATCATCAGTTTGGAAGACTGAGGCTTTACCACTAAGCTACGCCCGCATGAAATCTCCGGCTTCGGACGCAGTGCGTCAGGTGCTGGAGGAACCTGCTGGAACACCTTAGCAAAAATTCTGATGGTCCCGAGCAAGGGATCTTCCTACTATGCTTGCCCGAGTGTTCACCCGAGGGTGGACGTTTGAGCGGGGCAACGGGGTGTGGCGCAGGTTGGTAGCGCGTCCGGTTTGGGACCGGAAGGTCGCAGGTTCAAATCCTGTCACCCCGACTCGCAGTGGAAGTCCCGGGCGCTGGAGAACTCGACTCGCGCCCGGGCCTTCCGCCGTGACAGAGCCTGTCCGCCGTCGAGGAGTCCTGCCGGCGATGACCGCTCTCATGAGCGACGACACTCCATCCAAGTAGTTCGGCTGCGATGGCCCCCGATGTGGATCTTCCGGGCTCTGCTCGTGCGGACTGTCTTGCACCGTGCTCGGTGGCGTACCATCTACTGGTTGCTCGTGGGTGAGTTGGACCTGTGGGCGAGGCCGTCGTTCTGAGACGGCGTCCCGGGTATCCCCGAGAACTTCTGAGCAGTGTCCGTGCCGGGTCATCGGCATGCCGTCGAGCAAGTTGGAGATCATCGAAGTGAAGAGCGCTGTCGAGACCCTGGACCCGACCAAGGTCAAGCTGACCGTCGAGGTGGAGTACGACGAGCTCAAGCCGAGCATCGATCACGCGTACAAGCACATCGCCGAGCAGATTTCCGTCCCCGGATTCCGCAAGGGCAAGGTGCCTGCACGTATCGTCGACCAGCGCGTCGGCCGTGGCGCCGTGCTTGAGCACGCGATCAACGAGTCCCTGTCCGGCTTCTACCGCCAGGCCGTGACACAGACGAACATCCGTCCGCTCGGTCAGCCCGACGTCCAGGTCATCAAGGTCCCCGACCTCGAGGGCACCGACGGCGAGCTGCACTTCACGGCCGAGGTTGAGGTCCGCCCCGAGGTCGAGCTCCCCGAGCTGTCCGCGATCAAGGTTGCCGTCGAGGATGTCACCGTCTCCGACGAGGACGTCGCGGCCCGCCTGGACGCCCTGCGCGAGCGCTTCGGCACCCTCGTCGGAGTGGACCGCCCCGCGGTCGACGGCGACTTCGTCGTCCTCGACCTGTCGGCCAAGGTCGACGGCGAAGAGGTCGACACCGTCTCCGGCATCTCCTACCAGATCGGCTCGGGCAACATGCTCGAAGGCCTCGACGAGGCGCTCACCGGACTGTCCGCGGGCGAGACCACGACCTTCGTCGCGCCGCTCGCCGGTGGCGAGCACGAGGGCCAGGACGCCGACGTCACGGTCGTGGCCACCACGGTCAAGCAGCGCGACCTGCCCGAGGCCGACGACGAGTTCGCCCAGTTGGCGAGCGAGTTCGACACCCTCGCCGAGCTGACCGAGGACCTGCGCGAGCAGGCCGCGAACATCAAGCAGTCCAACCAGGCCGTCCAGGCCCGTGACCTGCTGCTCGCCGAGCTCACCAAGGTCGAGGTCCCGCTGCCCGCGGGCGTCGTCGAGGCTGAGATCGTCCGCCACCTCGAGGGTGAGGGACGTCTTGAGGACGCCGAGCACCGCGCCGAGGTTCTCGAGCAGACCGAGACCGCGCTGAAGAACCAGATCGTTCTCGACATCCTGGCCGAGAAGCTGGCTATCAAGGTCGGTCAGAACGAGCTGCTGGACTACCTCGTCAACGCGAGCCGCCAGTACGGCATGGACCCGAACACGTTCATCAAGACGATCGACGAGAACGGCCAGATCCCGGCCATGGTCGGAGAGGTCGCGCGGTCCAAGGCCCTCGCGGTCGCCCTGCGCCAGGTCGAGGTCGTCGACGGTGAGGGCAATGCTGTTGACCTCTCCGAGTTCATCGGTTCCGACGAGGACGACGCGGCCGTCGAGGCCGCCGGAGTCGCCGTCGTCGAGTCTGACGATGTGGTTGAGGTTGTCGTCGACGAGTCGGCCGAGGCCCCCGCGGACGCGGACGCTGACGAGAAGGCCTGATCGTTCAGGTCGGCTGATCGAACGGCCCTGTCTCCTGGTGGAGGCAGGGCCGTTCGTGTCTGCGGACGGCGGCGATCTGCGCCCCCGCGGTTGCCCGATCGGCTGCGGGCACGCCTCGGGTGTGTGCGCCCAAAGCGAAACAGCGCAGTTCAGGGACGAAACACCGGCACGTGGCGCGTTAGGGTCACTGCAACGCACGGTTGAGCATGGAGCAATAAGGAGATGGCGTGAACGAGCAGATGCCAGTGGCAGCACGCGGTGACGTGGCCGGCCTTGGATTGAACGACAGCATCTACAACCGGCTCCTCAAGGAGCGCATCATCTGGCTTGGCTCCGAGGTGCGCGACGACAACGCGAACGCCATCTGCGCCCAGATGATGCTCCTCGCGGCGGAGGACCCCGAGAAGGACATCTACCTCTACATCAACTCGCCCGGTGGCTCGATCACCGCGGGCATGGCGATCTACGACACGATGCAGTTCATCCAGCCCGACGTCGCGACAGTCGCGATGGGCATGGCTGCCTCGATGGGGCAGTTCCTGCTCTCCTCGGGTGCCAAGGGCAAGCGCTTCGCGACCCCGCACGCCCGCGTGATGATGCACCAGCCCTCCGGTGGTATCGGTGGCACCGCGACCGACGTCCGGATCAACGCCCAGCTCATCCTGCACATGAAGCGTGTGCTGGCCGAGCTGATCGCCGAACAGACCGGCAAGACCACCGAGCAGATCCACACCGACTCCGACCGCGACCGCTGGTTCACCGCGGCCGAGGCTCTCGAGTACGGATTCATCGACCGTGTTGTGACCCACGCGGGCTCGGTCCCCGGCGGCGGCGGCACGATCAGCTCCTGAGTCCGTCGCAAGCCACCAGAAGAGTTCGAGGAGTATCCCCATGAGCATTGAGTCCCAGTTCATCTCGACCGCGCAGCGCCTCGCCGGCGCTGGTGGGCGTGCACTGCCCTACGGCGCGCCGCAGTCGCGGTACGTCCTTCCCCAGTTCGAGGAGCGCACGGCCTACGGCTTCAAGCGCCAGGACCCGTACAACAAGCTCTTCGAGGACCGCATCATCTTCCTCGGGGTCCAGGTCGACGACGCCTCGGCGGACGACGTCATGGCCCAGCTGCTCGTGCTGGAGAGCCTCGAGCCCAACCGCGACATCATCATCTACATCAACTCACCGGGTGGTTCCTTCACCGCGATGACGGCGATCTACGACACGATGCAGTACGTCACGTCGCAGATCCAGACGGTATGCCTGGGCCAGGCGGCCTCGGCCGCGGCAGTCCTGCTCGCCGCCGGCGCGCCGGGGAAGCGCCTCGCGCTGCCCAACGCCCGCGTCCTGATCCACCAGCCGTCGATGGAGGGCGGGGGCTACGCCCAGGCCTCCGACATCGAGATCCAGGCCAACGAGCTCATCCGCATGCGGGAGTGGCTCGAGGGGACGATCGCGCTGCACACCGGACGCGACGAGGCTGAGGTCCGCAAGGACATCGAGCGCGACAAGATCCTCAGCGCGCACCAGGCGCTCGAGTACGGCCTGGTCGACCAGGTCCTGGAGAGCCGCAAGCCGACCCTCGTCAAGAAGTGAAGCACCCACCACCGGAGCGCCATAGCGACATTGGCGCTCCGGTGGTGTGCAATGGACGCAAGATCATTCGGACCAGCGTCAGCACAAGACCGTGCAGCGGCGCGGGACGACGATCGCTCCGCACGGGAGCGGACCGGGAGGAGACCTACTGTGACTCGCATCGGTGACGGCGCTGACCTGCTGAAGTGTTCCTTCTGTGGGAAGTCCCAGAAGCAGGTCAAGAAGCTCATCGCAGGCCCGGGCGTCTACATCTGCGACGAGTGCATCGAGCTCTGCAACGAGATCATCGAGGAAGAGCTCACAGAGGCCGCCGAGCTCGGCATGGTCGAGCTCCCCAAGCCCCGCGCGATCTTCGACTTCCTCGAGCAGTACGTGATCGGCCAGGAAGGCGCGAAGCGGTCGCTCGCCGTCGCCGTCTACAACCACTACAAGCGCATCCAGGCTAGCGAGGGCACCCGCTCGGTCGGGGAGGACTCCTCCCAGGTCGAGCTTGCGAAGTCGAACATCCTGCTGATCGGCCCCACCGGCTGTGGCAAGACCTACCTCGCCCAGACCCTCGCGAAGATGCTCAACGTGCCATTCGCGATCGCCGACGCCACCGCGCTCACCGAGGCCGGCTACGTCGGGGAAGACGTCGAGAACATCCTGCTCAAGCTCATCCAGGCCGCTGACTACGACGTCAAGAAGGCCGAGATGGGCATCATCTACATCGACGAGGTCGACAAGATCGCCCGCAAGTCGGAGAACCCGTCGATCACCCGTGACGTCTCCGGCGAGGGTGTCCAGCAGGCGCTGCTCAAGATCCTCGAGGGCACGACGGCCTCGGTCCCGCCGCAGGGCGGGCGCAAGCACCCCCACCAGGAATTCATCCAGATCGACACGACGAACGTCCTGTTTATCGTGGCGGGTGCGTTCGCCGGGCTCGAGGAGATCATCTCCTCCCGGGCGGGCAAGCACGGGATCGGTTTCGGTGCGCCGCTGCAGACGGTCGACGAGTCCACCGCCTACGACGACGTCATGCCCGAGGACCTGTTGAAGTTCGGGCTCATCCCCGAGTTCATCGGCCGTGTGCCGGTCATCACGACCGTGAAGCCGCTCGATCAGAGCGCACTCGTGCAGATCCTCACCGAACCTCGCAACGCCCTGATCAAGCAGTACCAACGGATGTTCGAGATCGACGGGGTCGAGCTCGAGTTCACCACGGACGCGGTCGAGGCGATCGCCGACCAGGCCCTGTTGCGCGGGACCGGTGCCCGAGGGCTGCGCGCCATCATGGAGGAGGTCCTCCAGCAGGTCATGTTCGAGGTGCCCAGCCGCGACGACGTGGAGAAGGTCGTCATCACGGGTGAGGTCGTCCTGGAGAACGTCTACCCGACGCTCGTGCCGCGCAGCTCGCGTGGCAAGTCCGCCCCCCGCGAGAAGAGCGCCTGAGTCGATGACGTCCCCGGACGACCGATCTGACCCGACCCAAGAACCCGCCATCCGGGACGAGATCCTGCGCCTGCGGTCCAGCATCGACAACGTCGACGGGGCCTTGGTGTACCTGCTCGCCGAACGCTTCAAGTTCACCCAACGAGTCGGTGAGCTCAAGGCGCAGGGCGGGGTGGTGCCCGCCGACCCGCTGCGCGAGCGGCTGCAGATCGAGCGACTGACGACGATCGCCCTCGAGGCCGGTCTCGATCCGGCCTTCGCGGAGAAGTTCCGCGAGTTCATCGTCTCCGAGGTGATCCGTCACCATGAGCGGATCGCGGCCGAGCACGGCCGCGCGGGTGTCCTCGACACGTATTCCTGAGACCGGTGCGTGCCGGCCGCTGAACCGCTGAGGACTGACGTGGGGTGGCGGGGCCCCTCCGGGTGACAGAGACTGAAGTGCCCGCGGTCGACCCGTTCCAGGGCCGTCCGCCCCCGACGGAAGGCACGAGGTCTCTGCATGAAGATTGACTGGCTCAAGCCGCTTCTGGGAACACCCGGCCCGTTCGCTACGGTCTACATCGACGTGACCCGCTCCGGTGAAGGCGACCGAGAGGTGGAGAACAGGTGGAAGGGGCTGAGGCGCTCCCTCGAGAAGGACGGCGCCGACGCCGCAGTGATCGCCTCGATCGAGGACGAGGTGGTCCGGCCCACCCGGATCGGCGGACCGCACGGCCGGGTGATGATTGCGAACCTCCGTGACGGGATCCTCGTCGATCGGATCATCAAGGACCCGCCCGCGGTCCAGAAGGCGACCTACGGTCCCGTGCCCGAGCTGCTCCAGGCAGCCCGCGCAGCCGACGAGTCGGTCGACTACCTGCGTGTCGTCGTCGACAGGCAGGGTGCCGATCTCACCTGGTCCGAGGCCGGTGGGCACCTGCCGTATTCGCAGCCAGAGGCGATCGAGGGCGGCCACGATGTGATCAACAAGGTCGCGACCGGGGGAATGTCGCACAAGCGGCTCGAGTCCCGCGCTGAGGACTCCTGGGAGCGCAACGCGGAGATCGTCGCGGCCGAGATCGAACGCCAGGTCGCGGCGCACCGGCCCGAGCTGATCCTGCTCACCGGCGACGTCCGGGCGGTCGCCCTGCTGCGGGCGGAGCTGGGGAAGAAGACCCTTGAGCTGGTCGTGGACGTGGCCGGAGGGGCCCGCGGACCGGGCGTCAACGTGGGCGCCTTCGAGGCCAACATCAGCCAGGCGCTGGCGCAGTTCCGTGCACGACGTCGCGACGAGGTGCTCGAGATGTTCCGGGCGGAGCGGGGCCGTAACATCGGCGGGGTGAGCGGCCTGGAGAGCGTGGTCGCCGTCCTCGCTCGCGGGCAGGTGCGGGAGCTGTTGCTCTCCGACGAGTACGGCCCCGATACCGAGCTCGGAGCGCAGGAGGTGTGGGTCGGTTCCGAGCCGCTGCAGGTCGCGCTCACGCAGGCAGGGCTCGCCGAGCTCGCCGTGACGGACGGTGCATATCAGCTGCCCGCGACGGTCGCTCTTGTGCGGGCCGCCTTGGGCCAGGACGCCGGGCTGACCTTCGTCCCCACCGACGCGGTGTCCCTCGGTGACGGCGTCGGTGCGGTGCTGCGCTGGCACGACGACGGCACACCGGGGGATGGACTCGCTCCCAGCCTGTCCTCGGACAGCACCCGGATCAACAACCTCGCCTGATCGGCCTGGCCGCCGGCACGGCGGCCACCTGCCCTGGTCGGACCCCCACGACGTCGCGGGGGTCCGACCAGGGCCATGGGTCGTGCAGTCAGGACCCGTCGTCGACGACGGAGATGAAGAAGACGGCCGCGTAGTGCACCTTGGTGAAGTCCACCGCGTCGATCGAGATGATCGGGCTGTGGGCCACGATCAGTACTTGGTGTAGATCTGCTCGATCTCCGGCATGAAGTCCTTGAGCACAAGGGAGCGCTTGACCTTGAGCGACGGGGTCAGGTACCCGTTCTCCTCCGTGAAGTCGGTCGTGAGGACCCGGATCTTGCGGATCGACTCGGCCCGGGAGACTGCCTCGTTCGTGCGCTCGACGGCCCGGTCGAGCGCCTCGAGAACCTCCGGGCTGCGGCTCGCAGTTGCCGCGTCCATGGCTGGGAGGCCATGGCTGCGCAGCCAGCCGGGCAGCATCTCTGCGTCCAGGGTGACCAGCGCGGCGATGAACGGCTTCTGGTCGCCGACCACGACGCACTGGCTGACGAGCGGGTGCCCACGCAGGCGATCCTCGAGCAGGGCGGGGGCGACGTTCTTGCCGCCCGCGGTCACGATGATCTCCTTCTTGCGACCGGTGATCCGCAGGTATCCGTCGGAGTCGAGGGAGCCGAGGTCGCCCGTGCGGAACCATCCGTCCACCAGGGCCTCCGCGGTGGCCTCGGGGTTGTTGTGGTAGCCGCGGAAGAGGTGGTCGCCGCCGATGAGGATCTCGCCGTCGTCGTCGATCCGCATGCGGGTACCCGGGAACGCGGGGCCGACCGTGCCGATCTTGATCAGGCCCGGCAGGTTCACGGCGGTCGCGGAGGTGCTCTCGGTGAGGCCGTAGCCCTCGAGGACGGTCAGCCCGATGCCGCGGTAGAAGTGACCCAGCCGCTCGCCCAGCGGTGCACCGCCGGAGACCGCGTACCGGGTGCCGCCCAGCGCCGCGCGCAGCTTGCGGTAGACGAGCACGCCGGCCAGGGCATGCTGCACCTTGAGGGGGAAGGGGGCACCACCTACGGTCTCGCTGGCCTTGGAGTATGCGATGGAAACCTTCGCCGCCCACCGGAACAGCGTGAGCTTCGTCCCCGTGCCGGCCTTCTGCTCGGAGGAGTTGTAGACCTTCTCGAAGACCCGCGGGACGGCGAGCAGGAAGGTCGGTCGGAAGATCGCCAGGTCGGGCAGCAGGTTCCGGGTGTCGGGGGTGTGCCCCATGACCGCCCCCGAGGTCACGCACAGCACCTCGATGAACCGCGCGAAGACGTGCGCGAGCGGCATGAACAGCAGTGTGCGAGAGCCGGGGGTCGCGCAGACCTCGCCCAGGCCGCCGACCCCGTTGCGGGTGAGGTACACGAAGTTCCAGTGCGTGAGCTCGACGCCCTTGGGCCGCCCGGTGGTCCCGGAGGTGTAGATGATCGTGGCGAGGCTGCTTCCCCGCACGCCGGCGGAGCGGGCGGTGATCTCGCCGTCGGTGATCGCGCTGCCGGCGGCGCGCAGCGTCTCGATCGCGTCCTCGTCGATGACGAGGACGGCCTCGACGCCGGGGAGGGTGGAGCGCGCGTCGTCGAGCAGGACGCCGTGCGCGGTGGTCTCCACGATGGCGAGCCGCACGCCGGCGTCGGAGCAGATCCAGCGGATCTGCTCGACCGAGCTCGTCTCGTACACCGGCACCGGGACGGCGCCCACTGCCCAGATCGCGAAGTCGAGCAGGGTCCACTCGTAGCGGGTGCGGGACATGATCGCGACCCGGTCGCCCACCGCGATCCCGTGGGCGACCAGGCCCTTGGCCACGGCCGTGACCTGCGCCTGGAACTCCCGCGCGGTGATCGGGATCCACGTGTCGCCGAGGTGGGCCTTGCGCTCGATGAGCACCCCGCCCCCGGCCGTGGCCACCCGGGTGGCCAGCAGGGTGTTGATCGACGTCTCCTCGGAGACGTCGACCACGCTGGGTGAGGAGAACTCGCGCATGGTGTGCCTTTCTCGGCGCTGAGCGGCGGGGCTGGGGGGACTGGCAGGGCTGGTGACTTGCAGGACTGGAGTGGGTCAGCCGCGAGGCTGCTTGGCCTCGGCTTCGCCCAGCTCGGACTGCACGACGACGATGCCGCCCTGGACGGCCTGGTCACCCAGGCCGTCGGCCGCGATGTCGAGCCGGAGCTCCCCGGTCACCCGACCGGCTCCCCGGACGTCGACCAGGGCCGACTCGATCGCGTGCAGGTACGGGCGGGGCACGGCCAGCTCGACGAGCAGGATCGGCGTGCGCATGGACACCTTGGCCTCGGACTTGACCTTGCGCAGCGCCGCGAGGGCGTGACCGGCCGCGGTGAGCACCGACGTGTCGGCGTCCCCGGCTGCCTCGCGCAGGCCACCCGAGGTGGGCCAGGCTGCCTGGTGCACGGACCCTTCGCGCCACCAGGACCAGACCTCTTCGGTCGCGAACGGCAGGACCGGTGCGAACAGACGCAGCAGCGTGTCGAGCGCGATGGCCAGCCCGGTGCGGGCCGAGTCGGTCTCGGGGGAGACGTCAACCGCTCCGGCGCCGTAGGCACGGTCCTTGACCAGCTCGAGGTAGTCGTCGCAGAACGTCCAGAAGAACGTCTCGGAGACCTCGAGGGCCTTGGTGTGGTCGTAGGACTCGAGTGCCGCGGTCGCGCGGTCCACGACGTCGGCCAGACCGGCGAGCATGGCGCGGTCGATCGGCTCGGTGACCCGGGCGGGGTCGAGGCTGACCTCGCCCTCACCGGCGAAGGAGAGCGCAAACTTGCTCGCGTTGAGGACCTTGATCGCCAGGCGGCGGCCGATCTTCATCTGCCCGACCTCGAAGGCCGCGTCGGTGCCCAGGCGGGCCGAGGCCGCCCAGTAGCGGACGGCGTCGGAGCCGTGTTCTTCGAGCAGGCCCATCGGGGTCACGACGTTGCCCTTGGACTTGGACATCTTCTTGCGGTCCGGGTCGAGGATCCAGCCGGAGATCGCGGCGTTGGCCCAAGGCAGCGAGCCGTGCTCGAGGTGGGAGCGCACGACCGTGGAGAACAGCCAGGTGCGGATGATGTCCTGGCCCTGGGGGCGCAGGTCCATCGGGAAGACGCGGGAGAAGAGGTCCGGGTCCGTGAGCCAGCCGCCGGCGATCTGCGGGGTGAGCGACGACGTCGCCCAGGTGTCCATGATGTCTGGGTCGCCGATGAAGCCGCTGGCTGCACCACGCTGGTCCGCGGTGTAGCCCGCGGGCGAGTCCGAGGACGGGTCGATGGGCAGCAAGGCCTCGTCCGGGACGATCGGGGCGTCCCACTGCGGCTCGCCGTGGGCGTCGAGGGGGTACCAGACAGGGATCGGCACACCGAAGAAGCGCTGGCGTGAGACGAGCCAGTCGCCGTTGAGGCCGCCCACCCAGTTGGAGTAGCGCACGGCCATGAACTCGGGGTGGAACTTCAGCTCGTCACCGCGGGCGAGCAGCGTGGTGTTGAGGTCCGCATCGCGGCCACCGTTGCGGATGTACCACTGGCGGCTCGTGACGATCTCTAGGGGCTTGTCGCCCTTCTCGAAGAAGTTCGTCTTGCGCTGGGTGGCGACCGGCTCGCCGTCCAGGTCGCCGGACTCGCGCAGCGCGTCGACGATCGCCGAGCGAGCGGAGAACGTCGTCTTGCCCAGGAGCTCGGTGAAGAGCGCGACGGCGCGCTCGGACGTGAGCCACTCGGGGACCTCGCGGGTCAGGCGGCCGTCGCGGACGAGGATCGACCGGGTCGGCAGCTGCAGCTCGCGCCACCACTGCACGTCGGTGAGGTCGCCGAAGGTGCAGCACATGGCGATGCCCGCGCCCTTGTCCGGCTCAGCGGCCGTGTGCGCGATGACCGGCACCTCGACGTCGAAGAGCGGGGAGCGCACGGTCGTGCCGAAGAGGTGCTGGTAGCGCTCGTCGTCGGGGTGCGCGATGAGCGCGACGCAGGCCGGGAGCAGCTCGGGGCGGGTCGTCTCGATGTAGATCTTCGAGCCGTCGGGGGCGTGGAAGGCGACCTTGTGGAAGTGGCCGGGGTAGTCGCGTGCCTCGAGCTCGGCCTGGGCGACGGCGGTCTGGAACGTGACGTCCCACAGGCCCGGGGCCTCGGCCTGGTAGGCCTCGCCGCGGGCGAGGTTGCGCAGGAAGGCGGTCTGCGCGGTGGCCTGGGCAGTCTGCCCGATGGTCTGGTAGTGGTGCTTCCAGTCGACGCTCAGGCCGAGGTAGCGCCACAGCGCCTCGAACTGTTGCTCGTCCTCGGCGGTGAGGCGCTCGCACAGCTCGACGAAGTTCTTGCGGCTGATCGGCTGCTGGTCGGCAGCCTTGACGCTCTTGCCCTCGGCGCCCTCGAAGGGCGGCACGAAGTTCTCGGTGTACGGCAGCGACGGGTCGCAGCGCACGCCGTAGTAGTTCTGCACCCGGCGCTCGGTGGGCAGACCGTTGTCGTCCCAGCCCATCGGGTAGAAGACGGACTTGCCGCGCATGCGCTGGAAGCGGGCGACGACGTCGGTGTGGGTGTAGCTGAAGACGTGACCAACGTGCAGCGAGCCGGAGACGGTCGGCGGCGGGGTGTCGATCGAGTACACCTGGGCGCGCTCGGCCGTGCGGTCGAAGGCGTAGGTGCCCTGCTCTGACCACGCGGCGTCCCACTGGCCCTCGAGGCCGTCCAGGCTGACCTTGTCCGGAACCTGCTTGACCGTGGCCACCAGGGACTGCGGCGGGGTCGGGGCGTTCGCGGGCGCGGGGAAGTCAGCAGATGAGCTCATGGGACCTATCTTCCCAGATTCAGGCCCCGATGCTGTCCTCGTTCCGTTTTCATCTTGTCGGGACAAGCCGGCCGGGGGCCAGTGGGCGATCGGCGACCCCGATTCCTGCACGGTCGAGGGGTGGACGCCGCTGGCGCGTCCCGGCGCGGACCATCAAATCTCAAGAAGTGATACGCATCTCAAAAAGTGATACGTCTGATAATGCATGGCGAGACGGCGTAGGGTGAGCGGACCGCGAACGAGGAGCAGTGCTCCTCGCCGGTGACGAGCGCCCGCCGGGTCGTTCGAGCGAATCTCGCAGACAGGGAAGCAACCGTGAGCGGAATGTGTTGTCGGTTCAGCCGTCACCGCCTCCGTTCCACGACCCCTTAAGGACCTGCGCTCATGTCTCTCGACCACGACATCGTCGGTCCCGTCGCGAGCATGAAGACCTCCCGCTCCAGCAGCACGCTGCTGAGCCGTCTGCGCAGAGACCGGCTGGCGATCGCCGGCCTCGTGACGATCGTCGTCTTCGTCCTCGTGGCGATCTTCGCCCCCTTCCTCTCCTCGCTCTCGGGCAACGACCCATACACGTACCACCTCGACGCGCTCGACAGCAGCGGCGCCCCGGCAGGATGGGGAGGGGGCATCAGCGCCGCCCACTGGTTCGGCGTCGAGCCGCTCACGGGCCGTGACCTCTTCTCGATCGTCGTCTACGGGTCGCGCACCTCGCTCGTGGTGGGGCTCGGTGCCACGTTCCTCGCGATGCTCCTCGGCACGGTCGTCGGACTCGTCGCCGGATACTTCGGCGGATGGGTCGACACCGTCGCGAGCCGCATCATCGACGTCATGTTCGGGTTCCCGAGCCTCATCTTCATGATCGCGCTCGGCGCGATCGTCCCCGTGTCGTTCCCGCGACTGGTGCTGCTCGTCGTCATCATCGGTTTCTTCGGCTGGGCCTCGATCGCGCGCGTCGTCCGCGGACAGACGCTCGCGTTGCGCAAGCAGGGGTACGTGCGGGCGTCGACCGCGCTCGGCGCGAGTCACGGGCACATCCTCTTCCGGCAGATCCTGCCGAACCTGTCCGCCACGATCGTCGTCTTCTCGACCATCACGATCCCGGCGACGATCGGCTCCGAGGCCGCGCTGTCCTTCCTTGGTGTGGGGGTGGCCCCGCCGACCCCGTCGTGGGGTCGGTCGATCGGTGACGCCGTCACCTGGTTCTCCGTGACCCCGATGTACCTCGTCTTCCCGGGAGTGGCCCTGTTCCTCATCACCCTTGCCTTCAACGTGTTCGGCGACGGCCTGCGCGACGCCCTCGATCCCCGCTCGCGCGGAGTCCGCTCGTGAGCGCCCCGGTGACGACCGTGCGCACCGGCACGAGTGCGGCCCGCACGGCCCGGTTCGTCCTGGGCAAGGCCTCCGGCATGATCATCGTGCTGCTCGTGGTCTCCGCCCTCACGTATGCCGTCTTCGTCCTGCTCCCTGCAGACCCGGCCCAGCTCGCCTGCGGACGCCCGTGCACTCCCGAGCGGCTCGAGGCGGCCCGCGGGTACATGGGCCTCGACCTGCCGAGCTGGAAGCAGTACCTGCTGTTCCTCGGCGGGATCTTCGCGGGGCGCACCTTCGGCAGCGGCGCGACGGCGATCGACTGCGCGGCCCCGTGCCTCGGGTACTCCTTCCGGCTCAACGAGTCCGTCACGGACCTCATCACGAGCCGCCTCCCGGTCACCTTCTCGATCGCGATCGGTGCCGCGGTGCTCTGGCTCGTCGTCGGGGTTGCCGCGGGGGTCGTCGCCGCGATCAAGCGGGGGACGGTGATCGACCGTGCCGTCATGATCGGCGCGATCGCCGGGGTGTCTGCCCCGAGCTACCTCGTCGGGCTGCTCGGCATCCTGCTCTTCGGCTTCACGCTCAACATGGTCCCGGTCTCCGGCTACGTCGCGTTCACCGAGAGCCCGCTCGACTGGGCCTGGCACCTCGTGCTGCCCTGGACCGTCCTCGCGATCCTCATGGCCGCCGTCTACGCCCGGCTCACCCGCGCCCAGATGCTCGATGTCATGGGGTCGGACTTCATCCGCACCGCACGGGCGAAGGGGCTCACGGAGCAGCGCGTCATCACCCGGCACGCCCTGCGCAACGTCATGATCCCCGTCATCACCCTGTTCGGCCTCGACCTCGGAGGCCTGCTCGGCGGCGCCGTCATCACAGAGAAGGTCTTCTCGATGCCCGGCTTGGGAGCACTTCTGCTCGACGCCGTCGGCAACTTCGACCTGCCCGTCCTCGTCGGCGTCACGCTGTTCTCGGCCGCCGTCATCATCGTTGCCAACTTCCTCGTCGACCTCGTCTACGGGGTCCTGGACCCGCGGGCACGCGCATGATCCGCCGCCCAGATCCTTCGAGTCCCCCGAGGCGATGTACACAGCGCTGAGTCAGCGCCGCCCCGATTCCAAGTGAAATTGCAGAATCTCAGCAGTGAAAGGCCCGACCACCATGAACGCACAACGTTCCCGTTCCCCCCGGTCCCTGCGCCAGACGGCGCTCAAGACGGCCGCAGCAGCGGCCGTCGTCGCCATCGCGCTCACCGGGTGCAACGCCAACGGCGACAAGAACGCCGACTCCTCGACCGGCACGCAGGGTTCCACCACGGACACCGTCGCCGGCGGCACGCTCACGATCCTCACCTCCGCGACCGAGGTGAACTGGGACCCGGCCGAGAGCCAGAACCTCGCGATCACGACACTCGGACTCGTCGAGCGTCGCCTGACCACGTGGGGCGTCGAGCCCGGCAAGCCTGGTGTCGTCGTGCCGGACCTCGCCACGGATACCGGGACGGTCTCCGAGGACGGCACGACGTGGACGTACACCCTCAAGGACGGCCTGTTCTTCGAGGACGGCACGCCCATCACGTCCGCGGACATCAAGTACGGCATCGAGCGCTCCTTCGCGCCCGAGCTCTCCGGTGGGCTGAGCTACCACAAGAGCCTGCTCGAGGGCGGGGACACCTACACCGGTCCGTTCGCCGGGGCTGAGCTGCCCTCGATCGAGACGCCGGACGACAAGACGATCGTCTTCCACCTGACGTCTGCCTACGGTGACTGGCCGTGGATCGTGTCGCAGCCCGCCTTCGCCCCGGTCCCTGAGGCCAAGGACGACGTCGCGACATACTCCCAGCAGCCCGTCGCCTCGGGCCCGTACCGGGTCGCCGAGACCAAGAGCGGCGTCTCGATCACGCTCGAGCGCAACGACAAGTGGGACAAGGCTACGGACGACGTGCGTACGGCCGGACCGGACCAGATCGTCTTCTCCCTCGGCCAGGACGCGACCGTCACCGCGCAGCGCCTGATCGCCGACTCGGGGGCCGACAAGAACGCCTTTGGCGCAACCTTCGTGCCGCCGGCCCAGCTCGCCCAGGTCGCCAACAACGCCTCCGCCAAGGAGCGCCTCGTGACGTCCGACGCCGGCGCGCTCGCCTACCTGGCGATCAACACGGAGCGTGACGGCCTCGACAACGTCAAGGTCCGCCAAGCCATCCAGTACGCGACCGACAAGCAGGCCTTCCAGGTCGCGTCCGGAGGAGAGACCGGTGGTGCGCTCGCTACGACGCTGATCACTCCGGGCATCCAGGGCCGAGTCGACTTCAACCTCTACGAGGCCCCGGCCGGCGGCGACGTCGACAAGGCCAAGGCGCTCCTCGCCGAATCGGGCTGGGACCCGGCCAGCCGTGAGCTCATCCTCGTCTCCGAGGACGACTCGGTCTCGCTGTCCAAGGCGCAGGCGATCGAGCAGGGTCTCGAGCGGGCCGGCTTCAAGGTGACCATCAAGCCCGAGGCGCAGCTTGCCGCGACGCAGACGCTCACCCAGGGCGACGGTGACTACGACCTCAATGTGAGCGCCTGGCAGCCCGACTTCCCGAGCGCGAACGGCAACATCCAGCCGCTGTTCGACTCGAGCCAGATCGGCAACGGCGGGTGGAACATCGCTCGCTTCTCCGACCCGGCCGTGGACGCGCTGATCGCCCAGGCGACGGCCGAGATCGACCCGGTCAAGGCCGGCGCGATCTGGGCCCAGGCGGATGAGGCGATCATGGCGGCCTCACCCGTCGTGCCGCTGGTGTTCACGCGGAACTCGTTCCTGCACGGCTCGAACGTCGAGAACTTCTACATCCCGTCGTTCCCGGCGTACCCGAACTACCTCAAGGCGTCGTTGGCCAAGTGAGCGACGATCTGATCGGTGGTCAGCCCCTCGTCACGGTCGAGGGGCTGACCGTCCAGTTCGAGGGCCAGGACCGGCCCGCGGTGGACGGCGTCTCCTGGACGCTGCACCGCGGGCAGGTGCTCGCCCTCGTGGGCGAGTCCGGCTCCGGGAAGTCCGTGACGGCCTTCTCGGTGCTCGGCCTGCTGCCCGCGACCGCCGAGGTCACGGGCAGCGTCCGGCTCGCGCCGACTGAGGGTGTGGGCGAGGGCGGTGGCGCGTCCATGCAACTCGTCGGTGCGACTCCCGCGCAGCTCCTCCCGGTCCGCGGCGGCGTCGTCGGCCTCATCTCCCAGGAGCCCATGAACGCCTGGAACCCTGTGCTCACGATCGGGTGGCAGATCATCGAGGCCATCCGGGTGCACTCGAAGGTCACCCGGGCGCGGGCGCGTGAGCGCCTTCTTGAGCTCCTGCGTGAGGTCGGGCTCGCTGACCCCGAGCGGATCGCCCGCTCCTACCCGCACCAGCTCTCGGGCGGCCAGCTCCAGCGCGCCCTCATCGCCATGGCGATCAGCGCGGACCCCGTCGCCCTCATCGCGGACGAGCCGACGACCGCGCTCGACGTGACCGTTCAGGCGGGCATCCTCGGGCTCCTGCGCACGCTGCGCGACACCCGCGGCACCGCGATCGTGCTCATCACGCACGACATGGGCGTCGTGGCCGACCTCGCCGACGACGTCGTCGTCATGCGCGCTGGCCGGATCGTCGAGCAGGCGCCCGTCGCGCGGCTCTTCGCCGCGCCCGAGGACGCGTACACACGCGAGCTGCTCGACGCAGTCCCGCACCTCGGGGCCGTCGCGTCCGCGAACAAGACGGCCACAACCAAGACGGCCACAACCACGGCGACGTCCCTGGTGAGCGCGCCGACCGGCCGGGTGGAGGCCGTCCTGCCCCCGCCGATCGACCTCGTCGATCTCCACGTCGTCTACCCGGGCTCGCGCCGCTCCGCCCCGGTCCATGCCGCGAGCGGCGTCACGCTGCGCATCGAGCGCGGGGAGATGCTTGGTCTCGTGGGGGAGTCCGGCTCGGGCAAGTCCACGATCGGGCAGGTGCTCGCCGGCCTCGTCCCCGCGACCTCCGGGACGGTCCGGGTCTGCCAGGTGGACCTGCGCACGGCCCCGCGCAAGGAGCAGCTCGGCGTGCGCAGGCGTGTCGGCGTCGTATTCCAGGACCCGGCCTCGACGCTCAACCCGCGGTGGACCATCGCCCAGGCGATCGGTGAACCGCTGCGGCTGCACACCGACCTGCGCGGCACGGCGGCGCGGGACAAGGTCGCGCACCTGCTCGAGCTCGTGCAGCTCTCGCCGGATCTTGCGGACCGCTTCTCCCACGAGCTCTCCGGTGGGCAGCGGCAGCGGGTGTCGATCGCTCGTGCGGTTGCGCTCGACCCCGAGGTGCTCATCGCGGACGAGCCGACGAGCGCGCTCGACGTGTCCGTCCAGCAGCGCATCCTCGATGTCTTCGCCGACCTGCAGCAGCGGCTCGGCTTCTCCTGCCTGTTCATCTCGCACAACCTCGCGGTCGTCGAGCGGGTGACCGGGCGGGTCGCCGTCATGCACGAGGGTCGGATCGTCGAGCAGGGCCCGACTCGGGACGTGCTCGGCTCGCCCCAGGACCCGTACACCCAGCGGCTGCTCGCGGCCGCGCCCGTCGCGGACCCCGCTGTCCAGGCCGAGCGCCGGGTGCACTGGCTCTCGCTCACCTCAGGCTGAGCACCCACGTATTCCGCGTCCTGGTGGCGGCGTCCTCCAGAAGATCTAGTCAAAGGTCCCTGGTCCAGATGGTCATCGGCTCGTAATCTCCAAGCAAAGGCCTGGGCGAAGAGTGGATGCGCCAGGCTGATGATCCGACGCCCTCGTACGTGAGGTCCGACCTTGGAGCAGCTATGACCCTTATCGACAGCCTGACCGCGCGAGGCACCGGGACGCTTCCCGCCGGCATGGTCCTTCCCCCTGCGGTCCAGGCCGCCCTGGACGCCTGCGCGAACGTCATCATCCCGTCCTCCCGCGAGGAGCTCTACCAGCTGGCCCTCGGCCCCGAAGGCGGTCCGAGGTTCACCGTCGAGTACGACGTCTTCGGCACACCCGTGCCCGAGGCCGAGGTGGTCCGGTGCAAGAACGGCATCGCCGTGAACTACCCCGAGGACTACATGCGCCGCCGGGACCCGGACTGCATGCGCATCGCCGACGACCTGCCCACCGACAAGCCCCGCTACCGCGACATCTTCGGAACCGAGTTCGCGTCGGTCAAGGCGCAGACCCTCGACTGGCTCGCAGGCCAGGACCTCGTCGTCGTGCCCTTCAAGGCCGGCGGCCTCACGCACGGCTACCCCTCGCTCGCGATCTGCCCGGTCAACTCCGCCTTCTTCGCGCTGACCCTGGTGGACCTGCAGGGCTGGGTGACCTTCGACGAGCTCGGTCCCTTCGAGCCGCGCTCGATCCTCTACGTCGCTCCACCGTTCCGCCACACCCACTTCGAGGGCCGTCAGGTCGTGGTGCACGACCGCTCCGAGACCCTGCACGAGGTGTTCGCCTACAACCTCTACCCAGGCCCGAGCGCAAAGAAGGGCGTGTTCTCGGTCCTCCTCGACGTCGGGGAGCAGGAGGGCTGGGTCACCGCGCACGCGTCGTCGGTCCGGGTGACAACGCCGTACGAGAACGAGACCGTGATCATGCATGAGGGCGCCTCGGGCGGTGGCAAGTCCGAGATGTGCCAGGAGATCCGCCGCCAGGAGGACGGCCGGATCCTGCTCGGCACCAACGTCGTCTCCGACGAGCCCTACGTCATCACCCTCGGTGAGACGAGCGCCCTGGCCCCCGTCACCGACGACATGACCCTGTGCCACATCGACCTGCAGACCGGCCAGGGTCGCCTCGTGGTGGCCGACGCCGAGGACGGCTGGTTCGTACGGGTGGACAACCTCACCGGCTATGGCCAGGACGTGCACCTCGAGCGGGCCTGCATCCACCCGGACCAGCCGCTCGTCTTCTTCAACATCGAGGGCGTCCCGGACGCCACGGTCCTGCCGTGGGAGCACACACTCGACTCGAACGGCAAGCGCTGCCCCAACCCGCGCGTCGTCGTGCCACGTCGGCTGATGACGGACGTCGTCGGCGCCGAGGAGGTCGACGTGCGCACCTTCGGTGCCCGGATGCCCGCCTGCACCCGCGAGAACCCGACCTACGGGATCATGGGCATGACCCACATCGTGCCGCCGTCGCTCGCCTGGATCTGGCGGCTGATCGCCCCGCGCGGGGACAAGAACCCCTCGATCGGGGAGTCGAAGACGGCGACCGACAAGCTCGCCCACGGCGGCATGGTCGCCGAGGGCGTCGGCTCGTACTGGCCGTTCGCGACCGGCACCAAGGTGGCCGCGGCGAACCTGCTGCTGCGCCAGATCGTGGACATGGACCGGACCCGCTACGTGCTGACACCCAACCAGCACATCGGCGCGTACAAGGTGGACTTCGCGGCCGAGTGGCTCACCCGTGAGTACCTCGCCCGTCGCGGCGGCGGAAAGCTGCGCGCCGAGGAGCTCACCCCCTCCCGCTGCTCGTTGTTCGGCTACACGCTCAAGGAGATGAAGATCGACGGCCAGCTCATCCGGCCGACGTTCCTGCGGCCCGAGCTGCAGTCGCAGGTGGGCTTCGAGGCGTACGACGCCGGGGCGAAGATCATCACGGACTTCTTCAAGAGCGAGCTCACGCAGTTCCTCACCGACGACCTGGACCCGCTCGGTCGCCAGATCATCGAGGTCTGCCTGCGCGACGGCTCAGTCGAGGAGTACGCCGCCCTGACCCCCCTCTTCACCTGACACCTCTCCATCCGCCCCCTCCCGCCCCCTCCCGCCCCCTCCCGCCCCCTCCCGCCCCTCACTCTCTCGCTGAGTGCGGTCATATGGCTGCCGGATGTCCGGTTTGGGCAGCCATTTCCCCGCACTCAGCGAGGGGGGTCCACGAGCGGCGACGGGCTTGTGCGCCCGCCGCCGCCCGCCCGCCGCCGTCTGCCCGACGCCGTCCATCTGGCGGGTGGGTGGGTGCCACCCGGGCCACGGGGCTTAAGGTCGTTCTATGGACCTGACCATCGGCTATGCCGCGATGCTTGAGCAGTTTCACCCGACCGACATCATCACGTTGTCCGAGTATGCCGAGCAGCACGGCTTCAGCGGGGTGATGGCCGCCGACCACTTCCAGCCGTGGGTTCCCCAGCAGGGTCAGAGCGCCTTCGTGTGGAACGTGCTCGCCGCGCTGGGGGAGCGCACCCGCGGGGACATCGGCCCCGGGGTGACCGCCCCGACCTTCCGCTGGCACCCGGCCATGGTCGCCCAGGCCTCCGCGACGCTCGCAGCCATGTACCCCGGCCGGCACTGGCTCGGTCTGGGGTCGGGTGAGGCGCTCAACGAGCACATCGTCGGCCAGTACTGGCCCGAGGCGCCCGAGCGGATCAACCGCATGTTCGAGGCGATCGACATCATCAAGAAGCTCTTCACGGCCTCGCTCGCTGGCAAGGACGTCAAGCACTCGGGGCCGTTCTACAAGCTCGAGTCGACACGCCTGTGGACCATGCCCGACGTCGCCCCGGAGATTCTCGTCGCGACCGCCGGGCCGGTCACGGCCAAGCGGGCCGGCAAGCACGCCGACGGTCTCATCACCGTGGGCGCGCCGCTCGAGAAGATCTCCATGCTCTTCGGCAAGTTCGACGACGGTGCCCGCGAGTCCGGCCGCGACCCGCTGACCATGCCGAAGGTCCTGCAGATCCACCTGTCCTGGGCCGAGACGGACGAGCAGGCCATGGTGAACGCGATGACCGAGTGGCCCAACGGCGGCATGAAGTTCCCGAAGGCGGACATCCGCTCGCCGTTCGAGTTCGAGCAGATCGCCAAGCTCGTGCGCCCCGAGGACTTCGAGGGCCGGATGGTCATCTCCGCCGACCCGGACGTGCACCGGGCGAACATCCAGAAGTACGTCGACCTCGGCTTCGACCGGATCTACCTGCACAACGTGGGCCGCAACCAGCGCGAGTGGATCGAGACCTTCGGCCGCGACGTGCTGCCCAAGCTCGTCCGGTGAGCCCGGTGCCGCCCTCGGCGGAACCGGTCGTCTCTGATCCGGAGGCGCAGCTGCGCATCTGGGCACCATCCGGCATCGGCGAGGTCTGCGATGGTGACGACCTCGCTGAAGTGCTCGCGACCGTTCTCACCGACCTGGTCGACGGCGACGTGCTCGTGGTGACGAGCAAGATCGTGTCCAAGGCCGAGGGGCGCATGATCGCCGCGGCCGACCGCGAGCAGGCCATCACGGACGAGACCGTTCGGGTGGTCGCCACCCGCGAGCATCCGGGTGGTGTGCTGCGGATCGTGGAGAACCGCCTCGGCCTGGTCATGGCCGCGGCCGGGGTGGACGCGAGCAACACCCCCGACGGCACCGTGCTGCTGCTGCCGGTCGACCCCGACGCCTCCGCGCGCCGGCTCCGAGCGGCCGTCCGCGGCATCCACGGTGTCAGCGTGGCGGTCGTGGTCTCTGACACGTCTGGGCGCGCCTGGCGCAACGGCCTGACCGACATCGCGATCGGCGCCGCCGGGTTGGCGGTTCTCGACGACCTGCGCGGAGGGACGGACTCCCACGGACGCGAGCTCACGGTCACCGTGACCGCCGTGGCCGACGAGATCGCCGCCGCCGCCGAGCTGGTCAAGGGCAAAGCCACCGGGCGACCGGTCGCCATCGTCCGCGGTCTGGCCAAGCACGTGCTGGATGACGACGGCCCAGGTGCACGGGTCCTGGTCCGCGATCCGGATCAGGACATGTTCCGTGAGGGCAGCGCCGAGGCGTACGCGCGCGGTTGGGCGGACGGTCGTGGGGCGGTCGCCGCGGACTGAGTCTCATGCTCATCGCAACTGCTTATATGGGTATAGGCAGTTCTGCGGGATCAAAGAGTGCTTGCCGCGAGGTAGAGAATTGCTGCCGCCGAGATCGTCCAACTCGTGAGGCTGCCGATGAGTCGTCCACCCTTGAGCGGGCCGACGAGAGATACGGTGCCCACAGGTGAGCCCCGACCGTACGATGTCGGCGAGGCCGATCAGGAGGACCAAGACCGACGCGGTCATCAGGTGCCCAGCTCGTCGAGCACCTGGTGGGCCGCCACGAGCGTCGCTACGCCCGATCGCTGGAGGCTCTGCGAGACCGCCGACTGGGAGATGCGTTCCTCGGTCGCGAGCTCGGACTGCCGCCTGCCAAGCAAAGCACCGGCAGCAACGCATCGCTCGCGAGGGTTCATCCTGCGGATCGTGTGGTCGCGAACGAGGAGGTAGGAGTTGACGATCGCAGCGATGTCCGGACGCGAATCGTCGGAGGCCAACCACGTGCGTAGATAGGGGTTGGCCTTGTCCTCTCTGCTGTGGGCCTCGACGATCGCCTCCCGGGCGAACCACCATGCCGATCCGTCCTGGATCGTCGCATCGTCTCCGACGGTGCGCAGCTCTCCCAGGCCCAGCCCGAAACGACAGTCGACCTCGGGGGAGAAGAGCAGCTGAGCGATCGCGGTGGCCCGCAGGGCGGCGGCGACATCGTCGAACACCGCCTGGAACTCGTCACCGACCGTGGCCCACAGGGGCTGGCGGAACGGGCACAGCGCATCCACGGTCGAGAAGATCTGGTGCTCTATATAAGTGTTTGCGCGCTAGCAATTCATGGGCGATCCGGTGGGTCAACGGACATGCCCTGATTACCCCTGGGCCCAGACATGCTCGCCGCTCCGGCGCCGCACCGCCGCGGACACCCGGGCCACCAGGCGCTCGGGGTGGCGCAGCACGTCGTCGGCCGTCGCAGTGATGATGAGCCACCCGGCGTCCTCAAGCCCGTGGCAACGCTCGATGTCACGGCGCCAGGCGGCGGGGTCGGTGCGGTGGACGTCGCCGTCGTACTCGATCGCGATCTTGAGCCGGTGGTACTGGAGATCGGGCAGCGCGACGAAGTGTCCGGCGTCGTCATAGACCGGGGTGTTCACCTCCGGGCACGGCAGCCCGGCGGCGACGAGGACGAGCCGGGTGCGGGTCTCCATAGTCGAGTCGGTCCCGGCGACCATGAGCTCGAGCGCCGCGCGGCACGCGGTGAGGCCGCGCATCTTGTGCGTGTGGAGCATGAGTGACTCGAGCCGGCCGAGGTCCGTGACGGGTTCCACCCGGCGCAGCATCGCGTCGCCGAGGACCACGACGTCCGCGAGCGGCAGGTAGTGGGCCAGCTGCAACCAGGTCTGTTCCGGTGAGGTCACCGGCAGCGCCCCCACCTGCACGATGTCGAGGGCGGCCTGGGTGCACAGGTGTGCCGCGATCTCGGGTCGGTGCGGGCGGGTCTCGCGCCGGCGGGTCGTGACGTGCACGAGCGGGTCAGACTGCAGGCGCCACGGGACCTCGACCCCGAGCAGGGCGAGCGCGGTCACGTGGCTGAAGGCCGCGTCGTCGGGCAGGAGGGGGAGGGCGGCGTGACACCGGGCGTCGACCGAAGTGGGGCACGGGCCTTCGACCCGGACGCCGTGGAAGGGTGCGGTGAACCTTCGCGAGCGCATGGTGGCCCGGGTCAGCCCGAGGGCGAGTCCCTGCTGGATCGTGAAGGTGTCCATCCCTCATCCTCACGCCGCGCGGCGCCCTGCACCCCGATCCGTCGCCCCCTGTGGACAACCCTCCGCTGAGTGCAGCCGAATGGCTGCCCGGTGTCCGGTTTGGGCAGCCAAACGACCGCACTCAGCGGAAGGAGAGGCGGAACAGCTGGGGCCGGTCGGGCCAGCGGGCCGGTGGGGCCAGCGGCCGGCGGGGCCGGCGGGCCGGCGGGGCCGGCGCGGTGGGGGAGGGCAGGGGCCGGCGTCAGGGGCGGAGGAGGACCTTGGTGGCGCGGCGTTCGTCCATCGCGGCGTAGGCCTCGGCGACGTCGGACAGGGGCAGCTCGAGGTCGAAGACCCGGCCGGGGTTGATCGCGCCGGATAGCACCTCGGGCAGCAGCTCCTCGATGTACCCGCGCACGGGCGCCACACCGCCGTTGACCCCGATGTTGGAGTTGAACAACGTCCGCACGGGCAGCTCAGGGCCGCCGTTGGGCACCCCGACGTAGCCGACCGTGCCACCGGGGCGCACGGACCGGATGGCCTGGTCCATCGACTCCGCGGTCCCCACGCACTCGAGCACGGCGTCCGGCCCGATTCCGTCGAAGAGCTCCTTGATCCGCGCCACCCCGGCGTCGCCCCGCTCGACGACGATGCCCGTCGCCCCGAACTCGAGGGCGATCGCCTGGCGGTCGGCGTGCCGCGACATGGCCACGACCTGCGAGGCACCCAGCCGCTTGGCGGCGAGCACGGCGCACAGCCCGACGGCGCCGTCGCCCACGACTGCAACTGTGCTGCCGGCGGTGACCCCGGCGGACAGCGCGGCATGATGCCCGGTGCCCATCACGTCGGCGAGGGTGAGCAGGGAGGGGATGAGCGCGTCGTCGGGCATGGTGGGGGTCGCGACGAGGGTGCCGTCGGCGCAGGGGACCCGGACGCGCTCGCCCTGCGCGGCGTCGACCGGGTGGCCGTCGCGGTCGGTCGAGCCCCACCATCCGCCGTGCAGGCAGGACGTGCTCACGCCGTTGGCGCAGTTCACGCAGGTGTTGTCGCAGAAGTAGAACGGCGCGATGACGAAGTCGCCGACGGCGATCGCCTGGACGCCCGCGCCCACCTCCTCGACGATCCCGACGAGCTCGTGCCCGATCCGCCGGGGGTGCGGGGTCGGCGCGATCCCGCGGTAGGACCACAGGTCCGAACCGCATACGCAGGCCGCCACGACCCGGACGACGGCATCGGTGGGCAGGAGGATCTGGGGATCGGGAACGTCGTCGAGGCGAACGTCGCGCTCGCCGTAGATCACTGTTGCGCGCATGGGTACCAGTCTAGGTCGCTAGGTCTTAGTCGCCCGGGCGGCGGCCTTCGCGGCCTGCTTCGTCGCGCGGACCTCATGGAGGCTCGCGTCGTCGGTCACGTCGGCGATCGACCGTCGGGCGCCGTCCTCGCCGTAGGGGCCGGCGGCCGCGCGCCACCCCTCGGGCTCGACGCCATACTGCTTGCCCAGCAGGGCGAGGAAGATCCGTGCCTTCTGCTCACCGAAGCCCGGCAGCGCCTTGAGCCGGCGGAGCACCTCGGGGCCGTCGGGGGACCCGTCGGTCCACAGCCGGGTGACGTCGCCGCCGTAGGAGTCCTCGATCGCCCGGGCCACGGCCTGGATCCGCCCGGCCATCGACCCCGGGTAGCGGTGGACCGCCGGCGGCGTGGCGCACAGCGTCACGAAGTCCTCCGGCGCGGCTACCGAGATCGCGTGGACGTCGAGGGAACCCATCCGCTCGGCGATCTTGCGCGGACCGGCGAAGGCGGACTCCATCGTCACCTGCTGGTCGAGGAGCATGCCGAGGAGCAGCGCGAAGGGATCGGTCGAGAGCAGGTGGTCGGCCTCGGGATCACCGGTGAGCCACAGGTCGGGTGTCATCGCCCCATCATGGCAGCGGAGCTTGCCTGGCACCCGTGGACGGACTGGCCCAGGCATGGTCCGTCACCACAGGCAGTCGCAGCCGCGCGTTCACGGACTGCACGTCCTCCTCCGCGAGCTTGAGAACCCTCCGGTCGTAGCTGAGCACGCCGTTCGTCTCGTCTTCGACGTCGGTGAGCTGGGTGTACACGGTGGCCGACAGCCCCCGCTCGACCGCGGGAATCATCTCGCGTTCGTGCAGGCGCACGAACGCCGCCGTGAGGGCCCCTGCGTCGCCGAAGCGCTTGTAGCCGAACTCTCGCTCGCTGACGCTGTGCCCGGGCAGGCGCTGGCTGTAGCCGCCGTACTCCGAGACCACGACGACGCGCTCGGCCGTCCCGCGGCGCCGCCGTGGCATCCGGAATGGCCGGAAGTACACGTGCAGGCTGGTCATGTCTCCGCCGCCCTGATCGTGCCAGCCGCTGGCGTGGTCGATGCTGCGGCTCGGGTCCAGGCCGCGCAGCAGCCGGGTGGCCTCGAGCGCGTCGAACTGACCCCACCCCTCGTTGAACGGAACCCAGGCCGCGATGCTCACGACCGAGCGCAGCAGCTCGACGGTGTCGCACATCTCGTGTGTCCAGTGCGCCCGGCCGGCGGCATCTGAGCGGGCGAAGGCCCGAAGTCGCGAGTCGCGCAGGCGCAGCGGCGCCAGCACTGGTGCGGTGATGACGACGGGCTTGTACCGGCCGCCTCCGTTGACCATGTCTTGCCAGACGAGCATGCCGAGTCGGTCACAGTGGTAATACCACCGCATAGGCTCGATCTTGATGTGTTTGCGCAGCATCGTGAAGCCGAGGCGCTTGGCGGTCGCGATGTCGTGCACCATCGCCGCGTCGCTCGGTGGCGTGAAGAGGCCGTCGGGCCAGTACCCCTGGTCGAGCACGCCCGCGTGGAAGTAGGGCTCACCGTTGAGCAGCAGTCGCGGCAGTCCGGAGGAATCCGGGCCGATACCGAAGGTGCGCATGCCGAAGTAGCTGACCACGGTGTCGGTTCCGAGAGTCACTTCGACGTCGTAGAGGAAGGGATCTTCGGGTGACCAGAGGCGGGCTCCCGGCATGTCGATCCGCGTCGGCGCCCCGATCATGGCCGTCGCGTGGGCCACGACGGCATCGCCGTCGCGCACCGTGATCAGTGCCTGCACGGTGGCCTGCACGGTGGCCGGCACGGAATCCGGACCGACGTCGCCGCGTGTGCGCACGGTGATCTCGATGGCGTCGAGCCCGGCCAGCGGCAGAATCTCGACGGCGTCGACGCACACGATCGGCACGGACTCCAACCACACCGTCTGCCAGATGCCGGACTGTGCCGTGTACCAGATGCCACCACGGTCAAGCTTCTGTTTGCCGCGGGAGAGCTGCCCGTCGTCGCTCGGATCGCTGACCCGCACGCGCAGCTCGTTCACGCCGGGTCTAGCCGCCGCACTCGCGTCGAAGGTGAACGGCAGATATCCCCCGACATGGGAGCCGAGCTCGACGTCGTTCAACCAGACCGTGCAGCTCTGGTCGACCGCGCCGAAGCGCAGCAGCAGCCGCGTTCCCGCGCCTGGTACCAGCTCGGCCGCGAGCTCGAACGCGCGGGCGTAGTGCAGCCACTGCGTCGGCTGCAGCTGGCGCTCGACCCCGGAGAGCGTGGCCTCCGGGGAGAACGGCACGATGATGTCGCCGTCGTACCCGCCAGGCGTGGCATCCGTCGCCGTGATCGCGTAACGCCACCGTCCATTGAGACTCTGGAAGCTCTCCCGCACGAGCTGCGGGCGCGGGTATTCCGGCAGCGGATTCTCGCTGTCGAGCTGTTCACCCCAGGGCGTCAGCAGGCGGGTCAGTGCGGGGCGTGGAGCGCGGCTCATCGCTCGCGCTCCCGCCGCAGCAGCGCGAGCGCTGGAATGAGGACGAACAGGGTCACCACTGCCGCGGCGACGAAGATGCCGGCGGTGGGTACCTGCTTCGCCACGCCGAGCTCCTCGTAGGTCTCCCCGGCCCCGCGGATGACGGCGGCGCCGATGAACGGGCCGATCAGCATCGGCAGCAGGATGGCGAAGATCATGCGCAGACCCTGCACGGAGCCGACGCGGTCCCTCGGAGAGAAGTTGCGCACGGATGCGCCGATGGCCGCCGTCATGAGCATGAATCCGCTCATCATGAACAGGCCGGCGACGATCACGAAGACCGTGTCGCGCGCGATCGCCATCAGGGCGAGGCCGAGCACGTAGATCGCGGCGATCGGCAGGATCGACCGCACGGTTCCGATCCGATCGATCACCCGACCGCCCAGCACGCTGGCCACTGCGGCGCCGAGCAGGACGACGGCGAGCACCAGCGCATACTCCTCGATCTTCAGCGTGCGCTGGATGTAGATGATGAGGTACGGCAGGAAGATCTGGGTGGAGATGCCAAAGACCGCCCACGTGCTGAGCGCGAGATAGAGCGCCGGGTTTGAGCGCACGACGGAGGGCCGCAGCCCGTGCGCGATCGAGCGGAACACCCGATCGCTCTGCCTGGCCGGGTTGGGTACATCGCGAATGAGGAACCAGGCCAGCACTCCGACCAGCATCGTCGCGAACCCGATGATGGCGAAGAACTCCCGCCATTGGCCGGCGCGTGTGAAGCCGTCGAGGGCGCCGAAGACGATCAGCATGCTGAGCAGCGGCAAGGCCGCCAGCACGGATTCGATCTTGGCGCGGTTGCTCACGGTGGTCACGTCGGTCACCCACGCATTGAACGCGGCATCGTTGGCGCTGGACCCGATGACCGTCATCACGCAGTCCAGCAGGATCACCACGAGAACCGTCGCGACCACGGCGTCGATCACGGGCACGAGCTGCCCGACGCCCTCGACTGAGACAAAACCGAAGGCCGTCGTCGACAGGCCCCAGAGCAGGTAGCCCACCACGATGAAGATGCGGCGCTTGCCGAGCCTGTCGCTGACCGCCCCGATCAGCAGCGTGGCGATCGTCGCCGCGACGGCGCTCGCCGCGACCATCGCCGCGAGCGCGGTCGGGTCGTCGGTGATGGTGTCGTAGACGAAGACGTTGAGATACATGTTCTCGAGCGTCCACGCGATCTGGCCGACCAGGCCGACGATCACCACGGCGAACCACCGCCGGGCACCGAACGTTCCTGCCGGGTGGCCCGCGGGCGGGTGCGCTGCCTCGGCAGCGTCCGGGGCGCGGGTGGTGGTTTCCTCAGGGCTTTGTGTCACGTCAGGTCCCATCGCGATCACCGTCGATTGCAGAGCGCAGCACCGGGCACGATCCCGCCGCCTGGAGGACAACTTTAGAGTGTGGTTGTGTGGGGGTATGACACACACGAACGATCCCGCGGTGATCCGCCGGTTGCTGACCGAACCGGGCCGGTGGGCCGTCGTCGGGCTCTCGGACAACCCCGCGCGCGTTGCCTATTCGATCGCCACGTATCTCCAGGGGACCGGCATGGAGATCGTCCCGGTCCACCCCAAGGCCGAGACGGTGCACGGGGCCCGCGGTTTCCCGTCCCTGGCCGACGTCCCGGGGCAGATCGACGTCGTTGACGTGTTCGTGCGCTCCGACCTGGCCGGAGACGTCGTCGACCAGGCGATCGCGGTGGGGGCGAAGGCGGTGTGGCTCCAGCTCGGGGTGATCGACGACGCCGCGGCCGAGCGCGCGTCGAAGGCTGGGCTCGATGTCGTCATGGACACGTGCCCGGCCATCGAGGGGCCGAAGCTGAACGGCCACGCAGGCCCGACGGCATAGTCCCGGCGGACCCGCGTGGCTGGTCAAAGGGGCGGCCCGCTCGGGCGCCAGGGACAGGGCGGTCCCTGGCGAAGCGGTCGGGCCGACCCGGTCAGGAGGCTGGGTGGGGGATGCGCAGGACGCGCACCCCGCCCGCCGGGACCGTGACGGAGCCGACGACGGCGGCCACGGTGAGCAGGTCCGTCACCCCGGCGGCGGAACCCGCCAGAACCGGACCGTCGACCCTGAGGTCGCCCCCGCTGTGGTTGATCGCAAGGACGTAGTCTGCGTCGACGCCCACCCGGCGCATGACCTCAAGCTCCTCCGGCAGTCCGCTCGGGGCGAGGCCGGCGTCGGCATAGACGGGAGCCAGGATCCTCGCGAGCGCGTCGACGTCGAGCTGGGTGGAGACGTACCAGCCGGAGCCGGAGCCGAGGGTGTTCCGCGTGATCGCGGGTGCACCCGGCGCAGGTCCGTCGAGGTAGGTGCCCACCACGGTGGCCCCGGCCAGGGTGAGGTCGTCCGCCCACACCGAGCCGGTCAGGACTCCGGACAGGCCAGGTGCTACGTCGCCGCCGTCGAGCGTCACCTGAAGGGTCTTGCCCTCGCGCAGCGGCAGGAACTCCTCAACCGTCACGCCGAGCGCCCTGCGCAGCGGGGCGAGGAAGCCGCCCTCGTGCACGGCGTCGTTCTCGTCGACGATCCCGGAGAAGAACGACACCAGGAGCACGCCGCCGCCCTCGACGAACCGGGTGACATTCGCCGCGGACTCGGCGGTCAGCAGGTAGGACGCCGGGGCCACCACGAGCTTGTACCCGGAGAGGTCCTGGGCCGGGTGGGCGAAGTCGACGGCCACGCCGTCGCGCCAGAAGCGGTCGTAGAACGTGTTGATCCGCTCGCGGGCGTTCACATCGACCGAGGGGTGCCACTCCAGCCCCTGGGCCCACAGCGACTCCTGGTCCCACAGCAGCGCGACGTCGGACGTGACGCGCGAGCCGCGCAGCTCGCTCGCGGCTGCCAGGTCCGCGCCGAGGGCGACGACCTCGCGCCAGACCCTTGAAGACGTGCCCGCGTGCGGGAGCATCGCGCCGTGGAACTTCTCCGCGCCCGAGCGCGAGGCCCGCCACTGGAAGAACATGACGGCGTCCGCGCCGCGTCCCACATGGGAGAACGCGCTGCGGGCCATCTCGCCGGGGCGCTTGGCGACGTTGCGCGGCTGCCAGTTCACGCCCGACGGCGAGTGCTCGAGCAGGAGCCACGGCTTGCCTCCCGCGACGGATCGCGTGAGGTCGGCGGCGAGGGCGAGGCCCACCTCGGCGCGCGGGTCGGCGGCGGTGAGGTAGTGGTCGTTGGAGACCACATCCACCTCACGGCCCCAGGCGAACAGATCGGTCGAGGGGCACTCGGCCGCCATGAAGTTGGTCGTCACGGGGACCTGGGAGCGGGCGTGGATCGCGTCCCGCTCGGCCATGAAGCACGCGAGCAGGGAGTCGTTGGTGAAGCGGGCGAAGTCCAGGCACTGGGCCGGGTTGGCGACCGACGGCGTGGCGGCCGGGACGCCGACGTGCTCCCACTCGCCGTAGACCTGCCCCCAGAACCGGGTGCCCCAGGCGGCGTTCAGCCCGTCGAGGGAGCTGTAGCGGGCGCGCAACCACTCGCGGAAGGCGGCGGCGCTGGCGGGGGAGTAGTCCTCGGAGACGGGAGCTCCGTACTCGTTGTGGACGTGCCACAGGGCGAGGGCCGGGTGGGAGCCGTAGCGGTCCGCCAGCTGCTCGGTGATCCGCAGGGCCGCAGCCCGGTAGGCGGGGGAGGACGGCGAGGCCATGCCGCGCGAGCCGAAGCCCAGCACGGTGCCCTCGCGGGTGACAACCCGCGCCTCGGGGTAGGTGTGGAAGAACCACGCGGGCGGGGAGGCCGTCGGCGTGGCCAGGTCGATCCGGATCCCGTGGGAGTGCAGCAGAGTGACGAGCCGGTCGAGCCAGGCGAAGTCGAACTCGCCTTCGCGCGGTTCGAGCAGTGCCCAGCTGAAGATGGCGATGCTCACGAGGTTGACCCCGGCCTCGTGCATGAGGGTGACGTCCTGCTCCCACACCTCCTCGGGCCACTGCTCGGGGTTGTAGTCCCCTCCGTAGCAGATCGAGTCGATCCCGGTCAGCCACCCCTCGAAACGGGGGCCGACCGGACGGGGCTGTGCAGACGTCATGTCACTCCTTTAGGTGCAATCCTGTGCACGATCACAGTCATCATTGGCCGTGCAACAACTAGGTAACACGATCAATGACCGTGTTGACAAGCCGGGGCGAGAGGCAGGTACTGTGACCGTGCACAGTTTTTCACATCGTCGTGAGGCGCCTCGGCACGGATCGAGCGCGGGCGGCGGTCCTTAATGAGGAGGATTCATGCGCCTGACCACAGGTTTCAAGGCAGCAGCAGCGCTCGCAGCGGCCGCGCTCCTGGTCACGGGTTGCTCGAGCAGCGACGACGCCGGCACCGGCACGGACGGTTCCACCGGCAAGGCGTCGGGCGAGAAGGTGGAGCTGACCTTCTGGACCTGGGCGCCGAACATGGACAAGGTCGTCGCTCTCTGGAACGCAGAGAACCCCGACATCCAGGTCACGGTCAACAAGCAGGATGGCGGCGACCCCGCCGTCACGAAGCTCCTGACCGCGATCAAGGCGGGCTCCGGTGCCCCCGACATCATGCAGGCCGAGTACCAGAAGATCCCCACCCTGGTCTCCTCGGATGCCCTCGCCGACATCTCCGGCGAGATCCCGGCCGACGTCGCAGCCGGCTTCCCCGAGGGCATCTGGAACGCGGTGACGCTCGGCTCCGAGGCCGTCTACGGTGTCCCGCAGGACTCCGGCCCCATGCAGTTCTACTACCGCGCCGACGTCTTCGAGAACCTCGGCATCGCCGTCCCGACCACCTGGGACGAGTACGCGGCCGCGGCCGCGGCTATCCACGCGGCCGACCCGAATGTGTACCTCGGGACGTTCTCCGCCACGGACGCAGGCTGGTTCACCGGCCTCGCCCAGCAGGCCGGCGCCTCCTGGTGGGGCATCGACGGTGACGCCTGGACCGTCTCGATCGACGACACCGCGACGGAGAAGGTCGCCAGCTACTGGGGCGGCCTCGTCGAAGAGGGCGTCATCAACAACAAGCCGATGTACACCCCCGAGTGGAACGCCGCGCTGAACAACGGCACCGAGGTCGGGTGGCTGTCTGCGGTGTGGGCTCCCGGAGTACTCGAGGGCAACGCCCCCGACACCCAGGGCAAGTGGAAGATGGCCCCCATGCCTCAGTGGGATGCCGCCAAGCCGGCCACCGGCAACTGGGGCGGATCGGCCACGGCCGTGACGTCGCAGTCCAAGCACCCGGCCGAGGCCGCGGAGTTCATCACCTGGCTCAACACCTCCCAGGACGCGGTGAACGCGCTCGTCACCGAGTCGGGCATCTACCCGGCGTACTCACCGGCCCAGGCCGGTGCGCTCGCCGAGCCGCCCGCGTTCTTCTCCAACCAGCCCGACTTCTTCGAGATCGCCGGCGAGACCGCGAAGACGGCCGGCAGCTTCACCTACGGCCCCAACGTCAACGTCGCATACTCCGCGTACAACGACGAGTTCGGCAAGGCAGCCGAGGCCAAGTCGCAGGCCAAGTTCCTCGACGCGGTCGCAGCCATGCAGAAGGTGACCCTGGAGGACCTCAAGAACTCCGGGTTCAGCGTCAAGGAGTGACCCGCGCGGCCGCCCGCCTCCCTCGCGGAGGCGGGCGGTCGTCGTCGTGCATGGTCCAGCCCCTGAAGCAGCCCCGACCTGAGGTCGAAGGAGAGAACGTGAGCACCACCCATCCGCGTGCGGTCGTCACCGCACCACCGACAGTCCCTGCCCGACGGCGCAAGCCCGGGCTCCGGCGCAAGTCAGCCGCACCCTGGGCGTTCCTCGCCCCTGCGATCGTGCTGTTCGCGCTCTTCCTCGCCCTCCCCATCGGGTACGCGGTGTATCTCAGCTTCCGCGCGGAGAAGGTCAGCGGGCTCGGCCTGGGCAAGGGCACGCGCACCGAGGTCTGGAACGGCTTCACGAACTACGTCAACGCGCTCTCCGACCCCGAGTTCCTCGCGTCGGTGGGCCGGGTGGCGCTCTATGGCCTGCTCGTCGTCCCGATCATGCTGGGACTGGCGCTCCTCTTCGCCCTGCTGCTCGACGCACGTCGCAGCCGGGCGAAGACGTTCTCCCGGATCTCGATATTCCTGCCCTACGCCGTCCCGGCGGTCATCTCTTCGTTGCTGTGGGGCTTCCTGTACCTGCCCGGGGTCAGTCCGTTCTACTACGTCTTCGACAAGCTCGGCTGGGAGGTACCCTCCCTGTTCTCCTCCAACCTGGTGATCTTCGCGGTCGCGAACATCGCCATCTGGGGCGGGGTCGGATTCAACATGGTGGTCATCTACACCGCGCTCAAGGCGATCCCGACCGAGATGTATGAGGCTGCCGAGCTCGACGGGTGTTCGCAGATCCAGATCGCCACCCGGGTCAAGATCCCCTCGGTCATCCCCTCGATCATCATGACCTGCGTGTTCTCGATGATCGCCACGCTCCAGGTGTTCGCCGAGCCGACGACTCTGAAGCCCCTGAGCAACACGATCTCGAGCACGTGGACTCCGCTGATGAAGGTCTACCGCGACGCCTTCGTGCGCGGCGACCTCAACTCGGCCGCGGCGACGTCCGTGATCATCGCCCTCGCAACCTTTGTCCTCTCGTTCGGGTTCTTGCGGCTCGTCCAGAACCGCGCCTTCGGCCAGGAGAAGTGACCATGCCCGCCCTGACCCACACTCATGACACCCGCTCCGGTGGAGCCGCCGTCCTGACGCCCTCCGCCCGACGCCGCGCTGGTCGCGCGAGTCGCAAGACCGTGCGCGGCGCGGGCGAACGCCCGAGCGGCAGCGCCACCGCGATCTTGCTCGTCGGCGCGGCCTACTGCCTGCTGCCCGTCGCCTGGGTGCTTGTCGCCGCGACGAAGTCCGGGCGCGAGCTCTTCTCGTCCTTCACCTTCGCCCCGTCGACGCACCTCTTCGAGAACATCGGCGACCTCGCGGCGTACCGCGACGGGCTGTTCTGGCGGTGGATGCTCAACACCGCGCTCTACGCCGGCGTCGGTGCGATGCTGTCCGTCGTCGTGTCTGCGATGGCCGGCTACGCGCTCGCGAAGTATGCCTTCCGCGGTAAGACCGCCGTCTTCAACATCCTCCTGGCCGGGGTGCTGGTCCCGGGCGTGGTGCTCGCCATCCCGCAGTACCTGCTGCTCGCCCAGGTCGGCCTGACCAACACGTACTGGGCGGTCCTGCTGCCCTCGATCATCAGCCCCTACGGCATCTACCTGGCCCGCATCTACTCCGCGGCCTCGGTGCCCGACGAGATCATCGAGGCCGCGCGCACCGACGGCGCGAGCGAGACCCGCACCTTCATGCAGGTCGCGGTGCCCATGATGATGCCCGGCCTGGTGACGGTGTTCCTCTTCCAGTTCGTCGCGATCTGGAACAACTTCATGCTGCCGTACATCATGCTCGGCGACGACAAGCTGTTCCCGCTCACCGTGGGGCTGTCCGGGCTGCTCAACCAGGGGGCGTCCCAGCCGGCGCTGTACACGCTCGTCATCACGGGTGCGTTGCTGTCGATCATCCCGCTCGTCGCGCTGTTCCTCGTGCTGCAGCGCTACTGGCAGGTCGACCTGGCCGCCGGTGGGGTCAAGGCCTGAGTCATGTCAGTAGACTCTCGTGCTGTGAAGGAATCGGGCAAGGCTCCCGGAAGCGCGCCGAAGCGCCGGCCGACGATCCGTGACGTCGCGGCTGCTGCAGGGGTTTCCCGCGGGACCGTGTCTCGGGTGATCAACGGCGGGCACTGGGTCTCACCCGACGCACTGGCGGCCGTCAACGAGGCGATCCGGTCGACCGGGTACTCGGCGAACCAGCACGCACGCAGCCTGGTGACCGGCCGGTCCAACTCGGTCGCGTTCATGCTCACCGAGCCGCAGCACCTGCTCTTCGAGGACCCCAACTTCTCGATCCTGCTGCGCGGGGCTGCCCACGAGCTCGCGAAGCGGGAGATCCCGCTCCTGCTCATGCTCGCCGGCACCCCGGAGGAACGTCGCCGGATCGCGTCGTACGTGGCGGCAGGTCATGTCGACGGGGTGCTGCTGATCAGCTCCCACCAGGGCAACCCGATGGTCGCCGAGCTGCTCAAGCACCAGATACCCACCGTGGCCTGCGGCGTACCGCTCGGCTATGAGGGGAAGGTCGGCTACGTCGCCGCGGACGACCGCGCCGGTGCGCGCACGATGACCCAGCATCTGCTGGACACCGGACGGACCCGGGTCGCCACGATCACCGGCCCGCTCGACACCCCAGGTGGGACGCTGCGCCTGGCGGGGTACCAGGACGCGCTCGGTGAGGCCTACGACGAGAGCCTCGTCGCCTACGGGGACTACTCGCGTGAGAGCGGTCGCCTCGCGATGGGCGACCTGCTCGGCCGTCGCCCGGACATCGACGCGGTTTTCGTAGCCTCGGACCTCATGGCTGCCGGTGCGCTCGTCGCGCTGCAGTCTGCGGGACGCAGGGTGCCCCAGGACATCGCCGTGGGCGGCTTCGACGACTCGGGCGTGGCCGCCGCACTGCACCCGGCGCTGACGACCATGCGCCAGCCCTTCGAGCGGATCAGCGCCGAGATGGTGCGGCTGCTGCTCGAGGTGATGGACGGTGAGGCCCCGGCGGCGATGACGCTGCAGACGTCGCTCGTCGTGCGGGACTCGGCGTAGCTGTCATTCCATGGACACCTTCACTCCATGGACGTCGTGCCCTCGTACAGCCCGACCGCATTGCCTTCCGTGTCCTCGACGACAGCCCACCAGCTCGTCGGGGTGATCTCCGTCTTCTCCATCAGGACCTTGCCGCCGAGCGTGGTGGCCTGTGCGAGGGAGTTGTCGATCGAGTCGACCTCGACGTAGCTGCGCGGGCTGGTGAAGTCCTCAGATCGTGGGGCGAGCCCGCCCCCGCTGATCTTGTTGGGGGCCTGCCACATGGGGTAGCCCTCGAAGCCCGGGGCCTCTGCGATCTGCCAGCCGAACAGTGCGCTGTAGAACGAGGTAGCGCGGCCGAAGTCGCTGACCGGGATGTCGATGTGTGTGATGTCGCCGTGAGCCATAACTGTCTCCGCTGTCTCTGCCGATGTCGCTGCCGATTCGTGCCTGGCGCCCGATGATGCGCCATATCTTCTACGCTACGGCCCCTTCCGCGCGACGACCTCTGGGCGCGATCGGAGCGCCCCGGCCCGCTCGGCGCCGCCGGCCGGGCGAACGGCAGTCCGGGGTCGTGCCGTTGCCGCGTCCGCCCGGTGCCCGCATACTGGAAATACATTCCCATTTCGCAGCCGATCCTCGGTTGCCCCTGGCCCTCTCGAAGGTGAGACCGGCCAGCAAGTCGAACCGGCCTCGCCTCTTGCACACTGGTGGCGTCGTTTTCGCGTCGTCTCCTTCGATCCGCGCCGCCCATGGATCTCACTCCTGGGCGCGACCTGGATTCACCATCCGCGGCTGATTCGATCGAGACCTCATTGGGCGGGGCGATCGTCCCGCCCACCCGGCACGGCCGCAGATTCTCCGCTGATCAGGCCGCCCGGAGGTGACCGTCGGCGGTGGACGAACGAGGTGCCTCGCATGAGCGCAACAGAATCACTGGATACACAAAACTCTGAGGGAGCCGACGAGCTCGGTCCCGTGGACTGGATCGTCGTGGAGTTTCCCGGCAGCAGGTTCAAGGGAGAGATCGCCCCGGCGCTGGCAGACCTGGTGGATCGCGGCATCGTCCGCGTGCTCGACCTGCTCATCCTCCGCAAGGACTCTGACGGGACGGTCGAAGGATTCGAGATCGCCGATCTTGACGACGGCGAGGTCGGTGGCCTACGGGACTTCGAGACCGAGCTGGCGATGCTGCTCAGCGAGGACGACGTGACCGCCATCGCCGAGGCGGTCGACCCAGGAACCACAGCCGCGGTCCTGGTCTGGGAGAACGCCTGGGCTGCGCCCTTCGGAGCGGCGGTCCGCCGCGCGGGAGGACAACTCGTGGCAAGCGGTCGCATCGCCACCCAGGCCCTCCTCGCTGCCATCGAGGCGGACGAGAACGACGAAGACGACCAGACCGACCAGGAAGAAGACTGATATGGGAATCGCCCGACGACGCATCCGTCGCGCAGCAGTGATCGGCCCGGCGCCGGTCGTCCGCACGGCCACCACGGTGGCCACGGCGGCCGTGGTCGCCAACGGCGTCAGCCGCCGAAGAGGCCGCCGGTAGCACCGCACGCCTCTCCCTCACGCTCGCGTCCACCTGCAAGGAGACCTCCATGCCCGACGTCGCCCGCACCGTCCTGCCCTTCCCGGAACGAGCGCAGGTGGAGCGGCTCCGGGTCGCCACGGCGAGCCAGTAGGGGAGGGTGACCGATGAGTGCGCTGATCCCGGCACCCCTCCCGTCGTGGACCGGAGGAGCCGCCAAGCAGCGGATCCTGGCGGTCGTGGACGCGATGACGGACCCGACCTCGCCCTCCTTCGTCGAGGAGCGGAGACGGATCGCGACCTTCGACAACGACGGCACCCTGTGGTGCGAGAAGCCGGCCTACGTCCAGTTCATGCTGCTCCTGAACCGGTGGCAGCAGATGGCCGCCGAGGACCCGAGCCGGCGTGAGACGCAGCCCTACAAGGCTGCCGTCGAGGGGGACCGGGCCTGGTTCGCCGACGTCTACGCCCACGTCGCCGACCTGCTGCAGGGGGCCGGCGACGCCTATGCGGGGCTGACCCCCGACGAGTTCGACGCCGCCGTGGCGGACTTCTTCGACCGCGCCAACCACCCGCGCTTCGGCGTGCCGCTGCACCATCTGACCTACACCCCGATGGTCGAGCTGGTGCACCTGCTGCGCGGCCGGGGGTTCAAGGTGCTCATCACGACCGGCGGCGGCAGAGACTTCGTCCGGGTCGTCAGCGAGGAGATCTACGGCCTGCCCCGCGAGGCGATCATCGGGTCGTCGCCCACCCTCGAGTACCGGGACGGGACCCTCTACCGCACTGCTCAGCTCAGCGGCGGGATCGACGACGGCCCCGGCAAGCCGGTGCACATCTACGAGCGCACCGGCTATGTGCCCGCCTTCGCCGCCGGCAACGCCGACGGCGACATCCAGATGCTCGAGTCGGCGCGCTTCGGGCTCCTCGTCCACCACGACGACGACGTGCGCGAGTACGCCTATGACACCGGGAGCGAGAACGCGCTCTCCCAGGCGGGGCGAGACGACTGGCTCGTCGTCAGCATGAAGGACGACTTCGCCCAGGTCTTCCCACCGGATACCTGACGTTGCCCGGTGGGCGCGTGCCTGTGGTGGCCATGCCTGTGGTGGCCATGCCCATGGTGGGCGTGCACGCAGCTACTCCCCGAAGATCAGGACCGGCCGCCCAGTCCGTGGATGCGTCAGCACGTCGCACCGCACCCCGTACACCGGCTCGAGGACCTCGGGAATCAGCACCCGCGCCGCGCTCCCGGCCGCGACGACCCGCCCCTGGAAGAGGAGCACCACGTGGTCGCAGGCCCCGGCTGCGAGGTTGAGGTCGTGCAGCGCGGTGAGCACGGTGACGCCGTCGGCGGCGAGCTTGCGCAGCACGGTCATCACGGCGAGCTGGGCGGCGATGTCGAGGTGGTTCGTGGGTTCGTCGAGCAGCAGCAGAGGTGTCTCCTGGGCGAGGGCCCGGGCGACGTGCACCCGCTGACGCTCCCCGCCGGAGAGCGTGCCCAGCGACCGGTCCGCCAGCTCGGCGACGCCGGCCCGGGCGAGCGCCTCGCGAGCCACCGCGACGTCGGCCGGGGAGTCCCCGGCCAGCAGCGACCGGTGCGGGATGCGCCCGAGCAGCACGGCGTCGAGCACGCTGAGCGGCAGATCGGTCGCGGCATCTTGTTCGACGAAGGCCAGCCGCCGGGCTCGACGGCGGCGCCCCAGCGCGAGCAGGTCCTCGCCGTCGTGCAGCACGCGGCCCTCGTCGGGGGTCTGGACGGCGGCGAGCACGCGCAGCAGGGTGGACTTGCCGGAGCCGTTCGGGCCGATCAGGCCGGTCACCGCGCCCGCGGGAGCCGTGCAGTCGATGCCGTCGACGATGAGCTTGGCCCCGATCGACCAGGTCACGCGCGCCACCTCAAGCCCGTCGACGGAGAGCCCGCTCGCGTCCGAGGACCCGTCGGCGCGATCCGCAGGCCGCGTCCTGCTCATGCCCGCTCCCTCCCGCGCCACAGGATCACCGCGAAGACCGGCGCCCCGAGCGCCGCGGTGATGATCCCCACCGGCACCTCGCGCGGGGCGAAGACCGTCCGGGCGAGCGTGTCCGCCCACACGAGGAACGTCGCCCCGCACAGGGCGGACAGCGGCAGCAGCAGCCGGTGCCGGGCACCGGTGACCAGCCGCACGGCGTGCGGCAGGATGAGCCCCACGAAGCCGATCGACCCGGACACCGACACGAGCGCCCCGGTCAGCAGGGCCACCGCGACCAGGAGGATCCATCTGGTCCCCTTGACCGGAATGCCCAGGGCTGACGCCGCGGTGTCGCCGAAGGTGAAGGCGTCCAGCACCGACCCGCTCAGCGCGAGCGGCACGCCGAGGACAAGGACCGCTCCGGCCGCGATCGCGACCGAGGACCAGGTCGCCCCGGCCACCGAGCCCATGAGCCAGGACAGGATCTCCCGGTAGGTGTCCCCGGTCGCCGACCAGAAGATGATGAACGACGTCGCGGCCGCGCACAGCTGGCTTATCGCGAGCCCGGCGAGGATCGTCCGGGTCGGCGTGATCGTCCCGAGCGCTCCGGCCAACCCGAGCGCCGCGGCGAGGGCGAGCACCGCTCCGGTGAAGGCTGCGACCGGGAGCAGCACGCTCAGGCCGAGCACGACCACGGCCACCGCGCCGAGGGATGCCCCCGAGGACAGGCCCAGGAGATACGGGTCGGCGAGCGGGTTGCGGGTCAGGGACTGCATGACCACCCCGCACAGCGCCAGCCCCGCACCGACGGCCGCGGCCGTGAGCACCCGGGGCAGGCGCAGCTCCCATACGATGCCGTCCCGCAGCCGGCTGAGCGGGTCGACCGAGACCGCATCGCCCAGCCCGAGGCCGTGGGTCGCGTGCCAGGCGATCGACCGCCACACCTCGCCGACGCTCAGGTCCGCGGTCCCGATGGTCACGGCCACCAGCACGGTCACCACGAGCGCCACGGCAGCGCCGCCCAGCCACACGCCGGGGCGCGGGGCGCGGCGTCGGGCCTCGGTGGGCAGGTTGCCCGACGCAGTGCCCGACGCCGTGCGCGCGACCGGCCGCTCGACGAGCGGCCCTGCGGCGGGGGCTCCGGTTGCGTCGGCGCGGTAGGCGTTGTCCATCGTCAGCCTGCGGCGCCGGGAGCCAAGGGGAGCGCGTCGAGCTGAGCGACGACGTCACCCGCGGCCGAGACGTTGCGGATGCCGGCCTCGGTGGCCGGGAACGGCACCACGACGTAGGACTTGTTCAGCACGGCCGTGAGGTTCGCGGTCGCCGGGTTGGACTCGAGCTGGGCGATCTTCTTCTCGGTCGATCCCCACGCGGAGTCCACGAGCACGATGACGTCGGGGTCGGCGCTGATGACCTCTTCCCAGGAGAACGGTCCCCAGCTGTCCTGGACGCTCGCGGCGATGTTCGTGAGCCCGGCGGCGTCCATGATCATCTGCGGCGCTCCGATGCCCGCACCGACGTAGGGGATGTCCGAGCCGGAGGAGTACCACAGGGCGGTGAGGCCCCGGGCGTCGGGCGTGATGTCGGCGAGCTCGGCGCGCTGGTCGGCGACGAGCGCGGCGGCCGCGTCGGAGGCGTCGAAGATCGTCCCGACCTCGGTGATCTCGGCGAAGACGTCGTCGAAGGTCAGCGGGTTCGGCTGGTAGGCGGCCTCCTTGCAGGCGGACGGCGACACGTACGTCGCCACGCCGAGCGTGGCCAGGGTCGCTCGGTCGCCCGCGCTCTCGGCCGTGAGGTTGGACTCCCAGCCGGCGTAGACGAGGTCGGGCTCGACCTCGGTCACAGCCTCGGGGCCGGGGGCCTTCTCGCTCAGCGGGGTCGCGATCGCCGGGTTGGTCGCGGCGGCGTCGGTGAGCCAGTCCGCGACGGGGCCGTCGGGGAAGGCCGTCGCGGCGATCGAGTCGGTCAGCCCGAGGGCGAGCAGCATCTCCGTCGTGGACGACTTGATCGTCAGGACCGCCTCGGGGGCGGCGTCGAAGGTCACCGAGAAGCCGCAGTTGTCGAGGGTGAGCGGGTAGGCGGTCGGTCCGGCGGCTGTGGCCTCGCCGGTCGCAGACGCCGTGGCCGACGGCGTCGGGCTGGCCGTGGTGGAAGAGGCGCACCCGGTGAGGGCGAGGGCGAGGCCCGCCGCGAGGGCGGGCAGAGTGCGGGTGTGCAGGGTGCGGGTATACAGCACGAATGATCTCCGGATGAGTGAGGCGTCAGCGGGAGGCGCGGATATTCGCACCGAAGATCAGCGCCCCAAGTCCGGGCCGCTCCACCAGACCAAATCAGGTCCAGGATCAGTACGAACACTACCCGCCCCCGCTAGCTGCCGGCCGTCATCTCCTGGTCGCGGGCGATCGTCGCCGCGACGCCGTGGGCGACCGTGGACAGGAAGCCGCGGTCCTCCAGGGCGAGGAGGCCGGCGACGGTCGTGCCGCCGGGGGAGCAGACCATGTCGATGAGGTCCCACGGGGACTTCTCCGACTCGAGGACCATCTTGGCCGAGCCGAGCACCGTCTGAGCGGCGATCTGCGTGGCGAGGTCCTTGCCCATCCCGGCGGCCACGGCCGCCCGGGCGAGGGAGTCGATGAACAGGTACGCGAAGGCCGGGGAGCTGCCCGCGATCGCGGTGTACGTGGAGAACTGCGACTCGGGGAGCTCGATGGCCTGACCGACCGCGGTGAACATCGCGACGACGAAGGCCACGTCTTCGTTCGAGGCCGCGGCGTTGCCGCAGACCGCCGCCATCCCGGCGCCGATCATCGCGTTGACATTCGGCATGACCCGCACGACCGGAGCGGCGCCGCCGTCGGCGCCCTCGACCGCGAGCAGCGACTCGAGCTTGGCGAGCGTCGTCCCGGCCGCGATGGACACGACCACCCGGCGCCGGTCGGCGATCTGCGCGGCAAGTGGCGCGAGCACCAGCGGGAGGATCTGCGGCTTGACCGCGAGCACGACGACGTCGCTCTCCGCCACCAACGCCTCGTTGGACTCCGCAGCTCGGACCCCCAGCTCGTGGGCGAGCTCCTCGCGCTTGTCGGCGTTCGGGTCGAAGACGACGATCTCGTCAGGGGGCAGGAACGCGCCGGCGATCATTCCGCGCACGATCGCGGTGGCCATGTTCCCGGTGCCGATGAATCCGACCGTCATGTCGTCGTACCTTCCAGAGCGTGTGTCGAGGGTGCGCCCGGCCAGTCGTTCTTGGTGAGACGGACCCTGGCTCGTACAGGGAGAGTCTGCCCGGCGTGCTAGAACAAGTACGGTACCCGCTCACCCCCTTGGAGAAGCCATGACATCCGCCACCGACGCCTCCGTCACCCCCGCACCTTCCACCGGCGCCCTGCGCGCGGTCGTGACCGGCGCGTCGTCGGGCATCGGGGCCGCGACCGTGCGCCGGCTGCGTGCGCTGGGGTGGGACACGGTCGCCGTGGCTCGCCGCGAGGACCGCCTCGCGGCGCTCGCAGCCGAGACCGGCACGAGCTACGTCGTTGCCGACATCACGGTGGCCGACGACGTGGCCCGCCTGGTCGCGCAGGTCACCGCGGGCGGGCCGGTGCACGCGCTCGTCAACAACGCCGGCGGCGCGCTCGGGACGGATACCGTGGCTGGCGCCGACCTTGAGAAGTGGCGGCGGATGTACGAGACGAACGTGCTCGGCACGCTGGCCGTGACCCAGGCGCTGCTGCCCGCGCTGCGCGACTCCGGTCGCGGGGACGTCGTCGTGCTCACGTCGACCGCGGCGCACGGGACCTACCCTGGCGGGGCCGGGTACGTGGCGGCCAAGCACGCCGAGCGGATCATTGCCGACACCCTGCGCCTCGAGCTCGTGGGGGAGCCCGTCCGGGTGATCGAGATCGCCCCGGGCATGGTCCACACCGAGGAGTTCTCCCTGACCAGGTTCGACGGCGACCAGGCCAAGGCCGACGCCGTCTACGCGGGCGTCGACGAGCCGCTCACTGCTGGCGACGTCGCCGACGCGATCACGTGGACGCTGACCCGTCCGCATCACGTGAACATCGACCACCTGACGATCCGCCCGCGCGCGCAGGTCTCGAACACGCAGGTGGCGCGCCGCACGACGTGATTTTCGCGGGGGTGGGGGTGGGAAACTCGTCCAGGGGTTGTGCGTGCGCGCGCCGGGCTGGCATGATCGGCGAGTGACCTTCTCCGAGCAGACCTTCGCCACGCGCCCCGTGCGCGAGCAGGTTCGTGCGTCGGCGTCGTGCATGGCTGCGTGTTGTTGAGGCCCAACGCCTCCGACCGCCCGGCCTGACCACCCCGATCTTGCGCGATCCAGTGCGATCGATGGTGTGTCCAGGCGCCAGCCAGGATCCCCAAGGACTCGCCATGACTACCCTCGCCCTCTCCCTCGACCGCCCCCGTGAGCTCTCGGCCCTCTCCAACCTCTCGCTGGACCTGTCCGTCGTGACCATCGAGTCGATGGTGGCCCGTGACATCTCGGCGTTCACCGAACGCAACCGCCACAGCACCGACGGGACCCCCGAGCGCGCCGCGTCGTAGTCGGGGAGTCCAATCGCTGGCAGCGACGGGGGATTGCCGGGTAGCATGGCCACACAGGCGTCGACCCGGCCATCACCGGTGAGCCTCCGGAAGAACAGGCGCGCCGCTCCTAGCGGGCCCCAGTAGAACCGGACGGATATGGCCCGTCACAGCCGGCATGAGTGGTTGCCCAGCAGGACCGGGCGGCAAGCGGGGTGGTACCGCGGCACGGCGCGCGAGCGTCCGGAGTCGTCCTCGCACGGCACGCGCACCACTCGGACCACCCGCAACAGGAGCCGCATCCTCATGTCCAGCTCAGCCCAGAACTCCCAGGCGCCCCAGAACCCTCAAGCCGCGCAGAGCGCCGGCTCCACGTACCCCAAGCACCGCCCCGAGCAGTCGGGTGTGGTCGCCTCGCCCAACCTGCCCGCCCTCGAGGAGCAGGTGCTCGCGTACTGGAAGGAAGACGGCACCTTCCAGGCGTCCATCGACGCACGCCCCGCAGGCCAGGACGGGACGAACGAGTTCGTCTTCTACGACGGCCCGCCCTTCGCCAACGGCCTGCCCCACTACGGGCACCTGCTGACCGGCTACGCCAAGGACGTCGTCCCGCGCTACCGCACCATGCGCGGTGAGAAGGTCGAACGCCGCTTCGGCTGGGACACGCACGGGCTGCCCGCCGAGCTCGAGGCCGAGCGGATCCTGGGCATCACGGACAAGTCCCAGATCGAGGCCATGGGCATCGACGTCTTCAACGAGGCGTGCCGCACGTCGGTCATGAAGTACTCCGAGGAGTGGAAGCAGTACGTCACCCGCCAGGCGCGCTGGGTGGACTTTGACAACGACTACAAGACCCTCGACGTCACCTTCATGGAGTCCGTCATCTGGGCCTTCAAGCAGCTCTACGACAAGGGCCTGGCCTACGAGGGCTACCGAGTGCTGCCCTACTGCTGGCGCGACGAGACCCCCCTGTCCAACCACGAGCTGCGGATGGACGACGACGTCTACCAGTCTCGCCAGGACCCCGCCCTCACCGTGGCGCTGCGCCTGCTCGACGCCGATGCCGCGCCCACGAGCGAGGTCGTCCTCATCTGGACCACCACGCCGTGGACGCTGCCGTCCAACCTCGCCGTGGCCGTCGGCCCGGACGTCGACTACGTCGTCGTGACGCCCGGGGACGACTCGGTCCTCGCAGGCAACGAGGTCGTCCTGGGCGCCGCGCGCCTGGGTGCTTATGCCAAAGAGCTCGACCTGGGCGAGGACCCCTCGGCCCGCGTGCTGCACACCGTCAAGGGCTCCGATCTGGCCGGGCGGCGCTACGCCCCCATCTTCGACTACTTTGCGAACGACCCCGAGAATCCCGAGGCCCACCAGGTCCTCGCGGCCGACTTCGTCACGACCGAGGACGGCACCGGCCTCGTCCACCTGGCCCCCGCCTTCGGCGAGGACGACATGGCCGTGTGCCTCGCGGCCGGCATCCAGACGGTCGTCCCCGTCGACGCCCGCGGCCGTTTCACCACCCAGGTTCCCGAGTACGCGGGGGAGCAGGTCTTCGACGCCAACCCGGTCATCATCAAGGACCTCAAGGACGGCACGGGTCCATTGGCCCGCATCGATGCGGCCCGACGCGCGCTCGTGCTGCGCCACGAGACGTACCAGCACTCCTACCCGCACTGCTGGCGCTGCCGGAACCCGCTCATCTACAAGGCCGTCTCCAGCTGGTTCGTGTCGGTGACGACGATCCGCGACCGCATGGTCGAGCTCAACCAGGACATCACCTGGACGCCCGAGCACATCAAGGACGGCCAGTTCGGCAAGTGGCTGGCCGGCGCCCGCGACTGGTCGATCTCCCGCAACCGCTACTGGGGCACTCCCATCCCCGTGTGGTTGTCCGACGACGAGAACTACCCGCGCATCGACGTCTATGGATCCCTTGCCGAGCTCGAGGCGGACTTCGGCGTGCCGGTCACGGACCTGCACCGCCCGTTCATCGACGAGCTGACCCGCCCCAACCCCGACGACCCCACCGGCAAGTCCACGATGCGCCGCATCACGGACGTGCTCGACGTGTGGTTCGACTCCGGCTCGATGCCCTTCGCCCAGGTGCACTACCCCTTCGAGAACACCGAGTGGTTCGAGAACCACTATCCGAGCGACTTCATCGTGGAGTACATCGGGCAGACTCGCGGCTGGTTCTACATGCTGCACGTCCTCGCGACCGCGCTCTTCGACCGCCCCGCCTTCCGCAACGCCGTCTCGCACGGGATCGTGCTCGGCTCCGACGGGCGCAAGATGAGCAAGTCGCTGCGCAACTACCCCGACGTCTCAGAGGTCCTGGACCGCGACGGCTCCGACGCGATGCGCTGGTTCCTCATGAGCTCGCCCATCCTGCGCGGGGGCAACCTCGTGGTCACCGAGGAGGGCATCCGCGACTCGGTGCGTCAGGTGCTGCTGCCGGTGTGGAGCACGTACTACTTCTTCACGCTCTACGCCGGGGCCGCGCGTTCCGGGGCGGGCTACACCGCCCGCCGGGTCACTCCCGACGAGGTCGCCGACCTGCCCGACATGGACCGCTACCTGCTCGCGAGCACCCACAACCTCGTCACCGACGTCCAGGCGCAGCTCGACGTCTTCGACGTCGCCGGGGCCTGCGAGACCGTGCGCCAGTACCTCGACGCGCTGACCAACTGGTACGTGCGCACCCAGCGGGACCGTTTCTGGGCCGAGGACGACGACGCCTTCAACACGTTGTTCACGGCGCTGGAGACGCTCACCCAGGTCATGGCGCCGCTCGCTCCGCTGCTGTCGGAGGAGATCTGGCGCGGCCTGACCGGTGGGCGCAGCGTGCACCTGACCGACTGGCCCGTGCTCACCGCCGACGGCGCACCGACCGAGGCTGGCCTCGTGCTCGCCGCGGACCCGGCCCTGGTGGCCAGCATGGACCGCACCCGGTCGGTCGTCTCGCTCAGCCTCGGCCTGCGCAAGGCGCACCAGCTGCGTGTGCGCCAGCCGCTGGCCACGCTCACGGTCGTGGTCGAGGACACCGCTGCGCTCGAGCCGTATACCGCGCTGCTGCAGAGCGAGCTCAACGTCAAGTCTGTCGCGCTCGTCCCGCTGGCCGAGGGCGCGGCCGAGAAGTTCGGCATCTCGCGCCGGCTCAACGTCAACGCCCGCGCGGCCGGCCCGCGCCTGGGCCGCGGCGTCCAGGCGGCCATCAAGGCCGCCAAGGTGGGAGACTGGCACACCGATGCAGACGGTGTCGTGGTGGTCATCACGCCCGACGGCGAGGTTCCCCTCGTCGAGGGCGAGTACGAGCTCGTGACGGTCGTCGGCGACGACGCCTCCGGTGCGGCCACGGTGGCCGCCGCGGTGCTTCCCGGCGGCGGGTTCGTGGTCCTCGACCTCGAGCTGACCGACACGCTCATCGCCGAGGGCTACGCCCGCGACGTCGTGCGCGACGTCCAGGACGCCCGCAAGGCCGCCGGCCTCAACGTCGGGGACCGGATCGTCCTGTCCCTCGACGTGCCGGCGCAGTGGATCCTTGCGGTCGACGAGCACCGCGACCTTATCGCCCGCGAGACCCTCGCGGTCGAGGTCATCATCGAGACATCGCCCACCCCCGAACGGCGGGTCGCCGTCACGGCGGCCACCGCAGCCACCCCAGCCACCACAGACGGAGTCGACGCGTGAGCACCCGCAAGAACGGACGACGCCGGGACACCGGACCGGTCGTGCCCCCCGAGGTGCAGGCCGAGCTCGACGCGGTCTACCGGGAGATCATGTCCCGGGCCCCCGAGCACGACATCCACCCGACGCTGGACCGCGTCCGGGACGTGTGCGAGCTGCTGGGCGATCCGCAGAAGGCGTACCGGACCATCCACATCACCGGGACCAACGGCAAGACCTCCACCTCGCGCATGCTCGAGGGCCTCGTCCGCGAGCACGGGCTGCGCACGGGCCGGTTCACCAGCCCGCACATGAGCTCGGTCACCGAGCGCATCGCGATCGACGGTCAGCCGATCAGCGCCGAGGGCTTCGTCGAGGTGTTCCGCGACGTCGAGCCGTACATCGAGATGATCGACGCCCGCTCCGAGGCTGCGGGCGGACCGCGGTTGAGCTTCTTCGAGGTGCTCACCGTGATGGCCTTCGCCGCCTTCGCCGACGCCCCGATCGACGTCGCGATCGTCGAGGTCGGCATGGGCGGGCTGTGGGACTCGACGAACGTCGTCGACGGTGAGATCGCGGTCGTCACCCCGATCTCCCTCGACCACCAGAAGTGGCTCGGGTACTCGATCGAGGAGATCGCGGAGAACAAGGCGGGGATCATCAAGGACGGCGCGACGGTCGTGCTCGCCGAGCAGAACCCGATCGCCGAGGAGATCATCCTCGCCGAGGCGACCCGCCGCGGCGCCCGGGTGCTGCGCGAGGGCGCCGACCTCGAGGTCGCCGAGCGCTTCCCGGCGGTGGGCGGTCAGCTTATGAGCCTGCGCACCCCGGCCGGCCTGTACACCGAGATCTACCTGCCGCTCTACGGCGCGCACCAGGCGCACAACGCGCTGCTTGCCCTCGCGGCCACCGAGGCGCTCGTCTCGGGCGGTCGCGCGCTCGACGGCGACATCGTCGGCGCGGCCTTCGCCGCGGCGGACTCCCCGGGTCGCCTCGAGGTCGTGCGGTCCAGCCCGACGATCGTGCTCGACGCCGCGCACAACGGCGCGGGCGCGCAGGTGCTTGTGGACGCGATCGAGGAGTCCTTCGAGTTCACCCGGCTGATCGGCGTCGTCGGCATCCTGGAGGACAAGGACGCCGAGACGATCCTGTCCCTTCTCGAGCCGATCCTCGCCGAGGTCGTCGTCACCCAGTCGAGCTCGGCGCGCTCCCATGACGTCGACGACCTCGAAGAGATCGCCGCCGAGATCTTCGGCGAGGATCGGGTGCACTCCGCGCCCCGGCTGGACGATGCGATCGACGTTGCCGCCGGCCTCGCCGAGAACGAGGACACGACGGGGGTCGGCACCGGCACCGGGGTCCTGGTGACCGGGTCGGTGGTCCTGGTCGCCGAGGCGCGGATGCTGCTCGGTCTCGGATGAGCAGGCCCGCGTCCTCGGTGCTTCAATGGACGGACCTGGCTGGCGCGCGATGGAGGGCAACGTCATGAAAAAGCTCATCAACGATCCCGAGCACGTGGTCGCAGAGTCCGTCGAAGGCTTCGGCTGGGCGCACTCCGACATCGTCGAGGTGCGCCTCGACCCGCTCCTGGTGCTGCGCCGCGGCGGCGCGGTTGCCGGAAAGGTCGGCCTGGTCTCCGGGGGCGGCGCCGGCCACGAGCCGCTGCACGCCGGCTTCGTCGGCGTCGGCATGCTCGACGCCGCGGTCCCGGGCGCGGTGTTCACCTCACCTACCCCCGACCAGATCCTCCCCGGCCTGACGGCCGCGGACAGCGGTAGCGGCGTGCTCGCCATCGTCAAGAACTACACCGGTGACGTGCTCAACTTCGAGACCGCGGTCGAGCTCGCCGAGGACGAGGGCGTGTCCGTCGCGGTCGTCGTCGTAGACGACGACGTGGCGGTCAAGGACTCCCTCTACACGGCCGGACGGCGCGGTGTGGCTGGGACGGTCGCGGTCGAGAAGATCGCCGGCGCCGCCGCGGAGCGCGGTGACGACCTGGCCTCGGTCGCGGCCATCGCGGCGCGGGTCAACGCGAACGTCCGCTCGATGGGCGTTGCGCTGACGGCCTGCACGGTGCCCCACGTGGGCCGCCCGAGCTTCGACCTGCCTGACGACGAGGTCGAGATCGGGATCGGGATCCACGGCGAGCCGGGCCGACACCGCATCCCCGCGGCCTCGGCCGACGTCATCACCGGCATGCTTCTCGACCCGGTCCTCGAAGACCTCGAGGTTGCTCGCGGAGAAAATGTGTTGCTGTTCGTTAACGGAATGGGTGGCACGCCGCAGTCGGAGCTCTACGTGGTCTATCGTCAGGCACACCGACTCCTCGAAGAACGCGGCATCATCGTGGCGCGTTCGCTCGTCGGGAACTACGTGACGTCGTTGGAGATGCAGGGTGCCTCGGTGACCGTGCTCCGCCTGGACGACGAGCTCACCGAGCTGTGGGACGCACCCGTCCACACCGCTGCGCTGCGCTGGTGACGACCGTGGTTCCTGCGGGAGCGGAACAGGTGCGTCTAGAGAGGGACTGAGGCAGGAATGACGTTGGACGTGGCATGGGCACAGCGATGGGCACGGGAAAGCGCAGCGGCGATCGCCGCTGCAAAGGACGAGCTGGTCGAGCTCGACCGGCAGATCGGTGACGGCGACCACGGGGAGAACCTCAACCGAGGGTTCCAGGCGGTCGTTCTCAAGCTCGACTTGATCCCGGACGCACCCCCACTGATCGGCGACGTGCTCAAGACCGTCGCCACGACCTTGATGTCGTCGGTGGGCGGCGCCTCCGGGCCGCTCTACGGCACGGCATTCCTGCGGGCCGCGAAGGTCAGCGGTCTCGCCGAGCTGGACGCCCACGCCGTCGTCGCCCTGCTCGAGGGGGCCCTCGAGGGCATCACCGCGCGTGGCAAGGCACAGGTGGGCGAGAAGACGATGGTCGATGCATGGTCGCCGGCTGTGGACGCGGCGGTCCTCGCTGCGGACGCCGGCGCGAGTCCCGAGGACGTGCTCGTCGCCGCAGAGAGCGCGGCAGCCGCAGGCGCGGAGGCGACGATCGCCCTCGTCGCGACGAAGGGCCGGGCGAGCTACCTCGGGGAGCGCAGCATCGGCCACAAGGACCCGGGTGCGGCATCGAGCGTGATCCTGCTGCAGGCAGCGGTCCGCGCGTGCGGAGCGCCGGCATGAGGGCCCGGGTGGCGCTCGTCCTGGTCTCGCACTCCGAACGCCTCGCGCAGGGCACGGTCGAGCTCGCTCAGCAGATGGCGCCCCAGGTGCTGCTGCTCGCCGCGGGCGGGATGACCGACGGCGGGCTGGGCACCAGCTACGACCGCGTCTTCGACGCGGTCTCGCAGGGACTGGCCGCGGCGGACGGCGTGGTCGTCCTCGCCGACCTCGGGTCCGCGATCCTCACCGTGGAGTCAGTGCTCGAGGTGTTGTCCGACGACGCCGAACGTGTGGTGCTCGCGGACGCGCCCTTCGTCGAGGGCTCCGTTGCCGCGGCGGTGACCGCCCACGGTGGCGGCACGGTCGCGGAGGTCCTGGAGTCCGCCGAGCATGCCGGCAGCACATTTGCGGTGCGCAACGGCGGGCTGGGTGACGGGTCCGCCCCTGCTGGCGAGACTGCTCGGGACGTCGTCGTGAGCGATCCGGACGCCTGCGAGCGGACCGTCGTCGTGCGCAACCCGCTGGGGCTGCACGCGCGCCCGGCGGCCGTGCTGGCGCGGCTCATCGCCGGATTCGACGCCAAGGTCACCGTCAACGGGGTCAACGGGGCGAGCGTGCTCGAGCTCATGAAGCTCGGCGCGACCGGGGGACAGGGGCTGGTCCTCTCCGCCACCGGGCCGCAGGCACGCGAGGCCGTGGCCGCGGTCGCCGACGCGATCGAGGGCGGCTTCGGCGAGGTCTGAGGCCGCACGCTCGATGCTGTGACGCGGGCCACGCTCGCCCCGCACAATATTGCATTGACTGCAAAACTGCGGTGAGTGTATTTTCTTCAGGTGCATGACATCCGTGAACCAGCGCCGAGCACCCCTATCGGCCTGCGGGAGCGGAAGAAGGCCGCCCGCCGAGAGGCCCTGGTCGCCGCGAGCCACGACCTCGTGTGCGAGCTCGGGTTGGACGCGGTCACGGTCGAGATGATCTGTGACCGGGTCGGTGTCTCCCAGCGGACGTTCTTCAACTACTTCGACTCCAAGGTCGACGCCGTGCTCGGCATCACGCCGTGGTCGATCGACTCTGGCGCGGCCGAGTGCTTCGCGGACGCGGGGCCTACCGGCAACCTCCTGCTCGACTGCGCCGCGCTCGCCTCCGGCGAGCTGACCGACTTCCCGATGGATCTCGACCGCATGGGTCAGATCATGCGGCTCGTCCAGCACGAACCGCGGCTCCTGGTCCGCCAGATGGCGTGGTTCGAGGAGCAGTGCGGCGTGTTCGAGCGGCTCGCCGCTCGGCGCAACGGCGTCGGTGAGGCTGGTCCCGCGGAGAAGAGCACGGCCATGGTCGTCATGCTCATCGTGCGTTCCGCGCTGACTCACTGGGACAGCGCCGGCCGTACCGAACCGCCCGTCACCTACCTTCCGGTCGTCGTCGCAGAGCTGCGTGGGCTGCTCGCGACCGACTGATCCAAGATCCAAGAAGAGGTTCCCTCGCATGGCATCCGCCCCTCCCGTCACCACCGCAGACGACAAACCGCTCGTCGTGCTCAACCCCCGTACGGTCTGGACGATCTTCGGTGCGCTCCTGGCATCGATGTTCCTGTCCTCCCTCGACCAGTCGATCCTGGGAACCGCCATGCCGACGATCGTCGGCGAGCTGAACGGCGTCGCGCACCAGGGCTGGTTGATGACCGCCTACATCCTCGCGATCGCGATCGTCATGCCGCTCTACGGCAAGTTCGGCGACCTGTGGGGCCGGCGCTGGCCGTTCCTGTTCGCCATCGGGCTCTTCACGCTCGCCTCCGCCGGGGCTGGGTTCGCTCAGAACTTCGGCCAGCTGGTCGTCTGGCGCGGGGTGCAGGGCCTGGGCGGCGGTGGCCTGATGATCTTGTCTCAGGCGATCATCGCCGACATCGTGCCTGCCAAGGAGCGCGGTAAGTACATGGGCCCGATGGGCGCGCTGTTCGGTCTCTCGGCCGTGATCGGCCCGCTGCTCGGTGGCTTGTTCACCGACCACGCGAACTGGCGTTGGTGCTTCTGGATCAACATCCCGATCGGCATCGCGGCGCTCATCACCGCATGGGTCACCCTCAAGCTGCCCTCGCACCGCTCCGGCAAGAAGATCGACGTCGCCGGGATCTTCCTCATGGTCGTCGCGACCTCCAGCCTGGTCCTCATCACGAGCTGGACGAGCTGGAGCGGTCAGCACTCCTATGACTGGTCGCACGGGGGCCTGGTCGCCCTCGCTGTGGCCTTCGTCGCTGCGACGACGCTCTTCATCCTCGTCGAGCGCCGGGCTCAGGAGCCGCTCATCCCGCTGCACCTGTTCAAGAACCGGACCTTCGCGATCTCCACCATCGTGGGTCTGGTCATCGGCATGGGCATGTTCGCCGCGCTGAGCTTCCTGCCGACGTTCCTGCAGATGTCCTCGGGCGCGGGAGTCACCGAGTCCGGCTTCCTCATGCTGCCGATGATGGTCGGCATGATGATCACCGCGATCGGCTCTGGAATCCTCATCACCAAGACCGGGCGCTACAAGATGTACCCGATCGCGGGCATGGCCGTGGCCACGGTCGGCCTGGTGGCCCTGACCCAGATCAAGGGCGACACCCCGCTCTTCGTCTTCGGGGTCATGCTCTTCGTGCTCGGAGCCGGCCTGGGACTCGTCATGCAGACGATCGTGCTCGCGGTGCAGAACGCGGTCGATCCCCACGAGATCGGGACGGCCACGAGCTCGAACAACTTCTTCCGCGAGATCGGTGCGGCCGTCGGTGTTGCCGTGTTCTCCACGATCTTCACGGGCCGGCTGACGAACAACCTCGTCGACGTCGCGGCGTCGGTCCCGCCCGACCAGGCCTCTCTGCTCGACCCGTCGGGCATCACCCCGGCCGCGGTCCAGGCCTTCCCGGAGCCGCTCAAGCAGGGCGTCATCGACGGATTCGCCAGCGCGCTCGCGCCGGCGTTCTGGTACCTCGTCCCGCTGCTGGCCATCGGCTTCGTCTTCACGCTGTTCCTGCGCGAGGTCAAGCTGTCGAACGAGGCAGGCATGGTCGCCCGTGGTGAGGCGGTCTCGGTCGAGGGCGCCGAGGCGCTGGCCGACGCCGACGCCGCGACGCTGGCCGGTCTCGACAGTGCGCTCGTCGGCTCCGGGGTCGGATCCGACGTGACTGTCGACACGGCCCAGGGTGACCCTCGTGACCCGACGGGTGCTCCGACGTCGGTATCCTGAGACCGTGAGTTCATCAGAGTTGCCTGCGCAGTCCGGTCCCCTCCGGGACCCCTCGGACGCGTCGCCTGCGACGCCGAGGATCGTGAGGAAGAAGGCTGCGAAGCCACAGTTCACCTCCACGATGCTGATCTTGGAAGCCTTCGTGGTGTTCTTTGCAACTCTGGTCGCGGACAAGCTCGTCGACGCTCCGTCGTCGAAGGTGTGGCTTGCCGGGGGAGTGCTCGCCGTCGTGCTCATCGTGCTGAGCAGGATGGTGGGCACCCCCGGCGGCTACGTCGCCGGGTCCGTGGTGCAGATCCCACTCCTGGCCACCGGCTTTGTCGTCCCGCTGATGTTCCCGGTCGCGATCGTGTTCGTCGCGCTATGGGTGGTGTCGCTCAGACTGGGTGCGAAGATCGACCGGGAGCGCGCCGCCTACGACGCCGCGCACCCGGACAAGGCCCCGAACGTCACCTGAGCGGTCCTGTCTGGGCCGGGGCCTCGGTCCTGGGCCTGAGCAGGGCGCCGGGGCGCCCGGCCGCACCGGTTAGGGTTTGAGGCATGACCACCACCTCCTCAGCAGTGTCCCGCACCCTGATCCTCGTCAAGCCGGACGGCGTCCGCCGCGGCCTGAGCGGCGAGGTCCTGCGGCGGATCGAAGCCAAGGGCTATGAGCTCGTGGCCGTCGAGCTGAAGAACGCCGACGACGCCCTCCTGGCCGCGCACTACGCCGAGCACGAGGGCAAGCCGTTCTACGCCCCGCTCGTCGACTTCATGAAGTCCGGCCCGGTCCTCGCGATCGTCGCCCAGGGCCAGAACGTCATCCCCGGCTTCCGCTCCCTCGCCGGGACGACCGACCCCACGACCGCTGCCCCCGGCACGATCCGCGGCGACCTGGGCCGCGACTGGGGCCTCAAGGTCCAGCAGAACCTCGTCCACGGCTCCGACTCCGACGAGTCCGCCGCCCGCGAGATCGCCCTCTGGTTCCCGACCCTCTGACCCACCCGTACCGGCCCACCCGCGGGGCGGCCGCCGCCGAGCGAATCTCCACCGAGCGAATCTCCGCCGAGCGAAATCTTCGCTGAGTGTGGAGGAATGGCTGCCCAAAACGGACATGGGGCAGCCATTTCCCCGCACTCAGCGAGGGGTGGGGTCGGTTGTGGGGTGCGGCTACTAGTCTGTGGGACGTGCACCTCAAGACACTCACCCTGCGCGGGTTCAAGTCGTTCGCCTCGGCGACGACGCTGAGCTTCGAGCCCGGGGTGACCTGCGTCGTGGGCCCCAACGGCTCGGGCAAGTCGAACGTCGTCGACGCCCTCGCCTGGGTCATGGGGGAGCAGGGTGCCAAGACCCTGCGCGGGGGCAAGATGGAGGACGTCATCTTCGCCGGCACCTCCGGGCGCCCGCCGCTCGGTCGCGCCGAGGTGTCCCTGACCATCGACAACACCGACGGCGCGCTGCCGATCGAGTACGCCGAGGTGACCATCACCCGGACACTGTTCCGCAACGGTGGCTCGGAGTACGCGATCAATGGCTCCTCCTGCCGGCTGCTCGACATCCAGGACCTGCTCTCCGACTCCGGCCTGGGCCGGGAGATGCACGTCATCGTCGGCCAGGGCCAGCTCGACGCCGTGCTGCGCGCCACCCCCGAGGAACGTCGCGGCTTCATCGAGGAGGCGGCTGGCGTCCTCAAGCACCGCAAGCGCAAGGACAAGGCGCTGCGCAAGCTCGAGGCGATGTCCGGCAACCTCCTGCGCCTAGGAGACCTGACCGCCGAGCTGCGCCGCCAGCTCGGTCCGCTGGGCCGACAGGCGGAGATGGCCCGCAAGGCCGCCGTCGTGGCGGCCGACCTGCGCGACGCCAAGGCTCGGCTGCTCGCCGACGACCTCGCCCAGCTCACCGCGAGCCTCGACCAGGAGATCGCCGACGAGAGCGCCCTGCGCGCCCGGGCCGCAGAGGCAGAGGCCACGCTTGCCGGCCGCCGTACCGAGCTGGACGTCGTCGAGCACCAGATCACCACGGCCGGACCCGCGGTCGCTGAGGCCAACGCCACCTGGTACGCCCTGGGGTCGCTGCGCGACCGGCTGACCGGCACCCGGACTCTCGCCGCCGAACGGCTGCGCCTGCTGTCTGCCGAGGGTCCCCCGCACCAGGGCCAGGACCCGCGCGAGCTCGACGCACAGGCCGTCCGCGCCCGCGCGGCCGACGCCGAGCTCGCGATCGAGGTCGCGGGGCGGGTGGCGTGGCTCACCGAGCTCGCCGGCGCCCGGCTCGAGGCCGAGGCCGCGACCGCCGCCGCAGAGAAGGCGCTGGCCGCCGCGACGCGCGGGGTGGCCGACCGACGCGAAGGCCTGGCCCGGCTCGCCGGTCAGGTGGCGGCCCGGCGCTCGACGGCCGAGGCGACCGAGGCCGAGATCGGCCGGCTGCGCGCCTCTCTCGACGCCGCCCAGGAGCGCGGGGTCGCAGCTCGCGGCGAGTTCGAGGCTCTGGAGACCCAGGTCGCCGGGGCCGCCCAGGGCGAAGAAGACCTCGACGCTGACCACGAGGACGCCGTCGCTGCCCTGCACACAGCCACGGAATCCCTCCGCGAGGTGCTCGGCGAGCGTGAAGAGGCCGAACGGGACCGAGCCACCTGGCTCACTCGCGCCGAGACCCTCGACCTGAGCCTGACCCGCAAGGACGGCGCCGGCGCCCTGCTCGCCGCGGACTCGTTGACCGGCACCATCGGGTCGATGGCCGCCCTGCTGAGCATCGAGCCCGGGTACGCCGACGCGGTCGCCGCAGCCCTCGGTCCGCACGCCGACGCGGTCGCCGTGAACTCCGCCGACGCCGCCGTGGACGCCATCCGCCTCCTGCGCGCCGACGACGCCGGCCGGGCGAGCCTGGTCATCGGCGACAACAGTGCCGGAGCCAACAGCGCTCACGACGACAGTGCGCACGACGAGAGTGCCGACAACAGCAGCGGTCATGGCAGCCGCACCGGCGACCACACGAGCGCCCACGGCGAATGGGCCTCGGCACCTGGTGTTATGCCGCCTGGCGTCGGTGTCCGCCTGCCCGACGGCGCGGTGTGGGCAGCGGCCGTCGTGCGGCCCGCAGCCTCGGTCCGGAGAGCCGTGGATCGCCTGCTCGCCGGCGTCGTCGTCGTCGACGACCTCGTAGCCGCGCAGCATCTCGTCGGGGAGCACCCCGAGCTGACTGCGGTCACCCGCACGGGGGACGTGCTCGGTGCGCACCGAGCCTGGGGCGGTTCGGCCGCAGCGCCGAGCGTCCTGCACCTGCAGGCAGCCCTCGACGAGGCCCGTGCAGCGCAGGCCGATGCCGAGCAGCGGTTGGCCCGCGCCCACGATGCGCGGGTGGCGGCTGTGGAGACCGAGGGCGCCGCGCGTCGCCGACATGACCTCACCGTGGCCCGGCTCAACGAGTCCGACGCCGCAATCGCCGCCGTCGCCGAGCAGCTTGGCGCGCTGGGCGCGACCACGCGGGCGGCGGTCGAGGAGTCCGTACGGATCCAAGACCGCCTCGACGCAGCCGAGCGGGCGCTCGCCCGGGAACGCGAAGGGCTCGCCGAGCTCACGGACCGGCTCGAGGTGGCCCAGACCGCGCCTGAGGAGTCAGAGGAGGCGGTCGCCCGCGGCACGGCCGACCGCGACCGGGCGAGCGAGCGCGCCGTCCAGGCCCGGTCGTTGGAGACCGAGGCGCGGCTGGCGTTGCGGACGAGCGAGGAACGCGCCCGGGCCGTCTCCGGCCGCGCCCAGGGGCTCGAGAGGGCGGCGGTGACCGAACGCGCGGCACGCGAGCGGGCGGCGCAGCGCCAGACCCGACGGCTGCGCCAGACTGCTCGGGCCCGCGCCGTGCGCGAGGGCGCGGACGCGACCCTGACTCACGTGGAGCAGTCGATCGCCCGGGCCGCGGCCCGCCGCGACGACGCCGAGGCGGCGCGGGTGGCCCGAGAAGCGCAACGGACAGCGCTGCGGGCCACCGTGGACGCCCTGACCGCCGACCTGCGCGAGCTGACCGACACGGCGCACCGAGACGAGGTGGCACGCGCGCAGCAGCAGCTGCGAGTCGAGACCCTCGAGGTGCGCGCCGTCGACGAGCTCGGGTTGGACCCGGTGACCCTGATCGAGGAGTTCGGCCCGCACCGGATGATCCCGGTGCTCGGCGCGGCGGACGACGAGCCCGGAGGACAGCCCGACGACCATTCCGGCGACAGTCCAGACTGCTACCCGACCGTCGAGCCGGCCGGTCGGCCCTACGTCCGCGCCGAGCAGGAGAAGCGCCTGCGGACCGCGGAGCGGGCCATGACCGCACTCGGCAAGGTCAACCCCCTCGCCCTGGAGGAGTTCGCCGCCCTCGAGGAGCGGCACAAGTTCCTCACCGACCAGCTGAGCGACCTCAAGCGCTCGCGCGCCGACCTCATGGAGCTCGTCCGCGAGATCGACGAGCGAGTCGAGCAGGTGTTCAGCGAGGCTTACCGGGACACCGAGGCGCAGTTCGCCGAAGTCTTCCCCCGGCTGTTCCCGGGAGGGGAGGGCCGGCTCGTGCTGACCGACCCGGGCAACATGCTCACGACCGGCATCGAGATCGAGGCCCGCCCGGCTGGCAAGAAGGTCAAGCGACTCTCCCTGCTCTCCGGCGGGGAACGGTCGCTGACCGCGATCGCGCTCCTCGTGTCGATCTTCAAGGCTCGGCCCAGCCCGTTCTATGTCATGGACGAGGTCGAGGCGGCTCTCGACGACACCAACCTCGGTCGGCTGCTGGACATCTTCATGGAGCTGCAGCAGGACAGCCAGCTCATCGTCATCACGCACCAGAAGCGCACGATGGAGATCGCCGACGCGCTCTACGGTGTGACGATGCGGGGGGACGGCGTGACGACGGTCATCAGCCAGCGGATGCGGGAGCCGTCGCAGGCGTGAGTCGGCGCTCGACCAGACCCTCCTGAGCCTCGACGCGGGAGCCGACGTGCTGCGTCGTCGACCCGTGTGCGACCCGTGTGCGGCCCGCGCGAGGTGACCCGTGGAGATTGGGTGCGGATGGGACGTGGACCTCGCGCACACGCCTCGCCGGTGGGGTGACTGCCGATAATGCGTGCTACGACTGGGGGCATGGTCGAGATGTATGTGTGGTTGCTGGTTGCGGTCGTCGTCGCGGTGGGTGTCCTGCTGCTCGCAGGGATCGTCTCTCCGGGAGACCCGGCCGACGGCGCCGAGGATGCAGGCGACCCAACCCCCGGATCGGCGTGGACGTCGCTGTGGCTGGACTTCCGCTCCGGCGTGTCGGCCCTGCGCGCCCGCCTGGATCGGCTGCGGCGCCGGGATGGATCAGGGTCGGCGCCCGACGGTGGCCCACGGCGGGTCTCCGTGCTCGCAGGCCCGCGCCCGTCCCAGGGCCGGTGGACCGGCAGGCGGCAGGCGAGCGGTGGCCGGGGCACCGCCGAGTCGAAAGACAGGGATCTGGTCGACGAGGAGCCGCACGCATCCGAGTCGAACACCTCCTTCGACGACTTCTTCGAGGCGACCGCGACCTCCGAGCCCGCCTACCTCGACACCGCCCAGCTGAGCGACGCCCTGCACCACCTGCGCCGCTGACCTGACCCGCCGCGCCCGGAGTCCGGACCTCATGCCCTCCCGAACCGATGCTCGCGCGGCACCCGACTGAGCGCCCGTGGTGCGGGGACACGCCCTCGCCTGAGAGACTTCAGGCGTGAATGATCTGCTGCCGCTCTGGATAACACTCGCCGTCCTCGCCCTCGTGGGCCTGGGATTCCTGGGATTCTCGTCCTCGAAGCGGCGCAAGACGCCGCCGACGACGACGATCACGACCGACGGCGCCGCGGCGGGTGACGTCTCCGACGTCGCCGGGCGCGCGTCGTCGGCCACGCTCGAGGACGGCCCCGCCACGGAGAGCGTCGACGACGCCCTCGCCGAGGTCGTCCCGGCCATCGAGGTTCCCGAGGCGCCGGCTGGGCGCCTCGCCCGGCTGCGCGACCGCCTCGCGCGGTCCGGTTCCCCGCTGGGGGCCAAGCTGCTCGCAGTGCTGTCCCGCGACCACCTGAGCGAGGACGACTGGGACGAGCTCGAGGAGACCCTGCTCCTCGCCGACGTCGGCGCTGGCCCCGCGGCCGAGCTCATCGACGCGCTGCGCACCGACGTCCGGGTGCAGGGTGTCAAGGACCCCGAGGGCGTGCGCGCCATGCTGCGGGCCGAGCTCGTGCGGCTCGTCGACCCCACGCTCGACCGCCGCCTGAATACCGCTCCCACGACGAACGAGGCGGGGGAGAAGGTTCCCGCCGTCGTGCTCGTCGTCGGCGTCAACGGAACCGGCAAGACGACGACTGTCGGCAAGCTCACCCGCGTCCTGGTGGCCGAGGGCAACGAGGTGATCCTCGGGGCAGCCGACACGTTCCGGGCGGCGGCCGCCGACCAGCTCACGACGTGGGGCGCGCGCGTGGGTGTGGAGACCATCCGCTCCTTCAAGGACGGCGCCGACCCGGCGGCGGTCGCCTTCGACGCGGTTCGGACCGGGCGCCAGCGCGGCGTCGACGTGGTTCTGGTCGACACCGCCGGCCGGTTGCAGAACAAGGCCGGTCTGATGGACGAGCTGGGCAAGATCAGCCGGGTCATCACGAAGGAGGCGCCGCTCTCGGAGGTGCTGCTCGTGCTCGACGCGACGACCGGGCAGAACGGGCTCAACCAGGCCCGGGTCTTCGCCGAGGTCGCCGGCGTCACCGGGATCGTGCTGACCAAGCTCGACGGGACCGCCAAGGGCGGCATCGTCGTCGCGGTCCAGCGCGAGCTCGGCGTCCCGGTCAAGCTCGTGGGTCTGGGCGAAGGCCCAGACGACCTCGCGCCCTTCGTCGCCGAGGACTTTGTCGACGGGCTGCTGCAGGGCTGAGCTGCCCGCGTAACACAACGTTTACCTGCGGAGCCATCTCGTCACCGGGCGGAAACGCGCGCGCACGGTCACCGTAATCGGGCTCCATCACAGTTGTCTTCGACCGGCCGCCGGCTGGGATGGGAGATGATCCGATGGAATGGGATACCGGGGCGACTGCGTGGATGCTGATCTCAGCATCGCTCGTGCTCCTCATGACACCTGGCCTGGCCTTTTTCTACGGCGGCATGGTCCGCGCCAAGTCCGTGCTCAACATGATGATGATGTCCTTCGGCGCGATGGGTGTCATCGGCGTGGTCTACGTCCTGTGGGGCTGGTCGATGTCCTACGGGAGCGATGTCGGTGGCATCATCGGCAACCCCTTCGACCAGTTCGGACTCTCGGGGACGATCTTCGACGACGCTGGTGCGGCCGTCTCGAGCACCCTGGGCAACTACCCTCAGGTCGTCGACGTCGCCTTCCAGGTGACCTTCGCGATCATCACGACCGCGCTGATCAGCGGCGCGATCGCGGACCGCGTCAAGTACGGCAGCTGGATGGTCTTCACGGCGATCTGGGTGACCTTGGCCTACTTCCCGATGGCACACATGGTCTGGGGCGGCGGCTTCCTCTCGGCCTCGCCGGACGGCCTCGCGGCCAAGATCTTCGGTACGACCGACGGCGTGGCCACGGTCGCCCCGATCGACTTCGCCGGTGGAACGGTCGTCCACATCAACGCGGGTGTCGCGGGCCTCGTGCTCGTCCTCATCATGGGCGCACGCAAAGGGTTCCGCACAGAGCCCATGCGTCCCCACAACCTTCCCTTCGTCATGCTCGGCGCGGCTCTGCTGTGGTTCGGCTGGTTCGGTTTCAACGCAGGCTCGGCCTTCGGCGCGAACGAGACCGCGGGCCTCGCCTGGGTCAACACGACCTCCGCAGCGTGTGCGGCGATCCTCGGCTGGCTGGTCACGGAGAAGATCCGCGACGGGCACGCCACCTCCCTCGGCGCCGCTTCCGGCGTCGTCGCCGGCCTGGTCGCGATCACCCCGGCCGCGGGTGCGCTGAGCCCGGTCGGCTCCCTGCTCCTCGGTGCGGTCGCCGGTGTGCTCTGCGCCCTGGCAGTCGGCCTCAAGTACAGGTTCGGCTACGACGACTCCCTCGACGTCGTCGGGGTCCACCTCGTCGGTGGCCTGGTCGGAACGATCGGCGTCGGCTTCCTCGCCACGGAGACCGGGCTCTTCTATGGTGGAGGGATCAAGCAGCTTGTCATCCAGATCCTCATCGCCCTCGCCGCGGTCGTCTTCTCCGGTGTGGTCACCCTGGTGATCGGGCTGGGCATCAAGAACACGCTCGGATGGCGGGTCAGCGAGGACGCAGAGGTCGGCGGAATCGACCTCGCGGTCCACGGTGAAGGTGCATACGAGACCATCGGCGGCGGCCGGGTCATTACGGAGGTCAGGTCATGAAGCTCGTCACCGGAATCATCCAGCCCCACCGGCTCGACGACGTGAAGTCGGCCCTGGAGGCGGCGGGCGTGCGCGGCATGACCGTCAGCGAGGCCAGCGGCTACGGTCGGCAGAAGGGCCACACCGAGGTCTACCGCGGTGCCGAGTACACGGTCGACCTCGTGCCGAAGGTCCGCATCGAGGTCCTCGTCGAGGACGACGACGCAGCCGTCGTCACCGGGGTGATCGTGCAGGCCGCCCAGACCGGCAAGATCGGTGACGGCAAGGTGTGGACCGTCTCGGTCGACGACGTGGCCCGGGTCCGGACCGGCGAGCACGGCGCCGCCGCCCTCTAGGGGTAGCTCGCCCATGCCAGACCAGCCACAGCCTCACCAGCGTGGCGAGCTCGAGTCGCAGGCCCCGTACCCGTCCGCGGTACGGGGCCTGCGGTCCCAGATGCTCGAGCTCGCAGCCCGACACAGCGGCCCCGCCCCCCGTGGCCCCGTGTCACCCGACCAGGGACGATCCAGGCGCGCGGCCCTGGTCGACCTCGTGGTCGCCGACCTCGCCGACCTCTGGGAAGGGGCCACTGCGGCGACGGATACGAGGGGGGTCGCTCTCGCCGCCGTCGGCAGCCTGGGCCGCGGTGACCTCGGGCCCACGAGCGACCTCGACCTCGTCCTCATCCACGACGGTCGCAGCCATTCTGCGCAGCAGCTCCAGACCCTTGCTCAGAGCCTGTGGTACCCCATCTGGGACGCCGGCCTCGATCTCGACCACTCCGTGCGGTCCCTCGCTCAGTGCCGCCAGGTCGCCTCCAAGGACCTCCCCGCCGCGATCGGCATGCTCGACGTCCGCCCGATCGCCGGGGACGTCGTCGTCGCGCACCGCGCCACCTCGGCGGTCCTGGGCGACTGGCGCGCGGCCTCCCGGCGGCGACTCCCCGAGCTGCTCGCCTCGACGAAGGCTCGCGCGACGCGGCACGGTGAGCTCGCCTATCTCATCGAGCCGGACCTCAAGGAGGCCCGCGGAGGCATCCGCGACGCCGTGATCCTCACCGCGCTCGCCGCGACCTGGCTCACCGACCGTCCGCACGGCGCGGTGGACCGCGCCTACGCGCACCTGCTCGACGCCCGTGACGCGCTCCAGCTGACCACCCGCCGCCGCACCAACCGGCTGGGCCTGGCCGACCTCGACGAGGTCGCCGCGCTGTGCGGCTTCGCCGAGCCGGACGACTTCCTCGCGAGCCTCGCCGAGGCCGGCCGTGAGATCTCCTACGGCTTGGACACGACCGTGCGCCGGGCCCGGCAGGCGCTCCAGCGCCCGTCGATCCCCCGCCCGCTGATGATCCGGGGCCGGCGCGCCGCCCCGCGTCTGCGTTCGGTCGGAGACGGCCTCGTCGAGCACGACGGCGAGCTGGTGCTGGCGATCGCGGCGAACCCGGAGAGCGACCCGCTGCTCGCGCTGCGCGCGGCCGCGACGGCGGCCCGCACCGGCCTGGCCATCTCGCCCGTGTCGGTCGCCAGCCTGGCGCAGTGCCCGGCGCTGCCCGTGCCGTGGCCGCGCGCGGCGCGTTCGGCCCTGCTCACGGTGCTCGGCTCGGGGGCGTCCCAGATTCCGGTGTGGGAGGCCCTCGACCTCGCCGGCGTGGTCACCACCTGGATCCCGGAGTGGGCTGGGGTGCGCAACCGCCCCCAGCGGGCCGCAGCCCACCGGCACACGGTCGATCGCCACCTCATCGAGGTGGTCTCCCGGGCCCGACAGTGGCACAAGAACGTCGAGCTGACCGACGTGCTGCTGCTCTCGGCCTTCCTGCACGACATCGGCAAGCGCGCCGGGGCGGTGGACCACTCGATCACCGGCGCCGAGCTCGCCCCGGCGATCCTGGGCCGGATGGGCTTCGAGCAGCACGTGGTCGACGACGTGGCGCGCATGGTCGCCCACCACCTGACCCTGTCCCGGCTCGCCGTCAGCCACGATCCCAATGACCCGGCCACGCTCGCGGAGCTGCTCCGCGCCGTCGACCACCGGCCCGACCTGCTCGAGGTGCTGCGCGCGCTCACCGAGGCGGATGGGTCCTCGCTCGGGCCGACCACGTGGACGAGCTGGCGGGCGAGCCTCGTCGACGACCTGTTCCGGCGGGGGATCGCCGCGCTCGGCGGGGAACTGAGCGCGGGAGAGCCGCTGTGAGCGCGGGCGAGCCGCTCGAGCCGGTAGTCTGAGCGCTTCACGTCTAGACACGCGGTGGGTGGCCTACGGGCCGCGATCCGCGTGACATCACGAGCGAACGGTGAGGATTGCAACGGTGTTCGCCACTCTGTCGGATCGACTGACAACGACCTTTAAGAACCTGCGGACCAAAGGACGCCTGTCCGAGGCCGACATCGATGCGACCGTGCGGGAGATCCGCCGGGCCCTGCTCGATGCTGACGTCGCAGTCTCCGTGGTCCGCGAGTTCACCGGGACCGTGCGGGAGCGTGCGCTCTCCTCCGAGGTCTCGGGCGCGCTCAACCCCGCCCAGCAGGTCGTCAAGATCGTCAACGAGGAGCTCGTCGCGATCCTCGGCGGCGAGAGCCGCGGCCTGAACCTGGCGAAGAACCCGCCGAGCGTCATCATGCTCGCCGGCCTCCAGGGCGCCGGAAAGACCACGCTCGCCGGCAAGCTCGCACTGCACCTGCGCGAGCAGGGCCACACGCCGCTCCTCGTCGCCGCCGACCTGCAGCGCCCCAACGCAGTCACCCAGCTCAAGGTCGTGGGGGAGCGGGCCGGCGTGCCGGTCTATGCACCCAGCCCCGGCAACCAGGGCGCCGAGGGTGAGTCAGGCGTCTCCGCCGGCGACCCCGTCGCCGTCGCCCGCGCCGGCGTGGAGACCGCGAGGTCGCGCCAGCACGACATCGTCATCATCGACACCGCCGGCCGGCTCGGCGTCGACGCCGAGCTCATGCAGCAGGCCGCGGACATCCGCGACGCGACCAGCCCGGACGAGATCCTCTTTGTCATCGACGCGATGATCGGCCAGGATGCGGTCGCAACCGCTCAGGCATTCGCCGAGGGCGTGAACTTCACCGGGGTTGTGCTCACCAAGCTCGACGGCGACGCCCGCGGTGGTGCGGCGTTGTCCGTGGCCCGGGTCACCGGCCGCCCGATCCTCTTCGCCTCGACCGGTGAGAAGCTCACCGACTTCGAGGCATTCCACCCCGACCGCATGGCCTCGCGCATCCTCGACATGGGTGATGTGCTCACCCTCATCGAGCAGGCCGAGAAGGCCTTCGATGCCGACCAGACCCAGGCCATGGCCGACAAGATGGCGTCGGGCAAGGACTTCACCCTCGCCGACTTCCTTGTCCAGATGCAGCAGATGCGCAACATGGGCTCGATGAAGAAGATGCTGGGCATGCTGCCGGGCATGGGGCAGATGCGCGAGGCGCTCGACAACTTCGACGAGCGTGAGGTCGACCGCGTCGAGGCCATCATCCGGTCCATGACACCGGCCGAGCGCGAGACGCCCAAGATCATCAACGGTTCGCGGCGCGCCCGTATCGCCAAGGGCTCCGGCGTCACCACGACCGAGGTCAACCAGCTGCTCGACCGCTTCGTCGGCGCACAAAAGATGATGCGCCAGATGAGCCGGGGCGGCGGCATGGCCATGCCGGGCATGGGGAACCTGCCGGGTATGGGCGGCAAGAAGGCCCGGGGGCGCCAGCAGGCACCCGCCCAGCGCGGCAAGAAGAGCAAGTCCGGCAACCCTGCCAAGCGCGCCGCCGAGCAGCGGGCCGCGATCGACGCACCACCGGCCGCGCCGGGATCGTCCTTCGGCGTCGGGAAGCCGGCCGACTCGCAGGCACCCCTCGAGCTGCCACCAGGACTGGAGAAGTTCCTCGGTCGATGACCGCGGGACCGGATCCGGAAGGAGGGCAGGATGAGCCAGCAGCCGGTTCTCCACATCCACGGCCACGTCACCCTCGGGGACGGTCGCGAGTTCGGTGACGTGTGGGTCGAGGATGGCGTGATCACCCTCACCCGGCCGTCCGGGCTCAGCGCCGAGACGGTCCACATCGAGGGCTTCGCCGTGCCGGGGCTCGTCGACGTGCACGCGCATGTCGGTCTGGGCCCCGGCGGCCCGGTCAGCGCCGAGGAGGCTCGCGCGCAGGCGATCGCCGACCGCGACAGCGGCGTGCTCCTGGTGCGCGACGCCGGTTCCCCGATCGACACCCGGTGGATGGACGTGCGCGACGACCTGCCCCGGATCCTGCGGTGCGGCCAACACCTTGCGCGCCCCAAGCGGTACCTGCGCGGGTTCGGACGCGAGCTCGAGACCCCCGACGACCTGGCGGGCGCGGTGGCCGAGGAGGCCGCGGCAGGCGACGGCTGGGTGAAGATCGTCGCCGACTGGATCGACCGGGACGGGGGGGACCTTGCGCCGCTGTGGTCGACGGCGCAGCTCACCGCCGCGGTTGCGGCGGCTCACGCCGAGGCGGCCCGTGTTACCGCTCACACCTTCGCGACGGAGGCCATCGACGGGCTCCTCGCGGCGGGTGTCGACTGCCTGGAGCACGGGACCGGGCTGACCGATCCTCAGATCGACGAGGTCGTGCGGCGTGGTGTCGCGGTGACCCCGACCCTGCTGCAGGTGGGCCAGTTCGACGTCATCGCCGCCCAGGCGCTGGCGAAGTACCCCACCTATGCGGCGCGGATGCGACGGATGCACAGGCGTCGCTATCGGCACGTGGCCGCCCTGCACGAGGCCGGGGTCCGGCTGCTGGTCGGCACGGATGCCGGCGGGACGATCCGGCACGGGCAGATCGCGGCCGAGTGCGCGGAGCTTGTGACCGCGGGCGTGCCAGCGAGCGAGGTGGTCGCCGCCGCGAGCTGGCGGACCCGGTCGTACCTGGGCTTCGGCGAGCTCGTCGACGGTTCTGCGGCCGACCTCGTGGTCTACGCCGCGGACCCGCGGGTCAACATCGCGGTCCTCCGCTCGCCGCTCGCGGTGATCTTGCGCGGCGCTGTCATCAGCCCTGCCGTCTGACGCGTCAGTGACTCGTGCGGTGACCGGTACGGTGGCTGTCGCGCGGCCCGTCATGGATCTGGCATAATAAGCCCCTGTACTCGGCTTGCCCGGCCCCTCTCACCGTGCATGGCCGTGTCCCGAACCACTCGTCGCCCCGCACCCCGCCGGGACGATGCACGGTTCACCCTCATCAGAACCAGGAGAGACCACCACTGTGGCCACCAAGATTCGTCTGAAGCGTCTCGGCAAGATCCGCGCTCCGTACTACCGCATCGTCGTCGCTGACTCACGCACCAAGCGTGACGGCCGCTCGATCGAGGAGATCGGCAAGTACCACCCGACCGAAGAGCCGTCGTTCATCGAGATCGACTCCGAGCGCGCGCAGTACTGGCTCAGCGTCGGCGCACAGCCGACCGAGCAGGTCGCTGTGCTCCTCAAGATCACCGGTGACTGGCAGAAGTTCAAGGGCCTGCCGGGCGCCGAGGGCACCCTGCGCACCAAGGAAAGGCCGACTGCTGAGGCCGTTGCCGAGGCTGTCGCCGCTGCTGCGTCCGACGCCGAGAAGGCCAAGGCCAAGGCGTCCGAGGCGAAGGCTGCCGCTGCTGCGTCGGCTGCCGCTGACGCCGCGCCCGCCGCCGAGGCTGACGCTCCCGCGGAGGAGCAGGTCTGATGTTGGCTGACGCTCTCGAGCACCTGGTGCGCGGCATCGTGGACAACCCCGATGACGTGCAAGTGAACGCCAAGGCCTTGCGCCGGGGCGAGCTCCTCGAGGTCCGGGTTCATCCCGAGGACCTCGGCCGGGTGATCGGCCGAGGTGGTCGTACCGCGCGAGCGCTACGGACCGTCGTCGGCGCGCTGGCTGGGGACAACTCAGTTCGCGTAGACGTCGTTGACGTGGACCGTCGCTGAGGCCGAACGGCTGATGCGACACAAGCATGATCCGAGGCCCGGCCGCCGTGAGGCAGCCGGGCCTCGGTCTGTCTGCACGCCTGCCTGTCTTGCTCTACCTCACTGCACCGCCCGCTTGTACGGATCGCCCAAGGAGTCGTTATGGAACTGACCGTCGCCAAGATCGGTCGCGCACACGGCCTGCGCGGAGAGGTCGCGCTCGACCTGAGGACCGACGATCCCGAGGAGCGATTCGCCGTCGGGCAGGTGCTGCGTGCGGTCCCGGCCGAGGTCGGGCCGTTCACGGTCGTGGCCAACCGGATCCAGAACGGGCGCTGGCACGTGACCTTCGCCGAGCTCAACGACCGCACCGCGGCCGAGAACGCTCGCGGGATCGAGCTCGTCATCGACGCCGACGCCTCCGAGGAGGAGGACGCCTGGTACCCGCACGAGCTCAACGGCCTGCGCGCCGAGCTCACGGACGGGACGGTCGTCGGGACGATCATCGGCCTCGAGCACCTGCCCTCCGACGACATGCTCGTCCTGCGTGAGACCGACGGGACCCGGACTCTCGTGCCGTTCATCCGGCTCATGGTCCCGGTCGTCGACGTCCCCGGGGGCAGGGTTGTGCTCGACCCGCCCGGCGGCCTGCTGGCCCGGGACAAGGCCAACCTGGAGATCGCGCTCCCCGACGGCGTCGATGACGATGACGCCGACGAAGACGCCGGCGACGGTGACGGTGACCGCTAGATGCGCATCGACGTCATCTCCATCTTCCCGGACTACCTCGCACCGCTGAGCCTCTCCTTGGTCGGCAAGGCGGCCCAGTCCGGTCTGCTCGAGCTCGCCGTCCACGACCTGCGCAGCTGGACCACGGACCGCCACCGCACAGTCGACGACACGCCTTTTGGGGGAGGGGCCGGCATGGTCATGCGCCCGGACGTGTGGGGCGCGGCCCTGGATGACGTCCTGCAGCCCGGTGGCACGCTCATCGTCCCGACCCCCTCGGGGGAGACATTCACCCAGCGGGTCGCGGAGTCGCTCGTCATCGAGTCCCAGCTGGTCTTCGCGTGCGGGCGCTACGAGGGCATCGACGCGCGCGTGGCCGAGCGTCACCGCCAGGGGGGTGGGACCGTGCGGGAGATGTCGATCGGGGACTATGTCCTGAACGGCGGGGAGGTCGCCTCCCTGGTGATGATCGAGGCCGTCGCCCGGCTGCTGCCCGGGGTCATCGGCAACCCGGCCTCGCTCGTGGAGGAGTCGCACGGCGAGGCCGGGCTGCTCGAGTACCCCGTCTACACCAAGCCGCCGTCGTGGGCGGGGCTCGATGCCCCCGAGGTGCTGCTGAGCGGTCACCACGCGAAGATCGTGCGCTGGCGCAGGGACCGGGCGATCGAGCGGACCCTCGACCGCCGACCGGACATGATCGAGGCGCTCGACCCGACCACCCTCGACAAGGCCGACCTGGCGCTGCTCGCCGGGCACGGCTGGTTCCCGGGTTCCGACGGGGCCCTGCGCCGGTCTTGACGCTTGTCCCGGCCCCGGGATGTGGCAGAATGGCTCCTTGGTGTGTGCTGGACCGGACTCTGCCACAGGGGTGTCCACCTCAGCACGTGCACCTGCCTGACACGACGGACTCTCGAGCTCGCCGTTGTCACGGCCGGTGCGGATCCGACCTCATCTGCTGAATCGGCGGCGCTCTCGCGCGGCCCACAACACGTTCCTGACCTGTGGCAGGGCGGGGAGAACACATGAAAACGCTTGACAGCGTCGACGCAGCATCGCTGCGCAGCGACATCCCGGCCTTCCGTGCCGGCGACACCGTGAAGGTCAACGTCAAGGTCGTCGAGGGCACCCGCTCTCGCGTCCAGGCGTTCCAGGGCGTCGTCATCTCCCGCCACGGTGGCGGCGTGGGCGAGACGTTCAGCGTCCGCAAGATCAGCTTCGGTGTCGGTGTGGAGCGTAAGTTCCCCATCAACGTCCCCTCGATCGAGTCCATCGAGGTCATCAGCCGCGGTGACGTCCGTCGCGCGAAGCTGTACTACCTGCGCAAGCTCCGCGGCAAGAAGGCCAAGATCAAGGAAAAGCGCGACGCGTTCCCCTCGAAGTGACGTGGCGCCCGCGCACCGGTGACGGTTGCGCGGGCCCGCTGAGCTTCGCCGAGCGCGTCGGCTGACGCGCGGGGCAGGCCAAGCACGATCGACGACGGGCGGTCACCTTCTAGGTGACCGCCCGTCGTCGTCCCCGCGAAGGCGTGGCCGGGACGACGACGGGATGGGCCGGAGCGGCCGGGTGCGTTCGATGAATGGGTCGAGAGGTGGCACAGTATGCGGGTGACATCAGACGAACACGCAGCCGAGCATCGGGCGGTGCCGAAGCCGAAGAGAGGCTCCTTCCTCCGGGAGGTGCTCATCATCTTGGTCAGCGCGCTCGTGCTGTCCTGGATCATCAAGTCGTTCTTCGTCCAGGCGTTCTTCATCCCCAGCGGATCGATGGAGGACACCCTCGTCGAGGGAGACCGGATCCTCGTCTCCAAGATGGTGCCGGGCGTGTTTGACGTCCACCGCGGGGACGTCGTGGTGTTCAAGGATCCGGGGACCTGGCTGGCGGGCATGGCCACCCCCGACCGCACCCCGTTCCAGCAGGCGGTTACCAACGGTCTGACTTTCATCGGGCTGCTGCCCCAGGACGCGGGCGAGCACCTGGTCAAGAGGGTCATCGGCGTGGGCGGGGACCACGTCGTGTGCTGCGACGCCGAGGGCCGGATCAGCGTCAACGGCGAATCGATCGACGAGCCCTATCTCAAGCCCGGATCTGCGCCCTCTGTGATCGAGTTCGACCAGGTCGTCCCCGAAGACTTCCTCTGGGTGATGGGCGACAACCGTGCGCACTCGAGCGACTCCAGGTACAACGGCGGAAGCCCGGGCGGCGGGTTCGTCCCCCTCGACAACGTCGTGGGAACTGCCTTCGTGAAGGTCTGGCCGCTGAGCAGCGTCGGCTGGCTCCGCAACCCCGGCGAGACCTTCAAGGACGTCCCAGAGCCGTGACCAAGCGCGTCAAGATTCCCCCGGTCTTTGCCGACCTCGCCCACGAGAGCGAGCTGCTGAGCACGGGCGCCCAGCTGGTCGCGGGGATGGATGAGGTCGGTCGCGGAGCCCTCGCCGGTCCGGTGAGCGTCGGCGTCTGCGTGGTCGACGCCGGCACGGGCGTGTGCCCGGTCGGGCTGACCGACTCCAAGGTGCTCACCGCCCGAGCCCGGACCGAGTACCTCCCGCTGATCGACGACTGGGCACTGGCCTACGCGGTCGGGTCCGCGTCGTCGGCCGAGATCGACGCCCTCGGGATCATCCGTGCGCTGCGCCTCGCCGGCCAACGGGCCCTGACCGAGGTGGCCCTGGCGGTCGGGCCGGTCGACGTCGTCCTGCTGGACGGCTCGCACGACTGGCTGACCGAGCCGGAACCGGACCTGCTGAGCTTCCTCGAGGCCCCCGAGGTCCCGGCTCCCGAGGGCTACCGTGCCCCGACCGTCCACACCCGCGTCAAGGCCGACCTGAGCTGTGCCTCGGTCGCAGCGGCGAGCGTCGTCGCCAAGTGCGCGCGGGACGCCGAGATGACGTCGCTGGCTAAGATGCACCCCGAGTACGGCTGGGTCGCCAACAAGGGATACGGCTCGTCCATGCACATCGCCGCGCTCACCAAGGGCGGCCCCAGCCCGCTGCACCGGCTCAGCTGGAAGCTCCCCGGCGTGGTCGGTGCCGACCGGCAGGGCGTGGATGGTCCATGATGGTCCAGTGAGCGCTGAGGACCTAGAGAACTACGAGACCGACATGGAGCTCGCGCTGTACCGCGAGTACCGCGATGTGGTGCGGCTGTTCGCCTACGTGGTGGAGACCGAGCGACGGTTCTACCTCGCGAACAACGTCGACCTGCAGGTGCGGTCCGCGGCGGGCGAGGTGTACTTCGAGCTGAGCCTGAGCGACGCCTGGGTCTGGGACGTGTACCGCTCGAAGCGGTTCGTGAAGTCCGTGCGCGTCGTGACGTTCAAGGATGTGAACGTCGAGGAGCTCGTCCAGGCCGAGCTTGAGCTCTGACGACGCCTGAGCTCCGACGACCCAGGCACCGGAAGGTGAACAGCCCGCCCACAGGGCGGGTCAGCGCGGCGGCATCCACCGCGGCCGCTCCCCAGCGGTGACCTGACCCCGCGCCGACGCACAGTGGTCGTCGGAGGTGGGTCATGACGGACAGCAGAGCAGCGGTCGGACGCCGAGGGGAAGACATCGCGGCGACCTTCCTCGTCGACGCCGGGTACGTCCTGATCGAGCGGAACTGGCGGGGGACCCGAGGCGAGCTCGACATCGTCGCGTGGCACGGCGAGGAGATTGTCGTCGTCGAGGTCAAGACCCGCACAGGGCTGGGCTTCGGCCATCCCGCCGAGGCGATCACGGCCGACAAGCTCGCCCGCCTCAAGCGCCTGGCCGGGCAGTGGCTCACCGAGCACGCGCCCCGGGCCGCATCCATCCGTATCGATGTGCTGGCCGTGATCCTGGATCCGACCGGCGCGGCCCGCGTCGAGCACATCACGGGGATCAGCTGATGGCGCTCGGCCGCACGCTCGCGGTAGCCCTCCTCGGCCTGCGCGGGTACGTCATCGAGGTCGAGGCGCACCTGGCAGCTTCCGTGCCCGGCTTCTCCCTCGTGGGCCTGCCCGACGCCGCACTGGCCGAGTCCCGCGACAGGGTCCGGGCGGCGCTGTCCTCGGCCGGCCTCGTGCTACCGCAACGCAAGGTCACCGTCAACCTCTCGCCCGCCTCGCTCCCCAAGTCCGGATCCGGCTACGACCTGGCGATCGCCGTCGCCATGCTCGCCGGCGCCCGCCTGATCGACCCGGCCGCCCCCGCCGGGGTGGTCCACCTGGGCGAGCTCGGTCTCGACGGGCGGGTGCACTCCGTCCGGGGTGTGCTGCCTGCTGTCGTCGCTGGCCTGCGGCAAGGGGTGACGCGCTTCGTCGTGCCCGCCCAGGACGAGGCGGAGGCGCGACTGGTCCCGGGGGCGACGATCACCGCGGTGCACACCCTCGCCGAGATCGCCCACGCCTACGGAGCCTCGGTGCCGGTCCCGGCCGTCCCGGTCCGGTCTCACCGTCCGGGGCCCGTGCGGGAGCCGGACGAGTGCGCGGACCTGCGTGACGTCGTCGGGCAGCTGCACGCCCGGGTCGCCCTCGAGGTGGCCGCGGCGGGCGGGCACCATCTGCTCATGGTCGGACCTCCGGGGACCGGCAAGACGATGCTCGCGGCGAGGCTGCCGGGGCTGCTGCCGGACCTCACCGAGGCGGAGGCGGTCGAGGTGACGTCGGTCCACTCGATCGCGGGGACCTTCGACCCGAGCGACGGTCTCATGACCCGGCCTCCCTTCGAGGACCCGCACCACACCGCGACCCCGGCCGCCGTGGTCGGTGGCGGTTCGGGTGTGCCGCGACCGGGTGCGGCGAGCCGCGCGCACCGCGGCGTGCTGTTCATGGATGAGGCACCGGAGTTCTCCCCCCGGGTGCTGCAGACCCTGCGCCAGCCCCTCGAGCACGGGGAGCTGGTCATCCAACGGGCAGCCGGCAGTGCCCGGTACCCGGCACGCTTCCAGCTGGTGCTCGCGGCCAACCCGTGCCCGTGCGGCCTGGCGATCGGCAAGGGCCTCGCCTGCACATGCACACCGATGGCACGCCGACGCTATTTCGCGCGACTGTCGGGGCCGTTGTTGGACCGGGTGGACCTGCAGGTCGAGGTGCACCCGGTGACCCGCTTGGACATGGCCAGCGAGGCGACGGGGGAGGGGACGGCCGTCGTGGCCGCTCGCGTGGCGCTCGCCCGACGGGCGGCGCGCGAACGACTCACCGCGACGCCGTGGACGACGAATGGCGAGGTTCCCGGGACGTGGCTGCGCGCCCGGCTGGGCGGGGACCGGTCGTTGCTGGGGGACCTGGACCGGGCCATGGAGAGAGGCGCGCTGAGCCTGCGCGGGGCGGACCGGGTGCTGCGGGTGGCCTGGACGCTCGCGGACCTCGCCGGCCAGGGGAGCCCCGGGCCCGATCAGATCGGGCAGGCGCTCCTGCTGCGCACCCGGGGGCAGGGGCTGTGAGCGCGACAGGCGGCACAGCTCCGTCCGCTCCCGTCCCGGCCAGCCTCACACCGAGCGACCTCGAGGAGATTGCGCTGGCCCGGGCGGCATGGAGCAGGCTCGTGGAGCCCGGTGACGAGGTGGCCGGAGCGCTTGTCGCGGGGGTGGGCGCCGCGGCGGCGCTTCGTTGGCTCGCGGCGATGACGAGCGAGGCGAGCTCGATCGTGCACGGCGTCGGGAGGCTGTGCGCTCACCTCGGCGTGGACGACGCCGTCGCGCGCCGTCGCATCGAGCGCGCGGTCGCGCGATGGCAGCCGCGCCTGGAGGGCCTCGATCCACGCAGAGAGGTGTCCGTGCTGACCCGGCTCGGCGGTCGGCTGATCATCCCGGAGGGCGAGGAGTGGCCGCGGCGCTTCGCGGACCTGGGGCCGAGCGCCCCGATGTGCCTGTGGGTTCGCGGCGACGCCCCGGTCGGTCCCACGCTCGAGCGGGCGGTCGCCCTCGTCGGGGCGCGGGCGTGCACCGACTATGGGGAACGGGTTGCCGGAGAGTTCAGCATGGGCCTGGGTGACCGCGGCTTCACGACGGTCTCGGGCGGCGCCTACGGCATCGATGCGGCCGTGCATCGGGGGTCTCTCGCGGGTGACGGACCGACGGTGGCGTTCCTTGCCGGCGGCATCGATCGCCTCTACCCGGCGGGGAACGCCGACCTGCTGCGGGCGGTGGCCGACGGCGGGGGCCTTGTCCTGAGCGAGGTGCCCCCCGGCTCGGTGCCCAGCCGGGTGCGCTTCCTCAAGCGGAACCGGCTGATCGCGGCCGCGGGCGCCGCGACCGTCGTGGTGGAGGCGGCGTGGCGGTCCGGATCGCTGGCAACAGCAGCCCTCGCCCTCGACCTGCTCCGGCCGGTCGGAGCGGTTCCGGGACCGGTGACGTCGATGGCCTCGGCCGGGTGCCACCGGCTGCTCCGCGAGGGGCGTGCGGTGTGCGTCACCGACCTCGCGGAGGTGTGCGAGCTGGCCAGCCCGCTGGGGGAGGACGGCTCGGGCGCGCAGGATCGGGAGCAAGCCCGGGAGGCGTCTGACCACCGTCCGCACGACGGACTCGACGCCGTGACCGCCCTCGTCTACGAGGCGTTGCCGGTGCGCCGTGGGGCGGGTCTGGAGGCGATCGGGCGGGCGGCCGGGGTGAGCCCGGCCGAGGCGATGGCCGGCGTCGGCAGGCTTGAGCTGGCCGGGCTCGCCGCACGCGATGGCATCGGCTGGAAGCGGACGATATCCTGAAAACGTAGATCACGAGAAATGTGTGTGGGTGAAGTTTGTTTGGATGCCTGCTGATTCGCTATCAGTTTTCACTGTAAAATCCGGCAAACCGGTCTGGTTTTGACGATTGGGAGCGTGTCGCATCTTGAATCCTGAGCGAACACACGCCACCGTAATGGCATGCATTCGGTAGCAGATGCTTTGCAGCGCACGGACGCGCCCGCCCTCCTAGCCGACTTTGCGCTGCACCTGAGCGCCCAGCGCGGCCTGTCTGCGCATACCGTCCGCGCCTACACCTCGGACCTTGAACAGCTCTTCTCCTTCGCCCGGAGCCGAGGCATCGACTCCTACGCTCAGATGGACCTCTCCACGCTGCGCGGATGGCTCGCCGAGATGGCCACCCGCGAGCTCTCTCGCTCGACGGTGGCCCGCCGCGGCGCGGCCGCCCGCACCTTCTTCGAGTGGGCCACCCGCACGGACCGGATCGAGCAGGACCCGGCCGCGCGTCTGGCCAGCCCGCGCCTGCACAAGGTCCTGCCCACCGTGCTCGCGGTCAACAGCGCGGCGACGCTCATGGACGCGGCCCGCGACCTTGCCACCGAAGGTGGCCCGGTGGAACTGCGTACCTGGGCCTGTGTCGAGCTTCTCTACGCCACCGGGGCACGGGTGGGCGAGGTCGTCGACCTGGACATCCGTGACATCGACCTGGACCAGCGCTCCGTGCGGGTACTGGGCAAGGGTGACAAGGAACGGGTGGTCCCGTTCGGCGTCCCGGCCGCCCACGCGGTCCGTGAGTGGCTCGAGCGTGGACGCCCGACGCTTGTCAACAGCTCCAGCACCGATGCGCTCTTCATCGGCCAGCGAGGTCAGCGCTGGGGCCAGCGTCAGGTGCGCGACGCCGTGCACCGTCTCTCGGCCGTCGCTGGCGTCGACGACGTGGCCCCGCACGATCTGCGCCACTCAGCCGCGACCCACCTGCTGCAGGGGGGATCAGACCTGCGCACCGTGCAGGAGGTCCTCGGTCACGCGACCCTTGCCACCACCCAGCGATACACGCACGTCTCCGCCGAACGTCTGCGGTCGTCCTATCAGCTCGCGCACCCACGCGCATGAGAGAGTCCGAGAGCACCATGACAGTACTGAGCGCCACCGCCGCACGCGACGAGCAGAGCGCTGCGCTGACGACGACTCGTCCGGCGCGGTCGGGCCTGCTGCACGAACGGCTCGATCAGGCCGCGCTCAAGGCCGTCGACGGACTCCCGCCCGCAGGGGGCGTCGCCGTCGACTCCGGTCGCCAGGAGGTCGCGCAGCGAGACGCCATCCTCGAGGTGTGGGGGCAGTACAAGGCGACGAAGGTGTCGGCCCTGCGTGAGTGCCTGATCCTGCACTACGCACCGCTCGTGGCGATGGTCGCCTCGCGGGTCGGCATGAAGCTGCCGAGCTCGGTCGAGCATGCCGACCTGGTGTCCTACGGGATGTTCGGCCTCATCGATGCGATCGAGAAGTTCGAGATCGGCCGGGACGTGAAGTTCGAGACCTACGCGAACTCACGGATCCGCGGCGCGATCCTCGATGAGCTGCGGGCCGCCGACTGGATCCCCAGGTCGGTGCGGTCCAAGGCGAGGGCGGTCGACCGCGCTCACTCCGAGCTTGAGGGCAAGCTGCACCGCGTGCCGTCGAACGATGAGATCGCGGCGCACATGGAGATCCCGGTGGCGGATCTGCGGGCCATCCAGAGCCAGGTCTCCACGGTGAACCTTGTTGCGCTCGACGAGGTCCTGGGCGGCGGAGAACGCATGGACCAGGTGAGCTCGCTCGACTCCGTGCAGCGGTCCAAGATGCATGACCCGGCGGGGACCTTCGAGGCGAAGGAGACGAAGTTTCTGCTCTCCCGAGCGATGGACCAGCTCGGAGAGCGCGAGAAGATCATGCTGGTGCTCTACTACTACGAGGGGAATGACCTTGGCCGAGATCGGCCGGGTGCTCGGCGTCACCGAGTCGCGGATCTCGCAGATGCATACCGCCGCGATGATCCGGCTGCGGGCCAAGCTCACCCGGAGCGAGAGTCACTGAGACCGGTCGGCGCGCCCGCGACCTACCCCACCGGGAGCAGGATCACGGCCTCGACCGCTCCCAGCAGGATGAGCGGATCCACATAGTCCTCGCCCCGCCGCACGCCCCAGTGCAGGCACTGCGCCGGTGCGCAGTGCGTCGAGGGCTCGACGGCCAACGAGCCGATGCGCTCTCCCGCGCCGACCTGGGAACCGGTCGGTAGGTCGCTCGTCACGGGTTCGAGGGTGGACCGCAGGCCGTCAGCGTGGGTGATGACCACGAGCGGGCGGTCGACGACCACGCCCACGAAGGACACCGTGCCGGCCGCGGGTGCTACGACCGCGGTTCCGGCGCCCGCGGCCAGGTCGACCCCACGGTGGCCGGCGCCCCAGCGAGGCCCGGGGTCGACGAAGTCGCGGGTGAGCAGGCCCGAGTCGAGGAGCTCGGCCCGGGTGATCCGACCGAGCGGCGCGGGTGCCGGGATCGGCAGGATGTAGTCGGGACCGGAGGCCGCATCTGCCGGATCACCCCGAACCGCTTGATCGACGACCGACGGGCTCCCCGCGGAGGCGAGGGCCGGAGTCGGAGACAGCGCCAGGAGAAGAGCCAGCAGCACGGCCGACGGCCCCGCCGGTGAAGGTCGGGGGAAGCCTTTCGCGGGGTGGCCGGAGTACATGCTTCGATCGTGCCCGGACCTCTCGGTCGCCCGTGCGCGGGCCGGCGACGCCTGTGCGTAGCCCTGGACTTCCACAGGGGTGAAGTCGGGTAGACTGATAGATGCGATCGTCATGTTCGTGCTGCCCTGGGTAACCAGGTGCAGTCGGCCCAGCGATCGACTTCACGCACCAGTTGTCCGGTCTTGCCGGTCAGGTGCGACGGCAGAGGTCCGGGGAAACCCGGCGTCGTCGCCCTTGGTGCTAGGGACGTTCTCCGTCTCGGAGGCGTCATCAACCGATATGCGGCCCGTGAGGGCCGCCACACATGCGTGCGATGTAGGGACTAGGTCCGGATCGCATCGAAAGGAAGTGCCATGGCCGTTGTGACCATGCGCCAGCTCCTCGACAGTGGTGTCCACTTCGGACACCAGACCCGCCGCTGGAACCCGAAGATGAAGCGCTTCATCTTCACGGAGCGGAACGGCATCTACATCGTCGACCTCCAGCAGTCGCTGTCCTACATCGACACCGCTTACGAGTTCGTCAAGGAGACGGTCGCCCACGGCGGATCGATCCTCTTCGTCGGAACGAAGAAGCAGGCTCAGGAGCCCGTCGCCGAGCAGGCCGTCCGCGTCGGCATGCCCTACGTGAACCACCGCTGGCTGGGTGGGATGCTCACCAACTTCCAGACCGTCAACAAGCGTCTGCAGCGCCTCAAGGAGCTTGAGCAGATCGACTTCGCCGACGTCGCTGGAAGCTCCTTCACCAAGAAGGAGCTGCTCATCATGCGTCGCGAGCGCGACAAGCTCGCCAAGACCCTCGGTGGCATCCGCGACATGGCGAAGGTTCCCTCCGCCGTGTGGATCGTGGACACCAACAAGGAGCACCTGGCCGTCGACGAGGCGCGCAAGCTGCACATCCCGATCGTCGCGATCCTGGACACCAACTGCGACCCCGACGTCGTGGACTACAAGATCCCCGGCAACGACGACGCGATCCGCGCCGTCGCGCTGCTCACCCGTGTGATCGCTGACGCGGTCGCCGAGGGCCTCATCCAGCGTCACGCCGGCAAGTCCGGAGCCGACGCCGGCGCGGCCGCCGAGCCGCTCGCCGAGTGGGAGCGTGAGCTTCTCGAGGCTCCCGTCGCCGCCGTGGCCGACGTCGTCGTGACTGCCGAGGCTCCGGCCGAGGTCGTCGCGGAGGTGGCTGCCGCTGAGGCTGCCGTCGCCGTCGAGGCGCCCGCCGCTGAGGCAGCTGTCGAGGTCGTCGTCGAGGCTCCGGCCGTGGCCATCGTCGAGGCTCCTTCCGAGGCCGTCGCCGAGGCTCTTGCTGACGAGGCCGAAGCCAAGTAAGCAGATCGTCCCGGGTGGCCGTCCGAGTTGACTCGGGCGGCCACCCGATCTGTAGAACCCGCTATCTTCACGCAAAAGGACACTAAGACTATGGCGAACTACACCGCCGCTGACATCAAGGCACTGCGCGAGCGCACCGGTGCCGGCATGCTCGACGTCAAGAAGGCTCTTGACGAGGCTGACGGCAACGCTGAGAAGGCACTCGAGATCATCCGCATCAAGGGTCTCAAGGGCGTCAGCAAGCGCGAGGGCAACACCACCTCCGAGGGCCTCGTCGCCCTGGTCGTGACCCCGACGGACGCGGGTGAGGTCGGCACGATGATCGAGCTCAACTCCGAGACCGACTTCGTCGCCAAGAGCGACAGCTTCATCGCCCTCGCCGAGCGCGTGCTCGCTGCCGTCGTCGCGAGCGGTGCCACCGAGACCGAGGCAGCCCTGGCCGCCGAGGCCGACGGTCAGACCCTGGCCGAGCTCATCAGCTCGACCGCAGCCACGCTCGGCGAGAAGATCGTCTTGCGTCGCGTCGCGAGCCTGTCGGCCCCCAAGGTCACGAGCTACCTGCACCGCACGAGCAAGGACCTCCCGCCCTCGATCGGTGTCCTGGTCGGCTCTGACGAGGCCGGCGCGGCCGTGGGCAAGGACGTCGCGCAGCACATCGCCGCGATGTCCCCGACGTTCCTGAGCCGCGAGGACGTCCCCGCCGAGACGGTCGTCAACGAGCGTCGCATCGCCGAGGAGACGTCGCGCAACGAGGGCAAGCCCGAGGCGGCGCTTCCGAAGATCGTCGAGGGTCGCCTGGGCGGGTTCTTCAAGGACGTCGTCCTGCTCGAGCAGCCCCTCGCGAAGGACCCGAAGAAGACGGTCGCCAAGACCTTCGACGAGGTCGGCGGCTCCGCCACCGGCTTCGTGCGGTTCCGCGTCGGCGCCTGAGGACTCCTTTTGATCGGTCGCCCGGCTCGCAGCATCTGCGGGCCGGGCTTCCGCACACAGTGGCGCGGCTCGTGCGATCATCGCGGGAGGTCTCCGCTCGACGACGGCTTCGGCCAAGAACGCAGGATGGGAACACAAGTGACTCAGGGCACGACTGACGCAACCACAGGCGAGACTTTCCCCGGCGAAGCCCGCCGGGTGCTGCTCAAGCTCTCGGGCGAAGCCTTCGGCGGTGGGCAGATCGGTCTGGCCTCGGACGTCGTACGCCGAGTCGCCGCCGAGATCGCCGAGGCCGTCGCGGCGGGCGTGCAGGTGGCGATCGTCGTCGGCGGGGGGAACTTCTTCCGCGGGGCCGAGCTCTCCCAGCAGGGCCTGGACCGCGCCCGCGCGGACTACATGGGCATGCTCGGGACGGTCATGAACTGCCTCGCGCTGCAGGACTTCCTCGAGCAGGCCGGTGTGAGCACCCGCGTGCAGACCGCGATCGCGATGGGCCAGGTGGCCGAGCCGTACATCCCGCTGCGGGCGATCCGCCACCTCGAGAAGGGCCGCGTGGTCATCTTCGGTGCCGGCGCCGGCATGCCGTACTTCTCGACCGACACGGTTGCCGCGCAGCGTTCCCTGGAGACGCACTGCCAGGAGGTGCTCATGGGCAAGAACGGTGTCGACGGCGTCTACTCGGCCGACCCCCGGACCAACCCGGACGCGATCAAGCTCGACACGCTCACCTACACCGATGCCCTCGTCGAGGGCCTGGCTGTGATGGACGCCACCGCGCTGAGCCTGTGCCGGGACAACAACGTGCACATGCGCGTGTTCGGGATGGACACGCCCGGGAACGTCACCCGCGCGCTCCTGGGTGAGAAGATCGGCACGCTGCTCACCGCAGACTGAAGCCAGACGGGCTGACGAGCGTCAGCCGTGACCCTGCCACGCCGACCGTGTGGCGCTCAATCGTGATGAAGGAGTACCGGTGATCGACGAGACCCTCCTCGAGGCTGAAGAAAAGATGGACAAGGCGATCGAGGTCGCCAAGAACGACTTCGCGAGCATCCGCACCGGCCGGGCCAGTGCGTCGATGTTCAACCGGATCGTCGTGGAGTACTACGGCGCACCCACTCCGTTGCAGCAGCTCGCATCCTTCAACACCCCCGAGGCGCGGACCATCCTCATCACGCCCTTCGACAAGACGGTGCTGGCGGGGATCGAGCGCGCGCTGCGCGATTCCGACCTCGGGGTCAACCCGAGCAACGACGGCAACGTCATCCGGATCGTGCTGCCGATGCTCACCCAGGAGCGTCGCAAGGAGTACGTCAAGCTCGCCAAGACCAAGTCGGAGGACGCCAAGGTCTCCGTCCGCAGCATCCGGCGCAAGGCCAAGGAGACCCTCGACCGCCTGGTCAAGGACGGCGAGGCAGGCGAGGACGAGGGCGCCCGCGCCGAGAAGGAGCTCGAGATCCTCACCAAGCGTCACGTCGAGGCTGTCGACGTCATGCTGGTCAACAAGGAAGCCGAGCTGCTCGAAGTCTGATGACCGAGTCCGCATTCTCCGAGGCTGGCCCCGCTCCGTCGCGCGGGGGCAGGAACCTGCCGGTCGCGATCGCGGTCGGGGTCGGTCTGCTCGCCGTGGTCGGCGGGTCGTTGTACTTCCGCAAGGAGGTCTTCATCGGCTTCGCGATCCTGGCGATCGGCGCGGCGCTGTGGGAGCTCTCGCGCGCCCTCGGGCGCCGGGACGTGCGGATCCCGCTGCTGCCGCTGTGGGTCGGGACCGCGGGCATGCTCATCTCGACGTACACCGCGGGCGCCGAGGCGCTCATGGTGTCCTTCATCCTCACGGTCGCCGGGCTCGTCGTCTGGCGGGTCGTGGATGGCGGTGGAATCGCCGCGGTCCGGGACGCCGCGGCGGGCGTGTTTGCGGCGGCCTACCTGCCGCTCATGGCGGGTTTTGTGATGCTCATGCTGGCCGCGGACAACGGACGTGAGCAGGTGCTCCTGTTCATCCTCCTCGCGGTGGCCAACGACGTCGGCGGTTTCTTCGCCGGGGTGCGTTTTGGCAAGCATCCTCTTGCGCCGTCGGTCAGCCCGAAGAAGAGCTGGGAGGGCCTGGCCGGGTCCTTCGTGCTTGCCCTCGCGGTGGGCCTGGTCGGTGCCGTGCTCGTGCTCAAGATCAACCCGGTGATCGGCCTCACCCTCGGGTTCCTCGCCCCGCTGACTGCGACCCTGGGTGACCTCGCGGAGTCGATGATCAAGCGCGACCTAGAATTGAAGGACATGGGTTCCCTGCTCCCCGGGCACGGGGGAGTGCTGGACCGGCTCGACTCGATGCTCCTGACCGCCCCGTTCGTCTACCTCCTCTTCTCGGTCGCCCCGAGCGTGGCGACCTGATCCCACGCAGTCGCCACCCACCTCGGCGGCCGCGCCGCGCTCACCGCACACCGGTGACCGCACCCGAACATCTCTCTGCAAGTGACTGGACTGTGAACATGGCTGGACAACAGACCGCGGCAACGACTGGACTGACGGCTGCCCAGTCGGCAGGCCTGAAGACTCCGCTCGCCCTGACGATGGCAGCGCCCAAGCGCGGCAAGGCGCCGCGGCACTTCTCGGACATGACCCCCGAAGAACGCGTCGAGGCAGTGACCGCGCTGGGGGAGAAGCCCTTCCGGGCCAAGCAGCTCGCCAACCACTACTTCACGCACCTCACAGCCGACCCCGCGGACATGCTCGACCTGCCCAAGGCCAGTCGAGACCACCTCGTCTCCCAGCTCTTCCCCGAGCTGCTGACCAAGGTCCGCACGATGGAGGCCGACGGTGGGACCACCGTCAAGACGTTGTGGCACCTCCACGACAAGGTCAAGGTCGAGTCCGTGCTCATGCGGTACACCAACCGCTCGACGCTGTGCGTCTCGAGCCAGGTCGGCTGCGGCATGGCGTGCCCCTTCTGCGCGACCGGTCAGCTGGGCCTGACCCGGAACCTGTCGACCGCAGAGATTGTCGAACAGGTCCGCCTCGCGGCGAAGTCCCTCGCCGACGGCGAGATTCCCGGTGGGCCGACCCGGTTGAACAACCTCGTCTTCATGGGCATGGGCGAGCCGATGGCCAACTACAAGGCCGTCATGGGCACCGTGCGCCAGGCGATCGCGCCGACCCCGGACGGGTTCGGCATGTCCGCCCGGAACATCACTGTCTCGACCGTGGGCCTCGTTCCGGCCATGCTCAAGCTCGCCAAGGAGGGCATCCCGGTCACCCTCGCGCTGTCCTTGCATGCCCCTGACGACGAGCTGCGCAGCGACCTCGTGCCGATCAACACCCGGTGGTCCGTCGACGAGGTCCTCGACGCCGCGCGCAACTACTTCGAGGTCACCGGACGGCGCGTGAGCATCGAGTACGCCCTCATCCGGGACATGAACGACCATGCCTGGCGCGCCGACCTGCTGGGCGAGAAGCTCACCGCACGCGGGCGGGGCTGGGTGCACGTCAACCCGATCCCGCTCAACCCCACGCCGGGGTCGATCTGGACCGCGAGCGATCCGGCGGTCGAGGCGGAGTTTGTGGCACGCTTGCGCGGACACGGGATCCCAACGACGGTCCGTGACACCCGCGGCAGCGACATCGACGGTGCGTGCGGGCAGCTCGCGGCGGAAGAAGCGTCATGACGAAGGTCTTTTCAACGGTCTCCAAGCTGCGAGTCGGCTACGACACCGACGAGGTCGACGAGTTCTTCGACCATGCCCGCGAGGTCTACGAGGGGGCCGTGACCGAACCGCTGACCAGTCGCGACATCCAGACCTGCGCCTTCGACCTGACACACGGCGGATACTCCACGGCCGAGGTCGACGCCGCGCTGGCGCGGCTCGAGAGCGCCTTCGTCGCCCGCCAGCGGCACGAGTTCACAGTGACCCGCGGGCCGGACGCGTGGATGGCCGACCTGGCCGAGCGCGCGCAATCGCTCTACGGGCGCCTGGGGCGCCCGGACGGTGAGCGGTTCGCCCGCGCCGACCGTGGCGAGCCGGCCTACGACACCGACGACGTCGACGACCTGTGCGAGCGGCTCGTCGCCTACTTCGACCGCACCTCCGCCCTCGCGGCCCAGGACGTGCGCAGTGCCGTCTTCCGGCGCCGCAAGGGCCGCGGCGGTTACGCCGAGGCCCCCGTCGACGCGTTCTTCGCCCGAACGGTCGAGGTCCTGCTCGGTGTCGAGTAGCGCCGTGTCCAGCACTTCTGTCTCTGGCGACCCGCGCAGCGTCGCCCTCCTGGGCTCGACCGGATCGATCGGCACGCAGGCCCTCGACGTGATCTCTCGCCACCGCGACCGGTTCCAGGTCGCCTCGCTCAGCGCGGGCGGGGCCAACCTCGCCCTGCTCGCCGAGCAGGTCGTCGCCTTCGACGTGCCGCTCGTCGCAATCGCCGACGACGCGCGACGCACCGAGCTCGCCCGGCACATCGCCCTCCGCCAGGGGGAGTCGGGTCGCCCCGTGCGTCCCGTGGAGATCCTCGCCGGTCCCGAGGCCGCGACCGCCCTTGCCGGCGCGGGCGCCGACGTCGTGCTCAACGGGATCACGGGGTCGGTGGGCCTGGGCCCCACCCTCGCTGCCCTGGCGGCTGGATCCTCCCTGGCGCTGGCCAACAAGGAGTCGCTCGTCGTGGGTGGCTCGCTGGTCAAGGCGGCCCAGCGTCGCGGCGACCAGATCGTCCCGGTGGACTCCGAGCACTCCGCGATCGCGCAGTGCCTGCGCTCGGGCGAGCACCGCGAGGTGCGCCGCCTCATCCTCACCGCCTCCGGCGGCCCCTTCCGCGGTTGGGCGAGGGACGACGTCAAGACCGTCACGCCCGACGCTGCGCTCGCGCACCCCACGTGGTCCATGGGACCGGTCGTGACCATCAATTCCGCGACGCTCATGAACAAGGGGCTCGAGCTCATCGAGGCGCACCTGCTCTTCGACGTGCCGGTCCGCGACATCACGGTCGTGGTGCACCCGCAGTCGGTGGTCCACTCCATGGTCGAGTTCGTCGACGGCTCGACGATCGCCCAGGCCTCGCCCCCCGATATGCGCCTGCCCATCGCGCTCGGCCTGAGCTGGCCCGAGCGGCTCTCGGATGTCGCGACCCCGTGCCGCTGGACCGACCCGACGTCGTGGACCTTCGAGGCACTGGACGAGGAGCTCTTCGGAGCGGTGCGTCTCGCCCGCGAGGTGGCGGAGGCATCCGGTACCTACCCGGCCGTCTACAACGCCGCGAACGAGGAATGCGTCGCGGCATTCCTGGCTGGGCGGATCGGCTTCCTCGACATCGTCGAGACGGTCGAGCGCGTGGTCGCCGAGCACGTGTCCTCGCCCGCGCTCACCCTCGAGGCGGTGCTCGCCGCCGAGGGCTGGGCCCGCCGTCGGGCCCAGGAGATGCTCTCGCGGCGGTAGCCGGTCGGCCCCCTGGACCTGCAGGCTCTCGGCAAGCTCCCAGAAAAACCCGGCATCATGAGGTTGTCCGGACTCTCACCCAGCATCAGGAGAACAGATGGCCTACCTCGTGGGCGTGCTTGTGCTCGTCGTCGGCGTCCTCGTCTCGATCGCCCTGCACGAGGTCGGGCACATGGTCCCGGCGAAGAAGTTCGGCGTGCGGGTCAGCCAGTACATGGTCGGCTTCGGACCGACCCTGTGGTCGCGTACCCGCGGTGAGACCGAGTACGGCATCAAGGCCATTCCGTTGGGCGGCTACGTCCGCCTCGTCGGGATGTACCCCCCGGGCGACCCGCGGCGCGCCGCGAAGACCGGCCGCATCGCCGAGCTCATCCAGTCCGCCCGCGACGCGAGCACCGAGGAGATCTACCCGGGCGAGGAGGACCGCGCCTTCTACAACCTCTCCGCACCCAAGAAGCTCGTCGTCATGCTCGGCGGACCGTTCGTGAACCTGGCCATCGCGGTCGTCCTGTTCACGTGTGTGGTCGTCGGATTCGGCACCATGGGGCCGACCACCACGCTGGCAACCGTCTCCCAGTGCGTGCTCGCCGCAGACGCCCCGGCCGACGCCACCTGCTCGGCCGGCGACACGCTCGCGCCGGCCGCCGCGGCCGGCCTGCTGCCGGGCGACACGATCGTCGAGTTCGACGGCAAGTCCGTCGGCTCCTGGGACGAGCTCGCCTCGTTGATCGCCACGACGGGCGGGGAGCCCGCGACCGTCGTGGTCGAGCGTGGCGGGCAGCGCGTCGAGACGACTGTCACACCGGTCGTCGCCGACCGGCCCGTGACCGACGACGCCGGGCAGGTCGTGTACGACACAGCCGGGAAGATCGTCACCGAGCCGATGGGATTCCTGGGCATCGGTCCCACCCAGGACCTCGTGCGCCAGTCCGCGACCGTCGTGCCGGGGATGATCGGGGAGCAGCTGCAGCAGACGGCGAAGGTCATCGTCACCCTGCCGCAACGTCTCGTCGACGTCGCACAGGCGGCCTTCGGCTCGGAAGAGCGGGACGCGACCTCGGTCGTCGGGGTGGTGGGGATCGGGCGCTTCGCCGGCGAGATCGCCTCGGCACACGTCGACGGCTACGACCTGTCCATGCGGGTGGCCAACCTCGTGATGATCGTCGCGGGCCTGAACATCGCGCTCTTTGCCTTCAACCTCATCCCGCTGCTACCCCTCGATGGCGGGCACGTGGTCGGTGCACTCTACGAGGGCGGAAGGCGCCAGGTCGCCCGGTGGCGCGGGCGCCCCCGCCCGCTGCCGGCCGACACCGCGCGGATGATGCCGCTCGCCTACGGGGTGTTCGTGCTTCTCGCGGGGATGGGCGCGCTGCTCATCTATGCCGACATCGTCAAACCGATCCAGATCATGTGAGGAGTGGGGCGATCCTGTATGTGTCGGGCGCTGATGTCCTCCGACGCCCGGGGGAGGGGGATACTGGTTCCGTGAGCCTTCCGATCAGCCTTGGTATGCCAGAAGCCCCTCCGCCCGTGCTCGCACCGCGACGCCCGACCCGCAGGATCAAGGTGGGCAAGGTCGATGTCGGCGGCGGCGCTCCGGTGAGCGTGCAGTCCATGACGACGACGCAGACGACCGACATCAACGGGACGCTCCAGCAGATCGCCGCGCTGACCGCTGCCGGTTGCGACATCGTCCGGGTGGCCGTCCCGACCACGGACGACGCGGTAGCCCTCAAGGCCATCGCCACGAAGTCGCAGATCCCGGTGATCGCCGACATCCACTTCCAGCCCAAGTACGTCTTTGCGGCGATCGACGCCGGCTGCGCCGCCGTGCGCGTCAACCCCGGGAACATCCGCAAGTTCGACGACCAGGTCAAGGAGATCGCCAACGCCGCGCGCGACGCCGGTGTGTCGATCCGGATCGGCGTCAACGCCGGATCCCTCGACCCGCGGCTGCTGGCCAAGTACGGCAAGGCCACCCCCGAGGCGCTCGTGGAGTCCGCGGTGTGGGAGGCCTCGCTCTTCGAGGAGCACGGCTTCCACGACTTCAAGATCTCGGTCAAGCACAACGACCCCGTCATCATGGTCCGCGCCTATGAGCTGCTCTCCGAGCGGGGCGACTGGCCGCTGCACCTGGGCGTCACCGAGGCCGGACCGGCCTTCCAGGGCACCATCAAGTCGGCGACCGCCTTCGGGGCGCTGCTGTCCAAGGGCATCGGCGACACGATCCGGGTCTCCCTGTCCGCGCCTCCGGTCGAGGAGGTCAAGGTCGGGATCCAGATCCTGCAGTCGCTCAACCTGCGCCCCCGCAAGCTCGAGATCGTCTCCTGCCCGTCGTGTGGGCGGGCCCAGGTCGATGTCTACAGCCTGGCTGAGCGGGTCACAGCGGGTCTGGAGGGCCTCGATGTCCCCCTACGCGTCGCCGTCATGGGGTGCGTCGTCAACGGCCCTGGGGAGGCCCGTGAGGCCGACCTGGGCGTCGCCTCCGGCAACGGCAAGGGACAGATCTTCGTCAAGGGTGAGATCGTCAAGACCGTCCCCGAGGCGATGATCGTGGAGACGCTCATCGAAGAGGCCCTGCGGATCGCCGCGACGATGGAGAAGACCTCTGAGGGTGGCGGCGCGACCGTGACGGTCGGCTGAGCCGGTGTGATCGCCGGACGCCGGTAGCCGGCGTCCATGGGAGAGGAGGCGTCATGAAGTCGCTACGGCTGGCGCCCCGGCGCTCACCCGCCGTGCGTGTGCTCGACGACGCGGAGCTGCCCGCAGCCCTCGCCGTCTGCTCCCAGGACCCGGTCGCCTCGGTCCTGGCCGCGACCCGGATCGAGGCAAGCATGACCGATCCGACCCTGCGCAGCTCGGGTCAGGTCTGGGGATTTCCTGCGACGGGCCCGCTCGAGGCCGTGTGCTGGGCGGGCGCCAACCTCGTCCCGGTCGTGCCCACCCCCGCCGCGGAGATCCTCGACGCATTCGCCCACCAGGGGCGCCTGCAGGGGCGCCGGTGCTCCTCGATCGTGGGACCGGCCGACGTCGCGCTGGGCCTGTGGCGTCGTCTCGAGCACGCGTGGACCCCGGCCCGTGAGGTGCGCCCGGACCAGCCGTCCCTGCAGATCGTGGGCGACCCCCTGGTCGAGCCGGATCCCACCGTGCGTCACGCCACCCTCGACGACCTCGACGATCTGCTGCCTGCGTGCGTGGCCATGTTCGAGGAAGAGGTCGGGTACTCACCGATCACCTACTCCGGGCGCGCCTACACCGAGCGCGTGCGCGGCCTGGTCCTCGCCCGTCATGCCTTTGTCGCTCGCGCGCCGAGCGCCGAGGCGGAGATCGTCTTCAAGGCCGAGCTCGGTGCCGTGACGAGCGCCGTCGCTCAGGTGCAGGGCGTCTGGGTCCCCTCGAGGCATCGGGGCCGGGGACTCAGTGCGCCGGGGATGGCGGCCGTCGTGGCGGCGGCCCGCCGGGACGTGGCGCCGACCGTGTCGCTGTACGCCAACTCCTACAACGCCCGCGCCTTGGCGACGTATCGTCGGGTCGGCTTCGAGCAGGTCGGGACGTTTGCCACGATCCTGTTCTAGAGCCGCAGGCTGCTTTTCTAGAGCCGCAGGCTGCTGTTCCAGCCCGGAGGGCGCTCTTCTGAGCCGAAGGGCGTTCTCCAAGCCGGAGGCTGTCTATCAAGCCGCAGGCCGCTGTTCTGGCGAGTTGTCCGCAGCGACTAGGCTCAGGACATGCTGCTTCGCCTCTCCACACTGTTCGTCCGTACCCTTCGCGAGGACCCGGCTGACGCCGAGGTCGCCAGCCACCGCCTCCTGGTGCGTGCCGGCTACATCCGCCGTGCCGCGCCCGGCATCTACACCTGGCTGCCGCTGGGCCTGCGGGTCCTGGCCAAGGTCGAGGCCATCGTCCGCGAGGAGATGGAAGGCGTTGCTGCGCAGGAGGTGCACTTCCCGGCGCTGCTGCCGCGCGAGCCCTACGAGACGACAGGCCGCTGGACTGAGTACGGCCCCAACCTGTTCCGGCTCAAGGACCGCCGCGACGCCGAGTACCTGCTCGCCCCGACCCACGAGGAGATGTTCACCCTCCTGGTCAAGGACCTGTACTCCTCGTACAAGGACCTGCCGGTCACGCTCTTCCAGATCCAGACCAAGTACCGCGACGAGGCGCGCCCGCGTGCAGGCCTCATCCGTGGCCGCGAGTTCATCATGAAGGACGCGTACTCCTTCGACATCGACGACGCCGGGCTCGAGGCCTCCTACCTCGCCCAGCGTGGCGCCTACGAGCGGATCTTCACCCGCCTGGGCCTGGAGTACGTCATCGTCGCGGCCACCTCCGGCGCGATGGGCGGCTCGCGCAGCGAGGAGTTCCTCACCCCGACGCCGATCGGTGAGGACACCTTCGTCCGTTCGCCGGGTGGCTACGCGGCCAACGTCGAGGCCGTGGTGACCGTGGTCCCCGAGACGATCGACTTCACGGGCGCACCGGCCGCCCACGTCGAGGACACCCCGGGCACCCCGACCATCGCGGCGCTCGTCGACCTCGCCAACGCCGACCACTCGCGCACCGACGGGCGTGAGTGGACGGCCGCGGACACCCTCAAGAACGTCGTTCTTGCGGTCACCCAGCCCGACGGCACCCGCGAGCTGCTCGTCGTCGGCCTCCCCGGCGACCGTGAGGTCGACCTCAAGCGCCTCGAGGCGGCCCTCGCGCCGGCCGAGGTCGAGCCGGCGGGCGAGTCAGACTTCGCCAAAAACCCCGTGCTGGTCAAGGGATACATCGGCCCGAAGTCCCTTGGACGGGTCGCCTCCGGAGACAAGAAGGCCATCCGCTACCTCCTGGACCCCCGGGTCGTGGAGGGCACCTCGTGGATCACGGGTGCCGACGAGGCCGGCAAGCACGTCTTCGACCTCGTGGCCGGTCGTGACTTCACGGCCGACGGGTTCATCGAGTGCGCCGAGGTGCGCGCTGGCGATCCCGCCCCCGACGGCTCCGGCCCGCTCGAGCTCGCCCGCGGGATCGAGATCGGCCACATCTTCCAGCTGGGCCGCAAGTACGCGGACGCGCTCGGCCTCAAGGTGCTCGACGTCAACGGCAAGCAGGTGACCGTGACGATGGGTTCCTACGGCATCGGCGTCACCCGTGCGCTGGCGGCCCTCGCCGAGGCCAACCACGACGACAAGGGCCTGGCGTGGCCGGCCCACGTGGCTCCCGCGCAGGTGCACGTCGTGGCCACGGGCAAGGACCCGGCCGTCTTCGAGGCGGCCGAGTCGATCGCTCAGACGCTGTCCTCGCGCGGTTTCGAGGTGCTCTACGACGACCGGCCCAAGGTCTCACCCGGCGTGAAGTTCGCCGACGCCGAGCTGCTCGGTGTCCCGCTCGTCGTCGTTGTGGGCCGCGGCCTGGCCGACGGCGTCATCGAGGTCCGTCCGCGCGTGGGCGGGGAGTCCGAGCAGGTCCCGCTCGAGCAGGCCAGCGACCGGATTGCCGAGATCATCGAGGCCCTGTGAGTCGAGGCCCTGTGACACCGGTCCGCGCCGCATGACACCTGGCTGAACCCAGCATCGACGGCTCTGCCGCGGCCCATGGGCCGCGGCAGAGTCGTCTCGTCGATCTCGTGAGTCGTCCGCCGAACTCGTGAGCCACGTCCGTTCCGCTCGTCAGCTCGGCCGTGGTCCACGAGTTCGGCGACTGGCTCACGAGCTCGGCGGACGCGGGGGACGCGGGGGACCGGGGCGCGTAGGCGCGGACGGTGAGATCAGGGGGTGGTGGCGGCCTGCTCGGGCATGCCCGGGAAGGCCACGAGGGGTGCGCCCCAGGCCCGGGCCGCCGCCCGGGAGTCGACCAGCAGGTCAGCCATGGCGGCCCGGTTGTCCGCGTCGACCTCTCCCGTGAGGGTCGCGTAGGTCGTGGCGAGAGTGTCTTCGAGCTGGGCTGCCAGCGCAGCGATGGTCTCGTTCGTAGCGAGCGCCGACCCGCCGTCGGCCGCGGTCGGCAGCGTGTAGGCGACCTGGCGGGGGTCGGTCGAGGTCCCGTCGAGGGATGCGAGCTCGGCCCAGGTCTGCGCCCGCGCGCGGTGCACCCGAGCGCGTTCGGTCGCGAGGGTGCGGGCGTCGTCGGACAGGCGGGCGGCCATCACCTCGTAGGCGAAGCCGGTCGAGTCTTCGCTGCGCACGACCGTGGCGAGGTCGGAGGCGGAGAGGTTGAGCGGCAGCGTCGTCGGCATGGTGGTCGTGAACGCCTCCGGTGCGGTGAACTCCAGCCCCGCCTGCGCAGCGAGGTCGCGTGCGCTCTCGAACTGGCTCGTCGCGATCGATGCGTACAGCCGGGCGAGCAGCGGGTCGGTCGGGGTGACGAGCGATCCGCGGGCCCGTGCGGCGGACTGCGCCAGCAACGCCACGACCTCGGCCGAGGACGCCGGAGCCGGTTCAGTCGTCGGCACCGGGGGAGCCGGGGTGACGCCGTCGGACGGGGAGACCGATCCCGGTTCGAGCTCGGTCTGCCCCTGGTCGGGCGCGCTGTCGTCGCCGGAGTGGTCGATCCCGGAGGCGTACACCCCGCCCAGGGCCGCGGAGTGCAGTGCGGAGAAGTCGATGATCTGGTTGAGTGAGGCCGCCTCGCTCGAGTCCGGTGCGACGACGGCGAGGGCGTCCTGAGCCCCGTCGTGGATAGCGGTCGCGTCGGCGACCATCGCCTGACGGGAGACCTCGTCGGCGTCGGGAACCGGCTCGGCGGGCGCCGGACCGTCCAGGCGTAGGCCGCAGCCGCTGAGCACGAGCAGGGTCAGCAATGTGCTGATCATCACGCTCGTTCGCCGGGCGCGCTGGCGGGACGTGCGGTGGGCCAAGACCGGGAGAGATCCGCGGGTCCGTGCGGCGCAGGCGGGGGGGTGCGGTGCGGTGTTCATCGCCCCCGATGATGTCATGATCTGGTGCGCCAGGGTGAGAGCGGGGCCGGGGGCGGCGCGCCACGAGGGGGCGGTGCTGCGCCGGGTCACGGACTCGGTAGTCTTGTCGTCTGTAGTGACAACAACACACCGGTCTGATCCATGCCCGGTGGGCCATGGAGCCGACGGGAGTGAACTGATGGTGGCATCTTCTACCGCAGACAAGGTGGCGGAGGCGGTTCGCCCCGCTGTCGAGAACGCAGGTCTGGTTCTCGAAGAGGTCAAGGTCGCGCCCGCGGGCGCGCGCACCGTGGTCCGCGTGATCGTCGACCTCGGCGAGGACGAGTCCGGGGCGCTGAGCCTGGACCGGGTGGCCGAGGTCGCCCGCGAGATCTCCGACCTCCTTGACGTGCACCCCGCGCTGCCGGGTGCGTTCACCCTCGAGGTGTCGACCCCGGGCACCAGTCGCCCGCTGACCGAGCTGCGCCACTTCAAGCGCGCACGCACCCGGATGGTCGCGGTCAAGCTCAATGACGGCACGAACTTTACCCGTCGCCTCACCGCGGTCGAGGCAGACACGCTCGTCTTCGACGACGGCGCGCAGCGGGTCACCTTCGGCGACGTGGCCAGCGGCCTGGTCGAGGTCGAGCTCAAGCGCGCGAATGCGATCGATGAGAGTGAATTCGTAGATTTTGAAGGGTCGGACTCTTCCGACCAGATGGATGATGAGGTCTGAGATGGACATCGACATGAGTACGCTCCGCCTCCTGGAGCGTGAGAAGGACATCAGCCTCGACGTGCTCATCTCGGCGATCGAGCAGGCGCTCGCACTCGCCTACCAGCGCACCCCCGACGCTCAGCACACAGCGCGCGTCGAGGTGGACCGCAAGTCCGGGCACGTCACGGTGTGGGCGCGCGAGGACTACGAGATCCAGGACCCGTCCTGGAGGCCCCCGGTTGCCGCGGACCCCGCAGACGCGGTTGATGCTGACGACGCCGAGAGCGACGACAGCGACGACAGCGACGACGCAGCCGCGGAACAGGCCGAGGCCGACGCCGCCGCCGCGGCCGCCGCCCTCATTCCCCGGATGATCCGCACGCTCGGCCCCGAGTTCGACGACACCCCGACCAACTTCGGGCGGATTGCGACCTCGACCGCACGCCAGGTCATCCTGCAGCGTCTGCGTGACGCGGAGGACGACCAGGTCCTGGGCCAGTTCCGGGACAAGGAGGGCGAGGTCATCGCCGGCGTCATCCAGCAGGGCAGCGACCCGCGGATGGTCCTGGTCGACGTGGGCGGGACCGAGGCTGTCCTCGGCGCGCACGAGCAGGTTCCGACCGAGAACTACGTCCACGGCGAGCGGCTGCGCGCCTATGTGCTCGACGTCTCGCGCGGGATGAAGGGGCCGCAGATCTCGCTGAGCCGCACGCACCCCAACCTCGTTCGCAAGCTCTTCGAACTTGAGGTTCCCGAGGTCGCCGACGGTTCGGTCGAGATCGTCGCGATCGCCCGCGAGGCCGGTCACCGGTCCAAGATGGCGGTCCGTGCCCGGGTGGCCGGCATCAACGCCAAGGGTGCCTGCATCGGCCCGATGGGCCAGCGGGTGCGCGCGGTCATGGCCGAGCTGCACGGTGAGAAGATCGACATCGTCGACTTCAACGAGGACCCCGCGGCCTTCGTGGCCAGCGCGCTCTCCCCGGCCACCGTGACGTCGGTGACCGTGGTCGACCTAGAGACGCGCTCGGCACGCGTGATCGTCCCGGACTTCCAGCTTTCCCTGGCGATCGGCAAGGAGGGGCAGAACGCCCGTCTCGCCGCCAAGCTCACGGGCTGGCGGATCGACATCCAGTCCGACGGCGGGGCACCGGCGGCGGGCGGCCCTGGCGCCTCCGACGAGGGATAGGTCACGCGCGGTGGGTCGGCGCGGTAGACTGTCGGAGTCTGGGTCACCAAACCCGACATCCTCTGGCGTATCCGCTCGGTCTGTTGATCCCTCGATCAGTTCTCTCGGGGGCCACGGGCCGGTTCGCACATGCCTGGGATGCCGTCGACGTGACGACCAGGCGACGATGATCCGGTTCGTGACGGGTCGGAGCGAGGCCGACGGCACCCCAACAGGCGTCGTGGCAGACCTCCGGCGCGTGCTGCCGGGACGTGGTGCTTGGTTGCACGCCTCCGCAGACTGCGGGGACCTGGCTCTCAGGCGCAAGGCGTTCCCTCGGGCGCTCCGTGCGTCGAAGGACATCGAACTGAGTGACTTGACCGAAGCGTTGGGATCCGTGTCCCACGTGAGCACGACACGTCGACAAGGAAGCGGGTTGTGAAGCCGATGGGCACCCGATGAGTACTCAGCGATGAGTTCCCAGTACTAACGACGGTCCTCCCTTGCCTTGGGTGGACCAAGACAGGAGAGTTGTGGCTAAGGTCCGCGTCTACGAGCTCGCAAAAGAGCTCGGGGTGGAAAGCAAGACAATCATGACCAAGCTGACCGAACTCGGTGAGTTCGTACGGTCAGCATCATCAACCATCGAGCCACCGGTGGTTCGTAAGCTCCGCGACGCCTTCCCGGTGTCCGAGAGCGCAACCAAGCCTGAGGCGAGCAAGCCCGCGGGTCCCCGTCCGGCCAAGCCGGCCGCCGAGGCCTCTGCGGCCCCCGCGCCGGAGGCTGTCTCGAGCCCCGCTGCTGCGACCCCGGCTGCTCCGGCACCCGCCGCCGCGGCTCCGGCTGCGCCCGCGCCGTCGGCACCCGCCGCCGTCCCGGCAGCAACGCCCGGCCCCAAGCCTGCCGCCGCGGCACCCGCGCCGGCAGCCGAAGCGGGCGAGTCCGCGCCGGCCGCAGGGAGCGGTGCCTCGGCACCTCGCCCCGGCAGCCCGCGTCCGGGCAACAACCCCTTCGCGACGAGCCAGGGCATGCCCCGGTCCGGTGCACCCCGTACGGGCGCTCCGCGTCCGGGCAACAACCCCTTCGCTACCAGCCAGGGCATGCCTCGCCCCGGCCAGCGTCCGGAGCGCACCGACAACAACGTCAACCCCGCAGCAGCGGCGACGAATACCGGCGAACGTACCGGTGGACCTCGTCCCCCCGCACCGCGTCCGGGTGGACCGCGCCCGAACCCGGGCATGATGCCCGGCCGCAGCGCGGCCGTGGGTCGTCCCGGTGAGCGTGCTCCCGCCGGCGGTGGCGCAGGCCGCCCCGGTGGCGGTGCAGGCGGCGGTCGTGGCGGATTCACCCGTCCCGGCGGCGGTGCCGGTGGTCCCGGTGGCGCAGCCGGCGGTCCCCCCGGAGCCGGTGGCGGTTTCGCCGGTCGTCCCGGCGGCGGCGGCGGTCGTCCCGGTGGGGCAGGGCGTGGCAGCACACAGGGCGCCTTCGGTCGCGCCGGTGGTCGTCCCGTTCGTGGACGGAAGTCGAAGCGGGCGAAGCGTCAAGAGTTCGAGCAGATGCAGGCACCGTCACTCGGTGGCGTGCAGGTTCCCCGTGGAAACGGCAAGACCGTCGTTCGTCTGCGTCACGGTTCCTCGCTCAACGACCTCGCCGACAAGATCGACGCGAACCCCGCGAGCCTGGTCACGGTCCTCTTCCACCTCGGTGAGATGGCGACCGCGACCCAGTCCCTCGACGAGGACACGTTCAGCACGCTGGCCACTGAGCTCGGCTACGTCATCGAGATGGTCTCGGCCGAGGAAGAGGACCGCGAGCTTCTCGGCGGCTTCGACATCGACCTCGACGCCGAGCTGGACGCCGAGGGCGACGACGAGCTCGAGGCACGTCCGCCGGTCGTGACCGTCATGGGTCACGTCGACCACGGTAAGACGCGACTCCTCGATGCGATCCGCAAGACGGACGTCGTCTCGGGCGAGGCCGGTGGCATCACCCAGCACATCGGTGCCTACCAGGTCCACCACGAGCACGAGGGCATCGACCGTGCGCTGACCTTCATCGACACCCCGGGTCACGAGGCGTTCACCGCCATGCGCGCCCGTGGTGCCCAGGTCACCGACATCGCGATCCTCGTGGTCGCGGCCGATGACGGCGTCATGCCGCAGACCATCGAGGCGCTCAACCACGCCCAGGCTGCCGGTGTGCCGATCGTCGTCGCGGTCAACAAGATCGACAAGGAGTCTGCGAACCCGGACAAGATCCGTCAGCAGCTCACCGAGTACAACCTCGTGGCGGAGGAGTACGGCGGCGACACCATGTTCGTCGACGTCTCTGCACGTGAGGGCCTGAACATCGACGAGCTGCTCGGCGCGGTCCTGCTCACCGCAGACGCCTCGCTCGACCTGCGTGCGAACCCGAACAAGGACGCCCGCGGTGTTGCCATCGAGGCGAACCTGGACAAGGGACGTGGTGCGGTCGCGACCGTGCTCGTGCAGTCCGGAACGCTTCACGTCGGTGACTCGATCGTCGCTGGGACGGCCTACGGCCGCGTCCGTGCGATGTTCGACGAGCACGGCGACCCGGTTCTGGCCGCTACGCCGGCACGCCCGGTCATGGTCCTGGGCCTGACCTCGGTGCCGCGCGCCGGTGACACGTTCCTCGTGGCTCCGGACGACCGCACGGCTCGCCAGATCGCCGAGAAGCGCGAAGCAGCCGAGCGGGCAGCCCTCCTGGCCAAGCGTCGCAAGCGCATCAGCCTCGAGGACTTCACCCAGGCACTCCAGCAGGGCAAGGTTGAGACCCTCAACCTCGTCCTCAAGGGTGATGTCTCCGGTGCCGTCGAGGCGCTCGAGGACGCTCTGCTCAAGATCGACGTGGGCGAAGAGGTCGAGCTGCGCGTGATCCACCGCGGTGTGGGTGCCATCACGCAGAACGATGTCAACCTCGCCACGGTCGACAACGCCGTGATCATCGGCTTCAACGTCAAGACCGGCGAGCGGGTGGCCGAGATGGCTGACCGCGAGGGTGTTGACATCAAGTTCTACTCGGTCATCTACCAGGCGATCGACGACGTCGAGGCTGCGCTCAAGGGCATGCTCAAGCCCGAGTACGAAGAGGCGCAGCTTGGCACCGCGGAGGTCCGCGAGGTCTTCCGTTCCTCGAAGTTCGGAAACATCGCGGGTTGCCTCGTGCGCTCCGGCACGATCCGTCGCAACACGAAGGCACGTGTCCTTCGTGGCGGGACGGTCGTCGAGGACAACCTCTCCGTCGAGTCGCTCAAGCGGTTCAAGGACGACGCGACCGAGGTCCGCGAGGGCTACGAGTGCGGTATCGGGCTCGGCTCCTTCAACGACCTGCGGGTCGACGACGTCATCGAGACCTTCGAGATGCGGGAGAAGCCGCGTTCCTGAGTTCTCATCTGACGCCGGTCCTGGCGCGGCGCTCACCCGAGCGCCGCGCCAGGACCGGCGTCGTCGTCTCCCGCCACGTGTCGACGACGCGTGTGCCCACGAAAGGAAGTTGTCATGGTTGACCACCCCCGCGCGCGCAAGCTCGCCGAACGCATCCAGGTGATCGTGGCCCAGATGCTCGACACCCGGATCAAGGACCCCCGCCTCGGGTTCGTCACCGTCACGGACGTGCGGGTGACCGGTGACCTGCAGAACGCGTCGGTCTTCTACACCGTCATGGGTGACGAGGAGGCACGTCAGGGCACGGCCGCGGCGCTCAACAGCGCCAAGGGCATGATCCGCTCCGAGGTCGGCAAGCAGACCGGCGTCCGGCTCACCCCGACCATCGAGTTCCACCTCGACTCGGTCCCCGAGACGGCCGAGAAGTTCGGCGAGCTGCTCCTGGAAGCCCGACGCCGCGACGCCGCGATCGCTGCGCTGCGCGAGAACGCCACCTACGCCGGCGACGAAGACCCGTACAAGAAGTCCGGGGACGAACCTGCCGACGACGAGCCAGCCGAGGCTGAGGTGCCCGACGACGTCGTTCCCGGTTCGCCCGCGCTCTGAACCCACCCCGAACAAGGAGTCTGGCATGACCTCCTCCGACCCCCAGGGCGGCGCTGGATCGCAGGACGCTGCCGGCCGGCGGATTGCCGCGCATCCGCCAGGCAACCGGCAGCGCCAGACGCAGGGAGCGGCCCGCGAGCGGCGGGCCAGCGCCCCGGACGGCTTCGTCGTGGTCGACAAGCCCGCAGGCTGGACGAGCCACGACGTGGTCGCCCGGATGCGCGGGCTGGCTGCGACCCGCAAGGTCGGTCACGCCGGGACGCTCGACCCGATGGCCACCGGCGTGCTCGTCATCGGCGTCGGGCGGGCGACCCGCCTGCTGACCTACGTGGTCGGTGAGGACAAGGAGTACGCCACGACGATCCGGCTCGGCGTGGGCACCACGACGGACGATGCTGAGGGCGAGGCAACCACCACGGCCGGAGCGGGCGCCGTCGAGCAGGCCGCGCTGGCCCGCGGGGTCGCCTCGCTCACGGGGGACATCCTCCAGGTCCCGAGCTCCGTCTCGGCAATCAAGGTGGACGGTCAGCGGGCCTACGCCCGGGTGCGCGCGGGGCAGTCCGTCGAGCTGGCCGCGCGTCCGGTGACCGTCAGCCGCTTCGAGGTGACCGCTCAGCGCAGCGCCGTCGTCGGCGGCACGGTGGTGCTCGACGTCGACGCGACCGTCGTATGCACCTCCGGGACGTACATCCGCGCCCTGGCCCGTGACCTCGGCGACATGCTCGGCACGGGCGGGCACCTGACCATGCTGCGCCGCACCCGGGTGGGCGGGTATCACCTGGACGCCGCCCAGAGCCTCGAGTCCCTCCAGGCGCAGGTCACCGAGAACGGGGTCATCGACGTGATGGCGCTGTCCGACGCGGCCCGTGCGACCTTCCCGGTCCGTGACCTCAGCGACGCTGAGGTCACGGCGCTCGGCTACGGCAAGCGGCTCGTGCCGATCGGTGACGCCCGGGGCATGCACGCCGGGATCAGCTCCTCGAACGAGCTCATCGCGTTGCTCGAGGAGTCCGAGGAACGCTCTCAGCCGGTCGTGGTGTTCGCGCCCGCCGTATGAGGCGCGTCCCCTCCGCCACGAGGCGCCCGTCACGCGGACGGTGAGGCGTGCGTCACCCCGGCTGTCCCAGTCCTGGACCATATTCCACCTCAGCGGGGTGGTCGTGGCAGGCTGGTCCCTGCGGTTCCCACCGCGTCGATCGTCAGGAGTTCGTGTGCAGCGTTGGAATGGTCTGAGCCAGGTCCCTGCGGGGGTCGGCCCCTCCGTGGTGACCATCGGCAACTTCGACGGCGTGCACCGTGGGCACGCGAAGGTCATCACGCGGCTCATCGAGCGCGCCCGCGAGCTGTCCGCGCGGTCGGTCGCGATCACCTTCGACCCGCACCCCGCCCAGGTGCACCGCCCCGCCGAGGCGCCGCCGCTCATCTGCGGCCTGACGGACCGGCTCGACCTGCTCGAGGCTACCGGCCTGGACGCGGTCCTCGTGCTGCCCTACTCCCTCGACTTCGCCCAGCTCACCCCCCGCGACTTCGTCGCGGAGTACATCGTCGGTGCGCTCGGCGCGTGCACCGTGGCCGTCGGGCGGGACGTGCGCTTCGGCCTGAACAACTCCGGCACGCTGACGACCATGATCGAGCTCGGTCAGGAGCTCGGCTTCACGGTCGAGGTGATCGACGACGTCGGCAACGACGCCGCTGCCCGCTGGTCTTCCTCCGCGGTGCGCGAGCTCTTGCTGGCGGGGCGTGTCACGGAGGCGGCGCGCGTGCTCGGCCGCCCGCACCGGCTGCGCGGCGTCGTCGTGCACGGGGACGCGCGCGGGCGTGAGCTCGGCTTCCCGACCGCGAACCTCAGCCAGGACGCCGAGGGCATGGTCCCGGCCGACGGCGTCTACGCCGGGTGGGTGCGCCGGCCGTCGTCCACGGAGGACGCCGTGCTGCCCGCCGCCATCTCGATCGGTACGAACCCGACCTTCGACGGGGTGCAGCGCCGGGTCGAGGCCTACGTCCTGGACCGTACCGACCTCGACCTGTACGGCGAGGAGATCCTCGTCGAGTTCGTCGAGCATCTGCGGCCCACGCTGCGCTTCGACGGCCTCGAGCCGCTCGTCATCCAGATGCACGACGACGTCGTGCAAGCCCGGGAGATCCTGGCCGGCGGGCCGGCGGACAGGTAGCGCGCCGGTGTCCGGTGAGTCCTCGGTGCTGCGCGCACGCGACCTGAGCGTCGGCTATGCCGGGACGCCCGTGTGCGCACCGGTCGACATCTCGGTCGGGGCCGGGCAGATGCTCGCGATCATCGGCGCGAACGGGAGCGGGAAGTCGACGCTGCTGCGCGCATTCCTGGGCCTCTTGGAGCCCCTCGCCGGGACGGTCGAGGTGCTCGGCCGCGAGGTCGACGAACGCGAACGTTCCTTCCGCGCTCAGGTCGCGGGTGTCCTGGACGCCGACGCCTATTTTCCCGGCCTGACCACCCGTGAGCACCTCGTGCTCACGGCACGCGGGCACGCCGTGCGGGCCGCCGGATCCGTCGTGGACGACCTGCTGGACCAGTTCGGCCTGACCGACCATGCGAACGCGTTCCCCGAGTCGCTGTCCTCGGGGCAGCGGCGGCGGCTGCTGCTCGCCGCGGGATTCGTCCGTCCCCGCCAGATCCTGGTCCTCGACGAACCCGAGCAGCGCCTGGACGTGCGCATGCGCCGCACCCTCGTGCAGATGTTGCGGGAGGACGCCGCCCGCGGCGTGAGCATCGTCTTCGCCACCCACGACGAGGAGCTCGTCCGGGGCACGGGAGCATCGGCGTTGCTCATGGCCGACGACGCGTGCTCTGTGCTCAGCCCGGCCGACGCCGTGGCCGCGCTGGCCCGAGGGCTGTGATGCTGCCTCGGCTCGAGACCGACCCGGAGGAGGAGTTCACGGGCGCCGAGATCCGGGACCTGACCGCCCGGGTGACGGCGTCGCACCGACGCTACGGGGTGGGCACGGTCGTCGCGGACATCGTCTCAGTGGTCGCCTCGGCCGCGATCGTGGTTGGTCTGGTGATCGGGGCCTCGGGCGTGGTCCGTGACCTGCTCGTCGCTCCGCCCAGCGGGCCCACGAGCCCTGATCTCTCGACGTCTGGTCTCTCCCTCGCCACGGTGCGGGTCCTCCTGCTGGTCGCGGGGGCCGCGCTGGCCACCGGGCTGGCCGCGCGCCTCGGGCCGCTTGCGGTGTCCGGGGCTGGCCTGCGGTGGTGGCTGCCGATGCCGGTGGACCGCAGAGGTCTGCTCACTCCGCGGTACGTTCAAGGGCTGCTCCTGTGGTCGGCCGCCGGTGCCGCCTTCGTCATGGTCGTGACGACGTCGACCGGAGGGCCGGTCACGGCGGGGACCCTCGTGACGAGCGTCGCGACGGGGGCGGTGTGCGGGGCGCTGCTTGTCATGTCGGTCGGCCTCGTCCAGCGACGCCGAACGGTCGTGGCGGCGACTGTCGTCGCGAGCGATCTGATCTTCGCGCTGACGCCGGTCCTCGGCGTCGGGCTCCTGACGGTGGGCGCGACCGAGGTGGGCGGGGACGATGCCTGGTGGCGGGGCGTCACAGGGGAGGGGGGTGATGCGTGGTGGGGCGGTGCTTGGTGGTGGGGCGGTGGTGGGCCCGTGTGGACGGTGCTGGCCCTGCTCGGATCGGCCGCCGTGGCCGGTGCGTGGCGGTGGCACCGGAGCCTGGAGACGCTGGGCGCTGTCGCACTGACGCCCGCGGCCTCAGTGGTCGAGCGGGCGGGAGGCGCCGTGGTGTCGCTCGACCTGCGTGAGCTCGGCCGGGCACTGGATCGCCCGGGCGTACTGAGATCGCCTCGACGGTCCCGTGACCAGAGGTGGGTGCGGGGGCCGGTGACGGCGCTGCTTGCCGCCGAGGCGGTGGCCGTGGCGCGGAATCCGACCGTGATCGCGCAGGTGCTGGGTCTCGGTGCATTGATCGTGGTCGCCCGGGAGGTCCCCGTGCTCAGCGGCGGCCTCGGGCTTGCCGTCGTGCTGCTGGTCGTGGGGATCCGCAGCGCTCAGCTCGGGGCGCAGGGGGCGCGGTCGGCGGAGGTTTCGCCGGTGCTCGACTCACTGCTGCCGCTCAGTGCCCGGGCGACCCGGTTGGTGCGCGCCGTCGTGCCTGCCGTGGCGGTCTTCGTGAGCCTGGCCGTCGGCTGCGCTCCGCAGGTGGTGGAGGACCCGCGATGGCTCGCGCTCCTGGCTGCCGGGGCAGGGTGCTTCGGCGCGGCGGCCGTGCGCGGTGCCTATCGGCGAGCGCCCACCTGGTCCGCCCCGCTGCTGGCGACTCCAGCGGGCGCGGTGCCGACCGGCGCGCTGTCCATGGTGACCACAGGACCCGACCTCGCGGCGCTAGGAGCGATCCCGCTGCTCGCCGCGGTCGTCACCGGCGCGCCTGGGTGGGGGACCGTGGCGCTGCAGGTGCTGTTCTCGGCCGCGGCGCTGGCCGTGTGCTCGCGGGTCCGGCGCGGGATCGCATGAGGCGCCAGCAGACGGCGGGCGTCAGGAGTGCGGGCGAGTGACGTCCCACAGGTGGTGCGCGACGTCGTGCATGAGGTAGCGGGCGAGGGACTCGACCGTGAACCGGGAGCCGTCGCTGCGCAGGCCGGCGCGGTTCGCCGCAGCTGGGGGGATCGCCTCGAGCGCGGCCGCGAGGGCCTCACCCGCCGCGACCAGCTGGTCGGCGACGACGAGCGGATCTAGCTCGCCGTAGCGACCTGCGGTGGCCGCGGCGTCCTGGTCCCAGTCCTCCAGGAGCGGGTCGTCCTCGGTGATCATCCGGGCGAAGCGCCCGGAGAAGACCACGAAGACGTCCCGGACGTGGGCCCCGTACTCCAGGACTGACCACGTGTGGTCGTCGGGCCGGGTGGCCACGTCGGCGCGGCCCAAGATCGCGGGCCAGCGCTCGACGTCGGCCTGCAGCCGAGCCGGGATGTCGGCCAGCGCAGCGGCCGGAGCGTCGAATCCGCACTCCGGGCACGCCCGCTCGGTCACCCAGGTCCAGTTCTTCGTGTCCGGAGAGATGGTCATGGCCGCAGCATATGCCCGCAGGTCGTGGCGGATCGCCTTGAGTCGGCTCAGGCCCGCGCCGGCTGAGCGGCAGGCGCCGACGTGCCTGTAGTCCCCGCGGTCCGCGCGCTGATGCGCCCATCAACCAGGTGGACCCGGTCGGTGATCGACCCGAGGGTCGCCTCGTCATGGGTGACGATGATCGTGGCCGCCCCGGACTCGCGGGTGAGCGCGGTGATCAGCTCGATGATCTGCAGACCTCGGTCGTGGTCGAGGGCCGACGTGGGCTCGTCGACGAGGAGAACCTCGGGGGAGTTCATCATCGCCCGAGCGATCGCCGTGCGCTGACGTTGCCCGCCCGAGAGCTGCGCGGGCCGCTTCGACGCCCACGGAGCCATCCCGACGGCGTCGAGCAGGTCCATCGCGCGGGTCCGCGCCGAGCGCGGTCGATTGCCGCGCAGGTGCGCCACGAGCTCGAGCTGCTCGACGGCGGTCAGGGAGTCGATGAGCTGCGGCTGCTGGAAGACGATGCCGATCCGTTCGCGTCGCAGCCGCGCGCTCGCGGCGTCGGACGTGGCCTCGGGGTGGTCGGCCGGGGCGTTGACGACGTCCGCGCCGATGCGCACGAGTCCCTTGGTCGGGCGGGTGAGCGTCGAGGCGACCGCGAGCAGGCTTGACTTGCCCGACCCGGACGGGCCGAGGATCGCGGTCGCGGTGCCGGGGGAGACGGTGAGGCTGACGTCGTCGACCGCCGTGAGGTCGTGGTCGCCGTCGGGGTAGGTCAGGGTGATGTGGTCCAGGGTGAGCATGAGGAGACCTTTCTGTCGGTAGGGGTGCGGTTGGCCGGCAGCTAGCGGGCGGCGAGTGCGGCGTGCGGGTCGATCCGGGTGATCCGGACGACCGCGAGCAGCGCGCCGACCAGGCCGAGCGCCGCGAGGAGCAGGGCCGGAACGACGATCGTGCTTGCGCCGATGACCACCGGCATGACCTGAGCGGCGACCAGGCCGAGGCCCGCGGCGAGCAGCGCGCCGGCCCCGGTCCCGAGCGCCAGGACGATCAGCGCCTGACCGATCGCGTCCTTCAACAGGTACCGGTTGGACGCGCCGAGGGCCTTGAGCACGGCGATGTCGCGGCCGCGGTTGATCGTCCAGACCGTGAAGAACGCGCCCACGACCAGCGCGGAGATCGCGACGAGGAAGGTCTGCATCATGGTCAGCGAGAGGTTCTCGGCCGCGAAGGAGCTGATCGCGGAGCGGGAGTCGCTGAGCCCCAGGGTCTGGGTCTTGAGGTCGGTGTCTGCCGCGGTGATGGCTCCGGAGGGTAGTGCCGAGCCGTCGGCGGTCTGGATCGCGACGACGGTGGCGACCAGGTCGGCGTCGGCGGTCGCGCCGCTCCCGCCGCGCGCACCCACAGACTGCCAGTCGGCGAGCGAGATCCAGACGACCGGGGTGTGGGCATACTCGGCATCGGATGAGGCGACGGCGTGCACGGTGAGCGTCTGCGAGCCGAGAGCGAGCGAGTCCCCGGCCTTCGCCCCGAGCGCCTCCGCAGCGCCCGAGGAGAGGATGACCGCGCCGTCGGCCACGGTCCCTGGCGCAAGTGGGGAACCAGGCACGACGCCGAAGGCCGTCACCGCCGCGGTCGTGTCGGCCACGCTGGCGCGGGTCTGGGCGACGCCGAGCGGCTCGGCGCTCGTGACCCCGGCGACCTGAGCCCAGCCTTCCCACTGTGCAGGGTCGACCTGGGACTCCGTGAAGCTCGGATCGGATCCGGCGGCCTGCGAGAAGGCCAGGTGGGTCGCGGGAAGGTCGACGATCCCGGAGGTGCTCGCCCGGCCAAGACCGGCCGTGAGGCTTGCGAGGAAGCCGACGAGCACAGTGATGAGGGCGATGACGGAAGTCATGAGGACGAAGCGGCCCTTGGCGAACCGCAGGTCTCTGAGTGCGACGAACATGGTGGTCCTCTCGTGGACGGGGATATGTGACTGCTCCCAGCCTGCCGCGGAGGACCTGATCGCAGATCAGGCGGGTGGATGTTCCTGGCCTGCCACATGGTTGGTCCCCAGGTCAACCGTTTGGTTGATGCACCACGAGCTGGTGTCGGTACGGTGGAGCGGTGAAACCCCTCAACGTCATCAAGGCCGCCCGTGGGCTCCAGGTCGGCCTCGATGTCCTCATCGGTGCGCTCCTCGTGCTGCTGGTCGCGACGTCGCTGGCCGACGGCGAGACGCATCGCGGTTGGCTGGCGCTCGGTGTGGTCGCCTTCGTGGGGGTCTACGTGGCTGGTCGGCTGACCGTCCATGTCAGCGACTACTCGGTCGACGCCCCGCGTGGACAGCTGTGGCCGGGTGGCGCGTGGATGATCGCGCTCGGCGTCACCTGGGCCGGGCTGCTGCTCCTGGGCGACGCTGCGTTGTGGATGGCGTTCCCGCTGATGTTCCTGCAGATGCACGTGCTCGGCCCCCGGCGTGGGGTGCTGGCCGTGACCGGCACGACGGTGCTCGCCGTCGCGGGCGCGCTGCACAACGGGCTCACGCCCGTCGGCTCGGTCTTCGGTCCCGTGGTCGGAGCTGCGGTGGCCGTCGGGGTGGTGCTCGGGTTCGAGGGGGTCGTCCGGGAGTCCCAGCAGCGTCAGGCGGTCATCGCCGAGCTGACCCGCACGCGGACCGAGCTCGCGCGCGCCGAGCGGGAGCAGGCCACCGCGCACGAGCGGGAGCGCTTGGCGCGGGAGATCCACGACACCCTGGCCCAGGGCTTCTCTTCGATCAACCTCCTCCTGCGGGCGGCGGACAAGTCGCTCGAGGACGGCGACGTTGCCACGGCCCGGGAACGGATCGCCGTCGCGCGCGACGCCGCGCACGAGAACCTCGACGAGGCGCGCCGCGTGGTCAAGGCACTGGCCCCGTCCGGGCTCGAGGCCACTTCGCTCACCGGCGCGCTCGAGCGCCTCGCGGCGCAGTCGACCGCGCGGTCGGACATCACCTGGCACGTCAGCGTGAGCGGGGAGCCGCGTGAGCTCCCGCTCACGGTCGAGGCGACGCTGCTGCGGATTGCGCAGTCCGCGGCGGCGAACGTCGTCCAGCACTCGGGTGCTGCGCGCGCGGACCTGACGGTGACCTACCTGGACGGCGGCGTCGCGCTCGACGTCGTCGACGACGGGCACGGCTTCGATCCCGGGCGGCCGGCGGCGGGGGCAGGCGGTTTTGGGCTGCCGGCGATGCGGTCGAGGATCGCCGAGCTCGGCGGGACGCTGACCGTGGAGTCGGCTCCGGACGGGCGGTCGGGTACGGCGCTCGCGGTCTATGTGCCGCTCGTGGGGACCGCGGACGATACGGATGTGGCGACCGCGGACGAGCCGGAAGAGGAGAGGGCGTCATGACCGCAGCGGTGAGGAGTGGTGGAGAGATGCAGATCGGTGACGGTGCGGTGGTGACCAGCGGCATGGTGGTGACCAGCGGCATGGTGGTGACCGGTGACGGGCCTGTCAAGGACATGAACGTCAAGGACATGAACGGGGCGGCGAACGACGGCGACAGGAGCGCGACGCTCGCCGTGGTGCTGACCGACGACCACCCGATCGTGCGTGCGGGGTTGCGTGCGGTGATCGACGCAGAGCCGGACATGTCCGTGGTCGCGGAGTTCGCGACGGCCGAGGACCTGCTCGCCGCGGTCCGCGGCGGGCAGCACGCCGATGTCATCTGCCTGGACCTGCGGTTCGGCCCCGGCCGGATGACCGGGTCGCGGGCCGCCGCCGAGCTCAGTGCCATGGCAGGCCCGCCGGTGCTCATCCTGACCACGTACGACTCCGACGCTGAGATTCTCTCTGCCGTCGAGGCGGGTGCGACGGGCTACCTGCTCAAGGACGCGCCGACCGAGGAGCTGACGACGGCGATCCGCGCGGCGGCGGCCGGCCAGGTCGCGCTCGGGCCGGCCGTGCAACGCAAGCTCTTGGGTCGGCTCCGCGCCCCGTCGGTGTCGCTGACCCGGCGAGAGCTCGAGGTGCTCGCGCTCGTGGCCGCCGGACGGTCCAACGACGAGGTCGCGGCGGAGCTGTTCCTGTCGCGGGCAACGGTCAAGACGCACCTGGTGCACATCTTCGACAAGCTCGGGGTGCAGTCCCGCACTGCCGCGGTGGCGCGTGCGCGTGAGCGGGGAGTGTTGGCGGAGCAGTAGGAAGGCTTGGGGGAGGGAGACCCCGCACCCCCGTCTGCGGACCGCCCCGCCATGCTGTTAGACTTCATACGCCGTTAGATCGGCCGCGGATTCATAGTGCTCGGGTGGAAATGCCCCGGAGCGCCGCGCAACGATACACATCAAGGAGAGCCGTGCCCCTCGACACTGCCACGAAGCAGTCCATCATGACCGAGTTCGCCACGACCGAGGGCGACACCGGTTCGCCTGAGGTTCAGGTTGCGATGCTCACGCAGCGCATCAAGGACCTCACCGAGCACCTCAAGGAGCACAAGCACGACCACCACAGCCGTCGTGGTCTGCTCCTCCTCGTTGGAAAGCGCCGTCGCCTCCTCGGGTACCTGCAGAAGGTTGACATCAACCGCTACCGCAGCCTGATCGAGCGTCTCGGTCTGCGTCGCTGACAGCATGTTTCATAGCCCGGTCCCTCGCGTTTTAGGGGCCGGGCTAGTTCGGTATAACTGAGTTACGCCTGAACACGCTCCACCCACTCCGGTCCGTCTCGGATGCTCTCGTTCGGTCCTCGGTAGTGGTTCCCGGCAACAGTGCGCTCACGCGCCAGACCTGTTCCGTGAACCTCGATCGAAGACCGCCAGGGCACAGCGCGGCGGATCCTTCGTCAAAGAGGAGGGCACCCATGGAGGGTCCCGAGATTGAATTTGAAGAAACCATCATCGACAACGGGCGCTTCGGCACCCGTACCGTCCGCTTCGAGACCGGCCGTCTGGCCCGTCAGGCTGCCGGCTCCGCCGTCGCCTACCTCGATGGCGAGACCATGCTGCTCTCGGCCACGACCGTGGGCAAGCACCCCAAGGAACAGTTCGACTTCTTCCCGCTGACGGTCGACGTCGAAGAGCGGATGTACGCCGCCGGTCGCATCCCCGGATCGTTCTTCCGCCGTGAGGGACGCCCCAGCACCGAGGCCATCCTCACCTGCCGCCTGATCGACCGCCCGCTGCGCCCGACCTTCACCAAGGGTCTGCGCAACGAGGTCCAGGTCGTCGTGACCGTCCTCGCGATCCACCCCGACGACGCCTACGACACCCTCGCGATCAACGTCGCGTCGCTGTCCACGCAGCTGTCCGGCCTGCCGTTCTCCGGTCCCGTCGGAGCCGTGCGCATCGCGCTCGTCGACGGCCAGTGGGTCGCGTTCCCCAAGTACTCCGACAAGGAGAAGGCCGTCTTCGACATGGTCGTCGCCGGTCGTGTTGCTGGTGACGACGTCGCGATCATGATGGTCGAGGCTGAGGCAACGAACAACTCCTGGAACCTCATCAAGAACGAGGGCGCCATCGCCCCGACCGAGGCGATCGTCGCCGAGGGTCTCGAGGCTTCCAAGGTCTTCATCCGCCAGCTGTGCGAGGCTCAGGCTGCCCTGGCCGCCAGGTCCGCCAAGCCGGTCCAGGAGTTCCCGCTGTTCCTGGACTACCAGGATGACGCATACGCCGCTGTTGAGGCTCAGGTCTCGACCGAGCTCGCCAAGGCGCTCACCATCGCGGACAAGCAGTCCCGCGAGACCCGCCTGGACGAGATCAAGGCTGCCGCCCTGTCCGCCCTGGCAGACCGTTTCGAAGGCCGCGAGAAGGAGCTGTCCGCAGCCGTCCGCGCCGTGACCAAGCACCTCATCCGCCAGCGCGTGCTGACCGACGGTGTGCGCATCGACGGCCGTGGCCTTGCCGACATCCGCACGCTCTCCGCGGAGGTCGAGGTTGTCCCTCGCGTCCACGGTTCGGCGATCTTCGAGCGCGGCGAGACCCAGATCCTGGGCATCACCACGCTGAACATGCTCCGTATGGAGCAGCAGATCGACTCCCTCGGTCCGGAGACGCGCAAGCGTTACATGCACAACTACAACTTCCCGCCGTACTCGACCGGTGAGACCGGTCGCGTGGGCAGCCCCAAGCGTCGCGAGATCGGGCACGGCGCACTTGCCGAGCGCGCCCTCATGCCGGTGCTGCCGAGCCGCGAGGAGTTCCCCTACGCGATCCGCCAGGTGTCTGAGGCTCTCAGCTCCAACGGTTCGACGTCGATGGGCTCGGTCTGCGCCTCGACCCTGTCCCTGCTCAACGCGGGTGTGCCGCTGCGCGCCCCCGTCGCCGGTATCGCCATGGGCCTCATCTCCGACGTCGTCGACGGCAAGCCGCGCTACGCGGCCCTGACCGACATCCTCGGAGCCGAGGACGCCTTCGGCGACATGGACTTCAAGGTCGCCGGAACCCGTGAGTTCGTCACGGCCATCCAACTCGACACCAAGCTCGACGGCATCCCCGCCTCGGTCCTCGGTGGCGCGCTGACCCAGGCCCGCGACGCACGCTTCGCGATCCTGGACGTCCTCGCCGAGGCGATCGACGTACCCGACGAGATGAGCCCCTTCGCTCCTCGCGTCATCTCGGTCCAGGTCCCCGTGGACAAGATCGGCGAGGTCATCGGCCCGAAGGGCAAGATGATCAACCAGATCCAGGAGGAGACCGGCGCGGACATCTCCATCGAGGACGACGGCACCGTGTACATCGGTGCGGTCGACGGCCCGTCCGCAGAGGCCGCGCGCGCGGCGATCAACGCGATCGCCAACCCGCACGTGCCGGAGATCGGTGAGCGCTTCGTCGGAACGGTCGTCAAGACCACGTCCTTCGGTGCCTTCATCTCGCTCTCCCCGGGCAAGGACGGACTGCTGCACATCAGCCAGATCCGCAAGCTCGTTGGTGGCAAGCGTGTCGAGAACGTCGAGGACGTCCTGGCCATCGGCCAGAAGGTCCAGGTCGAGATCGGTGAGGTCGACCCCCGCGGGAAGCTCTCGCTGCACGCCGTGATCGACGAGCCGGCCGCGGGCGACGCGGCCGACGCAGGGCAGGCAGACGCCTGACGTGCCCTGGAACCTTCCGCTCGCCCCTGCCGGTTCGCCGGAGAACGAGCTGACCGCCGGGCAGGACGGTGCGACGATCCGTCGCTCCGTCCTGCCCGGCGGGGTTCGGGTGCTCACCGAGCACATGCCCGGCCTGCGTTCAGCGACGGTCGGTGCCTGGGTGGGTGTTGGTTCGCGTGACGAGACCAGCGGCCACTACGGCTCGACCCACTTCCTTGAGCACCTGCTGTTCAAGGGGACCCAGCGCCGCACCGCGATGGACATCGCCGAGGCCTTCGACGCCGTCGGCGGCGAGGCCAACGCGGGCACCGGCAAAGAGCACACCGTGTACTACGCGCGGGTGCTCGACTCCGACCTGCCCATGGCGGTCGACGTCATCACCGACATGGTCACCTCCGCCCGGATCGACGAGGCGGAGCTCGAGACCGAACGAGGAGTGATCCTCGAAGAGCTCGCCATGAACGACGACGACCCCTCCGACGTCGCGCACGAGGAGTTCGCTGCGGCCGTTCTGGCCGGGCATGCCCTTGGACGCCCCATCGGCGGCACCCCAGATGCCATCAACGCCGTCCCGCGGGCGGCCGTCTGGGAGCACTACAAGTGGCACTACCGCCCGGAGACGCTAGTCATCTCCGCAGCGGGCGGCGTGGACCACGACGCCCTGTGCACCCAGGTGGAGGCCGCGCTGTCCGACGGCGGCTGGGACCTCGCCGACGGCGCCTCGCCTCGCGCGCGGCGCGATTCGAGCGACATCACCGGCGTGGGGGAGATCGGCACCGAGCTCACCATCCGGCGTAGCGTCGAACAGGCGAACGTCGTCATCGGCTCGACCGGGCTCTCTGCCACGGACGAGCGCCGCTTCATCATGTCGGTGCTCAGCGCCGTTCTTGGTGGTGGCATGTCTTCGCGGCTCTTCCAGGAGATCCGCGAGAAGCGTGGGCTAGCGTACTCGACGTACTCCTTCGCCTCCGGCCACGGCGGGATCGGTACCTTCGGGCTGTACGCCGGGTGCACCCCGGCAAAGGTCGACGAGGTCAGTGCGCTCCTGGTGAGCGAGCTGGAACGCCTCGCCGACTCCGGCATCACCACGGCTGAGCTCGAGCGCAGCATCGGTCAGCTCTCGGGCGGACTGGTGCTCGGGCTGGAAGACTCCGGCTCGCGGATGAGCCGGCTGGGCAAGGCGGACCTGGTGACCGGCGAGCTGCTCAGCGTCGCCGAGTCGCTCGAACGGATCCGGTCCGTGACGGGCGAGGAGGTCCAGGCCCTGGCCAAGGACCTCGCCTCCCGTCCTCGCTCGACCGTGCGAGTCGGGCCCTTCGGGGACTGATCGTGCTCTGATCCGAGCACAGTACTGAGGCCGACCGCGCACGCGGTCGGCCTCAGTTGTCTCTCGTGCCAGCAGACTCCGCCGATCGTGGCGTCGTGCGATCAGAGAGTGAGCAGCCTCTCGGCTCGGGCGGCCAGGTGCTGACGGTTGGTCGCGATGGCAACACCGACCGCCGAGAGGATCGCCATGGTCCAGCCGTCGTCGGCGACGTAGGTGATGCCCTCCACGGCGCCCAGGGCGATGCCTGCGTAGGCGACGATCCGCCACGTGGTCGCGTGCGCGCGAGCTTGCCGCCTGCCTGACAACCACCCGGCCCAGATGGCGAGAGCCGCCAGGTGCGCAGGAGCGCTGTAGGTCAGGTCGCTCCAGCGGGGTGGGCCATCAGAGAAGAACAGCCGCAGTCCGCCCACAGCGCTGAAGATGATGAGCCCGACGACGATGGCCAGCATGAAGACGGCGAATACGGTGACGGTGTGGTGCGTCGACCGGGCGAGCTCGTCCCGGCTGGAGCGCGGGGCCGAGGGCGCGGGGTCTCCCAGAGGACTGGCATCCCGTCGCGGCGTCGCCCGCCAGACGGCCTCACTCCACAGAAGGACGGTGCCCGCCCAGATCGAGGCGATGGGCAGCCACACGCCGTCGGACAGCAGGACGGAGTCGCTCAGCACGAGCGCGGCGGTGATGATTGCAAGCGCAGCTGCGCTGCGCCACGGGCGCGGAGTGAGCAGCTGGGCGCCGATCGCGGTGCAGAGCACGGTGAGCGCAGCCATCGTGGCCCCAGCGGGCAGGTAGTCGAGTGGGGCGATGCCGTAGGCCGGGAGCGCGGCGTCGATGCCCACGAGAGTCGCCTGCTCGGTCCACGCCCCGAACCATTCACTGACCTGCCGGTATGTGAGCGTCGCGGCCGTCGCGGCACTGGCTGTAGCCGGCGCGAGGATCGCGAAGATGAGCCACCACCTCGAAGTCCCTCGACCGACGAACTGTCTTGAGGTGACCTCCGCTGTCATCGTCTACCCATAGTCGCCACGTCAATCCATCGACATCACGCGGGCTGACCTTGATGCTCGACTCCGCAGGAGCCGACCACCACGCACCTGCAGATACTCTTGGCGGGTGACTGAATCAGCTTCTCAGACGATCAAGGTCGCGGTGCTCGGCGCCGCGGGCCGCATGGGCCAGACGGTGTGCGCGGCGGTCGAGGCCGCCCCCGACCTCGAGCTCGTGGCTCGCTTCGACGCGGGTGACGACTTCTCCGTCGTGGCCGGCTCGGGTGCCCACGTGGCGGTCGACTTCACCATCCCCGCCGTGACCGAGGCCAACGTGCACGCGCTCATCGACGCCGGGATCCACGCCGTCGTCGGCACGACCGGATGGACGGACGAGTCCCGTACGCGGGTCACCGAGCATCTTGCCCAGGCGGGCCCCGCGAGCCAGGGGCTCGGGGTGCTCATCGCCCCGAACTTCGGCCTCAGCGCCGTCCTTGCGATGACCTTCGCGGCCAAGGCCGCGCGCTACTTCGAGTCCGCCGAGGTCATCGAGCTGCATCACCCGGACAAGGTCGACGCGCCGAGCGGGACCGCCCGGCACACCGCGAGGGCGATCGCCGCCGCGCGCGCCGAGGCGGGGCTCGCGCCCAGCCCGGACGCAACCGAGTCGGGCTTCGAGGCCCGCGGCGCGGACGTCGACGGCGTCCGCGTGCACGCGGTGCGTCTGCGCGGGCTGGTGGCCCACGAGGAGATCCTCTTCGGCAACGTCGGTGAGCAGCTGATCATCCGCCAGGACTCCTTCGACCGGGTGTCCTTCATGCCGGGCGTGCTGCTCGCCGTCCGCGAGGTCGTCACCCGTCCAGGCCTGACCGTGGGCCTGGAAAACGTCCTCGACCTGACCTGAGCCGACGATGAACAAGAAGGCGCTGCTTGGCGCGGTAACGGTGACGGCCCTCCTCGCCCTGTACATCTACGCGATCTGGGGCCGCGCCCACGCGCTCATGGGCACCGGGGAGCCGGTCGGGATCGCGATCGGCATCGGGGTGCTCATCATCCCGCTGCTCGCCGTCGGGCTCATCGCGCGCGAGTGGTGGTTGGGCGTGGTCGTCCAGCGGATGGCCGACCAGCTTGCCCAGTCGGGCGAGCTCCCGGTTGACGACCTGCCCAGGTCGCCCGGTGGCCGGATCGACCGTGACGCGGCCGACGCGGCCTTCGTCGTCATGCGTGAGCGGGTCGAGGCCGAGCCGGGGAGCTGGAAGGCCTGGTACAACGTCGCCTTCGCCTACGACGCAGCCCGCGACCGCAAGCGAGCTCGCGCCGCCCTACGCACCGCCGCCCGCCTCTACAAAACCCCCTAACCCGAAGAACCCGCTGAGTGCTGGTGGGGGCGAGCGGGGTCAGAGAGTCGCGGACCAGCGGGACTCGGTGACGTCGCGGACGCCGGTGGCGAGCGAGCGGCGTCGGCCGTCGGGCCCCAGGCCCGCGCCGGCGAGGAACTGCTCACGGGCTGGGTCCTCGTCGAGCACCCAGGTGCTGAACTCCTGGGCGCCGTCGGAGCGGATGCGGTCGACGGCGGCCGAGAGCAGGCGCGAACCGTGGCCTGAGCGCTGCTCACTGGGCAGCACCTCGAGCGCGACGAGCTGTCCCGGCCCCACCGCAGCGAAGCCGACGACGTCGGCCCGGTTGCAGGCGACGAACACCGCAAAACCAGGCCCCGGGGGAGCGGTGATGGCCGCGGCCCACTGCTCGCGCATGCGGGGGACGTCGAGGGAGTCCATGACTTGCTCGCCGAGCACGCCGTCGTGCGAGAGCCGCCAGGCCGCAAGCTGGACGTCGGTGACCGCCTCGACGTCCTCGGGCTGGGCCGGGCGGACGGAGACGTCAGCCGATTCTGTGAACAGTGCCATGCGGTGACCCTACCGTGAGGGGCGCCTTGGGGTCGGGAGCGCCCAGGCCCCGCACCGCGCCTCACACTCCCGCCTCACATCGCGACGTACACCGATTCCAGGTACTCCTCGATCCCGGCTTCCCCGCCCTCGCGGCCGAGGCCGGAGTGCTTGAGGCCGCCGAAGGGAGCGCTCGCGTCGGAGACGAGGCCGCGGTTGATGCCGATCATCCCGGCCTCGATCTCCTCCGTCAGGCGCATCGCCCGGCCGACGTCCCGGGTGTAGGCGTACGCCACGAGCCCGTACTCGGTTGCGTTGGCCAGCGCGAGCGCCTCCTCCTCGGAGCCGAACGTCACGACGGGTGCGACCGGCCCGAAGGTCTCCTCGGTCACCACGAGCGACTCGGGCGAGACGTCGCTGAGCACCGTCGGGAGATAGAAGTGCCCCTTGCCCGACGGCGCGTTCCCGCCGATCCGCACGCGCGCGCCGTCGTCCACGGCCCCTTGGACGGCCGCGGCGACCTTGTCGACCGCGCCCTCCTCGATGAGCGGGCCCACCGTCACCTCGGGGACCGACCCGTCACCGACCACGAGTGCGGCGAAGGCGTCCCGCAGCCGGTCGGTGAACTCCGCCGCGACCGAGGAGTGCACGAGGAAGCGGTTCGCCGCGACGCAGGTCTGACCTGAGTTGCGCATCTTGGCGACCATCGCCCCGGAGACCGCCGCGTCGAGGTCGGCATCGGCGAAGACGAGGAACGGCGCGTTGCCACCGAGCTCCATGGACGTGCGCAGTACCCCGGCCGCGGCCGACCGCAGCAACCCTTGCCCCACCGGCGTCGACCCGGTGAAGGACAGCTTGCGCAGGCGCGGGTCGGCCAGGATCGGCTCAGTCACCGCGGCCGAGGACGACGTCGGGACGACGTTGATGACTCCGGCCGGCAGCCCGCGCGCCACGAGCGCCTCCCGAATGATCTCGGCGACGTACAGCGTCGTGAGCGGGGTGAGCCGGGCGGGCTTGATCACCACGGTGCACCCGGCGGCCAGGGCCGGAGCGATCTTGCGGGTGACCATCGCGAGCGGGAAGTTCCAGGGTGTGATGAGCAACGCCGGCCCGACCGGGCGGCTGCGCACGAGCTGGGTCCCCGTGCCCGACGGGGCAGCGCGCACCAGGCCGGGGGAGCGTACCGCTTGCTCGGAGTACCACCGGATGAACTCCGCGCCGTAGGCGACCTCGGTGCGGGACTCCGCGAGCGGCTTGCCGCACTCCGCGGTGATCAGCGTGGCGAGGTCGTCGGCGCGGGCGGTGACGCGATCGAATATGTCCCGCAGCACCTCCGAGCGCACGCGTGGGGGAGTGCGGCGCCACGCCGCCGCGGCGCCCGCCGCGGCGTCGAGCGCGCGGAGACCGTCCACGGGGCTCGCGTCGGCGACGTCGAAGAGCGTCTCCTCGGTCGCTGGGTTGCCCACCTCGAAGGTGGCGCCCGTGGAGGCGGGAGCCCACACGCCGTCGATCAGCAGCGCCGTGGGCAGGTGCGAGGCGAGGGAGGGTGCGATGCCGGAGGAGTCCATCTGCCCAGTATCGCCGCGTGGGTCGGTCGTCCGCATGCGCATGCGCCGTCGATCTAGGATGGCTGCCATGACGAGCGCCCGCGATCATGCCACCGCCCCGCACCAGTTCGAGGACCTCCTACGGCTGGTGATGGAGACCGGGACGCCCAAGTCCGACCGCACCGGGACGGGCACCCGCAGCGTGTTTGGCCACCAGATGCGCTTCGATCTGCGCGAGGGTTTCCCGCTCGTGACGACCAAGAAGGTGCACCTCAAGTCCGTCGTGGGGGAGCTGCTGTGGTTCCTGCGTGGCGAGTCCAACGTTCACTGGCTCCAGGAGAACGGCATCCGGATCTGGAACGAGTGGGCCGACGCCGACGGCGAGCTGGGCCCCGTCTACGGCGTCCAGTGGCGCTCCTGGCCGACGCCGGACGGACAGCACATCGACCAGATCACCCAGGTGCTCGCGACCCTGCGCACCAACCCCGACTCTCGCCGGATGATCGTCTCGGCGTGGAACGTCGCCGAGCTCGACGCGATGGCGCTCATGCCGTGCCACGCCTTCTTCCAGTTCTACGTCGCGGACGGGCGGCTGTCCTGCCAGCTCTACCAGCGCTCGGCCGACCTCTTCCTCGGCGTGCCCTTCAACATCGCCAGCTACGCGCTGCTCACCCACATGGTCGCCCAGCAGGTCGGCCTCGAGGTCGGTGACTTCATCTGGACGGGCGGGGACTGCCACGTCTACGACAACCACCATGCCCAGGTGACCGAGCAGCTCGCCCGTGAGCCGTACCCTTTCCCGCGCCTCGAGCTGGGCAAGGCCGCCTCACTCTTCGACTATCGCTTCGAGGACGTGCAGATCGAGGGCTACCAGCACCACCCGGCGATCAAGGCGACGGTGGCCGTATGAGCGACGCTCTTGCTCTGATCTGGGCGCAGGCGAATGGAGGGGTGATCGGCGCGAACGGCGACATGTCGTGGCACCTCCCCGAGGACGCCGCCCATTTTCGACGCACGACGACGGGCGCTCCGGTCCTCATGGGCCGCGCCACCTGGGAGTCGCTGCCCGAGCGCTTCCGGCCGTTGCCCGGCCGGACCAACATCATCGTCTCCCGGCAGGCGGGCTACCGGGCGCCGGGTGCGCTCGTGGTCACCTCCATCGAGGCTGGGCGCGCCGCAGCCGGGCAGAGGCGGACGTGGGTCATCGGCGGCGCCCAGATCTACGCCGCGACGATCGCGGAGGCCGACCTTCTTGTCGTCACCGAGATCGACCTCGACGTCGACGGAGATGCCTACGCGCCCGAGATCGGCCCGGAGTGGTCAGGGGTCCCCGTGCTCGCTGACGGCGCTGACGGGACCGGCGAGGGCAGCGACGGCGAGGGCTGGCGGCTCGCGGCCTCGGGCGTGCGATACCGGTTCCTGAGGTTCACGCGGACGGACTGACTGCCCCTGAACGCCGTTCAGGGGCAGTGCGGCCTACGACGCGCGGGCCTGCTGCGCCGCGAGCATGTCTGAGACTGTGACAAAGGTGTACCCATCCTTGGTGAGCTCGCCCAGCAGTCGGCGCACCGCGACGTAGAGGGAGTCTTCGGGCGTCCCGCGGCCGTCGTGGCACAGGATGATCATGCCCGGGCTCGCGGTGGCGATGTTGTGGTCGACGGCGGCCTCGGCCTCCCAGGTCGGCAGGTGGTGGGACCACATCGCGACCCGGTAGCCGAGCTCGGCGGCCGCGAACAGCCCGAGGGAGTCGATGCGCCCGTACGGCGGCCGCAGCAGGGTGGGCGGGGTGCCGATCGCGTCGACGATCGCCTCATGGGTGAGCGTGAGGTTGTCCCAGATCTGGTCGTAGTCCAGATCGGTGAGGTCCTTGTGCTCAGCGGTGTGGCTCGCGACCTCGTGCCCGGCGTCGTGGACCGCCCGGGTCACCTCCGGGTGCTTGCGGACGGCTTTGCCCATCTGGAAGAACGTGGCCTGAGCGCCGTGGTCGGCGAGAGCGGACAAGACCATCGGGGTCCAGCGCGGGTCCGGGCCGTCGTCAAAGGTCAGCGCGACGAGCTGGTCGACGGTCTGCATCCGCCAGAACACATCGGTCCCGCTCGTGCCCGTCGCGGACTCCCGGCGGGGTGGGACCCGGTCGCTGGGCGACTTGCGCGGCGCGCGGACCACGGGCTGCTGCCCTGCCGCGCCGACGACGGCTGCGGCGGTGACCGCGGTCAGCGCCGAGACGCTCAGCAGGTGGCGGCGGCTGATCTGATGCGCCATGGTGGTGCCCTTCTGAGGCTGCGGCGTGGTGCGCGCAGCGCGCACCGGGAACAGGACGCCGCGTCCGCAGACGTGAGCGACCCCGGACAGGGTATCGGCAACAGTCCCAGACCGGGGCGCACCGCACCGGTGTGCGCCGCTCTGGGGGGCTCGCACCGCGGGGCGCGATGGACAGGCGTACACGCGAGGGCCGCGCTCGCGGTAGTTTTAGGCCATGGTGCTTCCTTCCACGCAGACCCGCCCGTTCGGAACCTTGCTCACCGCGATGGTGACACCCTTCGCGACAGATGGGACCGTCGACCTGGAAGCCGCGGTCACGCTGGCCGTGCATCTCGTGGACAACGGTCACGACGGTCTTGTGCTCAACGGCACGACGGGGGAGTCACCCACCACGCACGCCCCCGAGAAGGCGGACCTCGTCCGGGCCGTCGTCGACGCCGTCGGGGACCGCGCCGTGATCGTCGCCGGTGCCGGCTCCAACGACACCGACCACTCGATCCGGATGGCGGAACAGTCCGCCGAGGCCGGGGCGCACGGGCTGCTCGTCGTCAACCCTTACTACTCACGCCCCTCCCAGGAGGGCATCTACCAGCACACCGTGGCGATCGCGGACTCGACCGACCTGCCGGTCATGCTCTACGACATCCCCGGCCGCTCGGGCGTGCGCCTGGCACCCCAGACCTATGAGCGGCTGAGCGCGCACGAGAAGATCGTGGCGGTCAAGGACGCGACCGGTGACGTCTACGCGGCCGCCGGCAACATGAGGCGCACGGATCTCGCCTGGTACAGCGGCGACGACTCCCTCTTCCTCGCGTTCCTCGCCCACGGAGCAGTGGGGCTGGTCTCGGTCGTCGGCCACGTCGTCGGGCCCAGGCTCGCCGCGATCGGGGACGCCTTCCGCAGCGGTGACCACAACGGCGCCGCCACGCAGTTCAGCGCGATCATCCCGGTGATCGACGCGATCATGGGCGCCGGCTTCGGCGTCGTGATGGTCAAGGCGGCCCTGGCCGAGCTCGGGCTGATCCCGAACATGTCCCTACGCCTGCCTCAGGTAGCGGCCACCCGCGCCGAGGTCGCGCTGGTCCGCGAGGCGCTGGGCGGCGTCGGGCTGGTCTGAGCCGGTCCGGTCTCGCGCCCGACCGACTGCCCAGCCCGACCCCGACAGCCCAGCTCCGCCCTCGCCGTGGAGGCATCATGACCGTCCCGACCCCCTTCGCCCGTCCCACCGTGCCTCCGCCGGCGCTCGTGGACGGGACCATGCGCATCGTCGCGCTCGGTGGGCTGGGCGAGGTGGGTCGCAACATGGCGGTCCTGGAGCATGGCGGCCAGCTGTTGGTCATCGACTGCGGGGTGCTCTTCCCCGAGGAGGACCAGCCCGGGGTCGACGTCATCCTCCCGGACTTCAGCTACATCTCCGGCCGCCTCGACGACATTCAGGCCGTGATCCTCACCCACGGGCACGAGGACCACATCGGGGCCGTCCCATACCTGCTCCGGCTCCGCCCGGATGTCCCCCTGGTGGGCTCCCGGCTGACCCTCGCTCTCATCGAGGCCAAGCTCACGGAACACCACATCGCCCCGGTGCTGCACCAGGTCGCCGAGGGGGACCACGCGCAGCTGGGCGAGTTCTCCTGCGAGTTCGTGGCGGTCAACCACTCCATTCCCGACGCGCTCGCGGTCGCCGTGACCACCACGGCCGGGACGGTCCTGCACACCGGGGACTTCAAGATGGACCAGCTGCCTCTCGACGGGCGGATGACCGACCTGGGCGCCTTCGCGCGGCTCGGCGAGCGGGGGGTCGACCTCTTCATGGTCGACTCCACCAACGCCGAGGTCCCCGGCTTCCTCGCCTCCGAACGGGAGATCGGGCCGGTCCTCGACTCCGTCTTCGCGGCCTCCCACCAGCGCATCGTCGTGGCGTCCTTCGCCTCCCACGTGCACCGTGTCCAGCAGGTGCTCGACGCCGCGGCCCGCCATGGCCGCCGGGTCGCCTTCGTCGGCCGGTCGATGGTGCGGAACATGGCACTCGCGGCCGACCTCGGCTACCTCCACGTCCCGGACGGGCTGCTCGTCGACGCCGCCCAGGCCGACGCGCTGACCAGCACAGAGGTCGTCCTGATGTGCACCGGCTCGCAGGGGGAGCCGATGGCGGCCCTGTCCCGGATCGCCAAGGGCGAGCACAAGATCCGGGTGGGTCCGGGGGACACGGTGATCCTGGCCTCCTCCCTCATCCCCGGCAACGAGAACGCGGTCTTCTCCGTGATCAACGGCCTCACCCGGCGTGGCGCGCGGGTCGTGCACGGCGGCAACGCCAAGGTGCACGTCTCGGGGCACGCGAGCGCGGGCGAGCTGCTCACCTGCTACAACGTCGTCCGCCCGAAGAACGTCATGCCGGTGCACGGGGAGCCCCGCCACCTGGTCGCCAACGCGGCCCTGGCCGTCGCCTCTGGGGTCCCGACCGAGCGGGTGGTCGTCGTCGAGGACGGCGTGGTGATCGACCTGCGCGACGGCCGGGCATCCGTCGTCGGGGCGGTGCCGTGCGACTACGTCTACGTCGACGGCGCCAGCGTGGGGCTGCTGACGGAGTCCGAGCTCAAGGACCGGCTGGTGCTCGGTACGGAAGGGTTCCTCTCCTTCTTCGTCGTGATCGACGAGGAGACCGGGCTCGTCGCCTCCGGCCCCCACGTCGTCGCCCGCGGGATCGCCGAGGAGCCCGGCGTCTACGAGGAGATCCGCGCACAGATCGTGACCGACCTCGAGGTGGTGGCCACACCCGGCGCCATCGACGTCCACCAGCTCCAGCAGACCATGCGGAGGTCGGTTGGGCGGTGGGTCTGGGGGAGCCTGCGACGCAGGCCGATGATCGTCTCGGTCGTCGCGACAGTCTGAGGCGACCGGCTGAGGCGAGCGGGCTGATCCGGGTGGGGAGTTGTCCCCATGCGTCATGTGCGAACATTCGTCGATTCGCTGGGTGCCCGCGTGTAGCCTGATCCGGAATCTTCTGTTGACCGGACCAGCCGTCCGGCGGTCGCCGAGTTCACGTCGACGTCACCCGCGCTCTGCGCACCGCTGTTGGAAGGGGCCTTTCATGGCTGCACGATTCAACCCACCCCCGGGATGGCCGCCCGCGCCTGACGGCTGGACGCCCCCCGCCGGTTGGGCACCCGACCCGTCGTGGCCCGCGCCGCCTCCCGGATGGCAGCTGTGGATCGACGACGCGGCCGCGCCGTTCGGTGGTCCCGTGCCTCCTGCCACGGACCAGCCCGACGTCGGCCGGTTCGCCGGACCCGAGGCAGGCGCGCCGACGCAGACGTTCTCCGCCCCGGGCGGTCAGTCGCCCTTCGACAAGCAGGCCGACTCGGCGCCGTCACCTTTCAGCGGACAGGCACCTGCGCAGGGCGGCTTCGGCGCGCCGAGCATCCCGCCGCCCGGCGAGTGGCAGGGCGGTCCGGGGGCACCGGGCGGCCTGCCGCCCGCCGGTCCGCGGTCCGGTGGCAAGCAGTGGCTGATCCCCGTGATCATCGCGATCGTGGCGCTCGCGGCCATCTTTGGCGTGCTGTTCGCCACGGGTGTCCTGGGCGGCGAGGACAAGCCGAAGGACAAGGCGACCGCGACGGCGACGGCGACGGGCAAGAAGACCGACAAGGCCACCGACAAGGCCACGGACAAGGCGACGGACAAGGCCACCGACAAGGCGACCGACAAGGCGACGGACGAGCCGACCGACTCCGCGACGGGTTCGGCCGACAACGGCACCCGGGCGGTCCCGCTCGCTCCTAGTGAGCAGGCGACGTTCACGTCCTGGACCGTGTCGATGGGCGCCGCCAACCTCGACGCCTGGGCGGAGATCTCAGCCCAGGCAGACGCTTACTACCAGCCCGAGGCCGGGTTCGTCTACGTGATGGCGCCCGCTACCGTCGCCTTCACCGGTGAAGACCGCAGCTCGGTCGGCGACCTCGACTGGGTCTTCGTGAGCGCCGCGGGAACTACCTACGACGACAAGTGCGGCTACGCGAACCTGCCCAACGAGCTCGACCTCTACCAGGAGCTGTACACCGGGGCCTCGGCCACCGGGAACATGTGCATCACCGTTCCGGCCGATCAGGTCGCTGGCGGCGTGTGGCGGGTCGAGTCCTGGGCCGACTACAAGGGGAACTCGGAAGGCTACTTCGCCCTCTCCTGATCCTTGGCTGAAGGCACGATTCAGAAGGCCACCTGCCCGGCAGGTGGCCTTCTGCGTGTCCCATCCGGGTGCGCTCGGGCGGACACGCACCCCCGGAATCCGGCGCTGGACGGTGCCCCGCGACTAGATTGGCACGCATGGCCACCCGTGCGACACCCTCCCAGCGTTCGAGTTCGTCCGCGGGCGGGCGAGGTGGGAAACCGGCTGCGGGCAACTCCGCGGCGAAGAAGCCGGCCACCGCCGCAAAGAAGCCGACCACTGCCGCGAAGGCTTCCCCGGCCAGGCGCCCGTGGCCGATCAGAGCCGTACGCGGCGCATGGATGGGAGTTGCACACCTCGTGGGCGGAACTGCTCGACGGGTCGGACGCGATGCTCGCGGCCTGGACCCTGCACATCGCCGGGACGGGCTCGCCTTCTTGCTCCTCGCCCTCGCACTGGTGATCGCCGCCCGAGAGTGGTGGGGGGTCGAGGGCTCGGCCGGTCTCGCGCTGCACGTCGTGGTGGGCGGGACCTTCGGCGTCGTGGCCGTCGTACTGCCGCTCGTCCTGCTCGGCATGGCCGTGCGGATCATGCGCCACCCGGATAAGCGAGAGGCAACCTCTCGCGTGACGATCGGGCTGACCGCGATCACCCTGGCGGTCTGCGGGATCGTGCACATCAAGTCCGGCCGCCCCGACATCGCCGACGGTTTTGACGGCCTGCGTGAGGCGGGCGGGATCGTGGGATTCGCCGTCGGGCAGCCGCTCGTGGCGCTGCTGACGGTCTGGATCGCGATTCCTGTGCTGTTGCTTCTCGCCTTCTTCGGCGTGCTCGTCGTGACCGCGACCCCGGTCCACGCGATCCCCGAGCGGGTGCGTGGCGCCTACGACCGGCTGACCGGGCACGACCGCGCCGCGACCGAGGCGGCCGCGGACGCAGCGACCGAGAACGACGACGACGGCGGGCTCGACCTGGCCGAGGGCGTACTCCGTCACGACGGCTCGGAGGAGACTCTGGTCAAGCCGCGCCGCCGGATGAAGCTGCCTCGCAAGCCCCGCCCCGAGAGCGCCGGTGACGACAGCGCCACCGAGCTGTTGCCGGGCGGCTACGTCGGTGACGAGGCCTTCGAACGGGCGGCCGCCCTCGAGCGGGAGCTGCTCGAGAGTGCGGTCCTGGACAGCGAGGCCTACGCACGCGACGCCCGCGCCGCGAGCAGCCGCGCAGGCTCCGGCGACGAGTACGGCGAGCCGGAGACCGACCTGCTCGGGTCTTCACCTGCCGGCCCGGCGCACGGCGGCGGTCCCGGCTCGTCCGAGGTGGCGACCGCCGCGATCGCTGTCGCGGTGGACCGGACCCTCGACGCGCCCCCCACCACGGCCCTGCCCCGCGGCGAGCAGCCGATGCTCGACGGCGACACGGTCTACGTGCTCCCGGACGAGAACGTGCTCGTCAAGGGCGCCCCGCACAAGCTGCGCTCGGCCGCCAACGACCGGGTGGTCGAGTCGCTCACGGGAGTCTTCGAGCAGTTCGACATCGACGCGAAGGTGACCGGCTTCACCCGCGGACCGACCGTGACCCGCTACGAGGTCGAGGTCGGCACGGGCATCAAGGTCGAGCGGGTGACCGCCCTGAGCAAGAACATCGCCTACGCGGTCGCGAGCGCCGACGTGCGCATCCTGTCCCCGATCCCGGGCAAGTCGGCGATCGGTATCGAGATCCCCAACACCGACCGCGAGACCGTCGTGCTCGGTGACGTGCTGCGCTCGGCGGTCGCCCGCCGCAGCGAGCACCCCATGATCATCGGCGTCGGCAAGGATGTCGAGGGTGGGTACGTCGTCGCGAACCTCGCGAAGATGCCGCACATCCTTGTCGCCGGGGCGACCGGCGCGGGCAAGTCGAGCTTCGTCAACTCGATGATCACCTCGATCCTCATGCGAGCCACGCCCGATGAGGTGCGCATGGTGCTCGTCGACCCCAAGCGCGTCGAGCTGACGATCTACGAGGGCATCCCGCACCTCATCACCCCGATCATCACGAGCCCGAAGAAGGCTGCCGAGGCCCTGGAGTGGGTGGTCCGGGAGATGGACGCCCGCTACGACGACCTCGCGATGTTCGGGTACAAGCACATCGACGACTTCAACGCCGCGGTGAAGGCCGGCAAGATCAAGCCGCTGCCCGGTTCCCAGCGCAAGATCGCCACGTATCCGTACCTGCTCGTCGTGGTCGACGAGCTCGCGGACCTCATGATGGTCGCCCCGCGCGACGTCGAGGCGTCCATCCAGCGCATCACCCAGCTCGCCCGCGCCGCGGGCATCCACCTGGTGCTTGCCACGCAGCGACCGAGCGTCGACGTGGTGACCGGTCTGATCAAGGCGAACGTCCCCTCGCGGCTTGCCTTCGCGACGTCGTCGCTCGCCGACTCCCGGGTGGTCCTGGACCAGCCGGGTGCCGAGAAGCTCGTCGGTCAGGGAGACGCGCTCTTCCTGCCGATGGGGGCGTCCAAGCCGATCCGCGTGCAGGGTGCGTGGGTGGGCGAGAGCGAGGTGCATGCCGTCGTCGAGCACGTCAAGGCTCAGCTCAAGCCCGTCTACCGCGCGGACGTGGCCGTGGTCGCGACGAAGAAGCAGGTGGACGACGACATCGGAGACGACCTCGACCTGCTGCTGCAGGCCGCCGAGCTTGTCGTCACGAGCCAGTTCGGCTCGACGTCGATGCTGCAGCGCAAGCTGCGCGTCGGTTTTGCCAAGGCCGGTCGGCTCATGGACCTGCTCGAGTCGCGCGAGATCGTCGGCCCCTCAGAGGGATCGAAGGCCCGCGACGTGCTCGTCCAGCCGGACGACCTGCCCGGCACGCTGGAGATGCTGCGGGGCGGCGGCGGAGACGCCGGGGCCGATCTGGGTGGCGGCGACTTGGGCGCCCGCTACGAGGACCTCAGCGCGAACATGCCGCCGGAGGCTGTCGACTACCACGACAGCGCCGACACCGACGACGACGGATGGACCGGGCCGGTCCGCTGACCTGAGATGCGGGTACCTCCCCGGGGTGTTCCCGGAGGGGTGACCCTGGTAAGCCGGCCACGCGGGCCGGCCGCGTAGGTCAGCCTCGCAGGTCAGCCGGGCGGCATCCGCTGCACGACGGTTGCGGGGTCCCCCGTCGCGACCGGAGCGGCGACACGTTCGGGGGCCTGCGTCCCGACCGCCGCTCGGAGCGCGTCGTAGCGATCCTGCCACTGCGCCGAGGAGAGCGTGCCGGGGTTGGTCCCGTAGGCGGCGGCGTGCAGGAGGTGCACACGGTGACCGCCGACGCGGTCGACACCCAGCGCGGTCCACTCGACCCCGGAGACCCGTGCCGGGCCGTCCGCAGGCTTGACGACGGTCGCGGTGACCAGCAGACCGGAGGCGGTCGCTGCGACGCAGCAGGCCGTGTCCTGGTTGGAGATCATGTTCCCCAGGCCGTACGCGACCCACATGCCCTGGCCCTCGCGCCCGCCGGGCAGCAGTTCGATCGGCTGCGGGACGTGTGCGTGGTGTCCGATGTACAGGTCGATCTCGCCGGAGGCGGCCAGCGCGGTAGCCAGCGCGACCTGCTCGGGAGTTGGGTCGGTGCGGTACTCCGTCCCCGCGTGCATGCTCACCACGACGAGGTCGGCACCAGCTTCGCGGGCGGCGACGGCCTGGGCGACGATCTCGTCGGCATCGATGAGCTGGACCGACCACGGCGCGTCGGACGGCACCGGGAGCCCGTTGGTCCCGTAGGTGGCCGAGAGCTGGGCCACGGTGATCGCCTGCCCCGCGCGCTCGAGCGTGTAGAGCTGAGGTTCCTGGGCCTCGCGCTCTGTCCGAGCGGTGCCTACGTGCCCGAGGCCCGCACCGTCGAAGGCGTCGAGGGTGGCTTGCAGGCCGCCGAAGCCACGATCGACCGAGTGGTTCGAGGCGGTCGAGCAGCCGTCCCAGCCCTGGGCGGCGAGATCGTCGACGAGGGCGGCGACCGTCCCGAACATGGGATAGCCCGACGGGGCGACCCCGGCCGGGGCGACCGGGACCTCGAAGTGGCACAGCGCCAGGTCGGCGCCCGCGATCCAGGGGTCGAGGTCGGCCAACAGCGGGGAGAAGTCGTAGGAGCCGCCCGACTTCGCCGACGCCAGCACCGGGATGTGCGGCAGCACGTCACCGGCGGCCACGATGGTGAACTCCGCATCGGGGACGGGCTCAGGGGTCGGCTCGGGAGTCGGGTCAGTGGTTGGCGCCGGATCGACGGGCGTCGATGCAGACGAGGACGGTGCCGGCCCGGTCGCGGCCTGGGAACCGTCGGATCCCGGCTGCAGCGCGATCACGGTGGCCGCGGCTGCGACGGCACAGGCGATCGCCCCGCTCGCCGCGATGAAACCCCAGGGCCGGGTGCGCTGCGCGCGAGCATGCCGTCTGTTCACGCGCTGACACTACTGGTTCATGCGTCTGAAGTGCAGCAAGTGCGCCTACGCTTGGGTGGTGACGTCACAGACTGCCTCGCCGTGGAATGCTCCGAACATCATCACCATGGCGCGCATCGCCATGGTCCCCGTGTTCGCATGGGCGCTCTTGGCCGACGGCGGACACACCGTCACGTGGCGGCTGGTGGCTACCGCGATCTTCGGCCTCGCCGCCGCCACGGACCGCCTTGACGGCTATCTCGCCCGGCGGAACAATCTCGTCACCGACCTCGGAAAGATCCTCGATCCGATCGCGGACAAGGTGCTCATCGGCACGGCGTTGGTGCTGCTGTCCTGGCTCGGGGACATGTGGTGGTGGGTGACGATCGTGATCCTCGTCCGCGAGCTGGGGATCACCGCCATGCGGTTCCTCGTGCTGAGGTACGTGGTCATGCCGGCCTCCCGCGGAGGAAAGCTCAAGACCGTCCTGCAGTCGGTGGCCATCGCCATCCTTCTGCTGCCGATCGACCACCTGCCGGACGTCGTCACGTGGGTGGGTGCCGCGGTGATGGGCCTAGCGCTCGTCGTGACGGTCGTGACCGGGATCGACTACGCGGTCAAGGGCTGGCAGGTCACCCGGGGGGCCCGGGCGGCTGGGGCGTCCAAGCCGGCGTGAGCCGGTCGCGGCCATGACAGGGACGATGCCCGCTGTAGAGGTGCTCGAGCTGCTGAAGCGCTCGGGTCGCAGCCTCGCGGTCGCCGAGTCGCTCACCGGTGGGCTGCTGGCCGCTGAGATCGTTGACGTGCCCGGTGCGTCGGCGGTGTTCCGCGGCGGGATCGTCGCCTACGCCACGGATCTCAAGTCCACCCTGCTGGGTGTCGACCCCGGGCTGCTCAAGGCTCGAGGACCGGTCGACCCGGAGGTCGCAGGCCAGATGGCGGCAGGCATCCGGCACCGGATGGGAGCCGACGTCGGGGTGTCCACGACCGGGGTGGCCGGGCCGGACCCCCAGAACGGCCGGGTGCCCGGCACCGTATTCATCGCCGTGGACGTGTGCGGTCGCCTGTCCCGGGTGCAGGCCCTGGCCGTGCCCGGCGACCGGGGGGCCGTGCGAGCCGCGACGGTGCGTGCGGCGCTCGCGCTTCTTGGCGACGTTCTGACGGGCACCGATGCGGATGCTGATGCTGGCACGGCCGAGGGTACGGGCGCTGACACGGGCACGTGGGAACAAGGCTGATCTGTTCGGCGTTGGACAGGGTGTGATGATCAGCCGCGGTGGAGAGCGACCAGCCAATGTGATGAAACGGTCAAGGTTTGGCACCGGCGAGGCCTCCGAAGGGCCTCTTGCAGGGCCGTCAGGGTACGGTAGGAGGAACACAGTCATCTCCGGGACCCGACAGGCGCTCTCGGCGACGGCGACAAGACCACACGAAGCACAGGGCACGAGAGGGGGTCGTCACATGGTTCTACTACGTCGGGAGATCGGGGATGTTCTCCGAGATTCCCGCCAGCTGCAGGGACGAACGCTCCGAGAGGTGTCCTCGGCGGCTCGCGTCTCGCTCGGATACCTGAGCGAGGTCGAGCGCGGTCAGAAGGAAGCCTCGTCAGAGTTGCTCGGTTCGATCTGTGAAGCACTGGACCGTCCGCTCTCACTGATCTTGCGTGAGGTCAGCGAGCGTATTGCGATCGCCGAAGGCCTGGTCATCCCTGACACGGTTCCGGCCGACCTTGCGGCCATGGGCCGCCACCACTCGGCGATGAGCCACGCAGGCAAAGCTCTGCAGCCCATCGGCTGAGTCCGCACCCATCAGCTCCATCTGAGCCCCCTGCCACACAGTGGCAGGGGGCTCAGTCACGTCCCGGAGCGGGTGGCGTCCCCGAGCGCCTCACCGAGCGAGCCGGATCCCCGATGGGGTCGCGCCGAATCCGGCTCCGAGGAGCGCCGCCAACGGGGCGGGACGATCGATCCCAGACGCCCCGAGCAGGGCGTCGTTGCCATCGATGGTCCGGAGGCGGACCGTGGCCAGATGCCCGGCCGAGATCGCCGCGGCCAGCCCCCGAGCCCCGGCGTCGAGCAGGCACTGGTCGTCGGTGAAGGTCAGCAGGCTGCGCCCGCCCCGCTCGAGGTAGAAGACAAGCTCGCCGGCCGCGAGCACGACGGATGCCCCCACCTTGCGACCCGGTCGGTGCCCGGCCGTGAGCTCGCCGGTGGGGGTGGACGCCGGCCAGGCCAGCGCGGCGCCGTACGGGTTGGCAGGGTCGGTCGACGCCAGGCACGTCGTGGTCAGCGACGCACCCCGTGCACGTTCGAGGACAAGCTCCCCGTCCGTGGTGCGCAGCCGGTCGACGGCGCCGGGCAGTGCGAACTGCGAGCCGCCCAGGTGCTCGACGAAATAGCCGCGGCGGACCCGTCCGGCGGTCTCCAAGGAACCCAGGACGCGGTAGATGTCCCCGTAGCTGCCGGACATGTTCTCCGATGCGGCCACCGCCCGAGTGAGCACCCCGTGCCGGTCGAGCAGGATCAAGGCCTGCGCATGGGTGCGCAGCGTCGGGTTCCCCTCGCGGGGCGGCAGTGCCGACCATCGACCGCCGCCCCCCGGATCGCCTGGAAGGCCGTAGGCCCCACCCGGTCCGGAGCGGATACCGGTGGGTGGAGACAACGACGCCAGGTGCGGACGCCGGCCCATCGGACGCGGCCGGGCGACCGAGCGGGCGGGCGAGCGGATACCGGAAGTGCGCTGTCCGAGTCGGCTGCGGACGGGGCCGAGCCCGTCGTTCGTCACGAGGGAGGCCCAGACGAGGTCCCAGAGAGCCGCCAGGGTCTCGGGCACGGGGGCGTCGACCGATGTCGCGAGCTGGCCGAGGAAGAATCCGCCCGAGCGGGAGAGCAGGTCGAGCAGCCGCACGTGCAGGTCAGGCCGGGTGGACTCGACCAGGTCCGGATCGAGCGCCGGCAGCGTGAGCGGCGCCGACTCGGCCAGGTGCAGGCTGATCAGCGCATCCTTGCCGCCGCGCGTCCCCGGCAGCTCCCGGTGCCCGCACCAGAGGACCTCACCTGACGTGGTCAGCTCGTCGAGCATCGCGGGGGAGTAGTCCGCGACCCGCGCCGGAAGGATCTGCGACTCCACGGCCGACGCCGGCAGCGCCGCACCTGCGAGCTGTTCGACGACCCGGAACAAGCCCTCCGTGCCGCGCAGCGCCCCGACGGACTGCCACCGGGGCAGGAACGCCCCGAGGGTCTCCTGCCGCACGGGTTCGACGTCGGCGCGCAGCGCGGCGAGGGAGCGACGCCGCAGGGTGCGCAGCACGTCCGCATCGCAGAAGTCCTCTCCCGTGCCGCCTGGGCCACGCAGAACATCTGGACGCAGGCGCCCGGCGACGAGCACCCGCTCGGTCACGCGGAGACGCAGGACCGGCTCGACCACCGCCACGCCGATCCCGAGGGCGGAGGCCAGCTGCCGGGCGGTGAACGGACCGTGGGTCCGGGCGAACCGGCGGACCAGGTCGCCCACGGCGTCGGGCACGGGTGTGGTGAAGACCTCCGGGACCCAGGCGGGGACGGCGACCCCGAGGGCGTCGCGCAGCCGCCCGGCATCCTCGACGACCGCCCACCGGGCGCCATCGGGATCGCCCTCCCGCTGCCCGGTGCCGGCTGACTGCTGCCCGGCGTCGGGACCTCCCGGGCCGGGACCGACGAGCCGGAAGACCCGACGGTCAGCCTCCAGGGCGAACAGCCACCCCGCGACGTCGGGGCGTACCGGCTCGCGGGTGCGATCCGCGACGTCGGACGTGGTCAGCGGGCCCATGCGACGCAGCAGGTCCCAAACGTCCTCGGCGCTGCGGGCCTGGCGGTCTTCGGCCAGGCCCCCCAGCTCCGCCTCGGTGCGCGTCACGGCCGCCGGGTCGAGCAGGTCGGCGATCTGCGCCTGGCCGTCCTGGCCGAGCAGCTCGGCGAGCAGGTCCGGGTCGAGGGTGAGCGCGGCGGCCCGTCGCTCGGCGAGCGGGGCATCCCCGTCGTAGATGAACTGGGTCGTGTAGCCGAAGAGCAGGGACTGGGCGAAGGGCGACGGCGAGGGGGTGGAGACCTCCACGACCTGGATGCGCCCGTCCTCGAGCTCGGCCATGAGCGCGGTGAGGGAGGCGATGTCGAAGTCTTCTTGGAGGCATTCCCGGACCGCCTCGAGGACGATCGGGAAGTCTGGGTAGGCCGAGGCCACCGCGAGGAGCTGGGCGGAGCGCTGGCGCTGCTGCCACAGCGGCTGGCGCTGGTCCGGGCGGCGCCTGGGCAGCAGCAGGGCGCGCGCGGCGGCCTCGCGGAATCGTGCGCCGAAGAGCGCCGACTGCCCGAGCTCGCGGCGGATGTCGGTCTGGACGTCCTCGGGGGAGATGAGCAGGTCGGTCAGGTCGAGGGTGCTCGAGCCGGATGCGCTGCCGGACGCAGTGCCTGACGGACCGCCGGACCCGGCGCCGTCGGCCGCGCCTAGGGACCCTGGCCCGGTCGGCTGGTCGCCCAGGTCTGGGAGCCGCAGCACGATCCCGTCGTCGGAGTGCATGGTCGCTGCGTCGATCCCGAACCGGTCGCGGATCCGGGCCGCCAGCACGAGGGCCCACGGGGCGTGGACCTTCGCCCCGAAGGGGGAGTGGATGACGACGCGCCAGTCGCCGAGCTCGTCGCGGAACCGTTCGACGACGATCGTGCGGTCGTCGGGCAGCACACCCGTCGCGGTCAGCTGGTCGGTGAGGTAGGACCGGACGTTGTCTCCGGCCCAGGCGTCCAGCCCTGGCCAGGGAGACGGCGCGCCAGCGACGACAGCCGCGCCCACGTCCGTGGTCGCCTCGCGCAGCCAGGCGCCGATCGCGCGGCCCAGCTCGGCCGGGCGGCCGGGGGAGTCGCCCTTCCAGAACGGCAGCCGGCCGGGCACGCCGGGGGCCGGGGTGACCAGCACGCGGTCGTGGGTGATGTCCTCGATCCGCCAGGTGCTCGATCCGAGGGTGAAGGTGTCACCGACCCGGGACTCGTAGACCATCTCCTCGTCGAGCTCGCCCACCCGCTTGCCGCCGCGTGCCCGCCGGTCGTCGGGTGCGCCGTCAGCCCCCGCAGCGAGGAACACGCCGTAGAGCCCGCGGTCGGGGATGGTTCCCCCGCTCGTCACGGCGAGGCGGAGCGCACCGGGGCGGGCCGTCAGACGGCCGGTCGTCCGGTCCCACACCAGGCGCGCTCGCAGCTCCCCGAAGTCCTCGCTCGGGTACCGGCCGGAGAGCATGTCGAGCACGGCGTGCAGGACGCCGTCGCCAAGGGCGGCGAACGGCGCCGACCGCCGGACGAGGCGGGCCACGTCGTCGACCGTGCGGTCCGCGACCGCGACCATGGCGACGATCTGCTGGGCGAGGACGTCGAGCGGGTTGTTCAGCGGGGCGAGGGCCTCGATCGAGCCCGTCCGCATCCGCTCGGCGATCACCACGCACGGCACGAGGTCGCCGCGGTGCATCGGGAAGATCACGCCGCGCGAGACCGCGCCGACCTGGTGCCCGGCGCGGCCCACCCGCTGGAGCCCGCTGGCCACCGAGGGCGGCGCGCCGATCTGGACGACCAGATCGATCGAGCCCATGTCGATGCCCAGCTCGAGCGAGGAGGTCGAGACGACCGAGGGCAGACGGCCCTCCTTGAGCTCGGTCTCGGTCACTGTGCGCTCGGCGCGGCTCATCGACCCGTGATGGGCGCGCGCGAGCACCGGTGGAAGGCCCGCGGCGGCCCCCGACTGCGCCTGGACGTGGGCCGCGTGGCGCTCGCCGGGGTCGCTGACCTCCTCGCCCTGACGTTCGGCCCACACCTCGTTCATCCGGGTCGTGAGGCGCTCGGCCCCGCGCCGGGAGTTCGTGAAGACCAGGGTGGACCGGTTCTGGGTGACCAGGTCGACGACGCGTTCTTCCACGTGCGGCCACACCGAGGGCCGGATGGGGCGCGGGGCGGCGGGATCGTCTGCGCCGGTTCCCGGGCCGAGTCCTGCACCATTGGTCGCGCCGCCTGCAGCCCTCCGCCCGCGGGACGGCTGCGGAGCGGGCGCGGCGGCCAGGTCGCCCAGATCCGGGACCGGGACGACGACGTCGATCTCGATCCGCTTCGTCGAGGCTGGTTGCACGACGTCGACCACGCGCCCTCCCTCGGTCAGAGGTCGATGCCCGCTGAGGAAGGATGCCACGGCCTCGACCGGCGTCACCGTGGCGGACAGGCCGATGCGTTGGACCGGCGCGTCGGTGAGCTCGTCAAGACGCTCCAGGGACACAGCCAGGTGCGCGCCCCGTTTGGTCCCCGCGACGGCGTGGATCTCGTCGATGATGACCGTGTCGACGCCGCTCAGCCCGGCTCTGGCCCCTGAGGTGAGGATAAGGAAGAGGGACTCCGGGGTGGTGATGAGGATGTCTGGGGGAGCGAGGGCGAACCTTCGCCGCTCGGACGGCGGGGTGTCCCCGGTCCGTGTGCCGATCGTGACCGTACGGATCGTCTCCCCGCGGCGTGCGGCGGCCGCGGCGATCCCCGCGAGAGGGGCACGCAGGTTGCGCTCGACGTCCGCGGCGAGGGCCTTGAGCGGGGAGACGTACACGACCCGGCACCGGCGGACCGGCTCCGGCTCGGGCGTGGCCGGGTCGAGAAGCCGGTCGAGCGCCCAGAGGAAAGCCGCGAGGGTCTTCCCCGATCCGGTCGGTGCGACGACGAGGGCGTGGCGATCGGCGGCCACGGCAGCCCAGGCGCCGGCCTGGGCTGGTGTGGGTGCGCCCAGAGCGCCGGTGAACCACGCCGCGGTCGCGGGTGCGAAGCGGCGCAGCGAGTTGGCCGGCAGCGAGTTGGCCGGCTGTTCGGCGTCGCGGGTGACATCACTCGTGTCGTCACCCGTGTCGTCGTGGTGGTCGTCCTCGGTTGCGTCGGTGTGGGTCAGCACACAGTCATTGTCGCCGGTACCACCGACAGGCGACGTTCGGACGTGCGCGGTGAGGTGGCATGCGACGGGAGGCCCGCGGGCGTGGCACCCTAGAGCGTGCGAAACCGAGAATTCTGGCAGCTTGTCGACGAGGTCTTCGGGCCGACCTATGGCCGGACGCTGGCCGCCGACCAGGTGCTGAGCGCCCTGGGGGACAGGACGGTCGAACAGTCGATCGAGGACGGGGTCGAGCCCCGCGAGGTATGGCACGCGCTGTGCGACGCGATGGACGTCCCCGACGCCCAGCGCTGGGGACACGACGTCAACCGGCAGGCTCCGCCGCCCCGCTGACGAACTTCGGACGCCCGGGCATAGCGCTCGAACAGATGTTCGGCTACGATCGATCACAGGTCGATCGTCGTCAGGCGTCGTCCACACCGCCGCAGCGGCAAGGCGGGAATGTCAGTGGCTGGACGTAGCGTCGAGACCGTAGACAACTTCAGGCACCACACCGAGCGGGATCCCGCTCCCAGACGTAGAGGTGGCAGACATGCCCGCACCAGCAGATCGCGAGAAGGCCCTCGAAGCGGCTCTCGCCCAGATCGACCGCAACTTCGGCAAGGGCTCCATCATGCGTCTCGGCGACCAGGGGCGCGCACCCGTCGAGATCATCCCCACCGGGTCGATCGCGCTCGACGTCGCGCTCGGCATCGGTGGCCTGCCCCGCGGCCGCGTCGTGGAGATCTACGGACCGGAGTCGAGCGGTAAGACCACGCTCGCCCTGCACGCCGTCGCCAGCGCACAGCGCAACGGCGGCATCGCCGCCTTCATCGACGCCGAGCATGCCCTCGACCCGGACTACGCCAAGAAGCTCGGCGTCGACACGGACGCGCTCCTGGTCTCCCAGCCGGACACGGGGGAGCAAGCGCTCGAGATCGTTGACATGCTCATCCGCTCCGGGGCGATCGACGTCATCGTCATCGACTCCGTCGCGGCGCTCGTACCCAAGGCCGAGATCGAGGGCGAGATGGGTGACAGCCACGTCGGTCTGCAGGCCCGCCTGATGTCGCAGGCGTTGCGCAAGATCACCGGGGCACTCAGCCAGTCCGGCACGACCGCGATCTTCATCAACCAACTGCGCGAGAAGATCGGCGTCATGTTTGGGTCCCCTGAGACCACGACGGGTGGCAAGGCGCTCAAGTTCTACGCCTCCATCCGCCTGGACATCCGCCGGATCGAGACCCTCAAGGAGGGCACCGAGCCGATCGGCAACAGGACCCGTGTCAAGGTCGTCAAGAACAAGATGGCCCCGCCCTTCAAGCAGGCCGAGTTCGACATCATCTACGGCGTGGGCATCTCGCGCGAGGGTGGCCTGATCGACATGGGCGTCGAGCACGGATTTGTGCGCAAGTCCGGGTCCTGGTTCACCTACGACGGTGACCAGCTCGGTCAGGGCAAGGAGAACGCTCGCGGCTTCCTGCGAGACAACCCCGACCTCGCGAACGAGCTGGAGAAGCGCATCAAGGAGAAGCTTGGCGTCGGGGCGCGTGTCGACGCGCCCGCCGAGGCCGCCCCGGCAGCACCTGCCGAGAAGTCGACTGCCGCAGCGGCCAAGGCCAAGAAGGCCGACGCCTGAGTCCGATGCGCCACTCGACGCGGGGGTCACGTCAACGTTCTCCTGGGGAAGAGGAGACGTCCGTGACCCCCGCGCCACCATCGAGCCCGCTGGAGCAGGAAGAGCGGGCCAGGAATCTCGCCCTGCGCATGCTCACGGCCGCGCCCAAGAGCCGGGCGCAGGTCGAGGAGCGCCTGGCCGCGAAGGAGGTCGACGAGGCCATCATCTGCCGGCTCCTCGACCGCTTCGAGCAGGTGGGACTGCTCGATGACGCCGAGCTCGCCGCGATGATCGTGCGCACCCGGTTCGCAGAGAAGAAGCAGTCCCGTCGGGCGATCGCCCAGGAGCTCAGCCGCAAGGGGATCCCGGTACACATCGCCGCGGCGGCGCTCGACCAGCTCGACGACGACGACGAGAGCGCTGCGGCGCTCGAGATCGCGCGGGCGCGTCTGCGCCGGACACAGGGGCTGAGCCCCGACACCCGTATCCGTCGTGCCTTGGGTGCGCTCGGTCGCAAAGGCTATTCCTCCGGCGTTGCCATGGCTAGCATCCGTGCGGCCCTCGCCGAGGAAGGGGCCGTCGAGGTCGACGACGATGCCCGCTTCGATGCCGGCCACGATGCCGGCCGTGATGCTGACGGCGAGTCGCTCGGTATGGACGCGTCGACGTACGACGGGGGCCTCTGACTGCCTCGTGCACCCCTGCACGGTGTGTTGGCCGAGGCAGGTCCCGCGGGTCAGTGATGATAGGCGCACGGACACGGGCGAGTCGCCGGTGGGTGGGGTCGGCGACGAGGATGGGTAGGTGAGATCGTGACTGCAGGTGAGATCGGTGTCCTCCTGGCGCTGCTCGGATCGTCCCTGGTGGCCCTGCTCCTGGTGCACGTCGCCCGGCGCGAGGCCGCAGACGTGCGCGCCCAGGCGATCATCGACGTCGCCGAGGTCCGGGAGGCTACCAAGCAGCGTGACGCCGAGTCCCTCGTTCGGCTCGAGGAGGCGCGCGCCTCCGAACGCCACCTCAACAAGCTCCGATCACGAACCGAGGACATGGCCGAGAAGACCGACGCCCGCGCCGTCGAGGTCGAACGCCTGACCATCGACTCCGCCCAGGAACGGGCGCGGCTGCGAGCGACGCTGCTGACAGAGCTCGAAGCCGTGGCTGGGCTCTCCCAGGACGAAGCTTCCACCCGGCTCGTCGAGCAGATGCGTGAGCAGGCGGTCCAGGACGCAGCAGCCTCGGTCCACCGGATCGAGGCGGCCGCCCGCCGCCGCGCGGACGAGCGGGCCCGCCACATCGTCGCGACCGCGGTCCAGCGCCTCGCCGTCCCCACGAGCTCGGCGGCCGCCGTGACGGTCCTGGCGCTTCCCTCGGAGGACATGCGCGGGCGGATCATCGGCAAGGAAGGGCGCAACATCCGGACCTTCGAAGCCGTGACTGGCGTCAACGTGCTCCTCGAGGACGACTCCGAGTCCGTCCAGCTGTCCAGTTTTGATCCCGAACGTCGCGAGATCGCCGAGGTGGTGATGCGCCTGCTCATGGACGACGGGCGGATCCATCCGCAGCGGATCGAGGCGGCGTACGCCCATGCGTTCGCTGATGCCCCCGCGCGCACCGTCGCGGCCGGGCACGACGCCGCCGAGCGGAGCGGGGTGCAACGACTGGCTCCCGAGCTCGTCGAGGCGATGGGCCGATTGAGGCTGCGCTCCTCCTACTCCCAGAACGTCCTCGAGCACAGCGTCGAGTCCGCGCTGGTCGCCGCCGCGATGGCAGCGGAGATCGGCGCCGACGTCGAGCTGTCGCGACGAGCGGCGTTCCTGCACGACATCGGCAAGTGCCTGCCCGCGGGCTCGTCTGGCTCGCACGCCACGGTCGGGGCACGGCTCGTGGGGCGCGCCGGGGAGTCCGCTGTCGTGGTCAATGCCGTGGCGGCCCATCACGGGGAGATCGAGGCGACCTCGGTCGAGGCGGTCCTGGTGCAGGCTGCCGATGCGTGCTCGGCCGCACGTCCCGGCGCGCGCCGGGACGACCTCGACCGGTACGTCGAACGGATGGAGCAGCTCGAACAGCTCGTGAGCACCCACACCGGCGTGAAGAAGGTGCTCGCGATGGCCAGCGGCCACGAGGTCCGGGTCGTGGTCGAGCCCCGCGAGATCTCCGACGCGGAACTGCCCGGTCTCGCCGCGGCGATCGCCGGGCACATCGAGAAGGACCTGAGCTACCCGGGCGAGGTGTCGGTCACCGTCGTCCGCGAGCTCCGTGCGACGGCCACGGCGGGCTGACGCCGCCCCTGCGGACCCGCCCCCTGAGACTCACAGCTACCGCACGACGGTGAGATCGTCGACGGGGGTCGCGATCCGCGACGAGAGGCGGCGTTCGGTGAACACGGCCAGCCGGGTCAGAGTGAGGTTGACGACGAGGTAGATCGCGACGACGGCGACGAAGAGCGGTAGCCGAGAAGAGTCGCCGAAGAAGCTGTAGTTGTTCTTCATGACCGACAGCAGCTCCCCGTAGCCGACGATGAACCCGAGCGAGCTGTCCTTGAGCAGCACCACGAGCTGGCTGATCAGGCTCGGCAGCATGAGCTGGACAACCTGGGGCAGCTGGATGATCCGTAGGGTCTGCCCGCGGGTCAACCCGATCGAGGTCCCGGCCTCGACCTGCCCGTGAGGGAGAGCACTGAGGCCCGCCCGCAGGATCTCCGCGATGATGGCCGCGTTGTACAAGGTCAGTCCGAAGACGACTGCTTGGAAGGACGACAAGCCGAAGCCCAGGAGCCCGAAGAACATCATGAGGAGTACAGGCAGGCCGCGCAGCACCTCGATGACCACGACGGCGGGCCGCCTGACGATCGTGAGCCGTGAGGTGCGCAGGATCGCCAGCAGAAAGGCCAGGATCAGGGCGAGGGGCGCCGCGACCACCGCGGCCTTGAGCGTCCCGCCCAGCCCGACGACCAGCAGGGATCTCCACACGTCGGATGCGGTCTGCTGCTTGGGCGGGTCCGTCAGCACCTCCCACCGGTCGTCCAGCACACCGCGTCGGGAGAGGGACACGACGAACCACGCCACGAGTGCGAGGAGGACCACCGCGAAGGCGATCGATCCGATGCGTTCGATCCGCCGGGTCCGTGGCCCCGGGGCGTCGTAGAGGACGGAGCCGCTCATCGGCTGAACACCACCCGTCGTTCGATGGCCCCGGCGGCCAGGCCGGCCGGGATGGTGATGACGAGATAGCAGACCGCGATCCCGCCGAGCAGGAGGAGGACGTCGGAGGGGTTGTCCCGGGCGAGCGCTCGCCCGGTCGACGTGAGCTCGACGACCGCGAAGCCCGCCGCGACCGAGGTGTTCTTCGTCAGGGCGATGAGGACGTTGATGAGCGGCGGCACCACGCTGCGCAGAGCCTGAGGCAGGACGACCAGGCGCAGGGTGGACACCGTGCCCAGGCCGATCGCGCGGGCGGCCTCGGCCTGCCCGGCGCTGACGCTGTTGATCCCCGACCGGACTGCCTCGCAGACGAAGGCCGAGGTGTACGTGGTCAGTGCGATGATCGCGGGGACCTTTCCCAGCGGCAGCACGAACCCGAGGGTGGGCAGCACGAACACGTAGAAGATGAAGACAAGGGTGAGCGGGGTGTTGCGGACCGTCTCGACGTATACGGTCGCCACGACCCGCAGGCTTCGCAGCGGCGCAACGCGCAGCGCTGCCAGCACGGTGCCCAGGACGAGGGACAGCGCGCCCGAGACGACCGCGAGGAGCAGCGTCATCTGGAAGCCGTCGATGAACCTCGGCATCGACGAGACGAGTGCGTCCACGTGCCCTCCCTTCGTGGTGAGTACCCGGTGCAACGGCCGCCGTGACGAACGGCGACCGCTGCCGGCCAGGTGTGATCAAGCCAGGTGATCAAGCCAGGTGATCAAGCGGGGCGTGATCAGATCGGATCAGTACCGGTTGACCGCGGGCGGGGTGGGCGTCGGTAGGACCGTGCCTGCCGTGTCCTCCCATGCGGTGGTCCAGCGACCGTCGGTGAACGACGCCTCGAGGGTGTCGTTGATGAAGGCTCGGAAGTCGTCGTCGCCCTTCTTCAGGCCGATGCCGTACGGCTCCTCGGTGAACTGCTCACCGGCGATCTTGAAGTCGTCAGGGCTTTCCGATACGTACCCCGCGAGGATCACGTTGTCCGTGGTCACCGCGTCGACCTGGCCGTTGCGCAGCGGGTCGAGGCAGTCGGTGTACTGGGCGAAGACGACCAGCTCGGTATCGGGGAAGTTCTCCTCGATGTTCTTCGCGGGGGTCGACCCGTCAGCCGAGCACACCTTCTTACCGGCGAGGTCGTCGGAGGACGCGATCGAGGTCTCGTCCGCGCGCACCATGAGGGACTGGCCGGCGACGTAGTACGGACCGGCGAAGTCCACAACCTCCTTGCGCTTGTCGTTGATCGTGTACGTGGCCACGACGATGTCAACCTGGCCGTCCTGGATGAAGGACTCGCGGTTCTGGGACACCGTCTCCTTCCAGGTGATGTCCTCCGGCGCGATCCCGAGCTCGGCGGCGATGATCTTCGCGATTTCGACGTCGAAACCGACTGGGGTGCCATCCGGTCCGACCAGCCCGAACAGTGGTTGGTCGAACTTCGTCCCGACGATGATCGTCCCCTGGTCAGCGAGGCGGGCCATCGTGCTCCCGGCAGGGAAGGCGCTCGCGTCCACGCTCGGGGTGGTCGGCGTGTCCTCCTTCTTGTCGTCGCTGCAGCTGGCCAGCAGCAGGGCGGCCGTGGCGGCGATGGCGACGAGCGCGGTTCTGGATGTTCGCAACATGGTCTTCTCCTTCGGTTCACGGCTGGCTGGGCCGTCGTGGGTGGCGCGAAGCCGGTCGGTGGGTGCTCCAGGGCTGTCGGTGGGCGGTCGGCTGAATGGAGAGTGGGATCAGTGGAAGAGGATCTTGGACAGGAAGTCCCGTGCCCGGTCGGAGGACGGGGCGGTGAAGAACTGCTCGGGCTCGGCCTCTTCGAGGACCTGGCCGTCGGACATGAACACGACGCGGTCCGCGGCCTTGCGGGCGAAGCCCATCTCATGGGTGACGACGATCATCGTCATTCCCTCGGTCGCGAGACCGACCATGACGTCCAGGACCTCGGTGATCATCTCTGGGTCCAAGGCTGAGGTGGGCTCATCGAAGAGCATGACCTTGGGGTGCATGGCCAGCGCGCGGGCGATCGCGACCCGCTGCTGCTGGCCGCCGGAGAGCTGGGCGGGCATCTTGTTCGCCTGCGAGTCGACGCCTACCCGTCTGAGCAGCGTCATCGCAAGCTCCTTCGCCTCCGCGGAACGCATCTTCTTGACCTTGATCGGGCCGAGGGTCACGTTCTGCAGAACCGTCTTGTGGGCGAAGAGGTTGAAGGACTGGAACACCATGCCGACGTCGGCCCGCAGCTGGGCGAGGGCCTTGCCCTCCTCGGGGAGCACCCGGCCGTCCACCTCGATGGTTCCGGAGTCGATCGTCTCCAGGCGGTTGATGGCCCGGCAGAGCGTGGACTTTCCCGAGCCGGAAGGGCCGATGACCACAACCACCTCGCCCTGGCTCACCGTGAGGTTGATGTTGTTGAGAACGTGCAGCTCTCCGAAGTGCTTGTTGACGTCCGTGAGCCGCACGAGCGCGCGCCGGGCACCGATGGTGCCCGAAGTGGGTAGATTCGTGTCCTCCATCTGTCGAACGTAGGTGACCGGTGAGGCATCGGCGAGTCCTAACGGTCTCGGTCCCGTAACGACCGGACCCTGAGGTCACGGCGCTGACCGCCCGGCTCGTCACGTCCTCGTCGATGAGACGTATCCTTGTGCCGATGTCTGCGAACCTCGTGCCCCCCGCCGCCCTGCCCGTGCTGGACCTCCCGGCGACCGCCTTGGCGCCCGTCCCTGGTGGCGTGGGCGACGCCGACGCGCCCCGCACCTATCTGGTGCGCACGCTCGGCTGCCAGATGAACGTCCACGACTCCGAGCGCATGGCCGGGATGCTCGAGCAGGCCGGGTACCGCAAGGCGACCGACGCGGACGCCGCACGCTATGAGGCCGACGTCGTGGTGATCAACACGTGCGCGGTCCGGGAGAACGCCTCGACGAAGCTCTACGGAAACCTGGGCCAGCTCGCCGCGCTCAAGAACCGCCGCGAGGGCATGCAGATCGCGGTCGGCGGCTGCCTCGCGCAGAAGGACCGCTCGGGGATCGTCGACCGCGCCCCGTGGGTCGACGTGGTCTTCGGCACGCACAACCTCGACGCCCTCCCGGTGCTGCTCGAGCGGGCCCGGCACAACGAGGCCGCGCAGGTCGAGATCGCGGAGTCGCTGCAGGTCTTCCCGTCCACCCTGCCCACCCGGCGGGAGTCGGTCTACGCCGGCTGGGTCTCGATCAGCGTCGGCTGCAACAACACGTGCACCTTCTGCATCGTCCCGCACCTGCGCGGCAAGGAACGCGACCGTCGGCCGGGGCAGATCCTCGCCGAGATCGAGGCGCTCGTCGCCGAGGGCGCGATCGAGGTGACGCTGCTCGGCCAGAACGTCAACAGCTACGGCGTCGAGTTCGGCGACCGCGGTGCCTTCGCCAAGCTGCTGCGCGCCTGCGGGGAGATCGACGGCCTCGAGCGCGTGCGCTTCACCTCCCCGCACCCTGCGGCCTTCACCGACGACGTCATCGACGCGATGGCGCAGACCCCCAACGTCATGCCGCAGCTGCACATGCCGCTCCAGGCCGGCTCGGACCGCATCCTGCGGGCCATGCGCCGGTCCTACCGCTCGGACAAGTTCCTCGGCATCCTCGACCGGGTCCGCGCCGTCATGCCCGACGCCGCGATCACGACCGACCTCATCGTCGGCTTCCCCGGTGAGACCGAGGAAGACTTCGCCGAGACCCTGCGGGTCGTCGAGGCGAGCCGCTTCGCCTCGGCCTTCACCTTCCAGTACTCCCAGCGTCCCGGGACCCCGGCGGCCACCCTGCCCGACCAGCTCCCCAAAGAGGTTGTCCAGGAGCGTTACGTACGCCTCATGGCCCTCCAGGACGCGATCTCCGCGCAGGAGAGCGCGCGGCAGGTGGGACGCACGGTCGAGGTCCTCATCACCGACGGCGCCGGACGCAAGGACGGGGCGACGCATCGCCTCACCGGGCGCGCGGCCGACAACAGGCTCGTGCACCTCGCCCTGCCGGCCCACCTCACCTCGACCCTCGGCCGCGACGACGTCGCCGGCGGTGACCGCTCAGGCGGCGATCTGCCCGACGCCGTGGCAGCCGGCGACCCGCGCCTCGCGGACCGGCTGGACGACCAGCTGCCCCGGCCGGGCGACGTCGTCACGGTCCAGGTCACCCATTCCGCGCCTTACCACCTGGTCGCCGATTCCGCCCTCTCCGCCGGCCCAGCCCAGGCCGTGTACGCGGTGCGCCGCACACGGTCCGGGGACGCCTGGGTGCAGCGGGAGAAGGCACGCGCGGGCCTGGGTGAGGAGGAGCACAGTCACGGAACACAGCCGTCGCCGGTGCCCGGGGCGCCGGTCGAGCTCGGACTGCCGACGATCCGGCGGGCCTAGCGCGGGCCTAGATCGAGGCCCAGCTCGAGCGACCGTCAGCCGTCCCCGAACGCACCGTTGTCGTCCATGCCCTCAAGGTCGTCCGGGTCCTCGGGGGGGAGCAGCGCCGAGACGGACGTGAAGAGCTGGATCGAGGTCCCCAGGCCGCAGGCGACCATCTGCTCGAGCTGATTCTTCGTCGCGCCCGGGCCGAAGTCCACCGACACCTCGGTGTAGAGCGCGAGCCCGGCGGGCTCAGCGCGCAGGTAGGCCTTGGGCCAGATCCGTTCGCGGTTCCAGTCGTTGATGATCTGCAGGACGGCGAGGCGACCGGAGTCGGCGAGCGGGCGGTGCCACCGGCCGCGGACCTGCAGGATCTCGTGCTGGGTGCCCAGCAGCAGGAACCAGAAGCGGTTGCCGTCCCAGGTCCCGGTGATGTCGTCGTCGTCATCGAGGCGGAAGGTGTAGCCGCGGCGGGTGAGGTAGGCGCCCACCCGGTCCCGGGTGAGCGGGGTCGGTAGCTCGGTGGGGATGTGCACGGCCGTGTCGGGGGCTGAACCTGTTCCCTTCGCGAGGATCCGGGCGAGCCACGGCGCGCGTTGGCGGGCGCTCATGGTGCCACCCGCGCGGGGTCGGGGTAGAGGGCATCGAGGGCGTCGAAGAGCATCGCGCCGGTGCTGAGCCCGCACGTGAGGACCTGGTCGAGCTGTTCGTCGTTGGCGCCGTGCTCGAAGTCGACCGACACCTCGCCGTAGACCTGGATCATGCCGTTGTCACGGACCCGGAAGTACGCCTTGGGCCAGATCCGGTCGGTGTTCCACTCGTTGCAGAACTCGAGGACCTCCTCGATCCGGTCGATCGTGATCTCGCGGTTCCACTGACCGCGGACCTGGAGGATCTCTCGCTCGCCGCCGAAGAGCAGGAAATAGTACAGCCGTGAGTGCCACAGGCCGCCGATGTCCCCGTCGGAGTCGATGAAGTAGGAGTACCCGTAGTCGCCGATCCAGTCGACGATCCTGGCCATCGTGAGCGGACCCGGCGCGTGGCTGGTGTCGGTGTCGGCGATGGTGAGCCCGCCGAGCTTGTCGACGATCATCGCCTCGACATCGCCCCCGGTCTGGGGAAGCGACTGGGCTCCCGGGTGACCCGCGGTCGCTCCATGCGTGGCGCGGCTGGGACCGGTCTCGTCAGCCGTGCGGCGCCAGCGATCTCTGAAGAACCCCATGCGAGCCAGCCTACCGTTGCCGCTGCCCGGTCGCCGTACGGTCACCCAGCGGGCTCGGCGGCCGTGATCGGTTACCGTGGGGCTGTGCCAGCCTCAGCGACAGTCACCGTGCAACGACATGAGATGAGCCTGGCACTGCTGCCCGGCGTGACCGGCCGCCACGACGTCTTCGCCGACCGGCGCGGTGAGCTGGTGGGGTTGTTGCGACAGGCGCTCGAGAAGTGCCTGACGCCGGGGAGCACCGTCACGGTGGTCGCACCGGCCCTGGTCTCCCGCACGACGACGACGGCGCAGCCCGACCTCGGTGCGATCGGCTACGCCGCCCCGCAGGACCTGGCCGGCGAACCGGTCCTGCCCCACGAGACCGGCCTGCCGTGCGAGCTGCCCCGGACCTACGAGCCGCCCCGGTCCTACGAGACAGCCCTGCACGTGACGGCCTCGGCTGCGGTGACACTCCTGCGCCTGGCCGGCTGGGCTGGGGGGATCACGACCCACGAGATCGGCGCGGGCCGTGCGGTCCTGGCCCGGACGCTGACCGCGCCGGACACCGCGCCAGACAGCATGGGCGGTCTTCCGATGGGCACCGTATCGCACCTCGTGGTCTTCGCCTGTGCGACGCCGGACGGTGCGCTCCCTGCAGGAGCCTCCGAGGTGCTCGCCGAGGCTGAGCGGCAGGCCCATGCCCTCCACCGCGAGGTCGTCACCGCCCTCAAGACCTCTGAGCTGTCCTAGCCCGCCAGGCCCTTGACAAGGGTGGCGGCCTCGTCTGCGCGCCCCAGGTCGGTGAGCGCCTGGATGAGGAGACCTGTGACCTCGACCCGGTTGTCTCGCGCCCGGATCTGGGCGAAGCCCTCGACCGCGGACTCGAGGAACCACACGGCATCCGCCGGGCGCCCCGACCCCTGCTCGACCGTGCCGGCGAGCCAGAAGGCGTGCGAAGCGTCACCGATCAGGTCATGGGCCGCGAATGCCTCCGCGGCCCGCCGGGCGTCGGTGACCGCGGCCGGACCGTTCCCGTTCGAGGCGTGGACGCGGGCTCGGGTGTCGAGCAGGTGGGCCCGTTCGACGGCGACGACGCGTACCTGCTGCGCGAGTCGCGCGGCGTCGGGTGGTGGGGGACCGTCGGGCCGGCCTGCGGCGTCGTCACGTCCGGCGTCGTCGGGAGCGTGCTGCTCACGCCCCGCTCGGTCGTGCCCGGCTCCGTCGTGCGCTGTCACAGCGAGGGCGTGGCCGGACTCGGCCGCCTCGAGAGCCGTGGTGAGGAGATCCGTGGCGCGTGACGACGCATCGGTGGAGCTGAGCAGGCGCGCGGCCATCCGGGCGACGGGGCCGATGTACTCGATGGCCGTCCCCGCAGAGAACAGCAGCGACAGCGCGGCGTCGGCCGTCGCGGCCGCACCGTCGAGGTCGCCGAGGCGGTCGCTCAGCGCGGCGGCCTCGGCCAGCGCGAAGCCTCCGGCCTCGTTCTCACCGGCCGCTGTGAAGGCCGCGCTGGCCTGGGCATAGAGCCGGGCGGCGGTCACCGGGTCCTCGTCCGCCATGCGTTCGGCCTGGTCGACGAGTGCATCCGGACCGATGCCCACATGTGGCTGAAGCCCCGAGGTGTGGCCGCCCGCAGGCGCGCCGGCCGCGCCCTGTGTGCCAGGACCGGCAGCGGCCGCGCCAGCGCCACCCAGCACCGTGAGGTTGACCGGCAGCCGGACGTGGCTGCCCGACCACGCCCGCAGCGTCCGGTCGGTCATCGCTGAGGTGCCGCCGCGCCGGTCGAAGTCGGCGGCGAGGGAGAGAGCCTGATCACGCATCCAGTCGTCGAGCTCGCCGATCGTCGTGGCGGGCACGTCGTCGAGAGAGATCGGTGTCGTGACGTCGTCGGCGCGCAGCGCGGCCACCCCGACTCCCGCGGTCGTCAGGAAGGACCAGCGTCCCTGCGGCGACTCGGTGCGCGTCAGGAGCTTCTGGTACCGGACGAGGAAGCGCAGGGCGGTGGTCGTGTTGGCTGTGCGGGCGAGGAACTGGATGTGACGACCGTGCGCGCCGCACATCTCCCCGGACGTGTCCAGGGTCGCCAGGCCGCGCCGGTGCGCGCGGGCTGCGCCGTCGGCGTCGCCCACCTCGAGGTAGGCGAGCTGCAGCTGGGAGAGCATGTCTGCCGGCTCTGTGCGGCACTCCTCGCCGGCCTCCTGGGCGTTCTCCAGCAGCCGGATGCCCTCCGCGTAGCGCCCCTCCTCGAAGAGGTAGGCGGTCCGGTCGCCCGGCTCGCACGCGGGGCACTGGGAGAAGTCGTCACGCTCGGTCGTCACCCACTCCTCGTAGCGGGCGGGCAGCTCGGCGTCTCCAAGCAGGTGGTGCCACTCGAATGTCAGGTGGTTGACGGCGCTCAGCCCGTTCCCGGCAAGCCGGTAGCGCCGCTCCATGTCCTCGATCGTCGCCTGGATCTGCGCGGCCGGGATGCTCGGGTAGCTCATGAGGTTGGAGACCATCCACTTGAACGACCAGAACAACGAGTGCACGTCCTGGGCGTCGAAGAGCTCGGGGCGCTCGTCCCACAGCCGCACAGACCGGGTGAACGGCAGGTAGGCCTTCTCGACCTCCTCGCTGAAGGCGTACGACTCCACGAGGGAGAACAGTGCGAAGGCGACAGCTCCCTCCGGGCCCTGGGCGCCGACCTCACGCGCGAGCTCGGCGGCGACCTCGTTGCGGGCGAGGCCGAAGGGCATCTCCCGCACGCGCATGATCGCCTGGTTGGCCTCGTCGATCGAACGGGTCATGAGAGCGGTCCTTGGGCTGGGTCCGACGGCGGGCGGTCGCCGCTGCCCGCGGCGCTGCGGAGCAGGGTCGAGAGCGCCCCGTTCATCAGGGTCGCCTCGCTCACGCTCAGCGGACGCCCGGAGAGCAGGAGGGCCGTGACGTAGAGCGCCTGGGCGCCGGCGGCGCGCACCTGGGTGTCCCGGGCCTCGAGCACGTCCCGGACGGCGGGGTTCTTGTCGTTGAGCACCATCCGGCGCACAGTCGACGGCTTGGCGAACTGGCCGAGTACCCCGCCCCACAGGTCGGAGCCCTGCGCGAGGGTCTCGCTCACGTCGCGGGCGTGCTCGGCGTCTCGGTCGTCGAGCAGCAGGGACGGGATCTCGTGGGGTTCGAAGGAGCGCAGGTCGAGGTCGCAGCCGCTCGGCAGCACAGCCGCGCGGACGGCCTCGAGCGCGTCGGTCGTCTCGAGCTGACGCATCGGTTCGAGCGGGGAGAGCACCTGGGACACGTCGGCGGAGGTGATCGGGGAGACCGTCCATTGCGGCCGCCGGCGGCGGACCCGCTCGAGCAGGTCGGCGTCGTAGACGTAGCCGGCGTTGACGACCGAGAGGTTCTGGGCGTGGGCGACCGGGGCGATCCGCCGGAAGCCCTCGACCGTCGGCGTGAAGTGGATCTGCCCGTGGGTGGCATGGATCTGGGCGAGGGTGGCCTGGCCGGTCGTGCACTCGTAGGGCAGCACGTCGATCGCGAGGTCGAGCATGTCGTCGTCGACCAGGGCGAGGGCGCGGACGGCGAGGTGGTGCACGGCGAGGAACTGGGCGGACCCGCCGTCGCGCAGCGCGAGGGTGTCCAGCGTCCACTGGCGGATCCGGGCGCCGAGCGCGTGGCGGGTTGCCAGCAGGATGTCGTCCTCGTAGAGGCCCTCCCGGGATGCGGTGGGCCGCACGGCCGAGGTGTTGAGGACGCACCGGACGAAGAACGCCCACGGCGGCAGCAGGTCGTCGACCTTGGTGCCGAGCAGCATCCGCTTGAGGTAGACCCGGTGGGCGCTCGAGGTGGTGGGGGAGACGGCCGAGGGCAGCACGTAGGCGACGCCGCTGAGCCCCGCGACCGGGATCTCCAGGTCGATGGCCGCCAACGGGGTGAAGCCGAGCGTCGTCTCGCAGTGCGCTCGCAGGGCCAGCTCTCGGGCCCGCGGGGTCGCGAAGCTTCGCTCCCAGGGCAGGTCCGGTTCTGCGAGGTCGCGGAGGCGCATCTCGCCCGAGGCCAGGCGCTCCTCGAGCAGCAGCTCGACGGGCAGCAGGGACCCGTAGTCGCGCGCCAACGACTCGACCGTGGCGGCCTCGAGCCAGTGCTCGAGGTCGCGGCGCGGCCGCAGCCGCACGGTGCTGCCGGCGGCTTCTGGGTGGCGCGGGTCGTCGTCGGGCAGCTCCGTGAGGGAGTAGCGACCGTCCGCGTGGCCGCGCCAGGCGATCGCCGAGGCGTGGGGGTCGCGTGCGGAGCGCGAGACCAGCTCGATCTCGTCGGTGACCATGAACGCCGAGAGCAGCCCGATGCCGAACTGGCCGAGGAACTGCTCGCGCCCGGTGCCCAGCTCCAGGTCGCGCTTGGAGCTGCGACCGATCGTCGCGAGCAGCTCGCGGGCCTCGGCCAGGGTGAGACCCACCCCGGTGTCGGTGACCTCGAGCCCGCCATCCGGGAGCGGCCGCAGGGTGATCCGCCGGGGCGCGGCCGGTCGGCCGAGCTGACCGGGCGGCCCAGCCTCGCCGGCCAGATCATCCCGCGCCGTGATCGCATCCACGCCGTTCTGCAGCAGCTCGCGCAGGTAGACCCGCGGGCTCGAGTAGAGGTGGCGGGCGAGGAGGTCGACGATCCCCCCGAGGTCGACCTGGAAGGTCTGGCTCATGCGGCTCCGTTCACGGCGGGACAGGTCACTCTTCGGAGATGCCTAGGCTCTCGGCGATGCGCTCGAAGGCCCGCAGTCCGGTGAAGAGCCCGCAGGAGATGAGCTGGCCGAGCTGGTCGTCGCTCACGCCGTGCTCGAGGTCGGTCGAGACCTCGGAGTAGACGCCGATCTCCTCGTCCTCGACCCGGACGTACAGCTTTGGCCAGATGAGGTCCCGGTTGAACTCGTTGAGCAGCACCGCGAACTCGGCCTCGCGGCTGGCGGGGAAGGAGTGCTTCCAGCGCCCACGGATCTGCAAGACCTCCTGCGCCTCGCCCATCTGGAAGAAGTAGAAGACGTTGTCGTCCCACTGGCCGCCCACGTCACCATCGGGGTCGACCCCGAAGGACCAGTCCTGGGACGTGAGGAACGCCTCGATCCGGCTCCGCGCCAGCGGTGCGTTCTCACCGCTGGCGGCCAGCGAAGGAGTGGTCTCGGGCTTGTTGAAGAACCCCATCGTGATGATCTCCTGAAGTCGGGTGTGATCGGTGTCGTACGTGCCGGTGCGGGCAGCTGCCTGCCGTATGCGATGGAATCCGTGGGTGTCCACAAGATCACGGATGCGGAGAGCAGCCTATGGGCAATGGCTGACAAGCGCCAAGGACGGCAGACAAAGACGGTACCGTCTCGGTGTGCTGATCGTCGCTGTGGTGGGCCCAACGGCCACCGGAAAGTCCGACCTTGCCCTGGATCTCGCCCAGGCGCTGACCCCTGCCGGGGGGCCGCCCGCGGAGATCGTCAACGCCGACGCCTACCAGCTCTACTCCGGCATGGACATCGGTTCGGCCAAGGTTCCCGTGGACCAGCGCCGGGGGATCGTCCATCACCAGATCGACGTGCTCCGTGTCGGTGAGGATGCCTCGGTCGCTCGCTACCAGGCCTCCGCACGCGCGGATCTCGACGCGATCGCCGCGCGCGGGGCGCGGGCGGTCGTGGTCGGCGGGTCGGGTCTCTACCTGCGAGCCCTGCTCGACGACATGACGTTCCCCGGGACGGACCCGGCCGTGCGCGCCGCCCTCGAGGAGCGGGCCGAGCGGGAGGGCACGCGTGCCCTCTTCTCCGAGCTCGAGCGGTCCGACCCGGCCGCCGCCGTCTCGATCGGCCCGAAGAACACCCGGCGGATCGTCCGGGCACTCGAGGTGATCATGATCACCGGCGCCCCGTTCACCGCCAACCTGCCTCGGCAGGAGTACGTCCGCCCCGCCGTGCAGATCGGCCTGGACTGCGACCGCGACGTGCTCGACGCCCGGGTTGAGGCGCGGGTCGAGCACATGTGGGACGCCGGCCTCGTCGATGAGGTGCGCACGCTGAGCCGCGGCCTCGGGCGCACCGCAAGGCGCGCCGTCGGCTACGCGGAGGTGCTCGCCTACCTGGCCGGGGAGACTACCGCCGAGCAGGCCCGCGCGGACGTGACGGCGAACACCCGCCGGCTGGCCCGCAAGCAGATGGGCTGGTTCGGCCGGGACCCCCGGGTCGCGTGGCTCTCGGTCGGCTCCCCGACCCTGCTCGACGACGCGCTCGCGGTCATCGCGGCGGCCGATGCCGGCCAGGCACCCGCTCCGGGGACCGGTCCGGTGCGTCGTAGTCTTGGCTCATGACGAGCGAGAACCGTGACCTGACCCCCGTCGCCGCTGTGCCGGCCGCTCAGCCAACCGCTCAGCCAGCTGGGCAGCTCTCCTTCACCAAGGGGCACGGGACCGAGAACGACTTCGTCCTCATCGACGACCGCCACGCCACGCTCGACCTGACCCCCGCCATGGTTCGCGAGCTCACCGACCGACGGGCCGGCATCGGAGCCGACGGTGTCATCCGGGTCGTGCCCTCCGCCGCGCTGGACGAGGGCGCGGCCGTCCTCGCCCAGGACCCGAGCGCCGTGTGGTTCATGGACTACCGCAACGCCGACGGCTCGATCGCGCAGATGTGCGGCAACGGGGTGCGTGTCTTTGCCGCCTACCTCGAGGACCTCGGCCTCGCCTACTTCGACGACGGACACGAGCTGGCCCTGGGCACCCGTGCCGGCGTGCGGCGGGTGCGCAAGGAGGCCAACGGGTGGTTCGCGGTCGACATGGGAGTGTGGTCCTTCCCCGGTGGCACCGGCGCGGTCACGGACGGCTTCGACGCCGAGGTGGGAGTGCGCGGCCTCGAGCCGGCGGGCGCGGAGATCCCTCGCCCGGCGCTCAGCGTGGACCTCGGCAACCCGCACACCGTCCTCGCCCTGGCGACCGTGGCGGACCTGGAGCGCGCAGACCTGACCCACGCGCCCCGGGTCGTGCCCACCCCGCCGCAGGGGACCAACGTCGAGCTGGTCGTTCCCCTCGGTGAGGAGACCACGGTTGACGGATCCGTCGTGGGACGCGTGCGGATGCGGGTGCACGAGCGCGGGGTGGGGGAGACCCGCTCCTGCGGGACCGGTGCCTGTGCGGCGGCCCTGGCCGTCCGCGCCTGGGCCGGCGACGGCGCCCCCGACGTCTGGCTGGTCGAGGTGCCCGGGGGGACCGTCCGCGTGACGATGCTCACCGACGGCCACGTCGAGCTCGCCGGACCTGCCGAGCTCGTCGCCGACGGGCAGCTGCGGTCGCCGGTGCGCGGCGCCTGAAGACAGCCGATGCACGGGGACTGAGCCCAGCCGCTGCGCGACTGGGCGCCGCTCAGTCCCGGATGACCTCGATGACCCGAAACCCCTTGGCGCTCGCGAGCTTGGTGACGGTGGCCGTGAACGGTCCCTGCGCGGACCGGAAGTCGCCCTGGGCGCCGTAGCGGCTGGCCATCCACCCCTGGAGGGAGTCGGCTCCGAGGTTGCGCTGCACCACGAGGTACGCGCTCGACCCTGGGAGCAGCCGCGGCAGCCACGTGTCGAGCATCGAGTGCAGCTCGTCTTTGCCAACCCGGATCGGCGGGTTGGACCAGATCGCGGCCAGCCGCACGTCGTCGGGCACCTCCTCGGGGCGTACGGCCCGCACGTTGCTCAGGCCCAGTTTCTCGGCGTTGCGCCGCAGCAGGTCGAGCGCTCGCTCGTTGACGTCCACGCCCCACACCGTCGCCTGACGGTTCTGCAGCGCCATGGTGAGCGTGATCGGCCCCCAGCCGCAGCCGAGGTCGAGCACGTCACCCGTGGGCGGGTCCGAGACGGTCCGCAGCAGGACCGAGGTGCCCAGGTCGATGCGCCCGGGGGAGAAGATCCCACCGGCCGTCTCGACCTCGTAGGGCTGGGAGTCCAGCACGACGGAGAGGGTGCGCCGTTCGTCCGGGCTGGCCGGCTGGGCGGTGAAGTAGTGGTCCGGGGTTTCGTCGCTCACAAGCGGTAATCGTAGGCGAGGGCGGCGCTCGCGGGGAGCGGTGCTTTCCTCTGTCCGCAAAAACGCTACGGCCGGGGCGACCTGACGTGGGAACCTTAGGTGCACGGCAACACTTGGTCGACCGAAGGACTTGCATGACGAACAGCCACGAACCGCAACCCACCTCGTCGCAGGACCCGTCCGGACCGGACGAGACCAGCGGACCGGTTGCGGCGGCGTCGGCGCGAGACGTCGCGAGCGACGTCGTCGCCCGGGTGCTGGCCCGCGCGGGCACAGCCCGCGCCGCGGGCGGCACGCAGCACTCCTCCCACGACGGGGACCAGCTCGAGCTCGCCGAACGCACCGCGCTGCGCCGGGTCGCGAACCTGTCGACCGAGCTTGAGGACGTCACCGAGGTCGAGTACCGCCAGCTCCGCCTGGAGAAGGTCGTCCTGGTGGGCCTGTGGTCCCGAGACGCGATGGACGCGGAGATCTCCCTCCGCGAGCTCGCCGCGCTCGCGGAGACGGCCGGCTCCCAGGTGCTCGACGGCGTGCTCCAGCGCCGCCAGACCCCCGACCCGGGCACGTACCTGGGCTCGGGCAAGGCGGCTGAGCTGGCTGCTGTCGTCGCCGCGACCGGGGCGGACACGGTTGTCATCGACGGCGACCTGGCACCGTCCCAGCGGCGCGCGCTCGAGGACATCATCAAGGTCAAGGTCGTCGACCGGACCGCGCTGATCCTCGACATCTTCGCCCAGCACGCCAAGTCCCGGGAGGGCAAGGCCCAGGTCGAGCTCGCCCAGCTCGAGTACCTCCTGCCGCGCCTGCGCGGGTGGGGCGAGTCGATGTCCCGTCAGGCCGGTGGCCAGGTGGGTGGCGCGGGAGCCGGGATGGGCTCGCGCGGACCGGGCGAGACGAAGATCGAGCTCGACCGCCGCCGGATCCGCAACCGGATGGCCAAGCTGCGCCGCGAGATCGACGCGATGGCCCCCTCGCGGGAGACCAAGCGCGCCAACCGCAAGCGCAACGCGATCCCCTCGGTCGCGATCGCCGGGTACACCAACGCCGGGAAGTCCAGCCTGCTCAACGCGCTCACCGGTGCCGGGGTGCTCGTGGAGAACGCGCTCTTCGCCACGCTCGACCCGACGGTGCGCCGGACCAAGACGGCGGACGGGCGGATCTACACCCTCGCCGACACGGTGGGCTTCGTCCGCGCGCTCCCGCACCAGCTCGTCGAGGCCTTCCGCTCGACCCTGGAGGAGGTGGCCGACGCCGACCTCCTGCTGCACATCGTCGACGCCTCCCACCCGGACCCGGAGGGGCAGATCGAGGCCGTCCGCCACGTGCTGGCGGACATCCCCGGTGCCCAGGACGTGCCCGAGGTGATCGTGCTGAACAAGGCCGACGTCGCCGCGCCTGAGACGATCACCCGGCTGCGCAGCCAGGAACGCAACACGATCGTCGTCTCCGCCCACACCGGCGAGGGCATCGGTGAGCTGCTCGAGTTCATCGCTGCCTCCCTGCCCCACCCCGGCGTCTCGATCGACCTCGTGGTCCCCTACAACCGCGGCGACCTGGTGAACCGCGTCCACCTCGAGGGTGAGATCGATCACCTCGAGCACGTGGGCGAGGGCACCCTGCTGCGTGGACGCGTCGACGAGGCGCTCGCCGCCGAGCTGGCCGCGGTCGCCATCCGCCCCTGAGCCCACCCGCCCCGCCCCCTCAGGGGGCCGGGCGGTGCGTAGACTCCATGGGTGAGTGACGCCGAGACCCCCGACCGCGCCGGCGACGACGCACCGGGTGCGGCCGACGTCCATCGACTTCTGGACCTCGCGGTCGGCGCCCTGGGCGGCGCGCGACGCGACGGTCAGCACGACATGACCGAGGCCGTGGCCACGGCGATGCGGACGAAGGAGCACCTGCTGGTCCAGGCCGGCACCGGGACCGGGAAGTCGCTCGGCTACCTCGTCCCCGCCGTCCACCACGCGGTCACCACGGACGAGCGGGTCATCGTCTCGACCGCGACCCTGGCCCTGCAGCGTCAGATCATGACCCGGGACCTGCCGCTCGTGGCGCAGACGCTCGCCCCGTACCTGCCGCGTCGCCCCCAGCTTGCGCTGCTCAAGGGCTGGCACAACTACGCCTGCCTGCACAAGATCGCCGGCGGCTACCCCCCGGACGACGCAGGCACCCTCTTCGACATGCCCCGGACCGAGGGACCCACCGAACCCCTCACCGCAGCAGGTCCCGGCGCGCCCTCCGCGGACGCCGACGGCGCCGCTGGGCTGGGCAAGCAGATCCTGCGGCTGCGGGAGTGGGCCTCGGACACCGAGACCGGCGACCGCGACGACATGGTCCCCGGGGTGAGCGACCGCGCCTGGCGGCAGGTGTCCGTCACGTCCCTGGAGTGCTTGGGACAGAAGTGCCCGCTGATCGACGACTGCTTCCCCGAGCGTGCACGCGGGATCGCCCGCGAGGCCGACGTCGTCGTCACCAACCACGCCATGCTCGGCATCGCCGCGACCGGGTCCCCGGGCGTGCTGCCCGAGCACTCGGTGGTCATCGCGGACGAGGCCCACGAGCTCTCCGACCGGGTCACGGCCGCGGCCACCGCGGAGCTCTCGGTCGCCTCGATCGAGCACGCCTCCCGCCAGGCCCGCCGCCACGGTGGGATCCCCACGACCGACCTCGACGCGGCCGCCGCGGACTTCGGCTCCGTGCTCGCCGGGTTGCCGGCCGAACGCTTCCCGGACGGGCTCCCCGAGGGGGCCCGTCTGTCCGTCGCGGGTGTGCGCGACGCCGCCCGCGCGGTCCTCAGCGCGCTCAAGCCCGAGCCGGGCAAGGGCCCCGGGTCCGACGCCGGATCGGCCAGCAGCGGCCTGAAGATGGCGTCGTCAAGCATGCTGCTGGTGTTCGAGACCGCCGAGCGGATGGCGGCCGACCACTCCGGCTTCGACGTGCTCTGGTGCTCGCGCGGGGGCGACGGCGGCTTCGGCGCCGGCATGTCCAAGCTGCACGCGGCCCCCCTCGGGGTGGCCGGGCTGATCCGGAGCAACCTGTGGGAGGAGAAAGTCGGCATCCTCACGTCCGCGACCCTCGCGCTCGGGGAGTCCTTCGATCCGATCGCGCGGGCCGTCGGGCTCGAGCGCGCCGCGAGCGAGGACGACGAGGACCCTGCCAAGGCTGGTCAGGCTGCCAAGGCCTCGCTGGCATGGCGCGGCCTCGACGTCGGTAGCCCCTTCGACTACCCGCGGCAAGGCATCCTCTACATCGCCAAGCGGCTGCCCACGCCTGGGCAGCAGGCGACGACCGACGACCAGGTCGAGGAGATGGTCGCGCTGATGAAGGCCGCGGGCGGGCGGACGCTCGGGCTGTTCTCCTCCCGGCGCGCGGCCGAGCGCGCCGCGGAGCTGGTGCGCGAGCTGGTGGACTTCCCGGTCCTGTGCCAGGGCGACGACCAGCTGCCCACGCTCGTGCGGGCCTTCGCCGCAGACGACGCCACGTGCCTGTTCGGCACGCTGTCCCTGTGGCAGGGGGTCGACGTGCCCGGCTCTGCCTGTCAGCTCGTGATGATCGATCGGATCCCGTTCCCGCGCCCCGACGACCCGGTCAAGGCCGCCCGGGCGCGCTACATCGAGAGCCACGGCGGGAACGGGTTCATGCAGGTTTCGGCTACCCATGCGGCCCTGCTGCTGGCCCAGGGGGCCGGCCGGCTGGTCCGCACGACGACGGACCGCGGGGTAGTCGCGGTCCTCGACCCGCGGTTGGCGACGGCCCGCTATGCGTCGTACCTGGTCAACTCGTTGCCGGACTTTTGGCAGACGACCGATCGACACGTGGCGGTTTCTGCGCTGGAACGGCTGGCGGCCCTAGGCTGAGGACAGCACCACCGTGCGAACCCGACTTTCCTGTGGAGGAAGCATGAGCGACCGTTCCAGAACACCCGCCCCGGTCGAGGCCAGCGCGGTCCGCAAGACGACGAAGGTCGCAGTGGTCGGCGCAGGTGCGGTGGGCTCGACGATGGCCTACGCCACGCTGATGCGCGGGTCAGCCCGGACCGTTGCACTCTTTGACATCAACAAGGCCAAGGTCGAGGCCGAGGCTCTCGACCTTGCCCACGGGATCCAGTTCATGCCGATGGCCGAGGTGATCGGCTCCGACGACGTCGCAGTGTGCGCCGACGCCGACGTCATCATGGTCACGGCGGGCGCCAAGCAGAAGCCTGGGCAGTCCCGCATCGACCTGGCCGAGGCGACCATCGGCCTCGTCTCGAAGATCCTGCCCGAGCTGCAGGCGGTCGCCCCCGACGCGATGTACGTCATGGTCACCAACCCGGTCGACATCGTCACGTATGCGGCGCTGAAGATCTCCGGTCTGCCGCCCACCCAGCTGTTCGGCTCGGGCACGGTCCTGGACTCCTCGCGCCTGCGCTACCTCATCGCCCAGCACTGCGGCGTCGCTGTGCAGAACGTGCACGCGTACATGGCCGGGGAGCACGGCGACAGCGAGATCCCGCTGTGGAGCTCGGCGACCATCGGCGGCGTACCGCTGCTGGACTGGGAGGGGATCGACGGACGCGGCCCGCTCACGGTGCAGGCCCGCGACGAGATCGCGCACGAGGTCATCAACTCTGCCTACCGCATCATCGAGGGCAAGGGGGCCACGAACTACGCGGTCGCCCTCGCCGGCAGCCGCATCATCGAGGCGGTCCTCAACGACGAGCACCGGGTGCTCCCGGTCTCGACCCTGCTTGACGACTACTACGGGATCAGCGACATCTGCCTGTCCGTGCCGTCCATCGTCGGACGCCACGGCTGCACGGACCGGCTCGCAGTCCCGCTCTCACCGCTGGAGATCCGCGGCCTGCAGCACTCGGCCGCCTCTCTGAAGGACGTGGCGCGCAAGTTCGGCTTCTGATCCGGGCATCTAGTACGAAGGGCTCCTCACCGTGGGTGAGGAGCCCTTCGTGAGTCTTGGGTCGTGTCAAAGTGCCCGGATCAGAGGCTGCGCAGGACCGACACGATCCGGCCGAGGATCGTCGCCTCGTCGCCGAGGATCGGGGAGAATGCCGGGTTGTGGGGCAGCAGCCAGACGTGGCCGTCGATCCGCTTGAATGTCTTCACGGTTGCCTCGCCGTCGATCATCGCCGCGACGATCTCGCCGTTCTCAGCGACGGGTTGGCGCCTCACGACGACCCAGTCGCCGTCGCAGATGGCGGCGTCGATCATCGACTCGCCGACGACCTTGAGCATGAAGAGCTCGCCGTCCCCGACGAGCTGGCGCGGCAGCGGGAAGACGTCCTCGACGAGCTGCTCCGCCAGGATCGGTCCACCGGCGGCGATCCGACCGACCAGGGGCACGTACGACGGCGTGGGGCGGTCCGGTTCGTCGGAGGAGGTGTCCAGCGCTGAGCCGGCGTATCCGGAACCGGAGGCCATGTCGTTGAGGGGCCGGCCGGCGCCCTCGGTGTATGGGCTGTGCACGAGCTCCATCGCGCGTGGGCGGTTCGGGTCGCGCCGCAGGTAGCCCTTGGCCTCGAGGACGGTCAGCTGGTGCTTGACGCTCGACGGGCTGTTCAGGCCGACCGACTCGCCGATCTCGCGCATGCTCGGCGCGTAGCCACGACCGGTCACCGAGTCTCGAATCGTGTCGAGGATGCGGCGCTGCCGCGAGGTGAGCCCGTCCGGGCCGATCCCGTCCCTGCGCCAGGGAGAGGCGGTGTCGTGAAGGGGTGTGCTCACGCTCGCAGGACCTGCCGCGCTGGTGTCGTTGGGTGCCACGGTGACCTCCGGTTGTGATGGGCATCTGCTGAGCGCTCGGACGCCCGGCGGGAGACCTGTTGACCGGCTCCAGGCCAGCAGGTTGTCTGCCGGTCGCGCCGTCCAGCCTGTGCGTCCAGTCCGTTTGTCGGTGGCTCGTGGTCGAGTCTCCTCGCGGGCTTGTTCGAGTCTAGGCCGATTGTGGGCAAGTCTCAAACAGTTGTTCGAGCGTGTCGGGATTGCCCCTTGCCAATCTCGAAAATATTCGTACAGTTGTACTACGAACAGATGTACGAATGAGTGCGGGGATGTCGGCACGGGCCGGCAGGTTCCCATGGAGATGCGCAGCTGGTCGCGTGCGCTGGAGAGATGGAGTGGACATGGCACTGGTTCTAGTTCCAGATCTGGTTGTTGTTCCCGAACGTGTTGTTGTCCCAGTGCGCGTGATCATGCCCGCGCGGGAGGACCTGCGCCGGTCGGCCGCGGATGCGCGGGCGGGCGCGCGGTCGCGACGCCTGGCGAGCGCATCGGTCGAGGGCTCGTTGTCCGATCTTGAGCTCACCCGCCGCGGACGGTGGGTGCTGTGGTCGATGGCGCTCGTCGTGGCGATCGGGGTGGCGGTGATGGGCGGGGGAGCTTTGGCGAGCACGCCGGACCTTCCCCGTGAGGTCACTCCGTACACGGTGTCCGAGGGGGACAACCTGTGGGGGATCGCGGAAGGGCTGGCTCGTCCTGGCGAGGACCTCCGTGACGTGGTCGACCTCATCGTCGAGGTCAACGGCCGGGCGTCGGCGACGCTGTGGGCCGGTGAGCAGATCATGCTGCCCGTTCGCGACTGATGTGTTCTCGAGATGTGAGACGACGTGCCCAGATGCTTGCGCACCATATTTAGGATGACCTAAGTTAGCCATGCCTCATCAACCGGCTGGGGGGCCGGTCATCGAGGTGAAGGCATGGCCGCGGTATTCGCGGGGCACATGGCTTCTCGAGCACGTCGGTGCAGGGCGAGGCGAGTCGCTCTCCATCGGATGGGGACGGGGGCGTCCCGCTAGGGCGGTCACTACGGTGACCGCCCTCGTTTGTCTGTCACGTCCAGATCGTCTGGCCCCGACCGCGCCGCGGTGCGCCCGACGGCGCGTATTCTTGCTGGTGTCCGCCCGACCGGGTGGACACAGGCGCAAGACCCTCGGAGGTGCGTGTGCACTGCCCGTTCTGTCGTCACTCGGATTCTCGCGTCGTCGACTCCCGGACGTCAGACGACGGTGCCTCGATCCGGCGTCGCCGTCAGTGCCCCAGCTGCAACCGCCGCTTCACGACCCTGGAGACGGCCAGCCTCTCCGTGGTCAAGCGGTCCGGCGTGACCGAGCCGTTCAGTCGCGAGAAGGTCGTCAACGGGGTCCGCAAGGCTTGCCAGGGGCGCCCGGTCAGCGAGGACGACCTCGCCATGCTCGCTCAGCGGGTCGAGGAGAGCGTCCGGGCGACCGGCATGGCGGAACTGGACGCGTACGAGATCGGCCTGACCATCCTCGGTCCGCTGCGGGAGCTCGACGAGGTCGCCTACCTGCGGTTTGCGAGCGTCTACCAGGGCTTCGACTCGCTTGAGGACTTCGAGGCCGCCATCAACCTGCTGCGTGCCGAGCATGAGCAGGCCGAGGACCCCGAGACCCCCGATCCGGGCGCCGGGACGGACGCGGAACCCTCTGGGCCGGACAACGGCCCCGCCGCAGGGGCGTAGCCCGTCACGTTCAGAGCGCGCTCGAGCGGGCCGCCCAGAGGTTGATCTCGCCGTCGACGCTGTTCTCGTCGATCGCGGCCAGCTCGGCGGCGGAGAAGTCGAGGTGTTCGAGCGCGGCGAGGTTCTCGTCGAGCTGATCGGTCGTACGGGCTCCCACGAGCACCCCGGACACCCTTGAGTCGCGCAGGCACCAGGACACGGCCATCTGCGCGAGGCTCTGCCCGCGATCACTGGCGATCTCCGCCAGTGCGGCGATCGCCGCCCGGTTGCGGAGGCTGAGGTAGGACGGTGGCAGCGACCCGCCGCGTGCAGCCCGAGAGTCGCCAGGGATCCCGTCGAGATACTTGGTCGTGAGCATACCCTGGGCGAGCGGGGAGAAGGCGAGCACCCCGAGGCCGGCGTCGCCCGCGACGTCGAGCACGGACTCCCCGCTGGCGTCGGGTTCCTCGATCCATCGGTTGAGGAGCGAGTACGACGGCTGGTGGACGCTCAGCCTGACCCCCGCCGTGTCGGCCGCCGCCAGCGCCTCGCGGGTGCGGCGCGCGGAGTAGGAGGAGACTCCGACGTAGCGCGCCCGCCCCGAGCTCACGGCGGTGGCGAGGGCTCCGATCGTCTCCTCGAGCGGTGTCGTCGGGTCGTAGCGGTGGCTGTAGAAGATGTCCACGTGGTCCAGCCCGAGACGGTCGAGAGACTGGTCGAGGGAGGACAGCAGGTGCTTGCGGGAGCCTCCCTCGCCATAGGCACCAGGCCACATCCGGTAGCCGGCCTTGGTCGAGATGAGCAGCTCGTCCCGGTGGCCCGCGAGGTCCCTGGCCAGGATCCGCCCGAAGCTGGCCTCGGCGGCGCCCGGCGGTGGGCCGTAGTTGTTGGCGAGGTCGATGTGCACGATGCCCGCGTCGACGGCATGGAGGACGAGTCCCCGCTGCGTCTCGAGCGCCGTCTGCTCGCCGAAGTTCTGCCACAGCCCCAGGCTGATTGGGGGGACCGCCAGGCCGGAGCCGCCCAGCCGGCGCTGGTGGGACGCGGAGGGGGTGCTACCGGCAGGGGAGGTCATGGTTCCACGCTACCGCTGCGATACTGGTGTCCTGCCTCAGGTGGCGCCCGAAGCGAGTATTCGCTGGCGGGAGTCGATGAAGTAGGGAAGTCTTGCAGGTGCATCAGGTACGCAGCAGACATCTAGACAAGGAGGTCCGGTGCTATGACGCAGGACAGTTCTCAGCAGGACGCGACGGTCAGCGAAGACACCAAGGCCAAGTTCAAGGAAGCGCTCGACCGTAAGAACGCCGGTCAGCACCTCAGTGCCGAAGGGTCCTCGAACACCGGGACCGTCCACGGCTCCGAGACCGCGGGCAAGACGAAGCGGGTCTTCCGCCGCAAGTCCGGGTGATCGCCCCCATCTCAAGATGAGCCATGCACTCGCTCGATGAGCCGTGCACTGGCCCAGACGCCGACAGGCCCTGTCCCGCGAGGGACAGGGCCTGTCGGCGTCTGGGCGTCAGGCGACGATCAGCGCTGCGTCTCGGTGAGCACGCGGAGCTTGATGGTCTGGTCCATCGAGCGCAGGGCGTCGACCACGGCGGCTTCCAGGACCGACCCGACGTCGGTGACGACGTAGCCGATCTCCCCGCGGGTGGCGAGGAGCTGGCCCTCGATGTTCGCGCCGTGCTCGGCCAGCGTCTTGTTGACCGCGGCCAGCACGCCCGGGGTGTTGCGGTGCAGGTGAGCCACCCGGGCCACGCCCGTGGAGTTCTCCAGGGCGAGGTTGGGGAGGTTGACGCTGAGCGTCGTCGTGCCCGTGCGCACGTAGTCCTTGATCTTGTTGGCGACGAACACGCCGATCGACTCCTGCGCCTCGACGGTCGAGCCACCGATGTGCGGGGTCAGGATGACGTTCGGCAGGCCGCGCAGCTCGGACTCGAACTGGTCGCCGCGCTTCTTGGGCTCGGTCGGGAACACGTCGATCGCCGCGCCGGACAGGTGCCCGGAGACGATCGAGTCGTGCAGCGCCTGGGTGTCCAGGACAAAGCCCCGCGAGAGGTTCAGGAAGATCGCGCCCGGCTTCATCTGGGCGAGCTGCTCAGAACCGAAGAGTCCCGCGTTGCCGCTGCGGCCGTCGACGTGGAGGGTGACGATGTCAGCGACGGCGAGCAGCTCGTCGAGCGAGCCCAGACGGCGTGCGTTGCCCAGGGCCAGCTTCTCGGCCGTGTCGTAGAAGACCACGGACATGCCGAGGTTCTCGGCGAGCACGGACAGCTGGGTCCCGATGTTGCCGTAGCCGACGATCCCGAGCGTGCGGCCACGGACCTCGTGCGAGCCCTCGGCGGACTTGTCCCAGATCCCGGCGTGCAGCGCCTTGTCGCGCTCGGTCATCCGGCGGGTGAGCGAGATGATCTCGGCGAGCGCGATCTCGACGACGGAACGCGTGTTGGAGAACGGCGCGTTGAACACGGCGACGCCGTGGTTGGCGGCGCTCTGCAGGTCGATCTGGTTGGTACCGATGCAGAAGGCACCGATGGTCAGCAGGTCCGGGGACGCCTCGATGACCTTGGCGGTCACCTGCGTCTTGGAGCGCAGACCCAGAATGTGCACGCCCTCGAGGGCGGCGATGAGCTCGTTCTCGTCCAGCGCGCCGGATCGGGTCTCAACCTCGATCCCGTGGGCGGCAAAGATCTCGATGGCGAGTGGGTGGACATTTTCGAGGAGGAGGGCCTTCAGCACATGGTCATAGTGCGCCCTGGCCCCGGGAATGACAAAACGGGTCTTGTCACGTGGACGCGGCGCCTAGATGGGCCCCGTCAGGCACTCATCCCGGGCGGCAACGGCCTCGAATGCGTCACGTGAAGGTACTTCGTGGGCCGGGTCATCGCCACGTACAGGTCGGATGCCCCACCCGGTCCGGTGTAGATGTCTGCCGGCTCTTCCAGGACCACCGCGTCGAACTCGAGCCCCTTGACCTGGGCGGGGCTGAGCACGACGACCCCGTCGGCGAGATCGGCAGGGTCTTCGCCACGGGCGAGGGCAAGTGCGAGGAGCCCGGACCGGACCGCATCGGTCTGCCCGGCGGGGACCACGACGGCCACCTGACCGGCGCCGCCAGAGCGCACCTCGCCCACCGTGCGCAGGGCGAGGTCGAGCGTGAGCGCGCGCAGGTCGGCGGCCGCGGCCGGGTGGATCTGCAGGGCGCCGGGGATCTCACGCGCCGACGTGAGCGGGGAGACGGGGAGCCGCGCTGTCAGCGCCATGGTGCGCGCGGCGGTCGCGACGGCCTCGGGCGTACGGTAGTTGACGGTCAGCTCCGACATCCGCCATGCGTCGCGCAGCAGCGGTGTGAGCATGGCCGACCATGACCGCGCGCCGGCCGGTGAGGACGTCTGCGCGACGTCGCCCACGATCGTCATCGACCGCGACGGGCACCGGCGGATGAGCGCACGCCACGCCATGGCCGAGAGCTCCTGGGCCTCGTCGACCACGAGGTGGGCATAGGTCCACGCACGGTCCTTCTCGGCACGCTCGGCCGTGGTGAGGAAGCTGGCGCCGGTCGCGAACCGGTCGGCGAGCATGTCCGCGTTGACCAGGCCGCCGCCGCTGTCGGAGCTCTCCAGGACCTGTCGGGCGTAGTCGAGGGTGTGCGCACGTTGCTCGGCGTCCTGGCGTGCCTGGGCTTTCGCGACCTGGTTGTCCTCGCCGAGGAGCTCGGCCGCCTCGTCGAGCAGCGGGACGTCGGACTCGGTCCAGGGCGACCCGGCCGGGCGGGCCAGGGCGGCCTGCTCAGCGGGGGACAGCTCGTGGGCGACCTGGGCGAGCCGGTGCGGCTTGGCGAACAGGTCCGCGACGAGCTTCTCGGGGGTCAGCGGCATCCACGCGAGGTTGAGCGCGATCCGGATCTCGCGCGTCGTGCGCAGCTCCTCGATCACCTCGGCGCGCTCGTCCTTCTCGATCGAGAAGGACATCTGGTCCACGTACTGCTGCGCCAGCCGGGAGAGCATCTCCCGGACGAAGGTGACCCGGGCCTGGTTGTGCGGCTTGTGGTTGCGGCGGGCCTTGGCGATCGCGTCGCGGATGTCACGGCGCCGGATGACGATGTCGTGTCCGTCGACCCGCAGCCGGACGTCCTGGGCGGGGACCCGCTGGCGCGCGGTGACGGCGCGCCGGATGATCGAGCCGAAGACGGCGCGCCCCTTGATCTCGGCCACGACCGGGCTCTCGGTGGCCCGGGCCGAGAAACCGGGGATGAGGTCGGAGATCGTCGTGGAGACCACGCCGGTCTCACCCAGGGAGGGCAGCACCTGGTCGATGTAGCGCAGGAAGGACTGGCTCGGTCCGATGAGCAGCACCCCGGATCGCTCGAGCAGCCGGCGGTGGGCATAGAGCAGGTAGGCCGCGCGGTGCAGCGCGACGGCGGTCTTGCCGGTCCCCGGACCGCCCTGGACGACCAGGGCGCCCTGGAGGTCGGAGCGGATGATCGCGTCCTGCTCGGACTGGATGGTCGCGACGATGTCGCCCATCCGCCCGGTCCGCCCCGCGGCGAGCGCCGCGAGCAGCGCCCCCTCGCCCGAGAGGTTGAGCTCGCTCACGTGGCTGCCCGGCAGCGTCAGGTCGAGGATCTCGTCCTCGAGCCCGGTCACCTGTCGCCCTGTGGTGACCAGGTGACGACGACGGAAGACGCCGTCGCGGTGGGCCGCCGTGGCGCGGTAGAAGGACTGGGCCGCCGGGGCCCGCCAGTCGGTGAGGATAGAGGTGTGCTGCTCGTCTGTGAGGCCGATCCGGCCGATGTACCGCGTGACCTGGTCGTCGAAGTCGAGGCGACCGAAGCACAGCCGGTCCTCGACGGCCTCCAGGAGCGCGGCCCGGTCCTCGTACAGGGTCGCGAAGGCGTCTCGTTCGCTGCGGTTCTGGGGCGACCCCGACGGACCGCCCCGGCGGACCGCTCCGAGGCGCGCGCGGGTGGCCGCGCGGAGCTCGTCCAACCGCGCGTAGAGCACGTCCAGCGTCTGCTGTTCGACCTGGATCTCGTCGGACTGATCGGCCACGCTTCTCCTCCCAGGAGCCGGCGATCTCGCCGGCACGGAACGTGGCACCCCACGTTCACGACCGTCCAGTATCCCTGATCTCCGGGCCAGGACCTATCTCGCGCGCTCGGGTTGCGTCAAGAACCGTTTACCATCGGGGGACGCACGACGGGAAGCATCGTAGAGGGGGTCCGCGTGAGCCGCGTAAACCAGGATGAACCGGTTCGTATCTTGATCGTCGAGGACGACGACGGCGACGCGCTGCTCGTCGAGGCACTGCTCGAAGACTCCGGGACCGCAGTCACGCTGACTCGTGCCCGGACGGTCGACGAGGCGCTGCGGATGCTCGACGTCGACTGCATCCTGCTCGACCTCGGGCTTCCGGACTCGGTGGGGATCTCCGGGGTCCACCGCATCCAGGCCGCGCCCGAACCGCCTGCTCTGGTCGTCTTCACCGGGATGACCGGCTCTGACCTGGGGATCGAGGCCGTCGCGGCCGGGGCTCAGGACTACCTCGTCAAGCACGAGGCGGGGCCGGACCTGCTCATCCGGGCGGTCCGGTACGCGGTCCAGCGTCGCCTCTCCGACGAACAGGAACGGACGATCTTCCGCAACGGCGTGCGTGAGCGCGAGACAGCGCGCCTGGAGCGCGCGCTCCTGCCCACCCCCGCCCTCATCGACCCCCACCTGGCGGTCCTGGTCGGCTACCTGCCGGGAGGGGACGGTCTGCTCGGAGGCGACTTCTACGACGTCGTCGAGCGCGCGGACGGCACGGTGACCGCCGTGATCGGTGACGTGGCCGGTCACGGACCGGCCGAGGCCGCGCTCGGGGCGACCCTGCGCACCGCGTGGCGGACCCTCGTGCTCGCCGAGACGAGCGACGACAGGATCCTTCCGCTGGTCGAGCGCGTCATGGTCAACGAACGCTCGCGACCGGAGACGTTCACCACCCTGTGCCAGGTCGTCATCTCCGCAGACCGGCGCACGGCGGACCTCTACCTCGCCGGGCATCACGCCCCGATCCTGCTCGGTCCCGCGTCGACGTCGATCGAACCCACGTCGCGCGGTCGGGCGCTGGGGATCCCCATCGACTCGACGTGGCAGGCCCAGCGGCTGGAGTTCGAGGACACCTGGTGGCTCATGCTCTACACCGACGGCCTGCTCGAGGCGACCGTCCTGGACCGGGCGCCAGCCAGTCTTCCCGCCGCGGCGACGGGCGGGGAGGCGGTCGATGGGACGACGGCCCGTGACGCCGGGGCGCCCGTCCCGCGGCCCAGGATCGGGATCGAGGGCCTGCTCGAGGCGGTCAGCTCGGAGTTCCTGCACGGCACCGAGGGGCTCGTGGAACGGATCCTGCGCCGGGTACGCGAGGTCCACGGGGGGCGCCTGGTCGACGACGCCGCGGTGCTCATCCTGGGCTGGCCCGGCCACGGAGACGACGGAGTCGGCCAACGGTCTGCGACCCTCGCCGACTCCGCGGAATGGCGATGACCGACACGTCGATCGAGGCCCCGGCCCCGCCCGAGTCGGTCGCGACGCTGCGTCAGCGGCTCGGGATCACCCTCGTGGCAGCCGGTACGGTCCTCCTGCTCATCGTCGCCGGAGCCGTGTACTCCCTCGCCCAGGTCATGACACTGCAGACCCGGGTGACCCACACGTACTTCGAGGCGATCACCTTCAGCGAAGGTCTGCGCACCTGGCTGGACGACGTCGGTCCCGCGGTCGACGCGTACCTGTCGACCGGGTACCGACCGGCCCTCGATGCCTTCAACGCGTCCCCGGACCTCTCCGCGGCCGACGTTCACGCCTCCCTCGTGGCCGACCTCGGTACGGACTCGCCGACCGTGGCCTCGCTCGAGGCCCTCGCGGCGCGGATCGAGGAGTGGCACACGACGTTCGCGGAGCCGGCGATCGCCGCCGTCGCCCAGGACGGGGTCGGCGCCGCCTCGCCCGAGCTCGTGGCGGCCGGTGAGGTCCTCTTCGCCCAGACCCAGCAGGAGGCGGACGACCTGGCCGCGGAGCTCGCGCGGTCCCGCGCCGTGGCGGCCGACCAGCTCACCCGCTGGACGCGCAACCTCTTCATGACTGTCATGCTGCTCACGGTCGCTGCGCTCGCGGCAGGTCTGGGGGTGTGGCTGACGCTGCGTCGTCGGATCCTGGAACCCTTGGCGGACCTCGCCTCGAAGGCGGAGGCCGTGAGCGGCGGCGCGCTCACCCAAGAGGTGCGCACCAAGGCCCCGGGGGAGATCGCCTCCCTCGCTCATGCGGTGGACACCATGCGGGTCGAGCTCGTCGACCAGATGGCCGCCGCGAAGGAGTCCGAGAAGGAGATCGCCGAGGCTCACCAGCACCTCACCGAGCAGGCCGAGGAGCTGCGCCGGTCGAACAGGGACCTCGAGCAGTTCGCCTACGTCGCCTCGCACGACCTGCAGGAGCCGCTGCGCAAGGTGGCCAGCTTCACCCAGCTGCTGCAGAAGCGCTACGGCGGAGAGCTCGACGAGCGGGCCGACCAGTACATCGACTTCGCGGTCGACGGCGCCAAGCGCATGCAGCGCCTCATCCAGGACCTCCTGGGGTTCTCCCGGGTGGGGCGATCGCTCGACGCACCGCGGCCGGTGGACCTCGCAGACGCCGCCCGCACCGCCGTCGCGACCTTCGACGCGACGATCGCCGACCAGGGCGCCGTGGTGGAGGTGGGAGAGCTGCCCACCGTCGTCGGGCAGCCGACCCTGCTCGTCCAGCTCTTCCAGAACCTGGTGGGCAACGCGCTGAAGTTCCGCGACCCGGAACGGACGCCGCAGATCGAGATCGGCGCCCGGCGCGCCGACGCGGGGTGGGAGCTGTGGTGCACGGACAACGGCATCGGCATCGACGCCCAGTACGTCGACCGGGTGTTCGTGATCTTCCAGCGCCTGCACGCCAAGGACGTCTACGACGGCACTGGGATCGGCCTGGCCCTGTGCAAGAAGATCGTCGAGTACCACGGCGGCGAGATCTGGATCGATGCCCGGGCGCTGGGTGCCGGCGGTGCGGATTCCGCATCGTCGACGGCCGACGGTCGTCCCGCTCGCGGCACCAGCGTGCGGTGGACATTTCCCGACGACGCTCGCGTACCGTAGCCTCACGCCTGCTGCTTGCCACTCAACCACAGCTCCCCGGCCGCGCCTGGTCGCGGGGCACAAGGAGGATCCATGCCCGACGCGACGAACGTGATCGAGGTCCTGCTGGTCGAGGACGACCCCGGTGACGTCCTGATGACGCGTGAGGCCTTCGAGCACAACAAGGTCGTCAACCGGCTCTCGGTGGTCAGCGATGGTGTGAGTGCGATGGACTACCTGCGCAAGCGGGGGGAGTTCGCCGACGCGGTGACGCCCGACCTCATCCTGCTCGACCTCAACCTGCCCCGGATGGACGGCCGCGAGGTGCTCGCCGAGCTCAAGGCCGACCCCGAGCTGCGCAAGATCCCGGTTGTGGTCTTGACCACCTCCGAAGCTGAGGAGGACGTGGTCCGCAGCTACTCCCTCTACGCCAACGCCTTCGTCACCAAACCCGTCGACTTCGACCGCTTCATCGAGGTGGTCCGTCAGATCGACGACTTCTTCGTCACCGTCGTGCGCCTGCCCAACCGCTGAGTCCCCGCCCGCCGGGAAGAAATCGGTTCCCGGTGACGTTCTTGTCAACGACTGACCGACTGTGGACTGGAGGTAGATCGTGCTCGACCCCCGTGGGCTCTATGAGATCGATACCGAGGCGGAAGCGTCGTTGGGTGTGCGTCCCGCAGACGCGCGCGCCGAGACCGCCGCGACCGGGCCGGTCCTGATCAACGCGCTGCGCGGATTCGTCGACGCCGGGAGCGTCGGTACGATCGCCGTCGAGCATCTGCTGGGCCTGGGGGAGACGACCCGCCTGGTGACCTTCGACGCCGACCAGCTCATCGACTACCGGTCCAAGCGCCCGACGATGATCTTCGACACGAACACCTGGTCCGGGTACGACGCACCGAGCATCGCGGTCGACCTGGCCCACGACAACGAGGGGACCCCGTTCCTCGTGCTGCACGGCAACGAGCCCGACCTGCAGTGGGAACGTTTCGTCGCCGCCGTCCTCGAGCTCGTCGACCGCCTCGACGTGTCGATGACGATCGGAATGTACGGCATCCCCATGGGTATTCCGCACACCCGACCCCTCTCGGCGACGCCGCACGCCTCACGCGACGGCCTCATCGCCAACGCGTCGTCGTGGTTCGGGCGCGTCACGGTCCCCGCCGCGGTCGCCAACCTGCTTGAGTTCCGCCTCGGTGAGCGCGGTCACGACTCGCTCGGCTACGCGGTCCACGTGCCGCACTACCTCGCCCAGTCCCCCTACCCGCCGGCCGCGATCATCGCGCTGACCAAGGTGGAGGGTGTCACCGGGCTCGACCTGCGGGTCACCGACCTCGACGAGGCCGCGCTCGAGGCCCGTGAAGAGGTTGTCCGGCAGGTGGGGCAGTCACCCGAGATCGCGGAGCTGGTCCGGGGGCTGGAAGAGCAGTACGACGCGTTCACCCGCTCGGCCGAGCGCCAGAGCCTGCTCGCGGACTCCGCGCCGATCCCGACGGCCGACGAGCTCGGCGCCGAGTTCGAGCGCTTCCTCGCCCAGCAGGGCCAGGAGGGGCAGGGCGCCTGAGCGGTTCCGACCGCGGCGGCGCTGCTGCACTAGGTCGATTGCACGACGTCGCGCAGCACCCGCGCCTGTCCGGCGAACTTTGTCGTCTCGGGGTCGGTGTGCAGGAGCTGGGCGGGGACGGCCAACGTGCGCAGGGCCCGCCCGAGGGCGGCCGAGCCGAGCACGCCGTCGCCCGGCTCCGGCGCGCCGGCTTCCGGTCGCGAGGGCGCGACCAGCACGAGCACGAGGTTGCCGTAGCGGCGGGACTTGAGCAGCGCGGGCTCTGAGACGACGCCGATCTCACCCCGGGCGTCGGTGGCCGGCCCGGCACCGGAGTCGGGTACTGAATCCAGGGCCGCCTGCAGCGCCGTGCGCAGCGTCGCGACCTCCGACCGCGCGCCGTCGAGCGGTGGCCTGTCGGCGCAGTTGATCAGGTAGATGCCGCCCGGACGCAGCACCCGGAGCACATCCCCCACGAACTCGACCGTCAGCAGGTGCGCGGGCGTGGTGTCACCGGCGAAGACATCGCGGATCACGACGTCGGCGCTCGCGGCCGGAAGCGTCGCGAGCTGGGCGCGCGCGTCCCCGGCGCGCAGCCGCAGGCGGGGCGAGCGAGGCAGATCGAACCAGGTGCGGGCGAGCTCGATGAGCCGGGCGTCGATGTCGATGCCGATCTGGCGCGAACCCGGTCGGGTGGCGTCGATGGACCGAGCCATCGCGCACCCGGCCGCGCCGAGGTGGACGACGTCGAGGGGGCCGGTCCGGGTGTGGTCCAGGACCGCGCACATGATGTCCATGTACTCGAAGCCGACGTTGCGCGGGTCGTCGAGGTCGATGAACGAGCTGGGGACACCGTTGATCATGACGGTCAGCGCGCGCGGGTCGTCGCGGTCGGGCACGAGCTCGACCGATCCGGAGTCCGTCTCGATCGGGCCGACGGGGAGTGCGGGCTGAGTCGACCGCTTTGTCAGTGGTCCGGTGGAGGATGAGTTTCGAGAAGCACGGCGGGCCATGTGGCAAGGGTAGACGGAGGTCGAACCCTTGACAGGTATCGAACGAGTGTTCGATACTGGACGGAGGAGGTGCGGGAGATGGAACGTGCAGACGCGATGACCACGGCAGGTGCTCCGAGCGCGGGCACGGACCACGCACCGGTCGCCAAGGCAGCCGTCGAGCTCGTCGCACGGTGCGACGCGGAGCTGTTGGCGGCCCAGCTGGCGACCGACCCGGCCGAGCGGTTCCTGCACGCGCACCTGGCTGCGCTCCGGCTTGCAGGTGCGCTGCTGCTGGCGGCGGACGCGCGCCCGCCGCGTGGCCGGACGCGCAGCGCCTGGGACCGCCTGACGGCTGCCGAGCCGGGGTGCGCCGCCTGGGCGGCATTCTTCACCTCCGGCGCACGGGTCCGCGCGGCGATCGACGCCGGTCGGCCCGACACCGTCGACGACGCCTTCGCCAGCACCTGGGTCGCCGCCGCCGAGGACTTCCGGGACGCGGTCTGCGTGCGGCTCGGCATCGATCCCTTCGCCGACCTGCGGTCCGCGATGGCGTGGGCGTCATGAGTCGCGGACCGCGGGCCGAGGGTGCGCACAGGTCCTGGGGCACCCAGGACTCGGACTGTTCGATCCTCCACGTCGACATGGACGCCTTCTTCGCCTCGGTCGAGGTCGCGCGGCGCCCGCACCTGCGTGGACTCCCCGTGATCGTGGCCGGATCGGAGCGGGCCGTCGTGCTGGCCGCCACGTACGAGGCGCGCGCCTTCGGCGTGCGCTCGGCGATGCCGGTCGGCGCCGCACGACGGTTGTGCCCGCAGGCGGTCTACATCCCACCGGACCATGCCGCCTACCGTGCCGCCTCGGAGGAGCTCATGGAGATCCTGCGCGAGGTGACCACCCTCGTCGAGCCGATCAGCGTCGACGAGGCGTTCCTCGACGTCAGCGGTGCCCGGCGACGCCTCGGGTCCTCGACGTCGATCGCCCGTCAGATCAGGGAACGGGTCCAGGCGCGGCTCGGCATCACGTGCTCGGTGGGGGTGGCGTCGTCGAAGTTCGTGGCGAAGCTGGCCTCGACCCACGCCAAGCCCGACGGGATGATGCTCATCCCGAGGGACGCGACGGTCGCGTTCCTGCGGACGCTGCCGGTCGGAGCACTCTGGGGGGTCGGTGGCAAGACTGAGGAGAACCTCGCGCGCTGGGGGATCTCGACGGTCGCAGAGCTCGCCGACACCGATCCCATGGTGCTGCGCCAGATCCTGGGCGAGGCGGCCGGCGCCCACCTTCACGACCTGGCCTGGGGGAGGGACGCCCGGCCGGTCGAGCCGACCCGCACCGAGCAGAGCATCGGCGCCGAGACAACCTTCGCCACGGACGTCTACGACATGTCGTTCGTCGAGTCGAAGCTTCTCGACCTGGCCGACCGGTGCGCCCATCGGCTCCGGGCACAGGAGGTCCTGGCTCGGACCGTCAGCGTCAAGGTGCGGACGAGCGACTTCCGGACGCTCACCCGCTCACGGTCTCTTGTCTCCCCGTCGGACAGCGGCCACGAGATCTATCTTGTGGCTCGCGAGCTTGTGTCGTCGGTCGATCTTCGAGGCCTGCCCGTCCGCCTCGTCGGCGTGCGCGGGGAAGGGCTGGAGCGCAGGTCAACCGCTGTGCTGCAGCTCACCCTCGAGGATGCCGTCGGGGGGAAGACCGAGCAGCAGCGCCTTGCCGATGCGGCGATGGACCAGGTTCGGATGCGATTCGGGCGATCTGCGATCCGTCCGGCCGCCTCGGGAAGGGGGCCGACTACCGTCTTGCCTCAAGTCGAACTATCCTGATGTATGACAAGGTCTCACCCAACAAAAGTGCGGGGGTAGCGATGCCTCTGTCCGAATACGAGCAACGTGTTCTGGAACAGATGGAGCGAGAGCTCACGTCTGATGATCCACGGCTCGCAACAACGTTGACCTCGACGACGTCGCGGTCTGGTGCGCGGTACGTCATTGCTGGCATCGGCCTGGTGGTGGGGCTGCTCGCCCTGGTGCTCGGCGCGGCACAGTCTGTCCCCTGGGTAGGGGTGATCGGGTTCGTGATCATGTTTGCGGCCGTCACCTACGCACTCACCCCGCCGAAAAGGCGTCCGGTGGGTCCGCTCGGCACCGTGTCGGAGTCCGGGTCGATCAACCCGACGAAGGCGGGGACCTCGAACGGATCCCGATCGAGGTCGGGGCCTGCGCCGCAGCGGCCACAGAACCGGGGCTCCTTCATGCACCGGCTCGAGGAACGATGGGACCGTCGGCGCGGCGAATGATGCCGCAGGCCACGAGCTCCATATCGACGGCAAGCTCGACATTGATGCGAACTCGACATTGACGCGAGCTCGACATTGACGGAGTGGCCGCCCACCCGTAGGACCAAGACCTGACCCGAGGGAGTCGGCTGCGATGCAGCCGACTCCCTCTGTCGTGCGCCGTCCTTCCCGACGCCCCCCGCCCCGCTCGCCCCCGTGTCGCGCTCGCGCCGTCTCGCGCGCTCCGTGCCTCCGCCGAACTCGTCGACTGTTTGCCGAGCTCGTGAACAAGGCCCGTTCTCGCGACCGCCCCCACTTCCCTCCACCGGACCGTGTCAGGCGAGCCGGCAGCGCTGGAAATGGAGGGTTTCTCGGCGTTTGGGGGGCGTTTCAGGCTCTCGTCAATAGACGGTTGGCTCCCAAAGGCGTCAAAGCGAGACCTTGGACGTTCAACTCCCTCCACTTCTCCCCACCGCTGTGACCTGCGCATTTGATGGCGCGTGGGTGAAGTTTTGGTGTTCGCCCGAGAGGAGTGGAGGGAAGTGGAGTACCGTGGAGCCACTGGAGCAGAAGGGGAGGGTCGTGAGCGAATCGTTCGGTGGCTCGCCCAGCCTGCTCTTGGGGACGTACACCCCTCGTCTTGACGAGAAGGGGCGACTGATCCTCCCCGCGAAGTTCCGAGCCCAGCTTGCGCCGGGCCTGGTGATGACGCGGGGACAGGAACGCTGCCTCTTCTTGCTGCCGATGGACGAGTTTCGTCGCATGTACGAGCAGATCCGGCAGGCCCCCGTGACGAGCAAGCAGGCGCGCGACTACCTGCGGGTCTTCCTCTCGGGAGCAAGCGACGAGATGCCCGACAAGCAGGGACGGATCTCCATCCCGGCCAACCTCCGTGAGTACGCGGGGCTCGGCAGGGAAGTTGCAGTGATCGGAGCGGGCACCCGCGTCGAGATCTGGGACGCGTCGTCGTGGGACGCCTACCTGGCAGAGCAAGAGGCCGGGTACGCCGACACCGCCGAAGAAGTCCTTCCGAGCCTGCGGTTTTAGCAGGTGCAGCACGCACGATGAGGCCTCCTCCCGCTCGGTCTGACGCACTTCCCCGGTGTCAGACAGTCGCGGAGGGAGACCTGATCGGGTGTACCGCAAGCAGTACAGACGGTGCGCGAGGCCCGGCCTGAGCACGGCAGTCCCCGACGAAGACCCATCGGCAGAGCAGGAGGACGAAGCATGACGCCAGCAGACGAGGACGGTTCACAGCCGTCTGGCGATGCCGCAGACCGTCATGTTCCTGTTCTCCTCGAGCGCTGCGTGGACCTCCTGGCTCCCGCACTCGAGGCTCCAGGAGCCGTCTACGTCGACTGCACGCTCGGGATGGGTGGTCACACCGAAGAGGTCCTGCGACGCTTCCCCCAGGTTCGGGCGATCGGCATCGACCGGGACCAGCAGGCGCTTGAGCTTGCGGGCGCCCGGCTGGCCCGCTTCGGCGACCGTTTCACCGGCGTCCACGCCGTCTACGACGAGATCGGCGAGGTCCTCGCGGACCTCGCTATACCGTCCGTGCAGGGCGTCCTCATGGACCTTGGGGTCTCCTCCCTGCAGATCGACGAGTCCGAGCGGGGGTTCTCCTACGCCCAGGACGCACCCTTGGACATGCGGATGGATTCCACAGCCGAGCTGACCGCGGCGCAGGTCCTCAACACCTATGACGAACGCGACCTGACACGGATCCTGCGCGAGTACGGCGAGGAGCGCTACGCCTCCAAGATCGCCAGGTCCATCGTCGCCCGCCGTCAGACGACTCCGTGGGAGCGGTCAGCCGCCCTCGTCGACCTTGTCCGTGCGTGCATCCCGGCCGCGACCCGCAAGGGACAGGGCAACCCGGCCAAACGCACCTTCCAGGCCTTGCGCATCGAGGTCAACGGCGAGCTCGAAGTCTTGGCGCGGGCGCTCCCGGCCGCTGTCGAGGCCCTGGCCGTGGGCGGCCGGATCGTCGTGGAGTCCTACCACTCGCTCGAGGACCGGCTCACCAAACGTGAGCTGGTCCGCGGCGCGACGTCGAGCGCTCCTCCGGACCTCCCGGTCGAGCCGGAGACCCACAAGCCCTACCTCACGCTGCTCACCCGCGGCGCCGAGGAGGCCGACGCGGCCGAGCTCGAACGCAATCCTCGTTCCGCCTCGGTCCGGTTGCGAGCCGCACAACGACTCCGTCCAACGCCTACCCATATGAAGAGTCGATCGGAGCGCTGATCATGAGTTCTGCACACACCAGTGCTGCGCGGGTTCTTCCCGTCCGCGAGACCTCGGTCCCGGCTAGCCGCCCGAGCGAGGCCGTGCCTCGGCTGCGGCTCGTCCAGGCGCCTGTGCACGCGCGCAGCCGAGTCCCCTTCGTGCTCACCTGCATCGGGATCCTCGGTGCCGCACTGCTGGGCACCCTCGTCCTGAACACGGCGATGGCCGACGGCTCCTATGAGGCACAGCGGATCAAGCGTGAGCTCGCCGTCCAGGCGCAGGCCACCGACCGCTACCAGGCCGACCTCGACGCGCTGACCTCACCGCAGGCCCTCGCCGCCCAGGCCACGGCGCTGGGCATGGTCCAGGTTGCGAACCCGGGGATACTCAGGCTCTCCGACCAATCGATCTTCGGTGGTGCTGCCGCGCCGGAGGCAGGTCAGTGACCACGGCGCGCCCCGCGGGCTCCCGAGACGATCGCACGCCCGCGACCCGCAGTGGTGGCACGCGCGACTCCGGCAGGGGAGATCTCGTGAAGGGTGCCGGCGCCAGAGCCGCGTCCAAGAGTGGGCGCACCTCCGGCTCGACGTCGACGGCCAAGCCGTCGTCGCCGGCACAGGACAAGCCTCACCGTCCGGCAGGCGCCCGCTCGACGACGCGCACCACCGCCGGGCGCGCCACGCCTGCCCGGACGACTGCAGCACGTGGAGACGGAGGTGCCGTGGGGGCACCGCGCGGGGCTGCCGCGACGTCGTCCAGGGCGAAGACGTCCGCTCGGTCCCCCCGTGTCTCATCCCCCCGTGCCTCCACGCGCGATGGCGACACCTCCGCACGCACCCCGGCTGCGAAGGCGTCCGACCCGCGCCCCACCCGGGGACCCGACAAGCGCCGGCGGAAGGTGGGCGCAGGCATGACCGCGGTTGCGCTCCGGAGCGGGTCAGGAACGCTCACGTCCTCGCGGCGCCCGCCCCGCCCCCCTCGACCACCGAAGGCGGCCAAGCCTGCCCGCACAGGCAACCCCAACGGCCGGATCCGGGTGCTGAGCATCGCCGTGATGGTCGTACTGGTGCTCTTCACCGGTCGGCTGATCTACGTCCAGGCGTACCTGGGGCCTGCGCTGGCTGCCGAAGCCCAGAGCCTGCGGATCCGCACGATCACCATCCCGGCGGTGCGCGGCCAGATCACCGACCTGGACGGGAACATCCTGGCGACCTCGGTCGACCGCTACAACATCTTCGCCGACCAGCCGCTCATCGCGGCCTGGAAGCACTCCGTCGACGGGACGATCAAGGGCGGACCGACCGAAGCGGCGCGCCTGCTCGCCCCGATCCTCGAGCTCTCGGCCCCCGAGCTGGCGGCTGCACTCAACGGGGAGAAGAACCAGCACAAGACCATCACGATGGATGTGTCCCAGGAGACCTGGGACGCTATCCGCGCGCTGAAGATCTCCGGCATCTTCGCCGAGTCTCAGCCCGAGCGGTCCTACCCGGCCGGAACCACCGGCGGAAACATCGTCGGCTTCACCGGCCAGGACGGCAACGGCCAGTCCGGCCTGGAGTACTCCCTCAACGACATCCTCTCCGGCTCGGCCGGCAGCACGACCTACGAGGGCGGCCGGTCCGGTCACGTCATCCCGACCGGTGAACAGTCCAGCACCGAAGCGGTCCCGGGGGACGACGTCACCCTGACGATGATCCGCGATCTGCAGTGGATGGCGAAGGCGGCCCTTGAGGAGCAGATCACGAAGATGGGCGGCACCGGGGGATTCCTCGTCGTCACCAACATCAAGACCGGCGCAATCTACGCCCTCGCCGACGCGGGATCGATCGACCCGAACAACCCGACCGGCTTCGGCGGAAGCCAAGCGATCTCGACGATCTTCGACCCCGGGTCGACCGCGAAGATCGTCACCATGTCCGCGCTCATCGAGACGGGCCTGGCCACACCGACCGATCAGTTTGTCGTCCCGGATCGCTACACGACCGTCAACAACCAGACCTTCAAGGACTCCCACGACCACGCGGACGCGAACTGGACGCTCACCGGCATCCTCGCGGAGTCGTCCAACACCGGCACGGTCATGGTCGGGCAGAAGCTGCCGCAGCAGGTCCGCCACGATTACCTCACGAAGTTCGGTTTCGGTTCCAAGACCGGCGTCGAGCTCGCCGGGGAGGAGAAGGGCCTGCTCGCCGAGGCCGACAAGTGGGACGGCAGCACCAAGTACGCGGTGCTCTTCGGCCAAGGTTTTTCGGTGACCGCGCTCCAGGCGACCAACGTGTTTGCGACCATCGCCAACGGGGGCGTCCGGATGACCCCGCATCTGGTCGCCGGCACGACCGACGCCGCTGGGATCTTCACTCCCTCCGTCCAGCCCGAAGGGGTGCGAGTGGTCTCGGAGAGCACGGCCGACCAGGTCCTGAAGATGACCGAGTCGGCCGTCCTCGACGGGACCGGAGCGGGCGCGGAGATCGCCGGCTATCGCGTCGCCGGTAAGACCGGCACGGCGCAGATCCCCGGCCCTTCCGGGCAGCTGGACGGCATCCTGTCCTCCTTCATCGGGGTCGCCCCGGCGGACGACCCCCGGATCGCGGTGGGTGTCTTCATCGAGAACCCCACCGCGTCGATCTATGGCGGCGTCGTCGCAGCACCCGTCTTCTCCGAGGTCACGGCGTTCGCGCTGCAGAAGCTCGGGGTGGTACCGAGCGGAACGACCCCAGATCTCTTCCCCACGACCTGGTGATCACGTGCACGCTGCAGTCGCCATGGGCGCCCGGCATGCGACAGCGGACTCAGGATCTAGTCCCACCCGCGATAGATTGGCACCCATGACTTCCGTGCAGGGCCTCATGCGCCCGACCGCGCAACGACCACGTTCCGTGGGGGACCTCGCGCACGCGCTCGGCCTCGGAGCACGCCCGGCCGACGCCGCCGTCACGCTCACCGGAGTGGCCGCGAGCAGCGCGGACGTCGTCCCAGGGGATCTCTTCATCGCACTTCGCGGCACCGCCTCGCACGGCGCCCGGTACACCGGGAGGGCCGTCCGCGCGGGTGCCGCCGGTGTCCTCACCGACCACGACGGCCAGGGGATCGTGGAGGCCGCGATCTCAGCCGGCACCTGCCCCGCGGTCCCGGTCCTGACGATGCCCGCCGGCACCGACCCCCGCTCGATGCTCGGCGCGGTCGCGACCTGGTTCTACGACCATCCGGGCGACGCCCTGACGACCTTCGCGGTGACCGGGACGAACGGCAAGACGACCACGACGTACCTCATCGACCACCTGCTGTCCGCGATAGGACGCACGGTCGGGCTGATCGGCACGGTCGAGACACGCTCCGGGGCCCGCGTCCTGCCCAGCCGGCTGACCACCCCGGACGCCGCCGCGCTCCAGGGCGTCCTCGCGGTCATGCGCGAGGACCGGGTGGACGCCCTCGCGATGGAGGTGTCCTCGCACGCCTTGGTCCAGCACCGCGTCGACGGGATCGTCTTCGACGTGGCTGGGTTCACCAACCTCAGCCAGGACCACCTCGACTTCCACGGGACCCTCGAGGACTATTTCCTGGCCAAGGCCGAGCTCTTCACCCCGAGCCGTGCTCGCCGCGGCGTCGTGATCGTCGATGAGACATGGGGCCGACGGCTCGCCTCGACCGTGACGATCCCGGTTGTGACGCTGCGTACCGCCGACGGCCTGGACGACCCCGACCAGTCCGCTGCCGACCAGCCCGCCGCCGACTGGGCCGTCGTGGACGTCGAGGCCGGCCCCACCGGCTCGGCCTTCACCCTGGTTCACCGGGACGGACGGACCGTGTCCACGTCGACCTCGCTGCCCGGCGCCTTCAACGTCGCCAACGCCGCCCTCGCGCTCGTCATGGTCATCGAGAGCGGGGTCGACGTGGCCGTCCTCACAGCCGCGCTCGAGGGGATCGGGGGAGTGGACGCGGCCGTCCCTGGCAGGATGGAACCTGTTGCCAGCGAGCCCCGGGTGATCGTCGACTTTGCTCACAACCCGGACGCTCTTGGCCTGGCGATCGCAGCCCTGCGGCCGACGACCGTGGGACGGCTCATCGTCGTCTTCGGTGCGACCGGCGAGCGGGACACAGGCAAGCGACCGATCATGGGAGCTGTGGCCGTCGGGCTCGCGGACGTGGTCGTGGTGACCGACGACGACCCGCACGGTGAGGACGCCTCGCAGATCCGGCAGCAGGTCCTGGTCGGAGCCCGCGCGGCGGCCGGTCCAGACGGCGAGGTCGGCTCGGCGGGGGCGCGAGCAGGGGCGCGACAGGTCGAGGTGCTGGAGATCGCCCCGCGGGCGCGCGCCATCGCCGAGGCGATCCGCCACGCACGGGACGAGGATACTGTCCTGGTCGCGGGGCGGGGGCACGAGGTGTGGCAGGAGATCAACGGGGTGGACCACCCTCTCGACGACCGCGTCGAGGCACGCGCCGCAGCTGCGGCGCGCAGGAATGACATGACGAAGGAGCTCAGCAAGTGATCGATCTGACCGCAGCGGAAGTTGCGCAGCTCACCGGTGGCGCCCTGCAGGCGGCTCCCGGCACCCGGGTTGCCGGTCCAACGGTGATCGACTCACGCAAGGTCGCCGCGGGCAGCCTGTTCGTCGCACTGGCCGGGGAGACCTCCGACGGTCACGACCACGCTGCGGCCGCGGTCACCGCCGGCGCGACCCTGGTTCTGGCGAACCGGCAGATTGACGGCGTCCCCGCCGTCGTCGTCGACGACGTCCCCCGTGCCCTCGGCCTGCTCGCCGCCGACCACCTGCGCAAGCTGCGCGCGGGTGGTGGCCTGCGGGTGGTCGCGGTGACGGGATCCGTCGGCAAGACCACGACCAAGGACCTGCTCGGCCAGGTGCTGCGCCCCTCGGGCGAGACCGTCCTGCCCGAGGCATCCTTCAACAACGAGATCGGCCTCCCGCTGACCGTCCTGGAGGCCGGCCCGTCCACGACGTACCTCGTGCTCGAGATGGGCGCCTCCGCAGCCGGCGACCTGACCTACCTCACGGGCATCGCGCCGCCCGACGTCTCGATCGTGCTGGCCGTGGGCACCGCCCACCTGGGCGGCTTCGGGGGGATCGAGGCGGTCGCCCGGGCGAAGTCGGAGATCGTCACCGGGCTGGCGCCCGGCGGCGTGGCGGTCCTCAACGCCGACGACCTGCGGGTCGTGGCCATGCGAGAGATCGCCCCCGACCGCGTCGTGACCTTCGGAACTGTGCGCGACTCCACGCTGCGGGCCCGCGACATCAGCGTCGACCGGGCCGGCCGGGTCTCCGCCGTCCTGACCATGGGCGACGAGGCGCATGCCGTCACCCTCAACCTCTACGGCGAGCACCACCTGACCAACGCGCTCGCCGCCGCTGCAGCCGCCGTCGAGCTCGGCGTGTCGCTCGCCGACGCGGCCGCTCGGATCTCCGGGGCGCAGGCGCTCAGCCCGCACCGGATGGCCGTGACCGAACGCGCGGACGGCGTCACGATCATCGACGACTCCTACAACGCGAACCCCGACTCGATGCGGGCGGCTCTCAAGTCCCTCGCCGTCATGGCGGGGCGTGATCGCCGGTCGATCGCGGTCCTCGGGGACATGCTCGAGCTCGGCGCCGGGTCCCGGGCCGATCATGAGGCGATCGGCCTCCTTGTCGTCCGGCTCAACATCAAGCTGCTCATCGTCGTCGGCGACGGTACCTCGGGTCTCGCCGACGGCGCGATCCAGGAAGGGTCATGGGGCGAAGAGGTCCTCGAGCTTCCCGACGTCGCCGCCGCGGCGGACTTCCTGGCCGGTGAGCTGCGCGAGGGCGACGTCGTGCTGGTGAAGTCCTCCAACGGCGCCGGGCTGTGGCGCCTGGGCGACGAGCTGGTCGCTTCATGATCGCTGTCCTCGTCTCGGCGGGTGTCTCGCTCCTTGTCGCGCTGCTGTGCACGCCGTTGTTCATCAAGTTCCTGGTCAAGCGCAACTACGGCCAGTTCATCCGGCAGGACGGACCTACCGCGCACTTCACCAAGCGCGGGACGCCAACCATGGGTGGCGTCGTCATCATCGGCGCCACGCTCGTCGGGTGGGCCGCCTCCTGCGTGGTGAGCGGCCGACTCCCGTCGGTGTCGTCCGTCCTGGTGATCTTCCTCATGACCGGCCTCGGCCTGGTCGGCTTCCTCGACGACTACATCAAGATCTCCAAGCAGCGGAGCCTCGGCCTGTCCGCTCGATGGAAGATCATCGGGCAGGGGATCGTCGGGATCAGCTTCGCGATCCTCGCGCTGCAGTTCCCGAACGCCAACTTCCGTACGCCCGCGTCGACGAAGATCTCCTTCATCCGCGACACCAACATCGACCTCGCCTTCGCGGGCGTGACTCTCGGCTTGATCTTGTTCGTGCTGTGGGCGAACCTCATCATCACCGCGTGGTCGAATGCGGTGAACCTCACCGACGGCCTCGACGGCCTGGCGACCGGCGTCTCGCTCATGGTGTTCGGCGGCTACGTCATCGTCGCCATCTGGCAGTTCAACCAGAACTGCCAGTGGGCCGTGGGGCCGCGGTGCTACGAGGTCCGTGACCCTCTCGATCTCGCGGTCGTCGCGGCCGCCCTTGTCGGAGCGCTCTTCGGTTTCCTGTGGTGGAACGCCTCCCCGGCGAAGATCTTCATGGGCGACACCGGATCCCTCGCCCTCGGTGGCGCGCTCGCCGGGCTGTCGATCCTCAGCCGCACCGAGCTGCTCGCGATCATCCTGGGCGGCCTGTTCGTCCTCGTCGTGCTCTCCGACGTGATCCAGATCGGCTTCTTCAAGATGACCGGGCGGCGGGTGTTCAAGATGGCGCCGCTGCATCACCACTTCGAGCTGTCCGGCTGGGGCGAGGTCACGATCGTCATCCGGTTCTGGATCATCGCCGGGCTGTTCGTCGCCCTGGGCCTGGGAATCTTCTACGCAGAGTGGGTCGTCGGATAGTGGTCGACCTCGCACGGTCCACAGTTCTGGTGGCCGGCCTGGGCATGACCGGACGCGCGGTCGCCCGAGTGCTGGCCACCCGCGCGCGCACGGTCCTCACGATCGACGCCGGTGCCCCCGACGCGGACTTCCACGACGCGTCCGACGTCGACCTCGCTGCGGTCGACGTCGTGATCGCCTCCCCAGGCTGGCGCCCGACAAACCCGGTGTTCCTCGCGGCTCACGCGGCCGGCGTGCCCGTCTGGAGCGAGATCGAGCTCGCGTGGCAGCTGCGCGTGGCCACAGCCGCGACCGGTGAGCCGGCCCCCTGGCTCGCGCTGACCGGGACCAACGGCAAGACCACGACCGTGGAGATGCTCGCCTCGATCCTGGCCGCGGACGGCCGCAAGGCCGCAGCCGTGGGCAACGTGGGGCGCCCGCTGGTCGAGGCCGTGATCGACCCTGACCTCGAGGTCCTCGCGATCGAGCTGTCGAGCTTCCAGCTGCACTTCACAGAGTCGATGTCCGCGCAGGTGGCCGCGGTGCTCAACGTCGCGCCCGACCACATCGACTGGCACGGCTCCTTCGAGGAGTACGCCGCGACCAAGGGCAAGGTGTACGACGGCGTCCAGGTCGCCTGCGTCTACAACGTCCAGGACCCGCTCACCGAGCGGCTCGTCCGCGAGGCGGACGTGGTGGACGGCGCGCGCGCGGTCGGCTTCACGCTGGGCGCTCCGGCGCGGTCCCAGCTCGGCGTCGTGGAGGGGATCCTCGTCGACCGTGCCTTCCACGCGGCCGGCGACGACCCCGCCCGGCACACCGTCGCGGCCGAGCTCGCCTCCTACACCGACCTGGCCCACCTCGCCAGGCCCGACGGCACGGTGCCCTCCCACGTGGTGGCCAACGCGCTCGCCGCGGCTGCGCTGGCCCGCGGCTACGGGGTGTCTGCCGCAGCCGTGCGGGACGGCCTGCGCGCCTTCACCCCGGGCGGCCACCGGATCGAGACGGTCGCGTTCGCTCCCGCACGGGTGCCGGCGTCCCTGGACGCTCCCGCACCAGACCCAGAGACCGTGGCGGACCGGCGGCCGGTCGCCTTTGTCGATGACTCCAAGGCCACCAACGCCCACGCCGCGTCCGCGTCCCTGGCGTCTTTCGCCCCCGGATCGGTCGTCTGGATCGCGGGCGGACTGGCCAAGGGAGCGACCTTCGACGAGCTCGTCGCCAGCCGCGCGGACCGGTTGCGCGCGGTCGTGCTGATCGGCGTCGACCATCACGAGCTGCGCGAGGCGCTGGCCCGACACGCGGGCGACATCCCCGTCGTCGAGGTGGATCCTGGTGACACTGAGACGGTGATGCAGCGCGCCGCCGACCAGGCCCACGAGCTCGCCCGACCGGGCGACACGGTCCTGCTCGCGCCCGCCAGCGCGTCGATGGACCAGTTCGCCTCCTACGCCGAGCGTGGGGAGTCCTTCGCGCGTCAGGCGCGCAGGATCGCCGCGGCGGCAGGGTAGGTGGCCACCGTGACACGGCCGCCCCGTCCCGCGAGCTCGGCGGTGCCGGCTGCATCGTCAGCCGCGCGACCCGACCGGAAGGCCCAGCCCGACCGGAAGGCCCAGCCCGCCCGCCCGACCCTGCGCGGAGCCTGGCTCGGCCAGTGGAACAGCGCCGTGACCAGCTATTACGTCCTGCTCGGGGCGACCGTGCTGCTTCTGGTGCTCGGGCTCGTCATGGTGCTCTCGAGCTCCTCGATCGACTCCCTGGCCGACGGCAAGTCCGCCTACTCGGTGTTCCTCAACCAGGCGAAGTTTGCGCTCATGGGCCTGCCGTTCATGATCGTCGCGATGCACCTGCGCCCCGCCGTCTACAAGCGGATCGCCTGGCCGGCGCTGATCTTCGCGATCTGCCTGCAGTTGCTGATCTTCACCCCGATGGCACGCGGGGAGAAGGGCAACACAAGCTGGGTCTACCTCGGTGGGGGCATCACGATCCAGCCGTCGGAACTAGCCAAGGTCGCCCTTGCGGTGTGGCTGGGTGTCGTGCTTGCCCGCAAGCTCCCGCTCCTGCACGACTGGAAGCACGCGCTCGTCCCGGCCGTCGTGCCCGGTTCCCTTGCGGTCATCACGCTCGTGCTGGCGGGCAAGGACCTCGGGACCGCCCTGATCCTCATCATGCTCGTGGCGGGTGCGCTCTTCGTCGCCGGGGTCCCGCTGCGCGTCTTCGGGGTCTTGGCGGCCGGAACCGGCGTCGTGGTGGCGCTGCTGGCCTCGACCGCGAACCGGAAGGGACGCATCCTCGAGCTGTTCTCGAGCGCGGACCCGGCCGGGGCCGGCTACCAGGTCAAGCGAGGGCTCGAGGGCCTGGGCACGGGCGGGCTGACCGGCGTCGGGCTGGGCGCGGGCAGCGAGAAGTGGTCCTACCTGCCCGAGGCGCACAACGACTTCATCTTCTCGGTGATCGGCGAAGAGCTCGGGCTGCTCGGCACGCTCCTGGTACTCGGGCTGTTCGCGCTCCTGGGGGTCGGCATGGTGCGCGTCATCCGGCGCCACCCCGACCCCATGGTGAAGATCACTACCGGCGCGCTGGCCTGCTGGATCATCGGCCAGGCGCTCATCAACATCGGGGTGGTCATCGGAGTGATTCCCGTGATCGGTGTCCCGCTGCCCCTCATCTCCGCGGGTGGGTCGGCGCTCGTCGCGACGATGCTCGCCCTGGGGATCCTCATCTCTTTCGCGCGGGACGAGCCCGGGGCCAGGGAAGCCCTGGCCGCCCGCCCGAGCGTGGTGCGCAAGTCGATCGCTGTGGTCGGCTCGGCCACGTGGCGGCGGCGCGCGCACACGCACGGACCGTCCGGCAACAACGAACATGGGTGATGGAACACGTGATTGAGTCAGTACTTCTTGCCGGAGGCGGCACCGCGGGGCACGTGAACCCGCTGCTCGCCGTCGCGGACGAGATCATGGCGACCTCGCCGGGGGCCTCGGTCACCGTGCTGGGCACCCGCGAGGGCCTCGAGGCCGACCTCGTGCCCGCCCGGGGGTACCCGCTGGCGATCGTGCCCCGGGTCCCGATGCCGCGCCGACCCACCCTGGACTGGCTGCGGCTGCCCGGCCGCCTGCGGGCGGCCGTCCGCGCCGCGGGCGCCGCGATCGACGAGAGCGGAGCGCAGGTCGTCGTCGGCTTCGGCGGGTACGTCTCGACCCCGGCGTATCTGGCTGCCCGACGCCGCGGCGTGCCCGTGGTCATCCACGAGCAGAACACCCGGGCCGGGCTGGCCAACCGTCTCGGTGCCCGCTGGGCCCGGTCGGTCGCCGTGACGTTCCCCGCGACCGAGCTGCGCGGCGCTCAGGTCACCGGCCTGCCGCTGCGCCGCGAGATCGCCTCCCTGGTGGCCGAGCGAGCCCGCTCTGCGGCGGGCTCGAGGGCGCAGGCAGCCCAGGCCCTCGGGCTGGACGCCGATCGACCCGTCGTGCTCGTGACCGGTGGGTCCCTCGGCGCCCAACGGCTCAACGAGACGTTTGCTGCCCTCGCGCCCGAGCTCGTGGCCGCGGGCGTCCAGGTGCTGCACCTGACCGGCAAGGGCAAGGACACGCCGGTGCGTGCCGTCGTCGCTGCCCTGCCCGCCGAGCACCAGGTCGACTACCAGGTGCGGGAGTACCTGTCCGAGATGCACCTCGGCTACGCGGTCGCCGACCTCGTCGTGTGCCGCGCGGGCGCGGGTACGGTGTGCGAGCTGGCCGCCCTCGGGCTCCCGGCCGTCTACGTGCCGCTGCCGGTCGGCAACGGTGAGCAGCGCCTCAACGCCGCCCCGGTCACCGGCGCCGGGGGAGGCATCCTGGTGTCCGACGCCGACTTCACCCCCGCCTGGGCGCGGTCGACCGTGCTCCCGCTGCTTGCCGATGCAGCTGCACTCCAGGCGATGGGCTCGGCCGCGCGCGGAGCCGGGGTCACCGACGCCGCGGCGAAGGTCGTGGCTCTCATCAACGACGCAGCAGACGCGGCAGGCACGGCCGCGGCAGACGAGGCGGGGACCCGATGAGCCCGGCGCAGCTCGCCCCCCAGACGCTCGCCGAGCTTGGGACCGTGCACCTCGTCGGGGTGGGCGGGGCCGGGATGTCCGTGGTCGCCCAGCTGCTCGCGGCTCGCGGCCTGCGCGTGCAGGGCTCCGACGCCCGACGCAGCGCGGTCACCGACGCCCTGGACGCGGCGGGCATCCGGGTGTGGATCGGGCACGACGGCGCGCACGTCGCCGGCGCGGACACCGTGGTGCTCTCGAGCGCTGTGCGACCGGAGAACCCCGAGCTCGTGGCGGCCCAGGCCGCCGGGCTGCGGGTGCTGCACCGGTCCCAGGCGCTCGCGCTGCTCATGGTCGGTGCTAGGTCGGTCGCGGTCGCCGGCGCGCACGGCAAGACCACCACGTCGGCGATGATCGCGGTGACGCTGCGCGCCTGCGGAGTCGACCCGTCCTTCGCGATCGGCGGATCGGTGCTCACCGACGACGGCGCGCTGCCAGGCGGGTACTCGGGGACCGGTGACGTGCTGGTGGCCGAGGCCGACGAGTCCGACGGCTCCTTCCTCAACTACCGACCGACCATCGCGGTCGTCACCAACGTCGAGCCGGACCACCTCGACCACTACGGGTCTCGGGAGGCCTTCGAGCAGGCTTTCGTGACCTTCGCCGGTCAGATCGTCCCCGGCGGACACCTCGTGGCCTGCGCCGACGACTCTGGCTCGGCCGAGCTCGTGCGCACCCACACCGCCGGGGGCGGAGCGGCCCTCACATACGGGACGTCGGCACCGGCTGGATCCGGGGGTGGATCTGGGGCCGCGCCACAGGTCGGGTCGCCGACCTCCGCGGTGATCAGCGGATACCGGATACGCACGGACCCGGCGACCGGACCGGCGGCATGCACCTTCACGATCACCCTGGCCGCGGGCACGGCCGCCTCCCGGGACGGCGAGGTCCTCGACGTCGAGCTGGCCGTCTCCGGTGAGCACAACGCGCTCAACGCGACCGCCGCGGTGCTCACGGCGATCCTGCTCGGGATCGAGCCGTCGGTGGCCGCGCGCGCAGTAGGAGCCTTCCGTGGCACGGGTCGTCGTTTCGAGAGCCGCGGGGAGGTCGGGGGCGTGCGAGTCGTCGACGACTACGCTCACCACCCGACCGAGGTCGCAGCCATGCTCCGGGCCGCCCGTGGAGTTGTCGGGGCTGGGCGGATCCTTGTGGTCTTTCAGCCCCACCTGTACTCCCGGACAGCCATCTTCGCCCAGGCATTCGCCGACGCCCTCGAGCTGGCAGACCTCGCCGTGGTGTGCGACGTCTACGCCGCGCGCGAGGACCACGATCCTGCAGTCGGACCGCACGTCGTCGTCGACCTGATGGCCACGCCCGGACGCGGCGAGGTGGTCGCGGACAAGCTCGAGGCGGCCCAGACCCTAGCCCGGCGCGCCCGGCCCGGTGACCTCCTGATCACTGTCGGAGCCGGGGACGTCACAGAGCTGGGAGCGGTGATCCTCGGAGAGCTGGCCGCCCGGGTCGCAGCGGGTGACCTCCCGGAGGAGACCGCGGGCGGAGTGGGCGCATGAAGCAGCCTGCCGCCCCGCGTCCTCGCGCCCCCAGGGAGGAGGCGGGCGAACCGGCACCTCACCGGCCCGCGCCCCCGGCCCGGACTGCTCGGCCACGCCAGGGTGCCCCCGACGGGCCCCCGCCCAGTGCGCCGACCAAGCGACCCGAGGCCGCTCCGCGCACGGGAAAATCACCGCGCACCGGGGCGCCTGCGCGTACAGGGACCACCCCGCGCGCCGCGGGAGCACCGGGAACCGGACCGACGCCGCGCACCGGCGAGGGGCGCACGGTCGGCCAGGCCGTCGTCGTCGGACGCCCCACGACCGCGACGTCGGCGATCGCGCGGACGGCTCCGCCCAAGGTCGCGGTTCTCTCGACCGGCATGTCGGAGCGCCACGCCGAGCAGAAGGCCATGCGCCGTCACCGGGTCACCCGGCTGGTGATCGCCTGGGGAGCCACCGCGGTCGTGGTCGCCGCCGTGACCTGGGCGCTCTTCGCCTCCGACATGCTCTCCTTCGACGCCGACCACCTCGTCGTCAAGGGGACCGGCACCACGGTCGACATGAACGCGGTGGTCGCGGTCGTCGCCAAGCTGGAGGGCACCTCGCTCGCCCTCGTCGACATCTCCGACCTGCGTGAGGAGATCCTCCAGGTCCCCAACATCCGCGACGTCTCGATCCAGCGGCAGTGGCCTTCGGGCCTCGCGGTCGACGTCGTGGCCAGGGAACCGGTCGCCGCGATACCGGTCGAGGGCGGCATGGCACTCATGGACCAGGACGCGGTCGTGGTGGACACGGTCCCCGAGGCCCCCGCCGAGCTGCCGGTCATCAACATCCCCCTGACCGGGGACGACGAGCGCACCCTCGACGCGGCGCTGGCCGTCCTGAAGTCGCTCCCGGACGAGCTCCGGGCGGAGGTCGCCTCGATCGCGGCGGCCTCGCAGGACGCGGTCACGCTGACCCTGCGCGACGGCGTCGTCATCGAATGGGGCAGCTCGCACGACTCGGCGCTCAAGGCGCAGGTCCTGGCGACACTGCGGTTGGCCGAGGTGAGCAAGGGAGCGGCCGTGTTCGACGTGTCCGCGCCGACCTTCCCGATCACGCGATGACTGTCCGCCGGATGCGATCCCGAGATTCGGTGCGATGCCCGTGCCGAGCGCGCGATTCAGGTGGATCAGAGGGGAGATGCGCCCCCGATGGAAGACACGGTAAGAAGGAATATGGCCGACACGCGGAGCAGGTCGTTGATAGCAGCGCCAAGCCCGCCTAACGTCACGGATAGCACAACCTGACATAACTATAACCTTCTACTTGAGGGTGAGGGTTTAGGGTTCCCAGATCGAGAGGCACGGACGTGACAACTCCGCAAAACTACCTAGCAGTGATCAAGGTGGTCGGCATCGGCGGCGGTGGTGTGAACGCCGTCAACCGAATGATCGAGGTCGGCCTCAAGGGCGTCGAGTTCATCGCCATCAACACCGACGCCCAGGCGCTCCTGATGTCGGATGCCGACGTCAAGCTTGACGTCGGACGCGAGCTGACCCGCGGACTCGGAGCCGGAGCTGACCCCGAGGTCGGCAAGAAGGCAGCCGAGGACCACGAGGAGGAGATCGAGGACGTCCTGCGGGGCGCCGACATGGTCTTCGTCACCGCAGGCGAGGGTGGCGGCACCGGAACCGGCGGCGCACCCGTCGTGGCACGCATCGCCCGTTCGCTGGGAGCCTTGACCGTCGGCGTCGTGACCCGTCCGTTCACCTTCGAGGGGCGGCGACGCTCGACCCAGGCCGACGCCGGCATCGAGGCGCTGCGCAACGAGGTCGACACCCTGATCATCATCCCCAACGACCGGCTGCTGTCGATGTCGGACCGCAACGTCTCGGCGCTCGACGCCTTCCACTCCGCCGACCAGGTCCTGCTCTCCGGTGTCCAGGGCATCACGGACCTCATCACGACCCCGGGCCTGATCAACCTGGACTTCGCCGACGTGAAGTCCGTCATGCAGGGCGCGGGCAGCGCGCTCATGGGGATCGGCTCGGCTCGTGGGGAGGACCGCGCGGTCCAGGCGGCCGAGCTGGCGATCTCCTCGCCGTTGCTCGAGGCGAGCATCGACGGCGCGCACGGGGTCCTGCTGAGCATCCAGGGTGGGTCCGACCTCGGTCTCTTCGAGATCAACGAGGCCGCACGTCTGGTCCACGAGGCCGCCCACCCCGAGGCGAACATCATCTTCGGAACGGTCATCGACGACGCGCTCGGGGACGAGGTGCGGGTCACCGTCATCGCCGCCGGCTTTGACGGCGGATCGCCGCACCCGCGCAAGGACGCTCGCGGTCCGGGGCAGATCGCCGGAGCTCCGGCGGCCGCCCAGCCGGTCGCTGCCGCGCAGAACCCGGCAGCGCACAACGCCGTCCCGACGGCGACCGGTGTGCACGCCCTCGCCCGTCCGGTCGTGCCGCTCGACTCCGGCTTCGACCACGCAGACTCCGCACCGGTCAACCCGGCTGCCCAGTACGGCGGATACGCCCAGCAGGGCCAGCCTGCCGCACCCCAGCAGGCTCCCGCAGCCTGGGCCGGGGAGCAGCAGGGTGGCCAGGTGCCGGCCTTCCTGTCCACGGACCCGGACGCGGTCCTGCGCACCGGTCAGCTTGAGGTCCCGCGCATCTTCGACGAGGAGCCACGGCGCCGCGTCGACGAGCTCGACGTCCCGGACTTCCTCAAGTAGTTCGTGACCGTACGGTCTGACATGGGCGCACCTACGATCCCGGTGCTCGAGGTTGACCTCGGGCCCGGGATCCGTGCGTTCTTCACCACGCGCCACGGTGGACTCTCCGAGGGGCCGTGGGCCTCGCTCAACCTCGGCCTGGGAGTCGGCGACACCGAGGCCACGGTGCGCGCCAACCGCCGCCTGGTCGACGCCGTGGCCGGCGCCCCGGTGAACTTCGCCACCCAGGTCCACGGGCGCGACATCGCGGTTGCGAGTGCCTCCCTGGCATCCGCGCCGGCCCCGGAGGTGGATGCCTTGGTGACGAGCGAGGTCGGGGTCCCGCTCGGGGTGTACGTCGCGGACTGCGTGCCGGTCCTGCTGGCCGACCCGCGCGCAGGCGTGGTGGCGGTGGCGCACGCCGGGCGCCCCGGGGTCGAGATGGGTGTCGTGGGAGCCGCGGTCGAGGCGATGCTGGCCTGCGGCGGGCGTGCCCGGGACCTGCGGGCCGTCGTCGGCCCCGCAGTCTGCGGTGACTGCTACGAGGTGCCCGCCGATCTGGCGGCCCGGGTGGGGGAGCGGGTGCCCTCGGCGCTCTCCCAGACCAGCTGGGGGACGCCCGCACTCGACCTGCCCCGCGCCGTGACCACCCAGCTCGCGTTGGCCGGGGTCGCCCACGTCGAGCGGATCCATCGATGCACGCGCACTGATCCGGCGTTCTTCTCCCATCGCCGCTCGAGCGCGGACGCACTGCCCGCCGGGCGGTTCGCCGGCGTCGTCCTCCGGGCCTGAGCGCGGCGAATCTTCTTCTCCCGTTGGCGTGTCGCGCGGTAGGCCTCCCCGCGCTGGGCTAGCGTGAACCCAGCGTCGGCATCCGGGAGACCGGGACCAGCTGGACGTACCGAGGCAGAACGGAGAGATGGCGATGGCCGGAGCGCTACGCAAGACGATGCTGTACCTTGGCCTCGCAGATGATCGGGGCGAGGATGTCCAGGACGAGCTCGAGGAGTACGACGACTACGACGAGGTGGAGAGCGACGTGACGCCCGAATACGAGGCTCAGGTGACACCGATCAATCGTTCCGTCTCACGTCGGGAGGCGCCCGCGGCCCCCGCGCCCTCGACCGAGCTGCGCCGGATCACCACGGTCCACCCGCGCTCCTACAACGACGCACGCGTCATCGGTGAGGCGTTCCGCGCCGGAACCCCCGTCATCATCAACCTCTCCGACATGGACGACGCCGACGCCAAGCGCCTGGTCGACTTCTCCGCCGGGCTGATCTTCGGTCTGCGCGGCGCCATCGAGCGGGTCACCAACAAGGTCTTCCTCCTCTCGCCCGAGCACGTCGAGATCTCCGGTCAGGATCGTCCTGCTGAGAAGCCGGCCGGCCGCCCCGGTTTCTACAACCAGAGCTAAGACGTGATCTGGAGCCTCCTGGCACTTGTGTGCTTTCTCTACCTGCTGACGCTCTTCGGTCGGGTGATCTTTGACTGGGTGCAGGTCTTCTCCCGGGACTTCCGTCCCAAGGGGATCCTGCTCGTCCTGGCGGAGTTTTTCTATACCTTGACCGACCCGCCGGTAAAGTTCCTGCGAAGGTACATCCCGCCGCTGACCATCGGTCAGCTGCGCATCGACGTGGGATTCCTGATCCTCTTCGTCGGGGTGACGGTCCTCCTCCAGTTCTTCAACATCATGGCTGCACGATGAGTTACAGATGAGCGCCAGATGAGTACCAACAGGCCGGAGGCGAGCACTCAGCCCTGACCGAATGTCCCACCGATCCGTCCCACGGTGCATGCGCTGGCGTGATTGTCCGCTAGCGTGACCAGTGGCGGTCGGTGGATTGACCGAACAGACCAGCGCGAGTATTCGAGGTGAAAACGATGGTGGCACTGCTCACAGCAGATGACGTCCTGACCAAGAAGTTCCCGGCAACCAAGTTCCGGGAGGGGTACGACGTCGTAGAGGTTGATGACTTCTTGGACGAAGTTCTCAACACCCTTCGGGAGCTGTATGCCGAGAACGACGATCTCAAGGCCAAGCTTGAGGCGTCCGAGCGGCGTGTTGCGGAGCTGAGCCGTGCCAACGCCCAGCAGTCCGCACCCGACGCGGCGGCAGTCTCGATCGAGAAGGTCGTCGAGGAGCCCAAGCCGGAGCCCGTCGTCGCACCCGTGCCCGTCGCGGCACCGGTGGCAACGCTCGCCCCGCGCGAGCCGGAGATGGCCACGGGCATCATCCAGATGGCCCAGAAGCTTCACGACGACCACGTCCGGGCCGGCCAGGACGAGGGCGACCGCCTGATCTCCGAGGCCAAGTCCGAGGGATCGCGGATCGTCCGCGAGGCCGAAGAGACCTCGCAGCGGACCCTGACCCAGCTCGAGCAGGAGCGTTCGCTCCTGGAACGTAAGATCGACGAGCTGCGGATCTTCGAGCGCGACTACCGCACGCGCCTGAAGAGCTACCTGCAGAACCTGCTCGGCGACCTCGACAACCGCGCGAGCGCGCTGCCGTCCGGGGTCGACCAGGCCAAGCAGGGCATCTGACGCAGCATCGGCCGGTCACCCGGCCCTGAGCAGCACCCACAGCGTTGTCCGCAGCCGGTGCACGCGATTCCTCTCTCCGCTCAATGCGGCGTGGTGAATTGCGTGCACCGGCTGCGGCGATTAACCTCGGCTCACTTCTATGAAAGAGGCCGTGATGTCGATCCGTGACGCAATCAGCAACGCTCCTGCCAAGGAGCAGTTCCCGACCCTCGCCAAGGACGTCAAGACGTTTCCTGTCCGAGATGGCGAGACGCCGTGGTCTACCAAGGAGATCGAAACTCTGGCCGACGAGTTGATCGTCGAGAGCGTCAGGCTCCAGGCCGAGCTGGCCGTGGCCGACCAGGAGCTCTCCGAGCTGCTGCGCAACTCCGGGGACGGGGCAGGGGACGACCAGGCTGACTCGGGCTCGTCTGCGCTCGAGCGTGAGCAGGAGCTCACCCTCGTCAACAACACCCGTGACCTGCTCACCCAGAGCAGCCGCGCACTCTCGCGCATCAGCGCCGGGACCTACGGCACCTGCGAGTCCTGTGGACTGGCGATCGGCAAGGCACGCCTGCAGGCCTTCCCGCGGGCAACCCTGTGCGTCACCTGCAAGCAGCGCGAAGAGCGCCGTTGACCGTCCCGCCGGCTGTGTCCTTGACGTGCTGGGGTGGCCGAGGCTGCCCCAGCACCGCTGGACGTGGGACACTTGCGCGTGATGCCTGAGATCGAGAACACCCCCGTGACCGAAGACCCCGGACCCGCGCCGGTGCGCAGCCCCCTGAAGGTGCTCGCGTTCATCTTCGGGCTCGCCGCCCTCGTGCTGGCCGCCGACCAGCTCTCCAAGATGTGGGCGCAGTCCGCGCTCGTCGTCGGCCATGCGCCGAAGTCGTTGATCGGCGAGCTCATCCAGCTCCGCCTCATCTACAACTCCGGTGCCGCGCTGTCCATCGCGAGCGGCATGACCTGGGTGCTCACCCTGCTGTCGGCCGGTGTGGTCGTGTTCATCGTCCTGATGGCCCGCAAGATCGCCTCGACCGCCTGGGCCGTGGCACTGGGCCTCGTGCTCGGCGGAGCGCTCGGGAACCTCCTGGACCGCCTGTTCCGGGCCCCGGGATTCCCCAACGGACACGTCGTCGACTTCATCGACTACGGCCCGTTCATCGGGAACGTGGCCGACATCGCGATCGTCGGCGCCGCCGTCCTCATCGCGGTGCTCGCCTTCATCGGCATCGGTCCGGACGGCAAGCGCCAGAGCGACGCAGATGCCGGGAGCAAGACCACCACGGCCGAGGCCGCAGAACCCGAGGCCGCAGAACCCACGACCGCAGAACCCACGACCACGAACCCCGAATCGAGCGAGTCCTGATGCCCGCCGTGCGCACCCTCCCGGTCCCCGACGGGCTCGTCGGCGAGCGGGTCGACGCCGCCCTCTCGCGGATGCTTGGCCTGTCCCGCACCGTCGCCGCGCAGATCGCCGCGGACGGCGGAGTCCAGATCGACGGCCGCCCGGCCGGCAAGTCCGACCGTCTCCCGGCCGACGGCTGGCTCGAGGTCACGATGCCCGACGCCCCGACCCAGGTCGGCCCCGTGATCGTGGCAGAGCCCGTCCCCGGCATGAAGATCGTCTACGACGACGACGACGTCGTGGTCATCGACAAGCCGGTGGGCGTCGCCGCGCACCCCTCGGTCGGCTGGACCGGACCGACCGTCGTCGGCGCGCTCATCGCCGCCGGCTACACGATCGCGACCTCCGGTGCCGCCGAGCGTCAGGGGATCGTGCACCGCCTCGACGTGGGTACCTCGGGCCTCATGGTCGTGGCCAAGAGCGAGCACGCCTACTCCGTCCTCAAGCGCGCCTTCAAGGAACGCACGGTCGAGAAGGTCTACCACGCCCTCGTCCAGGGCCACCCCGAGCCGACCACCGGGACGATCGACGCGCCGATCGGCCGCCACCCCAACCACGACTACAAGTTTGCGGTCGTGGCCGAGGGCAAGCCATCGGTCACGCACTACGAGGTGCTGGAGATGCTCTCGGCGGCCTCCCTCGTCGAGGTCCACCTGGAGACCGGTCGCACCCACCAGATCCGGGTGCACTTCTCCGCGCTGCACCACCCCTGCGTAGGGGACATCACCTACGGGGCCGACCCCAAGCTCGCCGCGAAGGTCAAGCTCACCCGGCAGTGGCTGCACGCCAAGCGCCTCGGCTTCGCCCACCCGTCCACCGGGGAGTGGCTCGAGGTCTCCAGCGAGTACCCCCAGGACCTCGCCGACGCGCTCGAGATCGTCCGTTCCGCTTACCGCTAGGACCGGTGAGCCATCGGTGAGAGGCAGGTGAGATGCCGGTGAGACAAGACCCACGGCGGTGATCGCGGGCCCGGCGGCGAGTCGGCCCGCCAGCCGATCTAGACTCGTGGCATGTCGTCTGCTTCGACCTCGGCCTCCGAGGACTTCGTCCACCTCCACGTCCACACCGAGTACTCCATGCTCGACGGCGCGGCCCGGCTGGGGGACCTCTTCGCCGAGACCAGCCGGCTCGGCCAGAAGGCCATCGCGACGACCGACCACGGGTACCTCTTCGGGGCCTACGACTTCTGGAAGCAGGGCACCGCCGCCGGCGTGAAGCCGATCATCGGGGTCGAGGCGTACGTCACCCCGGGCACGTCCCGCAAGGACAACACCCGGGTGCGCTGGGGAGACGCGAGCCAGGCCTCCGACGACGTCTCCGCGCGCGGCGCCTACACGCACCTGACGATGTGGGCCAAGGACAACGAGGGCCTGCACAACCTCTTCCGGATGAGCTCCCTCGCCTCCCTCGAGGGCCAGATGGGCAAGTGGCCCCGGATGGACCGCGAGCTGCTCGAGACCTACGGCAAGGGCATGATCGCCTCGACCGGCTGCCCCTCCGGCGAGGTGCAGACCCGGCTGCGGCTGGGCCACTACGACGAGGCCGTCAAGGCCGCCGGCGAGCTCCAGGACGTGTTCGGCAAGGAGAACTTCTATGTCGAGCTCATGGACCACGGACTCGACATCGAGACCCGGGTGTTCAAGGACCTGCTCCGCCTCTCCCAGGACATCGGCGCCCCGCTCGTGGCGACGAACGACCTGCACTACGTCAAGCAGGAGGACAGCCACTCCCAGGAGGCGCTCCTGTGCATCAACTCCGGGTCGACCCTGACCGATCCGGACCGTTTCAAGTTCGACGGCGACGGGTACTACGTCAAGTCCGCAGCCGAGATGCGCCGGATCTGGAAAGAGCTGCCCCAGGCGTGCGACAACACCCTGCTCATCGCCGAGCAGTGCGAGGTGTCCTTCGACACCAAGGCCAACTACATGCCGAACTACCCCTGCCCGCCGGGGGAGGACGAGACCTCCTGGTTCATCAAGGAGGTTGAGGCCGGGCTGCGGTACCGGTACCCGGGCGGTATCCCTGACGAGGTTCGCCAGCGCGCGGACTACGAGACCAAGGTCATCATCCAGATGGGCTTCCCGGGGTACTTCCTCGTCGTCGCCGACTTCATCAACTGGTCGAAGAACAACGGCATCCGGGTCGGCCCTGGCCGTGGCTCGGGCGCCGGGTCGATGGCCGCCTACGTCATGAAGATCACCGACCTCGACCCGCTCCAGCACGGCCTGATCTTCGAGCGCTTCCTCAACCCGGACCGTGTGTCCATGCCCGACTTCGATATCGACTTCGATGAGCGCCGCCGCGGTGAGGTCATCCGCTACGTGTCGGACAAGTACGGCGAGGACCGCGTCGCCCAGATCGTTACCTACGGGACCATCAAGGCCAAGCAGGCGCTCAAGGACTCGAGCCGGCTGCTCGGCATGCCGTACGCGATGGGTGAGAAGCTCACCAAGGCGATGCCGCCGGCGATCATGGGCAAGGACATCTCCCTCACCGGGATCTTCGACCCTGCCGACAAGCGGTACAACGAGGCCGAGGAGTTCCGCCAGATCCACGCAGCGGACCCGGACGCCCAGCGCGTCGTCGAGCTCGCCAAGGGCATCGAGGGGCTGAAGCGCCAGTGGGGCGTGCACGCCGCCGGCGTCATCATGTCGAGCGCCCCGCTGATCGACATCATCCCGATCATGCGCCGCCCCCAGGACGGCGCGGTCATCACGCAGTTCGACTATCCCAAGTGCGAAGAGCTCGGGCTGATCAAGATGGACTTCCTGGGGTTGCGCAACCTCACGATCCTCGACGATGCCCTCGAGAACATCGTCATGAACGGCAAGGGCCCGGTCGAGCTCGAGTCGCTCACCCTCGATGACCCGGACACCTACGCGCTCCTCGGGCGTGGGGACACCCTGGGTGTGTTCCAGCTCGACGGCGGCGGCATGCGCACCCTGCTCAAGCTCATGCGCCCCGACAACTTCGAGGACATCTCCGCCGTCGGCGCGCTGTACCGCCCGGGGCCGATGGGTGCGAACTCGCACACCAACTACGCGCTGCGCAAGAACGGCCTGCAGGAGGTCGTGCCGATCCACCCTGAGCTCGCCGAGCCGCTCGCGGGGACCCTGGGCATGACCCACGGCTTGATCGTGTACCAGGAGCAGGTCATGTCGATCGCGCAGACGGTCGCGGGGTTCTCTCTCGGCCAGGCCGACATCCTGCGCCGCGCGATGGGCAAGAAGAAGAAGTCCGAGCTGGACAAGCAGTTCGAGGGATTCTCGAGCGGCATGGTCGAGCGCGGCTTCTCGATGGCAGCGGTCAAGGCGCTGTGGGACGTCCTGCTGCCCTTCTCCGACTACGCCTTCAACAAGGCACACTCGGCGGCCTACGGCGTCGTCTCCTACTGGACGGCCTACCTCAAGGCGAACTACCCGACCGAGTACATGGCCGCGCTGCTCACGAGCGTGCGCGACGACAAGGACAAGTCCGCCCTCTACCTCAACGAGTGCCGGCGCATGGGCATCACGGTGCTGCCCCCGGACGTCAACTCCTCCTCGGCGAACTTCACCGCCGTCGGCAAGGACATCCGCTTCGGTCTGACAGCCATCCGCAACGTCGGAGCGAACGTCGTCGACGCGATCGTGGCCTCCCGCGAGGCCAAGGACGCCTACACCGGCTTCACCGACTTCCTCGACAAGGTCCCGGCCGTGGTGTGCAACAAGCGCACGATCGAGTCGCTCATCAAGGCCGGCGCCTTCGACTCCCTCGGTCACGCACGCCGCGCCCTCCAGGTGGTTCACGAGCAGGCCGTCGACTCGGTGATCGGCGTCAAGCGCAAGGAGGCTGAGGGGCAGTTCGACCTCTTCGCCGGCTTCGGCGACGACGAGGACGACGGCATGTCCTTCAGCGTCGACATCCCGGACCTGCCCGACTGGGACAAGAAGCAGCTGCTCGCCTTCGAGCGGGACATGCTGGGCCTCTACGTCTCCGACCACCCGCTCTCCGGCCTTGAGCACGTCCTCGCCCAGTCCGCGGAGGTCTCGATCGCGACCCTGCTGACCGACGAGGGCCGGGCAGACGGGTCGACCGTCGTCATCGCGGGCCTCATCACGTCCCTGCAGCGCAAGATGTCCAAGCAGGGCAACCCGTGGGCCGCGGTGACGATCGAGGACCTCGACGGAGGCGTCGAGGTGATGTTCTTCGGCGAGACGTACCTGGCGTACTCGACGATCCTCGCCGAGGACCAGATCGTGGTGCTCCGCGGGCGGGTGCGACGCCGCGACGAGACGATGCAGCTGCAGGCGATGGAGGTGTCCCTGCCGGACATCTCGACCGGGACCGACTCCCCGGTCGTGGTGACGCTCGCTGAGTCGCGCTGCACGCAGCACGTCGTGGAGCGGCTGCGGGAGATCCTGCGCACCCACCCGGGCAGCACCCCCGTGCACCTGAGCCTGACCAGCCCCGGGCGGACCAAGGTCATGCGGGTCGAGGACGCGTTGCGCGTGCAGCGCAACCCGTCGTTGTACGGGGACCTCAAGGCCCTGCTCGGCACGAGCTGCCTGCCCTCGTGATGAACCGTTTCCAGGTGATCCCGGCCGCCTACGTGATCTTCCGCCGCACCCACGACGGAGCCGAGCAGGTGCTCCTGCAGCTACGCCAGAACACCGGGTACATGGACGGGCACTGGGCCTGCGGGGCGGCGGGTCACGTCGAGCAGGGGGAGTCGATGTTCGCCGCGGCCGTGCGCGAGGCCCGCGAGGAGCTGGGGGTCCGCGTCGTGGGCCAGGACCTCCTGCCAGCCACGGTCATGCACCGCACGACGGCGGGAGGTGGCCCGATCGAGGAACGGGTCGACTTCTTCTTCCAGTGCCGCACGTGGTCGGGGGAGCCGGCGCTGCAGGAGGCGGACAAGGCCCTCTCGCTGCGCTGGTTCGACCTGACCGCGCTTCCGGACCCGGTCGTCCCGCACGAGCTGTACGTGCTCAAGCAGCTGGGCGCCGGGTCTCTCGACCCAGTGGTCGCCTTTGGCTTCTGACCGGCGGCTGCCCCTCGACACGGCTTGCCCGATCCGCTCTGACCGGCCCCTCGCATAGACTTGCCGGTGTGATCCACCAGCGACTGATCGACCAGCGAGCGATTCACCTCACGCCCGAGCAGCAGGTGTTCGTGACCGAACGCCACCTCGCCACCCTGACGACGCTGCGCGCCGACGGGTCCCCGCACGTCGTCCCGGTCGGTTTCACCTGGGACCCCGACGCCGGCGTCGTGCGGATCACGACGAACGACTCGTCGATCAAGCGCAAGAATGCCGAACGGCCTGCGACCGACGGCGCCCCGCCCCGCGCAGCCGTCTGCCAGGTCGACGGCGGACGGTGGATCACCCTGGAAGGCCCCGTCACCGTCTCCCGAGAGCCCGAGGAGATCGCCGAGGCGGTGCGCCGGTACGCCCGTCGCTACCGCGAGCCCGCGGAGAACCCCAGCCGCGTCGTCCTGGTCCTCACCCCGGACAAGGTCATGAGCTCGGGGTACATGTCCCGCTGAGCGGGTGGCCGGTGCCCGTGCAGTGCCGTCCGCTCAGGAGACCGTTGCGGACGTCGAGCCGGCGGGGGAGTCGACGACGATCACGTCGCCCTTGTGCAGCTGGCGTCCACGACGGGTGTCGACCTCGCCGTTGACCGAGACCTCGCCGTCGGAGATGAGCTCGCGTGCTTGCGCGCCGGACTCGGCGAGGTTCGCCAGCTTGAGGAACTGCCCCAGCCGGATGATGTCGTCAGAGATCTCTACGTGGTCCATGCACCTATTCTCTCGCGGATCCTGGGCGGACCTGTCCGCCACTCCCGTCCGCAGACCCGTCCACGCAGACCCGTCGCAGCATGTTCGCGACGTCCGCGCGAGAATCGCCTAGGGCGCCCGCAAACTCGCGCCTTGGGCGCTCGCAAACTCGCGCCTTGGGCGCTCGCAAACTCGCGCCTTGGGCGCTCGCAAACTCGCGCCTAGAATGGGTGAGTGATCAATCGACTGGACCTGCGTGGTCGCTCCCTGACAGCCCGTGAGCTCATCGAGGCGCTGCCTCGCGCCGAGGTACGCGTCGAAGACGCCGCCGAGCGCGTGGTGGGCATCATCGCGGCGGTTCGTGCCCATGGTGCGGCCGAGCTCCGCGACCTCGCCGAAAAGTTCGACGGCGTCCGCCCGGTCAACCTCCGGGTCCCCGCAGAGGCCTTCAAGAAGGCCCTGCTCACCCTGGACCCAGCTGTCCGCGAGGCGATCGAGGAGTCGATCACCCGGGTCCGCGCTGTGCACAAGGCCCAGCTGCCCCAGGACTTCGTCGTGGACCTCGCCCCGGGTGCCCAGGTGCGCCAGCGCTGGATCCCGGTCGGTCGGGTGGGCCTCTACGTCCCCGGTGGCCTCGCGGTCTACCCGTCCTCAGTCATCATGAACGTCGTCGCGGCGCAGGAGGCGGGCGTCCGCTCGCTCGCCGTCGCCTCGCCCCCGCAGAAGGAGAACGACGGCCTCCCGCACCCGACCATCCTCGCGGCCTGCGCGCTGCTCGGCGTCGACGAGGTCTACGCCGTGGGTGGCGCCCAGGCTATCGCGATGTTCGCCTACGGTGCACGCGGCAGCGAGCCGCAGGACGGCGACATTCTCTGCGAGCCGGTCAACGTCGTCACCGGCCCGGGCAACGTCTACGTCGCCGCGGCCAAGCGCCTCGTGCGCGGCGTCGTCGGGATCGACGCCGAGGCCGGCACGACCGAGATCGCAGTCCTGGCCGACGGCGGTGCGAACGCCGACCACGTCGCCGCTGACCTCATCAGCCAGGCCGAGCACGACCCGGCCGCCGCGTCCGTGCTCGTCACCGACTCGGTCGAGCTGGCCGGCGCGGTCGAGGCCCGCCTGGTCGACCGCACCGAGGTCACCCGGCACTCCGCCCGGGTGAGCCAGGCCCTCGCCGGGCCGCAGTCGGCCATCGTCCTGGTCGACTCGATCGCCCACGGCGTGGAGGTGGTCAACGCCTACGGCGCCGAGCACCTGGAGATCCAGACGGCCGACGCCGCCGACGTGGCGTTGAAGATCACGAACGCCGGGGCGATCTTCGTCGGCCCGTACTCCCCGGTGGCTCTGGGGGACTACATGGCCGGCTCCAACCACGTGCTGCCCACGGGCGGCTGCGCGCACTTCGCGAGCGGTCTTGGGGTGCACAGCTTCATCAAGGCCGTGCAGGTCATCGAGTACTCGGCCGATGCGCTCCAGGAGATCTCGACCAAGATCGTCGCCTTCGCCAACGCTGAAGACCTCCCCGCCCACGGCGAAGCCATCCAGGTCCGCTTCTGACCCCAACCCCCACCCCAGCGCGCAAGCGAAGGGGTGCGGGGGCTATTGGAGGGCAAGGGTTAGGGGGAGAACCTCGCGGGCTCCGGCCTCGAGCAGGAGCTGACCGGCGACGGTGAGGGTCCAGCCGGAGTCGGTGTAGTCGTCGACGAGCAGGATGGACCGTCCGGCGAGACCGCCGAGGGCCGCGTCGGAGAGCTCAAGGACGAGGCGGTTGGCCACCCCCGAGAGCCGCATGGCGGAGTTCATGTCGTGGCGGCCGGGGGCCTCGTGGTCGGGGCGTGGCCCGATGGTTCCCACGAAGGGCTTGCCCAGGTACGTCGCAAGCCCTCGGCCCAGATGCTGGGCGAGCATCGGCCGGGTTACCGAACGCACGACGACGACCCCGTCGACGGCCTTGCCCGCCGGCCACGCTTCAAGTACCTGGACCGCGGCCCGGCGCAGCGCGACGGGCGTCTCGCCGTCGGGCGTGGCGGGGGCGAAGAGCTCGCGCAGCGGCTGGGACCAGCCGAGGCCGTCGAGGCGGGCGATCGCGCGCCCGGGGGCGCACTGCTGCTCGGCCGCAATCTTGCCCTTGACGTCCATCCCGAGAGAGGCCATCCCCGATGGCCACATCTTGCGCGGCTCGATGACGACCCCGGGAGTGTCCATCGCCTCCCGCGCCTGGGCCACGTGCTCGGCGGTCGGCGCCGCGGGGACTGTCACGCCGCCGCAGTTGTCACACCGTCCGCACCGCATGCCGGGTTCGAGCTCGGGGTCGTCCAGTGTCCGGCGCAGGAAGGCCATCCGGCACTGGTCGGTCGTGACGTAGTCGACCATCGTGGCCTGCTCGGCGAGGCGGGCCTTCTCGACGCGCGCGTAGCGGTCGCTGTCGTAGGACCAGCCCTGCCCGGTCGCCTCCCAGCCACCCTTGACGCGCTTGACGGCGCCGTCGACGTCGAGGACCTTGAGCATCATCTCCAGGCGGGAGCGGGTGAGGTCGACCTGGGTCTCGAGCAGCTGGGCGGACTGCGTGCCGCCGCGGGACAGGGCGTCGAGGGTTGCGCGGACCTGGTCCTCCCGGGGGAAGGCGAGGGACCCGAAGTACTCCCAGATCCGCCGGTCCTCCTCGCCTGGTAGGAGCACCACGAGCGCGGAGTCGACGCCGCGCCCGGCGCGCCCGACCTGCTGGTAGTAGGCGATCGGGGAGCTGGGGGCGCCGACGTGGACGACGAAGCCGAGGTCTGGCTTGTCGAAGCCCATTCCGAGCGCGGACGTCGCGATGAGCGCCTTGACCCGGTTGGCCTTGAGATCCGCCTCGAGCGCCTCTCGCTCGGCCGGATCGGTGCGCCCGGTGTAGGCGGCCACCGGCACGCCGGCGTCCTTGAGCTGGGAGGCGATCTGCTCGGCGACCGAGACGGTCAGGCAATAGACGATCCCCGATCCCTGGGTGGACCGCAGCATCTCCAGGAGCCAGGCGACCCGGGTGGGCTGGTCCTTGAGCAGCAGCACGCTCAGGTGGAGCGACTCACGGTCCAGCCCGCCGCGCAGCACGAGGACCTTGGACCCGTGGGCGCCCGCCCCGGTGACCTCGAGCTGCTCGGCGACGTCCTGGGTCACGCGGGAGTTGGCGGTGGCCGTCGTGGCGAGGACGGGGATGCCCGCGGGGAGGTCGGCGAGCAGCGTGCGGATGCGCCGGTAGTCGGGTCGGAAGTCGTGACCCCAGTCCGAGACGCAGTGAGCTTCATCGATGACTACGAGGCCGGCGTCGGCCGCGAGTCGGGGCAGCACCTCGTCGCGGAACCCCGGGTTGTTCAGCCTCTCGGGGGAGCATAGAAGAACGTCGATCTCTCCTGAGGTGATCTTCGCATGGATCTCGTCCCACTCGGTGACGTTCGCGGAGTTGATCGTCGCGGCCCGGATGCCGGCCCGTTCGGCCGCCGCGATCTGGTCGCGCATAAGCGCCAGGAGCGGGGAGATGATGATCGTGGGACCGGCGCCGCGGGCCCGCAGCAGGGCGGTCGAGACGAAATAGACGGCCGACTTGCCCCACCCGGTCCGCTGCACGACGAGCGCCCGGCGGTGGTCGCGGACGAGGGCATCGATCGCGGTCCACTGGTCGTCGCGGAGCGTGACGTCGTCCCGCCCGACGAGGCGGCGCAGCGCGGCCTCGGCCTCGGGGCGCAGGTCCTCGTCGGCGTCGACGAGCCGGCGGGCCGGCGCGGGAGGCGCGGTCGGCGCCGCCTCGTCGCGGTTGGTCGCGCGGGAGGTGGGCGACGAGGGCCTGTACGACGCCGATCGCGACGGCGAGGCCTGCCCGCGAGAGTGTCCCTCGTCGGGTTCGTCGAAGACCGGCTCGTCGAAGTACGGGACGTCCTTGTACGGGTCGTCGTCGAAAGAGGTGGGCTGCGTCGGGGTCACGGGTGCCTTGTCTGCGAGATCTGCGTCAGTCGGGTGTGGCGTCGGGCTGCTGCTGTCGGCGACCGGTTCGACGGTCGCCTGTGCGGCCGCGGCATCGGCCGAGTTGCCGGCGAGGAGCGCCCCGCTGTCGTCATCGACCGCCGTCGAGGGGGCCGCGGCGACCGCAACGGCGATCTCGACTTCTTCCTCGTCGTCGTCCTCGTCCTCGTCCTCTGGGAAGGTCGCACCCGCGAGCGGTGCCTCTTCGGCGGCGCGCGCGAAGCCGGGCGTCTGCCAGGACGGGGCGGGACCGCTGCCGGCTCCGCCCGCTCCCGGGCCGCCGTCGGGCACGGGCGCGCTCACCAGGTTTCGGGCGTCGACCGAGGAAGTCCCCCAGGCGGGCTCGTCGCTGATGATCGGGGGGCGCCGCGGAGTCGTCGGCAGCTTTGACCAGTCGGGCTCGACCCCCCAGCGCTTGGGCCCCTTGGGCTTGAATCGCGCCGGAGCTGGGCTCTCTCCCGCGCCGGAGCCCGCAGGGTCCGAGCCGGCAGAGTCCGCACCAGCAGGGTCCGAGCCAGCCGCGCTAGAGCCGGCCGCGTCGTCGTCGGGCGTCACAAGGGTGGACTCGCCGGGGGAGGTCATGCCCCCAGCCTAAGGACCTCGGGCCCGCGCCCACGACTTGGCGGGCCGTGCCTGTGGACAAGACGGTTGCCGAAGGCCAGCGCCGATATGGACGCTCGCGAAATCGTTGGCGCAGTTCTCTAGACTGGGGAGGTGATCTCCGCAGCCACCCCTCAGCCCGTGAACCTGCCGATCCGCCCGGACCTCGCGGGCGAGTCGCCCTACGGTGCCCCCCAGCTCGACGTACCGCACCTGCTCAACGTCAACGAGAACCCCTACGGCCCCGGCCCAGAGGTCGTGGCTACGATCACCGAGCTCGTGACCGCCGCGGCAGCCGGCCTCAACCGGTATCCCGACCGCGACTTCCCCGCGCTGCGCCAGGACCTGGCCGACTACCTGGCTCGAGAGTCCGGTGTGCGCGTGGCCAAGGAGCAGATCTGGGCGGCCAACGGCTCCAACGAGGTCATGCTGCACATCATGCAGGCCTTCGGCGGACCGGGACGCACGGCCCTCTCCTTCGCCCCGACGTACTCGATGTACCCCGAGTACGCCCGGGACACCCACACGACGTGGGTCGCGGGACGGCGCGAGAGCGACTTCACGCTCGACGCCGAGGTCGCCATCGCGACGATCCGCGAGCACCAGCCCTCGGTCATCATCCTCACCAGCCCGAACAACCCGACCGGCACGGCGCTGACGACCGACGTGATCGTCGCGGTGTGCGAGGCGGCGCTCGAGCTGGACATCGACGGCGCCCCCGCCGTCGTCGTCGTGGACGAGGCCTACGGGGAGTTCCGCCGCGCGGGAGTGCCCTCGGCGATGGAGCTGCTCGCCCGCTTCCCGAACCTTGCCGTGAGCCGCACGATGTCCAAGGCCTTCGCCCTGGCGGGCGCGCGAGTGGGATACCTGGCGGCCTCGCAGGGCTTTGTCGACGCGCTGCGCGTTGTGCGCCTGCCCTACCACCTCTCCGCTGTGACGCAGGCGACTGCGCGAGGCGCGCTCGCGCACGCCACGACGCTGCTCGCGACGGTAGATTCGTTGCGCGCCGAGCGCGACGCGACCGTCGCGTGGCTGCGCGCGCAGACGTATCAGGGCTCCCCGCTGCAGGCGGCGGAGTCCGACTCGAACTTCGTGCTCTTCGGCACGTTCGACGACCGCCACGCCGTGTGGCAGGGTCTGCTGGACCGGGGCGTGCTCATCCGTGAGACGGGCCCCGAGGGTTGGTTGCGCGTATCGATCGGTACGCCGCAAGACATGGATGCGTTCAAGGACGCACTGGTGGAGGTGGCAGGGCTGTGAGCGCTGAGCAGGCAGGACGTCGCGGACGGATCGAGCGGACGACGAGCGAGTCGAGCGTCCTGGTCGAGATCAACCTCGACGGGACGGGCCGCACGGACATCTCCACGACCGTGCCGTTCTACGACCACATGCTCACCGCGCTGGGCAAGCACTCCCTCATCGACCTCACGGTCAAAGCGACCGGCGACACCCACATCGACGTCCACCACACGGTCGAGGACACCGCAATCGCCCTCGGCGAGGCGCTGCGCATCGCCCTCGGCGACAAGTCCGGCATCGGCCGCTTCGGTGACGCCCTCGTGCCGCTCGACGAGGCGCTCGCCCAGGCCGTCGTCGACGTCTCCGGGCGTCCCTACCTCGTGCACACGGGCGAGCCCGCCGGCCAGGAGTACCACCTCATCGGCGGTCACTTCACCGGCTCGCTGACCCGTCACGTCTTCGAGTCGATCGCGCACCACGCGGGCATCTGCATCCACATGCGCGTGCTCGCCGGCCGCGACCCGCACCACATCGTCGAGGCGCAGTTCAAGGCACTGGCCCGCGCGCTGCGCGCCGCCGTCGAGCCGGACCCCCGGGTCGAGGGCATCCCGTCCACCAAGGGAGCACTGTGACCACTTCAGACCTGCCCGACGACGCGCTGCCTGAAGGCTTCTCCGTGCCGGACGATCTCAGCTCGCTCTCCGATCTCAGTTCGCCGGCCGAACCGGCGGCCATCCCGACCGCGGCCGGTCCGGTCGCAGCCGATCCCGCGGCCGCGGCCGCGGTCGCAGCCGATCCCGCGACCGCGCCAGACGCGGCGGCGGCCGCCCCCGAGGCGCCCGCGCACAAGATCGCGATCATCCTCACCCAGGTGGCCACGGCCGAGGCGTTGGCCGCGGCATGCGCCGTGAACAAGATCGTCGTCGACGCGGTGACCTCACCGGTCGGCGCGTACGCGATCTGCCGTGACCTGTCCGAGGGTGCCCCGGCCGAGCTGGCCCGCGCCGTCTCGACTCTGGTCAAAACCGTCCCGCTGATCCTCTTCGAGGCGGCCGGCGGCCAGGTCAAGGCCAGCCAGTGGCAGGGCGGCAAGCGCCTCGGCGACATGCCCGCAGCCCTCGTGCTCGACGGCGCGCCGCACGAGTTCGAAGACCTGCTCTTCGGCACCACGACCGTGCACGACCTCCCGGGCGTCGTCTCGAGCGCGGGGATGTCCCGCTGGAAGGCCATGCGCAACCTGTCGGGCAAGGCCCGCAAGCAGCGCGGAGGGGAGTGACGTGACGAGCGTCGTCGTACTCGACTACGGGTTTGGCAACGTGCGTTCCGCCGTGCGTTCGCTCGAGCGCGTGGGGGCGACCGTCGAGCTCACGGCCGACCCCCGCGCGGCCGCAGAGGCCGACGGCCTGGTCGTCCCGGGAGTGGGGGCCTTCGCGGCCGTCATGAAGGGGCTGACCGCGGTCAACGGCGACCAGATCGTCGAGCGCCGCCTCGCCGGTGGTCGCCCGGTGCTCGGCATCTGCGTGGGCATGCAGGTCATGTTCGATGCGGGTGACGAGCACGGGGAACACACGGACGGCCTGGCTCAGTGGCCCGGCCTGGTGGATCGCCTCGAGGCGCCCATCGTCCCGCACATGGGCTGGGACACGGTCGAGGCTCCCGTCGGCTCGGTGCTCTTCGAGGGGATCGAGGACGAGCGGTTCTACTTCGTCCACTCCTACGCCGCGCGCAGCTTCCTCCTGGGCACCGATGAGCCGGCCTCGAGCCGCTTCAAGCCGCCGCTCGTGACCTGGTCCGAGCACGGCGGCCGCTTCGTGGCAGCCGTCGAGAACGGGCCGCTGTCGGCCACCCAGTTCCACCCGGAGAAGTCCGGCGACGCCGGTGCGCAGCTCCTGCGCAACTGGCTCACTACGTTGTGACGTGCTGCTCTGACCGGCTGCTCTGCCCCGCTCCTTGATCGTTGCTTTGCTCCGTACGTGCCCTACGCTCTCTACCGGTTCCCCGAGAGGATCCTCTTCGTCATGTCTGACCGCCTCGTTCTTCTTCCCGCCGTTGATGTCGCCGACGGGCAGGCCGTCCGCCTCGTCCAGGGCGAAGCCGGATCCGAGACCTCCTACGGTGACCCGTTGACCGCTGCCCTCGACTGGCAGTCCGGCGGCGCCGAGTGGGTGCACCTCGTCGACCTCGACGCCGCCTTCGGGCGCGGCTCCAACGCCGAGCTGCTTGCCGACGTCGTCAACCGGCTCGACGTCTTGGTTGAGCTCTCCGGCGGCATCCGCGACGACGCCTCCCTCGAGCGGGCCCTCGCGACCGGCTGCGCCCGCGTCAACCTGGGCACGGCCGCCCTGGAGAACCCGGACTGGACCGCGCGCGTGATCAGCGAGTACGGCGACAAGATCGCCGTCGGCCTGGACGTGCGCGGCACGACGCTCGCCGCGCGCGGCTGGACCGAGGACGGAGGAGACCTCTGGGAGGTCCTCGCCCGCCTCGAGGAGGCCGGTTGCTCGCGCTACGTCGTGACCGACGTGACCAAGGACGGGACGCTACGCGGACCGAACATCGACCTCCTGCGCGACGTCGTGGCACGCACCGACGCGCCCGTCGTCGCCTCGGGCGGCATCTCCAGCCTCGACGATCTCGCCGCGCTGCGCGAGCTCGTCTCGGCCGGGGTCGAGGGCGCGATCGTCGGGAAGGCGCTGTACGCGGGTGCGTTCACCCTGCCCCAGGCGCTGGACGTGGCCGGACGGCCGTGACCGAGGCGCACGAGGGCCGTGCCCTGCCGGGCGCGTCCCCCTTCGCGGGCGACGACGGGTCGGCCGACCCCGAGCTCGCGACCCTGCTCATGGGCTATGCGGCCGGGACCGCGACGCTGACTGACGTCGTCGTGCGGCTCGCGAAGGTCCGGGTCCTCATCCCGATCCTCGCCGAGCTCGACGTCGCCGAGCAGGGCGACCACGGATTCCAGGTCGACAAGCAGGCATCGGCGGGCGTCGTCGCCCTCGAGGCGCCGGACGGCCGCAAGGCCCTCCCGGTGTTCTCGAGCGTGGCGTCGATGAGCGCTTGGCGTCACGACGCGCGGCCCGTGCCCGCCGATGCCGTGCGTGCGGCGCTCTCGGCGGTCGCCGAGGACTGGGCGCTCCTCGTGCTGGACCCCGGCGGTCCCGTGAGCGTCCTCGTCCCGCGCCCCGCGGTCTGGGCGATCGCCCAGGGCAAGACGTGGCTGCCCGCGGTCGAGGGCGACGTCGTCGCCCCGGAGATCGCCCAGGCGATCGTCGACGCGGTGTCCCCGGTCGGTTCGGTCGCCCGGGTCTCGGCGGCCCCCGGGCGCACCGCCGAGGTCGCGGTGCGCCTGGGGATCGACTCGGGTCTGACCCGCGCCCGGCTCACCGAGGTCCTGGCGGAGGTCAACGCGGCGCTCGGGGCGAGCAAGCTCGTGAGCGAGCGCGTGGACTCCCTCGAGCTGCGGATCGGCCGCGCCGACTGACGGAGGCTCCTCCTACGCGCGGTCCACCCGGTGCCTCAGCAGGCCGGCGACGGAGGGAAGGTGCAGACGATGCACGGTCTTGCGCCGTCGCCCCAGGACGCACCCGGTCGTGAGAACTGCCAGAGCCAGCACGATCTGCCCGCCGAGGATGGCACGGTTGACGTCGATCGTCGGCTGCCAATGGACGCCCGAGTCGTCGATGACGACGACTCCCAGGGGTTTGACGATCGTCCCGAACCCGCCGCCGCCGCCATATCCGTCCCCGTTGCCCGAGACGTCCGCGTCCGCGGCGAGAGACGCGCCTCCATACCCAGAGCCGGTCACGCCCATCACCCGCGCGACCGGGATGATGCGCACGCCGTCCCGCTCGTACGCCGTTCCGAACGCACGCGAGACGTGCAGCGTGTCGCGGGCGGCCCTGGTGATGAACCCGGGGTTGTGACGACGCCGGTTCGATCCGCGCTGTCTGCTCGACCCGCGCTGCTTGCTCGGTTCTCCTGGTGCATCCGGTTCGTCGGTCATCGCCCCAGGCTATGCCCGCAGCCGACGCGTGGAAAGCGAGGAGCGTCGGCCGGCGACGGTCTCAGCAGACCGGCTGGGTCTGCTCGACGAACCCCGAGTCGTCGGCCAGCAGCTCCTGCAGCGTGCTGACCGGCACCAGGTAGGAGTACCCGTCCGAGCTCTTGGCGTAGACGATCCCGATGACCCGCCCCTCGGTGTCGAGGGCGGCCGATCCTGAGCTGCCGGGCTCGACGCTCGCGTCGGTGAGCAGGACCTGACCGAGGTTCGCGTTGAGCGGGTCCGACGTGTACTCGATGACCGTGCCCTTGGTGACCGTCAGCGCTCCGCCGTTCGGGTAGCCGACCACGGTCACCGCGTCGCCTGGCTTGGGATCGGTCGCGGCCAGCTCGGGGTAGGCATCGAGGTCTTCGACCGTCCGCACGATCGCCAGGTCGGCGAGCGCGGCGGTGGCCGACGTCTCCACGCTGACGTCGCGGCCGTCGTACGTGCTCAGCTGGAGCTTGCGGCTCCCGTCGACGACGTGGCGGTTGGTGATCAGGGTCCGTGAGTCGATCGCGAAGCCGGTCCCGCGCACGACGCCGTCGCACCCGACGTTGCGGATCCGTACCGCCATCCGCTGCGCGGCATCAAAGCCGTCGGGGGAGAGGTTGCCGGTGTCCTCGGGAACCGTGCCCACACCCTGCGTCGGGATGACCGTGTCGGGCATCGCTTCGGGGAGGGAGGGCACCATCGAGCACCCGCCGAGCATCAGGAGCAGGGCGGCCGCCGTGGCGCTGCGACGGATGCGCCCCGCCCGCGGGCCCGGGCGGGCCGTTGTGGTCTCGGGAGTCGTCACTGGTTCGCAAGGTCTTTCTGGAGGGAGTTGTAGGCGTCGATCGCGGCCATGCACACGGTGTTGGCCTGGTCGATCGAGGTCTGCAGCACCTCGGGGGTCGCGGTGTCTGGCGCCGTGAGGTATCCCAGCACGGTGTTCTGGCTGGCGATGCAGTCGCCGAGAGAGGCGGACACCTTGAGGGCCTCCTGCGCGACGGCCTGGATGTCGGAGGCCAGGATCTTCTGGTTCTCGCGGTCGTCGCCGACCTGAGCCTTCTCGTCGGCGAGCTCGGTGATCCGCGTCTGGGCGGTCGCGAGCTGTTCGCGGGCGAGCGTGAGCTCGGCGGTGATGCCGCTCAGGTCGGTCGTGAGGTTCGCGACCTTCTCCCCGAGCATCCGTGACTCGCTCTCCCATGCGGCGCTGCGGTCGTGCCACTGGTTGGACAGGACCGCGAGGTAGGCACCGGCCCCCAGGGCTGCGACGAGCAGAACCGAGAGCAGAACCACGGCGATGGGTGACCGACGCCGTCGCGCGGGCGTGATCGAGTGGTCGCCCGCACCGATCAGGTGCGCGCCCTCGATGGCCGGTCGCACAGAGACCGGAGCCGAGACGGGCGTGTCGAAGGACGGGATCTGTGCCGGGGGGTAGCTCTGGGGCATCAGGTCCCCAGGCTGGAACGGCTCGCTCGTCGGGCCTGGACCGGCACCCGAGCTTGGCTGCGGGTCGGCCACGGCGTCGCCGTGGACTTCAGGGCCGCTCAACTGACGGCGCCGGTGTACTTCTCACCGGGGCCCTCACCCAGCGCATCGGGGTAGATCGAAGCCTCGCGGAACGCGAGCTGGAGCGAACGGAGCCCGTCGCGCAGAGACCGTGCATGCTGGTTGCCGATATCCGGGGCGGACGCGGTGACCAGGGCGGCGAGGGCGTTGATGAGCTTGCGTGCCTCGTCGAGGTCGAGCAGCTCCCCCGCGTCCTCGCCCTCGGCGAGCCCACACTTGATGGCCGCCGCGCTCATGAGGTGGACGGCCGCGGTCGTGATGACCTCGACCGCTGCGACATCCGCGATGTCACGCGTGGCCTGCGGGGCGAGCTCTTCGAAGGTGGTGGTTTCGTGCGTGTGCTCTGCGGTCATGCACCTAGTGTCACAAAGGTTGCCTCTTTGTGGCGAACGCGGACCCACGATGCGACCAGAGATCCACAAGTGCTTCACACTGCCCGACGACGCGGCCGGCACCTCCGCGCGACCGTCCGGCCTCGCCCTGCACACGGCACGAGGGCCAGGACCGCACGGTCCTGACCCTCGTGCCGCGCCTCGGTCACGGCTGGGGGGTGACTCAGCGTCCAGTCGCGGCCGCCGACAACCTGCTAGCGGTATGTCGGCAAGATCACGCGCCGGTGCCGACCGGCTCGGCCGCCGCGGCCGCTGACTCGACCGTGCTGCCCACGCGCTCGCGCAGCGCCGCACCCAGGTTCTCGTCGACGGACGTCCAGTACCAGAAGAAGCGCTCGAGGATGGCCAGCGAGGTGATCGAGTCACCCTGACCCGTGAGGGTATCCAGGAAGCGCGCCTTGGCGGCGTCGTCGTACACCTCGCGGTAGAGCGTGCCGGCCTGGCCGAAGTCGGAGTCCTCCGAGCGCAGGGTGGCCGCCGCGCGGGTGAGCTCGCCGTCGTTCTCCCAGCTGCCCATGCCCGCGCGTGCCTCGTCGGCGACGGGGCCGCCGAAGGAGTTCGGGGCGTAGACGGGGGTGGTCGGGGAGTTGAAGCCGTGGCGACCTGCGCCGTCCTGGGAGTAGTTGTGAACTGGCGCAGCGTGCGGAGAGTTCACCGGGATCTGGTTGTAGTTCGCTCCGACGCGGTACCGCTGGGCGTCGGGGTAGGAGAACACGCGGGCCATGAGCATCTTGTCCGGGCTCAGGTCGATGCCCGGCACGGTGTTCGCGGGGGAGAACGCCGCCTGCTCGATCTCGGCGAAGAAGTTCTGCGGGTTGCGGTTCAGGGTGTGCGTGCCCACCTTGATCAGCGGGTAGTCCGCGTGCGGCCACACCTTCGTGATGTCGAAGGGGTTGAAGCGGTACGTCTTGCCCTCTTCGTACGGCATGATCTGGACGAACACGTCCCAGGACGGGAAGTTGCCTTCGTCGATGGCCTCGTAGAGGTCGCGGCGGTAGTGGTCGGCGTCCGCGCCGGCGATCTGCTCGGCGACGTCCGCAGTCATCTCGACGTTGCCCTGGTTGGACTTGAAGTGGTACTGAACCCAGAAGCGCTCGCCCTCGGCGTTGATCCACTGGTAGGTGTGCGAGCCGAAGCCGGGCATCTCGCGCCAGGATCGCGGCAGCCCGCGGTCGCCCATGAGGTAGGTGACCTGGTGGGCGGACTCGGGGGAGAGGGTCCAGAAGTCCCACTGCATGTCCGCGTCGCGCAGGCCGGAGCCGGGCAGGCGCTTCTGGGAGTGGATGAAGTCGGGGAACTTGATGCCGTCGCGGATGAAGAACACCGGGGTGTTGTTTCCGACGATGTCGTAGTTGCCCTCGGTCGTGTAGAACTTCACCGAGAAGCCGCGGACGTCGCGCCACGTGTCGGGGGAGCCCTGCTCGCCGGCGACCGAGGAGAAGCGCTGAACCGTCTCGGTCACGGCGCCGGGCTGGAAGAGGGCGGCCCGGGTGTAGGCCGAGACATCACCGGTGACCTCGAAGGTGCCGAAGGCGCCGCCACCCTTGGCGTGCACGATGCGCTCGGGGATGCGCTCGCGGTTGAACTGGGCCAGCTTCTCCACGAGGTAGCGATCGTGCAGCGCGGTCGTGCCGTCCGGGCCGGTGGTCAGCGAGTGGTCGTCGCTGGGGACCGGCGAGCCGGTCTGCGTGGTCGTGAAATCTGTCATCGGAGCACTCCTTCAAAACAAGGGGGTTGGGGGATCAAGGTGTCAGGGAAGCTAGATGGTCGGCTGTGCGGCCTCTGTGTGAACGCTAGACCGGCACGCGGGGCACAGGCCCCAGTAGATGACCTCGGCCTCCTCGACGACAAAACCGTGGTCGTCGGCGGGGCGAAGGCACGGAGCGTGACCGACCGAGCAGTCCACATCGGTCACCGTGCCGCAGGTGCGGCACACGAGGTGGTGGTGGTTGTCGCCGACGCGCCGTTCGTAGCGGGCGGGGTGCCCGGCCGGCTCGATGCGGTGCAGGAGGTCGGCGTGAGTCAGCGCGGCGAGCACGTCGTAGACCGCCTGTGTCGAGGCGGTGCCCAGGGCGTGGCGCACCTTGCCGAGGATCGTGTCGGTCGTCGCATGGGGATGGTCAGAGACCGCGCCGAGCACCGCGAGGCGGGTCGCGGTGACCCGGAGGCCGCGCGACCGCAGCGCCTCTTCCTGCTCGGTTGGTGTCATGACCTCATCATACGCACGTTAACTGGAACTCTTCCAGTTCTAGAACCGATCTAGATCACCGGCCTGGACGAGGGGGTGGCGCCCCGTCGGTCGCGATGGGCCACGCTAGCGTGCTAGTGTTCCCAGTTGACCGACCATCTCATTGTGATCGCCCCCTTCGCGGAGGGTGAGAGCGAGACGGTGGTGCGCAAGTGGAGTCTCTCCCACCTGAGTTTCAACAGCTTGGCAGATGATCTGATCATCGCAGCCGACAACCGAATCCGGGTTCTGGTCCGGGTCGTGGATCGTGTCTTGAGGATGCGTTGCATGACCGTGTTGCTCGACCGCACGCGTGCAGACGCGGGCAGTGTCGCGGTGACCGTCGGATATCGAGGCCTCCATCCTGTGCTCAGGAGTGGGGGCCTTTCTCATTCCTGGCGAGCTACCGACGAGTTTCAAGGAGCATCACATCAGCGAGCCTCGCATCAACGATCGGATCCGCGTTCCCGAGGTCCGGCTTGTCGGCCCAGGTGGAGAGCAGGTCGGCGTCGTACGCATTGAGGTCGCCCTGAGCCTTGCCCAGGACGCTGACCTGGACCTCGTCGAGGTCGCCCCGGACGCACGACCGCCGGTCTGCAAGCTCATGGACTTCGGCAAGTTCAAGTACGAGTCGGACATGAAGGCCCGTGACGCCCGCCGTAACCAGGCGAACACGGTCCTCAAGGAGATCCGTTTCCGCTTGAAGATCGACCCGCACGACTACGGGACCAAGAAGGGCCACGTCGAGCGCTTCCTGGCCGCAGGCGACAAGGTCAAGGTCATGATCATGTTCCGAGGCCGCGAGCAGTCGCGCCCGGAGATGGGCGTGCGCCTCCTGCAGCGTCTGGCCGACGACGTCGCGGAGCTGGGCTTCATCGAGAGCATGCCGAAGCAGGATGGTCGCAACATGATCATGGTGCTCGGCCCGACGAAGAAGAAGGCCGACGCCAAGAACGAGCAGCGACGCCGCGCGCAGGAGTCAGAACCCGCGCGTCCGGCCCGTGAGCCTCGTGAGTCGGACTCGACTGAGGCTGCGGAGTCCTTCGAGGAGCTCGCCGCGCAGTCCCTGGCCCAGGTCGAGGCCGCCGAGGCAGCCCAGGCAGCCGCACCGGCTGTCGAGGAAGTTCCGGTCGAGGTTCCTGCCGAGGAAGCTCCGGTCACGGCCGCCGCGCCGGTGGCAGCAGCCGAGCCGTCCGCGCCCACCGTCGTCGAGCCTGTGGCAGCCCCGGCTGCTCCAGCCAAGCCCGTCGTCAAGAAGCCGGCCGCGGCCCCCAAGCCGGTGACCCCGAAGCCTGTTGCAGCCAAGCCCGTTACGGCGAAGCCGGTTGCAATGCCCAAGCCCGCGGCGAAGCCTGCCACGGCGCCCAAGCCGAGTGTGAAGCCCGCTCCGAAGAAGAGCGAGTAAGCACCACGACCATCTGGCTAGGTCCTAGACCTAACCGAGTCGGAACCCACCGGTTCTGACCCGACCGACGTCGTGTGTCGATCCTGACACCTGACCAGACCCGAGGAGAAACGGCAGCCATGCCGAAGAACAAGACGCACTCCGGCGCGAAGAAGCGGTTCCGCATCACCGGTAGTGGAAAGGTCATGCGCGAGCAGGCCAACAAGCGCCACCTGCTCGAGCACAAGTCGAGCCGTCGCAAGCGCCGCTTGTCTGCTGACTTGGTTGTCAGCCCCGCCGACGTCCGCAAGATCAAGAAGCTGCTCGGTAAGTGATCTGCTGACGGCGAGCTACGGCTCGCCGACGGATTCCCTTTCCAGCCCCGAACTGCAAGGAGCATCACGTGGCACGCGTGAAGCGGGCGGTAAACGCCCAGAAGAAGCGTCGTACAACACTCGAGCGCGCCAAGGGTTACCGCGGCCAGCGCTCGCGTCTCTACCGTAAGGCGAAGGAGCAGGTCACCCACTCCCTCGTCTACGCCTACCGTGACCGCAAGAAGCGCAAGGGTGACTTCCGTCGCCTGTGGATCCAGCGCATCAACGCTGCAGCCCGCGCTGAGGGCATGACGTACAACCGTTTCATCCAGGGCCTCAAGGCCGCTGAGATCCAGGTTGACCGTCGTATCCTCGCCGAGCTGGCCATCTCCGACGTCGCCGCGTTCAACGCGCTCGTCAAGCTCGCGAAGGCTGCACTCCCCGCTGACGTCAACGCGCCCAAGGTCGCGGCCTGACCCTCTGCGTGGAGGGTGCGCCCCTAAGGCGCACCATGTCACCCGAGAGAATCACGGAACGCCCAGACAATGACTGAACTGACGAATGTCCGCAGCGAGCGGGTCAAGGTCACTCGGTCGTTGGCTGGGCGTTCTGCGCGTTCCCGGGCAGGGAGGTTCCTCGTCGAAGGCCCCCAGGGGGTCCGCGAGGCCGTCCGCTTCGCCCCCGGCCAGGTCCGCGACATCTACTTCACCCGGGACTCCTACGAGCGGTACACCGAGATCGTGGTCGAATCCGAGCTCGCCGGCATGGTCACCCATGTGGCCAGCGAGGAGGTGCTCAACCTGATGAGCCCCGACGCCCAGGGCGTCCTCGCTGTGCTCGACCTCCCCGCAGCCCAGGATCCTGCGCAGCACCTCGAGGTGCTGCTCGATGCCGGTCCCCGCCTCGTGGCGGTCCTGTCCAACGTGCGGGACCCCGGCAACGCCGGGGCCGTCATCCGCGCGGCTGACGCTGCCGGCGCCGACCTCGTCGTCCTGACGTCCGAGAGCGTCGACATCCACAGCCCCAAGGTGGTGCGCTCCACGGCGGGCTCGTTGTTCCACCTTCCGGTCGTGACGGGCCTGCCGCTCACCGAGATCGTCGCCGCCCTGTCCCGCCGCGGCCTGACGACCCTGGCCGCGGACGGCGTCGGCACCCACGACCTCGACGACCTGCTCGACACGGCCGGCTCGGCCACCGACGGCGTCCCCGACCTGTCCCAGCCGTCCGCCTGGATCTTCGGCAACGAGGCCTGGGGCCTGCGCGAGGAGGAGCGAGCGCTGGCCGACGCCGTCGTGCGTGTCCCCATCCGGGGCAAGGCCGAGTCGCTCAACCTCGCGACCGCGGCGACCGTGTGCCTCTACGCGAGCTCACGTGCGCAGCGCTGACGGACCGGCGCTCGCCCCGGCGCCGCCCATCCCGGCGAACCTCTCCCACGGGCTCAAGGTCCGCCACCTGACGATGATGGGCCTCGGTTCGGCCATCGGCGCCGGGCTCTTCCTCGGCACCGGGGTCGGCATCCAGGCCGCCGGTCCGGCCGTGCTGGTCTCCTACGCGATCGCCGGCCTGCTCGTCATCCTGCTCATGCGGATGCTCGCCGAGATGGCGTCCGCCATCCCCTCGAGCGGGGCGTTCTCCCGCTACGCGGACCTTGCCATCGGGCGCTGGGCCGGCTTCACGACCGGTTGGCTGTACTGGTTCATGCTCATCATGGTGCTCGGGGTGGAGATCACCGGAGCCTCACGCATCGTGCACGGGTGGATCCCCGGCGTCCCGCAGTGGGTCGTGGCCCTCGTGTTCGTCTGCGCCTTCGCGGTGGTCAACCTGTCGGTCGTCGCGCACTTCGGTGAGTTCGAGTTCTGGTTCGCGGCGATCAAGGTGGTCGCGATCATCGGTTTCCTGGTGGTCGGGGTCCTCGTGCTGACGGGCGTGCTGCACGTCGGTCAGGATGTCGGGCTCACGGCCATGCTGAGCAACGGCGGCTTCGCCCCGAACGGAGTTGCCGGGATCGCCGCCGGGTTGCTCGCCGTGGTCTTCGCCTTCGGTGGGATCGAGATCGTCACGATCGCGGCCGCGGAGTCCCGGGACCCGGCGCGCAGCATCGCCAAGGCGGCCGCCAGCACGGTCTGGCGGATCCTGTTCTTCTACATCGGATCGGTCCTCGTCATGGTCCTCATCCTCCCGTGGGACTCCGCGGAGCTGGTGGCTGGTCCGTTCGTGGCGGTCCTGGCGATCGCGGGCATCCCCGGTGCGGTGACGGTCATGGAGGCGGTCGTGGTCATCGCCCTGCTCTCCGCCTTCAACGCCAACATCTACGCGACGTCGCGGATGGTGTTCTCCCTGTCCGAGCGCGGGGACGGCCCCGCGTACTTCGCGGGGGTTTCAGCGACCGGTGTGCCGAGCCGTGCGGTCTGGACGTCGGTGGCCTTCGGGGTCGTGTCCGTCGCGCTCAACGCCTGGCTGCCCGATCAGATCCTCGGGATCCTGCTCAACGCCGTCGGCGCGACCCTGCTCGTCGTGTGGGCGTTCATCGCCGTCTCCCAGCTGCGGCTGCGACCGCGGCTCGCGGCCGAAGGCTCGCTGTCGCTGCGCATGTGGGCCTACCCGTACCTGACCTGGTTCACCCTCGCGCTGCTCGCCGGCGTCGCCGTCCTCATGCTCTTCGACGCCGCAGCCCGCCGCCAGCTGCTCTCGGCCCTCACGCTCACCCTGGTCATCGCCGCGGTCTACGCCGTGCGACAGGCTCGCCAGGTACGCCGAGGCCGCACCCTCGCCGACTAGAATCGGCTCACTCGTCCCTTGGTCGATCGACAACGCTTGGAAGGCATGCATGTCTACCCCTGAACGGGCACACTCTGACGAGTCTGCCGCCTCCACCGAGGCCGTCACCCCCGCACCTGAGTCCTTCTCCCCGATCGACGCCGACGCCGCGGCCCAGGCTCTGCAGACCGCACTGGCGGCCATCGCGGGGGCCGGCGATCTCGACGAGCTCAAGGCCGTCCGCATTGCCCAGACCGGTGACCGCAGCCCGCTGTCCCTGGCCAACCGGGAGATCGGCAAGCTGGCCCCGGCAGACAAGGCGACCGCAGGCAAGGTGCTGGGACCCGTGCGCGCCGCGATCGGCAAGGCGCTGGCCGCCCGTCAGGTCGTCCTGGAGGACGAGCGCGACGCCCGGGTGCTCGTCGAGGAGTCCGTCGACGTCACCCTCCCGGTCGACCGTCGCGCGCCGGGCGCGCGTCACCCTCTCGAGTCGCTCCAGGAGCGGATCGGTGACTTCTTCGTCTCGATGGGCTGGGAGATCGCCGAAGGCCCCGAAGTCGAGGCGGAGTGGTTCAACTTCGACGCGCTGAACTTCGGCCCTGATCACCCCGCGCGCCAGATGCAGGACACGTTCTTCGTCGAGGGGCCTGTGGACCTGAGCGACCCCGACACCGCGGGCGTTCCCGCGCACCTCGTGCTGCGCACCCATACCTCACCGGTCCAGGCCCGCACGCTGCTCGAGCGGGACCTGCCGATCTACATCGCGTGCCCGGGCAAGGTGTTCCGCACCGACGAGCTCGACGCGACCCACACCCCCGTCTTCCACCAGGTCGAGGGCCTCGCGGTGGACAGGGGCCTGACCATGGCGCACCTGCTGGGCACCCTGGACCACTTCGCCAAGGCGATGTTCGGCCCCGACGCCAAGACGCGCCTGCGCCCGTCCTTCTTCCCCTTCACCGAGCCCAGCGCCGAGATGGACCTGTGGTTCCCGCAGAAGAAGGGCGGCGCAGGATGGATCGAGTGGGGCGGCTGCGGCATGGTCAACCCGAACGTGCTGCTCGCGGCGGGCATCGACCCCGACGTCTACTCCGGCTTCGCCTTCGGCATGGGCATTGAGCGCACGCTCATGCTCCGTCACGGGATCGCCGACATGCACGACATGGTGGAGGGCGACGTCCGCTTCTCCCAGCACTTCGGAATGGGAATCTGATGCCGTACATCGCACTGTCCTGGCTCGGCGAGCACGTCGAGCTCCCGGCGGGTCTGACCGCCGAGCAGCTGGCCGCGGACCTCGTCCGCGTCGGCCTCGAGGAGGAGGGCGTGCACGGCGCGGCCGTCACCGGGCCCCTCGTCGTCGGGCAGGTTGTCTCTCTCGTCAAGGAGGAGCAGAAGAACGGCAAGGTCATCAACTGGTGCCAGGTCGACGTCGGGGCGCACAACACCCTCGACGAGGTCGGCCAGCCCACCGTCCCGCGCGGGATCATCTGCGGGGCGCACAACTTCGTCCCTGGTGACCGTGTCGTCGCCGCTCTGCCCGGCGCGGTGCTGCCCGGCCCGTTCCCGATCGCCTCCCGCAAGACCTACGGGCACATCTCTGACGGGATGATCTGCTCGGCCCGCGAGCTGGGCCTGGGGGAGGACCACGACGGCATCATCGTGCTCGACCGCCTCGGCTACACCGCGGACAACGGCTACGACACGACTCCCGGGACCGACGCCATCGCCCTGCTCGGGCTCGGCGAGGAGGTCCTGGAGATCAACGTGACCCCGGACCGGGGCTACTGCTTCTCCATGCGCGGCGTGGCACGAGAGTTCTCCCACTCGACCGGCGCGGTCTTCACCGACCCCGGCCTGGCGCAGGGGCCGCTGCCCTCACCGACGCCCGACGGTTTCGAGGTCGTCGTCGACGACGTCGCACCGATTCACGCCCAGGTCGGCTGCGACCGCTTCGTGACCCGCATCGTCCGGGGAGTCGACGCCGCGGCGCCGTCGCCCGCGTGGATGCAGCGCAGGTTGACCCAGGCCGGCATGCGACCGATCTCCCTCGCCGTCGACGTGACCAACTACGTCATGCTCGACCTGGGCCAGCCGCTGCACGCCTACGACCTGGCCACCCTCGTCGCCCCGATCGTCGTGCGCCGCGCCCAGCCCGGTGAGCGCCTCACCACGCTCGACGGAGCCGACCGCGCCCTGAATGGCGAGGACCTGCTCATCACCGACAGCGTCGGTGACGTCGGGGCTCGCGTGCTCGGCCTGGCCGGTGTCATGGGTGGGGCCGAGACCGAGGTCTCCGGCTCCACGACCGACCTGCTCATCGAGGCCGCGCACTTCGACCAGGTGACGATCGCCCGTACCGCCCGCCGTCACAAGCTGCCCAGCGAGGCGGCCAAGCGCTTCGAGCGCGGCGTCGACCCGATGCTGCCCGCCGTTGCGGCCCAGCGCGTCGTCGACCTGCTCGTCGAGCACGGCGGTGGAACGGCCGACCCGGCCGTGAGCGACCTGTCCGACCTTCCCGAGCGCCAGGCGATCCCCTTCGTCCTCTCCGAGCCTGAGCGTCTGGTGGGGGTGGCCTACACCGCCGACCAGGTTGTTGACGTGCTCCGCCAGATCGGCTGCGAGGTCTCCTTGATCGAAGGGTCGGGTCTGCAGGCGCGGGTCGCCGTCCTGGTGCCCACGTGGCGCCCGGACCTGACCGGCTCCGCCGAGCTCGTCGAGGAGGTCGCCCGCCTCGTCGGCTACGACACGATCCCCTCGATCCTGCCGGTCGCCCCGGCCGGGCGCGGCCTCACTGCGGGACAGCGGGGTCGCCGCTCGGTGGCTCGCGCGCTGGCCGAGGCGGGTTTTGTCGAGACCCTGAGCTACCCGTTCATCGGCTCCGGTCAGCTCGACGACCTGGGTATCGCCGCCGACGACGCACGACGCGTGGCCCTGCGGGTCCTCAATCCCATGTCCGCTGAGAAGAACCTCATGCGCACGAACCTGCTCGTGACGCTGCTCGATACCGCGCGCCGCAACGTCGCCCGCGGCACGAGCGACCTCGCGCTCTTCGAGATGGGCCTGGTCACCCGCCCGGTCCTCGGCGCACCGGTGGCGCCGCTGCTCCCCGGAGCGCGCCGCCCCAGTGACGACGAGCTCGCCCGGCTGCAGGCTGGCGTGCCCGCCCAGCCGCGCCGAGTGGCCGGCCTGCTGGCCGGTCAGCGCGACCTGCCGGGATGGTGGGGCGCGGGCCGCGCGGCGGACTGGACGGACGCGGTCGCGGCAGTCCGGCTGGTCGCCGACCGGCTCGGCGTGGACGTCGTGCTCTCGGGAGACTCCGACCACGCACCGTGGCACCCCGGTCGCTGCGCCAAGGTCACCCTGGCCGACGGCACGCTCGTGGGCCACGCCGGGGAGCTGCACCCGAAGGTGATCGAGCGGAGCGGGCTGCCGGCACGCGCCGTCGCCTTCGAGGTCGACCTGGACGTGCTGCTCGCGGCCGCCCCCACCGAGCCGCTGCAGGGCTCCCCGGTCTCGACGTTCCCGCTCGCCAAGGAAGACCTGGCCCTCGTCGTGGACGCCTCGGTCGCGGCCCAGGACGTCTTCGACGCGGTCCGCGCCGGGGCCGGCGACCTCCTCGAGGAGCTGCGGCTCTTCGACGTCTTCTCCGGCGAGCAGGTGGGGGAGGGGAAGAAGTCCCTGGCCTTCTCCCTGCGGCTGCGTGCGAGCGACCGCACGCTCACCGCGGAGGACACCGCGGCCGTCCGCGAGGCGGCCGTCGCCGAGGCTCATGCCCGATGCGGCGCGGAGCTGCGCGGCTGATGCGGCGGCGCTGATCGCTGCGCGGTGATGGCTGGCTGACGGCCCGGTTCCCTCGAGGGAACCGGGCCGTTCGTGTCTCCGGCGCCACCCGAGGGCGGCGCCACGGGTGCTCGTCAGGGCTGGTCGTACTCGCAGTCGTAGCCGGGCGGCAACCAGCGCAGCGTCGTCGTCACGTCCGCCACGGTCGTACCGGCCGGGGCGTTGGCGTAGCAGTCGGCCCTGGACTGGTCCAGGCCGACCTTCGCGAACCAGGCGACCCCGACGACGGTGCTGAGGATGATGACCACGGTCGTGGCCACCCGGACCCGGCGGGACGGCGCCGGACCGCGGTCCTCGTAGCCGCCGTCGGCCCAGGAGTTGTTGATCATGGACATGAGGGTAGACAACAGTTGCGCGATTTCTCTAGTGTTCCGTAGCCGTGCTGCGCTTTCGGTCCGCAAAAGGAGCTCCGGTGGCTTGTCTGATCCTGTGTGACGCTCTTATCGTTCGTCAAGGTCGTGGGTGAGCCATTCTCGGTAGGTGGTGGCGAATGTGTCGTCTCGGCGCTTGGCCCCTTCGATCGTGTGGCGGCGGGCTAGAGGCCGAAGTGGGCGGCGACGTCTTGGAGGGTGAGGCGGCGGGCGAGGGCTCGTTTGAGGCAGCGGATCGTCTCGCGGGCGCTCTTGCCCTCGGCGCGTCGCTTGGTGACGTAGTCCTTGGTGCGTGGGTCGCAGGTCATGCGGACCAGGACGATCTGGTGCGGGGCGCAGTTGGCGCGACGGTCCCCGCCGCGGTTGAGGCGGTGGCGGGTGGTCTGACCGGAAGAAGCCGGTAGCGGGCTGGTGCCGCAGAGCGCGGCGAACGCGGCCTCGCTGGTGATCCGGTGAGGATTGTCGCCGGCGGTGATGAGCAGCTGAGCGCCGGTAACTACCCCGACTCCTCTCGAGGCCAGCAGCGCTGGGGCGACTGAGGTCACCAGGGCGCGCAACTCGTCGGTGGTCTCTTCGATCTCCTCGGTCAGGACCCGGTGGCGGCGGGCCAGGTGGCGCAGTCCGATCGTCGTTGCCTTCTCGGCGTTGTCGAGGGGGTCGCCGGGGTGGGTGTGGCGCAGCATGGCCAGCAGTGCGTTCTCGGGCATGCTGGTGAGCTTCAGGCACGACGACGAGCTCCGCATACGACCCAGGCGCTTCGGTCCACGCGACCCGGTCCCCGGCGGCGACGTCGTGCACGTCGTCACCGACCTCGATGACCGTCCCGGCGCCCTCCGAGCCCGGGACCTGCGGGAACGACGCCGAGTAGATGCCGGAGCGGCGATAGACATCGACGAAGTTCACGCCCGCAGCCGCAGCACGAACGAGCACGTCGAGTGGTCCTGGACGGGGGGCCGGCAGCTCGTCGATCTCGAGGACGTCTGGGCCGCCGGCGTGGGCGGCGATGATGGCTCGCATACCCAGACAACCACTCGGACCTGCACGCGCGCGAGCGGGACGTGACTGAGGTCACCCTATGAGCCCTCGCCGCCGGTCTGTCGATGTGCCTACAGTGGCTCCGATACGCCGGGGAGCTCGGAGCAGATCGAGCTGAGAGGGTGGCTGGGCACAACACGTGCCAGCGCCACCGACCCGCGAACCTGAACTGGGTAATGCCAGCGGAGGGATGCGTCGTAGTGCTTGTGCGCACTGCTCGACAGACCGCCGACGGCCCCCATGTGCGCGAGCCCTAGGCCCGTGTGCGCGGAGGGCTGTCGACCGACGTCGTACCGGGTGAACCGTGCCCGGTCTCGCGGGTCCTTGCCTCATGCCGCCGCGCTGCGCATTCCCCCGGACCGTCGGAGGAAGTCATGCTCGCTGAGATCCAAGTGTCACCACGCCCGGGCGGCAACGCTGAGAACCCCTATGCGCACATCGAGGCCGCGATCGCGGTCATCGAAAATGCCGGGCTCGTCTACGAGGTCGGTGCCATGGGCACGACCATCGAGGGAACGCCCGAGCAGGTGTGGACGCTGCTGCGCGCCGTCCACGAGGCCACGCTCAAGGCGGGCGCCGCGGGGGTGACGAGTCACATCAAGGTCGGTCAGGGCGCGGACGACGACGGCCCGTCGATCATCGACCTGGTCGGGAAGTTCCGGGCGTGAGCAGTCCGAACGGTGCTGTGACGGTGCGCCGGGTCGTGTCGCCGCTGGCCCTGTGTGCCGCACTGATCGTCGCGTGGCAGGTCACGGTCCGGGTCAGCCATGTCCCGATCTTCATCGTGCCGGCACCCTCCGACGTCTGGCACGCCGCGGTCCGCACCGCGCCGCTCCTTGGCGAGCACATCGCCACGACGCTCACCGAGGCGGGCTTGGGCCTGGCGCTGGGCGTGACTGTCGGTGCGCTGCTTGCCGTCGTCATCGCTGCGATCCCGGCGGTGGGCGACGCCATCTACCCGCTCGTGACCTTCAGCCAGACGATCCCGATCATCGTGCTCGCCCCACTTTTGATCCTGTGGGCGGGCTTCGGCCTGACCCCCAAGGTGATCCTCGTGGCACTCACGGTGTTCTTCCCGGTGCTCGTCTCGGCGGTCAGCGCGATGCGATCGGTCGAGGCGGACCTCACCGACATGGTCGCAGGGCTCGGTGGGGGACGCCGCCACCAGCTGTGGTTCGTGCGACTGCCCGCCGCGCTGCCCGGTGCACTGTCCGGACTGCGGCTCGCGGCGACGTACACGATCGGCGCCGCCGTCGTCTCGGAGTACCTCGCGGGCCAGAGCGGGCTCGGCGTCTTCATCCAACGGTCACGCAAGGCCTACGCCGTCGACCAGATCTTCGTGGCGATCCTCGTGATCGCCGTGCTCACTGCGGTGCTGTTTGTCATCGTCGACACCCTGTGCAGGCTCGCCACCCCCTGGCAGCGCGATCAGCGCTGATCGCACTCATTTCTCTCTACTCATTCTCGAAAGGCATTCTCATGTTCTTTGCCACTGCCCGACGTTGCCGAGCCATCATCGCGACCGGCGCGGCGATCGCTGCCGCACTCGCGCTCGCAGGATGCTCGACGACGTCGCCTGCCGCCACTGGCGGCTCGCAGGCCAACGCCCTCCGCAAGGTCTCCGTCGTTCTCGACTGGACCCCCAACACCAACCACTCGGGTCTCTACGTCGCCCAGACCGAGGGCTACTTTGCCGCTCGTGGCCTTGACGTGACGATCATCGAGCCGGGGGAGACCTCCGGCCTCGATCTCGTCGCCGCCGGGCAGGCGGACCTCGCCTACTCGGTCGCCGAGAGCCTCGTGCCTGCGCGCCAGGCCGGGGCCGATGTCGTCTCGGTGGCGACGATCATCCAGCACAACACCTCGAGCCTGATCTCCTTGACCAGCAGCGGTATCACCCGACCGCGCGACCTCGAGGGGCGCTCGTACGGCACCTATGGCAGCGACCTGGAGAAGGCGCTGATCCGCAAGCTCGTCACATGCGACGGCGGCGACCCGGACAAGGTCACTTTCGCCCCGCTCGGCTCCGACGACTTCCGCATCGGCCTGACGCAGAATCAGTTCGATGTCGCGTGGGTCTTCGACGCGTGGGACACGATCCGCCTGCGCGACGTCGACCACCTCGACGTCTCGACGATCGCTTTCTCCGATCACACCGACTGCATCCCCGACTGGTACACGCCGCTGCTCGCGACGTCGGGGAAGACGATCACGAAGAACCCGCAGCTGGTGCGCGACTTCCTTGCCGCGCTGAGCGAGGGCTACCAGAAGGCGATCAGCGACCCGCCGTTGGCGGCCGACGACCTACTGAAGGCCGCGCCGGAGCTGGACCGCGGTCTCGTCGAGCGCAGCGCCAACTACCTCGCGACCCGGTACACCGACGACCCCGCGCGCTGGGGCCAGCAGGACGCTGTCGTGTGGAACGGATTTGTCGGATTCCTCGAGGACAACGACCTGATCAAGCCTGGTTTCGACACCGCAGCGGCGTGGACTGATGACTACCTTCCGCACTGACGGGCGCGTCCTCGGCGTCGAGCGCCTCACCGTCACGTTCCGCACCGGCCGACGCGAGGTGACAGCGCTGCAGGACGTCGATCTCACGCTGGCGGCAGGGGAGTTCCTCGCGGTGGTGGGACCGTCAGGGTGCGGCAAGTCGACACTGCTGCGGGCGCTCGCTGGGTTGCTTCTGGCGTCAGCGGTCGTCGACCGGTCCAGCACGATCACGGTTCCGCGTGATGCTTCGGGGCGGCCCGACGTCGTGTGGATGCCACAGCAGAACTGCTTGCTGCCGTGGCGCCGGGCGATGGCGAACGCCGCACTGGGGGCGAGGGTGGCGGGGGTGCCGCGCGCCGAGGCGGTACATCGGGCTAGTGAGATGTTCGAACGCTTCGGTCTCGCAGGCTTCGAACGATCGTGGCCGCACGAGCTGTCAGGTGGGATGCGTCAGCGACTCGCGTTGCTGCGCACCACGCTCACAGGCCGCAGCGTGCTCCTGCTCGACGAGCCGTTCGGAGCGCTCGACGCGATCACCCGCCGCTCGATGAACCAGTGGCTCGCCGACTTGCGGCGGTCGCACGACGGCGCCCTGCCCAGCACCGTCGTCCTGGTCACCCACGACGTCGACGAAGCCGTGACCCTCGCGGACCGAGTCATCGTCATGAGCTCAAGGCCGGGGCGCATCGTCGACGAGATAGTCGTCGCCACCGAACAATCGCCCAGGGAGCGCGTGCTTGCAGCGTTGTCGGTCGAGTAGAGAGGAACGAGCGTATCGAGAAGGGCGTCAACGCACGCGGGACAAGACCAGCCCGACCCCCACCCGGTCGGCGCAACGATTCACGAGCTCACGAGCTGGGCGCGCGAGCGCCCCACCCCTGCCCTTGGCAGGACACCGTTCGGTGGGGCCGGACACCGTTCGGTGGGGCCGGACACCCAGGACACACCCGTCCAGTGCCGGAACGACAGGACTACCACCCTCACGTTCGAGGGTGCCCGATGGGCCTACCGCCGGCACCTACGTGCGACTCCCGAGCTTTACGCCCGGCGCCGCGCGCAGGCGCCCGCTACAGCCCACTCAGGAAAACTCAAGTCCTAAGCAACGGTAGCCGGTGCTCAGGGAAGCAGCAGGACCTTCCCGGTCGTGCGGCGTCCCTCGAGGGCAGTGTGCGCCGCGGCGGCCTCGGTGAGCGGGAACGTCGCCCCGATCCGCACGTTCAGCTGCCCCGTGCGCACGGCTGCGAAGAGCTCCTCCGCCCGGGACAGCAGCTCGGCGCGGGTAGCCACGTAGTCGCCGAGGGTCGGCCGGGTGAGGAAGGCCGAGCCTGCTGCGTTGAGCCGCTGGATGTCGAAGGGCGGCACCTGCCCCGAGGACCCGCCGAAGAGCACCAGCATGCCGCGCCGGCGCAGGCTGGCCAGGGAAGCGTCGAAGGTGTCCTTGCCGACCGAGTCGTAGGCGACGTGCACGCCGCCGCCGGCCAGCTCTCGCACGAGGGCGGGCAGCTCGGTCGTCAGGTCCGTCAGCTCGCGGTAGTTGATGACGTGGTGGGCGCCGGCCCCCCGGGAGAGATCGGCTTTGGCCTCGGTCGAGACCGTGGTGATCACAGTCGCCCCGCGGGCGACGGCGAGCTGGGTGAGCAGCAGCCCGACGCCGCCCGCCCCGGCGTGGATCAGAACCTGGTCGCCGGCGGCGATCGGGTAGGTCGACGTCGCGAGGTAGTGCGCGGTCATGCCCTGCAAAGGCAGTGCGGCCGCGACCTGAAGGTCGATCCCCGGTGGGACGGGCAGGGCGCGCTCCGCCCGGACGATGACGTGGCCCGCGTAGGAACGAGGGGCATCGGACCAGGCGACCCGGTCGCCGGCCGTGAAGCCACCCGCGTCGGAGCCCGTAGCCACGACCACCCCGGCGCCTTCGGTGCCCAGCACGGAGGGGTAGTCGATCCGGTAGACCCCGGACCGGCGATAGGTGTCGATGAAGTTCACGCCCGCTGCGGCGACCTCGACGAGCAGCTCTCCGTCACCGGGGGAGGGGACCGGGATCTCGCGGAGCTCAAGGACCTCGGGGCCTCCCGCACGGGTGGCGACGATGGCATGGGTGGTGGTCTGGTCGTTCATGTGGTCTCCCCTGATCTGGTCATCTGTTCTCCCTGCGCCGGTCCGATTCCTTGCTCGCCGAGCCAGCGTAGGCACGCCTGGGTCCACTCCGCAGGGGCTCCGGCTGTCTCGGCCAGGCCGAGGCCGTGCGAACCGGTCGGGTAGACATGTAGCTCGTAGGGGATGTGCGCGCGGCCCAGTGCGCCGGCGAGCCGCAGGCTGTGCTCGACGTCGACGACCGCGTCGTCGGCCGTGTGCCACAGGAAGGTGGGCGGCGTTCGCAGGTCGACCCGGCGTTCGACGCTCAGCGCCTTGGCGTAGGCGGTGTCGTCGGCACGGGCGCCCAGCAGGTTGCCCCGTGACCCCAGGTGGGGGAGGTCGGTCATCGACACGACCGGGTAGCACAGCACGCCGGCGTCCGGGCGGGTGGGGCGGTCGAGGCCCTGCGCCGCGAGCGTGAGCTCCGCGTCGGTCGCGGTCAGCGCCAGCCCGGCCAGGTGCGCCCCGGCGCTGAAGCCCAGGACTGCGATCGGCCCGTCGACCGGGCCGTGCTCGCCCGAGCGAAGCTCGGCGACGGCCCGGAGCACCTGGCCGAGGGCGACCGGGTATGTCGCCGGTGCGACCGCGTAGTCCAGGTACGCGCAGGCCACACCGTTCGCGGCCAACCACGCCGTCACGTCGAGGTACTCGTGCTCGGCGCGCCCGACGTAGCCACCGCCGGCGAGCACGAGGACAAAGCCCCGCGAGCGCCCGCCCGCGCCGGGGTCGGGCGCGGGCAGAACGGTCAGAGGAGCGCGGTCGATGTTCAGGCTGGTCATGGGCAGAGGATAGCCCCCGGCTGTATCAACTCGCATCGGTGTGTATTGTTATACATATGACTTTCACAGTGGCAGTCGCAGGGGCGAGCGGATACGCAGGTGGGGAGACCCTGCGGATCCTCGCCGACCACCCCGAGATCGAGATCGGTGCCCTCACCGCGCACTCCAACGCAGGCAGCCAGCTGGGTCTGCACCAGCCCCACATCCGGGCGCTCGCAGACCGCGTCCTGCTCCCCACGGACGTCGAGAACCTGCTCGGCCACGACGTCGTCGTGCTCGCGCTGCCGCACGGCGCCTCGGGCGAGATCGCCGCCCAGCTTCCCGACGACGTCCTTGTCATCGACCTCGGCGCCGACCACCGCCTCGTCGACCCCCAGGCATGGACCGACTTCTACGGCACCCCGCACGCCGGGACCTGGCCCTACGGCCTGCCCGAGCTGCTGCGCGCGGGCGGGGCTGGCACCGGCGAGCTCATGAAGCAGCGTGAGCTGCTCGCCGACGCCCGTCGGATCGCGGTCCCCGGCTGCAACGTCACCGCGGTGACCCTCGGCCTGCAGCCAGGCATCGCGGCCGGTCTGCTCAGCGCCCACGACCTCGTCGCGGTCCTCGCCGTCGGCTACTCCGGCGCGGGCAAGACCCTCAAGACCCACCTGCTGGCCTCCGAGGCGCTCGGCTCGGCCCAGCCCTACGCCGTCGGCGGCAGCCACCGGCACATCCCCGAGATCGAGCAGAACCTCCGCATCGCCGGGGCCGGTGAGGTCACGATCTCCTTCACCCCCGTGCTCGTCCCGATGTCCCGGGGCATCCTCGCGACCGCAACCGCCCGCCTGGCCCCCGGCCACGAGGACATCGATCTTGCCGAGCTGCGTCAGGCCTGGGAGCAGGCATATGTCAGTGAGCCCTTCGTCGAGCTCCTGCCGGCCGGCCAGTGGCCGACCACGGCGATGACCGCGGGCGCCAACACCGCGCTCGTGCAGGTCGCGATCGACCGCCGCGCCGGGCGCGTGGTGACCGTGACCGCGATCGACAACCTCGTCAAGGGCACCGCAGGCGGCGCCGTCCAGTCCATGAACATCGCCCTGGGTCTGCCCCAGACCCTGGGCCTGACCGCACAAGGAGTCGCGCCGTGAGCGTTACCGCAGCCCAGGGATTCCGGGCCTCCGGGGTTGTCGCCGGCCTGAAGTCCACCGGCAAGCCCGACGTCGCCGTCGTGGTCAACGACGGCCCGCTCGACGTGGCCGCCGCGGTGTTCACCTCCAACCGGGTCTTCGCCGCCCCGGTCGCCTGGTCCCGCCAGGTGGTCGCCGACGGTCGCGCGACCTCTGTGGTCCTCAACTCCGGCGGCGCCAACGCGTGCACCGGCCCTGAGGGCTTCGCCGACACCCACCGCACCGCCGAGCACCTCGCCGGTGTGCTGGGCACCTCCGCGGGGGACACCCTCGTCTGCTCGACCGGCCTCATCGGCGAACGGCTGCCCATGGACAAGCTGCTCGCCGGGGTGGACGACGCCGCCGCGCAGCTCGCCAGCAACGGCGGCTTCCTCGCCGCCGCGGCCATCATGACGACCGACACCGTGCCCAAGACCGTCGCGATCACCGGCGGATCCGGCCCGGCCGAGCCGGGTGCCCCGACGTGGACCGTCGGTGGCATGGCCAAGGGGGCGGGCATGCTCGCCCCAGGCCTGGCCACCATGCTCTGCGTGCTCACGACCGACGCCGTCGTCGACTCGGCCACGGCCGACGCCGCCCTGCGTGAGGCGACCCGGCTGACCTTCGACCGGGTGGACTCCGACGGCTGCATGTCGACCAATGACACGGTGATCCTGCTCGTCTCCGGCGCGAGCGGCCTGACCGCGACCGCCGCCGAGCTCACGACCGCGCTCACCGCGGCGTGCGCCTCCCTGTCCCGCCAGCTCGTGGCCGACGCCGAGGGCGCGAGCCACGACGTAGCCGTCGAGGTGGTCGGCGCACACTCCGAGGACGCCGCCGTGGCCGTGGCCCGCGCCGTGACCCGGTCCAACCTCTTCAAGGCCGCCGTCTTCGGCAACGACCCCAACTGGGGACGGGTGCTCTCGGCCGTGGGCACCGTCCCGGAATCCGTCGCCACCTTCGACGCCGACCGGCTTGATGTCTCGATCAACGGCGTCCAGGTGTGCCGCGCCGGGGGAGTGGGCGAGGACCGCACCCTCGTCGACCTGGCCGGAAACCGCGAAGTGCGGGTGCTCATCGACCTGCACGCCGGACCCGCGACCGCGACCGTGTGGACCAACGACCTCACGCACGACTACGTCCACGAGAACAGCGCGTACTCCTCATGAGAGCGCCCACCGCCCTCGACTTCTCCCAGATGGACGTCGGCGCCGACCTCACCCCCGCCCAGAAGGCAGAGGTGCTCCTCGAGGCCCTGCCGTGGCTCAAGGAGTTCAACGGCGCGCTCGTCGTCATCAAGTACGGCGGCAACGCCATGATCGACGACAGTCTCAAGGCCGCCTTCGCCCAGGACATGGTGTTCCTGCGCCAGGTGGGCCTGCACCCCGTCGTCGTGCACGGCGGCGGCCCGCAGATCTCGGAGATGCTCGGTCGGCTCGGCATCCCCAGCGAGTTCCGCGGCGGGCTGCGGGTGACCACCCCCGAGGCCATGGAGGTGGTCCGGATGGTGCTCACCGGCAAGGTCTCCCGCGAGCTCGTCGGCCTGATCAACGCCCACGGCCCCTACGCCGTCGGGCTCTCCGGTGAGGACGGCGGGCTGCTGCGCGCCCGCCGCCGCCACGCGACCGTCGACGGCGAGCCTGTCGACGTCGGCCTCGTCGGCGACGTCGTCGAGGTCGACCCGAGCGCCGTCCAGGACCTGCTCGACGCCGGCCGGATCCCGGTGGTCTCCACGATCGCCCCCGACGTCGACGACCCGACCCAGGTGCTCAACGTCAACGCGGACACCGCCGCCGCAGCGCTGGCCGTCGCGCTCGGTGCGCGCAAACTCATCGTGCTGACCGACGTCGAGGGCCTGTACACCTCGTGGCCGGACCGCAGCTCCCTCGCCAGTCAGATCGGCGTCGGTGCGCTCGCGGACCTGCTGCCCTCCCTCGAGTCGGGCATGGTCCCCAAGATGGAGGCGTGCCTGCGAGCTGTCCTCGGCGGGGTTCGCGAGGCCCACGTGATCGACGGCCGGCTCGCGCACTCGGTCCTCATGGAGGTCTTCACGACCAAGGGCATCGGCACCATGGTCGTGCCCGACGATGCCATCCCCACCGCCCAGACTCAGCCCGTACCAACCCAGAACGGAGCTCCCGCGTGAGCGACCAGAACGCCGCCCCGAGCGCGGCCGTGGACACCGCAGCCCAGCCCGCCGCCCAGACCGTGGTTCAGCCCGCCGCCGGCTCCGCGGCCGAGTGGACCCAGCGGTACACCGGCGCCGTCATGGACACCTTCGGCCCACCCCAGCGCGTGCTGGTCCGCGGCGAGGGCGCCTACGTGTGGGACGCGGACGGCAAGCGCTACCTCGACCTGCTCGCCGGGATCGCCGTCAACGCCCTCGGCCACGCCCACCCCACGCTCACCGCGGCGATCAGCGCCCAGCTGGGGACGCTCGGGCACGTGTCCAACTTCTTCGGCACGCCCACCCAGATCGCCCTCGCCGAGCGGTTGCTCGAGCTGAGCCGGGCGCCCCAGGGCTCGCGGGTGTTCTTCACGAACTCCGGGACCGAGGCCAATGAGGCCGCCTTCAAGATGGCCCGGCGCACCGGTCGGCCCCGGATCCTCGCCCTCGAGGGCAGCTTCCATGGACGCACGATGGGCGCGCTCGCCCTCACGTCCAAGGCCGCCTACCGGGAGCCTTTCGAGCCGCTGCCGGGGGGAGTGGAGTTCCTGCCCTTCGGCGACCTCGACGCCCTCGAGGCCGTCTTCGCCGGTGCCGTCGACGGCGCGGCCACGAGCGACATCGCTGCCTTCTTCATCGAGCCAATCCAGGGTGAGGCCGGCGTCCGCTCGCTGCCCGCCGGCTACCTGGCCCGCGTCCGTGAGCTCACCCGCGCCCACGGCACCCTGCTCATCCTCGACGAGGTGCAGACCGGTATGGGCCGCACTGGCGCCTGGATGGCCCACCACCTCCCGCAGATCGGCGGCGGCGTCGTGCCCGACGTCGTGACCCTCGCCAAGGGCCTCGGCGGCGGCTTCCCGATCGGCGCCGTCGTCGCCTACGGCGATCGGGCCGCGACGCTGCTAGGCCGCGGCCAGCACGGCACGACCTTCGGCGGCAACCCGGTCGCGGCCGCCGCGGCCCTGGCCACGATCGGCGTCATCGAACGCGACGGCCTGCTCGCCAGCGTCCGGGAGACCGGAAGCTACCTGCGCGAGCAGGTGGACGCCGTCGGGCACCCGCTCATCGCCGCCGCGCGCGGGGAGGGCCTGCTCATCGCGATCGAGCTCACCGCCCCGGTTGCACCGGCCGTGGCCACACGCGCCCTGGAGGCGGGGTTCATCGTCAACCCGGTGAACCCGACCGCCATCCGCCTCGCGCCTCCCCTCATCCTCACCCGCGACCAGGTCGACGACTTCGTCGCCTTCCTCGCGGACCTGCCCACGACTGCTGCCGACCTCACCCCTGCGGAGGCTTAGATGACCCGCCACTTCCTGCGCGACGACGACCTCAGCCCCGCCGAACAGGCCGAGGTCCTCGAGCTGGGCCTGCGCTTCGCGCAGGACCGCTTCCACCGGGTGCCGCTGCACGGCCCGAAAGCCGTCGCGGTGATCTTCGACAAGCCCTCGACCCGGACCCGGGTGTCGTTCTCGGTCGGGATCGCCGAGCTCGGCGGGTACCCGCTGGTCATCGACGCTGCCAGCTCTCAGCTGGGGCGCGGCGAGCCGATCGCCGACACCGCTCGGGTGCTCGACCGCCAGGCCGCCGCGATCGTGTGGCGGACCTTCGGCCAGGACCGCGTCGAGGAGATGGCCGCGGCGAGCTCAGTGCCCGTGGTCAACGCCCTCACCGACGACTTCCACCCCTGCCAGATCCTCGCGGACCTGCTGACCATCGCCCAGCACCGCGGCGGGGTCGCCGCCCTCGCCGGCCAGACGCTGGCCTACGTCGGTGACGGCGCGAACAACATGTCCCACTCCTACCTCATCGGTGGCGCGCTGGCGGGCATGCACGTGCGGATCGGGACGCCCGCCGGGTACCCGCCGAATCCGGTCTTCCTCGCCGACGCTGCCCGGATCGCGGAGCAGACCGGCGGCTCGGTCTTCGTCACGTCCGATCCGGCCGAGGCCGTGGCCGGCGCGGACGCCGTGGCGACCGACACCTGGGTGTCCATGGGAGACGAGGCCTCGGCGACCGACCGCGCCCAGCCCTTTGTGCCCTTCCAGGTGAACGCCGAGCTCATGGCGCACGCCGCGCCCGACGCCGTCGTGCTGCACTGCCTGCCGGCCTACCGCGGCAAGGAGATCACGGCCGACGTCATCGACGGCCCGCAGTCGGTCGTCTGGGACGAGGCCGAGAATCGCCTGCACGCACAGAAGGCGCTGCTCACCTGGTTGCTGGAGCGCCAGTGACGATCAGCTCGGTTCCCTCGGGCACCGTGCCCGCGACCAAGGCCGCCCGGCACGCCCGGATCGTCCAGCTGCTGGTCCGCGAGCAGATCCACTCCCAGGCCGAGCTCGCCAGGGCGCTCGCCCGGGACGGCCTGCACGTGACCCAGGCGACGCTCTCGCGCGACCTCATCGAGCTGCGCGCGGAGAAGGTGCGCACCACTTCCGGCGCGGGCGTCTACGCCGTGCCCGGTGAGGGCGGGGACCGCAGCGTGCAGGGGACGGCGGACGCGGAGTACCTGGCCGCGCGGCTCGCGCGGCTGTGTGGGGAGCTCCTCGTCTCGGCCGAGAGCTCGGCAAACCTCGTTGTGCTGCGCACCCCGCCCGGCGCGGCGCAGTACCTCGCCTCGGCGATCGACCACTCGGTCCTGCCCGGGGTGCTCGGCACGATCGCCGGCGACGACACGGTCCTGGTGATCGCCCGGGACGGCGACGGGGGCGACGAGCTGGCTGCCCGGTTCGTCGCGCTCGCGAGCGACAGCCCGTGACGGGCGCCTGCCCACGCTGCCCACACCTGTCCGAGGGGCGATCTGCGGTCATCGCAGTCGCGCCGAGGATGACAGACTTGACCCAATCAACACGTGAGAAAGAGAAGTGCCATGACTGAACGCGTCGTGCTCGCCTATTCCGGCGGCCTGGATACCTCTGTTGCCATCGGATGGATCGCCGAGCGCACCGGCGCCGAGGTCATCGCCGTGGCCGTCGACGTCGGCCAGGGCGGTGAGGACCTCGAGGTCATCCGCCAGCGCGCCCTCGACTGCGGCGCGGTCGAGGCCTACGTCGCCGACGCCCGCGACGAGTTCGCCGAGGAGTACTGCATGCCGGCGCTGCGCGCCAACGCCCTCTACCAGGACCGCTACCCGCTCGTCTCGGCCATCTCGCGTCCGACGATCGTCAAGCACCTCGTGCGTGCCGCTCGCCAGTTCGACGCGCAGACCGTCGCGCACGGCTGCACCGGCAAGGGCAACGACCAGGTCCGCTTCGAGGTGGGCATCACCTCCCTCGCCCCGGACCTCAAGTGCCTCGCACCGGTCCGTGACCTCGCCCTCACCCGCGAGAAGGCCATCGCCTACGCCGAGCTGCACAAGCTGCCGATCGCGACGACGAAGCACAACCCGTTCTCGATCGACCAGAACGTGTGGGGCCGTGCCGTGGAGACCGGGTTCCTCGAGGACATCTGGAACGCCCCGACCAAGGACGTCTACAACTACACCGACGACCCCACGTTCCCGCCCGTCGCGGACGAGGTCATCATCACGTTCGAGAAGGGCATCCCCGTCGCCCTCGACGGCGTGCCGGTCACCCCGCTGCAGGCCATCCAGGAGATGAACCGTCGCGCCGGCGCCCAGGGCGTGGGCCGCATCGACATCGTCGAGGACCGTCTCGTGGGCATCAAGTCCCGTGAGATCTACGAGGCGCCGGGCGCCATCGCGCTCATCGCCGCGCACCAGGAGCTCGAGAACATCACGGTCGAGCGCGAGCAGGCTCGCTTCAAGCGGACGGTCGAGCAGCGCTGGACCGAGCTCGTCTACGACGGCATGTGGTTCTCGCCGTTGAAGAAGTCCCTCGAGACCTTCATCAACGACACCCAGCAGTACGTCTCCGGCGACATCCGCATGGTCCTGCACGGTGGCCGCGCGACCGTGACCGGTCGTCGGTCCGAGGCGAGCCTGTACGACTTCAACCTCGCCACCTACGACGAGGGCGACACCTTCGACCAGAGCCAGGCGCGTGGCTTCATCGAGATCTTTGGTCTCACCGCGAAGCTCTCCGCCGCCCGCGACGTGAAGTTCGGCAACGGCGTGGACCTGTCCGGGTCCTCCCTGCCGGGCAGCCAGGCCTGAGCATGAGCGACGACCAGGGCGCTGCCTCCGACGCCGCGGCCTCGGAGGCCGTCGCCCCGCAGGCTGAACCGCAGCAGCGGGTCAGCCTGTGGGGCGGGCGGTTCGCCGGCGGTCCGTCGGAGGCTTTGGCTGCGCTGTCGTTGTCGACCCACTTCGACTGGCGGCTCGCCTCCCAGGACATCGCCGGGTCCAAGGCGCACGCCCGCGTGCTGCACACCGCGAACCTGCTGTCCGACGACGAGCTCGAGATCATGCTCGACGGTCTCGACCGGCTGGCGGTCGACGTCGAGAGCGGGGGCTTCCGCCCCGAGGTCGCCGACGAGGACGTGCACACGGCCCTCGAGCGAGGCCTGATCGAGCGGGCCGGGCCCGAGGTCGGCGGCAAGCTCCGCGCCGGACGGTCTCGCAACGACCAGATCGCGACCCTCGTGCGGATGTACCTGCGCGAGGAGGCCAAGGTGATCGGCGCTCTTGTGCTCGACGTCGCCGACGCACTCATCGCCCAGGCCGAGGCGCACCCCGGTGCGGCCATGCCCGGGCGCACGCACCTGCAGCACGCCCAGCCGGTCCTGCTGGCCCACCACCTGCTCGCCCACGTGTGGCCGTTGCTGCGCGACGTCGACCGCTACATCGACTGGGACGTGCGGGCGGCGCGCTCGCCCTACGGCTCGGGCGCCCTCGCCGGGTCCTCCTTGGGCTTGGATCCCGAGGCGGTCGCGGCCGAGCTCGGCTTCGACCGGGCGGTCGAGAACTCGATCGACGGGACGGCCAGCCGCGACGTCGTCGCGGAGTTCGCCTTCGTCTCGGCGATGCTCGGGATCGACCTCTCGAGGTTCTCCGAGGAGATCATCATCTGGAACACCAAGGAGTTCGGCTTCGTCCGCCTGGACGACGCGTACTCCACGGGGTCCTCGATCATGCCGCAGAAGAAGAACCCGGACATCGCCGAGCTCGCTCGCGGCAAGGCCGGGCGCCTGATCGGTGACCTCACAGGTCTGCTGGCCACGCTCAAGGGCCTGCCGCTCGCGTACAACCGTGACCTGCAGGAGGACAAGGAGCCCGTCTTCGACCAGGTCGACACGCTCACCGTCCTGCTGCCGGCCTTCGCGGGCATGGTCTCCACCATGACCTTCAACACCGAGCGGATGGCCGAGCTCGCCCCCCAGGGCTTCTCGCTCGCGACCGACATCGCCGAGTGGCTGGTCCGCCAGGGCGTCCCGTTCCGGGTCGCCCACGAGGTGGCCGGCGCGTGCGTCAAGGTCTGCGAGGACCGCGGCATCGAGCTGTGGGACCTGTCCGACGCCGATCTGCTCGCCATCTCTGAGCACCTCACCCCCGGTGTACGCGAGGTGCTCACGGTCGAAGGGTCCCTCGGGTCCCGCAATGCGGTGGGCGGTACGGCCCCCGAGCGGGTGGCCGAGCAGCTCGAAGAGGCCAAGGTCCAGGTCGCGGAGTACCGCTACTGGGTCAACGGCTAGGAACAGAACACATCGGTACGACGTTGGGGACGGTCATGGCAGAGGTCACACGCTCATGACCGTCCCCGACTCGGTTCTCACCGAGCTCGTCTCCGCGATCGAGGCCGCACCGGCTGGTCTCGGCGGCTCCCGGCTGGTGTGCATCGATGGCCCGGCCGGCTCGGGCAAGACGACCCTTGCCACCCAGCTTGCCTGGTCGCTGCCCGCCCAGGTGGTGCACATGGACGACCTCTACCCTGGGTGGTCCGGCATGGCCGAGGGGGCGGACCTGCTCCGGGAGTGGGTCCTCGGCCCCCTCGCCCACGGCGTGCCCGGACGCTACCGGCGCTACGACTGGCCGCTCGGCGTCTACGCCGAACGGCACACCGTGCCCCTGGCAGACTTCCTGATCGTCGAGGGCTGCAACTCCGCCGCGCTGCCGGTCGACGAGTACGCGCCTTTCATCATCTGGGTCGAGGCCGACGATGACCTGCGCCTCGCCCGCGGCCTGGACCGCGACGGGGCTGACGCCTCCGAGCAGTGGACCCGGTGGATGGTCACCGAGCGCGAGCTCTACGCCGCCAACAGGACTCCTGAGCGTGCCCACGTTCGTCTCGACGGCCTCGGCCGCCTGGTCGGCTGAGCGGTGCCGGCGAACGCGGCTGAGTCCGAGGCTGAGCCGGTGTCCGTGCCGACGCTCGCGGGGCAGCAACCCGACCGGGCCTGGTTCGCGCGGCCGGGGATCGACGTCGCCCGCGACCTGCTCGGTGCTCACCTCACGCGCCGCGACCCAGGCGGTGACGTGACCGTGCGTATCACCGAGGTCGAGGCATATCAGGGGGAGCAGGACCCCGGCTCCCACGCCTTCCGCGGTCCGAGCCCCCGCAACCAGGTCATGTTCGGTGAGCCAGGACGGCTCTATGTCTACCGCCACCTCGGCCTGCACACGTGCATGAACATCGTGTGCGGCCCAGACTGCAAGGCCGCCGCGGTCCTGCTGCGCGCGGGGGAGGTGGTCGCCGGGGAACCGGTCGCCCGTCGTCGGCGGCTCGCGGCGGGCGCGGTGACCCGGTCCGTGGACCTCGCGCGCGGCCCCGCGCGGCTGACAGTCGCCCTCGGCGTGACCATGACCGACTACGGCCTGGACCTGCTCGACCCGGACTCCGCGCTGTCGCTCGAGGTGGCTACGGCGTCGGGCACGGGATGGAGGCTCCCGGACGACGCGGTCAGCTCCGGGCCGCGCGTGGGCGTCTCCGGCGCGGGCGGCGAGGGTGCGCTCTTCCCCTGGAGACTGTGGATCACCGGCGACCCGGCCGTCTCGGCGTACCGGGCGGCCGCCGCGCCGCGCTCACGATCCGGCCCACGTTCTCGCTGATCGCCCGGACACGGCAGACTAGGGGAGCGCCGTTCGAGGCGCGCGAACCGAAGGAGCAGTAGTGAGCAACGTTCTTGATGAACTCACCTGGCGCGGACTGGTCGCTCAGACCACCGACGTCGAGGCTTTGCGTGAGGCTCTGGAGAGCGGCCCGATCACGTATTACTGCGGCTTCGACCCGACCGGACCGAGCCTGCACCACGGCCACCTCGTCCAGCTGATCGTGCTGCGCCACCTCCAACTCGCCGGGCACAACCCCATCGCCCTGGTCGGCGGCGCCACCGGCCTGATCGGCGACCCGCGGATGTCGGGGGAGCGGGTGCTCAACTCCAAGGAGACCGTCGCCGGCTGGGTCGAGCGGCTCCAGGCGCAGGCCTCACGTTTCCTGTCCTTCGAGGGGGAGAACGCCGCGCGCATGGTCAACAACCTCGACTGGACCGGTGAGCTCTCCGCGATCGACTTCCTGCGGGACATCGGGAAGCACTTCCGGCTGGGGACCATGCTCGCCAAGGAGACGGTCGCCCGCCGCCTCGCGAGCGACGAGGGTGTGTCCTTCACGGAGTTCAGCTACCAGATCCTGCAGGGCATGGACTTCCTCGAGCTCAACCGCCGGCACGGCTGCACGCTGCAGACCGGCGGCAACGACCAGTGGGGCAACCTGCTGGCCGGCGTCGAGCTGATCCGCAAGTCGGACAAGGTTGCCGTACACGCCATGACCACCCCGCTGATCACCAAGGCCGACGGCACCAAGTTCGGCAAGACCGAGGGCGGCGCCGTCTGGCTCGCCCCGGACATGATGAGCCCGTACGCCTTCTACCAGTACTGGATCAACGCGGCCGACGCCGACGTCGTGGGCTGGGTCAAGACGTTCACCTTCCGTACCCGGGAGGAGATCGCCGAGATCGAACAGTCCGTCGCCGAGCGGCCGCAGGCCCGCGAGGCGCAGAAGATCCTGGCCGGCGACGTGACCACGATGGTGCACGGAGAACGTGCGACCGCCCAGGCGATCGCCGCGAGCTCGGCGCTGTTCGGTCGCGGGGAGCTCGCGGACCTCGACCCGGAAACTATCGAGGCAGCCGTCGCGGAGCTCCCCTCCACCGAGGGCGGGGTGGGCACCTCGATCATCGACGTGATGATCAGCAGCGGGCTCGTCGCCTCGAAGGCAGCCGCCCGGCGCGCCGTGGCCGAGGGTGGGGCCTATGTCAACAACATCAAGGTGACGGCGGACGACGCAGTGCTCACCGCCGACGATCTGCTCGACGGCCGCTTCGCGGTCCTGCGCCGCGGCAAGAAGACGCTCGCCGTGGTGCGGGTCGCGCAGCAGTAGCCGGAGCAGCAGTTGGCACGCGGCTCGGCCGCGAACCGGTCGCGGTGCGTGGCGCACTGTCAGATGATGGCTCGTCTCCCACGGGGAGGCGAGCCATCCCTGTCTAGGCAGATCTCCTTCGCTGGCACTGTGCTGGCCGTCACGTCGCCCTCGGTTGACGTGTGCGGTCGGGCCACCGTAATGTTCTGGAAGTCAGCCCGACCGGGAGACACAGACACCACTGCGAAGCTCGTGAGAGCCGCCGCGAAGTGGCTGGTCCCGGGGTTGATTTCCACGCTGTTTCTGCTGGTGAGTTCGTCTTGCTGGGTGGGGTAGTGTTGGGCTTCTGGTTCAGACCGGTGCGCGGAACTGCTTGAAAGAGTGGTTCCGAGGCCAGGTTGGATCGGATAGACTGGAATGGCCCGCTCTTGGCGGTTAGGTGGTTCGGAAACGGACTGGTTGACAGTGAGATGCGGATCGGGTAAGTTTGAACGGTTGCCCCAAGAGAAGGACCTTAGCGGTCTGGAAGTGGTGCGCGTCCGCTCCTTGAGAACTCAACAGTGTGCTTAATAGTCAATGCCAAGACCCCTTGTCTGGTGTTGGTTGCCGGGTCTTCGATCTGGTGGCTGATTCGCAGCAAGGTTTATTTGGTATGAATTGAAAACGCAAGTTTTCGGTTTGTAGCCTTGATTAATCAAGTGCCTCTTTGCAGGGGTGCTTGCTTCGTATGGTTGTTAACTGGTTTCG
>NZ_FMYH01000004.1 GCF_900096585.1 Sanguibacter gelidistatuariae
CGGCGGGCTGCTCCTCCCACCGCAACTCTGATGAGCCGGTATAGTCGACGCCGAAGGTCTCGCGAGCCGGTCCGACGCATTCGAGGCGTTGGGCCTGGCAGGAGGGCCGGGCGCCGACGGACAACTCTAGACGAGCGACGGCGTCACAATGCCACGAAAGAATGTGACGCCGGTCTCCGGATGACTATCTTCTGAGCTCCGGAAACAATGGCAGGGGAATTCCCATCTTGAGAGTTGGGAGGTCCGAACTCGGTCCGGGGCCTGCCGTAGCCGGTATCCCCGTACGATCCCCGTACAGGGTCCAGCCGTCAGTCCCCGAACACTCGGCGCGTGTACGCGTTGGCGAACAGCCCCGCGGGATCGAGCTCTGTGCGCACCGCCTGGAAGTCCTCGAACCGCGGGTAGAGCTCGCGGAGCTCACGCGCACCCAGGGTGTGCAGCTTTCCCCAGTGCGGGCGCCCCTCGGCGCGGCGCAGGATCGTCTCGACGCCGGCGAAGTACCGCTCGTGCGGGGTCTTGATGTACTGGTGGACGGCGATGTAGGCGGGCTCACGCCCGTACGCGGTGGACAGCCAGACGTCGTCGGGCGCGGCGAAGCGCACCTCGACGGGAAAGGACACCCGTTCCCCCGAGGACTTGATCCACCGGTCGACCTCACCGAGCACCTCGGGCAGGTCGGCCCGAGGGACGGCATACTCCATCTCCCTGAAGCGCACCCTGCGGGGGGTCACGAAGACCTCGTGCGAGGGCGCGGTGTAGGTCCGGGCGGAGAGCGCGCGGGAGGCGATGTTGTTGACGGAGGGGATGGTGGCCGGCGCGACGACGCCGACCTCGTTCGTGACGGTGAACAGTCCGTTCGAGAGCAGCTCGTCGTCGATCCAGCGCCGGGCTCGCGACCAGCGCGAGGCGCTGGCACCACTCGCGCCGCCGGGCAAGGGCCCCCGCCTGGAGCCTGTATCCGCCGGCCCGCGGTTGTTCCGCTTGGTGAGCGCGCGCCGGGTGTGCGGGAACCAGTAGAACTCGAAGTGGTCGTTCGTGTCGACGAGGTTGCCCGGACCGGTCAGCCCGTCCAGGACCGCGTCGAGGGCCCACGGCTCCTCCTGCGCGGTGAGGGTGTAAGCCGCCGTCGTCCGCAGCGTCACCGCGAGCAGCACCCCGACCGCGCCCAGCCCCAGGCGGGCCGCCTGGAAGAGCGCTGGCCGCCTCTGGGCGTCGGCCTCGACCACGGACCCGTCGGCGGTGAGCACCCGCACTCCGTGGACGAGCGCGGCCAGGCCGGTCAGCCGGCCACCCGTGCCGTGGGTCCCGGTGCTCAGCGCGCCGGCCAACGACTGGCGGTCGATGTCGCCCAGGTTGACCATCGCGAGCCCGTTCTCGGCGAGCAGCGTGTTGAGCGCGTACAGCCGGATACCCGCGCCGACCGTGACGAGCGACCCGCCGTCGGGCAGCGGCACGAGACGTTCCAGGCCTGTGAGGTGGTCCAGGCTGAGCATCACCCCGGACGTGGCCGCCGCCGGGGTGAAGGAGTGTCCCGCGCCGACTGCGCGCACCGTCTCCCCGCGCCCGGCGGCGGCGAGCACGGCCGCGCGGACGGCCTCCTCGTCCCGGGGCGCGACGATCCGGGCGGGCGTGCACGTCGTCGTGCGGGCCCAGTTGGTCCACGCCTGAGCGCGCGGCGTCGAGGTCGTCATGGCAGCACTCTAGTCATCTCGGACCAGCGTGAATACGTCCGGATGGTGGGGCCTTTGGCCTCAGGCAGCGTGATGTAGGTCATGATGAACTGAGGTGCGGGGGCATGTGATGCAAACGACCGAGGAGAAAAAATGGGATGGACGCTCGAAGAGCGCCGCGACCGAATCGTCGACGCCGCCCTGCAGCTGGCAGCCGACCAGGGGATCGAGCATGTCAACCTGCGAGCCGCGGCCCACAGTGCGGGGATCGCCTGGGAGGCCGCGCAGGAGATCTTCGACGACCACACGGACCTCCTCCAGGCCATGAGCGTGTCTGTGACCACCAAGAACATCTCCCCGGACACGCTGGTGCTCGACGCCGACGGGCCCGTCGCCGAGGCCCTCGAAGCCGTCGGGGCGCAGGTGTGGAAGGCACTGTCGGCCCGGCGTGACTATCAGCTGGTCAGCTATGAGCTGGCTCTCGTCTCGTTGCGCCGCACCGCGCTGCGCTCCCTGGTCACCGCGCAGTACGACAAGGGGCGCGCCTTCGCCGCCGCGATCCTCACCGCCTTCGCCGAGCACCACGGCGTGACGTGGACCCGGCCGATCGAGGAGATCGGCCGGTTCACGGCAGCCTTCCTCGACGGCGTGTCGATGGCCTGGGTCGTCGACCGCGATGACGCGGCCGCCGAGGAACAGGTCCGCATGATGGCGCAGTACCTCGCCTCCCTGGTCGAGGAGCGTTGACCCTCGGCCAGCGTCTCGACGCCGCGACCCGGGGCCTGCCAGCCCCCCTCGCGGTCGTCGACCTCGACGCCTTCGAAGCCAACGCCGACGCGCTCGTGCGCCGCGCCGCCGGCGTTCCCATCCGGGTGGCCTCCAAGTCGCTCCGGGTGCGCTCGCTGCTCACGAACGCCCTCGGCCGTCCGGGGTTCCGGGGTGTCATGGCCTACTCCTTGGCCGAGGCGCTGTGGCTTGTGGGCAATGGCATCGACGACGTGCTCGTGGCCTACCCCAGCGTGGACCGCGGCGCGCTCGCCGAGTTGGCGATCTCCCCTCGGGCCCTCGCCCAGATCACGATCATGGTCGACGACGTGGCGCACCTGGACCTGATCACGGACGTCCGCGCCCGCGCCCTCCGTGACAGTGCGGCCGCAGCCGACACCGCAGCGCTCCCGGTTCGGCTGTGCCTCGACGTCGACGCGTCGCTGCGGCTCGAGGTCCATGTCGCGGCGGCGGTGGCGACCGTGCACCTGGGGGTACGCCGCTCGCCCGTGCACACCCCGCAGGAGGCGGGCCGTTTCGCCGCCCGCGCCGCCGCGACGGACGGTGTCCGTCTCGTGGGCGCCATGTTCTACGAGGGGCAGGTCGCCGGCATGCCGGACACGAGCGCGGCCGTGCGGTTGGTCAAGAAGCTGTCCGTGCGGGACCTGGCCTCCCGTCGAGGCACAGTCGTCGCGGCCATCGAGGCGCACGTCGGCCCGCTCGAGATCGTCAACTCCGGGGGGACCGGGTCGCTCGAGACGAGCTCGGCCGACTCGGTCGTGACCGAGGTGGCGGCGGGCTCCGGGCTCTACAAGCCCGGCCTCTTCGACGGGTACCGCACGCTGGACGCCATTCCGTCGGCGTTCTTCGGCCTGGACGTCGTCCGGCACCCCACTCCCCACCACGCCACAGCCTTCGGCGGGGGGTACATCGCCTCCGGCCCGCCCTCGCTGAGCCGCCAGCCGCTCGTGGTGTCCCCGCCGGGACTGGGCCTGCTGCCGCGCGAGGGCGCCGGTGAGGTGCAGACCCCGCTCCGGGCGCGACGTCGGCCATTCCTCGATGGGCGGCTCGGTGGTCTGTTCGGCGGGAGGCTCGGTGGGCGGGGCTCGGCGACCGTCGCCGTGCTGCCAGCGATCGGGGACCGCGTCTGGTTGCGGCACGCCAAGGCGGGGGAGCAGTACGAACGCTTCGACGAGGTGCACCTGGTCCGCGGCGAGCACCTGGTCGAGACGGTCCCGACGTACCGCGGCGAGGGCAAGAACTTCGGCTGAGCGCGCCGCCCGCCCGCCCGGCGGAGGCGCCGCGTGGGAGGGAGCGCAGCGGCCCGGAACCGCGCGCCACACGCTCAATTCCACGCAGGAGCAGGCCCGCCGGTAACCTTGCCTCTGTGACCCTTCGCCTGTACGACACCGCCACGCGAGACGTGCGTGACTTCGAGCCTCTGATCGAGGGCGAGGTCGGCGTGTATGTGTGTGGTGCGACGGTTCAGAGTCCCCCGCATATCGGACACATGCGCTCGGCCGTCGCCTTCGACGTCCTGGTGCGCTGGCTGCGCCGGACCGGCAACAAGGTCACCCATATCCGCAACGTCACGGACATCGACGACAAGATCCTCGCCAAGTCTGCTGCGGCGGGCGAGAAGTGGTGGGCCTGGGCGGCGATCAACGAACGGGCCTTCACCGAGGCCTACGACGCGCTCGGCAACCAGCCCCCCACCTACGAGCCGCGCGCGACCGGTCACGTGACCGACATGATCGACCTCATGGAGCGCCTTGTCGCGGCCGGGCACGCCTACCAGACCGGTCCCGGCGACGTGTACTTCGACGTGCGCTCCTGGGAGCCCTACGGGTCGCTGACCAACCAGCGCCTGGAGGATCTCACCCCTGCCACGGACGAGGCCGAGGTGAGCGTCAAGCGCGACCCCCGCGACTTCGCCCTGTGGAAGGCCGCCAAGCCGGGTGAGCCCGATACAGCCTCCTGGCCGACGCCCTTCGGTCGTGGTCGCCCGGGCTGGCACCTGGAGTGCTCGGCCATGGCCCAGCGCTACCTCGGCCAGTCCTTCGACATCCACGGCGGCGGCCTGGACCTGCGCTTCCCGCACCACGAGAACGAGCAGGCGCAGTCACGAGCGGCCGGCTATGACTTTGCTCGTCACTGGATGCACTCCGCATGGGTCACCCAGGGCGGCGCGAAGATGAGCAAGTCCCTGGGCAACGGGCTGGGAGTCACCGAGGTGCTCTCCCACACCCGTGCGGCCGTGCTGCGGTTCGCCCTCGCCGGGGTGCACTACCGCTCCATGCTCGAGTGGACGCCCGAGACGGTCGGGGAGGCGGACGCCACCTGGGACCGCTTCGCTGGCTTCGTCGAGCGCGCCACCGAGCGCGTGGGCTCCCTGCCCGACGACGAGGTGCGCACGGCAGCTCTGCCTGACGCCTTCGTCGAGGCCATGGACGACGACCTCAACGTCTCGGCGGCCCTCGTCGTCGTGCACGAGCGGCTCAAGTCCGGCAACACCGCGCTCGCGGACCGGGACGACGTCGCGGCCCGGGCGGATCTGCTCGCGGTCTGCTCGATGCTCGACGTGCTGGGGCTCGACCCACGCCAGTGGACAGCCGCGACCGGCGACAGCCGGTACCGCACGGCCCTCGACTCGGTCATCACTTGCGAGCTCGAGGCGCGTGCCGATGCGCGCGCCGCCCGAGATTTCGCCACTTCCGACGCGATCCGGGACCGCCTCGCGCGGGCCGGGATCATCGTCGAGGACTCAGCACTCGGTGCGCGATGGACACTCGCGGCCACAACTACGGAGGACCAGAACTGATGGCAGGCAACTCACAGCGCCGCGGAGCGGTGCGCAAGCCCGGTTCGAAGAAGGGCGCCCGCAAGGGATCCGGCGGATGGGGCGAGCAGGCCCTCGAGGGCCGCGGCCCGACCCCCAAGGCCGAGGACCGACCCCACCACCCGGCCGGCAAGCGCAAGGCGTCCGTCGAGCGATCAGGCGCCGGTCGTCCGGAGTCTGGTCGCCCCGAGTCCGGTCGTCCGGCTCCCGGGCGCAGCTCCGCCCGCCCCGGCGCGGGACGGTCCAAGCCCGCCAAGCGCAGCGGGTCGGCCACGCACGAGATCCTCTCGGGCCGCAACGCGGTCCTGGAGGCGCTGCGTGCCCAGGTCCCCGTGACGAACGTGTACATCGGGTCCCGGCTCGAGTCCGACGACCGGACCCGGGAGATCCTGCAGATCGCCACCGGGCGCGGCTACAACCTCCTCGAGGTCACCAAGCCCGAGCTCGACCGGCTCACGGACGACTCCGTGCACCAGGGTGTGGCGATCCAGGTCCCGCCGTACGCCTACAAGGACGCCGAGGACCTCCTCGACATCGCCGCCGAGTCTGGCAAGCCCGCGCTGATCATCGCCCTCGACGGCGTGACCGACCCGCGCAACCTCGGCGCCGTGCTGCGGTCTGCGGGTGCCTTCGGCGCGCACGGGGTGCTCCTGCCCGAGCGTCGCTCGGCCGGTGTGACGGCGTCGGCCTGGAAGGTCTCCGCGGGTGCGGCGGCCCGGGTGCCGGTGGCTCGCGCGACGAACCTGACGCGCACGCTGGTGGAGTACAAGTCGGCTGGCTGCTTCATCGTGGGTCTCGACGGCGGCGGCGAGGTGTCGGTCGGTGACCTGGCATTCTCGGTCGACCCGATCGTGCTCGTGGTGGGCTCCGAGGGCAAGGGCCTGTCCCGACTGGTCCGCGAGACCTGCGACGTCATCGTCTCCATCCCGATCGCCTCGACCGTGGAATCGCTCAACGCCGGCGTCGCCGCGGGCATCGCGCTCTACGAGGTCGCCAAGGTCCGCGCCGCCCAGGCCTGACCCACCCAGCTCGACCCAAGAGGGCGGTGCACCACCAGGTGCACCGCCCTCTCACGCATCCGCCCGCCCGCCCGCGCGCCCGCTCCCGCCGGGCAGGGCCGCTGAGTGCGGGCGAACGGCTGGGCAAATCGGGCATCGGGCAGCCATTCGACCGCACTCAGCGGGTGGGGTTACTCCTGTTGGTCGGCTGCGTCTGGGGGGAGGCCGAGGATGGCCATCTCGTCGGGGCGGTCGCGCAGGACGTTCTCGACGTAGCTCTCCACGGCCTCGGGCATGGGGACGTCTCGCTTCTGCTGCTCGGAGATGAACCAGCGGTGGTCGAGCACCTCGTGGAAGAGCTGGGCGGGCTCGAGCTTGCGACGCTGGTCCCGGGGGACCGCCCGGACGGTGGGTTCGAACACCCCGGAGAGCCAGTCGTGGGCGACGAACTCCTCGTCGTCGTTCTGGCGGTCCATCGCGGCGCGATAGGAGTCGAGGTCGTTGAGCAGGCGGCGAGCCTGATTCTCCTGGACGTCGAGCCCGGTCAGGCGCATGAGGCGGCGAGAGTGGTGCCCGGCGTCGACCACCTTGGGCTGGATCTGGACGCTCGTCCCGTCGATGTCGGTCGTGATCTCGAGCTCGCCCACGTCGAAGCCCAGGTGGTTGAGCCGGTCGATGCGGGCCGCCACGCGCCACCGCTCGTCGGCGCCGAAGGACTCCTCGTCGGTCAGCGCGCTCCACAGCTCGTTGTACCGCTCGACGAGCGCGTCGCCGATGGCGATCGTGTCGGTGTCCTCGTCGAGCAGCTCGCCCGCGACGAGGTCCATGAGCTCGCCGATGATGTTCGTGCGGGCCAGGTCCACGTCGTAGGTGCGCTGGCCGGGGCTGAGCTTGTGGTGCAGGTCCCCGGTCTCGGCGTCGACGAGGTAGGCGGCGAAGGTCTCCGCGTCACGGCGGAACAAGGTGTTCGACAGCGACACGTCACCCCAGTAGAACCCGATGAGATGGAGCCGGACGAGCAGCACGGCCAGCGCGTCGATGAGGCGGGTCGCGGTGTCCGGACGCAGGGCCTGGCTGAACAGGGACCGGTAGGGCAGGGAGAACTGCAGGTGCTTGGTGATGAGCACCGCCTCGAGCCGTTCGCCGTTCTTGTCCGTGCGGCCGGTGATCACCCCGACCGGCTCGACGCTGGGCACGTTGATCCGGCTCAGCTGACGCAGCAGCTCGTACTCCCGGTAGGCGACCGACTCACCGATCTCCTTCACGGCGATCACCCCGCCGGACATCCGCACGAAGCGGACGACGTGCCGGGACAGGCCCCGTGGGAGGGCTGCAAGGACCTCGGCGGGCCAGTCCTCGAGCGGGATGTCCCAGGGGAGGTCGAGGAGCGCTGGGTCGGGGGAAGAGGCGGTGATCTGGAGGTTCTGCGCCACGGGAACATCCTTTCCGTGGTGGAGGACGCAACGACGACCCCGTCGGGGGGAGCCGTCGCGAGGCCGGCGGGTGGGGGGAGCGGAGACAGAAAAAGGGCGGGTGCGGCTCGACGCCGGCACCCGCCCCTCAACCTACGTCACTGGCTGGAGAGACGCAGACCCGTGGTCGGGGAGAACACGTGCTCCTGGCCGGGGCGGATCGCGACGTGGATGCGCTCGCCCTTGGCCGGCGCGGTGCGCGGGTTGATGCGCACGATGACCTCGTGGTCACCGGCTCCGGCGGAGGCCAGGTCGGCCCCGGCGGCGTCGCCCTTGAGGGTTCCGTAGACGTAGGCGTCGGAGCCGAGCTCCTCGACGATGTTGACCTCGATCTCGATCGCGGACGGGTCGCTCTCGGGGACGATGTCCAGGGCCTCGGGGCGGAAGCCCAGGGTGACCTTGCCGTTGTCCTCGGCGGTGAGGCCGGCGACGGCGTCACGCGTGAGAGGGATCTGGGCCTGGCCGATCTTGGCCACGCCGTTCGTCACGGAGAAGGTCCCGATGTTCATAGCCGGCGAACCGATGAAGCCGGCGACGAACACGTTCTTCGGGGAGTCGTACAGCGCGCGGGGGGTGTCGACCTGCTGGAGCACGCCGTCCTTGAGGACCGCGATGCGGTCACCCATGGTCAGCGCCTCGACCTGGTCGTGCGTGACGTACACGGTCGTGACCTCGAGGCGACGTGTGAGCGACGCGATCTGCGTACGGGTCTGGACGCGGAGCTTGGCGTCAAGGTTGGACAGCGGCTCGTCCATGAGGAACACCTGCGGGTTACGCACGATCGCGCGGCCCATGGCGACACGCTGACGCTGGCCACCGGAGAGGGCCTTCGGCTTGCGGTCGAGGTACTCGGTGAGGTCGAGGATCTTGGCTGCCTCTTCGACACGGCTGCGGATCTCTGACTTCGGCTTGCCGGCGATCTTCAGGGCGAAGCCCATGTTGTCGGCGACGGACATGTGCGGGTACAGCGCGTAGTTCTGGAACACCATCGCGATGTCGCGGTCCTTGGGCTGCACGTCAGTGACGTCACGGTCACCGATGAGGATGCGGCCGGCGTTGACGTCCTCGAGGCCGGCGAGCATGCGCAGCGAGGTGGACTTACCACAACCGGACGGGCCGACGAGGACGAGGAACTCGCCGTCTTCCACGTGGAGGTTGAGCTGGTCGACGGCGGGACGCTCGGTCCCGGGGTAGATCCGGCTTGCGTGGTCGTAAGTAACTGTTGCCATGGTAATTACAGCCCTTCACCGGCAGGTACGTGCCGGACGATCCGTTGTGAAAGGTGTCAGAAGCGTCGTCGCTGACACAGCTCCTACCAGCGATGGTGTGAGCCAGGACTCATACTGCCACACATCCTTTCGTGGACGTCTGGACTGTGGCCTAGTCGTGACCTCCCTGCGACGCTTCGGTCGACAGCGCGTCCGCGAGCGCCACCAGGACGGCCACCGCGTCGTCAGTCGTGGCCACCCGGAACCGGGCCGCCGTGGCGGCCGGACCAACCTTGACCGTGAGGTCCCCAGGTCCGAGGACCTCGAAGGCGCGCTCGTCGGTGACGTCGTCGCCCATGTAGAAGACGGCGGCCGCGGCGAGCTCGAGGCGCAGCACGGTGAGCGCCTGGCCCTTGGACGCCGCGACCACGGCGATCTCGACGACGTCCTGGCCGCGCATGGTGTGCGCGCCGAGCTCGGTTCCGAGGGAGTGCCCGGCCTCGGCGGCCCGCTCGCCGTCCGCGGGGGCGGCCAGCCGGGTGTGCAGGACCGCCGCAGACGGCTTGTGCTCGACCCAGGCGCCTTCGACGCCGGAGGCGATCTCCGCGAGGCCCGACGTCACCCGGGCGAGCAGGTCTGCCTCCCGTGCGCTGAGCTCGAAGGGCGTGCGCGCAATGCCAGGCGCGGTGGGCAGCATCTCGCCGCGCTCGGCGCCGTGGCTGCCGACGAGCACCGTTCCTGGCGGCGCGAGCGCGAGCGCACCGAGGGAGTCCAGGGTGCGGCCCGAGACCAGGGCGAGGCGGAGCCGGTCGTCGGGCACCTCGGCCAGCCGGGTGAGCGCGGCAGCGGCGGTCGGCGTCATGCGCGAGGCGGACGGGTCGTCGACGAGCGGGGAGAGCACCCCGTCGAAGTCGCTCGCCACGAGCAGCGGGTGCCCTGGGGCGGCGAGGGCCGCGAACTGGGCGACGGCGTCGAGCAGGTCCGCATCGAGGGGGTGGGATGCGCCTGTCACGAGTACTCCTGCGTCATGGCCAGCGTGGTGGGGGCCGGGGAGTGGGCGGGGTCCGGTATGCCACCGAGGGTGGTCAGGAAGCTTGCGGACCACTTCGCGACGTCGTCGGTGAGGACCTTGCGCCGCAGCCGGCGCATCCGCTTGCGCTGCTCGCGGGAGTCCATCGTGGCCGCACGGTAGATCGCGTCCTTCATGCCGTCGATGTCGTGCGGGTTGACCATGATCGCGCCCGCGAGCTCGTCGGCGGCCCCGGTGAACTCCGAGAGCACGAGCACCCCGGCGGTGTCCGAGCGGGCCGCGACGTATTCCTTGGCCACGAGGTTCATGCCGTCGCGCAGGGACGTGACGAGCATGACGTCGGCGGCGAGGTAGAGCGCTGCCATCTCCTCGGGCGGATAGGAGTGGTGCAGGTAGTGGATCGCGCTGTGGCCGATCTCCCCGTACTCGCCGTTGATCCGCCCGACGAGGGTCTCCACGTGGTCGCGCAGCTCCTGATAGGCGCCGACGTTCTCCCGGCTGGGGCTGGCGACCTGGACCAGGGTGCACTTGGCCGGGTCCAGACGGCCGTCCTGGAGCAGCTCGCCGTAGGCCTTGATCCGGTGCCGGATGCCCTTGGTGTAGTCGAGACGGTCCACCCCGAGCATGACGATCTCCGGGTCGCCGAGGTCTGTGCGGATCTCCCGTGCGCGGGCCTGGACCTGCGGGGAGCGGGCCAGCTCGTCGAAGTGGTGGGAGTCGATCGAGATCGGGAAGGGCGCGGCCCGCACGGTCCGGGCGGGTGCGTCGTCGGTCGCCTCGATCATGACGTGCTGACCGCGGGTGGTCAGGTCAGTGAGCCGGCGGACCGCACGGACGAAGTTCGAGGCGTCGCCGCCGCGCTGGAAGCCGATGAGGTCCGCGCCGAGCAGTCCCTCGAGAACCTGACGGCGCCAGGGCAGCTGCTGGAAGATCTCCAGCGGGGGGAACGGGATGTGGTTGAAGAACCCGATGCGCAGGTCCGGGCGGAGATTACGGAGCAGCTTGGGGACGAGCTGGAGCTGGTAGTCCTGGACCCAGACGATCGCGCCGTGGGCGGCCTGGCTCGCGGCTGCCTCGGCGAAGCGCTGGTTGACCTTGCGGTAGCTGTCCCACCACTGGCGGTGGAAGGCGGGCGGGGCGATGACGTCGTGATAGAGCGGCCAGAGGGTGTCGTTGGAGAAGCCCTCGTAGTAACGCTCGATCTCGGTCTGGTTCAGGCTGACCGGGACGAGGCGCATGCCGTCCACGTCGAAGGGGTCGGCCGTCAGGTCGGGCGCGCCGGACCAGCCGACCCACGCGCCGTCGGCGCCCTGCATGACCGGCTCGAGGGCCGTGACCAGGCCGCCGGGGGACCGTTGCCAGTCCACCGTCCCGTCCTCGGTGATGGACATGTCAACTGGCAGGCGGTTGGCAACAACGACGAGGTTGAACCCATCTTTACCCATACATGATCAACTCCTTGTAGTACCCCTAGGGTATCGACACCCGGGGAAACGCGCCGCGCAGAACGCTCGAGCGGTCATCGCCAGCTACGGTAAGCGTCATGGAGCGGATCGGACTCGAGCCCGGAACTGAGATAGGCGGGTACCGCATCGTCTCGCCCCTGGGCACAGGCGCGATGGGCGCGGTGTACAAGGCCGTCGACGGCGGGGGGAGCCTCGTCGCCTTCAAGCTGCTGCACGCTCAGGTCTCCGCCGACGCCGAGACCCGACGGCGGCTGGGGCGTGAGATCAGCGCACTGCAGAAGGTGAACCACCCGGCCGTGGCGCACCTGCTCGACGCGGAGGCCGACTCCTCGGAGATGTTCATCGTCACCGCGCTCGTGGACGGTCTCACCCTCGAGGAGGAGATCGCCGGCAGGGGGCCGCTCGACGCCCTCGACCTCTTCGAGCTGGCTGACCAGCTCCGCGACGCCCTCGACGCGGTCCACGCTGCCGGCGTGATCCACCGTGACCTCAAGCCCGGCAACGTGCTCATCAGCGACGCAGGTCCGGTCCTCATCGACTTCGGTATCGCGCACGGGATGGAGGACGCCCGGGTCACCTCGGTCGGGTTTGTCATGGGCACCCCGGGCTACCTCGCGCCCGAGCTCCTCGACCGGATGGATCCCTCGGCGGCCACGGACTGGTGGGGCTGGGCCGCGATGCTCGTCTACGCCGCGACCGGACGGGCGCCGTTCGGCGTGCGCCCGCTCGAGGCCGTCATCACCCGGGCCCGGTCCGGGGACCCGGACGTCGCAGGGCTCGGGCCGCTCACCGCCGGAGCGCTGCGGGGCGCGCTCGCGGCCGACCCGGCGCTGCGCTGGTCGCCCGACAGGGTGGTTGCCGCGCTGCGCGAGGCCGCCGAGGTCGGGGACGCTCCCGTGGTCGGGGTAGCGGCCGGTGGTATCGGCGCCTACGGCGGCGGGGACGGCCGGACGGAGGTCCTCGGCGCCGGCCAGCCGCTCACCGAGGTCGTGGGTGCGGGTCTGGACCAGACCGAGGTCTTCGACGGGCGGGTGGGGCGGCACGAGCCCTTCGCCGACGCCGTCAACCTCACGCACACGTCGGTTCTGCCGGCAACGGCGGCAGCGACCGAGCTCGTGCCACCGGTGGCCCCGGGGATGGGAGCCCCGGCGTCATACGCGCCCGGGCTGGATCCCTACCCCTACGACATGGCAAACCCCGACCCGGCGCAGCACGGCCCCGGTCCCGGGTTCCCCGCGCCGCAGGGCTACCTCGCACCGCCGGTGCGGCGTCGGCCCTTCGCGGTCCTTGCGCTCGCCGTCCCGCTCGTGCTGGCCGGCGCCACCTACCCGGGCAAGACGCTCGTGGTGCTGCTCGCGCTCACGGTCTTCGCCCGCGTCGTTGGCATCGTGCACTCCTCCTTCCACTCGCGCCGGGAGGTCCGAGGCGCGCGCGGCGGCGACGGGCTGCGTGCCGTGGTGCGCAGCCCGTGGCACGCGGTGCGGGCCGTGGTCGCGGAGGTTCCCTCGCTCCTGGTCGCGGCGAGCACGGTCATCATCGTCGGCGGCGTCGCGTGGTGGGCACTGACTACCGACCGGGTGGTGATCGGCTCGGGCGAGAACGAACCCTGGGTCTACGCGGTCGTGCTGGCCGCTGTGACGGCGATCGCGGCAGTACTCCTGTGGTTCGGGCCGGTCACCTCGCTCGTGCGGCACGGGGGACGGGTGGTGCTCAACAGGGTGGCGCCCGGCTGGGTCGGCACCCTGGTCGTCGTGGTTCTCGCTGTGCTCGTGTCCTGGTACTTTCTCGACCTGATCCAGTCGGGGCATCCGATCGACTGGGCACCCATTCAGGAACCGCCCAGTTTCGGACAGTAAACTTTGCCGGGCACAGGCCCTTCTCACAAAGGCAGTAGATCGCAATGGTTACCAAGGAACCTCAGCTCTCGAAGGGTGACCGCCGCGACGCCGCACGCGCGCAGGCCCTCAAGTTGCAGCAGGAGCAGATCCGGCGGGAGAAGCGCACCCGGAACGTGATCATCGCCTCGGTCCTTGCCGGGTTGCTGGTGGTCGTCGGTGTGGGCTACGCGATCATCAAGAGCGCCGGGCCCACCGTGTCCTCGGGGATCACCGCGTTCCCCGACGGGCTTGCGATTCCGAGCGTCTCGGACGCAGCCGGCGGGATCAGCTTCGGCAAGTCGGGCGAGGCCGGGTCGACCTCGGGTGCCGACGCCGTCCGCGTCGACGTCTACCTCGACTACATGTGCCCGATCTGCGGTCAGTTCGAGGAGACCAACGGCGCCGACCTCGACGCGCTCCGCGCGAGTGGTGACATCACCATGGTTGTGCACCCGGTCTCCATCCTCGACGCACAGTCCAAGGGCTCCTCGTTCTCGACGCGGGCCGCACAGGCCTTCGCCTACGTCTCGGAGAAGGCGCCCGCCCAGGCGCTCGCCTTCAACACCGCGATGTTCGCCAACCAGCCGGCCGAGGCCACCACGGGGCTGACCAACGACGAGATCGCGGCGATCGCCACGAGCGCCGGCGTGCCCGACGACGTGGCCAAGGGGATCGCCACCGGGACGTACAACAAGTTCGTCGAGGCCCTCACCGAGATCGCCTTCAACAACAAGAAGCTGCTCAACGAGAGCGGCGGATTCGGCACGCCGACGATCCTCATCAACGGGGAGAAGGTCACGAGCGACTGGCGCCAGCCTGGCGCCCTCACCGCGGAGATCAAGGCCGCGCCGGGAGCGGCCGTCGCCCCCTGATCGTGATCCGGGACGACCGGTCGACCGCCGCCTGACTGCGGTCGACCGGTCGGAGCCGGCGAACTACCACGGTCGAGGAAGTGGCGGTAAGGTTCTCACCGCACGGACTCGTCCGTGCGTGCCGCCTTAGCTCAGCTGGTAGAGCTCCGCTCTTGTAAAGCGAAGGTCGTCGGTTCGAATCCGACAGGCGGCTCCATCGATGCAGGTCAGACCGTTCTACGGGCTGGCCTGCAGTCGTCTCTGCATGCCTCCAGCACCCTGGTTCATCCGGGTGCGATTCGCGCAGGAGGCGTTCCGCCGGCACAGATCTCACATGGCCGTCGCCGAGAACGGGCGCAAGACTGAGTCTGTCGAGGCTGGAGGTCGATCGTGCCTCGCGAACGGGTCAGCGAGGAGGCGTCATCTCACCCACGGTGGAGGTGCCAGCGGGACGCGCCCCGACGGTCGGCGCCGTGGCGGTCGTGGGAGCGCTCGGGGTCGTCTTCGGTGATATCGGGACGAGTCCGCTCTACGCGGCGGCCGCCGTGGTCGCTACGGCCAAGAAGGCTGGGGTCGGGGTGGACCGGACGTTTGTGTTCGGGATGACGTCGACGATCCTGTGGTCCCTGACCTTGGTGGTCAGTGTCCTGTACGTCCGCTTCTTCCTGCGTGCTGACAACGAGGGCGAAGGGGGACTGCTGGCCCTGCTCGGGCTGTTGCGCCGGCAGATCGGTCGACGTGGAGCGGCGACCGCGTTCACCGTGCTCGGGATGCTCGGTGCCGCGATGTTCCTCGGCGACAGCGTGATCACCCCGGCCATCTCCGTCCTGTCGGCCGTCGAGGGGCTCGAGGTCGTCGAGCCGTCGCTGGCGCGGCTCGTGGTGCCTGCGGCCCTGGTGATCCTGGCGGGCCTGTTCCTCGTCGAGCGGCTCGGGACCGGGGCGATCGGCCGGTTCTTCGGGCCAGTCATGGTGCTCTGGTTCGCCGTGATCGCTGCGTGCGGCGTCCGGGGGGTGGTCGAGACGCCAGAGGTCTTGGTATCCCTCTCCCCGCACTGGGTCGTGCTCTTCTTCCTGGACCATCCCGGAGCCGCGTTCCTGTCGCTGGGGGCCGTGGTGCTGGCCGTGACCGGGGCGGAGGCCCTGTACGCGGACCTCGGCCACTTCGGTCGGCGCGCGATCGCGCGGGCGTGGGTGTTCGTCGTCTTCCCCGCTCTCGCGTTGAGCTACCTGGGTCAGGCCGGGCACATGCTCGTGGCGCAGGACGCCGCGGGCAACCCGTTCTTCTCCTTGGTTCCCGATCCGGTGAAGGTGCCCGTCGTCATTCTTGCGACGCTTGCGACCGTCATCGCCTCGCAGTCTGTCGTGTCGGGAGCGTTTTCCGTCGTCCACCAGAGTGGACGTCTCGGAGTGCTCCCGACGCTGCGGACGGTGCATACCTCTGCCGCCAACAGCCGGCAGATCTACCTACCGGCCGTGAACGCCCTCCTGGCTGTGATGGTTCTTCTTGTCGTCCTCCTGTTTCGGTCCTCGGTCGCGCTCGCGTCGGCGTACGGCATCGCCGTGACGCTGACGATCTCGATCACCACGGTCGTGTACCTCGCCTACGGCTGGACCTCCCGACGGCGCATCACCGGCCGGCTGGTCGTCGCCGGGTCGATCCTCGTGGTCGTCCTGGTCTTCCTCGTGGCGAACCTCGCAAAGGTCGGCTCAGGAGGGTGGTTGCCCCTCACGATCGGCGTCGTCGTGTTCGTCACGATGGCTACCTGGTGGATGGGGCAACGGCAGGTCAACCGCGGACGCCTGGCCCTGGAGACCACCGTCCAGCGCGTCGAGGATGTCCTCGAGGCGCACCACTCGGTGACCAGGACCCCAGGCACGGCGATCTTCCTGAGCCGGCACGGCGGGATCGTGCCACTCGCTCTGCGATCGATGGTCGAGCAGAACCACGCCCTGCAGCGTCACGTGCTCATCGTCAGCTGGACCACGGTCGACCGACCACTCGTACCGGCGAACGAGAGATTTGAGGTGGCGGCCATGGGCGACGAGGGCGTGGTGCTGGTGACCGTGACCTACGGTTTTCGCGAACGGCCACGGATCCGCCGGTTGCTCGACCAGGTCAAGAGCGCGGAGCCCGAGGTGATGCGAGGCGTGAATCTAGGCACAGCGACGTACTTCGTGTCCCTGTCCGTCCCGCAGTACAGCTCGCGCTCCCGGATGCCCCGATGGTCACAGCGCCTCTTCCTCGGGTTGTTCCGGCTCGTGCCCGACCCCGTCGAGACCCTTGACCTGCCCCGACAGCGGACGATCGTCATCGGCCGCGACATCCCCCTCTAGGCGCCCGGGATCGGGCCCAGCGGGCTCGACCTACTGCTTGTTGAGCGGCGGACGATGCTTCGAGAGCAGCGTGTCCTCGAGCTCGCGGGCCTCGTCGGCGTTGGTGGTCTCGATCCAGCCGAGAGAGCACTCGCGCACCCAAGCGTTGACCACCGCGAGGTCTTTGACGTCGAGCGTGCTGAGCCGCTTGCGCGAGGAGGCCGCCGGGGTCGTCAGGACGTGCCCGGCGACGCTGCGGCGGAAGGCGGACCGGGACAGGTCGGCGGCCGTCCCCAGGTGCGTGCGGATTCGGGAGCGCAGCCCTGAGGCTGCGACGCCGAGGTAGACGACCTCGTCGTCGTGGACCCAGGCGTAGACGCCGGGGGAGGACGGGATCTCGTGGGCCGCGATCGATGTGGCGGGCGTGAAGGTCGGTGCGGGGACGGAGGCCCAGGGCCAGGAGACGGTCATGCTTCGACTCTGCCACGGATGCCCTGACGCGACGACCACGACGACCGCGACGACCACGACGATTACGGCGGCCCGCGCCCGCTGCCGTGCGCGACCGGCGTGTTGTTAAGGTTCCCGGATGGATGACGCCGTAGAGCCCCAGGACCACAGGACCTCCGACCTCCTGGAGGTGCTGGCCGCATGGTCGCCGGCTGACGCGGCCCAGCGGATGCTCCGCGACGACTACGCGGAATTCCTCGCCGCCCGGCCGGCGCGCGGGCTCGAGCGAGACGGTGGCCCCGAGCACGTGACCGGCAGCGCCTTCGTCTTCACCCCCGACCTGACCCAGGTGTTGCTGTGCTTCCACCGCAAGGGACAGTTCTGGGTCCAGCTCGGCGGTCACGTCGAGCCCGGGGACGCCTCGGTCGCGCACGGGGCGCTGCGGGAGGCCCACGAGGAGAGCGGGCTCGACGACCTGGTGCTGCTGCGGCCCACGCCGGTCGACCTCGACCGGCACGGCCTCGGTGACGGCTTCGGGCGGTGCGCGGTCCACTGGGACGTGGGGTACGCCGTCGTCGCGGGCGGGGACCTCAAGACGTCGGTCAGCGAGGAGAGCGAGGCGCTGGCCTGGTTCCCGGTCGCGTCCCTGCCAGCAGACACCCCGGACGGCTTCGCGGGCCGGGTGGCTGGGGTGCTGCGCGAGCTGGGTGCCGTGGCGGGAGCCTAGGGGGTCGAGGTCCTAGCCGTGTGACGGCAGAACATCGGCCTGGTCCAAGGGGCGCGGCAGCCGGCTGCCGGCGAGCGTCGCGGCGAGGATCGCCTCGATCGCGAAGGCCGTGGTCTCGGCGAGGTCGACCGCGTCCGGGTCGAGCAGCCACTGCACCTGCAGGCCGTCCATGGTCCCGATGATGCAGCTTGCGCCCGTGCTGGCCGCGGCGTCGGTGAGGGAGATCGGTGAGCCCTCGGAGGCGGCGCGCTCCTCGACGATCTGTCGCAGCGCGGCCGCGATCTCCGCGCGCAGCACCTCGAAACGGCTCGTGACCCAGGGGCCCGCGGGGTGCCCGTCGGTGACCGACTCCCCGGCCAGAACCGTGTAGGCCTGGACGATCCCGCGCCGCTCGGCGTTCATGCGCGCGGTGAGCACGAGGTGGCGGAACAGCGCCATGCCGTCGGGGATGTGCTGCCCCTCGAGGTGCGCGACGTCGACCTTGTCGCGGTACTCGAGCACGGCGGTGAGCAGCTTGTCCTTGGAACCGAAGTGGTGCAGGACCCCCGCATGGGTGATACCGACCTGTTCGGCGACCTCAGTGAGCGACCCGTTGTGGTAGCCCTTCGACCCGAAAGTGTGCATCGCCGCCTTGAGGATCTCCTCGCGGCGCGCGGCCGTCTGCGCGCGCGGGCGGCGGGCTGGGACGGGCTTGCTCTGCTGTTCCATACCGCAACCATACTGTGATCTGCTTCACTTACTAACGTGTAAGTAAGTGTGGTTGTATTGCATCCACGCAGACAGCGACGTCAAGAGTGGAGAGTTGAGTGCACTTCCAGACAGCCCCCACCAGCACCGGATCCGGTGCCGGCCGGCCGTCCCTCGAGGCGGTGATCGCCGATCTTCTCGCCCAGCTCACGCTTGAAGAGAAGGTCCGGATGGTCGTCGGGGCGGACATGTGGAGCACCGTGGCGATCGAGCGGATCGGCCTGCGCGCCATGGTCCTCTCTGATGGTCCTGCGGGAGTGCGAGGCACGACCGCACAGGCGCCCCAGACGTCAGCATCCTTCCCAGCGCCCAGCGCCCTCTCGGCCACCTGGGACGTGGAGCTGGCGGCGCGCACCGGGGCGCTCTTCGCCTCCGAGGCTCGCCGTCACGGCGTCGACGTCGTGCTCGCCCCGCAGGTCAACCTGCAACGGACTCCCGTCGGCGGTCGTCACTTCGAGTGCTACTCCGAGGACCCGCACCTGACCTCGCAGATCGCGTGCGCCGTCGTCGGGCAGGCCCAGGCCGACGGCGTGGGCATGTCCGTCAAGCACTTCGTGGCCAACGACTCCGAGACAGAGCGCACGAGCTACCTCGCCTGCGTCGACGAGCGCACCATGCGCGAGGTCTACCTCGCACCCTTCGAACGCCTGGTCGCCGACGTCGGCGCGTGGAGCGTCATGGCCGCATACAGCGGGGTCGACGACGGCGACGTCGCCGCCCCGATCGTCGAGCACCGCCCCCTGCTCACCGGTGTCCTCAAGGAGGAGTGGGGCTTCGACGGGGTCGTGGTCAGCGACTGGCTCGCCACGAAGTCCGTGGCGGCGGCCGTCCACGGAGGCCTCGACCTGCAGATGCCTGGACCGGACGGGCCCTGGGGCGATGGACTGCTCGACGCCGTGCGCGCCGGGACCGTCACCGAGCTCGATCTCGATGACAAGGTGCTCCGGCTGCTGCGGCTCGCCCATCGGGTGGGCGCGCTCAAGGCGACCGCCTCACTCAGCACGGACCTGCGCGAGACCACAGCGCCCACCCCCGAGGAGGCCGCGGACTTCCTGCGTCTGCTCGTGGCCCGTTCGACTGTCGTGCTCGCCGACGACGACGACCTGATCCCCCTCACCTTCGGGGCCGGCAGCTCGCCGGCGACGATCGCGCTGCTGGGCCCCGCCGTGACCGAGCCCTTCCGCCAGGGCGGCGGGTCCTCCTACGTGGCACCGGACCGGACGACCTCCCTCGCCTCTGCGATGAGCGAGGCCCTGCCCGACGACGTCACCCTCTTGGTCTCCGCCGGCGCGCGGGCGCGGCTCAACCCGCCCGCCCTCGACATCGTGGCGCGGGCCCGGGATCTGACCACCGGCGAACCCGGCATCCGGGTCACCCTCACCGGTGCCGACGGCGCCGAGCTCGAGACCTGGACCACGACCACCTGGGACGGATGGCTCCAAGACGTCCGCGCCGACGCCGTGACTGCGCACGTGTCCGGCGCATTCACACTGACCGAGCCGGGTGTCCACGAGATCGGCATCGGAACCGTGGGACGGCACCGCATCGTGGTCGACGGCCAGCTCGTCTCGACCGCCGGTCGGATCGTCGCGGCCGAGGTGATCCTCGACTCCAGCCACAACAACCCGCTGGCGTTCTGCGCGGCCGTGGAGATCGGCCAGCCGCGCACCGTGCTGGTCGACGCCGAGCTCCAGGTGGTCCACTCGGTCGGATACGACTCCTTCGTCCGGGGATCGCTCGTGCACCGCCTGCCCGGGCTCAGCGCAGCCGAGGAGCTCGACGCTGCGGTGGCCGCCGCGGCCGAGGCAGACATCGCGATCGTCGTCGTCGGCACGACCGAGGAGGTCGAGTCCGAAGGCTACGACCGGACCACCCTGGCGCTGCCAGGCAACCAGGACGAGCTTGTCGCCCGGGTGCTCGCGGCAAACCCGGCGACGATCGTCGTCGTCAACGCGGGAGCACCCGTCGTCCTGCCATGGTTCGCCGATGCCGGGACGGTGCTGTGGGGCTGGCTCGCCGGACAGGAGACCGGGACTGGCCTGGCCGATGTGCTGCTGGGGGTCACCGAGCCCGCGGGCCGGTTGCCGTGGACGCTGCCCGGCGCCGAAGAAGACGTCCCCGTCCCTCACGCGCTGCCGCAGGACGGTCGGATCGACTACTCAGAGGGCGCCGACGTCGGTTACCGCGGCTGGGAGCGTGCCTGCCGCGTGCCGGCCGCGCCCTTCGGCCACGGTCTCGGGTGGTCCCGGTGGCGTTACGACGACGCCCGGGCCGACCTCGCCCCCGAGGGCGGCGTGGTCGTGACCGTGGAGCTCACGAACGTCGGCCCGCGGTCCAGCCGCGAGGTCGTCCAGGTCTACGTCGAGCCCCCCACCGGATCAGTCGACGCCGCGCGGCCTGTGCGCTGGCTCGGCGGGTTCGCGGTGGCCGAGGTCGCGGCGGGTTCGCCGGCCACGGTCGCAGTAGACGTGCCTCGGCGCGCCTTCGAGATCTGGGACACCACCTCCCACGGGTGGGTGCTGCCACCCGGCCCGCACCACCTGCGGATCGGGCGATCGGTCGGCGACCTGTGGATCGAGCTCGACGCTCCGCTCTGACCCCGCGGGTCGGTGCGCCGGCCTGCACCACACCTTTCCACCTCTCTAACAAGAAGTTCCCAACGTGCAAGGAGGCACACATGCGTAATCACAAGAAGGCCCTCTCGGCGGTCGCCGGTCTGGCGGCAGCGGTCATGCTCATGACCGGTTGCGGCGGCGGTTCGAGCGATGGCTCGAGCACCACCAAGGGAAGCGGTGAGAAGGGCGCAGTCCTGACCATCGGTATGCCCAACGGCACCCAGACCGACAACCACAACCCCTTCGGTGCGACGTCGTCGGCGAAGTCGCTCGGCTACGCCAACGTGCTCTACGAGCCGATCGCCCAGGTCAACGACATCAACCCGGCCGAGGACCCCGTCCCGTGGCTGGCGAGCGAGTGGACCTGGAACGACGACTTCACCCAGATCACCATCACCCCGCGTGATGGAGTCCTGTGGTCTGACGGCCAGAAGCTGACGGCCGACGACATCGCGTACTCGTACTCGATGCGCCGGGACAACCCGGCCATCAACGCCGACGCACTGCCCTACGGCGACATCTCCGTCGAGGACGGGAAGGTTGTCGTCAACTTCACCAACGGCCAGTACACCAACCAGACGAAGCTCCTCAAGCTGCTCATCGTCCCCAAGCACATCTGGGAGAAGGTGACCGACCCGGGTGAGGACGTCAACAAGAACCCGATCGGCACCGGCCCGTACACCCTGGAGTCATGGACCCCGCAGGCCGCAACGCTCAAGGCCCGCACCGACTACTGGGGCGGCGACCTTGCGGTTCCGGAGCTCCGCTACAGCTCCTACACCGACAACGCCGCGCTGACCAACGCCCTCATCTCCGGTGAGGTCCAGTGGGGATGGACCTTCATCCCCGACATCGAGAACATCTTCATCTCGGCGGACAAGGAGCACAACAAGTTCTGGGCAGCAGCCGGCCTCGGTGCGGACGTGCTCTACCTCAACACCACCGTCGCGCCATTCAACGACGTGGCTGTGCGCAAGGCCGTGAGCATGGTCATCGACCGTGACCAGACGTCGGAGCTCGCCACGACCGGCCAGGTCCCCGCGATCAACTCCGTCGTGGGCCTCCCCGAGCCGGCCGGTACGCCGTTCATCTCCGCGGACTTCACCGGCAAGGAGTTCAAGGTCGACGTCGAGGGCGCCAAGAAGGTCCTCACCGACGCCGGGTACACCTACTCCGGCGACACGCTGCTCGACCCCTCGGGCGCACCGGTCTTCTTCACCCTGAGCAACCCTGCAGGCTGGAGCGACTACCTGACTGGTCTTGAACTGATCTCCGCCGCCGTCAAGGAGATCGGGATCGACACGTCGGTCGACGCGATGAACCAGGACGCATGGTTCACCGCGATCGCCGAGGGCGACTTCCAGGCCTCGATGCACTGGACCGACACGGGTGCCACGCCGTGGGACATCTACTCCAACATCATGGACGGCGCACAGATCAAGCCGGTCGGCGAGAGCGCCGCGTGGAACTTCGGTCGCTTCGACAACCCGACAGCCACCGAGGCGCTGGCGACCTTCGCCGCCAGCCCCGACAAGGCCGTCCGCGACGAGGCCCTCGCCACGATCCAGCAGGTCTTCGTGGACGAGGTTCCCGCGATCACTGTGCTGACCCGTCCGTACTCGGCCCAGTACACGACCAAGAACTACGTCGGATGGCCCGACGCGACCAACCCCTACGCACCGCCGCAGCCGACCCTGGTCCAGGCTTCGCTCATCCTGACGAAGCTCAAGCCCGCTTCTGACTGATTCCCCTTCCCGTCTGCCGGTGACCGAGACCTGACCTAGACCAGGTCTCGGTCACCGGCAGACGGGTCTTGGCGCTCGCACCGCCCTCTTTCTTCTCCGCGTCTCCTCTTCTCCTCTTCTCCGCGCTCCGGCGCACGTTCAAGCAAGCAGGTATCCGATGAGTCACCCGGCCCACGAATCAGAAACGGCAGCCGCAGCACCACCCCTGCGCGCGACTGCCCTCCCCCCCACGACCGATCCCGTCCTTCAGGCCCGCGGACTGACCAAGCACTTCCCGGTCGGTGGCATGCGGTCCAAGTCGGTCGTCCACGCGGTCGACGGGATCGACCTGAGCCTCCGCGGTGGCCAGGTCATCGCCCTCGTCGGCGAGTCGGGATCGGGAAAGTCCACGGTTGCGCGCCTGCTGGCCCGGCTGTACCCGCAGACCGGGGGAGAGGTGTTGCTGCACGACGCACCCGTCACGGCGCTGCGCGGTCGCGCGTTCCGCGCCTACTGCCACCGGGTGCAGATGATCTTCCAGGATCCCTTCGCCTCGTTGAACCCGGCCAAGAGCGTCCGGTACACCCTCACCCGGTCCTTGCGCATCCACCAGCCGAAGCTGCGCGGAGCGAAGCTCGAGGCAGCGTTGTACGCGCTGCTCGAACGCGTCCAGCTGCAGCCCGAGCGCTACGTCGACAAGTTCCCCCACGAGCTCTCCGGTGGCCAGCGCCAACGCGTGGCCATCGCCCGCGCCCTGGCCGCCGACCCCGAGGTGCTGCTCGCCGACGAGCCGATCTCCATGCTCGACGTCTCCATCCGGATCGGGATCCTCAACCTGCTGCAGGACCTGCGCGACCGCCTGGGCATCGCGATCTTGTACATCACCCACGACATCGCCTCGGCGCGGTACTTCGCGGACGAGACCCACGTGATGTACGCCGGTCGGATCGTCGAGAGCGGGGACAGCGAGTCCGTCACCCAGCAGCCCGCGCACCCCTATACCCAGCTGCTGGTGCGGTCGGCTCCCGACCCCGAGCACATGGGCGGCAACGTCACCCAGGGTCGAGGCGCCGAGCCACCCAACATGGTCCGTCCGCCGACCGGCTGCCGGTTCAACCCGCGTTGTCCCTTCGCGACCGACATCTGCCGCGAGCAGGTGCCCGTGCTCGCCGAGCTGGCCGACGGTCACCGGGTGGCGTGCTGGGGCTACGCCGACGCCGAGCAGGCTGCTGCCGCCGGCACGGATCTGAGCGCGCTCCCCGTGCTCGGCGAGAACAAGGTGGAGGTCACGTCATGAAGTACTTTGCCCGGCGAATCTTCATCTACGTGCTCACCGCTTGGGCGGCCGTCACCATCAACTTCTTCATCCCGAGGTTGATGCCCGGCGACCCGGTGCAGTCCCTCATCAACCGGAAGCAAGGGCAGATCAGCGCGGACGCCGCGCAGTCGCTCTACGTGCTCTTCGGCCTGGACAAGAACACCAACATGCTGGAGCAGTACATCGCCTACTGGCAACAGCTGCTGCGCGGCGACCTCGGCCTGTCCTTCGCGAACTTCCCCACGCCGGTGAGCGAAGTTCTCGCCCAGTCCCTGCCGTGGACGATCGGTCTCGTGGGTATCGCGACCATCATCAGCTTCGTGCTCGGATCGCTGATCGGCGTGCTGATCGGGTGGCGGCGGGGGACGTGGGCGGACGGGATCCTGCCCGTCGCGACGTTCTTCTCCTCCGTCCCGTACTTCTGGCTCGGTCTGATCGCCATCATGCTCTTCTCGATCACCTGGAAGATCTTCCCGACGGGTGGCGCCTACGACGGCGGACTCATCCCAGGCTGGGACCTGGACTTCATCGTCTCGGTGCTCCAGCACGGTGCGCTGCCCGCACTGACGATCGTGCTGTCCTCGGTGGCCGGCTGGATCCTCGGGATGCGCAACATGATGGTGACCGTGACGTCGGAGGACTACGTCACGGTCGCCCAGGCCAAGGGCCTGTCCGAGTCCAACGTGATGTTCGGCTACGCCGCCCGCAACGCGGTCCTGCCGCAGGTGTCCAGCTTCGCCCTGTCGTTGGGGTTCATCGTCTCGGGGACACTGGTCACCGAGATGGTCTTCTCCTACCAGGGCATCGGCTTCACGCTGTTCCAGGCGATCGGCGCGAAGGACTTCCCGCTCATGCAGGGCGCCTTCCTGGTCATCACGCTCTCCGTGCTGGCCGCGAACATCCTCGCCGACGTCGCCTACGTCTTCCTCGATCCGCGCACCCGACAGGAGGGCTGAGACATGACCGCCATCCCCGTCCAGACCGACGCCACGGCCTTGACCGGCACAAACCCCGCACCGACCGCCGCCGGTCCCCGCCGCAAGCCTCGCGGCACGGCCCAGCAGCGGTTCCCGTTCCTGCGGAACAAGAAGGCCGTCACCGGCCTGGTGATCCTCGGCTTCTTCACGCTCCTGGCACTGATCGGCCCGTGGATCGCACCCTTCGACCCGAATGCCATCTCCAAGGACATCTTGCAGGGGCCGAGCGCCACGCACTGGTTCGGGACGTCGCACCTGGGCCAGGACGTCTTGTCCCAGATCATCGTGGGGACCCGCAGCGTCATGCTGGTCGGGCTGGTCACGGGCGTCATCGCGACGGTGCTCTCCGTGATCGTGGGCGTCAGCGCCGGATTCCTGGGAGGTGTCAGCGACGAGATCCTCTCGGCGTTGTCCAACATCTTCCTGGTCATCCCCGCACTCCCGCTGATCATCATCATCGCCGGCCAGCTGCCCGACGCCGGTGGTATGACCATCGCGCTGATCCTGGCGGCCACCGGCTGGGCCTGGGGCGCACGGGTGCTCCGCGCCCAGACGCTGTCCCTGCGGCGCCGGGACTTCGTCGAGGCGGCCCGCGCGAACGGCGAGTCGACCTGGCGCATCGTCTGGTTCGAGACCCTGCCGAACCTCACCGCGATCATCGCCTCGAGCTTCATCGGCACCGTGACGTTCGCGATCCTGTCGCAGACGACGCTCGCCTTCATCGGAGTCACGAGCATCAAGAGCTGGAGCTGGGGGACCGTCCTGTACTGGGCGCAGTCCGGGCAGGCGCTGCACCGCGGCGCCTGGTGGTGGTTCGTGCCGGCCGGCCTGTGCATCGCGCTCGTGGGCATGGCACTGACGTTCATCAACTTCGGCATCGACGAGTTCGTCAACCCGCGCCTTCGGTCCGCGGGCACCAGCGCGAAGGACATGCGCCGACGGGGCATCCGCCCGCGCATCGGCTTCACCGCGATCGACCGGTCCGCCATGGCGACGTCGCGTCGTCGCGCCGTCGCGCCGCCCGCGCACCCGGACGCCTGGGCGCCCGAGACCACGCCGTCGCCGAAATCCCCACCCACGAAGGAGCCGAAGCGATGACCGAGACGATCACCGCGCTGAGCGGGACCCCCACCGCGGCCCGGGAGCCCATCCTGGAGATCCGTGACCTGCACGTCGGCTACGGCTACGGCGAGAGCCCGGTCCGAGCATTGCGCGGAGTCAACCTCACTCTGCACCGCGGAGAGGTGCTGGGGCTGGCCGGAGAGTCGGGCTGCGGAAAGTCGACGCTCGCCTATGCCGCGACGCGGCTGCTCCCGCCCCCCGGCCTCATCATGGGCGGAGAGGTGCTCTATCACGGCGCCCAGGGCAGCGGTGAGCCGCCGGTCGACATCCTCTCGATGACCGACAAGGAGCTGCGTGCCTCTCGCTGGGAGGACGTCGCCATCGTCTTCCAGGGGGCGATGAACTCGCTCAACCCGGTCTACCGGATCGGGCGGCAGCTCATGGACGCGATCGCCGCGCACCGCAAGGACTCGACCAAGGCCGAACGCGCCGAGCGGGCCCGCGAGCTGCTCTCCATGGTGGGCATCGCGCCGGACCGGGTCTCGGCCTTCCCGCATGAGCTCTCCGGGGGCATGCGTCAGCGTGTGATGATCGCGATGGCGCTCGCCCTCGAGCCCAAGGTCCTCATCATGGACGAGCCGACGACGGCGCTCGACGTCGTCATGCAGCGCCAGATCCTCGAGCAGGTCATCGACCTGCGCGACCGGCTGGGCTTCTCGGTCATCTTCATCACCCATGACGTGTCGCTGCTCATCGAGGTCGCGGACCGGATCGCGATCATGTACGCCGGGGAGATCATCGAGGAGGCGAGCGCGAGCGACGTCTACCGCCGACCGCGCCACCCCTACGCGCACGGTCTGCTGCACTCCTTCCCGCCGTTGCACGGACCCAAGCGTCCGCTCGCGGGCATCCCGGGATCCCCGCCGGACCTGCAGGCGCTGCCCAGCGGCTGCCCGTTCCGGGTGCGCTGCGACCACGTGATGGACGCCTGCTCGCAGATCCAGCCTGTCCTCGGGCCGACTCGGCTCAACGAGCCCGGCCGGCAGGTGGCCTGCCTGCTGCACGATGCCGCACTGGCGCCGACGCTGCCGGAGTCGCTCAGCCGGTGACCGTCCCCGCCCCGCCCTGCCCCCCGCTGAGTGCGTGGACATGTACGCAACATGTCGGCGTGTCGCGTACATGTTCACGCACTCAGCGGAGGCGGTGGTGGGGGCAGGTTCACCCGAAGGGCGTGAGCTCGGGGTACTTCGCCGTCCTGGCGTCCCCGGAGGACTGCCGGCGCAGCCGGCGGGTCGCCCACGGATAGACGTGCTCGCGCAGCCAGTGCGCGTTCTCGCGCACCCACTCGATCCGGGGGACCGGCGGGAGCGGGGTCAACGGGTCGTCCCACGCCTCGTCGTCGGGCACCTGGTCGAGGCCGAGCAGAGCCGCCTGGGACACCCGGCGGTGACCTTCCGGGGTGAGGTGGATGCGATCCTCGGACCACATTCGCCAGTCCTTGAGGGACCGCATGCCCCACATGTCCATGACGTACGCCCCGTGCCGGTGGGCGATCGACCAGATGAGCGAGTTGTAGATGCCCACCCGCCCCCGGGTCATCGACACCAGCGGGCTCTCGGCCGTGTCGAAGCCCGTGCACAGCAGGACGTCCGCGCCGCTCTCGCGGATCGTCACGACGGCGTCCTCGAGGTTGCGGGCGATCCAGTCGATGTCGACCGTCGGGCGCAAGATGTCGTTGCCGCCGCCGACGAGGCTCACCAGGTCGGGCTTCATCTCCAGGGCGGCCGGCAGCTGGTCGACGATGATCGAGCGCATGAGCCTGCCGCGGATCGCGAGGTTCGCGTAGAGCAACGGGTCCTGACCGGCGTCGATGCGCCGGTGGGAGAGGTTCTGGGCGAGCAGGTCTGCCCAGCCGCGACACTGGGTGTCGTCGTCGGGATGCACGTCCCAGAGGCCCTCGGTGAAGGAGTCGCCGATCGCCACGTAGCGCGACCACGGCCCCGGGGCCGGGAGGCGCACCCCGTCGGTCGACGGATGTGCGGTGGCGGTGGACTCGGGGCTCTGGGTGGTTTTGGCGTCGCTCACTGCTTCATTCTGGCCCAGGTCGGCAGACCTGGCTCAGAAGAGCAGGTCGGCGGGTTCGACGCGGGGCGCGGCGGGGAGCGTCCAGTCGACCGGTGCGGCGCCCTGGGCGACGAGCAGCTCGTTGACCCGGGAGAAGGGGCGCGAACCGAAGAACCCGCGGCGGGCGGAGAGCGGGCTGGGGTGGGCGCTCGCGATGATCGGGACGCCGGCCAGCGCCGGGGCCAGGGACTGGGCGTCCCGCCCCCACAGGACCGCCACGAGCGGGCCGCCCCGCGCGACGAGCGCCGCGATGGCGTGGTCGGTCACGGCCTCCCACCCGAGGCCCCGGTGCGATCCGGCGTCCCCGGCGGCGACGGTCAGCACCCTGTTGCACAGCATGACGCCCTGGTCCGCCCAGGCCGTCAGGTCTCCGGTCGCGGGCGCAGGGGCCCCGACGTCGTCGCGCAGCTCGGTGAAGATGTTCTGCAACGACCGTGGCAGCGGCCGGACGTGCGGCTGGACCGAGAAGGACAGCCCCATCGCGTGCCCCGGCGTGGGGTAGGGATCCTGCCCGACGACGAGCACTCGCACCCGGGCGAGCGGCTCCCGGAAGGCGCGCAGCACCGCCGCGCGCTCGGGCAGCACGGTGGGCGCGGTCGCGGTCCGCCCGGCGGCCTGCGCGGCGACGTGCGCGGCGACGGCGGCGGAACTGTCGGTGTTGTCGGCGGGGCGCAGCAGCCGGGCGTCGAGGTCGTCGATGAGGGAGGCGACCGGGGCGAGGGCAGCCGCCCAGTCGGGTGCGACGGAGTCGAGGAGGAGCATCCCTCGAGGGTCCCAGACGAATGACTCCCATGTCATTCGCACGTAAGATGCAGGGATGAGCCGCCAGGTTCCCGGTTTCCCGGTCGGTCGGCGAGGTGACGTATCCCCGCCGCGGGTCGGGGAGATCCTCGGTGGATGTGGTGCCCGCGCTGTGCGGGCCGCAGGGAGCGGGGGTGCAGGTTTGCGCCGCCAGAAACTGGACCGTGCGGGAGAGGACAAGTGCAGGTGGGAGTCAGCATGTTCGAGGCAGCCGCCAACACGCCCCGGTCGCAGGACCAGACCGGCGACCAGACCGGCGACCAGAACGAGGTTCCGCCGGACGCCCCGCCCGAGGAGCCGACGCTGAGCGAGCGCGACGGTGCGGTCCTGGCCTTCGAGAAGCAGTGGTGGAAGTACGCGGGCGCCAAGGAACAGGCCGTTCGCGAGCTCTTCGACCTGTCCGCGACCCAGTACTACCAGGTGCTCAACACGCTGCTCGACTCCCCGGCTGCGCTCGCGGCAGAACCCATGCTCGTCAAGCGGCTGCGGCGGATGCGTGCGAGCCGCCAGCGCGAGCGAGTGCAGCGTCGCAGCCAGCTCTGAGCCGCGCGTCTTCGTCGAATGTTTGCAGTCGCACCCGCTAACCTTGGCCCGTGAGCAAGCCGACTACGAAGTACCCCGAGGACGAGTTCGATGTCTTGGCCCCCGACGCAGCCCCCTCCGGGGTGCACCGGGCCCCACGGTCCGCCTGGAGCCGTGTCGCGCCCTTTGTCATCGTCGTGGTGACCTGCGCGGTGCTCGCGGTGGGAACGGTCTACTACCTCGCGCAGTCACCGACCTCGCGGCTGAACGCCTCCGCGACGCCCAGCGCATCTGCCGAACCGACGGACGCCGCGACGGACGCCGCTACGGATGCCGCTACGGACGCCGCGACCCCTGACGCCACGGACGAGGCCACCCCTGACGGCGAGGCCACGACCGAGGACCCGGTCGACACCCCAGTCGCGCCGATCCCAGACGCGGTCGACACCACGACCTCCGTCCGCGTGCTCAACGCGACCGCCCGGTCCGGGGTGGCCGCAGGTGCGGCCACGACCCTGACCGATGCGGGCTGGAGCGACGTCGTCGCCGACAACTTCACGGGCACCAAGCCGACCAGCTCGCTCGTGTACTTCAAGAGCTCCGAGAGCGAGGCCGCCGCGCGCGAGGTCGCCCAGCTGCTCGGCATCACCGAGGTCATCGAGGCTCCCAAGCTCGTCGGCCCCGTCTCGGTCGTCCTCGCGGGATCGTTCGGGAAGTAGCCCGGAGGTGACCAGATGCGACGTCGTCGTCGTCGGCTCTGGTCCGAACGGGCTCGCCGCCGCTGTCACCCTGGCCCGGGCCGGGCTGGCCGTCCTCGTCCTGGAGGCGCAGCCCACCCCCGGCGGAGGTGCCCGGACCGAGCCGCTCGGCCTGGCCGACGGCATGACGCACGACCTCTGCTCGGCCGTCCATCCGCTCGCGCTCGCCTCACCGTTCTTCCAAGCATTCGACCTGGCCGGTCGCGGCGTCGAGCTGCTCCAGCCGGAGGTGGCGTACGCGCACCCGCTCGACGGGGGACGCGGGGGGATCGCCTACCGGGACATCGAGCGCACCGCGCGGGGCCTCGGGGTCGACGCCGGCGCGTGGCGTGCGCTCCTGGGGCCGCTCGCCTCGGCGCCCGCCGCGGTGGTCTCTCTGGCGCTCGGGGACCGGCGGCCGGGGTGGCCGTCTGCGGCGATCGTGCCTGCCGATGCCGCCGGACCTGCCGCCGCCGGAGCCGATGCCGGAGCCGCCGCCGAATCCGCCGCCCAGCGGAACTGGCGTGACGTCGCACGGGAGATCGCCCGGACGGCGCGCGTCGCCAGTCACCTCGGTTTCGCCGTCGCCGAGCAGGGGAGCGCCGCGTGGGGGGCAAGATTCTCCGGCGAGACCGCCCCGGCCCTGCTGACCGGCGTCGCCGCGCACGCGATCACGCGGTTGCCCTCGCTCGCGGCCGCGGGGACTGCGCTGCTGCTCGGTTCGCTCGCTCACGCCTCCGGCTGGCCGATCCCGCGCGGCGGCTCCGGAGCCATCACTGCTGCGCTCCTGGCCGATCTCGAGGCGCACGGCGGGCAGGTCCGCACGGGCACGGCGGTCCGCGGGGGAGACCTGCCCCCGGCGCGGGCCTACGTCTTCGACACCTCCGCGCGGATGGCCGCCCAGATCCTCGGCGACCGGATGCCTGCGGCGGCGCGCTGGGCGCTGGGACGTTTCCGCAATGGCAACGCGGCGGCCAAGGTCGACTTCGTGCTCTCCGGCCCGGTGCCCTGGGCGCACGCCGAGGTCGGGCTGGCCGGGACCGTGCACGTCGGCGGCAGCCGGGCGGACATGGCCCGCGCCGAGCACGACGTCGCCCGCGGCCGGCACGCCCACCGGCCGATGGTCCTCGCGAGCGACCCCACGGTCGTCGACCCCGGCCGGGCCAGCGGCGGGTTGCGACCGCTGTGGACCTACGCGCACGTTCCGGCGGGCTCCGACGTCGACCCGACCGAGGCGATCACCGCGCAGATCGAACGGTTCGCCCCCGGCTTCCGCGACGTGGTCGTCGCCTCCCGGGCGGTCACCGCCCAGGGGATGGCCGCCCACAACGCGAACTACGTCGGCGGTGACATCGCGGCCGGCGCGGTGACCCCGTGGCAGATGGTCGCCCGGCCCACCCCGTGGCTCCCGCCCTATGGCACGGGCGTGGAGGGGGCCTACCTGTGCTCGGCGTCGACCCCGCCGGGCCCCGGAGTGCACGGGCTGGGCGGCTGGTACGCCGCCCGCAGAGTCCTCCGCAACCACTTCGGCATCCGGGATCTCCCCTCCCTCGCCCCCTGACCGACCCGCTGACCGACCCGCTGACCAACTCGCTGACCGACTCGCTGACCAACTCGCTGACCGACTCGCTGACCGACTCGCTGAGTGCGGTCGTTTGGCTGGACAAACCGGGCGCCGGGCAGCCGTTTGACCGCACTCAGCGGGGGCCCCCGACTGTCCAGCCGTAGGTGTCCGAATTTCGCCCTGTTTTCGCTCAGAACAGGGCGGAATTCGTACACCTACGGGAGGGTGAGCGGGTCGGCAGGGCGAGCTGGGGTGTGAGGACGCGGGTGGCGGAGAGGGAGGCGTCAGTCGCCGAGGTAGGTCAGGGCGAGGAGGACGTTCGCGCTGCTCCAGGCGAGGGGGGCGAGCTGGGCGGGGGAGCCGTCGAAGAGGACCTTCTCCGGGATGGACCCGGTCGTGGTGCGGTGCGCATCGACCCAGCGCAGCCAGCCGATGGCCTTGTCGTCCTCGCCGAGCGCGGCCGCGGTCAGCGCGAAGACGGTCGTGGTCGGGGTCCAGGAGATGCCGTCCTGCTTCCACCCGGCCCCGGGTGCCAGACCTCCGCCGGCGCGTGCCATCGCCTCCGGCGCAGCCGCCCAGGCGGCGAGCACGTCGTCGTCGGCCGTCTCGGCGAAGGGCGGGAGCAGGAAGGCGACGGCGGTGTCGACCTTGGAGCCGCCCAGGTCTCGGGGGAAGTTGGGGCCGAACTTCGTCCGCACGACGTGGTCGAAGGTCGTCGCGGCCTGCGCCACCGTCGACGCCCGGTACGGCTTGCCGAGCAGCGCAAAGAGGTCGTCGGCTCCCTGCAGGGCCATGAGCAGCGGCGTCGACGTGCCGAGCGTGGCCTTGCGGGTGCGCTTCTCCCAGTAGTCGGGGGAGGCCGGCGGCAGGGCGGTGCCGTCCTTGGTCAGGGCGAGGATGCGGGTCGTGCTGCGCTCGATGAGCGGTTTGAGCGCGGCGGCGGCCGCGGCGCGGGCCACGGGGTCGTCGATCTCGGCGAGCACGGTCGAGGCGCTCCACAACGCCCACCCGGTCGCGTCGGTCTGCACTCCGCGGTCGTCGGGCGGCCCGGAGGCGTCGGGGAGGTAGCGGGCCTCGAAGGAACCGTCGGCGGACTGGACCCCCTGCAGGAACTCCAGGATCTTCAGCGCGTCGTCGGTGTGCCCGGTCGTCGCGAGCGCGGTCGCGACGAAGGCGTTGTCCCGCGGCCAGGCGTAGCGCCAGTGCGGGGTCCACCCGGCGACCACGGCGCCGTCGTCGAGCGTCAGCGCGTACAGGTCGAGCAGCGCGTTCGTAGACATGTCCTCGAACTCGGTCCCGGCGCCCGGGACGGTGCCCGCGGCGAGCCAGTCGCGCATGTCCTGCGCGGTGGCGAGCTCGGCCGCGGTCGCCGTCGCTGGGTCGGCGACCGCGACCCGGCTGCCCTCGAGGAAGACGAGATCGCTGCCCGGGGCGAGCTCGGCGCGTGTGCCGTCGGGGGCGACGGCGAGCCCGGTCGAGGCGAGTGCGACAAACGCTTCCGTCGGCTTCGGGGTGAAGGGGCCGCGATGAGTGAGCCAGGCTCCCGCCGTGGCGCCCAGGGTGAGTGTGGTGACAAGGGTGACCGCCACGACCACGCGACGACGACGTCGCTTCTGGGGGTGGCGCAGGGGGCGTCGGCGCAGGCCACCGGCGCGCAGGGGCCCCGGCGGTCCCGGCTGAGGCGCGGGAGCCACATCGACTGCGGTGTCGGGTGTGGTGATGGTCACGGAAGAACAGTATCTTGCGCGGTCTGCCTGCTTTCCGCCGTCGGCGTACCGCCGATCCCAGAAAACGGTCGATCGGCCTTGCACTCTCGGGGGTCGAGTGCCAATAATGGCGTTAGCACTCTCATGCCGAGAGTGACAGAAACATGGGTCGACCAGTGAGGCGCGGACCCGGTGGCGTGACATGAACGCCACCGATCCACGCCGTCCGTCGCGGGCACGAGCCGACCTTCACACGCCACCAGCGGAGGATCACACCCCAATGGCAAAAATCATCGCCTTCAACGAGGAGGCCCGTCGCGGTATGGAGCGTGGACTCAACATCCTCGCCGACACCGTGAAGGTCACGCTCGGCCCGAAGGGCCGCAACGTCGTCCTCGACAAGAAGTGGGGAGCGCCCACCATCACGAACGATGGTGTGAGCATCGCCAAGGAGATCGACCTCGAAGACCCGTTCGAGCGCATCGGTGCCGAGCTCGTCAAGGAGGTCGCCAAGAAGACTGACGACGTCGCTGGCGACGGAACCACCACGGCGACCGTGCTGGCCCAGGCGCTCGTGCGCGAGGGACTGCGCAACGTGGCAGCCGGCTCGAACCCGATCGCCCTCAAGCGCGGCATCGAGAAGGCCGTCGAGGGTGTCATCGAGCAGCTGCTGATCGCTGCCAAGGACATCGAGACCAAGGAAGAGATCGCCGCCACCGCAGCGATCTCGGCCGGGGACACCGCGATCGGCGAGCTCATCGCCGAGGCGCTGGACAAGGTCGGCAAGGAAGGTGTCATCACCGTCGAGGAGTCGAACACCTTCGGCCTCGAGCTCGAGCTCACCGAGGGCATGCGCTTCGACAAGGGCTTCCTGGCCCGCTACTTCGAGACTGACGCCGAGCGTCAGGAAGCGGTCCTCGAAGACCCGTACGTCCTCATCGTCGAGTCGAAGATCTCGAACGTCAAGGACCTGCTGCCGCTGCTCGACCAGGTCATGAAGGCCGGTCGCTCGCTGCTCATCATCGCCGAGGACGTCGAGGGCGAGGCTCTTGCGACCCTCGTGCTCAACAAGATCCGTGGCACCTTCAAGTCCGTCGCCGTCAAGGCTCCGGGCTTCGGAGACCGCCGCAAGGCGATCCTCCAGGACATCGCCATCCTCACCGGTGGACAGGTCATCTCCGAGACCGTCGGCCTCAAGCTGGAGACCGCGACCCTCGACCTGCTTGGTCAGGCTCGTAAGGTTGTTGTCACCAAGGACGAGACCACGATCGTCGAAGGCTCCGGCGACGTCGACCAGATCGCTGGCCGCGTCAAGCAGATCCGTGCCGAGATCGAGAAGTCGGACTCCGACTACGACCGCGAGAAGCTCCAGGAGCGCCTCGCCAAGCTCGCCGGCGGTGTCGCGGTCATCAAGGCCGGTGCGGCAACCGAGGTCGAGCTCAAGGAGCGCAAGCACCGCATCGAGGACGCTGTCCGCAACGCGAAGGCTGCCGTCGAAGAGGGCATCGTCGCCGGTGGTGGCGTCGCTCTCATCCAGGCCGGCAAGCTCGCCTTCGAGACTGCTGCCATCCTCGCCCTCGAGGGCGACGAGGCGACCGGCGCGCAGATCGTGCGTGCCGCGATCGACGCTCCGCTCAAGCAGATCGCGATCAACGCTGGCCTCGAGGGTGGAGTTGTGGCCGAGAAGGTCCGCAACCTCCCCTCCGGCCACGGCCTCAACGCCGCAACCGGCGTGTACGAGGACCTGCTCGCGGCTGGTGTGAACGACCCGGTCAAGGTGACCCGCTCTGCTCTGCAGAACGCGGCCTCGATCGCGGCCCTCTTCCTCACCACCGAGGCAGTCGTCGCGGACAAGCCCGAGAAGTCCGGCGGAATGCCGGGCGGCGACGGCGGCATGGGCGGCATGGACTTCTGAGTCCACCCCGCACCACCGCGCGTCAGCGCTAGAGAGGCTGGTTCTCCCGGGATCTTCCCGGGGGGACCAGCCTCTTGCGTTCCCCGAGTCGCACCATGCCCGACGCCGCCGCCGACCTCGTGAGCCAGACGCCGAACTCGTGAGCCACGTCCGTTCCCCGGCTCCGGACGGTCGTCGCTCACGAGTTCGGCTGGTGGCTCACGAGTTCGTGGGCGCGTGCGGTCGCCTTCCGTCGACGGGTGGTGGCATGGTTGCTGGCAGTACACCAGATCGCCCGACGGCGGGTGAACTCCGCAGTGATGAGAGGCCCGATCACATGACCACTTTCGCCGAAGATGCCGCGTCGTCCGCCGCCGGATCGGCTGGACCCATGGCTCCGGCGTGGTGGACGTCCGCGGTCGTCTATCAGATCTACCCCCGCAGCTTTGCGGACGGGAACGGGGACGGGGTCGGCGACCTCGCCGGGATCCGGTCCAAGCTGGACTACCTCGCCGACCTCGGCGTAGATGTCCTGTGGCTCTCGCCGATCTACCCGTCCCCGCAGCACGACAACGGGTACGACATCAGCGACTACGAGGACATCGATCCGCTCTTCGGGTCGCTGGCCGAGTTCGACGAGCTGCTCGCCGAGACCCACGCCCGCGGTATGAGGCTCGTGATGGACCTCGTGGTCAACCACACGAGTGACGAGCACCCGTGGTTCGTCGAGTCACGGGCGTCCCTGACCAACCCCAAGCGGGACTGGTACTGGTGGCGCTCGCCGCGAGCTGTGGCGGCCTCTGACGTGCCCGTCGAGCCGAACGGCTGGCGCTCGGCGTTCAGCGGGCCGGCGTGGACCTTGGACGAGAGCACGGGCCAGTACTACCTGCACCTGTTCGCCTCCCAGCAGCCCGACCTCAACTGGGAGAATCCGCAGGTCCGCGCGGCCGTCTACGCGATGATGAACCGGTGGCTCGACCGCGGGGTGGACGGCTTCCGGATGGACGTCATCAACCTCGTGTCCAAGCAGCTCGAGGACATCGACGGCGGCTCCGCGGTCGGCGGCCTCGGCTTCTCCATGGGCCCCCGGTTGCACGAGTTCATGCACGAGATGCACGAGGCGGTCTTCGCTGGCCGGGACGCGCAGCTGCTCACGGTGGGGGAGATGCCCGGGGTGAGCGTGGCGGAGGCCCGGCTGTTCACCGACCCTGCGCGCCGCGAGCTGGACATGGTCTTCCAGTTCGAGCACGTCTGGCTCGACCAGGGCGCGGACAAGTTCGACCCGCTCCCGCTCGACCTCGTCGCGCTCAAGGCGTCCTTGAGCCGCTGGCAGGACGGCCTGGCCGACGTCGGGTGGAACAGCCTGTACCTCAACAACCACGACCAGCCGCGGCTGGTCTCCCGGTTCGGCGACGACGGACAATTCCGCTACGAGTCCGCGACGCTGTGGGCGACCGTGCTGCACCTGCACCGCGGGACCCCGTACGTCTACCAGGGCGAAGAGCTGGGGATGACCAACGTCCCCTTCGCCGACATCGCCGAGTTCCGCGACATCGAGTCGATCAACTACTACCGTGAGGCCGTCCTCGAGCAGGGCAGGGAGCCCGGCCCGGTCCTGGCGGGGCTGCGCAAGATGAGCCGGGACAACGCCCGGACCCCGGTCCAGTGGGACTCGACCGCCCACGCCGGCTTCACGACCGGCCAGCCGTGGATCCCGGTCAACCCGAACTACGTCACGGTCAACGCCGAGGCGGACCGGGCGGCCGAGCGGTCGGTCTTCGAGTTCTACCGCCGGCTGATCGCGCTGCGGCACGCGTCCGCCACGGTGGCCCTAGGCCGTTTCCAGCTGCTCGAGCCCGAGCACCCGACCCTGTATGCCTTCACCCGGGACGGGGACGACGAACAGCTGCTCGTCGTGGCCAACGTCTCCGGCTCGCCGCTGTCTGTGCCGCTGGTCGAGGGCTGGCTCGACGAGGAGCTCCTCGTGACGAACTATCCGGTCGCGGGGGCACCCGCCTCCACGCTCGCCCCGTGGGAGGCCCGGGTGTACCGCCGGGCGACGGGCCAGAACTCGCCCGGATAGTTCCCGTGATCCCGCCCGGATGGCCTCCGGGCAGGATCCCCGCCGGTTCAGGCACAGGGCGCTGCGCCCGGCTACCTGAAGGCCCGGTTACAGGAAGTTGGTCCGGGCTGAGGCCTCGGCCTCGTCGTACGTGGTCGCGGTGCGGCCCAGCGCTGCCGTGATCGCGTCGAGCCCGTTCTCCACCTGGACCTGGGTGACCTGCCACTGTGCGACCACGCCGGAGAACGCGATCGCGGCGGCCCCCGTCCACGAGCCCTGCAGGTCGGTGAGGTGGCGCATCATGGCCGTGACCTCCGACCGGATGGTCGTCACAGACGTGGAGACCACCCCGCTCGCGCTGGAGACCTGGGTGACGTCTACGCCGAACTTGCTCATGGTTCCTCCTGGAGTCGGCGGCACCGGACGATGCCTGGCCCGGACTCCGTCGGTGGACGTCCATCGCCTGAGCACGACGCTAGGGCGCCGCCGCACCCGGCCGCCGGCTAGGCGGGGCGGGCTGTGCCCCAGGAACCGGCGCACGGACGTGTGGACGGGCTCTTCGGGCTATACCGCCAGCTTGCCTAGGTCGACTGGGTCTGCAAAGGAGTCTTCGACGCGCTAGGCGGGCGTCGAGGACACATCGAGCTTGCTGAGCTCCTTCTCGAGCCGGGCGACCTCGCCCGCGAGGTTCTGGCGGGCGGCGTCCTCCCAGCCGGTCGCGAGCGGGCTCGTGTAGAGCGCCTTCCGGCTGAGCAGCTTGGTGAGGATGCGATGACGCGCCTCGATGTAGTCGCGCACGGGGATGTGCTCGTACTCCTTGCGGATGTCGATCAGGTACGCCTTGTAGCGCTGCGGCTCGGCCGCCAGGATGCCCATGTCGGCATCGCAGAGGACGGCGCAGTCCTCGTCGTTGGTGAGCGACTTGTGTCGGGAGAGCGCGGTGACGAGGTCCCTGACGCGGTCCGCCTTGCGCTCGGGTACACCCAGCTCGATGAGCTCGGTGCGGGCGAGCGCGGCGCTGGCGACCTCGTCCTCCCCGCCCTGGGTGGCGTATGCGGCGGACGACGCCGCGGAGAACACGGCCCCGTGGTACCAGGCGGCCAACCGGACCAGGTCCGCCTCGTGCGCCTCCTCAGCCAGCTCATCGACCCTGCTCAGGACGTCGGCGAGGTGACGGACGTTGTGATAGATGCGTCCGGTCTCGCTCCACCGGTCGAGGAGGGAGAGCCCTGTGGCGCGGATCTCGCTCTCTGGTGCGGTGGCTCCGGCAGCTTGCGTGCTGCGGATCCACGAGGACAACAGCCACTGAGGCGCATCTGCGCTGACAGGAGGCATGAACCAGCTTTCGACGTGTGGAGGCGAACCTCCACGGTGATTCTCAGACGACCGGCAATGGTAACTCTTCGGCGACGGAAGCGCTGCCCGGGGTGGCGGCGGGCAGGCAGATGCGCACGGTCAGGCCGCCGCCGGGGGTCGACGCGGTGCTCACGGTCCCCTCGAGGCTGCCCACGATCGCGGCGACGATCGCCAGCCCGAGGCCCGATCCCCCCGAGGTGCGGTTGCGGGAGGAGTCCACCCGGTAGAACCGCTCGAAGATGCGCTCAGCGTCGGCGTCGGAGATGCCCGGCCCGTGGTCACGGACCTCGAGCACGGCGCACCGACGGCCGTCCGTGGTGACCTCACCGAGTGCGACCTCGACCGGGGAGCCGGTCGGGGTGTGCATCGCGACGTTGCCCACGAGGTTGGCGAATACCTGGCGGAGACGATCGTCGTCGCCGATCACCAGGCACGGCCCCATCGGCGCACCGGGGGTGAGCGGCGCCAGGCGGACCGGGCGGGAGGGGTCGAGGGCGTGCAGGTCGCTCACGGCGTCGGCAGCCAGCACGGTCAGGTCGACGGGGACCCGTTGGATGGCGCGTCCTTCGTCGAGGCGAGCCAGGTGGAGCAGGTCCTCCACGAGGGTGCCCATGCGCTTGGCGGAGTCCTCGATCCGGCGCATGGTGTCGTCCATCGCCTCGGGTGTGGTCAGCGCCCCCATCCGGTAGAGCTCGCCGTACCCGCGGACGGTTGCCAGCGGGGTGCGCAGCTCGTGGCTCGCATCCGAGACGAAGCGGCGCATGCGCGCCTCGGATGCCTCGCGGGCCGCGAAGCCCTGCTCGATCTGGGACAGCATGACGTTGAGGGAGTGGGCGAGGCTGCCGACCTCGGTCGACAGGGGCCCCTGCGGGATGCGACGGCTCAGATCGCCCTCGGCGATCGCCGCGGCAGTGCGCTCGATGTCCCCGAGCGGGCGCAGCGAACGTCGCACCGCGAGGAGCCCGACGGCGGCCCCGACCACCGTGATCGCGAGGGCGCTGAGCAGCAGGATCTGCTTGATCTGTCCGACCGTGCTCTCGACCGTGGTCAGGGGCAGCGCGACGTAGACGTCCGCCACCTTGGTCCGGTTCACCTCGACCGACCCGGCGAGCACCCGCCACTGCGTCCCGGCGTCGCCGGCGCCGTGCACATCGACCGAGGAGGTCGTGAAGGGTCTCGTGGGGCGGTTGGCGTCGGTGAAGGTGTACGCGGTGATCTTCGGGATGCCGTACTTCTCGATCGTCTGGGCCTGCACCTCGACGCGCGGCTCGTCGTTGACCGGGTAGATCGCGATGTAGAAGTCGCTCGGCAGGAGCTGAAGGAGCTGTTCAGAGTCGGTGTACTGGGTCAGCGTCTGGTTGAAGCGCTGCTGCGCGGCGGTCGTCAGCTGCGTGTCCAGCTGGTCGACGAGGAAGCGTGAGAGGACCGTCGTGGTCAGTACGACGGAGATGCCCAGACCCGCGAGCAGCACGAGCGTGACGATCCCCACGAGCCGCACCCGCAGCGGGGTGCGGACCCAGAACGACCGGATCGGTCCGACGTGCTGGCCGCCGGCGTCCCCCGTCGTGGGCGGCTGCGGCGGTGGCGGGACTGCAGGGAGGCCGGCGCCCGCGCTGGCCTCCCAGGCGCCCTGCGGCGTCGTCGCACCTAGTTCTGACGGAGCCAGTTCTGAAGGAGCCGGTTCTGGGGGCGGCGGGACGGGTGGCAGGTGTCGGGAGGAGCTGCTCACGTGGACTTCTTCGCCGCCGGTTGCCGCAGCATGTAGCCCACGCCGCGCTTGGTCGCGATGAGAGGTTCGGGCAGCGTGCCGTCGGGGAGCGGCGCGTTGTCGATCTTGCGGCGCAGGTAGGAGATGTAAGACTCGACGATGTTCGCGTCCCCACCCCAGTTGTACTGCCACACGTGGTCGAGGATCTGGGCCTTGGACAGCACCCGGCCGGGGTTGAGCATGAGGTAGCGCAGCAGCTTGAACTCGGTCGGGGACAGGTCGATGACCTGTCCGGCTCGGCGCACCTCGTGGGAGTCGTCGTCGAGCTCGAGGTCGGCGAAGCGCAGCACGGCGTCGTCGACCGGCGTGGGGTGGGTGCGGCGCAGCACCGCCCGGATCCGGGCGACGACCTCTTCGAGGCTGAACGGCTTGGTGACGTAGTCGTCGCCGCCCACGGTCAGTCCGGTGATCTTGTCCTGGGTGTCGTCGCGCGCGGTGAGGAACAGCACGGGCATGTGCAGGCCCTTCTCGCGCAGTCTCCGGGTCACGGTGAACCCGTCCATGTCAGGCAGCATGACGTCGAGCACGATGAGGTCGGGCTTCGTGTCGCGGACAAGCTTGAGGGCGCTCATGCCGTCCTCGGCCGCGAAGACCTCGAACCCCGCGAAGCGCAGCGAGGTCGCGAGGAGTTCTCGGATGTTCGGCTCGTCATCGACAACAACGAGGCGCGCTTCGGGTTCGGTCATGGATCCAGTGTGCGGCGTATTTCTGAGGATCGCCTGAGAGGCGGCTGGGTCGGCGCTGCGTGAGCAGCGTCGACCCAGGAGGCGGCCGGACCGGCCGCGGTGCCACTGTGGCTCGGTGGTCAGATGTAGCGCAGCGGGTTGAACTCTTCGATCGGGATGATGCGCACGCGCGGCAGCGCCGTCGTGAACGCCCCGACGGCCTCTTCGAGGTCGTAGAACTGCAGCCCGCGCCCGCTGAGCTCGGCGAGCTTGCTGTTGACGAACTCCCGGAAGCACAGGATGCCGACCCGGCGCGTGCCGTCCAGCAGTGCCTCGACCTGGGGCAGGAAGTCGCCGTCGTGGCTCGCGAGCAGCACGTCGCCGTCGACGTCGGCGATGGCCTCGAGGGTGCGCTGGATACCCATGTCCACGACCTTCTCGTGGCTGGCACCGGCGAGCGGGATCGGGCGGTAGCCCATGGCGAGCAGCGCCTGCACGAAGGGCATGGGCATCTGGCCGGAGGACGCGTTGAGGAAGAAGAGCGGGTTGACGGGCTGGTTGTCCCAGACCGCACTGGCGAACTCTGCGATGCGGTCCCACCGGGGTCGTTCCTCGGGGCTGGGCCGGTGGCCCAGGACGTTCATCCCGAGGGTCGCGTCGATGTTCTCACCGTCGACGAGCAGGTACGTGGGGCGCTGAGCGCGTGAATCTGAGCCGGACATGGCTCCACTCTAGGGTGTATCCGCCGTGTGGAGCCCAGACCGCGGCCGCCCACGGGGATATGTCCGGTCGGTATTTGGGCGTTGTGGCCGCGGGGACGTACCGTTCGGAGATGAACTCGCCGTGAGGCGAGCGGTCGCCACCGTCGTTGACCGTCGATTCTCCCTCCCTCCAAGCACTCCAAGGACGATGAGATGACGTCAACTGACGTGACGGTGATCCAGAGCTCTGCTGACCTCCCGCTCGGTTCGCTCGGTGACCAGCTCGCCGACGCCGGGCTGCGCGTGCGCGTCGTGCGCGCCGACCAGGACGAGCCGCTCCCCGCAGCCGATGGCCTCGGCGCCGCTCTGATCGTGCTCGACGGCCGGATGTCGCCCTACGACGACGCGGCCACCCCCTGGCTGGCCCCGCTGCGTGAGCTCGTGCTCGCAGCCGCGACGGCGGGCGTGCCCACCCTGGCCATCGGCCTGGGTGCCCAGCTCCTCGCCGTCGCCGGCGGCGGACAGGTCACGGTCGACGCCCCGCCCGGGCCCGAGACCGGACCGGTTCGCGTCTTCTGGCGCCCGGAGGCGATGACCGACCCGGTCCTGGGCGACCTCGCCCGGTCCGTGGCGCAGGCCGGAGAACGGGCGAGCCTCGTCCCCTCGATGCACGCCCACGCGGTCAGTGAGCTGCCCGACGGCGCGCTCTGGCTCGCGTCGTCGAACATGTATCCCTTCCATGCCTTCCGGGTCGGCTCGGCGCTCGGCGTCCAGTTCCGCGCTGAGACGTCCGCCGACGTGCTGGCGAGCTGGCTCGAGGTCGAGGACCTGGCCGGTGGCGCCGACGTGCGCGAGACCGCCGAACGGATGGCCCGGACCGGCCAGGCGGTCGTGGCCGGCCTCGTCGCCGCCGTCCGCGCGCCCCTCGCCCTGGTGTAGCCCGGCCTCAAAAACACCGCACCAAAACACGGCCTCAAAAACACCGCTGAGTGCGGTCGAATGGCTGGACAGATCGGACATCTGGCAGCCATTCGACCGCACTCAGCGGTTTTGAGCTTGCTCGGCGGGAGCTTGAGCCCGGCGGGCGGATGCCGGCCTGGCGGCGGGATGGCGGCCTGGCGGAGTCAGGCCTGCTCGATCGCGGGGGTGACCGGGGTCGGGGTGATCTGCGGGGCGCCCGCGGAGCTGCCCGTCTTGAGCGCGGCGAGGCGCGCCTCGATCTCGATCTGTGCGCTGCTCGCCTCGAGGTCCTCGAACTGGGCGTCGAGGGACGACGCCGCGACCTCGGCCTGGCCGATCGCCTTGGCCTCCTCGCGGCGCACCTTGTCCTCGAAGCGGGAGATCTCGCTCGTGGGGTCCAGGACGTTGATCGAGTTGAGCGCACCCTGCACGGACTGCTGCGCCTCGGCGGTCTTGGACCGGGCGACGAGGGAGTCGCGACGCGACTTGAGGTCGCCCAGCTTGTCCTTCATCTGCGCGAGACCGGACTTGAGCTTGTCGACCGTCTCTCGCTGGGAGGTGATGAGCGGCTCGGCCTGACGCACCTCGGTCTCGGCGCCGATCTGCTTCTGGAGCGCGATCTTGGCGAGGTTGTCGAACTTGTCGGCGTCGGCCGTGTTTCCCGCCTCCCGCAGCTGGTCGGCGCGCTGGGAGGCGGCCACCGCCTTGGTGCCCCAGTCCTGGACCGCCGTGACATCCTCGTTGTAGTCCTGCTCGGCGAGGCGCAGGTTGCCGATGGTCAGCGCGACGGCGTCCTCGGCCTCGGCGATGTTGTTGGTGTAGTCGCGGATGAGCTGGTCCAGCATCTTCTGCGGGTCTTCGGCGCCGTCGAGGAGGGCGTTGATGTTCGCCTTCGCGAGCTGGGCGACGCGTCCGAAGATGCTCTGCTTCTGTGCCATGGGAGTGCCTTTCTTCTGGTGTGCGCCCGTCGAGCTGACGATCCGCGTGTGGGCTGTTTCACGTGGATCGAGAAGTGGTCGAGGCCGGGACCTCGTGTCTGGAGCTGGTGCTGTCGCACCTAGGTCGCGGTCAGAACCTGCCACCTCGGCTGCGGGTTCCTCGGCTGCCACCGCTCCGGCCGCCGCCGCCCCCGCCGAAGCCGCCACCACGAGACCCGCCGCCGAAGCCGCCGCCCCCGCCGAAGCCGCCCCCTCCGCGCAGGATCGAGTCGATGAGGATGCCGCCGAGCACCATGCCGCCGATATTCGACCCGCCTCCACCACCGCCGCCGCGCTGCTGGTTCTCCCAGTTCTGCACGTCTGACTGGGCCAGCTGCTGGGCGGACTGGACGAGCTGCTCGCAGCGGCGGGTGGCGTCTAGCGCCGCGACCGGGTCGGAGGCCTCGAGCGAACGCGCATCCCCGAGCAGGCGAATCGCCTCGGACAGCCGGGTGCGTGCTTCGGGTCCGACGGCCCCTTTGCGTGTGTCGATGAAGTCGTTGACCGCACGGATCTGCGACTCGGCCCGGCCCAGGCCCTCCCGCAGCAGCGCCGCAGCCCGGGTCTGCTGCTCGGCGACCTCTCGCGAGGGTGCGAGGGCGGAGTCCAGGCTCGCCTCGGCGTCGGCCAGGGCGGCGAGAGCCGCGAGTGGATCGCCTCCGGTGCGGGCGCCCTGGGCTGCCGCGATGACCTGTTGCGCCCGGGCCGCGGCATCGGTCACAGCAGGGTCCCCCGCACCGATCGTGCGCGCGTCGGCGAGGTCGGACTGGATCGAGGCGAGTGCGGCGTCGAGGCGCGGTGCGGCCGTGGCGAGGTCGCTGCTGGCGCGGTCCACGGCGTCGAGCAGCGTGACCGCCTGCCCGACGGCGTGGGTCGCGGCCCGTAGCTGGGCGACGGCGGACGCGCGGTCACCGGAGGCGACGTCCGCCTCGCCGGCAGCCACGGCCTGAGCCGCGGCGTCGAGCAGCTGGGTCGCCTGGTCGGGATTGGTCGAGACGGACGCGAGCGCGGTGGCCGGGTAGGTGAGGGCGAGGCCGGTCAGCGCGGCGCGGGCCCCCTCGATGCGGGCGCGGACGGTCGGTATGTCGCGCCCGGCCGCGGCCAGCAGGTCCGGGGCCTTGGCCTGGAGGTCGCGCAGGTCGTCGAAGGGTTTGGAGCTGGTGGCCAGGGCGGCGTCGACGTCGGAGCAGATCGTGATGATCTCGGCCATCATCAGCCGGGCCTGGGGCTCGGCCTCGGGGGTCTCGTCGTCGAGCTGCTGGCGAAGGCTGAATGCCCTGGTCACGCGCTGTTTGGACTGCTCGAGCGTGGCGGCGAAGTCCTTCGTCGCCTCATCACCGAACTGGGCCTGGGCGAAGCCGAGCTCCTGCTCCGCGGTCTTGAGCTCGTCGTCGATCGCGACGAGCGCGCTGCTCGCGCGGCGGTTGAGGTCGACGGTCGAGAGGGTCGAGAGCTGGCCTTCGGCCGGGTTGCCTGCCGAGGCGCGCCTGCGGCTCGACCGCCACAGGATGACGGCCACGATCACGAGGACGACCAGACCGCCGATCAGCAGGACGGTGAAGGCGCTCGTGCCGCCCCCGCCGCCGAGAGCGCCGCGCATGGAGTCCGCGCCGGCGATCGCCGCGCCGTCCCAGTCCTTGACGGCAAGCTTCTCCTCCACGGCGCGGGAGATGGAGTCGAACTGGGCGTCGGTGATCGGGGCGTCGAGGTCGATCACGAGCCCGTAGCGGTGGTCGTCGGTCGCGACGGCGAGGAGGGCGTCGTCGACCCCCATGCCGGAGAGCTTGTAGGTCTGGTTGGCCCAGTCTTCGCCGCTGAGCCCGTCGAAGGTGTCGACGTAGACGACAAAGAGCTGCATGTCCGTGTTCCCGCGCAGCTTGTCCAGCGCGGCCTGGACAGCGGAGGTGTCGGTGAGCGCGCCGGCCGGGTCGGTGATCTCACCCGGGACGTTCATCGGGGCCTGCGCGTGGGCGGACGGGGCGCCAGCCGCAAGGAGGCCGACGAGCAGCGCGCAACTCAGCAGTGCCCCTGCGAACAGGCGCATGAGCAGGGACTTCTTTGTCGGGGACGAGCGAATGAGCACACTGCGATCCTCAACCACCCCGGTCCAAAGCGCCACCCGCACGGACGTTTCACCCGCCCGGTCCCGCCCGTACGGTGCCGGCAGCGAGTGCCCGACGCCGGTCCCGTCGCCGAACTCGTGAATCGCCCCGCGAACTCGTGAGCCACGGCCGTCTCTCACCGCGCGAGCGCCCTAGCTCACGAGTTCGACGGTCCGTTCACGAGTTCGAGGGGGGAGGGGGCGAGGGGAGGGGGACCGCAAGAGGGGAGGGGGGAGGGGTGCAGAGGGGGCAGTGCCGGCGGAGCTCGCGCCGCCGTCACCCCACCGTGAGGTCGTCCGCGTCGACGATGCGGTACGCATACCCCTGCTCGGCGAGGAAGCGCTGGCGGTGGGCGGCGAAGTCCTGGTCGACCGTGTCCCGGGAGACGATCGCGTAGAAGTGGGCCGTGCGCCCGTCGGTCTTGGGGCGCATGATCCGCCCCAGCCGCTGGGCTTCTTCCTGGCGCGAGCCGAAGGACCCCGACACCTGGATGGCGACCGAGGCCTCGGGCAGGTCGATCGAGAAGTTCGCGACCTTGCTCACCACGAGCTTGGTGATCTCCCCGGTGCGGAAGGCGTCGAAGAGCCGCTGGCGCTCGCGGACCGGGGTCGCGCCGGTGATGATGTCCGCGCCGAGGTGGTCGGCCAGCTCCTCGAGCTGGTCGATGTACTGCCCGATCACGAGCGTCGGCTCGCCCTCGTGCTGGGCCACCAGCTGGGAGACGAGAGCGTTCTTGCCCGGCGCGCACGCAGCCAGGCGGTACTTGTCTTCCGGCTCAGCGGTCGCGTAGAGCATGCGGTCGCGCTCGGGCAGAGTCAGGCGGACCTCGACGCAGTCGGCCGGGGCGATGTACCCCTGCGCCTCGATGTCCTTCCACGGCGCGTCGTAGCGCTTGGGCCCGATGAGCGAGAACACCTCGTCCTCGCGCCCGTCCTCGCGGACCAGCGTCGCGGTCAGCCCGAGCCGGCGGCGGGCCTGCAGATTGGCGGTCATCCGGAAGATCGGCGCGGGCAGCAGGTGCACCTCGTCGTAGATGACCAGGCCCCAGTCGCGTGCGTCGAGCAGCTCGAGGTGGGTGTAGACGCCCTTCCGCTTCGTCGTGAGCACCTGGTACGTCGCGATCGTCACGGGGCGCACCTCCTTGCGCGCCCCGGAATACTCCCCAATTTCATCCGAAGTCAGCGTCGTGCGGCGCAGCAGCTCGTCGCGCCACTGCCGGGCCGAGACCGTGTTGGTCACGAGGATGAGCGTCGTGGTCCCTGACCTCGCCATCGCGCCCGCGCCGACGATCGTCTTCCCGGCCCCGCACGGCAGCACGACGACGCCGCTCCCGCCATGCCAGAACCCGTCCACCGCGTGCTCCTGGTAGGGCCGCATCTCCCACGGGGAGTCCCCGTGGGCGGGGTCGGTCGGGCTGAGCGCGATGGGGTGCTTCTCGCCGTCGACGTACCCGGCGAGGTCCTCGGCCGGCCAGCCGAGCTTGAGCAGCACCTGCTTGAGATGCCCGCGCTCGGAGGCGTGCACGACGACCGTGTCCTCGTCGATGCGGTCACCGACCAGCCCGGCTGTGCGCTTGGACTTGAGCACCTCGGCGAGCACGGCGCGGTCCGTCGAGGTGAGCACGAGCCCGTGGACGGGGTGCTTGGACAGCTGCAGCCGCCCGTACCGGGACATCGTCTCGGCGACGTCGACCAGCAGCGCGTGCGGCACGGAATACCGGCTGAAGGCGAGCAGCACGTTGACGACCTGCTCGGCGTCGTGCCCGGCGGCGCGGGCATTCCATAGTCCGAGCGGGGTCAACCGATACGTATGAACGTGCTCGGGAGCGCGCTCAAGCTCGGCGAAGGGCGCGATCGCACGCCGCGCGGCGTCGGCCAGGGGGTGGTCGACCTCGAGGAGCAGGGTCTTGTCGCTCTGGACGATCAGCGGGCCGTCAGACATCTAGGAAACGCTCCGTACTACTAGTCGGATTCGGCGACATGCTCGACGCCGGCCACGCGGTGCACCGCGACGGTGATCTCCGACTCACGCGCCACGTCGACGGCGCGCAGCCGTCCGGCATCGATCCGCAGCGGGCGGACCCGGCGCCGGGTGATGCCTCCCGCGGGCCCGACCATGTCAAGCCACACCTCACGACCGTCGGCCGCCGCCTCGCGCAGCAGTCCCAACGCGACGAGCGGGTCGGATGTTCCCGGACCACCCCCCGTGCCCGACGCCGCAGGGATGGCCGCGAGAGACGGCGCACCCTGGGTGCGCCGTGCCTGGGTGAGGTGGCTCTGCTCCCGCAGCCGGGCGACGAGGCCCCGGAGACGCTCGGTCCGTTCGGGGGCGCTCAAAGCACGCTCGGGGGAGCCGTCGACCGACCGGGAGTGCTGACCGGCGCGCCGCCCGCGCCGCGTGGGGAGGCGGACGTACGCGGCCCGGAGGTCGGCGTAGACGACGTTCCCGTCGGGGTCTTCCATCGCGGGCGCCAGGCCGCGCTCGCGGAGCGCGGTGAGCAGCTGCGCGGCCGGGGCCGTGGCCGCCAGGACGGTGGGGGCGAGGGAGAACAGGCCGAGGGAGGCGAGCTTCGGGTCGTCGACCAGGCCGGCCAGGAGGACCGGGTCGTCGACGCGGACGTAGCTCGCGGCGACGCCCAGACGCACCTGGCCGTGCCGGCGCGCGGCGTCGTGGACGAGGTAGTCGAGGGGTTGGGGGATCGCGGCCCGGGAGTGCTGGGTCAGCTCGGTGAGGAGCTCGTCGGCCGTGCGCCCCGCGTCGAGCGCACGGGTGACGGATGCCGCCGTGAACCGCACCGTGACTCCCGCGCCGCGGGACTCCACCTCGGTGGACTCGGTGAGCAACGCCTCCAGCTCCGGGGTCGGACGGCCCGGCACGATCCCGGTGAGGTCGCCCTGCAGCAGGAGCTCGTCGACGGCCTCGGGCAGGGTCTGGGTGAGCGAGCCGGCGAGGGCGAGGCGCGTGGCGTCGTCGGGCACGGTGAGCGGCGGGGCTGCGGCCAACACGTGGCCGCCGATGGCGAGCGAATGGGCGCCGGTGATACCGAGCAGGTTCGCCTCGCGGAGCAGCGCGACCACGGCCGCGTGCGGGGGGACCGAACGAGGGGACCGCCAGGTGAGGACGGCGACGACCGCGTCGGCGTGGACCGCGGCACGGGGTGCCTGGGCGAGGACCCGGAGCAGCTCGGAGCGCAGCCGCGGGACCCACATCCGGTGCAGCTCCGGTTCCAGGGCGCTGCGCAGGGCGCCGCGGTCGTCGCGCGATCCGACCAGCCAGGGTGCCCGGGCCGAGGGACACCAGGCAGATGCGAGTGCGGCCCACCGGGCGGGGAGGTCGGCCGCGAGCCACTCGTCGGCCTCGACGGTCGGCGCGAAGGAAGCGGGGTCGGCGCCGTCGCTCGTGACCAGGCCGGTCATCAGGGCCAGCTCGACGACGAAGGCCGTCGTCAGCTCGTCGACCTCAAGCTGCTGGGCGAGGCGGCGTAGCTCGCGGACCCCCAGGCCGCCGGCCTTGAGAGCCGGAGCCGGCGCGACCTGCCAGGTGGAGATGACCTCGGCGACCCTCCGGACGATCTCCTGGGCGGCGCGGGCGGACTCGGCGTCGATCGTGGCCTGAGTCAGGGTCGGTTCCGGAAGCGCGGGCGCGGGGGGTAGCCCCCGGTGGGTGCGCCCCGAGCGCAGGTCCAGCGCGATCTCGCGGGGCAGCATCACGTGGTGGGCATCGACCTGGCGGACGAAGCCCCGGTCGATCAGCCACCCGATGGCGGCGGCGGTCGGGCTGTCGGAGGCGGACGGGATCCGCCCGACCGGGGGCCCCCACTGCAGGGCGGCGAGGATGGCGCGGGCACCGGCCGGGGCGTCGGGCGCCTGCAGGATCGCGGTGTCTGGGCGGCCGTCGCGGGGTAGCAGCGCGGGGCCGAGGCCGGCGGGGTAGGCGTCGAGGGTCTCCTCGATACCTGGAGCGGGACGGTAGATCCCGGGGTGGCTCTGCCAGAGGAGGGCCGTGTCGGTGAGGTCTTCGAGGAGGGTGGGGATGGTGGTGGCGTCGTTGGCGATCGCGGGTTCTGCGGCGATCGCGGCGACGACGCGCTCGGTCGTGACGATCTCCCCGAGGGAGTCGAGCACGGCCACGGACTCCAGGACCATGAGGTGGGCGGCGTCGAGCGCGGTCGTCGCGCGCTGCAGGCTCGCGCGGCTGGTCGCCCGAGCCGCGAGGGAGAGCAGGGTGGACGGCGACGGCGAAGCGAGATCCGCGCGGTGGGACAGCAGCGCCACGAGCTCCGCGTCGGAGCGCGCACAGAGCCAGTCGCTGAACGTCACCACGTCAGTGACCCTACGTCCTCGATCGCCCTCCGGCGGTAGGGGCGTTCCTCCGGTGCGCCAGCAATGCCTGGGTTACGGTGTGCTCGTGAGAATTGCCGTGATCGGTTGTGGGTATCTTGGTGCGGTTCACGCGGCCTGCATGGCCGACCTCGGGCACGACGTCGTCGGGGTGGACCTGGACCCCGGGCGGATCGCTGCCCTGGCGGCTGGACGGGCGCCCTTCCACGAACCAGGCTTCCCCGAGCTCCTGGGCCGTGCCCTGTCCTCGGGGCGGCTGACCTTCACCACGGACCTCGAGGAAGCGGCGCGGGTCCGCGTCTTCTTCCTCTGCGTCGGAACCCCCCAGCTGCCCGGCAGCAACGCCGCAGACCTGTCTTTTGTCGACGACGCGGTCCGCTCGGTGGCGGCGCTCGTGGCCGCGAGCGGCCGCACCGCCGTGGTCGTGGGGAAGTCGACCGTGCCCGTGGGGACGGCCGCGCGTCTCGCCCCGCTGGTCGAGGCCGTCGGTGCCACCTTGATCTGGAACCCTGAGTTCCTGCGGGAGGGCTACGCGGTACGGGACACCCTGACGCCGAACCGTATCGTCTACGGGCTGCCCGACGGCGAGGACGGAGCTGCCGCGCAGGAGATCCTCGACGACGTCTACGCCGACCAGCTCCGCCGACAGATCCCGCGACTGACCACCGACTATGCCACGGCCGAGCTGGTCAAGGTGGCCGCCAACTCCTTCCTCGCCACGAAGATCTCCTTCATCAACGCGATGGCGGAGATCTGCGAGCTGACCGGCGCCGACGTCACCCAGCTTGCCGGCGCGATCGGGATGGACGACCGCATCGGCAAGAAGTTCCTGCAGGCCGGGATCGGCTTTGGTGGCGGGTGCCTGCCCAAGGACATCCGGGCGTTCACCGCCCGCGCCGAGGAGCTGGGCGCCCACGAAAGCGTGGGATTCCTGCGTGAGGTCGACAAGATCAACCTGCGCCGGCGGGACCGGGTGGTCGACCTGGCCAAGCAGGTGCTGGGGGAGCGCCTGGTCGGGGCGAGGGTCGCCGTGCTGGGCGCGGCCTTCAAGCCGCACTCCGACGATCTGCGCGACTCGCCCGCTGTCGACATCGCGACCCGGTTGCAGGGGCTCGGGGCGGATGTGGTCGTGACCGATCCGGCGGCGCTGCCGCTGCTCGCCCGCCTGCACCCAGCCCTCAGCCAGGCCGAGCAGGCCGAGGATGCCCTGCGCGACGCGGACCTGGTCGTCCTGGCGACGGAGTGGCGTGAGTACGTGGTCATGGATCCCTACGATGCCGCCGAGCTCGTGCGGACCCCCGTAGTCATCGACGGACGCAACGTGCTCAACCCGGCGAGGTGGCGCCGGGCCGGGTGGACCTACCTCGGTCTGGGGCGTCCCTGACCGGTCGTCGGCGCGCCTCGACGGCCGCCGCGCCGCGCCGTTGGAGGCGCCGGTTAGGCGACTGGACCGTTCGGCACGGATAATGAGCGAGACTCACTGTCGGGCGTAGGCCCGATACCCTGTGAAGTCACATCCCGACGAGCACTCCGAGGTCTCACGTGCCCACCGGCAAGGTCAAGTTCTTCGATGTAGAACGCGGTTTCGGTTTCATCGCTGGCGACGACGGCGAGCAGGTGTTCCTGCACGCCTCCGCGCTGCCCGAGGGCATCACGGCGCCCAAGCCTGGAGCCAAGGTCGAATTCGGCGTCGCTGACGGACGCAAGGGCCCGCAGGCCCTCTCCGTGAAGTTCCTGGACCCCGTGCCCTCGGTCGCCAAGGCGCAGCGCAAATCCGCTGACGACATGGCGGTCATCGTCGAGGATCTCATCAAACTCTTGGACGGCTTGGGGAACTCGTTGCGACGGGGGCGCTACCCGGAGAAGACGGCAGCGTCGATGGTCGCAACCGTTCTCCGAGCTGTCGCGGACGACATCGAGGCTTAGAACACATGTCAGCAGCAACTGCCACCGGTCCGGCCCCGCGCACGCGGGTGTCCCGGCCGAAGCCGGACGCCGTCCTCCTGGGGGCGGTCGAGGTTGCACTCCACGCTGCCCAGGAATCGGCCGAGCACGCCTCCGACGTCGGTGAGCACCTCGGTGCCACGACCGACGCCGAGCGTCTCGTCTCGCACAGCTTCGCGTGCACGATGCGCGGCTACCGAGGCTGGCACTGGACGGTCACCCTCGCCCGGGCCCCCCGGGCCAAGAACGCCACGGTGTGCGAGGTCGCGCTGCTCCCCGGCGACGACGCGATCCTCGCCCCCGAGTGGCTGCCGTGGTCGGAGCGCCTGCGCCCCGGCGACATCGGCCCCGGCGACGTGCTGCCCTTCCAGGCCGACGACCCGCGCCTGGAGCCCGGCTACACGCCGACCGGCGACGAGGAGCAGGACCGCGTCGCGATCGAGGAGCTGGCCCTGGCCCGCGTCCGCGTGCTCTCTCCTGAGGGGCGCGAGGCGGCCGCACAACGCTGGTACGAAGGCTCCCACGGCCCGACCACGCCGGGGGCCATCCAGGCCGCAGCCGGCTGCGGATCCTGTGGCTTCATCGTCCCGCTGCAGGGCGCGCTGGGCCAGGTCTTCGGCGTGTGCGTCAACGAGTGGTCGCCCGACGACGGCCGCGTGGTCTCCCTCGACCATGGTTGCGGCGCCCACTCCGAGACCGACGTGCCCGCCCACCCCACGGACTGGCCGGACTCCGACCCGGTGATCAACGAGATGAAGCTCGAGATCGTCGAGCCGCTTCCGCCGGAGACCGACGCTGTTGTCGACACCGACGGAGCCGACGACGCGGTCGCAGCCGAGCAGGCCCCCGCAGCCGAGCAGGGCCCGGCGCCCGAGCAGTGACGACCGACCCGTTCAGGACCGCTGAGCTGCGCTCGGCGGTCCTGAACGCCTGGGAGAGGTCACCGGCACGGTTCCGCGAGGACGCGAACACCGAAGAGGACCACGCGACCGGCTACTACCGCGACCGGGTGATCGTCGAGCTCGCCCAGAACGCCGCCGACGCCGCAGCCCGGGCCGGTGTCCCCGGACGCCTTGCGCTGCGGCTCGTCGAGGATGACAGCGGCACCCGGCTCGTGGCGGCGAACACCGGCGCCTGGCTCGATGCGGACGGAGTCGCCTCCCTCGCCTCGTTGCGCGCCTCGGCCAAGACGGCCCCGGCCGCCACGCTCGCGCCGTCGTCCGTCGCCTCGTCGCCCACCGCGTCCCTCACTGCATCAGCCACCGCACCCCCCACGGCACAGGTCGAGACGGTGGGCCGGTTCGGCGTCGGGTTCGCGGCGGTGCGCGCGGTGTCCGACGAGGTGACGGTGTCCTCCCGCAGCGGCGGGGTGCGCTTCTCCCTGGCGGCAACGACGGCCGCCCTCGCCCCGCTCGGGGTGCTCACCGAGCACGTCGCGGCCCGCGCCGGCACCGTGCCGATCCTCCGGGTCCCCTTCCCGGCGCCCGCCCACACGGGGCAGCTCGACACCGCGCCTGCTGCCTCCTCTGACGTCGACCTCGCTTCCTACGACACCGTCGTCATCCTCGAGCTGCGCGACGCTGCGGCGATCGCCGCCGTCCGGGACCAGCTCGCGGCGATCGACGACACCCTCCTGCTCGCGCTGCCCGCCCTGGCTTCGGTGCACGTCGACGACGACCGCGGCCACCGCGAGCTCAGCGATGTCGGGGCGCGGTGGATCGCGGTGACCCGCAGCGGCGTCGCGCCGGCTGAGATGCTGCGCGACCGGCCCGTCGAAGAGCGGAGCCGTGCCGGCTGGACGTTGACCTGGGCCTACCCGCGCGACCTCGACCACCCGGGCAGACCGCTGGTCGACCAGGTGGTCCGCGCCCCGACGCCCACCGACGAGCCGCTGTCCCTCCCCGCCATCCTGCTCGCCACGTTCCCGCTCGACCCCTCCCGCCGCCACGTGGCTGACGCTGAGCTCACCCGGCTCCTGGTTCGGGAGGCCGGTGAGGCCTACGCCGTGCTCGCGCTGGGGGTCCCCGAGCCGCTCGACCTCGTGCCCACGGGGCTGCCGCGGGGGCGTCTGGACGGCGAGCTGTGCGCGGCTGCCGAGGACGCGCTGCGGCGCGCGCCGGTCGTCGCGGGCCAGTTGGCCCAGGACACGGTCGTCATCGAGGACGAGGTGAGCCACGCGCTGGTGACCGCCCTCGAGCCGACGGGGCTCGGCGTCGTGCAGGTGGACCGGAGCCGACGCGCAGCCATCCGCCGACTCGGCGCCCAGATGATGAGCCTGGCTGACGTCGTCGACGCGCTCCCCGACGGGCTGCGTCCGCGCCAGTGGCACGACCTGTACGACGCCCTCGCGCCCTACGTCGCTGACCGCGCCGTGCGAGAGGCGCTCACCGCGATCCTCGTCCCTCTCGAGGGCGGCGGCACCGCGCGCGGGCCGCGCGGGTTGGTCATGGGCCCTGCCCTGCGCGCGGGCCGGATCGAGGGGGTGCACCGCGTCCATCCCGACGCCGCGCACCCGCTGTTGCTCCGCCTGGGCGCCGTGCCGGACGACGACCCGGCCGTGCTGGGGCTCGCGGCGGTCGAGCTGGCCGCGCGGCGCGTCGGCGACGAGCTGCTCGACTCCGACGTCGATGCGCGGGACGCACCCGAGGAGGTCGAGGCCCTGTACGGGCTCGTCGCCGGCGTCGCGCGGGAGAACCGGGTCGGTCCAGACGGGATGCCGGGCTGGCTCGGTGACCTGCCGCTGCCCAGCGACGAGGGCGTGTGGCAGCGGGCCTCTGAGCTGTCCTGGCCGGGCAGCTGGGCCGACGAGCACCTGGACCTGGCGGCGGTCGACGCCCACGGGATCGACGTTCTGACGGCTGAGGTGGCCCGGGTGGTCGGGGTGCGGTTTGACCTCGCCGTCCGGGAGGTGTCCCACGAGACCGGCCGGCTGGATGAGGACGAGACGTACCCCGGCTGGGCCGACTACGACGACTATCTGTGCGCGGTGCTCGGCGAGCACCGCAGGATCGACCAGATGAGCATCGTCGCCGACCTCGACGTCGTGGCCGACGACTCCTGGGGCGCGGTGCTCGATGCCTTCACCCGGGACAGCGGGCTGCGCCGGGCCGTGCTGGCTCCCGTGCGAGCCGTGCACGACGCCGCGCCGGGTCCGGTGCCCCGCGAGGAGGAGGGCCTGCCCGGGCAGGCGTTGTCCTACACGGCCTGGTACCTGCGTGACCTGTTCGGAGCGCCCTGGGCAGCGACTGCGTCCGCGGCGGACGACGTGGGGCTCCGGTCGGTGCTGCCCCCCGTCCCCGACGAGCTGGCGGAGGTCGCCGACGCGGACCTGGTCCGTGCGCTCGGGGGGGTGGCGAGCCTGCACGACCTCGCCCAGCTCCTCACCACGGCGGACCCCGCCACCTGGTTCGGCTTCTTCGACGGACTGCGCGACGGGGAGGAGTATCAGGGTGGGGCGCACGAGCGTGGCGTAGGTCGCGTGGTGCCGATGCCTGTCGCACGGATCGTATGGGCCGCGTTCGAGCGGTCGTGCCGCGCGGGGCTCGAGCTTGATCCGCTGCCTGAGCTTGTCGTCGCCGTGCAGGGACTGTCCGCGCGGATCGTCGCGGCCGAGGACGTCCTCGTGACGGACGGGCCGATGTGGGTGCAGGTCCGAGCCGTCGTCCCGGTCGTCGACCCCGAGTCCGTCGCGGCGGTGGCCGCCGCGCTCGACTGCGCGGTCGCGGACTCGTCGACCGTCACCGTGCACGGCGATCTCGACCCGCAGGCACCCTCGACGGAGCACCCGGTCCCGGCGTGGATCCCTGCGTTGGTGCCCGGGCTCCCGGCGACCTGGACCGAGCACACCGAGCTGAGCGTGGACGGCCGTGACGTCGACTGGTGGGTCAGCCCGGACTCGGCCGTGCACGTGCGAGCCGGCGCCCCGCCCGCTGCCCGGGCCCAGGCATTCGCTCAGGCAGCAGGACGGTGGGGCGATCGATACCTGATCGAGCTGGCGCTGCGCGACGTGACGCGCAGCGCCGAGCTCATGGCTGAGCGGGTCTGGGACGAGAGGCGCTGACCCGCTCAGGTGAGGTTGAGCTGGCGCACCGTCTCGAGCGCCCACGGCAGGGCCGTGAGGTAGGCACGCGCCACCTGGTCAGGGGTCCAGGCGGTCTCGACGATGGCGGCGATGTCGCCCTGCTCGTGAGCGATGACGGCAGCCAGAGCCGCGCCGAGGGGCCCCTCGTAGTTCTCGAGCGCGTCGGCGACCTCGGCCGAGACGAGAGACTTCTCCACGAGCACGCCCACCGGGATCCCCGTCTCCTCGGAGAAGGCCGAGAGCAGGCCCACGGTGTACCCGGTGTCGTCCCCGATGAGCTCCCGGCAGGCTGCCGCGCGGGCGAGCAGGTACCACAACGCGTCCATCTGCTGCACGCGCGAGCTGATCAGCGACGCCATGACCAGGGTGGTCAGGCGGGTGGGTCCGAGCATGATGATCGCGCGGTGCAGCGAGTCCACCCGCTGTGGCAGGCCGATCGCGACCGAGTTCACCAGGTGCAGCACCCGGACGGTCATCTCGGGGTCGCTCGAGAGCACCTCGGCGATCCGGCCGGTGTCGACGTCGGAGGCGGCGAGCAGTCGGACGGTCTCGAGGCACTGGATCTCTCCGGCGTCGAGGTTGCGCTTCTGCTGAGGCTTCTCGTGCTGGTAGATCGACCCCATGATGTAGTCGACGCCGAGGTCCCAGGCGCGGGCAGGGCCCAACTTGCCATGAACGTTCTCGGCGATGACGGACACACCGGCGTTGTGGGCGATCTCGACGAGGGTGGCGACGTCCAGGCCCTTGACTCCGATGTCGATCATGACGTGGGACACGAAGGGCAGCAGGGCGCGCTGGCCTGGCTGGTCGGTGAAGTCGACAAGGATCGTGCGGATCGAGCGTTCGGACAGCGCGATGATGTTCTCCGCACCGTCCGCTCGAAGGGCTTCGCTCGGGTGGATGAGGAGTCCGACGCCGCCGCCGCTGGGCGGGATGGAGGCCTCGCCGGAGAGCATGTCGACCGTGGCCCAGATGAAGGCCGGGCGGTCGGCGACATACTTCGCGAGATCGACCGTGCGATAGGCCAGGTGCAGCGCCTCAGTCATCTCCTTGGGGGAGGCATCGAGGCTGTTGACGATGGGCAGGGCATACGCGAGCACCTGACGCCGTCGGTCGACGATCGCCAACCGACTGAAGACCGGGGCGGATGCGGCGGCGTGCTGTGCGGGCCGGGTTCCCAGGTCGATGGTCGGGGACTGTGGCAGCGATCTCGTGTGGTCCATGATTTCCTCGGGTGATGTGGCGCCGGGCCGGCGGGGAAGCGGGACGTTCAGGCAGCGGCGAACGGGGCGCGCAGGGGCCAGGGTGTTCCTTCGAGGATCACCTGGAGCGCGTCTCCGGTCTCGGTGTTCAGGATGACGGGGGCAAGGAGGTTTGCCGTGGCCGGGGCCGCGTCGGTGCGTGGGGTGACGATGACCAGGACCGCGCAGCGCGGGTCGGTGCCGCCATCGAGGTGGACGGCCGCGAGCGACGATGCCTCGAGCGACGGCGTGTACTCCTCGAAGTACGGGCCGGGCTGGACGAGGAACAGCCGGGTCGGGTCGTCCCCTGTGCCGCGGAGGCTGAACAGCAGCCCGTTGTCGTCGAGCGAGGCGAGGGAGAAGTGCATCCCGGCCGACAGCCCGGGGAGCTTCTCGACGAAGTGGACCTCGGTGATCACCGCAGGTAGTCCATCAGGCTGGGCTGCAGGACGCGGGCAGTCGCGCCGAGGGCCGCCTTGTAGGCGACCTCCTGCATTTGCAGCTCGATGATGGTCAGGGGCAGGTCGATGTCCTCGACCCCGGAGATGTCGCTCTTGAGGGTCATGATCTTGTTCGTCAGATTCTCCTGGGCCGAGGTGAGCTGGTTGGTGCGCGCGCCGATGCTCGCGGCCTGGCTGAGCATCCCCGAGAGGCGGGTGTCGATCGTGGCCAGGGCGCCGGAGACGTCTTCGTTCTTGCGGAGTTTGTCGGCGACGTCGGTGAGCACCGCGAAGATTGTCGGGTCCACGCCAGCGGGGTCTGAATTGGTGCCGAACACCTTGCCGCCGTCGGTGTCGACCCGTACGGTCGTGCCTGCACCCACCCGGCGCTCGACGATTCCCTTGGGATCAGTGAACTCGTACACGCCCGGCGTCGTCTCGGTGAACGCAGGTCCGTCAGCGGTGCCGGCAAAGATCGAACGGCCGAGGAAGGTCGTGTTCGCCTGGGCGGCGAGGGCCTTCGAGATGCCCTCGAGCTCGACGGCGAGCGCCTCGCGGCCCTCGGGGCCGAGCGCACCGGTGTTGGAGCCCTGGACGACGAGGTTGCGCGCACGGTTCAGGAATCCCAGCGACGTGCTCATGGCGGTGTCGGCGGCGGTCAACCAGCTCACGCCGTCCTGGGCGTTGCGCGCATACTGGGTCGAGGCGCGCTGCTCCTTGCGCAGGGCCATCGCATCGGCTGTCTTGGCCGGGTCGTCGGAGGCCTTGGTGATGAGCTTCCCGCTCGAGGCCCGGGCCTGCAGGTCCGACATCTTGCTGAGGTTGGCCTGCAGGTTGGCCAGGGAGGTGCGCTGGGTGGACTGGTGCGTGACGCGGGTGATCATCGGCCAACGACTCCTGTTCGGTTGATGAGCTGGTCGAGCATCTCGTCGATCGTGGTCATGACACGGGCCGCGCCCTGGTAGGCGCGCTGGAAGGACAGCAGGTTGATGCTCTCCTCGTCCTGGTCCACCGCGGTCTGGGACAGCTGGAGACTTTCTGCGGTCATCCGGGCCGCCTCCGAGACCGTCGCGCTCTGCAGGGCGGCCTTCGCCTTGACGCCGGTCGCGACCACAAAGGTTGACCATACGGTGTCGGGGCTGTCCTTGGACTCGCCGATCTGGGAGATCTTGTCGGCGATCGAGCTGTCCTTCGCGCCCTTGGCCGGGTCGCCGGTGACGATCTGGGTCGTGTCGGTGATGGCGACCCGCAGGCCGAGTGCGGCGGGCGAGCCGGCGTCGATCGAGAAGAAGTCGACACCGGTCCCGCCCGACGCGACCGGGATGTTGTGGATCGCATTTACGGTGTCCCTCAGCTTGTCGGCCAGGGCGTTGTACGACTGGGCCGCCTGGGCCAGCAGCCCACCGGTTCCCTGGTCGTTGTAGGGGGCCAGCACGCTGAGCGCCCCGGCAAGCTCCCCGCCCTCGAGCGCGGCCGGGGTGCCGGCGGGAACTCGGTCCCACTCGACACGGACCGGATCCGCGTCGGTGCCGGTGGCCCCGAGCATCTCGGTGCTGCCCACCAGCTTGATCTTGTTGGCAGTCACCCCGGACACGAGGGGGTTGCCGGCGAGGTTGACGTCGACCGTCCCGTCCTCACGGTTACGCACCGTGGTCCCGGCGAGCGCGGAGAGGGACGTGGTGAGGAGGTTGCGCTGGTCGATCAGCTCGTTGGCGTTGCCACCCGAGACCGAGATCGACCGGATCTTCTCGTTGAGCTCGGCGACGGCGGAGGCAGCCGAGTTGATGTCGGAGACGAGCATGTCCGCCTTGGACCTGGTCTGGTCCCACTGGGTGACGACCGCGGAGTAGCCGGTGGCGATGGATCGCTGGACCGAGTTCGCGCCCTCCAGGAGGACCTGGCCGACGGCGGCGCTGCCCGGGGAGGCGACCATGTCCTGCCAGGTCGCCCAGAAGTCGTCGAGCTGCTTGGAGATGCCGTTGTCCCCGGGCTCGGCGATCGTCGACTCGAGGCGCTTGTACGCGTCGGTGCGCGCGGCGAGGTAGGACGCCGAGGAGGTCGTGGTGCGCACCCGGGCGTCCATGAACAGATCACCGAGCCGGGAGACCCCGGTGGCCTGGACGCCGTTGCCGATCAGGCTGCCCTGAGAAAAGAGCGTGGCACCCTGACCGGCGCCGACTGACGCCGTGTCCAACCGCTGCCGGGTGTAGCCCACGGTGTTGACGTTGGCGATGTTCTGGCCGGCGATCTCCAGAGCCTGACGCTGCGTGGTCAGGGAGGAGAGGGCCGTGGACAGTCCGGAGAAGGTGCTCATAGGTTCTCAGAATTTCTGATCGAGGAGACGAGCCGCGACCTCGCGCTGGGCGGTCGAGCCGGTGGCGTCATATGTCTGGGAGTCGTGGTGGAGGTTGGCGAGGGCCTCCTGCGTGGCGCGATGCGACGTCGAGATGAGCTCGCGGTTGCCGGCTGCGAGGGAGTCGATCTGGGTGGTCAGCTCAAGGAAGGCCTGGCGGTGGGCGCGCAACAGCTCGTCCCACGGGGCCGGGGCCGCGTCGGCGAGCTCGTGGAGGGTGCGGCCGGGCTCTAGGCCCAGGCTGCGGGCGACGTCGTCGGACTCCACGGAGCGGCCGAGCTCGACCTCGCGGATCTGCTCAAGGACGTTCTCCACCTCGCGGGTGGCATGGCCGAGCCAACGGGTCTTGCCGCTGGTCAGGAGCAGCTGCTCCTCCTCGAGTTTGAACAGCAGCAGCTCAAGGAGCTGGCGTTCGCGCCAGAGGACGCTTGTCAGCGCTTGAAGGGTCATGAGGGCTTCGCTCCTTGTCGTTGGTAGACGGTATGAGGATCCGCACACGGTTCACATCGGACGACGACGCGAGTCCATGAGGTTTCCATGCCGCCGATCTCACCTGTGTCATCCACGACAGCATCGTGTGTGTCACATCTGGCCCGAGATCTCTTCTGAGATCAGGATAGGACGCCCCTCGAGGAGCGGCGATGGGGGCTCCGGTCGGCGTTTGTGCTGGTGGGAGGGAGATGGCGTGAAAACGCTGTCAACGGGACGCGGCACTGATGGGTACTTCTCCCCATTGCTATCTGACGCCGACTGTGGATCGGAGCGGGTGAAAACGATGGTCAATGGTTGAACAAATCGGTTTCACCCCTGATATTGGTTCATATGCAGCCCATGGACGCCGACCAGACCCAGCTGGTCACACAGAACCTCCCGCTGATCGGCTATCACGTCAGCGAGATGCTCATGCGCGTCCCCAACCACGTATCGCGAGACGATCTGGCCTCGGCCGGGGCGTTGGCCCTGGTCCAAGCCGCCCGAGCCTACGACGCCACGACCGGGGTCCCCTTCAACCGCTACGCCTCGATCCGGATCAAGGGTTCGATGGTCGACGAGCTCCGCTCGATGGACTGGGTCACCCGGGGCGCCCGGCAACGCGCCCGTCAGTTCACCACGGTGGCCGACGAGCTGACCGCGAACCTCGGACGGGCTCCGTCCCGTGACGAGGTCGCGGCCGCGCTCGGCGTCGAGGTCAGCGAGGTGGACACCGCCCGGCAGCACGCTGCGACCCGGGTGCTCAGCCTCGAGGGCTACGACGGTGCGCTCGCCGAGGTGCTGCCGGCCCGCGGGATCGGTCCCGAGGAGTCCGTGATCGTCGACGAGCGGCTGCGCTACCTCACCGCGGCCGTCGAGACGCTCCCCGAGCGGCTGCGCACCGTCGTCGAGCAGGTGTTCTTCCACGACCGGTCGGTCACCGACATCGCCAAGGATCTCGGGGTGACTCAATCCCGCGTCAGCCAGCTGCGCGCCGAGGCGATGCTGCTGTTGCGCGACGGCATGAACACCCACCTCGACCCGGCGATGGTCCCGACCCCCGCCCAGCCCGACGGCGTGGCCCAGCGCCGGCGCGAGACATACTTCTCGGCGATCGCCGAGCGGGCCGCCCACAGCTCCTCGAGCGTTGCGCTCGCCGGGATGACCGTCGCGGGGGCGCTGCGGGACGGCTCCGGGGCGCCGGGGGGGCACGCCGGCCTGGTGGCTGTGGGTTAACGGGTTAACGCTCACAACGCCTTCCGTCGTCGGGTGGGTCGTCACCGCTCCCCGTCTGTGGCGGTCGGAGCCGGACTAATACCAGCCGCGACGTTGCCGATGGGACACCCACCAGCAACCAGGGAGCCAGGATGTCCGTGCTCAGCGCGCCGAAGATCTCAGCAGTACTCATCGTCAAGGACGAAGAGGCTGTGCTCGACGAGTGCCTCGCGGCCCTGCACTGGGCCGACGAGATCGTCGTCTACGACACCGGGTCGAGCGACGCGACGCGGGAGATCGCCGCGAAGTACACCGACGTGGTTGTCGAGGGGTACTGGGACGACGACTTCGGAGCGGCCCGCAACCGGGCGCTGGATCACGCGACGCACGTGTGGGTACTGAACGTCGACGCGGACGAGGTGTTCGTCGGGCCCCCCGAGGCGATTCGTAGCGCTCTCAGGTCCGGGGTGACGTCGCGTTCCATCCTCGTCGAGAGTGTGGACGAGAATGCGGGCGCGAGTGGGACGGTGTCGATCATCCGCCTCTTCAGGAAGGACCTCTATTGCTTTGCGGGTCGCCTCCACGAACAGGCGGTGCAACGGCCGGGCGCGACCGCACCGCTCTCTCCGCGGCCGCTGCACCATGTCAAGCTGCTGCACTCGGGCTATGAAGCGGCGCGCATCATCGAGCGGGGCAAAGGGGAGCGGAACCTCGATCTCGCACGGCGGGACCTTGCTGAGTCCATCTCGCGAGGGGACAGTGACGCTGCCATTGCGCTCCGGAAGGCGAACGTTGCGCGGTCGATGAGCTTCGGCGGATCGTTCGACGACGCGCTGAGCTTCGCTGAAGCAGCGTTCGCCGAGGGGGCTCTGGCGGACCGCGATCTCGCGACACTTGCGAAGGCCATGTGCGCGACTGCGATGCTTCTTGACGACAACGAGAAGGTCGAACGCTGGTGGCAGCGGTGGCACGACTCCGGCGAGAACCCGGTCTGGGCCCTCGCCTGGATTGCCCCCTGGCTCGCCCGCCGCGGGATGGTAGACGAGCTCCTGTCGGTCCTCGACCGCATCCCGACAACTGTCGTGGATCCCTCGGGCGAACGGTTCCTCAAGGTGGACCTCGCCCCATTGCACGTGTGGGCGCTCCTGATGTCCGGCAAGCACAAGCGTGCCGTGGGAGTAGCGATCGATGCTGCCCGCAAGGGACGCCCCTCGCTCGTTCCCGGGGCACTGACGGAGCTCTTCGACCACGCAGGCCTCCACGTATCCGCGCTGCTCACGGAGATCGACGACTCTCTGTGGATGACGCTCGTCATGCAGTGTGTCCAGGACGGGTCCAGGAGCTCGCGGCGCTTCCTCGAGGCGATGAACGCCGCTCGACCGGGCGACGCTGCCGTGCTCCTGGCAGGGTCTGCCCTGGCGCCGCGCCTGAGCCTCGAAGAAGCGGCGTCGTGGGCGATCGAGCTGAGGCAGCAGGGTTTCGCGGAGGAGTGCCCGCTGGTCGCGATCGCGGGCAACGAAGCTCTCGACCCGCGACAGCGCGCGATAGCCGGCGCCATGGCCGTCGACATCTACGGCGATGACCGCGCGCTTCCAGGTCTTGGTGACGCACTGGCGCGGGTGGCGCCCGACGACGAGGCGGAGCTCATCGCCCAGCTCGACATCGTCGCGCCAGGCCTGGTGAGCGCCGCCTGACCGGCAGCGCGAAAATGCTTCCCACGAAATTCTTATGCCCTCGGGGGACTACCCGATAGGCAGAGTGGCAGCCCACGGACGGGCGCCTCAGTTCGGCCCCCTTTTCACGGAAGAAGATCATCATGGGTCTCTCGATCAACCAGAACATCGCGGCAACCAACTCCTACCGCAACCTCTCCAACACTCAGAACGACCTGAGCAAGTCGCTCGAGAAGCTCTCCTCCGGTTTCCGCATCAACCGCGCAGCCGACGACGCTGCCGGCCTCGCGATCTCCGAGGGCCTGCGCTCGCAGGTCGGTGGCCTCAAGGTTGCCGTCCGCAACGCCCAGGACGGCATCTCCGTCGTGCAGACCGCTGAAGGTGCACTCACCGAGACGCACGCCATCCTGCAGCGTATGCGCGACCTGTCCGTCCAGGGCGCCAACGCCGGTGGCCTGAGCGACGACGCCAAGGGCAGCATCCAGTCGGAGATGGGCCAGCTCAAGTCCGAGCTCACGCGTATCGCTGACACCACGCAGTTCAACGGGACCAAGCTGCTCGACGGCTCCTACAACGGCAAGTTCCAGGTCGGCGCCAACGTCGGCGAGTCCATCTCGGTCGCCGTCACCACCGGGATGGGCGCAAACCCGCTCGGCGTCTCCGGCGTCGACGTCACCGCCAGCCCCGCATCGGCGTTGGCCGGCACGGTCGTCAACGCAGTTGCCAGCGCCGCTGGAACGGTCACCTTCGACGCGTCCGCCACGGACGCCGCGGACGCGTCGTCGTACGAGAAGCTGAACGGCACGATCACGGTCGGCGACAAGAGCTTCGACCTGGCCACGGTCAAGTTCACGGCTGCGCAGAGCGACGTGACCACGCGTCAGGCCGCCCTCGCGAAGCAGGTCCTCGACGCCACCGGCGTCGTCGTCACCGGTGGCGCGGGTGCCGCCCTGGTCTTCACTGGCGCAACCCCGGCCGCCACCGCCACTGCCAACCAGGTCGCCGCCGCATCGGTCAAGTTCGACAAGGTCACCGGTGCCGACGACGCGATCACCAAGATCAACGCTGCCATCAAGACGGTCTCCGCGACCCGTTCAGACCTCGGTGCCGTGCAGAACCGTTTTGACCACACCATCAAGAACCTCAACGTCGCGGTCGAGAACCTCTCCGCGTCCGAGAGCCGCATCCGCGACACGGACATGGCGTCGGAGATGGTGAACTTCACCCGCGCGCAGATCCTCTCGCAGGCCGGTACCTCCATGCTTGCTCAGGCCAACCAGATCCCTCAGGGCGTTCTCTCGCTCCTGCGCTGATCTGGTCGGCTCTAGCTGACAGGTAGCACGCACGGCCGTTGACCGGTGGTGGAGCTCACGCTCCGCCGCCGGTCAACGGCATATCACGGGTGAACGACACACAACACAGGAGGAACAACCATGGGCCTGGCACTGGACGGGTTGATCAGCGGCAACAACACGACCGAGCTCATCAACCAGCTCATGGCGGTCGAGGGCAACCAGCAGACGCTGCTCAAGCAGAAGCAGACCGCCGCGACGAGCTTCATCACCGCCCTGCAGTCCCTCAACACGAAGGTCGCGTCTCTGGCGCAGTTCGCCAAGACCGCAGCCACGGACGATGCCTGGAAGGCGATGGCGACCAGGTCGTCGGCCACGTCGGTGACGGCCTCCGCGGGGATCACCGCACAGCCCTCGGCGGTGACCTTCTCGGTCGACAAGCTCGCCCGCGCACAGGCGACCCTGGTCACGCTCCCCACCGACGGCAGCGGCTACCCGACCCAGCCGCCCACGATCACGATCGCACGCGGCGACAAGCTCACCACCATCTCCCCGGCCTCCGGCAGCCTGGCCGACATCACAGCGGCGATCAACGCAGCATCGGACTCCGGGATCAAGGCCGTCGCGGTCCGTGTGGGCAACGCGGGCGCGGACGGCAGCGAACCTCAGTACAAGCTGCAGCTAACAGGTGACGCCACCGGCGCGGATGCGGCCTTCGAGGTCTACCTCGGGGACTCCGCTGCCGTCGCCGACCTGCGGGCCGGCAACGCTGCCGCAAGCGCGACCAAGCTCACAGGCCAGGACGCCATCGTGCTGAGCGCCGCGGGCGACGCGGAGATCACGCTCTGGCCGGGAGCGGTGATCGGCTCCGGCCCGGACGCCACCACCGGGCTCAAGCTCACGTCGTCCACCAACACCTTCGGCGAGCTGCTCACCGGGGTCTCGGTCACGGTTTCGGCGGTCGAGAACACGCCCGTCACGATTACCACGACCCCAGACGCTGCCGCGCTGAAGAACGTTGCCGCGGGGATCGTCACCAACCTCCAGACGGTCCTGTCCGAGATCACCTCGCGCACCAAGAGCACCGAGTCCAAGGCGTCCGACGGCCGCACGATCCTCACCGGTGGTCTCTTCTCGGGCGACTCGGCCATCCGCCTGCTGCAGCAGAACCTGCAGAGCCTTGGCTCCGCGCCCGTGGATGGGGTCTCCCCGTCCGACGTCGGGATCATCATCGGCAAGGACGGTACCTTCACCTTCGACGAGGCGAAGTTCTCCGCAGCTTTGGCCGCCGACCCGGCCAAGACTCAAAAGATCGTCCAGACCATCGCCGAACGGTTGCAGGTCGCCGCAGACACGGCGTCGAACAAGGACACCGGCAACCTGACCCAGAAGATCACCGGACAGGAGAGCTCGGTCAAGACGATGGGGGACCAGATCACCAACTGGGACTACCGGCTTACCCTGCGTCGCGCGTCGCTGGAGAAGACCTACTCCGCGCTCGAGGTCGCGCTGGGCAAGATGCAGTCCACGCAGAGCTGGCTCACCTCGCAGCTGGCGTCGCTGCCTTCATGGAGCTCCTGACTCGGCGGGACTGACCGGCCAGCACGTCCTTCGGGGCGGTACGAGGAGCACAATTCCTCATACCGCCCCTCCGTGCGTCGATATAATCGGTATGAGTTTCTCGACGAGCGCGACCCAACGTGCGCAGTTCCTCAACGACACCGTCCTGAGCGCGAGCCCGGCCCGCCTCCTGACGATGCTCTACGACCGTCTGGTCCTCGACATCGACCGCGCGGGTCACGCGCAGATGACTGGCGACCATGTTGAGGCAAACACCCACCTCACCCACGCCCAGGACATCGTCTCGGAGCTGTTCGTGACCCTAGACGTCACCGTCTGGTCGGGCGGACCGGGGCTCAAGGCCCTCTACTCCCACCTGCTCTCCGAGCTCATCAGCGCCAACCTCACCCACGACGCCGAGCGCACCCGCGCCTGCCGTGACCTGGTCGAGCCGCTGCGCGCTGCCTGGCACGAGGCAGCCGCGAGCCTGGCCCCGGCCGCGCCGTCCCGCCCAGAGGCCCCCGTCGGTGCGGGCTCCCGCGGGAGCGTGCTCGGTGTCGGCTGACCAGGACGCGGGATGGCAGGAGGCCCTCGATCAGATCGAGGCGGACGTCGCCCGGGCGCAGACCCTGATCACCAGTCCCGCGGACCCGGAGATTCTCGCCGCGCAGTCGGCGGAGAACCAGTTCACCCCGGCCGCCGCAGCCGGCCTCGGCCCCGTCCCCGACGGCCTTCGGGTGCGCGCTCACGCGGTCCTCAACCGGCAGCAGGCCGTCCAGCGGGAGCTGTCCGAGGCGCTCCAGGCGACCCGCGCCCACCTGCGCGTGGTCGAGTCCCTCGTGAAGCGCAACGCCCCCCAGGCCGTCTATCTCGACATCCTCGGGTGAAGAAACCGGGTGCCCTGCGAGCTGCCAGATAAAAAGTCCTCATAGCCCTCACCGGGCAACCGATATGCAGGTAGAGCCAGGATGGCTCGCGCAGGAGGCCAAGGATCGGCCGTTCAACCCATGAAGACCAGGGGACAGCCGTGTTCGATTCAGTGACCTATGTGGCGCTCAACAGCGCCCTCGACGGGCTCGCGCTCCGTCAGCGTGTGATCGCGAACAACGTAGCCAACATCAACACCCCGAACTACCTTGCGGGGCGTGTCTCCTTCGAGAGCGCGCTCGCGTCAGCTGTGAAGCGCGGCGACGGGGCAGCCACAGCGACCGAGGCCCGCTCCCTCGAGCCCACCCGCCTCGACGGCAACAACGTCAACCTCGACGCGGAGACCCTGCTCAACGTCGACACCAACCTGCGCTACCAGCTGGCCACCCAAGCGGTCGACGGCACGTACTCCTCCCTCCGCGTGGCCATGAGGACCAACTGATGACAACCTTCGGAGCGATCGGGATCGCGAGCACCGGGATGACGGTGAACCGCAAGTGGCTGGACGCGATCAGCGACAACCTCGCGAACATGAACACCGTCACCGCGACCGACGGCGCCGCCTTCCAGGCGAAGTACGTCGTGGCCACGGCCGTCGGCTACCCCGAGAACGGCCAGGGCGTCCAGGTCGCCGGCATCGAGCTGGGCAGCGCCGAGGGGCGCATGGTCTACGAGCCCGAGCACCCCCTCGCCGACGCCGAGGGCTACGTGAAGTACCCAGACATCGACATGGGCAGCCAGATGTCCCAGATGATCATGGCGCAGCGTGGCTACCAGGCCAACGCCGCCGTGGTCGACCGTGCCAAGGCCACCTACGAGGCCGCACTCCAGATCGGACGCAACTGATGACCATCTCCGCACTCGAGGCCGTCTCGGCCCTGACCAGCGGCGCCTCCGTGGCCCCCACCGGATACGTTCCCGGGACCGACTCGATCGACCCGAGCCGGGCTGCGTCGTCGTCGGGTGCCTTCGGCAATGTGCTCACCGGAGCTGTGAACAACCTCCAGGGGTTGCAGAACACGTCCAACGAGCTTGCGGTCAAGGCAGTCACCGGTGACCTCGACGACATCCACGACTACACGATCGCCGCGACCGAGGCCAAGGTCACCCTTGAGCTCACCGCGGCGATCCGCAACAAGGCCGTCGACGCCTTCACCGAGATCATGAGGATGCAGGCCTGATGCCACCGCAGATCACCTCCGCCTTCGGTCGGATCACGAGCTCCGTCCGCGAGTTCACCGTCGCCCAGCGCACCCTGGCGCTGATCGGCGTCGCGGTCATCGCCCTCGCGGTCATCGCGTTGAGCGCCTGGCTCTCTCGGCCCCAGTTCTCCCCGCTCTACACCGGCCTCGCCCCCGCCGACGCGAGCGCGATCGTCGACCAGCTCACCACGCAGGGCGTGGCCTACGAGCTCAGCAACGGCGGCTCAACCGTCCTGGTGCCCTCCGACAAGGTCTACGACATGCGGCTCAAGGTCGCCGCGAGCGGCATGTCGCCCTCGAGCGAGGGCGGGTACTCCCTGCTCGACTCGATGGGCATGAGCTCCTCGGAGTTCCAGCAGGACGTCACGTACAAGCGCGCCCTCGAGGGTGAGATCGCCAAGACGATCTCGTCGATGGCCGGCGTCGAGCTGGCCACGGTCAAGCTGGCCATGCCGGAGGAGAGCGTCTTCGTCTCGACCAAGGCGGACCCGACCGCCTCGGTCTTCATCCAGGCCAAGTCCGGGTCCACGCTCAACGACGACCAGGTCCAGTCGATCATCAACCTCGTCTCGGCGAGCGTGGAGGGCATGAAGACGACCGACGTCGCGGTCATCGACTCCTCCGGCACGGTGCTCTCCGCGGTCGGCACGGGAACCACGGGCACCGGCGCCAACAAGCAGACCGTCGCCTACGAGGAGCGCGTCGCCGCGTCCGTCCAGTCGATGCTCGACCCGATCGTGGGAGCCGGCAAGGCCGTGGTCACGGTGACCGCGGACCTCGACTACGACGCGACCGATCGCACGCAGGAGACGTTCACCGCGACCGAAGGGGTGCCGCCGCTCACCGAGCGCAACACCCTCGAGGAGTTCACCGGGACCAACTCCGCAGCGACCGGCGTGCTCGGCCCGGACAACATCGCTGTTCCCACCGGCGAGAACGGTGACGGCGCCTACACCAACTCCTCGAACGAGGCGAACAACGCCGTCGACAAGCTCACCGAGCACACCGTCGCCGCCCCGGGGACCGTGCGCCGCCAGTCCGTGTCCGTCGCGGTCGACCAGAAGGCCGCCGCGGCGATCAACATGACCGACCTCCAGGCCATGGTCGCCTCCGCGGCCGGGATCGATCCAGCCCGCGGGGACGTGGTCACGGTCTCCCGGATGGCCTTCGACACCACCTCGGCCGCGGCCGCCCAGTCCGCGCTCGACGCCGCCGCGGCGTCCGACGCCGCCGCCGCCAAGGCCAAGAACATGCAGACCCTGATCATCGCCGGGGGAGTGCTGCTCGCCCTCGTGATCCTCGCCATCGTGCTTGCCAGGCGCCGGCACGTCGGGGAGGACCCACGCGAGGCCCTCGACCTCGGCGAGCTGAGCTTGGTCGAGGACGCCCTCGCGCTGAGCGCCGCGGCCCTGGCCAACGCGGAGATCCTCGAGCTGCCGGAGAGCCCGAGCGGGCCCACCCCCGAGCAGCTGCAGATCGAGCGCAAGCGCGCCGACGTGGTCAACCTCGTCGACGAGCAGCCCGAGCAGGTCGCCGAGCTGCTGCGCGAGTGGATGGACACGAGGTCCAGCGCATGAGGTCAGCGACGCTGAGCGGGACGCAGAAGGCCGCCCTGGTCCTCATGCAGATCGGTCGCGAACGGGCCGTCAAGGTCATGTCCCAGCTCGACGACACCACGATCGAGGAGCTCACAGCCGAGATCCTGCGGATGGAGCGGGTCGACCGCGAGGTCGCCGACGAGGTCATCGCGGAGTTTCACGCGATCACCCTGGGTGGTGCCTCGAACATCGCCAACGGTGGCCTCGGCTACGCCCAGCAGCTCCTCGAGGCATCCATGGGCAGCGCCAAGGCCCAGGACATGCTGGACCGCCTCGCCACGTCGATGGCCGGCCAGCCCTTCGAGTTCCTCCAGCAGGCCGACGCCCGCCAGGTCCTCGCCCTGCTCAGCGGGGAGCACCCGCAGACCATGGCACTAGTCCTGGCGCATCTGCGCCCCGAGCACGCCTCGGCGATCCTGGCCGGGCTGCCCAGCCAGACCCAGGGCGAGGTGGCCCACCGCATCGCGCTCATGGAACGCGCCGCGCCCGACGTCGTGACCGTCGTCGCGGAGTCGCTGCACCGCAAGGCCTCGGCCGTGCTCACCCCGCGCGAGACCTCCGCGATCGGCGGCGTGGGCCCGCTCGTCGAGATCATCAACCGCGCGGACCCCGGGACCGAGAAGCTCATCCTCGAAGGCCTGGAGAGCCGCGACGTCGAGCTCGCCGAAGAGGTGCGCTCGCGCATGTTCGTCTTCGCCGACATCGTGCTTCTGGAAGACCGTGCGCTGCAGCTCGTGCTGCGGGGCGTGGAGTCCGCGAGCCTTGCGCTCGCGCTCAAGGGAGCTGGTGCGGGCGAGCGTGACGCCGTGCTGCGCAACCTGTCCGAGCGGGCGAGCGAGAACCTCCTCGAGGAGATCGAGCTGCTCGGTGCGGTGCGCATGTCCCAGGTCGAGGAGGCCCGTTCGGAGATCGTCCAGGTCATCCGCAGGCTCGAGGAGGCCGGTCAGATCGTCATCCGTCGCGAGGGCGAGGACGAGTATGTCTCCTGAGACTGCCTCAGGCTTCGGCTCCGCGCGGCTGACCGTGGTGACAGACGACCGCGTGCGCCTCACCTCCGAACGCGCCCGCGTCGCCGGTTATGCGGCCGGGTTCGCGGCCGGGAGCCGGGCCGCGGCCGCGGCCACCCAGGGCCTGCACGAGCACCTGCGCCGCGAGGCCGCGACGGCCGAGGACGCCCGCGAGGCCGCCCACCGCGCGGCCGTTCTCGCGCTCGCGCGGGCCGCTGAGGCGGCCACCGCGCGCGTGCTCCCCGTCCTGGACGAGGCCCGCGACCTGCTCTACTCCCGTGCCCTCGAGCTGGCCAGGGCCGTCGTCGGCGCGGAGCTCTCCGATGGAGACGCGTCGGCGACGACGGCCCTGGCCCGGGCGGCCCGGGTGCCCCACGACGTCCGGGTCCAGACCGTGCGGCTGCACCCGAGCGACCTCGCGGCATTGACCGCGGCCGGCCGCGACGGGTCGGCGGAGATGACCGGCGTCGAGCTCGTGGCCGACCCCACGCTCGCCCCCGGCGACGCGGTGAGCACCTTCGAGGGCGGGTTCTTCGACGCCAGGATCGAGACCGCCTTCGAGCGGGCCCGCACGGCCCTGCTGGCCAGCCCGGCGCTCATGCCGAGCTTCGCCGGAGGCCTGTGATGGCGACCTCGACCGTGGCCGCCGACTGGGCTCAGGTGCTCAGCGCCGCCCAGCCCGAGCGCGTCGGGAAGGTCAGCGCCGCCGTCGGGCTGTCCCTCGACGTGGTCGGGCTCGACTGTGCGATCGGCGACGTGCTTGCCCTCGGCGAGACCGACGACCCAGAGTCCTCGATGCTCGCCGAGGTCGTGGCCGTCACCGAGGCGGCCGCCCGGTGCATGCCGCTCGGGGCCATGCGCGGCGTGCGCCCGGGGCTGGTGGCCCGGGCGACCGGCGGTTCCCTGCGGGTGCCCGTCGGATCTGGTCTGCTGGGCAGGATCGTCGACGGCCTCGGCCGACCCCTCGACGGGCGCGGTCCGCTCACCGGGACCACGACCGTCCCGCTCGACGGGCGTTCCCCGCACCCTCTGGAACGTCAGCGCGTGAAGCAGCCGCTCACCCTCGGCGTGCGCACCCTGGACACCCTCACGACCGTGGGCCGCGGCCAGCGCATGGGGCTGTTCGCAGGCTCGGGCGTCGGCAAGTCCACCCTGCTCTCGATGATCGCCCGGGGCACCGACGCGGCCGTCTCGGTCATCGCCCTCGTCGGGGAGCGCGGGCGCGAGGTCCGCGAGTTCATCGAGGACGACCTCGGCCCCGAAGGCCTGGCCCGGTCCGTCGTCGTCGTGGCGACCTCCGACGAGCCCGCCCTCGTGCGGCTGCGTGCCGCCTTCGTGGCGACCCGGATCGCGGAGCACTTCCGCGAGGCGGGGCAGGACGTCGTGCTCATGATGGACTCCCTCACCCGGGTGGCGATGGCCCAGCGGGAGATCGGCCTGTCCGTCGGGGAGCCTCCGGCCACCCGCGGCTACCCGCCCTCCACCTTCTCCCTGCTCGCCGAGCTGCTCGAGCGCGCCGGGACGTCCGCGCGCGGCTCGGTGACCGGCATCTACACGGTCCTGGTCGACGGCGACGACCACAACGAGCCGATTGCCGACGCGGCCCGGTCGATCCTGGACGGCCACGTCGTCCTGGACCGCAAGCTCGCCGTCGCCGGCCACTTCCCGAGCATCGACGCGCTCGCGTCCATCTCCCGCGTCGCGACCCGGGTGACCGACGCCGGTCAGCGGGCCGACGCGACGACGCTGCGCAAGGTCATGGCCGCGCGCCGGTCCGTGCAGGACCTCGTCGACGTCGGCGCCTACGTCGCGGGCAGCAACCCGCTGGTCGACGCCGCGCTCGCGAACCAGGGCGCGATCGACGCCTTCCTCCAGCAGGGGGTCGACGAGAGCGCCCCGGCCGCGGAGTCCTGGGCTGCGCTGAGCGCGCTCGTCCACGCTCCGGGGATGCCCGCATGAGCCGCCCATACCGCCTCGCCGGTCTGCTGCGCCTGCGCAAGCTCCAGGAAGACCAGGCCGCCTCCGACCTCGCGGTCGCGAACGCCGCGCGCCGCGCGGCCCTCGATCGGCAGTCTGCGGCCGAGGGCGCGCTGGCCGATCACGGCTTCGACCCCGTCACCGACGTCGGAGCCTGGCGGTCCGCCATCGCGAGCCGGGTCGCGCTCCGCGGACTTGTGCTCGAGGCTTCGGTGGCCGCCGAGGTGGCCGCGACCGAGGTCAACCAGCGCGAGCTGGCCTGGGCCGACGCCCGTCGGCGGGCCATCCCGCTCGAGAAGCTCGAAGAGCGCCACGAAGAGACCGAGAAGATAGAAGACCTGCGTCAGGAGCAGATCGTGCTGGACGAGATCGCCTCCCGCGGAACGCCCCGGGACAGCCTCGGGGGCAAGTCATGACCGCCTCGCAGATCGCCGGCGTGTCGGCGATCAGGGACCGGATCGGGGAGATCACGACCCGGATCGAAAGTCTGGGTTCATCCTTCGCCGCAGCGAAGGCAAGTTCTACGGCCAGCGCGGCCACGGCGTCGACGGCCTCTGCCACCTCGACGGCGAGCGACTTCGCCTCCGTGCTGGCCGGCGCCGACCTGTCGACCGCGACCGGCGTCGACGCGCTGATCGCGGCGGCAACCGCCAAGACGGCGACCGCCGCAACCACCTCGACGGCGACCGGGGACGCCCTGGTCGCCGAGGCCCGCAAGTATCTGGGCGTGCCCTACGTCCTGGGCGGCACGACGGCGGCGGGCCTGGACTGCTCGGGACTGGTCCAGCGCGCTCTCGGCGCGCTCGGCGTCGACATGCCCCGGGTGGCCCGGGAGCAGATGACGACGGGCACACCCGTGGCCTCGCTGGCCGACGCCGTACCGGGGGACCTCCTCGTCTTCAACGGCGGCTCGCACATCGCGATCTACACCGGCAACGGGAAGATGATCGACGCCCCGCAGCCCGGCGACGTGGTGCGCGAACGCGACGTCTACGCGACGCCGACCGCCATCCGCCGCGTGGTGGGGACCGGCTCGACCACACTCGCCGCCTCCGCGGCCGCCTCGATGACCAGCTCGGCTGCGTCGCTGCAGGAGATCTTGGCCGCGTCGTCGGCCCAGCGTTCCGCACTGTCCCTTCGCCTTGGAGATGCCGCATGATTCCCATGACACCGCAGGGCCTACGCGCCCAGACCTCGCCCGCGGTCGGCGTCCAGGGCGCGGCCCGGTCGGCCCCGACGGGCTCGGGCGACGACTTCGCCCGTGCCCTGCGCCAGGAGACCCAGGACCGCGTCGCCGCGCGTCCGCGCGAGGTCGCGCGCCCCGAACGTGAGGCTGACCGTTCGGTCAGGCGCACGGCCGGCGGCTCGGCCAGTCGCGACGACCGCAGCGACGTCGCCCGGTCCGCACGCGCGGACGCACGCCGGATCGATCAGCGGCGCGACCAGGCTTCCGGCGGGTCCGTCGAGGGGACCGGCCGGGCCGCTGCCTCGACCGCGGGCCAGGCCGCGTTGGGTACCGGGGATGCGGCGACCGGATCGCAGGGTATTGCCGGACAGGGTGTTGCAGGACAGGGCGTCGCCGGACAGGGCATCGCCGGACAGGGCATTGCAGAACCGGGCGCGACCGCAGCTGACCAGGCGGCTACCGCCGCGTTCGGCTACCTCGCGGGGAGCGGCTCCGTCTCGGCCGAGATGCTCGTCCGGGGTGCCGTGGTGCCCCAGGCCGCCGGTGTGGTCGGTGATACCGGTGATACCGAGGGCGGCGGTGGTGCCGAGGGTGGCATCGATGCGGCAGATCCGGGTTCGGGACTCGGCCCGGCGGTCACCGCGATCTCAGGTGCGGCGACGGACGGAGCGGCCCTGCGTGGTGCGGCCCTTCTCGGCGAGGCTGTGCCCGGCGTCGGCTCGTTCGACGGGTCCGCCGGCGCGCTCACCGGGGCAAGCCTGCCTGCGGTAGCCGCGCCGTCGGCGGGATCCGTGGCGGTTGCAGTCCAGGCCGCCCCCGCCGGGGAGCCCGCCGACCGGGCGGGCCGGTCTGCAGCTGCCGTGACCGGGCTCGCGATCACCATCCCGGGAGCCACAGCTGCGCCCGCCGGACCGGCCGCGACCGCCTCGGTCGAGCCCTCTGTGCTTGCGTCGGGAACGGTCGGTGCCCTCGGGGTCGGCGCGGGTGGTGGTGCGGGCAGTGCTGCGGGTGGCCAGGCCGGTGGTTCCGGGACCGGTGCCTCAGGGACCGAGGGCATGACGCCGGTTGCGGCACCCGCGTCGGGGGCTGCCCCGGTGGGCATCTTCGCGCAGACCCTCGCCGGGCTCGGCGGCGTCGACCGTGCGGCCGCGCCGGCCGCAGCCGGCTCCGCCTCTCAGGTCTCCCTCGCGGAGCAGATCCGCGGCCCGGTCCTCGCGCTACGGACCGCGGCTCCGGGGGAGCATCTGCTCACGCTCAAGGTCACCCCTGACAACCTCGGACCGGTCCAGGTGCGCGCCCACATCGGTGCGGACGGCATCCGGATCGAGCTGGTCGGTGCGACCGACGCGGCCCGCGAGGGCCTGCGGACCCTGCTCACCGACCTGCGCCGCGACCTCGCCGGGACCGGCATGAACGCCACTCTCAGCCTCGGGTCTGACTCGAGCCAGGGCGGGCGGACAGGTCAGGGCGCTCCCGGCGATCCCGGCAATCTCGGTGGGACCGGAGACGGGTCCGCCCAGGGCCGCCCCGCACGTCCCGACGCAGCCGAGGTGCGCGAGCTCCAGGTCTCCGCACCGGTTCCCATCCTTCCCACCACCTCGGGCGCCCACGGCGTCGACGTACTCACCTAAGGACCGCACATGCCCATCGACACCACGATGACCACGCCGGTCGACACGACGTCGGTCAAGAACGCGACCGGTCTGTACACCGGCTCCGCCGGCGTTCGGGACCCTAAGAAGAGCCTCGATTCCGAGACGTTCCTGACCCTGCTGGTCGCCCAGCTCAAGTACCAGGACCCGAGCTCGCCGATGGACACCAACGAGATGATGGCCCAGACCACCCAGCTGGCGAGCATGGAACAGCTCACGAGGCTCAACACAACGATGGGGGAGAGCTTCGCGCTACAGATGCGGGACACCGCCTCGAGCCTGATCGGGAAGCAGGTCACCTACACCGGTGACGACGGGAAGACGGTCTCGGGGATCGCGTCGTCGGTCTCCTACAAGTACTCCGTCCCGCTGGTCACTGTCGGCGGCAAGGAGATCACCCTCGACGCGGTCGCCTCCGTGCGCCCGGCAGGTGCTGCGGCCGACCCGGCCGACCCGGCCGATCCTGACGACTCGAGCGACTCGGCCGCGGCCTGACCCGCAGCTCCACCCGCAGCTTGACCCACAGACACCTCACGTACCGCCCCCAGCTCCGCACCTTCCGAAGGGACACCTCATGCTTCGCTCACTCTTCTCCGGCATCTCCGGGCTCCGTGCCCACCAGACCATGCTCGACGTCACCGGCAACAACATCGCCAACGTCAACACGACCGGCTTCAAGTCCTCCCAGATCCAGTTCAAGGACACCCTGTCCCAGGTGCTCACCAACGCCGGTGGCGCCCAGGGTGGGGTCGGTGGCACCAACCCGGCCCAGGTCGGCCTCGGGGTCCAGGTCGCCGGCATCACCACGAACTTCCAGCAGGGCGCTGCCCAGGTGACCAACCGCAGCACCGACATGATGATCTCCGGTGACGGGTTCTTCGTCGTGAGCAAGAACGGCCAGGACTTCTACACCCGGTCCGGCGCCTTCGACTTCGACGCCAACGGCAACCTCGTCACCGGCGAGGGGGCGCTCGTGCAGGGCTGGGGCGCCGTCAACGGCGTCGTGGACCCGAACGGCCCGCTCACCGACCTGAAGCTGCCGGTCACGGCCCTCAACCCGGCCCAGGCGACCACCAAGGTGGCCTTCGACGGGAACCTGCCCTCGGACGCACCCTTTCCGACGGTCCTGAACCGGGACGTGGAGGTCTTCGACAACCTGGGCAACTCCCGGATCATCTCGCTGATCTTCACCCAGAAGGCGAACGCGGCCGACCCGACAAAGGGCGACGGCTGGGCGATGACCACCTCCGACAACGCGACGCCCCAGGACGTCACCTTCGACGCCGCGGGCAAGATGACCAGCGCCACCACGGTCACCGTCGACGGCGTCGCCGTCGACCTGTCCACGGTGACCGGCTTCGCGAAGCTCTCCACGGTCGAGGCCGCGTCCAAGGACGGTCAGGCCGCCGGGACGCTGCAGTCCTTCACGATCAACCCCGACGGCACGATCATCGGCGCCTTCTCCAACGGGATGAAGTCCGCCGTGGGCCGGATCGCGCTGAGCACCTTTGCCAACCCGGTCGGCCTGGAGAAGGTCGGCGGCTCGCTCTACACGACGTCGGTCAACTCCGGCGAGCCGCAGGTCGGCACCGCGGGGGCCGGTGGGCGTGGCGCGCTCGTCGGTGGAGCGCTCGAGATGTCGAACGTGGACCTGTCCTCGGAGTTCACGAACCTCATCATCGCCCAGCGCGGATTCCAGGCGAACTCCCGCGTCATCACCACCTCCGACGAGCTCCTCCAAGAGCTCGTCAACCTCAAGCGCTAACCACCACCCCCGCCCACCACCCCCGCCCACCCACCCCGACCACCCCCCGCCCGCCCGCACGTCCGGCTTCCGCCCCCCGCCAACCCGCCCGTCCGGCGCCCCGATCCCTCGCCGAACTCGTGAGCTACTGAGCTTCTGACGCCAGTAACCTCGCTGGCTCACGAGTTGGGCGGCTGGCTCACGAGTTGGGCGCGGCGCCGGGCGCCGGGCGCCGCGGCGCCGGGCACCGCGGGGGGGACGGTGCGGGAGGGGCCGGGAGCGTGAGGCGGGTGGGGGAATTTCTTATATGTGCCGCTCAGCTGCCGAATGGACCACAGAGACGGTTCATGGATGGACCGGAGCACTTTCCACGGATGGATAGACAAGTGATAGTCGTGACGCGCCTGAACGGGCCCCCCTTCGCGGTCAACCCTGACCTCGTGCAGCGCATCGACAGCGCCCCCGACACGATCTTGACGCTCGTGGACGGCACCAAGTACATCGTCCAAGAATCTATGCACGAGATCATCGAGCTGGTCAACGAGCACCGGTCGCGAATGATCGCCCGGGCCCAGGAGATCCAGCGCGAGTCCGCCGAGCTCCCCAGCCGGGCCGACCTGCGCAGCGCACCGCCGCTGCCCGCAGACCCGAGCGACGTGAGCGAACCGACGACCCCCGCGAGCGACGGCTCGTCGCGCCGGGACGGCCAGCCTGAACTGGCCCTGGTCAGGGAGATCCTCGAGGAGGACGCATAGTGGATCCGGCATCTCTGATCGGCCTCGTCATCGCGTTCGGGGCGATCGTCGGAGCGATCTACATCGAGGGCGCCACGCCCATGTCGGTCTTGCTGCCGGCGCCGATGCTCCTCGTCTTCGTAGCGACCTTCGGTGCGACCCTCGCCGGCGGCACGTTGCGGGATGCGATCGGTGCGCTCAAGGCCGTCCCCGGGGCGTTCACCCGCAAGCCGACCTCCCCGGACGACTCGATCGACACGATCGTCTCGCTGGCCGAGCGTGCTCGCCGGGAGGGCCTGCTCGCCCTCGAGGACTCCGCCCGCGAGATCGAGGACGAGTTCCTCAAGTCGGGGCTGCGCTCCGCGATCGACGGGACCGATCCGGACGACCTGCGGACCATCCTCGAGGACCGGATCCATTCCAAGCGGCAGTCCGACAAGACTTCGTACAAGTTCTTCAATGATATGGGCGGCTACGCGCCGACCATCGGGATCGTGGGCACCGTGGTGTCCTTGGTCCACGTGCTCGAGAACCTGGCCGAGCCGTCCGAGCTGGGCCATATGATCGCTGCGGCCTTCGTCGCCACGCTGTGGGGCATCGCGTCGGCAAACGTCATGTGGTTCCCGATCGCCAACCGGCTCAAGCGGCTCTCCGACCTGGAGTGCGCGCAGATGGAGCTGGTGCTCGAGGGACTGCTCTCTGTCCAGTCCGGTGCGAACCCACGCCTGGTCGGGGAGCGGCTGCGCAGCCTCGTACCCGCCGGTGCGCTCCGACTCAAGGCCGCGGCGTGAGCTCGGCGAGAGGCAGGGGCAGGGGTCGCAGCCGCGGCGGCGAGGAAGAGGAGCACGAGAACAAGGAACGCTGGCTCGTCAGCTACTCGGACATGATGACGGTCCTGGTGGCCCTGTTCATCGTGCTCTACGCCATGAGCCAGGTCGACATCGACAAGTTCAACGAGCTGCGCACATCGCTGGCGGCTGGATTCGGTGCGCCGCAGGTCTCGATCCTGACCGACGGGGCCGGGGTCATGCCGGATGTGAGCTCGCAGGTCACGGTTCCCACGATCGACGACATCATCCCGGTGCTCAGCAAGGACATCGCGGCCCAGGCCGGCATGACCGGGAGCGGGACTGCTACGGGTGAGACGATCGCTGCGGCCGACTTGGCCGCCGCCCGGGCCGAGTACGCCAACCTGGACGACCTCGCCACGCGGATCGACGAGGCCCTGCGTGAGCGCGGGCTCGAGGGGGCCCTGCAGTTCCGGATCAACGAGCGCGGGCTGATCATCGGGATGGTCACCGATGAGGTGTTCTTCGCGGCCGAGAGCGCAGTGCTGACCGAGACCTCGCAGATCATCGTCGACACGCTGGCCCCCTACCTCGTGCCGCTCCCCAACGAGATCTCGGTCGAGGGGCACGCCAACTCGGTGCCCACGACTTCGAAGTACACGACGAACTGGGAACTCTCCTCCGACCGGGCGACGCAGGTGCTGCGTCGGCTTGTCGAGGTGGGTGCCCTGCCCGGAGTCCGAGCCGCCGCGGTCGGCTTCGGCGACGCCCGCCCGTTGCTGCCGAACGACACCCCCGAAGGGCTGGCGGGCAACCGCCGGGTCGACCTCGTGGTCCTGAGCGACAAACCAGAACGAATCCGGGAGCTGCTCCCGTTGGTTCCAACCCTTGAGGAGGGGTGAGCAGGATGCCCATCGAACAACGGGTCATGAACGCCCCCCGCAAGCCGATCGGTGCGCGCCCAGGGGCCGCGCCCGTCGCTGGCGCGGCGGAGACCGAAGAGCCGAAGGCCCGCAAGAGCAAGAAGCGGCTCGTCGTGATCGCGGCGGTGCTGGTCGCGGCGGGCGCGGCGGCGTACTTCTTCGTCCTCGCCCCGAAGAGCGGGGAGACGGCGGAGCCAGCCCCCGAGCCAGGCGCGGTGCTCGTCGTCGAGGCCATGAGCATCAACCTCGCGGAGGGGCACTACCTGCGTCTCGGCCTCGGGCTGCAGCTCACGACCGACGCGCTCGAGGTCGACTCCGCGAAGGCCCGCGACGAGGCCATCGCGCTCTTCTCGGGCCGGACGATCGCCGAGATCTCTGACCCTGCCACGCGAGAGGCGCTCAAGACCGAGCTCGCCGCCGCGCTGACCGAGCTGTACGACGGAGAGGTGATGGGGGTCTACCTGACCGACTACGTCACTCAGTGAGTGACCAGTGACCGGCACGGAAGCCGGTGATCCGGGGCGCCATGGAGGGCGCCACATGACCTGATCGACGCATGCTGTTCCCCGTCGAGGGGAAGCCGCGCGCCGTCGTACAGGGGGGTGGAGAGCACGGAGCCCGTGCTTTTCCTCATACCCGCACCGCACGTGCCGATGATGGCCTTCGTGACGGTTCAGGACAAGGCGCGCACTGCGACGCGCCGACAACGCCCAGCTCAGCCGGAGGCCTACGACTTCCGGCGCCCGATGACTCTCGCCCGTGAGCACGGTCGAGCATTCGAGATGTCCTTCGAGACCTTCGCCCGCCAGTGGGGCACCCAGCTCACCTCCCGCCTCCGGGTCATGGTCGGGGTGACGCTCGACGGCGTCGAGATGATCTCCTACGACGAGTACGTGCGCAGGCTTCCCCCGCACACCACGATGGTGCTGTGCGCGGTCGAGCAGACGCGTTCGACCGCGGTGCTCCAGTTCCCCAGCGACACGGCGCTGCTCTGGGTGGACTACGTGCTCGGCGGCCCGGGCCTGGTCCGGGAGGAGGCGCCGCGCGAACTCACCGAGATCGAGACGACGCTCATCACCGACATGCTCTCCGGTGCGCTCGCCGACCTGCGCTACGCCTTCGCCGCGGTCGTGCCGCTCGACGTGCGGGTCCGCTCGATCCAGTACAACCCCCAGTTCGTGCAGGCCGTCCCGGCCTCCGAGGCGGTCATCGCGGCGACCTTCACCCTGGTCATCGCCGAGCGGGCGACGTCGGCCACGCTCATGATCCCGGCCGACGTCCTGCTGGCGCCGCTGCGCGCCGGGGAGGGCGTGGTCGTGCGGAGCAAGGAAGAAGAGGCCGAGCACGCGACCGCGAGCGACCGCCTGCACCAGACCATGCACACCGTGCCGGTCGACGTCGGCGTGCGCATGCGCCCGCTGACCATCCACCCGCGCGACGTCGTCAACCTCACCGTCGGTGAGGTCATCCACCTGAACCACCCCGTGTCCCGCCCCCTCGACGTGGTGGTGGGCGACCTCGTCCTGGCCCGCGGCGTGGCCGGGAACAACGGACGACAACTGGCCTGCAAGATCGTGGACGCTGAGGAGACAGACTGATGAACACCACCGATGCGGGGCTGACCCCCGAGCTCGCCCGGCTGACCCAGGACGCAGCCGACGCGCTTGCGCTCCTCGTGCCCTCCGAGGTCCCGCTCACCGCGGTCGCCCAGGGACCGGGCTACGGCCCCTCCCCTGACGAGGTCAGCGTCACAGCGTCTCTCGTGGGCACGCGCAGCGCCGACCTGGTCGTCGTCGCGAAGTCCGCGATCGAGGAGGCGCTCTCTGGCGCTGGCGCGGGAGCGCTCGTCTCGATCGCCGACGCACTGCGACCTGCCCTCGAAGCCGCGGGTGCCACCCTCGGCGAGGGAGTGCTCGGGGACGCGCAGATCCGCGACGCCGGGACCGCCTTCGGGGCCGACGACGTGCACGTCTTCTCCCTCGAGGCCGCCGGTCAGGTCCGGGGGTGGTTCGGGCTGCGCCTGCGCGCCGACCAGAACGTCGCACCCGTGGCAGCGCCGGCCGCCCGCGGCGGTGCGTTGAGGGACAACCTGCGCCTGCTCTACGACGTCGAGATGACGCTGACCGCTGAGATCGGCCGGGCGAAGCTGCCGGTCCGTCAGGTGCTCGAGCTGGTCCCCGGGGCCGTCATCGAGCTCGACCGGGTCGCCGGGAGCCCCGCGGACCTCATGGTCAACGGTCGCCTCATCGCCCGCGGCGAGGTCGTCGTCATCGACGAGGACTATGGCCTGCGGATCACCGAGATCGTCGACCAGGCGGAGGCCTCTGCCTGATGGACACCGCTGTCCTCGCCGTGCGCACGATCCTCTCGCTCGCAGTCGTCCTCGGCCTCATCTGGTATGCGGGCCGTCGACTGAACGACTCGACGAGCGGACGCGGCGGGGACGGCATGCTCGCGGTCTGGGTGCGCAAGGCCGGCGGCGTCGTCAGCCGTGCCCCCAAGGCCCCGGGCCGACGCCGCGCAGCGCGCCCCGCGCCCGTCGTGGCCGTCGTGGGCCGCCAGGCAATCGGTCCCAAGGCGAGCGTCGCCGTGGTCGACGTCGGCGGCCAGCGCCTGGTGCTCGGTGTCAGCGACGCGGGGGTCACCCTGCTGACCACGATGGACGCGCCGGTCGAGCCGGTCGGCGCGAGCGAGGTGGTCGCCCGGAGCCATGTCATCGAGCCGGCTGCCCCGACCAGCGTCGTCGAGCCGGCCGCGCCCGTCGAACCTGCCGCGCCCGTCGAACCTGCCGTGCCCGTCGCGGCCGCAGAACCCACCGTCCCCACGCCCGTCGTCCTCCCCGACTTCGACGAGATCTTCGCCGACTTCGACGAGGTCCTCGCCGCGGCGACCGCAGCCCCCCAGACGGGCGGCGTCGCCGGCTCGATCCTCTCTCCGGCCACCTGGCGCCAGGCCCGCGCCGCCCTACGCCCCGGACCAACCACATGACCCGCCCCCTCCCGCTGAGTGCGGCCGAATGGCTGCCCATAACGGACACCGGGCAGCCATCTGCCCGCACTCAGCGACGACGGGTGGGGCGGGTGGGGCGTGGGGCACAGGTGGTGCTGCTCGCGATCGTCGCCCTCGTGACGGTTCTGGGCGGGGTGGCCACCTCCGGTGAGGTCGCGCACGCGGCCAGCACCGTGCACCTGGCCAGCACGACGTACTCAGCCAGCGCCGCGCACCTGGCCAGCAGTGCGCCGTCGGGCATCCAGAGTGCAGTGACGCTCCCGGCGGCGCCGGGGGACCCGATCGACCCGGTCACCCCCGTGGCCCCGGTCGAGGAGTCCACCGGGGTCATCTCGATCGACCTCAACGGCGACAACGCCAAGCCGAGCAGCTCGATCGTCGTGCTGCTGGGCATCACGCTGCTCTCCGTGGTGCCCTCGTTGCTGCTCATGATGACGAGCTTCACGAAGATCTTCGTGGTGCTCGCCCTGACCCGCAACGCCCTCGGGCTCACCGGCGTGCCGCCCAACCAGGTGCTCGCGGGTCTCGCGATGTTCCTCTCCCTGTTCATCATGGCCCCCGTGCTGACCAAGGTGAACGACCTCGGCGTCCAGCCCTACCTCAACGGAGGCCTGAACTTCTCGGCCGCCCTGGACGCCGGCTCTGCGCCGCTGCGGGACTTCATGCTCGGCCAGACCCGAGAAGCGGACATCGCCCTGATCACCCGCGCCGCCGACCAGGTCAACCCGGCCGACGCTGCCTCCGTGCCGATGCTCACCCTCATCCCGTCCTTCATGCTCTCCGAGCTCCGGGCCGCGTTCATCATCGGCTTCGTCATCTTCATCCCCTTCCTCATCATCGACCTCGTCGTCTCCGCGTCGCTCATGTCCATGGGCATGATGATGCTGCCGCCGGTGATGATCTCGCTGCCGTTCAAGCTGCTGCTCTTTGTCCTCATCGACGGGTGGGGCCTGATCGTCACGGCCCTCGTCGGAAGCTACGGATAGGCCCGCCGTGGATACCTCAGCCGTCCTAGACATCGGCGTGCAGGGCCTGATCATCGCGGCCAAGTTGTGCGCCCCCATCCTCATCACGGCCCTCGTCGTGGGCTTCGCCGTCTCCCTGCTCCAGTCGATCACCCAGGTGCAGGAGGTGACCTTGAGCTTCGTCCCCAAAGCCATCGCCGTCTCCCTCGCGCTGCTCATCTCCGGTCACTGGATGATCTCCGAGATGGTCGCCTTCACCAACGAGCTGTTCGGGCGCATCCCCGGCCTGCTGGGCAGCTGACCCGCGATGACCCTGAGCCTGTCGCTCGCCTCGTTGGAGTCGCTCATGCTCGTGAGCGTGCGGATGATCGCGTTCCTCGTGATCGCCCCGCCGTTCGCGCACAAGGGCATCCCCTCGACGGTCCGGGTCATGCTTGCCATGGGCCTCGCGCTCGCGGTCTCCCCGCGGGTGAGCGGCCCGTCCGCGGCGGACACCGGCGCGTACATGGGTGCGCTCGTCCAGCAGGTCGTCATCGGCGCGGCGCTCGGCTTCCTCGTCTCGCTCGTCTTCTCGGCCGTGCAGTCCGCGGGCGCGCTGATCGACCTCATGGGTGGCTTCTCGCTGTCCCAGGGCTTCGACCCGATGACGCAGGTCAACGGCGCCCAGTTCGCCCGCCTCTACCAGCTCACGGCGATCGTGCTGCTCTTCGCCTCGGACGGCTACCAGATGGTGGTCCTCGGCCTGGTCCGCACCTTCGACGCGGTCCCGCTGGGGGCCTCCCTCGATCTGGCCAAGTTGGGCGCGGCCGCGACCGAGGGGCTCACCGGCATGTTCCTGGCCGCCCTGCAGATCGCCGGCCCGCTCGTCGTCGTGCTCTTCCTGGCCGACGTCGGGCTCGGCCTGCTCACCCGGGTCGCCCCCGCGCTCAACGCCTTCGCGCTCGGCTTCCCGCTGAAGATCTTGCTCACGCTGTCCCTGTCCTCGCTGACCTTCCTCGCGCTGCCGCGCATCGTGAAGTCCCTGACCGGGACGTCGCTGTCGGCGATCGTGGGGGTGACCTCATGAGCGGCGGCGACTCCGGGGAGAAGAGCGAGAAGGCCACACCGAAGCGGATGAAGGAGGTCCGCAAGGACGGCTCGCTGCAGAAGTCCCAGGACCTCAGCTCCTGGTTGGGCATCGGGGCCGCGGCCGTCATGCTGCCGACCGTGCTCTCCAACGCCGGCGCGGCCGCCAGCAAGCAGCTCATGCAGGTGCGTGACGTGATCGCCAACCCGGACCCGCTCGTGCTGGTCGACCTGCTCGGCGCGGCCCTGGACACGATCCTGCACTCGCTGACCCCGCTGCTGATCGTCGTCGTGCTCGCCGCGATCATCGCCAACGCCGCCCAGGGCGGCATCCACATCTCCACCAAGAAGCTCAAGCCCCGGTTCAGCCAGTTCAACATCGCCAAGGGCATCAAGAACACCTTCGGTGCCCAGTCGCTGTGGCAGGGGGCCAAGGCCCTGGCCAAGACGGCGGTCGTGGGCGGGGTGCTCTACCTCGCCATCCAGAACCTCATGCCCGTGCTGCTCACCGCCGGTGGGCTCTCGGTCGCCGCGCTGCTCACTGCGGCCGGGGGCGGCATCGCCACCCTGCTGTGGAGCGCGGTCGCGGCGGGGATCGCCCTCGCCGTGGCCGACATCATCGTCATCATCCGCCGCAACCGCAAGAAGACCCGGATGTCGCGCTACGAGATCAAGCAGGAGAACAAGTCCTCCGAGGGTGACCCCCAGCTCAAGGGGGCCATCCGGTCCAAGCAGCTGTCCATGAGCCGCAATCGGATGATCTCCTCGGTGGCCGACGCCGACGTCGTGCTCGTCAACCCCACGCACGTCGCGGTGGCGATCAAGTACGAGGCCGGCACCGGTGCCCCGCGCGTGGTGGCCAAGGGTGCCGGTCACGTCGCCACCCGGATCCGCGAGAAGGCGGCCGAGGCGCGCGTCCCGATGATCGAGGACATCCCCCTCGCCAGGGCCCTGCACGGGGCCTGCGAGATCGGGCAGGAGATCCCCGCCGAGCTGTACACCGCCGTCGCCCAGGTGCTCGCCTTCGTCATGGCGCTCAAGCGCCGCGGCGGCGGGACCGACGGCATCCGCACGATGTCTACCCCCACACTTGTCCCCGCTCCGTCAGACCCGAAGGTCGCAGCATGATCCCCACTTCCCAGCCCGGCTCGGTTCCCACGCCGCTGCGCCCCTCGCCCCGCCCGCACCCGCGGCGCACGCACCCGCCCCGCCCGCACCCGCGGTGCCCGTCCCCGAAGGAGGTACGACCATGAAGGCTCGTGACCTCGGCAAGATGGCGGTGCCGGTCGGCGTCGTCGGCATCGTGCTGCTCCTGGTGGTCCCGCTGCCTGCCTGGCTGCTCGACCTGCTCATCGTCGTCAACATCGTCGGCTCGCTCGTCATCCTGCTCACCACGATGTACGTGCAGCGCCCGCTCGACTTCTCGGTGTTCCCCTCGCTCCTGCTCATCGCGACGCTGTTCCGGCTCGGGCTCAACGTGGCCTCGACCAGGCTCGTGCTCCGTGACGGCTACGCCGGAGAGGTGATCGGTGCCTTCGGCCACTTCGTGGTGGGCGGCTCGCTCATCATCGGGCTCGTCATCTTCCTCATCCTCGTGGTCATCCAGTTCGTCGTCATCACCAACGGCGCCGGCCGGGTGGCCGAGGTCGGTGCGCGCTTCACCCTCGACGCCATGCCCGGCAAGCAGATGGCCATCGACGCAGACTTGAACTCGGGTCTGATCACAGAAGACCAGGCCCGCCAGCGCCGCGCCGACGTGGCCGCCGAGGCGGACTTCTACGGCGCCATGGACGGTGGGTCCAAGTTCGTCAAGGGTGACGCGATCGCGGGCATCATCATCACGATCATCAACCTCGTCGGCGGGATCGCGATCGGCCTGCTGCAGCGCGGGATGCCGATCAGTGAGGCCGTCGAGACCTACTCCCTGCTGACCATCGGCGACGGCCTCGTCACCCAGATCCCGGCGCTGCTGCTCTCGGTCTCGACCGGCCTCATCGTCACCCGGGCGACAGCCGAGTCCGACCTCGGCACCTCGGCGAGCAAGCAGCTGGGCCAGTCGCGCACGTCCCTGGTCATCGCCGGCAGCGCGGCGGTCGCGCTCGCGCTGCTGCCCGGCATGCCCAAGCTGCCCTTCGTGCTGACCGGCGCGGTCCTGCTGTTCGCCGCGCAGCGGATGAAGTCCAACGAGGCGAAGGCCGCCAAGGAGGTCCTGCTCGACGCCGCGATCGCCACGGTCGGTCCGGCCGCGGACACCCCCGAGAAGCTCATCGAGGAGATGCGGGTCTCCGCGCTGGAGATCCTGCTCGCCCCCGACCTCGTCGACCTGGTCTCCGGGTCCGACGACGACCTGCTCGCCCGGATCCGTGGGTTGCGCCGCAAGATCGCCCTGGACCTCGGGATCGTCGTGCCGCCCGTGCGTACCAGGGACTCCGTCGAGCTGCCGTCGGCGACCTACGTGCTGCGGATCTCCGGCGTCGAGGTGGCGCGCGGGGAGGTGCCGCCCGGCCGGGTGCTGGCCCTCGGCGACGACCTCGGGTCGCTGCCCGGGACCGAGGTGCACGAGCCGGTGTTCGGGCTGCCCGGGAAGTGGGTGCCAGCCGAGATGCGGTTCGCCGCCGAGATGACCGGGGCGACCGTCGTCGACAGGGTCTCCGTCCTGATCACCCACCTGAGCAGCGTCATCGCCGAGAACGCCGACCGGCTGCTGAGCCGGGAGGACGTGCGGGTGCTCACCGAGGGCGTCAAGCAGGTCAACCCGGCTGTCGTCGACGAGCTCGTGCCCAGCCTGCTTACCCTCGGCGAGGTGCAGCGGGTGCTGCAGCGGCTGCTCTCCGAGCAGGTGCCGATCCGCGACCTCGGCCGCATCTATGAGGCGCTCACCCTCCGCGCGAAGGTCAGCACCGACGCCGAGGGGCTCGTCGAGGCCGCCCGCGGCACGCTCGCCCCGGCGATCACCGCCCAGCACGCCCGCGAGGGTGTGCTGCGGGTCATGACGCTCGACCCGGTCCTTGAGCAGGCGCTCCTGGAGGGCCTGCGGCCGGGGGACCAGGGCACCCAGATCCTGCTCGACCCGAACCGTCTCGAGGCCATGCTGCGGTCCTTCGCCGGGTTGCGCACGACGGTCGAGAACCAGGGCAGCACGGGCGTCCTCGTCTGCGCGCCCGCACTGCGCCCTGCGCTCCGCTCGCTCATCTCCATGCACCACGGCGAGGCGCCGGTGCTGTCCTACTCCGAGGTCACCGGATCCGGCGTGAAGATCGAGGCGGTGGGAGTTGTCCGCGATGTCGAAGCGATTGCTGCTTGAGGGAACCGACCTGGAGGCCCTGATGATCAGGGTCCGGGCCGAGCTGGGCCCGCGTGCCCGGGTGGTCAAGGCCGAGCGCGTGCGCTCGGGCGGAGTTGGCGGGTTCTTCGCCAAGGAGCGGTTCGAGCTCACCGTCGACGTGCCCGACGACGCGTCGCCGGGGCTGCGCACCGCGTCGGCCTCGGCCGGGCGCGGGGTGGGCGGCGCGGCTGTGGGCGGTCCGTCGGGCGGTCTGTCGGGCGGCCCGTCGGGCGGGACTGGCGAGGCCGAGTCGGAGTCGACCGCGGTCGGGATCGACGCGCTCCTGGCCGCGGCGGATGCTGCGGACCGGCACAGCGCGGAGGTCGGTCGCGGCGTGGAGAACGGCTGGAACCAGCCGGGGCCGGTCCTCGGTGAGGTCTCGACCGAGCAGGACACGTTCGTCACCGTCCTCGACGCCGTCCGCCAGCTCGCCGCGGAGACGACGGCGAGCACCGCCGGGGTCTACGGACGCACTGGGCGTGGGGGACGGGCGACCGTGCGTCCCTCGGGCGACGCGGGGGAGATCATCGCCCGGACGGTCACACCGGCCGAGTTCGTCGTCGTACGCCGGACCGGCGCCACACTCCGCGAGCTCGCATCGCTGGGGCTACCCCGGCGGATCCTCGCGAAGCTGCCGCAGACTCAGGAGAGGTACACCCTGTCCCAGGTGCTCTCCTACGTGCCGCGTGCACCCGAGCTCGTCCGGGACCCGGCCGCAGTGATCATCGTCGCGGGTCAGGGCGAGGCCGTCATCGCGGCGGCATCGGTGATCGCCCGCCGGGTGGGGATCCCGGACACGGACGTGGCGCTCGCCGGACGGCTCGCCCCGCACACCGGCTACGGGCCGTGGGTGCTCACGGGCGTCTCCGCGCGCCGGCTGCGTGCCGCGACGGTCGAGTCGGAGTCCCCGCTCGTCGTGGCACTCGGCGTCGGGTCGGATGCCTCCGACTGGGCGATCGCATCCGCTCTCGTGGCGTCCTTCGACCCGGACCAGGTGTGGGCGGTCGTCGAGGCGGACCGCAACGTGCTTGATGTCCGGCGATGGATGGCGGCCATGAGTGAGAACCGCCGCATCGACGCGATCACGGCGAGCAACGTCGCCAGCACGAGCGCGCCCGCGGCGATCCTGGACTTCGACGTCCCGGTAGGCATGATCGACGCACTCCCCGCGACGGCCGTCGTCTGGGCGGCGCTCCTCAGCGAGCACCTAGCCGACCCCCAATGGGACTGACCCCCAGTGGGACCCGCAGTGGGCCTAACCCCACCCGCCGAACTCGTGAGCGGGTCGCCGAACTCGTGAGCTACGGGGCATTCGAGGCCGCAAGGTGCGCTCGCTCACGAGTTCGGCGACTGATTCACGAGTTCGGCGACCGGTGCCCGGGACCGGTGCCCGGGACCGGTCGGCCGAGAGGCGGGCCTGCGTGCTGGGGTAGTCTCGGGGCATGCTGGTGCTGAGTCGACGCGTGGGAGAACAGATCCTCATCGGTGACGACATCGTCGTGACGATCCTGGACTCCCGAGGCGACGGAGTGCGGATCGGCATCGACGCCCCGCGGTCGACCCGGGTCAACCGCGCCGAGGTGGTCGAGGCCGTGAAGGTGTCGAACGTCGCCGCGACCACGGGTGACGCGGCCGCCGAGGATGACCTCATCCGTCTCGTGGCTCTCCCGCCGCGGACGACCGCCTACTGAGGCCCGCTCGCTGGCCTCGCTCGCACAGGCCCGCCCGCTGTGTCCCGCCTGTGAACTTCATCCGCTCCGGTGCTCCCTTCCCTCACGGCTTTCCTCATACACCTATGCTCCTGACCGATCTGCATCAGTGACGGATAGTTCCATCCGTCGCTAGGTGGAGGGAGTGCGTCAGTGGATGACATTGACGACATCGTTCGGGAATTCCTGATCGAGAGCTACGAGAACTTGGACCAGCTGGACCAGGACCTCGTCGCGTTGGAGGGTGCACCCGGTTCCCGGGACCTTCTCTCGAGCGTGTTCCGCACGATTCACACCATCAAGGGGACCAGTGGGTTCCTCGCGTTCAGCGACCTCGAACGGGTCGCGCACGTGGGGGAGAGCCTGCTTGTCGAGCTGCGCGACGGCCGCCGAGAGATGGACCAGCACACGACCGACGTCCTGCTGCGCATGGTCGACACGATCCGTGACCTGCTCGGCTGCATCGAGTCGACCGGAGCCGAGAGCGGCATCGAGGTCGACGGGGTGATCGCCGTGATCCAGGCCGCGCTCGACGGCACTGACGTCACAGAGGCCGCCGACGCCGGCACGCCGGACCACGCTGTGATCGCCGCGCCCACCCCGGCTCCTGCCGCAGCCGCCCCGACTCCCGCCGCGCCCGCCCCAGCCGCACCCCCGGCCCCCGCCGCGGTCCGCGTTGCTCCAGCGCCGATCAAGCCCGTTGCGGCGGTCCAGGTCGACGTGCCCGATGCCCCGACCTCCCGCGCCACGTCCGACTCCTCGATCCGGGTCGACGTCGACCTGCTCGACGCCCTCATGCGCCAGGTCGGCGAGCTCGTGCTGGTCCGCAACCAGATCGCCCAGCTGGCCGGGTCCGACTCCGACGCGGAGCTGACCCGCTCCTCCCAGCGGCTGAGCCTGATCGCCTCCGAGCTGCAGGAGGGGGTCATGAAGACCCGCATGCAGCCCATCGACCACATCTGGTCGAAGATGCCCCGGATCGTGCGTGATCTGTCCTCGGCCTGCGGGCGTGAGGTCCGCCTCGACATGATCGGTGGCGACACCGAGCTCGACCGTTCCCTGCTCGAGTCGGTCAAGGACCCGCTGACCCACCTCGTGCGCAACGCGATCGACCACGGCATCGAGTCCGCAGCCGACCGCCTCGCGGCCGGCAAGCCGTCCACGGGCGTGCTGACTCTGCGGGCGTATCACGCGGGCGGTCAGGTCATGGTCGAGGTGCGCGACGACGGCGCGGGCATCAACCCGGAGCGGGTCGCCGCAAAGGCGATCGAACGGGGGCTCAAGACGGTCGAGCAGCTCGAGGCCATGGCCCCCGCAGACCTCCTCAACCTCGTCTTCCTGCCCGGCTTCTCGACCGCTGCCGCGGTCACGAACGTCTCCGGCCGAGGCGTGGGGATGGACGTCGTCCGGTCCAACATCGAGTCCATCGGCGGCGCGGTCGAGGTGGACAGCGAGGTCGGCAGAGGCACTACGTGGCGCCTGCGGATCCCGCTGACCCTCGCCATCATGCCCGCTCTGACGGTCCGCAGCGGATCCGAGATCTACGCGATCCCACAGGTCAACCTGCAAGAGCTGGTCGCGCTGGACACCCAGAAGACGCAGGAGGCGATCGAGCACATCGGTTCCGCCGAGGTCTACCGGCTCCGCGGTTCGCTGCTGCCGCTCGTCCGGCTCAGCGACGTGCTGGGCCAGCCGCGCGGCGATGCGGGCTCCGCGGTGATCGCGGTGCTCCAGGCCGACAACCAGCGCTTCGGCCTCGTGGTCGACAGGGTCCTCAACAACGAAGAGATCGTCGTCAAGCCGCTCGCCGCCCAGCTCAAGTCCATCGGCGTCTTCGCCGGGGCGACGCTCATGGGTGACGGGCAGGTCGCCTTGATCCTCGATGTCCAGACGATCGCCCGCCGGACTCTGACCGGTGAGATCGTCGACACCGACCAACGTGCCACGGCTGGGCGGGCCACCTCTTCCGCGGAGGTGAACGAGCTCCTCGTCGTCGGCATCGGGTCCGGGCGCCGGGTGGCGATCCCGCTGGCCCTGGTCACCCGCCTCGAGCTGATCGCCGCTGACCGGGTCGAGCTCGTGGGAGGCCACGAGGTCATCCAGTACCGCGACGCGATCGTCCCGATCTCCCGGCTGGCACGGTCGCTGGGCTCCTACGACGACGACGCCGGCGAGGAGATCCCCCTCGTCGTGTTCACCCGGGGCGCGCGCACCGTGGCGATGGTCGTCTCCGAGATCGTCGAGATCGTCAGCGACGACGGAGCCGGGCACAGCACGGTCGACGACATCGGCCTGCTCGGCTCGATCGTCCTGTCCGGTCGGGTCACCGAGCTGCTCGACGTCCCGGCGGCCCTCACCCAGGTCGACCCACGGTTCTACGACGACGCGAGCGACGACCCGTCCGCCGAGCTCGGCGGCACCCTCGCCGCCGGTCTCGATCCACGCAGCGCAGAGATGGTGGGTGTCTGATGTCGACCCAGTATGTGACGTTCCGGATCGGCGAGGCGCTCTACGGCGTCGAGGTCATGCGCATCTCCGAGACCCTCGGGCACCACCCCCGCACCCCGGTGCCGCTCGCCCCGATGGGTATCGCCGGCCTGGTCAACCTGCGCGGGCAGGTTGTCCTCACGGTCGACCTGCGCCCGCGACTGGGCCTGCCCCCCCTCGCGGCCGACGCCGAGTCGATGATGGTCGTCGTCGAGGTCGCCGACGACTCCATCAGCCTCCTCGTCGACGAGGTCGGCGAGGTGCTCACCCTCGACGAGGACCAGTTCGAGTCCCCGCCCGACACCCTCGGGGCGGACCTGCGCGAGCTCATCACCGGTGCGTTCAAGCTCGAGACCGGACTGCTGCTCACCCTGGACGTCGACGCGGCCCTCGCCGCCTGAGATCTCCGCCCTGGCACCACGTCAACTCAGCACCACATCGATCCAGCACCACACCGACCTTGGCACCACACCGCCGTTGTGCCCGTCGGGGCTCCTGTCCGCAGGAGCCCCGACGGGTCCCCCAGACTGACTAGGACTCCCATGGCACTCTCCGTGCTGACACAGCCGCCTGCCCCCCCCACGCTCGCTCGGCCCGAGCGCGCCCGCCAGCCGGAGGAACCCTCCGCGCAGGCGCAGGCGCCGGCGTCGGCCCGCCCGACCGTCCGGTTCGGCATCCGCATGCGGATCGGTGCCCTCATCGCGACCTTCGTGGTGGTTCTCGCCGCAGTCACGGTCATCGCCTCGGTGGGCACGCAGTCCCTGTCGAAGAAGTCCGCGGAGCTGGCCTCGGTGCAGTCGGGCGTTTCGGTGCCGCTGAACATGGTGCACCAGAACCAGATCAAGGCCCGGATGATCGTTGCGCAGATTGCGGCGTCCCCGGACGCGGCAGGGGCCGCATCCTGGTTGCTCGCTCAGGACGAGAACGACGCGGAGATCGACGCTTCGATCACTCAGCTCAAGGTGTCCGTGGGCGACCAGAGCGCGTCGCTCCTGGAGTTCTACACGAACTTCGACGCATGGCGCGCGGCCCGGGACGCGACGATCGTGCCGGCCGCGCTCAAGGACGACAAGACGATCTACGCCGGCGTCCTGAACTCCGTATCCCAGCCGTTGATCGACAAGTACGTCGCGAACCTCGACGAGGCGGCCGCCGAGCTCTCCGGCTACTCCACCTCCCTCGCCGACGATGCCGCCTCGTCGGCGAGCAGCACGCAGCTGGTCATCCTCGTGGTGAGCATGCTCGGAGCGATCGTGGCGCTCGTGACCGGGCTCTACGTGGCCCGGGCGATCCGCCGCTCGGTCGTCGAGGTCCAGGCCTCGCTCCAGGCCATGGCCCGCGGCGACCTCACCGTGCCGGCGAACGTCACGTCCAACGACGAGCTGGGCGTCATGGCAGCCGACCTCAACGACGCGCTGCTGCGCCTGCGCGCGACCCTCTCCGGAGTCGTCGAGGCGGCCGGGCACGTCAACGAGTCCGCGCAGGACATGACCGCCGGGTCGCAGCAGATGACCCAGGGCGCGGAGGAGTCGAGCGCGCAGATCGGCGTCGTGGCAGCCGCGGCCGAGCAGGTCTCGCGCAACGTGCAGACCGTCGCCGCCGGCGCCGAGGAGATGGGTGCCTCGATCCGTGAGATCGCCACGAACGCGAACGAGGCGGCCAAGGTCGCCCAGGCCGCGACCGCCGTCGCGGAGTCGACCAACGTGACCGTGGCCAAGCTCGGGACCTCGAGCCAGGAGATCGGCGACGTGGTCAAGGTCATCACCTCGATCGCCGCGCAGACGAACCTGCTCGCCCTCAACGCCACGATCGAGGCAGCCCGCGCCGGTGAGGCCGGCAAGGGCTTCGCGGTCGTGGCCAGCGAGGTCAAGGACCTCGCGCAGGAGACGGCGAAGGCGACCGAGGACATCGCGCGGCGGGTCGTCGCGATCCAGGTCGACACGGCCTCCGCGGTCGAGGCGATCGCGGAGATCTCGACGATCATCGCGAACATCAACGACTACCAGCTGACGATCGCCTCCGCGGTCGAGGAACAGACCGCGACGACGAACGAGATGAGCCGCTCGGTCGCCGAGGCGGCGACCGGTTCGGGCGAGATCGCCGCGAACATCGCCGGCGTCGCAGTGACCTCCGAGACGTCGAACGTCGTCATCGCGGACATGGGTTCGCGGGTGCGCGACCTCGCCGGGATCGCCGACGAGCTGCGCCTGAAGGTCTCAACCTTCACGTACTGACTCGCCGCCTGACCTGCGCGGGAGGCACGCTCATCCGGGCGCGCCTCCCGCGCAGTGGCCGACGACGAGCGTTCCGGCCACCCGCCGCCCCTGAACCACCATGCAGGTCCCCCCAGATATCCGAGGTCAATGATGAGCTCCGTACGGTCCCAGCCCCGCCCCACCTCCGACCAGCCCGTGCAGCAGGCTGTGCATCGACGTGTCCGTGGGTGGGTGGCCACCCGCTGGCGCGGTCTGTTCGGGCGACGGCGGCCCGCGGCGCTCCCGGAGGGGCCGGCCGGCGTCGAGCAACCTGACCAGGTCGAGCAACCTGACCAGGTCGAGCAGCCCGACCAGGTCGCACAGCCCGACCAGGTCGCACAGGACGTCGGCAGCGCGGCGCGGCGCGGCGTGCGGGGCCGCTGGACCGACCAGTCGATCGCTACGAAGATCATGGTCGCGGTCGCGGTCATGGCAGTCGCCGCGGTGCTCGCCGGCGCCGCGGGCGCCGTCTCGCTCGCGCAGGTTGATCGCCAGGCCGCCCAGCTCTACGACGACGACGTCGTCCCGATGCAGACCCTGTCCACCTTCCAGCAGGGCTTCCAGGCCGACCGCGCACGGATCATCCAGTACGGCGTGGCCGACGGCGCGACGCGGGTCATCCTGGTGGAGGAGCTCGACGCGAGCCTCACCGAGCTGACGGGCCTCATCGCCGACTACACCCCGTACGCGATGGAGACGAAGGACATCTCGACGATCACCTTCGGCCTCACGAACTACCACTCCTCCGCCCGTTCCGGGCTGTTCCGACTGGCCTACGGCCCGGACCTGAAGGACTACGGCGTCTACGTCAACGAGACGATCCAACCGCTCAGCGTCGCCGTGGTCGAACCCCTGCAGCGGGAGATGGCGGCGCACTCCGCGCGGGTCGCCGAGCGTTCGGCGCAGATCCATGACACGACCGTGCGCTCAACCCTGCTGATCGCCACAGCCACGATCGTGGGAGCGCTCTCGGCGCTTGCTCTCGGAGCCCTCGTGGCTCGGTCCGTCCGGGCCAGGCTGCGCTCTGTCCAGGTGGCACTGACCGCGCTGGGGGAAGGTGACCTCACCGCACGGTCGCAGGTGAGCGGACGCGACGAGGTCGGAGCCCTCGCAGGCTCCCTGCACACCGCTCAGGACAACCTGCGGGACCTGGTGACCAAGGTGGCCGCCGCCTCCCACATCGTGCGGGACGCGGCTGGCGAGCTGGCCCTGGCCAACGACTCGGTGGCTCGGGAGTCGCTCGAGACCAGCACCCAGGCCGGGGTGGTCGCCACCGCAGCCGGCGAGGTCAGCGCGAGCGCGCAGAGCGCCGCAGCCGGGGCCGAGGAGATGGGCGCCTCTATCCGAGAGATCGCCTCCAACGCGCAGGCATCGGCCCAGGTCGCCCGGGGCGCTTCGGCCGTCGCCGAGTCGGTCCAGGCCTGCATCGAGGAGCTCAGCGACTCAAGCGAGCAGATCGGTGACGTGGTCGTGGCGATCACCAAGATCGCTACCCAGACGAACCTGCTTGCGCTCAACGCACGGATCGAGGCGGCCCGCGCCGGCGAGGCTGGCCGCGGCTTCGCCGTCGTTGCCGGGGAGGTCAAGGAGCTCGCTGGGGCGACCGGGCGAGCGACCGTGGAGATTGTCGCGCGGGTCGAGGCGATCAAGGCCGGCGCGGCGGCTGCCGCGGAGTCCGTCGCCGAGATCACCCGGATCATCGAGGCCGTGGACGACTACCAGGTGACGATCGCGTCCGCGGTAGAAGAGCAGACGGCCACGACCGCGGAGATGGCCCGCAGCGTGAGCGAGGCTGCAAGCGGGTCGGGGGACATCGCCGTCAACATCGGCGGGGTCGCCCGGGCTGCCGTGACCTCGAGCGAGATCGTCGCCCAGATGGGCGTGAGCGTCAGCCACCTCCAGCAGACCTCGGTCGAGCTCGACGAGCAGGTCGCCCAGTTTGTCTTCTGAGCACCCAGAGGATCCCTCACACCGGCCCCCGCCCTGCCGATAGGGCGGGGGCAAGCAGTACCCACGAAAAAGACGATGTCGCAGCACATCGCACGACGAAGAGTTGGTGCCTGAGACATGCGGTGGTTCTGGAATCTCCCGGTCGGTCTGAAGTTCTCGTCGCCGCTGGTCCTCATCGGCGCGGTGTTCGCAGTGGTCGGAGGGCTGGGCGGGCTGGCGCTGCGCCGCGCCGCAGGGAGCCTGCGCGAGGTCTCGGCCGAGCTCGACCCGGCGCGCTCCGCCGATCTTGCCTCGGCTGCCGAGGTCACCGCGAACAGGACCTTTGTCATCTTGGCCGTCGCGTTCGTGATCGGCGCCGTCGCGGCGGTGGCCCTCGCCGTTGTGGTGAACCGTCGTGTCCGGGCGAGCATCACCGAGCTGCGTTCCTCGATCGAGGAGTTCGCAGCGGGTGACCTCACCCATGTGCCCGTGATGGTCGACCGCGACGAGGTCGGCTCGATCGTCACCTCTTTCGACGACGCACGACTCGCCCTGCGCGAGACCCTGACCGGTGTGGTCCAGGCGGCCGGCTCGCTCGCGCTCAAGGCTGCCGAGCTTGCCGCGGCGAACACCCAGGTGGCCGACGGCGCGGCGCAGACGAGCGCTCAGGCAGGGATCGCGGCGATCGCCGCGGCGACTGTCGACCGCAACGTGCACACGATCGCGGCCGGGGCCGAGCAGATGGGCGCTTCGATCCGGGAGATCGCCACGAACGCCAACCAGGCGGCCAGGGTGGCGAGCCAGGCGGTCGAGTTCTCCAACTCCACGGCCAGCACCGTCGGCGCGCTCGGCGAGACGTCCCAGGCGATCGGCGACGTGGTCAAGGTCATCACGAGCATCGCGGCGCAGACGAACCTGCTCGCCCTCAACGCGACGATCGAGGCTGCACGGGCGGGCGAGGCCGGCAAGGGCTTTGCGGTCGTGGCCAGCGAGGTCAAGGACCTGGCCGCGGAGTCGGGCCGGGCGGCCGAGGACATCGCCCGCCGGATCACCCAGGTGCAGTCCCAGACGACCTCCGCGGTCGCTGCTATCGGTGAGATCTCCTCGATCATCGCGAGCATCAACGACTTCCAGCTGACGATCGCCTCGGCGGTCGAGGAGCAGACGGCCACGACCAACGAGATGACCCGCGGGGTCACGGAGGCAGCCAGCGGCGCGGGCGAGATCTCCACGAACATCAACTTCGTCGCCGAGTCGTCCCGGACCTCGACCGAGGTGCTCGCCGTCATCGGCGTGACCGTGAGCGAGCTGGCGTCGCTGTCCGCGGGCCTGCGCAACCGAATGGCGCACTTCAGCGTCTGAAATCGGCCTCCCTCGCACGAAGATCACCCACAGAAGGCTGAGCATCACGTGAATCGATCATCCGTCCGCGCCTGGGCCGCGGCAGCATCCGCCGTCCTGGTCACAGGTATCGGTCTCGGCGGCTGTTCCTTCGTGACAGGCACCACCGACATCGTGCAGCTCGTCGGCGTGGCCATGCCGACGACAACCTCGCTGCGGTGGATCGAGGACGGCAACAACGTCAAGGCGCAGCTCGAGGACCTCGGGTATGCCGTCGAGCTCGTCTACGCCGAGAACGACGTCCCGACGCAGGTCGCTCAGGTCGAGGCGATGATCTCCCACGGCGCTGACCTCCTCATCATCGGGTCCGTCGACGGGACGGCGCTCAAGGACCAGCTCGCGTCCGCCGCCGCGGCCGGGATCCCGATCATCTCGTACGACCGGCTCATCCGGGACTCACCGGACGTCGACTACTACGCGACGTTCGACAACCTACGGGTCGGCACGCAGCAGGCCACCTCGCTTCTCCAGGGCCTTGGTGTCCTTGACGCCGCAGGCGAGCCCACCGGAGCCGCCGGTCCCTTCGCGATCGAGGTGTTCGCGGGTTCCCCGGACGACAACAACGCCACGGTCTTCTACGAGGGTGCTTTCGCCGTCCTCCAGCCGTACATCGACTCCGGCGTGCTCGTCATTCCTTCGGGGGAGACGGACTTCCAGACGATCGCCATCCAGGCCTGGGACCCGGTCCTGGGCGGTGAACGGATGGATGCGCTGCTCTCGACGACATATACGAGCTCGACCGAGGTCATCGACGGGATCCTGTCTCCCTACGACGGGATCTCCCGGGCCGTCATCGAGTCGCTCAAGACCGCCGGGTACGGAACGGGAGACCGGCCGCTGCCCGTCGTGAGCGGACAGGACGCCGAGCTGCCCTCGGTCCAGTCGATCATCGCCGGGGAGCAGTACTCGACGATCTACAAGGACACCCGCCAGCTGGCAGAGGTCACCGTCGCGATGGGTGACGCGCTCCTCAAGGGCGCTGAGCCCGAGACCAACGACATCACCTCTTACGACAACGGCACGGGAATCGTGCCCACGTATCTGCTCGGCCCGCTCGTGGTCACCCAGGCCACGTATCAGTCGATCCTCGTCGGCGGCGGCTATTACACGGAGGATGAGCTGCGATGACTCGCGCACGGTCGGTCGTCGAGACCCCCGGTTCCACGAGCGCACCGCGGAAGCAGTGGTTCTGGGACCGCCCGGTCGGCGTGAAGATTGCCACCTCGCTCGTCGTGATGGGCCTCGTGTTCGGGACGGTCGGCGGACTCGCCGCCGTCGCGTTGGTCCGGGCTGGAGACAACCTCCAGGAGATCGCCATGCTCACCGGGAACCTCCAGGGTGCGCTCGGAGATCTCCGATCGGCACAGTCAGACAGCCACCTCCTTGTCCGCCGGGTCGCTGGTGCGACCGACGACTCCCTCCGCCTGCAGCTGACCACGTCCTCAGCCTGGAACGACCGCACGGTCGACCGACTCATCGCTGAGGTAGCGACCTTCGAGCAGTCTGATACCCAGCAGTGGCGGGACTTCGTCGACCGGTGGACGTCCTGGACGCAGTACCGCGACGCAGTTGTCATGCCGCTGGCCGTCGTGGGCGACGCCGCCGGCGTCGAGCAGGCCCTCGCCGCGGACGTCGCCGGCGATCCGGACCGGGCCGGACGCGCCCTCCTGCTTGCCCAGGGCCAGATCGACTTCCAGGTCAACACGATCCTCACCGGCGCCCAGCGCGAGGTCACGAGCACGATCGTGGCGCTGACGATCGTGAGCGTCATCGGCGCAGGCGTGGCCATCACGCTCGCGGTGGTCGTGACGCGTCGCATCACCTCCGGGATCAGGGATGTCCAACGGTCGCTCGAGACGCTCGCCACGGGTGATCTCACCCGTCCCGTGATCGTCCGCAGCCGTGACGAGCTCGGCCAGATGTCACTGTCCTTCGACCTCGCCCAGGCGAACCTGCGCGAGGTCCTCGGGGGCGTCGTGGCGTCGGCCCAGATCGTCGCCGCCGCCGCCGAGGAGCTCTCGTCCTCCAACACCCAGGTCGCAGCGGGGGTCGAGGAGACCTCCGCGCAGGCCGGGGTCGTGGCCGCCGCCGCCGAGCAGGTCGCGCGGAACGTCCAGACGGTAGCCGCGGGCGCCGAGCAGATGGGTGCCTCGATCCGCGAGATCGCGACGAACGCGAACGACGCCGCAAAGGTGGCGAGCGAAGCGGTGCGTCACTCATCATCGACCGCCGCGACGGTCGGTGCGCTGGGGGAGAGCTCGCGGAAGATCAGCGACGTGGTCAAGGTCATCACGTCGATCGCGGAGCAGACGAACCTGCTCGCCCTCAATGCCACGATCGAGGCTGCCCGTGCCGGTGAGGCCGGCAAGGGCTTCGCGGTCGTCGCCTCGGAGGTGAAGGAGCTTGCGGCCGAGTCCGGTCGTGCGGCGGAGGACATCGCCCGCCGTATCGGTGAGATCCAGACGCAGACGGGCTCCGCCGTGACCGCGATCAGCGAGATCTCGACGATCATCGCGAGCATCAACGACTACCAGCTGACGATCGCCTCCGCGGTGGAGGAGCAGACAGCCACCACCAACGAGATGAGTCGCGGCGTCACCGAGGCGGCGACCGGGGTCGGTGAGATCGCGGCCAACATCACGGGCGTGGCCTCGGCGGCCACCGACTCCTCCCAGGTCGTCTCCCAGATGGGCTCGTCGGTCTCCGAGCTCGCCGCGACGTCCGCCGACCTACGCCAGCGCGTCGCGCAGTTCACGATCTGATGCGTCCAGACACTGGAGACTTCTCATGACGATCAGAGTCCTCGTCGTCGACGACTCGGTGGTCATCCGCCGACTCGTCGTCCTGGCCCTCCAGAGCGACCCTGAGGTCGAGGTGGTCGGGACCGCGGCCAACGGCAGGCTGGCGCTCGCCAAGGTCGAGCAGCTGGCGCCGGACGCGGTCACGATGGACATCGAGATGCCCGAGCTCAATGGCGTCGAGGCGGTGCGCGAGCTGCGCCGACGGGGGCACCGGATGCCCATCATCATGTTCTCGACGCTGACCGAGCGCGGGGCGACCGCGACGCTGGACGCCCTCTCGGCCGGAGCGTCGGACTATGTGGCGAAACCGTCCAACGTCGGCAGCATCAGCGAGTCCCTCGCGGCCGTGGCTGACCAGCTCATCCCGAAGATCCGGGCGCTGGTCCCGGCGGCGCGCCGCGCCCCGGGGACGGCCGGTCGCGCGGCGGCGCTCGCCGGCGTCGCCGCGCCCCGGTCTGCTGCGCCTCGCCAGGTGGCGACGGCGCGGCTGGGCGCCCGGCGGCACCCGATGCGCGCCGTCGTGCTGGGCTGCTCGACGGGGGGACCCGAGGCGCTCTCCCGCGTCGTCGAGCGGCTCACCGTCCCGCTGGCAGTCCCGATGCTTGTGGTCCAGCACATGCCGGCGGTGTTCACCCGCCAGCTGGCGAACCGGTTGGACCGGCTTGGGCCGTCCCAGGTCTACGAGGCCGAGGACGGTCAGGCCCTCGTGCCGGGCGGGATCTACATCGCCCCGGGCGACACCCACCTCGAGGTCGAGGGCAAGCCTGGCCGGTTGCGGGCGCGGATCACCCGCACCCCGCCGGTGAACTTCTGCCGTCCCTCGGTCGACGTGCTCTTCCGATCGGCCCTCGACGTGATCGGCCCGGACTTGCTCGCGGTGGTTCTCACCGGCATGGGCGCGGACGGCAAGGCCGGCGCCGGGGCGATCGCGGAGGCGGGCGGAACCGTCGTCGTGCAGGACGAGCAGACCTCGGTCGTGTGGGGGATGCCCGGGGCGACCGCAACTGCGGGGTACGCCCACCGCATCTTGCCGATCCTGGAGATCGGGCAGACCATCTCCGGCCTCGTCCAGGCCGGTTCGGGTATCAAGGAGGTGTCACAGTGAGTCTGACCGCAGAGAGCTTCACCTTCGTTGCGGACCTGGTCCGCAAGCGGAGCGCGATCCACCTGGCCCCCGGCAAGGAGTACCTCGTCGAGAGCCGGCTGATGCCGTTGGCCCGGCGCTGCGGCGTCACCGTCGACGACTACGTCCGACGGCAGCGGGTCGCTGCCAACCCGCTCGAGTTCGAGCTGATCGTCGAGGCGCTCACCACGAACGAGACGAGCTGGTTCCGGGACGCGCTCCCGTTCCAGGCGCTCACCGAGCACATCCTGCCCCAGGCAGTCGGGGCGCTGACGGCCGGGGTTCCGCTGCGGATCTGGTCGGCGGCCTGCTCGACCGGGCAGGAGCCGTACTCGATCGCGATGACGGTTCTCGAGCAGCTGCGGGCCTCGCGTCGGGTGGAGATCATCGCGACCGACCTGTCGGGGGAGGTGCTCGACAAGGCGGGCCGGGGCGTCTACTCCCAGCTCGAGATCAACCGTGGCTTGCCCGCGAGGTTCCTCGTCAAGCACTTCACCAAGCGGGGCGCAGAGTGGGCGATCGCCGACGAGCTGCGGTCGATGGTGCGCTTCTCCAAGCACAACCTGCTCACGGCGCCCCCGATCGGGGGACCCTACGACATCGTGTTCCTGCGTAACGTCCTCATCTACTTCGACGTCGAGGTCAAGCGGGACATCTTGCGGCGTCTGCGCAAGTCCATGCGCCCGGGCGGATTCTTGGTCCTGGGCGCGGCAGAGACCACGGTCGGAATCGATGACGCGTGGACCCGGGTCCAGGTGGGCCGCAGCTCGATCTATCAGAACTCAGGGAGCTCAGCATGAAAGCACTGGTCATCGACGATTCTCGGACCATGCGACGGATCGTGTCGTCCGTGCTCAAGGATCTTGGCTACGACACGGTCGAGGCGGGGGACGGCCAGCAGGCGCTCGACGCCCTCGCCGCGGCGGGGGACGGGGACTTCGACCTGGCGTGCATCGACTGGAACATGCCGGTCATGGACGGGCTGACCTTCGTCACGAAGGTCCGGGCGAACCGGGCTTGGCGGGGCATCACGCTGATGATGGTCACCACAGAGAGCGAGCACGGCCAGATCGTGCGGGCGCTCGCAGCCGGCGCCCACGAATACCTGATCAAACCGTTCACCCCGGATGCACTCCGGGACAAGCTGGAGCTGCTCGGTCTGCTCCCGATCGAGGAGTTGGCATGAGCACTGCACTGGTAGTGGTGGCCAAGGACCAGATCCTGGCCATCACGCAGGACGTCTTCGCGGCGATGATCGACGGCGGCGAGGTGCTCATCACCGAGCGTGCGGGCGCAGCGGGCGAGTTCGTCGACCCTGTCTGTGCGTGGGTCGACATGACCGTCGCGGCGCTCGGACTGGGCGCGCGCGCTGTTGTGCGCACCGAGACCGCAGCCGCGCACGAGCTCACGCGGGCGCTGCTGATGATGGACGCGTCGGAGTTCGTCGGTCCCGAGGACCTGGCCGACGCCTTTGGCGAGCTGGCCAACGTGGTGGGCGGGAACGTGAAGTCGCTCCTGGCGGCGCCCGCCGTGCTCAGCCTGCCGACCGTGGCCGCCCACGCCCCGGAGCTCGGCGCCGGGCAGTTCTTGCAGGACCTCACCCTCGACTGGCGCGGTCACATCCTGGTGGTCTCGCTGTGGATGCTGGGCTGAGGACGCAGGGCTGATCCGCGCCGACGAGGCGTGAACCGCGCCGACGAGGCGCCAACGACGTGGTCTGCGTGGCCGTGCGGCCGCCGCAGACCACCTGAAGAAGTAGAACAGAAGCTTAGGGAGGGAACCCATGTACGTCCTTGTTGCCGATGACAGCCGTGTCATGCGCCAGATCGTGATCCGTACGCTGCGCCAGGCTGGCTACGACTGGCAGATCGTCGAGGCCGCCGACGGCCAAGAGGTCTACGACCTCGCACTCTCGGAGCAGCCAGACCTCATCCTGTCCGACTGGAACATGCCCAACGCCACCGGGATCGAGGCGTTGAACGCCTTGCGCCAGGCCGGGTGCGACATCCCCTTCGGGTTTGTCACCTCCGAGGGATCCCAGGAGATGCGCGACCAGGCCGACGCCGCCGGCGCACTCTTCCTCATCGCGAAGCCGTTCACCGCGGAGTCCTTCCGCGAGGTCCTCGAGCCGGTCCTGGCATGACCAAGACGCCGCTGCCCAGCGCCAAGCAGACCCGTGAGCTCCTGGAGGGGCTGTTCGGTCGGGAGATGGCCGTACTCACCGGCGGTCCGATGGTCGACCCGGCCGGGCCGGGCGGCGCGGTCGTGGCCGAGTACATCTCCGACCAGATGCAGCTCGCCGCGCTCGTCGTGATGGACGTGCCGATGGCCGCGCGGGCCGGGGCAGCCATCGCCCTCATGCCCTCGAGCGCGTCGGAGGCTGCGGTCGACGACGGCGAGCTGACGGACGTGCTGCTGGAGAATGCCGGGGAGATCCTCAACGTGGTGGCCTCGTTGTTCAACGCGGAGGGCGCCCCGCACGTGCGGCTCAACGCGGTTCACGCCCCGAACGAGGCCCTGCCCGGCGATGTCGCCCCGTGGGTCATGTCCTACGTGGCCCGCCTCGACCTCGAGTGCGACATCGCCGGCTACGGCCCCGGCGCCCTCTCCGTCCTAGTCCTCTAGTCCCACCCCTCCACCCCCTCCCTACCTCTCCCCCCTACCTCCCCCTCGCCCTCGCCGAACTCGTGAACGGCTCGCCGAACTCGTGAGTCAGGTCCGTTTCTCACGAGAGAAGGACCGTGGCTCACGAGTTCGGCGGACGGTTCACGAGTTCGGCGGACGCCGGGCTGGCGGACGCCGGGCTGGCGGGGGCAGGGGTTAGGCGGGCGGTGCGTCGTCGGGCAGATCGACGACGACGTTGCGGGTCTCGGCGACGGCGCGGTAGCGACGGCGGTTGACGTGCTCCCAGGCGAGGGCAAGGAGCCCGAGCCCGAGCCCGGTCGCGCAGATGACCAGCTTGCTCGTGACGTCGAGGTCGAAGCCGACCGCGAGGACGCCCAGCACCAGAGCTGCGACGGCCCACAGCACCATGCCCGCCACGATGATGCGCCGAAGGTCCACCTGGAGGGGCTGCGGGCCGGGGCGGCGCCGCTCAGGGTGGAGGAAGAGATCGAACATCGAGCGCACAGCCCCAGCCTAGTGGTCCGCCGACGGCCCCTGACCAGGGACGGGCGCAAATATGCAGATCGTGTGCCGAGACGGCGGCGCTGGAGAGTCCTCGAGTCGGGCACAATATTGCTCATGGCGAACACCAACACCCTTGACAAAGCGCCGCCTAAGGGCGCTATCGACCGGTTCTTCAAGATCACCGAACGTGGCTCGTCCATCGGTTCGGAGATCCGCGGAGGCCTCGTTACGTTCTTTGCGATGAGCTACATCATCGTGCTCAACCCGATCATCCTCGGCAACGTCGCGGACGGCACTGGCCAGTTCCTCGGCGGCGGTGACGGCCCGAACATCGCGATGATCGCGGCCGCGACCGCGCTCATCGCCGGCGTGCTCTCGATCGTCATGGGCCTGGTGGCCAACTTCCCGCTCGCGCTCGCAGCGGGCATGGGTCTCAACGCGGTGGTCGCCTACTCGATCGCCAGCCTGCCGGACATGACCTGGGCCGATGCCATGGGCATCGTTGTCCTCGAAGGCCTCATCATCCTGCTGCTCGTGCTGACCGGCTTCCGGGAAGCGGTCTTCAAGGCCGTCCCGGCCGAGCTCAAGGCCGCGATCAGCGTCGGCATCGGCTTGTTCATCGCCTTCGTCGGCATGGTCGACGCCGGCTTCGTGCGGATCCCGGCGAGCTTGTCCACCCCGGTCGAGCTCGGCATCGCCGGGTCGATCTCCGGCTGGCCTTTGGTCATCTTCGTCTTCGGTCTGCTCACCTCGATCGTGCTCATGGTCCGCAAGGTCAAGGGCGCCATCCTCATCGCCATCGTCGCCTCGACCGTGATCGCCGTGATCGTCGAGGCCGTTGCCAAGGTCGGTGGGATGTTCGGCGCCGACGGCGTCAACCCCAGCGGCTGGAAGCTCAACGTCCCGGCAGTCCCGGACCAGATCGTCGACGTGCCCGACTTCTCGCTGCTCGGCCAGTTCTCGCTCTTCGGCTCCTTCGAGAAGATCGGCGCCGTCGCGGTCATCCTGCTCGTCTTCTCGCTGCTGCTCGCCGACTTCTTCGACACCATGGGCACCATGGTGGCCGTGGGCACCGAGGCGGGCCTCGCCGACGAGAACGGCGACCTGCCCAAGACCCGCCAGATCCTCGTCGTCGACTCGATCGCCGCCGTCGCCGGTGGCATGGGTGGTGTGTCCTCCAACACGAGCTACGTCGAGTCCGCCGCAGGAGTCGGAGACGGCGCCCGCACCGGCCTCGCCTCGATCGTCACCGGCATCGCCTTCCTGCTGGCCACGTTCTTCGCCCCGATCGTCGACATGGTGCCCTCCGAGGCCGCCACCCCGGCGCTCGTCGTTGTCGGTTTCCTCATGTTCATGCAGATCTCCAGCATCGACTGGAAGAACTACGAGGTCGCCATCCCGGCCTTCCTGACGGTCGTCATCATGCCGTTCACGTACTCGATCTCCGCGGGTATCGGCGCGGGCTTCGTCGCCTTCGTCGTCATCAAGATCTTCGTCGGCAAGATCAAGGTCATCCACCCGCTCATGTGGGTCGCGGCCGTCATGTTCGTGCTGTACTTCGTGCGCGGCCCGCTGGGCGACGCACTGGGCGCCTTCTGACCGAGGCATCTTGGCCGGGCCTGACGTAAGGTCTTGCCCGTGACACCGAGCCACATCTTCCGCCTGACCAACCAGCTGCAGAACTATGCCTGGGGGTCCACGACGGCCATCCCCACGCTTCTCGGAGCGGTCGGGGACGGCCGTCCGGTCGCGGAGATGTGGCTCGGTGCGCACGCGCTCGGTCCCTCGATGGCCGATCCGGTCCTGCTCCCGCTCGCCGCGGTGGGCACCCCCGCAGCCCTGCCCTCTGCCCTGCCCGACGCCGCGGCCACCCCCGCAGGCCCCCCGGCCGACCCGGCGGCCGCCGGAAGGCGCTCGCTCGCGGACCTGCTCCGCGCCGACCCCGACCGCCTGCTCGGCCGCTCGGTCGTCGAGGCCTACGGCCCGCGCCTGCCCTACCTGCTCAAGTTCCTCGCCGCGGCTTCGCCGCTCTCTCTCCAGGTCCACCCCAAGCCGCACGTCGCCCGCGCCGGGTATTCCCAGGAGAACGCGGCCGGCGTGCTCCCGGACTCGCCCGAGCGCAACTTCAAGGACGACCAGCACAAGCCCGAGATGCTCGTGGCGTTGACGCCCTTCGAGGGGTTGTGCGGCTTCCGGCGCCCGGCCCGGATCCTCGCCCTGCTCGACGGGCTCGAGGGGTACACGGTCGGGCAGATGCGCGCCGCGCTGGTCACCCGCCCCACGGCCGACGGCGTCCGGGCGGCCTTCGAGATCGCACTGTCGGCCCGCGAGGGGGACTGCACGGCCGACCTTGCTCGCACGATCGACTCGATCCGGGGGCGGATCGATCGCGGCGAGTCCACTTCGCGCGGCGACCAGACCGCGGTCGACCTGGCGACCTGCTTCCCGGGGGATCCCGGCGCGCTCGTCTCGCTCATGCTCAACAGGATGTCCCTCGCCCCCGGCCAGGCGGTCTTCCTGGGTGCGGGCGAGATCCACGCCTACCTGTCCGGGGTGGGCGTCGAGGTCATGGCGAGCTCGGACAACGTGCTGCGGGCCGGGCTGACGACCAAGCGGATCGACGTCGACGTGCTGCTGCGCTGCGCCAGCTACGCACCCCGGCCCCCGGAGCACCCCGTGCTGCGCGCCGAGCCCGGCGGCCTCACCGGGTACCGAGCGCCGGTGGCGGAGTTCGCGCTGATCTACGGAAGGGTCGCGGGTGAGGCCCTGATCACCCACACCGGCCCGCGGATCCTGCTGTGCCTGGACGGCGAGGTCGAGATCACCGGCCCGCTGGGCCCGCTCGTCTGCGTCACCCAGGGCGAGTCCGTCTTCATCGGGCACGACGCCGGCCAGGTCACCCTGGTCGGGTCGGGCGTCGTCGTCGTCGCGTACGTGCCCTACGCCTGACGAACGCTGCCCGCCCCTCGGGGCCGGGACGTCGTCGGGCATGGAAGGTGAAAGTCGTGTGAGCGACGGCTGATCCCATATTCTTACCTAAGGTAATGAGTTAAGGTAAGGGTATGAGCCAGGCGGACGCGTGCACACCAGGAACCCTCGGCGGGCAGCTGCGGGTCTCCATGAACCGTGTCTCCCGGCGGCTGCGCGCCCAGCGCGGGGAGGCGGACCTCTCCGAGGGTCAGTTCGCGGTTCTGACCGCGATCAACCGGCACGGACCGATGACCCCCGGGGTCCTCGCCGAGCACGAGAACATCCGCCCGCCGTCGATGACCCGGACGGTCAACGCCCTCGTTGAGCTCGGGTTGGTCGCCAAGGCCGGCGATGCGACCGACAAGCGGCTCGTCGTCGTCGAGCTCACCGATGTCGGACGCAACGAGATCAAGGTGACCAAACGGCGTCGGGATGCCTGGCTCACCAAGAAGCTGGGTCAGCTGACCCCTGAAGAACGGCAGACGCTCGCCGATGCGAGCGAGCTGCTCACGAGGATCGCCAGCCAATGAGTCCTACCTTTGCCTCCCTGAGGTATTACAACTACCGCCTCTGGTTCGGCGCTGCCCTGGTGAGCAACGTCGGCACCTGGATGCAGCGTGTCGCACAGGACTGGGTGGTCCTGACGGTGCTGACCGACCACTCCGCCGTGGCCGTCGGCTTCGTCACGGCCCTGCAGTTCGCGCCCATCCTGTTCTTGTCCGCATGGGCGGGGGTCGTCGCTGACCGTGTCGATCGTCGCAAGCTGCTCATGGTCACGCAGGCCGCGATGGGTGTGTTGGCGCTGGCGCTGGGGGTGCTGGTGCTCTCCGGAAAGGCGGAGCTGTGGCACGTGTACGTCTTCGCGGCGCTCCTGGGCTGCGTGACGGCCTTCGACAACCCGGTGCGACAGACGTTCGTCGCCGAGATGGTCCCCGCAGAGAAGCTCTCCAACGCGGTGGGTCTGAACTCCGCGAGCTTTAACGCTGCCCGTCTTGTCGGCCCAGGTGTTGCCGGTCTGCTCATCGCTGCGGTCGGTTCCGGGTGGATGTTCGTCATCAACGGACTGACCTTTATCGCCGTGATCATGGCCATGACGCGGATGCGGCTCGGCGAGCTGAACAGGCTCCCCATCGCTGCCCGGGCCAAGGGCCAGATCCGGGAGGGGGTCCGGTATGTCCGCAACCGCAGCGACATCATCGTCATCATGGTGGTCATCGGCGTGGTCTCGACCTTTGGGTTGAACTTCCAGCTGACCTCCGCGGTCATGGCCACCGAGGTGTTCCACAAGGGCGCGGGGGAGTACGGGATCTTGGGTTCCATCCTCGCGATCGGGTCCCTCGGGGGCGCGTTGCTCGCTGCACGGCGGGAGCGCCCGCGCGTCCGGCTGGTCATCGGTTCAGCGTTCGCCTTCGGCGTGGCGGCAGGGGCCATGGCCCTCATGCCCACCTACCTCACGTACGCGCTGGCAAGCATCCCGGTCGGCTTCGCCAGCTTGACAATGATGACGGCAGCAAACAGCACCATCCAGATGACCACCGACCCGAAGATGCGCGGCCGAGTGATGTCGTTGTACATGATGGTGTTCTTGGGTGCGACGCCCATCGGCTCGCCGATCGTCGGGTGGATTGCGGAGGCCTTTGGCCCGCGCTGGTCCATCGGCATCGGCGCGATCACCGCCATCATCGTGTCGATCGGCGCGGCGATCTGGACTCGCCGCAACTGGGACTACACGGTGAAGTACCAGGTCTTCCACCGTCCGCACGTGGCTGTCACGTACGGCATGTCCGCCGACGACGGACCCGTCCGCCCGGACGAGCCGGCCAAGCGCCGCGAGGTAGCCGACCGCCTGGGTGTCCAGGAAGCCAAAGACCGCACGGCAGGCGCCTGACACCGCCCACCCCGGGACCATCCTCCCCGGCTCCGGCTCCGGCTCCGGCTCCGGTCCGCTCGTCCTCTCGCCGAACTCGTGAACCGCTCGCCGAACTCGTGAGCTAGGGCCGTTTCCCGGCCTGGGAGCGGTGTGGTTCACGAGTTCGGCGGCTCGTTCACGAGTTCGGCGCCTTGTGGGTCAGGTGAACGTTCGACGGCGCTGTTGGCGGCGGAGGGCGTCCCAGAGTCGGGCGACGAGGGCGGCTGGGTTGTAGAGGTCCTCCCACATCACGCGTACGACGAGCCACCCGAGCTCTTCGAGGGCATCCTGTCGGCGTTTCTCGTCGTAGAAGGCCTGATCGGCGCCGCCGCCGTCGGTGGTGTATTTGATGCGACCGTCGAACTCGACGGCGACCTTCAGGTCTGACCACCCGAGGTCGACGTACCGCCGGCCCAGGTGGGTGTCGACCGCGATCTGCAGCTCGGGCGCAGGGAGCCCTCCGCGCACGACGACGAGCCGCAGCAACGATTCACCGGGAGACTCGGCGCGCGCGTCCGCGAGGGGAAGGATGGAACATGCCTTGCATATCCCCCGTGAACCGCGCGCGCGGAGGAGGGCTGATTCGAGGTCGTCGACCGACAGCCCACGTCGTAGCGCCGAGTCAGCGATGACCAAGGCTTGTCGTTCGCTGAGCGTGCGGGCGCAGTCGACCACTGATCGGGCAAGGCTGGTCACCGGAATCCCATCGACGACAGTCATCTCATCGGCGCGCAACGCTGCGGTGTGGCGCTTCACCTCGGGGTGCGCGCCGCGCTGCTGGTTGTGACGTTGGATCAGATGGATGCTCCCATCGAGGTCGACGGTGTCGCATCCGTGGATCAGGGCAGCAGACTCGCCGCAGAACCAGTGCTCGGTCCGAAGCCCGGCGTGGACGGCCGCGATCCGTGCGGTCGTCCGGGCATGGGCGGCGCGAGCGGGGCTGTCGGTCGGGGTGGGCGGGTGCAGCCAGGCCCAGCCACGATAAAGGGGCGTGACCAAGGCCGGACGAAACTCTCGGCGAGGAGTACCAGGCTCAACGATGACGGGTGCGAGGGCCTCGAAGGGCCGTGGCCCGGGTTGTATGGATGGTCGCATCCCCCAACGGTGCGGCAGGCGCGGACCGGACCGCGTCGTCGCCGGTCGTGCCTGTGGACGAGCCCATACCAACCGGTCCCGTGTGCAGCCTCTTCCCAGGCCCCCGCGCCCCATCCCTCCCCCGCGAGCCCTCCCGTCGAACTCGCTCCCGCGAACCCTCCCGTCGAACTCGCTCCCGTCGAACTCGAGAATCCCCCGCCCAACTCGTGAGCTAGGGCGGTAGACGCCCAGGGAATCGGCCTGATTCACGAGTTCGGCGGCGCGCTCACGAGTTCGGCGGGAGGCGGAGGCGGAGACGGCGGAGTCGGAGACGGGGACGGGGCAGGACAGGGGGAGGGGGCGGGACAGGGAGGGGGCGGGACAGGGAGGGGCGTGAACGCCCCCCAGGGTCAGGCGGAGTGCTCGATGACGTAGTCGATCGACTCCGTCAGCGCCTGGACGTCGCTCGGGTCGACCGCGGGGAACATCGCCACCCGGAGCTGGTTGCGGCCGAGCTTGCGGTACGGGTCGACGTCGACGACGCCGTTCGCGCGCAGCGTCCGGGAGATGGCCGCGGCGTCGATCGAGTCGTCGAAGTCGATGGTCCCCACGACCGTGGAGCGGGTGGCCGGGTCGGCCACGAACGGCGACGCGAAGCTGCGACTCTCGGCCCACGAGTAGAGGATCGCGGCCGACTGGGCGGTCCGGGCGGCCGCCCACGCCAGCCCGCCCTGCCTGAGCATCCAGTCGATCTGCTCCGCGAGCAGGAAGAGCGTGGCGATAGCCGGGGTGTTGAGGGTCTGGTGCGCGCGCGAGTTGGTCACGGCGTTCTGCAGGGACAAGAACTCCGGGATCCAGCGGTCGCTCGCGTCGATCTCGGCGATCCGCTCGATCGCCGCGGGCGAGGTGAGCGCGAGCCACAGACCGCCGTCGGAGGCGAAGGACTTCTGCGGCGCGAAGTAGTAGACGTCGCTCTCGGCGACGTCCACCGCCAACCCGCCGGCACCCGACGTCGCGTCGATCAGCGTCAGCGCGCCGTCCTCGACGGACCCAGGCACCCGGCGCACGGGAGCCATGGCACCGGTCGACGTCTCGTTGTGGGCCCAGGCATACACGTCGGCGTCGGCCACGTACTCGGGGAGTACGGCCGTTCCGGCCGGGCTCGTCGTCACGGCCGAGGCCGCCAGGAACGGCGCGTTCGTCGTGGCCTGGGCGAACTTCGCCCCGAACTCGCCGAAGGTGGCGTGCGCGGCGCGGTCGCGGACGAGGCTGAACGTCGCGGCATCCCAGAACGCCGTCGAACCGCCGTTGCCGAGGACAACCTCGTAGCCGTCGGGCAGGGAGAAGAGCGCGGCGAGCCCGGACTGCACCCGCTCCACGAGCTCCTTGACCGGAGCCTGGCGGTGCGAGGTTCCCATGAGAGATCGTCCGCTCGCAGCGAGGGCGGCGAGCTGTGCTTCACGGACCTTTCCCGGACCGGCGCCGAAGCGGCCGTCGACGGGTAGGAGGCTGGCGGGAATGGTGAGGTTCTCAGTCACGCAGCACACCCTACGCGCTCGCCCCTGCCGCACGCGCGGGCCTGTGCACAGGAGCGATAAGGTGGGCGTAGATACGTGTGAACGACGCTGACCAGCGTCGCTCGAGGCCATCTGACGCACTGGAGGAACGCGTGAGCGACCTGATCGACACCACTGAGATGTACCTGCGGACGATCTACGAGCTGGCGGAAGAAGGCATCGTGCCGCTGCGTGCCCGGATCGCGGAGCGGCTGGGCCACTCCGGGCCGACCGTGTCCCAGACCGTGGCACGCATGGAGCGCGATGGGCTCGTCGTCGTCAGTGGGGACCGTCACCTCGAGCTCACCGAGGTCGGGCACAACAAGGCGATGCGGGTCATGCGCAAGCACCGCCTCGCCGAGCGCCTGCTCACCGACGTGATCGGCCTGGACTGGGAGTTCGTCCACGAGGAGGCCTGCCGCTGGGAGCACGTGATGAGCGACCGCGTCGAGAAGCGCCTCGTCGACCTCCTGGACCACCCGAGCTTCTCCCCGTATGGCAACCCGATCCCCGGCCTCGCCGAGCTGGGCGACGCCGCACCCGAGGTGGGCTTCCTCGACGGAGTGGTCTCTCTCCCGGCGTTCGTCGCGAAGTCCAGCGCGGGCGCCCTGCCCGACGCCGCGCCGTTGGTCGCGACCGTGGCTCGCCTGGGCGAGCCGCTGCAGACCGATGTCGAGCTGCTGACCCGTCTGGCGTCGGCCGGGGTCAAGCCTGGCGGAGTTGTCCACATCGAACTTCTTGAGCGTGGTGCCGGCATCTCTGTCACCTCCGAAGGTGCGGACGTCGTGCTTGACCTGCCCGAAGAGGTTTCACGCCACATCTTCGTCGCGCTCTGACTCACCCGCCGGCTCGTGCGAGGGGAAAACTCGTCGTGATCGGAACGTGACATTGGGGGTTCATCTGATGTACCTTCGACTTGCTTCATAGGAATAGAAAACCGACGAAGTACTTGAGCGGACGCCAAACCTTGCCACCGCTCATGGTTGCCTAGAACCCGCTGGCAAGGACGGGGGACCCAAATTCGGGTGCTGCTCGCAGCATCCTTGGGGTGAAGCCTTTCGGACTTCGGTTCGCGAGGCCGGGTGTACTCCTACCCGAACCCGACAGCTGACCTCGCAGGCGTATTGGAGCAAACATGACTTCTAGCACTACACGTGCCCGCCACCGTGCGGCACGGCGGCCGATCACGCCGCTGAGCTTGCTCGCAAGCGCCGCGTCCGAGAACGTGGTCGCTGTCGGCAAGCGCTCGGCGATCGTGGCGGCCTCCTCCGGCCTCCTCGTCTCGCTGATGGCGGCCGCACCGGCCTCCGCAGCTCCCGTCCACAGTGATGCTGCGGTCTCGACCGTCGACGTCGCGGCCCTCACCACCGAGGCCCGCGCCGCACTGAGCACCGCACCGACCGTCACCGTCGCAGCCGATGCGTCGTGGACCGTCGAGCAGTCCGACATCTCTGTCACCCCGGCTCCCGAGCCGGTCAAGGTTCGTACGGTGGCTGCCGCCTCGCGGACCGCCGAGCGTACCGCCCTCACCACTGCGACGGCTACGGGCACCTCGACGGCGGCCAAGGCTGCAGCGCCGGCCGCTGCCGCACCGGCCACCGTGGCTCCGGCCTCCGCGGCAGGCAGCTCCATCATCGACATCGCGAGCCGCTACGTCGGCGTTCCGTATGTCTCCGGTGGATCGACTCCGAGCGGCTTCGACTGCTCGGGCCTCACGTCCTACGTCTTCGCCCAGGCTGGCATCTCCCTCCCGCGCACCTCGGGTGCGCAGGCCAGCGCTGGAACGGTCATCCCTCGTGACCAGGCTCAGCCCGGTGACCTGATCGCCTCTCCCGGCCACATCGCGATCTACGCCGGCGGCAACACCCAGATCGACGCACCGAAGCCGGGCAAGACAGTCCAGTTCCGTGAGATCTGGCAGTCCAACCCGGTGTTCATCCGGATCGGCTGAACGCACCAGCATCTGTGAAGAGACCCGAGTCGCCCTGCGGCTCGGGTCTCTTTGCGTCATGACCGGGTAATGTCTCCTACAAGTACAGTCACTGGTTCGTCCTGCAGAGGGAGATCACGATGTCGCACGCAGATGCCATCCTTGTCGGTGTCGACGGCTCGGCGTCGAGCCTGCATGCCCTGGACTGGGCGACCGCCCAGGCGGCCCGCAGCGGACAGCCCGTGACGGTCGTCTGCACGTACTCGTTGCCCTCGTTTGCCGCGGCTTCTCTCGACGGCGGATACGCGGCGTTGGACGACTCCGCGATCCAGGAGGGCGCCCGCGCTGTCCTCGACGACGCCAAGGAACGAGCCAGCCGGGCCGGTGTCGAGGTGACGACCCTGATCGCGACCGGTGACGCCGCCGGGGTCCTGGTCCAGATGTCGAAGGACTTCTCCCTCGCGGTGGTCGGCACCCGCGGCCGCGGCGGGTTCGCCGAGCGCCTGCTGGGCACGGTCTCCTCAGCGCTGCCCGCGCACGCCCACTGCCCGACGGTCGTCGTGCCCTTCCGGGGCGACGACGGCGGGGATGGGGCCGTGGAGATCCACCCGCTGCGACGGATCGTCGTCGGCGTCGACGGCTCCCCGTCCGCCTACGGTGCGCTGCACCTGGCGATCAAGCAGGCCCAGCTCTGGGACGCCGAGCTCGTCGCGGTGGCCGGGGTCCCGGTGGGCTCAGGTGCGGGCCTGCTCGCCTGGCTGCCGGCAGCCATCGACCACGAGCAGGTGCTCTCCGACGTGACCGACGGTCTCAACGCGATCGTCGACAAGGCCGAGGCTGCGAATGCCGGCGTGAAGATCCGCCGGATCGTGCTCGACGGGACCGGCGCGGAGCTGCTCACCGAGTTCTCGAACGCGAGCGACCTGCTCGTCGTCGGCTCGCGTGGCCGCGGCGGCTTCGCCGGCCTGCTGCTCGGGTCGACGAGCCAGGCCGTGCTGCACCACTCAAAGTGCCCCGTCCTCGTGGTCAACAAGCGGTGCGAAACCCCTACGGAGTGATCTCCGCCTGATCCAGACCTGACCGGCTACCGGTCGGAGGTCGCGGCCCGCTCCTCCAGGACAGACCGGAGCCGGTCCAGCCCGAGGTCGAGGTCGCCTGCGTCGATGGTCAGTGGGGGAGCGAGCCGGATGGTCGCCCCGTGGGTGTCCTTGGCCAGCACGCCGGCGTCGAGCAGTGCGCGGCACAGGTCACGTCCGGAGCCCTGACCGGGCTGAAGGTCGATCCCGGCCCACAGCGCGGCGCCGCGCACCTCTGCGACCAGCTCGTCGGTGACGAGGTCGTCGAGCCGGGTCTGAAAGTGGTCGCCGAGCACCCGGGCACGCTCCTGCACCTCGCCGGTGGCCAGCAGGTCCACGACGGCCAGACCCACGGCGCAGGCCAGCGGGTTCCCGCCGAAGGTCGATCCGTGGGTGCCGGGGGTGAACACGTCCAGCACGTCCGCGCGCCCGACGACGGCGCTCACCGGCACGATCCCACCGCCGAGCGCCTTGCCCAGGGTGACCAGGTCGGGGCGGACGTTCCACAGGTCGCACGCCAGCGTGGTGCCGGTGCGCCCCAGGCCCGACTGGATCTCGTCGGCGATGAGCAGGATCCCCGCGTCGTCGCACAGCGTGCGCAGGCTCGCCCAGAACCCCGGCGGCGGGACGACCACCCCGGCCTCGCCCTGGATGGGTTCCATGAGGACCGCGACCGTGGTCTCGTCGATCGCGTCAGCGACCGCCTGGGCGTCTCCGAAGGGGACGATCCGGAAGCCAGGCGTGTACGGGCCGTAACCGTCGCGGGCCTCGGCGTCGGTCGAGAACGACACGATCGTCGTCGTACGGCCGTGGAAGTTGCCGGCGGCGACGATGATCGTCGGCTCGGCGATCCCATGGCGGTGACCCCACTTGCGGGCCGCCTTGATCGCGGTCTCGACGGCCTCGGCGCCCGTGTTCATCGGCACCATCATCGGGGTGGTGCCGTCGAGCTTGAGGGAGTCGGCGACCAGGGAGCACAGGGCGTCGGCGAAGGGCTCCAGCAGGTCGTGGCCGAACGCCCGGGAGGTGAGCGTGACCCGATCGAGCTGGGCGGTGGCGGCCTCGACGAGCGCCGGGTGGCGGTGGCCGAAGTTCAGCGCGGAGTATCCGGCGAGGAAGTCGAGGTGCTCCCGACCGGTGGAGTCGGTGACCCACGAGCCGAGGGCGGTCGTGATGGTCACCGGGAGGGGGTCGTAGTTGTGCGCGAGCCTGGCGGCGGTGTGCGGGACTGCCATGTCTCCTCCTGGTGGGCTGTGGGCTGTGGGCTGTGGGCTGTGGACGGTGGGTGCTGATGGGCGGCCGGCTGGCGGGTCAGCGTGCGGGGCGGATCTCGAGGGTGCAGCATTTCGCTCCGCCGCCGCCGAGCAGCAGCTCCGACGTGTCCACGGCGATCGGTGTGTACCCGCGTTCGGTGAGCTGGCCAGCCAGACGTGTGGCCCGCGGGCTGAGCACGACGTGCGTGCCGTCAGATACGCCATTGAGCCCGAGGACGGTCGCGTCGGCCTCGGTGGCCAGGACCGCGTCGGGGAAGAGCGCGGCCAGCAGGTCGACGCTCGCGGGGGAGAAGGCACCGGGATAGTAGGCGATCTGGCCCGGCCCAGGACGGCCGCGGCCGCGATCGCCCGGGTCGCCGTCGCTGCCCTCCAGGACGATCACGGCGGTGTCCAGGTGGTAGAACCGCGGATCGACGAGCTCGAGGGTGACAACCTCCCGGCCCCACAGCGCGGCCGCTTCGCGATGCGCGGCGACCTCGGTTCGGAACCCGGTCCCGGCGAGGATCCGTTCGCCCACGGTCAGGAGGTCCCCCTCGCCCTCGTTGCGATGGACGGCGTCGTGCACTGCGAAGCCGCGCCGGGCGAACCAGTCCAGATACACCGCCGCTTCGCTGGCGCGTTGGGCGACGGTGAAGCGGGCGCCGTAGACCACACCGTCGACGACGGTCGCGCCGTTCGCCGCGTAGACCATGTCCGGCAGGCCGGGCACGGGGTCGATGAGCTCGACCGTGTGCCCCAGGTCCAGGTACACGTCGCGCAGCCACTCCCACTGCTTGACGGCGAGCGCGGTGTCGGTGGGGACGCGGCTGTTCATCCACGGATTGATCTCGTAGCTCACTGTGAAGTGGTCCGGGCGGCACATGAGGTACCGGTGGGCCTGCGTCATCGAGTTGCCCCCTCACCGGCTGGCGCCGAAGCGGATCTGCTTGGCCTCGAGACTACGCCGCGGCGGCGTCTTGAGCAGGCATTTTGCGTATGCACTTCGGGGACCGGCGCGGATCAGGGGGATGGCCTGGGCTCGGTCAGATGGCCGCGACCTCGCGAGCGAACCGGGCCAGCGCGAGCCGCATCATCGCGCCCAGCACCGGGCCGACGACGGCGCGGGTCACCCGCGCGGGCACCGGCCCGGCCAGGTAGGCGTCCTCCCACCAGGTGACGCGCGAGCGTCCGGGGCCGGACGGCTCCACGATGATGCCCGCAGCCCCGAGCAGGACCGGCCCGGCCTTGCGCAGCGTCATGCTCGACGTCGTGCACGCCGCCCCTGGCCCGGCTGTGCGGAGCTCTGTGACGATCATCCGGTCGGGGAGACCGCGTCCTGGGCCGGAGATCATGGTGAACCGGGTGCCCACGGGGAAGGGACCAGCCGGGAGCGGGCCAGCGGCGGTCATCGGATACCGGCCGTGGGTGAGCGGGATCCACCGGACGTGGTTGCGCACGTCCGCGAGGAGGGCGAACGTGGAGGCCGCGTCGAGGTCGACGACGCGGGTCACCTGGACGCGGCGAGGTGCGGGGTCGCGCGCCGCCAGCCGCGCCACGAGGGTCGCCGCCGGCTGGGTGGAGTCGGTCATCGTGTGCCGGGTAGCGCGGGGTCGCTGGGTGCAGCGTCGCCTCGGCGGTGCTTCTCGCTCACGGGCGTCAGGAAACGCGGGGGCGGGGGGCCGAACGCCTTGCCGGTCTGGTGGACCACGGTTCTCGACAGCACCCGACCGCCGATGATCCCCACGGCCGCGCCGATCCCGAAGGGGATGACCCGGCCCAGGGCCAGCGAGGTCTGTTTGACCATCATCCGCTTGACGAAGCGGCCGGTGAGCACCTTGTTGACCTGGCGGATCGTGTTCGTGGGCATGGAGGTCAGCAGCACCGTCCCCCAGGCGGCCATGGGCTTGCCGGAGACCTCCGCGATCGCCTTGGCCCCCGAGTCCCCGAGCACGGCGGCGAGCAGCAGCGCCCGGCGGCGCTCCGTGTCGTGCACCTCGATGCCGTGGACCTCGGCGACGGCCAGGGCGTAGGCGCAGGACGCGGTGAAGAAGGTCGCGACGTCGGCCGTGCTCAGGACGAGGCTCACGCTGGTGCCGATGCCGGGCACGACGGCGGCAGTTCCGACGGCCCCGCCCGCTCCCTGCAGCAGGAACGAGTACTCCCGCGTGAGCAGGCCGATGATGCGCTGCGGGTCGGCCTCGGGGTTGCGGCGGCGGAGGCTGTCCACGTGGGCGCGGATGGTCGAGGCGGGAATCGTCACCGCCTGGTCGATCGCCGCGTCCAGGAGCGGGGTGCGCCGAGTCAGCGCGGCGACCACTCCAGGACGTGACGGCTCGACGCTGTGCGGCGCGGGGGGCGTCACGGCGTAGGACGCCTTTGGCGCGGCGTCCTGCCTGCCCCGTTTCATGCGCCCGCACCGTCCGGCGCGCCGACGGATTCGATGCTCAGCTCGATCGTCGCTCCGGCCTTGAGCGTGCGACCCACGGTGCAGGACTGGTCGATCGCCCGGGTGACGACGGTGATGAGGCGCTCGCGGGCGGCCTCGTCGAGGGCGCTCAGGTCGACCTCGAGGCGTTCGACGAGCTCGGGGTAGCGGTCTTCGTCGCGCTTGTTGACGCCGGAGACGTGGATCGTGGCCGGGTAGTCGTCGCCGAGCCGCCGGGCGAAGGCCGCGTCGGAGGCCAGGCCGGTGCAGCTGGCGAGGGCGATCTTCAGGAGCTCACCGGGGGTGAACGTCTCCTCCGCCCCGGCGCCGCCGATCTGCACGACGCCGCCGCGCTCGGAGTAGCCGACATAGCGGCGGGTGCCGGTCCGCTCGATCCACAGCGCGGGCTGCTCGGGCGCCTGCTCTGGGGCGGGGGTGGAGGCATCGGTCTGCGGGGCGGTAGCGAGGGCGTCAGTCATACGGTCGATTCTCGCACCTGCCGTCAGGGAGGGGCCAGGCGTGTCCGCCCTCGATGCGTCCCGGCAGTGAAATCTTTCACCCGCTCCAGTTTCGCGCGCCGCGTTATGAGCGCACGTTTCGGGTGTCTTCACAGGCAGGTAGAACGAACAGGTTCACGGGGACCACCCTCCAGCATCTGCAGCTCAGGCTGCGGATCGGGCCCGCTAGACCATCACAGAATGCGAGAGAGTCATGACTGCACGACACATTGCGCGACGCGCTGATCGGCGACAGCGTCCGGTGCTGCGGCGCCTGGCGGCCTCCGTCGCCGCACTCGCGCTGGTCGCGGCCCCCGCGGTTGTCGGGCTGAGCGTGGCAAACGCTGCGCCGGTCGTGGCCGCTGCGGTTCCGTCGGCGCTGTTCACTGAGTTCACGGCGCCCTTGTGCCCCGGAGAGACCTATTTCGATCCGACCAGCTCTGGTACGTACATGGCAGATGGCGATCTGACTGCGGTCACGGGGGAGCGTTTGGTGGCGTACAACTCGGGGGCGGTCGTGCCACTCTACGATTCCTACGGTGGGGACGAGGGAGTGACCGGAGACCTCCACCAGAGCACTGCCTACCCGCCGCTGTGCGGCACGCGCTATGTCGAGACCTCTAATGGGAATCTTCAGAAGGCGGTCTCGGAGTGGATGTACTGCACCGACATCACGTCGCTGGTCTGTGGCGGCGCGGCGCTTGACGGAACGCTCCTAAACGAGGACGGCGAGCCCCTCAACTCGATGACAAACCTGCCGGGAGGGAACCCGAAACTGTCCGAACGTCCCGACGACGAGCGACTGATCGCCTACCTCATTGAGCATGGGCACGAGTACACGGGAATCGGATACTACAACTTCACGAACGAGCCCGGCGATGTGCCGGTGACCTTCGCAACCTCGGACAAGACGACTTCAGATCGCGTCGCGCTCCAGGCGCTCGTGTGGTGTGTGAGCGACGCGGGGGTGTTCACCAACACTGACCTCATCGCTACCTGCGAGACGAATCTCCCAGCAGATGAGCGGGCCCGACTCCTCGCCCTCATCCCTGCGGAACCGACCGTGACTCTCGCGTTCGACGTCTCCGGCCAGACCTACAAGGTTGGGGAGACGGCGAAGGTCAGCCTGACGACCAACGTCTACGAGCGCCCGATCACGATCACGTCCGCCTCCACGGACACGTTCGTCGTCTGCCCCGCCAGCGCAGACAAGGCCACCATCACGGGTTCGAAGCTCACAGTCACCGCGCCCGCGCCTGGAGAGCCCGCGGACACCCGAGTGGAACTGTGCGCCACGGTGACCGCGCCTGGGGACGCTGACGTGTCGGTCAGCACCGTACCTGCCTCGGTCACGCACATCGGCTGGAACCAGTCGATCAACCCAGACCTCGATCCGTGCCAGGTCTACGCGACCTTCAACGAGGACAGCCAGCAGGCCATCAACTCCGACGCCAGTGCAACCTTCGTCTCCGTCACCGAGCCGACGGATCCCGCGACTGACGAGCCGACGGATCCCGCGACTGACGAGCCGACGGATCCCGCGACTGACGAGCCGACGGATCCCGCGACCGACGAGCCGACGGACACTGCGACTGACCCGGTCAACACGGTGGTGGTCGAGAACACGGTCATCACCACGACGTCCTCCACGGTCGTCGGAGTGGCCGCCGCCCACGAGGCCGCAACGACCGTCAAGTCGGGTGACGCTCTCGCCGCTACCGGCTCTGACGGAGCACCGCTGCTGTACACCGCAGCCGGGGTGCTCCTGCTCGGCGCGGGGATCGTCGTCTGGACGAGCATGAGCCGACGACGCAACGAGGTGCTGGCCCGGGAGTCGAGCATCGAGCAGACCAGCTGAGGACAACCGTCACCCGCTGACGACGCATGACAAGAGGGACCCCGCAGCCTGCGGGGTCCCTCTTCCTACTCGTTGGCGGCGCAGTGTCGCGTGTCTGAAGATCCTGGAGGCGTGGCTGTCGTGGGCCTCGGCGCGGTAGCGGTGTCGCTCGCGCGCGGCGCCGGGATGCGATCCGCGACGGTAGTGCCTAACCTCATCGTGGTACATATACCAATCAAACGGCGGGAGAGCGGATGGATCGGCGGCAGTGCCACCGCGACCCCAGTTTCCACCGATGAGGAGTATTCCCTGTGCCCGAACATGCGCATCTCCCGCTGCACTCGTCGATGGCCGGGCGGCAGTACGCCGGCTGGACCCCGCGCGCTGCGGCGTTCGAGGGGATGGGTCAACGGATGCTGCCCGACCAGGCCATCTCCGTGTCGGACGGGGCGGTGCTGCACGCCGACGTGTACCTGCCGCAGAGCGAGGGCCGCTATCCGGCAGTGCTCTCCTTCGCTGCGTACAGCACGGAACGCCTGACGGCGGGCATCCCGGCCGGTTCGAACGAGATCGGATCCCCGCCGGTGTTCACCGACCGCGGATATGCGCCGGTGATCGTCGAGCGACGCGGCATGGGCCGATCCACGGGCGAGCAGGTGGTGTTCTTCGATCCGCAGGACATCGATGACCACGAAGCGGCGATCGCGTGGGCGGCTGAGCAGCCATGGTGCACGGGCGAGGTGGTCCTGTTCGGCACCTCCTACTACGGCATGACCCAGCCGATGGTCGCTGCGCGGCGCCCTCCGGCGCTGAGAGCGTTCTTCGCCAACGAGATCTGCACCGACCTGTACCGGCAGCTCGTCTACTTTGGCGGTGTGCCCGCACTGCACTTTCTCGACGTGTGGATGGGCGCGAACTTCACGCAGAAGGAATACGACGAGCGGATCTCACCCGATCGGCGCGCCGCGATCAGCCAAGCGACCAACGGCCCGCTGCACGGCCTGGTCGAGAAGGTGGTTCATCACAACGTCGACCGCATGTTCGCAGCGTTCATGGCCGCAACACCCGTGGAGGCGGTGCGCGAGGTGTACGCGAGCTGGCTCTTCGATGCGAAGTCGCGTGAGGCGAACCTGGTGCCGGTCGGCGCCGAGGGCACGCTCGGCGACATCGACGTTCCGTTCGTCGTGGTGCAGAACCTCGGCTACTTCAACCTGCACCAGTTCGGCAGCTACGACCTCGTCGAGAACGCCGGCACCGCGGAGGATTCGAAGTGGTTGATCCTCGCACCGCCCGCCTACGATCTCCCCGTCTACTCCTGGCAGGGTGAGGCGCTCGCGTTCTTCGACCATGTGTTGCGAGGCACGGACAACGGGTACGCCGAGCAGCCGCACGTGCGGTACTGGCTCGACGGGCCAGACCAGTTCGAATCGGCCACGGCCTTCCCGGCTGCAGACGCTGCGTCGCTGCGCCTGCACTTGGGGTCCGGCGGCGCGGACGCCCAGCGCCACCAGCTCTCGGCCGACCCGACGGCGTCCGGTTCGAACTCGTGGGCTGCCGTCCCGATCGGGCTTCCCGTCCTCGGTGGGCTCGACGAGGTCGCCAATCAGCAGCTCACCTTCGAATGGCCCGTCACATCTCAGACGCGGCTCGCGGGCGCCGTCACGGCGAACCTGTCCTTCAGCTGCAACGAGATCGACTCCTACGTGCTTGCACGGCTCTCCCGCATCGACGCCGAGGGACGACGCCATCACCTGTCGATGGGTGCCATCCGCCCCGCGGCACGCACCGTCGACGACCAGCGCAGTACGGCGATCGAGATCGCGATCGACTCCGGCCGACGGACACCGCTGATCCCGGGGGAGTGCGTGACCCTGCGGTTCAGCCTCACTCCGGCGCCGACGCTGCTACAGCCCGGCGACGCGCTCCGGCTCGACATCGCCAGCCGCACCGACCTGCTGCGGATGAGCCCCGCCGACGGGTACGCACAATTCGACCTACCTGTCCCGCCCTACCTCAGCCGCAACACGCTGCACTACGGCGGGGCGAGCTGGATCGAGCTCGGACACTCGACCCCACTGGGCGCATGAGGAATCCCGAACGAACGCACGAGGTCGAGGCAGACGATCACGTCACCCGCAGGGCGCGCCGTCGCCGGGTCCTCCGTTGGTCGGCGTCGCTCGTTCTGGCCGTCATCGTCTTGGTGTTCCTGCTCGTCCCGGACGCGAGAAAACTTGCCGGCTTCGTGTTCCGGGTCGGCGAGGGTGTCGTCGCGGAATCGTCCGTCGCACCGTTCTACGACGCGCCGACCCCCACGCCCGCAGCGCCGGGCACGATCGTGCGGCTGGAGCCGATCACGGGGACGCCCGACGGAGCACGAGCATGGCGGCTCATCTACCATTCCACGGATGTGTCCGGTGCGGACATCCTCGTCTCGGGTGTCGTCGTGGTGCCCGCCTCTCCGGCGCCGGCAGGTGGGCGGACCGTCATCTCCTGGGCGCATCCGACGACCGGGTCGGCTCCACGGTGCGCGCCCTCGAGCGGTATCGCACCGTTCGTCTTCATCGAGGGCCTCACGGATCTGCTCGCAGCCGGGAACGTCGTCGTGGCAACCGACTACTCCGGGATGGGGGTCGCGGGTCCACCCTCCTATCTGATCGGCGCGACCGAGGCGGCGAACGTCCTCGATATCGTCCGCGCGGCCCGCACCATGGACGACGTCGACGCCAGCAACCGCGTTGTGCTGTGGGGTCATTCCCAGGGCGGGCATGCGGCCCTGTTCGCAGCTCAGGAGGCCGCGTCGTACGCGCCGGAGCTGAGCGTCGCAGGCGTCGCGGTCGCCGCTCCGGCGACCGAGCTCGGCGCGCTTCTGGACGCTGACATCGGCGACGTGGCCGGCGTCTCGATCGGCGCCTACGCCTTCACCGCCTACGCTGACGCCTACGCTTCCCGACTCCCGGCGGACCCGCTCACGACGATCCTCACCGACGCGGGAGCGGAAGCCGCACCATCGATGGCGCGACTGTGCCTGCTCGGGCAGAACGACGCGCTCCACGCGATCGCGAAACCCCTCATCGGAGGATTCATCTCGACCGACCCCGCGACCGCGCCAGGCTGGAGCGAACTGCTCGCGGAGAACTCACCTACCCTCGCACCGCTCCTGATGCCGCTGTTCGTCGCGCAAGGCGCGAAAGACACTCTCGTGCGACCCGAGATCACCGCCGCCTATGTCGCCTCCCAGCAGCAGGCCGGCACACGCATCGAATCGCATGTCTATCCCGACAAGACCCATGCCACGGTCGCGACCGCCGCGATACCTGACCTGCTGACGTGGATGCGCGCCCTGCCCTGACCAGACCGATGCCGCTTGATGCTGAGACGGCACGGCCGCGAGCCGATCTATGGTGCGCCCGGGCAGATTCGAACTGCCGACACCCGCTTTAGGAGAGCGGTGCTCTATCCCCTGAGCTACGGGCGCGTGAGCGTGACCAGATTACCCGACCCAGCCAGATGCGCGGCATCTGGCCGCAGAAACCTCGCGCGCGGAGCGCAGGGCGCGGTTCCTGATACACGTTTTCCCTGTGATCTGAGTCACAGAGGGGCGGCGCAGGTTGTGAACGTTCGCCTTGGGCATTGACTCCGCCGATTTGTGCGTGCACACTCTTCTTCGACAGTGCGTGCCGCCTGCCCCCTGCGCGGCACGCACTGTCTTCATGTCCGGGCTCGTGCGCTCGGGCGCGGCGCGAGCCGGGCGCGGGACGGCCCCCGTCGCTCAGCCAGCGGCTTCCGGACAGGCTTCCTTCACCACATCCCGTACACCGCGCGTCCCGCCTCAGATCGCGGGCCCTCGGCGCGTCAGGGGTCGTTTCGCCTCCGGGCCGGTTAGCGTGCCAGGGTGACACTTCCCGATCGCGAGCACGCGCCGGGGCACCGGGGCGCCTCCTTGGACCGGACGCGGGTGCGCTCCTCCACGCCAGACTCGTCCACGGAGAGAACCCCGACATGACTCACAGCACCGCGACCGACCCGTCTGCGGCAGGTACCACGCCCGGCGTCGGCGCGGACCAGGCCAGCCAGGCTGTCCCCACGATCGTCAAGCAGGCGACGACCGGGGAGATCGTGGGAGCCGCCGTGGACCGGTGGCGCGCCACGCTCGTCGCCCTTGCCGGCGGCTCGACGCTCGCTGACGTCGGCCTGCTCGGCGACGCCGTGCTCGACCTGACCGCAGCGCACCCCTCCGGCATCGCCCAGCTCTTCGCCGGCCGGAGCACCCGGCTGGCGAACGTCTTCCGCGAGGGCAGCTCGCTGCCGGTGGCGCGGCGTCGGGCACGGGCAGTGGCCCAGCGCTCCCAGGAGCAGGGCGAGCGCTACGGCGTCGCGCCGACCTACCTCGCGATCGGCGTCGCGACCTGGACCGAGCACGTCGTCGACCAGGCGGCCGACGACATGGCGGCGCTGGCCCGGGCGACCGGCAGCCAGCCCGCAGGCCAGGGCGTGTACGACGACGCAGCCCCGGTCCGGGAGAGCGTGCGCACGGTCCGCGCACCCGTCCTGCTGCGCCCGATCAACATCCAGGCGCGTGGGGGCGGGGAGTCCGACTACGAGCTCACCCTCGAGCCGACCGCCGAGATCAATCCCGTCCTGGCCCGGGCGCTGCGCTCGCGCGGTGCGCTGCTCGACCCGGCCGCGCTGGCCCGCGGCGCGTTCACCGGCTCCGGCTTCGACCCGTCCACCGCCCTGGACCGCATCAACTCCCTCGGCAGCGCCGTGCTGAGCGACTTCACGATGGTCGACAAGCTGCTCGTGGGGACGTTCGTGCACCCGGGACAGATGCTCGTCGACGACCTGGACGACCTCATGGTCGGCCTCGAGCGCCACGAGATCATCGCCGCCCTCGCCGGCGACCCCGCCGCGATCAAGTCGCTCGCCCACCCGCTCCCCGCGCCGCACACCGGCGACGCCGAGCCGAACATGGAACGCGGCGTCGGCGACCTCGACCCGTCCGGGCGCAGCGTGCTCGACGCCCTGGCCACCGGCAGCCACCTCTTCATCGACGCCCCCGTCGGTGCGGACTCGACCGGAGCGATCGCCGCGGTCGTCGCCGAGGCCGCCGCGATCGGGCGCAGCGTGCTGTACGTCCCCGGGCACCGTCGCGCCGCAGACGCGCTGAGCCTGCGCCTGGCCGAGCTTGGGCTCGACGACCTCGTCCTCGACGTCACCCCGCACCCCAGCTGGCGCGCCAGCGTCTCCCGGCGCCTGCTCGGCGCGATGACCCTCGAGGCCCCGCACATCGACGCCGCCGCGCTGGCCGACCTGCGCCTGCAGCTCGTGGAGACCCGCACCCGGCTCAGCCGGACGATCGACGGGCTGCACCAGGCCCATGCGCCGTGGGGCATCTCCGCCTACGACGCGCTGCAGGCGCTCGCCCGACTGACGTCCGAGCGCCCGTCACCGGCCACCCAGGTCCGGCTCGCGGCCGGGCCCCTGGCCCGGATCGCCGCGACCCGTCCTGCCGTCGGCGCCGACCTCGTCCGCGCGGCCAACCTCGATGCCTTCACCCTCCGGCCGGCCTCCACCCCGTGGTTCGGGGCGGACCTGGAGACCGAGGACGGCGCCGCCGACGCCGTGGACCGGATCACCCGGCTGCTCGACCGGACGCTGACCGACCTGCGGACGCAGATCACGGCCGTCGCCGAGGACACCGGAGTGCTCCCGCCACGCACCGTGAGCCAGTGGGGTGAGCAGCTGGCGATGCTCGCGGGCATGCGCACCACCCTGGACGTCTTCCAGCCGATGGTCTTCGAGCGGACTGCGGACGACCTCGTCGCGGCGACCGCCTCGCGCCAGTGGCGCTCGGAGAACTCGATCGAGATGAGCGGCCTGCACCGGCGCCGCCTCGTCAAGCGGGCCAAGGACATGATCCGCCCGGGTACCCGGATCGCCGACCTGCACGCGGGTCTGCTCGAGGTGCAGGCGCAGCGCGAGACCTGGGCGGCCCACTGCCCGAGCGGCGGCTGGCCTCGCCTGCCTGAGGGCCTCGCCGGGATCGAGGAGACCTACGCCTCGGTCATGACCGACTTCGTGGCGCTCGACGCCGTGCTGGCCACGACCCCGGGGGGCGCGGGGCTCGCGGACCTCTCGCTGGGCGACGTGACCGATCGGCTGCAGAAGCTGCTCGATGATCGGTCGGCGCTGCACTCCCTCCCCGAACGCACCCGGGTGGTGCGCGAGCTTGCCTTCGTCGGGCTGGGGCCGTTGCTCGAGGACCTCTCCGCGCGCCGGGTCGAGGTGGGCCTGGTCGAGGCGGAGCTCGACCTCGCCTGGTGGAGCTCGGTGTTCGAGCAGATCCTCGCGGCCGACCCGCACCTCGCCGAGGTCGACGGACAGGGCATCGAGGCCCTCGCCGACCGTTTCCGCCGCCTGGACCGGGCCCACGTGGAGTCCCTGGGGACCCCGATCCGGGCCGCCGCGGTCCAGCAGATCCACGGCGCACTGCGCGACAACCGCGACCAGGCCGAGGGCCTGTTCGCCCAGCTCGTCGAGGAGTCCCTGACGAGCGTGCGCGTGGCGAACGACGACTTTGGTGACGTGCTGCGCAAGCTGCGCCCGTGCCTCATCGCGACCCCGACGCTCGTGCCGCACCTGCTGCCCGCGCACCGCACGGTCGACCTCGTCATCCTCGATGCCGCCCAGCACCTCCCCGTCGAGTCGGTCCTGTCGGCGATCGCACGCGGACGTCAGGTCGTCGTCGTCGGTGACGCACGCTGCGCCCCGGGCGAAGCGGTGCCCGCCCTGGCCGCCCTGCTGCCCACGGTCGCGCTCGCCGGCGACGCCTCCCGGCGCGACCCGCTGCTCACTGCCTTCCTCGTCAACAACGGCTACCAGGGGGTCCTGCGACCGATGCCGCTGCCGTCCGCAGAGCGGCTGGTCACCTTCGACGCGGTCGACGGCGCCGGGATGCCCGACGCGGCCTCCGGCGCGGTCGAGTCCACCCAGGTCGAGGTGGACCGGGTCGTCGAGCTCGCGATCAACCACGCGCTCGACCGGCCGGACGAGTCCCTCGCGATCATCACCGGCTCCCGGGTGCACGCCGACCGGGTGCGCGAGGCGATCCTGTCCCAGGTGCGCCAGAACGCCGCGCTGGGCCCGTTCTTCGACCCGCGCCGACGGGAGCCGGTCGTTATCTCCGACCTCAAGAGCGTCGCTGGCCTCACCCGTGAGGCGATCATCTTCTCGGTCGGGTTCGGGCGTACCCCGCACGGGCGCGTGCTGCACCGCTTCGGCGACATCTCCGGGCCGACCGGCCAGGCGCTGCTGCTCAACGCGGTCGGGGCGACCCGCCGCCGGCTCTCCGTGGTCAGCTGCTTCGGCGCAGAGGACCTCGACCCCGAGCGCCTGCGGGGCACCGGCGCCCAGCTCCTGGGCGCGCTGCTCGACTTCGCCGAGCACCGCACCGACCCGCAGCACGCGACCCAGCACGACGACGCGTCGCCCAGTGCCGACCAGCCGCACCCCGACCGTCTGGTCATCGACCTCGCCGAGCGCCTGTGGCGCACCGGGCTCACGGTCGAGACCCAGCACGGCGCCGTGGGTGGCGAGCAGATCCCGCTTGTGGTGGGCCACCCCGACCTGCCCGGTGAGCTGCTCGTCGCGGTCCTGACCGACGACGCGAACTACACCGACGAGCCGAGCATCCGGGTCCGTGACCGTCAGCGCGCAGAACGGCTCGAACGGCTCGGCTGGCAGGTCATCCAAGTATGGTCGGTGTCCTTGTTCCTCGATCCCGAGGGCCAGGCGAACCGCATCCGCGAGGCCGTCTTCGAGATCGAGGCCCGACGCCGCGCCGCCCGCCAGCCGGTCACCGGCACACTGCCGATGGTCGTCCTCGACGACGCGGCGCTGGTCGTGCTCGAGGAGGCTCAGGGGACCGGTGACGAGGACCTCGTCGACCCGTCCGCCCCGGTCGCGGTGACCGGAGCGGTCGCGCTCGTGGGACCAGACGGGAAGGTCGTCGATGCCGGCGGCGAGGCAGCCGAGAGTAGTGGCGCCGCAGAACCCGCTGCCGGCGTGCGCGCGGGTGGCCCGGCGGCCATGCGGACCTCCCGGCCCGACGTCGAACCGGGGCTGCCGATCTCGGCGTACGGGGACAACGAGCTTGACGAGCTCGTTGCGTGGATCGCGAGCGACCAGATCGACCGTGACTCCGAGCAGCTGGCCGGTGCGCTGCGTGCCGAGCTCGGGATCACCCGCCGCAGCACCCGGGTGGACACCGCGGTCGCCGGCGCGGTGCGCCGCATCCTCGGTGGATGATGAGTGCATGACTGCAGGATCAGATGGATCAGTCACAGATCGTTCGGCGCCGGACCCGTCCGGGACAGGCACCCCGGCCGTCGCTCCGGCGCAGCCAGCCCGTCAGCGCCGTCACCGGCGGGTCGTGCGCGCCGGGGTGGAGACCGAGACCGTCTCTGGGCTGAGCACGGACGAGGCGCCCACCGGGTGGTCCGAGCCGCCGGTCGCCGGAGGCGACAGCAACGACGAGCAGCTGAAGAGAGACGTCCCGCCGCACTGGTGAGCGTGGTCCCGGGGGATCGGTGCCGTGCTGCGCGCGATCAAGCCGGAGCGCGCATGACACGAGCGGCTGACCCTGGGGTCAGCCGCTCGTGTCATGCGTTCAGTTCTGACGGGCAGCTCGCGTCTGCGGCTTGCCGTCAGCTGGTGCCGGCTGCCGTCAGTAGCCGACGGGAGGCGCGGGTGGGACAGGCCCGGCCGGACCGTGACCGGATGTGCCCTGGCCGCCGTTCTGGGCCACGAGCAGGTCGCGGATCTGCTGAAGCAGCAGGACGTCCTCGGAGGGGCCCTCGGGCTCCTCGATCAGCCCACGCTTGCGCAGCTTCTGCAGGTGGTTGATCGGCACCACGACAAAGAAGTACAAGGCTGCGGCAATGATCAGGAAATTGATCAGCGCGGTGAGTAGCATCCCGGGGAGGAAGTGCGCCCCGTTGAGAGTGAAGCGCCCGACCGCGTCGAGATTCGGCTCGCCGAAGATCATGGCGATGATCGGCGTGAGGATGCCCTCGGTGAGGGCAGTGACGACCTTGGCAAAGGCACCGCCGATGATGATGCCGACTGCGAGGTCGACGACGTTGCCACGCATGATGAATTCTTTGAAACCGTCGAGCACGTTCTTCATAGGGTTCCCTCTCTGATTTCGCGATGGGCTGTCTGGCTCGGCAGAAGCACTGACAAGACACCGTGCATAGGGGCTGGTCGACTCTGGTCCGGGTCCGGGTCCGGGTCCGGGTCCGGGTCCGGGTCCGGGTCCGGGTCCGGGTCACGGACTCGCGGATGAACCCTGCCATGGCGGAGCGGTGAAGATCGGACGCTCCGCCCGGTCGATCATTGCACGACGACCGCCGTGATCGCACCCCGACCAGCGACGTTCGCCAAGAATGTGGCTTCCTCCGGCGTCACCGCGACGAGGATGAGGTCGGCGGCCTCGTCCCCGGAACTGGTCCCCTGGGACAGGCCGTTCCCGGCGTCGGAGGCCGCCGCGAGCGGCCCAGGCAGGACCAGCGCGCGGCGTGCCAGATACGTGGCCGCAGCCGCGTCGTCGGACGTTGGATCGTCGTTCTGGGAGGGGGCGAGAAGATCGACGTGCATCCCCGGCCCGACGATGCGGGCAAGGGCGGGCTCCCCGAGGCGGACGGCTGCCACCACCGTCCCGGGCGGCCCCTGCGGACCGCCGCGCGGCGCGACCAGGACCGGCGCGCTGAGCACGGTTCCCTCGGACACCGGTATCGCCAGGATTCGCCCGACAGCCTCGGCCGGGTCGCGCAGCGCGTCGGCGGGTCGGGACCGCGGGGGGACCTGGGTCGTGCGGACGTCGTCCGCGGTCAACGACTCCCCGGCGAGGACCGCTCGGTCCGCGACCACGATCGTCTCGAGCACCGGGGGAGGCGGCTGCAGACGGCCCACGGTGATCGCGGCCGCGAGGCCGAGCGCGCCGGCCGAGAGCAGGAACCGGGCCTTCCAGACCAGGCCGCGCAGGCGGCGTCGGGCACGCACGGAGGGGCCGTGCAGCGACGCGGCGCGGGGCGAGGGGCGGGCGGGGTGAGCCGGGCGATCGGTCATGCCTGCACGCTAAGCGCGGGCGTGGTGGACCGGCTGGACGGGGCGCTCAGAACGCTGAGAAGCGCCCCGATGCTTCCGCTGTGGGCGACCTCTTGGGCCGTCCGATCCTGCTGGCGGCTACTTCGCGGCCGCCGGTGCGGCGCTCGACGATGAAGCGGAAGACGACGACGAGGACGACGACGAAGCGGAGGCGGGTGCGGAGCTGGGCGTCGAGCCGCTTGATGCGGGTGCGGCCGTGGACTCCTTGGCCGAGCTCGAGGACTCCGACGCCTTGGTGGAGGCGGGCACCTTCGACTTCGACGCGGCCTTGTTGTCGGTGCGGTAGAAGCCCGACCCTTTGAAGACGACTCCGACGGGGGAGAAGACCTTGCGCAGCAGGCCATCGCACTCGGGGCACACTGTGAGCGAGTCGTCGGCGAAGGACTGGTGGATGTCGAAGTTGTGGCCGCACGCGGTGCAGGTGTACGCGTAGAGGGGCACGAAGTCTCCTGTGATCCTGTAGTGGGTGGTGCCGACCCGACCGGCGGCGAGGTGACATCGCGCGCGGTCGAGGGTTGGCACTCGAAGCAACTGAGTGCTAATCATACGCCGGACCGTGGACGCGGTGGAAGCGCGCCGTGTCAGTGGGAGCAAGTAGTCTCGCACCGTGCCTCATCGCAATGTGATCCTTCGTCGTTCCCTCGTCACGGTGGCCGTCCTGGTCGTGCTCGCCCTCGTCGCGACCGTCGTCGCCGTGGTGGTCGTCACCCGCCGTCCGCTGCCGTCAGCAGGCGGGGAGGAGACCATCCCGGGCCTGAGCGGGACCGTGCGCGTGGTCCGTGACGCGCAAGGCGTCCCCGACATCTACGCCTCGACCCCCGAGGACCTCTTCCAGGCCCAGGGGTACGTCCAGGCGCAGGACCGTTTCTTCGAGATGGACTACCGCCGCCACGTGACGTCCGGACGCCTCGCCGAGCTCGTCGGAGACAACCCGGACGCGATCGAGGCGGACAAGGTCATCCGGACCTTCGGGTGGCGCCACGTCGCCGAGGCGGAGTGGGAGATCCTCGACGCGCCGACGAAGTCCTACCTGACGGCCTACGCCGACGGTGTGAATGCCTACCTCGACGGCCGCGCACCGGGGGACATCGCCTTCGAGTACACGGTGCTCGGCCTCCAGGTCGATGTCGACGCCCCGGAGAAGTGGGACCCGATCGACTCCCTCGCCTGGCTCAAGGCGATGGCCTGGGACCTGCGGGGGAACTACGACGACGAGCTCGGACGGGCCCAGGCCTTCGCCAGCATCGGCGACGTGGCCCGGGTCAACGAGCTCTTCCCGGTCTACCCCGAGGAGCTCAACCCCCCGATCCTCGACGCCGACCAGGCGAGCGCAAACCTCGCGGCCAACCCCGCGCCGGCGCTGGGAGAGACGGCCGACGGGGCGGGCGCGTCCTCGACCGCCAGCCTCTACGACCCCGAGGACGCTGGGCTGGCGCTCGCCGTCGATTCTGCCGCCCGCGCGATCGACGCGGTCCCCGTGCTGGTCGGCGACGGCGAGGGGATCGGCTCCAACTCCTGGGTCGTGTCCGGAGCCCTGACCGACACGGGCAGCCCCCTGCTGGCCAACGACCCGCACCTGAGCCTGGGCGTGCCGAGCATCTGGTCCCAGGTCGGCTTGCACTGCTTGACGACGAGCGCGGCCTGCCCTTTCGACGTGTCCGGCTTCTCCTTCGCCGGATTCCCCGGCGTGATCATCGGCCACAACGCGTCGCTGGCCTGGGGGATCACCAACCTGGGCGCGGACGTGACCGACTTCTTCCTTGAGCGGACCAGTGGCGCCACCTACGAGGTGGACGGTGCCTGGGTCGACCTGACCACCCGCACCGAGACGATCAAGGTCAACGGCGGCGAGGACATCGAGCTTGTCATCCGGTCCACCGGGCACGGCCCGATCGTCTCCGGCGTGCTCGACCTCGACGAGACCGGCTCGACCCCGGTCACCGGCGTCGACGGCGAGCCGGTCCGGCGCTCGAGCTACGAGGTCTCTCTCGGATGGACGGCACTGACCCCTGGGCTGACCGCCCAGGCCATCTTCGCGATGGACACGTCCGCATCGGCCCAGGACATCAAGGCCGCCGCCGAGTACTTCGAGGTGCCCTCCCAGAACATCATCTTCGCGACCGTCGACGGACACATCGGCTACCAGGCCCCGGGGCGGATCCCGGTGCGCGACGAGGTCTCCGGTGCGGTCCCCTCCGACGGCACCTGGCCCCGGCCCGGTTGGGACTCCCGGTACGACTGGCAGGGTTGGGTCGACCCTGCCGCCATGCCGTCGGTGCTCGACCCGGTCGAGGGGTTCATCGTCGCGGCCAACCAGGCCGTCGGACCGGCCGGAGCCGGTCCCTTCCTCGCCCTGGACTGGGACTATGGCTACCGCTCCGAACGCATCCGGGACCTGCTCGAGACCGAGATCGAGGCGGGCCGCCCGATCAGCGTTGCCGCGATGGCGCGAATCCAGAACGACACCTTCAACCCCTATGCCGAGGTGCTTGTCCCCACGCTCCTGGAACAGACGATCACCAACACCTTCGACCGGGCGGGCCAGGACCTGCTTGTCGGCTGGGACTACAGCCAGGACGCCGACTCGGCGCCGGCCGCGTACTTCGCCGCGGTCTGGGTCGAGCTGTTGTCACTGACCTTCGACGACGAGCTCTCCGACGCGTCCGCCCCGGACGGGGGGAGCCGGTGGCTCGAGGTCGTCCGCACGCACCTGGATGATCCGACGAGCCTGTGGTGGGACGACCGCAGGACGGTCAACGTCGTGGAGACCCGGGACGAGATCTTCACGCAGGCGCTCGTCAAGGCGCGCGAGCAGCTCACCAAGAAGCTCGGCCGGAAGGCCGACGAGTGGGAGTGGGGCAAGCTGCACCGCCTCGCGCTGCAGCACCCGGTTCTCGGCGGGTCGAGCATCCCCGGGGTGGTCCGCGGCTTCGTCAACCCCAGTCCCGTCGAGATGGGCGGAGGGTCCTCGATCATCAACGCGACCGGCTGGGACGCGTCCTCCGGCTCCTACGACGTGACGTCGGGGCCGTCGATGCGGATGGTGGTCGACCTCGCCGACCTGGACCGATCGACCTGGGTCGTGGTGACCGGGACGTCAGGGCACCCTGCCAGCTCGCACTACGCCGACCAGCTCGACCGGTGGGCCGCCGGGGAGACGTACTCCTGGCAGTTCACCGAGAAGGCCGTCACCGCCGCAGGGAAGGACACGCTCACCCTCACGCCCTGACGGACAGCCGGAACTGACAGCCGGAACGGACAGCCGGAACGGACAGCCGGAACGGACAGCCGGAACGGACAGCCGGAACGGACAGCCGGAACGGACAGCCGGAACGGACAGCCAGGACGGACAGCCGGAACGGGCCGGCCGGGCTGACCCGCCCGGCTGGGTCAGCCGGTGATCCAGTGCCATTCCAGCGGGGTGGCCACGCCGTCGACCCGGCGGTCGTGGTCCTCGCGGGGCAGCGGACGCTCTGCGGCGTCGTAGATCTCTTCGGGGAAGACGACGGCGATCACCTTGACGCCCGGGCGCACGTGCGCGAGGGCGCGGTCGTACCAGCCGCCGCCCTGTCCGAGCCGGTTGCCGTGGGTGTCGACCGCGAGGGCCGGGGCGATGACGACGTCGGCCGTCTCGAGCGCCTCCGGACCGAGTGCTTCGGTCGACGGCTCGGGCGGGCGCCCGGGGGCGCGCTGGAGGAGGTCGTCCTCCCCTGCGTACAGGGCCCAGTCACGCTGCAGCCCGGCTCCGAGCACGGGGAGCAGGATCTGCTTGCCGAGCGCGTCGAGCATGGACATGAGCGCCGAGGTGCCGGGCTCGTGGGGTCGAGCGGCGTAGAGGCCCACCCGCTGGGCGTCGCGGACCTCGGGGATGGTCAGGAGGATCTCGGCCAGCGCCTTCGCCGCCTCGTCGCGCCGTCGTTCGCTGCGGGTCTCGCGTGCCGCACGTATCGCCCCACGGAGGGCGATCTTGGCGTCCTCCGCATCGAGGGACGGGCGGACAGGGTAGGGCTGCGCTGGACTACTCATGGTCAAAGTATCTCAAAGAAATGGTGCGGATGGTGTCTCTCGGAGATGTTCGCAGGGGATGTGCTTTTCTGCACTAGCCTGTGGTTCATGACTGCTGGAACGCCGTGCGCCCCACGACCCGTGACCTCCCGGTGATCCGGTGAAGAGCGTCCAGGACCAGCTCGCCGCCGTCCTCGCTGTGGCCCTTCCGGTCCCCGCCCTCGACGTCGTCCTCACGGACGCGGCCGGCTGCATCCTCGCCGCAGACATCGTCGTCACCGAGAACATCCCCGCCCGGCCCTTGGCCACGTGCGACGGCTACGCCGTCTTTGCCCGGGACCTCACGGGGGCCAGTGCTCAGGAGCCCGTCGTGCTCCCGGTGATCCACGACGTGTGGTCGGCCGCCGACGAGCCCTTCCGCCTGGTGCCCGGGCAGAGCGTGCTGCTGAGCTCCGGGGTACCGATGCCTATCGGGGCCGACACTCTGGTTCCGGTCTGGGCCACCGACCGAGGTGAGGCGCGGGTGCGGATCACCGCCGAGTTCGGCCAGGGGGCCAACGTGCGCGCCGTCGGAGCCGACGGCGCGGCCGGTTCCGTGGGGCTGCGTGCCGGCATCCGCCTCGACGCCCGCCAGCTGGCCTTCGCCGCGAGCCTGGGCTACGCCAGGATCCGGGTGCACCCAGCTCCCCGGGTGGTGATTCTCCCGGTCGGCGACGAGCTCGTCCAGCCCGGTTCACCCCGCCCTGGGGTGTTCGACGCGAACGGCCCGTCGCTGCGCACCGCGGTCCAGGACGCCGGTGCGATCGCGATCCAGGTCGCCCCGGTCAGCGACGACCAGGCCAAGCTCAGGGACGCGATCGAGGACCAGCTCGTGCGCGCGGACCTGCTGATCACCACTGGCGGGCTGAGCGAGGGCTCGCACGACACCCTCAAGGACGTGCTCGCACCGCTGGGCACCGTGCGCTTCGACCACGTCGCGATGATGCCCGGCCGCAACCAGGGCCTGGGCACCCTCTACGCCGGGATCGGCGTCGACACGGGCGCGCCCGGTGACACCATCCCGGTCTTCTCCCTGCCCGGGCACCCGGTCGCCGCGCAGATCTCCTACGAGGTGTTCGTCCGCCCGGCGCTGCGTGCCATGGCTGGGTACACCGAGATCTACCGGCCGTCCGTCGCCGCGCACGCCGCGGTCGGCTGGCGCAGCCCGGCAGGCATCCGCCAGTTCGTGCCGGCCACGCTGGTCGGCTCGCCCGAGGAGGGGTACCAGGTCACCCCGGTCGGAGACCCGACCCGGCTGGAAGAGCTGTCCGTGGCCGCTCTCGCGGAGGCCAACGCCCTCGCGGTCGTCCCCGAGGGGGACACCGAGGTGCGGTTCGGGGACAGGGTGCACTGTTTGGTCCTCGAGGCGTGAGCATGGCGTTCTGGCGACGCTCGCCGGCCTGGCCGGTCGTGCTGCGCGACGACTCCTTCACCGACCCGCCCGGCGGCACGCTCATCCTGCGGCGGCTCGTCCGCCGCGATCGTGACGACTGGATGGACGTGCGCGAGCACAACGCCGACTGGCTCGACCGCTGGGAGGCGACCCTCCCGCCCGTGCTCCCCGGTCGCCATCCCGGCGGGAGGAGCCGATCGGCTCCCACCTTCGGTGAGTACGTCCGCCTGCTCGACGGCGCGGCCCGAGACGGCACGACCCTCCCCTTCGCGATCGAGCTCGACGGCGAGCTCGTGGGCCAGCTGACCGTCTCCTCGATCACCTACGGGTCGATGTGCTCGGCCAGCATCGGGTACTGGGTGAGCGAGCACGTCGCGGGTCGGGGGATCGCGCCGACGGCGGTCGCGCTCGCGGCCGACTACTGCCTCTTCGAGCTGGGCCTGCACCGGATCGAGGTGAACATCCGCCCCGAGAACGCACCGAGCCTGCGGGTGGTGGCCAAGCTTGGTCTGCGCGACGAGGGCCTGAGGGTCGCCTACCTGCACATCCAGGGCCGCTGGTGCGATCACCGGACCTTCGCGGTGACGGCCGAGGAGGTCCCCGGCGGTCTGCTCGCCCGCTGGCGGGGCCAGCAGTAGCAGACCGCGCGCCTGCGCCTGTGGAAGAATTGCATAGGTGTAACTTGTCCGCACGACACACCGGGGCGCGTCCGCGTCAGGGTGTATCGCCTCACCTAACGTCGTCGTGTGGACTCACTAGCCGGCGTCGTCGTTCTGGCAGTGGTCGGTCTGTGGTTGGCCTATCTGGTCCCGCACCGGCTGCGCCAACGGCAGCAGATGCTCGAATCGCGAGTCAACGACCGGTTCTCCGGGAATCTCCGGGTGCTGGCCGTCGCGACCTCGGGTGCCTCGGCAAACGCCGGAGCAGCGAGGAAGGTCGGCCGGGGATCGACCGCCGTAGCGCTGCACTCCCACGGCGACTGCACGACGTCGTCCAGCTTGAACGCACCACTCTTGACCCCGCCTCACGGGATGTCCGTGCGGCCCAGGCGCCACCACCCGGAAGGAGAGCAGGACATGGAGCAACCACCCTCCCCGACATCCGCGGCCGCACCTGTACGCGCGGGGCTGCATGCCCGCCGTGCGGCGGCTGCGCGGCGCCGCGCGCTGCTCACCGTGACCTTGCTCGTGCTGACGGCCGGGACGGGCGCGCTCGCCGCCGGGACCTCCGTCTCGAGCTGGTTCGTGCTCGCACCGGCAGTCCTGCTCGGCGCGGTCCTCGCGCTCGGCCGCCGGGCTGTGCGGGCCCACGCCCGGGCCGACGCCGCATGGGAAGGGCGTGAGCGCGTGCGCCGGGCCGCCGCCGCAGCGCCGACCGATGTCCGCCTGGCCGGACGTCCGGCTCCTGCCATCCGCCCGCAGGTGACCGGCCGCGCCGTGAAGTCCTCGCAGTCCCACACCCAGATGATCGCCCGGGTGCGCCCAGCCGCGGCCGTGACCGCCGCGGCCTCTTCCGCCGAGGGGGCGACCGTCGCGGATGACCGGCCGGCTCTGGCGGAGGTGGCGTCGGCAAGCACGGCGTCGAGCGCCGTCGAGGAAGCCACCGTGGTGCTCGCCGAGGCCGACGGCGCAGTCGTCACCGCGGGCACGAGCTTCGACAGGGGCGTCGACACTGCGGCTGACAAGGCCGACACGTCAGCCGACGAGGCGACCGGTGCCGCGGAGTGGACGTCCGTCCCGGTTCCTCGCCCCGTCTACACGATGAAGTCCGCGGCCCCGCGCTGGGAGCCGGCGCCGCTGACCGCCGAGATGGCGCAGATCACCCAGGCGCGCCGGGCCGAGCTCGCAGCCGGTGACAGCGCGCCGGTCGAGGAGACGGCCGGTGACGCGTCGTCGGCCACGAGCGAGGCGGAGGCGCCCAGCGACAGCCTCGGCGTCAACCTCAACTCCGTCCTTGCCCGACGCCGCGCGGCGGGGGAGTAGCGAACCCACCCGGGTGCGGCTCGCCTGGCACGATGCTTGCCGTCGAAGTCGCCGTGGTGCTCAGTGGGTCTCCCGTGGTGCTAACCTAGATAACGCTTCGGGAGTTCGTTTCCTGCAGTGGAGGGGCTATGGCGCAGCTGGTAGCGCGCTTCGTTCGCATCGAAGAGGTCAGGAGTTCGAATCTCCTTAGCTCCACCGAGAATCACCACGAGGAGTCTCACCCCATGCGGGGTGGGACTCCTTTTTTCTTGCGTGCGCGACGCGGGGACGAGCGCGGCCGAGGTGACTCGCGCCGCGCTCGAGGCGATAGTCTGACGATGATCCGGTCGTCGACAGGGCCGGGCGCCCCGTTCTGGAGGAGACCGCAATGGCAATGCTGGATGACCCGCTCACGCTTGATCACGAGTTCACGGCACAGCTGCAGAAGGACGGTGCCTTCGACACCTACCTCACGGTGCCCGGCTCGGTCGAGCTCCTTGGGACCCGCAAGGCCGTGAAGGTCACCGGGACCGTCGACGGGCACCACTTCGCCGCGACGCTCATGCCCTCGGGCAGCGGGCTGCACCGGCTCCCGCTGCGGGCGGCGCTGCGCAAGGCGGTCGGCAAGGACGCTGCGGGCGACGAGGTGCGGATCCGGCTGGAGAAGCGGCTCGGCTGACGCGTGCGGCCGTGGGTGGCGGGCCTTCTACACTTCTTGGGTGACCCATCAACACGATTTTGCTGCCTACCTCTTCGATCTCGACGGGGTGCTGACACCCACCGCGGACGTTCACATGCTGGCCTGGTCCGAGCTCTTCAACACCTACCTGGAGGCTCGCGGCCTCAGCCCCGAGTACACCGAGCGTGACTACTTCGACTATGTCGACGGCAAGCCCCGCTACGAAGGTGTGCGTTCCTTCCTGGAGTCCCGTGGCATCGAGCTGCCCTATGGCGACCCGAGCGACGCGGCTGACCAGGAGACGGTGTGCGGTCTGGGGAACCGTAAGAATGCCGTGTTCTCATCGATCCTGGAGAAGGACGGCGTGGACCCGTACCCCGGGTCGGTGAAGTTCCTCGACGCGTTGGCGAAGACGGGGGCCAAGGTCGCCGTGGTCTCGAGCTCGCGCAACGCCCCGGTTGTGCTGGCCGCTGCTGGTCTCAGCGATCGCTTCGAGGTCGTCATCGACGGGCAGGTCGCAGCGGCGAAGGGCCTGCCGGGTAAGCCTGCGCCTGACACCTACGAGTACGCGGCGTCGTTGCTGGGTGTTCCGGCCTCGGCCGCCGTTGTCGTCGAGGACGCACTATCTGGTGTTGCCTCCGGCCGGGCTGGTAGTTTTGGTCTGGTCATCGGTGTTGATCGTGGCGCCGGAGTCGAAGCCCTCCTCGAGGCGGGAGCCGATGTTGTCGTCGCCGACCTGGGCGAGCTGACTGATGACTCTTTGACCGTTCGACTTCCGAAGGACCCCTCGTGACAACAACTTTTCCTGGCGGAATCGACGTCAGCGATTTGATCGATCCAATCGACCGGGGCCGGTTCCCCGTCGACCCCTGGCGGCTGACCGAGTCGGTGTACTGCGCCAAGGACCTCGGCGTCAGCGAGACGCTGTTCTCCGTGGGCAACGGATATCTCGGCATGCGCGGGAACGTCCCCGAAGGACGCGACTCCCACGCGCACGGGACCTTCATCAACGGATTCCACGAGACCTGGGCCATCCGCCATGCAGAGGAGGCATACGGCTTCGCGAAGGTCGGCCAGACGATCGTCAACGTCCCGGACGCCAAGATCATCCGTCTCTACGTCGATGACGAGCCGCTGCTCCTCAGTGTCGCCGACCTGCTCTCCTACGACCGCTCCCTCGACTTCTCCTCCGGGGTGCTCAGCCGTGACCTCGTCTGGCAGACGCCGTCGGGCAAACGGGTGCACGTGCGTGCCCAGCGCATGGTCTCCTTCACCGAGCGCCATCTCGCCATCATGACCTTCGAGGTCACCATGCTCGACGACGACGCCCCAGTGGTGATCTCCAGTCAGATCCTCAACCGCCAGGACGGTCAGGACGAGTACAACGTCCCTTCGGCAGCCATGGGCGAGGGCTTCGACCCCCGCAAGGCCGAACAGTTCGAAGGTCGCGTCCTGCAGCCGTGCTCGCAGTGGATCAGCGACGAGCGTGCGGTCCTGACCTACCGCTGCACCGACTCAGGGATGACCCTCGCCGTCGCGGCCGACCACAAGATCGTCACCGACAACGACTACGAGCTCCTCACCGAGATCGACAAGGACTTCGCCAAGCACGTCTACCGTGTCAAGGCCAAGCCCGGCCAGACGATCACCGTCACCAAGACCGTCAGCTACCACACCTCCCGCGGCATCCCGCCGCTCGAGCTGGTCGACCGCTGCCGCCGCACCCTCGACCGCGTCATCACCGAGGGCATCGACGTCCAGTTCGAGAAGCAGCAGGAGTGGCTCGACGACTACTGGGCCCGCACCGACGTGGTCATCGGCGGGCAGCCCGAGCTGCAGCAGGCCGTCCGCTGGAACCTCTTCCAGCTCGCGCAGGCCACCGCGCGCGCCGAGACCAACGGCGTCCCCGCGAAGGGCCTCACGGGCTCCGGGTACAGCGGCCACTACTTCTGGGACCAGGAGATCTACGTCCTGCCGTACCTGACGTACACCTCCCCGCACAGCGCCCGCAGCGCCCTGCGCTTCCGCTACGCCATGCTCGACGCCGCGCGCCGTCGGGCACGAGAGCTCACCCAGGACGGGGCGCTGTTCCCGTGGCGCACCATCAACGGTGAAGAGGCCTCCGCGTACTACGCAGCGGGAACCGCGCAGTACCACATCGACGCGGACATCTCCTACGCGCTGAGCCAGTACGTCGGCGCCACGGGCGACACGGACTTCATGTCCCGGGAGGCGATCGACATCCTCGTCGAGACCGCCCGCATGTGGGCCGACCTCGGGTTCTGGCGCACCAACGGGGCCGAGGTCTTCAACATCCACGGCGTCACCGGACCCGACGAGTACACGACCGTCGTCGACAACAACCTCTACACGAACGTCATGGCACGGTTCAACCTGCGCCGCGCCGTCGAAGAGGTCTACCGGCTCCGCACCGAAGACCCCATCGCCTACGAGCGCATGGTGTCGCGGTTGAACCTCGATCTCGACGAGGTCAAGGAGTGGGGCCGCGCAGCGGAAGGGATGTGCATCCCCTACGACAAAGAGCTCGGCATCCACCCGCAGGACTCGCACTTCCTCGAACGTGAGATGTGGGACCTGCCCAACACCCCCGCGTCCAACCGCCCGCTCCTGCTGCACTACCACCCGCTGGTCATCTACCGCTTCCAGGTGCTCAAGCAGGCCGACGTCGTGCTCGCGCTGTTCTTGCAGGGGGAGGACTTCACCCCGGAAGAGAAGCTCGCAGACTTCCAGTACTACGACCCGATCACCACGGGTGACTCCACGCTCTCAGCCGTGGTCCAGTCGATCATCGCCGCCGAGGTGGGCTACCAGGACCTCGCGCTGGAGTACTTCACGTCGTCGCTCTTCGTCGACCTGGGCGACCTCCACCACAACACCGCCGACGGTGTGCACGTCGCCTCCGCCGGTGGAATCTGGGAGTCCCTCGTCTTCGGCTTCGGAGGCATGCGCGACCACCGTGGCGTCATCACGATCGACCCGCGCCTCCCCCTGGGCTGGGACGACCTCACCTACCGGATCACGCTCAAGGGCACCCGCGTGCGGGTCTGCGTGCGTCCCACCGAGATCGAGCTGGTCGTCGAGGACGGCGACACGGCGGACGTCATGGTCCGCGGCGTCCCCGTCACAGTGACTGATGCTCCGCAGATCATCGCGCTGGACGGACAAGGCCCCCGGATCGACGGCCACCCGACCGTGCTCGTGGCAGCAGGGCAACGACGCGCAGACGGAACGGTCATGGTCCCGTCAGTGCCGCACTGCCCCACCGCTGCCAACTAGCCCCGCGAAACGGCTCAGGGCCGGTGGTCCCCGTGTGGGGAGCACCGGCCCTGAGCCGCTCTGGCGTGGCGGAGAGCTACTCCTTCACGGCACCGTCGGAGGAGTTCATGATCTTCTTCTGGAAGATGAAGAACAGCACCGCGACAGGAATCGTCATGATCGTGGCGGCGGCCAGCTTGATGGGGTACTGGGTTCCGGCGCTCAGCGCCCCAGATGCAAGTTGAGCAACACCCTTCGTGAGGGTGAACAGCTCAGGCGACTGCGTCGAGATGATCATGTGTGACATCTCGTTCCAGGATCCTTGGAACGACAGAATGAAGATGGTGACCAGAGCAGGTCGAGCCATCGGGAGAACCACGGACCAGAACCGGCGGAACACCCCAGCCCCGTCGATGCGGGCTGCCTCCTCGACCGACGCGGGGATCGACTCGAAGAAGTTCTTCATGATGAAGATCCCCGCGGCGTCTGCCAGCAACGGGATGGTCATACCGGCGTACGTGTCATACATGCCCAGCTCGTTGATGACCAAGAACTTCGGGATGAGCAGGACGACCGACGGGACGGACATGACCGCGATGAGCAAGGCGAAGACCAGCCCGCGCCCAGGAAACCGCAACCGCGACAAGGCGTACCCGGCGAGGGAGTTGAAGAACACCCGACCGCTGGTCACCACGACCGTCACGATGGCGGAGTTCTTGAACCACGTCGGGAAGTCCGCCTCGAAGAGACGCTGCAACGCCTCGGTGCTGAACGTCTGAGGGATCAGGCTGATGGGGTTCGCAGCCGCATCAGGGTCCAGCTTGAAGGAGTTCGCGATCGAGATGAGGAACGGGTAGATGTAGACCAGCGCCAGGATGCCCAGCGCGATGTACACGAGGATCCCGCTGTAGCGGCTGCGGCGAGCCAGCTTGTCGAAGCGTCGGTTCTTCGCGCTACGAACCTCAGGAACGGTGTGTTGAAGTTCGCTGGCGGTCATCGTTGGTCCCCTTCGCCGGGTGTGGAGTCATCCATCTGGGCGCCGGACGCTGTCGGAACCAGAGGAGATGTAGGCGTCGCTGGGACGACGGCGCTGGGTGGTCCGTCGCGGTAGAAACGCTTGCGCTTGGGCAGAGTCTTGCGGTCCCGCAGCACGATGCGCTGCAGGATCGTCATGGCGACGATGATCGCGAACAGGATGAACGCGATGGCCGCACCGCGACCCCACTGGTTGTTCTGGAACGACGAGCTGTACGACAGGTACGCCGGGGTCAACGTGGTCTTCGACGGGTTGCCTTTCGTCCCGACGTAGATCTGGTCGAATACCTGCCACGTCCCGATGAGCCCCAGGGTCAGCACGGTGAACGTCGTCGGCTTGAGCATCGGCAACGTGATGTGCCAGAACCGCTGCCACCCGCTGGCGCCGTCCATGATGCCCGCCTCCTCGACCTCACCCTGCAGGTTCTGCAGGGCAGAGATGAACAGGAGCATGAACGTGCCGGAGGTGGTGAAGACCGCCATGATGATGAACACGCACATGGCGGGGCTGGGGCCGGAGAGCCACTGCCACCAGCTGTTCCCCAAGAATCCGTGGCCGGCCAGGGCCGCTGGTGGGGTGTCTATCCCCATGTTGCCCAGGGCCATGTGGAGGATCCCCTTGGGATCAGAGAACCACTGCGGACCGTTCACACCGATGGCATGGAGCGCCTTGTTCACAGCACCGGTCGTGGAGAACAAGAAGAGGAAGATGACGGTGATCGCGACGGAGCTGGTCACCGACGGGAAGTAGAAAGCCGTCCGGAAGAACCCGCGACCCTTGAGGACGCGACGGTTGACCATGACAGCCAAGAACAGTGAGAGTGCTGTCTGGATGGGGATGACCAGCAGCACGTAATAGCTGTTGTTCTTGATGGACATACCGAAGTCGGACTGCGCCAGCCCGGGCTCTGTCAGCAGCTTGGCGTAGTTGTCGGTGCCCACGAAGTTCACCGTGCTGGCGAAGGGGCTCCCGCGACCGGTCCAGTCAGAGACGGAGACCCATGCTGCCATGAGGACCGGGATGACCAGGAACAGTCCCAGGATGATGACCATGGGGCTGATGAACAGCCAGCCTGCGACGGCTTCGTGCCCGTGTGCGCCGCCTTCTTTTGGTTTCTTGAGGCGTTTCATCATGCCAGCCAAGGGTCTCTCGTTCCGTGATGTAAATCGTTGTAAAGATGGTCCAGTGGGCGCTGGTCACCGTGAGGTGGCCAGCGCCCACTGAGTGAGAACTGCTGACGAGCTACTTGCTGATGGATTCCAGGTTCGTCTGGGTGCTCTCGAGGATGGTCTTGGGGTCCCCGGTGCTCAATGACTGGATCTGGGAGTTGAGCTCGTCGATGACGTCCTTGATCCCGACGATGTTCGGGATCGACTTGGCGTAGTCGGCGCCTTCGATGAACGGTGCAAGAGCCGGGTTGTCGGTCTTCCACTGGTCAGCGGTGGAGACGACAGCGGGCATCACACCGAAGTCCGTGGCGAAGGTCAGCTGCTGCGTGGGCTGCGTCAGGTACTCGACGAGCTTGGTGGCGTTGTCCTTGTTCTGGGAGTCGGCGGCGATTCCCCACCCACCGTTGAACTGCATGGTGCCCTTGCCGGCGGGGCCCGCAGGCAGCTCAGCGACGGTGTACTTGACGTCTGGGTAGGTGTTCGTGAGCGCACCGGTGATCCAGTTGCCCTCGATGGTCATCGCAGCGGCACCCGTTCCGAACGCTTCGCCACCCCAACCGGCCCCGACCTCAGAGGCGTACTTCATGGATCCGGACGTGAGCAGGCTCTGGACGTAGGTCAGCGCTTCGACGTTCTCGGGGGAGTCCGCCGTGACGGCTCCCTTGTCGTCGACGAGCCAGCCGCCGTTCTGAGCGAAGAACGCACCCACGCGGGCGAACTCGGGGCTGATCGACAGGCCGACGGTGTCACCGGTGGTGAGCTTCGCAGCGACCGTGCTGAGCTCGTCCCAGCTGGTGGGGATGTCAGCGTCGGTCAGGCCGGCTGCGGCCCACTTGTCGCTGTTGATGATCAGAGCAAGGGTGGAGAAGTCCTTCGGTGCGGCGTAGACCTGGCCGTCGTAGGTGAAGGAATCCATGATCGTGGGGTAGAAGTCGTCCTTGTTGGACAAGCCCTCCACGAAGGGGTCCAGCGAACCGTTGGACGCATAGGTCGCGATGGTGTCGTTGGTCAGGTAGAACACGTCCGCGGGGTTGCCACTGGCGAATCCCTGGGACAGCTGCTGCGCGATGTCGGAGGCGACACTGACCTTCGCCTTGACGCCGGACTCGGTCGACCAGGCCGCAACGGCGTCCGTGACTGCTTTGGTCTCAGCGTCGCCGGACGAACCGATGAGCACGTTGATGGTCGATGCTGACTCGGAGCTTGCGCCATTTGAGTCGTCGGAACCGCCGCCGCACGCAGCAAGCGCAAGTGCTCCCACAGCCGTCATGGCTACGGTGAGCATCATCTTCTTGTGAAACATGATTCTCCTCTAGAGGTGGCGGGTTTGCCGGGTCAGGTAGTTGTGGGGGGCGTCGCCGTGGATCGGCGGGGGACCAGCCGGGGAGGCAGGAGGCGGTGCCCGGTGGAGTCTGGACGATCCTCAAGCTGAGCGATGAGCAGGTCGAGGGCCGCCTCAGCGACGGCGATCAATGGTTGGGCGACGGACGTCAGCCCGATGGCAGCGGCGACCGGGGTGTCATCAAAACCGACGACGGCGAAGGTCTCGCCGAGGGAGCGCGAGGCTTCGAGAGCCCCGAGGGCCAGCGAGTCTGAGGCGCAGACGACGGCCGTGGGGGCGGCCGGGTGGCCGGTGAGGCTGCGGATGGCGGCAGCTCCTTCGTTGACGCCGTCGGCGGTCTGCAGATCGAGGAGGTCCAGCTCGTCGTCGCCCAGCCCGGAGGTGCGCATGGCCTGCTGCCATCCGAGCCGACGTTCGTCGCCGGTACCCGAGCCTGCCGGCCAGCCGATGAAGGCGATGCGGCGGTGGCCGCTGCTCAGCAGGTGCTCTGTGGCGGAGCGGGTTCCGAAGCTTCCGTCGACGTCGACCCAGGCATGGGGAGCAGTGCCGGACACGGCGGCGTGGGGGAGGGCCCAGGGGCGACCGAAGGTGACGAAGGGGATGTCGCGCGCGCTCAGCCACTCGGTGCGGACGTCGCCGTGGTGGGTGCTGGTGAGCACGAAGGCGTCGATGTCTGTGGTGTCGAGCAGCTCGCCGTAGCGGGCGATCTCGCCGGCGTCGTCGTCGGCGGTGAAGAGGGAGATACGGTAGCCATGCCGTTGCGCCCCCTCGGTGAAGGCGTGCAAGAAGCGGTCGAGGACGGCGCCGTTGATCCCGTCGGTGACCTGCTCGAGGCGAAGTCCGATGACCCGGGAGCGCTTGGTGCGCAGCTGGCGCGCGGCGAGGTGCGGGCGGTAGTTCACCTCGTCGAGGACCGCGCGGACCTTGGCGAGGGTCTCGGCCTGAACGCGTGAGGGCTCGTTGAGGACGTTGGAGACTGTCTGGCGTGAGACGCCAGCGATTGCTGCGACTGACGCCAGCGTTGGTCGTGCGCCCTGCGTGTGTAACATCCCATCGCTCCTTCGCGAGTTCAGCGTCGGTCCGAAATAACTACCCCCGGAGCATCGGCGCACCAGGTGCTTTGCCAGTTTGGATCGATCAACTAGTCTCTTAGGCACATGTGTTGATCGATCAAATCTGGGGTGGACCTCAGGATGTCTTCAACCGTGGCTCATGTCAAGTGCAACGATCTGACGGCCCAGGCTGTCTGGAGGAACATAGATGTTGGACACTCCACTCACGACTGCCGACGGCGCGGCGCAGTCAGACGGTGCGCCCATTCAGCGCCAGCCCCTGCTTCACGAGCTGCTCGTCGCCCTGAGCGCACCGACGCAGGCCTGGTCGGGCGCCGACGGACAGGTTCGTCACACCGGGGCGCAAGGCTTTTTCCACTCCGACGTCCGCGTCCTCTCGACCGCGATCGTGCACGTTGGCGGCGAAGAGCCCGAGATGATCGGCTCCGCCCCGGCCGGTCCCGGATCCGTTCAGATCAGCTCCCTCGCCCGTGGGGTCGACGGCCCCGGAGCCGACCCGACCACCCGTGTGGAGCGTGTGCGCACGGTCCGCGCGGGCGAGGTCACCGAGACCATCACCTTCAGCTGTGCCGCTGCTGACCCCGTCGACGCGCGCATCACCATCGTGCTGGGCAACGATTTCGCGACGATGGAAAAGGTCAAGGGAGGGGCGCCTCTCCGTGAGGTCCCTGCCACCCTCGACGGGGACAACCTCACGTGGACGGACGGCACGGTCGACGTCGTCGTCTCGACCCCGGGCGCGACCCTGAACCTCGACCACCCCGATCGACCCACCGCGACGTGGACCGTCCGCGTGGCCAACGGCTCACCGGTGGTCCTCTCCTGGACGTTGAGCGCCGTCGACCACGACGCGGTCGTGGACGGAGCGAGCTCGGCTGGCGCCGTCTGGTCCCGTCCCGTGGTCGTCGCAGACGACCCGCGCTTGACCGCCTGGGTGGCACAGGCGCTCGACGACCTCGAAAGCCTGCAGATGGCCAGCAAGCGCACGCCCGACGACGTGTTCCTCGCCGCCGGAGCGCCCTGGTTCTTCACGCTGTTCGGTCGCGACTCGATCATCGCCGCCCGCATGATGCTGCCCCTGGGAACCGCGCTTGCCGCCGGGACCCTGCGCACCCTCGCTGCCTACCAAGGCACCAAGATCGACCAGACGACGGCCGAGCAGCCGGGCAAGATCCTCCACGAGGTCCGCCGCGCCGAGCTCAGCGTCGACGGCGACGACGTCGTCCTCCCGCCGATCTACTACGGGACGGTCGACGCGACCCCCCTGTGGATCACCCTCCTGCACGACGCCTGGCGCTGGGGCATGCCCGCCGTCGAGGTTGAAGCGCTCCTGCCCAACCTCCAGGCCGCCCTCGGATGGCTCCGCGACTATGCCGACGCCGACGGCGACGGGTTCCTGGAGTACATCGACGAGACCGGCCGCGGCCTCGCCAACCAGGGCTGGAAGGACTCCGGGGACTCGATCCAGTTCACCGACGGAACCTTGGCGGTCGGCCCCATCGCGCTGGCCGAGGTCCAGGGCTACGCCTACGAGGCGGCCATGTCGGGAGCTGCGCTCCTCGAGGCCTTCGGCCTCGACGGCGCCGACGCGTGGCGCGGGTGGGCCGCTGCCATGGCCGACCGTTTCCGCGCCGCCTTCTGGTTGCAGGACGACCTCGGTGCCTACCCCGGGATCGCTCTCGACGGTCACAAGAAGGTCGTCAACACGGTCACCAGCAACATGGGCCACCTCCTGGGTACGGGCATCCTCAGCCCCGACGAGGCCCTGGTCGTGGCCGACAGGCTGGTCGACCCGGAGATGAGCTCCGGGTACGGGCTGCGCACCATGGCCACCAGCTCGCAGGGCTACTGGCCGTTGAAGTACCACGGTGGTTCGGTGTGGATCCACGACACCGCGGTGGTCATCGAAGGTCTCATGCGTGAAGGGCTCGTCGAGCAGGCTCAGGAGCTGTCCTCCGGACTGTTGCGCGCGGCGTCGGACTTCGGCTTCCGGGTCCCGGAGCTCCACTCTGGCGACTCGACCGAGGTTGTCCCCCGCGCCATTCCGTACCCGGCGGCCTGCCGTCCTCAGGCGTGGTCCGCGGCCTCGTCCATCGTGGTGCTGCAGGCGGCTCTGGGCGTCTCGGCCGACATCCCGAACGGCGTCGTCGTCGCGGGGCCGGCTGCGGCGCTGGGCGGCGTGCGTGTTGACGGACTGACCGTCGCCGGGCAGCCCTTCTCCGCTCAGCGCGAGTCCTCCCAGGCGCGGGCCGCTGTTGAGGCTGAGCCCTTCGAGGTCACCGAGGTCTGAGTCCCTCCACCCGGGTTGGTGCCCGCAGCCGGAGAGCGTCGACGACGCTCTCCAGGCGCGGGTGCCAACCCGTTCTGCGTCTGAGGCACAGAGACATTCGAGCCCGCCCGGCGGTTGGGGGCGGGAGAACTTGCCCTCAGATAGGGGGGACAGCCCCCTGGATCGCTAACCTACGGTTCCGTAGAGTCGGCTGAAGGGCGCCTGTTCGGTGTCCGTCTCCAGGCGACGAGCGGACGATGATCATGGCTAGCAGTGCGGTGATAGGTCAAGGCGACACTCTGGCGAAGCCGGTGTCGGCCCGTGAGCGGCAGGTGAGCGACTTCTCGGCGCTGACCCGCACGGTCCAGGAGACCGGCCTCATGCGGCGTCGCTACGCCTACTACTGGGCCCGGTTCGCGGCCCTCGTCGTGCTCCTCGCCGCGTGCGGGGTGGGCATGGTCCTGCTCGGCAGCTCCTGGTGGCAGCTCGCGATCGCGGGCGTGCTCGGCGTGCTGTTCACCCAGATGGCCTTCCTCGGGCACGACGCCGCGCACCGCCAGATCTTCAAGTCCGGCCAGTGGAACGACTGGGCCAGCCTCGTCATCGCCAACCTCTTCGGCGGTCTCAGCTACGGCTGGTGGCTGCACAAGCACTCCAAGCACCACCAGAAGCCGAACGTGCTGGGCACCGACCCGGACATGATCAACGGCGTCCTGGTCTGGGAGACCGAGACGCTCGAGGAGTCCACGACCGGGGTCCGCGCCTGGTTCGCGGCCCGCCAGGGTCACCTGTTCTTCCCGCTGCTGCTGCTCGAAGGCCTCAACCTGCACGTCAACGGGCTCAAGACGATCTTCGGCAAGGAGCCGGTCAAGCGCCGCGCCGTCGAGATCATCTTCGTCCTGATCCGCCTGATCGGCTTCGTCGCCGCGATCTTCCTGCTCATGCCGGTCGGCCTCGGCTTCGCCTTCCTTGGTGTCCAGCTCGCCATGTTCGGCCTGCTCATGGGGGCGTCCTTCGCCCCGAACCACAAGGGAATGCCGGTCATCGCCCCGGACGTGAAGATCGACTTCCTGCGCCGCCAGGTGCTCATGAGCCGCAACATCCGCGGCGGGCGCTGGGTCGACGTCTTCATGGGCGGCCTCAACTTCCAGATCGAGCACCACCTCTTCCCGAGCATGCCGAGTCCCGCGCTGCGTCAGGTCCGACCGATGGTCATCGAGTTCTGCGCCTCCCGTGGGATCAAGTACACCGAGACGACGCTCATCGACTCCTACCGCATCGTCATCGACTACCTCAACCGGGTCGGCATCGCCTCGCGTGACCCGTTCCAGTGCCCGCTCACCGCGCAGTTCCGCTCGGCGCGCTGAGGCGGCGCCGCCCGACTCAGGGTCGGGCGGCGCGGCGCAGTTCCGGAGCGACTCAGGCGGCGTGGTCCACCGGGTAGGCGACGAAGGCGATACGTGTACCGTTCGGCTCCCAGCTGGGGACGTTGATGGTGCCCTGTCCACCGAACAGGTGGTCCAGGTCCCGGATGGTTCCGTCCTCGTCGCGCAGACGCACGATGACATCCTTGTCGGCGGGGTGCCCAAGCGTCCCCAGCGGGAAGCTCACGTAGACCAGAGAGCGACCGTCCGGTGCAGGGTGGGGGAACCAGTTGACACGCTCGTCGTCGGTCAGCTGCTCGATCGTGCCGCCGGCGGCAGGCATCCGGAAGAGCTGCGCGTGCCCGGGTGCGGTCGAGGCTCGCTCAGAGTTGAAGTAGATCCACTGACCGTCGGGAGAGAACTCTGCACCGTCGTCGGGGAAGTCGTCGTCGGTGAGCTGGATGTCCTGGCCCCCGGCTGCAGGGACGGTATAGACATTGGTCCGCACGCCGTCGTCGAGAATCTGCATCCCGATGTAGGCGAGGAGCGTCCCATCCGGAGAAATGCCGTGGAGGTAGTGCCTGAAGTCCGGGCCACGGTCGTTCGTCACCCGTCGAGTGTCTGTGCCGGTGAGCGCGACGGCGTAGATGTGCCCGTCATCGGATGAGACGTAGGCGAAGCGGCCGTCTGGGCTGAGGACGTGATCATTGTTGATGTCCGGGACGTCGCCCAGATCGATCTGCTCGAGAGGTCCGGTGTCGACGCCGAGCCTGAAGAGGTGGCCGTCTCCGTTGACGATCAGCGAGCGACCGTCGGGACTCCAGTTCGGTGCTTCGACAAGGATCGAGTCGGTGGAGAAGCGAAGGGTCTTGTGACCTGAGGTCACGTCCAAGAGGTAGATCTCGGCTCGTTGGCCTGGGCGAAGCTGGCGTGGCATGGAGCATCTCCTGAACTGTGGTGATGTCAGACGAGGGTAACGGTGGACGGCTCCACCAGGAAGACCAGCGGGAACAGGTAGTCCTTGCGGTGAGCAGCAGCGCCTCACACCCGTGTCTCTGCGACGGACACTGAGCACGCCTGTCGGACGGAGCCGGATGTCGTGCTCGGTCCCCTGCCGGTGGTGGTGGCACGGGGGTGAGCCGGGTCGTGCCGCGGGCCTAGTGATCCGCAGTCGTGTGGGTCGCGGTGCGGCAGGCTGGTGCGTCGTCGAGGAGCTCGAGCAGGTGCGGCGCGAGCGATGTGGTGCGGTCCCACGGGCCCGCCACGACGGAGACGACCCACCGGGGTGCGCGGTCCTCAGGGACGGCCACGGAGATCAGGCGGGCGGCCTGCGGCTTGGCGGCGATGTGCTGGGGGACGAGGGCGATGCCCAGGCCGCGGTCGACGAGGTCGAGCAGGGTGTGGACGTCATTGACGGTGAAGCGGACGCGGCGGCGTATCCCGTGGACGTCGCACGCGGAGTCGTTGAGGGGGCGCACACCCCAGGAGGCGTGGAAGTCGATGAAGTTCTCGTCGGTCAGGTCGCTCCACTCCAGTCGTGAGCGCTCGGCGAGGCGGTGCTCGGGAGGGCACAGCAGGACCAGGGGCTCGCTACCGAGGATCGTCTGAGACAGGGAGCCGAGGTGATCTGTCGTGGCAACGAAGGCGACGTCGAGTTCGTCCTCGCGCACAAGGGCGAGCAGCTCGTGTGAGCCGGCCTGGGTGAAGCGGATCTCCACCTGGGGGAAGCGGCGGTGGAACCGTTCGAGCAGGGGTGGGACGTCGATCACCCCGAGGCATTGTTCGGAGCCGATGTGCAAGGTGCCGGAGACCTCATGGGTTGCTTGGACCACCGCATCTCGGGCGGCGGTCGCCTGTGCCAGCATGGATCTGGCGTAGGGGAGCAGGGCTAGACCGGCTGCCGTGGGCTCGACGCGACGGGTCGTCCGGGTGAACAGGGCGCTGTTGAGCTCGCTCTCGAGACTGCGGATGGCTGCGGACAGCCCGGACTGGGACACACCTGTGACCGCTGCGGCGCGCGTGAACTGCTGCTCGTCCGCCAGTGCGACGAGGTATTCCATCTGCCGCAGATCCATTCAGCACTCCCGATCATGAATGACAGAACCAACAAGTGTTGGACTTCTAGGTTAGTCCTTTCTACGCTCAGGTGCACGGGCCCTCGCGGCCCGCCCACGATTCGAAGCGAGGCACTCCATGCAGCACCGCACCCTTGGCGATCGACAGGTCAGCGCGATCGGACTCGGCGGCATGCCGATGTCGATCGAGGGGCGCCCCGACGAGGCACGTTCCGTGGCGACCATTCACGCCGCGCTCGACGCCGGCGTGACCCTCATCGACACTGCTGACTCCTACCACCGGGACGCCAACGAGGTCGGTCACAACGAAGAGCTGATCGCCCGGGCACTGCGCAGCTACGGCCCTGGCTCAGCTGCGGTCCTGGTGGCAACCAAGGGCGGTCACCTGCGTCCCGGTGACGGCTCCTGGACCCAGAACGGCGACCCCGCCTACCTCAAGCAGGCAGCCAGGGCGTCCGCCCAACGCCTGGGCGTGGACGCGATTGGCCTCTACCAGTTCCATCGCCCGGACCCCGCGGTTCCCTACGCGGACTCCGTCGGCGCACTGGCCGAGCTTCTCGACGAGGGGGTCATCCTCATGGCTGGTATCTCGAATGCGACCGTTGAGCAGATCGACCTGGCCGACGAGGTGCTCGGCGGACGCCTGGTTTCCGTGCAGAACCAGTTCTCCCCGCGCTTCCGCTCGAGCCAGGTTGAGCTTGCGCACTGCGCACGGCGTGCCATCGCCTTCCTGCCATGGAGCCCGCTGGGCGGCATCGCGAACGCCGCCGAGCTCGGCACGCGCCATGCGGCCTTCCAGGAGGTCGCCCAGGCTCACGAGGTGAGCGTCCAGCAGGCGGTGCTCGCGTGGGAGCTTGCTCTCGCACCAGTTGTCATCCCCATCCCAGGGGCCTCGCGGCCCACGAGCATCCAGGACTCGGTGCGTGCTGCCGACCTCGTCCTGAGCCCGGACGAGGTTGCACGGCTGTCCGCCGCGTGACCTCACATCGCTCCACCGGCCCGTCAGGCGACGGGCCGCACAACCTCAAGGAGACCGCCATGAAGACCTTTACCCTGCCAGGCACGGACATCGTCGTCCCCAACGTGGTCCTTGGGCTCATGCGCATCGGAGACATGTCCGACGACGCCGTCCGTGATCTCGTGGGCACTGCCAGGGACGCAGGCATCACCTTCGTGGACCACGCTGACGTCTATGGCGGCGAATTGCACGCGTGCGAGCGGCGGTTCGCCGAGGCGATGCGGCTGACCGCGTCCGAGCGTGAGGCGACGACCATCCAGACAAAGTGCGGCATCGTGCGAGAGGGACCGTACTTCGACTTCTCCTACGAGCACATCATCGAATCCGTCAACGGCTCGCTTGCGGCCCTGGACACCGACTACATCGACATCCTGCTGCTGCACCGTCCCGACGCCCTCGTCGAGCCCGAGGAGGTCGCGCGCGCCTTCGACGAGCTGTCCGCAGCGGGCAAGGTCCGGGCCTTCGGCGTCTCGAACCACACGCCGGGCCAGATCGAGCTGCTGCGCCGCCACGTCACCCAACCGCTCGTGGCCAACCAGCTCCAGCTCTCGATCACCCACGCACCGATGATCGCGCAGGGGGTCGCCGGGAACATGCAGGCACAGGACCAGTCCGTGGTCCGCGACGGTGGTGTGCTCGACTACTGCAGGCTGAACGACATCACGATCCAGGCATGGTCGCCGTTCCAGGCAGGGTTCTTCACCGGAGTGTTCTTCGACTCCCCGAAGTACCCGGAGCTCAACGCCGTCATCAACCGGCTCGCTGCGGCCTACCAGGTTCCGCCGATCGCGATCGCGACAGCCTGGATCACTCGCCACCCAGCCCGCATGCAGGTGGTGCTCGGGACGACCAACGCGGCCAGGGTCGCAGGGGCTGCGCTTGGCTCCGACCTGCCGTTGACTCGCGCCGAGTGGTACGAGCTGTTCCGCGCCGCGGGGTACGTGGTTCCCTGAGCGGGCGCACGTCGGGCACCAGCCTGCCTCGACTCCTGCGGAGGTCGGGAGACGAGACCTAGATCCAGCTCCGCAGCCACATGTGCATGTGCCAGAACGAGTACGGCACCTCCATGCCCACCCAGATCGGGTAGAAGAATCCGCTGATCACGACGATGAGGCCCAGCAGTGCCCCGATGGCCCAGCGCGCCCGGCGTCGTTGCACCGGGTCGTGGGCCAGCTGCTCCCAGCCGACCACGAGGGCGTACGTCAGGGCCAGATACATCCACGGCGCGAAGGCGATCGTGTAGAAGGTGAAGATCGTGCGATCAGTGATGAACAGCCAGGGGACCCAGCCGGCGAGCAGCCCAGCCAGCACGGCGCCGGCCCGCCAGTCGCGGTAGCGCAGCAGCATATAGAGCGCAAAGACGAGCGCCACCGTCGCGAGCCACCAGATGAGCGGGTTGCCTACGGAGGTGATCGCCTGGGTGCACTCCTGGGCCCCGCAGCCACCGGTCCCGTCAGTGGTCTTGTTCCAGTAGAACGACGTCGGGCGCAGCTGCAGCAGCCAGCCCCAGGGGTTGGCCATGTAGGTGTGCGGGTTGGTCAGCGTCGTGTGGAACTTCCACATCGCCTCGTGGTACGCCCACAGGGAGCGCAGCGCATCGCCCCAGCTCACCAGGACGTCTGGCAGCCAGCTCGGGTACACGTGCGGGTTCTTCTCCCACCAGTCCCGGTCGTAGGAGTTCGGGTTGGCGAACCAGGCCGACCACGAGGCCAGGTAGGTGAGCAGCACGGTGGGCACCATGACTGCTGCGGCGGGCAGTGCGTCGCGCACGAGCGCGGCGAGCGGCCACAGTCGGATGCCGACGGCGCGCCGTGCCGTGGCGTCCCACAGGACAGATACGACCGCGAAGACGGCGAAGAAGTACAGCCCGGACCACTTCGTGCCGCAGGCCAGGCCCAGGGCGATCGCGGCGGCGAAACGCCACCAGCGGAAACCGAGCCTCGGTCCGAACCGGCCCAGCCCGACCCCGGAGTCGATCAAGGGGGCGGCCCTGGCGGCGAGACGGCGTCGGGACCAGTTTCGGTCGGCGACGAGGCAGGCGAAGGCGACAACGACCCAGAACATGACGAAGACGTCGAGCAGGGCGGTGCGCGAGTGGACGATCGCGACGCCGTCGATCGCGAACAGGCCGCCGGCGATGACCCCGAAGGCCGTCGAGCCGAAGAGCTGTCGGGCGGTGCGGGCCAGCAGGAAGACCGCGATGATGCCGACGATCGCCGGGGCCAGGCGCCAGGCCCAGGAATTCTCCGGGCCGCCGATCCGCATGCCGAGGGCGATCATCCACTTGCCCACCGGAGGGTGGACCACGTAGTCGGCGTAGTTGAGGTAGATGTCCTGGTTGCCGGACTCGAAGCTCGGGTTGGCGTCGTCGGGCCACTCGGCCTCAAAACCGGCCATGAGCAGTGTGAAGGCGCCCTTGACGTAATAGGTCTCGTCGAAGACGAGGGTGCGGGGGTGGCCGAGGTTGATCAGGCGTAGCAGCGCGGCGAGCGCGGCGACGAGGGCCGGACCCATCCAGGACCAGAACCGGTCGGAGCTTGTCGTCCCGAGGGCGAGTACCCGGGCGGAGAAGAGCCGGGTGAGCAGGGAGCGTTCGGTGTCCCCGGCGGGCGCCGGGTCGGAGGGACCAGACGCGTCTGGTCCGACGTCGCTCAAGCCGCTCGAGCCGTTCGCCTCCAGCGCGGCTGAACCCGCAGAATCTGCCTGCACGTCGCCCGACCGGACGGGCTCCGCCGCGTCCGGCCCGTCTCCGCCGACCTCGTCGCTGGCCCTCTCGCTCCCCATCACGCCAGCCATCGTAGGGGGACGTGGCAGGCTTGGCCCCATGACAGGCCGCCTTATCCTTGCCGGAACGCCCATCGGCGACGTCGAAGACGCCTCACCGCGCCTGCGTCGCCTCCTCACCGAGGCGGATGTGATCGCGGCGGAGGACACCCGACGGCTGCACGCGCTGGCCGGCCGGCTCGAGCTCAAGCCGGGTGGGCGGGTGATCAGCTACCACGAGCACAACGAGACGGCGCGGGCCGACGAGCTGCTTGACGTCGTCGCCGGCGGGGGCACGGTCCTGCTCGTGACGGACGCCGGTATGCCGAGCGTGTCCGACCCGGGCTACCGCATCGTCACTCGGGCGATCGAGCGCGGGCTGCCGGTGACGTCGGCGCCGGGACCGAGCGCCGTGCTCACCGCGCTCGCGGTGTCGGGGCTGCCCACGGACCGGTTCTGCTTCGAGGGCTTCCCGCCGCGCAAGCCGGGGGAGCGGGCTCGGGCCTTCGAGCTGCTTGCCGCCGAGCGCCGCACGATGGTGTTCTTCGAGTCCCCGCACCGCGTCGACGTGACCCTCGCTGCGATGGCCGACGGTTTCGGCGACGACCGCAAGGCCGCCATCTGCCGCGAGCTCACCAAGACCTATGAGGAGGTCATCCGTGGTGGGCTGCGCGAGCTCGCCGAGCGGGCGGCCGGGGAGCAGCTGCGCGGGGAGATCTCGATCGTCGTAGCGGGTGCCCCTGAGCGGGAGTCGGCGACCACCGCCGAGCTCGTCGCCGAGGTGCTGACCCGGGCCGACGCCGGAGAACGGCTCAAGGAGGCCGTGGCAGAAGTCGCCGCGGCGGCCGGAGTGCCTAAGCGCGACCTCTATGCGGCCGCGCTCGCCGCGAAGCCGGCCCGACCGGCGGGGCCGAAGAAGTAGCGCGAGGCGACGTCGCCTGCCCGGCCGGGCTTCGTCGTCGGGCAGGCGATCGAATGGATTCGATCGATGCGCGAGAATGGTCCGATGACCCGTGAGAGCGCACCGATCGAAGACTGGTACGACGGTGCGTACCCGGCGCGCACGACCGCCAAGCTGTTCTCCGACCAGCGATGGCGCCTCGCCGGGGCCGCGGCGGCCTACGCGGTCAAGCACTCGCCCGTATGGCTCATGCCGGTCCTCACGGCCGAGGTCATCGACATCGTGGTCGAGAAGCGCCCGCTGTCCCAGCTGTGGGTGGTCGCCGCGATCATGGCCGTCGTCATCGCCCAGAACCTGCCGCTGTCCGTCCTCTACATCCGCTGGCTCAGCCAGTCTGTACGCACGGTCGAGACGAACCTGCGGATGTCCCTGGCCCGGCGCCTGCAAGAGCTGTCGATCGGCTACCACCGACGGATGAGCGCCGGCGTGCTGCAGGCCAAGATCGTGCGCGACGTCGAGAACGTCGTGGAGGCCTCCCGGCAGACCTTCGACTCGACCATGGGCGCGGTGTCCACCCTGGCCGGCGCGCTGGTCCTCACAGCCGTGCGGACGCCGGAGTTCCTGCCGGTCTTCCTGGTCACGGTGCCGATCGCCGCTGGCCTGGTCTTTGCGACCCGCCGGCGCATGAAGGACCGCAACGCGGCCTTCCGCAAGCAGGTCGAGGCGATGTCCGCGCGTGTCTCGGAGATGACCCACCTCATCCCGATCACCCGCGCGCACGCCCTGGAGAACCGCGAGCTGGACCGCCTGGACGGCACCCTGGTCGGCGTGCGCGACGCCGGCATCCGCCTCGACATGCTCAACGGACGCTTCGGAGCACTCGCCTGGATCACGTTCCAGCTGCTCTCGGTGGCCTGCCTGATCGGCGCCGCGTGGGCTGCCTACACCGGCACCTTCGACCTGACTCCAGGCGACATCGTCATGCTCTCGAGCTACTTCATGCAGCTGACCGGCTCGGTCACCGTGCTGATGAACCTCGCCCCGGTCATCACCAAGGGGCTCGAGTCGGTGCGGTCCATGGCCGACGTCCTGTCCGAGGAGGACATCGAACACAACGACGGCAAGATGAGCGTGCCCGCCGTCGACGGCCGGGTCACCTTCGAGCAGGTGGCCTACCAGTACGACGACGCCGCGGCTCCGGCGATCTCCGACCTCACCCTCGACGTGCCCGCCGGGGAGACGATCGCGCTGGTCGGTCCGTCGGGCTCGGGCAAGTCGACCGTGCTCAACATGGTCATCGGGTTCCTGCGGCCCACGTCCGGGCGGATCCTCGTCGACGGCCAGGACATGGCCGAGCTGGACCTGCGTTCCTACCGCAAGCACATCGCCGTCGTGCCGCAGGAGTCCTTGCTCTTCGAGGGCTCGGTGCGCGACAACGTGACCTACGGCAGCAAGGACCTCTCCGACGAGGTGGTGCTCGCTGCGCTGTCAGACGCGAACGCCGCGGGATTCGTGGAGGAGATGGGCGGGCTGCACGCCGTCATCGGAGAGCGCGGCTCGCGCCTCTCGGGCGGACAGCGCCAGCGGATCGCAATCGCCCGTGCGCTCATCCGCAACCCTCGGGTGCTCGTCCTGGACGAGGCGACCTCGGCCCTGGACGGGACGTCGGAACGCCTCGTCCAGCAGGCGCTGGAACGGCTCATGGCCGGGCGGACGACCTTCGTCGTCGCGCACCGGCTGTCCACGATCCGCGGTGCCGACCGCATCGCGGTCATGGAGAACGGGCGGATCGTGGAGGTCGGCTCGCACGCGGAGCTCGTGGCGAGCGGCGGCGCGTACGCCGCGCTCAGCACGAGCTCCTGACCGGGTCCACGGAGAGACGAATCAGCGTTCGCTGCGCGTGCGTCGCGAGCTGACCATGGCGATTCCCGCGATGGCCAGGCCGGCCGCGGTGAGCAGCGCGGCGAGCGGGGAGGCGCCCGTCATGGCGAGCCCACCCGAGCTGGGGAGCGTGTACGCGCCGGTCGGCGCGGTTCCGCTCGTGCTGAGCACACCCACGACCGGCGTGCGAGCGGCCGTATTGGTCACGGCGACCGCAGTCGCACCGGCGGAGACGGTCACGGCCGCAGAGGTGGGGGTCGTGGCGGAGGCGACGGTGAAGGTCGGTGAACCCCACTGCACGTTCGTGACGGCGGGGATCACCGGTTCGGTGAGGGTCACCACGGTTCCGACCGGCAGGTCCTCGATGGTCGCGGTGGCTCCGGCGAGAACCGGCAGCGTCCCCGTGACGACCTGTCCGTCGAGGGTGTAGGAGTATGCCACCGCGTAGGCGGTATCGGCCGGGACGAGCGAGGCAGCCGGCCCGGTGACGGACTTGGTCACCGCGATCGAGCCCAGCTCGACGTCGGGCACGCGGGTGGTGGTGTTGGTGAGGTTCACCGCGACCGTGGAGTCGGCGGCGATGGTCACGTCGATGCTGGGGGTGGGTGTTGCGGTTGCGCCGGCGATGGTGAATGCCGGCGCGCCCCAGGCGGCCCCAGTCACGGCGGGGATCACCGGTTCGGTGAGGGTCACCACGGTTCCGACCGGCAGGTCCTCGAGGGTCGCGGTGGCTCCGGCGAGAACCGGCAGCGTCCCCGTGACGGTGTTGCCGTCGAGGACGTAGGAGTAGTCGACGGCGTACTCGGTGCCTGCGGGGACGACACCGTCACCGGTCACGGCCTTCGTGACGGCCAGGGCGCCGACCTTGACCGGGGGTACCACGAAGTGGTTGGTCGCCGTGACTTGGATCAGGGCGGGGGAGTCCGCGGTCACGGTCACCGTGTCCGAGTCGGAGTAGGTGACCGAGGTCGCGCCGAGGTTGTCCGTCTCGGTGATCACACAGACGCTGCCCACAGGGATCGACTGGATATAGGCGACCTCGTCGGCCGCGAGGGTGAGCGTTCGCGGGAAGGTGGCGAGGCTGGTGCCGTCCACCGTGCAGTCGACTGAGAAGGCGAAGCTGCCGGCCGGGGCGATGCCGTCGACCTTCTTGGTCAGGGCGAGGCTGCGGACCATGTCGCCGTTGCCGTCGCCGCTCGCCCCCTGATAGAAGGCCGTGCCGTTGGTCGACCAGGCCTCAGACCCGGCGATCGTGTTCGCGTAGGTGTCGCCGTTGACGCGCTCAGTGGGCAGCGGGGCCCAGTACTGAATGATGAAGGTGCCGGTGGCCTCAGGCGTGTAGTTGATCTTGACCTGGAACTGGTTCGCGGTGGGACCCTCGGTGAGGGCGTAGCCGTCGGAGGCATCCGCGGCGAGGCGGACGACGTTGTTGCCCCAGTCGCCGCCGTTCCACTCGGAGTCGAGCACGAAGTCGATCGTGAACGTGGTCATGTCGGGGATCAGGCGGGGGTCGATCGTGTCGGTCAGGGTGATCGGCGTGCCGTCCTGGCCGACGACATCCTTGGAGGGCAGGTAGATCTGCCACACGGTCTCGGCCGTGCCGTCGGCGACCCAGCCCCACTTCGTCGGCGTGGTGATGGGCTCGAAGGTGCCCTCGCCCACCTCACCGACTCCCCCAGGGATCGCGACCACGATGGTTGCGCTCGAACCGGCGACGAACGTGACTTCCTCGTTCGTGCTCGTCTCGGTGAAGGACGCGTAGAAGCTCAGGGTGCCGCTGACGTTCTTGCGGTCGTTGACGTAGGAGGACAGCGTGCACTCGAAGCCGGCGGGGGCCACCGTGCAGGTCGCCACGACCGCGCCCGTGGGGTCCTTGAGGTCGAAGGTGTCGACGAAGCCGCTCAGCTTGGGATCCGTGGGGAACGCCAACGAGAAGGTGTCACCCGCCACGGCGGCGTCAGGCACCGCCCAGGTCGCGTCGATCTTGAGCTTTTGGTACTGGGTGATGGGATCACCGGACGTGGTGATGGTGACGCCGGTGACGGCGTCCAGCTCGGTCGCCTGGGATGCGACCGGGAGACTCACGACGGCGATCGCGGCCAGCAGGACTGCAACGAGGGCGGCCGTGGCCCGTCGGAGACGGGACATCGTTGCGAGGCCGCGCCGGGCGCGTCGGTGTCGTGGGGCAGCTCCGCGAGGTGGGGCAGATGATGAGCTGGTAGCCATGGGGTCCTCCGTCGTGCAGCCGCGGTGTGTACGGCACTTTCACGGGCGAAGTCACGCGGGAGGCGTCCCGCCGTGTCGTCCGTCACAGGGGAAGACTGCGAGATCTGTCGAACATGACGCGGGATGGCCGAGCAGTTTTTTGAATCTGGGAATGGGCGCGTCGTCCTGGGGCGAGAGCGTCGCGGCATACGTCTACGCGTTGGATCTGGCCCGCTGTCCGGTGACGGCCGAACCTGGTGTGCCTCAGGCGAGGCCCACCAGCACCCCGGCCCGGGTCATCTCGGCTCGTGCGGCAGCCCCCTGCTCGGGGGTGACCGGGACCGTGAGGTTGCTGAACACCCGGGTGGCGAACCCCAGAGCGAGCGCGTCCAGCGCGGTCGCCTTGACGCAGTGCGACTCCGCGATCCCGACGACGTCGACCGCGGTGATCGTCTCTGCGTGCAAAATGTCCACGAGCAGGTTCCCGTCGCCGTCGCGCCCCTCGAAGCCGGAGTACGCGGCCGCGTACTGGCCTTTCTTGACGCTCACCTCGGGAGCCAGCTCGGCGAGCGCGGGGTGCAGCTCGGCCTCGGCGGTCCCGGCGACCCCGTGAGGTGGCCAGGTGTCGACGAAGTCGGGAGCCTCGGAGAAGTGCTCGCCCGGGTCGATGTGCCAGTCCTGGGTCGTGACCACCAGGTCATAGTCGTCGCGCCGGTCGGCCGCGAAGACCGCGATGGCGTGCGCTACGGCGTTGCCTCCGGCGACCGCGAGCGCGCCACCTTCGCAGAAGGTGGGCTGGACGTCGACGACGATGAGGGCGCGATGGGTACCGAAGGCGGGGCTGCTCATGGGTCCACAGTATCGAGTGCGGGCGTCCAGCGGTGGTGAGATCTCCCGCCGCAGCGGGCTGCGCGGTATTACGCTTCCCCCATGCCCCGTGAGATCGAGTTCCGCCGCATCCCCGGCCTGCCGCCGTACGTCTTCACGATCATCGACTCGCTCAAGCTCGCGGCCCGCCGCGAGGGGCGGGACATCGTCGACCTCGGCTTCGGCAACCCGGACCTGCCGAGCCCGCAGATCGCGGTGGACAAGCTCGCCGAGGCCGCGCAGAACCAGCGCAACCACCGCTACTCCGCCTCCCGCGGGATCCCCAAGCTGCGCCAGGCGGTTGCCGACCTCTACCAGCGGCGGTTCGGCGTCACCCTGGACCCCGAGACCCAGATCATCTCCACGATCGGCGCCAAGGAAGGGTTCAGCCACCTCATGTGGGTCCTGCTGCAGCCCGGTGACGCGGCGATCGTGCCGACGCCCAGCTACCCCATCCACATCTGGGGCCCGTACTTCGCCGGCGCAGACGCCCGACAGGTGCCGATCGGCGACGGGGACGACGCCGCGGGCTTCATCGACCGGGTGATGGAGGCATGGGAGCTGGGCTGGCCCAAGCCGCGCGTCGTCGTGCTGTCCTTCCCGCACAACCCGACCACGACCATCGCCCAGCTCAGCGACCTGCAGCGGCTTGTGGACTGGGCGAAGGACCGCGACGTCGTCCTCGTGCACGACCTCGCCTACGCGGACATGAGCTTCGACGGGTGGACGCCGCCGTCGATCATGCAGTGTGAGGGCGCGACCGACGTCGCCGTCGAGCTCTACTCGATGACGAAGTCGTACTCGATGGCCGGCTGGCGGGTCGCCTTCCTCGTCGGGCGCGAGGACGTGGTCGGTGCGCTCGGCAAGCTCAAGAGCTACCTCGACTACGGGACGTTCCAGCCGATCCAGATCGCCGCGACGGTGACCCTCAACGAGGCCCTCGACTTCCCCGCCGAGGTCTCCGAGGTCTACGAGTCCCGCCGGAACGCGCTCTGCGACGGCCTGAACCGCATCGGCTGGGACATCACGAAGCCGGCGGGCACCATGTTCGTCTGGGCCCGGATCCCCGAGCCCTACCGGGCGATGGGGTCCATCGAGTTCGCCAAGCTGGTCATCGAGACCTGCGACGTGGCCGTTTCACCCGGCGTCGGCTTCGGTGCCGGAGGCGACGAGTTCGTGCGCTTCGCCCTGATCGAGAACGAGCACCGCATCGGTCAGGCCGTCAGAGGACTGAAAAAGGGGTTGACCCTGCTGTGACTGCTCCCGGACGGCGCACCGTAGCCATCGCGACGATGGTCGCCGTCTGCGCGCTCGCAGCCTGCTCGAACGACGACGACGCAGCCCCGGCCGCCACGTCGACGGCGGCCACCTCCACGAGCGCCGAACCCGAACCCGAACCCAGCGCCTCCGCGCCGGCCGGCTCGGACGTTCCGGCCGTGCCCGAGGTGACCGTCACGGTCACCGGGGCGGTCGCGACCGGCCTCGCCGCGCCCTGGGGCCTGGCCCAGCTGCCCGACGGCGCGTGGCTGGTCACCCAGCGCGACGACCATGCGGTCCTGATCGTGCGCCCCGGCGGCGCCCCGACGCCCGTCAGCGGCACGGGCGCCGACGACCTGCGGGACCGGACCGTGGGAGACGGCGAGGCCGGGCTGCTCGGCGTGGCCGTCTCCCCGACCTTCGCCGAGGATCACCTCGTGTTCGTCTACCGCACGGGCGAGTCTGGGAACGAGGTGCTCCGCGGCGAGCTCGACGGGGCCAGGCTCGGACCGCTCACCACGATCGTCAGCGACATCCCGGCGGCAGGCAACCACAACGGCGGCCAGCTGGCCTTCGGCCCCGACGGCTACCTCTACATCTCGACCGGTGACGCAGGCGATTCCCGCCACGCCCAGGACCCGGACTCCCTCGCCGGGAAGATCCTGCGGGTGACCGCAGACGGCAAAGTGCCCGCGGGCAACCCCGTCCCCGGCTCGCCGGTGTGGAGCCTGGGGCACCGCAACGTCCAGGGACTGGGCTGGTCCGCGGACGGGCGGATGTTCGCCTCGGAGTTCGGGCAGGACACCTTCGACGAGCTCAACCTCATCGTCGCGGGCGGCAACTACGGCTGGCCCGACGTCGAGGGGACCGGCGGCGAGGCCGACGGCTTCATCGACCCGCTCGTGACCTGGCCGACGTCGGACGCCTCACCGAGCGGTCTGGCCGTCACGGACGAGGGCGTGTACCTCGCGGGGTTGCGCGGGGAGCGCCTGTGGCGCCTGCCGCTCGCCGACCGCGGCGTGGGCGAGCCGCAGGAGCTGCTCGCGGGGGAGTACGGACGGCTGCGCGCCGTCGTGGCCAGCCAGGACGGCTCGCTTGCGGTCCTGACCAACAACACGGACGGGCGCGGCACCCCACGCGAAGGCGACGACCAGCTCCTCCTGCTCGCGGTCGCCCCGGCGTCCTGACGCCGCCCGCGGGAGGCCGCGACCGGCGTCGTCCACAACGACGGACTCTGATTCTGGCTGGTCGCAAGACGCCTTAACATTGGCTGCATGGCTCACGACGAGAACGCAGCGCCCGCTGGGGCGCAGTCCTTCTACCTCACCACGCCGATCTACTACGTGAACGACGCCCCGCACATCGGGCACGCGTACACGACGGTCGCCGGGGACGTCCTGACCCGCTGGCACCGCCAGCGGCAGGAGAACGTGTGGTTCCTCACCGGGACCGACGAGCACGGGCAGAAGGTCATGCGTACCGCCGAGGAGAACGGGGTCACCCCGCAGGAGTGGGCCGACCGCCTCGTGGAGTCGTCCTGGAAGCCGGTCCTGGAGACCCTGGACGCGCGCAACGACGACTTCATCCGCACCACCCAGCCGCGCCACACCGAGCGGGTCCAGGCCTTCATCCAGGGCCTGCACGACAAGGGTGAGATCTACGCCGGCTCCTACGAGGGCCCGTACTGCGTGGGCTGCGAGGAGTACAAGCTCCCCGGTGACCTCATCGACGGGACGGGGGAGTACGAGGGCCTCAAGCTCTGCCCGATCCACTCCAAGCCGGTCGAGATGCTCTCCGAGCAGAACTACTTCTTCAAGATGAGCGCCTATGCCGACCGGCTGCTCGCTCTCTACGAGGCCCACCCCGAGTTCGTCCAGCCGGCGAGCGCCCGCAACGAGGTGCTCGCCTTCGTCAAGGGCGGCCTGCAGGACCTGTCGATCTCCCGCAACACCTTCAACTGGGGCATCCCTATCCCCTGGGACACCTCCCACGTGCTCTACGTGTGGTTCGACGCGCTGCTCAACTACGCGACCGCCGTCGGACTGGACTCGCCCGATGCGGGCGACCAGGAGCGCTTCGCGGCGCTGTGGCCGGCGAACGTGCACCTGGTCGGCAAGGACATCCTGCGCTTCCACGCGGTCATCTGGCCGGCCATGCTCATGGCCGCCGGGCTGCCGCTGCCCAAGACGATCTTCGCCCACGGCTGGCTGCTGGTGGGCGGGGAGAAGATGAGCAAGTCCAAGCTCACCGGCATCGCCCCGAGCCAGATCATCGACGAGTTCGGTTCGGACGCCTTCCGCTACTACTTCATGCGGGCGATCCCCTTCGGCCAGGACGGGTCCTTCTCGTGGGAGGACCTGGCCGCGCGCTACAACGCCGAGCTGGCCAACGGCTTCGGCAACCTCGCCTCGCGGGTCGCGGCGATGATCGTCAAGAACTTCGGTGGCTCGCTGCCGCGGACCGGGTCGATCAGCGACGCCGAGACGGCGCTCGCGGGCGTCGCGGCGAAGGCCGTGGCCGACGCCGAGGCCGCGATCGACAAGATCTCCCCGAACGAGGCGATCAATGCGATCTGGACGCTCGTGGACGCGACCAACATGTACCTCACCGAGACCGAGCCGTGGAAGGTCGCCAAGCTCCCCGGTGAGATCGGCGAGGGCGGCCTGGGTGTGGAGGGCGGTCGCCTGGCGACCATCCTGGTGACCTCGGCCGACGCGCTGCGGACCCTGGCGATCCTGCTCAACCCGGTCATTCCCAAGGCGGCCGAGGGTCTGTGGACCTCGCTCGGCGCTCAGGCTCAGCTCGGCCCGCTCGGCGCGCAGCCGGTCCAGACCGCGGCGACCTTCGGGACGCTCGCACCGGGAACCCAGGTGACCAAGGTTCCGTCGCTGTTCCCCCGGCTGGACGACGCCAAGGCCTGAGCGACGTGGGCAAGAAGCGTGAGCGCGACCTGAGCTGGCCGCCCGCCCCGGCGGCGCTGCCTTGGCCGGTTGTGGACAACCACACCCACCTGGAGTCCATCCCCGACGTCCTGCCCGACGGCGCGCCGGTGCCCGCCGTGGCCGACCTCCTGGCCGCGGCGCGCGCCGTCGGCGTCACGCGGATGGTCCAGGTCGGCTGCGACCTGCCCGCCGCACGGTGGACCGACCGGGCGGTGCTCGGCCACCCCGAGCTGGTCGGGGCCGTCGCGATCCACCCCAACGAGGCACCGCTGCACGCCGGCATGCTCGACGTCGGCCCGGACGGGCTGGTGCCCGCCCAGGCCGAGCGGCACGGCGTCGGGCTGGACGAGGCGATCGCCGAGATCGCTGCGATCGCCCGCGGCAACGACCGGATCCGGGCGATCGGGGAGACCGGGATGGACCTCTTCCGCACCGGTGACCTGGGCCTGGCCGCTCAGCGGGAGTCCTTCCGCGCGCATATCGCGCTCGCCAAGGAGCTGGGTCTCGCACTGCAGATCCACGACCGCGACGCCCACCAGGAGGTCCTGGACATCCTCGCGGCCGACGGCGCACCCGAGCGGACGGTCTTCCACTGCTTCTCCGGGGACGCGGAGATGGCCCGGCTGTGCGCAGGGCAGGGCTGGTTCCTGTCCTTCGCCGGGCCGGTGACCTTCGGAGCCAACAACGAGCTGCGCGCGGCGCTGCGGGCGACCCCGTTGGCCCAGGTGCTCGTGGAGACCGACGCGCCCTACCTCACCCCGCACCCCTTCCGCGGCCGCCCGAACGCGCCCTACCTGGCCGCGCTGACCATGGCGACGATCGCTTCGGTCCAGGACGTGCCCCTCGAGCAGGCCTGCCGCGCGATCGACGCCACCTCCGAGCAGGTGTACGGCCCGTGGTGAAGGGCGGGCAACCACCCGGCCCACGGTGGTTGAGTTCGGGCCAGGATGTGCCGATCATGTCTGGAGAGGGCCGAGCCCGCCCGGCGACCGGGTGGCGGACCCGCCGGACTATGAACGCGACGACCGACCGTGCCAGACTGTGCGCAAGCACCCGAAGCTGTGGAGAGGGATACCCGGCGTGAGCTCGAAAGACCGGATCAGCGGCCAGCGCCGCCCCGTCCACAGCCCCGTCCGACGCGTGGTCCAGGGAGCCGTCCTGGTGGCCCTGGTGGCCGCTACGACGGCCTTCACCACGATGCACAAGACGATCACGATCGAGATCGACGGTGACGTCCGGACGGTCTCGGCCTTCGGCAGCACCGTCGGGGACGTGCTGGCCGGCCATCAGGTGACCATCAGCGCCGAGGACGTGGTGTTCCCCTCCGCGGCGAGCGCCGTCTCCGACGGAGACCTCATCGTCGTGCGGACCATGAAGACGGTCGACCTCGAGATCGACGGCGCGCCGCAGTCCATCCAGTCCACGGCCCTCACGGTGGGTGAGGTTCTTGATGAGATCGGACCGCGCACCGACGGTGCGAGCGTGTCGGCGTCCCGGAGCGAGGCGCTCGGGCGCGCGCAGCTGAAGATCTCCACGGTCAAGAACGTGACGATCGCGATCGACGGCCAGCAGATCGCCGTCGTGACCACCCAGGAGAGCGTGCGTGACGTGCTCGCGACCGCCGGGGTGATCCTCAACCCCGGGGACATGGTCTCTGTCGAACTCACCAGCCCGGCCGCCGACGGCCAGGTCATCACGATCGGCCGCGCGGGGGAGAGTGCCACCTCGGTCTCGGAGGTGCTGCCGTTCACGGTCGAGGAGGTCCAGGACCCCAAGCTCGTCGTCGGTCAGCGGATCGTCAAGCAGGCGGGCAAGCTGGGCCAGGCGGTCACCACCTACGACGTGACCCTCGTTGACGGCGTGGAGACAGCGCGCACCGTCGTCGCCCAGCAGGTGACCGTCGCGGCGCGCAACGAGATCGTCCACATCGGCACCCTGGAGCTGCCCGACCCGTCGCTCGTGAGCGTCGATCCGGGGACGGCGCGGGCGCTGGGGCAGGCGATGGCCCTCGAGAAGGGCTGGGGCGACGACCAGTACGCCTGCCTGGAGTCGCTGTGGACCAAGGAGAGCAAGTGGAGCGTCACCGCGGCCAACGCCTCGAGCGGAGCCTATGGCATCCCGCAGGCCATGCCCGGGTCGAAGATGGCCAGCGTGGGGGCTGACTGGCGCACGAACGCCGCGACCCAGATCACCTGGGGCCTCGGCTACATCCAGGGCCGTTACGGCACCCCCTGCGACGCGTGGGCCCACTCCAAGAACAAGGGCTGGTACTGACCCCTCTGCTGGACCCCCGGCCCCGTCGAACACGCCCCCTCCGCTGAGTGCACGATTTTGTACGCCACACGCCGTCGCGAGACGCGCATTTTCGTACACTCAGCGGGGTTGGCGGGGGAGGGGAGGGCGGCCCGAGGCAAGCAGAAACGCCCAAACACGGTGTGAAGATCGCGTGCATGACTTGGCGCATGGTCACGGATCGGTTACGGTCGAACGTCGCCAAGGTGTTTTTCTGTGAGGTCCCACGACCGGACAGGCCCTGGCGATGCAGGTGAGAACGGACGGTTTCTACCGTCTGACGCTCGCTTGCGACGGCCGGATCAGAATCGACGTGGAGCCCCTCGGGGCGGCGGTGCAATCCCGCAGCCACAGTTCTGTGCCCGGATGGATCCACGTCTGGACACTCGTGAAAAACCCCTTCAGCGCTTCCTCCGCACGCTCCGGCGCGCGTACGACGAAGCCTGGTGAGACTCTCAACCTCGCCGACGCCGCATCAACCCCCGCATGGACCCTCTCCTCAGACAGCGTCGAACCTGACGCACCCAGCCACACCAGTGGCCGCACGAGGCGCCGCACCTGGCCGATCATCGCCGGTGGACTGGCCTTAGCCCTCGTCGCAGGCGGTTCCGCAGTGTATGCGACCGCCCACAAGACCATCACCCTGGACGTCGACGGCAACGTCCAGACCGTCTCGACCTTCGCCGGTTCCGTCGAGGGCCTGCTCTCCGAGCGTGGCATCACGGTCGGCGCGGACGACGTCGTCGCCCCGTCGAAGAACGCCGAGCTGAGCGACGATGCCGACGTCGTGGTGCGCTATGCGCGTGAGATCACCCTCCAGCAGGACGGCGTGGCCACGACCATCACCACGACCGCGGTCGACGCCGACGAGTTGCTCGCCGCCTATGCCGGCCGCGCCGACGAGGTCAGCCTCGTCGCATCCCGGTCTGCCGGTGACGGGCGTGTTGACCTCGGTCTGCGTCTCTCTCTCGAGGGCCCCGTCCAGCTCAAGGTGGACGGCGCGGTCACCGAGGTGCCCAGCGGCGCCACGGACGTCTCCGAGGTCCTCACGGACCAGGGTGTCGAGCTCGGCGAGCTCGACCGGGTCTCGGTTCAGCACGTCCCCACCGCAGAGGCGCTCGTCGCCCAGCAGCAGCTCGCCGACCGTGAGGCCGCCCAGGCGGCTGCAGCAGCTCCGGCAGCAGACGCGGCAGCGCTCGAGGTCGACCCGGCTGCATTTGCCGCAGACGCCGCAGACCCGGCGGCCCCCGCGGAAGACCCGGCGGCGGCTGAGCCGTCCACCGAGGCCACCCCGGACGTCATCACCGACCCGCGCCTGGACGACACCGAGCTCGCGATCGTCGTCAACCGCGTGACTGTGGCCGAGCAGACCGTCGACGCGGCGATCCCCTTCGAGACGGTCACAGAGGACGACTCCACCCGGTACAAGGACCTCGCGGCCAAGACCAAGGTCGAGGGCGTCGAAGGCCAGCAGAGCACCGTCTTCTCCGTCACCACGGTCGACGGCGTCGAGGAGTCCCGCACGCTCGTCTCGGACACGGTGGCGCTCGCCCCCGTGACCAAGGTGGTCGCCCAGGGAACCAAGGAGCGCCCGAAGGTCGTCACGCCGAAGGCAGCGGCACCAGCCGCCACCGCGACCACCACAGAGGGCGCAGCCGCAGCCGCGCCCGCCCCAGTCGTGGCCACCGGTGACGTGTGGGGCAAGCTCGCCCAGTGCGAGTCCGGCGGGAATGCCTCGATCATCTCGAGCAACGGGCTGTACCACGGCCTGTACCAGTTCACGGTCGGTACGTGGCAGTCTCTCGGCGGAACGGGTCTGCCCTCGCAGGCCAGCGCCGCGGAGCAGACGCGCCTTGCGCAGGCCCTCCAGGCCCGCTCCGGATGGGGACAGTGGCCTGCCTGCTCGTCCAAGCTCGGACTTCGCTGACGGTCACCTGACGCAGCACCGCGGTTGAACCTTTAGGCTCATCCGTATGACTGATACCTCGAACGCCCTGCTCGGTCCGGCACAGATCCGCGACCTGGCGGGGCGTTTGGGCGTCCGGCCCACCAAGACCCTGGGCCAGAACTTCGTGCACGACGCCGGGACGGTGCGCAAGATCGTCCGTGCGGCCGGGCTCACGCCGGGCCAGCGCGTCGTCGAGGTCGGCCCGGGTCTCGGGTCGCTGACCCTCGGCCTGCTCGAGGCCGGCATGAGCGTCGTCGCGGTCGAGATCGACCCCGTGCTCGCCGCCCAGCTGCCGGACACGATCGCGACCATGGCCCCCGAGCGCGCCGGCGACCTCACCGTCATCCTGCAGGACGCCCTCACGGTCAAGGAGCTGCCCGGCCCGCCGCCCACCGCGCTCGTCGCGAACCTGCCCTACAACGTCGCCGTCCCGGTCCTGCTGACTTTCCTGGAACGCTTCGACACCCTTGAGCGCGTGCTCGTCATGGTCCAGGCCGAGGTCGCCGACCGGCTCGCCGCCCCGCCGGGGAACCGGACGTACGGCATCCCCTCGGTCAAGGCAGCCTGGTATGCCACGGCCCGGCGCACCGCGACCATCGGACGCTCAGTCTTCTGGCCGGTGCCCAACGTCGACTCCGCGCTCGTGCTGCTCGAGCGCCGCGACCACCCGCAGACCCTGGCCACCCGCAAGCGGGTCTTCCAGGTCGTCGACGCGGCCTTCGCCCAGCGTCGCAAGACCCTGCGCGGCGCGCTGGCCGGTCTCGCCGGGTCCCCGGCACTGGCCCAGGAGGCCCTCGAGGCCGCCGGCGTCGACCCGGGAGCACGCGGTGAGCGGCTGACCGTCGTGGAGTTCGCCCGGATCGCCGAGGCCCTCGACGCCGCGGCGGCGGCCCGCGCCGCAGCGCCGGTCGCAACGCCAGCCGCAACGCCCGGCGCGCCCGTCGCAACCCCAGCTGCCCCCGGCCCCGCAGACCTGTGACCACGCTCAAGCACCTGTCGAGCGTGGGCGTGAGCCCGCGCTCGGTCCTCGTCCGGGCGCCGGGCAAGGTCAACCTGTCCCTGCACGTGGGCCCCGTGGGCGAGGACGGCTACCACCCGCTCGTGACGGTGTTCCAGGCGGTCTCCCTCTACGAGGAGGTCGTGGCCACGGTGTCGGACACGTTCACCCTCGAGGTCCTCGGCCCCGGGGCCGAGCTGGTCCCGACCGACGACACCAACCTCGCCCTGCGGGCCGCCCGCGCCCTCGCCGAGCACACCGGTGTGCGGCAGGGCGCCCACCTCGAGATCATCAAGGGTGTGCCGGTCGCCGGCGGCATGGCGGGCGGGTCCGCCGACGCCGCGGCCACGCTCGTCGCACTCGACGCGCTGTGGGGGACCGGCCTGGGCCGCGAAGAGCTGTCCTCGGTGGCCGCCCGCCTCGGCGCGGACGTCCCCTTCGCCCTCGCCGGGCACACGGCCGTAGGCACTGGTCGCGGTGACACGCTGACCCCGGCGATGGTCCACGGGCAGTTCCACTGGGCCTTCGCGCTGCGCAGCGCGGGTCTGTCCACCCCCGCGGTCTTCCAGCACTTCGACTCCGTCGCCGACCCCGGCCACGACATGCCGGACGGCGCCGACACCGAGCTCATGGCCGCCCTGCGCGCCGGCGACGCCGAGCGCCTGGGCCGGGCGCTGTCCAACGATCTGGAGGGCTCGGCCCTCGACCTGGCCCCCGACCTGGCTGAGACGATGGCCGTGGCCCGGTCTGCCGGTGCGCTCGGTGTCGTCGTCTCCGGCTCGGGGCCGACGGTCGCCGCGCTGGGGCGTAGCCGCCAGCACGCCCTCGCCATCGCGGCCGCGCTGACGATCGCCGGGGTGTGCGAGTCCGTGGTGTGCGCCTCGGGGCCGGTCCCCGGCGCCCGCGTCGTCGGCTAGGTCCGGCTGGCTCAGGAGCCAGCCGGACGTGGAATAGGTGGCCGAGGAGCGGACCAGCCGTGGAGTCAGTCCGCCAGGTGCGCGAGCGTCATCCACCGCTCCTCGAGCGTGGTCACCTCGGCCTGGAGCGCCTTGAGCTGGTCGTTGAGCGCGGTCAGCCCCGTGAAGTCCTCCAGGTCGTGCGCGGCCATGGTGGCGTGCAGCGCGGTGATCTGGTCCGACGTCTTGGTCAGCTTGCGCTCGACGGCCCCGAGCTCCTTGCGGGCGGTCCGCGACTCGGCACTTGAGCTCGGCGCCGCGGCCGAGGACTTGCCGGTCGTAGTCACCGAGGACTTGCCGGTGACCGGGCGGGCCTTGAGGATCTCGAGATACTGGTCCACCCCGCCGGGGACGTTGCGGAACTCCCCGTCCAGGAGCGCGTACTGCTGATCGGTCACCCGCTCGAGCAGGTACCGGTCGTGGGAGACGACGAGGAGCGTGCCGGGCCAGGAGTCCAGCAGGTCCTCCATCGCGGCGAGCATGTCCGTGTCGAGGTCGTTGGAGGGCTCGTCGAGGATGAGCACGTTGGGCTCGTCGAGGAGGATGAGCAACAGCTGCAACCGGCGGCGCTGGCCACCCGAGAGGTCCTTGACCAGGGTCGAGAGCTGCGCGCTCGTGAAGCCCAGGCGCTCGAGCAGCTGCCCCGGGGTCATCTCCTTGCCGCCGGCGACGTAGGAGGTGCGGTACTGGGCGATGACCTCGCTCACGCGGTCCGAGGCGATGTCCTCGAGCTCGGCGAGCTGCTGGGTGAGTGTGGCGAACTTGACGGTCTTGCCGCGCTTGACCCGGCCGGTCGTCGGCTGGAGGTCTCCCGTGACGAGAGCGAGCAGGGTCGACTTGCCGGCGCCGTTGACGCCGAGGATCCCGGTCCGCTCACCCGGGCCGATCAACCACGTGACATCCTTGAGGACCTGCTTGTCCCCATAGCTCACGGACACGTCGACGAGGTCGACGACATCCTTGCCGAGCCGTGAGGTGGCCATCTGGGCGAGCTCGACCGAGTTGCGCGCGGGCGGCTCGTCCGCGATGAGCTGGTTGGCGGCGTCGATGCGGAACTTGGGCTTGGCGGTGCGGGCGGGGGCGCCGCGGCGCAGCCAGGCGAGCTCCTTGCGCATGAGGTTCTGGCGCTTGGACTCGCTCGCGGCCGACATCCGGTCGCGCTCGACCCGCTGGAGGATGTACGCGGCGTACCCGCCCTCGAAGGGCTCGACGATGCCGTCGTGCACCTCCCACGTGGCGGTGCAGACCTCGTCGAGGAACCAGCGGTCGTGGGTCACCACGAGCAGCCCGCCCGCGTTCACACCCCAGCGACGGCGCAGGTGGGCGGCGAGCCAGGTGATCGCCTCGACGTCGAGGTGGTTGGTCGGCTCGTCGAGGAAGAGGACGTCGTCGTCACCGACGAGGAGCGCGGCGAGCGCGACGCGGCGACGCTGACCACCGCTCAGCTCGCCGATCAGGCCGTCCCACGGCAGGTCGGTCACCAGGCCCGTGATGACGTCGCGGATCTTGGGGTCGCCGGCCCACTCGTGCTCGGGGGTCGACCCGACGATCGACTCCGCGACGGTGCGCGCGGAGTCGAGGGTGTCGCGCTGGTCGAGGACGCCGATGCGCGTGCCGCCGCGGGTGGTGACGCGCCCTGCGGTCGGTTCGAGGCGCCCGGCGAGCATCGCGAGCAGGGAGGACTTGCCGTCGCCGTTGCGTCCGACGATGCCGATCCGGTCACCCTCGTTGATGCCGACGGTCACCGACTCGAAGACGAGCTTGGTGGGAAAGGACAGGCGCAGCGATTCGCCGCCGAGGAGGTGGGCCATAGGACAAGCCTAGGTGCCAGAACGGGGAAGTCGTGCCGGGGTCGGCCGTACGCCGCGTCCCGGCACGCGGCAGGTGCAGTTCAGTCTGGGGCGTCGGCGATGAGGGCCTCGACAGGCATGAGTGCCGATCCGAGCGCGACTGTGTCCCCGCCGAACGTCGAGGTGAACAGCTCGAACTGAGCGCCCAGACGGGTGAGCGCGTTCGCCCGGATAGCGGTCTCGATCTGCAGCGCGCACGTCTCCATGAGGCGCAGGCCCACCCACCCGCCGACGACGATCCGCTGCGGGTTCGTGAGGTTGACCATGCCGCCGAGCGACGCACCGAGTGTGTCGATCACGTCGTCGAGCACCGTGCGTGCGGCCGGTTCCCCGGCGTGGGCGGCGTCGATGAGGGCGCCGAGCGCGCCCCAGCCTGTCCCGTCGAAGGTGCCGCCGAGCTCGCGCCAAGCCTCGAGGATCGCGTCCGCGCCGACGTACGCCTCGATACAGCCGAGGTTGCCGCAGCGGCACGGGCGCCCGCCGCGGACGATCTTCGTGTGGCCCCACTCGCCGGCGCTGCCCGAGGCCCCGACAGCGAGCTTGCCGTCGGCGACGACCCCGAGGCCCGAGCCGCGCCCGAGCAGGACGACGAGCGCGTGCTTGACGCCGCGGGCCGCCCCGAACCACAGCTCGGCCTTGGCCTGGGTCTTGGCGCCGTTCTCGGCGTAGACGGGCACGTCGGTGCGGATGAGGTCCTCGATGGGGACGGCGGGCCAGCCCAGGCTCTGCGCGTACAGCGTCTGGCGGCCGTCCGGCGCCGTCTCGACGAGGCCGGGCAGCCCGAGGCCGATCCCGAGCAGCCGCTCCGATGCCTCGGGGTTGCGGGCGCGCAGGGCGTCGACGGCCTCGCCCAGCTCGAGCGCGATCCGCTTCGGGGTCTCGGGCGCCCCGCCGCCGCGGAACTCGCGGTCGACGCGGCGCATGGAGAGGTCGAACAGCTCGACGGCGACGCCCCGCTCACCGATGTCCGCGCCGATCGCGTACGCGCTGTCGGGGCAGGGGGCGATAAGCGTGATGGGGCGTCCGCCGCGCGACGAGATCGAGCCTGTCTCGTGGACGAGACCGTCGCCGATGAGCTCGGCGACGAGGTTCGTCGCCGACGCTGCGGACAGGTCGCACTCCTTGGCGATCGTCGCCCGGGTGGTCTCCTGGGACAGAATGATCTGTTTGAGCACGGCGGCCCGGTTCCGCTGGCGCAGCGAGGTGACTGTGGAGGCCTTCGGGACGGCCAGCACAGGCCTGCTCGCGGGTCCGTCGTCGCTCATGGTGGTCCGACGATACCAGCGGTCCTGCGCACCTCCCGTCGCCCGGCCGATTGTCCCGGCCCGGCGCTCCGCAGTCCCCTCGCCCACCTCAGGCCTCGAGCACGTCGAGGCCGCGCAGCTGCGCCGTGGCCGTCGCACGGATGACGAGCCTGTCGCCCGCCCAGCGCGTCTCGAACGCGTCGGGCGTCGAGCTGTCGAGCTGCACCCCGGCCGGTTCGGACTCGAGCGGGTACTCAAGCTCCTGGCCAGCTACGAGCGAGACGGGCATGAGCTCGTCGTGCGCGTACAGCTCGCCTGCGGTGTGGTGCCAGATTCCGTTCGACCCGTCGGCCGGGGTCTGGATGGTGAAGCGGGTGGGGGCTGTCGGGTCGGCCTCGACGTACCCCCACGCTGGCAGGTGCAGCGGGGGGCGGCCGAACAGCGCGTTGACGACGAGTGGGTGCGGCGTGCACCTCTCGAGCGCGACGTTGTCGAGGAACGCGTCGAGGATGCGGTCCGCGACCTCGGGCGGCGGGGTGCCGGCGGGGTCGTTGACAAGCTCCCACCCGTCGGGGCGGACCGCCGAGACTGGGGAGGTGAGGGTGTCGAGCTTCTTCCACGGCCAGAAGTTCCAGCCGATCCCGTGCTGCTCGTACAGGCGAGTGGCCGTGTAGATCCACTCGGGGGTGTTCTCGCCGCCCTCGCCCATGTAGATGGGCAGCTGGAGCCGGTCGCGGACCTCGAGGTACTCGGCGATGCTCGAGTGCTCGGGCGGGCACCAGTACCTGTGGAACTGGAGCACGGAGTTCGGGTCGATGACCGACGTGAAGATTGACCAGTTGGTCGCCCAGTGCGAGCCCTCGTACATGATGAGGTGGTCGGTGTCGATCTCGCGGATCGCGGCCGTGAGGTCGACGTAGAGCGCGATGAGCTCGTCGGCGTAGATGTGCTGCCACTCGTTGGGCAGCGGCTCGTTCAGCAGGTCGTAGCCGAGCACCGACGTGCGGTCCTTGTAGCGACGGGCGATCTCCTGCCACAGTGCGATCGTCTGCGCGCGGAAGCGCTCGTCCATAAAGAGCTCGGGCTTGCCGTGCTCGGAGTCGTCGATGTTCGTGCCGGTCTGCCCCCCGGGGGCGCCGTGCAGGTCGAGGAGGATCCACAGGTCGTGCTTCTCGCACCACTCGATCGCGCGGTCGATGTACGCGAAGCCGTCTTCACGGAACGTGCCGTCGTCGTGGAGCACCCCGCGCGCGTTGATCGGCAGGCGGACGTGGTCGAAGCCAAGCTCGGCGATCCGGGCGATGTCGGCCTCGGTGACGAACACGTCGCGGAACCGGCGCCAGAACGTCTCGGCGCTCTCGGCGCCGACGAGGTCGCGCACGCGGCCCTCGATCTGGCGCGGGGAGCTCATGTCGTCGCCGAACTTCCACATGTACCCCTCAGCGAGGAGCCAGTTGCCCAGGCCGACGCCGCGGAGCAGGAGGGGGGTCCCGGAGCCGTCGACGATGTCCGTCCCGCGGACGTGGACGTAGCCGGAAGAGCGTGAGGGTGTCACGGAGTGGTATCTCTCTCTCATTTTTCGAGGCCTCATTTGAGGCCGGACAGGGCGAAGCCCTGGACAACGAAGCGTTGGAAGGCGACGAACACGACGAGGATCGGCACGACCATGAGCGTGGCTGCGGCCATCTGCAGGGACGGGTTGGAGGCGATCTGCTGGTTGAGCAACGAGATCCCGACCGAGAGCGTGTAGTAGCGCTCGTCGTTGGCGATGATGAGCGGCCAGAGGAAGCTGTTCCAGCCCGCGATGAACGTGAGCACGACCTGCACAGCGAGGATCGGCTTGGACATGGGCAGGATGATCCTGGCGAACACCCTGGCTTCGCCAGCACCGTCCATGCGTGCGGCCTCGAGGATCTCGGTCGGGATGGTCGTCATGAACTGGCGGAAGAGAAACACGCTGAAGCCCGTCACGAGGCTCGGCAGCGCGACTCCGACGAGCGTGTTCGTGAGCTTCATGCCGTTGAGGATGAGGTAGGTCGGGATCATGGTGACCTGGACCGGGATCATCATCGTCACGAGCACGAGGAAGAACAGCGGCTCGCGGCCCCGGAACGAGAACTTGGCGAACCCGTAGCCGGCCATCGCCATGAACACGAGGCCGACCATCGAGATGGCGACGATGATGAGCGTGTTGACGAGGTAGCGGCCGAAGTCGAGGTCCTGGAAGAGCTGGACGAAGTACTCGAACGTCGGCTCCTTCGGCAGGATCTGCGGCGGATATGCGACGGACTCGCTGCGTGGCTTGACCGACGTCGCGACCATCCACAAGAACGGGAAGGCCGTGACGAGGGCGCCGACGCCGAGCACAGCGCCAACGAGCACAGTGAGTCGACGTCCGCGGGGCTTGGGCGTGCGGACCTGCGGGGTGGTGCGACGACGGGCGGGCGGTGCCGGGGCGAGCTCAGTAGTCGACATCGGTCCTCCTGGCTCGGAGCTGGACGAGGGTGATGATCGCGATGATCGCGAAGAGGACGACCGAACCGGCGCTCGCGTAGCCGAACTTGCTCGCGGAGAAGCCGGTCTGGAACAGGAACAGCGAGATGCTCGTCGACTCACCGAGCGGACCGCCCTTGGTGAGGACGAACGGCTCGTCGAAGAACTGCAGCCACGCGATGACCGTGGTGATCGTCACGAAGAAGATCGCGAAGCGCAGCAGCGGGATGGTGATCGAGACCGTCTTGCGCCAGGCCGAGGCGCCGTCGAGCTCGGCGGCCTCGAGGTACTCCTTGGGGACGCCCTGCAGTGCCGCGAGGAAGATGATGATGTTCAGGCCCGTACCGCGCCACACGGCGACCAGCGCGACGGAGAACTTCACCATCGTCGGGTCGCTCAACCACTGCACGGGTCCCACGCCGACGAGTGACAGCAGGTAGTTGAACAGCCCGAACTGGGTGTTGTACAGGTAGCCCCAGACGAGGGACACTGCGACGATCGCGGTGATCGCGGGGACGAAGTAGAACGACCGCAGGGCTTTGAAGAACCGGCTGCCACTGCGGTTGAGCAGCAGCGCGATGGCGAGCGACAGAATGATGACTGACGGCACGCCGAACACGGCGAAGAGGCCGGTGTTCCGCATGGCCTGCCAGAACGCCGCGTCACCGAAGAGCTGGGAGTAGTTGTCGACGCCGACGAAGCTGATCCGGGACCAGTCGCCGAGGCCGGCGAGGTTCATGTCGGTGAAGCTCACGAAGGTGGCCACGAGGATCGGCAGCACACCGAAGGCGACCAGCAGCAGGGTGGCTGGTGCGATGAAGACGTAGGGGGTGATGCGAGGTCTCATTGTTCTCCTCCGGACGGACGCGCGGGGCTGGCCCCGCGCGTCCGTGCCAGTCGGTGGTCAGCTGACGGAGGTGTCACCCGTGGCTTGGAACAGGGTGTCCAGGGTCGACGCGCGGTCTGCGCCTGTGAGGACGATCGAGTTGAGCGCGTCGAGCAGTGCCTTTCCGGTCTCACCGTCCCAGCTCGGCACGAGCGGCAGCAGCCTCGAGTCGGCGAGCTGGGCGGCATAGACGGCGGTGATCGGATCGCTCAGCAGCGTCGGGTCGGCGAGGGCGGCCTTGCTCGTGGGGAGCTGACCGTCCGCGGCGTACCACGCGAGCTGGGTCTCGGGGGTGGAGAGGAAGTCGAGGAGCTTGAGCGCACCCTCGGTGTTACCGCTCTTGCCCCACACACTGAGGTTGGAGCCGGCGAGCAGCGACGTGTGGTCGACGGATGCGGGCACGGGAGCGACGGACCACTTCCCCTCCAACTCAGGAGCGGCGGCCGAGATCGCGTTCGCGAGGTAGGGGCCGGAGATGACCATCGGTGTGATGCCAGACGTAAAGCCCTGCGTCTGATCGAAGTCGGCGTTCGTCGGGACGCTGCCGTCCGCGTACAGACCGGCGTAGATGTCGACGGCAGCCTCGAACTCAGGAGTGTCGAAGTTGATCGTCTGGTCGGTGGTCAGGATGTCACCGCCGTTGCCCCACGTCATGATGACGGGCAGCGAGCTGTCCCACTGCGGCACGTAATAGCCGTACTGGTCGACACCGCGGTCGCTGAGGACCTTGGCGTCGGCGCGCAGTTCGTCCCACGTGGTGGGGGGCGCGGTGATGCCGTTCTCCTCGAGGATGTCGGTCCGGTAGAAGAGCACGCGGGTGTCGCTCACCCACGGGACGCTCACGACCTCGCCGCCGATCGCCGTGGCGTCGCCGGCCACGCCATCGATGAAGCCATCAGCCGCGAGGTTCGGGTAGTCGGCAATCGTGGTCTCGTCGAGGGGGAGCAGCGCGCCGCTGTCCGCGAAGGTCCGCAGCTTGGAGATGCCGATCTGCAGGACGTCCGGGCCGTTGCCCGACGCGACGGCCGTGGTGAAGCGCTGATCGATGCTGTCCCAGGGGACGGCCACGGTCTTGACCGCGATGCCGGTGTCCTTGGTGAACGGTGCGACGAGGGTGTCGAAGTTTGCCGAGCTGTCACCCATGACCCAGACGGTGAGGCTGCTGGCGTCGGCTGGGGTGTCTCCGTTGCTCGAGCACGCGGACAGGGCGAGCATGCTGACGGCCGCCAGACCGGCGACCCACGGGGTGCGGGATCTCATCATTGAGGTGTTCCTTCCAAGCATCTTCAGGTGTGCGCCAGGCGGGGGGAGCCCAGCGGGGTGTGTATGGAGCGTCCGGCCTGCACAACAGCGGCAGGGGAGTGTTGATGGATCACAACCCTTTCTCCAAGGCTTAGCGTAAGCCATAGCGGATGTGTGTGCAACGGACTCAGCACGGGTGGTCACCCAGGGCGCTCGGCCGGAACACGCGCGGGGCGACGAGCTGAAGAGCTCAATGCTCGACCCCGCACACGATCTTCTTGAGACAATGGCTTGGTGAAGCTGCCAGCATGGCCTCACGACCGAGGCCATCCCGACGCCCCGACCTGATCTGACACATCCTTCGACGGAAGAAGCACATGGCTCACCTCTTGGGCGCCCACGGACTGCGCGTCGTGGCTGTCACCCGCGTGCTGCTCGACGGCGTCAGCCTCGGCATCGAGGACGGCGACCGGATCGGGGTCGTCGGTCCCAACGGCGCCGGGAAGTCCACCTTGCTGCGCCTGCTCGCCGGCAAGATCCTGCCCGACGACGGCCGGGTCACCCGGGTGGGCGGGCTCGACGTCGGCATGCTCGACCAGCGCGACGAGCTCATGCCCGGGCTCAGCGTGCGCCGTGTGGTGCACGGGGACGCGGACGAGCACACGTGGGCGATGGACGCGGCGATCCGCTCGGTCCACGCGGGTCTGCTCGCCGACCTCGACCTCGATCAGGAGGTCGACGCGCTCTCGGGCGGGCAGCGCCGCCGGGTCGCGCTCGCCGCGCTGCTCGTGGCCGACCACGACGTGATCTTCCTCGACGAGCCCACCAACCACCTCGACGTCGAGGGGGTCGACTGGCTGGCCACCCACCTGCGTGAGCGCTACGCCCGCCCCGGCGCGCGCGGCGCGCTCGTCGTCGTGACCCACGACCGCTGGTTCCTCGACGCCGTGTGCACCCGGATGTGGGAGGTCACCGGCGACGGGACGGGAGCGGTCGAAGGGTACGACGGCGGCTACGCGGCCTACGTGCTGGCCCGCGCCGAGCGTGCCCGCATGTCCCAGATGACCGCCGACAAGCGTGACAACCTCCTGCGCAAGGAGCTCGCGTGGCTGCAGCGCGGGGCACCCGCGCGCAGCTCGAAGCCGAAGTTCCGCCTCGACGCCGCCGCGGCGCTGATCGCCGACGAGCCCGCCCCGCGCGACCAGCTCGAGCTCACCCGGATGGCGACCAAGCGCCTGGGCAAGGACGTGCTCGACCTCGAGGACGTGTCCCTGCGGGTGCCGAACGCCGACGGCTCCCCGAACCCTGAGGGCACGGTGCTCTTTGACGACGTGACCTGGCGGGTGGGCCCGGGCGACCGCTACGGCGTGGTCGGCGTCAACGGCGCGGGCAAGACGACGCTGCTCAAGCTGCTCTCGGGACGCGCCCAGCCGGATACCGGCCGCATCAAGCGTGGCAAGACGATCGAGATCGCCGAGCTCACCCAGGACGTCGACGAGCTCGACGAGGTCGGCGGGCTGCGGGTGCTCGAGGTGATCGAGCAGGAGAAGCGCACGGTCGCGGTCGACGGCAAGGAGCTCAGCGCCGACCAGCTCGTCGAACGCCTCGGCTTCACCCACGAGCGGTCCTCGACCTTCGTGCGCGACCTCTCCGGCGGGGAGCGCCGCCGTCTGCAGCTGCTGCGCCTGCTCGTGGGGGAGCCGAACGTGCTGCTCCTGGATGAGCCGACGAACGACCTCGACACCGACACCCTGGCCTCCCTGGAGGACCTGCTCGACGGGTGGCCCGGGACGCTCATCGTGGTCTCCCACGACCGGTACCTGCTCGAGAGGGTCTGTGACCGTCAGGTCGCCCTGCTCGGCGATGGCATGATCCGGGACCTGCCCGGAGGGGTCGAGCAGTATCTCGAGCTGCGGCATGCGGCGATGGCCGCGGCCGCTGACGCCGGGTCGGGCGCTCCATCCGTGGGGGCCGCCGCGGGGGCTGACGGTCCGGGGGAGGCGGCGCCGAGCGGCGCGCAGGTGCGCGCGGCGAAGAAGGAGATCAACCGCATCGAACGGCGGCTGAACAAGATTGCCGAGCTCGAGGCGAAGATCCACGACAAGATGGCTGCCCAGGCGACCGACCACGGCGCGGTGACGGTGCTCGACGCCCAGCTGCGGGCGCTGGCCGAGGAGAAGGAAGTCCTCGAGACCGAGTGGCTCGACCACGCAGAGATCGCCGGCTGATGGCACGGCGCACGGCGGAGAGCGCCGACGACGCGGGGCACCGTTCCGACCTGCTTCCGGACGGTCTCCCGGGAGCGGAGACGGACACCCGGAGCGCCGGCGCGCGGGCGCGGTGGCGGGTGCTGGCGATCGTCCTCGCCCTGGTCGTGGGCGCTGGGGTCCTCATCGGCGGGGTGGTCGCGCTCGTGGTGCGGGTCGGTGTCGGGAGCTCGGCCCAGGACTCCGCGCCGGGGGCCTCGGTCAGCTCGTCGTCCTTGGACGGGTCACCGGTCGATCCGGCGGTCGCCGCCGTCGTCGCCGACTTCGAGACCTTCGCCCGCGGGCTCGACGGGGTGAGCGATGCCGATGGCGCCGTCTCCGTCGACGTGGCCGGTGACTCGGCTGGAGGCGTTCCGCGCGGTGCGGCCGAGGTGCTCCTTGCAGGCGATGGATGGGAGCAGGCAGACGCCCTCGCCGCGGCGCTGACCGGCTGGACGAGCGCCGCCGAGGCTGAGGGGCGAGTCGTGCTGGACGTGCGACTCACCACGGCGGACGGGTCGGTCGAGCTCTCCCGCGACGGGTCGGCGAACGCCCCGCGCCTCGCTGTGGTCCATGCCGTGGCCGGCGACGACGAGGTCGACACTTTCTCGATCGGATCGAGCCGGGTCGACCTGATCCTGGTCCCCGGCGCGGCCCAGGCTCCGGCGTTGGAACGCTGGAGAGCCCTCGTAGCCGAGATCGCACCGACCATGGCCGTGACCGTCCGCAGCGCCGAGACCAGCTGACCGCACCGGGTCCTTGCTGGCTACGCGCGGGGCTTGTCGGTGGGGTCGGTGTGGTCGGTGTGGACGATCGCGGGGGTGATCGTGACGATGCCCGCGGCGGCGGCGCCAGCCACCGCGACGTCGGGCAGACCGGTCGCTGCGTTGCGGCGAGCCTGCATGCTGGACCGGAAGTAGTGGATCAGCATCGGCACCAGGGTGAGCGCCACGGCGCCGAGGATGACGACGTCGATGTACTTCTCCGCGTAGGTGCTCACCCAGCTGATCCCGCCCAGCAGATACCCGAGCATGACCAGGCCCGCGCCCCAGATGGCCGCGCCGATGAGGTTGTACAGGGAGTATCGGCGGTAGTTCATGTGCGCCACCCCAGCCGCGACGGGGGCGAAGGTACGGACCACCGCGATGAACCGGGCGATGATCACCGCGGGGCCGCCGAAGCGGTCGAAGAACATGTTCGTCCGCTCGACGTTCTTGATGCTGAACAGCCCGGACTCTTTGCGCTCGAAGACCTTGGGGCCGAGCCGGTGGCCGATGAGGTATCCGACCTCCCCGCCGAGGAAGGCCGCGACCACGATCGCCAGGCAGACCCAGACGATGTCGATGCTGATCACCCCGGTGTGGGTGAGCAGTCCGGCGAAGAACAGCAGCGTGTCACCGGGGAGCAGGAAACCTACAAGCAGCCCGGTCTCGGCGAAGACGATGAAGCAGATCCCTAGCAGCGCCCACGGTCCGAGCTGGGGAATGATCGTCACCGGGTCGAGCCACGGGATGAGTGAGGCGTGAACCATGTGGTGATTCCCTGTCTGACGAATGTGATCGGGGAGTTGGGCGGGTAGACACGTCGTCGGGTCCTATTGGTCAACGCGTGGCGGCCGGGAATCGTCCCCGCCGCCACCAATTCTTTCTCTGAGCGCCCTGCGCCGCCCGAGGAGCGGGCAGGCCGCAGGCCCCGTCGCCGGCGAGTGCAGACTCACGACAGGTTGTCGAACTGCGCCACGAGCCTACGCAGGAGATCGGCGATCGCGGGTTCGTCGGCCGGGTCCAGGACCGCCAGGACCTCGTGCTCGACGGCGAGCAGGTCGCTGAACGCGGCGTCCACGCGGGTCAGGCCGGTCTCGGTGAGGCGGACGAGCACGCCGCGGCGGTCATCGGGGGACGGCGCACGCACGACGAGGCCGCGCGCCTCGAGCCGGTCGATGCGGTTGGTCATGGTTCCCGAGGTCACCATGGTCTGGGTGACCAGTGCCCCGGGGGACAGGACATGAGGTTCACCCGCCCGGCGCAGCGCGGCGAGCACGTCGAACTCCCACGGCTCGAGCTCGTTGCGCGCGAAGGCACCGCGGCGGGCGTGGTCGAGGTGGTGGTCGAGCCGGCTGACCCGGGACAGGACGGCCAGCGGGGAGACATCCAGGTCAGGGCGCACCCGAGTCCATGCCGCGATGATGCGGTCGACCTCGTCCTCGTGCCCGGAATGCATGCCCTCAGATTACTTGACGTCAAGAGTCTTGACGGACGCAGACCGTTGCAGACGACCCAGCACGCAGTGCGCCCTACCCAGCACGCAGTGCGTCCTTGAGCTTGACCCGCACCCCGGTGCGCAGCACGGCGTTGGAGTAGATCCGGCCCGCGAACCATACGAGCGCCGGGATCACCGCGATGTTGATCGCCAGGACCGCGGCGACCTGCCAGCCCGGGACAGTCCCCAGGGCGACCCGGATCGGCATGATGAGCGGCGACGTGAACGGCAGCCAGGACAGCCACTGCACGAGCGGGCTGTCCGGGGCCCATGGGGCGATCGAGACGCCTACGATGTACGGCGCCATCATGAGCATGAGGATCGGCATGGTCACGGAGCCAACCTCCTCCTGGCGGGAGACCAGGGCCCCGGCCGCGGCGAAGAGCAGCGCGAACATCGTGAAGCCGACGAGGAACCAGACGATCACCCACAGCGCCGTGGCACCGAGGTTGACGTCCATCGTCTTGGTCAGCCCGAGGACGGTCGCGCTGCCCGCCCCCGCGCCGACCAGAACGAGCACCTGGATCAGTCCGATCGCACCGATACCCAGGACCTTGCCGGCCATGAGCTGCCACGGCCGGACGGTCGCGAGCAGGAGCTCGACCACCCGGCTCGTCTTCTCCTCGACGACCCCCTGGGCGACCATCTGTCCGCAGATCTGCAGGCTGATGAACAGCAGGATCCCGACGATGTACCCGGAGAGGATCTGGGAACCATCGACCTCGCGAGGGGGATCGAGGGAGACGACGTCGACATGGGCCTTGGCGACCGCCGCACCGACCGTGCTCGGGTCCCCGCCGAGCTCGCTGATCTGGTCGGCGAGGGCAGCCTGCTGGGCCAGGACCGAGAACGCCGAGGCGAGGGTTGTGTCAAGCTCGGACCTGGCGATCACCTGGAAGCTCTCGGGGGTGCCCACGACGAGGGCGTCGAGGGTCTTGTCGGCTACCTCCGCGCGTCCGGCGTCCTCGGTCACAGTGCTCAGCTCGACCGTCGCGCCGAGGGTCGCCGCGGTCGAGACGAGCGTGTCTCCCAGAGGCTGGGTCTGGGAGGTCACGCCGACCTGCAGGATCTTCTCGGACTGGCTGATGAACTTGGCGGCGACGACCCCGGCGAGGATCAGCACGACGAGGACGACCGTGCTCCAGATGAAGGACTTCGCAAAGATGCGCTGCCGGATCTCGCGACCGGCGACCAGTCGGACGCCGCTCCAGCCGGAGACGGAACTGGCGTCGGCGCTCATGCGGGTGTTCCTTCGCTCGTGCGGGCGTCGCGGGCGGGGGTGGTCCCGCCCGCGACGGGCTGGGCGGTGTCGTCCCGGCTGACCGCGTGCCGGAACAGCTCGGTCAGGGACGCGCGCTGCGGGGAGAACTCGTGGACGGGACCGGCGGCCAGGGCCGCGCGAAGCACGGGCTGCTCGGCTCCGGGGGTGTCGGGTACCTCGAGCACGGTCCGGCTGCCTTCCCGGGAGATCACATGGACGCCGGGCAGGGCCGAGATGTCAGGCAGGGCTGGGGCGTCCAGGAGCCAGCGTGGCGCGGTCGTCGAGCGCAGCTCGTCGACCGACCCGACGGCGACCATCGACCCGGCACGGATGATCCCCACCCGGTCGCACAGCCGCTCGACGAGCTCGAGCTGATGGGAGGAGAAGAGGACCGGTGCTCCCGCGTCGGCGCGCTCGCGCAGGACCGTGCTCATGACGTCGACGGCGACCGGGTCGAGCCCGGAGAAGGGCTCGTCGAGCACGAGGATCTGCGGGTCGTGGACGAGGGCGGCGGCGAGCTGGACGCGCTGCTGGTTGCCGAGGGAGAGCTTCTGGACCTCGTCACCGCGGCGGGCGTCGACGCCGAGCTTCTCGGTCCAGTGCTCCATCGACACCCGTGCGGCATTGGCGTCCAGGCCGTGCAGCCGGGCGAGGTAGACGAGCTGCTCGCCGACCTTCATCTTCGGATAGAGGCCACGTTCCTCAGGCATGTACCCCACACGCCGCCGACCGTCGAAGCCCAGCGGTGACCCGTCCCAGCGGACCTCACCGGAGTCGGCAGACAGGACACCTAGCGCGATGCGCATGGTCGTGGACTTCCCGGCGCCGTTGGATCCGACGAAGCCGAAGATCTCACCCGCCTCGACCGAGAAGGACAGGGAATCCAGGGCTCGCAGACTCCCGTAGGTCTTGGTGAGACGGTCGATCTCGAGCGCTGGCATCTGGTCCTCACACGTCATCGGGCTTTTGCGGGAATGCTTCACCTAATCGCATCGGTGCGCTCGCTGGCAAACGGGGCAAGCATACGGACACGCCGCGACCGGCCCGAGGTGCGCACCTGGCCCTCAGGTACCCGCGGCGGTCGGCAGCGACGGCCGCCGCTCGAGCCCGGACAGCCCGTTCCAGGCCAGGTTGACCAGGTGCGCGGCCACCTCGGCCTTCTGCGGGTGGCGGGCGTCGAGCCAGTACTGCCCGGTGAGGGCGACCATGCCCACGAGCATCTGGGCGTAGATGGGCGCGATCCCCGGGTCGAGGTCGCGCCGCTTGAACTGGTCCGCGAGCAGGTGCTCGACCTGCGTGGCGACATCGCCGATCAGGCTCGAGAACGTGCCGGTCGCCTGGGCGACGGGTGAGTCGCGGACGAGGATCCGGAAGCCGTCCTCGTTGGTCTCGATGTAGGTCAGCAGTGCGAGCGCGGTGCGTTCGAGCAGCACCTTCGGGTGGCCGCCAGCCGTCAGCGCGCCCGTGAGCGCCAGGGTGAGGGCCGAGATCTCCCGGTCGACGACAACCGCGTAGATGCCCTCCTTGCCGCCGAAGTGCTCGTACACAACCGGCTTGGACACCTCCGCGCGGGCGGCGATCTCCTCGACGCTCGTGCCCTCGAAGCCCTTCTGGGCAAAAAGGGCGCGGCTGACGACGATGAGCTGCTCACGGCGTTCTTTCGCCGTCATTCGGGAGCGGGGGGTGCGTTTGCTGTCGGAGGCCACGGGTCCATCATGCCGGACCCACGGTTCGGTCAGCGTTTGGCGCAGCCGAAAATCCTGGCAGAATGGGCATCGAAACCCGCAGTCCCTCAGCGTCACGCGCTGCGCACCGGCCCGTCGGTTTTCATTCCGCCTTGGTGTAATCGGCAGCACAAGGGTTTTTGGTGCCCTTGGTCCAGGTTCGAGTCCTGGGGGCGGAGCGCGCGTCACGATATGTGGCGTCACACATGGCAGACGATCTCGAGCTCCAGGGAGTCCTACGTGACCACCGCTCAACCCGCGGCCGTAATCATCCTCGCCGCAGGCGGGGGAACCCGGATGCGCTCTACCCTGGCGAAGCCGCTGCACACCCTGGCCGGTCGGAGCATGCTCGGCCACGCGATCACCGCAGCCAAGGGCCTCGACCCGCAACGGGTCGCCGTCGTCGTCCGGTACGAGCGTGACGCGGTCGCCGCGCACGCGACCTCGATCGACTCGACGCTGCTCATCGTCGACCAGGACGAGATCCCCGGGACGGGCCGCGCGGTCCAGTGCGCCCTGAGCGTGCTCGACGCCGCAGCGCAGGCCCAGGCGGCCGTCGCCGGCGTCCCAGAGGGCAGCGAAGGCCGCGGCGGCGGTGACGGGCTCGCCGGGGCCGTCGTCGTCATGGCCGGCGACATCCCATTGCTGGACACCGCCACCCTGAACGAGCTGCTCGCCGCTCACACCGCCGGTTCCCACGCCGTGACCGTGCTGACCAGCGAGGTCGCCGACGCGACCGGCTACGGCCGGATCGTGCGCGACGACGCCACGGGGGACGTGCTGGGAATCGTCGAGCACAGCGACGCGACGCAGGCGCAACGCCAGATCCGCGAGATCAACTCCTCCATCTACGTCTTCGATGCCGCCGTGCTGCGCCGCGGTCTCGGCCGCGTCGACCAGGACAACTCCCAGGGCGAGGTCTACCTGACCGACGTGCTGGCGATCGCCCGCGCCGAGGGCGGCCTCGTCCGCGCCGTGCGCACCCCCGACCACTTCGTCGTCGAGGGCGTCAACAACCGCGCCCAGCTCGCGGTGCTGCGCGCCGAGCTCAACCGCCGGATCCTGCACCGCTGGATGCTCGACGGCGTCACGGTCGTCGACCCGGCGACGACCTGGATCGACGTCGATGTCGAGCTCGAGCAGGACGTGACACTGCTCCCCGGAACCCAGCTGCACGGGGCGACCGTCATCCGCGAGGGCGCCACGATCGGCCCGGACACGACCCTGACCGACGTCGAGGTGGGCGTGCACGCGACCGTCATCCGCACGCAGGCCGAGCTGTCGGTGATCGGCGACGACGCGAAGGTCGGCCCGTTCAGCTACCTGCGCCCCGGCACCGTGCTGGGCACGGCGGGCAAGATCGGCGGGTTTGTCGAGACGAAGAACGCCACGATCGGTGACGGCTCGAAGATCCCGCACCTGTCCTACGTCGGCGACGCGACCATCGGGGAGCACACGAACATCGGTGCCGCCACGATCTTCGTCAACTACGACGGTGTGAACAAGCACCATTCGACCATCGGGTCCTTCTCGCGCACCGGCGCGGACAACCTCTTCGTCGCTCCCGTGCACGTCGGCGACGGCGTCTACACCGGGGCCGGCTCGGTCATCCGCAACGACGTGCCCTCGGGCGCCCTCGCGGTCTCCGCGGGAGCCCAGCGCAACATCGAGGGCTGGGTCGAGCGTCGTCGGCCCGGAACCGATGCGGCCCGCGCGGCCGAGCGCACGCGCCTGGAGTCCGCCGACGCCCCCGCCGGCCTCGGCGCGCAGGCACAGGCCGAACGCGCCCAGGCCGACCACCAGGCAACTCTTCCTGTTCCCAGCCCCCCAACCGCTACCGAGGACCACGGCGCGCCGCGCCCTGGGACCGGCGGCACCACTGAAGGACACCGCGACTGATGACTGGCATCATCTCCTCCGACGGCGAGAAGCGCATGGTTTTTGTCTCCGGGCGTGCGCACCCGGAGCTCGCCAAGGACGTTGCCCGCGAGCTTGGCACCGAGATCGTCCCGACCTCGGCCTACGACTTCGCCAACGGCGAGATCTATGTTCGCTTCGGTGAGAGCGTGCGCGGTGCGGACGTCTTCGTCCTGCAGTCGCACACGGCCCCGATCAACCAGTGGATCATGGAGCAGCTCATCATGTGCGACGCGCTCAAGCGCGCGTCCGCCAAGACCATCACCGTGGTGCAGCCCTTCTACGGCTACGCCCGTCAGGACAAGAAGCACCGTGGCCGCGAGCCGATCTCGGCCCGCCTCATGGCGGACCTGTTCAAGACGGCCGGTGCGGACCGCATCATGAGTGTCGACCTGCACTCCTCCCAGCTGCAGGGCTTCTTCAACGGCCCGGTGGACCACCTGTGGGCTATGCCGCTGCTGACCGACTACGTCCGGACCAGGGTCGACCTCACGAACGTCGCCGTGGTCTCACCCGACGCCGGTCGTATCCGGGTGGCCGAGCAGTGGGCCGCCCGGCTCGGCGGCGCGCCGCTCGCCTTCGTGCACAAGACGCGCGACATCAACGTGCCCAACCAGTCGGTGGCCAACCGCGTGGTCGGCGATGTCGAAGGACGCAGCTGCGTGCTCGTCGACGACCTCATCGACACGGGCGGCACGATCGCCGCGGCCGTGCGCGTGCTGCTCGAGGCGGGCGCCAAGGACGTCATCGTCGCGGCGACCCACGGCGTGCTCTCCGACCCGGCGGCCAAGCGCCTGACCGAGTGCGGAGCGCGCGAGGTGGTTGTCACCGACACCCTGCCGATCTCGGCCGACAAGCAGTTCGACAAGCTCACCGTCCTCTCGATCGCCCCCCTGCTCGCCCGGGCGATCCGCGAGGTCTTCGACGACGGGTCGGTGACCTCGCTCTTCGAGGGCAACGCCTGAGTTGACTGAGCGTTCCGGGCCTCGGCCTGCGTCCGACCCTCCGGTCGCCGGCGCGGGCCGGGGCCCGACGTCGTTCTCGGGGGAGCCGCCGTCCCGGCGAGCGGGCCGGGTGCTCGCGGCGCCGGGTGCTCGCGCCGGGCGGGCCGCGGCGTGCGGCGACCGCCGGGACGGGTAAGGATGTCGCCATGGGACATCAGGGAAAACATGAGAGGCGCGACAAGCGCAGCCGCGCGCGCGAGGGCATCACGGTGACCGGTAGCGGGACGGTCGAGGCAGTCCCCGACGTGGTCCAGATCGAGCTCGGTGCGCAGGCCACTGCCCCCGACGTGCAGCAGGCGATCGACGCCGCAACGGTCGGTCTCGACGCCGCCCGCACGAGCCTGCTCGCCTCCGGGGTCGCACCGGGCGACCTGGGCAGTGCCCAGTCCTCCACGTGGACCGAGCGCCCTGACAACGCCGAGCCGCGCACGACCGCCCGGCTCACCCTCCGCGTGGTTGTGCGCGACGTCGCGGAGGCGGGCGAGGCGGTGCGCCAGGCCCTGGCCGCGGCCGGGGCGGTGGCCCAGCTGGAGTCCATGCACCTGCGGGTGGGTGATCCGTCCGCGAGCCTGACGAAGGCCCTAGATCGGGCCTTCGGCGACGCCCGAGCCAAGGCCACCCAGCTCGCTGGCCTGGCCGGACGTAGCCTCGGCCGGGTGGTCGACGTCGCTGAGGGCAGCGGCGGGGGAGGGGGCGGGCCGCGGATGATGGCCATGCGCGCGGACGCGGTCGGTGCGTCCCTCGGGGTGGACGCCGGCACCCAGGAGATCTCCGCGACGGTGACCGTCCGGTGGGCATTCGACGGCGAGGCGCCCTGACAGGTATATTGGCCGGGTTGCCTCGGCGAGGGACGTCTGACGGGCCGGATGAGATCCGGACGGTCATGGACGGTTCAGACCTCCGTAATCGACTGGGCGGTCGCTGTTCGCGCGTCCGTCATGTGTCCCGCGCCGATGCGTACCGCCCGTTTCCTGGATGAGGCAGCTTCACTCTCTGTGTCCCTCCAGGTGACAGCCGATTGCTCCCCACTGGTCGTCGGCCCACCTTTTCTTCCCTGGAGTTCCACGTGTCTGACAAGAACAAGCTCGTCGCCGAGGCCCGCACCGAGTTCGGCAAGGGTGCCGCACGCCGCACGCGCCGTAACCACCAGATCCCCGCCGTCCTCTACGGGCACGGGACCGCTCCGGTCCACGTCGCGCTCCCGGGCCACCAGACGATGCTCGCCCTCAAGCAGCAGAACGCGCTCCTGGAGATCGACCTCGACGGCGACATCCAGCTGGCCCTGGCCAAGGACATCCAGCGCGACCCGGTCAAGCAGGTCATCGAGCACGTCGACCTCCTCATCGTCCGTCAGGGCGAGAAGGTCGAGGTCGAGGTCTCCATTCGCGTCACCGGCGCTGCGGAGCCCGGCACCATCACGATCATCGAGTCGCAGACGGTCCTCATCGAGGCCCTCGCGACCAACATCCCGACCTCGATCGAGGCGTCCATCGAGGGCCTGGTCTCCGGTGCGGTTGTCTACGCCCGCGACCTCATCCTCCCCGAGGGCTCGACGCTCCTGACCGACCCCGACGTCGACGTCGTGCTGGTGACGGCACCTGCCGACAGCACCGCGGACGACGCCGCTGCCGCTGAGGTCTCCGCCAACCAGGCTGCCGCCTCGGCCGCCACCAAGGCCTGATCTTTCCCGCACAGCGCTTCACCTGATGCGTTGACAAGGCGCCCGGCACCCCTCGGTGCCGGGCGCCTCGTCGTCGGGCGGCGCCAGCTGGGCAAAACGCCGCGACACTCATCTGGCGCACCTTGTGCGCCCGGAACAGGAAGTGCATTCATGTCTGACGACCTCTGGCTCGTGGTCGGCCTGGGCAACCCAGGACCGCAGTACGCGGGCAACCGGCACAACGTCGGGCAGATGGTGCTTGACCTGCTCGCCGAGCGCGCCCGGGTGACCTTCTCCGCGCACCGCTCCCGCGCCGTCGTCGCGCAGGCCCGCCTCGGTGTGCTCCCGGGCGGGGCCCCTGGCCCGCGCGTCATCCTCGCGAAGCCGTCGACGTACATGAACACCTCGGGCGGCCCGGTCGCCTCCCTCGCGCAGTACTTCCAGGTCGACCCCGCCCACGTGCTCGTCGTCCACGACGAGCTGGACATCCCCTTCGGTGACGTCCGGTGCAAGGTCGGCGGCGGCGAGGGCGGGCACAACGGCCTGCGGGACATCACCAAGGCCCTCGGCACGAAGGACTACGTCCGCGTGCGCACCGGGGTGGGCCGCCCGCCCGGCCGGATGGACACCGCGGACTTCGTCCTCAAGGACTTCACCCCGACCGAGCGCAAAGAGCTCCCCTTCCTGCTCGACGACGCGGCCGACGCGGCCGAGATGGTCCTCACCGAGGGACTCGTCAAGGCCCAGCTGAAGTTCCACACGAAGGACTGAACCCACGTCCTCCCGCTCCGTGAGCAGGTAACTCGGCCGACCGGCTGAGCCGAGGCGCCCCCCGTGGATTGTCGTCGGGGGTGAAGTTCCCCGGTGGCACGGTTGCCGGGGCTGGTTCTGATTTACGATCAGAGCCAGCCACGGTAGGGCAGGATATGACTGTTGACGGCACGGCGCAGAACCGCGATCGACCCCACGCAGCGGGGTGGACCCCGGTCGCGCTCGCCCATGACTATGCGACCCAGCGTGGTGGGGCCGAGCGGGTTGCACTGATCATGGCCGAGGCGTTCCCGGGCGCCCCCATGTACACGACGCTCTACGACCGTGACCGGACCTTCCCCGAGATGGCCGATCTCGACCTGCGGGTCACCCGGCTCAACCGCTACGGTGCGCTGCGCCGGGATCATCGGGTGGCGCTGCCCTTTCTCGCTCGAACGGTGTCTCGGTCGCCCATCGACGCAGACGTGCTCCTCGCGAGCTCGACAGGTTGGGCGCACGGATTCCCTACTGACGGCCGCAAGATCGTGTACTGCCACGCCCCCGCCCGGTGGCTGTACCAGCGCGACCGGTACCTAGGCGTCGGCAAGGCAGGAGAATCGCTCTCCCAACGGGCCAACCGTCTCGCGGCCACCGGACTGCTCGGCGCGCTCACCGGACCGCTGCAGACGTGGGATCGCAGAGCAGCGCACAGTGCCGACGTGTACCTGGCCAACTCCACCGTGACTCGAGAAGCAGTTCGCGCGGTCTACGACATCGACGCCGAGGTGGTCCCTCCTCCGCCAGCGCTCTCTCCGCAAGGAGAACAACGTCGCCCCGAGGGGATGGACGTGCTGGGCGACCTGCGCGGGGCGCGGGGCGGTTTCATCCTGTGCGTCGCACGGCTGCTGCCCTACAAGAATGTCGACCTGGTCATCGAGGCGGCACGATCGCACCCGGACACAGGGTTCGTTGTCGTCGGCGACGGGCCAGATCGCGGGCGTCTGGAAGGCCTCGTCACGGAAGCCGCCAGAGACGGGCAGACCAACGTCGCACTCCTCGGCCGTGTCACGGACACCGAGCTGCGGTGGCTCTACGCCGGTGCCCGAGTGCTCGTCGCGGCGTCGTACGAGGACTACGGACTCTCCCCCTTAGAAGCGGCAGCCTTCGGGAAACCTTCGGTCGTACTGCGTGATGGCGGCTATCTCGATACCGTCGTCGAAGGACGAACAGGTGTCTTCTTCGACTCTCCGACGGGCGAACTGATCGCTCGAGCCATCACAGAGGCCGTAGACACCACCTGGGACCTGGCAGCACTGCTGTTCCATGCACGACAGTTCAGCTCAGCGATGTTCACGACGAAGTTGCAACAGGTCGTCGACACACAGATGAGCCGATCCGTCTTCAGCACACGGGAACGCAAGGCAGGGCAGTGAGGGAGACCAGGTGACACTCAAAGAATTCGTCCGCATGCTCTGGGCCGGTAAATGGCTCATCGTCGTCGCCGTCATCATCGGTGGGGCGGCAAGCGTCGCCTACCTGCAGACACGGACAGTGATTTACTCAAGCACCGCCAGCGTGCAGTTCCGCGCGGACGCACCCCAAGCCGGAACCGTCGCCCCGCCCACCCTGGCGGTCGACTCCGAGCAGGCCGCCTCCACCGAGGTCGCAGCGCGCGCGGCCGCGCTGCTGGGTGACAAGGGAACAGGAGTGAACCTGCTCACTGACGTGAGCACCTCCGTCGACCCGACGACGTCACGGGTGTTCATCACTGCTCAAGCGACCGACCCAGCGGCTGCAGAGAAGTTGGCCAACGCCTTCGCGCAAGGGTATGTCGCGCAGGTGGGGGCAGACTGGGACGCCCTGCTCAAGGGCATCGAAGCGAACATGGCCAGCACCAAGGACAAGGCGGCCGTCCTGGACGCAGCGACCAAGGCGAACCCGGGGGACCCTATCGCCGCTGCTGACCTGGCCGCTGTGCTCAGCTCATACGGGACCCTCGCGACACAGTCCAACCTCGGTGGAGCGCTCGGTTCACCCGCGGTGCTCGCGCAAGCCGCGAGCAGCGGAACCCCGCAGGGGATGAACAGCAAGATGGCCCTCGCCCTGGGTGTTCTGGCCGGTGCCCTCCTCGGACTGGGGCTCGCGCTCCTGCGGCGAGCCCTGGACACGTCGGTGACGAACGCGAAGGTCGCCAGGGACGTCAGCGGCGTACCGGTCCTCGCCGAGCTGGCCGACGTCCGACGGTCTGTGGTGAAAGCCGGGGGTGCGCTTCCGGTCGACGGACGCGCCGCGACACCGTTCACAGAATCCATCCGCGAGCTGCGAACCGCGATACAGGCAGCGCTCGGGGACCAACCGCTGGTCATCGTCGTCACGGCGACAGAACCGGACGCTCCCAGGAGCTTCATCGCGGCGAACCTGGCGGCCTCGTGGGCACTGTCAGGACGAGACACCGTCGTCATGTCGGGGGACTTGCGTCGAGGTGAGCTGGACGAGTTGCTCCCTGCCCCTCCCGGGTGGAAACCCGGAAGTTTGGAGGTGAGCGGGGCACTAGCAGCGATGCGTCCCACCTCCGTCAGCGGCCTGCGGTTCCTGCCCGCTCCGGAGACCGCGTTGGACCCGGCTGACTACCTGGCGAGCTCCTCTGCGAGACAGCTCATCGCACGGATCCGAGGATCTGCACAGGTTGTCATTATCGACGCGCCTCCAGTTCTGGCTGCAGCAGACGCGATCATCCTGGGGGGCTATGCAGAAGGGGTGGTGCTCATCGCCACCGTGGGGCAGACCAGCCGGACTGTCCTCGAGAACGCCGCCGCCCGCCTGACCAGCGCCAAGGTCAGGCTGTTGGGTATCGCCCTGCACGGACGTACCGCGGACAGGCGCATGACGTACGTCTCGACGTATGCACCAGCCGGGGCACTGCCCCAGGACTCCTCGTCGAAGAAGGGGCGCCGGCGAGTCGACGAGGAGCAGCGCAACCCCTCCCGATCCTCGGTATGAGCGCACCGCTGCGGGTGCTTCTCGTCGATCACACGGCTGTTCTCGGCGGCGCTGAGCTGGCACTCGTGCGCCTGTGCTCCGCCCTGGACCCGTTGCGCGTCCGGCCGAGCATCCTCCTCTTCGACGATGGCCCGCTGCGCCAGCTGCTCGAGGACGAAGGGCATCACGTCAGCGTGCTCGCCCTGCAGGACGACATCCGCACAGCCAGCCGCAACGGTTCACGTGTGTCGTGGTCGTCGATCCCGCAGCTGCTCCGCGGTGCTCGTGACGTCGCAGCGTTCACCGCACGCCTGACGCAGCTGCTGCGTGCACGCCGACCTGACGTGGTGCACACGACCTCGCTCAAGGCAGATCTGCTGTGCGTCGTCCCTGCGTTCTTCGCCCGGGTTCCGCTCGTGTGGCACGTCCACGACCGGATCGCCGCGGACTACCTGCCAGCCCTGGTCGCGGGGAGCTTCCGGCTGCTCGCCCGGTACGTGCCACGTCATGTTGTGGTGAACTCCTTGGCGACAGCCTCGACCCTCGCACCGCGCAAGGGCAGATGGACCTTGGCCTACCCCGGGTTGCTTCCCTCCCAGGTCCGACCTTTCGAAGGCGCACGAGACTCGTCGACCCCTGTCGTGGGCATCGTCGGGCGGCTGAGCCCGACCAAGGGGCAGCGGGAGTTCATCTACGCCGCCCAGCAGGTCCTGAAGGTGCACCCTCAGGCGACGTTTCGCATCATCGGTTCGGCGCTCTTCGGTGAGCACGACTATGCACGATCCTTGACTGACCTCATCGACGAGCTTGGTCTTGACGAGGCCGTGACACTCGTTGGATTCGTTGCAGATCCCACGACCGAGCTCGACGTCCTCACCGTCTGCGTCCACGCCTCACCGGTCCCGGAACCCTTCGGCCAGGTCGTCGTAGAGGCGATGGCCAGAGGCGTGCCCGTCGTCGCCATGCGGGCTGGAGGTGTGCCAGAGATACTCGAACCCCGCACCCATGACGGCGCGTTGGGGCTGCTGGTGAACCCGGGTGACGTTGACGCGCTCGCTGATGCGATCAGCGATGTGGTCACCGATCCAGCAGCAGCGATCGAACGTGCGCACCGCGCATGGCTGAGCGTACAACGACGGTTCATGATCGACCGGTCGGCAGAAGCCGTCATGCAGGCATGGGCGAGCGCTTCACATCTGCAGAGGCCGTAGCCCGCCCAGGACCTTCTGCATTGCGACGACCCGCTCTGCCCACGTCGGAATCCCCGGCATCAATGGCCCAGGCCCCGTCGGGAGGTGAGGGCTGAGCAGTATCCCGATCACCGCTTCGGTGAATCCGCTCCCTTCAGCGATGTGCGTCACAGGATTCTTCAGGTCTCGGAAACCGGCTACCGGAGTGCTCACCACAGGTCGCCCGATCGCCTGGTACTCGTACAGCTTGATGGGGTCCAAAGAATCGGTAAACGGATCTACCACGTGCGGTACCACAAGCACTTCAGCGTGCTGAAGATAGGCCGGAATATCGAGGTGCGGACGGGCTCCGAGCAGCACGATCCCAGCAGCGAGCAGACATGCACGCTGTCCTGAGGTCAGCAGTGCCGGACCCACCAGCACCAACGTCCCGTGCCCTGAGCGGTTCAGCTCTTCAGCAAGGTGAACGCACAGCGGTAGATCGATGCGATCAGCATGCACGGTCCCCACGTAGAGGGCTATCGGCTCCCGAGGAAGGTCGACCGGACGACGTCGAGGTTCCCTGAAGGCCTCGACGTCCACCGCGTTGGGTATCAGCACGACCTGGCGACGGGTGCCCTTGGACTCCGCGAGCGCGGGGGAACACACCACGACCGCCGAGCAGGCAGCGAGCAGCAGGTTCTCGTCAGAGAGCAGCTTCGCGTGCTGCTCGGGCGAGCGCTTGGCGACGAGCCAGTCGTCGGTGATGTCGTACAGGCTCGGCCAGGCCGACAACCGCACGAGCGTCGCACCAGCAGGGTCGTTCACCCAGAGCAACGGGTCGACCAGACGCAGACGGCGGGCTGCGCGCATGACGGACTGAGCCATCCGCTCGTCGACGGTCGCCCCGAGCGCCCGTCCGGCACGACGCGGCAACCACTTCGTCGGCTGGTACGTCCACAGGCGACCGTCCGGGACGCCGTCCCGACGTCCACGACGGACGACGCCGCGACCCAGCCGTGGAAGGTGCTTGGTGTGCAGCGAGTGCAGCGGATCCTCGGGGGGCTCGACGAACAGCACTCGCAGCTCGGGGTCAGCGTGCAGCAACCCTGCCAGGAGGATCTGGTTACGCCGCCAGACGTTGTCCCAGCGTTCCAGGGAGAACACCACCAGGTTGGTCATCGAAGCACCTCTCGGTAGACCTGAATCGTTGCCTGAGCCTGTGCAGTCAACGAGAACTTCTCACGTTGGACGGTTTGCAGCTCGTCCCCGTAGCGCCCGGCGCGCCCCGGGTCACGGGCGAGAGCGACGAGGAGGTCTCCGCCTGCGCTCGCGTCACCCGGAGTGAAGAGCCGTGCGTCGTCGGCTCGACCGACGGTCTCGCGATGACCACCCGCCGCAGCGGCGATGACCGGCAACCCGCCCGACATGGCTTCGACGACCGACAACCCCAGACCGTCGATGTCGCACGGAGCGATGATCGCGCGGGCCTGGTCCATCAGTTCCAGGCAGTCGGAGCGTGACCCCAGGAACCGTGTCGCCTGCCAGATCCCCAGGTCGGAGGCAAGGAGCTCCAACCTTCCACGCTCGGACCCGTCCCCGGCGACCTCCAGGAGCCACCCGTCCTCGGCGAGCCCGCTCGCGGCGAAGACGCCCAGGGCTACCTCAGTGCGCTTCTCCGGCTCGAGGCGCTGCACGACCAACGCGACCTTCTCGCGGTTGAGGTATGGTCCCGCGTCGGGGCGATCCGGCACACCTGAGTGCACAACCGTCGACGGACCCTCGATCCGATCCGCCACGTAGTGGCTGATCGCGATCTGCGCAGCGATCCGTCGGGCGACCTGCATACCCAGCTGCCGTGCGAGCGTGCTCGATCCTCGACGTCGGGCAAAGTGACGGGTGGCGACGAGTGGGACAGTGCGCAGGTGCGGGGCGAGGGTGACTGCGAACTCGGCAGCGCTCATGTGCGCATGCACGACGTCAGGGTCTGACGTCCGACCCAAGATCCTCAGGATCGACATCGTCGTGGGCGCAGCGAGGACAGGGATGGCCCTGCTGCCGAAGACCGCCTGCATGTGATCCGGAGAACCACCGATGACTCGTACTCTGTGGCCGAGGTCGTGCTGGGCGGCGGCCAGGTTAGCCACGTGGCGTTCGACACCTGCAAAGGCGTCAGAACGGATGACGTGCAGCACCCGCAAGGACTGCCTCATACGACCACCTGACCTGGCGGTGTTGTGCGCTCAAGCGTGAGCGCATCAGAGAGCGGGGGAGGAGCCGGACCTGTCGCGGCAGCCCGTTCCATGGCTCCCACGCAGAGCCCAGCGACCAAGAAAGGCATCGGAACCTGCGCGGCGACCCAGAACAGATCCAGCTGCCCTTGGACAAAGCGCATCAGCACTGCGGCAAATGCCAATGTTCCGAACGCCGGAGACATGCGCCACAGCACCCACAGCATCCCGCCGAACATCACCAGGAATCCGACCAGCCCCACGGCGCCGGCAGAGGTGAGGACCTCCAGCTCAGCATTGGGCGGTTGGAACCCGTACGCGGTACGGCCCGTGGTCCACCACCGCAGCCCGGCTCCGAAGAGCTGGTGCTCCTGCCACAGCCGGAACGAGTCCGCGTACCAGGTCAGGCGTTGGTTGGCAGAGTTGAAGTCGTTGTCCTGAGCCAGCTGGTCGCTCGTGCTCGACCACACCGTGACGATCGCCGCCGTGATCACCACGAGAACCACCTTCGAGCGCCTGCGCCCGGGCTCACGGCGCAGCACCACGACGAACACCCCGACTGCCAGGCCCAAGATCGCCTGCCGGGACTGGGACGCGATGAGCGCCGACGAGAACAGTCCGAAGGCCGGCAGAGTCCACGACATCGACCAGCCCAGCCACGCAGGACGTTGGTACACGATCAGCGCAGCCATGGCCATCACGGCGCCCAAGAGGTTCTTGTGCATGGCCATCGGCCAGTTCAGGTACACCGCGTTCAGCATCCCCGTCGCGGCGTGGTCCTGCGCGGCCTGAAGCAGCGCTGACACGGCGATGACGGCGCAGGCCGCGAGGAACAACGAGAACGCGAGCCTGGACCGCCCGGAACGACCGATGCTCCACCCCACGACGAGCGCCCCCGCGACCAGCAGCCACGCGTGGAACCACTCGACGACATTCGCCGTGTACGGGTTCGCGACGACGGTGAACAGCGTCGTCGCCTGATAGAACGCCGAGAACAGCAAGAGCTTGCGCAGCGTCGGGCTCAGCGGCGACTCCCTCAGCAGCAGAGCCACCCAGAAGGCCGCGAACAGCACGAGGTCTGAGACGGAGAGGTTCAGCCCGCCCTGACCATCTGGGCCGCCGCCCCCAACACGCTCGATGACGATGATCGCCGGGAATGCCACGATCGGGAGAGTCGCAGGTTCTGTCAGGGTCAGTGCGACCACCACGACCGCAGCTGCCCCGGCCAACGCCAACGACGGACTGATCGTGAGCAGCGAGACGACCACGGCGACGGCCAGCACGGCTGACACCACGAAGGGGGCGTTGCGTCGCAGCGCAGCGATGCTCACTGACGTGCCGTGAGCTGGCGCTGCACCTTGGCGGGACCACGCACGTAGAGCATGAGCCGCCGGCCTGCGTCGGTGCGGCGCGATCCAGTGAGGACGACTGCGCGCACTGCGCTTCCAGTGATGACCGCCGCGCGGTTCACCGCCCAGCCAGAGGCCCCGAAGTGCTTCCGGAAGTACACCTCCTGAGAGGCATGGAAGTAGGTATCGCGCAGACGGGTGTCATCGCTAGTCCCACCGCCGACGTGCATGGCGGTCGCGGTCGTGACCACGCCGTGATGCCACCCTGCGTGCCGGGCCCGTCGAGCCCAGTCGGTCTCCTCGGCGTACAGGAAGAACCGCTCGTCCAGCCCGCCCACGTCGGCGAGCGCCTGCCCGCGGATGAGCAGGACGGAACCGATGACGAAGTCTTCCCGGCGATGCAGAGCTCCCAGCCCGATGGTCGTCAGCCAGCTGCCTGCTGGTGAGGGGAACGGCCAGATGACCCGGGAGGCCGCGCCGTGCTCGTCGACCTGGGTAGGCCCGACCGAGGCGAGGTCTGGGTCGGAGCGCAGTGCCTGCTGAAGCCTGCGGACGTCCTGTGGCTGGACGACGGCGTCGGGGTTGAGGAGCAGGACGTCGGCGTCAGGGTTGAGCATGGCCCGCAGCCCCTCGTTCACACCCGCGGCAAAACCGGAATTGCGGCCAGGGTCGATGTACCGCGCGCCGTAGCGCTCGCAGAGCCTGCGGATCACCTGGTTGGAGGAGTTGTCGACGACGATGATCGGAAAGGACTGCGCGATGGGTGCCAGGGTGCGGTCGAGCAGGTGCGGGGAGCCGTAGGCGACGACAACGACCTCGACGCTGCGCAGGCTGTCGTCCGTGGTGTTCTTCCCAACGTCGTGCGAGGCAGGGGCGCGTGCCGCAGCGGCCGGTGAGTTCCGCGCCGACATCCGCGCGTGCGTGTCCATGAGGTGGTTCGTCACGACGTCGGTGTACAGCCGTAGGTAGGCCTCGCCGACGGCGTCCCACGAGTACTGTGCGGCACGGTCGAGACCCGCGGCGATGTGCCCGGCGCGCAGGTCGGGCGATGTGCCCACCCGCAGCAGCGCATCGCGCAGGGCAGCGGCGTCGCCAGGTGGGACGAGGGTGCCGGCGCCGTCCAGGACGTCGGGGAGGGCTCCCGTGTCGCTCGCCACGACCGGAACGCCGCTGGCCATCGCCTCGACGGCTACCCGGCCGAACTGTTCCAGCCAGCTGCTCGTGGGCAGGGAGGGGACCGCCAGCACGTCCAAGGACTGGTAGTGGACTGCCAGGTCGCTGCCTGAGAGGTGCCCGAGGAACTCCACCCGCCCAGCCAGGTCGGTCTGCTGAGCCCGTTCGTGCAGCTGCGTCTCTCGCGGCCCGCCCCCGACGATCGACAGGTGCAGGCGCGGGTCTGAGGCCACCGCGGCCAGCAGGACGTGGACGCCCTTGTGAGACTCGAGCCTGCCCACGTACCCGACCCGGATCTCCCCGCCATGCGGACGACGCATCTCGCCCCGCCGCGCAGGGGAGAAGACCAGGGGGTCGATGCCCAGGCTGATGGTCCGAGCGGGGGTGCGCAGCCCCTTCCCGCGCAGGATGCGTCCGGCCTCGTCGTTGCAGACCGAGACGGCAGACACCTCGCGCAACGACGATCGTTCGATCCAGCGGAACAGCAACGGGTGGGTCTTGGTGATGTTCTGCGCCGAGTACATGATGTACGGCGCCTTGACACTGCGGTTCCCGAGCAGCCCGCGCAATGCGCGCAGGGTCAAGATCTCAGCGGTGGCCAAGGAATACGGTTCCTCGTGGATGTCGAGGAGCGCATGAGGTCTGCCCAGCTCCCGCCACAGGGCCAGCGGGTCGTAGATGAAGGCGATGGGGTGCGAACCCCACGTGCGAATCCCGACGGCGTCCTCTCCCGGGCGGGCAACGAGCTCGACGGGCATACCGCCCTCATCCCAGGCCTTCGCGGAGATCGAACGCACCGCGTGGCCGTGCGAGCGCACATAGCGTTCGCGCTCACGCCACGCGTCGACAACACCACTGTGAGAAATCCTCAGTATCCGCACGGCGTACCTTCCTCGGGCGGTAACAACGGTGTCCTTGCAAGATGACGGTAGGCCCCGAAAACGGGCAATCGCGAGGCGAGGTCGGGGTGATTCTGAAAGTCACCCCTGACTTTCGGGGAATTCCGGACGTACGGTGTTGATGAGTCCGACAGGTCTCGTCGATTTCGAATGAGGTGAGAGTGTGAGAGTTCTAGTAGACGGCGATCGCGGATATCTTGGTGCGCGGATCGTCCCCTTCCTCAGATCGGCCGGTCACGAGATCGTCGGTCTGGACGCCGGCTGGTACGACGGCTGCGACTTCGGCACCGTCCCCAGCGGCTACGAGCAGCGCACCGGTGACATCCGGGACGCCACGGCGCACGACCTCGACGGCTTCGACGCCGTCATCCACCTGGCAGCCATCTCCAACGACCCGGTGGGCCACCTCAACCCGGAGGCGACGTACTCCGTCAACGCACACGGTGCGGTCCACATGGCACGCGTGGCCAAGGAGGCGGGGGTCGAGAGGTTCCTCTTCTCCTCATCCTGCTCCCTCTACGGCGCCGCCGGCGACGCACCCGTGAACGAGACCAGCTCCTTCAACCCGGTGACCCCCTATGGCCAGAGCAAGGTCATCGCCGAAGAGGGGATCGGGGCGCTCGCAGACGCCAGCTTCAGCCCCACCTACCTGCGCAACGCCACCGCCTACGGTTCGTCGCCTCGTCTGCGGGCAGACATCGTGGTGAACAACCTCACCGGTACCGCGTTCACCACCGGCAAGGTCGAGCTGCAGTCCGACGGGACGCCGTGGCGTCCCCTCGTGCACGCCGAGGACATCGCCCGGGCATTCCTCGCAGCGCTGGAAGCTCCCCGCGAGTTGATCCATGACCAGGCGTTCAACGTCGGACGCGACGAAGACGTGGTCCAGGTGCGCGACATCGCCATCCAGGTCGCCGAGTACCTCGACGCCCCGGTGACCTTCGCCTCCGGCGCCGGCCCCGACGTTCGTGACTACCGGGTGGACTTCGCCAAGATCAAGGCCCTCCTACCGGCCTTCGTGCCGCAGTGGACCATCCGCGACGGTATCCGTGAGCTCGCTGACGACATGCGGCGCATCGGTCTGGTCGCGGCCGACTTCGAAGGTCCCCGGTTCGTGCGTCTGCGTCGCATTGAACAGCTCAAGGCAGCCGGGATGCTCTCGGAAGACCTCCGGCTCACCGGCCTTGCGTCATCCGCCCTGCACGTGTGACCTCGTCAGAATGAAAGGCTTTGTGATGACCGCAACAACAGACCGTCCCAGCGCCACCGCAGCACAGCTGCCCGAGCCGGACCCCGCCTGGGTGTGCCGGTGGTCCGGAAGGCCAGGGGGATCGGTCGTCCTTGACCTGGGTATGCAACCTGCGGCGGACCTGTTCCCCGCACCGGACGCACCGACCCCTGACCCGGAGCACCCTCTGCGGATGGTGATCAGCTCCGTCAGCGGGCTCCTGCAGCTCGAGACGGACCCGACCACCCCGGAAGAACCGCGCGGGGTGGAACCCGCTGCGCTGATCGCCCAGTCCGAGGCTGCCGTGCAGCAGGCCGACGACGCCGGGTTCATCCGCCCCGGGACCCGTGTCCTGGAGTATCCGAGCCCGCACGGCGGCTCGTGGGTCACCCAGCTTGCCGCCCGAGACATGATCGAGGTGGACTCCGGTCCGGCGGAGCTCATCGTCGACATCTTCGGCATGATGCACGCCGCCGACCAGCGCGCGGCTCTCGCCGAGCGTGCCGCGCACCTGGCCGACGACGGCGTCCTGCTCATGCAGTATCACACCGTCGCCGCGATCATCCGGTCGGGCATCTGGAACGCGCTGCGCCACGGCCACTTCGCCTACTACTCCACGCCCGTCCTGGTGGAGATGGGCCGCGAGGTGGGGCTCGTGGCGGTCGGGTGCTGGGAGTACCCGCTGTACGGCGGAACGATCATGCTGGCCTTCGCCAAACCGTCGGAGAGGTTCAGCGAACAGACCCCTGACGTCACGGCCATGGTCGAACGCGAGCTGGCCGAGGGCGTGACCACTGCCGAGCACGCTGCGACCCTGGGGCAGGCCCTCGACGAGTCGGTCGCAGCGATCGAGGCGTACCTGGCGGGCACGCGCGAAGCGGGCCTGGTCGTGGGCGGCTACTGCGCGGCGTCGCGCACGTCGGCGCTGTTGCGCTCGGCGCACATCACCAGGGACGACGTCGTCGCGCTCGCGGACGCGTCGGTCGCCAAGCACGGGCTGACCATGCCTGGCAATCGCATCCCGATCGTGTCCCCTGCGGGGCTCATCGACCTCAAGCCGGACCGGGTGCTGCTCTTCGTCCCTGACCTGCTCGACGAGGTGCGTGCGGCGCTGCCGCAGATCGAGGCGAACGGCGGTCGCTGGGTAGTCCTGGACCCCATGCCCCGAGAGATCGACCCGCTCTAGGGCGTCAGACACAGCAGAAGATCCGTCCTGCGAGGCGGGTCTTCTGCTGTGTCCACGGTCCGGCGACGAGTCAGAGGGTGAGCGAGGCGGAGTAGTCGGCCCAGGAGCCGGCTGCTCGGTCTCGTTCGCTGACCACGGTGATGGGCGCGGGCCACGGCACGGCAAGGTCAGGGTCGAGGTAGTTGACCGTGACGTCCTCGTCGGGTCCGTAGAAGTCGTCGATGCGATAGATGAAGTCCGTGACCGACGTCAACGCCTGGTAGCCGTGCAGAAATCCACGGGGAATGTACACCTGTGTGCACACCTGGTCGTCCAGCAGGAACGTCTCCATCTTGCCGAAGGTCGGCGACCCCGGACGTGCGTCGATGGCGATGTCCAGCACGGCCCCGTGAGCGCAGCGCACCAGCTTCGCCTCTCCGCCACCGGAACGCCCGTGGAGCCCGCGGATGACGCCCTGGTAGGACCGCGACTGGTTCTCCTGGACGAAACCCGCCGGGTCGATGCCTGCCTGACGCAGGTAGTTGACGTCCAGCGACCGCGCAAAGTATCCCCGTTCATCACGGTGCGGTGTCGGACGAAACATGATCAAGCCAGCGATTGATGTCTCGATGATCTCCATAATGGGCAGCATAGAGGTGAGGAGGGGTGAGAGGAGGGGTGATTCATCGGCGGGTGTCTTGTTCCATTTGCCAGGTGGCGCTCACACTCGAAGGTGACCTCGTAGGGAAGGACGGTCACGGCGTGCAACCCATACTTCGCAGTAGCCCCCCGGATCTGGGAGAACGAGTGAGCTTCTCCGAGTCGTCGAGTTTGCAACGAGACCTTCACCGCATGATCCCTGGTGGTTCGCACACCTACGCACGTTCATCGGACCAGTACCCCGAGGGCATGGCCCCTGTCATCGCGCGCGGGCGGGGCGCCAGAGTGCTCGACGTCGACGGGAACTGGTTCGTCGAGTACGGCATGGGCATGCGCGCAGTGACGCTGGGGCACGGCTACGAACCGGTCGTCGACGCCGTCAGCGCAGCGATCCGTGACGGCGTCAGCTTCACCAGGCCCAGCGTGTGGGAGGCCCGAGCCGCGGAGACGTTCCTCAATCAGTTCCCTGGAGCGGAGATGGTGAAGTTCGCCAAGAACGGCTCCGACGTCACCTCCGCCGCCGTGAAGATCGCTCGTGCAGCCACCGGCCGCGACCTCGTCGCCATCTGTGAGACGCAACCGTTCTTCTCGACCGACGACTGGTTCATCGGCGCGACGGGCATGGGCGCCGGGGTGCCGCAGGCAGTGCGGGACCTCACTGTGGGCTTCAGGTACAACGATCTCGAGTCCTTGCGCGCGGTCCTCGATGCCAACCTCGGTCAGGTGGCGTGCGTCATTCTCGAACAGGCCACGGCCACGGCTGAGCCCCACGCCGGGTTCCTCGAAGGAGTCCGGGAGCTCTGCGACGAGCACGGTGTCGTGTTGATCTTCGACGAGATGATCACCGGACTGCGATGGCACGCAGGAGGCGCCCAGGCGATCTACGGCGTGCAACCAGACCTCGCGACGTGGGGCAAGGCGCTGGGCAACGGGTTCGCGATCTCTGCATTGTCAGGCAAGCGCAAGTACATGGAGCTCGGCGGGCTCAACACCGACGAGTCGCGGGTGTTCCTGCTCTCGACCACCCACGGCCCAGAGGTGGTTGGACTCGCCGCCTACGTGGCAGTGGCTCAGGCCTACCAGAGCACTGACGTCGTCGGGCTGATGGAAGCACGCGGGAGAGACCTCGCCGACGGGATCAACAATGCCGCGCAGCACGCAGGCATCGGCTCCGCCGTAGAGGTCATCGGGCGACCGTCCTGCCTGGTCTTCGCCACCCGTGACCAGACAGGGGCTCCCTCCCAGGCGTTCCGGACCCTCTTCATCCAGGAGATGCTGCGAGCGGGGGTCCTCGGGCAGTCGTTCGTCATCTCGGCCGCGCACACTCCCGACGACATCGAGACGACGGTGGACGCCGCAGCTCAAGCGTTCGCCGTGTACGCCAAGGCGCTCGACAACGGGTCCACGCACGGGCTCCTCCAGGGGCGACCCGTCGCCCCAGCCATGCGAGAGTTCGCCGCGCCGCGGCGGCTCCCCGACGAAGTCTCTGACGAGGGAGTACTGCGATGAAGGTCGTTCTCTTCTGCGGCGGTCTAGGGATGCGTATGCGTTCAGGGGACGACTCGCTCCCCAAACCCATGATGCCCATCGGCAGCCGACCGGTCTTGTGGCACATCATGCGGTACTACGCGCACTTCGGTCACACCGAGTTCATCCTGTGCCTCGGCCACGGCGCCCGCGCCGTGAAGGAGTACTTCCTCAACTACGACGAGACGCACTCCAACGACTTCGTGTGGTCAGGGGGAGGCCATGACGTCGAGATGCTCGGCCGTGACATCAGCGAGTGGACGGTGACGTTCGTGGACACCGGCATCGACACACCCATCGGTGAGCGTCTGCGCAGGGTGCGCCAGTACCTGGGTGACGACGAGATGTTCCTCGCCAACTACGGGGACGTCCTCACCGACGCTCCCCTCGACATGATGATCGAAGGGTTCGAGCTCTCCGACGCGGTCGGCAGCCTGCTCGCTGTGAGCCCGCAGGACTCCTTCCACGTGGTGCGCATCGGCGAGGACAGCACCATCACCAAGTTCGAGCCCGTCGCCGACATGGACATGCGCATCAACGGTGGGTACTTCATACTGCGCAACGGGATCTTCGACTACCTCAACGAGAACGAGGACCTCGTCATGGACGCGTGCGTGCGCGCGGCAGCCGACGGCCGGATGCGCGCCGTGAAGTACGACGGGTTCTGGGCCCCCATGGACACCCTCAAAGAACGCTCTGCCCTCGAGGAGATGTACCGCACGGGGCAGACACCGTGGGCGGTGTGGAAGAACATCCCGAGCTCAGCGGGACGCCGGGTCGAGGTCATCGACGTGCCTGAAGTTCTGCACGTGAGACCGTGAAGATGGCAACACCCCCTGTCTCGGCAGCACCGGCTGCTCCCGTCGTGACGATGTTCGGCGAGTTCGGGATCGGGAACCTGGGGAACGAAGCGACCTTGAGCGAGGCGCTGCGTAGAGTGAGCGTCACTATGCCGCAGGCTGCGGTGAAGGTGCTCTGCTACGACGCTGAACGCACGCTGACGGCGCACCGCGGCGAGCATCCCCGGCTCACGACAGAGTCTGTGCTGAAGGTCGAACGCCCGGACGCACCGCACGCCTCACGGTTCCTCCCCGCGCGGCTCGGGCGGCTCGTCAGCCGCTTCGGCGACATGGGCAGGACGATCCGGGGCACACGCGGCGCGGCCATCGTCATCATCCCCGGGACAGGGATCCTCGAAGAGCTGTGGGTCGGTTCGTGGGGTGTCCCCGCCCTGCTCCTGGCCCTGGTTGTCGGTGCGTGGATCCACCACGCACCCGTCGCGATCGTGAGCGTCGGCGTGGACGTTCCTCAGAGGTTCCTCACCGCGAAGTTCTTCAGCGTCGTCGTACGCCGGGCGTCGTTGCGCACCTTCCGTGACACTCACTCCGTGGCAGCTGCGCAGACGCTGCTCGGGGGACGGTGGAGTGCAGGGCACGCACCACGACTCACCCCGGACATCGTCCTCGGTGCGCCGGTGACGGCCGTGCGGACCACCCCGGCACGTCTGTGCCTCGCCCTCGGAGTCATGCGCTACTACGGTGCCAGCGACGACGTCGACGAAGGCGCAGCCATCCACACGACCTACGTCGACGCCATCACCACCTTTGCCAGCGGCGTCCTGGCTCGAGGCTGGGACCTGAAGATCTTCGGGGGAGACGACAGTGACCTCCCCGTCGTCCGTGACGTCGAGGAGCGGCTCACCCGGTGGCTCTCGACAGGGTCCATCGCGCTGGCTCCTCGCGTCACGATCGTCGAGGCGCGCACCATGACCGAGGTCGACGAGCTCATCGGCTCCAGTAGCGCCGTCGTCGCCACCAGATATCACAACATCGTGAGCGCGATCCGGCTGAACCGCCCCGTCATCTCCGTCAGCTACGGCAACAAGGGGCACGCTCTCATGCAGCAGGTGGGGATGGGCAGCTACTGCCAGTGGGTCGAAAGTCTCGACGCGCAGCTCCTCGACAAGCAGTTCCAGCAGGTCATCGACGAGTCCTCAGCCGTTGAGGCGAACCTCGCAGACTGCATGGAGACATTCAAGGAGCAGTCCGCAGCGGTGTGGCAGGATGTCGCTGCCCTCTCCCCAGCGCTGCGCCACGGAGATCACAGCCTCACCATGACAGGTCTCCCCGCGCGCCCCAGCCACAGCGAGGGTAAGAAGAACTCATGATCGGTCTATCCCTTCCGCCCGGACCGCTCCGTGTCGTGTGCCTCGCAGCTCACCCCGACGACGTCGAGATCGCCTGCGGGGCGACGCTGCTTGCGCTCGCAGAGCGCAATGCCCAGCACGGGGACGTGTCGGCGGCGTGGCTCACCATGACGGGCACCCTCGAGCGGGCCGAGGAGGGGCGGGCGGCCGCGGAGGCGTTCTTCCCCGGGGCGATCTCGCGGTACGCGCAGTTTGCCGACGGCAGGTTGCCGGCGCACTGGGGCGAGGTGAAAGACACGATGGAGGCTCTCGCGAAGGACCACCCGGCTGATCTGATCTTCGCCCCGCGCGGGGACGACGCTCACCAGGATCATCGGTTGGTGGGGACGCTCGCGAGCACTGTGTGGCGTGACGCGCTGGTGCTTCACTATGAGATCCCCAAGTGGGACGGAGACCTTCGTCCGCAGACCCACTACGTGCCTGCGTCGCCGGAGCGGGTAGCACGCAAGTGGCAGCTGCTCAACAAGCACTACACCTCCCAGCAGGGCCGTGACTGGTGGGACGAGGAGACGTTCTCGGCGATGATGCGCTTGCGTGGGATCGAGTGCCACAGCCGGTACGCAGAGGCTTTCGCGGTGTCCAAGGCAGTCCTGAGCGTGTAACAGGTGTCCATTGGGCACAGGAAGAGCGGTGGGTGACGATGCCTGTTCTGACCTTCGGGATTCCCGTCTACAACGGTGAGAAGTACCTTCCGGACGCCCTGCATTCCATCCAGGAGCAAGACCTCGACGACCTGGAGATCATCATCTCTGACAATGGGTCGACCGATGGGACCCAAGAGATCTGCGAGGCTGCGGCAGCCTCGGACGACCGGGTGCTCTACCTGCGCCACGACACGAACCGCGGCGGTGCGTGGAACTACGTGAGGACTGTGGAGTCGGCGTCGTCGCCCCTGTTCTCCTGGCAGGCGGCGGACGACGTGAAGCTGGCGACTTTTGCCAGCGCCTGTGTGCAGGCTCTCGACGATGCCGGGCCGGAGGCTGTCTTCGCGTGCCCGCGCACCCAGCTCATCGGAGCAGACGGTGTGGTCTTCGAGGACCTCGACGACCGTGACCTGGGCCTGGGGGCGCAGACTCCGCACGAACGAGTGCACAATCTCTTCCGTTCACAGGCTTCGCACGTCATGTACGGGGTGGTGCGCATGAGCGCCATGCGTCGCAGCCGAGGGTTGCTGCCGCTGGTTGGTGACGACATGGTGCTGCTCGTCGAGCTGTTGTGCCAGGGCAAGATGGCCCTGGTCGACGACCAGCTGTTCTGGCAGCGCAGGCACGCCGAGCAGTTCTCCCAGCAGGGTGAGAACCAGGTCAAGTGGCATGCCCCGAACGGTGGGGTGCGCTTCGCCTTCCCGCAGACCCGACTGAACTTCGAGCTGCACCGGGCCGTGACCCGGTCGCACATCTCGATCCCGGAGAAGGCACGTTCGCTCGCGGCGTTGGAGTCGCGCTGGGTGATCCCACGCTGGCGAGGCATGGGATCTGACGTCCGCACGGCCCTGGGGGTCGCGCGGGCGTAGCAGTGTGCGGGCAGGGCGGGTGTGGGCGGAGCGATCTGCTGCCTGCTAGATCGCCGCGTCGAGGTGATCCGCGAAGATCCGTGCGGATCGTGCCCAGGTGCTCTCTTGAGCGCGGGTGAGCCCGAGCGCACCGACCTGCCGGCGGAGGGCTTCGTCGTCGAGCAGGGCGGTGAGGGCTTCGGCGATGCTCGCCGGGCTGTCAGGGGTGACGAGGATTCCGGCGTCGCCGAGGAGCTCGGGCAGGCCGCCGATGTTCGCGGCGACGACGGGGATGGCGGTGGCCATCCCTTCGAGGACCGTCAGGGGGCACGGGTCGGGCCAGCGGGACGGGACGACCAGCACGTCGGACTCCCTGAGGAAGGCCGCGACGTCGGCGCGTGGGCGGGACGGCACGAACCGGATGGTCGTTGCGCTGCCGTGGGCAGCGCGTCGCATGTCCTCCTCGAAAGAGGTCAGCGGGGCGTTCGGGTCAAAACCGGAGCTGCCCAGGATGCGCAGCTCGACATCGGTACGACCGAGGAGCTTCACGGCCTCGATGACGAGGTCGGCGCCCTTGTCACGGATGGTCCGTCCGACGACGGTCACCCGCAGCGGCCCGGCCGTGCGAAGGGTGGTCGTGGGGTAGAAGGTCTCGCAGTCTGCAGCGTTGTGCACCACCTTGAGCCGGTCCTGCAACCGACCAGGCAGGTGCGGGAGCAGCTGGTCGGCGAGGGAGTTGCTCACCGCGATGATCGCCGACACCGAGCCGAGGGCCCGCCCCGCCTCCCACGGCGAGTAGCTGCGCAGCAGGTTGTTGTGCGCGTACAGGACCGGCTGGTGGCGGGCAGCAACCACAGCCACCGCAGCAGGCAGATTGTGCGCGACGACGGCCGACGTCACCCAGGTGTGCTGCTCGGACAGGGCCGCGCGGACGGGGCGTTGCGCGGCGCTGCGGGGGAGTCCCAGCTGGCCGCGGGCGGCGTCGACGTATCGGCCGTAGCGAGCGCCGTGGACGAGGTCGTACTCGATGATCTGCGCGCTGGGGTAGTGGTCCGGGTACGTGCCACGTGCAACGAGAACGGATGAGCGCACCGATGGCCCTGCGCCACCGCACAACCCGTGGACGACGCTGGGGACGGCGCTGCCGGTACGCGGGGAGAAATGGTCACCCGGGGTTATGAGGTGAATGTGGGACGCGAGCGCTTCGTCGTCAGACATGGTCGCCACCTCCACCTTCCAGGGCACCTCATGGTGTCCTCCTGCTGCGACACTAGCGGCCTTCTTGACTGCGACGGGAGGGGGGAAGCAGGTGGTTTCTGGGGTGATTCCTGCGGATCACCGGTGTGCGCTGTGTCTTTCTGGTCGTGGTGCCTCGATACTGGAGCGGTGAGAATCAACGCCTACGTGCTTGCTGGTGACCCTGCGTGGATCGCAGAGAGCATCGAGTCGTACTACCCCTACATCAACACCCTCGTCGTGTCCTTCGACGAGGACAATCTGTCATGGGGAGGGCACCCGCTGGAGGTGCCCGAGGCGTTGGAACGCCTGCGTGCGCTGGACCCCGAGGGCAAGATCGTCGAGCTGCCAGGGAAGTTCAGCGCACCCGAACGCTTCGCCCTGGACTGCGAGACGGGCCAGCGCCAGCAAGCCCTCGACCTCGCCAGCAAGGACGCCGACTGGGTCATCCAGCTCGACACGGACGAAGTTCTTGCCACCCCGGAACGGTTCTTCCTCAGTCTCAAGACCGCCGACGCCGAAGGCTTCGACGCACTGCACTACCCCTCCCGCTGGTGGTACCAGCGGGCAGGTCGGGGGGCGACGAAGTTCCTCGAACGGTCCAGGCGCTTCGGCAAGGTCGCCTCCGACTACCCAGGGCCGGTCGCCGTGCGCGCCGGGACGACGCTCTCCCACTGCCGCCAGACCGACGCCCCCTGCTACCGCGTGGACTTCGACACGCGCAACACCGACCCGGCGCACCCCGCCGACGTCGTCGTGCACGAGGCGATCCTGCCTGACGAAGGCGTCATCCACCTGAGCTGGTTGAGGTCCGCGGAGCAGATGGACGGCAAACGGTTGTCGTCCGGTCACGCCGCTCAGGTCAACATGAACAAACGGATCGAACGGTGGTACTCGGCGTACAAGCGCCCCAGGATCACCGTGATGCTCGGCCCCTTGCACCGCCACCCTGACTTCTGGATGAGGATCGTCGACAGCCCGATCAGCCTGCGGTCGCAGGACTGGTTGCCCTAGCCTCGGGCGCCAATGGCGGGGTGGTCTGACGGCGGTGTCTCAGATCACGTCCGCGAACTCTCGTTCGAACTGCTGGAAGATCAACGCCCCCACGACGAACACCCCGAGCGAGACAACCACCGAAGCCCCGATCTGCCACGTCGGCGGGGCGGCGGAGCCGAGCAGCGACCAGCGGAACTCTTCGAGGATCCACGTCAACGGGTTGGCGGCGTAGAGGCCTTGGAGATTCTTGGGGACGGAGTCCAGCGAGTAGGCCACGGGTGAGGCGAAGAGCATGACCTGGACGAGCCAGGGGACGATGTAGGCGACGTCGCGGTACTTCACCATGATTGCCGACGCCGCGAGGCCGGCCCCAGCGCCGAGCAGCACCATGAGCACGGCCCACACAGGGAGCAGGAGCGCAGGCCACCCGGGGTTGATCCCATAGACGACAAGCAGCACCACCCCCAGGCCCAGAGCGACCACGAAGTCCAGCATGACCGACAGCGTCGTCGAGAGCGGGACGAGCATCCTCGGGAAGAAGACCTTCGACACGAGCGCCTGGTTGCTGACCAGAGACGGCGCCGCGCGGGTGACGACCCCGGCGAAGAGGTTCCAGGCGAGCATGCCCATGTAGCTGAAGATGAAGTAGGGGACGCCGCCGCTGTCGAGCTTGGCGACGCGACCGAACACGATCGAGAAGATTCCCGCGGCCGCGATGGGTTGCAGGAGCACCCACGCCACCCCGATCGCCGTCTGGCGGTATCGCAGGATGATGTCGCGCTGACCGAACTGGTAGAGGACCTCGCGGGCCTCCCACAGCTCTGAGAGTCGGGGCAGGGAGAAACGGCGAGGTGGGGTGATGACAATGATCTGGCTCATTGGTCAGCTCCGCTTGTAGGTGAAGTCGGCAAGGACGAGGCCGCGGCTCATCGCTTCGTCGGAGGCCAGCTCGGGGTAGGGGTTGGTCGGGAGCACCTCGAAGACCGCCGCGCCCTCCCAGGCGTCGAGCACCCCGGTCTTGCACAGGTACACGTCCACCGTGTATCTCCCGGGTTTGAGCCACGGGCCGTTGAGGGACAGCGTGACGTCGTGCGGCTCAGCCGGGTCGAACCACTGTCCCACCAGCCGGGAGTCACACTGGGCGATGACGGAACCGTTGAGGTCGTTGATGTGGCACGAGACGTAGTACTGACCGATGACGTCCGTGTTGGAGTCGAGGTGGATCGTGACGGCTTTGGGCCCCGACGGATCGAAGTGGTCGGCAGACAACGTGACCGCGCGGGTGCGGATCTCGCCGCTTCCGGGGCGCCGAGCGGGGTCCATCTGGGAGACGGCGAACTTTTCGAAGCTGTCACGGTAGAGCGCCAGTGCTCCGGCGACGTCGCCCTGGTAGACCATGCGGCCGGACTCGAGGTAGATCGCCGACGAGCACAGCGTGCTGACCGTCTGCGCCTGGTGACTGACGAACAGCACGGTGCGCCCGTCTGTGGCGACGTCGCGCATCTTGGCGAGGGACTTGCGCTGGAACTCGGCGTCACCTACCGCGAGCACCTCGTCGATGGCAAGGATCTCGGTATCCAGGTGGACCGCCACTGCGAAGGCCAGACGCACGTACATGCCGGAGGAGTACCGCTTGACCGGCGTCCCGAGGAACTTCTCGACGCCGGAGAAGTCGACGATCTCGTCGAAGCGCTGTGCGATCTCCTTGCGGTGCATGCCCAGCAGCGCGCCGTTGAGGTAGATGTTCTCCTTGCCGGTCAGCTCCGGGTGGAACCCGGTACCTACCTCCAGGAGGCTGCCGATGCGCCCACCGAGCTCGATGCGTCCGTGGGTGGGCGCAGTGATGCGCGTGAGCATCTTGAGCAAGGTGGACTTCCCTGCGCCGTTGCGCCCGATGATCCCCACGGCTTCGCCCCAGGGGATGTCGAAGGTGAGGTCTTTGAGCGCCTCGAACTGCGCGTACGTGCTTTTGTGCAGGGGGTTGCGCATGCGCTGCACTGCGGCTTCGGATGCCGTGGTCGGACGGTGCTCTGTGCCGCCGATCCGATACGTCTTGCCGAGCCCTGAGACACGAATGGCGGGATGCTTGGTCTTGTCCACTTGTGCACCGTATGACGTGCGCTACCGTTCCGTGAAGAGGAAGAGGGGTGATTGTTGGTGTGAGTCGTCGACGCTGGTGGTTCGTCTGGGGAGTTGTCGCACTGCTGATCGTGCTCGTCGTGACTCTTGTCGGCATCGCGGTGACGCGCCCGAGAGGCACTCCTGTCGAAGACGCTCTGCCGACGGTGAACCCCCACACGGTGGTCGACTTCAGCGGTGCCGCACCGGTCTGCGGCTTCCCAGACGTCTCTCAGATCACCAGCGACGGCTCTCCTGGCGATCAGGACGACGCCCCGACAACCGTGGTCGCCAACGTCGCGACCGTGCAGGACGGGCGGGTGCTCGACGTCGTTGTCACCGGCGACGGGGGCCAGACCAAGGCGTGGGTGCTGGAGTGGGATTCCCGGCACACGTACACCGTGACGCGGTACGACGTGACTACCGGGACGGTTGAGAAGACCTTCCCCATCGACCTGGCGCTCTCGAGCGGCGGCGAGGCATTCAGCGTCGACCAGATCGTCGTCGACGACAACAGCGCTGTCTACCTCCTCGACACCCTCGACGGCCGCCGCGACGTCGTGAAGTACACGGGGGACGGCGACCTCGTGTGGCGCATGGCCATCCCGACCAGCGCGACGACGACCGACTCGGTGCTCAGCCTGTACGGCATGGTGCTCTTCCCCGCAGGTGTGCACGGCGACACCGAGACGATCGGCATCCACGAAGGTTCCACGACGATGCACGTCGTCACCCAGGACGGGCACGTCGCTACGGACGTCAAGGGGTTCACCGGCACGGTCGTCGGGCAGAGCTCAGCAGGTGACGTCTTCACCGTGGAGAGCGCAGACGGCACCGGCAAGACCCCAGCGTCGGAATACCTCACCCTGTCATCCCCAGCAGGGAAGAGCGCGACCCGTTTCGGGTCGCAATGGGTCGCCGACACCCCCGTCGGGATGGCGCAGACGTACCGCCTCGCACCGGTGAGCGGCGCCGCGCCCGGCCCCACCGGGACCGGCGTCGTCGTCGCTGAGAACGGGCGCGGGCTGGAATGGTTCAACGACACCGGGGTGCGTATCGGCTACTGGCCGGATCGCACGACCGGTGAAGAACGCCCCTACGAGCTCGCCGACGGTTCACCCATCGTAGAGAACGACGAAACCTACTACCTCCTCGTCAAAGGTGCACAGGGCAGCGACAGCGCGCAGACCGTCACGCTCGCCAAGCTCACGACCGACGAGCTAGCAGCCCGGCTCGCCTCCCCGGTCAAGTACAACGAAGGTTCCGCGGCGCAGTTGGCTGTGCTGGGAGCCGGCGCTGGCCTGGTCACCGACCGGGTCTACAACGCGTTCGCCCCCGACGAGACCCCCGCCGTGTCGCTCCGTCTGGACAGCCCCTGGGCCGCGCACGTCGACGGCATGACGCTGCGTTACCAGGTGCGCGGCGACCCCACGGTCTGGAACCCCGTCACCACGGACTGGACCGACGTCCCCCTGACCGACGCCGCACCAGGAACCGCGCCCGGCACCACGGACCTGCCCTTGACGCTGCCGCCCACGCGCCCCGGCGTGTACCAGGTCGACGCCCAGCTCCTCGACCCCACCGGAACCGCGATCTCCGGCACCTGCTTGCAGTACGCCGTCGGGCAGACCACCGCCGGCTTGGCCGCCCTGCCCGACGGCGCAGACTGGGGAGGGGCAGCGCCCCTGCGCGGGGTGACCCTCGCCGAGGACTTCAACCTCGGCAGCTACCGCTACCAGGTGGACTTCGGCTCTCTCGTCACCGACCCCACCGCGCAGCCCTCAGAAGCCGGACTCAACTGGGACGCGATCCCCCTCGACGACCTCGCCGCCGCAGCGGCCCTCGCCCAGACCTCCGGGGTCAAGCTCGTCCTCCAGCTCGGTCAGGGTGGCGACGCCGAGAAGGCCGCAGTCACCGCAGGCACCTGGCAAGGGTGGACCCAACAGATCATCGCCGACCTGGCCACCCGTGCACCCGGAATCATCTACTGGTCACCGTGGAACGAACCCAACAACACCGGCTATGACGACGGCGCAGCATATGTCCGCGACGTCGCCGCTCCCTTCGCAGCAGGCGCCCGCCTGGCCAACCCTGCCGTGAAGATCCTCGGCGGGAACACCCTCGGCGTCCCGATCGACTGGTGGAAGGCCGCCGTCGACGCAGGAGCGTGCACGACCATGGACGCAGTCGCCGTCCACCCCTACACCGGGCTCAACCGCTCCTGGGAAGAAGACGGCTGGACAGCCCCCGGCAACCAGATGGAACAGCTCTTCACCACCGTCGAACCCTGCGGAACTCTTCCCGTGTGGGACACCGAGTCCGGCTGGTGGTCCGACGGCGTCGCCAACTCCTGGGCCCAAGGCGCAGACGTCTCACGCAAGCTCCTCTGGTACTCCTCCCTCGGAGTCACCGACTGGACCTACTTCTTCTCCGAAGGAGGATTCGGCGAGACCGGAAACTCCTGGTCGCTCCTGCAGTTCGACTCCCACGTCAAACCCGGCCTGCTCACCTTTGAGACGACACAGGCAGTGCTCGCAGGTCGAGGGGCAGGCACCCGCGTCGACCTCGGGGTCCCCAGCGCCTACGGCATGCACTGGGAAGGGCCAGGGACCGAGCTGCTGGCCGTGTGGACCGACGACCTCGCGACCTCCGGCGTGCTGCGCGCAGCACGCACCGACCCAGTGACGGTCACCGCCACCGACCAGTACGGGGCCGTCACCGAGGTGACCATCCCCGCAGGGCGAGGACTGCCCATCGCCCTCACTGGGGCGCCCGTGTTCCTGACCGCACCGGCGGGGACAGGACTGTCCGTCGGCCCCGCCGAGACCTACGGACCGGACGTGCTCCTCGGAGCGACGGCGACGGCGTCGTCCACCAACAGCGACACGAAGGTCGAGACGGTGACCAGCGGCACCCCCGACGTCGACATGCCCTGGCGGTCAGGGACGCTCGCAGGCGGCGCCATGGACAAGGCCCCCTGGGTCGAGGTGACCCTCGAAGAACCGACCGAGATCAACCGGATCTCCGTGGCCACCGCAGGCATCCGATGCTGCTCAGCCGGGCTGCGCGACTACACCGTCTCGGCGAAGGTCGACGGCCTGTGGACGGACGTCGCCACCGTCAAGGGGCAGTTCTTCGAACGGATCACCCAGGTCACCTTCGACCCGGTGACAGCGTCGGCCATCCGGGTGAGCGTGCCCATGACGACAGAACGAGGGGTCCCGGTGCTCTCGTCGAACTACTCCGGGGTCGTGGGCGGGATGCACCCCAGCTTCATGCAGCTGGGGTCGACGAGCGACTACGTGGCAGCCATCAGCGCCATCAGCGCGTGGGCACCGGGCACGGCCGAACCCTGAATCAGCCCAGTCACGCGTCAGCCCAGCACCGTCCGCCACACTTTCGCGTGCTCCTGCGCGCTGCGATCCCACGTGAACAGCTCCGCACGCGCACGCGCAGCCTCCACCATCTCCTGGATGCGAGCGTCGTGGGTCGCCGCCCACAGCACCCCCTCGGCGATGTCGTCCCCCGTGGGCTCGACCAGCACGCCCGTGTCGCCGACCACCTCAGGCAGAGAGCTCGTCCGGGCCGCCACGACCGGGGTCCGGGCCGCCATCGCCTCAAGAGCCGGCAGCCCGAACCCCTCGTACAGCGACGGCACCACGACGACGCTCGCCCCGGCCACCAACCCCGGAACCGACCCCGACGGCACCCGCCCCACCAACGCCGTCCCCGCGAGGGAGGCGAAGAGCCGAGTGCGGTCCTCGTGCTCGGGGCCGCTGAGCACCAACGTCAGATCAGGGCGCGCCGAGTGGATCTTGGGCCACGCCTGCGCGAGCGCCGCCAAGTTCTTCCGCTTGGACGCCCCGCCGGCATGCAGCACGTACGGCCCCCGGAGGCCCAGCGCAGACAGGTAGGCGGATGGGCCAGCCATGGCGTCGAAGAACCGTTCGTCCACACCGTTGTGCACGACGAAGGGGTCGGTGATCCCCAACAGCTCAACGGCTTCCTGTGCGCTGAACTGCGACACGCAGATCACCGCGGCCGCTCGCCGAGCCTCTTCAGCGGCGACCTTGATGGGCGCCGACTCGTCCGGGAACTTCCAGGCCACGACGTCATGGATGGTGATGACCTCACGCTCAGGGGCCGGTGGCAGGCTCAGGTCCATCCGGTGCACCACGCAGTCGCGCGGGTAGAGCAGCTTGCCCATCATCGAGCGGGTCCGGGCCGAGGCCACAGCGAGCCGCCCGAGCGGCAACCGTGCAGTCCCCGCGAGCGGAGAGCGCATCGACCGCACGATTGTCTGGTTCACGACCCACTGCGGCCGTGCTGGTGAGGGGCTGGCCGTGGATGTGGCGTTGAGCGCCTCCGACGCGCGGGCCGTGATCTCCTGCTGATATACCTGCGCTCCCATGGGAGTATCCACAGCAACGGTGGCAACAACGAGCTTCGGTGCCATGGTGGAACCACCAGCCTGAGAGGGTTTGGTAGTGGGTGAATTGCCCGTCATGGTTCAATCTTGACGGTAGATCGGTCGATCGCCAGATCAGCGTGGGTGAGATGAGGGGTGAGATCGATGGACCGACTGCGCATCGCCCTCGTCTCCAGCTCCTACGAGCCGTACACCGGAGGCGTCGAGGAGCACACCCGACGGGTCGCCGCTGTGCTCGCGGCGCGCGGCCACCAGGTAGAGGTGTGGACCGTCGACCGCGGCGAGCATCTCGGCGTCACGACCCTCGACGGCCTCGTCGTCCGTTACCTGCCCGCCCCGCTCCCAGCCCGCTCGCCCACGAGCCTGCTGCGCTTCACCTGGGCTGTGCCCGGTGCCTCCTGGGCATGGTGGCGCGCCCTGCGCACCTTGCGGCCAGACGTCGTGCACGTGCAGTGCTTCGGGCCCAACGGTGTGTACGCGCTCGCCCTGGCGAGAATGTCCACGGTGCTGCTCGTGGTGAGCTCCCACGGGGAGACCTTCGCCGACGACCACTCCGTCTTCGACGCTTCCAGACTCATCCCCTTCGCCATGCGATCAGCGCTCGAGCGCGCGAGCGCGGTAACTGGCTGCTCCCAGGTGGTCCTGGTTGACCTGGCCCGCAGGTTCCCTGGGCGGGGGAGCGACGGCGGCGTGGTGGTGCCCAACGGGGTCGACCTCCATGAGGTGGAGACGGTGGACGTACGCGAGGTGTCACCGAGCGCCGCGCCCACGGTCCTGGCGGTCGGACGCCTCCAGCACGTCAAAGGCTTCGACCTGCTCCTGCGCGCCTTCGCCCGCGCCACGGGGGAGGGCGCGGTGCCTGCAGGCACGCGCGTCCGCCTCGGCGGCGACGGACCCGAAGCAGGACCGCTCGCAGCGCTCGCGAGCGAGCTGGGGATTCGTGACCGGGTAGACCTCCTCGGGCGCCTCGACCGCCAGCAGGTCGCCGCAGAGATGGCCGCCGCGACCGTCGTCGTGGTGCCCAGCCGGGCAGAGTCCTTCGGCATCACCGTGCTCGAAGCCTGGCGGGCGAAAGCCCCCGTCATCGCCACCACGCGTGGTGGCCCGCCCGAGTTTGTCAGCGACGGCGACACCGGGCTCCTCGTCGACCCCGTAGACACGACTGCGCTCGCAGCCGCGCTGGCCACCGTGCTAGCCGACGCTGACCTGCGGCGCCGACTCGGAGAGAACGGCTACCGGCTCGTCCGGGACGAGTACACGTGGGAACGCGTCGCCGACCGGTACGAAGAGCTGTACGGGCGCGCCTAACGATCTCGCCCCCACGAGGCGCAACACGCTAGGCGGTCGATTCGTCGAGCACCGAGACGATGTGCTTCGCGATCTCCAACGACGCCGTCGCCGCGGGGGAGGGCGCGTTGATCACGTGCACCTGGCGCGGGCGGGTGCGCAGCAGGAAGTCGTCGACCATCGATCCGTCGCGCTTGAGCGCCTGGGCCCGCACCCCCGCGGGCGCCGGGACGAGGTCGTCCGGTCCGATCCCCGGCACCAGGCGGGCCAGCGACTTCGCGAAGAGCGCCGCCGACATCGACCGGGCGACCTCCCGCGCGCCCGGCGCCCAGTTCCGCGCGCCGAGGCGCCACAGCCCCGGCCAGGACAGGGCGTCGGCGACGTCGGCGGGGGAGACGTCGCGGCGCCGGTAGCCCTCCCGGGCCAGGGCGAGCACAGCGTTGGGGCCGGCATGGACCCCACCGTGGACCATCTTTGTCAGGTGCACACCGAGGAAGGGAAACCGGGGGTCGGGGACGGGATAGATGAGTCCCTTCACCCGGCTGGCCGCGGACGGGGCCAGCTCGAAGTACTCGCCGCGGAACGGCACGATCCGCGCCCCCGGCTCGAGGCCGCAGGCGACCGCGAGCCGGTCGGCCTGCAGCCCGCCGCACACCACCATGGCATCGGTGACGACCTCCTCCCGGCCGGGCGACGCGGCGTCGTCCAGCCAGGCACGCACCTGCGCCGCCTCGGTGCGGGCGCCGCGGAAGGCGAGGCCGAAGCGGATCTCGCCGCCGGCGTCTCGCACCTGGTCGGCGAGGGCCAGGCACACCCCGCGGTAGTCGATGATCCCGGTGCTCTCCACCCGCAGGGCGGCGACGCAGGAGACGTCGGGTTCGTAGTCGCGGGCCTCGTCGGGGCCGATCATCCGGGCGTCGACGCCGTTCGCCATGCCCCGCTCGGCGAGTACCTGAAGCCGGGGCAGCTCGGTCGCGTCCACCGCGACAACCAGCTTGCCGCAGGTCTCCACAGCCACGCCGTGCTCGCGGGCGAAGGCGGGCATCGACCGGGCACCGGCCGCGCCGAGGCGAGCCTTGAGGCTACCCGGGGCGTAGTACAGGCCGGAGTGGACCACCCCGGAGTTGCGGCCGGTCTGGTGCTGGGCGAGGTCGGGCTCCTTCTCGACCACGAGGACGTCGTCCCCGCGCTGGGCGAGCCGTGCGGCCGTGGCCAGCCCGATGATCCCGGCTCCGACGATGAGCACTCGCATGAGACCTCCTGTGCGCAACCGTCGGCGTCGGCCGGAGCGGCTTCGGATGTGATGCTCCCGAGCGTGGCACAACCGGGCGCGCCAGGCTAGGGGTGGGGCGGGGTGGCCTAGGATCGGAGTTCGCTCGCCGTCGAGTGCGGGCCCGGACCAGATCGAAGGTGTCATGGTGGAGCGTGCGGTGCTGGTGGCGATCCCCACCTACAACGAGCGCGAGAACCTCGCCGAGGTGGTCGGCCGTACCCGTCGGGCTGCCCCGGAGGCGCACATCCTCGTGGTCGACGACGGTTCTCCGGATGGCACAGGGGAGATCGCTGACGCCCTTGCCTCGGGCGACGACCACGTGCACGTCATGCACCGGGCCGACAAGCAGGGACTCGGCGCCGCCTACATCGCCGCCTTCCGGTGGGCGATGGAGCGCGGCTACGGCGCCGTCGTGGAGATGGACGCGGACGGCTCGCACCTTCCGGAGGAGCTGCCCCGGTTGCTCGCCGCGCTCGACGGGGCCGATGTCGTCCTCGGATCGCGGTGGGTGCCCGGCGGATCCGTGGTCAACTGGCCGCTGCGCCGCAGGCTGCTGTCGCGCGGGGGCAGCTTCTATGCTCGCATCGCCCTCGGGATCTCCGTCCGCGACGTGACCGGGGGATACCGCGCCTACCGCTCGGAGGTCCTCGAGCGGGTCCTCGCGAGCGACATCGAGAGCCAGGGGTACTGCTTCCAGATCGACATGGCCCGCCGGAGCCTGGACGAGGGCTTCCAGGTGGTCGAGGTCCCGATCCAGTTTGTCGAGCGGACCCACGGGGAGTCGAAGATGAGCCAGGGGATCGTCTTGGAGGCGATGGCCCGGGTCACCCGGTGGGGATTTGACCACCGGGTCGACCAGGTACGTCGCCTCGTGACTCCCTCGAAGCGGCAGGCGCCGGACACCTTGTCCTGAGCGGCGCCTGGCGTGGCTCAGCTCTCCGCGAGGATCGTGTAGAGGTCGCGGCGTGCGGCGTCGACGATCGCGATGGCCCGCTCGATCTGCTCGGGGGTCCCGGCGGCTCCGACCTGACGGACGGCCGCGTGCAGCAGGTGGGTCTGGTCGGCGAGCTTGTGGCCCTCGCCGGCCTCGACGTCCCAGGGCTGGCGCCCGGTCGAGGCGGCCTCAGCCGCGACGGCCCGGCCCTGGTCGGTGAGGGAGTAGACGCGCTTGCCCTCGCTCTCGGTCGAGGTGGCCAGTCCGCTCTCCTCGAGCAGCTGGAGCACCGGGTAGACCGAGCCGGGGCTGGGCTGCCAGCGGCCCTGGGTCTTCGCGGCGAGTTCCTGGATGATCTGGTAGCCGTGGGCGTCGGTCTCGGTGAGGACGGCGAGGACGGCGGCGCGGACGTCACCGCGCCGGGCCCGTCCGCCGAAGCCTCCGCGGCCGCCGCCGAAGCCGCCGCGTCCTCCGCCGCGCGGTCCGCGCGACTCGGGGTCGAAGCGACCCATGTCGCCTCCGGACCGGCGGCGTTCGCCCGGACCGGATCCTCCGAAGGGGGAGTCGGGGCCGAAGTTTGAGCCGGAGCCGGAGGCCGGTCCGCGCTCGAAGGGTGCGTTGTGGTCAAGCTGGTCGTGACCACCGTGGTGGTGTGCGTGGGATCGCATGGGTGTGTCTCTTCTCGTCATGGCCCCCGGGTGGGAGCTCCTTTTCGCTGGATGACCTCTGCGTCATGAGCGTCGGTCGGTTGCGAATACGTTAACGATATATCGTGATCGCTCACGATGCAATGATGAATTGGTGAACGATCTGTTGAGGATTCGGCATCCCGTGGACGCGCCCGCTGCTGTCGGCGGCCGGGCGTAGTCTGGTTTCTGCTCAGCCCGGACCGCCTCACGATCGGTTCGGGCCTGTTGTGCTGTCCCGTGCTGGCGGAGCGACCGTCGCGCAGCGCGTGCCCAGACCCGCCGGAAGGAAATCCCGCGCATGAACCTCACCGGAATCCTGCCCGCCCTCCTCGGCGACCCCGGGGCGAGCGCCGTCGTCGACCGCGTCCGCAGCCGCGGCGGCCTCGACGTGATCGGCCCGACCGGCGTGCGGCCTCCGCTGCTCGCGGCTATGGCCGGTGCGCGGGCGAGCGACGGCGTGATACCGGAGGCGGGCGCCCCCGGCTCGCGCCCTCTCGTCGTGGTCACCGCGACCGGGCGCGAGGCGGACGAGCTCGCGAGCGCGCTGCGCTGCTACCTGCCCTACGACGCCGTCGCCGTGCTCCCCGCGTGGGAGACCCTCCCGCACGAGCGGCTCTCCCCACGCTCGGACACCGTCGCCCGCCGCCTCGCCGTCTTCCGCCGGCTCGCCCACCCCGAGGCCGACGGCGGCATGACCGGCGCGATCCGGGTGCTCGTCATGCCGGTGCGCGCCCTGCTGCAGCCAGTCGTGGAGGGCCTGGGCGACCTCGAGCCGGTGCGCCTGGAGGTCCGCGACCACGCCGACCTCTCGGCCGTCGCCGACCGGCTGTCCGCGGCCGCCTACGCCCGCGTCGACATGGTCGAGCGACGCGGCGAGTTCGCCGTGCGCGGCGGGATCCTCGACGTGTTCCCACCGACCGAGGACCACCCGCTGCGGGTCGAGTTCTGGGGCGAGGACGTCGAGGAGATCCGCTGGTTCGCCGTCGCCGACCAGCGCAGCCTCGAGGTCGCCGACCATGGTGTGTGGGCCCCGCCGTGCCGGGAGATGCTGCTCACCGACGACGTCCGCGACCGCGCCGCTGCGCTCGTCGACCAGCTCCCGGGCGCCCACGAGATGCTCGACAAGATGGCCGCCGGGATCGCCGTGGAGGGCATGGAGTCCCTCGCCCCGGCGCTCGTGGACGCCATGGTCCCGGTCCTGGACCTCGTGCCCGACGACGCGCTCATCATCATCAACGACCCCGAGCGGGTGCGCCGCCGGGCCCACGACCTCGTCGCCACCACGCAGGAGTTCCTCGCCGCGGCCTGGACCTCGGCAGCGGCCGGCGGATCCACCCCGATCGACCTCAGCGCGGCGTCGTTCCTGTCAGTCGAGGACGTCCGCGACCTCTCCGCCCGCCGCGGCCTGGGCTGGTGGACCATGAGCCCCTTCGGGCTTGACGACCCGTCGGCCGACCCCGGCGTCGCCGATCCTGGCGCGCCGGTCGTCGTGGACCCCGACGCCGAGACCATCCGGGTGGCCGCCCGCGACGTCGAGAGCTACCGCGGGGACATCACCCGGGCCCTCGACGACCTGCGCGGGCTGCAGCACGCGGGCTGGCGGCTCGTGCTGGCGACCGAAGGCCACGGCCCGGCCAAGCGCATGGTCGAGCAGCTCAGCGGCTCCGACACGGCCGCGCGCCTCGTCGGCGAGATCACCGCCGAACCAGAGGGCGGCGTCGTGCTCGTGACGCCCGCGCCGGTCGGCCCGGGCTTCGTCGCCCCCGAGCTCCGCCTCGCGGTGTTCTCCGAATCTGACCTCACCGGCCGCGCGGGGACCTCGACGCGGGACATGCGCAAGATGCCCTCGAAGCGGCGCAACGTCGTCGACCCTCTCCAACTGCGCCCGGGCGACTTCGTGGTCCACGAGCAGCACGGCGTCGGCAAGTTCGTCGAGCTGGTCCAGCGCACGCTCGGGGCCGGGGCGAACGCCGCGACCCGCGAGTACCTCGTCATCGAGTACGCGCCCTCGCGCAAGGGCCACCCCGGCGACCGCCTCTTCGTGCCGACCGATCAGCTCGACCAGGTGACGAAGTACACCGGCGGCGAGTCGCCCTCGCTCAACAAGATGGGCGGCTCGGACTGGGGCAAGACGAAGGGCAAGGCGCAGAAGGCGATCAAGGAGATCGCGAGCGAGCTCATCCGCCTGTACTCCGCCCGGATGGCGACCAAGGGCCACGCCTTCAGCCCGGACACCCCGTGGCAGCGTGAGCTCGAGGACGCCTTCGCCTACGTCGAGACCCCCGACCAGCTCGCCACGATCGACGAGGTCAAGGCGGACATGGAGAAGACGGTCCCGATGGACCGGCTGGTCTGCGGGGACGTCGGCTACGGAAAGACCGAGATCGCGGTCCGCGCGGCCTTCAAGGCCGTCCAGGACGGCAAGCAGGTCGCCGTCCTGGTGCCGACGACGCTGCTCGTCCAGCAGCACTACGACACGTTCTCCGAGCGGTACGCCGGCTTCCCCGTCGTGGTCAAGGGCCTGTCCCGGTTCCAGACCGACGCTGAGGCCAAGGAGGTCATCGAGGGAATGCGCGACGGGACGGTCGACGTCGTCATCGGCACCCACCGCCTGCTGTCCGGGTCGATCCGGTTCAAGGACCTGGGGCTGGTCGTCGTCGACGAGGAGCAGCGCTTCGGCGTCGAGCACAAGGAGACACTCAAGCAGCTGCGCACCAACGTCGACGTGCTCGCCATGAGCGCGACACCCATCCCGCGCACCCTTGAGATGGCGGTCACCGGCATCCGCGAGATGTCCACCCTGGCGACCCCGCCAGAGGAGCGCCACCCGGTGCTCACCTACGTCGGGCCGTACGAGGAGAAGCAGATCATCGCGGCCATCCGCCGCGAGCTGCTGCGCGAGGGCCAGCTGTTCTACGTGCACAACAAGGTCGACTCGATCGACGCGACGGCCGGGCGGCTCAGGGAGCTCGTGCCCGAGGCCCGGATCGAGGTGGCGCACGGCAAGATGAACGAGCACCAGCTCGAGCGGGTCATCCAGGACTTCTGGGAGAAGAAGTTCGACGTGCTCGTGTGCACGACGATCATCGAGACCGGCCTGGACATCTCCAACGCCAACACCCTCATCCTCGAGCGCGCCGACATGCTCGGGCTGTCCCAGCTGCACCAGCTGCGCGGCCGAGTGGGTCGCGGGCGCGACCGCGCCTACGCCTACTTCCTCTACCCACCAGAGCGCCCGCTCACCGAGACCGCCCACGACCGACTCGCGACCATCGCAGCGAACACCGATCTGGGCTCGGGTATGGCCGTGGCCATGAAGGACCTCGAGATCCGAGGGGCGGGCAACCTGCTCGGGGGCGAGCAGTCCGGCCACATCGCCGGGGTCGGCTTCGACCTGTACATCCGGATGGTCGGTGAGGCTGTGGCGAGCTTCCGCGGCGAGGTCGAGGAGGAGGCGCCCGAGGTGACGATCGAGCTGCCGGTCGACGCGCACCTGCCGCTCGACTACATCGGTCATGAGCGGCTGCGCCTGGAGGCGTACCGCAAGATCGCCGCCGCGCAGACGAGCGCGGACCTCGACGAGATCCGCGCCGAGCTGATCGACCGCTACGGCCCCGTCCCGGAGATGGTCTCCAACCTCTTCGACGTCGCGGCCTTCCGCAACCACGCCCGCGCCGCCGGGCTGTCCGACGTCACGTCGCAGGGCAAGTTCGTCCGCTTCGCCCCGATCGACCTCGCGGAGTCGGCCGAGCTGCGGCTCAAGCGGCTCTACCCCGGCACGATGCTCAAGCCGGCGATCCGCACGATCCTCGTGCCCTATCCGACGACGGCCCGGATCGGGGGGCGTCCGCTGCGCGGCGCGGAGATCCTCGCCTGGGCGACCGAGCTCATCGACGCGGTGATCCTCGGTCAGGTCGCGGCGGCGGCCAAGGTCGGGACGCGGGGGTAGTCTGCTCGCCCAGGCCGGGTAGCGTTGCCCAGCCATCAGGTTCCGGGGCTTGAGGGGGCGGTGCGAGTGTCTGGTGTGTCTGGAGCGCCTTCGCTCCTGCGTCGTCCGGCTCGAGCGCCGCAGGCGCGCGCGTCACCGGTGTTCCTGCCTGAGGTCCAGGCGCTGCGCGCGATCGCCGTCACCGGTGTTGTGGTCTACCACCTGTGGCCCGGACTCTTGCCCGCCGGCTTCATCGGCGTCGACGTCTTCTTCGTCATCTCGGGGTACCTGATCTCGTCCCACATGATGAGCGAGAGGGCGCGGACCGGGCGCTTCGACCTGGGCGCCTTCTACGTCCGGCGCGTCCGACGGATCCTCCCGGCCGCCTCCCTCGTCGTGGCGGTCACGGCGCTCCTGGGTCTTGCGGTCCTGCCCGAGCTCCGCTGGGGTGAGCTGACCCGGCAGGGGACCGCCTCGCTCCTATACGTGCAGAACTGGGTCCTCGCCGGCGACTCCGTGGACTACCTGGCGCAGGGCGTCGCGTCGAGCCCGTTTCAGCACTACTGGTCGTTGTCGATCGAGGAGCAGTTCTACATCCTCTGGCCGGTCGCGTTCCTGCTCGCCGCACGCAGGGTCGCTCGGACGGTGGCGCAGGTCCGGCGGGTCGTCCTCGTGATCGTGGTCGCGGCGACCGTCGTGTCGTTCGCCTGGTCGGTCCTCCTCACCACGCGCGGGGACCCCTCTGCCTACTTCGTCAGCCACAGCCGGTTCTGGGAGCTCGGACTCGGCGCGGTCCTCGCGCTGAGCCTCGGCCGACCCGCGGGCGCGCTGCTGCGAGGGGTCGCAGCCTGGGCGGGGCTCGCCCTCATCGCCGCCGGGATGGTGCTCGTGCCGATCGAGGGCTTCCCCGGGGTCCTTGCCCTCGTCCCGACGGTAGGTGCCGCCCTGGTCATCTGGGCGGCGCGTGCCGGGAGCACCGCGGGACTGCGGCGCGCGGTATCGGTCCGGGGAGTCCAGTGGCTCGGCGACGTGTCGTACTCGCTCTACCTGTGGCACTGGCCGTTGGTCGTCTGCGTGCCGTTCGTCCTGGTGGGGTGGGGCCGCCTGGCCCAGGGCATGGTGGTCCTCGTGCTCTCGCTGGCACTGGCGGGGGTCACGCGGAAGGTCGTCGAGGTGCCGCTCCAGCGTCGGGTGAGGCCAGGGGCCACCCGGACCCAGGTGCTCGTCACCGCCGCGGCCGTCACAGTCGTGTGCCTGCTCGCGGTGCAGCTGCCCCGCGCCGTCGCGGACTCACGTACCTCCGATCGCGACCGTGCGGCGGCCGCGCTGCTGGCTGATCCGCCCGCAGATCTGGGGGCCGGGTCGATCTCCGCGGACGGATTCTCCACGTTCGCCTCCGGCCACGCGGTCGTCGTCCCCTCGCCGGAGAGTGCGCGCGCGGAGCTCCCAGACGGCGCGGACGGGCGCTGCAAGTCGGACATGGCGGCGGACCGGGCACCCGTGTGCCACTTTGGTCCGGAGGGGGCGGAGACGGTCATTGCGCTGGTCGGGGACTCACACATCGAGCAGTACCTGCCGACGTTCCAGGCCGTCGCCGCGCGCGAGGGCGTCCGGATCGTCACGTACTTCCACAGCAGCTGTCCGTTCTCGACCGCGCAGCGGGCGACCGACGCGGCTCGCGGCGGGCCGTGCTTGCGGTCCAACGACGCGACGACCGAGGCGCTTCTTGCCGACCCGACGATCGACCTGGTCGTGACGTCAGGGCGTTCGGCAGTCGACTGGGTCGTGTCGCCGGGGGTACCGAGCCCGGCGGACGGGTTCGCCGAGGCGTGGACCGAGCTGACGGACGCCGGGCTCCCGGTCGTAGTGCTGTCAGACAACCCGCTCATGCTCCCCGACGATGCCACGTCCGACTGTGTCCTGGAACATCTGGACGATCCCGGGGTGTGTGCTCGCGTGGTGACCGACGCGATGCCTGTTGACCACCAGATCGAGGCGGCGGCCCTGAGCGACGTGGACCTGGTCGACACGTCCTCGTGGTTCTGCACGGTGACGGTCTGTCCTGCGGTCATCGGCAGCGTGCTCGTCTATCGAGACGCCCAGCACATCACCCCCGCCTACGCGCGGACCCTCGAGTCGCGAGCGTGGGATGCGATCCAGCCTGTCCTCGTGAGGCAGTGAGGCAGTGAGGCAGTGAGGCAGTGAGGCAGTGAGCGAACGAGGCCCCGGCGTCGCTCATTTGGAAAGCGCTTCCCGACGTGAGAGGGTGTCTCTCGCGTACCTGGTCGGCATCCCGCTCCGCGCCCGCGTGACGTGTGCCACACGGCCCGGGTATGGGCGGTTCCTGGGGGCTTTGGTCCTGACGGACCTCTCTCCGGGTACGCGATCATGAAACCGTACGGTCGATCGAGAAGACCGTGATCGAGCGCAGCACCCCATCCCGGCTGTCGGTGCCCGGGTGGACACTGGAAGAACAGCGAACGAGGAGACTCGATGAGGATCGGCATCCCCCGGGAGACCCGGGCAGGGGAACGGCTCGTGGCCGCGACCCCCACGACTGTGGCCCAGCTCGTCAAGCTCGGGTACGACGTCGTGATCGAGGCGGGCGCAGGCGCCCAGGCGAGCTTCCCCGACGCCGCCTACCGCGAGGCCGGCGCCTCCGTCGGCGATGCCGCCGAGGCATGGAGCAGTGACGTGGTGACCTGCGTCAACGCCCCCGAACCCGACGCGATCGCCCAGCTCCAGCCGGGCGCGACCATCGTCTCGATGATGGCGCCCGCCGCCCACCCGGAGCTTGTGGACGCCTTCGCCGAGCGGGGCGTCAGCGCCCTCGCGCTCGACGCCGTGCCGCGCATCTCCCGCGCGCAGGCCCTCGACGTGCTCAGCACCATGTCCAACGTCGCCGGCTACCGCGCGGTCGTCGAGGCCGCAGAGTCCTACGGCGGCATGTTCACCGGACAGGTGACGGCCGCGGGCAAGACCGCCCCTGCCAAGGTCTTCGTCATCGGAGGCGGCGTCGCCGGGCTCGCGGCCATCGGGACCGCCGGAAGCCTCGGCGCCCAGGTCCGGGCCTTCGACGTGCGCCCCGAGGCGGGCGAGCAGATCGAGTCCATGGGCGCGCAGTTCGTCCAGGCCCAGGCCGCCCAGCAGGAGGTCTCCGCGGACGGCTACGCCCAGGAGATGACCGCCGAGCAGGAGCGCCTCACCTCCCGCACGTACGCGGAAGAGAGCGCCAAGGCCGACATCATCATCACGACCGCGCTGGTGCGCGGCTCCGCCCCGCGCACCATCACCGCGGCGATGGTCGCCGCCATGCGGCCCGGCAGCGTCATCGTCGACCTCGCCGCCTCGGGCGGCGGCAACTGCGAGCTCACGGTCCCCGGCTCCAAGATCGTCACCGACAACGGCGTGACGATCATCGGCTACACCGACCTCACGAGCCGGCTGCCCAAGCACACCTCGCAGCTCTTCGGTACGAACATCGTCAACCTCATGAAGCTGCTCACCCCGAACGCCGACGGCCAGGTGGTCCTCGACATGGAGGACGTGGTCCAGCGCGGGATGACGGTCACGCTCGCCGGTGAGATCCTCTGGCCACCGCCGCCGGTCCAGGTCTCGGCCGCCCCGGCCGCCGCGACCGTGGCGGTACCGGTCGTCGACCCGGCCGTCCAGGCGCAGCAGGACAAGGAAGCCGCGCACCGCAAGGGGCAGCGCCAGCTGGTCGGCTACGGCCTCGGCGCGGTCCTGCTCGGGCTCGCGATCACGTTCTCACCCGCCGCCTTCGCAGGGAACTTCACCGTCTTCGTGCTCGCCGTGTTCGTCGGGTACTACGTCATCTCCAAGGTGAGCCACTCCCTGCACACCCCACTCATGGCCCAGACGAACGCCATCTCCGGGATCATCCTGGTCGGCGCGCTGCTGCAGATCGGCAGCGACAACTGGTGGGTCACCGCACTCGCCTTCATCGCGGCAACCGTCGCGAGCATCAACATCTTCGGTGGGTTCCTCGTGGCCTACCGGATGATCTCCATGTTCCGGAAGGATGCCTGACATGACGCTCGCCTCCCTCGCGCAGGCCGTGTACGTCATCGCGGCCATCCTGTTCATCCTCAGCCTCGCCGGGCTCTCCAAGCAGGCCACCGCCCGTCGCGGCGCGCTCTTCGGGATGACCGGCATGGTCCTGGCGCTCGGCGCCACGATCGCCCTCAGCCTGGACGATTCTGAGCGGCCCGTCCTGGTCACGGCCCTGCTCATCGCGCTCGTCTTCGGCATCGGTGCCTCCCTGGGCACCTGGCAGGCGCGCCGCGTCGAGATGACGCAGATGCCAGAGATGATCGCGATGCTGCACAGCTTCGTCGGCCTGTCCGCCGTGCTCGTCGGCTTCAACTCCTACCTGACCGAGACGCACGCGGACAAGGTGCACCTCGTCGAGGTGTTCCTCGGCATCTTCATCGGCGCGATCACCTTCACAGGGTCGATCGTCGCTTACCTCAAGCTGTCGGGGCGCATCAAGTCCTCCCCGCTCAAGCTGCCCGGACGCAACCTGCTCAACCTCGCCGGCCTCGTGGTCACCGCCGGCCTCATGGCCTGGTTCCTGGCGAGCCCGGCGGTCCTGCCGCTGCTGCTCCTCGCGGTGGTCTCCCTGGCGATCGGCTGGCACCTGGTCGCCTCGATCGGCGGGGGCGACATGCCGGTCGTCGTCTCGATGCTCAACTCCTACTCGGGGTGGGCCGCGGCCGCGGCCGGGTTCATGCTGAGCAACAACCTGCTCATCATCGTGGGCGCACTCGTCGGTTCCTCCGGTGCGATCCTGTCCTACATCATGTGCAAGGCCATGAACCGATCCTTCATCTCGGTGATCCTCGGCGGTTTCGGGTCCGACGACGGCGCACCCGCCGCGGGCGGCGACGCGACCGACTACGGCGAGCACCGCGAGGTCTCGGCCGCCGAGGTGGCCGACCTGCTCATGGCTGCGCGCTCGGTCGTCATCACGCCCGGCTACGGCATGGCCGTGGCCAAGGCCCAGTACCCGGTCGCCGACCTCGTCTCACGGCTGCGGGCACAGGGCATCGAGGTGCGCTTCGGCGTGCACCCCGTCGCCGGGCGCCTGCCCGGTCACATGAACGTGCTGCTCGCTGAGGCCAAGGTGCCCTACGACATCGTCCTGGAGATGGACGAGATCAACGACGACCTCGCCAGCACCGACGTCGTGCTTGTCATCGGTGCCAACGACACGGTCAACCCGGCCGCCCTCGACGACCCGACCTCTCCCATCGCCGGGATGCCGGTCCTGGAGGTGTGGAAGGCGAAGCAGGTCATCGTCTTCAAGCGCTCGATGGCCACGGGCTACGCGGGTGTGCAGAACCCGCTGTTCTTCAAGGAGAACACCGCGATGCTCTTCGGCGACGCCAAGCAGCGGGTCGAGGACATCGTCGGCGCCCTCGTGGCGGCCGAGCCGGTCGGGGCGGATCGGCGCTGACCAGCGCCCGCACGACCACGCCGAGGCGTCGAGCTGCCGGGTCACCTTCCAGGTGACCCGGCAGCGTCGTGTCTGGACGACGACGTCCTGGAAGAGAATGTGACCATGACTGCCGCACCCGACGCCTCTGTTGCCCTCGCCGCGCTGATCGACGTGATGGACCGGCTCCGCTCTCCGGGCGGGTGCCCCTGGGATGCCCAGCAGACCCACGCCTCGCTCATGAAGTACACGCTCGAGGAGGCCTACGAGCTCGTCGAGGCCGTCGAGCAGGGCGACCGCCCCGGCATCCGCGAGGAGCTTGGCGACCTGCTGCTGCAGGTGGTCTTCAACGCCCGGGTCGCTCAGGAGCACCCCGACGACCCCTTCGACATCGGCGATGTGGCCCGGGACCTCACGAGCAAGCTCGTCCGGCGGCACCCGCACGTCTTCGCCGAGGAGACCTACGTCGACGACGAGCGGCTGCGGGCGAGCTGGGACGCGATCAAGCAGCAGGAGAAGCGGCGCACGTCGGTCCTGGAGGGCATCCCGCTCGACCTCGGCGCGCTCTCGCGGGCCCAGAAGGTCTTGGTCCGCGCGCAGCGCGCGGGCCTGGTTCCGGTAGCCGAGCCGGTGCCCGACGACGCGAGGCTCGCTGCGGCGTCGGGCACCGGATCTGGAGCGGGCGCGGAGGTCTTCGACGAGACGCGCCGTACGGAGGCGATCGGCGCCGGGCTGCTCGACCTGGTGCGCAGGGCGCTGGCCGACGGCATCGATGCTGAAGGAGCGCTGAGGGCGGCCCTGCGACACGTCGAGTCGGACATCGCCGCGAGCGAGCGGCGACTCGCCGAGGCGGCCGCCCCGGCAGAGTGCTGAACACCCCGGGAATGGCCGTAATTGACCATGGCCTCGCAGGTCAGCGGCCTCTTTCGATGCGTGGGTGAGAGGTGGGGTGAGGCGTCGGGCTAGGGATTTCACCCGCTCGGATCCGCCGGGGTGATCTTGGAATGAACTCCGCTCCCAGCCCTAGCGGACCCCCAGGGTGGCGATCCTACGATCGCTCGTGACCGACTCCCAGAGTGCGCACGAGCGAGGTTGAGGATGACACATTCACTGTGGCCGCGACTGCCATCGATTCCCTTGCGCAGACCGATGACCTTGATCCGAGCAGCCGGTGCAGTCTCACCCGTTTCCCTCCTGTCGTCGTCCCGCCCCACCACGCCAGCCGGCCCTGCTTCCGGCCCCACGCCCCGCATCGAGCCAGTCCCGACGCCCGACCCGTCCAAGGCGCGGCACAGCGACTCCAACAGTCCCGACAGCGGGGCCATCCCGATCCAACGCTCCCTGCGGGCCACGACCATGCGGCACGTTGCCACGATCGACGTCGCCCCGTGGTCCCGGGCTCACCAGACACGGCTCTTCGTCGTAGACGCGGTCCTTGTGGCCTTTGCGCTGACCGTGGCCTTCGTCGTGCGCTTCGCACTCGGGTTCCCCGGCGGCGGCATCGTCGAGCCGACGACGTCATACGTCCTCATCTCCCTCCTGCTCTTCCCCGGCTGGCTCCTCGCGCTGTCGATGGAGCGATCCCGCGACCGCCGCATCGTCGGAGTCGGCGTCACCGAGTACCACAAGGTCTTCCAGGCCACCTGGAAGTTCTTCGCCGTGGTCGCAGGTGTCTCCTACCTCCTGCGATTCGACCTCGCCCGCGGGTACGTCGCCGTCGCGCTCCCGCTCGGCATCGCACTGCTGCTGGGTGGACGTTTTCACGCTCGCCGGTGGCTCCAGGGCCAGCGGAGCAGCGGGGAGTGCCTCTCGCCGTTGATCGTCGCGGGATCGCGCGCGGGTGTCCTCGATCTCATCACCGAGCTGCATGCGAACCCGCAGGCTGGCTACGTCGTCGTCGGTGCCTGCGTGCCCGACGGTGACCGCGAGCTCGGCGCGCTGATCGAGGGGGTCCCCGTCCTGGGAGACGTGCTCGACGTGCCCGCCGCCGTGCGCCAGACCGGGGCCCGCAGCGTCGCAGTCGGCGGCTGCGACTCCCTGACCTCGACGGTCGTGCGCAACCTCGGGTGGGAGCTCGAGACGACAGGGACCGAGCTCATCGTCGTCCCGGGTCTGGTCGACGTCGCTGGACCGCGGGTCCTCATGAGCCCGGCCGAGGGGCTGTCGCTCGTGCACATCGACGCACCGACGTTCTCCGGCGGGAAGTACCTGGCCAAGACCGTCATCGACTGGCTGCTCGCGCTCGGCGCGGTCGTCGTGCTGGCCGTCCCGCTGGCCCTGGTCGCCGTGGTCGTCAAGGCCACCAGCCCGGGTTCGGTGCTCTACCGCCAGGAGCGCATCGGCCGCGACGGCACGCCGTTCCAGATGCTGAAGTTCCGGTCGATGCGGACCGGAGCGGATGCCGAGGTCGCCTCCCTCGCCGACCTGAACGAGGCGGGCGGTCCGCTGTTCAAGATCCGCGACGACCCGCGGGTGACGACGATCGGCCGGTACATGCGTCGGTACAGCATCGACGAGCTGCCCCAGTTCTTCAACGTCCTGCGCGGTGACATGGCCCTCGTGGGGCCTCGCCCTCAGCTGCCGGGCGAGGTGGCCAAGTACGACGGGCACGCAGCGCGCCGGCTGCTCGTCAAGCCCGGGATCACGGGCCTGTGGCAGGTCAGCGGCCGCTCTGATCTCGAGTGGAAGGTGGGCCTGCGCAAGGATGTCTTCTACACCGAGAACTGGACGGTGTTCAGCGACTTCGTCATCCTTGCCAAGACCTTCAAGGCGATCGTGGCCCACAAGGGCGCGTACTGACGCAGCGCGGCCGTCCGTGCGGCGCACGTGGGCGGGCGAGGTGAGATGAACACTGACGTTCCATAGGTCAAACATCCCTGTCCTCACCCAGTCGATTCCGACTACTCTTGGGTGGTAACCCCAAAGTCCCACGAAGGAGCATCTGTGGCCAGCATCGAAGTTGTTTACGCACGCGAGATCCTCGACTCCCGCGGAAACCCCACCGTTGAGGTCGAGGTCGTGCTCGACGACGGCTCGTCCGCCCGTGCCGGAGTGCCCTCGGGCGCGTCCACGGGTGCATTCGAAGCAGTCGAGCGCCGCGACGGAGACAAGGCCCGCTACCTGGGCAAGGGTGTGCAGGACGCCGTTGACGCCGTCAACGAAGAGATCGCCCCCGAGGTCATCGGCCTCGAGGCCGAGGAGCAGCGCGAGCTCGACGCCACGCTGATCGACCTCGATGGAACCCCCAACAAGGGCAAGCTCGGCGCCAACGCGATCCTCGGTGTCTCCCTCGCCGTGTCCCAGGCCGCTGCGGAGTCCGCAGGCCTGGAGTACTTCCGCTACGTCGGTGGCCCCAACGCCCACGTGCTGCCCGTCCCGATGATGAACATCCTCAACGGTGGCTCGCACGCTGACTCCAACGTCGACATCCAGGAGTTCATGGTTGCCCCGATCGGTGCGTCCTCGTTCCGCGAGGGCCTGCGCATCGGTGCCGAGGTCTACCACTCCCTCAAGTCCGTCCTCAAGTCCGAGGGCCTGTCCACCGGTCTTGGCGACGAGGGTGGCTTCGCCCCGAACCTCTCGAGCAACCGTGCCGCGCTCGACCTGATCCTCGTCGCGATCGAGAAGGCCGGCTTCAAGCCCGGCGTCGACGTGGGCCTCGCGCTCGACGTCGCTGCGACCGAGTTCTTCAAGGACGGCGCCTACCAGTTCGAGGGCAAGGCGACGACCCCGGCCGAGATGGTCGAGTACTACAAGCAGCTTGTTGCTGACTACCCCCTCGTCTCCATCGAGGACCCGCTGTCCGAGGACGAGTGGAGCTCCTGGTCCGAGCTCGTCGCACTGGTCGGGGACAAGGTCCAGATCGTCGGCGACGACCTCTTCGTCACCAACCCCGAGCGTCTGGCCCGCGGCATCAAGGAGCGCTCGGCCAACTCGCTCCTGGTCAAGCTCAACCAGATCGGTACCCTCACCGAGACCCTCGACGCCGTGCAGCTCGCGCAGCGCGCTGGCTACACCGCGATGATCTCGCACCGCTCCGGCGAGACCGAGGACACCACGATCGCCGACCTCGCCGTCGCGACCAACGCTGGCCAGATCAAGACCGGTGCTCCCGCCCGTGGCGAGCGCATCAACAAGTACAACCAGCTGCTGCGTATCGAGGAGAGCCTCGGCGACTCCGCGCGCTACGCCGGTGCTGCCGCATTCCCTCGCTGGAACGCCTGACCATCACGTCGGCTGCAAGCTGACGCGCGGACGCCCGACGGACTTCTGTCCGCCGGGCGTTCGTGTGTGTGTGATGTGGAGGCGGCGAGTCGTTCACCGGCCCGCGGTCGGTGCAGGGGGACAATCGCCAGGTGCCCCCCGCTTCACGTCCTCCCGCACCCCGCCCGACCGGCAGCTCTGCGGCGCGCTCCACACCGCGCCGCTCGGGCGACCGCGCCCGCACCGGGGACACCCCGGCCGTGGTGCGTCCCACCGGGAAGACGGCTGGCTCGGGCGGCTCCCGGACGGGGGCCCACCCGTCAGCAACCAACTCCGCCCGCCCGTCGTCGTCGCGCACGGGATCGATCCGAAGTGCGCCGTCCGGGCGGCGTCCGGCGCCGGCCCTGCGTCCGACCGGATGGATGCGGATCTTCACGGTCCGCGCAGCCGTGCTGCTGCTCGTCACCCTCATGGGGTTCATCCTCATCATGCCGACGGCCCTGCAGTACGGGAAGCAGCGCACCGCCAACCAGCTGCTCAGCGCCCAGCTCGACGCGAGCCTGGTCAAGAATGCCGATCTGGAGAACGAGCGGAACCGCTGGAAAGACCCCAAGTACGTGATCTCCCAGGCGCGTGGGCGGCTGACCTTCGTCTTCCCCGGCGAGACCCCCTACCGGGTGATCGACCCGGACTCCGTCGTCGAGGTGCCCGCCGCTGACGCGCACGAGCCGATCACCGACGGCGCGGTGACGACCGGGCTCACAAGCTCCCAGCCGTGGTACTCGACCATCTGGGAGTCGGTGCAGATCGCCGGCAACGCGACCTGACGCTGGTTGACACCGCTGGCTGCGCCTCGTGTCCGCCCCAGGTGCTCGCTGGGTGCGCGCCGGGCACGGTCGAGTCGGGAGAGAATAGGGCAGCGAACCTGCCCGCCCGATGATTGGAACAGATCCGTGACTGACCCGGCTCCCGCCGTCGTACCTGACCCCAGCGCCGTGACCGACCGCGACCTCGAGGTCCTCGCCGAGCAGCTCGGTCGGCTTCCTCGGGGAGTCGTGGGCATCGCCGCGCGGTGCGTGTGCGGCCGCCCGCTCGTCGTTCGCACAGCCCCCCGGCTCGACGACGGCACCCCGTTCCCGACCACGTTCTACCTGACCAGCCCGGGTGCGGTGGCGGCCGCAAGCACCCTTGAGGCCAACGGCGTCATGCGGGAGATGTCAGAGCGTCTGCTCGAAGATGCCGAGCTCGCCTCTGCCTACCAGGTGGCGCACGAGCACTACCTCGCCCAGCGCGAGGCCCTCGGCCACGTCGACGAGATCGACGGGATCTCCGCCGGCGGCATGCCGACCCGCGTCAAGTGCCTGCACGTCCTGGTCGGCCACGCCCTCGCGGCCGGCCCCGGCGTCAACCCCCTCGGCGACGAGGCCCTGGACCTCATCAAGGACTCCTGGCGCCCAGACCGCTGCACCTGCTGACCGACCTGCACTCGCGCTCGCGTTCCCGCCCTCCCGCCACACCGCCCCACTCCGACCCTCCGCTCCGACCCTCCGCTCCTTCGATAGGTGCACGAATTCCGCCCCATCTTTTGGCAAAACAGGGCGGGATTCGCGCACCTATGGTCGGGGGCTGGGCTGGGCTGGGCTGGGCTGGGCTGGGCTGGGCTGGGCTGGGTTGGGTTGGGTTGGGTTGGGCTGGGCCGGTACTGGTCAGGTTGTGGCCTGGCGGGTGTGGATGGCTGTGCGGACTCGGGCGATGAGGCGAGCGGGGTGCCTGACGTCGTTCGCCGTGACGGTGATAATGCGCCAGCCGGCGTCTTCGAGTCGCTGGCGACGTTCGACGTCGCGGAGCCAGGTGGCTCGGTCCGTGCGGTGGATGTCGCCGTCGTACTCGATCGCGATCCGCAGGTCGGGGTAGCTCATGTCTGGCAGTGCGAGGAAGTTTCCGTGCTCGTCGTAGGCACGGATGTTGACTGCGGGGCAGGGCAGGCCGGCGTCGACGAGGACCATCCGGGTCCGTGTCTCCATGGATGAATCGGTCCCGGGCCGTAGGTACGGGAGCGCCGCGCGGGCCTGGATTACGCCATGGGTCTTGAAGGCGGCTTCCGTGATCTGACGCAGTGTCAGCAGGGATGTAGCCGGGTTCTTCCGGCGCATCATCGCGTCTCCCAGGACGACCAGGTCGGCGAAGGGAAGGACCTTCGAGCAGTGCAGCCACGTCTGCGCGGGTGTGGTCACGAGCAGCCCGTTGAACCGCATCACGCTTGCCGGGCCGCCTCCGTGCGCAACGATGCCAGGCCGTTTCGGTCGTCGCGCTCTGTCCGGTGCGACAACATGGATTCGGCGATCACGGTCCATGGGCCAGGGGGCCTCGATTTCACAAATCCGCAGAGCGCTGACATGGCTGAAGGCGACGCCGTCGCGCAGGATCGTCGCGACGGCATGGAACGGTGTCAGGGGGTCTACCGGTGCGTCCGCCCGCATGCGGACGCCGTGGAGCGGGGCAACGAAACGGCGCCCTCGGAGCTCCTTCTCGGATACGCCTGCAGCGAGGGCTGCATGGGTTGTAAAGGCGGTCATACCATTCAGCCTGCCCGCCGACTCCGCGCGGAGATCTCTCCGCATCCGCTCCGGTGACCGGACAGCCGCCTTCCTGCCCTGGGGACAACCTCCCACCGACCGCCCCCTCCGATAGGTGTCCGATTCCCGCCCTATTTTGCCGATGAGCGGGGCGGAAATCGGACACCTATCGGAGGGGAGGGGAGGGTGGTGGTGGATGGGAGGCGGAGAGTTGGGGTTGGGTGTCAGGGGGAGGTGGCAGGCTAGTGCTCATGACTTCGGGTACTCCTTCCTCGTCCGTGACCGTGCCGTCCGTGACCGCCTCGTCCGTGACCGCGCCGGAAGTTCTGGCTCCTAACTCAGCGCCGGCGGCTCCGGCGGCCGCTCCGCCTGTCGCTCCGGGGAGCGAGCGGGTCGCGGCGATCGACTGCGGCACCAACTCGATCCGCCTGCTGGTCGCCGACCTCGACCCGGTGGCCGGGACGCTGACCGACGTCGTGCGGCTCATGGAGGTCGTGCGGCTGGGCCAAGGCGTGGACAAGACCGGACGGCTGGCGCCCGAGGCTCTTGCGCGCACCCTCGAGGCGACCGGCCGCTACGCGCAGATCTGCCGTGACCTGGGCGCCGAGCACATCCGCTTCGTGGCGACGTCGGCCTCCCGGGACGCGGAGAACCGCCAGGACTTCGTCGACGGGGTCGTGGCCGCGATCGGCGTCGAGCCCGAGGTGGTCTCGGGTGAGGAAGAGGCCGCGCTGTCCTTCCGTGGCGCGACCAGCGTGCTCGGCAGCGAGCACGTCGGCCCGTTCCTCGTCGTCGACCTCGGCGGCGGCTCGACCGAGATCGTGCTGGGTCAGGCTCTCCCCGAGCAGGCCCTGTCGATGGACGTCGGCTGCGTGCGGATGACCGAACGGCACCTGGTCACCGACCCGCCCACCGGCGAGCAGGTCGCCGCCGCGCGGGCCGATGTCCGGGCCGCCCTCGACGAGGCGAGCACGGTGGTCCCGCTCGGGCAGGCGCGCACGCTCGTCGGGCTGGCCGGGTCCGTGACGACTGTGACGGCGCACGCGCTCGGCCTTGCGAAGTACGACCGCAACAGGATCAACGGCGCGGTCCTGACCGTCGAGGACACCCTCGCGGCCTGCGAGGACCTGCTGACCCGCACCCGCGACGAGCGCGCTGCCCTGGGCTTCATGCACCCCGGCAGGGTCGACGTCATCGCTGCCGGGGCCCTCGTCTGGTCCGAGGTGGTCACCCGGGTGCGCGACGACGTGGCGGCCGCCGGCGGGCAGCTCACCACCGTGGTCACGAGCGAGCACGACATCCTCGACGGCATCGCGTGGTCGCTCGCCTGAGGCTCCGCTCCGCGGAGCGTACCGACCGAGCGCACGGAACCATCCGGTTCCGTGCGCTCGGTCGTCTACCGGATGTCTCCTCGGTACGACGCGTCGCAAGGTACGACACGCCGCGCACTACTTCCTTGTGACCGGTAGTGCGGTGTGCGTAGTACCGTGTGGTGTGCGTGAGCAGGTCGCGACGTCGCAGGGGGACGTCGAGACGGCCATCGCGCACCGGCGCACGGAGCGTGCGCTTCTCGGCTCAGGAGGGCAGATGGATACCACCCAGCTACTCAAAGGTGTGCTCGACGCCGCGGTCCTCGCGGTGCTCGACGACGCCGACGGCTACGGCTACGACGTCGTGCGCAGGCTGCGCAGCGCCGGCCTCGAGGAGGTCGGTGACGCCTCGGTCTACGGGACGTTGCGGCGTCTGTACTCCGCGGGCGTGCTCAGCAGCTACGTCGTCCCCTCGGACGAGGGCCCGCACCGCAAGTACTACGGCATCACCCCCCAGGGCCGAGCGATGCTCGAGACCCAGCGCAAGGAATGGCACATCTTCTCGGGTGCGATGAGCGCCCTCCTCATGAAGGGAGCAGCGTGATGACCGCCGCCGTCTTGTCCGACCATGTCGCCGCCTACGCGGCCCAGGTGCGTGCGCACCTCGCTGACCTGACCTTCGAGCAGATCGAGGACCTCACCGACGGCCTCGAGGCAGACCTCATCGAGGCGCTCGAAGACCCCGAGGCCCGCCCGGTCACCGGCGAGATCCCGCTGGCAGGAACGCGCGACGCCGCGACCACGCCGTCGTCCACCACGTCCCTGCCCGACGCCGCGACGACGTCGATCATCAACCTCGCCGAGCGCTTCGGCCCGCCCAAGGCCTACGCCGAGGAGCTGCGGTCCGCGGCCGGGCTGCCCGCGCCGAGCCTGGTCAAGGCCCCGAAGCCGGCCAAGCCGCCACTCGTCCACCGACTGCGGACGCGCCTCATCGACGTCCGCGCGCGCCTCGTGGCGCAGCCATGGTGGCCGGGCGTCCGCGCGACGGCCGAGGCCCTGCGCCCGGTGTGGTGGGTGGCCCGCGGCTGGGTGCTGTACAGCATCTTCGTCACGATGGTCTCCGGCTCGGAGAACGTGGCCTTCGTCCCGAACAACCTCTTCGGGATCCTCCTCCTGCTCGGCGTCGTCGCGGCCAGCGTCCAGTACGGCCAGGGCCGGTGGACCCTCGCCGGCAAGGGGCGCCACGTCCTGACCGCCGTGAGCGTGGTGGCCGTAGTCGGGCTCTTCCCGACGCTCGCGACGGCGGTCGCGCACAGCACGCAGGTCGACTACATCAATTACGGCGGGCCCGAACCGATCGCCGACGGTGTCTACTTCGGTGGCCTGCCCGTGACGAACCTCTTCGTCTACGACGCCGACGGCAAGTTCATCGACCAGGCCCAGATCGTCGACGACAAGGGGCGCCCGGTCCGGGTCGACCGCGAGGGCGGTCTCTGGGACGAGAGCACGGGGCTGAGCAGGTACTGGAGCGCGGCCCAGGACTCATATGGTCGCGACATCTGGAACGCGTTCCCGCTGCGCATGTGGAACGACCAGGACGGCGAGTGGGACGACAAGACCCAGAACTGGGTCCTGCCCGACGGCGTGAGCCCGACGGTCATGCCCCCGCCCTTCGCCCAGCTGGCTCCGATCGCCAAGGACCAGGGCGCGCCCGCGGTCGAGCCCGGGGACCCGGGGCAGGTCGCACCGACCGACCCCACGGCTCCCACCGACCCGGCCACCGACGTCGCACCCGGAGACGGTGCGTCCGACAGTGCTGCATCAGGCGATACTGCGCCCGCGGATCCGGCGCCCGCAGACCCGGCGGACCCCCTCGCACCGGGGGTCGCGGACGTGCCTCCCGCGGGGTAGCCCCAGGGCTAGACGTAGGCAGGACGCAGGCAACATCGGCGTCTTGAGATCCAGGATGCGAGATCAGAGGCGGTGCCCGAGCAGCGGGCGCCGCCTCTGTCGGTCACTGTGCCCGGGATCACGCAGCCGAGGCTTCGCCGGATCTGACACCCCGGAATATAGTTGAGGCATGCCTCAGACTGACCTGATTTCGGATCCGCCTGCCCAGAATGCTTCAGCGGCAGCAGCCGCTGCGCCGCGCCCCCGCAAGGTCCCACGCATCGTCGTGCTCGGCGGTGGATCGGTCGGTCTGTATTCCGCACGTCGCCTGCGCAAGCGGATGGGACGCCGCGAGGCCGCGATCGTCGTCGTCGACCCGCGCCCGTACATGACCTATGCGCCATTCCTGCCCGAGGTGGCCGCCGGGTCGATCGCCGACCGCGACGTCGTCGCCCCGCACCGCCGTGCGCTCAAGCGCGTGGACACGCTGCAGGGCAAGGTCACCAACATCAACCACGGCGAGCGCAAGATCGAGATCACCCCCGAAGAGGGCGACTCCTACGAGATCACCTACGACCACCTCGTGGTCGGCCTCGGCTCCGTCGCGCGCACCCTGCCGATCCCGGGCCTGGCCGAGGAGGCCATCGGCTTCAAGAACGTCGAGGAAGCGGTTGCCGTGCGCAACCAGATCCTCAACCGGATCAACCTCGCCAGCTCGACCTGGGACCCGGACCTGCGCAAGCGGATGCTGACGTTCACCTTCATCGGTGGTGGCTTCGCGGGCATCGAGGCGATGGCCGAGACCGAGGACATGGCCCGCGCGGCGGTCAAGAACCTCACCGGGGTCGACCAGTCCGACGTGCGTTTCGTCATGATCGAGGGCTCGGACCGGATCCTGCCCGAGCTGACCCTCGAGATGGCCAACTACGCTCTCGACGAGATGAAGAAGCGTGGCATCGAGTTCCACCTCTCCACCTTCCTCAGCTCGTGCGTCGACGGCCACGTCGTCACCTCGACCGGCGTCGAGTTCGACACCGACACGATCGTGTGGACCGCCGGCGTCAAGGCCAACCCTGTCCTGGGCACCTCTGACCTGCCGCTCGACCGGATGGGCCGGCTCACGGTGCTGGCGACCCTGCAGGTCGTCGACGCCGACGGCAACGTCGTCCCCGATGCCTGGGGCGCCGGTGACTGCGCCGCGGTCCCTGACCTGTTCAACCCGGGGACGTTCTGCCCGCCGAACGCCCAGCACGCGATCCGCGAGGCCAAGATGCTCGCAGACAACCTGTACTCGACGCTGCACAGCGGCGAGGTCAAGGAGTACAAGCACAAGAACCTCGGCACCGTCGCCTCGCTCGGCCTGCACAAGGGCGTCGCGATCCTCTTCGGCAAGATCAAGCTCCGCGGCTTCCCGGCGTGGGTCATGCACCGCATGTACCACGTGAGCGCCATGCCGACCGCGAGCCGCAAGATCCGCATCACGACCAACTGGGTCGGCACGTGGCTGCTGCGCCGCGAGGTCGTCTCCCTCGGCTCGATCCACGACCCGCGCGCTGAGTTCCGCGCCGTGTCCGCCCCGGTCAAGCCGAAGGACGCTCCGGCGGCGCCGGCTGCCCCCGCGGCGAAGGACGCCGAGGAGAAGGCCGACAAGTAGGCCTGATCTCACGACAACAACGGGACCACACCGCACGCGGTGTGGTCCCGTTGTTGTATCGTCCAGCGTGGCGACGAGCGCGTCTCTCGCCCCCATAGCCCAATTGGCAGAGGCAGCCGACTTAAAATCGGCACAGTGTGGGTTCGAGTCCCACTGGGGGTACCAAACAACGCTTTGCGACGCCCTTGCCCCTCCCCGCGCGCCCGGCAGTGCGATGTGCCACCGTGATCTGGTGCACGGCACGACGCGTCGACCAGCGGAGGCAGCGGATGGACGACCCCTACGCGGCCTTGCTGCCCGTCGTCGTCGTGGCCTTTCTCAGCCCGCTCCTCGTGGGGCTGCTGCCCGCCCGTGCGCGCGTCCCCCAGGTGGTCGTGCTGCTGCTCGGCGGAGTGATCATCGGCCCTCAGATGCTGGACTGGTCTTCGCAGGCATCGGTGGTTCTGCTCTCCGACCTCGGCTTGGGCTTCCTCTTCCTGTTCGCGGGGTACGAGCTGGACCCGGCGATCATGCGCCAGCGCGCCGGGCGTCTGGCGATCGGCGCGTGGTGCACCTCGCTGGTGGTCGCCGTCGCACTCGTCTTCGTGGTGGCCGCGCCGGCCACCAGCCAGGCGCTGGCCGCGGGCTCGATCGCCCTGACGACGACGGCCCTGGGCGTGCTCCTGCCGGTTCTGCGCGACGCCGGCCAGCTCGGCACCCGCTTCGGCACGGCCGTCTTCGCGGTGGGCGCGGTGGGCGAGCTCGGACCGATCGTGGCCATGGCCCTGCTGCTCGGGTCCCGGCGCAGCGGTGCAGCAGCCGTCCTGCTCGTCGTCTTCGCGGTCGTGGCGGTGCTGCTGGCGCTCCTACCGACGAAGATCCGGCTTCCCCGGACCGAGGCGGTGCTGCTCCGCAGCGAGCACGGCACAGGCCAGACGACGGTGCGGCTGACGCTCGTCCTGCTCGTCGCGCTGCTCGCCGCCGCCGCGAGCCTCGGCTTCGATGCCGTGCTGGGCGCCTTCCTGGCCGGGATGATCCTGCGCCGCTGGGCACCGGGCGACGTCGAGAAGCTTGAGGAGAAGATGGACGTCATCGGTTGGGGAGTGTTCATCCCGGTGTTCTTCGTCAGCTCCGGCATGGGCCTGGACATCGACTCGATCGGCAAGGAGCCGTGGATGCCCTTCGTCTTCCTCGCGCTGCTGCTCGTGGTGCGCAGCGGTCCGGTGCTCGCCTGGTTCCGCAGGGCCCTGGCGGGAGGAGAACGGGTGCAGGTCGCCCTGTACAGCGCGACGACGCTGCCGCTCCTCGTCGCGCTCACCAAGCTGGCGGTCGACGACGGGGTGATGTCCCGGTCGGTGGCAGCGGCCCTCGTCGGGGCCGGGGTGCTGTCCGTGCTGGTGTTTCCGATCGCTGCGCACCGGCTGGGCGACCGTGACCGTGCGGCTCTGGGGTCGCCCCCGGAGTGACCGGCCGTCGCGGCGAGCCCCGCGCAGCCACGTGCGCGAGGAGCCGGTGGGACGGCGTCAGGCAGGCTCAGCGTGCGTCGTCGGCCCAGTGCGCCGGCAGGTCGAGGCCCGCGGGGATGCGCGTGGCCGCGTCGCCGCGGGCGGCGGTGAGCTGCGGCTGGGTAAGGAAGAGCGCGTCGGTGAGGTTGGCTCCGCGCAGGTCCGCGTCCCGCAGGTCCGCCCCGATGAGGTCGGACCAGCGCAGGTCTGCACCGCGCAGGTTGGCGCCGATGAGGAGAGCTCCGCGCAAGGTGGCCCCGCGCAGGTCCGCACCCGCGAGCTTGGCACCGATGAGGTCGGCGCCCCGGCGGTCCTTGGGCTTGCCCGGCGCACAGGCGCGCACGAGCTCACTCGCCCGGGTGAGCAGGACGTTGACCTCCTGGCGGTAGGCGTCGACGTCGAGGGCGAGCAGTGCCTCCGGCCGGCCGGCCGCCAGCTCTTCGGTAGCGGCCGACGCCGCGCGCAGGCCGTCGTGGACCGGCGCAGTGGCCGCTCGGGAGAGCGCATCGGTGAGATACCAGATGAGCTCGTGGAGGTGACGCACGACCGGGAACACCTCGAACATCTCGGTCATGGTCGCGGGTGCCTCCCGCCAGCTGACCCCCGAGTAGATGACCTGGGCGACCTGCTGCCCGGCGCCGAAGCAGTCGTAGACGGTGCAGCCCCGGAAGCCGCTCGGACGTAGCTTGGCGTGGATGCCGCAGCCGAAGGTCGGCTCGAGGTTGGGGCACGGCGTGCCCGCGGCCTTGGTGATGGCGAAGTCTGACGACCTGGCGAAGGGCAGCGCGACGCAGCACAGCCCGAAGCAGCTGCCGCAGTCCCCGCGCAGGTCGTCGCGGCCTAGCTGCTGGTCTGCCTCAGACATCGTGCTCCTTGCCGCGGTGGTGAACCTGCGCTCGTGGACGACCTCCAGTGTCCCAGCACGCGAGCCCGGCGTCACGTCGTTTCCGGCGAGGAGCGGGTGTGGGGCGCGCGGGTCACGCGTGGCCCGCCCAGCCGTCGGATGCGTCCTCATGCATGGACGGGCAGGTCCCGCCCCGTTCGATGACCGGTTCGAAGTGCCACACCTCGTTCGCGTACGTGCGGCACAACCCGTACCGCTCCGACCGCTCGCCCAGCCACAGGGCCCCCTCGGTGGGGCCGACGTCGATCGCCAGGCCCGCCACGTGGGCGGAGGCCTCCGGTGGCAGCACCCAACGGCGGGCCGCCTCGGCCGACCCGTAACGTTCCAAGGCCGCGTCGACCAGCCCTTGCTGGTCTGCCGCGCTGCGCCAGCCCGAGGTGAGGGTCAGCTCGACGCCGTCGCGTGCGGCGTCGGCTGCGGCCTCGTCGAAGGTGGCGCGGAGGCCGTCGTCGAGATGCGTCGCGGGACCAGGAGCGGGCACGGGACCGGCCGCGGAAATCGGGCCGGTCGTGGTCCCGGCCGCGGACGGCCGCGAGAAGACTCCTCCCAGCAGGAGACCCACGGCCACGACGACTGCCACGAGTCCGACGACGAGGCCCGCCGTGGTCCTGCGCCCTCGCCGGGACGCGCCGCTGGGTCGGGAGGTAGGGCGGGAGGTGGGCGGCCAAGGCTGGGTGCCGGCGCGGGGCGCTGCCCAGGCCGGGTTCTGGGCCGGCGCGGCGGCCCGCACGGCGCCGGTGTCGGCCGGGCCCACCGGGCGGTGGCCTGCCGTGCGGTGGCCTGCCGTGCGCCGGACAAGCGCTTCGGCATGCGGGCTGGAGAGCGGCTGCCCAGCGGAGGGCTGCCCAGCGGAGGGCTGCCCGGCGGAGGGTGGCCCGGCCGGGGGCTGCCTGGCTGGCACGCGAGCAGCCGGGACAGCAGGGTCGTGCCCAGGACGTCGGGGGATCCGCCGACGCGCTGGGTCGTCGAGGTCGTGTGCCATGACAGTCATCTTTGCGCCTGTCGCGGGCTGGCACATCGACCCCTGGGGGGGGAATGGCGGGGGAGCCTGGCCGCCCAGAGGTCCGCCGGGCTCGGACACGTTCCCTGCGCCCTCCACCCGTGGGAGGACCGGCCGGGCGCGCCGGTCCTCCCTTCGGACGTCGCCGCCGGGAGCCAGGCACCGTACGGTGGTCACCGTGACCGACTCTCCGCCTCAGGCACTGCCGCCTCAGGCGCCGGTGCCCGACACGCGGGCGACAATGCAGCCGCGCGAGGGGCAGCCGCGTCCGACGCGGCCGCCCTGGGTGCGCGACGTGATCGTCGCCCTCGTGGTCGGTGGGATCTGGTTCCTCGCGGTCCGGCTCGCCGACCAGGGCGGATACTGGCACCCCCGGTGGATCAGCACGTACTGGTGGGCTGGCGCCTGGATGGTCTTTGCGCTCGCCGGCCGCCGAACGATCCCGTGGACGGTCTTCTGGCTGACGATGCTCTGCTACCCGCTCGGCTACCGCACGGGCCTGCAGTCCGACTTCCACGTGCTGCCTATCCTCATCGCGGCCTTCGGCGCCACGCACTCGGCGCGGGTCCGCCCGGCAGTCGCCGTCGTGGTCGCCGGTGCAGCCGGGCTCTCGCTGCGCTTGCGCGGGGGCCCGGCCATTACTTCCGGGTGGGACCTGAGGGCCCTCGGCTTTGACTTCCAGGGCCGGCCGTCCACGGTCCTGGTCATGTTCGCCCTGACCACCGGCGCGGTCGCGCTCGGGGTGGTCATGCACAGGCTGGCGTTGAGCTCGCAGTCACTCATCAACCAGAATGCCGAGCTCCAGCGGCTGCAGGGCGTCGTCGCCGAGCAGGCCGTCTCAGCCGAGCGGCTGCGCATCGCTCGGGAGCTGCACGACGTCGTCGCGCATCATATGAGCGCGATCGTCATCCGGGCGCAGGCCGCGACCCGGGTGGCGCCCAACCAGCCCGATGCGCCGCTGCTGGCCACAGAGTGGATTGCGGAGGCTGGTAAGGACGCGCTCAAGGCGATGCGCACGATCGTCGACATGCTGCGCGAGAGCCCGGGAGAGGGCGGCGCCCTCACCCCCGCCCCGCGTCTGGACGACCTGCGCGGGGCCGCTCAGCGGATGGCGCAGGCCGGACTCGATGTGACGGTCATGATCCCCGAGGTGAACCTCGCGCTCGGGCCGGCGGCCGAGCTGGCCCTCGTGCGGATCGCCCAGGAGTCGCTGACCAACGTGCTGCTGCACTCGACAGCGACGACGGCGACGCTGTCGCTCAGTCGGCGTCCCCGGCACATCGTTCTCACCGTCCACGACCCCGGTCCGGCGCGACCGCCCACACAGCCCGGCGAGGCCCGGCGAGACGGCAACGGCGTGCGCAACATGGGTGAACGCGCCGTGACCTGCGGCGGCCGGTTCTCCGCTGGCCCCGACCCGGATGGCGGCTGGCTCGTCCGCGCGCACCTGCCCAAAGACCTGTGACCCAAAGACCTGTGACGATGCGAGGACCTGTGACGATGCAAGGAACTGAGATGACCCAAGAACCTGCGCGGGCCCACATCCCCACGACGATCGTCAGCGAGGTGGCCACCCATCCCAGCGTGCGTGTCGTGGTCGTCGATGATCAGCCGACCATCCGGCTGGGCCTGACGATGATCCTCGACAACGAGCCCGACATCACGGTGGTCGGGGAGGCCAAGGACGGTCAGGAGGCCCTCGACGTGGTTCGCGCACTGCGCCCCGACGTCGTCCTCATGGACATCCGGATGCCGCGCCTGGACGGCGTCGAGGCGACCCGCATCCTCACGGCTGACCCGACCCTCGCCGACGTCCGGACCATCGTGCTGACAACCTTCAACGACGAGGAGTACCTCTTCGGGGCGCTGCGCGCCGGGGCGAGCGGATTCTTGCTCAAAGACGTCGATCCGGCCACGCTGATCACTGCGATCCACCGGGTGCATGCGGGGGACTCCCTGCTCGACCCGTCCGTCACCCGGTCCATCATCGAGCGGTACGTCGAGCTCTTCAGCCGTGACGTGCGCGCCCAGCCCGCGGGCTCACCCGCCGGCTCGCCATCAGCGCGGACGCCGGGCGCGGCCCTGATGAACACCATCAGTCCCCGCGAACGCGACGTGCTGCTGGCCGTGGTCACCGGCGGCAGCAACCGAGACATCGCCGCCGGTCTCTTCCTGACCGAGGCGACCGTCAAGAGCCACATCCGCTCGCTGCTCACCAAGCTTGGCCTGACCAGCCGGGTGCAGCTGGTGGTCGCCGCCTACGAGAGCGGCCTCGTCAGCCGGTCGGCGCCGAGCTGAGGTCCTCGAGCGGCGTGCTCGGATCTCTCAGGCGGGCCAGATCGACCGCCTGCCCCGAGGCGATGAGGGCGTCGATCGCGGGATTGACGTCCCACACGTTGACGTTCATGCCCGCGACCACGCGGTTCCCCCTGCCATGTGGCGCGACCCAGAACGCGATGAACTCACCGCTCGCCCGGTCTCCGCGGTAGACGACGCTCGCACCGGGCATGAGGTCGCCATAGCCGGAGAACTCCATCCCCAGGTCGAACTGGTCGGTGTAGAAGTAGGGCACCCGGTCATAGCTGACCGGCTGGCCGAGCATCGAGCGGGCAGCCGCCGCGCCCTGGTGCTCGGCGTTGGCCCAGTGCTCGATCCGCAGGTGCTTGCCCAGGATCGGATGGAAGGCCCGTGCCACGTCGCCCGCCGCCCACACATCCAGGCCAGCGCTCAGGCTCGCGTCGACGACGATCCCGTTGTCGTCGACCAGGCCCACCCCGCTGGCGAGCTCGGTGTTGGGTACCGCTCCGATGCCGACCACGACGACGTCGGCGGGGATCTTCTCGCCGTCGCGCAGGACCACCGCGGTCACCGCGCCGTGCGCGGTGTGCGGAGCGTGGTGGAGACCGAGGTGGACGCCGTCGTGGGCGCCGGTGAAGCCGGCCACGTCGACGCCCATCCGTAGCGTCACCCCGTTGCGGCGGTGAACATCGGCGAAGTAGGAGCCGAGCTCGGCCCCGAGGACAGGCTCGAGCGGCGTCGTCTCGCGGCCCAGCACGGTCACCTCGTTGCCGTAGCCGCGCGCGGCCGAGGCCACCTCGAGCCCGATCCAGCCCGCGCCCACGACGACGACACGCCGCCCACCCTCTCGCAGCTCGGCCCGCAGCTGTTCTGAGCTGGCCAGGGTGCGCAGGTAGTGGACCCCGGTGAAGTCGGGGAATTCCTCGAGCGGCAGCCGGCGCGGGGACGCGCCGGTCGCGACGAGGGCCCGGGTGTACGCGAGGCGGGAATGGTTGTCGAGGACGACCACATGCTCCGCGACGTCGATGCTCGTGGCCGTGCACCCGCGGAGCAGCTCGACGTCGTGGCCGGCGTACCAGGCTTCCGGCTCGACCCAGGTGTCCTTGCGCTCAGCCGCACCGGTGAGGAACTCCTTGGACAACGGAGGGCGGATGTAGGGGACCTCGTCCTCCCCGGCGAGCAGCACGAGCCGACCGTCGAACCCCTCGGTGCGCAGGGTCCGCGCGGCGCTCGCGCCGGCGAGCCCGCCTCCGATCACAAGAAAGGTCTCTGACCTGCGTGCGGTGGTGTTCATCTCTGGCTCCTGATCGTCGATGTCCATCGTCGCAACACCTGACCAGACCGCAACCGCTGAGTTCGGCAAGCCTATCTTGACATTCTCGAGGAGATTCTGGAAAGGGCAGCCTGGGCTTGCTTGAAATCATTGTCGGTCGGCGATAGATATGAATCATGAAACGCGTTCAGAGCATTGTTCGCCGGTATCCACTGGTGGCACTCACCGTCTGTGTCGCCGTCGTCGCCCTCGTGCTGTCCGGTGCCGGTGCGTCCCCAGCCACCCGCTGGCTGGTCAGCGCCTATGCTCTCGCCGTCGCGCTGCGACAGGGATGGTCGATGGTCGCCGATATCCGCAGGGGGACCTGGGGGGTCGACATCCTGGCTGTCACCGCGATCGTCGCCACGGTGGCGGTCGGTGAGTTCTGGGCCTCCCTGGTCATCGTGCTCATGCTCTCCGGAGGCGAAGCCCTCGAGGACGTCGCCGCCGGGCGGGCGCGGCGCGAGCTCACGAGCCTGCTCGACCGTGCGCCGAGTCAGGCTCATGTGGAGACGGCGGACGGCAGCGTGGTCGACCGCCCTGTCGCCGAGATCACGATCGGTCAGACGCTCGTCGTCAAGCCGGGGGAGATGGTCCCGGTCGACGCGACCGTGCTCTCCGACACCGCGTCCTTCGACGAGTCCTCCATCACGGGGGAGAGCCTGCCGGTCGATCGTCGGGCAGGTGAGACCGTGCTGAGCGGTGCGGTCAACGGTCCGCACCTGGTCCGGGTGCAGGCCGTCGAGGTCGCGGCGAACTCGCAGTACCAGCGGATCGTCGAGCTCGTCGAGTCCGCTTCGGGCAGCCGCGCGCCCTTCGTGCGGATGGCGGACCGGTACGCAGTCCCTTTTACGGCCTTCGCCTTTCTTCTTGCCGGGTTGGCCTGGTGGGTCAGCGGCGACGTCGTGCGCTTCGCCGAGGTTCTCGTCGTGGCTACCCCGTGCCCCCTGCTCATCGCCGCCCCGGTCGCCTTCATCGCCGGGATGAGCCGAGCGGCCAAGAACGGCATCATCGTCAAGGACGGCGGCGCGCTCGAGCGGCTGGCACGGGTGCGGACCGTCGCCTTCGACAAGACCGGGACGCTCACCTACGGTGCGCCGCGGGTCTCCCGGGTGCTTCCCGTCGATGGAGTCAGCGATGACGCACTCGTCGCCCTCGTGGCGGCGGCCGAGCAGTACTCCGCACACGTCCTGGCCCGGGCGTTCGTCGAGGAGGCGAATGACCGAGGCCTGGTGGTCGACGCCGACGCGCAGGTCGAGGAGGTCCCCGGCTTCGGCTTGCGGGCCACGGTCGCCGGTCGCCGGGTGGTGGTGGGCAAGGCGTCCTTCGTCGCCGATGCGATCGGCGAGACGGCGGCCGGGCACCCTGGGCCGACGTCGGCCCAGGGCGCCGCGGTGCCGGGTGGAGCTGTGCGGGAAGTGCAGGTCCGCCTCGCCGGGGGTGAGACGGCCGTCTACGCGGCGGTCGACGGCGCGGTGTGGGGCGCGATCGTCCTGGCGGACGAGATTCGCGGCGACGCGCCTGCCACGTTGCGCGAGCTGCGGCGGCTCGGGGTCGCCGACTCCCTCATGCTCACCGGCGACGCACGAGAGACCGCCGAGCATGTCGCCGCTGAGCTGGGCCTGACCCACGTGCGTGCCGAGTGCCTGCCTGCCGACAAGGTCGCGGCCGTCCAGGCCGTCGACCGCCGTCCGGTGATGATGGTCGGCGACGGCGTGAACGACGCCCCGGTGCTGGCCGCCGCGGACGTCGGGGTGGCGATGGGCGCGCGTGGGGCGACGGCGGCGAGCGAGTCGGCGGACGTCGTGATCATGGTCGACGACCTGGTCCGGGTGGCCACGGCCGTGCAGATCTCCCAGCGCACCATCCGCGTCGCGGTCCAGAGCATCGGCATCGGCATCGGGCTCAGCGTGGTTCTCATGGTCCTCGCGGCCTTCGGTGCCATCCCCGCGATCGTCGGGGCGGGGCTGCAGGAGGTCGTCGACCTGGTGACAATCCTCAATGCCCTGCGCGCCCTCACCGGACCCGTGGCCGCTACCCACCAGGGCGAGCCCTCGGGTGCTGCAGGGACGGGCCTGCCGCTCCTCGCCCGAGACCGCAAGGCTGAGGAGCGGGTCTAGCCGTGGCTGCGTGAGGCGTGCGCAGCATCGGCGGTGCGTGCCGGGCGGTACCGCACCAAGCAGACGAAGATGGCTTGCCCCTAAGATCGGCCTATGGGCGACGGATGGGACATGGCTGGTTCTGCGCTCGGGGGATCGCACCCGAGCGCGCAGGGGCCTGCCGTCGTCGTGATCGAGGACGACGCCGACATCCGCGCGCTCATCCACTCGGTCCTGGTCCGGGGCGGCCTCCAGGTGCACATCGCCCGCTGCGGGCTCGAGGGCCTCGCCCTCGTGGCGACGGTGCGACCCGCGCTCGTCACGCTCGACGTCGGGTTGCCCGACATCGACGGCTATGAGGTGCTGCGTCGGCTGCGAGCCGACCCCCGGAATGGCGACCTGCCCGTCCTGCTGCTGTCCGCGCGCAGCCAGGAGGAGGAACTGACCGAGACGTGCGCCTTCCTCGCGAAGCCCTTCCGCGCCCGCGAGCTCCGGGCCACGGTAGCCGGCCTGATCGCCGCCCAACCCAGCCCGCCCGCCGCCTAGCCACGCCCGCCCGCAGTCGCCTGACCGCTCCCCCCCAAACGCCGGTTCCCGGTCCATAGGTGTCCGTTTACCGCCCTGTTCTCCCGGTGGGCAGGGCGGAAAACGGACACCTATCGGTGCTGGCCGGCGGCAGGCGGCAGGAGGCGGCCTGCAGGCGGGGCCGGGCAGCCGGGGGTCAGGCGCCGAGGCGGGGGAGTGTCACCTGGATCGTCGTGCCGACTCCGAGCGTGCTGGTGACGACGATGGAACCCTCGTGCCCGTCGACGATCGCCTTGGAGATGACCAGCCCGAGACCGATGCCGGGGATCGCGTTCTCCCGGGCCGTGTCTGCCCGGAAGAACTTCGTGAACAGCATGCCCACGTCGGCCGAGGACATCCCGATCCCGGAGTCGGTCACTGTGACGACGCTCGCGGAGCCGGTCGCCTCGACCCGGACCAGGACGGTCCCGCCGGGCCGGGTGTACTTGATGGCGTTGGAGAGCACGTTGTCCAAGACCTGGGAGAGTCGACCGTGGTCTCCGGACTGGATCGGGGTGGGGTCGATCTCCACCTTGAGGGTGACGTCGGCCGCGCTGGCCCGCGGGCGGAAGGACTCCAGGGCACGGGTGGCGAGCTGGTCGATGCGCACGTCGGTCATCCGGAACCGCAACGACCCCGCCTCGGCCTGGGCCGTGGTGAGCAGGTCGGAGACGAGCAGGAGCAGCTGTTCGGCGTTGCGGGAGATCACGGCGAGGTGGCCGACCACCTCGGGCGGCAGGTCGTAGTCGCCGTCTTCCCGCCCGTCGTCGATGAGCGAGAGGTAGCCGATGATCGACGTGAGCGGGGTGCGCAGCTCGTGCGAGACGGTTGCGACGAAGCTGTCCTTGGACCGCATGGCCGCGTTCATCTCGGTCACGTCCTGGAAGGCGATGACGGCGCCGTCCGCCGCGCCGTCGTCGTCGAGGATCGGACGCGAGGTCACCGAGACGATCCGCCGCTGCAGCGGGTCACGGCCCATCGCCATCTGGAAGTCGGTGAGCATCTCACCGGCGATCGTGCGCACGACGGGCCGGTCGGCCACCGGGATCGGGGCGGCGGTGTCGACATCGAAGAGGAAGTGGCCGGCCTCGGTCGGGTCGACCGCGTCGTTGGGAGAGGCCAGATCGTGGAACTGCAGCTGGCGACGGTTGTAGAGCACGTCGTTGCCGTCGGCATCGATCGTCAGCAGGCCGATGTCCACCGTGTCGATGATGGTCTCGAGCAGCTGAGAGGCCCGGCGCGCGGACTTCTCGTTGTCACGCAGCTCCGCCTGCTGGACCCGCCAGTACTCGGTCACCACGGCGATCGCCGCCCCGAGCATCAAGACGATGAAGGGAAGCAGCAGGACCCGGAACCAGAACTTCAGGTCGAAGTCGGCGCCGGTGGTCAGATCGGGGACGACGAGCACGACGACGGTCGCCGCCGTCCCGAGCAGGACGCCCTTCCAGTAGAAGTGGTAGGCCAACCACACGGCCGGGAAGATGCACAGCAGCCCGAGTGCGCCGATGACCTGCAGCGTGGCGCTACGGGTGAGGCCGATAGCGACGAAGTCCGCGAGCGGTATCGCCAGGATCAGCAGCGAGGTCCTCCGGGGCCACGGCACGGCGGCAGCCGCGACCGTGGCGGCGACACCGATCGCCGCGCCGATGAGGAACTCCGGCGTCTCGAAGGCCGTGCGTGAGGTGAGGCGCACGAGCACGACGACGACAAGAAAGGTGAAGGCGAAGGGAAGCTGGTTCGCGACGACGGCAGACCGCGGGCCGCCGCTGAAGGCCCGGTTGACGAAGCGGGCCAGCGCGGAGACGCGCGGCCTGGGCGATCCGAAGGCTTCGCTGGTCATCGCCTGAGTCTAGGGGCAGGACCAGGCCCGGTGTCCGTCCTGGTGGTCCTACCCGGCGGCCGCGGCGCGACCGGCCTGTCGTCCGGAGAAGAGGCACCCACCGAGGAACGTGCCCTCGAGCGAGCGGTAGCCGTGCACCCCGCCCCCGCCGAACCCGGCCACCTCGCCGGCCGCGTACAGCCCCGGGACCGGGGCGCCGCCGTCGGACAGGACCCGGCCGGAGAGGTCCGTCTCCAGGCCGCCGAGGGTCTTGCGGGTGATGACGTGCAGCCGGACGGCGATCAGCGGCCCGGCTGCCGGGTCGAGGATCGGCCCCGGGGTGGCCACCCGGATGAGCTTGTCACCCAGGTAGTTGCGGGCCCCGCGCATGGCAGTGATCTGCAGGTCCTTGGTGAAGGTGTTGACGACCTCGCGGTCGCGCGCCTCGACGACCGAGCGCAGCGCGGCCTCGGTGATGAGCGTGTCCCCGGTGACCGCGTTCATCCCGGCGGCCAGCTCGGCAAGGGTCTGCGCGACGACGAAGTCCTCGCCGTTGCGCTTGAACGCCTCGACCGGCGCGGTCGCGCCCTTCTTCAGCCGGCCGAAGACTCCTTTGACGGATCGCCCCGTCAGGTCGGGGTTCTGCTCGGAGCCGGAGAGCGCAAACTCCTTCTCGATGATGGCCTGGTTGAGCACGAACCAGCTGTAGTCGTGCCCGGTCGTGCGCAGGTGCGTGAGCGTGCCCAGGGTGTCGAATCCGGGGAAGAGCGGCACCGGCAGGCGGTCGCCGGTCGCGTCGAGCCACAGCGAGGACGGGCCGGGCAGGATCCGGATACCGTGGGCGGGCCACACCGGATCCCAGTTCTTGATCCCCTCGACGTAGTGCCACATGCGGTCCCGGTTGATCACCCGTCCGCCGGCCGCCTCGGTCAGGGCGAGCATCCGCCCGTCGACGTGGGCGGGGACCCCGGTGATCATGTGCTCGGGCGGGGTGCCCAGCCGGTCCGGCCAGGCGGCCCGCACGAGGTCCTGGTCGCCGCCGATGCCACCGGAGGAGACGATCACGGCCCCGGCGCTCAGCTCGAAGTCGCCCGTGACCTCCCGGCTCGAGGACTCCCCGCGCCTGGCGGTGCTGCGTGTGAGGCGCGCGCCGTGCACGCCGGTGACCACGCCGTCGTGCATGGTGAGCCCGTCGACGCGGTGGCGGAACTTCATGATGATCCGGCCGGTCTTGGCGTGGTCGAGCACCCGGGCGACAAACGGCTCGCAGATGCCGGGGCCGGTGCCCCAGGTGATGTGGAATCGGGGGACGGAGTTGCCGTGCCCCTGCGCGGTGTAGCCGCCGCGCTCGGCCCAGCCGACCACGGGGAAGAAGCGCACGCCCATGGCGTGCAGCCAGGCGCGCTTCTCACCGGCTGCGAAGTCCACGTAGGCACGCGCCCACTGACGAGGCCAGTGGTCCTCGGGCCGGTCGAAGCCGGCCGAGCCGGTCCAGTCCTGCCAGGCGAGCTCGGCGGAGTCCTTGATGCCCATCCGGCGCTGCTCGGGGGAGTCGACGAGGAACAGCCCGCCGAAGGACCAGAAGGCCTGCCCGCCCAAGGACTGCGGACCTTCCTGGTCGACGACGGTCACCGTGCGCCCCGCGTCCGCCGCCTCCGCGGCGGCGACGAGCCCGGCAAGACCTGCTCCGACGATGATGACGTCACTGGCATCAGACATGGCGCCCAGTAGATCGCGCGCGAGCCGATGTGGCAAGCGTTCGACCTGCTGGGCGCCATGGTGGGTGCTGGCGGGTGGTCCTCAGGCGTCGCGGCGCTTGAGCAGCACGGCGGCGACGATCGTGCCCACGACGGTCCAGGCGGCGAGGATCGCGAATCCGACCCAGGCGGTGTGCGTGCTCTGCCCCGGGGGGAGCATGACGGCGTCGCCCACGCCGGGCAGGTACTTGACGATCTCCTTGAGCGGCTTCCACGGGATGATCGGCAGGAAGGTCGGCAGGATGAGCAGCAGGCCCACGACGATCGAGATGCCCGCTGCGGTGTTGCGCACGATCGCCCCGATGGACAGCGAGAACATCGTCATGAAGGACAGGTACAGCGCTGCGCCGACGAGCATCCGCAGCACGTGCGGGTCGCCCAGGCTCGCCGCGTGGTCGGTCGACGACAAGATCGCCTGGACCAGGAAGAAGGCCACCACGATCGAGACGAAGGACACCACGAAGGACGCGATTCCGAGCACGACCGTCTTGGCCAGCAGCGCGGGCGTGCGGGTCGGCGCTGCGCTCAGCGTCGAGCGGATCATCCCGGTGGAGTATTCCGACCCGATGCCGATCACGCCGAGCACGACGTAGACGAGCTGGGCGAAGTACACGCCGACGATCGGGGCCATCGCGCCCACGGACACGCCGTCTCCAAATGCGTCCTGGCTCTTGGACGCGGAGGCCATGATCGCGCCGAAGCCGATCACGAGGACCACGGCGACCGACAGCGACCAGAGGGTCGAGCGGACCGTGAGGAACTTGATGAGCTCGCTGCGCAGCAGCCGGGGGAAGGTGACGATGAACTTGGAGGTGGGACCGGCCGACGGGCGGGTCAGGGTGGCGGCGGACATCACTTTCCTCCGGTGAGGGTGGTGGTCGGACGTGAGATGGCGGGAGGGCCCGACGGACCCGTCGGTGCGGAGTGGTACTCGACCGAGTCGGCCGTGAGCTCCATGTAGGCCGCTTCGAGGGTGGTCTCGATGGGGGTGAGCTCGTGCAGGACGACCCCGGAGGACGCGGCAAGCTCGCCGATCGCGGCCGCGTCGGCCCCGTTGACATAGAGCAGACCGGGTTCGCTGCTGGTGACCTGCGCTCCCGTCGGGGCGATGAGCTCGGCCAGGAGGGTGGCCTGCGGGCTGCGCACCCGCACGCCGTTGCCCGACGCCGCCGCGAGGATCTGGGAGACCGGCGCGTCGGCGAGGATCTTGCCGCGGCCGATGACCACGATGTGGTCCGCAGTCAGCGCCATCTCGCTCATCAGGTGGCTCGAGAGGAAGACCGTCCGGCCCTCGCTCGCGAGAGAGCGGACGAGCTGACGGACCCACAGGACGCCTTCGGGGTCGAGCCCGTTGACCGGCTCGTCGAGGAGGAGCGTGCGCGGGTTGCCGAGCAGCGCGACGGCGATGCCCAGGCGCTGGCCCATGCCGAGGGAGAAGCCGCCAACCCGCTTCTTGGCCACGGACTGCAGCCCAGTCATCTCGATGACCTCGTGCACCCGGGAGAGCGGGATGCCGTGGGTCGCGGCCATCGCCCGGAGGTGGTTGTACGCGCTGCGCCCGGTGTGCACGGCCTTCGCGTCGAGCAGGGCGCCGACTTCGGTCAGCGGTGAGCGGTGCGCCGCGTACGGCTTGCCGTTGACCGTGACCGACCCGTGGGTGGGGCGGTCCAGCCCGACGATCATCCGCATGGTGGTCGACTTCCCGGCCCCGTTGGGGCCGAGGAAGCCGGTGACGATCCCCGGTGCGACCGTGAAGGAGACTCCGTCCACGGCGGTCTTGTGCCCGTACCTCTTCGTGAGGTTCTGTACCTCGATCATTGGATCTCTCTCCCGTGAGTGGTGCTCCGCAGACGGCGCGGGGCGACATATCCATCTTCGAAGGGACGAGGCCTGACCGCCACCGCCATGTGGCCGAAGCGGGGTCGGCCACATGGCCAGTTCCGGCTCGGGAACGTTGGCACCGGGTTGTTCGTTGACTACTCTTGAAGAGCACAATCATCCGGCCAGCGAGAATCCCTCGGCTGGCGCCACGGCGTCGGACCGGAACCGCGACCAGGAGGCACGAGTGGGAAATCCAGTCTTTGCTAACAGCGACGTGTTCGGCGCGAAGTCGAACGGCACGACGCTCAACGGTGCGCCGCTGAACGGTTCACCGACCGGGCAGGCGCCCCAGTACGGGCAGTACGGAGCGGGCTACCCGGCCACGGACGCCTCGACGCTCGGCACCATGTACGACGCGCCCTCGGCCACGACCGCTCAGACCGGGCGGCTGACCTACGACGACGTCATCATCAAGACTGGTGGGCTGCTCGCGCTGCTCGTCGCCGTCGGCGCGGTCACCTGGGTGATGTTCCCGGACATGTGGTGGGCCGGCGCGATCGTCGGTCTGGTCCTCGGTCTGGTCAACGCCTTCCGGCGGAACCCCAGCCCCGTCCTCATCGTCGGCTACACGATCGCCCAGGGTGTGTTCCTCGGCGGGATCAGCGCGATGTACGAATCGCAGTTCAACGGCATCGTGGCCCAGGCCGTGCTCGCCACGGTCTGCACCTTCGCGGCCTGCCTCATGCTGTTCCGCTCCGGGCGCGTCCGAGTCACGCCGCGGTTCACCCGCTGGCTGCTCTTCGCCATGGTCGGCTACCTGATCTTCTCCCTGGTCAACGTCGTCCTCATGTTCGCGAACGTCGGCGGCGGCCAGTTCGGCCCGCTGCGCAGCGGCGGCTGGGGCATCATCGTGGGTCTCATCGCGGTGGGTCTGGCCTCGGCCTCGCTCATCGTGGACTTCGACGCCATCCAGCGCGGCGTGCGCAACGGCGTCCCGGCGAAGTTCGCCTGGTCGGCGGCCTTCGGTCTCATGGTCACGCTGATCTGGCTGTACCTGGAGTTCCTGCGCCTGCTGGCCATCTTCCGCAACTGAGTTCACCCCATCTACGAGAGGTACCGACACATGTCGATCGAACTACCCCAGGCCACCGGCGGATTCGGCGAGAAGCCGCAGATCACCTTCCCCACAGGTGGTGCGCCTGAGGGCCTGCAGGTCAAGGTCCTCGTCCAGGGCGACGGCGCAGAGGTTGCTGCCGGAGACAACATCGTCGTGCACTACCTCGGCCAGTCCTGGGACGGCGGTGTCTTCGACAACTCCTACGACCGCGGGGCCACGATCGATTTCCCGATCGGTCTGGGCGCCGTGATCGGCGGCTGGGACCAGGGCCTGGTGGGTCAGCTCGTCGGCTCCCGTGTCCTGCTCTCGATTCCGCCGGAGCTCGGCTACGGCCAGCGCGGCGTCCCCCAGGCCGGCATCGGAGCGGGCGCCACGCTCGTCTTCGTCGTCGACGTCGTGGGCGTCGGCTGACCCTCGGGTCTCCATCCGGCACGACCGTGCGGCCGTCCTCCCTCCGGGGAGGGCGGCCGCACGTCGTCGTGCCCCCTGAGCGCCCCCTCCCTCCCTCCCCGCCCCCTCCCTCCAGCCCTCCCCTCCCTCCCCTCCCCTCCCCTCCCTCCCGCCCCCTCCCTCCCTCCCTCCCCTCCCTCCCGCCGAACTCGTGAACGGCTCGCCGAGCTCGTGAGTTAGGGCTGTTTCGCGGGTCGAAACACCGGTAGCTCACGAGTTCGGCGGGGGACTCACGAGTTGGGCGGGGGACTCACGAGCTCGGCGGGGGACTCACGAGTTGGGCGGGGGACTCGGTGAGGGACTCACGAGCTCGGCGGGAGGGGCCGGGTTGGGCGCGGCCGTCGGGTAGGTGGCAGGGGCGGCGGCTGACTCGGCCGAAAGGCCGACTGCCACGGTGAGATATCAGCCCGTGGTGGGATGCCACGGAGCGTGCGATAGGTCAGGCTGGACCGGTGAACACGTCTCTGGGGGGATTTGTGCGGGTGGCGACGACGGTCGTCGCACTCGCGATGGCGGCGACGGTCCTGGCCGGATGCGGTGAGGCCGCGCCGCTGCTCCCACTCGATCCGGTCGCCGGCGCGCCATCCGAGGCCCAGGCCCAGGCGCAGGCCGACCGGTTGGTGCTCATGCTGGCGGCGCTCGAGCAGCGGTTCACGGCCGAGCCCACGGTGAAGACAGTCGGCCTCGCCGACGACCCGGAGGAGGTCGCGCCGTTCCTGTCGGCCGACGCTACCGTCGACGAGGCACCGGACGCGCTCTCGCGGCACTTCAACCTTGCGAGCCAGCCCTTGGCGCTCATCGAGGCCCACGCGGCGTACCTCGAAGACATCGCCTCCGCCGGTCCGCGCCCGGTCACGGTCGACGTCGAGGCCACCGACGTCGACGTGGTCGGCACGAGCCCTGTCGGCGACCCGGTAGCCCGCGTCGTGGTCGAGACGACCTACCGCTACGCCACCGGCCCGGACGCGGTCACCTCGGCCGAGTACGCGGTGTCCTGGGCCTCGGCCGTGGGCGGCGCAGTCGACGCCCACGGCACGGCCGTCCAAGGCCCCTACTTCGACGGAGTGCGTCTCACCGAGATCCTCCCGCTGTACGACGACGCAGGCAGGCCCGCGCTCGACAGCGGCCTGGGCGAGGACTCGCCCAGCAACGCCGTACACGGCTACGTCCGGGCACTCACGCACGGGTCCAGCGCGAACGTCTCCGCCCTGGAGGGGACCGTGCGGTCCTCCGAGGACTTCCGGGCCGTGCTCAGGGACCGCCTCAAGTCCGTTGGCCGGTACAGCGTGGTCGAGGTCCCCGGCGCTCGGATGGGTGACACCCACGTGATGTTCGTGATTCAGGAGGGGGTGCCCGGTGCCCTGCGGCTCGACGTGACGATCGGCCGCGACGGGCCCACGGTCGTCCCGCGGCTGTGACGATGGATACCGTGGGGGCATGAGATACGCGGAACACATCAGCGAGCTGGTCGGCAACACCCCCCTGGTCAAGCTGGGGGTGGTGACCGCGGGCCTGTCCGCGACCATCCTGGCCAAGGTCGAGTACGTCAACCCCGGCGGGTCGGTCAAGGACCGCATCGCGCTGAAGATGATCGAGGCGGCCGAGGCGAGCGGTGAGCTCCGCCCCGGCGGCACGATCGTCGAGCCGACGTCAGGGAACACCGGTGTCGGGCTGGCGCTGGTGGCCCAGCGCAAGGGCTACCACTGCGTGTTCGTCTGCCCCGACAAGGTCTCGGTCGACAAGCGCGACGTGCTCAAGGCCTACGGCGCGGAGGTCGTGGTCACCCCGACCTCGGTCGCCCCCGACCACCCGGACTCCTACTACTCCGTCTCTGACCGGCTGGTCTCCGAGATCGAGGGAGCCTGGAAGCCGAACCAGTACGCCAACCCGGCCGGCCCGGCGAGCCACTACGAGACCACGGGTCCCGAGATCTGGGCTGACACCGACGGCCGCGTGACGCACTTCGTCGCCGGGGTGGGTACCGGCGGCACGATCACCGGAACCGGGCGGTTCCTGCGGGACGCCTCGGCCGACCGCGCGACCGGAGAGGTCCACGTCGTGGGCGCCGACCCGGAAGGCTCGGTCTACTCCGGGGGGACCGGGCGTCCCTACCTCGTCGAGGGCGTCGGAGAGGACTTCTGGCCGGCCGCCTACGACCCCGCGGTCCCGCACGAGATCATCGCGGTCTCAGACGCGGACTCCTTCACCATGACCCGGCGCCTGGCCCGCGAGGAGGGCCTGCTGGTGGGCGGCTCCTGCGGGATGGCCGTGGTCGCCGCGCTGCGCCTGGCTCGCCGGCTCGAGGAGGAGGACCCGGTTGCCGCCGCGGCGGCGGTCATCGTCGTGCTGCTCCCGGACTCCGGGCGCGGGTACATGTCCAAGATCTTCTCCGACGCGTGGATGCGGTCCTACGGGTTCATCGGCGCCGAGCAGGGCGTCACCGCAGGCGACATCCTGCGGGGCAAGTCCGGCGGACTGCCCGACCTCGTGCACACCCACCCGACTGAGACGGTCCGCGACGCGATCGAGATCCTGCGGGAGTTCGGCGTCTCGCAGATCCCCGTCGTGCTCGCCGAGCCGCCCGTGGTCATCGGCGAGGTGGCCGGGTCGGTCAGCGAACGCGAGCTGCTCGACGCCGTGTTCTCCGGCGCCGCCGCGCTCACCGACACGGTCGGCAAGCACATGGCCGCACGGCTGCCGCTCATCGGCGCGGGGGAGCCGGTCGACACCGTCCGTGTCGCCCTGCAGTCCGACGACGCCGTCATGGTCATCGACGGCGGCCTGCCGGTCGGCGTGCTCACCCGCCACGACCTTCTCGGCTTCCTAGCCCGCTAGTCCGCTAGCCCGCCCCCACCCCACCCGCTGAGTGCGTGAAAATACACGTGTTGCCCCGGCATGTCGCGTACATCTTCACGCACTCAGCGATTCGGGCGGGCGGCGGTAGCCTGGACGGGTGACGAACTCGAGCGAGCACCCAGACTGGTCCACCTCCGGATTTGCGACCCGCGCCATCCACGCCGGGCAGGATCCCGATGCCTCGACGGGCGCCGTCGTCCCCCCGATCTACCAGGTCTCCACGTACAAGCAGGACGGCGTCGGCGGCCTGCGCGGGGGGTATGAGTACTCCCGCTCCGCCAACCCCACCCGCACCGCACTCGAGGACGCGCTCGCCGCGGTCGAGCTCGGGTCTCGGGCCTTCGCCTTCTCCTCGGGTTTGGCCGCCGAGGACACCCTGCTGCGCGCCGTGCTGCGCCCCGGCGGACACCTGGTCATCCCTGACGACGCCTACGGCGGCACGTACCGCCTCGTGTCGAAGGTGCTGGGCGCCTGGGGCGTCGACTTCACCCCCGTGAACACCTCCGACCCGGCCGCCGTCGCAGCCGCGATCCGCCCCGGCCAGACGGCCGCGGTGTGGGTCGAGACGCCGTCCAACCCCCTCCTCGGGGTGAGCGACATCCCCGCGCTGGCCGACGTCGCGCACACCGCCGGGGCGCTGCTCATCGTCGACAACACCTTCGCCACCCCCGCCCTGCAGCGCCCGCTGACCCTCGGCGCGGACGTCGTGGTGCACTCCACGACGAAGTACATCGGCGGGCACTCCGACGTCGTCGGCGGCGCGGTCGTCACGGCGGTCGGCGCGGTCCTGCCTGGGGGAGCGACCGGCCCGACCGGCTCCCAGACCCTTGCCGACGCGGTCGGCTTCCTGCAGAACGCCGCCGGCGCGATCGCCGGTCCCTTCGACGCCTGGCTCACGCTGCGCGGCCTGAAGACCCTCGGGCTGCGGATGGAGCGGCACTCCCAGAACGCCGGCGAGATCGCCCTGTTCCTCGAGGCGCACCCCCGCGTGGAGTCGGTGCTCTACCCGGGGCTGCCCAGCCATCCCCAGCACGCGCTCGCGGCCCGGCAGATGTCGGCCTTCGGGGGGATGATCTCCTTCCGCACCGGGTCCCTGGAGAGCGCGCTCGACGTCGTCTCCCGCACCAAGGTGTTCACCCTCGCGGAGTCGCTCGGGGGAGTGGAGTCGCTCATCGAGCACCCCGCGAAGATGACCCACGCCTCGGTCGTCGGGTCGGCGCTCGAGGTGCCCGACGACCTCGTGCGGGTCTCGGTCGGCATCGAGGACGTGGCGGACCTGCTCGCCGACCTCGAGCAGGCGTTGGGCCGGTGACTGCCGCGGGCGACGTCGACGCCGTCGCGCAGGCGATCAGCCTGACGGTCGAGGCTCCTGCGCCCAAGGCACGCGTGCAGATCATCTATTGCACACAGTGCAAGTGGTTGCTCCGGGCGGCCTGGATGGCGCAAGAGCTGCTCACCACGTTCTCCGACGACCTTGCCGAGGTGGCGCTCGTGCCCGCCACGGGTGGGGTGTTCCGGATCGCCGTCGGCTCCGAGACCATCTGGAACCGCAAGGTCGACGGCGGCTTCCCCGAGATCACCGTGCTCAAGCAGCTCGTCCGGGACCGCGTCGCGCCCGGGCGCAGCCTCGGGCACTCCGACGCGGGCGGCGGCTCGGGTGTGACGAGCGCTTCTGGGGCCAGCGTGCCGGGAGCCAGCGAGGTCTGAGACGCTCCCGCTCAGAGCGGCGCTCGCCGGAACGCACGAACGGCTGGCCCCCGATGGGGAGCCAGCCGTTCGTGCGTGCTAGGTCGTGCGTGCTGCGATCAGGAGCGACCGGCGGCGCTGTTGTTGGCGCGGCGCTCGACCTTGGCGGCGAGCTTGGCGTCACGTTCGCGGACGCGCTGCTCCTCGGCCAGGACCTCAAGCTGAACCTTGCGCTCGCGCACCAGCCAGTCCGGCTCGTCGTCGCGGATCTCGTTGATCTCGTCGGTCGTCAGGGCCTCGCTGACCTCGCCGCGAGCCAGCCCGGCGATCGAGACCCCGAGGCGGGCGGCGACAGTGGGCCGCGGGTGCGGTCCGTTCTTGCGGAGCTCGACGAGCCACTCGGGCGGGCTGGCTTGCAAGACGTTCAGTTCTTCGCGGGAGATCACGGTCTCCTGGAACTCCTGGGGTGTCGCAGGCAGATACACGCCCAGCTTCTTGGCCGCAGTGGCGGGCTTCATGGTCTGGGGGGTCTTCTGGGACGTCATGGTCTAAGGGTATCGATCTTTCGGCAGGTAGCCTGACTGTGTGCACAACGACCCCCAGGACGACCCGCTCGACGCAATCTCCGACGCGACTCCCGACGCGACTCCTACCGCGGTGGACCAGGCTTCTCACGACGACCCCGCCGGCCCCGCCGAACCCTCCGTCGCGCCGTTCCGGCTGGCCTTCGCTCCCGGGGTGACTCCCGCGAAGTGGGTCGGCGTCTGGCGTGAACGCCTCGCGGACGTGCCGCTCCAGCTGGTTCCGGTCGACGTCATGGACCGCGGCGCCGCGTTGCGCGCGGGAGATGTGGAGGCCGGGCTGCTCCGCCTCCCGATCGACCAGGAGGGCATGGGAGTCATCCCCCTCTACACCGAGATCCCCGTCGTCGTCGTGCCCGTCGAGCACGCGATCGCGGCCTTCGACGAGGTGAGCGTGCTCGACCTTGCCGACGAGGTGTTCCTGCACCCCCTCGATGACCTGCTCGAGTGGGACACCACTCCGGGGCGGCCCGCAGCCGAACGTCCAGCGACGACGGCCGCGGCGATCGAGCTCGTGGCCGCGGGCATCGGCGTGGTCGTCGTGCCGCAGTCGGTCGCGCGGGCGCACCACCGCAAGGACCTCACCTATCGCCCGGTGACCGGAGCCCCGTCTTCCCGGATCGGCTTCGCCTGGGTCGAGGAGAACATGACCGAGCTGGTCGAGGAGTTCATCGGCATCGTGCGAGGCCGCACGGCGAACAGCTCCCGGGGTCGCAGCGCAGCCGCCGAGCCAGCGGCCGAGTCGGGCAAGAAGGGGTCAGCGCCCAAGGTCCGGACCAAGGCTGAGGAGAAGGCTGCCTTGGCTCGTCAGGCCGCCGACCGCAAGGCGGCAGGCGCGCGCAAGGCCGCCGCTCGTGGCGGAAAGCTCACCGGCAAGCGGCTGGGTAAGCGCGGGAACCGGTAGGTCGCCGCGCAGATCACGCGCGGCAGGTGCGGCTCAGGTCGGCTCGACGGCCGAGGGATCCATCCACATGATCTCCCAGTCGTGACCGTCGAGGTCGCTGAAGCCGCGCTCGTACATGAAGCCTTGGTCCTGGGCCGGACGCGGCTCGGTCGCCCCCGCCGCGACGGCGGCGTCGACGAGCGCGTCGACCTCGGCGCGGCTGGTCATCGCGAGGCCGTTGAGGACCTGCGCCGAGGTGCGCGCGTCGACCACCGGCTTGTCGGTGAACGACTGGAAGAAGTCACGCTGGAGCAGCATGGCGAAGATCGAGTCGCTGAAGACCAGGCACAGGGCGTTCTCGTCGCTGAACTGCTCGTTGAAGGAGTAGCCCAGCGTCGACCAGAATGACCGTGACGCGGCGACGTCGGCGATCGGGAGGTTGACGAAGATCATCGGGTGAGTAGTCATCTTTCGAGGCTAGGCCCACCTGGCCCGGTCGTCGCGTCAGGGGCGGCGAGGGCTGGTCAGGCCAGCCTCACGCCCCCTCTGGCACCACGCAGGCGACTCCGGTCGAGTGCACGGGGCAGTAGCCGTTCGGGTTCTTCGCGAGGTACTGCTGGTGGTAGCCCTCCGCGTAGTAGAACGGGCCTGCCTCCTGGGCCGACCGCAGGTCCGTGGTGACCTGCCCGAATCCGCGCGCGGCGAGGCTCGCCCCGAAGTCTTCGGCGGTGCGCCGGGCCGCGGACTCCTGCTCCGGCGTCGTCCAGTAGATCGCCGAGCGGTACTGGGTGCCCACGTCGTTGCCCTGGCGGAAGCCCTGCGTGGGGTCGTGAGACTCCCAGAATTGGCGCAGGATCTCCCCGTCGGAGACGACCGCGGGGTCGTAGGCGACCATGACAGCCTCGGTGTGACCGGTCATCGCCGTGCACACCTCCTCATACGTCGGGTTGGGCGTGAAGCCGCCCTGGTAGCCGGCGGCGGTCGTGACCACGCCGGGCAGCTGCCAGAACTCCTTCTCCGCACCCCAGAAGCAGCCGAGGGCGAGGTAGATGACGCGGGTGCCCTCCGGCCACGGGCCGGCCAGCGGCGCCGGGAGCACCGCGTGGGTCGCGGGCACGGTGTACGACGGCGCGGGTCGCCCGGAGAGCGCCCGCTCGGGGGTGACCATGGTCGTCTTGAGCGACGAACCGAACAGGGAGCCGAACATGAGTCCTCCGCGGTGGTGAATGTCTTGGGGAGTTGTCCCCATGATCGCAAACACCAGGAGTGTTCGGACTGTTCCCCGGCCCGCGCCGTCGTAGCCTTGCAGATGCGCGCGCATGCCGCCGCGGCGCACCCAGGCCACACCTTCCCGGCCAGCACACTCCTGACGAAGGGCAACGCACCTGATGGGCGTCGATCCGCAAGGCACCACCGACCCGCACGACGCCGTCGCACCGGGCGAAGGAGAGGGCGCGCCGAGCGCCACCCCCGCCACCGACGAACCCCAGGGGACCGGCGAGCCGTCGACCACCGGCCATGCCTTCCGGGTGACCTCACAGACCTTGGGCGCCGCGACCGGGGCCAGGCCGCGGGTCGGAGCCGACGCCGTAGCGGGCAGCGTGCGGTCCGCGGCGGCCTGGGCGTGGCGCTTCCTCGCGATCGCCCTCGGGCTCGCGGTGGTCTTCTCGATCATCGCCTACCTCAAGGTCATCGTCGTCCCGGTGGCGATCGCGCTGCTGCTGACCGTCCTGCTGCAACCCCTCGCCACGTTCCTGCGGGTACGCCTGCGGTTCGCGGTCGGGCTCGCCGCCGCGACGTCCGTGATCGGGCTGATCGCCGCGATCTGTGGGCTCGTCTTCATCGCCGGGAACGAGATCCTCAAGGGCTTCAGCGACCTCCGGGACAAGGCCACCGAGGGCCTGCAGCAGGGCCTCGACTGGCTCTCCACGGGACCCTTGGGACTGGACAGCACGACGATCGAGAAGTATCTCGACGACGCGCTCGCTGCGATCGAGAAGAACACCGGGACGTTGCTCTCCGGTGCACTGTCCGTCACGACCACGGTCGGCCAGGTCCTCGCCGGTGCGGTCATCGCGCTCTTCTGCACACTCTTCTTCCTCATGGACGGCCGCCGGATCTGGAGCTGGGTGGTTGGTCTCCTCCCGCGGCACACCCGCGAACGCACCCATCAGGCCGGCCGGCGTGGCCTGGTCACGCTCGCCTCCTACGCCCGTACCCAGATCCTCGTGGCCTTCATCGACGCCGTGGGTATCGGCGCGGGAGCAGCGATCCTCGGGGTCCCCCTCGCCCTGCCGCTCGCCGTGCTCGTCTTCATCGGGTCGTTCGTCCCCTTCGTCGGCGCGATCTTCACCGGCGCGATGGCGGTCCTGGTCGCCCTGGTCGCGAACGGGTGGCCCGCCGGGCTCATCATGCTCGGCGTCGTGCTGCTGGTCCAGCAGATCGAGTCCAACGTGCTCCAGCCCTGGCTCATGGGTCAGGCCGTGTCGATGCACCCCGTCGCCGTGCTGCTCGTGGTCACCGGCGGAACGCTTGTCGCCGGAATTGTCGGCGCCCTCTTCGCGGTGCCGATCGCGGCCGTCCTCAACACGGTCGTGCTGTACTTCCACGGCCACGACAAGTTCCCTGAGCTCGGCTTCGACGACCATATGAGCCTGCGACCCGCCGGTCGCCGGGCCGTGATGATCACGAGCGCCGAGCACCTCGTGGGCGACGCGCCCGGCGAGCTGCCGCAGGCGACGAAAGGCGACTCATGATGGCCGACGCCGATCAGAGCGCCATGCCCCGACCGCGCCTTCGGGTAGGGATCGAGGCGATCCGTGAGGCGGCCGCCCTGCTCGAGGGCGTCGTCGCGGTGACCCCGGTCGAGCGCTCGAGCGCACTGGCCGCGGTGGTCGGCGCCCCGGTGTTCCTCAAGTGCGAGAACCTCCAGCGCTCGGGATCGTTCAAGCTCCGTGGGGCCTACGTGCGGATGGCTCGACTGAGCGAGGAGGACAAGGCCCGCGGGGTCGTCGCTGCCAGCGCCGGGAACCACGCGCAGGGCGTTGCGCTCGGCGCGCGGCTGCTGGGTATCCGCGCGGTCGTCTACATGCCCACCGATGCGGCCCTGCCCAAGATCGCGGCCACCCGCGAGTACGGCGCCGAGGTGCGCCTGGTGGGCACCACGGTCGACGACGTGCTCGCCGCCGCGCACGAGGAGTCCCTGCGCAGCGGCGCGGTCCTCATCCACCCCTTCGACCATGAGGACATCGTGGCGGGGCAGGGGACGATCGCCCTGGAGATCCTCGAGCAGGTGCCCGACGTGCGCACTGTCGTCGTGCCTGTCGGTGGGGGCGGGCTCGCGGCCGGGATCGTGGCCGCGATGGCCGAGATCGCGCCGCACGTGAAGGTCGTCGGGGTGCAGTCGGCCCGGGCCGGCGGGTACCCCGGGTCGCTCGCCGCGGGCGTGCCCACGAGGGCGACCACGGCGTCCACGATGGCCGACGGCATCGCCGTGAGCACCCCGGGGAAGGTGCCCTTCGAGATCATCCGGGACGGCGGCGCCCAGATCCGGACCGTGACCGAAGAGGATCTCTCCCGGGCCCTGCTGTTCATCGCCGAGCGGGCGAAGCTTGTCGTCGAGCCGGCCGGGGTCGCTGGGGTCGCGGCGCTGATGGCCTACCCGGGGGAGTACGAGGGCCCGGTCGTGGCCGTGCTCTCCGGCGGGAACATCGACCCGCTCGTGCTGCTGCGGGTCGTGCGGCACGGCCTCGCCTCGGCGGGACGCTACCTCCAGCTCCGGGTGCGCCTGGTCGACCGGCCCGGTGCGCTCGCCGACCTGCTCCAGGACCTGGCGTCCTCGGGCGGGAACATCATGCACGTCGACCACGTCCGGACCGGGGTCGACCTCGCGATCGACGAGGTCGAGGTCACGATGCAGGTCGAGACGAAGGGCCCCGAGCACTGCGCGGCGCTGCTCGACCACCTGCGGGCCGAGGGCTACAACCTCAGCGAGTAGCGGCGGCGCGGGTGGTGCGCCCGGGTGCGGTGCGCGCGGAGGCCGTTGCTGCGTCGTCGGGCAGGGTGCTGGTGGACGACGGCGGGGCCGCACCGGATCATCCGGTGCGGCCCCGCCGTCGTGCATGCGTGGACGTCGTCCGCGCTCAGCCCTCGTAGGGCTTGGCGTTCGTGACCTCGACCTCGATCTGCTTGCCGTTGGGCGCGGAGAAGCTCGCCTTCTCGCCGACCTTCTTGCCGAGGATCGCGGCGCCGAGCGGAGATCGGTCGGAGTAGACGTCGATGTCTGCCGTGTCGGCGATCTCACGCGAGCCGAGCAGGAAGACCATCTCGTCGCCGCCGACGAGGGCCGTGACGACCATGCCGGGCTCGACGACGCCGTCGTCCTGAGGCGAGCCGATCCGGACCGTGCGCAGCTTCGCCGTGAGCTCCTTGATCCGGGCCTCGCTCTTGCCCTGCTCCTCGCGGGCGGCGTGGTAGCCGCCGTTCTCCTTGAGGTCGCCCTCGTCGCGAGCTCTCGCGATGCGGTCGATGATCTCGTCGCGGCCCTTCCCCGTGAGGTGCGCCAGCTCGGCCTGGAGTCGGTCGTGTGCCTCCTGGGTCAGCCAGGTGACGTTCGTCTCGGTCACAGGTCGCTCCTTCCTTACCTAAGAACCATAAGACACGCTGAATGTGTCCGTAGTGAATCGGGTGTGTGGTGTCTTCTCGCGCGGGGCCCTGTCGATCGGCGCACGTCAGCGCGAGAATGGGGCCGATTGCGTACTGGGTACGCCTCGGCACTGCCCCCGGCCTCAGTGCTCGTGCCGGGACGTGCTGGGAACTGGCGAAGGTGCACCGCCAGATCGCCCACCGGGTCAGCGTCTGAATAGGTCAGTGTAGCAATGGCGGTGCCACCAGGGCCAGACGCGGCCGGAGAGGTCAGTCGACGAGCGTGCAGCTCTCGATCACCGCGGTCACGGCGAGCTCGGTCGTGGCGATCTGCGTGGTGTATCGGGCCTCCCCGACATCGGACGGGCCGATCGTGACGTCCTTCGTCCCCACCTGGGCATAGTTGGTGTTCAGGGCGTTGAGCGTGCAGATGACGGTCGCGTCCTTGGGCTTGGCGACGTCGAAGGTGATGTCGATCGCCTCGGGACCCTTGACCGAGAACCCGAACTCCTGACCGCGCACGCTGCTGGCAGTGTTGCCGAAGGACAGGTACGCGGCGATGGCGACCATGACGGCGATGCCGGCGACGGACCCGGCGAACTTGAGGCGGCGGGCGCGCGGGTTCGGCGCGGTGGTGTACCGCGTCCCGAGATCGTGAGGGGTGGTCGACTCGGGGTCGTGGCTTGAGTCGTGGCTGGGGTCGAGCTGCTCGGGCACGGCGAACGCCTTTCCGGCGGGTTCCAGTCCACCAGAGTGCAGACCTGGCGGTCTTCTGGGGGATCATTGGCTGTAGTCGATTATTGTCATGATCGCCGCGTTGCCGAAATCGCTGGCCGCGCGGGGCCTGGCGCACTCAGCAAGATCCCTTGGAGGACGCGTGACTACTACGCCGTTGCGGCTCATGGCCGTGCATGCCCACCCGGACGATGAGTCGAGCAAGGGCGCGGCGACTACCGCGCGCTACAGCGCCGAGGGCGTCGAGGTGCTCGTCGTGAGCTGCACAGGCGGGGAACGGGGCAGCATCCTCAACCCCAGCTACGGCCGTGACATCACCGACCTCGACGAGATGCGCCAGGTGCGCACGGTCGAGATGGCCGAGGCCGCGCAGGCCCTGGGTGTGCAGCACCGTTGGCTGGGCTTCGTCGACTCCGGGCTTCCGGAGGGTGACCCGCTGCCGCCGCTCCCGCCGGGTTGCTTCGCGCTGGTCCCCCTAGAGGAGGCCGCCGCGCCTCTCGTGGAGCTCGTCCGCGACTTCCGCCCGCACGTGATCACCACCTACGACCCGACCGGTGGATACCCGCACCCGGACCACATCATGACCCACCGGGTCGCGAAGGAAGCCTTTCACGCAGCCGGGGACAGCGACCGCTACCGCGACCGCGGGCAGCCCTGGGAGCCGCTCAAGCTCTACTACAACCACGACTTCTCGATGAACCGCATCCGCAGCATGCACCAGGCCATGCTCGACGCCGGCCTCGAGTCGCCCTTCGGCGACTGGGTCGAGTCACGGGCCGCCCGGGAGATCCCCGAGCGCGAGGTGACTACCCGGATCGCCTGCTCGGACTACTTCGACGCGCGCGACGGCGCACTGCGCGCACACGCCACACAGATCGACCCCGACGGCTTCTTCTTCGCCATCCCGCGCGACCTCGAGATCGAGATGTGGCCGGTCGAGGAGTACGAGCTCGCCGAGTCGCGGGTAGCGACGACCACGCCCGAGGACGACTTGTTCGCGGGCATCACCGGGAACGAGGGGCTCAGCGCATGACTATCACCACACTGGTCTTCGCCGACCCTGGGGTGGCCGCCGCGCTGCACCTGGCCGACGACGCCACTCCCGAGCCGGTGAGCACGACCGAACCCTCCGGGGTCCCCACCATGCGACCCGACCTCGAGGTCAGCGACGTCTCCCCGGGGCTGGGCGGGTTCCTCGCGATCTTCGTGGTCGCGGTCGCGGCGATCTTCCTCATGCTCTCCATGACGAAGAAGCTGCGCAAGGTCAACCACCGCGCGGGCGTCGAGACGACCGCGTCGGCGACCTTCGGCGACGGGACGGAGACGTCGGGCGGGTCTGTTGGGTCGGGCGGGTCTGGGTCTGGCGGGTCGGGGTCTGGCGGAGCTGATGGATCCGGCGGGACCCATCCGGTAGCCGACGGCGTCTAAGGTGCGCGTCACGATCGCCCAGCTCGAGGTGAGCGCGGACCACAGCGCGAATGTCGTCGTGGTGCGCCAGGCCTGCGCGGAGGCGGCCCTGGTCTCGGCGGACCTGCTCGTGCTCCCCGAGTACGCGAGCGGCTACGACCCGCGCGGGGTGGGCATCGAGCACGCCGAGTCCCTCGCGGGGCCGTTCGTCCAGCTGCTCCGCGAGCAGTCGGCGGAGACCGGCGTGACGATCGTCGCGGGGATGGTCACGTTCCCGGAGGGGGCTGCGCACGGGGCCGACCCTGGTCCGGACCGAGCGGCCGCCGCGCCCCGGGCGAGCAACATCGTCGTCGTGGTGCGCGGGGGAGAGGTCGTGGGGGCGTACCGCAAGGTTCACCTCTACGACGCCTTCGGCCACCGCGAGTCCGACCGGCTCGAGCCCGGTGACCCGGCCGCACCGCCGCTCGTGGTCACCGTCGGCGACCTCGCCGTCGGCATCATGACGTGCTACGACCTGCGCTTCCCCGAGAGCGCCAGGCGCCTGGTCGACGCCGGTGCGCAGGTCCTCGTCGTCCCGGCGGCCTGGGCTGCAGGGCCCGGGAAGGTCGACCAGTGGAGGGTGCTGGCCCGCGCCCGGGCGATCGAGAACACGTGCGCCGTGCTCGCCGTCGGGCAGGCCGGCAAGGGGGTCAGCGGGCACTCGCTCCTGGTCGGTCCGGACGGCTCGGTCGCAATCGAACTGGCCGACGCCGCAGCCGTGACCAGCGCAGACATCGACGCGGCCGGCATCGCGGCCGAGCGCGACCGCAACCCGTCCCTGGCCAACCGCCGCTACACCGTCGTCCCCGTCCCGACAGCGCCGACGGCTCCGCTCACTCCGACTGACTGACTGACTCCCCACGGTCGGGCCTCCCACCCGTCTGACCACCCCAACCCGCCCACTCGCCCATCCCCATCGATAGGTGCGCAAATTCCGCCCTGAATTCGCCAAGAGCAGGGCGGAGTTTGCGCACCTGTCGACGGCGGCGCAGGGCGGGTGGCGGAGCAGGGCGGGCGGCGCGCAGGGCTGGGTGGTCGAGCGGGGCCGGTGGAGTGGGCCGGTGGTCGGTCGCGGAGCTTTAGGCGGCGGTCGCGGCGAGCATGATGGCTGCGTAGTGGCAGCCGAAGCCGATGACCGTGAGCACGTGGAAGATCTCGTGGAAGCCGAACCAGCCCGGGACCGGGTTGGGGCGCTTGAGCGCGTAGATCACGGCGCCGACCGTGTAGGCGAGGCCGCCGATCGAGATGAGCCAGACGATCGTCGGGCTGCCGTAGGTCCAGAACTGCGGCATGTATCCGACCGCGACCCAGCCCAGGGCGAGGTAGATCGGGACGTACACCCAGCGCGGGGCGCCCAGCCAGATGATCCGGGCAGCGAGCCCGAGCAGGGCGCCGACCCAGACGATGATCAGCAGCACCGTCGCCATGCTCTTGGGCAGCATCAGCACCGCCAGCGGGGTGTACGTGCCGGCGATGATGAGGAAGATGTTGGAGTGGTCGGCCCGGCGCAGCGCCGCGGCCGTCCGCGGCGACCAGGTCCCGAGGTGGTAGACCGCGCTCGTCCCGAACAGCAGGATCGCGCTCAGCCCGAAGACAGCCGTGGAGACCTTCCCGGCGACCGGCGGGGCCATGGCGACGAGGATGATGCCCGCCACGAGCGCGATCGGGAAGGTCACCGCGTGCACCCAGCCGCGCAGACGAGGCTTCTCGCTCCGGCGGACCAGCCCGGCGTCGGCGACCTCGTCGATCGTCTCCGGCGCGGCGTCCGGCGCGGCGTCCGGCGCGGTGCCCGGCGCGGCGTCCGGCGGCGTGACCGGCGGCGTGACCGGCGAGGAGTCGGGCATGTCGGCCGGTGAGGTCGTGGCCATGGAGAGCTCCTCGTCGTATGGTTCCTGAGTCAGGAACGACAGTAACCTACGCCGACGTAGGTTACTGGTCAGTAGCCAGTGGGACCGGTGAAGATCGGCTCATCTGATCCTTTCACGCGCGGGGCCGCGCTCCGGTACCGTGTGACTCTCTGCACTGATCATCGGAGGAACGCGCGTGCGAATGCCCCACCTGCTCTACGGGCTCTATGAGAAGCGCCTCGCGGCCTCGCTTGCGCACCAGTCGTTCCCGCGCCACGTCGGTGTCATCCTCGACGGCAACCGGCGCTGGGCGAAGTCCTTCGGGGAGCCCGCCGCGCACGGCCATCGCCGCGGCGCGGACAAGATCGAGGAATTCCTCGGGTGGAGTGAAGATCTGGGGATCGAGGTGGTGACGTTGTGGATGCTGTCCACCGACAACCTCTCCCGCGCCGCCGAGGAGCTCGAGGCCCTGCTCGCGATCATCGAGGATGCCGTGTGCAGCCTGGCCGCGAGCAAGCGGTGGCGGCTGCGCGTCGTCGGGCGGCTGGATCTGCTGCCGGAGAAGTTCGCGGACACGCTGCGCGCCGCGCAGGCCGAGACCGAGGAGATCGACGGCCTGCAGGTCAACGTCGCGATCGGCTACGGCGGGCGCCACGAGATCGCCGACGCCGTGCGCGACTTCCTGCGTGAGCGCGCCCAGGCGGGCGCCACGATCGCCGAGATCGCCGAGAGCATCGACGTCGACAACATTGCCGAGCACCTCTACACCAAGGGCCAGCCCGACCCCGAGCTGGTCATCCGCACGTCGGGCGAGCAGCGCCTGGGCGGGTTCCTGCTGTGGCAGAGCGCCCACTCGGAGTTCTACTTCTGCGAGGCGCACTGGCCGGAGTTCCGTCGCGTCGACTACCTGCGCGCGCTGCGCTCCTACGCCGCCCGAGAACGTCGCCTCGGCCGCTGACTGCACCCACCCCACCCCCACCCCGACCCCCCGCCCCCAGCACTCAGCGATTGTTGGGCGGGCAGGCGGGCAGGTGGGCGGGCGGGCCGATGGTGGGCGGGTTAGTCGGTGACCTTGAGGAGGCCGTGGGCGCCGCGTTCGGCGTCGACCATGGAGTGGCTGACGAAGGGGTATGTCCCCGCCTCACCGAACTCGAGCTCGACGAAGCCGCCCTGCGCCGTGGTCAGGCCGAGGGCCTGCGCCCCGCCGCCCGCGACCGCGCTAGGCGTGCCAGGCTGCAGCGTGTAGGCGCCCTCGAGGAACACCGTGTCGAACTGCCCGCCGACCACGTGGAACGACGTGCCGCGGCTCGGCCCGGCCGCCAGCACCCAGACCCGCACCCGCTCGCCGACCCGCGCGGTGAGCGGGTCGACGTCGTACTGGTTGGCGTAGCCGTTGAAGGCCACGATGTCGGGCGTCTCGGCGGCGATCTTCGCCGTGTCGACCTCCCCGCCCTGGGGCCCGAGATAGAACTCCGACTGCACAAGCACGTACTCCCGGTCCACCGGAGCCAGCCCCTCCGGGTCGATGATCACCGCACCGAACATCCCGTTGGCGATGTGCGCGCTCATCGGCATGGTCGAGCAGTGATACATCCAGATCCCGGCACGCGTCGCAGTGAACCGGTACGTCAGCGACTCACCCGGCGCGATGGTCCGCATCGGCTGGTCGGGCGCGAGCGCCCCGGCGTGGAAGTCGATCGAGTGCCCGATCGTCCCGTCATTGACCAGTGTCACGTCGAAGGTGTCGCCGATCTTGCCGTGCAGCGTCGGCCCCGGCGCGGTGCCGCCAAAGGTCCACAGCTTCTGGGTGACGCCGGGCGCCACCTCGGTCACCGTCTCGGAGACCGTGAGGGTGATCGCGTGCGTCGCGGGGCTGCTGGGATCGCCCCCGTCTGCGCGGGCCGGCGCGAGCGCGGCGTCGCGGGCGCGGAAGTCGGCGGCGGGCTTGCGCATGAAGTCGAGGTCGTCCGCGGCGCTCGCCGCGGCCTCCCCGCCGGGCATCGTCGAGTGGTCCATCTCGCCATCCATACCGTCCCCCGTGCCCGACGCCGCGCCGCCCTCCGCGGCCCCGTCGCCTTCCGCGAGGGGCTGGCCGTCCGCGCCGACGACGTTCACGGTGAAGACCATGCCCATCTGCCGGTGGCCGATCACGGTGCACCAGCCGTCGACCGTGCGCCCGATGACCCCCGCCTCGATCCGCGCAGTCGCCCCCGGGGACAGCCGGCCGCTCGTCGCCCCGGTGTCCAGGGCCAGGTCGTGGACCTGGGTGTCGACGTTCGTCAACTCGATGATCAGGGTGTTGCCGACCGGGACGTCGACCGAGTCGGGGAAGAACCGCATGTCCCGAGCCTCGACCTGGACGGTTGTGGTCTCCCCGGTGGCGGCGACGGCGCCCGCGGCGGACTTCCCGATGCCGAGGGCGGCCGGGTCGAGGCTGACCCCGGCGACGACGGCCAGCACGAGGGCACCGATAGCGACCCCGACGAGGCCGGTGCGGCGGGCGGGTGGCGGCGCTGCGGCCGCGGCGGCTACCCGCTCCGCCGGAGTCGTGGCCGAGACCAGGGCGGGGGAGGCTGTCCCGGCCCTCGACCGCGCGCGGTGCAGCCGCAGGATGCTCACGACGCAGCCGACGAAGAACGCGAAGCCCACGAGCACGAGCATCGAGGCGAGCACCCGCACGAGGCTCGGCACCGGCAGCACGCAGAGCGCCAGGCCGCCATTGATGAGGATCAGCCGAATGGGCGCGGCGCGGTCCATCGCGGCCGACGTCGCGCGCACGGCACCGGGGCCGCCGCCCAGGACGACCGGCAGCAGGTAGGACAGTGCCCCGAGGAGCACCTGCGCGGCGAAACCGGCGACCAGAGCGGAGGTCACCAGGCCGACGTGCGCCGCGGCGTCGGACCAGGTGGGACCGATCGCGGCGATGACCACGAGGGTGAGCAGGGACCCCAGCAGCCACGTCACGCCGGCGGCCACGGACCACGCGGCGTAGGACGTCGGGGGCTTGACGCGGGCGACGGCGACCAGCGGGACGCAGATCGTGACGAGCCCGGCCGCGTAGCCGAGGACCCCCGCGCCGGCGATCAGCCGCTGGCCGGTGAGCGCGCCGACGAGCAGGACGGACAGGGACACGAGGAGCACGACGAGTCCGCGACGGGCTGCGCGCTCGGCGCCGTCGGCGATCTTGGTCCGCAGGATGGTCGGCCACAGCGTCATGAGGGTGCCCGTGACGGTCAGGCCCACGAAGCCCAGCAGGTTGAGCGTGACGTGCGCGAAGACGACGCGGTTGTGCCAGCGGTCGTCCAGGCCGGCTGAGAGCAGCGCCCCGAGGGCCGCGCCGACCGGCAGCAGCATGCACGCGGTGACGTAGTACGTGATGGTCGACGTGAAGCGGGAGGGAAGTGCCCGCCGCGACTGCAGGCCGAGAACTGCACCGTGCGCGGCCACGGCCGCGCCGACCCCCGTCGCGCCGACCGCGGTGACCTGCCACGTGGCGGTGAGCACCCCGGCGATGACGACAACGATCCCCGCGTTGAGGAGCGCGATCCGGGCCACCTGCCAGCGCCGGGAGGCGACTGTGACCGGGCGGTGCAGGAGCGCGTCGGCGAAGTGCGCCGACCACACGAGGATCGCGTTGGTCACCGCCCCGAGCAACAACATGTGTACGAGCAGCCAGCCGCCCTCGGGCACGAAGCGGTGCCCGAGCGCGACGGCGAACGTGGCGAGCAGCCAGAACGCGGTCGGCAGGTTGGCGCGCAGGTGCCACGCGGTGCGGGAGCCGGTTGGCGGCGGGCTGGTCGGGCGGAGGCCGATCGAGGCGGGGCGCGGCGTGGAAGGGCGGGGTGTGGACGGGCGGGGCGCGGTCACGGGGCCACCGTTCGGGATGTGGGGGCGGTGGGGGAGGTGATGGGCGCGGCTGGGCTCGTGGAGTCTGGGGCCGTGGAGTCGGGTGTCGTGGTCGGCCGTCGGGCGCTCGACGCGGCCGGGCTCCTCCGGGAGGCGACGACGATCGACGCCACGGTGATCACGACGAACAGCAGCAGTGCCGTGATGTTGAGGACGCCGCCGACCTGCCGCGCCCACTCGATCTGCCGGGCGTCGCCGACCAGGACCCGCAGGGCCAGGGAGGCGTGCAGCAGCGCGGCGGGGACGATCATCACAGGGTGGTAAGGCAACCGGACTCGCAGGACCGCGGGCAGGATGACCGGGGCGTGGGCGAAGATCATCGACAGCGTGAAGCCGAGGAAGACGGAGTGGATCACTGCGTCGTAGGCGAAGCCCTCGCTGGTCCGCCCGTGCAGCAGCCATACCCCGCCGGCCACCGCGAGCCAGGCGTATCCGGCGAGCAGGCAGCCGGCCATGAATCGCGGCAGCCCGGTCGAGCGGATGGTGCGCCGCGCGACGTCGTGCACGGCGAGCCAGGCGACCAGGGCCAGGATGGTCGCGCCGAGCAGCGCGTAGCCGGGGCCCGGCCACAGCAGGGTCGCGGTGACCGACGCCATGAGTGCCACGACGAGGGCGAGGAGCTGGTTGACCGTGCGCGGGGCGAGGCGGATCACGCGGGCCAGCTCGAGGCGCTCGCCGATGATCGTGGCGACGATGAAGCCGGCCAGCCACGGCAGGACGTCGGGCATGGGTACCCCGGCCGTCCACAGCAGGGCTCCGCCGAGGGCGAGGACCGCGCCGAGGGCCTGGATCATGACCGAATCGTCGTAGGAGCGGCGAAAGAGCGGGACGTAGATGCCGACCAGGGCAGCGCAGCCGGCGACCAGGAGGAACTGGCCGACGCGCAGCGGTGCGGGGCTGAGCAGCACGAGCGCACCGATCCCGAGCAGCGCTGGGGCCGCGAAGCCGGCCCTCGAGCGCAGCGCCACGGAGCGCTCGAGGGCGATGACCGTCCCGACGAAACCGAGGACGAGGAGCATCCCGTGGACGTCGGGCAGGCGGTCCGTGGTCAACGGCGCGGGCAGGCCGAGCAGCAGCAGTGCCGCATCCAGGCCGGCGAGCATGGCGAGCCCCGCGGGCAGCAGGAACACCAGGCGGCGGATCACTCCGGGACTGCCGTGAGGTGCAGCCGGCACGCGCCGCGTTCGGCGAAGGGGAGGAGCGTGAGGCCCTCGGAGGCGGCGCCGAGCTCGGCCAGGGCGCCCTGGGCGAGGCCGAGGTGCACCCCGCAGACGACCTCGGGGTGCAGGTGGGCGGCGGCGAGCAGCGGGCAGCGGCGCAGGCGGATGACCGTCGCGTCGTCGTCGGCCTCGGGGGAGAAGCCGAGCTCGTCGAGGAGGGTGACGACGCGGCGTCGGGCACAGAGCTCGGCGGCGGGGTCATCGGCGCGGTGGTCGCCGTCGCCGGCGACGCCGCCCATGTCGTCCATGTCTTCGTCCATGTCGCCGGACGCCATCGCGGTGCGGATGAGGTCCCGTCCCCACTCCATGCCGGCGGCGTCGGCGTCGGCGGCCGGGTTCGCGCTGGTGCGGGCGATGTGCCCGGCGAGGGCCGCGGCCAGACTGGCGTACTCCTGCGCGTCCTCGCTGAGCCGGGCCTCGATCGTGGCCTCGTAGAGCCAGGCTGGCCGGCCCCGCCCGGTCGTGGGCGCTGGGGTCCGGGTCGCGGCGCTGGCGGCCACGAGGGCGTCGAGGTGCTCGCGGACGGTGTTGGGGTGCTGGTGCATCATCTCGGCGAGCGCGGTCACGGTGCACGGCTCGGGCTGGTCGACCAGGTGGTCCAGGATCGCCGACTGGGCGGGGGTCAGCCGCCTGCGGCGGTGCCCGGCAGGTGTGGGCCGGGGGCCGTACTGCGCCTCGGTGCCGTTCCGAATGATTTTCACGGTTTCCAGTGTAATAAAGTTTTGACCAGTCCCGTCTAGGGCTTTGTCCCTATCTTCGTCGCGGGTGTCCGTCCGGAGGTCCTTGCCATGTCTGTCGCCCCGAACACCGTCGTCATCGCCTCGAGCGCCGCGGACGCGGCCGCCGTCGAGGCCGTCGTGAGCCATCACGCCGAGCTCTCCGGAGCGCTCGAGGCGCATGTCCACCGGGTCTTCTCGGCGGTCATCAACAACGACGTCCGCGGAGCCGAGCACGAGCGCGCGGCCCTCGTGGCCTGGTGCGCGGCCGAACTGCTGCCGCACGCGCTCGCGGAAGAGGCGGCCATGTACCCCGCCGCCCACCAGGACCCGCGTGGACGCCTGCTGATCGACGCGATGATCGATGAGCACGCGATCCTGACCGAGCTCGTCGAGGCGATCCGCAAGGCCGTCAACCCGGTGGTCGTGGCAGCCAACGCGCACGCGCTCCGGGTCGTCTTCGCGAGCCACCTGGCCAAGGAGAACGAGCTCATCCTGCCGCTGCTCGCCGGCTCGCCTGACGTGTCGTTGGCCGAGGTGCTCGAGGGGATGCACGTGTCGCTGAGCGGGGGCGACGACGCTGGTCACGACGACGCTGGTCACGACCATGCTGGTCACGACCATGCGGTGCCCGACGCCGGCCCGGACGGTGCCGCCTCGGCGCCGGCGGGCGGCTCCTGCGGCTGCGGCGGGCACGACGACGCAGGCTTCCCCGAGCTGGACGCGACCGCCATCCCGCACGCGATCCGCCACGCGACGATCTTCGGCGCGCTCGAGGTGGTGGCAGCCGGCGGCGGGCTGGTGCTGCTCGCCCCGCACGCCCCGCTCCCGCTCCTGCGCCAGATCGACGCCCGCTGGCCCGGCCGCTTCGAGGTCAGCTACCTCCAGGAAGGCCCAGAGATCTGGAAGGTCCAGTTCCTGGCGGCGTAGCTAACACCCCCGCACCCGCGCCCCCTCGCACCCCCGCCCCCTCCCCGTCGAACTCGTGAACGGCTCGCCGAACTCGTGAGCCACGGTGGTCCAGGACCGCGAACGTCCCGTGGCTCACGAGCTCGCCGGCGCGCTCACGAGCTCGACGACCGGGATAGTTGGTGCAGGGGCCGAGCATCGGTCGCCGTCCAGTCAGGAGCCCGCCATGTCCGCACCCAACCTCTTCCTCGTCTACGTGACTGACGTCGTGCGAGCGACCGACTTCTATCGGGACCTGTTCGAGATCGAGCCTGTCATGGTCACCCCTCGGTACGTGTCCTTCGAGGTCGCCCCCGGCGTCCTGTTCGCGTTGTGGAGCGGGCGGGCCGATCAGGTCACGGCGGAGGTTCCGCGCACCTTCGAGGTTGGGCTGATGGTGCCAGGCTCCGCCGCCGCCGTCGACGAGGTCTTCGCCCGATGGGTCGCGAAGGGCGTCACAGTTGTCGACGAGCCCTACGACGAAGTGTTCGGCCGCACCTTCCTCGTCGCAGACCCCGACGGAAACCTCATCCGCGTCTCGCCGATCGACTAACCGCCAACGAGGCCCCCACAACCCCGTCGAACTCGTGAACGGCTCGCCGAACTCGTGAGCCACGGCGGTCCAGGACCGCGGACGTCCCGTGGCTCACGAGTTCGGCGGCGCGCTCACGAGTTCGGCGGCGCGCTCACGAGTTCGGCGACCGGGTCGCTGGCGACCGGGTGGTCGGGTGGTCGGCGACCGTCAGTCGGTGATCGCGAAGGCGTCGATCTCGACGAGCATCTCTTCGCGGGGCAGGCCGGTGAAGACCGTGGTGCGGGCGGGCAGCACGCCCTTGGGGGAGTTCGCGGAGACGAACGCGCCGTAGGCCTCGTTCATGATCGGGAAGTCCTCGCGCTTGGTGAGGTAAACGCGGAGCATGACGACGTCGTCGAAGGTCGCCCCGGACGCCTCGATGATCGCCTTGATGTTCTCCAGGGTGCGGGTGGTCTGGGCGGCCACGTCACCGGGGAAGAGGTATTCGCTCGTGGCGGGGTCGACCGGCCCCTGTCCGGAGACCTGGACGAAGGGACCCTTGCGGATGCCCTGGTGGAAGGTGTGCGCGGGGGCCGGTGCGTTCGGGGTGCTGACGGCGATCTTGGTCATGAGAGTCCTTCATCGATGGTGGTGCTGGTGGATGGAGACGATCAGAAGTCGGTTGTGACGATCTCGACGACGCGGTCGGAGTTGTCGACGATCACGGCCATCCGCCACTTGTCGAAGAGCGTGCACGGGTGGGAGATACCGAAGCCGACGACGTCGCCGGGCGCCAGGCCCGCCTCCGCCGTGACGGTCAGGTAGAGGTGCTGGTCGTTGAGCGCGGTGACCTGCGCCCCGGCCAGGTCGGTGACCGGTCCCGGCGTCCCGTCCTCGAGCGCGCGGCGCACGGTCAGGGCGACCGGGAGGTCGATGTCGTAGGACACGTCGCGGCGCCCGACGCCGCAGATCGCCAGTCCGGGCTCGGGCACCGAGAGCACCTGGCCCCACACGGTCGCGGCGGCGCGCATCGGCTCGGCGCCGGGGATCCGGGTCCACGGGTCCATCCGGGCGCAGAACCCGTGGTCGTGGGTGATGTACGCCCCCGATCGCACGACGACGCGCACCGGCCAGGCGGCCGGTCCGGCGGAGGCCTCGCCCGACTGCGCGACGTCGCCCGACTGCGCGACGTCGCCCGACTGCGCGACGTCGCCGGGTTGCGTGCCGCTGCTGGCCTGCCCGACCATCACCTCCCCCGGCAGCTCGGCGAGCACGACGTCGAGGAAGGAGCTGCCGCCCGCGGACACGACGACCGGTCGCCCCGCCGGGATGAGTCCCGCGGCGCAGATGCCCGCGGCGACCGCGCGCAGGTCCTGGCAGTAGGCGGCCACCGTGGCCAGGTCGGCCTGCGAGGTGCCCGAGGCGGCGGAGCCCTCGTAGCCGGCCACGCCGACCAAGGTGAGCCCGGAACCCGCGACCGCACGGGCCAGGTCGATCGCCGCGGCGACCCCGCGCACGCCCGTCCGCCCACCGGCCACGCCGAGCTCGACGAGCACCCCGAGCCGCGCGCGGACCTCCGGGGGAGTCCCGGCGAAGCCGCGGGCGAGCAGGTCGAGCCCCACCTGGGAGTCGACGTACAGCCAGATCTCCGCGGCCGGCCCGGCGTTGCCGCGCGCCACAGAACCCGCCTCCGCGGCAACCGCCCGCGTGAGCTCCTCGCGGATCCAGGCGATCTCCCGCGGGTCGTACAGCTCGTTGGCGAGGAACACCCGCTCGGTGCCCCAGTCCCGCACGGTCCGCAGCTGGGCGGCGTTGGCCACGGTCGCCCCCCATGCGCCGTGCGCCCGTTGGCGCGCGAAGAGCTGGGCGGACATCGCCGTCTTGACGTGCGGGGCGTGCTCGACGCTGGCGCGCGCGCACAGCCGCTCCATGAGCGTCAGGTTGTGCTCGACGGCGTCCTCATCGAGGGTGAGCAGCGGCCAGGAGAACTGTGGTCCGGTAACGAGCGGGCGATGCGCAGCGGAGGCACCGACCACGCCATCGAGTGAGGCCGGGCCGGTCAGCAGCAGCCCCTTGGTCCGGGGGCCCAGCGGCGCGGCAGGTGTTCCGGGCCGGTCAGCAGGAACGATGAGGCCGACGGCGTTCACGACCGCACCCCGCCCTCGGTGCGGACGGCGGTAGGCGCGGCCGGGCGAGAGCCCCCCGGCCGCAGCGCCCGCCCCGGCAGGAGCCCAGTCATCGCGCCCCCCACCAGCACCGGCACGCCGGCGACGAGCACGTCGTCGATCCCGCTAGCGAGCTGGCGCGGGTTCTCATACGTCGCCTCGTCGCGCACCCGGTCGGGGTCCACGAGCACGACGTCGGCCGCCATGCCGGGCAGCAGCTGCCCGCGGTCCGTGAAGCCGAAGCGACGGGCGGCCGCGGTCGACAGGTGGTCCTGGGCGTCGGCCCACGTCCAGTCGCCGAGGTCGCGGACGTGCTCTGAGAGGAACCGCGCGAAGGCGCCCCAGCCGCGTGGGTGCGGGCGCCCGCCGGCGTAGATCGCGTCGGACCCGCCCATGTGTGCGCCGTGGCGCAGCAGCGTTCGCACCGACTCGGGGGAGTTGGTCGGCGGCTGGGCGAACACGCACCCGGCCCGCAGACCCGTGCTGACCAGCAGCTCGACCGCGGCGTCCGCGGGGGACAGGCCCAGGCGAGCGGCGACGTCGGGCAGGGTCATGCCCTCGGTCCAGTTCAGCTCGCCGGGCACGGCCGCCATGGTGACGCGCCCCCAGAGGTCGGCCAGGGCGGGGAAGTGCTCGGTGTGCAGGCGGGCCAGGACGGATTCGTCGCGTAGCAGCTGCACGGTCCGGGCGGGGTCGGCGATGGGCAGCCAGGTGGGTAGGGAGACCATCGACAGGATCGAGCAGCCGCGCAGGTAGGGGTAGGAGTCGAAGGTGACGTCGAGGCCCTCGGCGAGGGCCGCGTCGACGTAGCCGGCGAGCTCGGCGGCGGGGCCGTGATAGTGCGAGACGTGGGTGGCCACGTCCGTCTCCCGGGCGAGGTCCATGAGCTCGGCCATCGCTGCGCCGGCCTTCTCCTCGTAGCCGCGCATGTGGCTCACGTGCGGGAGCCCGCGCCCGGCCAGGACCGCGGTGAGCGCAAGCAGCTCCTGGCGCTCGGCGTAGGAGGCGGGCACGTACTCGAGCCCGGTCGACATGCCGCAGGCGCCCTCGTCGAGGCCGCGGATCAGCGCGTCGGCCATGGCCGCGATCTCGCCCGGCGTCGCCGGGCGGGCCGCATCGCCGAGCGCGCCGTAGCGCAGCGTGCCGTGCGGCACGAGGTAGGCGACGTTGAGCGGGGTGGTCCGGTCGTACGTGGCGAGCAGCTCCGCGACGGAGCCGCCGCGGAAGGTCGGGTGCTCGCCGTTGATCGCGGAGAAGTAGCCCGTCGCCCAGGCGAAGGCGCCTGGGGCGCCCGCTCCGGCGTCGGGCATGGCGGGCCCGCCCGCAGCGCGCGCGGAGGGCGCGTAGGACACGCCGTCCTGCCCGACGACGATGCTCGTCACCCCCTGGCGGAGCATGGCGTGCTGGACGTCGGTATCCAGGACCGCGGCCTCGCCGTGGACGTGGGAGTCGATGAACCCGGGGAAGGCGATCCGGCCGTCGGCATCGATGACGTGGCCGTCGCCGGTGGGCCGCGCCCCCGACTGAGTGACGGACACGACGGTGTCGCTCAGGTGCAGGTCGACCGGGTGGCTGAGGCCGTCGGCGCTGTGGGCGTCGGGCAGGCGGGCCCCGTGGATGATCGTCATGCGTGCGCTCCTGCGTCGGCTCCGGCTGTACCGGCCTCGTCAGCGTTGTCCTCGTGCCAGCCGCCCGCGCCGGCCCAGCCGGCCGCGGCCATCTCGGCGGCCAGGTCGCGGGGGAAGCCCTCCGCACCCGGGCGCGACTGCCAGGGCCTGGGTCCGTCCAGGGGGCGGTAGTCGACCCCCGCGGCGTCCAGGCGCGGCAGGTGCACGGCCAGGCGCGCCATGAACTCGGTCGAGGCGGGGGAGCCGGGCGCGCGATCGGTCGGCGGGCTCCACACGACCTCGGCGAAGGCCGCCAGCCGCGGGAACGTCAGGTAGTCGATCCGGCGCGCGGACTCGAGGTGCTCGGTCCAGACCTGCGCCTGCGCGCCGACGAGCGCACCGGGGGCGGAGTCGAGGTCGGGGTGCAGCCGGTAGACCTCGGCGGGCACGGTCTCGAAGGCGAGCACGTCCTCGATGGTCCGCAGGAACCCGACGGGGGTCGGTTCCCCAGGTCCCTCACCGGACCGGTGGTCGAGGTAGACGACCTGCTCGGGGGCCATGACGACGTCGTGCCCGGCCTCCATGGCCACCGCGCCGACCGTCACGCCGCGCCACGCGGTGACGATCGCCTCGGTGGGCAGGGCGGGGGAGAATGCCTCGTCCCAGACGACCGGACGGCGTCCGGCGGCGATGACGTGCTCGCTCAGCCGGGCGATGAACCAGCCGTGCAGCTCGCGGACGTGCTCGAGCCCGAGGGCGGTCGCCTGCGCGACGATCTCGGGGCTGTCCAGCCACAGCGTCGTGGGGACCTCGTCCCCGCCCAGGCCGATCCATGGGGAGTCGAAGACGTCGAGGACCTCGTCGAGCACGCCCCGGAAGAACTCGAGCGAGGCCTCGGAGGGGTCGAGAACCTCGGTGCTGACCCCCCACGTGGTGCGCACGGTGTGCGGCTGCTTGCGGGTGCCGAGCTCGGGGTAGGCCGCCACGGCCGCCTCGACGTGACCCGGCACGTCGATCTCGGGGACGACGGTCACGCCGCGCTCGCGGGCGAAGGCGACGATCTCGCGGAGGTCGTCCTGGGTGTAGAAGCCGCCGTGCGGCTGCCCGTCCGTGATCCCGCTCCGCCAGGTGCCGACGCCGGTCTCGGCGCGCCAGGAGCCGACCTCGGTCAGCTTCGGGTAGCGGGTGATCTCCATCCGCCAGCCCTGGTCGTCGGTCAGGTGCAGCTGGAGCACGTTGAGCTTGTGCGCGGCGGCCAGGTCGATGAAGCGCAGCACGTCGCGCTTGGGCAGGAAGTGGCGGGCTACGTCGAGCAGGACCCCGCGCCACGGGTAGCGCGGGTGGTCGGCGACGGCGATGTGGGGGAGTGCGACGTGCGTGGGCGGGCCGGCCACGCGGAAGGCGCGCGGCCCCGCGAGCTGGCGCAGGGTCTGGGCGGCGCTGTGGGCGCCCTCGGCGCCACCCGCCTGCACGACGACGCCGGTCGCGCCGATCTGCAGGCGATAGCCGGCCGCGGGCAGGGTCTCGTCGAGGTCGAAGGAGACGGCCGCGGTGGGGAGGGCCGCGGTGGGGAGGGTGGAGTGCGCGTCGTCGGACGGACTCGTGGTGGATTGCGCCGAGTTGGATGACGCCGCGTCAGATGGCTTCGTGACCTGGAAGGCGAGGTCGAGGCCAAAGGCGGCCTCGGTGACCGCGCGCCACCAGCGCGCACCCGCGCGCAGGGCCGGGTGAGCGCTCACCCGCGCGCCGTCGTCGAGCACGAAGAACGCGCCCTCCGCGGGGGTCTCGACGTGGACAGGGGCAGGGAGGAGACCGTACGGCGCCGCGGAAGAAGTCACCCGATCGAGCCTAGCCGGAAAACCGAGTTAGTAAACAATGCTGACAAACGCTGGACGGGGCGGAGCGGGCCTGCCGGGACCTTTGGCCCAGGGAGGCGGGGTGCGCGGAGCCTACGGTTCAGTAAGTTACGCCACCGTAGGTATCGAAGGGGACGTTCATGACCGCGCTGTCCATGCTGCCCGTCCCGACGTTCGACCGACCCCTGCCGCGGGTGATCCAGGGCGGCATGGGCATCGCCGTGTCGTCCTGGCGGCTCGCCTCCGCCGTCGCCCGCGCCGGCCAGCTCGGCGTCGTCTCTGGGACGGCGCTCGATCTTGTCCTGGCCCGCCGGCTGCAGGACGGCGACCCGGACGGAGCCGTGCGCCGCGCGCTCGCGGCCTTCCCGGTGCCGACCTTCGCCCACCGCGTGGTCAAGCGGTATTTCCGCGCCGGCGGCCGCGCGCCCCGCGAGCCCTATGCGCCGATCCCGCGGCTCGCGCTGCGCCAGACCCGGCTCGCGCAGGAGCTCATGATCCTCGGGGCCTTCGTCGAGGTGTGGCTCGCCAAGGAGGGGCACGGTGGCCAGGTGGGGATCAACTTCCTCGAGAAGGTCCAGATGGCGACCCCGACCGCGGCTTACGGATCGATGCTCGCCGGCGCAGACTATGTCGTCATGGGCGCCGGGATCCCCCGAGACATCCCGCACCTGCTCGACCGGCTGGCCGGGCACGAGGCGGTCGACCTGCCGGTCGAGGTCTCCGGCGCCCCCGCGGGCCACAGCGTCCGCCTCGACCCCGCCGAGCTGCTCGACGCCGATCTCCCGCCCTTGACCCGCCCGACCTTCCTCGCGATCGTCTCCGCCCACGCGCTCGCCTCCTATCTCGCCCGGGACTCCCACATCTGCCCGGACGGCTTTGTCGTGGAGGGCTCGCGGGCCGGCGGGCACAACGCCCCGCCGCGCGGACGGCTTACGCTCGACGATCTCGGCCAACCGGTGTTCGGGCCGCGCGACGAGGCGGACGTCGCCAAGGTCGCGGCGATCGGGCTGCCGTTCTGGCTGGCCGGATCGCAGGGGACCCCCGAGGCGCTCGCGACCGCGCGCGCGGCCGGGGCCGCCGGGGTGCAGGTGGGCACGGTCTTCGCCCTGGCTCAGGAGTCCGGCCTCGACCCGAGTCTGCGTGACGACCTGCTGACCCGGCTGCGCGCGGGCACCCTCGAGATCCGCACCGACCCCTTCGCCTCACCGACCGGCTTCCCCTTCAAGGTCGCCCAGGTCCCCGGGACGCTCTCGGACCCCGAGGTCCTGGCGGACCGCCCGCGGCTGTGCGACCTCGGCTACCTGCGCACCCCCTACCAGCGCGAGACGGGCGCGGTCGGCTACCGCTGCCCCGCGGAACCGGTCCACGTGTACGTGCGCAAGGGCGGCGCGGTCGAGGACACCGTCGGCCGGGTCTGCCTGTGCAACGCGCTCACCGCGGACGTCGGGCTCGGGCAGCAGCGCGCGGACGGCCACGAGGAGCTGGGGCTGCTCACCCTCGGGGTGGACATCGACGGCGCGAAGCGGCTCGCCACGATCCACCCGGGGGAGTGGACAGCCCGGGAGGCGCTCGACTGGCTGATCGGGGCGACGGGCTGAGGCTGCCGCCGCGCTGCCGCCGCACGGCCGTCGCGCCGCCGTCGCGCCGCCGTCGTACTGCCGCCGCGAAGATGACAGGGTGTCGGTTCAACGTCACAACGGAGGTTGTGGGCTTCTCTCCGCGGCACCCCTGCAACCGGTGCGATGATGGCAGGCATGGCCATCGAGACCCCGGCGCCTGGACCGTCCACCGACGGCTCGCGTCCCTCCCCGCTCCCCTACGACGCCCTCCTCCTCTACTCCTTCGGCGGGCCGAACAAGCCTGAGGACGTCGTGCCCTTCCTGCGCAACGTCACGGCCGGCAAGGGGATCCCCGACGCCCGCCTCGAGGAGGTCGGGGAGCACTACTACGGCTTCGGCGGCAAGAGCCCGATCAACGGCCAGAACCTTGCGCTCAAGGCCGCGCTCGAGGCCGAGCTCGCCGCGCGGGGCATCGACCTGCCCGTCGTGTGGGGCAACCGCAACTGGGAGCCGTACACGCGCGACGCCGTCGCCGAGCTGGCTGACCTGGGCGCCCAGCGCGCTGTTGCCCTCGTGACCAGTGCGTACTCCTCCTACTCGGGGTGCCGTCAGTACCGCGAAGACCTCGCGCTGACGCTCGAGGCCCGCGGCGAGCTGGGTGAGCACGGGTCGACGGGTATCCAGTTCGACAAGGTGCGCTCCTACTTCAACCACCCCGGCTTCGCCCAGGCGAACGTCGACGCGGTCGTCGAGGCGTACCGCGAGCTCGCGGACGGAACCGGAGCCCACCTGGTCTTCGTCACGCACTCCATCCCTCTCACCATGGAGGCCGCCTCCGCGGTCTCCGGCGCCACGTACTCCGCCCAGCACCTCGACCTCGCGGGGGTGGTCGCCGAGCGGGTCGCCGCCGAGCTTGGCCACCCGGTCGAGTGGACCCTGGCCTACTGCTCGCGCTCGGGCCCGCCCAGCCAGCCGTGGCTCGAGCCGGACGTCAACGACCACCTCGGCGAGCTCGCCAGGGCCGGCACGCGCGCCGTCGTGCTGTCCCCGATCGGCTTCGTCTCCGACCACATGGAGGTCGTCTACGACCTTGACACCGAGGCCCTGGCCACCGCGCGCGACCTCGGCCTCACGGCCGTGCGCGCCGGCACGGTCGGCACCCGGGCGCCGTTCGTGGCCGGTCTGGTCGACCTCGTCCTGGAGCGAGCAGCCCTCGCCCGCGGGGAAGACGTGGCGGAGGAGTCCGTGGGTTCCATGGGCGCCTTCGACTCCGTGTGCCGCCCGGGCTGCTGCCGCCGGCGCGACGGCGAGGACAGCGGCGTGCCCGCGCTGTGCAGCACCGGCCTGTACACCTGACGGCGATACCGTTGCATCAGCCGTCCGACCCCACCACCTGAGAGCAGGCCACCACCCATGACGCACGCACCCGAGACCCACCACCGCCCCGACACCGGCGAGCTCGTCAGCACCGAGCCCGTCAACGCGACCGTCCGCTACACCATGTGGTCGGTGTTCTCGACGGTCCAGACGCTGCCCGCGGACGACGCCGAGCGCACGGCCATGATCGACGCCGCGCTCACCGCGGTGGGCGGCGCGGCGTCGGGCATCGACACCGAGCTGACCGTGCGCGGCTGGTACGACGTCGGCGGGCTGCGCTCGGACGCGGACCTGATGGTCTGGTGGCACGGACCTTCGATCGAGTCCGTCCAGCACGCCTACCAGCGCCTGCGTGCGAGCGACCTGGGGCGTCACCTCGAGCCCGTGTGGTCGGTCGCGGCCCTGCACCGCCCGGCGGAGTTCAACCGCGGCCACATTCCCGCGTTCATGGCCGACGAGGCCCCCGAGAAGTACATCTGCGTGTACCCCTTCGTGCGGTCCTACGACTGGTACCTGCTGCCCGCCGACGAGCGCTCCACGATGCTCCGCGACCACGGCATGGCCGCGGCCGGCTACAAGGACGTCCGCGCGAACACCGTCTCCGCCTTCGCCCTCGGCGACTACGAGTGGATCCTCGCCTTCGAGGCCGCCGAGCTCGACCGGATCGTCGACCTCATGCGGGACCTGCGCGCGACCGAGGCCCGCCGCCACGTCCGCGACGAGGTCCCCTTCTTCACCGGCCCGCGCACAGACCTGCACGCCTGGGCCGCCCGCCAGCCCCTCTCCGAAGACTGACCGCCGGCGCCCGGAGCCGGACGGGACCCGCCCGGAGCCGGACGGGACCCGCCCAGCATCGCGCCCTCTTCCGCTGAGTGCGGTCAAACGGCTGCCCGATGTCGGGAATGTCCAGCCGATCGACCGCACTCAGCGGGTGGGGACGGGTGGGTGGATCAGGGGTAGAGGCCTCGGATCTGGTGGGCCTCGGCTACCCGGCGGACCCCGATCACCAGGGCCGCGTCCCGCAGGGTGAGGCCCTGCTGGGCCGCGACGTCGGTCACGTCGGCGAAGGCGGTATGCATCCGCTCGGCGAGGCGGCTCTCGATCTCGCTCAGCGTCCACCGGTAGGCCTGGTTGGCCTGCGCCCACTCGAAGTAGGACACGACGACGCCTCCCGCGTTCGCGAGGATGTCCGGCACGACGACGATGCCCTGGCTGGCCAGGATCGCGTCGGCTTCGGCCGTGGTCGGGCCGTTGGCGCCCTCGACGACGAACCGGGCTCGCACCGCAGGCGCGGTGACGGCGTCGAGCACGCCCTCGACCGCGGCCGGAACGAGGACGTCGACCTCGAGCGCGAGCAGGGCGGCGTTGTCGATGGGATCCGCGCCGTCGAATCCGACGACCGACCCCGTGGCTTCCACGTGGGCGAGGAGCCGCGCGACGTCGATCCCGTCCGCGTTGTGCAGCCCACCGAACTGATCGCTCACGGCGACCACCCGGGCGCCCTCCGCGGCGAAGATGTCCGCGGCGTGCGCCCCCACCTTGCCGAAGCCCTGCACGGCCACGGTCGCCCCCGCCAGGTCGCTCCCCGCCTGCGCCAGGGCCGCCCGCGTGACATGCACGACGCCGCGCGACGTCGCCGTCGTGCGTCCCAGGGACCCGCCCAGCGCGATCGGCTTGCCGGTCACGACCGCGGGGATGGTGTACCCCTGGCTGGCCGAGTACGTGTCCATGATCCACGCCATGGTCTGCTCGTTCGTGCCCATGTCGGGCGCCATGATGTCCTGCTCGGGACCGATCATCGGCATGATCTCGCTCGTGTACCGGCGGGTCACCCGCTCGAGCTCGGCCTGGCTGTAGGCGAGCGGATCGATGCCCACACCGCCCTTCGCCCCGCCGTAGGGGATGTCGACGACGGCGCACTTCCACGTCATGAGCATCGCCAGGGCGCGGACCTCGTCGACGTCGACGCTGGGGTGGAACCGCAGGCCACCCTTGCCCGGACCTCGGGAGACGTTGTGCTGGACGCGGTAGCCCTTGAACAGCTCGATCCGGCCGTCGTCGCGCCGCAGCGGGATGGCGACGTTGACCTCCCGCCGAGGCGTCGCGAGCATCTCGTGCAAGCCCTCGTCGTACTCCAGGATCCGGACCGCTCCGGCGAGCTGACCGAGGGCGTTCGCCCACGGGAGGGAGGCCTCGCTGCGGCTCTGGGCGGACCCGTCGGCGCCCCCGCGGGCGGACGGGCGGGCGGCCTCGGAGGGGAGAGGCGCCGCCGCGATAGGCGGGGCCGTTGGCCCGGAGACAGTGGTAGGTGACATCGTCGTCGCTCCTGGTGATCGTGTGGGTCTCACTCACGTCAACCTACGCCAACGGGCGCGAGGCGCAGCGTCAGAGCCGGGTGATTCCCGCGAAGGTCAGGCCACGGTGGGCGGCCAGCCGCGCGCCCTCGCCCTCGATTCGCGCGGCTGTGCTGCGGGCGAGCGGTTCGAGCTCCTCCAGGCGCACGCTGAGCGAACGGCCCGTCGCCCGCGGACGCCACAGCGCGATCGCTGTGCCGTCGGCCACGACGACGCCGGGCCGTCCCAGGGTGGGCCACACCCGCTTGCGCAGGGCTGCGTCCGAGATCAGCAGCTCACGGTCCTTGAGCTGGAGGAAGGGGTCGTAGGGGCCGAGCAGTCGGAGCGCGCCCGACTCCCCGTGCTCATGCGCGCCCGATGCGCCGGCCTGGTCGGTCGGCTCCGCGGTGACCTGGGGCCAGCGCCGGGTGACCTCGGCGACCGGGGCGTCGAGATAGGCGGCCGCGTGCTTGGGGCCGGCGTAGGGGTAGAACCGGCGGAAGCTCGCCAGGACGTCGCGCGGGCCAGCGGGTGGTTGATCCCCTTCCTGTTCGGGGGGCGCGAGCGGGAAGGGATCTAGGTGCCACCCGGGGATCGGTCGCAGCGTCGGGGGAGAGGTGCCGGGCACCAGGTCGAGCCCGGCCTGCAGGGCGGCCAGGCGGAACGGCATCTCGAAGGTATGGGTCGCGTGGCAGGGCGCGCACCAGCGCAGGTACGGGGCGGGGAGCAGGGGGGTGAGCCGGCTGGAGACCTCGCCCTTGGGCATGGGCTCGGTGACGATCTCGTGGAGATGACTGGCGACGGTCCGCAGGGCGTCGAGCACGTCGATCCCTGCGGCGCGCAGGGGTTTGGCGGCGCCATAGATCCGCCTGGCGGCATCGGGCTCGCTGAACGGGGACACCCCGCAGGCTACGGCCGCGAGGTCGGCCCTGCGGTAGGTGTGGGGTGCCCCGCGCAGGGTCCAGGCCAACGCGAGGCCGGCGTCTTCCTCCCCGCCGCGCCCGACCGGCAGGGCCCGGTTGGTCAGGGCCCACGCGGCGCCGTCCGCACCTGTGTCCTGCACCCCGAGGTCGAGGATCGGGGCGTGCGCGACGGCAATCCGCAGGTCCGCGGGGACCGGCTCGTGGCTGCTCCTGGCCGAGGCGAGACCCTGGGCAACCCAGCGTTCGTGCAGTGCGTCGGTCGGGCGCCCGACCCAGCCGGATCCGGCTGGGTGGAGGTCATGGCCGCTCCTTATCGGAACTGCGACGGATCGGAACTGTGACGGATCAGAACTGCGACGGATCAGAACTGCGACGGATCAGAACTGCGACGGATCAGAACTGCGACGGATCAGAACTGTGACGAGCGGGGATGTCAGGACGAGGCGCGGGGCACCAGGACGGGGGCCAGGATGATGTGCCCGTCCTTCTCGACGACGGGCACGGAATCGCCCGCCTGGGCGACGAAGTCGTCCTTGTCGAGGAAGCCGAGGCTCACGAGCAGCTCGTCCGTGGCGTACCTCGCCATCCGCACGACCGGGTTGCTGATCGTGGTCAGGGCGGGCACCGAGCCTTCAGCGACGCCGAGGTCGTCGTAGCCGATGACGGCGACGTCCTCGGGCACGGATCGGCCGTGCTTGGCGAGCACCCGAAGCACCCCCATGGCCATGAGGTCAGAGGCGGCAAAGACGGCGTCGACGGTCGGGTCGAGGGCCAGGATCGTCTCCATGGCCTGGACACCGGAGACGGTCGTGAAGTCACCGCGGGCGAGCGGCCCCTCGGCCATCCCCGCCTCGGTCAGCGCCTGGCGCCAACCGGCGAGGCGGTCCTCACCGGCGGCCATGTCCGAGGGACCGCCGACGTGGGCGATGTTCGTGCGGCCCTGGGCGATCAGATGGTTCGTGGCGAGAAAGCCTCCGGCGACGTTGTCGACGTCGACGAAGCGCAGGCCGGGGAAGTCTCGGAACGGGCGGCCCACGAAGACAGCGGGGATCCTGGAGTCCTCGATCGCGCCCTCGAGGTCGTCGCGGCGGTGGTGGGACACGACGATCGCGCCGTCGACGTGGCCGTTGCGCAGGTAGCGGGAGATTCGCCCGGGAGTCTCGTCCGGCTGGGCGAAGAGCAGCACCAGCTGCAGGTCCCAGTCCCGCAGCGCGGAGTTGATGCCGCGCACGGTGGCGGCGAAGAACGGGTCGGTCAGCACACGTTCGTCGGGCTCGGGCACCACCAGGGCGATCGAGTTGGTGCGGCGGGTGACGAGGGAGCGGGCCGCGCGGTTGGGGACGTACCCGAGCCGGGCGATCGCGTCGTCCACCGCCTGCTGGGCCTCGGGGGAGACGCGTGAGCCGCCGTTGATCGCGCGCGACGCCGTAGACCGTGACACACCGGCCGCATGCGCGACCTCCTCCAATGTGGGAGCTTGCTGGCCCATCATGTCTCCTCTCGGCCGCGCCACTGCGGCCGACGACGTTTCCTGGCTAGTTTTGGAACATGAGTGGGTCGCGGATTGATGCTAGTGCCCACAATGCTGTCGGCGCACCAGGAGCCTTGGAAGCCGACAGGCAGCGGCGAAATCCGGCTAGACATGAGCGTGAGTGCGCCCCGCCGATGCGACTGCTTCATCCGGGGCGCAGTTGCGGCTGCGCCCCGGACGAGTCCTTCGAGACCGATCAGGTCATCGAGGGATGGTGTGGGGAGAACTACCCCTTGACGGCGCCCGCCATGATGCCGGCAACCAGGTGGCGCCCGGCGAAGGCGAACACGACGACGAGCGGCAGGGTCGACAGCAGCACGCCGGCCATCACGAGCGAGAAGTCAGTGAAGTAGTTTGAGTTGAGCAACTGCATGACCATCGGCAGGGTTGGGTTCTTGCTGCCCAGGATGATGAATGGCCAGAAGAAGGCCGTCCAGCTCCCGATGAAGGTGAACAGGGCCAGCATCGCCGCCGCAGGACGGGCCGCCGGCATGGCGATGTGCCAGAACGTGCGGATCATAGAAGCGCCGTCGACCCTGGCGGCCTCGATGAGTTCGTAGGGCAGTGCCCCCTCGAGGTACTGGGTCATCCAAAACACGCCGAAGGCGGTGACCATGCCGGGCACGATCACGGCGATGATCTTGCCGGACCAGCCGATCTCCGACATGACGATGAAGAGCGGAACGATGCCGAGCTGGGACGGGATGGCCATCGTCGCGATGACGAAGACGAGCAGCGGACCGCGGCCCCGGAAACGGAGCTTAGCGAAGGAGTAACCAGCCAGGGTCGAGAAGATGACCACAGTGATGGACTGGACGACCGCGATGGTCAGGGAGTTGATGAAGCCCTTGACCAGCGGGATGTTCGAGTCGAAGACGCGGCTGAAGTTCGTGAACAGGTTGCCCTGGGGGAGAAGACCGGGGATCGGGTTGCGCACGATCGTCAGCGAGTCCGAGGACGCGAGCTGGATCACGTAGTACAAGGGGTATGCGGAGATAAGTAGCACGATCACGAGAATCACGTACGTGACCCAGCCGGGCCGACGATCCGGGCCAGCGAGCTTGGCCTTGCGGCGCTTGGCTGCGGACCGTGCGGCGCCCTTGCCTGCGGTCTGGGCGATGACGGGGATGGAGCTCATCGCGTCCTCCGGTTGTTTGAGTTGCGGGACTTGCTCTTCTTGACCTTGATGTCACCGGAGGTGGCGATCCTCGTCGTGATGAGGAAGTTGATCAGCCCGATGATGACGATGATGAGGAAAAGGAGGAGCGCGACGGCTGAGGCTCGTCCGAAGCTCTTCTGGTTGCCCCAGCCGAGCTCGTAGAGGTACATCGTCACGGTCATCCACTGCCGGCTCGCACCGCCGTCGCCGCCGGAGCTGAACATGCGCGGCTCGTCGAAGATCTGCAGTCCACCGATCGTGGACGTGATGATCACGAAGATGAGGGTGGGACGCAACTGCGGGATGGTGATCGAGAAGAACTGGCGCAGGCGACCGGCGCCGTCAAGAATTGCGGCCTCGTAGAGGTCGCGGGGGATGGCCTGCATCGCGGCGAGGAAGATCAGGGTGTTGTACCCGGTCCAGCGGAAGTTGACCATCGTGGAGATCGCGAAGTGGCTGGGCAGGATGTCGACGTGCCAGCGGACCGGATCGAGGCCGATGTGGGTGAGGACGGCGTTGATGAGGCCGGACTCGTCCGCGAAGAGCTTGCCGAAGATGAGTCCGACGGCCACCGGGGCCACGACGTAGGGCAGCAGCACGCCCATCCGCCAGAAGGTCTTGGCACGGAGGTTCGCTGAGAGCACCGCGGCCAGGATGATCGCCATGACGACCTGCGGCACGGAGGAGAGCAGGAAGATCGAGAAGGTGTTGCGCAGCGCCTTCCAGAAGCTCGGCGAGTGGAGGACCGCGTCGAAGTTGTCGAAGCCGACGAACGCGCGCTTGCCGGCGATCAGGTGCCAGTCGAAGAGCGAGACGTAGCCGGTGTAGATCAGGGGGAAGAGCCCAGTGATCGCGAAGAGGATGAAGAACGGTGAGATGTAGAGGTACGGCGAGAGCTTTACATCCCACCTGCCAACTTTCTGGCTGAAGGCGATCCGTCGAGGGATTCGGTCTTCATCGCTTGATGGCTTTGGTGGGGACAGGACGGCCATGGGGTTCCTTCGGCGATGTGCGGGCGGGCCTGCACGGGTGAGCAAGGTGGTGATGTGGACGGACGGGCGCTGCCGGAAGGTTGTGCCTTCCGGCAGCGCCCGTCGTTGTCATCCGGGCGGTGTCAGCCGACCCGTTGCGTTTCTCAGAAGCCGAGCTCGCCGAAGTTGGTCAGCGCCAGGTTCCAAGAGTCGTCGGCCTTGCCGCCGTCGATGTCCACGCGGTTGAGGGCATCCATGACAATCTGCTGGATCGCGAAGTAGTTCAGGCCCTTGAACGGCGGGGTCGCGCTGATCTGGTTGGCGCGGTTGGAGAAGATCTGGCCGACAGGAGCGTCAGCGAAGAACTCGTTCGTGGCGTCCTTGACCTGCGGAAGAGCCTGAGCCTCGATCTGGCTGGGGAAGGTGCCGGCGGAGGCGAAGGCCTTGGCCTGCTGCTCCGGGGCGGTCAGCCAGGTCGCGAGCTTGGCGGCCTCGGCGGTGTTCTTGCCGGTCGAGGGGACCGTGAGGAATGATCCGCCCCAGTTGCCACCGCCGCCGGGGAAGACGTCAGCAACGTTCCATCCGTCAACGCCGTCGGCGTTGCCCGAGATGACCGAGGTCATCCACGGCGGGCACGGCATCGTGGCGAAGGCGTTGCTCTGGAAGCCTGCGGCCCAGTCGTCGCCCCACATGCCGAGGCGGGCGGACAGGTCGACCGACTCCGTGAGGATGGTGTCGTACATGCCCTTGATGACGGTGTTCGAAGCGAGGTCCGTGGGCTCACCCGTGGACGCGTTCTCATACGCTGCGGGGAGCTGGCCGATCTGGCTCTGCATGATGGCGACCGCGGAGTCGAACCAGGCCGAGTCAGAGTTGGCGACGAACTGGTGGCCGACCTCGAAGTACTTCTCCCAGGTGGCGTCCTTACCGCCGAGCAGCTCGGCGACCCCCTCGCGGTCGGAAGGCAGGCCAGCAGCCTCGAAGAGGTCTGCGCGGTAGCAGATGGCCTCCGGGCCGATGTCCGTGCCGAGGCCGATGAGCTTGCCGTCGGCGGTACCCTGGGCTTCCTTCCACGGCACGTAGCGGCCCGTGACGTCGGGGCCCGCGAGGTCTTCGAAGCTGTCGGCGATCTCGGAGAGCTCAGGCATCCAGTCGACCTCGATGGCCTCGACGTCGGCCAGTCCGTCGCCGCCAGCCGCGAGGCGCGTGGTGAGGTTCGTGCGAGCGTCGCCGGACAGTGCCGCGACGGTCTGTTCGACCTTGATGCCGGGGTTGGCGTCCTCGTACTCCTTCAGGAGCTCGGGGGTGTAGCCGAACTGGTTAAAGGTCGCGACCGTCAGCGTGATGTTGCCGTCGGCCCCCTTCGACGCCTCGGGCGTTTTCTCGGTGCCGTCGCTCGAGCAGGCAGAGAGGGTCAGTGCGAAGATCGACGCGCCGGCTACAACGGTTGCCATGCGGCGGGTACGGATGATGCTGGTCATTCGAGGACTCCTTTGTCGACGTGCGGCTTCTGCGCCGTTCGTGTCTGTCGTGAGGATCTCGAGCCATCTCGTGGGAGGTGCTCGTCAATACGTGCGTGGTCACACTCTCCCAGATATCTGGAAGCGCTCCCATGCGCCATTAACGATCTTGGTGGGAGCGGTTCCACCTGTCAAGCAAGCCTGATCTGTCGAAGGGTGTTCGTGGGGGCGTCATTTGCATAACTGCAGGTCAGGGCGTTGTGCGCTGGGAGCCGTATGCGAAATCGTTACGTTGGGCCCGGTGCCCGGGGAGCGGAAGCCGGTTCAGGACGGTTCTTGACCCGCCAGCCACACCGTTGCGTAGGCGGCTTCCTGGGTCAGTGCGCTGCGGATCGCTTCCGTGGCGGCCGCCTCGATGCTCGCCCCGAAGATCGGGATCGGGGACTTGACCTCGCCCGTGTAGGTCATGCGTGATCCATCCGCGGTGGGGACCAGGAGGATCGATCCGGTCAGTCGGACGGGGGCCCCGGTGATCTCGACCGACACCGTGCCGTGGCGTTGGCCCTGGGGGCCGTCCATCGGTTCGGCCCATGCCTCGGTCTGGCGGATCTCGAGCTCGTTGCCCACGAATGAGCGCACCTGAGGCGGGATCTGGTCGCTCGCGATGGTGCGGCGCACCGACGACGTGAAGCTGCCGTCGGGACCGGGTGTCACATCGACCTGGACCACGCGGGAGCCGACGTGCTCGGCCTTGAGCCGGATGAACTCGACGTCATTGACCAGCCGCACGACTGCGTCCGTCGGTACGGGAAATTGAAGGTCAATGCTCGCGCGCATCGTGGAAGTCTCCTTGGCGGGTGTCAGGTGTCCTGAGCCTACCGAACACGGTCTCTTCGCGTCGTCCGCGTAGGCTTCGTCTGTGTCGACCATGAGCAACCTTGTGTCCAAGTACGGCCTGCTGGAACCCGCCGACGCCGAATGGCTGCACCTCCTCATCGGGGACTGGCAACTCATCTCCGATCTAGCCTTCGCCGACCTCGTGCTGTGGCTGCCCATGCCAGACGGCGCGTTCATCGCGGTCGCCCAGTGCCGGCCGAGCACGGGCGCGACCGTGCACTACGACGACATCGTCGGGTCCTTCGCCCCGGAGGGCCTGCTTCCTCAGCTCGAACGGGCCCTCGTGGAGGAGAGCACGCAGCGTTCCCGGGAGCCGCGCTGGTTCGGGACGTACGCGGTGCGCGAGGAGACGGTCCCGGTCGTCCGCGCCGGCCGGGCGATCGCCGTCGTCGCGCGCCAGACGAACCTGGGCAGCGGGCGCACCCCGAGCCGGCTCGAGCTCAACTATGTCGAGGCCGCCGACGACCTGATGAACATGGTCGCCACCGGCGACTTCCCTTCGCCCGACGGCGCGACCGGACCGCGGCGCGGCGCGCCCCGGGTCGGTGACGGCCTCATCAGGCTCAACTCCGAGGGCGAGGTCCTCTACGCGAGCCCGAACGCGCTGAGCTGTTTCCATCGTCTCGGTGTGATCGGCGCGCTCGTCGGCGAGTCCCTCATCGAGGTCGCGACCGCGCTCATCGAGCACAAGGCACCGGTCGACGAGTCCATGCCGCTGGTCGTCATGGGTCGTGCGCCGTGGCGCACCGAGATCGATTCCAAGGGCGTGTGCCTGTCGATCCGCTCGGTCCCGCTCACCGAGCACGGGCGGCGCATCGGTGCGGTGCTCATGTGCCGGGACGTCTCCGAGCTGCGCCGACGTGAGCGCGAGCTCATCACCAAGGACGCGACGATCCGGGAGATCCACCACCGGGTGAAGAACAACCTGCAGACGGTTGCCGCACTGCTGCGCCTCCAGGCGCGACGGATGACGGTGCCCGAGGCCAAGGAGGCGCTCGAGGAGGCGATGCGGCGGGTCGCCACGATCGCACTGGTGCACGACAGCCTGTCCCAGACCCTCGACGAAGAGGTCGAGTTCGACACGATGGTGGGACGCGCGCTGCGCCTCGCGGCCGACGTCGCATCCGCCGGGGTAAGCGTGCGGACCGTGCAGAGCGGGTCGTTCGGCCTGGTTCCCGCCCAGGACGCCACCGCGCTGGCGCTCGTGCTGACCGAGCTGGTGACCAACGCCGTCGAGCACGGGCTGTCCAAGTCGGGCGGCGGGACAGTCGAGATTCACGCCCTGCGCGACGGCAAGCACCTGCGTGTGACCGTGGCCGACGACGGCGTCGGCATGAGCGAGGGCAAAGGCCCCTCGGGCGGGCTGGGGACTCAGATTGTGCGGACCCTGGTGACCAACGAGCTCCAGGGCGAGATCGAGTGGGCGGCCCGCGACGCCGGCGGGACGATCGTCACTGTCTCAGTCACCCTCCGAGGCGTCACCGCCTGACACTCCCCGCCTAGCCTTCCCCGCCTAGCCCGCCCCGCTGAGTGCGGTCAAATGGCTGCCTGATGTCCGGTTTGGGCAGCCAAACAACCGCACTCAGCGGAGATGTTCGGCGTCGGGCATGCAAGTCGAGCATGCAAGTCGAGCATGCAAAAGAGCCCGGTCCCTCTCGGGGCCGGGCTCTTTTGCGCGCTGGGCGCGAGTTGTGCTGGGGTGCTTCAGCTGGCGCGGCGGGCGCGGGCGGTGCGGCGCTTGAGGGCGCGGCGCTCGTCCTCGGACAGGCCACCCCAGACGCCAGCATCCTGGCCAGACTCGATGGCCCACTTGAGGCAGGTATCGACTACGTCGCAGCGACGGCAGACAGCCTTGGCCTCATCGATCTGAAGGATCGCCGGACCAGTGTTCCCGATCGGGAAGAACAGCTCGGGGTCTTCGTCGAGGCAGGCTGCGCGGTGACGCCAATCCATGGGATCTCCTAGGCAGGGTGGAGTCAGCCCTGTGAAGGGGATCTGGCTCAGTGGGGGGCTTGTAACTGCTGGTAACTAGTTCACACCTCAATGAGCCACGGCACAAGGGTTACGGGAAGGTTTCTATTGTGTGACGACTGAGTCCTTGGTCACACTATTGGTCGAACGCGACTCTGGAGTGAGTTATAAGCACGCCCCGACGCCCCGCGTCAAGGGCTGAATGGTGCCAATCTTGTGATTGTGATGAAGTTTTCAACCGGTTGGTTCCGGGGCGTCGCGTGGCGGGTCCCCTCCGAGTGTCCTCAGCGGCATCCAGCGTCCGTTATTGTCGAAGTCATCTATGGCTAGCAACGATCGCGACCCCGCCGCACCGCCCCCCGCGCCCGCCCCCGGTCGTGCGCAGACGTGGCTCGCCCGGTGGAAGCCGCTGAGCGTCTGGATCACCTCGTGCGCGCTGGCGCTCGAGGCGCTGGTGCTGGTTGTCCTGGTCGTCGTCGGGCTGATCGACCTCCTCGGCGGTTCTGACCGGGTCGTCTCCGTTGCGCTCGCCCTGGTTGTGAGTGCGGCGCTGGGGGCCTGGCTGCTGCTCGCCTGCGCCGTGGGCCTGGGTGCAGGGCGCCCGTGGGTCCGCGGGCCCACGGTCACCGTCCAGGTGCTGGCCGTCCTCGTCGGGATCAGCTTCATCCAGGGAGGCGCCGCAGTGCTCGGTGGCGTCCTCGTGGTGGTGGGTGGGGCCACCCTCGTGGGGCTCCTGAGCCCGCCGGTGTCTCACTACACGGGACGAACGACCTTCTCCTTCCACCAGGACTGACTACCGAGGCCCGGTGGGCTCCGACTCGTCGATCACCTGGACGAACGTCGACGTCGATCCGTCCACGAGGACGCCGCGTCCCGGCCGGTGCATCTCCGGCTCGACGTGCCAGCCGAGGTCAGACCCGAAGATCTCCGAGCTCCCCGGCACCCCAGGGGTGAGCACCAGGCCATAGCGAGCCGCGCGCAGGTCTGCCAGGGCGCCGCGGAAGGCACCAGCGGCCGCGACGGTCGTTGCCGAGGCAACGAGCACGACGGCGTCCTCCGCACCGCCCTCGCTGCCCGCTCCGCCCGCTCCGCCCGCTCCGCCCGCTCCGCCGTCGGCGAGGGCGCACAGAGCATCCAGCGCCGTGGGGCACGAGAGGGAGAACGTGTCGAGGTCGTCGATGACAAGACGAAGCGGCCGGAGCGGTCGGTGCCCGGCCCGGGCCGTCAGACGCGCATGCACGTCGTCGACGAACCGGTCGGCTGCCGCTGGTGTCAGACGGCTCAGGACCGGGACGTCTCCCAGTGCGCGAGCACGGTCGGCCAGCCGGGCATCCCGGCTGATCACCCCGAGGATCGAGTCGCCGGAACCGGAACCGGAACCGGTGCTGGGACCGTCCGCGTCGCTCGGTGCGCTCAGCAGCCGGGCGAGCACAGCGGTGCGTCCTGAACCGTGCGGACCGCAGACCAGGAAGCTATGGGAGACGCGCACCCACAGCGGGCCCGCGTCGTCTCCGCCACGACCGAGCAGCACCAGCCCGGGTGCCGGGGCAGCTGCCTCCATCGTTCGCGCCTGGAATGGCACCTCCACGATCCGAGTCCGCCGCGCAGACCGCGAAGACCACACCGATCCCGTACCTGCGCCCCCACCAACGCCCGCGTCCATCCATGGACTCGCGAGGCCGGGACCACCGAGGCCGGGACCACCGAGCCCGGGTTCCGCGAGCCCCGTGCCCGCGGCATGCCCCACGCTCTCGGCGACGGCGACCTGGCAGAGCAGCGGCGTCGGGCCGGTGACCAGGACGGCGCGTCCAGGCCCTCCGCCCAGGCCGGCCAGCACCGAGGGGATCCCGAGGAAGGCATCCTCGTGCTTGTCCCCGCCGCAGAAGATCAACCGGTGCCGGATCAGCGCAGCGAGCGCTGACGTCGGCACGGCCGCACCGGACAGCGCAAAGGCGATTCCGCGGGACGGCCCCTCGCGCAACACCGACAAGAACAGGTCCAGGCCCGCGCCACGGTGCAGCGAGCTCATCGCCTGGAGCAGGTCCTCGAGGCCGTCGACGACGACCACGTGCCGGATGGGTCCGCGCCCCTCGGACGCGCCCTCGTCCGCGGCCGCGGCCGCGTCCGTCGACATGAGCACCGTCAGGAGCCTGGCCACCCGGCGCGGGTCCCATCGGTCTGCGACGGTCCCCAGGTGCGGATCGGCCGCGTCGAAGCCGGTCGTCAGGGCCGCCGACCCCAGCAGGTGCACGGTGTGCCCGGCCGCAAGCGCCGCGCGGGCAACGGTGCGCAGCGCACACGTGCGCCCCGACCCAGCGCGGCCCAGGACCAGCAGGTGCCCGTCGCCGGGAGCCCATCCGAAGGAGCGGTGCTGCTGGTCCTGCGGGTGGTCGGCGAGCCCCAGCAGGAGCACGGAGGACGGGGAACCAGCTGTGTCCAGGTCCTCCCACCGGATCCGGGTGGGCAGCGCGGGGGTCCACGGCACGCGCGGCTGGCCGATCCCTAGCTGGGCGGCCACCTGGACCGCGTGGGAGACGAGGGCGGCGACCGGGTCGGCGGCCGCGGGTCTCGCGTCCCCGGCCCGCACCTCGCCCGCGCACCTCATGAGCGAGCGAGTCACGCGGCTGCCCACGGCCACCCCGGCCGTCCCCTCCGCCAGCCCCGCCGCCCTCGCCGCGCCCCCGGCCTCGTCCGGCGAGCACGCGTCGTCGGCCGCCCCGTCCCGCGGGGAGTGCCACACCCTGGGCCCCGACCGCGTCGTCAGGCCGCCCGCGAAGTAGGTCTGGAGCTCCTCCGGAGGCCCCAGGCCGCGCCGCACGACCGCCCGGCCGGGGAGGTCCGCGGGGATCCACGCGGCGTCTGGCGCGTCGATCACGTCCTGAGAGTCCGCCACCCCGGCGACCCGCAGGGCGATCCGCAGCGAGATGTTCGCACGCATGTCCCCCGTGATCGCGCCGCTGGGTCGCTGGGTCGCGAGGACCAGGTGGATGCCGAGGGACCGCCCCTGCGCGGCGATCCGGACCAGGCCCGGGATGAAGTCGGGGTGGTCGTCGGCCATGGCGCGGAACTCGTCGACGACGATCAGCAGCCGGGGCAACGCCCCCTCTCCGCCCCGCCGCGCGCGGTAGGTCGCGAGGTCACCGGCGCCTACGCCGGCGAAGAGCCGTTCGCGCCGGCGCAGCTCGGCCCGCAGCCCGGTCAGGGCGCGCTCGGCCGCCCCTGGGTCGAGGTCGGTCACCTGCCCGACGACGTGCGGCAGCCGCGCGCACTCCCCGAAGCTCGCCCCGCCCTTGTAATCGACGAGCGCCACGGTCAGGTCATCCGGGGAGTGGGCGAGCGCGAGGGTGAGGACGAGCGTCTGGAGCAGCTCGGACTTCCCGGAGCCGGTCGTCCCGGCCACGAGGGCGTGCGGACCGTCGCGCAACAGATCGATGGTCACCGCCTCCCCTCCGTGCCCGACGCCGATCCGCGCCTCGAGCGTCTCGTTCGCCCGGGCGGTGCCCCCGGCCGCCCTCGCCCGGGCCGGTCCATGAGAGTTCTCACGCCACCGGCGTTCCACCTCCCAGATCCCTGGGACCTCGATGAGTGCGGCGCGGCGGGGGAGGTGAAGACCGTGGGTGCGGTCGGCGGCATTCGATCCGGACGCCGCAGCGGTGAGAGCTGCTCCGGCGCGGCGCGGGAGATGGTTCCACCGTCCGCGCTGGCTCAGTGCCGCGACCCGGCGTGCGTACGAGTCGAGCCAGCCTGGGGCGACCCCGTCGAAAGTGGTGACCTCCTCGGCGGTGCCAGGCGAGGACCACACCACGCGCGCTCCCCAGGGGTCAGTGCTCACAGTACCCCCGGCACCCCCAGCACCACCGCCGACCTCGATCACAGCCCGGGCCGCGCACCAGGACGGCACCGATGCGACGTCGGCGACCAGCACGATGAGCGCGGCATGCTCGGCGTGGGTTGCATGCCAGGCACCCAGGCGGGTGACCAGCGGACCGAGCGTGAGGCAGTCCACGACGAGCAGCCCGCCCGGACCCGCCTCGAGCGACAGGTCAGGGGACGGCGCGCGGATCCGGGCCTGCGGGAGCCAGCGCGCCCAGGCCCACGCCTCCCGTCGGGACGCATCGCACAGGACTGTCACGGTCTCCCCGCGACCGCCCGCGTGCAACGAGACGAGCATCCGCGCGGCCAGCGCCGCCCCCTGTGCCCGGGGGCCGACGATGGCGAGGCACCCGTCTGAGAGGTCGCCCGGCAGTGCCGGGTTTCGACCGGCGAGGGGCGGCGGTGACCCGGCGACGACGGGCGGCACGGGGCCAGGCAAGGCGGCACAGGCCGCGGCCGCAGTGAGCAGGTCCGCGGGAGGCACACCGGCGCGCAGGGCGGCCCGTCCCCACGGGCTGTCCCACGAGCCCTGGAGCGTGGTGTCTTGCCCGGCCGCGCGCCGCGACCCGTGACCGGTCGGCGAGTGTGCGGCGGCAGTCTCCTTCCCGCCGAGGCGCCCGCGCCGGCGCCGGGCCAGCAGTGGCCCGAGGATCATCAAAGGAGCGGTGAGGGCCATGATCGCGAAGAGCGGATTGTGCAGGACGATCGCGAGCGTGATCGAGCCGATCGCGGGAATCATGCCCGCAAGGAGGGTGCCGGTCATCGGGCGGGTGCCCGCGGCGAGCGCAGGTGGGCCACCGTCGTCGGGTTCGAGTGCCGCGAGCACGGCCGAGTACGTGCGCTCAGCCAGGACGGGCTGGTCCCGCAGCTCGACCATGACGGTCGGGGCCAGATGCTCGGGCTTCGTCCCATCCTGAATGGTCAGCAGGTGTCCTTGCCGCCAACGACGCCACGGGGACCGCGGCCACCGGACCCGAGGCGGCCACTGCGACAGGCACCCGCCGCGCCCGACCTCGTTGACCCGACCGGTCGGGCTGGTCAGGCTCACCCGGCGGCGGCATCCGTCGCGCCTGTGCCTCCCGTCCGCCTGCCCGCGGTCCGCCCGACGACGGTCCGCCCGCCCGCGGTCCGCGTGGCCGCGCTCCACCTGACCACGATCTGCCCGCCCGCGCCTCATCCGCCTACGGTCCGCGCGAACCGCGACACGCACCCCGCCCCGCCGGTCTCGCCTCACCCGCAGCCGGACGCCGAGCGCATCGACCGTCCCACTCACCTCGAGCGGGAGCAGATCACCCGCGCGCCGGCCGGCGAGTACCGCGAGGTGGACGGGCGCTGCCAGGGCGCGCTCCGGCGTCGGGCAGGGGGTCGGGGTGGTGCGCAGGACGGCTCCGGCGAGGAGCGGGGGATGGCCGACGACGTGGTGATCGTCGAGGCGGCGGTCGTCGACGTAGAGCGGTGCGTGGACGAGTTCGGGGCGGCCGGTGCAGGCGGCGAGCTCGGCGCGCAGCTCGCCGAGCGGACGGGCAAGGGCGAGATGGACGTCCTGGCCCGGGTGCATCGTGACGGGCACGCCGTCGAGGTCCGCGGGTGGAGCGAGGGGCGCGGGGGAGAAGGCGGCGGGCGCGCCGGATGAAGGTCCTGGTGACGCGGCGGGTGACGCGGCCGACGCGGCCGACGCGGCTCCGGACCCAGCCGCGGGTGGCGTGGCGGGGTCGGGCAGCGGGATGGGCAGGAGGGATCGCACCCTGCGAGCCTGCCCTGCACGCGTCGGGAACGACCGAGGGCCCGTGGCCCGCCGGGGACATCCCGACGATCCACAGACCCTCGAACCGCGCGTTCTGACCACGACCGACCCACAAGGTTTCACCCCCGATCACCCGCCACCCAGCCCGCCCTTCCGGTCCCCGTCCGGTCCCCGTTCTCCCATCCGTAGGTGCACGAATTCCGCCCTGTCCTCAGGAAAAACGAGGCGGATTCCGTGCACCTATGGCCGGAGCTGGGTGGCTGGGGACCGGGCAGGCGGCCGGCCGGGTTGCCCGGCCGGAGCTGGGGCAGGCGGCTAGCAGGAGTCCGGCCGGCCGGGCCGGGCGAACTCGACGCCTACTCGACCGCGAGCGCCTCGACCGGGGACGTCCTGGCCGCGCTGCGGGCGGGCAGCACCGAGGCCAGCAGCCCGGCCGCGATGGCGATCGCCACGACGAGGACGAGGTCGCGCCACGGGACCGTCAGCCGGACGCCCGCGAAGGACCCCAGGACGACCGTGGACCCGATCCAGCCGTAGACCAGGCCGAGCAGGACACCCAGGACCGCGCCCACCCCGGCGATGAGCGTGCCCTCGATTGCTAGCGTCGTGCGCAGCTGACGCCGGCTCAGCCCGATGGCCCGCAGGGTGGCCGACTCGCGCCGGCGTTCCAGGACCGACAGGGACAGGGTGTTCGCCACCCCGATCAGCGCGATGACCACCGCGATCCCGAGCAGCCCGATGATGACGGCCAGGATCGTGTCGATCACCTGCTGCATCGCGGCCCGCTCCATCGCCGCACCGGTCAGTGCTGCCGGCGTCTGGGACATCGTGTCCCGGATGTCGGCGACGATGGCGGAGGCATCGGAGGGGTCGGTGATCTTGAGCCACACCCCGTTGACCACGGCCGCGCCGTCGAGCTCGCGACCGACCGCGGGCGTCGCGATGATGTTGTCGGAGCCGATGTTAGCCACCACGACGTTGACCGTGACGGTTCCGTCGACGCCGGCGAGCTGCAGCGTCGACCCCGAGTCGAGGTGGTAGGCGCTCGCGACGAAGAGGCCGACGACCACGGTCTGGTCGTCGAGGCCGTCGAAGAGGCCATCCGGGTTGACCGCCGCGGCGGCGGCGGCCGGGTCCACGGCGTTGACGACCACGTCCTGGGAGGTCGAGTCGTCGGGCCAGGTGACCGTGACGTTCGTGCCGGAGAGCTGCGCCATGGCGGCGACGCCGGAGACCTTGGACAGGTCCTCGATCAGTGCGGGGGTCAGGCCCGTTGCGGGGTCCGTCCCGTCATCGGGCGCGGAGCTGATCACCCCGGCGTCGATCGCCACGTCGAAGGGATACTGCTCGTCGAGGGTCGTGGCGAGGGAGTTGCGGGCGGTGGCCGCGCCGACGGACATCATCGCCACGAGCGTCACCCCGATGAGCAGCGCGGTGGACGTCGCAGCCGTCCGGCGCGGGTTGCGCACCGTGTTGGCGGCCGCGAGCTGGGCGCTCGCACCGAACCGGCTGAGCAGGCGGGCGATGCCCGCGACGATCTTCGGGACCCAGAACACCGCTCCGAGCAGCACGCCCACGAAGGACGCGGCGCCGCCGAGCATGGCGGTCATCAGACCGAACTCGACCGAGGACGACGCCGAGAGCCCAAGACCGATCGCCATCAGGGCGCCCCCGCCGACGACGAGCAGGAGCGAGAAGATCAGCCGGACCTTGCTCGAGGACTTCGACAGCCCGTCCAGCTCGGCCGGGCGCAGGGCAGCGAGCGGGGCGACCCTGGTCGCGGCGCGTGCCGGGACCAGGCTGGCCAGCACGGTGACGAGGGTGCCGACCGCGAGCGGCCACACCACGGACGCGACCGTGATGGTGATCGACCGCGGGATGGGGATGTCGAGGTCGACCCGCTGCAGGGCGAGGACCGTGATCTGCACGAGCAGCGCGCCGAGCGCGAAGCCGATCGCCGAGGCGATCACGCCCAGCAGTGACGCCTCGAGCAGGACGGATGAGCGAAGCTGCCGCTTGCTCGCACCCACGCAGCGCAGCAGGGCGAGGGTGCGGGTGCGTTGGGCGACGATGACCTGGAAGGTGTTCGCGATCACCAGGGCCGCGACGAGCAGCGCGATCGCGGCGAAGGCGAGGATCGTCATGGTGAAGACGTCCTCATCGTTGGTCAGCGCGGTGACGGATGCGGCCGCGGCCTCGTCCTTGGTCAGCACGGTGAAGCCCAGTTGGCCGATCGTGGACTCCAGGTCAGCGCGCACGCTCTCCACGTCCGCGCCGTCCTCGAGCGCGACGGTCGCCTCCCGGAACTGGACGTCGCCGCCGAAGTCGAAGGATATCCGCGTCTGGATGGCGTCATCAGTGAGCAGGCCGGCCCCCCCGGTCATCGAGAACGCGCCGTTGGGGTCGTCGACGAGACCGGTCACGACGAGCGTCACCTTCGTCTCCTCCCACTCCCACTCGTCCTCGCTCCCGGCGCCGGGGACCACGACGGTCACGGTCTGCGTGACCGTGCCACCGACCGTGGTGCCCAGCCTGGCCACGACGTCGGCGGGCAGGGCGATCTCGTCCGGACTGCTGGGAAGGGCGCCCTCGGTGACCGCGAGCGGCTGCAGGGACGGGTCGGAACCCACCCCGATGACGGTCTGGTAGACGGACTTGCCCCCCTGGCCGAGCACGACGTAGGTCGACGCCACGGGGTCGGCGGCGCGGACGCCGTCGGTCAGCCGGATGGTGGTCAGATCCCCCTGCGTGAGCGGGGAGCCGTACCCGGCTGCGTCCGGGTCGGAGGTGGGCCGCACGATGAGCGCGGCGTCGGCGAAGCTCGCCGCGACCGAGTCGTAGCTGGACCGTTTGAGGACCTCCCCGGCGAGCAGGGTGGCCGCGACGAAGGCTGTCCCGATGACGATCGCGATGCCCGCGGCCGTCAGCCGGCCGAGGCTGCGTCGCATCTGGGCGAGTGTGAGGCCAAACATCAGACGCTCACCTGCGCGGTCGCGCCGGTCGCAGTCGCGCCCGTCGCGCCCGTCGCGCCCGTCGTGCCCGTCGCGCCCGGACCGGTCGCGCCCGTGTCGGCCGTCGTCTCAAAAGTCCGCAGCGCGTCCAGCCCGGCCAGGACAGACTCGGGGGTCGGGTTGGCGATGTCCCCGGCGATCCGGCCGTCGGCGATGAGCACGACGCGGTCGGCGTAGGCGGCCGCGGCGGGGTCGTGGGTGACCATGATGATGGTGCGCCCGAGCTCACGGACCGAGCGGCGCAGGAAGCTCAGCACCTCGGCCCCCGAGCGGGTGTCCAGGTTCCCGGTGGGCTCGTCGGCGAAGACGACCTCCGGGCGGGCGATGAGCGCCCGTGCGATCGCGACCCGCTGCTGCTGCCCACCGGACAGCTCGGCCGGGCGGTGGGAGAGCCGCTCGCCCAGGCCGAGGGTTGTGACCAGGGTGGCCAGCCATTCCTTGGTGTCGGCGTCGATCTTCACCCCGGCCAGGGTTAGGGGGAGGGTGATGTTCTGCTCCGCGGTGAACATCGGCAGCAGGTTGAAGGACTGGAAGACGAAGCCGACGCGGTCCCGGCGCAGCGTGGTCAGCTGGTTGTCGTCGAGCTTGGTCACGTCGGTGCTGCCGATGAAGGCCTCGCCCGACGACGCGGTGTCGAGGCCTGCGAGCAGGTGCATGAGCGTCGACTTGCCCGATCCGGAGGGCCCCATGATCGCGGTGAACTGCCCCGCGGCGAAGTCGACGTCGACGCCGTCGAGCGCCCGGACCATGCCCTCGCCGTGGCCGTACAGCTTGGTCAGGGACCGAGCCCGCACGGCGGGCGTCGAGGTCTCGGGTACGGGCGGCGGGGTCTGGTACACGGTGGTGTCCACGAATTCTCCAAGTACGGCGGGGAACAAGAAATGGTCGCCGAGGCCCGGGTAGACCCAGGTCCTCAGCGCATGACCCACGCTAGTGAGAGCGGCCGGGAGCCGGCGTCGGGCTGGGGGTGGGTCTTGCCCGCCGTCAATGTCATCCCGCAGGGGGAGACGGAGCGCAGCAGGTCATTCCCCGGGACGGACGAGCCCGGTCTCGTAGGCGGTGACCACGGCCTGCACCCGGTCGCGCGCCCCGAGCTTGGACAAGATCCGCCCCACGTGCGTCTTGACGGTCGCCTCCGCGACGAACAGGTCCGCGGCGATCTCCTGGTTGGACCGCCCCCTGGCCATGGCCAGGAGCACCTCGCGCTCGCGGTCGGTGAGCGAGTCGATCGCGGTCGCCTGGGCGGAGTCGACCAGCTGTTCCTGGGGGAGCGGGACGATCAGCCGGTCGAGCAGACGGCGCGTGGTCGAGGGGGCGATCACCGCGTCGCCGGAGAACACGGTGCGGATCGCGCCGAGCATCTCCTCGGGCGGGGCGTCCTTGAGCAGGAACCCGCTCGCCCCGGCGCGGATCGCCTCGAGGGCGTACTCGTCGAGGTCGAAGGTGGTCAGCACGATGATCCGCGGCACGACCTCGCCCCGGGTGGCCGCCCAGATCTCGGTGAGCTGCGCCGTGGCCGCCAGCCCGTCGAGGTTGGGCATCCGCACGTCCATGAGCACGACGTCGACCTCGTGGTCGGTCAGCAGGCGCACCGCCTGGGCGCCGTCGGCGGCCTCCAGGACGACGGACAGGTCCGGCTGGGAGTCGATCACCATCCGGAAACCGGCCCGCAGCAGCTGCTGGTCGTCGACGATCGCGACGCGGATGGGCGGCGCGGGCTCGGTCGCGAGGTACATGGTTGCGCGGGCTCCTTGTGAGGTGGGTGAGCTGGGTCAGGTGACAGATCAGATGACAGGTCAGGTGACGGGATCGGTGCGTTGCTCGGGGAGCGGGAGGTCAAGCATCACACGGAAGCCGCCGCCCGGTCGGGGGCCCGAGACGACGGTCCCGCCGAACATGGCGGCCCGCTCGCGCATACCCAGCAGGCCCTGGCCTGCGCCGTCGCCGTTCGCGGAGGCGCCGCGGCCGTCGTCGTCCACCTGGAGCTGGACGCTGCGCGGGCCCCAGGTGAGCACAACCGTGACGGTCGGGTCCGGGCCGGCGTGCTTGAGGATGTTGGTGAGAGCCTCCTGGCAGATCCGATAGAGGGTCAGCCCGGTGCCCGGGGGCAGCGTGCGCGCCACACCCATCCGCACGAGGGAGATCCGCAGCCCCGAGGCGCGGACCTGGGCTACGAGTGTCTCGATGTCCGACGCCGCAGGCTGGGGCGCGAGGCCGGCGAGCGTGCCGCCGTGCTCACCCGCCCCGGGGTCCCCGGGTTCGCTGCGCAGCACCCCGAGCAGGCGCCGCATGTCGGCCAGGGCCGCCCGGCCCGTCTCGGCGATCGTGCCCAGCGTGCGGGTGGCGGCCTCCGGCTCGGCGGCGGCCATGTACCGGCCGCCGTCGGCCTGGGCGATCATGACCGAGAGGGAGTGGGCGACGATGTCGTGCATCTCCCGGGCGATGCGCGACCGTTCGGCGGCGGTGGCGATCTGAGCCTGCTGGTCGCGCTCGATCTCCAGGCGCAGCGCACGGTCGCGCAGCGCGGTGATCGAGCTGCGGCTGACCCGGCGCACGAGCCCGAACGCCCACGTCGCCAGGAACATCGACCCGGTGAGCACGGTCGTCACGGCGATCGCGTTGAGCATGTCACCCTGTACGCCGATGAAGACGCCGAGCAAGAAGCAGCCGAACAGGCCCGAGGTGATCGCCACCTGGTGCGCCCAGCGGGGGCCGTAGACGGTCACCGAGAACAAGGCGACCAGGACGAAGATGTCGGCCGGGATGATCAGTGGGACACCGAGCAGCTGGTGGCCCAGGATCGCGCCGTAGACGAGGACCACCGACAGGACCGGGTGGGTGCGGCGCACGGCGAGCGGGGCGATGACGAAGAACGACATCACACCGAGCGCAGGGCCGTTGGGCTCGGACATGATCAGGAACTCACCGCTGCCGGTCGCCGCGGAGAACGGGACGATCACGGCGAGCAGCACACCGGTCATGATGATGTCGACGGCGGAGCGGTGGGCGTCGGACCATCGGCCGATCGCGTCGTACCAGTTCATGGCGCCCAGCCTAGGCACGATGGTTGGATATCGCGTCAGTCCCCAGGGGGAGGCCGCGAGCGGGGGACAGGCCCGGAGGGGGACACGGCCGGCGTCCGAGTGCCAATTGGGGCTTTTCTGTGCCGGCCGTGACGTGTGACGAGTTTGGCACCGCTCCCGATAGGTCCCCCGGGTGTTTCATGACCTAGCATGGGCGAATGACCAACGTACTTCTGGCAGAAGACGACCCGGCTATTGCCGAACCTTTGGCGCGCGCGCTCTCCCGCGAGGGATACAACGTCGTTGTGCAAGGAACAGGTCAAGGCGCAATCGACAACGCGTCTGCTGCTGACCTCATCGTCCTCGACCTTGGCCTCCCGGACATGGACGGCCTCGAGGTCGCCCGCGCGATCCGCGGCCTGGGCCTGACCACGCCCGTCCTCGTGCTCACTGCGCGGGCCGACGAGGTCGACCTCGTCGTCGGGCTCGACGCCGGGGCCGACGACTACGTGACCAAGCCTTTCCGTCTGGCCGAGCTGCTCGCCCGGGTCCGGGCGCTGCTGCGCCGCACCCACGGCGACCCCGCCGACGCCGAGGAGCTCCAGGCCCAGGACGTCAAGGTCGACGTCGCCGCGCACCGCGCCTTCCAGGGCGAGCGCGAGCTGCACCTGACGACCAAGGAATTCGAGCTGCTGCGCGTCCTCGTGCAGGGCGCCGGGACCGTCGTCGTGCGAGACACCCTCATGCGCGAGGTCTGGGGATCAGAGCCGATCGGCTCGACCAAGACCCTCGACATGCACGTGTCCTGGCTGCGCCGCAAGCTCGGTGACGATGCCAATTCCCCCCGTTACATCACCACCGTCCGGGGACTGGGCTTCCGCTTCGAGTCCGGCGAGAACTGACAGAACTCCGGGCCGCCCCCGCGTGGGGCAGCCCCGGTCGGGAGCGCTAGAGCATGCGTCGTCGAGTACTGCTGGCCACCGTCTCCGCGGTGGCGGTCGCCGTCATCCTCCTGGGACTGCCGCTGGCCATCCTCGGTGCGAACCTCGTTCGCGACAACGAGATTCGTGACCTGCAGGCACGCACCTCCGAGCTCGGCCGCTCGGTCGAGGGGCGGCTGACCCGCGGGGAGGCGATCGACGAGGCGTTCCTCGACCGCTACGTCGGCGGGGAGAACGGCCGGATCGCCGCGTACATCCAGGTCGTCAGCCCGGACGGCACCAACCTGTCCGCCGGGAACCCGATCGCGGGCAAGGTCGTCGAGCGACCGATCCTCACGCAGTCCAACGCGACGATCCAGGTCGCGGTGTCCTACTGGGACATCTACCTGCGCAGCGCGCAGGTCGTCATGCTGGTCATCGCGGCGGCCGTGGTGGCCTTCGGCGCGGGCATCGTCACGGCCGTGTGGCAGGCCAACCGGCTCTCCGCCCCGCTCGTCTATCTGGCGGCCTCCGCCGAGCAGCTTGGATCGGGCCAGGTGCGACCGCGCATCGAACCGTCCGGCGTCGAGGAGATCGACCTCGTGGCGGCCGAGCTGGCCCGCAGCTCGGACCGGATGGCCGGGCGGCTGGCCGCCGAACGGCAGTTCGCCTCGGACGCCTCCCACCAGCTGCGCACTCCGCTGACCGCGCTGTCCATGCGCCTGGAGGAGATCTCCCTGGCCGCCGGGGACAACGAGGAAGTCCAGGAGGAAGCGCGGATCTCCCTCGAACAGGTAGAACGCCTCGTCCAGGTGGTCGACGACCTGCTGACGCGCTCGCGCACCTCGGGCGGCACGACCGAGGCCGTGCACCTCATCGAGGTGGTCCAGCAGCAGGAGGAGGAATGGGCGCCGACCTTCCTCAAGCACAACCGCAAGCTCGTCATCGACGTCTCACCCGATGCCCACGTGCTCGCCACACCGGGCGCCCTCGCACAGGTGCTCGCGACCCTCATCGAGAACTCCCTCAAGCACGGCGCGGGCACGACGACGGTCCACTCCAAGCCGTCCGGCCCCAGTGGGGCCATGGCTATCCAGGTCTCCGACGAGGGCCCGGGCGTCCCCGACGACCTCGCCCCGCGCATCTTCGAGCGGGAGGTCACCTCGGGCAGGGGGACCGGCCTGGGGCTCGCCCTCGCTCGTGACCTGGTCGCGGCCGACGGCGGCCGCCTCGAGCTCTCCCAACGCCGGCCGCCGGTCTTCTCGGTGTTCCTGGCGGGGGTCCCGCGGACCATGGACCCCGAGCTGGTCCTGCCGCGCGGCGCCCCCATCTCCAGCCGCTCCAAACGCCGCCGCAGCTGGTAACCGACCGCTGAGTGCGGGCGGACGGCTGCCCAAACCGGACACGAGGCAGCCCTTCGCCCGCACCCAGCGTTCGGGGAGGGCGCCCTCGGAGGGCGCCCCGACGTCGCCGGCGTCGCCCTCGCCGAACTCGTGAATCGCTCGCCGAACTCGTGAGCCACCGGCATCCTGACGCGGGAAGCGGCGCTAGTTCACGAGTTCGACGAGCCGTTCACGAGTTCGACGAGCCGTTCACGAGTTCGACGCCGCGGTCAGCGGGCGGGAGGGGTCCTTGGCCGTGAAGACCCAGGTGCGGTAGGCGTAGTAGCGGAAGACCATGCCGAGCACGAGGCCGACTCCGTTCGCGGAGATATTGTCCGCGAGCGGGGAGCGCAGGTCGAGCACGTAGTGGGACACACCCAGGCTCGCGATCGCGATCGCCATCCCGCCGATGTTCACCACGACAAAGCCGGCGAACTCGCGCAGGTGAGTCTCGGTGCGCCGGTCGGAGAAGGTCCAGAATCTGTTGCCGAGCCAGGACACCACGGTCGCCACTGCCACAGAGATGATCTTCGCGGTGATCGGCTTGGCCTCGAGCAGATCACCGGGACCGAAGCGCAACAGGTTGAACAAGCCTGTGTCGACGACGAAGGCGACACCGCCGACCATGCCGAACCGCATGAGCTCATAGAGCCGTGCAAGCAGGGCGGCTCGCCGGCCGGGTGCTCGCGCGTCCGGGTCGGCAGCGGCCACGGCCTCCGCACCCGTCACGTCCGCCCCCGTGAGGCCAACGCTGGTCATGGCGCCGGGATCGTCGTCGCTCGGGCGATCTTGCATCGTCATGGTCGAAGACTATTCCGTATGAACCACGGTCCGTGGTCGCACCGGTCTCGACTAGGCTGGCTCACTGTGGCAGCTCCAGTGATTGCAGTAGTAGGCGGCGGGCAGCTCGCCCGGATGATGGCCCCCGCGGCGGCTGAGCTGGGCGTGCACCTGCGCGTCCTGGTCGAGGCGGCGGACTCCTCGGCGGCGCAGGTCGTCGTCGACTCCCCGATCGGCGTGGCCAGCGACGACGCCGCGATCCGCGCGCTCGTCGCGGGCGCCGACGTCCTCACCTTCGAGCACGAGCACGTGCCGAACGACCTGCTCCACGAGCTCGTCGCGGCCGGCACCCCCGTCCGCCCCGGACCCCACGCGCTGGTCCAGGCGCAGGACAAGATCATCATGCGGCGCCGTCTCACCGAACTCGGCGCGCCGTGCCCGCGCTGGGCCGAACTCTCCCGCGACGAAGCCACAGCTCGGACCGAGCTGGCCGACTTCCTCGCCGCGAGCCCCGGCGGGGAGGCGGTCGTCAAGACGTCCCGCGGCGGCTACGACGGCAAGGGCGTACGAGTCGTCTCTGCCCCCGACGACGTCGCCGACTGGTTCGCCGGCGTGAGCGCGGGCGGCCCGACCCTGCTCGTGGAGGAGAAGGTCCCCTTCGCCCGCGAGCTCGCCGTCCTCGTGGCGCGCCGCCCGAGCGGTGAGGTCCGCACGTGGCCCGTTGTCGAGTCCGTCCAGCGCGACGGCGTCTGCTCCGAGGTCGTGGCACCCGCACCGGACCTCACCGCGGCCGAGGCCGAGCGCGCGCGCTCCGTCGCCGTCGCGATCGCGGAGGGGCTCGACGTGACGGGCGTGCTCGCCGTCGAGCTCTTCGAGGTGCGCGTGCCCGGCGCCGAGCCGGTCATCATCGTCAACGAGCTGGCCATGCGCCCCCACAACTCCGGTCACTGGACCATCGACGGGTCGGTGACCAGCCAGTTCGAGCAGCACCTGCGCGCCGTCCTCGACCTCCCGCTGGGCGAGACGGCTACGACTGCGCCCTGGACCGTCATGGCGAACGTGCTGGGCAGCTCCCTCGCCCAGATGACCGACGCGCTCCCGGCCGTCCTCGCGCAGTTCCCCGATGCCCGCGTAAACCTCTACGGCAAGGACGTGCGTCCGGGCCGCAAGCTTGGTCACGTCAACGTCAGCGGCACCGACCTCGACGATGTCCGACGCCGGGCGATGGCCGCCGCCGCGATCTTGCGCGGGGAATAGCGCGGCTCACGCCACGCGCCAGCACATGACAAGTCAGCCGAGCAAGGGAACAGCCATGAGCAACGCAGTCGTCGGGATCGTCATGGGGTCGGACTCCGACTGGCCGGTCATGCAGGCCGCCGCGGACGCGCTGACCGAGTTCGGGGTGGCGATCGAGGTCGACGTCGTCTCCGCGCACCGGATGCCCACCGAGATGATCGACTACGGCCGCGAGGCCGCCGGGCGTGGGCTTCGCGTCATCATCGCGGGCGCAGGCGGGGCGGCGCACCTGCCCGGCATGCTCGCCGCGGTGACCCCGCTGCCGGTGATCGGGGTCCCCGTCCCGCTCGCCTACCTCGACGGGATGGACTCCCTGCTCTCGATCGTGCAGATGCCGGCCGGCGTCCCGGTCGCGACCGTGTCGATCGGCGGGGCCCGCAACGCGGGTCTGCTGGCCGCTCGGATCCTGGCGAGCGGGACTGACGAGGCGTCCCTCGCGCTGCGCCAGGCGATGGTCGACTTCCAGGACGGACTGAGCGAGCAGGCCAAGGCCAAGGGCGCCCGGCTGCGCGCCGGACGCGAGCAGCGCACCGGCTTCACGGCCTGAGCGCCTCGGGCCCCTCCGCAGGGGAGCGGCCCGAGAGCAGGAACCTACTGCGGCAGCCCTCCGACCACGCCGGCGGCCATCTTCCCGTCACGGATGTCGGTCCAGAACTGCGGGCTGAGCTCCGCGTTCAGCTGCACGGCGGACCCGACGCCACCCGGCCGGTAGTCGAGGCTGCTCAGCGGCGGTGTGCCGGTGACGCCACCGGGACCGTTCGCGGCCCGGAAGGCGAGCGCCATCTTGCCCAGGTCGATGATGTTGGTGTCCTGGTCGACGGTCAGCACGTCGAGCCCAGCGCTGATGAGCTCGCGCTGCGTACCCGGCTTGAACAGGATCGACTTGTTCTGCACGGCCGAGGTCACCGCGCCGATCACCTGACGCTGGCGCTCGGCTCGGCCGATGTCACCCTGCGGGTCGGAGTAGCGCATCCGGGAGAAGGCGAGCGCGGTCGTGCCGTCCGCCGTGTGGCAGCCAGCAGCCCACACGAGGCCGCTGTTGGGGTCGTTGACGTCGTAGTCCAGGCACAGCTCGACGCCGCCGACCGCGTCGACGATCGTCTCGACGCCGCTAAACCCGATCTCGATGTAGTGGTCGACGGTCAGCCCCGTCATGCCCTCGACGGTCTGGACCAGCAGCGGTGCGCCACCCCAGGAGTAGGCGGCGTTGAGCTTGTTGGCCTTGTTGCCGGGGATGTCGACGTAGGAGTCTCGCGGCAGGCTGATCAGCGACGTGGGCCCGGAGTCGGGGACGTGCAGCACCATGATCGTGTCTGTCCGTGCCCCCTCCGTCCCGTCGTCGCCGACGGCGCCGTCGGCGCGCGAGTCGGAGCCGGCGAGCAGATAGGTGGTGCCTGGGGTGTTCGCGGCTCCCGAGAGCGCGTCGATGTGGTTGATCTTGCCGTTTGCCCAGAGCAGCAGCCCGACCGGCCAGGCGATCGCCAGGACAAGCAGCAGCGCGACGGCGAGGGCCGCGATGCGGCCCCAGCGTGGCTTGGCGCGTCGCGCATCCTGGGGACCTGGGGCGTGCGGCCCCGAACCGTGCGGCCCTGAGCCGCCGGGTGCCCCGGCGCCGTGCGCCCGGACCGCTCCGGGACCGCCCGCACCGGCAGCCGCCTTCAGAGGCGCGGCTCCCTGGACAGGCCTGGGCACGCTGGTGCCTGCCGCGGGCGGGAAGGCGGCCGGTCGGGTCGATCCGGAGACCGGGCGCGCCGGGTGCGCGGAAGGTGGCGTGGCCGCGCGCGGTGCCGGTGCCGGGATCCGCCCCGACGAACCGGGTCGCGGGGCGTTGCCGCTCAGCTGGCCAGCCATGCCCGACGACGTCCGGCGCACAGCGGGCGGCGTGGGCTCGCTACGGCTCGCACCCGCGCCAGCATTGGAGCCGACGCTGGCTGGGACTGCCCGCAGCGCGCCGTCGCCGGTGTCGCCGACCTCGATCGAGGAGTCCCGGGCAGAGGGACGTGGCGGGCGACCGGACTGCGGGGTGAAGCTCGGCGGCGGGATCGAGGCCGGACGGGGCTGGTCGTCGGGAGTCATGGGTTACCCGATCAACCGCAGGTGGCGGTTGTGTCCGCGGCCGTGGTCAGACCCTTCGGGGGAGCGGTCGTCGTGGCGGTCTGCGTCGGCTCGGTGGTTGCCGTGCTCGTCGGTTCGTCGGTGGCGGCGTCCTCGGGAGTGGCGGCCGGAGCGTCTGTCGGGGCCTCGACCGGCGTGGAACCGTCGATCGGCCGGTCGGCGGCGATGTTCGCCCACACGTCGTCGGCCGCGGAGGTCCACACGACGCGGTTCTTGTCCGCGGGGTCGTCCGCGACCGGGACCATGAGGAAGTTGATCTTCGCGGCGTCGATCCCGCGCAATGACATGGCCAGCCCGCTGAGGTTCTGCAGCGAGGCGAACTCGGGGCTCGCCTTGAGCGACGACGTCGCGGCGTTGAGGAACTTCAGCAACCCGGGTGCGTCGGTGAGGAGGTTCTTGTCCAGGAGGGTGTTCGCGGTCGCGCCGAGCAGCTCCTGCTGGCGGGAGATGCGGGTGAGGTCCGAGCCGTTGAGGCCGGTGCCCTTGCGGGCCCGGGCGAGGCCGAGGGCCTGCTCACCGTTGAGGGTCTGCTGCCCGGCCGCGAGGTTGAGGTTCGCCTCCGGGGACACGATGGCCTCCGGGAGGCAGATCGGCACCCCGCCGATCGAGTCGATCATGGACTGGAAGCCGGCGAAGTCGACGACGACGAAGCCGTCGAGGTAGACGTCCGTGATGGACATGACCGTGAGCATGGAGCAGCCGGCCGCGGAGGCGATGTCCCCGCCGTTGTCCCAGCCGGTGGCGAAGGCGGAGTTGAACATCGCCTTCTTCTGCGCCTTTGTCGTGGACCCGTCGGTCATGGTGCAGGACGGGATGGCGACCATGGAGTCGCGGGGGATGGAGACGAGGTCGACCCGGGTCCGGTCGGCCGAGATGTGCATGACGATCGTCGTGTCCGAGCGCATGCCTCCCGCTTCGCCGCCGATGGTGGCGTTCTCGCCGCTGCGGTCGTCGGAGCCCATGAGCAGGATGTTGACCGGCACGCCGGCCTTGGGGTCCTTGGGGTCCTCGGTGGGTGCGCTGGGCAGCCCGTCGACGCCGGCGAGCAGGTCGGAGACGTCGATCGACTCGATGTTGTTCTGCATCTTGTAGTAGATGGCGCCGGCCCCGGTGGCCACGAAGGCGAATACCCCGGTGAGGACCAGGCCGATGAGGCGCATCATGGAGTGCGTGCGGACGGTCCGAGCGTGGCGGGGGTCGCGCGCCGCAGCCGCAGTGTTCTGCGCACGCTGGGCGGCCCGGGTCGAGGCATGGGGAGTCGTCACGATTGGTAATCCTAGGTCTGCCGGGCGCACGGGCGGAGTAGTCGCCGGGGCAGCCTGGTGGAGGGATTGTGGAGATCGCTACTGATCAGCGCCCGTGGGCGGCTGATCAGCCTTGATCCGCTCCCACAGGGGTCCGGCCGCATCCGTCCACACCACGCGGTCCTTGTCCTGGGGTGCCTCCGCGACCGGGACCTTGGTGAAGACGATGTTGTCCGTACCCGTCGCCTTGAGGCTCAGCGCAAGACCGGTGAGATCGCGGACCGAGCTGAGGCTGTCGCTGACCGTCAAGGACTTGGTCGCCGCACTGACGAACTGAGTGAGCGCGGGCAGGTCGGTGAGCAGGTTCTTCTCCGTGACCGCGGTCGCCATCGCCGCGAGCAGGGCCTGCTGGCGTTCGATGCGCTTGAGGTCGGAACCGATCTCCAGGCCCCACCCGGTCCCGGTCCGCGCCCGGGACAGCTGGGTGGCCTCCCACGGGGTGAGCACCTGGTACCCGGCCGCCAGGACCAGGCCGCCGGCCTTGGGGGAGGAGATCGCCTCGGGGATCGTGATGGGCACTCCTCCGAGGGCCTCGACCATCGCGGAGAACCCGTTGAAGTCCGCGACGATCGCGCCGTCGAGGTAGATGCCGGTGAGGGACTCGACGGTGGCCATCGCGCAGGCGGTCGCGGAGGTCAGGTCTCCGCCGTTGAACCATCCGCGGCTGAAGGCATGGTTGAACATCGTGTCCTTGACGGCGGGTAGGACCTTGCCGCTGGTCGTCCGGCACTCGGGCACATCGACGATCGAGTCACGCGGGATGGAGACGACCTCGACCCGGCTCCGGTCCGCCGACAGGTGCACCACGAGCGTGGTGTCGGAGGCCACCGACCCGTCGGCGCCGCCGAGGGCGAGGTTGTCGCCCTCCCGCGTGTCGGAGCCGAGCAGCAGGATGTTGACCGGGACACCGGCGTTCGGGTCCTGAGGATCGCGGACGGGAGCCGGTGGACGGTCACTGAGCAGGTCGCTGACGGGGAGGCGAGCGATGTTGTGGTCCAGCGTCCAGAACGCGGCCCCGGCGCCCACCACGGCGAAGGTCAGGGCTCCGACGCAGACGATCCCTGCTGTCCGGGCCGCTCGTCGGCGCGGACGGGTGCGAGCGTGCGCGAGCGGCAGAGGCGCGACGGACCGAGTCATAGCAGCAGACTCTAGGGCGACCGGAGGCCGGAAAGGTCCCGGTTGTGCGCGTGTGTCGTGTCGGATGTGTGAAGGCCGTCACAGAACGGCAGGTCAGGGTGCGCGCGGGCCGTCGTCGGGCAGGGAAAGCGGACTGCGCACCTCGGCCGGCGTGGCGGAGTCGGGGGCGTCAGAAGGTGTGGCGGGGCTGTGCGCCTCGGGAGGTGCCTCGGCGCCCGAGCGCGCTTCGGAGAGCGTGAGCTCCCGGGTCAGCAAGGTGATCTGCCGCGACATCCGGTTCATCCGCCGGTGGCTGGTTGAGATGTAGCTGAGGAACGCGATGACGAGCGCATACAGCAGGAGGTCGGCCCCGCGCCCGACGCCCACGGCGTTCGCCACCCGAGACAGCACCTGCGGGAAGATGACCGACGCCGCGGCCCCCACGACGAAGAGCAGGAGGCACAGCCGGCGGATCGCCTGGTGGCGGGCGCCCGCGGTCGAGCGCGTGAGCAGCACCGCGATGCCCGCCACGGCGGCGAGCAGGATGATCTGGATCAGCAGGACGTTGCCGCCCATGGTGCTCCTTCGGTCGTGGGAGAGGGAAGAGAGGAGAAGAGTTATTTGAAGAGGAGGTCGACGAGGATGTTGACCGAGTTCCAGATCGACTGGCCCTTGCCGCGGGAGTAGTCGGTATAGAGGACGTGCACCGGGTACTCGCGCCAGTCGAGCCCCGTCCGGCCCAGCTGCAATACGATCTCGCTCGCGTGGGCCATCCGGTCCTGGGTGAGGTCGACCTTCCGGGCGGCCGGGATGGTCATGGCCCGCAGCCCGTTGTGCGCATCGGTCAGGCGCATGCCGGTGCTCTGCTTGGTGAACCACACCGCGAACGTCAGGACGACGCGCTTGACCATGCCCGGCTTGGTCCTCCCGTCCAGGAACCGCGAGCCGAAGACGATCGCGGTCTCGCCCGAGGCGATGAGGTCGACCATGGCCCGGGCGTCGGCGACCTGGTGCTGGCCGTCGGCGTCGAAGGTGACCAGCGAGCGCGCGCCGGGCTGCTCGCAGACGAAGGAGATCCCGGTCTGCAGCGCCGCGCCCTGGCCGAGGTTCACGGCGTGGCTGAGCACCCGGGCCCCGGCTGCGCGGGCCGCCTCGCCCGAACCGTCGGTGCTGCCGTCGTCGACGCACACGATGTTGGGGAAGGTGGGAAGGGCGTCGGCGATCACGTCGGCGATCACGGACGCCTCGTTGAAGAGCGGGATGACGAGCCAGTCGGCGCCATATCCCGAGGTTGAGCTCGGATGCGGCGGTGCGGCGGGCTCAGACATGGCGCCATTCTTGCACCGAGTTCCGTTAGGCTCGCGAATGCGCGCGCACGTCGTGTTCTCGCGCCGGAACGATCTGGAGTGATGAATGGCTGTCAAGATCGCGGCTTCTGCGGACATCGACGCAGACGTGCAGATCGGCGAGGGTTCCCAGATCTGGCACCTCGCCCAGGTGCGCGGGGGAGCGGTGCTCGGTGAGCGCTGCGTCGTCGGGCGAGGGGCTTACATCGGTTCCGGCGTACGGGCGGGGTCGGACTGCAAGATTCAGAACTACGCGTTGGTCTACGAGCCGGCCACCTTGGGCGACGGCGTGTTCATCGGCCCGGCCGTCGTGCTGACCAACGACCAGTACCCGCGTGCGATCAACCCGGACGGGTCCATCAAGAGCGCCGACGACTGGCACGCGGTCGGTGTCGAGATCGGCACCGGTGCCTCGATCGGCGCCCGCGCGGTCTGTGTCGCACCGGTGCGCATCGGCGCCTGGGCGACTGTCGCCGCCGGCGCCGTGGTGACCAAGGACGTGCCGGACTTTGCCATCGTCGCGGGCGTACCCGCCCGCCAGCGAGGGTGGGTTGGCAAGGCCGGGCGCCCCTTGGTCGACGACGGGAACGGACGTTGGTCCTGTCCCGTCACCGCGACCGTGTACGAGGCTGTTGACGCCACCCTGAGAGAGGTCGTGTGACCATGAGTCTTCCACTCATCCCCGCCGCAAAGCCCATCATCGGAGACGACGAGAGGGCCGCGGTCGACCGCGTGCTGCGCTCGGGCATGATCGCCCAAGGCCCCGAGGTCAAGGCCTTCGAGGCCGAGTTCGCCGACCAGCTCGTGGCCGGACGCCAGTGCGTCGCGGTCAACTCCGGCACGTCCGGCCTGCACCTGGGCCTGCTCGCCGCGGGCATCGGCCCCGGCGACGAGGTCATCGTGCCGTCCTTCACCTTCGCCGCGACCGGCAACTCGGTCGCTCTGACCGGTGCCACGCCCGTCTTCGCGGACATCGAGCCGGACTTCTTCTGCCTGGACCCCGCCTCCGTGCGGGCCTCGATCACAGAGCGCACCAAGGCGATCATGCCCGTGCATCTCTACGGTCACCCGGCCGCGATGGTCGAGCTGCGGGCGATCGCGGACGAGTTCAGTCTCCTGCTCTTCGAGGACGCGGCGCAGGCCCACGGCGCCCAGCTGAACGGCGCGCCGGTCGGCTCCTTCGGCGATTTCGCGATGTTCAGCCTGTACCCGACGAAGAACATGACGAGCGGCGAGGGCGGCATGGTCGCCTGCGCGAGCGATCAGATCGCCCGTAACGTCCGGCTGCTGCGCAACCAGGGCATGGAGACCCAGTACGCCAACGAGCTCGTCGGCTTCAACGCCCGGATGACCGACCTGCACGCCGCGATCGGCCGGGTGCAGCTGACCAAGCTGGCCGGCTGGACCGAGCAGCGCCAGACCAACGCCGGCCTGCTCGACGCCGGTCTTGGCGGTCTGGCCGGGGTCACCATCCCGCCCGTCCACGACGACGCGGTGCACGTCTACCACCAGTACACGATCCGCGTCGCCGGGGACCGGAACCGGATCGTCCAGGCGCTGCGCGAGGAGCACGGCGTCGGCTCCGGGGTCTACTACCCGATCCCCAACCATCGCCTGCCCTCCCTCGAGAAGTACGCGCCGGGACTCGACCTGCCGCGCACCGAAGAGGCCGCCCAGCAGGTCATCTCCCTGCCCGTGCACCCGTCGTTGACCACGGGAGACCTCGAGCGGATCGTCGCCGGCGTCGTTGCGGTCGTCAAGGCCGGCTCCTGATGGCCGCCGGCTCGAGCAACCTCCGCGCCGGGCTGATCGGCCTGGGCGCGATGGGCCGCCACCACGCCCGCGTGCTGCGTGAGGTCGACGGGGTCGACCTCGTGGCCGTCGCCGACCCGGCTGGTGACCCGCACGGCGTCGCCGGCGGTCTGCCGGTGCTCCAGGACGTCCAGGCGCTCATCGCCGCTGGGCTCGACACGGCCGTCGTCGCCGTCCCCACGATCTACCACGAGGCGATCGCCCTTGCCCTCGCCGAGGCGGGCGTGCACGCGCTCATCGAGAAGCCCGTCGCGAACTCCGGTGAAGCCGGGCAGCGGATCGTCGACGCCTTCGCGGCAGCCGGGCTGGTCGGCGCGGTCGGGCACATCGAGCGGTTCAACCCCGCCCTGCAGGATCTGCGCCGCCGGCTCGCGGACGGCGAGCTCGGCGAGATCTACCAGATCATCACCCGCCGCCAGGGGCCGTTCCCAGCCCGGATCGCCGACGTCGGCGTGGTCAAGGACCTCGCCTCCCACGACATCGACCTCACCGCCTGGGTCGCGCAGAGCCCCTACGCGACCATCTCCGCCCAGGTCGCCCACCGCAGTGGGCGCCAGTTCGAGGACATGGTCCTGGCCACCGGCACGCTCGCCAACGGCGTGATCGTCAACCACACGGTCAACTGGCTCTCGCCCATGAAGGAGCGGGTCACGGTCGTCACGGGCGAGCGCGGGGCCTTCGTCGCGGACACCGCGAGCGCCGACCTCACGTTCTACGCCAACGGCACCGTGGCCACCGAGTGGGACTCGATCGCGGCCTTCCGCGGGGTCTCCGAGGGCGACGTCATCCGCTTCGCCCTCGCCAAGCGTGAGCCGCTGCGGGTCGAGCACGAGGCGTTCCGGGACGCAGTCCTGGGGATCAGCAACGACATCGTCACCCTCGAGGAGGGATTGGCGACGCTGCGGGTCGCCGAGGCGATGGTCGAATCGGCCCAGAGCGGGCAGAGCGTCCGCCTTGGGTGAGGTGAGACCTGCAGCAGAGCCCACGGCACACGTGGTCGTTGCCAGCCGCATCTTCGCTCCCGAGGCCGCGGCGGCGTCCTTCCGGCTCGCCGCGCTCACCCGCGCGCTGAGCCGGCGGGCCGGCCGCGTCACGGTGCTCACCGTGCGCCCGACGCCGGAGGCCGCCCGGGCGGCCGGCGAAAGCACCGCGGGTTTCCCCGCCAACGTCACCGTCAAGCGCTGGCCGGTGCTCCGCGACCCTTCCGGCGTCGTCCGCGGCTACCTCCAGTACCTGAGCTTCGACGCCCCCCTCGCCCTGCGTCTGCTGCTCATCCGCCGGCCCACGGTCGTAGTGAGCGAGCCGCCGCCGACCACCGGTGTCGTCGTCCGGGTGATCAGCGCGCTGCGCCGCGTCCCCTACGTCTACTACGCGGCCGACGTGTGGTCCGACGCCGCGGCGAGCACCGGCGCGCCCGCGCCGCTCGTGAGGGTCGTCGCAGCCATGGAGCGCTGGGCCCTGCGCGGGGCGCGCGCGGTGATCGCCGTGTCCGACGGCGTCGCGGCCCGCCTCGGTGAGCTCGGCGTGGACCCAGCCGCGGTGACGGTCGTGCGTAACGGGATCGATACGACCGTCTTCACCCCGGAAGGCCCACCGGCCGTCGACGCGCCGACGGCGCCGTACCTCGTCTACGCGGGGACGGCGTCGGAGTGGCAGGGCGCGGAGATCTTCGTCGATGCGCTCGCCCGCGTGCGAGAGGCCGTCCCAGAGGCCCGAGTGGCGTTCCTCGGCCAGGGCAGCGCGTGGTCGATGATCGCCGACCGGGCCGCCACGCTTCCCGACGGAGCAGTGGAGCTGCGCGGACCCGTGCCTCCCGAGGTCGCCGCGCAGTGGCTGCGCGGGGCGCACGGGGCGCTGGTCTCGCTGCGCCCAGGACTGGGCTATGACTTCGCCTTCCCGACCAAGGTCTTCGCCGCGGTCGCCTGCGGCACCCCGGTCGTCTACGCCGGGCCCGGCCCGGCCCGGGCCGTGATCACCGACAACGCGCTGGGGGCGGTGACCAACTTCGATGTCGAGGCCGTCGCCGAGGCGATGATCGGTGCCTTGGCGGCGCGGCCCACGCCGGCTGAGCGCGAGCGCCTGGCAGGGTGGGTCCAGGACAACGCCTCTGCCACCCGTGCGGGCGCGCAGGCCGCCGCCGTCGTGGCCGGTTGCCTCAGCCCACCGAAGGACAGATCTCCCTCATGACCAGCCTGATCCACACCGTCCGGACGCTGCTGAGGCTGCTGCCCGCGGGCAGCCGCCGCTTCGTGCTGCTCTTTGCGGCGATGTCCGGCGCGCTGGCCATCCTCGACGTCGTGGCGCTCGGTCTGCTGGCCCTCACCCTGGCGCCGATGCTTGCCTCCTCCGACCAGTCGGTGACCCTTCCGCTGCTCGGGACCTTTGACGAGACGTCCGAGTTTGTCGGGCTGCTCATCGTGGTCGGGGTGCTGATCATCACGAAGGGCGTGTGCGCGATCATCCTGCAGTGGTTCGCGACCCGCCGGTTCGCCCGCTTCGAGCAGGAGCTCGGCCGCCAGCTGCTCGACGCCTTCTTCGTCTCCCCGTGGACGGACCGGCTCGGGCGCAACTCGACCGACCTGGTCCGCTCGACCGACGTCGGGGTGGCCACGACCGTCTCGGGCGTCCTCATCCCGTTCACGATGCTCTCGGGCGAGGCATTCACCTTCGTCGCGGTGCTCGCCGTGCTCGTGATCGCACAGCCGCTCATGGCGGCCGTCACGGTGGTCTACTTCGGCCTCATCGGGGCCTTCCTCTACGGCTGGGTGCTGCGCAAGGCCGTGGCCGCCGGCCACGACAACCGCAACTACTCCACTCGCGCGGTGCGCCTGGTCAGCGAGATGGTCGCCTCGCTCAAGGAGATCACTTTGCGCGACAAGGGCGGAGAGGTGTCCGCGCTGGTCCAGGGGGTCCGACTACGCAGCTCGCAGGCACGGGCGAACATGTCCTTTCTCGGGGTGGTCCCGCGCTACGTCCTCGAGGCCGCCCTCGTCGGCGGCTTCGCCCTCGCCGCCCTCGTCGGCTCGATGGAGGGGAGCGGCTCCGGCGGCGCGCTCGGCGCGATTGCGCTGTTCGGCGTCGCTGGTTTCCGCATCGTCCCCTCGATCACCCGGTTCCAGTCGATCATGGCCTCCACGGCCGCCTCGATCCCCTTCGCCCAGAAGGTCATCGACGAGATCGAGCGCGGCAAGCGCAACTCCGCGCAGCGGCTGGAGGCCGGCCCCGGCGCGCCCCTGCCCGACGACGCACGCGCCATGGTCCTGGACGGCGTCACGTTTACGTACCCTGGCAGCGACCGCGCGGCCGTGCGTGGGGTGGACCTCACGATCCCCTTCGGCTCGTCGATGGCCCTGGTCGGGGCGTCCGGCTCGGGCAAGTCGACCCTCGTGGACCTGATCCTCGGGCTGCTCGAGCCGACCGCAGGGCAGATCTTCGTCGACGACCTGCCCCTCGCCGGGGTGCTGGCGTCCTGGCGCAAGCGGGTCGGCTACGTGCCCCAGGAGGTGTCCCTCTTCGACGCGAGCGTCGCCCAGAACGTCGCCCTGTCCTGGACTGAGGAGGGCATCGACCGGGACAAGGTGCGCCGATCCCTGGAACGGGCGCAGGTGCTCGACATCATCGACGCCCGCGAGGGCGGCATCGACGCCCCGATCGGCGAGCGGGGGATGAACCTCTCGGGTGGGCAGCGTCAACGACTGGGCATTGCCCGTGCGCTCTACGCCGACCCGATGGTGCTCATCATGGACGAGGCCACGAGCTCCCTGGATACCGGAACCGAGGCCCTGGTCACCCAGGCGATCCAGGAGCTGCGCGGAGACGTCACGGTCATCGTCGTGGCGCACCGTCTCGCCACCATCCGGCACTCCGACGCGGTGTGCTTCATGCGCGACGGCGAGCTGGTGATCTCCGGGACCTTCGCCGAGGTGGTCGCCGCGGAGCCGGACTTCGCCCACCAGGCCGCACTGGCCGGTCTCGCTGACGAACCGTCCCTGCCCCCGACTCGACCCGCCGAGGACTCCGCATGAGCACGCAGGACCAGCCCGCCGCCTCACCGGCTCCGATCGTGCTCCCGACGGTCGACGGCCGCCCGCTGCGGGTCGGCGTCCTCGTCTACAACGACTGCCACGCCGACGCCCGCGTCCTCAAGACCGCCGCGACCCTGCACGACGCCGGCGCGGATGTCCGCATCGTCGCCGTCGCCCGCGCGCGAGCCGGCTTCCCGGAGGGGCTGGAGACTCTCGACTCGGGCGTCGAGCTGCTGCGCGTACCCGAGTTCGAGCTGGTCCGGTCGGCGCCGCGGCTCGCGGCCCTCGCCAAGAAGGTCCTGCGGGTCGGTTCGGGGGCACCGGCGGGCGCGCTGATCGTCGACGTCCCGGCACCGTCCCGCGCGCGTTGGACGTCCGCTCCGGTGCCCTCCGCTGTCGCGGTCTCGGTGCCTCAGGAGGGAGTGGCTCGCTCGCAGTCGATGAAGTCCCGCGCGAAGAAGACCTTCGACAGCCTGTGGATGAAGACCTACCAGGTCGTCAGCCTCGCGATCTACCACCGCGGTGCCCGCAAGGCGCTCGCCGAGTGGCGCCCCGACGTCGTGCACGCCAACGACGCGAACACCCTCGCGCCGGCCTCCCGGGCCGGGGTGCCGGTCGTCTACGACTCCCACGAGCTATGGACGCACCGCAACGTCTCCGGTGCGCGCCCCGTCGCCAAGGTCGTCGAGAAGATCAGCGAGCGACGCCACGCCCGCCGAGCGGCCGGGGTCATCACCGTCTCGCCGTCGATCGCCACCTGGCTGCAGGACACCTATCGCCTCCCCGTGCTGCCCACCCTGGTGCGCAACATCCCCGGTCGGCCCAGCGCTCCGCTCGACCCCTCCCAGGGACGGCTGCGCAGCCTCGCCGGCCTGCGGCCCGAGGACCAGGTCATCGCGTACGGGGGACGGATCACCACCTCGCGCGGCATCGAGGAGACTCTGCGTGCCATGGTCGAGCTTCCGGCCGATGTGCACTTCGTCCTCCTCGGCTACGGGGAACCGACGTACATCGAGCCGCTCAAGGTCATGGCCGCCGACCTCGGCGTGACCGACCGTGTGCACTTCGTCGGGCGCGTCGGCCCGACCGAGGTCGCCGCGGCCCTCGCGGACGCCGACCTGTCGGTCGTCTACGTCCGCCCGACCTGCCTGAGCTACCGCTACTCCCTGCCCAACAAGCTCTTCGAGGCCATCCACGCGGGGCTGCCCGTCGCGGCGGCCGACCTGCCGGACACCGCGCAGATCGTGCGCGACTACGGCGTCGGGGAGGTCTTCAGCTCCGATTCCCCGCACGACCTCGCCCGCGTGGTCTCCGACGTGCTCGCGGCCCCCGAGCAGTTCCGCGCGGCGGCCCGCGCGGCCGCGCAGCAGCTCACCTGGGAGGGCGAGGCCGCCCAGCTGCTCGGCCTGTACCGCCGGGTGCTCGACGCCAGCGGCATGACATGAGCGCGCCCGGCCAGCAGCCGGCCGCAGATCCGGACGTGGCTGCCCGCCCGTCGCTGCTCATCCTGTCGTTCTCGCCCATCGCCGACGATGCGCGCGTGCTCAAGCAGGTCAACCTCTTCTCCGGCATCTATGACGTGACGACGTGCGGCTACGGCCCCGCGCCCGCGGGCGTCGTCGCCCATCACGAGGTTCCCGCCGACCTGCCGGCGTGGCGCAAGGACCCCAAGTGGCTACTGGCCCGCCAGTACCGGCGCGTCTACTGGGGCAACGCGGCCGTCGCCCACGCTCGTGGCGTGCTGCCGGTCGACGCCTTCGACGTGATCCTGGCCGACGACGTCGACACGGTCCCGCTCGCGCTGTCGCTCGCCCCGCGCCGCGGCGTGCACGCCGACCTGCACGAGTACGCCCCCGGCCAGAACAGCGAGGTGCCGCGCTGGCGCTGGTTCGTGGCGCCGTACATCCGGTGGATCTGCAGGCGATTCGTCACCCGGGCCGCATCGGTCACCACCGTCGGGCAGGGGATCGCCGACCGGTACACCCGCGAGCTGGGCGTCCCGGTCACCGTCGTGACGAACGCCGCGCCCTACGCCGAGCTCGACGCCCTGCCTGTGGGTTCCCCGATCCGGCTCGTGCACAGCGGCAACGCCCAGCGCAACCGTACCCTCGAGGTGATGATCGACGGCGTCGAGCAGTCGAGCGCCGAGGTCACCCTCGACCTGCTGCTCATGCCCAACGACCCCGCCTACCTCGCCGAGCTGCGCGCGCGATGCGCCGGATCGACGCGGGTACGGGTCCTCGACCCGGTCCCGTACGCGGACCTGGTACGCACCCTCAACGCCTACGACGTCGGAGTCTTCGTGCTGCCGCCCGTGAACTACAACTACGAGTGGACGCTGCCGAACAAGTTCTTCGACTACGTCCAGGCGCGGTTGGGGGTCATCGTCGGGCCGAGCCCGGAGATGGCCCGCGAGGTCGAGGCGCGCGGGCTGGGGGCGGTGACGCAGGACTTCACCGCGGGGGCCTTTGCCGCTGTTCTGGACGTGCTCGACCCGGTGGACGTCGCGGCGTGGAAGGTGGCCTCGGCAGGCTGCGCTCGCGAGCTGTCGGCGCAGGTGCAGTCCGAGGGCTGGGCGACCGCCGTTGAGCAGATCCTCGCCGGGGCCTAGAGTCACCCTCGTCCTTTCCCCACGCTCCGACGAGGGTGCTCGCGCGCACCAGAAGATGGAGATCGCCCGTGGTGTCGTTGTCGGTTGCGCCACCGCGTCAGGCGCATGGCTCGCGGTTCAGACCGGACATCGAAGGCATGCGGGCCGTCGCCATCGGGCTCGTCCTCTTCTATCACGCAGGGCTGCCATGGATCCCGGGCGGGTTCGTCGGAGTCGACGTGTTCTTCGTGATCTCGGGCTTCCTCATCACAGGACTCCTTCTCCGCGAGATCGCGAAGACCGGGCGCATCTCCCTCCCCACCTTCTACGCGCGGCGCGCAAAGCGGCTTCTCCCGGCGACGGCACTGGTCCTCGTCGCCACCGCAGCGCTGACCTACATCGTCCTTCCGGTCACCGACCGCCGGGTGTTCGGGTGGGACATCGTCAGCGCCGCCGCCTACGTCGCGAACTGGCGGTTCGCCGACCGGTCCGTCGACTACCTGGCCGAGGGCATCGGCGCCTCACCGGTCCAGCACTTCTGGTCCCTGGCCGTCGAAGAGCAGTTCTACCTCGTCTGGCCGATCCTCATCGTCGCCGTCCTGCTCGTGTCGCGTCGGGTCGGCAGGTCGCCGCGGATCTTGCTGGGCCCCGCTCTCCTGCTCGTGGCGGTGCCGTCGTTCCTGTGGTCCGTGACCGAGACGGGGCACAACCCGGAGGCCGCTTTCTTCGCGACGCCGACCAGACTCTGGGAACTCGCCGTGGGCGCGGGCGTCGCTCTCGCGCTTCCCCACATCAGGCGCCTGCCGGTCCGTCACGCGACCATCCTGGCTGCGACAGGGCTGTCGGCCGTCGCACTGAGCGCCTTGCTGTTCGACGCCGACACGGCGTGGCCTGGTCATCTGGCGCTCGTGCCGGTGCTCGGCACCGCGGCCGTGCTGGCCGGCGGAGAGGTCGCCCGTGACGCCGGCGCAGGGAGGCTGTTGTCTGCCCAGCCCATGGTGTGGGTCGGTGGACTCTCCTACTCCCTCTATCTGTGGCACTGGCCGCTGCTCATCGCCGCGACCGCCTACTGGAATGACGACCTCGGGGTCGGTCGTGGAGTCGCGATCGTGGCCCTGTCCGTCGTCCCGGCGTGGCTCTCTCTTGTCCTCGTCGAGAACCCGGTCCGCTTCGCGCAGCGCCTCAAGTCGACGTCGCTGTCACTCTCTGTCGGGGCCAACTTCACCGCGGTCGGCGTCGCCGCAGGGCTGGTCCTCGTGCTGGTGGTCCCGTCGACGGCGACAGACCCAGTGAGTTCTCCGCCACCGGGGGCGGAGGTCGTCCGAGACGACCCCGCAGCCGCGAGCAGCCTGTGGGAAGTGACGTCTGCGCAGCGCATCGTCCCCAGCCCGGAGACGGCGACCCTAGACGTCCCGGTCTCCTACGCCGAAGGTTGTCAGCAGGACCAGGCCACCAGCAATGTCGTCCTGTGCGAGTACGGAGACGGTGCGAGCGAGCACGTCATCGCGCTCGTGGGCGACTCGAAGGCACTCCAGTGGCAACCTGTCCTCGACCAGCTCGCGACCGCGCACGGCTGGAGGCTCGTCACGATGACCAAGTCGTCCTGCGGTCTCTACGACGGCGCCACCGGGGACGAGGCAGGGATCTACTCCTCGTGCGTGGACTGGAACTCGCGTGCGGTCGAGGAGATCACAGCCCTGCGACCCGACGTCGTCCTGACCTCTCAATACTCGAGCGCGGCGCTCACGGACCCGGAGGACAGTGAGAGCGAAGCGACCGACGAGGGGATGGTCGCCGCTCTCGAGTCGCGCTGGGCAAAGCTCGCGGACAGCGGCATCCCGGTGATCGCGCTCACCAACAACCCGTCCCCGACCGGGGAGGTGTACGAGTGCGTCGCCGAGAACCTGGAGAACCTCTCAGCTTGCTCGTTCCCGGGCACACAAACCCTGACGGCTGAGGTCCAGCGCGAGGCCGCCCGCCTCGTCCCCGGCACCCGTGTGCTGGACATGAACGATGTCATCTGCCCCGATGGGATGTGCCCCGCGGTGATGGGGGAGGTGCTTGTCTATCGGCAGGCATCCCACCTCACCAAAACCTTTGTCGAGTCGACCAAGAACATCCTCGAACCACGGCTGATCGAGGCTCTTGAGACAGCGGCACCAGAAGTGGACTGGTAGTCGGGGGCAGTGGAAGTTCGGTGACCATCGTGGTGCACGGTCGATTCGCGTTCCCTCGGGCTCACGGTGACGGCGCGAATCGGCGGCCCCGACGTCGACGGTCAGGACATACCGAGGAGGGACCGCCACGCGCGGTAGTGCTCAACGTCCACTCCTCCGTACAACGGGTCGCCAGCCAGGGCCTCGCCGACCAGCTCGGCCTCGCGCACCAGGGCATCGCCGCCGTCGTCGTAGAACGTGAAAGCCGCACCGCCGGCGACGGCCGGGGTGTCCGTCTCCAGGCCCACCATGTACGGGATACCCGCTGCGCCGGCGGCGGTACGGGCCGGAGCTGACAGGGCGATGATCCCGTCGAAGTCTGCTGCGTGGTCGACGAACGTCACGATGGAGAGCGCATCCGCGCGCTCCAGGACAGCGTCGAAGAGCGTGCCTCCGTCCGGAGCGGGTGTAGTCGCCAGCCAGTAGGGGGCGTCCAGGGCGAGTTTCACACCTGTGGGTAGGGCGGCCTTGACCGCGTCCATCGTGGCTTCCCACCGTTCGACAGTCCCGACCCGGTCGGTGTTCCAGGAAGGCAGCGTCCACGGCTCCAGGGAGAGCTCGACGTAGTCGACGGGGCGTGTGCTGATCGCATCCAGGGTCCACGTCACAGCCAGTGACGGGTCGTCGAGCCAGCCTGGGTCGCCGCCGAGCACGCCAACCTCGAACCCGGCGTCGTGCAGGGCTGTGGTCGTCTCGTCCATCCAGGCCGCGATGGGCCCTTCGTCGGACACCCACGGTGCGGCGATGTGGACCTGGCTCAGGTTGTTCTGGCGAGCGAAGGCCACGAGGGTCTGCGGGTCGGCGGCTGCGTAGCCGGTCCCGCGGTTGTCCTGGTCAGGAGTCAGGGAGTTGTCCCAGACCCACATGGACCCGAACGCCGTCCTGGCCCGCGCCGGCTCGTCAGCCGGGGTCGGCTCGCCAGCCGGCGCCGGCGTGGAGTCTGCTAGGGCTGCGTCGTCGGAGGTTCCGGCTGTGCTCAGCGGTGCCCACGGGGCGGCGGCCGCCAGCGGATCGTTGATCTGCATTCCGTGCGGCTCCTCGAGGGCAGAGGTGGCCAGGGCGCCATCCAGCAGCGGCGCGCTGTCTGAGGGTGCCGCCGCCGGGACCGTCTCGGCGAGCTGGCGGGGTTGGGCAGCTGAGGCGGATGTCGTCGCGTGGTCCGTCACCTGGGTGTACCCGACGGCGGCGATCGTGGCGAGGATCCCCAGAATCAGGACGATGACGAGATCGACCACGGTGAACCCGCCGATGGACCGCACGGTGCCGGGTCGGGAGGGCAGCGGGGTGGGCATCAGAGCATCTCCCCGCAGTCGGTTGTCCCTTGACGGTGCAGCTGCGCCACGTCGCGAACTGAACGACCTCTGTGGCGTGTGTCACAGAACTCTAGCCGACCCGGCCGACCAGCTCCTGAATCACCCGCTCTGCCGCATGTCCGTCCCCGTAGGGCGCTGCCTCGGTCGGCTCCGGCGCCGGCCGCTGCACCCCGGCGAAAATCTCCTGGGCGGAGGAGGCGAGCACGTTCCACCCCAGCTCGACCGTCTCGACCCACTCCGTCTCCGTCCGCACCGTGGTGCACGGCACCCGCAGCAGGAACGCCTCCTTCTGCAGGCCACCGGAGTCGGTCACCACGCCCGCGCTCGCCATGGTCGCGGCGAGCAGGTCGGGGTAGGCCAGCGGGGGATGCAGTACCACAGCACCACCCGACCAGTCGATCCCCGCAGCCGCGGACCGCGCCACCAGCCGCGGGTGCGCGAGCAGCACGACCGGGCGGTCCAACGCCTTGAGGCTCGTGGCGATCTCGGCGAGGTGAACGGGGTCGTCGGTGTTCTCCGCGCGGTGGATGGTCGCCACGTAGAAGTCCCCGGCGCTCACCCCTGCGCTCGTGAGCACGGACGCCGGTGCGCCGGAGAGGGAATCCCGCACGGTCAGCAGCACGTCCGTCATGACGTCGCCGACGACGATCGTCCGCCCGCCCAGCCCCTCAGCGCGTAGGTGCGAGGCCGCCACGGTGGTGGGCGCGAGCAGCAGGTCGGCGGCGTGGTCGGTGAGCACCCGGTTGTGCTCCTCGGGCATGGCCCGGTTGAAGGACCGCAGCCCCGCCTCCAGGTGCGCGACCGGCAGGTGCAGCTTCACAGCCGACAACGCGGCGGCGAGGGTCGAGTTGGTGTCCCCGTAGACGAGCACCCAGTCCGGGCGTTCCCTCTCGAGCACGCCGTCGAGCGCGGCGAGAATCGCACCGGTCTGCTGCCCATGGCTGCCCGACCCGACGCCGAGATGCACGTCCGGGGCGGGGATGGACAGGTCGGTGAAGAACACGTCGGAGAGCATCGGGTCGTAGTGCTGCCCGGTGTGCACGATCACGTGCTCGACGCCCGCGGCGGCCGCCGCGTGGGCGATCGGGGCGAGCTTGACGAACTGCGGGCGGGCGCCGACCACGGAGAGGAGCTTCACGGTTGACGAGTCTACGGCTGACCTGGGCCTGCGCCCGGGACGCCCCCACGCGCCGCCACGGCCGAGGTAGGCAGCGCTGATAGCGTCGGGGCGTGAAGATCATCGCCGTGACCGCGTGGTTCCCCAGCCCCAAGGCGCCCACGGTGGGCACCTTCGTAGAGAAGGACGTCCGCGTCCTGGCCCGCGACCACGACGTCGAGGTGGTCCACCTCATCGCCCCGCACCTGGCCGACCGCCGCGAGGCCGACGTCGACACGATCGACCACGACGGCCTGGTGGTGCACCGCATCGTCATGTCCCCCCAGCGCCCCGACCAGATCCTGCGTGCCCGCCGCCTGCTCGAGCCCCTGCTCGCCGGCGCGGACCTCGTGCACACCATGGCCTTCCCGTCGCTGCTGCCCTTCGCCCGCACCCGCCCCACCGCGCCGTGGGTGCACACCGAGCACTGGTCCGGCCTGACCACCCCGGCCACCCTCCCGCCCGCCTGGCGCCTCGCCCTGCCGGTCCTGCGCCCGCTCCTGAGGCGGCCCGACGTCGTCACGGCGGTGTGCGAGTACCTCGCCCGCCCGATCCGCGCCGAACGCCGCGACCGGTCCACCGTGATCGTGCCGTGCATCGTTCCCGCCCCGGCCGCCCTCACCGAGCGCAGCCCGGGGGAGGGACGCCCGCTCGAGCTCGTCGGGGTGGGTGGGCTGATCGACCGTAAAGACCCGCTGCTCGCCGTGCGCTGCCTCGCCGAGCTCGGGTCCCGCGGCCACGACGTCCGCCTCACGTGGGCAGGCAGCGGCCCCCTGCACGACGACGCGCTCGCGCTCGCCGCCGACCTCGCCGTCTCCGACCGGCTCACCCTGCTCGGCAACGTCGACACCGCGGGGGTGAGCGCGGCCCTCGACGCGGCCGACCTGTTCTTCCTGCCGACCAAGGCGGACAACTTCTGCGTCTCGGCCGCCGAGGCCCTCGTGCACGGACGCCCCGTCGTCGTGGGCGCCACCGGCGGTCAGGGGGAGTACATCGACGCGAGCGTCGGGGAGCTCGTGGACCACCAAGACGCGGCGGCCTACGCGGACGCGATCGAGCGGGTGTGGCGGGCAACCGACGGGCTGAGCGCCGGGGACGTCGCCGCGACCCTCGGCGACCGGTTCAGCCCTGAGACGGTCCGGCGCGGCTATCTCGACGCCTACGACCTGGCCCGAGCGGGGCGCGGGGCATGACCGCGACGGACGCCACCGGCAGCCCGGCCGACGTAGTGGTCGACGTCGTCATCGCGGTACACACCGCACAGCGTCCCATCGCGCGCGCCGTCGCCTCGGCTCTCGCGGCCGCGACTCCCACGAGTCCTGCGGCGGGAGACCCTGTCCCTGTCCGGGTAACCGTGGTGGCGCACAACGTCGCCCCCGCGCTCGTCGAGGCCAACCTCGCCGGCGTGGCCGTCCCCCAAGGGTCGAGCGTGCGTGTCCTCGCCTACACCGACGACACCCGCAGTCCTGCTGGCCCGTTCAACCACGGCCTCGACGCGGCCCGCGCGCCCTACGTGGCGGTCATGGGCTCCGACGACCGGCTCGCCCCGGGCGCGATCGCCTCCTGGCTCGCCCTGGCGCGCAGTACCGGTGCGGCCGCGGTCATCGCGCGCCTGGCTAAGGCACACCCCGACGGGTCCGTTGCGGCCGTCGTGCCCACACCGCCCGCCCGTCCCCTGCGCACCACGCGGCTTGACGGCGTCCGGGACCGGCTGTCCTACCGCTCGGCCCCGCTCGGCCTGCTCGAGCGCGCGACGCTCGAGCGGCTCGGCCTGCGCTTCACCCTCGGCCACGAGGTGGGCGAGGACGTGGCCTTCGTGACCCGGCTGTGGTTCTCCGGCGCGCCTATCGCCTTCGACCGGCGCGGCCCGGCCTACCTCGTCCAGGACGACGCGGGGGACCGGATCACCGGGATCACCCGCCCGGTCACGGCCGAGCTGGCGTTTCTTACAGACCTCGTGAGCCAGGGCTGGTTCACCGCGCTCCCGCTGCCCGCCCGCCGCGCCGCCGCGGTGAAGTTCCTCCGCATCCACGTGTTCGGGCTGCTCCTCAACCGGACGGCGCCGTTCTGGACGCCCGCAGAACGGGCGGCGCTGGCCGACGTCGTGAGCGCCGTCCTGCACGCGGCACCCGGATGCGAGCGGGTGCTCTCCCGAGCCGACTGCGCGGTGCTGCGCGCGGTCGCGGACCCGGCGAGCGACGTCGGGCAGCTGATCGCGCTCGCTCACGCGCGCCGGCGGCACGGCCGCCCGACGACTGTGGTCACCGCCGACCTGACGCGTCTGTTCGCGCGGGAGGCGCCGCTGCGGCTCATGGCCGCCTCTGTCCTTGCGCGACGCTGAGGGCAGTATCCTGCAGGGAGATTTGTGCCTACTCAATCGGACCAGGTGAAGGTGTTCATGCGCATCGCAGTTGTCGCTCTCGGAAAGATCGGCCTCCCGCTGGCCGTCCAGTTCGCCGACCAGGGCCACGACGTGGTCGGGGTGGACGTTAATGCCGCGGTGGTCGACCTGGTCAATGCCGGCACCGAGCCCTTCCCGGGCGAGGCGCACCTGGCTGAGAAGCTGGCCGAGCTCGTCCCGGCCGGGCGCCTGCGGGCCACGACCGACTACGCCGACGCGATCCCCGGTGCCGACGCGGTCGTGCTCGTCGTGCCGCTCTTCGTCGACGAGGAGACCGCCGCCCCGGACTTCGGCTGGATGGATGCAGCGACCCGCTCGCTCGGTGAACACCTGACTCCGGGGACCCTCGTCTCCTACGAGACGACGCTGCCCGTGGGAGTCACCCGCGGGCGCTGGAAGCCACTGCTGGAGGAGGTCTCGGGTCTCACAGAAGGCACCGACTTCCACCTCGTCTTCTCCCCCGAGCGGGTGCTCACCGGCCGGGTCTTCGCCGACCTGCGCAAGTACCCCAAGCTCATCGGCGGGCTGAGCGAGGAGGGCGCACGCCGCGCCAAGGCGTTCTACGAGGCGGTGCTCACCTTCGACGAGCGCCCCGACCTGGCCCGGCCGAACGGCGTCTGGGACCTGGGCTCCGCGGAGGCCGCCGAGATGGCCAAGCTCGCCGAGACCACCTACCGCGACGTGAACATCGGCCTCGCCAACCAGTTCGGCGCCTTCGCCGAGAAGGTCGGCATCGACGTCTACTCCGTCATCGAGGCGTGCAACTCCCAGCCCTACAGCCACATTCACCGGCCGGGCATCGCCGTCGGGGGTCATTGCATCCCGGTGTACCCGCGGCTGTACCTGTCGGTCGACCCGGACGCCTCGATCGTGCGGGAGGCGCGGGCGGTCAACGCCGCGGTGCCCGAGCGGGTCGTGGCGCAGGCGGAGAGCCTGCTGGGTTCGCTCGAGGGACTGCTGGTCGTGGTGCTCGGGGCGTCCTACCGCGGGGGAGTGAAGGAGACGGCGTTCTCCGGCGTCTTCGCGACCGTCGACGCCCTGCGTGGGCGGCGCGCGCGCGTCGTGGTTCACGACCCGATGTACACCGACGAGGAGCTCGCCGGCCTGGGGTTCGACGCCTACCACTACGGGCAGGCTGCTGATGTTGCTGTGGTCCAGGCGGACCACGCGGAGTATCGGACGATCACTCCGGCGCAGGTGCCGGGGTTGCGGTTGTTGGTGGATGGGCGGCGGGTGACGGACCCGGCGGTGTGGGCTGGGATTCCGCGGGTGGTCATTGGCGAAGGGCGCACCGCCTGATTGCTGCGTGTGGCTGAGTGAATGCAGAAGGGTCCAGGAGCATCGCTCCTGGACCCTTCTGTGTGGTGCAACGTGCGGTCAGTGGCCTGCGGCTGCGTACTTGGCCTCGGTTGCTTCCTTGGCGGGGCGCCACCAGGCTTCGTTGGCCTTGTACCAGTCGACGGTGGCTTGGAGGCCGGACTGGAAGTCGGTGTACTTCGGCTCCCAGCCGAGCTCGTCGCGGAGCTTGGAGGAGTCGATCGCGTAGCGCAGGTCATGGCCGGCGCGGTCCTTGACGTGGTCAAAGTCGTCCTTGGCCAGGCCGAAGGCTTCGAGGAGGGCCTCGACCACCTCGAGGTTGTTCTTCTCGCCGTCGGCGCCGATGAGGTAGGTCTCCCCGATCTGGCCCTTCTCGATGATGGTCCACACGGCGGAGTTGTGGTCTTCGACGTGGATCCAGTCGCGGACGTTCTCGCCCTTGCCGTAGAGGCGGGGCTTGATGCCGTCGATGAGGTTGGTGATCTGGCGGGGAATGAACTTCTCGATGTGCTGGTACGGCCCGTAGTTGTTGGAGCAGTTCGAGATCGTTGCCTGGATGCCGAAGGACCGGGCCCACGCGCGCACCAGCAGGTCCGAGCCGGCCTTCGTCGAGGAGTACGGGCTGGACGGATTGTAAGGGGTGTCCGCGGTGAACTTCGCCGGGTCGTCGAGCTCGAGGTCGCCGTAGACCTCGTCGGTCGAGATGTGGTGGAAGCGCACGCCGTGCTTACGGACCGCCTCGAGCAGCGTGTATGTGCCGATGAGGTTCGTGTGGACGAAGGGCCACGGGTTGGTCAGGGAGTTGTCGTTGTGCGATTCCGCCGCGAAGTGCACCACGAGGTCAGACTCGCCGACGAGGCGGTCGACCAGCTCGGCGTCGGTGATATCGCCTTCGACGAGGGTGACCTTGTCCGCGACGGGGGCGAGGGAAGTCTTGTCGCCTGCGTAAGTGAGGGCGTCCAGGACGGTAACCTGGACGTCCGGGCGCTCGCGCACGGTCAGGTGGACGAAGTTGGAGCCGATGAAACCGGCTCCGCCGGTGACGAGCAGACGCATGGGTGTTACCTCCTGGGCAAAGAGTGTCAACCGCTAGGATACTGGCCGCTGGAGCCCGCCATGGCACGGAGTTCGACCGGCTGCCCTCGTGAGCCTGCCCCTGGGTGGGCTCAGGTAACATTACTCAGGCACGAGCCAGGCTTCTTCACGTGGTGTGCGCTGTGGTAGGTCCGGAGAATCTCGACCTGCGTATGACCGAGAACCAGAGCACACGACGGGAGCGACTATGAGTACGACGCTGACCATGGCCGGACTCGATGACATCGACCCTGTCGGCGACATGACGGTGACGCCGATTCGTGGCTATCTGAGAATAGTTCGGCCCGTCTCGATCGTCCTGGTGACTTCGATGCTCACCGCGTTGCACGGTTTCCTGCCCTCATTGGTCGGTTCGGCGACCAGTTGGTATGCATCAATCGGCGCCGCTCGATGTGGATCACTCTCTGTCGGATCCCTTCTTGACGGCGTATGCACGGTCGTCGGAGGCCCCTCCGGCGCTGAAGTTGGAAACGGTTGGCTGGTCGTGGTCATCGAGACGATGTTCATGCGGTTGTTGGCTATGCCTGCGGAGTGGGCGGTGGCATCCACTGCTTTCGTCCTTATCGGAATTGCAGTGCTTGGAGTGGTCGCTTTGCTCCAGGATCTCGGCATCAAGTGGCCGATCGGGCTCGGAGCTGCTGTTGCATTCCTCGCCAGCCCGACCATCATTGGAATGGCGGGTTTTGGCTCCACATTCTTTGGGATGGCGTTGGTGCCCGCGGGAATCTGTGCTTCGCTCCGGCTCGGACGAATCGTCGCTGAGTGGCAGTTGGTGCGGTCCGTCGCAGCGATGGCTCTATGGGTGCTGCTCTCCTTCAGCATCCTCCAGATCGATGGCTATGGGTTCGTTCTGACGCAGGCGTCCGTCGCGGCGCTCCTAGTCGGAAGGCTGATCTTTTGGCCATCTCGTCGACAGTCGCTCGCTGCCCTGCTCGGCTTTGTCTCATCCAACGGGCTCGCTTACTTGATCTATGGTGCGATGCAACCGAGTGACGGGGACTGGGCCAAGTCCTCCATAGATCTCTTCCGTGCGATGGGAGCAGACGTCGTCACGATGCTCCGGCCGACGTCTTCGGTTTGGTGGGCGACGCCACTTGGGATCGACATGGACGTCTCTGAACTGTGGGGCGATGGCACCAACGCTCGATTCAATTATCTGGGCCTTGTCGTTGTCCTGCTTGCCGCCGCTGCTGTCGTCATCAGCTGGAAGCGCGATCGGCGGCTAGTCATCTGGCTGGTCATCGGAGTGGCTGCATTGTTCCTTGCGCTCGGGCCGTCTCTTAAGATCAACGAGGTGCGCGGACCATTGGCCCCGCCGATCTCCTACCAGTCCTATCTCATGCCGTCCGAGGCTGGCGTAGTCGTGCTGCCCAGTCAATGGCTCTATGAGACTCTGCCGGGCTTTGAGTTCATGCGGGCCACGTATCGCTGGATGGTACTCGTGCGTCTCGCTACCATTGTCCTTGCCGCCTATATGGTGCAGTGGATGATTAGCCGGGGCGGCCGCTCCTGGGCGGCAGTCGGTGTAGGGGTTGGCCTGCTCGCTCTTGTGGAACTTATGCCGAATGCTCAAGCGACGATAGAAGCGAACTCTGCTCGTGCAGCACAGATTGATTCCTTCAACGAGGCAGTCATCGACGATCTTGACGATGCGTTGCCCGACGGTGCGCGGGTCGTATTTGCTCCCAACTCGTCAGGTGGGAATGACTTCCTCGCGTCATACTTGGCGACAGGGGCAAATTTGAATACTCCAAACGTCGGCGGTGACAAAGCGCTGGAAAATGCTCGGAAGGAACGCCCAGAGGCCATTGCCGAGCTCCTGGGCGGACCTGACGATTTCGGGGCAGCAGCCCAGTTGGTTCTCGAGGAGGGGCACGCGGACTTTGTCGTGGTCCCCTATTTTGACCTCCGATGGAGCATCAATCAGTGGCCGGCGACCGGCGAGTTCTCGACACCGGGGCAGGAGGCCGCAGCGGAGGCCCGCACGGATTCGGATCTTACGGTCGTCAACTTCACCTGGTTCGCCGTCATATCGCTGTCTCACTCTTAAACTCACTGCGGACCACCTTGGTGTCATAGCCTCGTAGCAACAGTGCTGGTCAGCGAGGGGTGCGGGTGTGGGACGCAGGATGTTGACGGTCGCCGATCGGGTGGAGATCTCCACGGGCCTCAAGGCCGGGTGGTCGGTGCGCAGGATCGCAGCTCATATCGACCGGGCACCGTCGGTGGTCAGCCGGGAGATCCGGCGCAACTCCACGAAGACGCTGGGGTACCGGTTGGTCGCGGCTGACTGCCGGGCCGAGCGGAGCCGCAGCCGCCCTCAGACGGGGAAGATCGCCGGCGACAAGGTCCTGCGAGCCCGGGTCCTGGCGGACCTGAAACGGTCGCGGACCCCACGTCAGA